>NZ_MEIY01000004.1 GCF_001752365.1 Marinobacter sp. X15-166B | reverse complement strand
TGTCAGCACCAGTGCTAAAAGTCCGTAAATTGTCAGGATAGATTGTCCTCCCGACCCGCATGGCCTTTCCTTGAAGGTGACGAAACCAGAAAGGAAAACAACCATGCAAAGCCGAGAGGACTTTCACATGATAAAGCAACTGCGGAAGCAAGGGGCACACATTGTGGATATTGCCCATCGTATTGGCTGTTCAGAACGCACGGTGCGTCGCTATCTGGCCCTACCGGCTCCGCCCACCGGCAAACCGAAGACTCGTCGACCCAGCAAACTGGATCCCTTTAAGCCTTATATCGATGAGCAGTTGGCCGATGAGGTCTGGAACGCCGAAGTGATTTTCCAGAAGCTGCGCGAACGGGGTTATACCGGCTCGTCCACCCTCGTTCGCGGCTACATCCAGCCCAAGCGCCCATTGCGTGCGAGCAAGCGAACCGTGCGCTATGAGACGCTTCCCGGCAAACAGCTCCAGCATGACTGGGGCGAGACAAGGGCAGAGATGGGCGGTCGGCTCCGCACCGTCAACTTCGCAGTCAACATCCTCGGGTATTCCCGGCATTTTCACATCTGGGCCGGTCCGCGCCAGGATGCGGAGCACACCTACGAGTCGCTGGTTCAGGCCTTCCGGTACTTTGGCGGTGTCCCGGCCAGCGTTCTGGTGGATAACCAGAAGGCGGCGGTGGTTCGCCACGATCGGGATGGCAAGATCATTTTCAATGCCGGCTTTCTGGAACTGGCCAACCACTATGGTTTCACCGCTCGTGCCTGTCGGCCCCAGAGGCCCAGAACCAAGGGCAAGACCGAACGCATGGTGAGTTACGTGAAGCACCACTTCTTCCAACGGTATCGCAGCTTCGACAGCTACGCCCACCTGAACCAGTTGCTGGAGCACTGGTTGGATACCGGTGCTAAGCAGCGCATGCTGCGGCGGTTCCGACAAACCCCGGCTGAGCGGTTCCAGGAAGAGCTACCCCACCTTCTGCCAAGGCCTGCTGATGACTTCGACACCCGCTACTACGACATCCGGCACGTAGGCTGGGATGCTTACATCGATGTGTATGGCAACCGCTACAGTGTGCCAGCGGAGTGTTGTGGCCAACGCGTGAACATTCGCATCAGCCTGGACGGCGAACTCACCGTCTACGACCTGCGCGGCCAGGAGGTGGCCCGTCACCGGATGACTGATCGCAAGCATGGCTGGCAAACCGTCGCTGAGCACCATGAGCCTCTTTGGCAAGAAGTAATGCCGGTGCAGCACCGGAGTCTGGCTGTGTATGAGGAGGTGCTCCAATGAACCTGGATCAGCTCCTCGACCGACTCAAAATGGATCACCTGCAAGCCGCCCTGGACACCCTGTGCGAGCACGCCAGCAAAAAGGATCTGAACTACCGGGAGTTCCTGGAGCAGGCCCTGGCTCAGGAATGGGGTGGCCGCCACCAGAAGGGACTGGATACGCGCCTCAAGCAGGCCCGACTGCCCTGGATTAAAACCCTGGAACAGTTCGACTTCAGCTTCCAGCCAAGCATCGACCGCAAACTGGTGCGGGAACTCTCCGGCCTGGGGTTCGTGGAACGCAATGAGAACGTGATCCTGCTGGGTCCGCCGGGCGTTGGCAAAACCCATCTGGCCGTCGCCCTTGGCGTCAAGGCCGCGGAAGCCGGCCACCGCGTACTGTTCATGACCCTGGACCGCCTGGTGAGCACGCTGATCAAAGCCCGCCAGGAAAACCGGTTGGATCGGCAGTTACAGCAACTGTCTTACCCGAAGGTGCTGATGCTCGACGAGATCGGTTACCTGCCCATGACCCGGGAAGAAGCCAGCTTGTTCTTCCGCTTGATCAACCGGCGTTACGAGCGGGCCAGCACGATCCTGACCTCCAACAAAAGCTTTATGGACTGGGGTGAGGTGTTCGGAGATCAGGTTATCGCCACCGCGATACTGGACCGCCTGCTGCACCACTCAACGACACTGAATATCAAGGGCGAAAGCTACCGGTTGAAGGACAAACGAAAAGCCGGTCTCGTCCCCGGTACTACTCAACAACAGGAGCAATCTGACAGCACCAACACTCAAAAACCGGACACTGAAAACTGATGAAAACCGGACAATCTAAACTGATAAAAAACGGTCATACTTCACTGTTATTGACA
>NZ_MEIY01000003.1 GCF_001752365.1 Marinobacter sp. X15-166B | reverse complement strand
GTAAGCGGCCGGCCATCACACCTTGCTAACGATCGCCGGCGTCCAGTTGTGTGGTAGCAACTCGCCAATGGCGTTGTTTTTCTGCGTCGGCAGTCTCGTCAGCACATCTTTTAGATAGGCATAAGGATCGTGCCCATTCAGTTTGGCGGACTGGATCAGCGTCATCACCGCAGCGGCACGTTGACCACTTCTCAGTGAGCCGGCGAACAGCCAGTTGCTCCGACCCAGCGCCCAAGGCCGGATCTGGTTTTCCACCCAGTTGTTATCGATGGGCACCGCACCATCGTCCAGATAGCGCGTCAGCGCTACCCAACGCTTGAGGCTGTAATCCATAGCCCTGGCCGTGCCGGAGCCATCCGGCACTTTCTGTCGATGCGCCAACATCCATTGGTGCAGAGCATCCGCAATGGGTCGGGCTTTTTCATCTCTGATTCGTTGTCGTTGGTCCGGCGGCAGGTCTTTGGTTTCTCGCTCAATCTGATACAACTGACCGATGTATTCCAGGGCCTGTGCCGCTATTTGACTCTGGTTGGCCTGATGCAAGTCGTAGAACTTGCGCCGAGCATGGGCCAGGCAACCGATTTCGGTGATGCCGTTGCCGAAGCCGGCCTTGTAACCCGAGTAATCGTCGCAGACCAGTTTGCCTTGCCAGTCACCCAGGAAGGTGCGGGCGTGTTCGCCCGCTCGGGTGGGGGCGAAGTCGTAAACGACCGCCTTAAGATCCGAGAACGGTGTGGTGCAATAGGCCCAGACGTAGGCTCTGTGGGTTTTCTTCTTGCCCGGAGCCAGCATGCTGACCGGTGTTTCGTCGGCGTGCAGGACCGTGTGTTCCAGCAAGGCGTTTCTCAGTGCATCCACCAGAGGCTGCAACTGCACACCACAAGCGCCCACCCACTCGGCCAGAGTGGAGCGCGGGATGGCGAGGCCGGCACGGCCGAAGATGCGTTCCTGGCGGTACAGGGGTAAATGATCCGCGTACTTGGCGACCAACACCTGAGCCAGTAATCCGGCGGTGGGGATGCCCTTGTTGATGACTTGCGGCGGCACCGGTGCCTGGGTCAGGGTTTCGCACTGCGCGCAGGCCCATTTGCCACGGATGTGGCGCTCTACCGTAAACTCGCCAGGCACGTAGTCCAGTTTCTCACTGACGTCTTCGCCTATGCGCTTGAGCTGGCAGCCACAGCGGCACTGGGTGTTTTCGGGTTCGTGGTGGATCAGGGTGCGGGGCAACTCCGGTGGCAACGAAGCCCGTTTGGGTTGTGCTTTTGGCTTGGCCAGTGTTTCAGTGGGTGTGAGTTGTGCCAGTTCAGCCTCGATGGCCGCAATGTCGCTGTCGATCAGCTCATCCAGCAAGCGACCTTGAACCGCATCCAGTTGCTCGCTGCGTCGAGCGAACTTGTGGCGTTTAAGGATCGCCACTTCGTGGGTCAGTTTCTCGATCACTGCATCGCGGTGTACGAGTGCGCGATCCTTATTTTCAACACGATCGAACAGATCCGTGACCAGGGCACGGAGTTGATCGGCGGAGAGTTGGTCAAGATCGGGACGTTGTGACATACCGGGAAGTATGCCAAGCCTCTGACTCAGTGACGATGCGATTTTCTGGTTATAGTCTGGGAGATCGGCTTGTGGTTTACAGCACCGAGATCACGCCCTCAGCCCCGAGGCGTTGCCAGGGTAACCCCTGAACCAGGGCGGACAGTTGTTCATCGGTCAGACGCAACTGATCACCGCGCCAGGATTCGCCCCAGTGGAACTTACCCCGGTTCAATCGGCGGGCACACAGCCAGATACCCAAGCCATCGTGGATCAGCACCTTCATCCGGTTGCCCCGTTTGTTGGCGAACAGGTAAGCGCAATGAGGTCTGGCCGAGCCAAACACCTGAACAACACGCGCTAACGCCGTGTCTGGCCCAGCCCGCATATCCAGCGGTTCGGTGGCCAGCCAGATTTCGTCAATGCGGATCATGGCAACAGTTCGCGCAGAAACGCCGCGCACTGATCAGCTTGCTCGGCCGGCCATTCCACCACAACCGGCCCACCGGCACGGGGAATCTCGATGCGGATGGTGCGATGCTTTTCCACTACCGGGGTAGCCTTCGCTGGCAAATTGACCGGCACGAACGCGGGCGACGTTGATGGCTGATTGCCGGCCCGTCGTGCCTCGTTTATCCACCGTCGGAGCATGTTGGCATTAAGGCCATTATCCAGGGCAATGCGGGAAACAGAAGCTCCGGGCTTTTGGCACTCGACCACCAGTCTGGCTTTGAATTCCGGGGCGTGCCGGCGACGCGGTTGGTAAGGCTTGGTTACGCTTAAGTTGCTCATAGTAAGTGTCCACTAAAGAATAAGTGGACACTATCCTGACGGCTTCGGAGTCAGGCTCAAGATGGGTTTACCGGTCGCTTAC
>NZ_MEIY01000002.1 GCF_001752365.1 Marinobacter sp. X15-166B | reverse complement strand
TTATCCGCAATTGTCTTGGGTGTTATATAGTCAAGCCGCACGAGCAATTAGTATCGGTTAGCTCAACGCCTCGCAGCGCTTACACACCCGACCTATCAACGTCCTGGTCTTGAACGGCTCTTCAGGGACCCGAAGGTCCGGGGAGATCTCATCTTGGAAGGGGCTTCCCGCTTAGATGCTTTCAGCGGTTATCCTGTCCGAACGTAGCTACCCAGCAGTGCCTCTGGCGAGACAACTGGCACACCAGCGGTTCGTCCACTCCGGTCCTCTCGTACTAGGAGCAGCTTTCCTCAAATCTCCAACGTCCACGGCAGATAGGGACCGAACTGTCTCACGACGTTCTAAACCCAGCTCGCGTACCACTTTAAATGGCGAACAGCCATACCCTTGGGACCGGCTTCAGCCCCAGGATGTGATGAGCCGACATCGAGGTGCCAAACACCGCCGTCGATGTGAACTCTTGGGCGGTATCAGCCTGTTATCCCCGGAGTACCTTTTATCCGTTGAGCGATGGCCCTTCCATACAGAACCACCGGATCACTATGACCTGCTTTCGCACCTGCTCGACGTGTCTGTCTCGCAGTTAAGCGGGCTTGTGCCATTACACTAACCGTACGATGTCCGACCGTACTTAGCCCACCTTTGTGCTCCTCCGTTACACTTTAGGAGGAGACCGCCCCAGTCAAACTACCCACCACACAATGTCCTCACCCCCGATCAGGGGGCCAAGTTAGAACCTCAAACATGCCAGGCTGGTATTTCAAGGTCGGCTCCACCACAACTGGCGTCATGGTTTCAAAGCCTCCCAGCTATCCTACACAAGCATATTCAAAGTTCACTGTGAAGCTATAGTAAAGGTTCACGGGGTCTTTCCGTCTAGCCGCGGATACACCGCATCTTCACGGCGATTTCAATTTCACTGAGTCTCGGGTAGAGACAGCGCCCCCGTCGTTACGCCATTCGTGCAGGTCGGAACTTACCCGACAAGGAATTTCGCTACCTTAGGACCGTTATAGTTACGGCCGCCGTTTACCGGGGCTTCGATCAAGAGCTTCGCACGAATGCTAACCCCATCAATTAACCTTCCGGCACCGGGCAGGCGTCACACCGTATACGTCCACTTTCGTGTTTGCACAGTGCTGTGTTTTTAATAAACAGTCGCAGGGGCCTGGTATCTTCGGCCGGCTTCCGCTCCACCCGCAGGGGCTTCACGTACACACCGGCGTGCCTTCTCCCGAAGTTACGGCACCATTTTGCCTAGTTCCTTTACCCGAGTTCTCTCAAGCGCCTTGGTATTCTCTACCTGACCACCTGTGTCGGTTTGGGGTACGGTCTCGAACAGCCTGAAGCTTAGAAGATTTTCCTGGAAGCAGGGCATCAATGACTTCGCGTCCGTAGACACTCGTCGTCACGTCTCAGAATTGAGGGACCGGATTTGCCTAATCCCTCTTCCTACACGCTTAAACCGGGACAACCGTCGCCCGGCTCACCTAGCCTTCTCCGTCTCTCCATCGCAGCTGTCCAAGGTACGGGAATATTAACCCGTTTCCCATCGACTACACCTTTCGGTCTCGTCTTAGGGGCCGACTCACCCTGCGCCGATTAGCGTTGCGCAGGAAACCTTGGTCTTCCGGCGTGGGGGTTTTTCACCCCCATTGTCGTTACTCATGTCAGCATTCGCACTTCTGATACCTCCAGCAAGCTTCTCAACTCACCTTCGCAGGCTTACAGAACGCTCCCCTACCCCGCCTACAAAGTAGGCAGCCGCAGCTTCGGTGACCAGTTTGAGCCCCGTTACATCTTCCGCGCAGGCCGACTCGACTAGTGAGCTATTACGCTTTCTTTAAAGGATGGCTGCTTCTAAGCCAACCTCCTAGCTGTCTAAGCCTTCCCACATCGTTTCCCACTTAACTGGTACTTGGGGACCTTAGCTGGCGGTCTGGGTTGTTTCCCTTTCCACAACGGACGTTAGCACCCGCTGTGTGTCTCCCGGATAGTACTCACTGGTATTCGGAGTTTGCATCGGGTTGGTAAGTCGGGATGACCCCCTAGCCGAAACAGTGCTCTACCCCCAGTGGTATTCGTCCGAGGCTCTACCTAAATAGATTTCGGGGAGAACCAGCTATCTCCGAGCTTGATTAGCCTTTCACTCCGATCCACAAGTCATCCCCTGGCTTTTCAACGACAGTGGGTTCGGTCCTCCAGTGCCTGTTACGGCACCTTCAACCTGCTCATGGATAGATCGCTCGGTTTCGGGTCTATGTCCAGCGACTGATGCGCCCTATTCAGACTCGGTTTCCCTACGGCTCCCCTACACGGTTAACCTCGCCACTGAACATAAGTCGCTGACCCATTATACAAAAGGTACGCCGTCACGGAACAAGTCCGCTCCGACTGCTTGTACGCATACGGTTTCAGGATCTATTTCACTCCCCTCACAGGGGTTCTTTTCGCCTTTCCCTCACGGTACTGGTTCACTATCGGTCAGTCAGGAGTATTTAGCCTTGGAGGATGGTCCCCCCATATTCAGACAAGGTTTCTCGTGCCCCGTCCTACTCGATTTCACTGAACTCAGGTTTCGGATACAGGGCTATCACCCACTATGGCGGCACTTTCCAGAGCCTTCTCCTACCAGTTGTTCAGCTTAAGGGCTGGTCCCCGTTCGCTCGCCGCTACTGAGGGAATCTCGGTTGATTTCTTTTCCTCGGGGTACTTAGATGTTTCAGTTCCCCCGGTTCGCCTCTTACACCTATGTATTCAGTGCAAGATACCCGACCGAAATCGGGTGGGTTTCCCCATTCAGAGATCTCCGGATCACAGGTTGTTTGCCACCTCCCCGAAGCTTATCGCAGGCTACCACGTCTTTCATCGCCTCTGACTGCCAAGGCATCCACCGTATGCGCTTAGTTGCTTGACTATATAACCCCAAGACAACTG
>NZ_MEIY01000001.1:3406588-3483170 GCF_001752365.1 Marinobacter sp. X15-166B | reverse complement strand
CGACGAAATCGCCCGTCTTTCTCATCCTTCCCAGTGATCAACCGTTTTGTCTGACGACCATAGCGGCTTGGAACCACCTGATCCCATCTCGAACTCAGAAGTGAAACAGGCCTGCGCCGATGGTAGTGTGGCACTTGCCCATGTGAGAGTAGGTCATCGTCAGACTCTTAAATAAAACAACCCCAGCAGGTAACTGCTGGGGTTTTTTTGATTTTAGATACGATCACCTTCTGCCACTACAACGGCTCCATGTGACCAGCGTGCCAAAGGCACGCGCAGGACGCCGGAGCGCAGCGACGGCGGGCCCGAAGGGCCGAAGGCCGCCAGGCCTGAGCAAGGCAGGTCATCGTCAGACGCTGAATACCGAAAGCCCCTGCAGGTTTCCTGCAGGGGCTTTTTTATTGCCGATACGATCACCTTTTTTTGGTTCGCAGCCCTTCCGGGCTTCACACCCTTGTTACCTTTTTTATAGTTCCTGACTTTTTCACCCTGCGCAATGTCCAGTTGGCTGCTTTTGACTATTAACTCGACTTGGATTGATCAGCAGACCTGGCCAACCCGCTGGTTAGCAGGGCGTTGTTGTGTGAAATCAGCAGGGGAAACGAATAGCAGCAGAAGTGGAAGGGGGCGTGCAAGGCAATCTGCGTGATACAAAGAGCTCATATCGATCGCTATTCATGCCCTCCCAGAGCGCTCGAGAGGTGCACGCACGCCCTTCGGTCAGGGTTGCAACGCGTCTGCGGTTTCAAAACCCCGCCAGCGATGCTGTTGGGAGTTTGCTACGGTTGTTGAATCGGTTTGTTGAGCGGTTACTGTTGGCGTTTTTTCAATAACTTATTAACCAAGGCTCTAAGCGCGGCCGGTTTGACCGGCTTGTAGAGCACCTGGTAACCCCGCACCAGCGCATCTTCTTTTACGGACGGGTCGAGGTAGCCGGTAATGAGAATACCCGGTATGTCCTGTTGCCGCGCCGCGCGGATGGCGTCCATGGCATCCAGTCCATTCTTGTCTTCATCCAGTTGGTAGTCGGCGAGGATGATATCCGGGGTCTGGCCCGCAAGAACCTGAAGGGCGTCTTCGAGGCTGTTAGCGGTGCTTACCTGGCACTGCCAGTTGCTTAACAGCGCAACCATACCCTGCAGAATGTGATCATCGTTATCAATGCACAGCACATTGCGGCCTTTCAGGCTGGACACGCTCCGCTTGGAGGGACTGGGCTCCCCGTGAACGGTGGGCGGTGTTTCGGCGGGGGCCATGGGTACGGTAATGCCAAACACACTGCCGCGCCCCTGATGCGAATTGACGCTGACCGCGTGACCCAGCATGCCACTGATGCGGTCAACAATGGCCAGACCCAACCCGAGACCTTTGGAATCCCCCTGGTGGAGCCGGCGGAATTCCTCAAATATGTGCGTGAGCTGATCCTTGGGTATGCCACGGCCGGTATCCCACACTTCGATTCGCAACGCGCCTTTCAGTCGGCGGCAGCCGAGTAACACCCGACCTTGATCCGTATACCGGATCGCGTTGGACAGGAGGTTCTGGAGCACCCGACGCAACATCTGCATGTCCGATTCAATCCACGCACTGCAGCTAACCACCGTCAGGTGCAACCTCTGGTCCTGGGCGATGGCTGAAAAGTCCGTGGCCAGACTTCTGAACATGTCATTGACGGGAAAACGGGTAATTTGCGGCTCCAGGGCACCTGCGTCGAGCTTGGAAATATCCAACAGGGTGCTGATGATTTCTTCCGCCGCCCCGAGGGAACTGTCGATGTGACTGACCAGCTCTTGCATGTCGGTGTCCTGCGCCTTGACCGATAACGCCGAGGTAAACAGCCGGGCCGCATTCAGTGGTTGCAACAAATCATGACTGGCAGATGCCAGAAAGCGGGTTTTACTCTGGTTGGCTTGCTCGGCAATGGAGGTCGCCTTCAGCATTTGTTCATTGATGACCTGAAGTTCCTGAGTGCGCTCTTTGACCCGTTGCTCCAAGTAGGTGTTGGTTTCTTTCAGTGCCTGTTCGGTGCGCCGCATCGAGGTGACGTCCTGAAAGGTGATGACATAACCGCCGCCGGGGATGGGGCTGCCTTCCGTTTTAATCACGGTGCCGTCAGGGCGGTGGCGCTCGTAGGACATAGGTTTGCCTGCCCGCATGGCGTTGAGGTGATCCTCAATCATTTCATCGATTTTGCGGGCAGGCAGGTTGGCGCTGGTCAGGTTGAATCGCATCAGATCGCTCATGCTTCGGCCAACCCGGACAAATTCTTTGGGGTAGGAAAACAAATCGAGGTAGTTCTGGTTCCATGCCACCAATTCCTGTCGCAGGTTCATGACCGACACACCCAGACTGATGTTTTCAATGGCAGACTGCAGCAGTTCGCGGCTGAAGGTCATGGCCTGAGAGGCTTCATCCACGATGCTGACCACGTCTTCAATTTGCATGTCACGACCGGTCAGGGTGGACTCCAAAACGACCCGGGCGGTGGACGCACCAATCACAGAGGCGAGCTGACGCTCGGTAAATTTCATCAAGTGTGAGGATGCCGGCCGTTGCGGGGTCAGCCGGATGGCGTTACGCCGTTCGTAGTTTCTGAACACCGCCTCGGCGCGCTCTTCACCCATAAAGCGTTCCGCAAGCGCTTGCAGGTCGGCGGTTAAAACCTGTCGCTCCCAAGCCTGCTGCTGTGGGGTTTCAATTCGCGGTTGCGGGTCATGGAAAAAGGAGGCGATCTGTATTTTTTCCCGGACCCGCTGACGGGTCAGCATGGACAACCCGATGTAAATCAGGGTATTCAGCCCCAGACTCCAGATGATGCCGTGACTGACGGTATCCAGTTGCAGACCGAACAGGGCGGTGGGGCGGGTCCAGCTGATGCCCCACAGACCGGTCTCTATGAAGCCGCTATCAAACCAGCCGGCGGTGGCCATCGCCGGCAGCAGTAATGTGTAAACCCACAGGAGCGACCCGATCATCAGCCCCCAGATTGCCCCGGTGTGGTTGCCGCGTCGCCACAGGATGCCGCCCACCAGAGCCGGACCAAATTGGGCCACTGCGGCAAACGAGAGCAACCCAAAGGCAGTGAGGCTGTAGTCTTTTTCCGCCAGTTGGTAAAAACCGTAGGCGATCAGCAGGATCACGACGATCGCCACTCGGCGAATACCCAACAGAAGATAGCTCAGGTCGTCGCGTCGGTTCATCCGGGGGCGGAAAAACCGCAACAGTGCGGGCATGATGATTTCATTACTGACCATGGTGGCAATGGCCACCGAACACACAATGACCATCGCGGCAGCGGCCGAGCCACCGCCGAGAAAAGCGAGCACTGCCAGCCAGGTCTGGCCTGCAAGGATGGGCAGGTTGAGAATCAGCGTGTCCGGATTGCCCGGCACACCGCCGGGCAGCAGCAGGCCGGCCGCTGCTATGGGCAACACAAAGGCGCTGGCAATTATCAGATAGGCCGGCATGGCCCAGCGTGCGGTTTCGAAATCCCGGTGGTCGGTGTTTTCCACCACCATCACGTGGAACTGTCGCGGCAGGCAGATAATGGCCAGCATCGCCACCAGAGTCTGGGTAACAAATGCCGTGGTGTTGAAGGTATCGGTGGTCAGGGTGCCCACCAGGTCGGCGGCCCGAACGGTATTCACCAGATCGCCGAACCCGTTGTAGAGGCCGTAGCCGACGAACAACCCAACGGCGATAAAGGCAATCAGTTTGACCAGCGATTCAAACGCTATGGCCTGAATCATGCCGCGATGGTGTTCGGTAGACTCCAGGTGACGGGTTCCGAACAACACGGAAAACACCGCGAGCACCAGAGTGATGTACCAGGCGGAATCTTTCCACGCGGCCTGGGTGCCCGGAATGGTGTCCGCATCCGCCAGCATGCTGAACCCCATGGCGATGGCTTTAAGCTGGAGGGCAATGTAAGGCACACTGCCAATCAGGGCGACCACCGCAACCAGAGCCGCGAGCGACTGGGACTTGCCGTATCGTGACGCAATGAAATCCGCAATAGAGGTGCTGTTGTTGCGTTTGCTGATGTAAATGATGCGGCGAATCAGGGGGGCGCCGAAAACGAAAACCAGCAGAGGGCCAAGGTAGACGGACAGGAAGCCAAGGCCTTCCTGGGTGGCACGGCCGACCGCACCATAGAAGGTCCATGAGGTAAAGTAAACGGCCAGTGACAACGCGTAGATGTGGGTGCGGGCCACGCGCTTCTTGTAAAGTCCCGGATGCTTGTCACCGGCCCAGGCTATTACAAACAGCAGGGAAATGTAGGTTATTGAAATCAGAACTAACAACCAGACGCTGAGCATAAACCGACGTTCTCATGAAACCTGAGGTGGGGTGACCAAGCCCGATGGGCGGCAGTCTGAAAATGTATTAATTACACACCCGGGTGTAAAGCCGGTCCTCGGGCGTGAGCGTGCGCATGGCCCGCAGATTCGCCTGACCATCGTCTGCCAGGGGGACCAGTTGCCGGATATCACAGTTCAGCAGGTGAATCTGACCGGAGACCTGATCCGCGTAGGATTGCTCAAACCGGTACAGATAAAACCGCCGGACTGCGGGGGTGGCGCCGTCCCGGTCGATGCTGTTGGTGTCCAGGACCGTGAACCGGGAGACCTGAGGCACCAGAAAACTCCAGGGGCGCCACAACACGGGTTCGCTGTCACTGGCTACCACCACCGCCTCTGGCGGAAGTTGCGTTTGTTTGTGCGCGAACCAGGTGTACTCACCGTATATCAGGTAGCCGAGCATGCCCAGACCCGCGAAGACGGGGATTGTCCATCGTGGGGCTTTCTTGCGGGTTGACGCGCGCAGGGTAAGGGCGATTCCGGCACCGCCAAGGCCGGCACACAGGGTTGCTACAAAATTCCAGAACATACTGATTCCTCAAAAAAAGCGGGCTTCCTCCAAGAAGAAGCCCGCTTCCGGGTTAACCCTTAGCCACCCATTGGTGTGGCGATAACCCGCGTTGCTTAATGACCGGTCGCCGCGCCGGCACCGCGAGGGTAGCGAACGTTTTCCACCAGATCCTGAATTTCCTGCGGTGGCGCCTGGGTGACAGACGATACGCCGAAGGCTATCACAAAGTTGAACATGGCTCCCACTGCACCAATGGACAAGGGAGAAATGCCCAGTACCCAGTTGGCGGGTATGTCCGCCAGATTGTTGGTGCCGGGTATAAAGAACCAGCCTTTGTACACAAAAATGTACGTCAGGGTAAAGACCAGACCCGCCAGCATTCCGGCGATCGCGCCGACGTTGTTCACCCGTTTGGAGAAGATCCCCATCATTAACGCGGGGAACAGGGACGCAGCGGCGATTCCGAAGGCCAGTGCCACCACCTGGGCGGCAAATCCGGGCGGATTGGCACCGAGGTAGGTGGCGATCACGATAGCGGTGGCCATGGAGATCCGTGCGGCCAGTAATTCGCCCTTGTCCGTGATGCGGGGGTTGATCGTGCTTTTGATCAGGTCGTGGCTGATGGCGGAGGATATGGCCAGCAGCAGTCCGGCCGCCGTCGACAGGGCCGCAGCCAGACCACCGGCGGCAATCAACCCGATCACCCAGCTGGGCAGGTTGGCGATCTCCGGGTTGGCCAGCACCAGAATGTCCCGGTTCACCACCAGTTCGTTGCCTTCCCAGCCGCGGGCGGCTGCTTCGGCACTGAAGGCTTCCGAGGTGTCGTCGTACAGCTGGATGCGGCCGTCCTGATTCTTGTCCTCAAATTCGATCAGCCCCGTTACTTCCCACTCGCGTATCCACTGGGGCCGGTTTTCATACTGGATGGGCTCGGCCGCGGTACCTTCCGGGTAGATGGTGGTCATCAGATTGAGACGCGCCATGGAGGCGACCGCAGGCGCGGTCAGGTACAGCAGGGCAATGAACACCAGCGCCCAGCCCGCCGACCAGCGTGCATCCGCCACCTTGGGAACGGTGAAAAATCGGATGATCACGTGTGGCAGACCCGCCGTACCGATCATCAAGGTGAGCGTAAACAGCATCATATTCAATTTGTTGTCGACGTCGGCGGTGTAGTCGTGAAAACCCAGTGCGGTGATCACCTCGTCCAGTTTGGTCAACAGCGGCACACCGGAATCGGTGTGCGTCGAGAACAGACCGAGGGCGGGAATCGGGTTGTTGGTCAGTTGTAAAGAAATGAACACCGCCGGAATGGTGTAGGCGACAATCAGGACGATGTACTGGGCCACCTGGGTGTAGGTGATGCCCTTCATACCGCCGAGTACCGCATAAACGAACACCACCATCGCAGCAATGATCAGGCCGGTGGTGGAGTCCACTTCGAGAAACCGCGAGAAGGCCACGCCCGCGCCCGCCATTTGCCCGATTACATAGGTGACCGAGGCAATGATCAGACAAATAACCGCCACCAGGCGCGCGCTGTTGCTGTAAAAACGGTCGCCGACGAACTGCGGGACGGTGAACTTGCCAAATTTGCGCAGGTAGGGGGCCAGCAGCATGGCCAGCAGCACATAGCCTCCGGTCCACCCCATCAGATACGCCGAACTGGCGTACCCACCCGCCGCGATGATACCGGCCATGGAAATAAACGAAGCCGCCGACATCCAGTCCGCACCAATGGCCATGCCGTTGGTGACCGGGTGGACACCACTGCCCGCCACGTAGAAATCCTTGGTGGTGCCGGCTTTGGCCCACACCGCGATCAGGATGTAGAGGAGAAAGGAGCCCCCGACAAAGAGCAGGTTAACGGTAAATTGACTCATCGATGTTACTCCTCATCCAGGCCGAATTTTCTGTCTAGTCGGTTCATTTGCCAGGCATAGTGGAAGATCAGCACTATGAAGGTGAGGATGGAGCCTTGCTGGGCAAACCAGAAGCCGAGATCGGTACCGCCTATTTGAATAAACGCCAGCAGAGGGCGCAGCAATATGGCAAACCCATAGGAGGCGGCCGCCCAGACAATCAGGCTCCCTACGATCAGGCGCAGGTTGGCTTTCCAGTACTTTTCCGATTCATAACTGTGAGCAGACATAACATCACTCCTGATTTTGTTGTTTTAGCGAGTGGGTTGCTGACGTGGGAAACGTTTACATCGGTTGTGCGTTTCCTGCTTTTTACTGTTGTCAACTCTGACTTTAGTGTACGAATGCGAGGAGCACATCAGCAAAACGTCGTACTGGCTGATTTTTATTGCAATGCGGGGTTGACGTCAGCGCTGGTGGATCGCGTTGATGCGGCGGTAATAGCGAAGCTTGCCTTGCAGCGCCGGCAATGTAGTGAGTCCCCTTTTCGCAGCTTTGTCGAGGGCAATCAGGGTCATTTCCGCAGTAACCATCGCGTCCGCTCCGGCATGATGGCGGGCGCTGGCTTCCAGGCCGAAATGGTCCGCCCAGTTGTCGAGGCGGCGGCCGCCGGTTTCCGTGTCCGGAAATAAGGTGGGCATGAGTTCGGCCACGTCCAGCCAAATATGCGACTGTCTGTAGCCCAGCACCTGCTTCAGCGCTTTGTTAAGGAACTGCCGATCGAATGCGGCGTGGAAGGCCAGCACCGGGTCGCCGTTTATCCACTGCAGCAATTGGAACAAGGCGTCTTCGGTCTGCTGACCGTAGCGGAGGGCTTCGGGACCGATGCCGTGGATCAGCACGGTTTCGCTGATATCCAGTTCTGGTCGTTGCAGCACCAGATCAAACTGGTCGTCCAGCGGGATTTCCAGATGGTCAATCGCCACCGCCCCAACGGCAATGACCTGATCCTTTTTGGGATTTAGGCCGGTGGTTTCCAGGTCCAGTACCACCAACCGGCTGGTCGCCAGGGGCGCATCGGTCAGCGGTTTGATAGCGGGCAAACTGGCAAGGTCCAGGGCGTGGCTTGGGCGTGGTGTGGGGTGGAACCGTTTGCTAAGCCATTCAAACATGCCCGGTGTCCTGCGGTCAGAGTTGGTAGGTCAGTTCCAGTTTCTGCTGTAAACGCTGGGCCTGACGGAAGGATTCGCGCAATATGCGCTGGTCGAGCGGGTTCAGATCGTTTGGGTCGATGAAGTTGCACAAGGGGAGCCCCAGGGCAGTCTGCTCCTGATGGGCACGCATCCGAATCGCCTGGATCAGGCTGTAGGATTCTTTCCAGGCGTTGGCATCTTTTGGCTCAAACACGCCTTTGTCCACCAGCAGGTTGATGCGCTCGAGGGTGTTTGCGGTGCGGATGCCGCTGGCCAGTGCGAGCACACGAATGGCCTCAACAAAAGGTGCCAGCCCCTGACGTTTTAAATCGATCGTGTTTTTCTCACCGTCGGGTGCGTAGCGAAACCCGCGGAACAGGGTGAGGGGGGGGCGTCTTTCCAGCGCATTGCTCGCCAGCATTTTCTGAAACAAAGGGTTGTTCTGTATTCTGTTCAGCACCCGGGTCAGCAGCTGCGTGAGCGGCGCTTTGGGACCATACACGGCCCGCATGTCGAGGAAAATGGACGAATAAATCAGGTTCTGAGGGGTGGCGGCGTCGATAAAACGGAGGAACCAATCATCCCATTCCTGCATGCTCAGGCACAATTTGGGGTTCCCGGCCATGATATTGCCTTTGCACAGGGTGAAACCACACTCGGCCAGCTCCTGATTGACCTTTTCCGCGAACGGCAGCAGCCGCCGCCGCACTTGTTCGGCCGTCAGGCCGGCGGGTACTTTGAAGAGGATGCCGTTATCCTGGTCCGTCAACAAAGTCTGTTCCTGGCGCGCCTCGCTACCGAAGGTCAACCAGGTAAAATCAATACCGGGGTCCTGGTCTTTTTTGTTCAGTTCCAGCACCCGGCGGACGGTGACATCGTTCAGGGTGGTGATGATTTTGACCACCTGGCCGGAATCCGCACCGTGGGCCAGCATGATGTCGACCAGCTGGGCCACATCTGTGCGTATATTCACCAGGGTGCGCACATTGCTGGCGGTACCTATAGCGCGCGCCAGATGTACCAGGTCAACCCGTTGCAGCGAAAACAGGTCGCGTTCAGAAACCACGCCGATCAGCTTGTGAGCGTCATCGGTGACGCAGATGTGGGCAAAGTGGTGCTCCGCCATCAGCAGCGCGGCGTCAAACGCATCCGCTTGCTCGGGCAGGCACACCGGGTCCGGCGTCATGGCCTGGCGAATGGGCGCATCCAGAGAGAAAGCTTCGTCGGCAACGATGGTGCGCAGATCCCGAAGCGTAAATATACCCAGCGGGTGGTGCCGGGTATCGGTGATCACCACACTGCCGACGCTGTTTTGGTGCATCAGCGCCACGGCCTCCCGGATCGGCACTTCGGGGGCGCAGACGATCGGGTTGCGCAGAGCGTAGCGCCCCAGCGGCATGTCCAGAGAGTTGTCTGAGCCGATGGATTGCTGAGCCTTCGACTGAATGCGCTGGTTAACCTGATCCAGCAGACTGCTGACGCCCCGCAGACAAAAATCGCGAAAGGTCGCACTCTCGGCAAACAGGCGGCTGAACACTTCGTGCTTCAGGATAAGGCAAAAGGTATCGCCCACTGCACGATGCACGGTCCGGGTAGGCCGTTCGCCCACCAGTGCGGCCAGCGGAAAGCATTCCCCTACGCTGATTTCGAAAGTGTGCTGGGTTTCTCCGGTGGTTTTGTTGTCCCGCTCGCCCCTGACCCGGCCCTGTTTGACCACGTGAAAGCGGGTGATCGGGCCATCCTGGGGCGACAAAACGACGTCGTTGTCGGCAAAAAATTTCAGCGATGCATGTTCGGCGAAGTAGGCCAGATGGTCGTCTTCCATCCTCGAAAAGGGGGCGTGCGCGCGCAGAAAGGTCATGATCGCCCGCGTATTTTGGGGGAGGGAGTCGGGATGACTGTGGGGCATGATAAGGCACCGCTGTTAAACGTTGTTCTGGTTCAGTTTAGCGTATCCCGTGCGTTTGGCCGGCGAATGGGGGCATAACCCCATGAGTTGGCGGTACCATGACTTTGTACCGCGCCCCGCGAGTGGTAAAGTCAACCCATCAGACACACTGGCCAACAATGATATGACTAGCAAAGATGAGCGCATGGCGTTTCTGGCAGAAATGCAGGACGTCCGCCGCATTCGCCAAACCAATCGCGCCGATGTTAAGGCTCGGCGCGAACTCACTCCGGGGCATATAGAGCGTCAGCGAGCGGCGTTGGCGTTAAAAAGCAAGGACAGCAACCCGTTGACCGCTGCCAGTGTCGATCCACTGACGGGCCATGACGTCATCTGCTGGATGCGCCCCGGGGTGCAACACGGTGTGTTCAAGAAGCTGCGGCTGGGGTATTACCCGATCGAAGCGCGCCTTGACCTTCACCGTATGACGGTCGAGGAAGCCCGGCGCGACGTGTTCAGCTTTATCAGTGACTGTTTCCGCTATGGTTTGCGGACGGTGCTGATACTCCACGGCAAAGGCGAGCGTAACCCGGACGGCATTGCCCACCTCAAGAGCTATCTGGCCAAGTGGCTGCCGGAGCTGCCGGAGGTGCTGGCGGTGCATTCCGCCCAGAAACATCACGGGGGTACCGGCGCCGTCTATGTCATGGTTCGCAAAGGGGAACGGGACAAGCAACGAAACCGGGAAATTCATAACGCTTGACGGACGCGGGCGTGTCAAGCACCGAACGAGACCATCGATATGTATAAGTACCTTGGCGTGGCGTTGATGATAATGACGTTAACGGGGTGTAAGGATCGGGTGATCTGGGACAGCAACGGCGCACTGGAGTCGGCCGCCGAAAACCGCGAATTCTGGAACACCAATGGTAAGATGAACTCGGGTGACCGGCACCACTGGAAGAACTCCAAGGGCGAAAATGTCATCAAATAACCCGGGAGCAGCCCCCCGCTTGCTGCCGCCTGTGATAGGAGACGCCCTTTGTTTGACGTGATTGCATATGCAAACGCCGCCCGGTCCATCGTCGACGCCGGCAAGTTCCTGTATGCCCAAGGCTGGTCGCCCGCCACCAGCAGTAACTACTCGGCCCGCATCGACGCCCGGCATCTGGCCATTACCGTGTCGGGCCGCCACAAGGGGCAGTTGGCAATGACCGACGTAATGGTGGTGGATCTTGCCGGCAAAGCGGTGCAGAGTCAGTGCCAGCCGTCGGCGGAAACCCGGTTGCATACGGTGCTGTACGAGGTCTTTCCCGAGGTGGGCGCGGTATTGCACACCCACTCGGTCAATGCCACGGTGCTCAGTCGACTGCTGGTGGAGGAGGCCCCCTGGGTATTGCACGGGTATGAATTGCAGAAGGCGTTTCCGGGCGTGTCCACTCACGACAGTGAGCTGACCCTGCCGGTGTTTGATAATACCCAGAATATTGAGGAGCTGGCGGCAACCACCAAAGACTGGTTCCGCCGCCATCCGGAACACCCGGGTTACCTGATTCGCGGGCACGGTCTGTACACCTGGGGGCAGACCATGAGCGGTTGCCTGCGGCACGTTGAGGCGCTTGAGTTTCTCATGGCCTGTGAACTTGAAATGATGAGATTCAGTCGATGACCACATTGAGTATTTTCGATCCGCGCGCTCCCGCGCAACCCCACACCCAGACCCGGGATCCGGCCCGGATTCAGCAGTTGCTGGCTGAGCACGGTGTTCGCTTCGAGCAGTGGCCTACCCGTGCGTTGCCTGCCAATGCCACTCCGGACGATATCCTGCAGGCCTATGCCAGCGAAGTGGCGACGCTGAAACAAACCGGCGGTTTTCAGACTGCCGATGTGGTCAGTCTCACCGCCAGTCACCCCGACAAGCAGGCGTTGCGTCAGAAGTTTCTCGACGAACACGTCCACAGTGAGGATGAAGTGCGCTTTTTCGTACGTGGGCAAGGCTTGTTTTATCTGCACCTGGCTGACTCGGTGCACGCACTGCTGTGTGAACAGAATGATCTGATCAGCGTGCCCGACGGCACCCGGCACTGGTTTGATATGGGACCGGAGCCGGACTTTACCTGTATCCGCCTGTTTTCCAATCCCGAGGGATGGGTGGCGGCATTTACCGGCAGCGATATTGCGCGCCAATTACCTGGCTATGAAACTCTAGGCGGAGTAGTTTGATGATTCGCGTTGTTGTTACCGATATTGAAGGCACCACCAGCTCGATTGAGTTCGTGCACAAGGTGTTGTTCCCCT
Source organism: Marinobacter sp. X15-166B (assembly GCF_001752365.1). Taxonomy (GTDB): domain Bacteria; phylum Pseudomonadota; class Gammaproteobacteria; order Pseudomonadales; family Oleiphilaceae; genus Marinobacter. The sequence goes on along the minus strand of NZ_MEIY01000001.1, from coordinate 3,471,057 downwards.
ATGCCGACGAACACATGGCTGAGTTCGTACGCAGCTCCCACGAGGACAGCCCCGAGGTTCGCGAGCAGCTGGATCAGGTGGCCAGGGCATCCGGGGTGGCCCGAGAGGATCTGGACGGGTTGATCAGCGTTCTTAAGGAGTGGATCCAGCAGGACCGCAAAGAAACGTCGCTCAAGGCGTTGCAGGGCATGCTCTGGCAACAGGGTTACCAGCACGGCCATTTCAAAGGGCACGTGTATGAGGACGCCGCCGCCTACCTGCACCGCTGGCACGATCGCGGGCTGCGCCTGTACGTGTATTCGTCCGGTTCGGTGCAGGCCCAGAAGCTGATTTTCGGGTTCAGCGACGCCGGCGATCTGACTCCCTGCTTCAGCGGCTATTTTGATACCCGGGTAGGCGCCAAACGAGACCCGGAAGCCTACCAGAATATCCTGAATGAGCTCGGCGTGGAACCGAAAACGGTGCTGTTTCTATCCGATGTGGAGGCGGAGCTGGAAGCGGCCGAGGCGGTAGGCATGAAAACCGCCTGGTTGGTGCGGGGCGCACAGGCACCGTCCTCTGAGCGGCCACAATACCGCGACTTTTCCGAGGTGGATGAGTTGCTCAGGCGCTGATCATGATTGCGGCCCGCTCCCTGCTGCTGTTGTTGGCGTTGACGCTGGCGGGCTGCAACCCTTTTTTCCGGGGCCGGGAGCACGCTGGACGAGTACGTGGAGCGTCTCGCACGCGTACTCGGCAGCGATGCCAAGCCCACCCCGGTTACCGCCGCAGGGCGGCTGCCACCCAGACGACAGCGGCTCCTGGAGCCACCAGCGGTGGACATGAACATGCTCGATTTTTTGTCGCTGTATGGCTGTCAGCTGCAATACGTCGTGGGGGAGAGAAATTCCATCATGGGGCGGGTGATGCAGCCATTGAACCAGCTCCGTTACGAGCTGCGGTTCATCGCAGCCGCCAGGGCCTGTCTGCCCGAAATCGAACGTCCGGAGCTGGTCGCCAGTCTGCAGCGCGCGATCCGCGCCAAAACCGAGGCTTTGCCGGTCAACATCTGGAATGCGGTGTGGGCAACGGAGGAGGTGGAAAGCCTGCTGACCCTGTCTCGGGGCCCGGTGGCCAGGGGCGCGGAAGCAGGGCAGCGGACTGAACACACCGAAGCGAGTCAGAGCGCCCGCCTGGCAGGACAACTCGGTGAGCTGAATGCCGCAGTCGGCGCCATACTGGGCGGTGATATGAGCGTGTCGCTGGACAGTGTGGGAGACATGCACCAAAGCTGGCAGTCCATCCATCTGCCGGGGCAGTTACTGGTCAGCGCACAATTGTTGACCACCCGGCTGGAAGATGCGTCTGCCATTCTCGACAGCCGCTTAGGTGATCGGCCGCTGTGCTTCAACGGTAAACCCAATAACCAGTCAGACATCGCCCGCGCCATGTTCCTGTCGGTGTACGCCGCCGAGGTGCAACCCTATATGGCGCGGATCAGGCGGTTGCGAGACCGGTTGATCCCCCCTCTGAACGAGCTGGCCGGCCGTCTGCATGCGGTGGCCCCGGACAGTTTCCGCCAATGGCAGGAGGCATACCTGCGCGTTGACCGCGGGGTCTGGAAAGCCCTGGACGATGCGACCCGCGAACATACCCGGCGCTGGCAGCAGCTGTTGCAGCAGTGTGGCAGCGCGCCGGAGCGCAGTTTCCCGCGCTCTTAGCGGCAGAGTTCGCCCCCTCTCCCGCCAAGGGCGAGGGGCTAGAGCGGTGCAAACGGGTAACTTAGGTTGCAGAAGATACCGGCATCATGGGTTGCTCGCTCTTCCCTCGTTGGAGCAGGGCTAAAACACAGTTTCAGACACCGTGGGGCTATTTCTTCTCCTCTTGTGGGAGAGGGGCTAAAGCCCAGCTTCAGGTCTGGGGCGGGCTCCCTCTCCCCTTGCGGGAGAGTGTCGGGGAGAGGGGGGAGCTTGAACCTCAATGCCTCAAGCAGTGCCCTAACGCTGGCTTGCCGGGGTAACGCGGAGGATTTCCTCCACCGTGGTCAGCCCGGCTGCGACCTTTTGTGCACCGCTCAGGCGCAGCGACCTCATGCCGCTCTTGTACGCATCAATCCGTAACTGCTCCAGCTCGCAGTGTTCGCTTATCTGCCCGCTCAAGTTCTCGGACAGTTGCAGTATTTCGTAAACTCCCGCGCGACCCTGGTATCCGGTATTGCGACATTCGAGGCAGCCCGTCGGTTGCCAGGCCTGGGCGGGCATGGGTGCCTTCCACGGCCGGGTGAGGGTAGCCCAGGCCTCCGGTTCCATCGGACTCGCGGTCTTACAGTGTCGGCACAGGGTGCGGACCAGCCGTTGGGCCATGACCCCCAGCACCGTGGCGCGGATCAAATAGGCCGGGATGCCCAGTTCCAGCAGGCGCGTGATGGCACTGGGCGCGTCGTTGGTGTGCAGTGACGAGAGTACCAGGTGCCCGGTCAGCGCCGCCTGCACCGCCATTTCCGCGGTTTCCAGATCGCGGATCTCGCCAATCATGATGATGTCCGGGTCCTGGCGCAGCAGGGCGCGCACCCCGGCGTGAAAACTCAGGTCAATATTGCTCTGCACCTGCATCTGATTGAAGGCCGGCTCGACCATTTCAATGGGGTCTTCAATGGTGCAGATGTTGACCGTCGGCGTCGCCAGTTGCTTCAGGGTGGAGTACAGGGTGGTGGTCTTGCCGGAGCCGGTTGGGCCGGTCACCAGCACAATGCCGTGAGGCTGTTGGGTGATTCTTTCCCAGCGGTCCCGGTCTTCCTGGGAGAACCCCAGTTGCTCGAACGAGCGCAACAGCACCTCGGGGTCAAAAATACGCAACACCATTTTCTCGCCAAATGCGGTTGGCATGGTGGCGAGCCGCAATTCAATCTCACTGTTGTCCGGTTTCCGGGTTTTGATGCGGCCATCCTGAGGGCGGCGTTTCTCGGCGACATTCAGACGTCCCAGTATTTTGAGGCGGCTGGTGACCGCGACGCCTACCAGCGCGGGCAGTTCGTACACCGAGTGCAGCACCCCGTCAATGCGGAACCGGATCTGGGCGAATTCCCGCCGCGGCTCAATATGGATGTCACTGGCCCGTTGCTCAAAGGCATATTGCAGCAACCAGTCAACGATTTTGACCACGTGCTGGTCATTGGCGTCCGGGTTGTCTTTGCTGCCCAGCTCCAGCAGTTGTTCAAAGTTTTGCGTTGCCTTGGTGCCGCCGCCCGACAGGCCGCCCGCTTTACTGACCGAACTGGCGAGCTGATAGAACTCGACCGTATAGCGGCGGATATCCTCCGGATTGGCGACCACCCGACGAATGTCTTTTTTCAGTACGTGGCGCAGGTTGGCTTCCCAGTCCGATTTGAACGGTTCGGCGCTGGCAATCCACACCTCATCGGCATGAATTTCCACCGCCAGAATGCCGTGGCGCTGGGCGAAGGCGTAGGACATGACCCGGGCAATGGCCGGCGCGTCAATTTTGAGTGGGTCGATGTGGTAATAGGGCTGCCCAGCCCAGTCCGCCAGCCACTGAGTCAACCGCTCGAGCGTCAGGGTGCGCTGATCCTGCCGGTTGTTCAGGGCCGCCGTCGCGATCAGTTCCAGGGGGTGGCGTTGCCGGGAGTCGCCGCCGATGTTGGCGGTGAGCACCCGTTCTGCGTCTTTCTGAGTGATTTCATCACGACTGACCAGGGCGGTGCACACATCTCTCAGCGTGAGCGTGCGTTCCAGCGGTGCCGGTGGGTGGGCGGTGGTGTGTGCGGCCATAGGAGCGGTATTCCTTTACCGGGAGGTTGAACCCGCCGCCCCGTGGGGCGGCGGGCGGTTAACCTTCAGATGGGTCATGGCCGTGGCAAACAGCAAAAAGGTCAGCACGGACATTAACAGAGGCACCCCGTCGCCTTCCGACAGCCACGCCGAAACCGTTGCCTGGGTGAAGTAAAACAACACCACAAACCCGAGCCAGATGTAGCCGCGGTTGTTGCCGCGCACGACCGGAATCATCAATGGCAGCAGGGGGAGCAGTTTGACAGCCAGTATCAGGGTAATCGATACCCCTTCGATGGGTGCCGGGTAGAAGGTGGTGACAATCAGCATCCCCAGCACGGCAAAGTAGAACACTTGCGTCAGACGTGCGGTGATGCGGGCTTTGGGGTTGTGTAGCATGTTGCTGTCCTGCGTTGGGAATGACTTAACGAAGCTTGATTGCCAGCGCCCCGAGGCGCTCACCGAAGCTTTGGGCAATGGTTTTCTCCTGCTCGGACAGCGGTTGCTCCTCTCCGGTACCCGCCCAGTGGGAGGGGCCGTAGGGGGTGCCGCCGGTTGTGGTGGTGCCCAGCGCCGGTTCGGAATAGGGTACCCCGCACAGTATCATGCCGTGGTGCAGAAGCGGCATCATCATGCTCACCAGGGTGGTTTCCTGGCCACCATGCAGGCTGCCGGTGGACGTGAACACCCCCGCGGGTCTGCCACTGAGGGTGCCGTCAAGCCAGAGGTCGCCGGTGCTATCCAGAAAATGCTTCAAGGGCGCGGCCATGTTGCCAAACCGGGTGGGGCTGCCGAGGGCAAGTCCGGCGCACTGGCGCAGATCTTCTTTGGTTGCGTACGGAGCCCCCTCCGAGGGCACCGCCGGCACGCTGGCGGCGGTGTCCGGTGATACCGGCGGCACGGCGCGAATGCGGGCTTCAAGCGCGCTGTTTCTGGCGATGCCGCGGGCAATATGGTTGGCCAGCTCGGCGGTCTTCCCCGACCGGCTGTAATACAGTACCAGGACGAATGGCAGTTCAGCGGACATGAATGCTTCCAGTGCGAATGGGTCAGGAATTACAAGATGTCGAGCACGTTTTCCGGCGGGCGGCCCAGGGCAGCTTTGCCGGCGTGCAATACGATCGGACGTTCAATGAGTTTGGGGTGGGCAACCATGGCGGCAATCAGCTCGGCCTCGCCGAGAGACTCATCGCCCAGGCCGAGCTGGCGGTACAGATCCTCTTTGGTGCGCATCACCTCGCGCGCACTGCACCCCAGCTTTTTTATCACCTGGGTGAGCTCTGCGACGGTCGGCGGCGTTTCTAAATAGAGTATAATCTCAGGGCTGATGCCACGCTCCTGCAATAGCGCCAGGGTTTGTCTGGATTTTGAGCAGCGGGGGTTGTGGAAAATCCGGGTTGGTTCTGTCATGGTTCTGTGTCTTTCCAAGGCCTGTTTCAGGGATAGGGTAACCATTCGGTACAGTTAGCCTCACAGTTTAACAGGAGGGCCACCACCATGCAGTATCCTGCCTTGTATCGCTGTTCTGCCCGCGGCGTGGGCCGGGGGCTGTTGATGCTCGCCGTGCTGGTGCTCGGGGGGTGCAGCAAAACCGAGTTTGATACCGCTGACGGTGCCACGCTGGAGTGGGACAGTCTCCGGGGGCAATGGGTACTGGTCAATTACTGGGCCGAGTGGTGCAAGCCCTGTCTGGAGGAAATCCCCGAACTGAATGCGCTGCACCGCGCCCGCCACGTCACCGTACTCGGCGTCAATTTTGATGGCATCCAGGGGCAGCAACTGCGCGAACTGGGTAATCAGATGGGCATCACCTTTACCCTGCTGACGGACGACCCCGGCCCGGGGTTTGGCTGGCAACGTCCTGTGGCGCTGCCCGCAACCCTGGTGGTCAATCCTGACGGCGACCTGGTCGAAGCCCGGTTCGGGCCGCAAACAGAACGTGAACTTAATGAGCTGATGGGCCGCTAAGCCCGCGGCCGGCACCTGAGCACTACCACTTGATAAGCTGGAACTCTTAGAAATAATGGCAAACACCTTCGTACACCTTCGCGTTCATTCCGAATACTCCATGGTGGACGGCCTGGTCCGGGTAAAACCACTGATCAAACGCACGGTGGAGCTGGGGATGCCCGCCGTCGGATTGACCGAACAGTCCAACATGTGCTCCCTGGTGCGGTTTTACAAGACAGCGACCTCTGCCGGGGTCAAGCCGATCATCGGCGCCGATTTGTGGCTGGACAACCCGGATGACCCTGAACAACCTTTTCGGATTACCCTGCTGGCCCGCAATCAGGACGGCTATCTGAACCTGACGGAAATCATTTCGCTCGGCTACACCGAAGGACAGCGGTTCGGCAAGCCCATCGTCCAGCGGGAATGGCTGGAATCCCGCCGGGATGGGCTGATCGCCCTGTCCGGTGCGCGCATGGGGGATGTGGGCAAGGCATTGCTGGCGGAAAAAACCGAGTTAGCGACCCAGCGGGCCCGCTACTGGATGGATCTGTACCCCGGCAGCTTTTATCTCGAACTGCAACGTACCGGACGCCCGGGGGATGAAGACTGCCTGCACCTGAGTGTGGCGCTGGCGGAGCAGCTGGAATGCCCGGTGGTGGCCACCAACGATGTGCATTTTTTGCACGAGGATGATTTTGAGGCCCACGAAGCCCGGGTGTGCATCGGTGAAAGCCGGGCTCTGGATGACCCCCGGCGCGAGCGGCGCTTCAGTGAGCAGCAGTATCTGCGCAGCCCCGACGAAATGATCGAGTTGTTTGCGGATATACCGGAGGCCGTAGCCAATACCCTGGAAATCGCCAAGCGCTGCTCGGTCAAGGTGCGCATGGGGGAGTATTTCCTGCCCAATTACCCGGTGCCGGAAGGCATGACCATGGACGAGTATTTCCGCCACGTGTCCGAGGAAGGGTTGGAAGCGCGGCTGGCCAGATCCCTGTCAAGCGAGGATCCGGAGTACGAAGCCAAGCGACAGGCCTATTTTGACCGGCTGAACTTTGAGCTGGACATCATCATCCAGATGGGCTTCCCCGGGTACTTTCTCATCGTGATGGACTTCATCAAATGGGCCAAGAACAACGGCGTGCCTGTCGGCCCGGGCCGGGGGTCCGGGGCCGGCTCGCTGATCGCGTATGCGCTGCTGATCACCGACATCGACCCGTTGGAGTACGACCTGCTGTTCGAACGCTTTCTTAACCCGGAACGGGTGTCCATGCCCGACTTTGACGTCGACTTCTGCATGGAAGGCCGCGACCGAGTGATCGCGTATGTAGCGGACAAATACGGCCGTGAAGCGGTATCCCAGATCATCACCTTCGGTACCATGGCGGCCAAGGCGGTGGTGCGGGATGTGGCCCGGGTGCAGGGTAAGTCCTACGGACTGGCCGATAAGCTGTCGAAAATGATCCCCTTCGAAGTGGGCATGACGCTGGAAAAAGCCCTTGCGCAGGAAGAACCCCTGCGGGAGTTTCTGGATCAGGACGAAGAAGCCCAGGAAATCTGGGAAATGGCGCTGAAGCTGGAAGGGGTTTGCCGGAACGCCGGCCGGCACGCCGGGGGCGTGGTGATTGCGCCCACCAAGATTACCGACTTTTCGCCGTTGTATTGTGACGATGACGGCAGCAGTCTGGTCACCCAGTTTGACAAGGACGATGTGGAAGACGCCGGACTGGTCAAGTTTGACTTTCTGGGTCTGCGCACCCTGACCATCATCGACTGGGCGTTGAAAATGATCAATCCGCGCCGGGAACAGCGCGGCGAGCCGCCACTGGACATCAGCGAGATTCCGCTGGCGGACAAGAAATCCTTCGAGATGCTGAAAAGAGCCGACACCACCGCGGTGTTCCAGCTCGAATCCCGCGGCATGAAGGACCTGATCCGGCGCCTGCAACCGGACTGTCTGGAAGACATGATCGCCCTGGTGGCGCTGTTCCGTCCGGGGCCGTTGCAATCCGGGATGGTGGATGACTTTATCGACCGGAAACACGGCAAGCAGCCGGTCTCCTATCCGCACATTGATTATCAGTACGAAGGCCTGAAGCCGGTGCTTGAGCCCACTTACGGCATCATCCTGTATCAGGAGCAGGTGATGCAGATTGCCCAGGTGATGGCCGGCTACACCCTCGGTGGTGCGGACATGTTGCGGCGTGCCATGGGTAAGAAAAAGCCCGAAGAAATGGCCAAGCAGAAACTGAGCTTCATGGAAGGCTGCAAGAACAACGGCATCAGTGAAGAGCTGGCCGCGAACATATTCGATCTAGTGGAAAAGTTCGCCGGCTACGGATTCAACAAATCTCACTCCGCCGCCTACGCCCTGGTGTCCTATCAGACCCTGTGGCTCAAGGCCCATTATACCGCTGAATTCATGGCCGCGGTTCTCACGGCGGATATGCAGAACACCGACAAGATTGTCACTCTGGTGGAAGAGTGTCGTCACCTCAAGCTCGAGCTGTTGCCCCCCGACGTGAGCCGGTCGGAATACACCTTTACCGTGGATGACGACGGCAACGTGGTGTATGGCCTTGGGGCGATCAAGGGTCTGGGCGAGGGACCCATTCACAGCATTGTGGAAGCGCGGGCCGAGGGCGGGCCGTTCAAGGATCTGTTTGATTTCTGCCATCGGGTTGATCTCAAGCGCGTGAACAAGCGTGCCCTGGAAGCACTGATCCGCTCCGGGGCCATGGACAATCTTGGCCCGGGTCGCGCCCAGTTGATGGCCAGTATTGAAAAGGCCGTGCAGCAAGCCGGACAGCAGTCGCGCAACGAAAGCGTGGGCATGATGGACATGTTTGGCGATGCGTTGACCGGCGGTGATGGCGAAGACGTCTACGCCGATGTTGCCGGGGTGCGTGAGTGGACGGAAAAGGTGCGCCTCAAGGGGGAGAAAGACACCCTGGGCATTTACCTGACCGGGCATCCCTTTGACGAGTACGAGCGTGAAGTGCGCCGCTTTGTGCGCTCCTCCATACAGGAGTTGAAACCCTCGCGCACCCCCCAGCGGGTGGCCGGACTGGTGGTCGCCCAGCGCTCCATGAAAACCCGCACGGGGAACACCATGAGTTTTATCACCCTGGACGATCGCAGTGCGCGGATTGAAGCGACGCTGTTTTCGGAAGTGTTTTTTGAAAGCCGGGAGCTGCTGCAGTCTGATCAGGTAATTATCGTTGAAGGCCAGGTCAGCCATGACGACTATTCCGGGCAGATGAAGATGCGGGTCAGCTCGGTTATGGATGTGGCCACCGCGCGGCAACGCTTCAGTCGGGGACTCAAGTTGGCGTTAGATGCCGCACAGCTGCAAAATGGGTTGCTTGAGCAACTGGAAACAACGCTGCGCCCGTTTCGATGTGAAGGTAGCCCGGTGTGGATCGACTACCAGAGCCCGGCGGCGCAAACCCGCATTGAGCTGGGGCAGGACTGGCGGGTCAATCTCAATGACGATCTGCTGCTGGAATTGAAATACCTGGTAGGCGACCGCGCGGTGGAACTGGTCTATGATTGACGAATCGACCGATTACCAAAATGTGCAGTTGGATGTAACCACGCTGACTTATACCAATGTCCGCTTTAGCGGAATTGCCAGCCCTGCTATTGTTGGCTGAAATCTTATTTGGTGGGGCAGGGCTCCTCGCTCAGCGACAAATGACGGAAAATCATGAACCCTAATTATTTGGACTTTGAACAGCCGATTGCAGACCTGGAAGCGAAAATTGAAGAGCTTCGCATGGTGGGCAATGATACTGACATCAACATCACCGATGAGATCACGCGCCTTAAGAGCAAGAGCGTCAGTCTCACCGAAAACATCTTTTCAGACCTGAAACCCTGGGATGTTGCCCGGTTGGCGAGGCATCCGCGACGGCCGTACACCCTCGATTACATCAAACTGATGTTCGAGGACTTCGACGAGTTGCACGGCGATCGCCGCTACGCCGACGATCCGGCCATTGTCGGTGGCACCGCCCGGCTCAACGAACAGCCGGTGATGGTGATTGGGCATCAGAAGGGGCGGGAGGTGCGCGAGAAGGTGCTGCGCAACTTCGGCATGCCGCGTCCGGAAGGCTACCGCAAGGCATTGCGGCTGATGGAAATGGCCGAGCGGTTCAAGATGCCGATCCTGACGTTTATCGATACGCCGGGTGCGTATCCGGGTATTGGTGCGGAGGAGCGTGGTCAGAGTGAGGCCATCGCGTTCAACCTGGCGGTGATGTCACGACTGAAAACACCGGTTATTTCCACGGTGATCGGTGAGGGCGGCTCCGGTGGCGCGCTGGCGATTGGCGTGTGCGATCGCCTGTACATGTTGCAATACTCAACCTACTCGGTTATCTCCCCTGAAGGTTGCGCATCCATTTTGTGGAAGAGTTCGGATTATGCGGCCCAGGCTGCCGAAGCTATGGGGGTGACGGCCAGCCGTCTGAAAAGTCTGGGTTTGGCGGACAATGTGATTGATGAGCCCCTGGGCGGCGCACACCGCAATCCGGAAAAAATGGCCGGGGCCTTGAAAGAAGTCCTCGGTGAGGGGTTGGCGGAACTGGGCCGGTTGCCCCTCGATGAGCTGGTTGCCCGTCGTTACGAGCGCCTGACCCGCTATGACACCGGGCGGTAACCACCGCCCGCCCCCTGCTGTTCTGCCCGAACCCCTGACTGCGGCCCTGCGGTCGGTTCGGGCCGATTCTGACCTGGTTGTTGCCCTGAGCGGCGGTCTTGACTCTGTACTGCTGCTGCATGCGGCCGCCGCTATCCACCAGCACTCTGGCCGCAACCTTTCTGCCATTCATATTAATCACCAGCTGCAGTCGAATGCCGCAGAGATGGAACAGTTCTGCCGGGCGTTGTGTGCTGACCTGCAGGTGCCACTGACCGTTGAGCGGGTGGAAGTGCCGCTGTCAGCCAATGAGCTCGCCCGGGCTGGCGGGCTTGAGGAGAATGCTCGCGATGCCCGTTACCGCGCCTTTGATCAGCATCTGAACGATGGCGAGATTCTGCTGCTGGCCCACCATGGCGATGACCAGCTCGAAACCGTGCTGTTCCGCTTGCTGAGGGGCACCGGCGTGGCGGGGCTGGGTGGCATGCCCCGGGAGCGCGCGCTGGGGCGGGGACGCCTGTATCGTCCCTTGCTGGCATTCAGTCGCCATCAGCTCGAGCAGTGGGCCTGTGACCTGCAGATAAATTGGGTGGATGATCCCAGCAATGTCGATCACATCTACGACCGCAATTTTCTGCGTGGGGTGGTTATCCCCCCGCTGAAAGCCCGATGGCCCAACCTGCTCAGGCGGGTGCAAGGCACCAGCGATGCGTGTCGGGAAAGTGAGGAGCTGGCCGCGTCGTTGGCGCGCATTCATTACCAAAAAAGCGGCGGGTGCGGGGGGCAGGTTGCGTGTGGACGCCCTCCTCAGCTTGACCGTGGCGGAGCAGAAAAATCTGCTACGCTGGTGGGTAGAGCAGTGCGGCGGTTACCCCGCCCCCACACCGACAAACTGGCCCGCGATGCTGCGGGATTTGTTGTTGGCGGGCCCTGACCGGGCGCCGGTGTTCAGCGCCGAAGGGTTTGACATCCGCCGCTACCGGGGCGAGTTGTATCTGGTCCCGCACGCTGAAAGGTTGCCCGGGGGCCCCTTATGGTTGGAGCCTGGCAAGCCAGTGGACTGGCTGGGGCAGCGGGTGCAACTCGAACCGGCAGCAACGGCGCATACGCACATGCCGAAGATCCGGGTGGTGGCCCGGCAGGGAGGCGAGCGTATCAGGGAGTGGCCGCAAGGCCACTCCCGGCCCCTGAAAAAGTGGCTGCAGGACAAGGCCGTTCCCCCTTGGGAGCGGGCGCGGATACCGCTTTTGTACGAAGCTGACGAGTTGGTGGGGGTCGGCCAGTTTTGGCTGTCTCCCAAGTACAGCGGTCCGGCCCCGGAGAGCGGCTGGCGAATTATTTGGGGTGGGATTTAGATTGAGATGGTGGGGCCCTTCTGGTAATCTGGCGTCCCATCTTGAGATGATAATCTCCCTCCTTCACCGAACCAGATAAATCACACGGAATCTGCATGACGCGTTATATTTTCGTCACCGGCGGAGTAGTGTCTTCCTTGGGGAAAGGCATCGCTTCAGCCTCTTTGGCTGCAATCCTCGAAGCACGGGGCCTGAAGGTCACGATCCTCAAGCTGGACCCTTACATCAACGTGGACCCAGGCACCATGAGTCCGTTTCAGCACGGTGAGGTCTTCGTCACTGAAGACGGCGCGGAAACCGATCTGGACCTGGGCCATTACGAGCGATTCATCCGCAGCCGGATGACCCGCCGCAACAACTTCACCAGTGGCCGGGTGTACGAAGAGGTGATCCGCAAAGAGCGTCGGGGCGACTATCTGGGGGGCACCGTCCAGGTGATTCCCCATATTACCGATGAAATCAAGCGCCGCGTCGTGGAGGGAGCCGCCGGTGCCGATGTGGCCCTGGTGGAGATCGGTGGCACCGTGGGTGACATCGAGTCCCTCCCTTTTCTGGAAGCCATTCGACAGTTGAAGGTGGAAGTGGGCGCGCAACGGGCACTGTTCATGCACCTGACGCTGGTGCCCTTTATTGCCACCGCCGGTGAGGTGAAAACCAAACCGACGCAGCACTCCGTGAAAGAAATGCGTTCCATCGGCCTGCAGCCTGATATTCTGTTGTGCCGTTCCGAGCACGAGGTGGACGTCAGTTCCCGCCGCAAGATTGCCCTGTTTACCAACGTGGAAGAGCGGGCGGTAATCCCCCTGCGAGACGCCAAGACCATTTACGCCATTCCCCGCATGTTGCATGAATTCGGTCTGGATCAGCTGGTGATTGAGCGTTTCAATCTGGACGTGGGCGCGGCGGATCTCAGCGAGTGGGATGCGGTGGTCGAGTCCCAGCTGAACCCCGAGCATGAAATCACCATCGCCATGGTGGGCAAGTACATGGAGTTGCTGGACGCCTACAAATCACTGATTGAGTCCTTGCTGCACGCGGGCATCAAGACCCGTACCAAGGTCAAGATCAACTACATCGACTCGGAAGACATCGAGCGTGAGGGCACCGGTGTTCTGGACAGCGCAGACGCCATTCTGGTACCCGGCGGGTTTGGTGAGCGGGGAGTCGAAGGCAAGATCCGCACCGTCCAGTACGCCCGGGAAAATAAAGTACCCTATCTGGGCATATGTCTGGGCATGCAGGTGGCGGTGATTGAATACGCCCGCAATGTGGCCGGGCTCACCGCAGCCCACAGCACCGAGTTCCGGGAGCATACCCCGGAGCCGGTCATCGGCCTGATCACCGAATGGCTGGATGCCAGTGGAGAACGGGAAGCCCGCAGCAGTGACTCCGATCTGGGCGGAACCATGCGCCTGGGCGCCCAGGACTGCGTGCTGACCAGTGATTCCACCATTGCCCGCTGCTACGGCCGGAAAACCATCCGTGAGCGTCACCGTCACCGCTATGAAGTGAACAACCATTTCTTGCCGCAACTGGAAGCCGCCGGGCTGAAGATTGCCGGCCGTTCGACCGATCAGGCGCTGGTTGAAGTGGTTGAAGTCGAGGACCATCCCTGGTTCGTCGCTTGCCAGTTTCACCCTGAATTTACCTCCACCCCCCGTGACGGCCACCCGTTGTTCAAAGGGTTTGTGGAGGCCGCTTTGGCGACCAACGCCGGCCGGAAAACCGATTAGGTCAGTAGCAATGACGCCGGTGAAGTGCTTGCTTTACCGGCGTTTTGGTTAGACGACAGGACGTCCGTATCACACAGGAACCTTTAGGCATGGCACAGAAACAAGTCACCGTTGCCGATATCCGGATCGCAAACGACCAGCCATTTGTACTGTTTGGCGGCATGAACGTGCTGGAATCCCGGGAGCTTGCCTTTGAAGTGGCAGAAGCTTACCAGCAGGTGACCCAAAAACTGGGTATCCCCTACGTATTCAAGGCGTCTTTTGACAAGGCCAACCGTTCGTCGGTGAGTTCATTCCGCGGCCCCGGTCTGGAAAAAGGCCTGCAACTGCTGGCCGATATCAAGAGCAAGTTCGGCGTGCCGATCATTTCGGATGTGCACGAACCCGAGCAAGCCCAACCCGCCGCCGAAGTCTGCGACATCATCCAACTACCGGCATTTCTCAGCCGGCAGACCGACCTGGTGGTGGCCATGGCCAAAACCGGCGCGGCCATCAATATCAAAAAAGCCCAGTTCCTGGCGCCCCAGGAAATGTCCCATATCATCCGCAAGTGCGAAGAGGCCGGCAATGACCGGGTCATTCTGTGCGAGCGGGGTACCAGTTTTGGCTATAACAATCTGGTGGTCGACATGCTGGGCTTCGGCATCATGAAAGCCATGAATGTGCCAGTGTTTTTTGACGTCACCCACTCATTGCAAATGCCGGGTGGACGTGCCTCATCGGCGGGCGGTCGCCGGGCGCAGGTCACCGAATTGGCACTGGCCGGTATGTCGCAGGGTCTGGCGGGCCTGTTCCTGGAGGCCCATCCGGACCCCGATCAGGCGCTGTGTGACGGCCCCTGTGCGTTGCGACTCAGCCAGTTGGAGCCATTCCTGACTCAGGTCAAGGCGCTGGATACGCTGGTAAAAAGCTTTCCGGCTCTGGATACCGCGTAACACCGCACCGGCCGCAGAGTTGCTGACAAGTCTTTTAAACCAAACACTTGATTAAAATTGAACGCGTTGGAGTGTATGTAGCATGACAAAAATTGCCGACATCAAGGCCCGTGAAGTAATGGATTCCCGTGGAAACCCTACGGTTGAGGCCGATGTGATTCTGGAAGACGGTACCCTGGGGCGGGCCTGCGCCCCATCCGGTGCCTCCACCGGCTCCCGCGAAGCACTGGAACTGCGTGATCAGGATGCCGGCCGTTATCTGGGCAAAGGCGTGCTCAAGGCGGTAGCGGCGGTTAACGGGGATATTCGCACCGCTTTGCTGGGCAAGGACGCCGCCGATCAGCGTGACCTTGACCGCATCATGCTCGAACTGGACGGCACCGAGAACAAGGCCAATCTGGGCGCCAACGCCATCCTGGCGGTGTCACTGGCCGCAGCGAAAGCGGCGGCCGCTTCGTTGGGCAAGCCCCTGTACGCGCACATCGCGGACCTTAACGCTACTGCGGCCCAGTACAGCATGCCGGTGCCGATGATGAACATCATCAACGGCGGCGAACACGCGGATAACAACGTCGATATTCAGGAGTTCATGATTCAGCCGGTGGCGGCAGGCTCGTTTGCAGAAGCGCTGCGCATTGGTGCCGAGGTTTTTCACAGTCTGCGTAAAGTGTTACAGGCCCAGGGTTTGAATACCGCCGTGGGCGATGAAGGCGGTTTTGCGCCGAATTTACCCTCCAACGAAGCGGCACTGGCGGTTATTCAGCAGGCGGTCGAGCAGGCCGGTTACGAGCTGGGTAAAGATATCACCCTGGCGCTGGACTGCGCCGCTACAGAATTCTACAAAGACGGCAAGTACGTGTTGGCGGGTGAGAGCAAATCGTTCGACTCGGAAGGATTTGCGGATTACCTGGCCGGTCTGTGCGAGCGGTATCCGATCGTGTCCATTGAAGACGGCATGGACGAAAGTGACTGGACCGGTTGGAAAATCCTCACGGACAAACTGGGCAGCAAGGTTCAGCTGGTGGGCGATGATCTGTTTGTCACCAACACCAAAATTCTCAAGGAAGGCATCGCGAAAGGGGTGGGCAACTCAATTCTGATCAAGTTCAACCAGATCGGCAGTCTGAGTGAAACCCTGGATGCCATCAAAATGGCGCAGGATGCGGGCTTTACCGCGGTGATTTCTCACCGTTCCGGAGAAACCGAAGACACCACCATCGCCGACCTGGCAGTCGCTACCCGCGCCGGCCAGATCAAAACCGGATCCCTGTGTCGTTCCGACCGGGTGGCCAAGTACAACCAGCTGCTGCGCATCGAAGGGGAGCTGGGTGTCGAAGCAGCCCCTTACCGGGGTCTGAAAGAGATCAAGGGCCAGGGCTGATCGCCAATTTCCGAGGCATGGGCTACACTCCAGAAGCCGTTGTCCGCAACGGTTTCTGGGGAAGCGGATGAAGAAGGCGAGCGGAACGGGTCCGGTCATGAAAATACTCTGGGCAATCATGGTGGTGCTCATACTCCTCTTGCAGGTGCGCCTGTGGGTGGGGGAGGGCAGTTTTGCGCAAGTCTGGAGTCTGCAGGAAGCGATTGACGAACAACGGGCGGAGAATCAGAAGCTCGCGCTCCGCAATGAGCGTCTGTATGCCGAAGTGCGCAACCTGCGCAGTGAACAGGGTGCGGTCGAAGAACGTGCCCGCATGAATCTTGGCCTGATTCGTCAGGACGAAACCTTCTTTCTGGTCGTAGACCCATAACGCCCGGCCGGTGGGTTTTTCAGAAACCGTCCAGGCGTCCATTGAATTGCTGTTGAGCTCAACCCATGAGTGATCCCCGCATCTGGCTGGTCGTTCCTGCGGCTGGCGTCGGTCAGCGTATGCAGGCCGACTGTCCCAAACAGTACCTTTCCCTGCACGGTCGTTTTGTTCTCGATATTACCCTTGCGCGCATGCTGAGCGCGCTGGAATTCGCCGGTTGCATGGTGGCGCTGAATGCCAATGACCCATGGTGGCCCGCCTCCGAGGCCAGCAAAAGCCCGGAAATCCGGCATTGCGTAGGCGGCGCAGAGCGCGTCGATTCCGTACTCGCAGCCTTGCGTGCTTTGTCAGGCACTGCGCAACCGGACGACTGGGTGCTGGTGCACGACGTCGCCCGGCCCTGTGTGGCGCCGGAGGATGTCCAGCGGCTGGTGAGGACTCTGTGGGAGCATCCGACCGGCGGCTTGTTGGCCGCACCGGTGAGCGATACCCTGAAGCGGGTGGCCGGCAACAGGGTGGTCGACACTGTGGACCGGCAACAACTCTGGCGGGCCCTAACCCCGCAAATGTTCCGGTTTGGTGCGCTGCAACGGGCGCTTGAACAGGCGCTGACGGAGGCGGTTGCGGTGACCGACGAAGCCTCGGCGATGGAACACCTTGGCCGGCAACCGGTGGTGATTGCAGGGCGGCCGGACAACATCAAAATTACCCTCCCGGAAGACCTGCTGCTGGCGGAGTTCATTCTCGGCCAGCTGGAGCGGGGCGTGGACCGGGGGCAGACAGGAAAATAGTAGATGAGAATTGGTCAGGGTTTTGATGTGCACGCCTTCGGAGAGGGCGATCAGGTTATCCTCGGTGGCGTAGCCATCCCCCATTCACGCGGATTAAAAGCGCATTCCGATGGCGACGTGTTACTGCACGCGCTGGCGGACGCGCTACTGGGCGCGGTGGCGCTGGGTGATATCGGCCATTTGTTTCCCGATACCAGTGACGAATGGGCCGGCGCGGACAGTCGTGTGCTGTTGCGGGAAGTGGTCGCGCGGGTCAACGGCGCAGGCTATGACGTGGTGAATGTGGATGCCGTGATCATGGCGCAATCACCCAAGATGGCCCCCCACGTCGCGGCGATGCGGACCAACATTGCCGCCGATCTGGCGATTCCGGTCACCAGTGTCAGCGTGAAGGCCACGACCACCGAAAAGCTCGGGTTTACCGGCCGGAACGAAGGCATTGCCTGTCAGGCCGTCTGTCTGCTGAAACCGGTGGGCGTGTGACCGGGACTACGGCGGCCGGGCAGCCCCGGGAATGGTGCCTGAACTGGCCCTCTTCGCAGGGCAGCCGTCTAGGCCGTGCTTTGCTCAAAGCCACGCCGGATACCTTTTTCGTCGATGAGGATTTGGGCTTACCAGGGTTTCCCGCCCTGGGGAGCGCATCGGCTGGCGGAGTGACCGGGCAGGGAGAGCATCTTTGTCTGCGCCTGCAAAAACAAGGCGACAATACCGATTATGTGGCCCGTGAGCTTGCCGGCCTCGCCGGCTGCCAACACCAGGACGTTGGTTACTGCGGTATGAAAGACCGTCATGCGGTTACCCGGCAATGGTTCAGCCTTTATCTGCCCGGCAACGAAGCAAATGATGCCCGGCTGCTGGCAAGCATTGCCAACAACTGGCCGGTGCTGGCGGCGCACCGGCACCCCAGGAAACTGCGGCGTGGCGATCACCGCGGCAACTTTTTCAGAATCGCCCTGCAACAGGTCAGCGGCGATGTCGAGGCCATTGATGCAGCGTTGCGGCGTATCGCCATCACCGGATGCCCCAATTATTACGGCCATCAGCGATTCGGGCGGGCGGGGTATAATCTTGATCGGGCGATCCACATGAACCCGAACCGCGGCAAGGGCCGCAACCGCCGGCAGTCCGGGCGCAATCAACAGGGCTTGTATTTTTCGGCGGCGCGTTCGTGGCTGTTCAATCAGGTGCTGGCGGCGCGGGTCGCGGCAGGCACCTGGCAGCAACCGCTGCCGGGCGAGGGCGAGGCGGGGTATCCCACCGGGCCGCTCTGGGGTGACGGGGGCACCCTCGCCACCGGTACCGCAGAACAGTTTGAGCGTGACGTTGCCGGCGCATGGCCGGAGGTTTTGAGGGTGTTTTCGGCCACCCGGATGAAGCCCGAGAGGCGCGCTCTGGTGTTGCACCCGGTGGATCTGAGCTGGCGCTGGGAGGGTGACGACCTGCTGGAGCTGCAGTTTGGATTGGCGCCCGGCCAATATGCGACTGCTCTGATTGAAGATGTCTTTGAGTTGATATAACGCCTATTATATAACTGAAACTGATCGACAAACCCGCTACTGCAATGCCGGCGGATCAGGCAAACGGAGAAGCACGTGCGTATTCTGTTATCTAATGATGATGGTGTTCACTCACCGGGGCTCATGGCCCTGTACCAGGGCCTCGAAGGAATGGGTGACATGGAAGTGGTCGCCCCGGACCGGGATCACAGCGGCGCGAGTAACGCCTTGACGTTAAGTCGGCCGTTGCTTGTCGAACAGCACCCCAACGGTTTTCATTCCGTTGATGGCACCCCTACCGATTGCGTTCATCTGGCGGTCAGTGGGCTGTTCGACAAACCGTTCGACCGGGTGATTTCCGGCATCAATACCCACGCCAACCTGGGCGATGACGTCATCTATTCCGGGACCGTTGCGGCGGCGACCGAAGGCCGTCACCTGGGGCTACCGGCGATTGCGGTATCCTTGGTGAACAACGGTCACTACCATTACGAGACGGCCGCCCGCGTGGTAAGAATGCTGCTGGAAAAAAAGGAGCCTCTGGCGATGGGGCCCCGGTGCATTCTGAACGTCAATGTGCCTGACCTTCCCTGGGATCAGCTGGCCGGCTTTCGCGTGACCCGGCTTGGCTACCGGGAGCGCGCCCAGGGGGCCGTGCCGGTGGTGTGTCCGCGGGGCAAATCGCGGTTCTGGATCGGTGCTGCCGGGTCCGGGCAACACTCCGGGCTGGGCACGGACTTTGAAGCGATCAGTCAGAATTATGTGTCAATCACGCCGGTGCAGACCGACATGACCCGTCACGAAGCACTGAACTCCCTGCACCACTGGCTGGGGGAACTGGCCTGATGCTTATGGAGCCAGAAGGTATCGGCATGACATCACGACGCACGCGCATGCGCTTGATTCAGCGCTTGCGCGATGAAGGAATCACCAGCGAGGCCGTACTCGAGACCCTGCTGAGTAGCCCGCGGCATATCTTTCTGGATGAAGCCCTGGCCCATCGTGCCTATGAAGATACCGCCTTGCCGATCGGCCACGGGCAAACCCTGTCCCAGCCCTACATAGTCGCGAGAATGACCGAAGCGCTGCTCGATCACCAGCCCCGGCGTGTTCTGGAGGTGGGCACCGGATCCGGTTACCAGACCGCGATTCTGGCCCGCTTGGTGGATGAGGTCTACAGCGTAGAGCGCATCAAACCATTGCAGGATCGCGCCCGTGAGCGGCTGCGCAGACTGGACCTGCGCAACGTTATGCTGCGGCATGCGGACGGTGGCATTGGCTGGCCGGAAAAAGGACCCTTTGACGGCATCATGCTGACCGCCGCCCCGAAAGAAATTGCCCCGGAATTGCTGGCTCAGTTGGAGGACGGTGGGGTGTTGATCGGCCCGGTCGGCGAGGAGCGCCAGATGCTGGTTGAAATCGTTCGTCAGGGCGACTCCTTTGTAAGCCGCGATCTCGAGCCGGTGCGGTTTGTGCCCCTGCTGGGCGGGGTGGTGCGGTGAACAAGCCGGTGGAGAACGACCGTAATCAGAGTGCAGCGGGGGTGTTCCTGCGCGGGCTGGCGATGGGTGCCGCCGACATAGTTCCCGGCGTTTCCGGGGGGACGATTGCCTTTATAACCGGTATTTATTTCCGCCTGCTGGCCGCCATTAATGCGGTGCCAGCGGCGGTGGCTGCCCACCTTGTACGGGGGCAGCTGCGTCGGTTTTGGGATCGCTGCGATGGCGGATTTCTGCTCTGCCTGTTAGCAGGGGTGGTCACCAGTATTGTTACCCTGGCCTCGGCCATCAGTTTTGCTCTGACCAGCTGGCCAATATACATATGGAGTTTCTTTTTTGGCCTGATTCTGGCGTCCGTCTGGCATCTGGCCCGGCAGTTGCCGGCACTCAGCTGGGCCTTGCTGGCCCCTTTGGTCTGCGGCACACTGTTTTCCTGGTGGGTCTCCACCCTGCCGGTGGGCGCCGCAAACCCCACCGATTGGGTGTTTTTCGGCGCGGGGGCGCTCGCCATTTGCGCAATGATTTTGCCGGGCATTTCCGGCAGCTTTATTTTGCTGACCCTGGGGATGTATGCGCCGGTGCTGGCTGCGGTGAAAGAACTGCAGTTGGGCTCGCTGGCCTTGTTTGTTGCCGGCTGCGTCACCGGACTGCTGTCCTTTGCCAAACTGCTGACCTGGGCGATCCAGCGACATCACGATGCAATTCTGGCATTGTTAACGGGGTTCATGATCGGAGCGCTGAACAAGGTCTGGCCCTGGAAACAGGTGTTGAGCTGGCGGACGAACAGTTCCGGTGCCCAGGTGCCCCTGCAGGAAGTCAGCATTACCCCGATGCACTACGCCGAGCTGACCGGGTTGTCCTCGCACTGGCTGCTTGCGCTCTTGTTTGTGATGAGTGGCTTTTTGGTGGTGCTGTTGGTCGAATGGCTGGGCAAAGGTCAGGTCGCCACAGCGGATCCGCACAATGTGTAAGGGCGCTGGCAGTGTTACTTTCCACTTGCAAAATGTTTCTGAATGTAACGTTTGTTGTGGGGTATTCTACTGATCCGGTTACAAATAACACCATACATGATCGGATTTGTGATGCGCCTTGAACGCAGGACGGGTTTTTTCCATTACCTGAACACCCCCTTGTCTGCGCCCGGGAAAAGGGGGAGACCGGTCCGTTTCAGAGTAGGTGATATGCGCCGGTTGCCTTGGTTGATTGTACTGGCCGCAATGCTGTCTGGTTGTAATACACCATCGATCTACCGGGACGATGCCTACAATCCGCCGGTGTATTGGGGGCGGCATGTGGTCCAGTCCGGTGACACCTTGTACAGCATAGCCTGGCGTTACGGCCGGGATTATCGCGAACTGGGCAGTGCCAATGGTCTGTCCCCTCCCTACCACATCAAGGCCGGCACCGTCCTGCGTCTGGATTTGCGGGGCAGTGCACCCACCCGAGCGCAAACCGCCCCCCGAACGACGCCGGTGCGACAAACCACTGCCGCCCGCCCGGTTTCAGCACCGGCCCAATCTGCCCCGGCGAGCCGCCCCGCGGCATCGCGCAGGCCCGCGAAGGCGGTGCCGTCCACCCCCCGTCCACAAGTCGTGTCCCGTATTGAATGGCAGTGGCCCCATGTTGGCACCGTACTTGCTGGGTTTTCTACAGCCGGGAAAGTCAACAAAGGCATTGATATTGCAGGCAAACCAGGGGATGCGATAAAGGCTGCAGCGTCCGGTAACGTGGTGTATGCCGGCAACGGCTTGCTCGGTTACGGAAACCTTGTCATTGTTAACCATAACGAGCATTATTTAAGCGCGTATGCACACAATCGTAAAATTCTGGTACAAGAAGGAGACAACGTTAAAGCCGGACAGGTGATTGCCGAGTTGGGAAGCAGCGGTGCCGACAAACCAAAACTGCATTTTGAGATCCGTAAAAATGGCAACCCGGTGAACCCCGCGCATTATTTGCCCGCAAGGTAAAAGGCAGCAACTGTCCGCAACACATCGCAAGACAAGAATAACAAGCGCCTGGTTGCCACAGGCACCGGACGCCGTATCAGCAGGCACTCACAACAACAAATAACGAGTGAGTGGCAAATGCAGATAATCGATAGGCGGGGCAAGAACTATGTCAGCAGAACATGAAGAACTCATTGTTGATCGTGTTTCCGAAGAAGTGGAAACAGAACAGGAATTGGAGTTTGAGAGTGTTGAAAAGGTTGGGAAGACCACGCTGCGCCCGGATGGCCGCATAGATGAAGACAGCCTTCCAGCCAGAAGTCGTTTCCATGCCAGTTCCAAGCAATTGGATGCCACCCAGATCTACCTCAACGAAATTGGTATTTCTCCTCTCCTGACAGCGGAGGAGGAAGTGTATTTCTCGCGCTTGGCCCTCAAGGGCGACGAGGCCGGCCGCAAGCGAATGATTGAAAGCAATCTGCGGCTGGTGGTAAAAATTGCACGGCGTTACGTCAATCGTGGTCTGACCCTGCTTGACCTCATAGAAGAGGGCAATCTGGGGTTGATCCGAGCCGTCGAAAAATTTGACCCGGAGCGAGGTTTCCGGTTTTCCACGTACGCCACCTGGTGGATTCGCCAAACCATAGAGCGGGCAATCATGAACCAGACCCGCACCATCCGCTTGCCCATCCATGTGGTCAAAGAGCTGAACCTGTATCTGCGCGCTGCGCGGCGGCTGAGCCAGGAGCTGGATCATGAACCCACCGCGGAAGACATTGCCCGAGAGGTCGACAAGCCGGTCGCGGACGTCGAGCGCATGCTCGGCCTGAACGAGCGGATCGCCTCCGTTGATACCCCCATTGGCCACAACGGGGAAAAATCCCTGCTCGATACAGTCGCGGATGAGGGCGCGAGCGATCCGGCGGACCTGCTTCAGGACACCGATATGCGCGCGTGCATCGGCAAGTGGATCGATCAACTCAGTGACAAACAGCAGGAAGTCCTGTCCCGTCGATTTGGCCTGCGTGGCTACCCCACCAGTACGCTGGAAGAAGTCGGCCAGGAGATCGGTCTGACCCGTGAGCGGGTGCGTCAGATTCAGGTTGAGGCGCTACGCCGGTTGCGGGAGATTCTGGAGAAGGAAGGCCTATCCAGCGCGTTGCTGTTTAAGTAACGCCCCCTGACTCACACCAGCGGCCTCCTTCGGGAGGCCGTTTTTTCAGGTGGCCCGAGGCTTAGTCCAGGTACTCGGTTTTCTGTTTGAATTCGCACAGATCTTCGATGATGCAGGCACCGCAGCGGGGTTTGCGCGCGGTGCAGGTGTAACGCCCGTGCAGTATCAGCCAGTGATGGGCGTCCATCAGGAACTCTTTGGGCACCAGGCGCATCAACCGTTTCTCCACTTCCAGGACGGTCTTTCCCGGGGCAATGCCGGTACGATTCGATACCCGGAAAATATGGGTGTCGACCGCCATGGCGGGTTGTCCGAACGCGGTGTTCAGCACCACGTTGGCGGTTTTCCGGCCGACGCCGGGCAAGGCCTCCAGTGCTTCGCGGGTGTCTGGCACCTCGCTGTTGTGGCGCTCAACAAGCAGCCGACAGGTTTTGATGACATTTTCGGCCTTACTGTTGAACAAACCGATGGTTTTGATGTACTCCTTGAGGCCGTCTACCCCCAGCGCCAGAATGGCCTCCGGCGTGTTGGCCACCGGGAATAGCCGGGCGGTGGCCTTGTTGACACCCACATCAGTGGCCTGCGCCGACAGAATCACCGCGATGAGCAGTTCAAAGGTTGAGCTGTATTCGAGTTCGGTGGTGGGGTTCGGGTTGTCGTTGCGAAAGCGCGTAAATATTTGCGTGCGCTTGTCTTTATTCACGTTTGTATACCTGCCTTATCATGAGACTTGTCCGGTGACCCGTACGCGTTTGCTGCCGGCGGATGCCGATTGGGGAGCCTGACTGCGCCGCCGGGATTGCATGCGGTTGTCAATGCCATTTTTCAGGGCAATCAGCAGCCCCAGGCCCACAAAGGCGCCGGGGGGTAATACCATAAAAAGAACGCCGGGGTAGTTGGCCAGGGGTTCCAGCGTCCAGTCGGCGGCGCGCGGGCCCAGCAACAGGTGCATGTCGGCAAACAGCGTGCCCTGGCCGGTCAGTTCCCGGAGAGCGCCGAGCAGGATGAGCACCACAAAAAAGCCCAGCCCCATCATCAGCCCGTCCAGCAGGGCGGGCAGGGGCGGGTTTTTGCTGGCGAAAGCATCGGCCCGACCGAGGATGGCGCAGTTGGTCACAATCAGCGGAATAAAAATACCGAGAATCTGATACAGCTCGTAGGTGAAAGCCTGCATCAGCAGTTCGGCGCAGGTGACGAATGAGGCAATGATCATCACGAACGCGGGTAGTCGGACGGAGTCGCTGACAAAATTGCGTATCAGGGACACGGCAAGGTTGGAGCCCATCAGCACCAGCAGGGTGGCCAGTCCCAGACCCAGTGCGTTGACCACGGTGCTGGTAACGGCCAGCAGCGGGCACAGCCCCAGCACCTGCACAAGCGCCGGGTTATTGGTCCACAACCCGTCGCGAATGATGTCGGTATTGCTTTTGGTTGCCATGGTCATACCTGTTCCCCGGCGGGTGTTTGCTGCCAAGTGCGTTGAATCAGACCCTGATTGCGTCGGGTGTACTCCAGGGCGCGTTTGACGGTATGGGTGACGGCCCGTGGGGTGATGGTGGCGCCGGTAAACTGATCAAATTCTCCGCCATCTTTGGTCACCGTCCACTGTTCTGCCGGCAGACTTCTGAGCGAGTGGCCGTTAAAATCCAGCACCCAGTCGGACTTCTTCAGTTCCACTTTGTCGCCCAGCCCGGGGGTTTCTTTATGGGTCGTGATGCGTACGCCCAGAATGTCGCCGTTCGGAGCAATGCCCACCAGCAAATGGATGTCACCGGAATACCCGTCCGGGGCCACCATGGGGACAATCAGACCGGCCGGGGCGCCATTCTGACGGGCGACCCACACGGTAGTCGGGTTCTGTACGCCCAGCGCTGGCTCGGCCGGGAGGGTCAGGGTATCGGCCAAAAGGTCGTTGCTGTGGGCTGACTGTGGAATTATTTCAAACAGGGCGCGCGCCTCCGCCAGCTCAACCTGTTGCTGAATGCGGTGGGCGGTCAACGCCTGGGTGACGGCAATGGTGCCGCCGGTAATCATGGCGAACAAACCCAGACCGATGGCGCTGTTGCGGATGGAATGACCTAAGGCTGCCATAGTTATCCCGTTGTTTTGCCCGGTAAGCCGCGCCTGGCTTTGTGGTGGCCGTAGGTTCGCGGCGGGGTGTAATGATCGATAAATGGCACGGCAAAGTTCATCAGGAGTACCCCGAACGCAACCGCGTCGGGGTAGTTGCCCCAGGTGCGGATGATATAAACCAATATACCCACCCCCGCGCCGTAGATAAGCTTGCCCTGATGGCTGGTGGCGGCGGTGACCGGGTCGGTGGCGATGAAAAACGCCCCCAGCATGGTACCACCGGCCAGCAGATGCAGGGTCAGCGGGGTATACAGATCGGAGTCGGCGCCAAATGCCAGGCTCATAACGATGAGTCCGGCCAGCAGGCTGACCGGTATGTGCCAGGTAATAATCCGCAGACCCAGCAACAGCGCACCGCCGGCCAGGAAACCGGCGTTCACCCATTCCCAGCCTTTGGCAAACCCGCTGCCAAAAGTGGGGTGCGCCAGAACCTCGGCGGCAGTCAACCGGCTGATCTGGTGTTTGTATTCGTCCAGCGGGGTGGCCATGGTAAAACCGTCGACCGCGGTCTGTCGACCGGAGAAAATGCTGTGCAGGGTGTCGCCCAGCCCGGGTGCCGAGTCCCACAAGAGTCCCGGCTGGGCCCAGTTGGTGGTCATGGCAACCGGAAACGACACCAGCACCAGGGCATACCCGACCATGGCCGGGTTAAACGGGTTGGCTCCAAGCCCGCCGTACAATTGTTTGGCGATAACAATGGCGGCGATGACGGCGGTCGCCGATACCCACCAGGGCGTCAGTTGCGGCAGGGACAAACCCAGCAGCAGGCCAGTCACCGCTGCGGTGTTGTCTTTCAGGAAAAACCCCAGCGGCTTTCTGCGCAGACCCAAAATGGCGGCCTCGGCGGCGACGGCAATGGCCATGCACCAGAGCACATTCACCAGGTTGCCCCACCCAAAGAACAGGGTCTGCGCCACCAGCCCCGGCAGGGTGGCCAGCATCACCCACAGCATAACGCGGGAGGTGGACCTGGCCCCACGGGTATGGGGGGAAGAGTGTTGTCGTAACGTCATTGCGTGAAAACCTGATAATGGGAGCCGCTACTGCAGCGATTCCGGTCCCGGGAGCGGGGTTTGTCGGGCTTGTGTCAACGCCGCTTGCGCACGGGCGACCCGGTCTGAATTTTTGGCTACCGCCCGTTCCAGTTTGGCGACGTTGTCGGCCCCCGCGGCTTGCGCTTCGGCCAGTAGGCCCTGCATGGTAAGCAGTTTGTGTTCCGCCTGCGCCAGTTGTTTCTCCAGCGTGGCGATATTCTCTGTCGCCTCGCTGCCCGCCGGTTCGGCGGCTGCGGTTGGCGCCGGGGCAGGCGCTGCGGGTGCAGGGGCAGCAGCCTGCGCGGATTTTTTCCGCGCCAGCGCCGCTTTAACCAGTGCTGCTTTGGCCGCGCGATCGTCGCTGGCCGGTGCATCGCCGCTGGTGTCGGCGGTAGCCCGTTTTTTTAGTCTGGGCCTCCGCGGCCGCGCGGGCTCGTTGCCGGCGTCTTTCTTCCCGCTCTGCCTGTTCCCGCTCGAGGCGTGCCTGACGTGCCTCGAAGCGCGCCCGGGCCTGGTCGGATTTGCTTTGCTCGGCCTGCTGGGTACGAATCTCCCCCTTGGCAAACCGGTAGTATTGCACCAGCGGTATGGAACTGGGACACACGTAGGCGCAGGCGCCGCACTCGATGCAGTCGAACAGATTCTGATGTTCCGCTTTCTCAAATTCGGCCGCTTTGGCGTACCAGAACAGTTGCTGGGGCAGCAACTTTACCGGGCACACTTCAGCGCAATGACCGCAGCGGATACAGGGTTGCTCGGGCGCAGGGTCGGGCAGCTCTGCGGCGGTCGCGGCGATAATGCAGTTGGTGGTCTTAATGACCGGCGCGGCCGGCTGGTTGAGGGTGTAACCCATCATGGGTCCACCCAGTACCAGCCGGTTGAGACGGTCCGGGGCCAGCTGTGCCCGGGACAGCAGATGCTCAATCGGTGTGCCCAGCAGCACCTCGAAGTTGCCCGCTGCCTTGACTGCGTCACCGGTCACTGTGGTGATGCGGGAAATAAAGGGCTCGCCCTGGAGCACGGCCCGGGATACGGCGTACGCAGTGCCGACATTCTGGCACATGACCCCGATGTCGGCGGGGATCCCGCCGTGGGGCACTTCCATACCGGTCACTATCTGGATCAATTGTTTCTCACCACCCGAGGGGTACTTGGTGGGAATCACCAGAGTTTCGGTCTGGGTACCTGCGGTGGCGGCCCGGATGGCCTGAATCGCCTCCGGTTTATTATCTTCGATGGCGATGACGCATCGTTCCGGTCGCAGGATCCAGGCCATGATCTGCAAGCCGCTGATGATCTGCCCGGCTCGCTCCCGCATGAGCATGTCGTCGGCAGTAATGTAGGGCTCACACTCGGCGCCGTTGAGGATCAGGGTGTCTACCTTGCGTTCGCGGAGCGGGTGCAGCTTGACGTGGGTGGGAAACCCGGCCCCGCCCATGCCGGCAATGCCCGCGTGGCGGATGAGTTCGAGCAGCTGGCCCCGATCCAGACTCTTGTAGTCGGCGGTCGGAGTGCGTTCCCCCCAGGTATCCAGACCATCGGGCCGCAAGGTGATGCACCAGTCAGTCATGCCGGAAGGATGGGGGACCGGCTGCAGGGAAATGGCCTCTACGGTGCCCGATGTCGGGGCGTGCACCGGCACGGCCAGGTGATCGGCCGCCTCGGCCAGGCAGCTGCCTTTGAGCACCCGGTCACCCACTGCCACCAGGGCTTTCGCGGGCTGCCCGATATGCTGATGCAACGGCAGCGTCAGCGTATCGGGGATGCCGCCGTCCTGAATGGCCCGGGCGGTGGACTGGTGTTTGTTTTCGGGGGGGTGTATGCCCCCCCGGAAAATTCCACAGAGTTGTCATGAGTGGGCGGCTTCCTGGCGGTCGGTGACGATGATGTGGCTGCCGGGTGCGCTCCAGGTCCAGGCGCGAATGTCCGGTTCAAGGGGGATCATGTCAATGCAGTCAACGGGACAGGGGTCCACACATAAGTCACAACCGGTGCACTCGCTTTCAATCACCGTATGCATGTGCTTGGCGGCACCGAGAATGGCGTCTACCGGACAGGCCTGAATGCATTTGGTGCAGCCGATGCATTCGTCTTCGCGGATCACCGCCACACGCTTGGCCTGTTCGACCCCGTGTTCGGCATCCAGAGGTTCCGGTTCCACATCGAGCAGGTCGGCCAGCGCGTTGATGGTGGGCTCGCCCCCCGGTGGGCACTTGTTGATGGCGCCTCCTTCGGCAATATACTCCGCGTAGGGGCGACAGCCCGGAAACCCGCATTGGCCACACTGGGTCTGCGGTAGCAGGGAATCGATGGTGTCTACAAGCGGGTTGCCTTCCACCCGGAAGCGGACCGCTGCAAAACCGAGAATTGCGCCGAACACCAGCGCAAGCCCCAGCAGCACGGTGATTGCAATGAGAATGCTGGTCCACATAAGCACAACTGCTCCGTTACACGCTGACCAGGCCGGTAAAGCCGAGGAACGCCAGGGCCATCAGGCCCGCGGTGATCATGCCGATGGAGGCACCCCGGAAGGCCGGCGGTACGTCCGCCACCGCGATGCGCTCACGCATGGCCGCAAACAGGATCAATGCCAGGGAAAACCCGAGCGCGGCCCCCACCCCGTAGAGCACCGATTGCACAAAGTTGTTGTGCTTGTTCAGGTTGAGCAGGGCAACCCCCAGCACGGCGCAATTGGTGGTGATCAGGGGCAAAAAGATCCCCAGCACACGGTACAGCAGCGGGCTGGTCTTGCGCACCACCATCTCGGTAAACTGCACCACCACCGCGATTACCAGGATAAAGGTGATGGTCTTCAGAAACGCCAGCCCCAAGGGTTCCAGCAGATAAGTGTAGGCCAGATAGCTGCAGACCGAAGCCAGGGTCAGCACAAAGGTGGTCGCCAGTGACATGCCCATGGCGGTTTCCAGCTTCCCGGAAACACCCATAAAAGGGCACAGTCCGAGAAACTGGACCAGCACGAAGTTGTTCACCAGTATGGTGCTGACCAGAATCAGCAAATACTCAGTCATTCACCGGTGCTCCAGCGGACATTACATGATCCGCATGCCGGGAGTTGCGCCCGCGTCCGGCGACAGCAGGAATATGTCCTTGTCGCCGGGGCCCGCGGCCAGCACCATGCCTTCCGACACCCCGAATTTCATCTTGCGCGGCTTCAGGTTCGCCACCATCACGGTCAGACGCCCCTGCAGATCTTCCGGAGCGTAGGCGGACTTGATGCCGGCGAACACATTGCGTTCACCGTGACCGATGTCCAGAGTCAGACGCAGCAGCTTGTCGGCACCTTCCACGTGTTCGGCGTTGATGATCTTGGCGACCCGCAGGTCCACCCGGGCAAAGGCGTCAAACTCGATTTCTGCCGCCACCGGCTCGAGATTGGTCTGTGCCTCGGAGGTTTGGGCGGCTGCGGCGGACTGGTCTTCCCGGGACGCGTCGAGCATTTTGTCGATGCTGGCCATGTCCACCCGGCTCATCAGCGGCTTGAACTTGTTGATGGCGTGGTTTTCCAGCCGCTGGCTGCGGCTGTTCCAGTCAAATTCGGCATTGAGAAACTCCGCCGCCCGTGCCGCAGTATTGGGCAGGACCGGCGCCAGATAGGTCATCAACAGGTGGAACATGTTGAGGGCATTGGTGCAAATAGCCTGTAATTGGGCCTCTTGTCCGTCCTGTTTGGCAACCACCCAGGGCTGCTGATCATTGACGTACTGGTTGGCTATGTCGGCCAGCTCCATGATGCGGCGCATGGCCCGTCCGAATTCGCGGTTTTCGTAATAGCTGGCGATGTCCTCACCCGCCGCAATGAAGGTGCTCAGCTTGTCGGTTTCGGTAATGGTACCCAGCTGGCCATCAAAACGTTTGGTGATAAAACCCGCACTGCGGCTGGCAATGTTGACCACCTTGCCGACCAGATCCGAGTTGACCCGCGACGCAAAGTCCTCGAGGTTCAGGTCCATGTCGTCGACGCCGCTGGTCAGCTTGGCGGCGAAGTAATAGCGCAGGTACTCCGGATTGAGGTGCTCCAGATAGGTGCGGGCCATGATAAAGGTGCCCCGGGATTTGGACATCTTCTTGCCATTGACGGTCACAAAACCGTGGGCCCAGACCGCACTGGGCGTACGGTATCCGGCGCTGTGCAACATGGCGGGCCAGAACAGGGCATGGAAATTGATGATGTCCTTGCCAATGAAATGGTACACCTCGGCCTCGGAATCGGGCTTCCAGTAATGGTCGAAATCAATGCCTGCGCGCTCGCACAGGTGTTTGAAACTGGCAAGGTAGCCGATGGGCGCGTCCAGCCAGACATAAAAATACTTGCCGGGTGCGTCCGGGATTTCAAAACCGAAATAGGGCGCGTCGCGAGTGATGTCCCATTCTTGCAGGCCGTCGTCCAGCCACTCCGCCAGTTTGTTGGCCACCTGGGGCTGCAAGGTGCCGCTGCGGGTCCAGGTTTGCAAAAACTCGGTGAACTCGGGGAGCCGGAAGAAGTAGTGTTCGGATTCTTTGGCGACCGGGGTGGCACCGGACACCGCTGAGCGCGGATTGAGCAGCTCGGCGGGGGTGTAGGTGGCGCCACAGGCTTCACAGTTATCACCGTACTGGTCATCGGTTTTGCAGTTGGGGCAGGTGCCCTTGATGAACCGGTCGGCCAGGAACATGTTTTTTTCCGGGTCGTACGCCTGGGTAATCTGGCGGGTCGCAATATGGCCGTTTTTTTGCAGCTGACGGTAGATATACTCGGAGAATTGTTTGTTTTCTTCCGAGTGGGTTGAATAATAATTGTCGAACGCAATGTGGAAGTCGGCAAAATCCGCCTGATGTTCCTTGTTGATGCGCTCAATCAGTGCTTCCGGCGTGATGCCTTCCTGCTCGGCCCGGAGCATAATGGCGGTGCCGTGGGCGTCGTCTGCACAAACGTAGTAGCAGTTATGGCCGCGCATTTTCTGATAGCGCACCCAGATGTCCGTCTGAATGTATTCCAGCAGATGCCCCAGGTGAATTGGGCCATTGGCATAGGGCAGGGCGCTGGTAACCAGAATGTCGCGCTGTTTCTGTGTACTCGTTTGCGTCATGTTAAGTGTCCGAACCTTGAGCTTGGATGGTTGTGGTCAGAAGCGGGCACAGATGATACCTTCCATGCGTTAATTTTTCATCTGGAAGGCCTGATTTTATTACCCACGGCCGTTAACGCCGACACCGGAGACTGAAATGACCCAGATATCGCAACACGCGCTGGAAGCGGCGGTTCGAGAGTATAAAGACCCGTATCTCGGGCAGGATCTGTTCGAGCTCGGCTTCGTCAAGTCATTGGGCGCGGATGAAGCAGGGCAGGTTACCCTGAGTGTAGAACTGGCGTACGCCGGTGCCGGTATTGCCGGTGCCATCCGGCAGCTGACCAGCACTGCGCTGGAAGCCGTGGCCGGCGTAACGGGGGTGACGGTCCACGTGAGCCAGAACATACGCGCCCATAAAGCCCAGAAAGATCTGCAGTCGATCGCCGGTGTCAAGAATATCATCGCCGTGGCGTCCGGCAAAGGCGGCGTTGGTAAATCCACCACTGCGGTGAATCTGGCACTGGCGCTTCGCGAAGAAGGTGCGCGGGTCGGTGTGCTCGACGCCGATATTTATGGCCCGAGTGTAGGTATGATGCTGGGTATCGCCGAGGGCACCAAGCCGGCAACCAAAGACGACAAGTTTTTTATCCCGGTGGACGCGCGCGGTGTGCAGGCCATGTCGATGGCGTTTCTGGTGACCGATAAAACGCCGATGGTGTGGCGGGGGCCTATGGTCAGCGGCGCGGTGCAGCAGCTGCTGACACAGACTCTGTGGAATGAGCTGGACTACCTGATCGTGGATATGCCGCCGGGGACCGGCGACATCCAGCTGACTCTGGCGCAGCGGGTACCGGTAACCGGGGCGGTGATTGTGACCACCCCCCAGGACATTGCCCTGCTGGATTGCAAAAAAGGCATCGAAATGTTCCGCAAGGTCGACATACCGGTGCTGGGGGTGGTCGAAAACATGAGTGTGCATATTTGCAGCCATTGCGGCCATGAAGAGGCCCTGTTCGGCCACGGCGGCGGCGAGCAGGTGGTGGCGGACTACGACACTGTTTTGCTGGGGCAGCTGCCGCTGCACATCACCATTCGCGAGCAGATGGATCAGGGCAATCCTGCCGTTGCCGTTGAGCCCGACTCGGAAGTGTCCCGCCGCTACCGGGATATCGCCCGCAAAATGACGGCGCTGCTATCGAACCGGGCGCGTAACCTGAGCTCCCCCATTCCGAGCATCTCCATCAGCGACGACTAGCCGTTGGTCGGGCTTCCCCCGGTTGGACAGGAGGAAGTCCGACCGGCTGCAAGCAGCTTGCTTTGGCGTTGGAGCGTGAGGACAGGTAAACTAGCACGCCCCGGAATTACGAACCTTCAGTATTCACCATGAGATTGTACCGATGAGCATAAAACCCGATAAGTGGATTCGCCGTATGGCCGAGCAGCACCGCATGATAGAGCCCTACGAGCCCGGGCAGGTGCGCGAATCTGCAAAAGGCCGCGTGATATCATACGGAACATCCAGTTACGGCTACGATGTGCGCTGCAGCAACGAATTCAAGATCTTCACCAATGTGCACTCCGCCACGGTCGATCCCAAGAATTTTGATGAAAGCAGCCTGGTGGATGTCAACAGTGACGTCTGTATCATTCCCCCCAACTCGTTTGCGCTGGCACGCACCGTGGAATATTTCCGCATCCCCCGTAACGTGCTGACCATCTGTCTGGGCAAGTCCACCTACGCCCGGTGCGGCATCATCGTCAACGTCACCCCGCTGGAGCCGGAGTGGGAAGGGCATGTAACCCTGGAGTTCTCCAACACCACCAACCTGCCGGCAAAAATATACGCCAATGAGGGCGTCGCACAGATGTTGTTCTTCGAATCCGATGAAGCGTGCGAAGTAAGTTACAAAGACCGCGGTGGCAAGTATCTGGGCCAGACCGGCGTCACCTTGCCCAAAGCATGATGACAGCATCCCGGGTGATTATCAGGGCAGGAGAATCCCGTGAACGCTAATCAGTTTCTCAAAGCGGTCGAGCAGCTTCAGGGCTGGCGCGAGTATGTGTTTTTGCTCGCCCTTGCCGAACGCGGGTTTCCGAACTATGCCCTGTTTGCCACGGCCATGGGGCTGAAAACCGGCGCCAAGATGCGGCGTTTGCTGGACGCGGCCTGGGAGCTGGTCCAGCACGAAACCCCCGAGGCGCAGGCGCCACAGCTGCTGGCCCGCCTGGAAGGCATGGCGCCGGATGTGGATGCCTACGAAGCCTACGGGGTCTACCCGGCCTTTGCCTTCTGCCAGCTGTTCGAGCAGGCGCTGCTGAACCGGGTGAACCCGGTCAAGCACCGGGCAACGGACGCGTCCCAGCTGGCCAGAGAAACGGTGATGGGGTTTGTGGAGTTTTCCGAAGGCGAAGGGCTGGGCGAGAGCGAGTTTGTGCGTCTGCTGGATCAACACCCCCTCATGAAAGATGAAAAGGTTTTTCAGCGCGAACTGGTGCTGGCACTGAAACGCCAGCGCACCCCCCTGGAAGTGTTTGTCACCGAGGTGCGCGAAGGCGCGGCCAACAAGGGGGTCAGCAATCTGGGTATTTCGCTGCAGGAGTGAGGCCCGGCGCGTACCGGCCAACTGATATTCAGGTCTTACATACTCAATTTTTCGGTAGGAAACGATGAAGCTGTCTGCATTTGGTAACAAACTCACGTCGGGAGCGGGCATTACGTCGCTGATGGAAGATCTCGGCAATGCGCTGGCCTCCGGTGACGAGATGATCATGATGGGCGGGGGCAATCCCGGACACATCCCTGAAGTGCAGGACAGAATCACCGAAATCCTGGAAGGCATCAGTCGGGATCCGGCAGCGATCCGCCGTCTGGTAGGGATCTACGATCCTCCCCAAGGCGAAAAGCAGTTCATAGCGGCCCTGGCGGACCTGCTGAACCGGGAGTATGGCTGGGGGCTGAAACCGGAGAACATTGCGCTGACCAATGGCAGTCAGGCTGCGTTTTTCATGTTGTTCAACATGTTCGGCGGTGACTACGGCGACGGCATCCACAAGCATATACTGCTGCCGTTGGCGCCTGAGTATATTGGTTACGCCGATGCCGGGATCGCTCCGGAGTTGTTCAAGGCGGTGCGCCCGGAGATCACCTTCACCGATGCCCACGAATTCAAATACCGGGTCGATTTTGATGCGGTTGAAGTGACTGCGGAAACCGGGGCCATATGCGTTTCCCGGCCCACCAACCCCACCGGTAACGTGATTACTGATGACGAACTCGCCCAGCTGGAAGAGATGGCGCGGGCGTACGATGTCCCTCTGATTGTCGACGGGGCTTACGGGACACCCTTTCCGAGCCTGTTGTTTACCGACGCAGAACCCCACTGGAACGAGCAGATCATTTTGTGTCTGAGTCTGTCCAAACTGGGTCTGCCAGCGGTCAGGACCGGTATTGTGATTGCCGCGGAGCCAGTCATTGCGGCCTTGTCCGGGGTCAATGCCATCATGAATCTGGCCACCGGTAGTTTCGGAGCCATGCTGGCGGAACCTCTGGTGCGCAGTGGCGAGATTCTGTCCATCAGCCGCGAAATTGTGTGTCCGTTTTACCAGCGAAAAATGCAGCGCGCGGTGGCCGCTTTTACCGAGGCGATGGGTGACGGGTGTCGCTGGTACATTCACAAGCCCGAGGGTGCCATGTTCCTGTGGCTGTGGTTTCCGGATCTGCCGATCTCCAGTTTTGAGCTGTATCAGCGGCTCAAGGCGAGGGGCGTGCTGGTGGTGTCCGGACACTACTTCTTCCCCGGCCTGCCCGACGACGACTGGCGCCACCGTCACGAATGCCTGCGTGTCACTTACTCCCAGGACGACGCTCAGGTGGCCAAAGGGTTGGCGATTATTGCCGAGGAAGTCAAGGCGGTGTGGGCCGCAGCCGCCGCTACCGGTTGATATCGGCGGTGTCGATATGAATGGCGTAGCGGGTGCCGTCCGGCTCCTGCTGATTCAGACGCACGAGCAAGTAGTTTAAATCCGGCGCGAACCACATCAGGGTCTCGCGCTTACTGCCTTCCCCGCGTACTTTCTCAACTTTGATGGTATGCAAGTCCCCCAAACTGGTACTGATGGTTTCTTCCCCGAGCACCATAAACCGGTCAGTATCGTAGCCTTTGTGGTTTGCCACCTTGTAACTGACATCGGTTTTACCGGCGCGGATATCCTGACTCATCTGCACCTGGTAGCCCAATGGGTCAAGCAGGCCGGATTCCAGTGGCAGGGAGACCTTCCGACCTTTGATGCTGCCGGTGGCCTGATGGTTGCGCCAGTCAAAATCCAGCGCGTTTTGGCGGTTGCGGATCAGCATGCCCGACAGTTTGTAACGGTAGCGGAGAGGAATCACCTGATTGTCCCGCCAGTTGAACAGCAGAGATTCGTTCAGGTCGGCAATAAACGAGTTGACCTTGAACTGGTATTGCCAGACGCCGTTTTCCTGAGGGGACAGGCGTATGGTCGCGCTGCCGTCGAGGGAGACGCCCTTGTCGATGGTGGCGCGATAGGTGGCGGAAAATGGCTCGAGCGGCAATTCTTCAGCCGGCGGAGCGGCCGTCTCGGGAACTGCAGCCGCGTGCGCGCCGCTGCAGGCCGCTGCGAGCAACAGCATTAATAGGAGACGGAATACCCGGTACACAGCCATGACACACGCTCTCGATCCGATTCGAAAAGATACAGTGAGCGCCAGTTTAGCCTGCGGGTGGCGGAGTATACAGCGCGGAGGATGACAAAACCGTCAGGTCGTCCGTAAATCCTTAGTCGCCGGACCGGCCGGATTGCGGCCGGTCCGGAACTTCAGTCGCCAGCGCTCAGGCGCATTGGGTCAGCGAGAGGCACGCCGTCGAAGCTGACGGTGTCGCCCACCATTTTCAGGCGTCCTTCGCAAAACCAGCGCAAGACGATGGGGTAGAGCAAGTGCTCTTTTTGCTGCACCTTGTCGGCAAGGCTGTCGGCGGTGTCGTCAGCGGTGACCGCCACTTCAGCCTGGGCGACCACCGGACCGCCGTCCAGATCTTCGGTTACAAAGTGAATGGACACCCCGTGCAGGCGGTCACCCGCTTCAAGCACCCGTTGGTGGGTGTTGAGGCCGGTGTATTTGGGCAGCAGAGAGGGGTGAACATTGAGGGTGATGCCGTGAAAGGCACGGACAAATGCGGGGGTCAGGATGCGCATGAAACCCGCCAGCACCAGTGCGTCAGGGCTGTAGCGCTCGATGTGGGCTTTCAGTACCGTGTCGAAGGCGTCGCGGGAGTCGTGGGCCTGGTGATCCACCGTGAAGGTCTCGATGCCCGCCTGGCGCGCGCGCTCCAGCGCAAACGCGTCGGGCCGGTTGGAGCCAACGGCCACGATCTTGCCCGGAAAGGCCGGGTCCCGGGCAGCGTCGATGAGGGCCTGTAAGTTGGTACCGGCGCCGGACACCAGAACGACGATTCTTGGCTCGGTCATGTCAGGTGCAATCATACGGACAGGAACCCGGGGGAGTAGCGCACACAGGGTTTACCGGTTTTGCCCGCTGGCCGCTCGATTACACCGATTTGCCAGGCGTTCTCGCCCATAGAGGCAAGTATGTCGAGTGCAAGTTCCCGTTGCGCCTCCGCGACGCACACCACCATGCCCACACCGCAGTTGAAGGTCCGGTACATTTCGTCATCGGCAACGCCGCCGTTGTCCTGCAGCCACTGAAACACCGGTGGCAGCGACCAGCTGTCGGTGTCAATGACCGCACAACTGCCTTCCGGCAAAACCCGCGGGATGTTCTCGGGCAGCCCGCCGCCGGTGATGTGGGACATGGCCCGCACGTCCACCTGGCGGATAAGATTCAGCAGGTTTTTGACGTAGATGCGGGTGGGTTCCATCAGCGCGTTGCCGAGGGTGTCGTCTCCGATTGGCTGGTCCAGATCG
Source organism: Marinobacter sp. X15-166B (assembly GCF_001752365.1). GTDB lineage: Bacteria > Pseudomonadota > Gammaproteobacteria > Pseudomonadales > Oleiphilaceae > Marinobacter. Next base: position 3,433,836 of record NZ_MEIY01000001.1, on the reverse strand, counting down.
GCGTTGCTGACCTCTATTATCTTGCGCACCAGCGAGTAACCGTTTGAGTGCGGGCCGGAGGATCCCAGTGCGATCAGCACATCGCCGTCCTGTACACCCATGCCGTCGATGATCTCGCTGCGTTCGGCCACGCCAACGCAAAAACCGGCGAGATCGTAGTCGTCGCCTTCATACATACCGGGCATTTCGGCGGTTTCACCGCCCACCAGGGCGCAGCCCGCCAGCTCGCAGCCGGTGCCGATGCCGGCGACCACGTCCGCCGCTACATCGACATTGAGTTTACCGGTGGCGTAATAGTCAAGGAAAAACAGGGGCTCCGCGCCACCCACCACCAGGTCATTGACGCACATGGCTACCAGGTCGATACCGATGGTGTCGTGCCTGTTGAGTTGCATGGCGAGGCGCAATTTGGTGCCCACGCCATCGGTACCGGATACCAGCACCGGCTCGCGGTAGCCGGACGGAATGGCGACGGTTGCACCGAATCCACCGAGGCCACCAAGCACTTCCGGACGTTTGGTGCGGGCCGCTGTTGCCTTGATGCGGTCGACGAGTTCGTTACCGGCGTCAATATCCACGCCGGCATCGCGGTAAGTAAGAGAGGGCTTTTGTTCGCTCATGATTCAGGGTAACCGTTTTGGCCAATGAGAGGGAGGGCGGGATTTTAGCAGGTGCGAGAGAGGGCTCCAAATGCAATTGGCCGGATCGCTACTCAGTAATACGGCCTTGGTGTATCCTATGCGGCATTCACGCGAATTGCAGGGTGCTTCATGCCACAATCCAATTGCTCGATTAATCCAGCCATTCCAATGACTAAGCCGTTTTCGCGGGCGATGCTGTTGCGCTTACTCTGGTTGATTATACCCCTGCTGGGGGTTTCACTGCCGGTGGCGGCGGTGATCGTGGATGGTCTTTACACGGTCGAGGTGCCGGTGAGCGGCTCCCAACCGGATCAGTTACAGGCCGGTTACGCGGAAGGTTTGAGTCAGGTGTTTCTGCGAGTGTCGGGAAGCAGTGAGGTGCTGCGGCAAGCCGAGGTCCGGGCCTTGCTGCAAGAAGCGGATACGCTGCTGCAGGCCTATCAGTTCCTGCGGGCTGACGATGGCGAGGGCGACCGGTTACGGATGACCTTTGGGGCCGTGGGCGTCAATCGGGCGCTGGCCTCTGTGGGGGCTCCGGTGTGGGGCGCCAATAGACCACTGACCCTGGCTTGGGTGGCCGTGCAGGATAATCGGGGCCGGCAGTTGCTTGTCAACCCGAAGGGCGGCGCTGCAGCCGCCGGGGACGCGTGGCAGCAAGCCTTTACCAACGCGGCTGCCCGCCGCGGATTACCGATCCTCCTGCCACCGGCCCGACTGGCGGACGACCGCCAGCTGTTGTCGGAAGTGTGGGGTCAGTTCATGGGCAGTATCCGGGACGCGTCCGCCGAGTGGGGGCATGATTTACTGGCCACGGTGCGCATCAATCGGGACGGCAGCGGATGGCGGGCCTCCTGGCTGGTGGAGGGACGTGGCGTGGCAGAGGTGGAAAGTTCGGTGCGGGGCGCAAATCCCGGAGAAGTCGCCAACCGTGTGGTGGATGTCTGGGCGGATATGCTGGGGGCAAAATATGCGGTCGCCGCCGGTGATGTCAGTGATTCAGCGCAGGTCGATCTGGTGATTGAGGGGGTGCGGAATCAGGCTGACTACGCCGAACTGCACGCCTCGCTGGGTAACATGACCCCGGTGGTGCGGGCCGGCGCGGTGAAGGTGAATCCCGACCGGGCGATCGTCCGGGTCGATTTTACCGGTGAGTTGAGTCAGCTGAAGGAATACATCGCGTTGGATCAGCGATTTGTGCCAATGCCGGCACCCCGGGTGATGATGAGCCAACCGCAACCCTCCACGGTCGCCGGGCCGGCCGGGGGTGAGAGTGTGACGGAGATAACCGGCGCGGAAAACACGGGGGTGCAGAATGCCGGGCAGGCAGCCGTCGAAGACCCAGCGGCCACGGCAGAATTCAGTTACCCGGCCCCCGCTCCGGACAGTGAGAACGGTTCATTTGAATCCCTGTATCCGGATATGTACTACCGCTGGCAGGCTGGCACCATCCTGCAACAGGGTGCTGGGGAGTAATCCGGTTGAAACAGCAAGCCCGGTGGTATCAATACAGGCACGCACCCCTGATGGGCCGGGGCACGGAGGCCGAGCGACGTTGAGCGGACCACAACTGACTCTGGGCGTAAAACTCCGGGATGATGCCCGATTCGACAATTTCCACGGAGATCGCAATGCGGCGGCGGCACAGAAACTCGCCCGGCTCTGCGGCGAAGGCGCCCAGGCTCCCGTAGTGATATTGTGTGGCGATACCGACACGGGCAAGAGCCATTTGCTGCAGGCCGCCTGTCACCAGCTGGACCGGCAGGGGGGCAGTGCGGTGTGTGTCAGTCTGGAAGAGCTCATGCCCCTGGGCCCGGACGCGTTGACGGGACTTGAGCAGCATGCCCTGGTGGGGCTGGATGATCTGGATTTGATCGCCGGCAACACCGAGTGGGAAGAAGCGGTTTTTCACCTGTATAACCGTCTGACGGATTGCGGCCACCGTCTGTTTATCAGTATGTTGGATACGCCGGGGGCGTTGCCATTCGGGTTGCAGGACCTGGTGTCCCGTTTGCAGCATGGGCTGGTGATACAGCTTGGCATCTACCGAGATGCGGATCGCCTGACCATCCTGCGGGCCCGGGCCGAAAAACGCGGGCTGGTGATGGTGGATGAGGTAGCGGCCTACATCTTGCGGCGGGCGCCACGAAAACTCGCGGACTTGCTGGCGATTCTTGACCGGCTCGATGAAAACTCGCTGCGGGCGCAGCGCAAACTAACCATACCCTTCGTCAAGTCCGTGATGGGCTGGTAACACCGGGAGACGGGATGAACAGAGCGCAAGTAAACCAGGTTGCCGACAGTCTGTTGGCCATTGAGATGGAACTGCGCCGTCTGGGGATGTGGTCGGCAGAGGCTCCGGCGCCGGAGGCGCTTCAAAGCGCACAACCCTTTGCGATAGATACGCTGACCTTTGTTGAATGGTTGCAGTTTGTATTCTTGGAGCGCATGAAGGAGTTATTGGAAGAGGATCTGCCGTTCCCGCAGGTTTCGGGGATTGCGCCCATGGCCGAAGAGTATTTTCGCGGCCGGGAGCAGCTGGGCCGGACGCTGGTGCGGGAGCTTAAAATTATGGACGAACTGCTATCCACCGCGTCCTGATAACCCAGGTTTACTTCCCTCAGAGCGCGTCGGAGTGTTCCGCTACCAGCGGGTAACCTTCGGCGAGACGATCAAACAAATCCGCGAGCTGGGTGCTGGCAATGGCGGGGCTGAACCGATGGCCTTGCAGCAGGTGGCAGCCCGCCGCCCGCATGAACTCCTCTTGCGCTGCAGTTTCAATACCGGTGGCTGAAACCGTCAACGCCAGCTGCTGCGCGAGATTGATCAGCGTATGCACCATGGTGGCAGCACTCTCATCAACGGCAGCGAGTTGCAGTAACTTCTGGTCAATTTTGACCTGGTCGAAGGGCAGCTCCCGCAAATGCCACAGAGACACCAGACCACTGCCAAATTTGTCCAGCACCAGTTTGACCCCCAGTGCCTTGAGCTCCGCCAGCGTGTTCTTCGCCTCCGCCCCCGGCGCCCCGAGAGTTCCCTCATCAATTTCAATCAGCAGCAGCGCAGGATCCAGCCGTGTTTCTTTCAGGGCGCGCTTAAGTTGCCCAACCAGTTTGGGGTTGTAGTACTGGCGGGAGGATAAGTTAATGCGCACGCTGATGCTGTGGCCGCTCATGGCCTGCATGGCGCGGGCCTGCAGGCAGGCGTTGAAGCAGACCCACTCGGCGAGCGCCTGCAGTTGACCGGTATGCTCGGCCACATCCAGAAAGTCCGCGGGCGTCAACACGCCATTTTGCGGGTGATGCCAGCGTAACAGCGCTTCCATATCCCTGACGCTGCCGGTTGCGGCGGACACCAGTGGCTGGTAATACAGATCCAGTTGACCCAGGGCAATGCCTTCGCGCAATTCCCGTTCAAGGGTGGTCTGGCGCTGCATTTCGCTGTTCATGTCCTCACTGAAGAACTGCAAAGTGTTGCGGCCCGAACTTTTGGCGCGGTACATGGCCATATCGGCATTTTTAAGCAATTGCTCATAGGTGCGCCCATCTTCCGGCGCCAGGGTAATGCCGATGCTGGAGGTGACCACCAGATCGCCCCCAACAAGCTCCAGCGGTTGGCCCAGTGCATGCAGAATGCTGCGGGCCACTTTTTCCGCGCCTTCGGCCCCGCTCACCTGGGTCAGCAATACCGCAAATTCGTCGCCTCCCAGGCGCGCTACGGTATCCTCCTCGCGCACGCAGTCCTGCAAGCGGGAGGCAATGGTTTGCAACAACTGGTCGCCGGCGTCATGGCCCAGGGTGTCGTTGATGCGCTTGAAATGGTCCACGTCGAGGCAGATCAGTGCGCAATAATAGCCGTGGCGCAACGCACTGGTGATTGCCTGTTTACAGCGGTCTTCGAACAGGCGCCGGTTGGCGGTATTGGTGAGCACATCGAAGTGCGCCAGGTAGTGCAACTGGCTCTGGTTGCGACGGATTTCGCTGATGTCCTGACCCACCATGATGAGGCGTGCCTGCTCCGGGTCGTCGCTGCTCATGCGGGTCAAATTCCACAGAATGTGGTGACAGCTGTGGTCGGACCCCCGCACCTCGGTTTCGATGCTGTCCTGTTGCAGCCCGCTGTTGAGCAGTTTGACGACTTTCCAGCTCAGTTCATCCCGCTGCTCGGCGGGCAGGAAGGCTTCGACGAAGTTGAGGCCAATGGCCTCATCACGGCTGTGGCCGAACAGGGCTTCTGCGGCACCGTTCCATTGGTGGATGTAAAAATTGGGGTCGATGACCACAAAGGGGCTGCTGGCCGCTTCAAACAGCTCCTGGTAACGGCGCGAGGACAGGCTCAGGGATTTTTCCGTTTTCAGTCGGACCAGCACCTCGTCCCGGAGTTCGTCGTTGGCATGCTGCAGGTCGCGGGTGCGCAAAGCGACAAGCTCTTCAAGCTGGTTCTCGATGTCCTCCCGATCCCGGAGGAGGACTCTCACGTAGTAAGCCGAGATGAGCATCACCGCAATCAGGGCTTGAATGAGCAGGTGATCGGTTGCATTCGTCCCGGCGGGCAGCCCCTGCAGCGCCGTCGCCAGTCCTGTCAGCCCCGCGGCCCCGATGGCCCCCAGGGCGGTGGCAAACCCGAAGCGGGTGGCGGCCCAGATCATCAGGGGAAGAAGCAGGAAGATGGTTTGCAGCGGGTCGTGCCAGAGCAGCACGGCCATGAAAAGCAGACAGGCGGACCAGATCGTAAGTTCGCCGCCACGCTGCCGGCAATCCTGCAGGAAGACGCGCTTGCGCAGGGTCATCAGCGCCGGCAGCAGGGTGATGGAACCCAGAAAGCCAATGCTCCAGTTTTGCAGCAATAACGCACTGTTGAGCCCGCTGGTATCGACGGACAGGCCCAGGGCGGCGACAAAGCATGCCATGGTGAGGGTGCCGACCAGCCAGAGGTAGGCGGTGTATCTGTCAAACGGTGACTGTCCCGGGTAGACCCGGGTAAACCCCCACCAGGTCAGCAGTGCGGCGGACACGGTCGCAGCCACATGAAAGGCAAGGGTAATCGAACTGGCTTCGGCTGCGGATCGCGTGCTGAGTGCCAGGGCGGCCAGTACGGAGCCGGCGATGACACTCGGAATTGCCCGCGGGCCGCGCTTGAACAGCAGGTGTATGGCGTAACCCAATGGCAGCCAGGCGGCAGGATGGGGGTCGGCTTGGGCAGGAAAAAACGCACTGATGAAGCCAAGAGCGGCAAATATCAGTGCGTCGGAACAATGATCCCGCCAACGAGCAGTGTGGGTGACCAACGTGCGTGGCTTCATGCGTATCCTTGCTACATTCATGCGTCAGGCGAACTGTCCATCATTCGCCTGCTGTCGTTGTTTGTCCGGCTAACCTCCAAACGGGGCCAGTCGCATTGATAAATCCACGGCCTTGAGGTCCTTGGTCAGCGCACCGATGGAAATATAGTCGACACCCGTTTCCGCGACCTGCACAAGCGTGGTTTCATTGATGCCGCCGGAAGCTTCCAGTTTAGAGGTTCCTTTTGCCAAGGCAACGGCGTGCCGCATATCCGGCAACGAAAATTCATCCAGCATGATGATATCAGCACCGGAAGCGAGGGCCTGCTCGAGCTCTTCCATGTTTTCGGTTTCAACTTCCACCGGGCGACCGGGGAAGAGTTCCCGTGCGGAGCTGATGGCCTGGGCAATCGAGCCGCAGGTGGCAATGTGGTTCTCTTTGATGAGGAAAGCGTCCCACAACCCAATGCGGTGGTTGTCACAACCTCCGCAGGTAACCGCGTATTTCTGCGCGAGGCGCAGGCCGGGCAGGGTTTTGCGGGTATCCAGCAAACGGACCGGGGTATGCGCGACCAGCGCAGCGTAATGGTGGCAGGTGGTGGCCACACCGGACAGGGTTTGCAGCCAGTTCAAGGCGGCCCGCTCTCCCGTGAGCAGGCTGCGCGCGTTGCCATGGCAACTGAACAATGTCTGGCCCGGTTCCACCCGGTCGCCATCCTGCACATGCCACTCCAGGGTGACCGCCGGATCCAGCTGTCTGAATACTTCGTTAACCCATTCCTGACCGGCGATTACGGCGGCATCGCGGGTGATCACCTGGCCGGAGGTGGTGTGGTGGGGCGGAATGAGAGTGGCGGTGATGTCACCGCTGCCTACGTCCTCTCTGAGGCTGTGGGCCACGGTTTCGATCCGGGTTTGCCGAAGGAGTTCAAGAGATACCATGAAATAGAGTGTCCATCATCAGGGAGAGTCAAGGGGCATTCTATCGTCTGCAGGGGGCGAGGCCAAACGGATTGCGACCGGTGCGCGGGGGGAGTGTCGAAACTCGGCCAGATTTTGTTGCGGTTTGCGACGGATTTACCGGTCTGGTTTGCGGTCGGTCAGTGATGCTCCGCAAAGATACACAAAAGGTGACAAAGTCTGACACAAGGTGACAGGACTGCGCATGCCCAAGGGGGTACACTGTTAATTATTGTTAAATAGAGGTTTTTCATGGCGCAAGATAACAAGGTGGTCAACTTTACCGGTAAGAACACGGTCGATCGCTTTTCGCTGCCCGTCGCGTTGGTGCGTTTGCGGGACGCGTCCGGGCAGGCTTTACGTGACGTGTTGGCGGAGTTTTTTGATCGGGCTGACGACAGCCTGTTCAGTATGGCGGACAAGGCCGCGACCAACAGCGATCAGATTGCCTATTTTGACGCCATGCGAGAGTTACGTCTGCGTCGCAAGAACATGACGGTTGCCATCCTGCAGCGGGTCAGCCGTGCCTTTAATGAGCTGGGCAGCTTCGACCCGATACCCGGGGCGTCGGGGCTGGATTCGTTCAGCCAGGAGTCGTTGACCCTGATGGCGCATTCCGAGCTCGAGCAAAAAGTGGCAATCGACAGCCTGATCAACAAGCTGCGCGCCCATTACGCCGAGACCATCCATCTGCTGGAAGTACGGGTGTCCCACTTGGTGCCCGGGTGTGAGCTGCATCCCCGCCAGATGCCGCTGAGCCCGGAAGTCATTTGTTCCGCGCTGGCAGAATCCTGTGTGGATCTGGATGTCGACATCCGCGCCAAACTGATCGTCCTCAAACTGTTCGATAAGCTGTTGATCAGCAATTTGCAGGCGTTCTATGTCAACGCCAACCGGTTGCTGGTTGACGAGGGCGTTCTGCCTGACATGTCCCGGCCACCGCTGCCCGAAAACGACAGCCGCAACCCCCAGGCGCGACAGTTCGGGCCTGCGGTGCTGGCAAACGCAACCGCAGCACCGGGTGGCGACCGCATCGCGGATGATCCGGCGGGGGTTTCTTTTTCGGAACTGTCGGCGTTGTTGCACGAAGAGGGTGCCCCTGCTGCAGTGCCCGCGGGTCAGGGTGCAGTGGCGCAGCTGGACACCGCCTCGCTGCTCAGTCAGCTGGGGCGGATTCAAAACGACATCCTGGCGATGAGCAAAACCCCGGTCAGCGGCCCGCCTGCGGTGGTGCCGCTGAACGAGCAGTTACGGCCGTTGCTGGAAGCGCAGGGCGAGCAGCGTTACAGCTTCCAGCAGGTCGATCGTGATGTGATCAACCTGGTGTCGATGTTGTTTGACTTCATCCTCGAAGATGAACAGTTGTCGCCCTTGATGAAAGCCGCCATCAGCCGTCTGCAGGTGCCGATGCTGAGGGTGGCCTTGACCGACCAAAGCTTTTTCAACCGTGGCGGCCATCCGGCCCGCAAACTGCTTAACGATCTGGCAATGGCGGGTATTGGCTGGAGCGAAAAAGGCGCCAGTCAGCGTGACCCGCTGAAGGTCAAGATTGAGAGTGTCATTGAGCGATTGCTCGAAGATTACACCGACGACCCGGCGCTGTTCAGCGATGTGCTGGACGAGTTCAGCCACTTTATGGATCTGGATCGCCGCCGGCGCCAGTTGGTGGAGCAGCGTTTGCGGGATGCTGAAGAAGGGCGTGCGCTCCAGGAGCAGGCCCGGGCAGCGGTAGACCGGTTGCTCGCCGAAATCATCGACCAGCGCAGGATTCCGGATGCTGTCAGTAACTTGCTGGATGAGCCTTGGCGCAAGTACTTGCAGTGGGTGGTCCTGCGGAAGGGGCAGGGCAGCGATCTGTGGAAACAGGCCACCGAACTGACCCGGCGTCTGGTGTGGACGGTGGATCCGCAGCCCGTTGACAAACAGACCCGCAGCCGTTTGTTGCAGATGATCCCGGCGGTGGTGGATGAGCTTCGGGACGCCCTGAGCAGCATCTCCTGGGATCCGTTTGCGATCGACAAGAGCATCCGGGATCTGGAACTGGCGCACGTCGACGTGTTTCAGTTGCTGGCCGGCCAGGTTGCGCCGCCAAAGCCGGTCGAGGCCCCTGAACCGCCCGCGGAAGAGCGCCCTGACACCGCTCCGGTTATGACCGTGGTACCCACCGAGGCCCCGCCGGCGACGCCGGCAACCGCCGCTTCGCAACCGCCGCTGGCGGAAGAGTGGTTGCGCAAGGCGGACGCATTGCCGGTTGGTTCATGGGTCGAGATGATGGTGGGGGAAACCCGCATCCGCTGTAAGCTGGTGGCCTTCATCAAGGCAACCGGCAAGTACATCTTCGTGAACCGGAACGGCGCCAAGGTGGCCGAGTATCACCGTGACTCCCTCGCACAAGCCCTTGCCATGAATGAAGTCAGCGTCCTTGACGATGGTCTGATTTTTGATCGGGCGCTGGAGTCGATCATCGATAACCTGCGCAGCAGCCGGGGGGATTAACACAGCACTGGTGGCTGGTCGCAGCGTCGCACCGCGCTGGCGCCGCCTGGGGGATTGTGGTTCAATCGGCTGATTTTAAGCTTTCGGAACTTATTTTGACGCCTGAATTTGCCAACACCGCCACCGCCGTAAGCACCCTGCGTGAAACCGGCCGTATCCCTGGCGCCCGCTGGAGCCCGTCCCCCAACTACGGTGAGAGACCGGCGGGAGCCGACATCTCTTTGTTGGTGGTGCACAACATCAGCTTGCCGCCGGGGCAGTTTGGTGGTGATTATATCGAACACTTTTTCCACAACCGGCTCGATCCCGGGGGCCACCCCTACTTTGCCTCCATCGCGGAGCTGTGCGTGTCTGCCCACGCGCTGATACGCCGTGACGGCACGGTGGTCCAGTTTGTCAGCCTTCTGGATCGTGCCTGGCATGCCGGGCGCTCGCAGTTCCGCGGGCGGGACGAGTGCAACGACTTCTCCATAGGCGTCGAGCTTGAGGGCACCGATGAGCTGCCTTATGAAACCGCTCAATACGCGACCCTGGCGGATCTGGCCGCATTGATCATGGCCGCCTGGCCGGAGGTTACGGCGGAACGGATAGCCGGTCATTGCGACATAGCGCCGGGCCGGAAAACCGACCCGGGTGCCGCGTTCGACTGGCGGTATTTCCACCATCAGCTCAATCACAGGATAAAAGGACAGCACGGATGAACTTACTGATCTTCCTGCTCGCCTATATGGTGCGCCGTAAACTGGATCGTCGTGACCGTTTGAATGCCGATCGCTTCTGGCGTTGGCTCTTCCACCGGTTCCGGCGCACACCCGCCGGTGACAGTCAGCGGGTCTGGCCGGGATTGATGCTGATTGCCGTTGCGCCCGCGTTGCTCTTGCTGATGGAAGCGGGGTTAGCCGCAGCCGGCTGGCGGGCTGCGGCTTATCCGGTAGAGTTCGCGGTGTTGGTGCTGGCCCTGGGGGCACCCGGCTGGCAACAGGTGTTTGCCGCCTACACCCGGGCCTGGCGAAGAGGGGACATGCAGGGGGCCTGGTACAGTGCCAAGGCTTCTCTGTCCCCCGAGGCCCGCGGTGCTGCGGCCACCCCCGAGTCGGTGCATGTAAAGTTTGCGGGCCGGTTTATGGTGAACGTGTTCGAGCGGTATTTCCTGATTGTGTTCTGGTACGCCATCGGTGGCATCGCCGCAGCGTTGCTGGCCCGCAGCGTGATTGCGTTGCGCGATCACTGGCCGCGCAAGGCGGCGCGCACCCGATATGCCCGCATGGCCGCCCTGGTCTCCTGGCTGCCGGCACGCCTGCTTGTCCTCACGTTCGGCCTGGCCGGCGACCTGGCAGGCTGGTCGAAACAGGGGCGCCGACACCTGTTGTCAGCGGCGGTGAATGTCGAGACAGTGCTGGTCCACAGTGCTGACAGCGCGTTGACCGGATACGCCCTGTCCCCCGGCAAATTTGCCAGCTTGCATCCGGATGAATGGCTGGATTTCGGCCGCCGCAGCCTGCAGGCCGTGCGCGATTTGTTGAACCGCAGTATGCTGGTGTGGGTGTGTGGTTTTGCGCTGCTGGTGATCGCGGGTATTCTGTGAGCGCCGTTCTGGCCTGCCCGGATTCAGTCCGGCAGTCGGGATTCGCTCTGCTCCCAGAGAATCTCTTGGGCGCCTTCCCGGCGTGCCAGCACCCGCGCAAACACGAACAGCACATCCGATAACCGGTTCAGGTACTGGCGGGCTCCCGGGTTGATGGTTTCTTCGCTGGCCAGGGCGACCACGACCCGCTCCGCCCGGCGACAAACGGCGCGCGCCAGGTGGCACTGGGCTGCGGGCTGGGAGCCCCCGGGGAGAATGAAGTTTTTCAGCGGTGGCAGGGTGTCGTTGTGGGTGTCCAGACACAGCTCCAGCCAATCGATGTGTGCGGCAGTGATCATCTGACTGCCGGGAATGGCGAATTCGCCTCCCAAATCAAACAGGTGGTGTTGTATTCGTTTAAGCACGGGCGCCAGTTGGTCGTTGGCCGGCAGCAATGCAAGCAACATTCCCAGGTGGCTGTTTACCTCATCGACGGTGCCCAGCGCTTCAATGCGCAAAGTGCTTTTGGCCAGCCGGCTGCCGTCGGCCAGTCCGGTCGAGCCGTCATCACCGGTGCGGGTATAAATCTTGGATAAGCGGTTGCCCATAACCAGGTTCTCTGATGGTGGTGGATTAACAGGTTGCCGACAGGGCGGTGACTTGTTCGGTCAACATGCGGTTGACCGGCAGGGACAGCCCCAGCTCCTCGCCACGACGCCAGACATAGCCGTTGATATAGTCAATTTCGGTGGGACGCTTGCGGGCGACGTCGCTGCGCATGGAGGAGGAATTGTTGGCGGTAGCCCGGGCGATGGTTTCAATCTGTGCGCGCATCTGCTGCGGGCCGGGTGAGGCCAGCCCCTCCGCTTCCATCAGCCAATGCAGCTCCAGACACAAGGGGTCAATATGGCGGCGGTAATAGTCCTGCTCGGGCAGGGCGCCATTGGGGCAGTCGAGTAGCGCGGTGAACGGATTGATGCCGGCGTTAATGATCAGTTTGTTCCATAAACGCTGCAGGATTTGGGGCTCGCAGTCCACCGGGCGGGTGGACGCCGCCAGTACCCGGATCACCCGCGACAGTTGCTGATGGGCCGTTGGCGTCATGGCACCCACCCAGGTGTGCCCCGCGCCGGCATGCACCGTCAGCTGGTCGTCCGGTCGATGAGCCCCTTCGGTGGTGGACGCGGCGCACACCGGGCGCTCGGGCCAGCGCCTGGCAATGGCCTGCTGGCACCCCATGCCGTTCTGAAACAGCACCACGGGCACCTCGGGCGGCAGGTCGGGCAGGTGCGCGGCGACGGCGGCCTGCGTGTCCTGGGCCTTGGTCATCACCAGCAATACTTCCGGTGTCCCGGTAACATCGCGGGCGTCGGCCACGGTTACCCTGCGGTGGTGACCGTTAAGGTCGCAGAACTGATAATCGATCGGGTGTGGGACCGTGTGGGGCCGTTGCACAAAAGCCGCGGCGCCGGCGGGCAGATAACCCGCCCACAGGCGCCCCATGGCACCGGCTCCCAGTATGCGCACAGCCCCGGGCACGCTCACATCGCCTCGATCGCGGCGCGCTGCTCCCGCAGACGCTCCCGGTTGCCGAGCACATCGCGCAGTTTGTCCTGCTCTTTGGCTACCACCGCCGCCGGCGCCTTGGCAGTGAATTTTTCATTGCCCAGTTTGCCTTCCAAGCGGACAATTTCTTTCTGCAGACGCTCCAGTTCTTTGTCCAGGCGGCCCAGTTCTGCCGTCTTGTCGATCAGCCCGGCCATGGGGACCAGCACTTCCATGTCGCCGACAATCTGGGCGGCCGACATGGGCGCTTCCTCGTCACCCAGCCAGTCCAGACTCTCCAGTTTGGCCAGAGAGCTGAGGAACTGCCGGTTTTCCGACATCCGGCGCTGGTGCTCGGCGTTTTGGCTGCGCAACAACACCGGGATTTTCTTGGCGGGGGAAATGTTCATTTCACCGCGCACGTTGCGTACTGCGACGATGACGCCTTTCAACCAGTCGATATCGGCATTGAGAGCGGTGTCCTGGCCCCCTTGCTCGGGCTGCGGGTAGGGCTGCAGCATGATGCTGTCCCCTTCCTTGCCGGCCAGTGGCGCGATGCGCTGCCAGATTTCCTCGGTAATGAACGGCATGATCGGATGCGCCAGCCGCAGTACCGCCTCGAGCACCTGTACCAGGGTGCGCCGGGTGCCGCGTTTGGCTTCGGCACTGGCAGCCGCGTCATTCAGGGCCGGTTTGGACAGCTCCAGATACCAGTCGCAGTATTCGTTCCAGATGAAGTCATACAGGTCGTGAGCGGCCAGATCAAAGCGGTAGCTGTCCAGGTGCTGGATCACGTCCTGTTCGCAGGTCTGCAGGGCGTCTATGATCCAGCGATCCGCCAGTGACAGGGTGACCGGTTCACCGTGCGCACCACAGTCTTGCCCTTCGGTGTTCATCAGCACGTAGCGGGCGGCGTTCCACAGCTTGTTACAGAAATTGCGGTAACCTTCGAGGCGGCGCATGTCCCAGCTGATGTCGCGGCCGGTGGACGCCAGCGCGGCAAGGGTAAAGCGCAGCGCATCGGTACCGTGCGCGGCAATGCCTTCGGGAAATTCTTTCCGGGTGCGCTTGCCGATCTTGTCGGCCAATTGTGGCTGCATCATGTTGCCGGTGCGCTTTTCCATCAGCTCGTCCAGGCCGATGCCGTCGATCATGTCCAGCGGGTCCAGCACGTTGCCCTTGGATTTGGACATTTTTTGGCCGTTTTCGTCGCGAATCAGACCGGTCACGTAGACCGTCTTGAACGGAATCTGCGGCGTACCGTCTTCGTTCTTGAGCAGGTGCATGCTCATCATGATCATCCGCGCGACCCAGAAGAAGATGATATCGAAGCCGGTCACCAGTACGTCCGTCGGGTGAAACGCCTGCAACCGGTCGGTGTTGTCGGGCCAGCCCAGAGTCGCGAATGTCCACAACGCGGAACTGAACCAGGTGTCGAGCACGTCTTCGTCCTGGGTCAGCACCAGATCTGCGGCCAGCTGGTACTTGTCACGCACTGCGGCTTCGTCCCGTCCTACGTAGATGTTGCCCTCGGCGTCGTACCACGCCGGAATCTGATGCCCCCACCACAGCTGGCGGGAGATACACCAGTCCTGAATGTCCCGCATCCAGGAGAAGTACATGTTTTCGTACTGTTTGGGAACGAACTGGATGCGGCCGTCTTCCACCGCCTCAATGGCGGGCTTGGCCAGAGTTTTGGCGTCGGCAAACCATTGATCGGTGAGCATGGGCTCAATGATGAGGCCGGAGCGGTCACCGCGAGGCACGCTGAGTACGTGGTCTTCAACCTGATCGACCAGCGCCAGGGCCTCCAGGTCTGCGACTATCTGGGTGCGGGCCGCCTCCCGGCTCAGGCCGGCGTAGGCCGCCGGAATGCTGCCGTCAAGCTGGGTGTTTTCTGTGCCGTCCGCATTGAACACTTCCGCCACCGCACGAATGTCGGCATCCATGGTCAGCACGTTGATCATGGGCAACTGGTTGCGCTTGCCCACGGCGTAGTCGTTGAAATCGTGCGCGGGGGTGATCTTGACGCAACCACTGCCTTTTTCGGGGTCGGCGTGGTGATCGGCAATGATGGGGATTTCCCGGTTAACCAGTGGCAGCACCACGGTCTTGCCAATCAGGTGCTGATAGCGTTCATCGTCCGGATGCACGGCCACGGCGGTATCGCCCAACATGGTTTCCGGGCGGGTGGTGGCCACCACCAGATAGTTTTTGCCGTCCAGAGTTTCCGCACCTTGGGCAAGCGGGTAGCGCAGGTGCCAGAAATGCCCCTTTTCTTCCTTGTTTTCCACTTCCAGGTCGGAAATGGCGGTGTGCAGTTTGGGGTCCCAGTTCACCAGTCGTTTGCCGCGGTACACCAGGCCTTCATCGTACAGACGGATAAACACTTCCTGAACGGCCTTGTAAAAGCCGTCGTCCATGGTGAAGCGCTCGTGATCCCAGTCTACGGAGTTGCCAAGACGGCGCATCTGTTCGGTGATGGTGCCGCCAGAGTGCTCTTTCCAGTCCCAGATGCGTTTGATGAACTCGTCCCGTCCCAGATCGTGACGGGTTTGGTCTTCTTCCACCTGCAGCTTGCGTTCGACCACCATCTGGGTCGCAATTCCCGCGTGATCCGTGCCCACCTGCCAGAGAGTGTTGTGTCCCTGCATGCGCTTGTAGCGGGTGAGGGTATCCATAATAGTGTGCTGAAATGCATGCCCCATGTGCAGGCTGCCAGTGACATTCGGCGGCGGGATCACCAGGCTGTATGAATCTCCCTCACCGGACGGGCGAAAGTAACCTTTGCTTTCCCAGGTTTCATAACACTGGCGTTCGATGTTCTCTGGCTGGTAGGTTTTTTCCATGGGTATTTACGGATCACCGGTTGAATAATGGGTTGGAACGTACGAAGGCGGTAATTATACATGCTCAGTGCAGATGCGGCGAACCCTCAGCCGCCAGCTGCCAGGGGGCCTTACCGGGCCTTCCTGTAATCGTGCACGCGGGGCTCAATGCCCAATGCGCGGAGCTCTCTGAAGTGACCTCTGGCCTGGTGCAAGACCGCGGCGTCATTGTGTGCTATCAACGCCAGACGGGCGAATTGGTCGGCATTGGCGGGCAAGGTGGCCGAGAGGATAATGGCCGTATCCCAGTCGGCCGCATTCGGTTGGCAGAGCAGAATACCCACCGGGTCCGTGCAGGCAACGCTGCAGTCGGAGACAATGCTGTGGGGGATAAACGCAGCCGGACTGAACTGCCACAGCAGTTCGTCCAGCTCGGCGGCCACCGCCGCATCATCACAGACAATGCAGGTGCGGTGGTTCTGTTGCCAGGCTTTTTCCACCAGCCGCGCCGCATGCAGGTTGCGGGCGGCCGGGGAGTGTTGGGCCAGGATATGAAACCAGTAGGCCTGACTACTGGGCATGGGACATCAGGTAGTCGACCAGCAGGGGAACCGGCCGGCCGGACGCGCCCTTGTTCTTGCCGGTGTGCCAGGCCGTACCGGCAATATCCAGATGGGCCCAGCGGTACTCTTTGGTGAAGCGTGACAGGAAGCAGGCTGCGGTAATGGTGCCGGCGTCACGGCCACCGATATTCTGGATGTCGGCAAAATTGCTGTCGAGTGACGACTGGTACTCATCCCACAACGGCAGGCGCCAGGCCCGGTCGCCGGTGCGTTCGCCCGCCGCCAGCAATTCGTTGGCCAGGGCGTCGTCGTTGCCCAGCAGGCCGGTAGCATGGTGCCCCAGGGCGACAATGACGGCACCGGTGAGGGTGGCCAGATCGATCACGGTTTCCGGGTCGAAGCGTTTGACGTAGGTGAGCGCGTCACAGAGTACCAGGCGGCCTTCAGCGTCGGTGTTGAGGATCTCTACGGTATGCCCCGCCATGGACGTAACAATGTCGCCCGGGCGGGTGGCGCTGCCATCCGGCATGTTTTCGGCCGCGGCGATGACGGTTACCACGTTCAACTTGGGTTTGGTCTCGGCCAGCACTTTCATGGTGCCAAACACCGCCGCAGCGCCGCCCATGTCGTATTTCATCTCGTCCATGCCCTGGCCCGGCTTCAGGCTGATGCCGCCGGTGTCAAAGGTGATGCCTTTGCCGACCAGCACGTGCGGCTTGTCATTCGCGTCACCACCCCGGTACTCCATGACAATCAGGCGGGCGGGCTGGGTGCTGCCGGCCGCCACCGACAGTAAGGTGTTCATGCCCAGCTCTTTCATCTGGTCTTCATCGAGGATGTCGACCTTGATCTCATCAAATTCGCTGGCCAGTTTTTGCGCCTGTTCCGCAAGCCACACCGGGTTGCAGATATTGGGCGGCATGTTGGCCAGATCGCGGGTGAAGTTCATTCCCCGGCCGGTGGCCAGACCCAGCTTGAAAGCGGCTTTCGCCGGGGCGTCGCTGGCGGAGGCGACCACCGTTACTTTGTTCAGCTTGCGCGCCGGGGGCTGTTCACTTTTGAAATCGGTGAATGTGTACAGCTGTTCTTCGAGGATGCGTGCGGTCACGTTGAGCAGGGCGTTCTCTGCCGTAATCGCGTCGTCGCCGGTCACCGGGGTGTCGGTCAACGCGAAGACAACGTGGGCGGCCGCGCTGTCTTTCAGTTGGGCCGCAGCGGCGGCCACCGCCTTGCGGTAGACGGCCGGAGTGCGCTCGGCATCCTTGCCGGTGCCCACGGCAATCACCCGGGGCCAGTTGGCACCGTTCGCCTGCACGGGCACCAGGGCGGTGCTGCCGGCTTTGGTGGCCAGGTCGCCGCTTTCTTTGAGCTGGGACAGCAGGCCACCAATGGCTTCATCTACCTGGCGGGATGACGCCGGCCATTGGTCGCCGTCCGGAATGGCGACCACAACGCAATCGGCCTTGAGGCCACTGAGAGGCTTACTGCTCAACGTGAAATTCATGAAAACTCCCGAGAGATCGAAATTTGGGTGGTTAAAAAAACCGGGTTGAAACCGTGTTGCTAGTTACCATTGGGGCTGGCCGGCAGTTTATCAAGCGGTGTGGCGCGGCGGACACCAACGGCACGCAGACCGATGAAGCTTTCGGCCTGTCAATCAGCACACAGGTTACATAGAATAGCCATCGAGTACATGGTTGCATTGAACCACCCCGTTTTCCAGCCAGAAAGAGACCGTTCTTGCGTATTGTTTTCCGATATCTGACCCGACAAGTGATGATCAGCATGCTGGCGGTGTCCGGCATTTTGTTGCTGGTGTTTATGAGCGGCCGTTTTATCAAGTATCTGGCGGACGCGGCCGCGGGCAAGTTGGCGGGCGATGTGCTGTTCCAGATCATGGCCTACCGGTTTCCCGGGTTTCTCGAATTGATCCTGCCGTTGGGTTTGTTTATCGGCATACTGCTGGCCTATGGCCGGATGTACCTGGACAGCGAAATGACGGTGTTGTTTTCCTGCGGCGTCAGCGACCGCCAGATCCTGTTGCAAACTCTGGGGGCGAGTCTGGTAGTGACGCTGGTGGTGGCTGCCATGAGTCTCTACGTGTCGCCCTGGGGCATGAAAAAAGTCGAGGAGATTTTCAACGAACAGCGTAAAGCCACGGAGTTTGAAATGCTCGCTCCCGGGCGTTTTCAGACCCTCGCGTCCGGCGGCCGGGTCACCTATACCGAGGCGCTGAGCGACGACAAGCGGGAATTGCAGGGGGTGTTCATTGCTGAGCTCAACCCCGGGCGGCAGCAGCTGACCCTGATATCCGCTGATACCGGCTCCCAGCTGATTGATGACGAAAGCGGCAGCCGTTTCCTGATTCTGGAGGGCGGTACCCGGTTCGAAGGTGCACCGGGCAGCCTGGATTACCGGGTGACCGAATTCGATGCCTATGGCCTGAAAATTCAGGCGGGCAGCGGAGGCGACAAGTTGCTGGATGAGGCTGTCAGCACCCGGCAACTGATGGCCTCCACGGACCCGGCAGATCGCGCCATACTGCATTGGCGCTTCACCTTGCCATTGATCGTACCCATCGTCACCCTGCTGGCGGTGCGTTTGAGTCGGGTGAACCCCCGGCAAGGCCGGTTTTTTCATCTGCTGCCGGCCATGCTGGTGTATGTACTGTATCTGGGGCTGTTGATTGTCGCCCGGGATGCGCTGGCCAGTGGCAAGGTGCCGGAGTGGATCGGGTTGCTGTGGGTGCACGCGCTGTTTCTGACGCTGGGGTTGTGGCTCCAGTTCGGCGGCGCGTGGCGACAACGCCGGCGCCTGATGCGCAGCGGTCCGCCCGCCGGGGAGGGTGCCGGTGCGTAAAATTGATAATTACGTCATGCAGACGGTCGGCGGTGCCATCCTGCTGGTGATGGTGGTGGTGCTGTCGCTGGATCTGATTTTCGGCTTCATTGCCGAGCTTGATGACACCCAGGCCGACTACCAGACCTGGCAGGCGCTGCTGTATGTGCTGATGACTCTGCCTCGCCGGATATACGATTACCTGCCACTCGGCGCCTTTATGGGCTGTCTGATCGGACTGGGTTCCATGGCCAGTTCATCCGAACTGACGGTCGTCCGCGCCGCCGGTGTGTCCCTGCGCCGGGTGGTCTGGTCCGCGATGAAGCCTGCCCTGATTGTGGTGGTTGTCGGGTTGTTGATCGGTGAGTACCTGGCGCCTCCGTTTGAACGTTCGGCCCAGAGCCACAAGGCCATTGCCCAGGGGGCCGGGCAAAATATTGCGTCGGCTCGGGGTGTCTGGCACCGGGAGGGGGACACCTTTATACACCTCAATGCGGTCGGTACTGACGGGGTGCTGTTCGGCGTTTCCCTGTTCCGCTTTGAGGAGGCACGCTGGATGGCGTCAGCGACCTTTGCCGAGCGGGCGATCTATCATGGCGATCATTGGGAGCTGGAAAATGCGGTAACCACCCTGGTGTCGCGGGAGCAAACCCGCCGTGAGACGCAGGCCAGTCAGCGCTGGGACACAGGGCTGTCGCCGGATGTCTTGAGTGTGTTGATTGTGAAGCCGGAAAATCTGGCGATCAGCGGGTTGTATACCTACGCGTCGTATCTGGATGCCCAGGGCCTGAACGCGGCCAGTTACTGGCTGGCGTTCTGGAAGAAAGTACTGATGCCTCTCGGCACCGCGGTCATGGTGCTGGTGGCCATCTCGTTCATCTTCGGGCCGTTGCGGTCCGTAACCATGGGTTTCCGGGTGTTCACCGGCCTGATTGTGGGGTTGCTGTTCAAGTACATGCAGGATCTGCTGGGGCCAATGAGTCTGGTGTTCGGCTTTAACCCGGCGCTTGCCATTCTGGTGCCCATTGCGGTGAATGCACTCATCGGGGGGGTGCTCATGAGGCGCGCTGGTTAGGCACCCGCGCTACGTAGGTGCCAGAGAACTGGTCTATCAGCGATAATCCGTTGCGCGGCCAGAAGCAGGCGATCAATAATGGCAGGGTCAGCAGCAGACTGAGGGCGCCAAAGTAAAACGCGCAGATCAGCACGGCAAAAAAGGTCAAAGCGGCCAGCATGTAACGTTTCAGTGCCTGCACCCAACTGATGGACAGGCCGTTCATGGTTTGCACCCGGATCCGCCAGACCTGCATGCCCAGGGTCTGTCCGGAGCGCACCCAGAAGTAGCCAAAGAACAGAAACAGGGTGACGAACAAAAACGATGACAGCAGCGGATCGGATTCCAGCGTTCCCGCTTCGGCCATCGCTTCGTAGTGGTCGAACCCGACCAGAGAAGCCGCCGCCAGGGTGTACAGCCAGGCCGTCACCATCAGCACGGCCAGGGCAATCAGACTGTCGTACAGGATGGCTGCGAGTCGCCGGGTCAGGCTCGCGGGTGGCAGCAGCTCATCGTCATTGTGAAAGCGGCGCGGCATGTAGTGCTCCTCTGGAACTTTGGGGCCTGTTGAGTCGTGTCTAGCGGCGCAGGAGTATAGCGCGAAAGCGGCCGAGAAGCAGTCGTCATCGTTTCTCGTTTTGCCTGTTGCCAGCGTGTGTTAGAGTAGCCGCTTTGCAGCGGCCCGTGCGATCAGATCAGTCACAAGCCTCATGGGTCTTTCCACCGGATAATTGTAATGTGCATCAAGGTAGGGTTATGAAAACCGCAGAGTTGCGTCAGGCGTTTCTTGAGTACTTTAAGCAGCAGGGCCACACCATTGTTGCCAGTAGTTCGCTGGTACCTGCAGATGATCCGACTCTGCTGTTTACCAACGCCGGGATGAATCAGTTCAAGGATCTGTTTCTGGGGCGGGAGCAGCGGGATTACGTGCGCGCCACCAGCTCCCAGAAGTGCGTGCGGGCCGGGGGCAAGCACAACGACCTCGAGAACGTCGGTTACACCGCGCGCCACCACACGTTTTTCGAGATGCTGGGCAATTTCAGTTTCGGCGATTATTTCAAGCGTGACGCCATTCACTTTGCGTGGACGTTTCTGACCGGCGACGAACATTTGCAGCTGGCCAAAGACAAGCTATGGGTCACCGTGTACGAAACCGATGACGAAGCTTTTGATATCTGGAACAAGGAAATCGGGGTTCCGGCAGAGCGCATCGTGCGCATCGGCGACAACGGCGGCGCACCCTATGCGTCCGACAACTTCTGGCAAATGGGGGATACCGGTCCCTGCGGTCCCTGTACGGAAATTTTTTACGATCATGGCGAAGGGGTCGCGGGTGGTCCGCCGGGCAGCCCGGACGAAGACGGTGATCGTTACATCGAAATCTGGAACGTGGTCTTCATGCAGTACAATCGTACGGCGGACGGCGAAATGCTGCCATTGCCCAAGCCTTCGGTGGACACCGGCATGGGGCTGGAACGTATTGCCGCGGTATTGCAGGGCGTACACAGTAATTACGAAATCGACCTGTTCCAGGACCTGCTGGCCGCGGCGTCGAAGTTGCTGGGCAATGCTCCTACCACCGAGTCGTCCCTGCGGGTGGTGGCGGACCATATCCGCTCCTGCGCGTTTCTGATTGCCGACGGGGTGATGCCCTCCAATGAGGGGCGCGGGTTTGTGCTTCGCCGGATCATCCGCCGTGCTGCCCGGCACGGTAACAAGCTTGGCGCCGAAGGCCCCTTTTTCTATAAACTGGCGGCGGCCGTGGTTGAGTTGATGGGGGACGCCTTTCCGCAACTGAAGAGCAGTCAGCCGCAAATCGAAAAAGTGCTGCTGCAAGAGGAAGAGCAGTTCGCCAAGACCCTGGATAAGGGGTTGCGGCTGCTGGAACAGGATATTGCCGCCCTCGCGGGCACGGAAATACCCGGCGAGACCATCTTCACCCTGTACGACACCTACGGCTTTCCCGTTGATCTGACCAACGATATTGCCCGTGAACGGGGGCTGACGCTGGATTACGACGGTTACGAGCAGGCCATGAACCGGCAGCGTGAAATGGCGCGGGCCGCCAGCAAGTTCGGGGTGGATTACAACGCCGGCCTGAATCTGGACGGGCGTACCGAGTTTACCGGTTATGAGCAGATTGATGGCCACGAAACCGTGCGCACCGTTCTGGTCGATGGCAAAGCAGCCACGGCCCGGGCCGGAGAGGACGCGGTGGTGGTGTTGGAGCGCACACCTTTTTATGCGGAAGCCGGTGGGCAGGTGGGTGATACCGGCCTGCTGACCTGGAGCGGTGGTCGTTTTCAGGTCAACGATACCCGTAAAGACGGCAATAACCATCTGCATATCGGAACGGTGATCGAAGGCGAGCTGTTTGCCGGTCTGGAAGTCGATGCCCGCATTGACCATAACAAGCGTCAGGCCACCGCCCTGAACCACTCGGCCACCCATCTGTTGCACGCCGCGCTGCGCAAGGTGCTGGGTGAGCATGTTATCCAGAAAGGCTCGCTGGTCGATCCGGACAAGTTGCGGTTTGATTTTTCCCATTTTGAGGCCCTGACCGCCACCGAGCTCAAAGAGGTTGAGCGCCAGGTGAACGAACAGATCCTGGCCAACACGCCGGTGGAAACCGAAGTCACCGACATGGAGCAGGCTCTGGCGAAGGGCGCCATGGCGCTGTTCGGGGAAAAATACGACGATTCGGTGCGGGTTTTGAGTATGGGAACCGGCGGCTATTCGGTAGAATTGTGCGGTGGCACACACGTTGCCCGTACCGGCGATATCGGCATGTTGCGCATTACCTCGGAAAGCGGCATCTCGTCGGGTGTGCGCCGGATCGAGGCGGTAACCGGTATGAATGCCCTGGCGTGGGTCGATGAGTCGGAACGTGCCCTGCGCGAAGCGGCTCGGCTGCTCAAAGGCAGCCGGGAAACGCTGGTTGATAAACTTCAGGCCACACTGGAGCGTAGTCGCCAGCTGGAGAAAGAAGTGGCCCAGTTGAAAGCACGTCTGGCCAGTTCGGCGGGAACCGATCTGGCGGGTTCTGCGGTGGAGGTTGACGGCCTGAAGGTGGTGGCGGCGGAAGTGCCGGGCGCTGACCGTAAGGCGCTGATGGACACCACCGATCAGTTGAAGAACAAGCTGGGGGAAGGGGTGGTAGTACTTGCCAGTGTCGCCGACGACAAGGTGATTCTGGTGGCCGGTGTCACCAAGGCATCGACCGGTCGCGTCAAGGCGGGTGATCTGATGAAACATCTGTGCTCCCTGGTTGACGGCAAGGGCGGCGGCCGCCCGGACATGGCCCAGGGCGGCGGCAACGCCCCCGCCAAACTGGCCGAAGCTCTGGCGGGTGTGCCTGAGTGGCTTGCGAAGAACATCGGCTAAAAGGCTGATTTATATAAAATTGACGGCAGATGACGGCCGTTGTGGATTCCCCGGAGTATTGGAAAGAACATGGCTTTGTATGTTCAGAAATATGGCGGTACCTCTGTTGGTACCCCAGAGCGGATAGAGGCGGTTGCCGAAAAGGTGTGCGGTTTCCGAAAAGCGGGTCACGATGTAGTGGTCGTGGTTTCTGCGATGAGCGGAGAGACCAACCGGTTGATTGATCTTGCGGGTCACATCGTGGATGAACCGTCGCCCCGGGAGATGGACGTGCTCATTTCCACCGGTGAGCAGGTCACCATTGCGTTGCTTTCCATGGCCTTGCACAAGCGTGGTTGTGAGGCGCGCTCCTACACGGGCGCGCAGGTGAAAATCCTGACCGACAGCACCCACACCAAGGCCCGCATTCGCCAGATTGACGGCGAGCGCATGCGTGCGGATCTGGATGCCGGTCGGGTGGTGGTGGTGGCCGGATTCCAGGGCATGGATGAACACGGCAATATCACCACGCTGGGTCGCGGAGGCTCGGATACCACTGCGGTGGCCCTGGCGGCCGCGTTGAAGGCCGATGAGTGCCAGATTTATACGGACGTCGACGGCGTCTATACGACAGACCCGCGGGTCGTTGACAGTGCCCGCAGGCTGGAGCGGATCACCTTTGAAGAAATGCTTGAAATGGCCAGCCTGGGCTCAAAGATTCTGCAGATTCGGTCGGTAGAGTTTGCAGGTAAGTACCACGTTCCACTAAGGGTGTTGTCCAGTTTCCAGGACGGTGAAGGCACCCTGATTACACTTGAGGATGACAGCGTCATGGAACAACCGGTTGTATCTGGCATAGCATTTAATCGTGATGAAGCAAAGGTGACCATTACCGGTGTGCCCGATACTCCGGGGAGTGCGCTGGGTATTTTAAAACCCATCAGCGACGCCAATATCGATGTCGATATGATTATCCAGAACGTCGGCGCCGACAACCGCACCGATTTCACCTTTACGGTGCCCCGTAATGACTTCAAACGGGCGATCGACATTCTGGAGCGGACCTCCTCCCAGCTGGGCGCCCGCGAGGTCAGTGGGGACACCGGAATTGCCAAGGTCAGCATTGTTGGCGTGGGCATGCGTTCGCACACCGGTGT
Source organism: Marinobacter sp. X15-166B (assembly GCF_001752365.1). GTDB lineage: Bacteria > Pseudomonadota > Gammaproteobacteria > Pseudomonadales > Oleiphilaceae > Marinobacter. The sequence continues at coordinate 3,409,549 of NZ_MEIY01000001.1, read as the reverse complement.
AGCGACCACCATGTTTGAAGCGCTGGCGGGTGAGGGCATCAATATCCAGATGATCGCCACGTCCGAAATCAAGGTGTCGGTGGTGATCGATGAGAAGTATCTTGAGCTGGCGGTGCGCGCATTGCACAGTGCGTTTGAACTGCACCAGCCTGAGAGAGATGGCGGCGACAAGTAATCCGGGTTGTCGCGGCTTCGTACATTAAAAGAGGGCGCATTCGGTCCGCAGTGGCGGTATGATCACTTTGTAGGTGTATCTGCGGCTGTTCACTCGGCTGTGCGCCCGCGATAAAGCCGTATAAACATAAATTTTGCCGAAATCAGTAAGTCGGAACAGGACGCTCAGCTAAGGAGCAGTTGTATGTTGATTTTAACTCGCCGCGTAGGCGAAACCCTGATGATTGGTGACGAGGTGACGGTCACTGTTTTGGGGGTCAAGGGGAACCAGGTGCGTATTGGGGTGGATGCACCGAAGGATGTTGCCGTTCACCGCGAAGAAATTTACCAGCGTATTCAGAGTGAAAAGGGTGACAGTGACGAGCCGGAACCCGGTAACAGCTGAGAATTCAAAAAAACCGCCAGGGTAGTTCCTGGCGGTTTTTTTCGTTATTTTATGAAAAAAGGCGAGAAAAAAACCTTGTCAAGTCTATGAAAACAGAAATGTTGTGGTAGTATACGCTCCGTTCTCAAGGAGAGGTGGGTGAGTGGCTTAAACCAGTTCCCTGCTAAGGAACCGTACGTTAATTCGTACCGAGGGTTCGAATCCCTCCCTCTCCGCCATTTTATCGCCGGCTCTGGCAGGTGCGATAAATAATGAAGAGAACAGCAGTGCAATATGTTATGGTTTTCTGCGACGCGGCTGTAGCTCAGCTGGATAGAGTACTCGGCTACGAACCGAGCGGTCGGAGGTTCGAATCCTCCCAGCCGCGCCAATTTAAACCAGACCATCCCTTGCCTGATTTTATAAGCGGCTGTAGCTCAGCTGGATAGAGTACTCGGCTACGAACCGAGCGGTCGGAGGTTCGAATCCTCCCAGCCGCGCCATATTCCACAAAAAACCCCGCCTCGGCGGGGTTTTTTGTTTGTGTGCTCCTGCAAACCCGATCTCACCACATCAGGTCATCGGGTATCTCATACCCGGCGTACGGATCATCGGTGGTGTCGTCATCCTGGTGACGTTCGTGAAGCACGATTACCGCGTGTTCATCCCGCTCCATAATCTTGCGCGCAACACCCTCCGGTACCACATCGTATTGCTCATTGTTGAAAACAATGGCCAGGCGACCACGGGAGAGCTGGTCAATCATGGTCTCATCCACGAGCAGTTTTTTAATTTTCTTGCCGTGCACGAACTGGTAGGACTCTTCGCAACGGGACCGGTTGAGACGGTTGGTTTCCACCAGTTGCCGGATTTGCGCGGCGATGGCCTTTTTTTCAGCTTCCTGTTGGCGCTGCCGGTTCAGTTCGCGGTCCCGTTCTGCTTTTTCCGCCCGGGCCTGCTCAACCCTTAGCTGGGCCTCGCTGGTTTGCACCGTGCCCTTGGGTTGTTGCTTGCGTTGTTTACGCTTTTCCTGGCGCACGGCTCTGATTTTCTTTTCGTCTGCTAACCCTGCTTTCAGCAGCTGCTCCTGAAGTGAGGCCATCTAAAACTCCGTTACTGATTGGATGAATCCGTGGATTCTGACTCTGGGTCGGTATTCCGGTAGTATACGCTGTCTCCAATCCTCCCCGGAACCAATCGACTCAATCTTCAGGTTTTCGCTATGTCTTCTTTCGACTCCCTCGGGCTTTCTAACGCCATGCTGGCCAACCTTGCCCGCCTCGGCTATCAGCAACCGACCGCGGTTCAATCCCAGGCGTTGCCCCCGGCGCTGGCAGGGCGTGACGTGATTGCGCTGGCCAAAACCGGCAGCGGGAAAACCGCGGCGTTCGGCATCGGGTTGATCGAAAAACTGCGCCCACGGCTGTTTGCGGTGCAGGGGATGGTGTTGTGTCCCACCCGTGAACTGGCGGATCAGGTGGCCAAGTCCCTGCGGGAATTGGCCCGCGCCAAGGGCAACCTGAAGGTGCTCACCCTGTGCGGGGGGGGTGGCTCTGGGACCACAGATCGGCTCGCTGAGTCACGGGGCCCACGTGGTGGTCGGTACGCCGGGCCGGATTCAGGACCATTTGCAAAAGGGCACGTTGGTGCTCGACCGCCTGCAGACACTGGTCCTGGACGAGGCCGACCGGATGCTGGACATGGGGTTCAGGGACGTCATTGAAGACATACTGGCGGCAACACCGGCCCGCCGCCAGACGCTGTTGTTCTCCGCGACCTGGCCAAAAGACATTCGGGCGTTGAGTGAAAGCTTCCAGCAGAATCCGGTGGATATCCGCGTACGAAACGACGAGCCTGAGCCGGATATTGCGGAAATGTTTTATGAGGTGGAAGCGGGACAGCAAGTGGATGCTCTGGCCGCTGTTTTGTCGGCCTACCAGCCCGAGTCGTGCATCGCATTTTGCACCACCAAGCAGCAGTGCGATGACATTGCCCGGGCGCTGTCCGTCAGGGGGTTCAGTGCCATGGCGCTACACGGTGATCTGGAGCAAAAGGAGCGGGACGCGGTGCTGGTGCAGTTTGCCAATCAGAGCGTCAGCGTTTTGGTGGCCACCGATGTCGCCGCCCGCGGCCTGGATATCAAGGCACTGCCGCTGGTGGTGAATGTGGAGCCGGCCCGGGATACCGAAAACCACACCCACCGCATTGGCCGGACCGGGCGCGCAGGGGAATCCGGTCACGCGGTCACCTTCTGCACGGCTTCACAGATCCACCGGGTCACCCGCATTGAAGAGCGTCGCAAGCAGGATCTGCACTGGGGCAATACGGCGGAACTGCTGGGTACCGGGGATCAGCCACAAAAACCGGCGATGCGGACCTTGTGCATCGCCGGGGGGCGGAAAGAGAAGGTGCGGCCGGGGGAT
>NZ_MEIY01000001.1:3132271-3406563 GCF_001752365.1 Marinobacter sp. X15-166B | reverse complement strand
CGGGGGAGGCAGGCTTGCCGGGTTCCGCCATCGGTAAAATTGATCTGTTTGATTTTCAGTGCTTTGTCGCCGTTGAAGCCGGGGTGGCCGGAAAGGCTCTGGCGCGGTTGGAAAAAGGCCGGATCAAAGGCCGAAAATTCCGTGTGCGCATGGTGTGAGTGGATATCGATATTCGGTTTTTATCTATAGACTTGCGCAAACAATCGTTTCGATTAGGTTGCTCCATAAATCAGAAACCGGTAAATTACGCAGGATTTTGCCTCCCCGAAATGTGTGGCTGCGCCTTGCTGCCGGTCGTATTCGGGATAAACAAACGATTAATAACAGGTAGCTGTTCGGTATGAATGAGCTAATGACACAGGCCGTAGATCTGATGATTGCCGGCATGGGCTTTGTGTTTGCCTTCCTGGTTATTCTGGTGATTGCAACCACGCTCATGTCCAAGGTAATCGTCCGGTTTGCGCCGCCAGAACCGGCCACCCCGGTACGTACACCCCGTGCAAAATCCTCAGCGCCAGAATCAGTTGACCCTGATACCGTTGAAGCCATCAAAAAGGCGATTGCACAATTCCGGGCGCGCCACAAGAAGTGATCCGGTAACCGAATTAGAACCTTTAAACAGAAGGCTTACACGATGACAGACATAAAAAAGCCACTAGGGATCACTGACGTCGTCTTGCGCGACGCGCACCAATCTCTATTCGCAACCCGCATGCGTCTTGATGACATGCTGCCAATCGCAGAAAAGCTCGATAAAGTGGGTTTTTGGTCGCTCGAATCCTGGGGCGGTGCGACGTTCGATTCCTGCATCCGCTACCTGGGCGAGGATCCCTGGGAGCGAATCCGCGAGCTCAAGAAAGCCATGCCCAATACGCCCCAGCAGATGTTGCTGCGCGGGCAGAATCTGCTGGGCTACCGCCATTATGCGGACGACGTGGTCGAACGGTTTGTTGATCGGGCCGCTGCCAACGGGGTGGACGTATTCCGTATTTTTGATGCGATGAACGATCCGCGCAATCTGGAAACGGCGATCAAAGCCGTGCGTAAATCCGGCAAGCACGCGCAGGGCACGATTTCCTACACCGTGAGCCCGGTGCACACCATTGACATGTGGGTTGAACTGGCGAAAGAAATCGAAGCCATGGGTGCGGAATCCATCTGTATCAAAGACATGGCCGGGTTGCTGAAGCCCTATGTGGCATTTGATCTTGTCAGTCGTCTGAAGCAAGAGCTGGCGGTGCCCATCCATATGCAGTGTCACGCGACGACCGGGCTGTCCACCGCCACGGCCGTGAAGGCAGCCGAAGCGGGTATCGATAACGTTGACACGGCTATTTCCTCAATGAGCATGACCTACGGTCACTCGCCCACCGAGGCGGTCGTTGCGATTCTGGAAGGCACGGACCGGGACACCGGGCTGGATCTGAACCTGCTGGAAGAAATCGCCGGTTACTTCCGGGAAGTCCGCAAGAAGTATGCGAAGTTCGAAGGCAGCCTCAAGGGGGTTGATTCTCGCATCCTGATTGCCCAGGTACCGGGTGGCATGTTGACCAACATGGAAAGCCAGCTGCGCGAGCAGAACGCCGCCGACAAGTTCGACGACGTGTTGGCCGAAATTCCCCGGGTCCGCGAAGACCTGGGTTTTATTCCCCTGGTTACCCCCACGTCCCAGATCGTGGGTACCCAGGCGGTGCTCAATATCCTGACCGGTGAGCGGTACAAATCCATCTCCAAGGAAACCGCCGCCGTGTTGAAAGGCGAGTACGGTGCAGCGCCCGCGCCCTTTAACAAGGAATTGCAGGAGCGAGTACTGGATGGCAAAGAGGCGATTACCTGTCGTCCCGCAGATTTGCTTGAGCCGGAAATGGACAAACTGACCGCGGAGCTCAAGGAGCTGGCGGCCGAGAAAAACATCAAACTGGCCGGTCAGGAAGTGGATGATGTGCTGACTTACGCACTCTTCCCGCAAATCGGTCTCAAGTTTCTTGAGAATCGCGGCAATCCCGATGCGTTTGAGCCGGTCCCTACCGCTGAAGACGCGCTGCCCGCCAAGAAACCCAGCGGTCCCGAGACCTATACCGTGGATGTGAACGGTAAACAGTACGTGGTCGCGGTATCGGAAGGTGGCGAAATCACCCAGATTCAGGGGGATGGCAGTGCTGCAGCTGCAGCACCGGCGGCCTCTGCGGCGCCGGCTCCGGCTGCCGGTGGCGGCGAGCCGGTCATTGCCCCGCTGGGGGGCAACATCTTCAAGGTGTTGGTGACCCCGGGCGACACCGTCGAAGAAGGCGAAGTGCTGATTATTCTCGAGGCCATGAAAATGGAAACCGAGATTCGCGCACCCAAGGCCGGTACCGTCGGCGAAGTCTTCATCAAGGTCGGTGATGCCGTCTCTCCTGATGATGAAATGCTGACAATCGCATAAAGGGCCAGCATTCCATGGAAAAATTACTGACGTTATGGACAGGCAGTGGCCTGTTCAACATCGAACTCGGGCAGGCGGTGATGATTGTCGTCTGTCTGGGACTGCTGTTCCTTGCCATCCGCAAGGGGTTCGAGCCATTGCTGCTGGTGCCGATCGGCTTCGGCGGTATTCTGGCGAATATTCCGGAGGCAGGGCTGGCCCTGTCGGCGGCGGAAAACGCCATGCATGTGGCCAAACCGGAAGTGCTGGCGGCGCTGGCCGGCGTGCTGGATGTGGCCTACCAGGCCGGGCAGGCGGTCACGCCCGACGTGTTGGCGGCACTCAAATCCGCCTATAACACCGGCAGCTCGGCGGAAGTGGCCATGGCCAACAGCGTGGCTTCCGATTACGGCTACGGCAACGGCATGCTGCACAACTTCTATCTGGTCATTATCGGCAGCACCATCGGGCCGCTGTTGATCTTTATGGGGGTGGGGGCCATGACGGATTTCGGTCCGCTGCTGGCCAACCCAAGAACCCTGCTGCTGGGGGCTGCGGCGCAATTCGGTATCTTCGGTACCGTGCTGGGTGCGGCGTTGCTGGACTGGCTGGGCATTCTGGAATTTACCATCCTGGAAGCCGCAGCCATTGGTATCATCGGCGGTGCGGACGGTCCCACGTCGATCTACGTGTCCAGTGTGCTGGCTCCCCATCTGCTCGGTGCCATTGCGGTCTCGGCCTACGCGTACATGGCGCTGGTGCCGATGATTCAGCCGCCCATCATGAAGGTGCTGACCACTCAGAAAGAGCGGGCCATCAAGATGTCCCAGTTACGGCCGGTGAGCCGGCGCGAGAAGATCATCTTCCCGCTGGTGGTGCTGATCGCTGTGGTGCTGTTCCTGCCGGATGCTGCGCCGCTGCTGGGGATGTTCTGCTTCGGTAATCTGATGCGCGAGTGTGGGGTGGTGGAGCGTCTGAGCGATACCGCCCAGAATGCACTGATCAACATCGTCACCATTTTCCTGGGCCTGTCGGTGGGCTCCAAACTGATGGCGGACAAATTTCTGGACGGTCAGACCCTGGGGATTCTGGCGCTGGGCATCGTGGCGTTCGGAGTGGGCACCGCGGCTGGAGTGTTGATGGCCAAGTTGATGAATAAATTCATCAAAGATCCGATCAACCCGTTGATCGGGTCTGCGGGCGTTTCGGCCGTACCAATGGCCGCGCGCGTCTCCAACAAGGTCGGGCTTGAGGCCAACCCTCACAACTTCCTGTTGATGCACGCCATGGGGCCGAACGTTGCCGGGGTTATTGGCTCCGCCGTGGCGGCCGGTGTGATGATCAAACTGCTGGGGTAATCAGTCTGGCAGCAGGCACCCCGTCCGGCGGCAACGCCTGGCGGGGTTTTTTGTTGATATCAGTCCGGGTTATCGCCATCCTCAGTAAAAGTCCCAGGCACGGCACCAAGCGGTGCCGTGGGTGAACGGAGGAAACTGCTATGACCAAGTTGGCCGAACAAGCGTGTGAGGCATGCAGCAGCGATGCGCCTAAAGTCACTGCCGACGAACAACAGGCGCTGCTGGCGCAGCTGCCGGAATGGAGCCTGATCGAGCGCGAGGGTGAGCAGCAGCTGCAACGGGTTTATAAGCTGAAAACTTTCGCTGAGGCTCAGGCGTTTACCAACCAGGTGGGCGATCTGGCGGAATCAGAGAATCATCACCCGGCCATTTTACTGGAGTATGGCAAGGTCACCGTGCGCTGGTGGACCCACAAGATTGGGGGCTTGCACCGCAATGATTTCATCATGGCGAGTCGTACCGAGGAGCTTTTCCAACAGCGGTAGCCCGTTGAGCAGCTGGTCACAGGGGAGCGACACCCGGGTCCCCGGCAGACGGCCCCGGCTCGAGGATATGGTTGTGGGACTTTTCGAAATCCCGGAACTGGTAGCCGTGCTGCTCTGACCACTGTTTCAGGTAGGCGTCGCTGTTTTCCACCATCAGTACCGGGCGGTGTTTCCTGATGAGCTCATCCATCGAGTCGATGATGGTCGGCTCATGACCCTCCACGTCTAGCTTGATGAACGCGATGCGGGCGTTAAAGCCAAGCGCGGAGGGGCTCACGGTGGCGACCTTTTCTGAGGATTGAAGGTCGATGGCCGCCTGGTAGGGGTTGCCGTCCGGTATGCTGAACCCGACTTCGTCGAAGGTGTCGGAAAGGGCTGCGTTGATAAGGGTGACATTGTGCAAATCAGCCACGTTTGAGGCCAGCAAGGCAAACGTTTGCGGGTGGGGCTCGAGTGCGATCACGCGACCGTGTTTGACCAGCGCAGAGAAGCGCCGGGTGTAGTGGCCAACATTGGCGCCAACGTCAATCACCCAGTCTCCCGGCTTGATAAAGGCATCAAGCTCGCGGAACTCGATTTCCGGGGAAACGAATGTGCCTTGCTTAATCTGGCGCCGATAGTACAACCGTTTCAGATCATTCCTGGCCCAGTTGGGCAGTTTTTTGGTCAGGTTTCTGAGCATGTTGGTCTCCTTTATGGAGCAATAGTAGTTTACAAATCAGAAACCTTGTACTGCAATCCTGAAAATGTTCTACCAAAAACAGGTGTCTCCTCCGGGGACCTTGGCGGGCACCAAGGGGCCGGCGTTAACGCTCGCTGCGGGCATTTTCACGAATGTATTGAATGCCATTCAAAAGGTGCTTGAACTCTCCGGACAGAGGCGCCTTCTTGTCAGCTTTGGGAGTTTTTAAATCAATACTGTTGGGGGCCTCCACCCGGATCTTCGTGGCGTCCTCCCCGCAGGGCTCATCCGCAAAGACAGTCTGCCCGTCAATCCTGCATTGATACACCGCGCCGCAGGCCAACGCGGGAGTGGCGATAGCCATCAAAAACATTGTCTTTTTGAGCATGTTGCCTCCTGAAACCTCAACCATAGCCGATAGTTTTCTGCGGGTGTGTAAAACACTGTCAAACCAGGGTCGCCGGATGCACATCCCGTGGGTGTGCAGGCGCTTCGGAAGTCGCAGGGCGTCGGGGAGGCGGTAGGTCACCGCGCCCGTTTCCGGGCGCGTGAGTGGACGGTTGTTGCTGGGGTGGTGCGTTATTGCGGGCCAACAGGATTCAGATCCCGGCGCCTTTGCGGGCGAATCATATTGCTGGGTTTGAGCACCTCGTTCAGGGCTTCTTCGCTCATCAGATTCTCTTCGCGGATCAGCTCGAGCACGCCACGGCCATTCTCCAGCGCCGCCTTGGCAATGCGGGTCGCGTTATCGTAGCCGATGTAGGGAACGACGGCGGTGATGATGCCAATGCTGTGATTGATGAGCTCCTGGCAACGGTCCACGTTGGCGGTGATACCGTGCACACAACGGTTGGTCAGCATGTCCATGGCCCGGGTCAGCATGCGCATGGATTCCAGAATGTTGAACGCGATCAGCGGCTCCATGGCGTTCAGTTGGAGCTGGCCCGCCTCGGCGCCCATGGTAAGCGCCAGATCGTATCCGATCACCTGGTAGGCTACCTGGCTGACCGCTTCGGGGATCACCGGGTTGACCTTGCCCGGCATGATGGAGCTGCCCGGTTGTTGCGCGGGCAGATTGATTTCGGCCAGTCCGCAGCGCGGTCCCATGCTGAGCACCCGTAAGTCGTTAGAGATCTTCGAGAGTTTGACCGCCAGACGTTTGAGCTTGCCGGAGAAAGACACGAAGGCCCCCATGTCGGAGCTGGCTTCCACCAGATCAGGTGCCGTGTTGAATTCGAAGCCACTGAGCTCGGACAGATAGCGGGCCGCAAGTTGCGCGTATTCCGGGTCGGTGTTGATGCCGGTGCCAATGGCCGTGCCGCCAAGATTGATTTCTTTCAGCAGCTCAGAACCATCGGCGATGCGCTCAATGTCATCCCCCAGCGTGGTGGCGAACGATTGAAACTCCTGCCCGAGGGTCATGGGTACCGCGTCCTGCAATTGGGTGCGGCCCATCTTGATGATGTCGGAAAACTCTTCGCCCTTTGCAGCGAAGGCATCACGTAACCCGGCGAGGGCTTCGACCAGACCGCTTTGCTTCAACAGGATCGACAAGCGTACCGCGGTGGGATAGGCGTCGTTGGTCGACTGGGACATATTAACGTCGTTGTTCGGGTGCAGGTTGCTGTACTCGCCTTTGGCGTATCCCAGCTGCTCCAGGCCGATGTTGGCGATCACCTCGTTGGCGTTCATGTTGGTGGAGGTGCCGGCGCCGCCCTGGATCATATCGACCACGAATTGGTCATGGTACTGCCCGTCGACAATCTTCTGGACCGCACTTTCAATGGCCCCGGTCTTGGTGTCGTCCAGAAACCCCAGGCGGTGGTTGGCCTTGGCGCACGCCAGCTTGACCAGCGCCAGCGCCTGCACCAGTTCAGGGAAGTGATTCAACGGGATGCCGCTCAGGTCGAAATTGTCCCGCGCACGCTGGGTCTGAATGCCGTAATACGCATCCGCGGGGACCCAGGCTTCACCCAGTAGGTCTTTTTCACGGCGACCGTTGTCGTGTTGAAGTATCCGTGCGGTATCACCCATGTTGATTTCCTTGCTGTTCCGTTGTCTGGGGAGCGTCTGTTACCGCTGATTCCCGCCGGGCACCGTGTGGCTCGGCCGATAGCGGGGTGGTGCGACACTAACTTCCCGTCATGTAAATCTTTTTACCAGTTTCCCGACTTTTTGGCGGAAAATAGCCGCATTGTACGTCAGAACATACGTATTACCCAGTAAATCTGCCGTCGAAAAGCCATCAAACCGCTTTTTTTCAGAAACTTCCGGGAGCCACGAAGGTCACCCGCTCCACTGTCTTCCCGTAAAGGGAGCGCGTTTGGTGGCCGGTGGCGGAATAGATCGGAGGGGTGGTGACCAAAGCCGGTGTGCTTCCCGTGGGTGGCCGTGGCGGTGGGGGAGGGACGCTATGCCGGGAAACAAAAAAAGCCAGTTCTCACGATCTCCGTAAGTAACTGACTTTCTTTGCAGAATTGGTAGGACCACCCAGATTCGAACTGGGGACCTCTACCATGTCAAGGTAGCGCTCTAACCAACTGAGCTATGGTCCTGTGTTCTGCAACGGGGACGAAATATACTGATCCCTCCGGGGTTAGTCAACCACTTTTTCAGCTTTATGCGTTTTAATCAGGCGTTTAACAAAATTTCGAAAAATTGCCCAGCGGTTGACCATTAACGCCGCGAAGATCAGTCCGCACCCGATAACCTGAAGTGTCGTCATGGCCTCAAAGAACCATACCGCAGCAAACAGGGCGACCCAGACCGGCTCGAGTGTCAAAATGACCACGCCGTTCGAATTCGCCGCAAGACTCTGGGCATAGGTCTGCAATAAAAACCGTCCGGCGGTGGCGACGACGGCGCTGGCCAGAATCCACACGGGCAGCATGGGATTCAGGTCGATAAACACGGGGCGCCAGTCTTCGAGCAACACCGATTCCAACAGGGTGATCAGACCCACCGATAGCAGCGCCAGGGCGGTCAGCGGCAGAGCCGGGATTTTGGCGGTCTGGACGGTCTGGCCGGAAGGCAGCACCAGGTCACGCTGGTTGGCCGCGCGGGTGTTGAGGATGAAATACAGGGCAAAGGTGAGTGCTGAGCCGATAAAAAACAACTGCCCCGGGTCCGGGCGGAAGCCGTTTTCGAGGGACAGCAGGGCCAGGCCGGAAATGGCGATGGGTAACGCCACCCAGGTACTGGTCGGTTGCGGTTCAGCAAAGAAGCATCGGGCAATGATCGGTACGAACACCACCCCGAGGCTGGTGAGGAACGCGCCTTCCCCGAGACTTTCGTTGTGGAACAGGCCCATGACCCACAAACTCATGCCGACGCTGAAAACCGCACCCACGGTGACTCCCCGGCGCAGTTGTTCACGGGTCAGAGCGAGCAACTGACGGTGGGCGATGAGGGCCAGCAGAAGACCAGCCGCCAGGAAGCGGGCGGCCATAAACAACAGGGGCGGCATCAAAAGGACCGCCTCCTTGGAAAACATCCAGCCAATGGCCGCCATCAAGGTGACAGCGATCATCAGCAGGTCAGACTTGCGGGCGGCGGTCATTCCTCTTTCTTATAGATGTTCTCGTAGACATAGTTGGTTGCTTCCACGAATCCATCGATACTGCCGCAATCAAACCGGCGTCCCTTGAACTGATAGGCCAGCACGCAGCCGTTTTGAGCTTGTTCCAACAGCGCGTCGGTGATCTGAACTTCGCCATTTTTTCCGGGAGGGGTGCGTTCAATGATGTCGAAGATGTCCGGCGTGAGAATGTAGCGACCAATGATGGCCAGGTTGCTGGGGGCATCTTCGGGGTTGGGCTTTTCAACCATGTCGGTGACCCGGTAGAGCCCGTCTTTCATCGCTTCGCCTGCGATCACCCCGTATTTGTGGGTTTCGTCGGCGGGCACTTCTTCAATGGCAACAATCGAGCAGCGGAACTGGGTGTAGAGTTTGACCATCTGTGCCAGCACACCGTCACCGTTTTCTGAGCCGAGGCAGAAGTCATCCGCCAGAATCACCGCAAAAGGGTTGTCGCCTATGAGGTTGCGGCCACTGAGAATGGCGTGCCCCAAGCCCTTCATTTCATTCTGGCGGGTGAACGCAAAGGTGTTGTGATCGATCAGGTCGCGGATGGAGGTTAACAGGTCTTCTTTGCCAGTACCGGCAATCTGGTGCTCCAGCTCATAGCTGATGTCAAAGTGGTCTTCAATGGCGCGCTTGCCGCGACCGGTCACAAAGCCGAATTCGTTAATGCCCGCTTCGGACGCTTCTTCTACCCCGTATTGCACCAAAGGTTTGTTAACAATCGGCAAAATTTCCTTGGGCATGGCCTTGGTAGCGGGTAGAAAGCGGGTGCCGTAACCGGCTACGGGGAACAGGCATTTCCTGATCATGGGGTCGTCCTTAAGTCCTGAGAATATCGGGGTTGGTACGAAAAGTGTGCCAAGTGTAACCAAGTTAATCTGGAAATGGAGTACAACGGCTTCAAAAATTACCGAACAGAGGGCCTACATGCCGACTTTTATTACAGAAACAGTCTTTGGAAACAAGTGTAACTGAATGTATTCAATAAAAATTAAAACTTGCTTTTCGCCAATTTTAACTGGCAACCCGCAGCGGTATTTCATATAGTCAGCGCCTAAATTTTAAGCAATGTTTTAAGGTGGCGCGGCATCTAAATCGCGCCGCCGGGGATGGAATGGGTGCGATTTGGATCCTGGCTGGTGCTGCTGTTTGGCGTAACCAGTTGCAGTCTGTGGGCAGAACCGGGCGCTGACGAGATGGTGATGCAGTGTGCACCAGCGCACCCCGAACAGGACGCCGGGGCCGGCGATGGTGCGCCCGCGCTGGAAGACCGGTGGTCCGCCCCGTCCCTCCTGCTGGCGGACATAGGGCGCTGGGTCGCGCGGATCAACCCGAAAATCCCGCCGCCGGCGGACAGCTTCAGCCCTGAGATGCCTGGGCGCCCTGACGCCCCGGGGTGGCTGAAAGGCAGCGAATTACACCGCCATTGGCGCAACCCCCGATTTGAGTTGCTGGGTGACAGCCAGCACACCAGTGAACGTGGCCGTGAACATATCGGCCTCGCCGCCAACAATCTCCTTCATGCCAGGCACTCTTTAAACCTGGAATACCGCGCAGTTGATGCGTTACGGGTGCAGGACCATTCCAAGGCCTATGGTTTCAACTACGCGTTCCCGGTAGCCAGCAACTGGTTTGAGCTGGGGCTGCAACGGACGGAGTACCAGAACACCGCCGTCAGCTCGGCAGGCAAGCACGATGTCAGTGGTGATTCCAGGGTGGTGAGCTTTTCTGGTCGCCGCGCCATGCACCGGTGGCGTTACCTGCGCCTCGATGGCCGGTTTGCATTTTCGGAAAGGGAAACCCGGGTGTTTGAGGCAGGGCGTTGGGTGAAGGATTCGTTACATCAGATTTCGCGTGTTCAGTTTGACGGTTATGCCACGCATGAGCTGGGTTTTGAGGTGCAGGCAAGCACCCGGTTCTCGGTCATCGGTGGTGTGGATGTGAATGGTGCCGAGTACCGGGACGAGGAAGGCTATCGTGTGGACAACCCCTTTCACAAATACGTGATCGCGGGGAGCTTGCGCCGCCAGTTGTGGTTGTGGAGTCTGGGCGTCAGTGGCCGCTATCAGTTTTCGCCCGATGACATGCCCGCCTCCGAATACATGAAGGTAGCGGGCCCCGGGCTTATCTCAGGGTTTGCTGGCCGGTCCCTGCGGTCACCGGTGGGAGGCTGGTTACGGGTGGACGCTGCCAGCCCGCCGTTCCTGGTGCCGTTTACGTCACACCTGCTTTCGGGGGTTCGCTTGTCGGTGCTGCAAGGGTGGATGCCCGACAATCCTGCTGCGCGTGACCACTATCAAAGTGCCAGTGCTGCAGAGCTCTCTGTGGGGCTGCAAACCCGGGGGCTCCACGCCGACATCAGTGTCGGGAGCATGCTTGAGGAGTCGCCGCTTACCTCGTTATCGCCGCACCGTCCGGATGTTTCTGTGTCTCTGTTCCTTGAGATCTGACTTTTCCGGCAGTCTTTCCAAATACTCCGCTTTCACAATTCTTGCCGTAGGCACCCAGGTTCCGCGGTCTGCGGCAGCCTTTGCCCTGTGGCTGTAAACAATATTCAAGGATTCTTGTCGTGGATTGTTGACAATGTGGGGTGTGATGCGTAGTTTTGCACACATTACACCATGGATTGTTAACAAAGACATGAGCCAAGCATCCGTACAGAGTCAAACCCGCGCCGATGAGGCGTTCGATTGTCTACAAACTGCTATTGTAAAGGGTGAGCTTGCACCGGGCGAAAGAATTGGTGAAGTGGAATTGTGCGCACGGTTTGACCTGACCCGCGGGCCCTTGCGTGAGGCGTTGGGCCGCCTTGAATCCCGAGGTCTGCTGGTGCGCAGGCCCCATGCGGGCGTGAAGGTTGTTTCGGTGAGTGCGGATGAGTTGGTGGAGTTGTACCGGATCCGGGAGCTTATGGAAGGTCTGGCGGCGCGCCAGGCGGCGGAACGAATGACGGACGAGGAAATTGCCGATCTGCAGGCCACACTCGACAGCCATGAGGCGATGATTAACCAGGCGCACGGCCAGGCCTATTATCAGGAGGAGGGTGATTACGATTTCCACCACCGTATTGCCACCGGCAGCCGTAACGCCAAACTTGCACAAATGCTGCTCGGTGATCTGTATTACATGGTGCGTATGTACCGCTACCGCCTGAGTACGTCGGTGGGTCGCCCCCACAAAGCATTGAATGAGCATCGCCGCATCGTGGAAGCCATCGCCCAGCGGGATGGCGAGCTCGCAGAGTTTTTAATGAAACGTCATATCAGCGCGGCCCGCAGGAATGTGGAAAAAAACATTGCCGACGGGCTTATGTCCTTTTGAGTCTTTTGATACCCCAATAGCCAGCCGCAAGGCCAAGGAGTCAGATCATGGTTAACGCACAATCCCCTGGTGCCCGCTTTCGCAAGGCGCTGAAAGACAACAACCCACTCCAGATTGTAGGCACCATCAACGCCTATGCGGCCATGATGGCTGAACGGGTCGGCCACCAGGCTATTTACCTCTCTGGCGGGGGCGTGGCGAATGCCTCGTACGGATTGCCCGATCTTGGCATGACCAGCCTGAACGACGTGATTGAAGACGTCCGTCGCATCACCTCGGCGTCCGCGCTGCCGTTGCTGGTGGATATCGATACGGGGTGGGGCGGGGCGTTCAACATCAACCGCACCATCAAGCAAATGGAGCGTGCCGGTGCTGCGGCTGTCCACATTGAAGATCAGGTCGCCCAGAAACGCTGTGGTCATCGCCCCAACAAAGAGATTGTTTCCAAGCAGGAAATGGTCGATCGCATCAAGGCTTGTGTGGACGCCCGTGAAGACGACGATTTTTTCATCATGGCGCGCACCGATGCGTTCCAGCAGGAAGGTCTGGAAGCCGCCATTGATCGGGCTCAGGCCTGTATCGAAGCCGGGGCCGATGGCATTTTTGCGGAAGCCGTGACCGAACTGGAACACTACCGGGCCTTCTCTTCTGCGATCGATGCGCCTTTGCTGGCAAACATCACCGAATTTGGTGCCACCCCCCTGTATAACCGCAGCGAGCTTGCCGAAGCCGGTGCCGATATGGTGTTGTACCCGTTGAGCGCCTTCCGTGCGATGAATAAAGCCGCGGTGGCGGTGTACCAGAATATTCTGGAAAAAGGCGATCAGAAAGACGTCGTCGATATGATGCAAACGCGCATGGAGCTTTATGATTTTCTGAATTACCACGACTTTGAGCAGAAGCTGGATCAGTTGTTCCAGCAGCAAAAAGGGTAATCGCAGAGTACCTTCTGAAATCAAGACAGAACTGAAAGTCGGGCGGGGTTCACCCCTGGCTCCGACAGCTCAACAACAAGAGGGAGTGTAGCAATGGCTGAAGCAAAAAAACTGGGAGGCGCTGGTCTCCGTGGTCAGGTGGCGGGTGAGACGGCTCTGTGCACCGTGGGTAAAACCGGTACCGGTCTGGCGTATCGGGGCTACGACGTCAGCGATCTGGCCAAACATGCGCAGTTTGAAGAGGTGGCCTATTTGCTGTTGCGCGGCAAACTGCCCAATCAGCAAGAACTGGATGCGTACAAGAAAAAACTGATCAGCCTGCGCGCCTTACCGGATGCGCTGAAAACCGTACTTGAGCAAATCCCCAAGGACGCCCACCCGATGGACGTCATGCGCACCGGTTGCTCCATGTTGGGTAATCTGGAAACCGAAGCCGACTTCTCCGAGCAGGACGATAAGATCGACCGGATGCTTGCAGTTTTCCCGTCCATCATTACCTACTGGTACCGGTTTGCCCACGAAGGCGTGCGCATCGACACCGCCGGCGAAAGCGATACCATCGGTGGCCATTTCCTCGAGCTGCTCCACGGCAAGAAGCCCAGCGAGCTGCACGAACGGGTCATGAATGTGTCATTGATCCTCTATGCGGAACACGAGTTCAACGCGTCAACCTTCACCGCGCGGGTGTGTGCGTCGACCTTGTCGGACATTCACAGTTGCGTGACCGGCGCGATTGGGACCCTGCGGGGGCCGCTGCATGGCGGTGCCAACGAAGCCGCGATGGAACTGATCCAGAAGTTCAGCAGCCCCGACGAGGCCGAAGCGGGCCTGCTGGGTATGCTGGAGCGCAAAGAAAAAATCATGGGCTTCGGCCACGCGATTTACCGCGAGTCCGATCCGCGTAACGTGATCATCAAAGAGTGGTCGAAGAAACTGGCGGATGAAGCGGGCGACACCGTGCTCTACCCCGTATCGGTCCGGTGCGAGGAAGTCATGTGGCGTGAGAAGAAGCTGTTCTGTAACGCTGACTTTTTCCACGCGTCCACCTATCACTTCATGGGCATCCCGACCGAACTGTTCACCCCGATTTTTGTCATGTCGCGGGTTTCCGGCTGGACCGCCCACGTAAAAGAACAGCGCGCCAACAACCGCATCATCCGTCCAAGTGCGGAATACACGGGGCCCGATCAGAACGAGTTTGTGCCCATTGAAGAGCGGGCCTGACGGGCTTGAGTGCCAGTTGATTTGCCCCTCACCCCCCCAGCCCCTGTCCCTTCGCGGGAGAGGGGTGGGGAGAGGGCGCAAATGAACCAACCAACACACGCCAGAACGGTCAACTCCGGTCTGGCCTGACCGTAAAATAAGGGTAGCGCCCATGAACACCGATTATCGCAAGCCGCTTCCGGGCACCGACCTGGAATACTTTGATACCCGCCAGGCGGTCGAAGACATTCAGCCCGGCGCCTACGACACACTGCCATACACCTCCCGCATTCTGGCCGAAAACCTGGTGCGTCGGTGTGAGCCGGAAGTGCTGACGGACGCACTGCAACAAATCATCGGGCGCAAGCGGGAGCTGGACTTCCCCTGGTACCCGGCGCGAGTGGTGTGCCACGACATTCTTGGTCAGACCGCACTGGTGGATCTGGCCGGCCTGAGGGACGCCATCGCGGAAAAAGGCGGAGATCCCTCCAAGGTCAACCCGGTCGTGCCGACTCAGTTGATCGTGGACCACTCCCTCGCCGTGGAGCACGCGGGTTTCGAAAAGGATGCGTTCGAGAAGAACCGCGCCATTGAAGACCGTCGCAACGACGACCGCTTCCACTTCATCAACTGGACCAAAAAGGCGTTTAAAAACGTCGATGTGATCCCGCCGGGCAATGGCATCATGCACCAGATCAACCTGGAAAAAATGTCGCCGGTGGTGCAGGTGTACGACCGGGTGGCTTTTCCGGACACCTGTGTGGGTACCGACAGCCACACCCCCATGGTGGACGCGCTGGGCGTTATCTCCATTGGCGTGGGTGGCCTGGAAGCCGAAACCGTGATGCTGGGCCGACCGTCATACATGCGGCTGCCGGATATCGTAGGTGTTGAGTTGACCGGCAAGCTGCAGCCGGGCATTACCAGTACCGATATGGTGCTGGCGCTGACCAAGTTCCTGCGCACCGAGCGGGTAGTGGGCGCCTACCTGGAGTTCTTTGGCGAGGGCGCCGATGCCCTGACCATTGGCGACCGGGCCACAATCTCCAACATGACCCCGGAGTATGGGGCCACCGCAGCCATGTTCTACATTGATGGTCAGACCATTGATTACCTCAAGCTGACCGGCCGTGAAGACGACCAGATCGCGTTGGTGGAGCAGTACGCCAAGGTGTCGGGGCTGTGGGCCGACAGCCTGAAAACGGCCGAATACGAGCGGGTGCTGACCTTTGATCTGTCCTCGGTGACCCGCACCCTGGCGGGCCCCTCCAATCCGCACGCCCATCTGCCGACCTCCGAGCTGGCCGCGCGTGGCATCGCCGGAGTCTGGGAAAAGGAAGAGGGCAAAATGCCGGATGGCGCGGTGATCATCGCGGCCATCACCAGCTGTACCAACACCAGTAACCCCCGCAACATGATTGCGGCGGGGCTGATTGCACGTAACGCCAATAAGTTGGGGCTGACCCGCAAACCCTGGGTCAAAAGCTCGCTGGCACCGGGTTCCAAAACGGTTGAGATGTATCTGGACGATGCCCAGCTGTTGCCGGAGCTTGAGACTCTGGGTTTCGGGGTGGTGGGTTTCGCCTGTACCACCTGTAACGGCATGAGTGGCGCTCTGGATCCGGAGATTCAGCAAGAAGTGGTTGAGCGTGATTTGTACGCCACCGCGGTGTTGTCGGGCAACCGCAACTTTGATGGCCGGATTCACCCGTTTGCGAAACAGGCCTTTCTGGCGTCGCCGCCGTTGGTGGTCGCCTACGCCATCGCCGGCACCATCCGCTTTGACATCGAAAAAGACCCCTTGGGTCACGACCAGAACGGCAATCCGGTCACCCTGAGCGACATCTGGCCAGCGGATGAAGAAATCGATGCAATCGTGGCGGCGAGCGTCAAACCGGAACAATTCCGCGAAGTCTACATCCCGATGTTTGACGTCACCCGGGAATCCCAGGCTCAGGTCAACCCGCTGTATGACTGGCGCCCGCAAAGCACCTACATCCGCCGCCCGCCGTATTGGGAAGGGGCTCTGGCCGGTGAGCGTACCTTGAAGGGCATGCGTCCGCTGGCGGTGCTGCCCGATAACATCACCACCGACCACCTCTCGCCGTCGAATGCCATCATGCGGGATTCGGCGGCTGGTGAATACCTGCACAAGATGGGCGTGCCCGAGGAAGACTTCAACTCCTACGCCACTCACCGTGGGGATCACCTGACGGCCCAGCGCGCTACCTTCGCCAACCCGAAACTGTTCAACGAAATGGTGTTGGATGAGAACGGCAAGGTGAAACAGGGCTCGCTGGCGCGTATTGAGCCCGAGGGTAAGGTCACGCGTATGTGGGAAGCCATTGAAACCTACATGGAGCGCAAACAGCCGCTGATCATCATCGCCGGGGCGGATTATGGACAGGGTTCGTCCCGTGACTGGGCTGCCAAAGGCGTGCGCCTGGCCGGGGTGGAGGCGATTGTGGCAGAAGGCTTCGAACGCATTCACCGCACCAACCTGATTGGCATGGGCGTGTTGCCGCTGGAGTTCCAGCCGGGTACCACCCGTAAGACCCTGGAAATTGACGGTACCGAGACCTACGACGTGGTGGGCGACTTCACGCCGGGAGCCATTCTTACCCTGATCATCCATCGCAACAATGGCGATCGGGTGGAGGTGCCGGTGCGCTGCCGCCTGGACACCCAGGAAGAAGTGTCTATCTACGAAGCTGGCGGTGTACTGCAACGCTTTGCTCAGGATTTCCTGGAAGCGGAAGGAGCGGTTTAAGCCCTGCCCCCTCTCCCCACCCCCTCGCCCCTGGCGGGAGAGGGGGTGGGAGAGAGGAAATCACCAACCGCCATCAGCCCATCCACCGCCGGATTGATGCAGTTGCAATCCGGCGCCTGCACTTAAGGGGTAACCCATGCCTAGCAACCCACAAATCAAAATCCCCGCCACTTACATGCGTGGTGGCACCAGCAAGGGGGTGTTTTTCAGCCTGAAGGATTTGCCCTATGAGGCGCAGGTTCCGGGCGCGGCCCGGGACAAGCTGTTGCTGCGGGTAATCGGCAGCCCCGATCCGTATGGCAAACAAACCGACGGTATGGGCGGCGCCACTTCGAGCACCAGCAAGACGGTGATTCTGTCGAAAAGCGAACAGCCCGACCATGATGTGGATTACCTGTTCGGCCAGGTGTCGATTGACAAGCCGTTTGTCGACTGGAGTGGCAACTGCGGTAATCTGACGGCCGCGGTGGGCTCCTTCGCCATCAGCAACGGTCTGATTGCCGCCGACCGCATTCCCGAAAACGGGGTGGCAGTGGTGCGTATCTGGCAGGTGAACATCAGTAAAACCATCATCGCCCATGTCCCGATCACCAACGGGGAGGTGCAGGAAACCGGTGATTTCGAACTGGATGGGGTCACCTTTCCGGCGGCCGAAGTGCAGGTGGACTTCATGGACCCGGCCGACGGCGACGGCGCCATGTTCCCCACCGGCAATCTGGTGGACGAGCTGGAGGTGCCCGGCGTCGGTAAACTCGAGGCGACCCTGATCAACGCGGGCATACCCACCATTTTCGTTAACGCTGACAGCATCGGGTATACCGGCACGGAGTTGCAGGAGGCAATTAACGGGGATGACAAGGCCCTGGCGATGTTTGAAACCATCCGCGCCCATGGGGCGGTGCGCATGGGGCTGATTCAATCGGTCGAAGAAGCCGCGGCGCGTCAGCACACCCCCAAGGTCGCGTTTGTGGCCAGGCCGGCGGATTATGTCGCCTCCAGTGGCAAGCCGATCACCACGGGCGACATTGATTTGCTGGTACGGGCCCTGTCCATGGGCAAATTGCACCACGCCATGATGGGCACCGCGGCGGTGGCTATTGGCACGGCCGCAGCGATTCCCGGCACTCTGGTGAATCTGGCCGCCGGTGGTGGCGAGCGCACCGCGGTGCGTTTCGGTCACCCCTCCGGCACCTTGCGGGTGGGCGCTGAAGCCCGCCAGGTGGACGGAGAGTGGACGGCGATCAAAGCGTCCATGAGTCGCAGCGCACGAGTGCTGATGGAAGGCTGGGTGCGTATCCCCGGCGACTCGTTTTAAGCGTCCCCCCTGCCAGTGAACGTGCCGAGGGGCCTGTTCACTGGTTTCTCCGGCGCACCTGAACGATACTGACGGTTCACATCAGGGTGTGCCGGTGCTCCTGCACCGCCACGGGTAAAGGCCATCCGGCACCCAGCGCGAAGAAGGAGACACCGCATGTCTGCTACTTACGACCTCAACGAACGCCCCGATTACGACGACGTCCTCCAATCCATCGCCGACTACGTTTTAACATTCTCCCCCGGCAGCGCGGAGGCGCTCGACACCGCCCGCTATTGTCTGATGGATACCCTGGGGTGCGGGTTGCTGGCGTTACGCTTTCCTGAATGCACCAAACACCTTGGTCCGCTGGTTGAGGGTACCACCGTTCCCCACGGGGCGCGGGTCCCCGGTACGTCGTTTCGCCTGGATCCGGTTAAAGCCGCCTGGGACATTGGCTGCATCATCCGCTGGCTGGACTACAACGACACCTGGCTGGCGGCAGAATGGGGCCATCCATCCGATAATCTGGGGGGCATACTCGCCGTCGCCGATCACCTGTCCCAACAGCGCGTCGCGCGGGGGCAAGCCCCCATCACCATGCGTACCCTGCTGGAAGCCATGATCATGGCCCATGAAATCCAGGGGGTTCTGGCCCTCGAGAATTCGTTTAACCGGGTCGGTCTGGATCACGTGGTGCTCGTTAAGGTGGCGTCAACCGCCGTTACCGCCAAACTGATGGGCGCCAATCGTGATCAGCTGCTGTCCGCGTTGTCCCACGCCTGGGTCGACGGACAGGCGTTGCGCACCTATCGGCATGCTCCGAATGCGGGTTCACGCAAATCCTGGGCGGCCGGCGACGCCACCTCGCGGGGGGTGAGGCTGGCGGATATTGCCATGCGCGGTGAAATGGGGATTCCCGGTGTGTTGACAGCCACCCAATGGGGTTTTTATGAGGTGTCATTCAGCAAAACCAATCAGGATCAAACGGTAAAACCAGTGGCGCAGCGCCGGTTTTCTCTGCCGCAACCGTTTGGCACCTACGTGATGGAAAACGTGTTGTTCAAAATCTCGTTCCCGGCGGAGTTCCACGCCCAGACCGCCGCCGAAGCTGCGGTTACGCTGCACCCGCAGGTCAAAGACCGTCTGCAGGAAATCGACAAAATCGTCATCAGCACCCACGAATCGGCCATTCGCATCATCTCCAAGGTCGGCAAACTCGCCAACGCTGCTGACCGGGACCATTGCCTGCAATACATGACCGCAGTGCCGCTGATTTTCGGTGACCTGGTGGCCGAGCACTATGAAGATGACTTTCACCAGGCGAATCCGCTGATCGATAACCTCCGTGACAAAATGGAAGTTATCGAGGACAAAGCTTTCACCCGCCAATACCTGGAGGCGGACAAGCGCTCGATCGCCAATGCGCTGCAGGTATTTTTCCAGGACGGCAGTCACACGGAAAAAATCACCGTGGAGTACCCCATCGGTCACCGTCGCCGCCGCAAAGAAGGCATGCCGCTGCTGGTTGAGAAGTTCCGGAATAATCTGGCCACCCGTTTTCCACCAGCCCGGTGCGCGCGTATTCTCCAGTTGTGTGAGTCTCCGGACGAACTGGAAGGTACTTCCGTGCACGAGTTCGTAGAGTTGTTCGTTATATAGTGGGGGGTAGGCGGCGTCCAGACCTGTTAACCTGTGTAACTGAGCGGTTACACTTGATTGCAGTTTGAGGAAAATAACGTACACTTTTAAACAGGTTAATGGTGTCAGTATCCGTTGCAGTGGACGCGCGGATGAAGCTCTGTACGCACAGACAAGGAGTTGACGTGGGCCACGTCAGAGTGTTCAAGCATTACATTCATTTGCCCTATCTCATACTCGGGTTGGTTGACTTCGTGGTTTTGAAGGCAGCCTTCTGTGTCACGGTGTTCTTCAAATACTTCGGCGACCCTGATTTTTTTATCGCCAACCTGGGTTTTGTGCTTCCTTCCGGGATCGTGTTTGCAGCTCTGGCGCTGCTGGTGATGATTGCCATCGGTGTTTATCCGTCCCGGTTGCACGAGGGCATGTCGGGCATGATGCTGCGGTCGATCCTGGCGTTGTTCATCAGCCTGCCATTGTCAGGCATGGCGTATTTGTTGGCGGACGAATGGCTTTGGTATCTGGGCGGCGGCGGGGTACTGACGACGTCGTCCGTGTTGGGGGTGTTTTTTCTCGGGATCGCCCGGGTGTTGTTTTATGCCCTGGTGAATAAAGACAACTTCAAACGTAATGTGCTGATTCTTGGGGCGGGGTTACGTGCCCGGCAATTGTTTGAAGATTTTCAGACACCGTTCAACCGCAAAGGGTTCGTACTCGCCGGCTTTGTACCTCTGGTCGGTGAACCTCCACAGATCGCGACTGAAAAACTGATTTCCCCTCACACCAGTTTGCAACACTACACCCTGACGAATGACATCAGCGAGATTGTCGTTGCGGTAGATGACCGTCGTAAGGGGTTGCCCATGGAAGATCTGCTCGAATGCAAGATGGACGGGGTCCGGGTCGTCGAAGGCACCACGTTTTATGAGCGCGAGTCCCGCAAGGTGGCGCTCGAAATGGTCAGCCACAGTTGGCTGGTGTTTTCGGATGGATTTGCTGTCTCCACGGTCTCAGGCGCTGGCAAGCGGGCACTGGATATTGTTGCCTCGGGCGTACTCTTGCTCGTCGGTTTCCCGTTGATGCTGTTAACCGCAGTGGCCATCAAAATCGAAGACGGCTGGCGTGCCCCGGTGTTCTACAGTCAGGAACGGGTCGGCCTCAACGGTAAAATATTCAAGGTGTACAAATTCCGCTCTATGGACATCAACGCCGAAAAAAACGGTGCGGTCTGGGCGCAAAAAAATGACACTCGGGTAACCAAAGTAGGGGCGTTTATCCGCAAGATGCGGATCGATGAATTACCGCAGATATTCAACGTATTCAACGGTTCCATGGCCTTCGTCGGGCCCCGGCCTGAGCGTCCCGTTTTTGTTGAGCAGCTCGCCAAAAGCATTCCGTTTTACAACGAACGCCATCGGGTCAAACCGGGAATCACTGGTTGGGCGCAACTGTGTTTTGCCTATGCCGATAACGAAGAGGACACTCGCGAGAAACTACGCTACGACTTGTACTATATTAAAAATCACAGTCTGCTTCTGGACTTGCTAATCATAATTCAAACCGTGGAAGTGGTGCTGTTCAAAAAAGGATCGCGGTAAATCCGCTGATTGAACCCGGAAGAGGAATAAAAATGTCACGGATAGTTACTCTCAAATCGTTGGTTCTGGCACTGGTTTCGGTGGTGCTGTTAAGCGCTTGCGCGATAGGCTCTTCTCCGTCATCCCCGGAGAAAATCCAGAACGCCTTGAATTATGACAGCACCAACAGTGTTGACGATTATGTGATCGGGGTCACCGATGTGCTCGCCATATCGGTATGGCGCAATAACGATCTGAGTATCACCGTACCTGTGCGCCCGGATGGAAAAATTTCAGTGCCATTGATTGGCGATGTAGCTGCCAGTGGCCAAACCCCCGAAGACCTGTCCGCCGACCTCGAGCGCAAGCTGGCGCGGTACGTGCGTGAGCCAAAGGTCAGTGTAGTGGTCACCTCCATGGGCAGTCATGAGTTCAGCGACCGGGTGCGGGTTACGGGTGCGGTACGCCAGCCCATGTCTGTACCCCACCGGGCCGGTATGACCGTGCTCGATATTTTTCTGAGTGCCGGGGGCGCGAATCCCTTTGCCGCCTTGAACAACACCATGCTGTATCGCTCGGTGGACGGTGAAGTCGTTGCCATTCCCGTCAGGCTGGATGACATTCTCAACAAAGGCAGAGTACAGACCAATTACGCAATCCGTCCGGGGGATATCCTCGCAGTGCCCGAACGCAGTTTCTGAGACTCACCGGTTTCGATCACCAGAGCAAATGCACAGCATCAGGCGGGACAGTTATGGCACTTCCGTTAACACAGTTACCAGCAGAAATCGTTCGCGAGCTCCGTGCGCGGAAGTGGCTCGTGTTTGTTGTATTTGCGCTCATCAGTTTTGCGGTTCTTATCACAGGGCTGATGTGGCCATACAAATACCGGTCGGAAGTTATCATTTACATCGATGACAGCAACATTATCCAGCCGCTGATGGAAGGCAGCGCGGTTGCCACCAAAATCAGTGAGCGGACATCTGAGGCCCGGCAAACCCTGTGGACCCGCGCGTTGCTGGAGCAGGCGGCGACCGATACCTCCCTGTTTCCTGCCGGGAGCGGCGGCGATTCCTCTGAGAACCTGGAGCGGCTGATTGCCAAGTTGCGCGCGGGGGTGCAGGTGCAACCGCGCGGTAAAAACTACTTCAGCATCGGGTTCCAGTCGACGTCGCAAGTGGAAGCACTGCGCGTGGCTCAGAAACTGGCCCAGTTATTCATCGAAAACAGCAATAAACGCAAACGCACAGAGAGTCGCAGTGCCTACGAGTTCATCGACAAGCAGGTGAAGAGCTACGAGGTGCAACTCGCCAGCGTGGAGCAAAATTTGCAGGAATTCCTATCGGAAAACGTCGACGGAACCGAAGAAGAGGCGACCGCCCGCATGGCGAACCTGCGGCGAGAGCTGGAGGTGGCGCAACTGTTTCGGGAGCAGTTTATTACCAAAGCAAAATCGTTGGAACTTCAGCTGAGTGGCATTCAGCCAAACATCTATAACGAGCGCACGGAAGACAGTTACCGGGCCCGTATCAATGCCATGCAGGAACAACTGGACTCGCTCCGGCTACGTTACCTGGACAGCTACCCCGACATCATCATCGTTCAGGAGCAACTGGCGCAGTTAAAAAGACAACGCCAGCGTGCGCTGGAACGTGGCGACACCTCGGCCCAAACGGTTATCGGTGAGAGCGTGGCCAACCCCTTGTATCAGGAACTCAGAGCACAACTGGTGACCGCCAATACCGAAATTGAAACGATTGAAACGCGCATCCGCTCGCTGAACCAGTTGCTGGACCAACAAAAAGAACGGATGGAACGCATTCAGGAAAACAAGGCCCAATACGCCGAACTGACCCGAGACATGCAGGTGAACAAGCAGATCTACGATGACCTGCTGAAGCGACGGGAACGCGCCCGGGTGTCCATGCGCCTGGATGTGGAGGGGCAGGGATTGAATTTCCGCATCGTGGAGGCCGCCCGTTACCCGTTGGCTCCGACCGGTATGCAATTCAACATGTTTGCCCTTGGGGGGTTGCTCCTCGGGGCCCTGGCGCCGATTGGGGCGATCGCCGGGTATCTGCAAATTGACCCCCGGGTGCGCTCCCGGCGCCAACTGGAAGACGAAGTTGGGTTGCCGGTATTGGTTGAACTGCCGCAGGTCAGAACGCCCTTCGAAAGACGGCGAAACCGCCGCCTCACTATTGCCGTGATTGCTTGTGCCGCGATCACCGCAATCGCATACATTGCCATTGTAGCCGCATCATTAGCAGGGGTGTTGTGATGGGAGATTCCAAGAACCATCTTACGGACGGAGACGTCAGTGAGGCCGAAGCCAAGCAGCGTAACGCGCGTAATGACGAACACACGAGCGCGGCCAAGTGGGCCGGGACACCTCCTCCGGGGGCGTCTGACAAGGAAGTCAGTTCGGATTGGGAAGATTCCAAACTGCTGGTGCCCAGTTCGTTTGAACTGGGTCAGGGCGCGGTGGACAAGCACGTCATCAGCCGGCAAATCCCGCGAATGCAGGAACCCCGCCGCCTGACCAAAGACGACCTCGACGAGCGACGGATCATTTATCCGGATTCCCCGAATCGGGACCTGGTAAACCGGTTTCGCAGTTTGCGGACCAAACTGCTGGAGGCCTCGGGCGGCAACAACTTTACCCTGGTGGTGACCGGAGCAACCGCGGGGGCGGGGTCCTCCTTTGTGGCGTTGAACCTGGCGGCGGCGTTTGCGTTTGATCAGGCCAAGACGGCGCTGATTATTGACTGTAATCTGCGAGAACCGTCGCTGCATTCCGTATTGGACATAACGCCTGAAAATGGCCTGACGGACTTTCTGGAAGATTTTGATTACGACATCGCCCGGGTACTTTACCCCACCGGCATACCCAGACTGAGGCTGATTCCCGCCGGCAGCCAGCGGGAGAGTGCGGCCGAATTCTTCACCTCGTTTCGCATGAAGCAGTTTTTACAGGCGGTCAGACGCCGCTACCCCGACCGGTTTATTGTGCTGGATACGGTTTCCATCAGTGATTCGCCGGACGCCCGGATCCTGACCGATCTGGCGGATTACGCCCTGCTGGTGGTGCCCCACGGACGAATTACCGCAGGTGCCGCCGAGCAAGCGGCGTTGGCATTTGATCCGCAGAAATTTCTTGGAGCAGTAGTCAATGGCTAAACTGGGCCCGTTATGGACGACAATTCTGTTAGTAAGCGCGATTGGTACCGCGCAGGCAAGGCCGGTAGAGATCAGTGGCGGTCTGGAATCCCGTTTCAGTGATAACGTCAGGCAATCGCATCGCAGCCCCAAGAGTGATCTGGAAAACCGGGTCAATGTGCAGGTCAGTCACCAAGCGGATCCGGGCAGGTGCAACTCATCATTGGCGGCGCGACTGGGGTGGGGACACTGGCTTGACAGCTCCTACGATCCGGAACTCTATACCAACATCAGCTTCCTGGGTGATTGCCAGCTGACCCAACGGTTGTACTGGGACCTGTCCAACGACACCCGCGATGTGGTGCAGGACTCCCGGGGTGGCGATAACCCGGATAATTCCACCCGCAAAAACGTGTTCCGGACGGGGCCGCGTTACCAGGTGCAATTGAGTCCCATCGATTTGCTCACCTTGTCCGCCCAATTCGAAAATACCGAGTTTGATGATCCCGCGGAACGGGACAGCAACAGGGTTATTGGCAGTGCCGGTTGGAATCATTTGTTTACCGAAAGCTTCAGTGGCGGCATAAGACTGTCAATGAGCAAGGCCGAACTGGATAGCGGCGAAGAAATTGATAAAAGCACCGCCAGCTTGACGTTCAACAAACAGTGGGCGGCCACGAGCTTGAGTGGCTCAGTCGGCGCAAGCAAGATCGAAACCGAATTTCGAAGCAATACCTCGTCCAGCGATGCGCTGGTTGGCGATCTCATGTTGAACCGGGATATCAATGCCTCCACCAGCATTTATTTACAGGCGAGCCGTCAATTAACCGACCGGTCCTCGGATTTTGACATTATCTTTCAGGGCTTCGTATTCAGTTTTCGGCAATCAAACGCTGTAGAAGTCACCAGCATCCGCAGCGGTTTAAACAAAATCTTCAGTAACGGCAGTGTACTGACCGTCTCGCCATTCGCAGACCGGTCGGATTACCTGGGTACCAACGAGCAGGACGATGCCGTCGGTATCAGCGCACGCTATTCACGCCCTGTCAATCAATGGCTTACCGCCTATCTGAGCGGGCAGTATGTGGCCCGCTCCTATGCCAGCGATGACACTGACGACCGGATCGCGTCCATCAATGCGGGCCTGGGCTATGAACTGACCCGAAAAGCCAGCCTGCGGGCGAGCATCGGGCGCACCCAAAAGTCCAGCGACGTCGCCAGCCGTGAGTACAACGAAAACACAGTTGTTGTGGGCATCAGTTACAAGTTCCGTTAAGCCACCCATCCGGTAAGTGTCATGACCGATCTTTTAAATGCATTGACGGTGGATGTTGAAGACTATTTTCAGGTAGCGGCACTGGCCGAAGCCGTTGATCGTAACGACTGGGACGCCATGGAATACCGGGTGGAAGCCAACACCGATCGGTTGCTGGCGTTGTTTGACCGCCATCGGATCAAAGCAACCTTTTTTACTCTGGGGTGGGTGGCGGAACGATCGAAAGCGCTGGTTCGCCGTATCGACAGCGCCGGTCACGAGCTTGCCAGTCATGGGTACAGCCATCAACTGATCTATAAGCAGACGCCGGCTGTTTTTCGCGAAGAAACCCGTCGGGCAAAGCACATCCTGGAAGATATCACCGGCAAAGCCATCACCGGCTACCGGGCGGCCAGCTACTCCATCACGCAACAGTCGCGCTGGGCCCTGGATATCTTGTGTGAAGAGGGGTTTACCTGGGATTCGTCGATCTTTCCGGTCCATCACGATCGTTACGGCATGCCGGGCACGCCGCGCTGGCCCCACCGGCTCCGCACCGACAAAGGCTATGAGCTGGCGGAGTTTCCACTCAGCACCTTGAAATTCCCGGGGTATACCCTGCCGATTGCGGGTGGCGGTTACTTTCGCCTGTACCCCTATTGGTTCAGTCAGTGGGGGCTGGCGAGCCTCAATCGGCAGGGCCGGCCTTTTGTGTTTTACCTGCACCCCTGGGAAATCGATCCCCAGCAACCCCGGCTCAGGGTCAAGTGGCTTTCCCGGTTTCGTCACTACAACAATCTGGACGTCTGTGAGCAGCGTCTGGAGCGGCTATTAACCCGGTTTCAGTTCACTACGGTGACCCAGGTCTTGCGGGCGCAGGGGGTGTTGGACACGCCTCCGCTCCTGCCAGACGGAACAGAGGACATAAAGCCAGTGGTCAGCCACGGCTGAGCGGCCAAACGCACTCAAGGACGAGGAGCCCATGCTGTACATAATTTTCTGGTTATCACTGCTGGTCTTGCTCTACGTCTACATCGGCTATCCCTTGCTGGTGTGGGCCATCGCGCAGACTTCCCGAAAGCCCTTCCACAGTGGGGTGGAACCCGCAGCGACGCCGCCATTTGTGTCCATACTCATCGCCGCCCACAACGAAGCCCGTGATATAGAGGCAACGCTCACCAATAAAATGGCATTGGATTACCCCACGGACAGACTCGAGGTGTTGGTGATTTCCGACGACTCTGATGATGGCACCGATGATTTGATCGAGGGGCTGGCAAAAACCTCTCCTGTTCCCATCCGCCTCTACCGGCAAACCCCCCGGCAGGGCAAAACCGCCGGCCTTAACACCCTGGTGTCGGAAGCCGAGGGAGACATTCTGCTGTTCTCCGATGCCAACTCCCGGTGGGACGCGCAGGTCGTACGCCATTTGGTCAAGCGTTTTGCAGACCCTGCGGTCGGCTACGTCACCGGCACAATGGTTTACGTGAATAAAGACGGATCTCTGGTGGGTGACGGCTGCAGTGCCTACATGAAATACGAAAACTGGTTAAGGACCCAGGAGTCAGCGATCGGGTCCGTCGTTGGCGTGGACGGCGGCATCGATGCCATGCGCAAGAGCCTGTATCAACCCATGGGCGCCGATCAACTGCCCGATTTCGTGCAGCCCTTAAAAGTGGTCGAGCAGGGCGCCCGGGTAGTGTACGAGCCAGCGGCGCTGCTGAAAGAAGACACCCTTACCGACGGAGGCAGCGAGTTCAGCATGCGGGTGCGGGTCAGTCTGCGGGCGCTGTGGGCGTTGTGGGATATGAAACACCTGATGAATCCGCTGAGCTATAACCTGTTCGCGGTTCAGCTGATCTCTCACAAATTGCTGCGTTACTCCGCCTTTATTCCCTTGCTCGTTTTTTCGCTGGCGGCGTTGCTGCTGGCGGGGCGGGGGGGCATCTACACGCTGAGCTTTTTAGGGGTTGTTGCGCTGTACGCGCTGGGATGGATGGGCAAAGTTAAGCAACAGGAAGGCAAAAAGTCGTCTATATTTTTCTCGGTACCCTATTATTTTCTGCTGCTTAACCTGGCTTCACTCAAGGCGGCGGTAGCGTTCCTGAAAGGGGAGAAAAGAGTGGTGTGGAATCCAAGGAAAGGATGAAACCTGTGACCATCAAAGTGCTGCATTTGATTGATAGCGGCGGGCTTTATGGAGCCGAAAAAATGCTCTTGACGCTGGTGGCGGAACAGCGCAGGCAGGGGCTGGCACCGATGATACTCAGTGCCGGAAAGCCCGGTCAGGCGGACAAACCCATTGAAACCGAAGCGCGGCGCCTCGGATTACCCGTGACACCGTGGCGCATGAAGCCCGGCTTCAATCTGACCGGCGCGCGAAACATCATTCGCTGGGCCCAGGAGCACGGCTATCAACTGCTGCACTCTCACGGTTATAAGTTCAATGTTTTGATGGGCTTATGGCCGGAATTTGTCCGCACCATTCCACTGATCACCACGCTGCATGGTTACGTCAAAGCCCCCCGATTCAGCAAGTCGTGGCTGTACGAAAGTCTGGACCGATTGGGGCTCAGCCAGATGAGAACCGTGGTACTGGTGTCCGAAGCCATGAAGCAGCAAATACCGCGGACCATCGCCCATTCAGCCAGGGTTACGGTCATTCCGAACGGGCTGGATGTGGAGGTGGTACGTGCCAAGGCTCAACGACCCGTTAATGATGCCTGTAGGCGGTTTATAAACCACCATTCGCCTGTGCTCCTTGGAGTAGGGCGGCTGTCGCCTGAAAAAGGCTTTGCCTGCCTGATCCAGACACTGGCAGAAGTGCGACACACCTACCCGGACGCTGGCTTGATTATTGTGGGACAGGGTGGCCAGCGAGAGCGTTTGGCATTTCTGATCGGGCAGCATGGCTTGCAAGAGCACGTATTGCTGCCGGGTTATGTCGACAATGTACCCGCCCTTATGTCGAGGGCGAGTCTGTTGTGCATGCCGTCCACAACGGAAGGGTTGCCGATAACCCTGCTTGAAGCCATGGCCGTGGGTGTTCCAGTCGTGGCAACCGATGTCGGACAGATTGGCGAGGTATTGGGGGGCGGCCAGGGCGGGTGGATCGTCTCACCCGATAAGGTTTCTCAACTGGGCACCGACGTCGTAACAATACTGGCCCATCCGCCGCGCACCCAGGCGGCTGCCAGATGGGCCGGGATGCGGGTCGCCAGAGACTTTTCGGCGACAACCATGGCCAGGCGGTACGAGGAAGTCTATCGGCAGTGTTTGGCGTTGTGCAGAAGGGAGGCGGATAGCACTGTATGAGCACGGAAAGCACTTTGACACTAGGCCGGCATGACCAACCTTAGGGTACAGGGCCGTGCCGGAGGCTTCACTTCGGAGCTGTTGCATTGGTGCAGTGATAACGCATCCGCGATGGTCTCGCCCAGCGTATTCTGCACCGGAGCTTGGTTGGAATCTGCGTTTCTGCAGGAAAAACAAACTTACATTCTCACTGTGTTGAACACCCGCGACGAAATTGTCGCCGTGCTGCCGCTCGCGTTGAGCAGGAATCGGCTGGGCGGAACCGTCGGGCGATTTTTGGGCAGTCGCTTTAACCCGGATCCGCTGGGGTTGATCTGCAAAGCGGAGCACCTGACCGCGGCGGCGGCAGCTATCAGACGCTATTTCAAGGAAGAAGTGTCCTGGGACCAGATCCTGATCGACTGGGTCACCCGTGAGGAATGCGTTGCCTGGGAGGCAGGCAGAGTACAGCAGAGCGTTGCTCCCTATCTTCCCTTAAACGAAGGAATTGACGGGCTTGTTGGCGGCTTTAAACGGCAAAAAAAGATACAACCTGAAAGCCGACGTAAAACGGCTGATGGAAGAGCACAACGCGGAATTTGTGTGGTGTGAGACAGTCGGGGAAAAACTGACCTGTTTTGAAGAGTTTTTAATTCTCAATGAAAAAAGAGCCACCGAGCGCGGTATCCAAAGCAGCGTCGCGAGGGACAGTTTCCGGCAACACCACAGACGTGTAATCGAAAATTTACCCAATGCCAGAATCTACTGTTTACGACTCGATGGCGACACAATCGCGGTTGTATACGGATTTTTGTTTGCCGCCCGTTTTTTTTATTACCAGGTGGCCCATGACCCGGCGTATGGGCATTTGAGTCCCGGCAAGGTGTTGTTGTTTCGCGTCATGACCGTCTGCGCAGAGCAGGGGTGTAAAGAGTTCAATTTTCTGCAGGGCAACGAAGCCTACAAAAGTTTCTGGGCGGATCAGTCCCGTCCACTTTTTCAGCTAAAGTTAGAGAAGGACAACTGGAGGGTGTGGCTGCTGCGTCGCTTCAACAGAACAAAAAACTGGCTAAAAACTATCAGGGATCGATCACACCATGGGCATTAAGAGTCGTTTGAGTCGTGTGTACTTCCCCGAAGCCGGTGTCTCGGACCACGCCAAACGCTTGGGTGGTGACCGCGGCTTTATCCTGATGTACCACGAGGTGTTACCTGCTGAAAGTTCGACGGTTCCCGCGTGGACAGTAGTCAGGGCAGAGGAGTTCGAGCAGCAGATGCAGTTGCTGAAACGGCACTTCGACGTAGTAACACTGAATGAAGCCAGAGAGCGGCTGACGGGGACGGAAAAAGCGGAGCGGCCTTTCGTCGTGATTACCTTTGATGATGGCTATTCCGGCAATTTACACACTGTCCTGCCGATCATGCAGGCGTATAACTTGCCGTTTACCGTGTATGTCGCCACCAAGGCCATCAAAGACGGGTCGCTGTATTGGTACGACCAGCTGATTAACCTGATGACCCTTCCGACCGACACCGCCATTCCTCTGCGGGTTCAAAATCGGGAGCGAGTCGTTCGAATCAAATCCCGTGGGCCCGATAACCAGCGCTGGCGACACATGCAAGACCTCCTGGCGTCATTGAAAACACTGGGGGAAAAGGAACGTGATGAAGCCGTGGAGAAGATTTTGTCCGGCCATCGAGAGCTAACCTCCGAATTGCGCATGTTGACGCCCGGAGAACTGCGCGAGCTAGCCGCTGATCCCCTGGTGAGCATTGAATGCCATACTCACGCTCATGAATTACTGGACGAATTGAGCGACGAACGGATCCTGAGCAGCGTGTCGACGGCTAATGAACTGATCGAAGGATGGACCGGGCGTGCTCCCTCCCACTTTGCCTACCCAAATGGAAATACCGACCAACGGGTTGCCAGTTTGATAAGCGCCGCGGGCTTCGAGACCGCCGTAACCACCGTACACCGCCATTGTGCAAAGGGTGATGATTTGCTGGCCCTTCCTAGAATCGGGGTAGGCCGGTTTGACAACCACAATGTGTTCAAAGCGAAACTGGCGGGTTTTTTATGATGCCGGTAAAGCCTCTGCGCATTGCTTATGTGATCGACTACTTATACAGCGTGAATGGTGGCACCGAACGCCAACTTCACCAGTTGATCAAAGGTATGGCGGAACGGGGACACTGCGTGCGGCTTTATGTATACCGGGATACGGAGTTCACACGAAACCTGAAGGAATTTGACTGTCCGGTGGAATGTCTGGGCATCCACACGCTCGGATCGTTAACCACAGTGGCGAAATTGTGGTCGTTCAGGCGCCGGCTTGTCCGCGACAAGGTTGATGTGGTTCACGGTTTTTTCAACGATGTGGCTCTGACGCTCCCGCTCTTTTTTTACAGAAGCGGTCTGCGGGTGTTTACCTCCCGACGGGACATGGGGCTGTGGTATACACCTAAAAACCTCCTGATTCTCCGCGGCTTGTCCCGATTGCGGACCGAGATACTCTGCAACTGCCAGGCAGTCGCTGAGTGGACCAGAGAGAAGGAACAGGTAAGCCCCCAAAACACCCATGTGATATTCAATGGCATTGATCCCTACCAGCCAGATGGCGAATCCACCGGTGCTCCAGTCCAGACACCTGATGTGAAGGGCGGCTTGAGAGTTGTGGTAGTCGCCAACGTACGACCAGTCAAAAGAATTGAAGATCTCATCGCAGCGGCGGCAGAGCTAAAGAACGAGCCGATCAATTATTCAATTATTGGCCACCTGTCAGACAAAAAGTATTACCAAACGCTTGTTCAAACGATCGAAGCCGCGGGGCTAACGGACAGATTTGTATTTTTAGGTCCTGTGGCGGAACCCAGAAAACACCTGCCCCATTACCAGGTTGGCGTGATCTGCTCGGACTCTGAAGGGCTGTCCAACACCTTGTTAGAGTATTTGGACGCGGGGTTAATTGCGGTCGCAACGAATGTTGGCGGCAATCCGGAAATTATAACCAATGGTGTTAACGGTTTTTTATATGATAAAGGGGTTGTGTCAGCTCTGGCATCGATACTGAGCAATATAGGGAACACTCAGGAGAAACACCACGCTATGTTGGTTAATGCAAAAACAACATTTCGATTATTTTCCATGGAAAACATGATACTTGACCACGAAAGAATATACTGCAGTGGGTTAATTCAGCGGGTTGGGGGTGGTTACAATGATCTCGGCAGTATATCAGAAGAAAAAGCAAGTGGGGGTGTTAGGTCTGCTGTTAATAGCCGTCAGAAGGATGAGGTTGTTCAAATATCTGATTATTTATATTTATTATAGGACCCCCATGGCTGGCTTGATTATCCGTGCCCGTGAGTCCGAGAGTATAACGACCACGGTAATAACAGCCGGCGATGAGTTAACGATGTTGAATGAAATTAAAAACAGCCCTGAGGTGTTCGGCAATAGACTCAAAACCGGTGACAAATTTGCGATCGTTGTGTGCGTCGATGGCGTCCCCGCCGGCTATGCGTGGGGTGATCTAGCGGCAGTTCATATAGAAGAGCGATTCGGGTTTCATATACCAGTGAATCCGGACGAAGTGTATTATTTTGATAGCTTTATCAAGCCTGAGTATAGGGGCAAGGGGTTGCTTAATAATTTACTTTGTGCATTTGTCGACTACGCCCAGGACAGGAAACAGCGAAAGCACATCACAGCTATCATAGAAAAGGAAAATAAAAGGTCTGTCGCCGTGCACGAGGCAAAGGGGTATCTAAGGCACAGTTTACATCTGGCCGGAAATTGTGCGAATAAAAAGATACGTTACTGTATCAAAAACTATTGCTGATTCTGGTGGAGAACTCCATTAACATGTTTAACCTTGCTGAGTTTATGTCGAAACATGTTTTTTATAAGGCGTGGGACATAAAAGAAAGATCCCATCGATTGAGCGAATGGAAGCAGCTCGAAGCGCAGCAATGGTGGACAAGAGAGCAATTAGAAAACCTTCAGAACGAGCGTCTCAAGTGTATTCTGACACACGCATACCACAATAGTGATTACTACAAACAGTTATGCGACGACCAGGGTGTTAATCCTGCGCAGGAATTTTCTTTGGACATCTTCAGCAGGATACCTGTAACAACCAAGCTGGACATACGAAATAAAAATACGGCCTTCATTTCAAAAGGAGCCGATAGAGGTCAACTTGTTACAGCTAAAACGGGTGGCTCTACAGGGGTTTCTCTGGAATTACATTTTGACAGGCACTGCCAGCAGAAGCGGAATGCAGCCCAACTGATGGCGGATCGCTGGGCGGGCTGGGATCTTGGTGTTAAAAGAGCCGCGGTCTGGGGAAATCCGGTACACCCGGTAACCATTAAACAGAAAATACGTCATCACCTGATGGACCGCATTATCTACCTGGACACCATGAACCTCAATGATGCCTCCATGGGGGATTTTGTGGATCGATGGCAGGTGGAAAAACCCGGGGTGATCTTCGGTCACGCCCATTCCATCTTTATATTCGCCAGGTATCTGATAAAGGAAGGTATTACAAATATAAGACCACGAGGTGTTATCGCTACGTCCATGATGTTGTTGGATCATGAGCGGGCAATCATTGAACAAGCGTTTGGGCGGAAGGTGACAAACCGTTACGGTTGTGAGGAGGTTGGCCTGATTGCGTCGGAATGTAACGAACACAACGGCATGCACCTTAATCTGCCCCATGTGTATGTCGAATTCCTGGATGCCAACGACCAACCAGTTCAAGAGGGTGAGCCCGGTAAGATAGTCGTAACGGATCTGAATAATTACGCCATGCCGTTGATACGTTATCGGGTAGAGGATGTGGGTGTTTACACCGAGCGAGCCTGCCCATGTGGTAGGGGATTTCCGTTATTAGAACGCCTGGAAGGGCGGTTGGCAGATTTTTTAAAGCTACCCGACGGGGGAGAGGTCGCAGGAATTTCCCTGGTCGAACGCACCCTTACCAATGTGCCAGGAATAGAACAAATGCAATTAATACAAGAGTCCACAAACCTGATTGTGGTTAACAGAGTAAAGGGTCGGGATTATACAACCAATACCGATGACTGTTTGACAGAGAGTTTGCGCGAGGTGTTTGGTGACAGGTTACGTGTAAGTATCAATGAGGTCGAGCATATCCCGCAAGAAAAATCCGGAAAATACAGATTCTCGATATGCAAAATATAAAAGCATTACGTTCACGACTGTCCAGTAAATACGGCGTTGGATCTATGGTAGAGAAGCTGCTCAACAGATACAAAAGTGATGGGCTCAGGGGCGTTTTTTGGGTGAGCTTGAGAAAGCTGTTGGGCGACGTTGTGGTCTTTTATAATATTTACCAGATCGACACTGAAAAGATCACTCGGCCGAACGCTAACTACTTCACTTACACGGTGTGCAACGAATTGCCAGAGCCCAAGGTGTATGGCGATCTGGAACGAACGAAAAAAACCTTCGCAACGCGTTTGCATAAAAACCATATATACGTGCTTGCGAAAGATAACGACGAATCCATAGCGATGTTGTGGGCCCATACAGAACCTGAGCATCGGGAAGATCAATACGGCTTCTTGGTCCCCGTAAAGGATAATCAGGTTTATTATTATGACAGTGTCACCCGAGAACCGTGGCAGAAAAAAGGCGTTCTCAGAGGAATGTTGTATGCTTTAGCTGAATGTAAGGCAAAACAACGGAATATTTCCAAAATTGTCGCTGTAATAGAAACGACAAACTTTATTTCCCAAATGGCGCACGAAAAGATTGGTTTCAAAAAGGTTAAATTGAAAATGCATGTGAGAGTTATGAAAGTATCGAGAAGCATTACCTTAAACGGATTCTTCAGGTAATCGGTAAAGTCAGACAGAGGGCGGTTATGCGATTAAGTTCATTGATCTATAAAATAGCACGTCCTTTAGGTGGCTTACAGCTGGCGCGGGTGTTAACACGATCCCACGTCCGCATTTTCATGTACCACCGGATTAGTGATAACCATATTGATGAGGGGTTGAACGCTGAAAATTTTAAACGTCAGATTCAATTGGTAAAGATGAATTTCAATACAATATCGCTAAGTGATCTGTTATCAGACCGCTCGTCAGCTCAACGTTACACAAATTGTGCGGTGATCACATTTGATGACGGTTATCAGGACTTTTATAAAACCGCGTACCCCATCCTACGGGCAGAGGGGGTGCCCGTTACAATCTTCGTGACGACGGGGTTCATTGATCAAGAACAGTGGTTGTGGCCGGACCAAATCAAGTATTTGTTAGGTAACACCGACGTGAAAAAGTTCAACCTCGACGCGCTCGGTGAACTGTGTATGGCAGAGGGGCGCGATCGCGCCTGGCACAAGATATCGGATCATTGTCTGACGCTGCCGAACAAAGAAAAACTGAAGTTTATAGTGAATTTGGCAAAAAAGCTGGACACACCGTTGCCCAAAACGGCCCCCCCTGAATATGAGGGGCTGACCTGGGGCCACCTGCGGGAAATGAAGGAAACCGGTCTGGATGTACAGAGCCACTCTTACTCCCACCCCATCATGTCCAATTTGGATGATCGTGAGCTGAAGTTCGAGCTGGAAGAACCTATAAAAAGGATTCATGAAGAATTAGGGCATAAACCCAACATCTTCTGTTATCCAAACGGTCAGAAAATCGATTTTAATGACAGAGTGAAAGCGGCGATTAAAATGGCGGGATACGAGTACGCAGTCGCTGCCTTCCCAGGCAGGCATACCTTGAAAGACCTCTATGAGATAAAAAGATACCCAACCAGTGACAATATGGAAGTATTCAATAAGGCACTTTTTGGGCTGACCAGACTGGCCGCCCGGTAATTTGATTTTAGAACAAATGGATTTTTGACAACAGGGTACGGGTGTATGAGCAATCAACCGTTAGTCAGTGTGATCATTGCCACATACAATATGGGTGAGTATGTCGCTGACGCAGTCAGATCGGTATTGGCGCAAACGTGGCAGAATATTGAAGTGATCGTGATCGATGACGGGTCCACCGACGGTACTGCTGCCAGGTTAAGTGAATTTAAGGGCAACAGCAGGGTGCGCGTTGTCGTTACCGCCAATCGGGGCCAGCCCAAAGCAAAAAACCTCGGCATTACCGAGGCCAAAGGTGAATTTTTGGCTTTTTGCGACGCAGATGACGTGTGGTCGCCTGATAAGCTCGAGCTCCAGATGCCCAAATTCAGCGACCCCAAGGTTGGAGTGGTATACAGCGATGTGGCGTTTATGGACGGGCATGACCAACCACTCTTCTATCGGCGTAGCCACACCGCCGGGCATACGGGCTTTATTACCGACCATTTGGTTATCAGAAATTCCATTCCATTTGGTACGGCCGTGATCAGGCGGGAGTGTGTCGAGTGGGACGGTAGCTTTGACGAAAGCCTGCCGATGGGGATCGACTGGGATTTATGGTTGAGGTACTCGATAAACTGGAAGTTCGAATTTTGCCCCGAACAAACCTATACGTATCGAATCTGGCCCGGCCAGATGTCCAAAAACTATCGGGGACGGTATGAAAACGGGTTCCGAATTCTGGATAAATTTCTGAAAAACAACCCCAACCGAATTACACGTACCCTGAAAGCGCGGGCCAGAGCGGACATGTACATCAGCCGGGGCATGGCCATCGCCAGCGCAGAAAAATCCTTTTCAGAACCTTTTTCAGACATCATGAAAGCCATTAAGCATGATGCCTCTTACACTCGGGGATGGAGGAGCCTGGTGAAATTATTGGTGCGGCG
Source organism: Marinobacter sp. X15-166B (assembly GCF_001752365.1). Taxonomy (GTDB): domain Bacteria; phylum Pseudomonadota; class Gammaproteobacteria; order Pseudomonadales; family Oleiphilaceae; genus Marinobacter. Next base: position 3,369,801 of record NZ_MEIY01000001.1, on the reverse strand, counting down.
AGTATGAGGAATAAAACATTGGTGAAGCTGCGTAACCTAACTGTTAGGGATGTCTTGGGCTGGAATATTTCGCACGGGATTATTAACTATCGACCATCAACGTTCTTTTCTGACCGGAGGTGGCAGTGAGTCCATGGCTCTCAAGGCTGTATCTAGCTTCCCCAGTAATGGTGCAAAATATTCTTGTATCAGTTTATGGCCTCTCCTTGTATATCGAGCGATATGGCCCAGGCACTCAACGCTATGAAAGTTTATTATCCAAAACGCAAAATTATAACACAGATGAAATGGACGCATATCAAGAACGGGAGTTGATCCCTATCCTGCGGCATGCGATCAATACAGTCCCTTTCTACCAAACCTGGGCTGAACAAGAGAAAATCACAGCAAACGACATCAAAGGAATCAGTGATCTGTCACACTTTCCCATCCTTGAAAAGGATGAAATAAGAGATAACCCAGGACAGTTCATCTCCACCCGTTTCAAAAAAAACGTCTCCACTCCTACAGTACTAGTGGTAGTACAGGGACGCCTTTAACCATCTATTGCGAAAAAAGCACCAGAAGGAAACACTATGCATTCTTTTCCAGGTTAAGAGGGTGGTACGGTGTTGGAAAAAGGAGTGGTCGAGTCACTTTTTTGGGCCGGGTGGTCGTTCCAGGATCGCAGAAAAAACCTCCATATTGGAGATACGATATTATTCAAAATAATCTGTTGATGTCTGGTTATCACCTCTCAGATGACAATGTTGGATATTACGTAGATAAAATCGTTGATTTTAAACCTAGAGAAATTTTTGGGCATCCGTCAAGTATAGCCAGAGTTTCTAAATATATTGTTGACAATAATTTATCGATCCTTAAGCCAAACGTTATTATAACAACGGCGGAAACACTGCTCCCTTACCAGAGACAAGTAATTCAAAAGGCATTTAGTTGTCCGGTAGTTGATCAATACGGCTGTACTGAAATGGCGTTTTTTGCCTCACAATGTCCAAATGGCATTATGCACTTTCATCCGGAGCACGCCGTAGTTGAGGTATTGCCAAATGCCGGAAGGAGAAATGGAAAGGAGGGTGAATTAGTCACCACAAGTTTATTAAGTCAGGCTATGCCCCTTATCCGTTACAGAGTCGGCGACAGTGTGAACCTTGGGGATCAGAGCGCTGACTGTCACTCCTCATTCCCCGTTATATCGCACCTAGAAGGGCGTATAGACGATTATATATATACAAAGGACGGAAGGGCTATAAGCAGATTGGCCTCTATTTTCAGTGGTGATAAACATATCAAGTTGGCCCAGTTGACCCAGTCATCAGGTGGAGATGTTCAAATACTAGTGGTTCCGACAACAGAATATAGTAGCGTGTATCGTCAAATGATCTACAATGAGGCGAGAGAAAGACTAGGGTATGATATCGAAATAAAAATAAAAGAAGTATTTGATATACCGCGAGAGGCTAATGGTAAGTTTCGGCCAATTCAAAGCTTTTACAGACCCGAAAATTAAAGGAGCGTCGATTTAACCAGTCTAAACTATGGAAGAGGGCGGTTCCCAGATATCAAAATCTTGGAATATCTATTACCGATCGGCAACGCCACCGATGCATCAGTGTTGAGTACACTTGATTTTCAGACGGTTAACCTAGCTTCTTGATTTTATTGAACACAAAGTCGCATGTTCAACTGATTTACAGCCTTTTAACCAAATACGTTGTTAAGTGACCTGTCTTTTTGTTTCACAAATTACTCTAAAAGACAAGCTATAACAAGGTGGTGAACAATTAGTAATTATCTAGCGTAATCGGTATGAAAATAAAATAATAAAAAAAACAGCGAGTTATGCATATGGATACTATTAAGCACAAATGGTTTGTGTCCTCCGGTCTTGTTTTAAAGCGTCTCGATATGTAAAAATGGCACGATATTAACTCTCAGAGGTGACCTGGCAATGCGTTTTAGAAAGTTGATTATTTTAGTTTTTACGTCATTCATTACACCCATTACCTACGCTTCCCCCGAAATTTCAGTTATTAAAGGTAATCCTCAGAAAGGAACTGTTATTCGCGTATTGGGGAGTGGTTTTGGGAATCCCCGGTTTGATTTTATCCTACGTGACAGTGCTGACGCTTCTTTTCTGATGGAGCGCTTGTCTGCGCCTGTGTTACTTGACCAAAACGAGGTATGGAGTCAAAAATTCAGTAAAGGTGGTTTACAAACTAATTATAGCGGTCGGGACTTAAAAAGAGGGGAAGATGAAGTTGTGTATAGAGGAACTGGATCAACCACGTTAGGTTGGCCGACGGATCTAAAAGGTCGTAGCAATGAAACTTTGTTTGTCTCTTGGTGGTTCAAGCCTTTGAGCGACCCCAATGAGTTTGGTGGTTCGAATAAATTTTTGAGAGTATGGGACGACTCTAACGGAAAACACACCCGAATGGCCTGGACGCAGATGCACGCAGTATATTGGAGGAAGGATATCGATCCTCAAGGCTTTGTAAAATGGGGGAAGTGGCAAGGAGAGGTTGGAACTTGGAATAAGTTTGACGCTTGGTTTAATTCTAATACTAATAAAATGGTAATAAAGGTAAACGGCAAAACAGTTATTGCTGTAGACGATTTTAAAAAATCAAATGTAACAAAAGGATTAACGGTTGGACAAATTGGTTTTGCGGCAAATATTTCCGGACGTTATGACCACATGGTTTTTGGTTTTGATGACATCTACATATCTGAAAGCCAGGCAAGGGTTGAACTATCCAATTCTAGCGAATGGAAAGAAGGAATAGTATCGGAAATTGTTTCACCCAGAAGCTGGAATGATAATGAAATAAGCTTCGAGTACAAAACTGATTATTTATCTGACTCCCAGCCTATATATTTATATGTTATCAACGAAAACGGCCAAGTCAACCAGAAAGGATTTCCCCTTTTATCTAAAGCCCCTGAAAAAATTGCTGTTTTTAAAGTAGAGTAAAGTGTAATAGCGACCCGATAGTTGATTGTTAATGGACGGTAACCTAAGGAGTAACTATAATTCAATTATGTATTGTTATGGGGTAGTGCTGTGACGCATAATAATTTGGAGAGGGCTTACGATAAAGTGAAAAGCTTGGGTGATTTGGCGTTAATGCATATTAATCCAATTTTTCGACGTATTATTCGCTTCTTTGCACTTCCGTATTGTTTTTGGAACGTCAATTGGAAAGAGTGTCGAAGACCTAAGCATTTGGTGATCTACGATTTCTTATATATCCACTTTATATTGAAGTACTATCCCGCTAATTACAGCAGTTGTCGACTTTGGGAAAAACCTAAATCCGATTGGCACTATTATTACGGATCTAACTATGATCCGTATCAAAGAAAAGCTTTAAGAAAGATGTTACAACCGAAAGAATACGAAATAGTTTTTAGAGACAAGTCGATTAATTACTCATTATGCCAGGCAAAAGGCATCGAAACCCCTGAAATCATCAGTATTATCCCGAAGGGACAGGCTTTACTAGAACATGTGTTGGATGTCATGTGTAAGCGAGCATTAACAGATAAACTGATCGTTAAGCCAGTGGACGGTAAAGGTGGCGCGGGTATCATTTACATAGAATTTGATAGCAATAATGAAGTTCTCGCCTTAAAAGGTCAGAGTTCGATAAATATCAGTACAGAAAGTTCCGAAAGTAAATTGATCGTACAAAAGTTCCTAAATCAAGATGATAAACTAAATTTTATTTCTCACTCTGTCAACACTGTTAGAGTTGTCACATTATTATTACCAAACCAGGAGGTACTTATTATTGGGGCATATATAAGGTTTGGAACTGGCAAGAGCAAAATAGACAACTTAAGCCAAGGTGGTATTTGTGTGTGTGTTTTAATTGAGGAAGGTGTGCTCGCAAAGATAGGGTACGACCGTAATGGTACTAAATACACAAATCATCCCACCTCTAATTTTACGTTTAGTGGATACAATGTTCCACAATGGGACGAGGTAATACAGTTGGCAAGAAGGGTGCAGACTGAATTTGATTTTTATAAGTTGTTAGGGATGGATATTGCCATTACCGTCGAAGGCCCGGTAATCGTCGAAATTAATTCAAACTATGACAATGTCGACCTCGAACAGGCATGTGGTCCCATACTTAAGAATAAGAAAGTTCTCGAAGCATTTAGTCAGTATGGATTGTTGATCAACAAGAAACAAAAAGGGTTGGCTGGCGATGGCAAAACTAAATATGGATAAAGAAATATGCTGGATCACTTGGGAAGATCACCGGCGTTCAAAAGAATTGGCTAAGGCATTATGTGCACAGTACTTTTATATCAAATCAACTAACAAGTTCGTTTTAAGACATTTAGTCAACTCAATCAAAACTGTCAAGGTGCTTTATATAAAGCGAAGTTCAATAATTATTGTCCAGAACCCTTCTCGAATTCTTGCATGCCTTGCGGCTTTGCTTAAATTTGTGTTCGGGTACAAGTTGGTTGTAGATCGCCATACTAATTTTCGACTGGGCAAGAGATTTTCTATAAATCCTGCTATTTGGTTTGTTGTAGCTTGTAGTGAAATTAGTATTAAACTTGCAGATTTGACCATAGTTACTAATAATTATCTGAAGGAGCATGTTGAAAAGAAAGGCGGGCGAAGCTTTATTCTTGCAGATAAAATTCCAGAGTTTAATAGTGTTCAATATCCCGGTTATGCCTTTAAAAAGGGCAGAATAAATATTCTCTATATATGTACGTACTCTAACGACGAGCCTTATCGCGAAGTAATTGAATGCGGGCGCCTTCTGGAGAAAGATTGTAAAGTTTTTATTACCGGTAATTACAATAAAGCTGGTCTTGATAAAGATGCTATCCCAGGTAACGTAATTTTAACTGGGTTTGTAAATGATGATGCATACATAAACTTGTTAAATAGTGTGGATATCATTATGGTCTTAACTTCGGCAGAGTGGTGTCTTGTATGTGGTGGGTATGAAGCTATGAGTGTGGGAAAACCACTAATTACCTCTAACACCATAGCGCTTAGAGAGTTTTATGGTACGTCAGTCGTTATTACCGATCACGATCCAGGAGCAATAAAGAAGGCAATAGAATACTCAATAGGTAACTTAGAAATGTTGAGACAAAAGATACAGAGATTAAAGTTGAATAAAGAGAATGAGTGGCAACGATCTCGAAAAAAGTTGATTAGGCTACTGTCGTCAATTTAAGTGGTTAGTCCTTAAGATAGTTAATTGGTGGCTAAGATTTTTTAAATTTAGTCTCGAATAACGAATGAATTACTTGTCAATCTTGTTGTTGAGGTCATTTATCTGTAAAGATTTATTAAATCTCCATGCTGGGATTGTCATTTAATAGGGTTTATACGCACAGTAGCGTGGTCATGACATCGGAGTCTCGCTGCTCATACTGTGCTCATAAAACAGTTCCGGCACTGGAACACCGCTCTCCGCTTTCTTCAGGATTTGGCTGTCGGAAATACGAGATTTTTTCATACAGAATCTTTCTGCGTGCAGCTTACGGAAAATTCTACTTCTTAGCTCCCTGTTTTTCGGGGGATTGCAATGCCACTTGCTATCAAAAAATCTACTATTTGTCCGATCGATGATAGGCTAATAATTTGTCCAAACTATCGTACGCAGATCAAGATTGCGCGGTCTGGCGTCACGAATTATTATGGATTATGCGTTGACTCCTTATAGAAAGCCAAACATAATTTACTGAATGGTTTAAATTAATTTCGAGTATTAGAAGTGCCCACTAAAAATATATCGGTCGGTTTATCGATATAATTGATGCAAAAAAAGGATTTCTGCAGTGATTATTAGCGACATCAGTCAAGACCATTGTAAAAGTGTATTGTTAGTGGTCAGGTGGCCGGTAGGTGGTATCAGGACATTCTTGGAATACTTTATTAAAGCATTTCCTGATGATAATTACCGGTTCTTTGTGGTTGGTCCGGACGTGGGCGGCTTAGAGAGTCTTAAAAGTCAGATAGGGCCTTTAATAGTCGAATGGTTTTTGTTTTCTAGCGAAGGAAACGCGGCCCTCTCTTGTTATAAAACCGTTAGAAGGGCGCTAAATAAACGAAGGATTGACTTAATACACGCACATGGGTTTACATCGGCATTATCAACCTGGATCCCAGGCAAGTTCTCCAAAATACCTATCTTGATGACTTCACATGATATTCTAAAAGATAATCAGTTTCTGGGGATAGCAGGTTTTTTAAAAAAACATCTCTTGACGTTTGTTCTAAATCGATATGATGTTGTTCACTCAGTATCAATAGATGCCCAGAAAAACCTTTACGCAATGCTACCTAATTTAAATGTTAGGCAGCATGTTGTAATTGTTAACGGCGTAAATGCAGAACGTTTTTACAAGGCGGAACCTAGTAATCTAAAATCAGAGTTAAATTTATCTGAAACGGATGTTTTACTGGGATTTTTTGGCAGGTTTATGAACCAGAAAGGTTTCAGGTATTTAGTTGACGCAATCTCTATATTAAAGCATTGTCATGGGTTGGATAATATTCACGTCGCTTGTTTTGGTTCAGGTGCCTTTATTAGAGAAGAAATGGCTGAAGTTGAAAGGCAATGTCTTACAAATAATTTCAATTTTATTCCATTCATTTCTGACGTATCCGGCGCAATGAAGGGGTGTGACGGAGTCGTAATGCCATCGCTCTGGGAGGCATGCGGGTTAGTAGCGATGGAGGCGTTGTGCGCGGGCGTGCCTTTGATTGCTAGTGATTGTATGGGCTTGCGAGAGGTTATTCAAGACACACCTGCAATACGCGTTAAAAAAGAAGATGCGGCAAGTCTAGCAAACGGAATAAAAAAGTGTATAAGTGGAAGTAAACAGGAATTTGTGGATTTTATGCCTATGGCAGTAGAGCGTTTCGATGTAAGGCATACGGCCACTCAAATCCAACAGATGTATGAGCAAGTACTACGATGACTAATGTTACCGCTACAAAATCACAGAGGCCGTTAAACAACCCTTTTCCCCAAAATGCTGCTTTGACGGATAGTCATTTAGCCTTTACCCTTTTCATGATTTATCTTGTCAGTTTCTTTCTGCATCTTCCCGCTCGTTTTCCGCCCCTAGGGGTTATTAGGTTTGATTTGATACTGGTTGGGCTTATAACTTTTTTAATACTATCATCTAAGTTCACCAACATTTTCAGATTGGATGATGCGTCTAAGTACCTGTTAGCTATATTCATATACGCAATAGTTTCCCTTCCACTCGTTCAATGGCCAGGGTCAGTTATTAATACCGGTCTAATCGCATTTATTAAGGGAGCAATTTTTTACTTTTTCACCGTCAACCTGGTAATTGGCGAACGGCGGTTGAAGTTAACAATCATTGTGTTTGTGGTGTGCAACTTAATAAGAGTTATTGAACCACTTATGCTTCATCTCACCACCGGCTATCTTGGATCTAAAACTCACTTGGGTGGGGGAGAGTTTGCGTCTCGGCTCTCCGGAGCTCCATCGGATATCATCAATCCTAATGGATTAGCATTTGTAATTGCGACAGTTATACCCTTTTTACATTACGTCTTTTCACAAATTAATAAAAAAGCATTTTTTTTATATCTGGTATTGATTTCTTTATTAATGTATACCATGGTTTTAACGCTTTCCCGCTCTGGTATTCTTGCGTTGGGCATTATCGCTCTCGGGATTTGGATCAAAAGCAGCCGAAAGTTGTTATTATTGGTATTAGGGGGGCTGGTAGTAATCTTTGTCTTCATGAATCTTAGTGAAATTCAAAAGGACCGTTATTTATCGATAGTTAGTGATGATGCACGACAGTCTGCAAGTGCTACAGGACGCATTCAGGGGTGGTTTGATGATTTTGAAGTTGCAATGAACCGCCCAATTATAGGGCATGGTTTGGGCACTTCAATGGAGGCGAATTGGAATGTCCGTGGTGTCAACCAGGTCTCGCATATTCTATGGGCGGAAATTTGGCAAGAGATCGGGCTAATCGGTTTATTATTTTTTGTTTTATATCTAATGGCTATGATAAAAAATTTTATAGGTGCGGGGAGATTGGCTCGAAGATATCTATCAAAAGATGACTTTGTGTTTAGATGTGTGGAGGCAATGCAAGTCTGGCTGTTAATGAATTTTTTATTTAGCTTTGCAAGTTATGGATTAAAAAGTTATGAATGGTATTTTTTTGGGGGCCTGTCTGTTACTGTTTTATCGTTAGTTAAATTGAAACTTGATGAGAGTGAACAATTAACCAACGCCGAACGCAGCCAGTTTGAAAGATTTCCATTGGCTCGTAAGTTAAGTGAGCGCAACCGGTAGAATAACACTTTAAGTATTCTGTGATTCAACTTAGCTTCAAATAATTTTCTTTGATTAGGGTACATCCCAGGTTGCTGTGTTCGTTATCTGAAATCACTTGTTTTTTTAAGTTATGTGATCAATGACACGGCTTGTGTACTAAGATAGTTTAAAAAAGTAGTCGACCAAATTAATCGAGGTGTAAATGAAGGAAATAATCAGGGAACGCATGTTTAGAAATAATAACAGTCGGAAAGTTTATATGAACTTAGTGGCTCTAAAAGCCAGGTTCGTCAATAACAGATATAGTAAAGCTAGAAGATTTCGGAAGAAATTCATAGAGCATAATAAATATATTCCGAATTTCGAAAACCCGAAAACCTACAATGAAAAAATAAATTATCGAAAACGCTATCCTCTCAACCCTCTTTTTTCCAGGTGTGCTTGTAAAATAGAGGCCAAGGAATATGTTGCTGAATTGATTTCAAAGGATGTCGTCATTGAAAATTTATTTGTGGGGATGTCGATCACTCCTGAAAAATTGAATGAGATTGTAAGGGAGCATGGTAATTGCGTTTTGAAGGCAAATCATAACTCTGGTCGGATTTATATGTTGTCGGATAGAGATGAGTTAAGTCGTTTTTCTGAGGTTTGTTATGAAGTAAGTAAACAGCTACAGGTAGATTTTGGGAAACTTGCCGATGAAGCTTGGTACAGCGATATATCGCCAAGATTGTTAGTTGAAAAGAAACTAACACCTTCTGATGAGGATGGAAGTTTAAGAGATTATAAGTTCCATGTTTTTAAACAGAACGATGGATCGATGAAAGTTTTGTTACATATCGACTTCGGACGGGGAGTTAACCATAGTAGGTCATATTTCGATGAGGATTTAAATTGGCTCCCATTTGCCGTCGAGTTTCCTTCTTTGATTACTAAAATCCAAAAACCTAAAAATTACGACTTTATGTTACAAATTGCAAAAAAACTAGCTGATCCTTTTAGTTATGTTCGGGTGGATCTTTATAATATCGATGGGGAAATATTTTTTGGGGAAATGACGTTCGCGCCAGGTAGCGGAATCTCCAGGTTCAGTACATATATTTACGATTATTGGATGGGTGGTTTGTGGCAGAGAGATCCAAGGTATTAAAATTTGACACGTCTTAGGAATATCAAAAGCGAATTGTTCACAAAAATCAGCGAAATATGTAAAAAGGTTTTCCTAGGGTTCGAATGATAGGGCGTAGACTTTTATAAGTATAGGATCACATAATCTTTTATAGGGTGCGTGAAGTTGTAGTGGGCTGTATTGAGTTGTTAAATGTTAATCAATTTATCCCAGCAGCGTTTTACGAAGTGTTCCATTTTGCTTTTGGAGGTATAAACTGGGCGAAATTTGTATCTTATCAGACTTAGTTTCGGTAACCTGAACCTCATGTCTGCCGAAATAACAGATTTACACGGATTGCAAATACCACACGGCTTGCCCTTGATCGGTCGATGACAAAACCAAGTTTTGTATACGGTTTTCTCGAATCCTAATCGTTTGTACTCCGTTAACATCTCTGTTTTTGTCATATTGAACAGAGGGTTTGGATAATGAAAATTACCAAGTACTTTATATAAATCTGGGTCTGATTTTTCCTCGCTTAGTATGTAGTAAGAAATTGCTCCATCATTAACTAGCGTCATATGGCCGAGTTGTCTTATGCAAGCGAGCACCACACTTGTATCTGATTTTTCGATACCCAGCTCCAGTCCTTCTATGTTTTTCTCTTTAGCAAATCTGGCCAACCAGTCGTATTGTGACCCTAAAGGCGCTGTATTCTGTAATCGATGGTACGCTTGAGTAATTTCATCATCCACCTTGACCTCTGAGCTGATGTAGGTCTTCAAAGGTTTTAAAGTGCATTTGGTTCCCGGGCTTGTTTTAATATCCCTAGTTATGTCAGCAATAGCCCTTAATTCATTTGGTTCGCTTTTCCTGTTGTCTGACAAGTAAAATGGTTGAATCGTGACGTTCAGCTTCGAAAGTTGGACAATTCTAAATGTAGAATCATATCCACCCGTCCATAACACGTTTATAGTTGGCTGTTTAGTGCTCATTTAATTCTCCTATGGCGGAGGTTTCATCTTACAGGATGGTTATTATAAAGCTTTATTCGGTCATGATTTTCATGTTTGATTTCAGATCGATGTGATAAGATCAATGGCTCAGCGTTGACCTTCAATTTGGTTTGCCACTTTAATGTTAAAAGTGTCAAGCTGGCCGACGGCGACTTAATAAACTCGGCCAATTAAATAATAACATATATTTTTTTGGCACGATCGTTTCTAGTAGGGTTCTTTCTTGTTGGCCCACCAGGAAAGGAACACTTATTAAGGAGAAAATGGTATATAAAACAACGCAAAGTATAAATGCAAGTGCGGATTGAACTTCCTGGATCATCACCGTATAAGCCGAGCTCAGCATGGCCCATCCCATAAAAGAAAGTAAAAGAGGGCGTAACCAAGGTTTTATTATATCGTTGAAGGGTAAACTCAACTCTCGACTAATCAGGAAAGGGATGACGATTAGGCGCGTTGGCGTGTACGAAAACAACACGGCGAGAGAAGCACCGACGATCCCTAAGTTGGTCGATGTCGCGAAATAGAGCAATAGTATAGTGAGGATTCCGGTTTCCGCCACGCTGACCAAAGACATAATACGTGGTTTTTGCATTGCTAAAAACGCGCTGTTGATAGGTAATGTGATGAATAGAAACATTTTACCTAACAATAATATAGCGCCCACTTTGTACGCTATTAGATAACTGAAGTCGCTACCCATCCATAGTCTTATTAGAGGGGTACCTAAAGCGAAAAAACCAGCAACAGCGAAACACGCGAGAATAACATTGAGCTTTGTGAATATCATTAACTTGTTAGTGAATCCAGTCATATTTCTTTGGGTAAAGTCCTTCGTAAGTATTGGGGTGTACATACTCACTGCGCGATATAGCAGGCCGAATGTGTACTCGGCCAAGCGCTGACCAACATAAAAAACGGTTAGTAATTGGGGGTTGAAAAAATACCTATTGACCAGACTGGTGCGCGCTCTTGGAGGAGACGAGAGATATCGATAAGAAATGCCCAAGCGCTGAAGCTGTACAGGGCTTTGAGTTGAGAACGGCTAAAAGAACTCAGTTTGATTTTGACTTGGGGTTCCATGTGTGAGGATATAACACGGAATACAATATCTGAGACAAAGGATGAGACCAATCCAATTATTGCAACTGCTATTATTCCTTTCCCAGTAAGTATTGCAATTACGGTTGCAATTGTAGATGCAAGCACAAAAAAGAGTCTCGTTGCCGCCATAAGATCAAATCTTATATGGTACGAAATTATTCCGGCGAAAGACTTAAACGGGAAGCCAATTGCTATCCGTAGCCCAGTTATGATTATCAGGAGCTGAATCAGTCGGTCATTTTCACTATTAGAGGTCACATTGGGCGTTAGTAACGCCAAGGCGCACGTAGCAACTATTATCAAGACTCCTAATCCGCAATATAGAATAAATGCAGTAGAGCAAACCTGTTGCGCTTCAATTTTATCCTTTCGGGTGAGGGCTGCCGCTATAAAACGCGTAACTGCAGAAGCGAATCCTAAGTCGAATAAATAGAATGATGCAGTAATACTTCCAACTAAAACCCATATTCCATAAATATCTTCACCCAAATGGTTGAGCAGAAAGGGTAACATGAAAAAACCGATTGCAATGCTAACAATCGTGTTTAAAGTACGAAAGGCGGAGCCTCTTATCAACCTTTTCAGCAGTGTCATGGGCTTGCATGACCTGCATTGTTACGTGTCGGGTATTGATAGACCGACCTGCTGTAGTTTTCGTTGCTCCAGTGTCGAACGATTTGGGGAACAGAACCTTCCAAAACGGCGTCAAAGACTGCTAGTGCAGCTTGCCGAGAGAATATGCCTGAAATAACTCCCGGCCAATGGTCTACATCCTCTCGGTTGATCACTTGTACAATTCTTACCGGTATTGTGTCGCTTCCAAGTGCGCTGAGTACAGCAGCGCGATGAATTCCGCCAGATACTCGCCAGCACCACTGGTTGTTTTCGGTACGAAGCATAATACCTAGAATATCGCCATCACGACCATCGTGGCGACGATATCCATGTGTTTTGATTGATCTTATTAATCTATAGATTCTGTGGGCTTCTATTTCGAGTTTTTTATTATCGACCGGACCCCAAAAATGCCAACCGTGTTCTATTGAAAGATCAAGTCCAACGTTTTTACTTTCTTCTTTGGCCCAGCTTTCGCGGGCTCTCCGGCACTCATCTGGCGTCCGCGTTGCCCATGGCATGGAGGTCGCTAGTGGTGATTCGTGATGAAGAACTGTTACTAGGTCTTTACTTAAGCCAATCCATTCGGCGGCGGTAGTTGGTTGTACCATGGCATAATATCGCTTGAGAATATTATAGACCTCGTCCACACCTCCGTTATCCTGAGCGCCTGCCCGCGCGGCCAATACAAAAGGGTGCTTCGCGGGGGCGGAAAGAGGCATGCTTTGCGGTCCCCTGCCTCGGGAAACAGGGACATCCACTAAAACGGGCTTTGGTGTGCTGTGGTACAGAAGTAGTGCAGGGTGGTTGCCAAGCGACCGCACGTCAATCGGCGCTGGGTCCTCGCAAGGTACTAGCTGGTACCCCATTCGCGCCAGTGTTTTTTTCAGGAGTATTTTCGTCCACCCGGGAGGGTTTAACAAGATGCGCCGCATGGTAACGCTCCATACTGACATAAGGTCGGAAATGGGAAACTACACGCATTATCGGTGCCTCGCGCGCGTGAGGGTCGAACCAAGGTGTTCAGCGCATTGAAGCCAGCGATGATCCGGCCAGCACTAAAAACAAAATACAGCGTTTCTGATACTGATTTAGCGAGCGCCATCCGTGCCCTCGACAGATTACTTGTATGAGTGAAAGTATAGTATAGCGCCATACTAGCACTGAAAAACCGATTCGACGGCAAAAAACAGGTTGGTTGACCGTATTTTTTTCGTTTGCAATTAATGTGAGTAGAGGTTCGCGAAGATTTCCAAAAACCAAACGGTTTCATGATATTGGTGTATGTTGATTAGATAATTCTGCAGTTATCAGACGTTGAATATGCGGTGGCAGATTATCGAAGGGTTAAGCCAATTATGCCAGGGACGAGCAATCAATGACCATTTTCCAAACCAATGCATGGCAGCAAGCCTGGTGGGCTTACTGGGGCGATACTCAGGGGTTCAGGCGAATCAGTAACCGATCGGGCCTTGCAGGGTTGTATGTCGACCGTTATCGGTTTCGCGGGATTTTGCCCATCCATTGCCTGCAGTTTGTGGGCACCAATTACCGCCGGCTCGCCACCCCGCGTACCGAATACAACCGGCTGACCTCCGGGGCAGCCGGTGCCGAGTGCCTGGCAGAGGTGCGGCGGCGTCTGGGCGCTGGCCGGTGGTCCGAGGCCGTGTTTCGTGACGTGCCGGCGAGTGCCCCGGATCTGCAGGCGTTGCAGGATTACGCAGCTCAGACCCGGTGTATGTTGCGGACCGTTGCGGAAGACACCAGTTACTTTGTAGATACGACGCAGTCGTTTGAAGCCTATCTCAAGAACCTGGGCAGTGGCACCCGTTTGCGTCTGTATAACCGGCGTTCGGTGTTACAGACCCAGGGTGAGATTACCTTTGCAAATGCGTGGCCGGATAAGGTGGATGGCTTTTTTGAGGCACTGAACGGTTTTCATGAATCCCGTTGGGGCGGCCCCTGTTTTGGCACCACCAGTCTGGCGTTTCATCGCACGTTCCTTGACACCATCGGCGAGGAGGGCGGTGAGCCCCGGTTGTCGGTCTTATATTGCAACGACCAAATCGTGTCGGTACTTTATAACGTGCTCTATCGCGGTTGTATTTATAATCTACAGGCAGGCTTTGTCGAGAATTTTCATCGCAAACTGGCGTTGGGCAGTCTGCACCTTGGCTACGACATTGAAGGGGCATTTGCGGACAAAGATATTCACAAATTCGACTTTCTTGCAGGGAGCGGCAAGAATGAAAATTACAAGTCGCGGATCGCCACCGGCCATGAGAAGCTTGTCTCGGTTATGCTGGTCAGACATCCTGTCTTGAAGTTGTTATACGCGCTTAAAGACTGACGGACGCCAATCAGGTAAGTGATCATAATGAACATGGAGCGTTTCATCACCAGAACAACGTTGCGGTTATTCGTCCCTCTTGGCTTGCTGGCTGTGTTGATGGTGGCCGTCTGGCCCACCCTGGACGGGCTGGTGCAGCGATGGTTGAAGTTTGACGAAGCCTATTCCCACGGGCTGTTGATACTGGCGGTGTGCCTTTACCTGACGGTGTCCAAGTGGCGCCAGTTGCGCCCCGCGTTGGGGTTCAATGCAGGTTGGGTGCTGGCCTTCCTGGCCGCCGCAGTGCTGTATTTTACCGGGACGGTATTGCTGATCGAGGCCTTTCAGCAAGTCGCCCTCGTGCCCTTGCTCCTTGCCGGGCTGCTGGTAATCTGGGGCTGGCGCCAGACCTTGCCGTTTTTCATACCGATCGGTTTGTTGGTGTTTGCCCTGCCATTTTGGGACTATCTGTCCTGGCCACTTCAGATCATCACCGTCACCATCAACCAGTTCTGGTTGTCTTTCCTGAACATCGAGTTTTTCGTTGAGGGCGTGTTTGTCTATTTCCCGGGGGTAGGTGCGTTTGAGATCGCCCACGGATGTTCAGGGTTGAGGTACTTTTTAGTGGGGTTAACCCTGGCGGTGCTCTATGGGGAGCTGAACCTGCACCGTCTGCGCAACCGTATCATTCTGGCCCTTGTAGCGGTTGCTCTGGCGTTGTTTGCGAACTGGATCCGCGTATTTGTCATTATTTATGTGGGTTACGAGTCCAACATGACTTCATCCCTGATTCCCGAGCATGACTATTTTGGCTGGTGGGTTTTCGCGGCCACGTTGGTGCCCTTGTTTTTCTTCGCCCGCTGGCTGGAGAACAAAGACCGGCCAGTGTCCGCACCACCGTCTGTTCACGAAACTTCCTCCACCGCTGCTGCGGTGGGCGCCATGGTGACCTTGACCGTGGGTACGGTGCTGGCTGCTGCTTCGTGGAGCAGCTATGCAAACTCATCCATGAGCGTGGCGGTAAAGAATCGGCCCCATGATATTGCGGTCGTGGATACAGCGGAATGGCTCCCTTTGTTCCGCAAACATCTGGCCGGCTGGCAGCCGGGCATCCGCAAGCCTGACCGGGCATTGGCGGAGTCCTTTGCGTTGAGAGCCTCCATTGACGCGGACGGGGAGCGTCCGCCAGAGGAATTATTTGTCGGTCTGTACAGCTATGACTTTCAGCGGCCGGGGGGAGAAGTGGTGCAGTATGGCAACCGGTTGTACGACTCACGGGAGTTGTTGCTGCAGCAAACGATCATTCTGCCCACCGGGGACGGGGATACTCTGGCGGGATTGACCCTTAAGCAACGGGGCGGCGACGAGAACCTGTACCTCGTGTACGGCTATTACGTGGAAGGACGTTGGGAAACCAACGAATTGCAGGCGAAGTTCGCTCAATTGCACGGCATTTTCAATGCCCGCTCGGACGCCTCTGTACTGGTTGTTGGCTTGCGCTGTGAGGACTGTAACGGTCAGGCTGCGCTGGCGACTTATGCGCCGGCCATTAAAAAGTCGGTGGAAATTTATCTGGACCGACTTTATGCACACCCTGAACCCTTATTGGCTCACTGAATTCTTTTCGATACAACGTCCGACGGAGGACTGGCACGGCCTTCTCGATCGAACACCGTCACGGTGAAGTACCAGATCCCCGGTGACAGGTTGCGCACGACGTAGGAGGTTTCAGTGCCGCTTACTGTGACGGTGTTGTTCATGCTACGCCGGTCCTGGCCGTAGTGAATCTTGTAATGCTCTATCTCTCTCACCGAGATGGCCGTGCCGTCCAGCCGGTGTTCCGGTCTTGCCCACGACAGTGACGCTGAGCCCGTATTGGCCGGGTTCTCCGAACCGTCCGGAGGTGCCGGCCTGCTCTCTGGGTCTGACGGGATGTCAGGAGCGCTGGTGGCATCATTGCTGTTGGTGCCCGCCAGATACTCTTCCAGGCTGGAATAACCATCCCCGTCCATATCCCGGGCAGCATCCGAACGGTCGAGTGGATTGAGGTCCACGGCAACTTCGACACCGTCAGGTATGCGGTCGCCATCGGTGTCCGGGTTGTTTTCATGGGTACCGATGAAAAACTCGTCGGCCGCCGACAGCAGGTCCCCGTCGGGATCTGTGCGGGCATCGTATAGATCCGCGGGGTCGAGTCCGTGGAGCGTTTCCCAGGTGTCGTACAGGCCGTCCCGGTCCTGATCGAGGGGTGGATACGAAGCGTCAAACGGAAAATCTTCGCTGCCATCCACAAAGCCGATGCGATAGCCCTGAGCGTAGGCTGCCCGGTCGAGATCCTGACGAGAGTATGTGGCGTTAAACGGGAAGCCTTCGCTGCCGTCCACAAAGCCGGCGTTGTAGCCGATGGGATATGCTTCAGGGGTGAGTTCACTGGTGGAATCGCCTGACACCGCCGGTGACCAGCTTGCTATCGCGCTGCGTCCTACCACCGTTCGTGCATAACCGGCACCTTCCCAGGCAACGCTGAAGTGGCTCATGCCGGTGCTTTCTTTATGACGCACCTCAAAGTAATAGCGGTTGTTGGCGTCGAGGCTCTGGTAAGGCGAGGTTTGGGAGCTGTACTTGTCGTATTGATAGGGCTCGGTGAAGCCTGGGGCAGTGGCAATCAGTGTGACGTCTGCCGGTTGAGCCGAGGGGCTGAGCCAAAGTTCCACCTGGTCGTCACCACTCACGTAGAAACGGTAGCGACCGGTGGCGGGCGGCTGTATGAACCCCCGTGCCAGGGCCCCGTAATGGTCGAGTTGAGTGTCGCGCGTCTCCAGAGATGTCAGGACCACAATGCGACTGGGGTTGTCGGGGAATCTCGCGCTGCGGGTCAGGTTACTGACGGAAGAGCCCGCAATGTTGTCAAAAAAACGCAACTCGACCGTGCCGGGCTCACTGACGGTCGGCACCACCGCCGAGGGGGGTAGGGTGTTCGGATCGAATGCTCCAAAACTTTGGCAGCCGCTGATGATGATAAGCGCGCCGGAGAGGCTGAACGTTTTACCCAATAATCCAAGCTTCATAAAACTCCATTGTCTTGCGCTGGTGTGGTGAGAGTCCACCAGCGCAGCGAGGGCAAGTGGAGCGCAAACCAGCTCGGTGTCAAGATGGAAAAGCGGAGCAAGAATAGCATGGGGCGAGTTGGTCGCCGCAACCTTACCCTTGGAACTTTTCGGAGTAAGGCTGCGGTGTTTTAAGCATGGATGAAAGCTTGTTACAGTTTTTCAAGTACCTGACGTGCCTCAGCTTCCTGGCCGTTGGCTTTATAGGCTTCAGCCAGGTGGTTGGCAATGTCCTTCGCGTCCGGTTGCAGTTGCAGGGCTTGCTCGAGTATCTCCACACTTTTCTGAACATGGCCCGAGGCAAGCAGTATCCAGCCATAGGTATCGGTGACCGCAGCGGATTTCGGGCTCAGTTGATAAGCTCTTTCTGCCAGCTTCAGGGCCCGGTCGTCTTTGTTCTCGTGGCGCAGCCAGGCCAGATTGTTCAACGCCACAACGTTGTTGGGTGCTGCCTCAATGATGCGCTCGTAGACGTCGGATGCTTTTTCCGGCTGATTGTTGCTTTGATAAAGAAGGGCCAGTGGCAAGGCCACTTCAGGGCGTTCCGGGAAGCGGGTGGCTGCGTCCTCGAGTACCGATATGGCTTTGTCGGATTGATCGGAATTTTGCAGGGCCCGGGAGTAGGCCAGTACCGTGGCTACCGAATCCTGCTTGCCCAGCGCCTGCCGGAAGAGCTCGGCGGCGTCTTCGTGTCTGCCCTGGCTGGTGCGATAACTCGCTTCAGTAATATAGGGGCGAGCGGATGCAGGGTGCATTTGTTTGGCTTCCTGAATGATTTCCCGGGCGGCGTGTTCGTCATTCTTGTGGAAACTGATCAGTGCGGATTGCAGGGCAATATCTTCATTCTCTGGAAACAATACCCGGCCACGGTTTAACAGCGCCGCGGCCTTGTCCAGTTCACCGGCTTTCAGGAAATTCTCAGCAACCCCTTTGTATAACGACTCGACAACCGGGGCCGCTTGAGCCGGCGCACTCTCACTGCGGCGCTCAAGCAGATCAGCGCTGAGCTGATCGGCCTGAGGGGTGTCACCGGCTTCCAGAGCCGCTTCCAGTAACACCAGTTTTGGCCCAATCGCATCGGGCTGTTTGGCCAGCACTTCGCGCATGAACACCAGCGATTCTTCGCGCTCCTGAGACGTTGCGAGATTTTGCAGGGCTTGTCGGTTATTGGGTTCGAGGGTCACGGCTTGCCGGAACAGTTTTAACGCCTCTTCCTGGTTGCCCTGGCTGCGGGCGAGGGCGCCCAGCGCAATCTTGGGGCCGGCGCTGTCGGGCGATTGGGTGGCAGCCTGGTTAAAGTATTGCCGCGCCTCATCCAGGTTGCCGGTTTGCGCGGCAAGTTGGCCGCGAATCAGCAGGGCAGAGGCGTTGTCAGGTTGTTCTTTTATCCAGGCATTGGCGGTCTCCGCCGCGGCAGCGGTATTGCCCGCCGCCATATGGGAGCGAATGATCAGCAATCGGGCCTGATTGGCCGTCGGATTTGCGTTCATCACTTGTTCGGCTAAGGCGATGGCCCGGTCATGATCGCCCTGGCGTGCGAAGTAATTTGCGTACCGTAACCGTAGGCTCTGGTTGTCCGGGTTGAGCTCTAACGCACGCTCAATAAAGGTTTCGCCCACGTGGGTATCCCCACTGGCGAGGGCGGCGATGCCCGTAAGCGCAAGAATTTCCGGATCGGATTGCTTTTCATCCAGGTTTTCCAGTAGCTCACGAGCACCTTCGGGGTCTTGCATCTGTATTTTGGTTGCCGCCAGCAGTTTGCTGGCTTGCAGCGCATCGCTGCCCTGGTTAACCACGTAAGAAAGGAGCCGCTCGGCCTCTTCGACGCGGCCCTGGCGGAAACGAACCAGACCAAGCAGCAGGGCGCTTTTTTCATGGCTCGGTGCTTGTCTCAACACACCTTCGAGATAATGCCCTGCGGCGTCCATATCCCCTTTATTGAAGGCCTCCTGGGCCGCTTCGAGATTGCTTTTGATGTTGCCAGGTGCGGATTTGGCGAGGATCTCTTCGTAGACGAAGGCTTCACCGGATTTGTTCTGAGCCCGCAATACGTTAATCAGGGCCGAGATGGTTTCATATTTCTGGAAGGTCATTACGTCATACTGACCGATATCTTCCAGCGCCCGGATATAGGCGCTTTCTGCGGTCGCCCAGTCTTGAGTCGCCTGGGCGAACTGCGCTTTCCACAGCCACAGGGCCGGGGTTTGGCCGTCCAGTTCTTCTGCTTTCTTGATGTACTCCCGGGTAAGTGCCAGATCGTTGTCCGCGAAGGCGGTTCGGGACAAACCGATCAGCGGCAGAACCGCATCCGGAGCCAGCCCATGGGCCTGTTCAAACGCCTTGCGGGCGTCAGCAATCCGGTTGGTCTCCAGCAAAACCCGGCCTTTCAGCAATTCCGCGTCGAGGGCCTGAGTGGAAGAGGGTTCGTCCAGATCGGTCAGGGTCGCCAGGACCCGGTCATACTCCCGTTGAATGCGCAGGGCTTCGGCACGCAGGAGAACAATCCGGTTCAGGGAATCTCTGCTGGGGTCTGCCGATTCCAGCAGTGTTGCGAGTTCATCGAGTTGATGCTCGGCGTTAATCCCGTCTCCCGCAGTGATGAGGTTTTCTACGAGGATGAAATAAGGCGCGGGTTCACCGGCCTGCAATTCGATGGCACTCCGGGCCTCTACCGTGCTGGCTCGGAGTTCGCCCTGACGCTGGAAAAAACGTGACTGATCCAGATGGCTCAGGTACTGCACATCTTCCTGATTCTGGGTGCTTTCTTCGCCGCAGCCGACCGTAGCCATCGTAATCGCAATGGATAACAGACTGGCACGGGCTAAAGGGAACCGTTTGGTGAAGGCTTTTCTTGTTTTCATGTCGTACCTATTCCTGCTCATGGGTCGGGCTTCCTGCCAGACGCTGTCGGTGCAGTTCAGGCTTCTGCAGACGCGTCTATCTTGTATTTGTCCGTCAGGTTGTAGAGCGTGGGGCGGGTAATCCCCAGTCTTCGGGCGGTCTGCGCCATGTTGAAATCGCTCGCTTGAAGTGCCTGGATAATGGCGTGTTTTTCTGCATTTTCCCGCACTTGCCGAAGGTTCAGATGATTGTCGGTCGCGTCACCGTCGCAGGCCAGCTCCAGGTCGGCTGCGGTGACCCGCTTGCCGTCGGCCATGATGGTCGCGCGCTTTATTTTATTGATCATTTCGCGGACGTTACCGGGCCAGTTGTAACGGTTGATGGCTCGTACGGCGTCTTCGGAAAATGCCAGCTGGTGGCGATCCAGCTGTTTGCCGAGAGTTTTCAGCAGGGATTGGGCAATGACCAGGCAATCGCCGTCCCGCTCCCGCAACGGTGGCACGTCCAGGGTGATTTCGCTGATCCGGTAGTAAAGATCTTCGCGGAAGTCGCCGCGCTCAATCAGTTGGTGCACGTCCCGATGGGTTGCGCACACCACGCGCACATCCACTGGGACAGGTTCGACGCTGCCCACGCGATCGATCACCCGCTCCTGTAAAAAACGCAGCAACTTGGCCTGCAAGGCCATGGGCATATCGCCGATTTCGTCCAGAAACAGCGTGCCGCCATTCGCGCTTTCGATCTTGCCTTTTTTGCTTTGCGTCGCTCCGGTGAACGCCCCTTTCTCATACCCGAAGAGTTCGCTTTCCAGCAGGTTTTCGGGGATTGCGGCGCAGTTGATGGCAGCAAAGGTTCGGTCAGCACGGGGGCTCAGATCATGCAATGCTCTGGCGAGCAATTCTTTACCGGTGCCGGTCTCACCGGCGATCAAGGTGGTGACGTCGGTGGGTGCGACTTTTTCCAGAGTGCGGCAAATACCGAGCATCTGGGGACTGGCTGCAATGATGCCTTTGATGGTGGTGCCGTTGCGGTGACGGGAGAGCTCCCGGTTTTCACGTTCCAGTTCCGCCAGGCGGAAGCCCCGGTTAACCACGAAGGTGAGGATGTCGGCATCCAGTGGCTTCTGGTAAAAGTCGCTGGCCCCCATACCAATTGCTTTGACGGCGTTTTCTTTGTCTTCACGCCCGGTGACCACGATGACCTTGGTGCTGGGGGCCAGTCGGAGAATGTCTTCAAGCAGGGCGAACCCTTCACTGGAGCCACCCGGGTCGGGCGGGAGTCCCAGATCAAGGGTTACCACGTCGGGTTCCAACCGGCGCAAAGCGGTAAGCGCGCTGTCCCTGTCGCTCGCCACCGACACTTCCAGCTCGTCGCTGAAACACCAGCGAATCTGGCTCTGGAGTCCCGGGTCATCTTCAACGATGAGAAGTCGTTTAGCTGCAATCACTACAAATCCTTTTTATCGTGAAGCCTACATGGATAATCTTTAACCGAAAACGGGGATATTGCAATCCCGTAAGCGGGCCACGACGCGGTGGGGGCCGCGTATCTGCTCAGTTCTGGCTGTTGGAATAAGCAACGTTTGCCGGTTCGGTGGCGGGCGTCTGCCGGGTCGCCAGGGGCAACCTCACGGAGAAACAAGACCCCACTTCCGGCTTGCTGGTGACATCGATATTCCCTCCCAGCCGGCGCACGTACTCTCGGGCCTGATACGCACCGATCCCCATGCCGGTGAGCCCCTTGGTGCTCTGGAAAGGTTGAAATAGTGACTGCTTGATAAACTCTTCGGTCATTCCGGAACCCGTGTCCTGTATGAAGAGTACAACATACCCGGCCGACATTTTCATGCTCAGACTGACCTCACCATCGGGCGGGGTGGCGTCCTGGGCATTCTGCACCAAGTGACCCAGCACACTTTTCAGTTGGTCCGGGTCGGCCCGGATGAGGATGGGCTCAGCCGTTTCGATCAGGCGGGGGGCGGGCTTTTTCCACGCGTAATGCTCCACCAGATTGCGGGCAATGACATTGATGTCCACTGTTTCGGTGTTCGGGGGGTCGTCCACCGGATTGCGGATGTGATCGATCAGATTCGACATTTTGCGTACCGCATGATCGGTGGTCTCGATCATGTCATCGATAAACGCAGGGTTGTGGCGGTGTTTGGCTGCGTTTCGGGTGAGCAGTGAGAGCTGGGCGATCAGCGTCTTCAGGTCATGCACCATGAAGGCGCTGGCCCGACTGACGGCTTCAAACTGCATGGCCCGGGAAAGCATGGATTGCGAATCGGCGTGCGCCAGCAGATTGCAGATTTGGCGGGCCACCACCCGGATAAGGTCAAAGTTTTCCCAATTGAGTTCCACCTTGGCATAGGGGTTGCCGATGAGCGCCAGGCCGTACAGGGAGTTATCAAGGTAAAGCGGGATGATGAGCCAACCGTCCGGGGTGTGGAGAATGGCATCGGGAATTTCCATCAGGTTGTACCGGGTCGGATCGCGCCGGTATTCGTGCAGATCAACAACCCATTCCCGTTCGAGAAAAAATTGAATCAGTTCAGACTGACAATCTATGCCGGTGTGCTTGGGGAGCGAGAGGTTGATGGCGGACTGCAACTGGTAATGACCGGTTTCATCTTTGACCCAGAGAGCGCCGGCATTGCCCTCAACGAGGCCGGACAGAATGCTGATCACCCGCTCGGGCAATGGGGGGGCGTCGCCCAGATCGGCAAGTTCGCGGGTAAGCTTGAGCCACTCTTCCCGGTAGTCGTACTTGTAGTCAAAAAAATGCCGGCTGATGAACACCATCAAACGGGAACGCACCCGTCTGGAGGTGATCAGGGTGATAAAAAACGCCATGGAGATGGTAATGAGCAGGACCTGCAGGGCTTCCCCCCACTCGCCCCCCATAACGCGCACGTAATAGCTGCCTGCAGCAAGAAACAGCAGGTAAATGCCGGCGAATATGAGGGTACCTGCGTGGAAAATGGCGTTGCGTGACAGCTGGAAATGCACCGGCTGTTTACGGGTGTTGATCATGTTCACCGCAAACAGCGGGACAATCAGGGCATTCACAAACCCGCGCGCGCCCCAGAACGCATCGGACACCTGACCAAAAAGCAGGGCATCGGTGTACATGAAAAAGTCATACGCCATCAGCGTGGCAATACCGATGCACAGATAGCGCAGGCTGGAACGATTGAAGTTGATGGAGTTACGCCAGATTTGCTCGACCAGCGACAGTCCCAGCAGTGCCAGCGCAATTTGCCCCGCCACTTTGACTTTGCCGTTCAGCACCGAAAACTCGAATGCGTATTCCAGCAGGGCAAAGGAGAGCAGGCAGATAGCCACTGTGGCGGCGATGATTTTAAGCACAGGTGGTGTGCGGTCCGAGGAATGGACCGTACGCTCGCCGTCGATCAGGAGGACCAGGAGCACGCCAATCCAGGCCGCATCCCGCAGCAGTTCCAGTAAATAGCGCGGGAAAAATCCCGGCTGCCCCCAGACGACCTGGGTCACCACCGAGCCCGCCCAGACCAAAGAAATGACCGTGGCCAGCAAAATGGCGCGGTCAACCTTGCGTCGCAGGTATTTGCTGACGATCAGCACGGCCAGGAGCAAAAATGACAGCACCGCCGTGATATGGCTGATAACACCTAAGCTGGTAATCATGACGTACCACATCCTGTGATAGCACCAACAGCGGGTTGGGGCAGGCTGCCGGTGAAATTAAACCGGGATCTCGCTGCTCTGAGCATAGCGGAAAACCGCCCCCGGCGTCGCCAATTCGTCCCCCGTCATGGCGCAGTGACGCTGTAATGCGCCGGAAAACCGGTAATTGTCTGATGTTTAAAGTGGAAGTTGCTGTTTATCGAGGAATAGGGATTGAAGCCGGCGCCGTCTCTTGCTAACATGCGCGCCGCATCTGGACGAGCGTGTCCGGATTGTTATGGTGGCTCCGCTGGTGCCTCCGCAACGATAAACCGTGAACCCGGTCAGGCCCGGAAGGGAGCAGCCGCAGCGGTGGACTCGTGTGCCGGAGTGTTGCTAGTGGGGCCACCCCCATCTCTTCCCCTGCTCGCACCGGGCAATCGTATTTCACACCCGTAAATGGGTTTTCAGCCGCTTGCTTCTGTCGCCCCCGATCCGAGCCGGGCCGCCATGGGTTGCTTCTTATAACGCCCTGAGCATGCTAAGGTTAGCCTCATTTATAATCGCAGTTGATGGAACATGAGCTACCAGGTATTAGCCCGCAAATGGCGGCCGCAAACATTCGAGGATATGGTCGGGCAGGAGCACGTACTCAAGGCGCTGATACACGCCCTTGAGAGCCAGCGCCTGCATCACGCCTATCTGTTTACCGGTACCCGGGGCGTGGGAAAGACCACCATTGGGCGATTGCTGGCACGGTGCCTCAATTGTGAAACCGGAATCACTCCGACTCCCTGCGGTGAGTGTTCGAGTTGTCTTGAAATTCAGGAAGGCCGCTTTGCTGATCTGATTGAAATTGATGCGGCATCCCGGACCGGTGTGGACGACATGCGGGAGTTGACGGATAACGTCCAGTACACACCGACCCGGGGGCGCTTCAAGGTGTATCTGATTGATGAGGTGCACATGCTCACCAATCAATCGTTCAATGCATTTCTGAAAACCCTTGAAGAGCCACCAGAGCACGTCAAATTCTTGCTGGCAACCACCGATCCGCAAAAGCTCCCGGTGACCGTGTTATCCCGTTGTCTGCAGTTCAATCTGAAGCGGATGACGCCGGAGCATATTGCCAATCATTTGAACCATGTGCTCACCCAGGAGCAGGTGCCCTTTGAGGAAGCCGCGTTGTGGCTGCTGGCCCGCGCTGCCGATGGCAGTATGCGCGACGCGCTCAGTCTGACCGATCAGGCCATCTCCTACAGCAACCGGCAACTGGCGGCCAGCGATGTCAGCAGCATGCTGGGCACCCTCGATCAGAGCGACATCGCCAGGCTGGTAGAGGCGCTGGTGACCAACGATGGTCCCGGTATGCTGGCGGAGGTTCGGCGGATCGCCGATTTCGCACCGGACTACAGCGTGATCCTGGCGGATCTGCTGTCTTTGTTCCACCGCGTGACCATGGAGCAGGTGGTTCCCGGTAGTGTTGATAACGCCCTGGGCGACGCCGAACAGATTCAGTCCCTGGCACGGCAGCTGAGTGCGGAAGACGCCCAGCTGTTTTATCAGGCGGCGCTGATCGGGCGCAAAGATCTGGCCATCACTCCGGACGCCCGCATGGGCTTTGAAATGGCGCTGTTGAGAATGCTCGCATTCCGTCCCGGAGCGGCCCGCCGACAACCACCGAGCCTGGCCTCCAGCACCGCGGCGGCGAGCGAGCCTGCGGAGGACCCCGACCGTGCCCGGCCGCCAAGCGAGGAGGCCGCGCCGGTAACGGCGCCGACCACGGCACCGGTTCCACTCGCCCCGAGCGGGTCGGAAGCGGCTGCGGTTGCGGCGCCCCGGCTGGATGGCGACCGCCCCGGCGGTTCCGGACCAGACGCACCGGTTCAATCCGAACCGGTCGTGCCTGCGTATGTAGAGGAGCAGATCGCCGCCCCCCAAGACCAGCCTCCCTGGGAAGACGAAGCAGCGGAGCCGGTGGCCGCCCCGCAGGCCGAGCCGGTGCCAGCGGTCGCCGCCTTGCCGGACCAGCCCGGGGGCACCGGTGATGGTTTTGACTGGCCACGGGAGTTCCGCAGCCTCGGCATTGTCGGTATGCCCGGCAACCTTGCCAGTCATGGCGCCATGCACCGTGAGGGGGATGCCTGGGTGCTGACGCTGGAAGACGGCCACGCCCGGTTATTGAATGACCGTCACCAGAGCCGAATCCTTGACGCACTGAAGCAGCGCTTCGGTGGTGCCACCACACTCCGGATCGAAGTGGGTGACACCCAGGGGCTGACCCCCGCGGTTTGGGAAGAACAGCAGCGCCAGGCTCGCCAGGCGTCGGCCGAAGAAGCCATTCGCAACGACCCGCTCGTCAATGAGATCGTCGAACGATTCGACGCGCGGGTTGTCGAAGAAAGTATCAGGCCGGTGGTCACCAAGGGGTAGGGAGCAATAGCGCCCGCGGCGCCTCCTTGGGTTAAAATGCATCCGGTATCAGCAAACAGTGTTCACAACAGATTGATTGAGAGGTTAGCCAGATGATGAATGGCATGGGTGATCTGATGAAAAAAGCGCAACAGATGCAGGAAGACATGCAAAAGGCGCAGGAAGAAATTGCCAAAGCAGAGGTGATTGGAGAGTCAGGCGCGGGCATGGTGAAGATCACCATGAACGGTCGTCATGACGTGCGCAAGGTCGAGATTGAACCGTCGCTGATGAGCGAAGACAAGGAAATTCTGGAAGATTTGCTGGCGGCAGCGGTCAACGACGCAGTGCGTCGGGTTGAAGCGCATCAGAAAGAGAAAATGTCCGGAATGATGTCCGGTATGGGCATGCCTCCCGGGTTCAAAATGCCGTTCTGAGGCCCGCTAACCCAACGGTCATTGTCGAGTAAGGGGTGAGGATGTCGTTCAGTCCGTTAGTGGATGAGCTGGTTGATGCATTGCGCTGTCTGCCCGGGGTCGGGCAAAAAACCGCGCAGCGGATGGCGTTCCATTTGCTGGAAAAAGGCCGCACCGGAGGCACCCGACTGGCGGATGCCTTGGGCAGCGCAATGATAGGCGTGCAACGTTGTGAACGGTGCCAGAACTTTGCTGACGCCAGTGAGTGCGGCATCTGCCAGGACAGGGCGCGCAATACCGGCACCATCTGCGTGGTTGAGAGTCCTTCGGATTTGCTGGCGATCGAGCAGGCGGGGGATTACCGTGGCGGGTATTTTGTATTGATGGGGCACTTATCCCCCATCGATGGCGTTGGCCCGGCGGATATCGGTATAGAGCGTCTGATAGAGCGCATCGACGCCGAGCACACCAGGGAATTGATTTTGGCCACCAATCCCACCGTGGAGGGCGAAGCGACCGCGCATTACATCGCTGACCGGCTGGATGGCCGGAACGTATTGATCACCCGCCTGGCGCATGGCATTCCCGTAGGGGGTGAGCTGGGCTACGTTGACGGGTTTACCCTTACCCATGCATTCCGCGGGCGCAAGCCTTTGCTGGATTAATCTTCCAACCGAGTTTTTTATGTCGTTACCCACCACCGAAAGCCGCGCCGATTACTGGATCATCGAGCCGGCCGCGCTCGACCAATGGCTGGAATCTGCTCCAGGACTGCCGCTGGCGCTGGATACAGAGTTTGAGCGTGTGTCTACCTTTTACCCCATCCCCGGGCTGGTCCAGCTGGGCTTGGGTGACCGTTATTGTCTTGTCGATCCGGCCGTGGCGGAAGCCTCGCCCGTATTTGTCCGGATGCTGCAGGCCCCGGAAGTACCTAAAATACTCTATGCCATGAGTGAAGATCTGGAGTTGTTCCGTCATTGGCTCAATATCGAACCCCGGGGGTTGCTGGATCTCCAGGTGGGGGCGGCTCTGGCGGGCGCCGGTTTCTCGGTCGGTTACGCCCGGCTGGTTGAAACCCTGTTCGGGGAGTCGCTCGATAAATCCGCTACCCGGTCCGACTGGGTTGCCAGGCCGTTGACTGCAGAGCAGGAACGCTACGCGCTGGATGACATCCGTTTTTTGCAGCCGCTGTACGAGTGGGTATTCAATAACCTGGAGGTGCGCGGGTTAACCGACGCGCTGGCCCAGGAAACCGAGCGCTTTGCTGAAGACCTCAAGCGGGATGACCCGTCGGGCTATTACCTGCGCGTACGGGGGGGCTGGACGTTGAGCGCGCCGGAGCAGTGGGTGCTGCAAGGCATTACCGAGTGGCGGGAGCAGGAATGCCGTATGCTGGACAAGCCAAGAAACCGGGTGTTGTCGGATGCGCTCATTTTGGCAATTATCAGTGCTGCGCCCCAAACCACGGCCGAGTTGCACAACGTGCAAGGCTTGCCCCGCGTTGTCGTCAAGCGCTACGGCGAGGTGTTGCTGGAATGGCTGAACACCATGCCGGCGACTGTACCGGCCGATTTTGAACTGATCCGCTGTCCGTTGACCCGGGACGAACAGGCGCTCTACAAACAGGTCAAACGGCAATTTGTGGCAGTGGCGGAGCGCCGTGATATCCCGGTGGAACTGCTGGCGCCCCGGCGTCGCCTGGAGGCGGTGGTGCAGAGCCGGGACCTGAACGGGGTATTCACCGAAGGCTGGCGGGCGCCGTTGATTGAGCCCATTCGTCAACCTGTGGAGGCGTTACTGACATCATGACCGAGAAAACTTTTGTATCCGTATTCCGAAGCAGGAAGAAGGCGGACACCTACATCTACGTGCGCCGTGGGCAGGTATGGGAGGAGTTGCCGGAGGCCCTGCGGGCCATCTTTGGCCAGCCGGTGCACGCCATGGATCTGGTGCTCACGCCGGAAAGAAAGCTGGCTCGCACCACTGCCAAAGCCGTGTTGGAGGCCATTGCCGATCAGGGCTTTTATATGCAGATGCCGGAAGAGCACGACAGCTACGTGATCAATTTCAAACAACCCCCGGTCAAGCGTGCGGAATGATTGCAGCCATCCCTTTCTGGCAGCGTAAGCGCCTGGACGAAATGACCCGGCAGGAGTGGGAATCACTCTGTGATGGTTGTGGTAAATGCTGTCTGGTCAAACTGGAAGATGAGGATACCAGCGAGGTGTATTACACCGAGCTGGCCTGTCGCTACATGGATCAGGACAGCTGCACTTGCACCGTATACGACACCCGGCTGGCAAAGGTCCCGGAGTGCACGGTCCTCACTCCGGACACCATCGCTGATTTTCACTGGCTGCCATTTACCTGTGCATATCGGACCCTCGCCGAAAGCCGGCCACTGGCCGACTGGCACCCGCTTCGTTCGGGTGACCCGAACACGGTTCATGAAGCCGGTGTTTCGGTCGCCAACCGGGTAGTGTCCGAGGCAGAGGTACCCCCTGACGATTGGCAAGAACACATCATTCACTGGATAGTGTAATCATGATCGCTGACGCACAAACGGCCTACGGTATTTTCTGGGCCATCTACATTGTCGGTTTTTTGCTGTTTTTTATTATGATGACCCGACTGTTCCGGCTGGTGCCGGTCTACGGTCTGAAAACCCTGCTGCAGGCCGCCCTGGTGGTGATCGTAATCACCCCGGTAACGTCACCGGCGGTGGCGGACTGGTGGGTGCCGGCCTGGCTCTATGGTGGCTATGAGATGCTGCTCGGGGGCACGGAAGAGGCGGCCCGGGCACTGTTCAACCTTGGCGTTGCCAGCCTGGTCATGTTGTTGGTGTGGATTCTGGATCTGGTAAGGTATCGCCTCAGGTCGAAATAAACGGGTGCGCTGCCCGGTGTCTCAACGATTGGTCGGTAAGGCCGGTGAGCGGGGCAATGGCTATGGATTTACGATGAATTTGGAACAGGAACAGACATCATGAAGTTTACCGGTACTGAGAAGTATGTAGCGACCAGCGATCTGCAGATGGCCGTCAACGCGGCAATTACGCTGCAG
This sequence comes from Marinobacter sp. X15-166B, assembly GCF_001752365.1. GTDB lineage: Bacteria > Pseudomonadota > Gammaproteobacteria > Pseudomonadales > Oleiphilaceae > Marinobacter. The sequence continues at coordinate 3,339,822 of NZ_MEIY01000001.1, read as the reverse complement.
CGCCCCCTGTTGATCAAGGGCGAGCCGGGTACCGGAAAGACCCTGTTGGCGGAGGAAATGGCCGCTGCGTTGGGGATGAAGTTGATTTCCTGGCACATCAAATCCACCACCAAGGCGCAGCAGGGGTTGTACGAATACGACGCGGTCTCACGCTTGCGGGATTCCCAGTTGGGGGATGAAAAAGTCAAAGACATCCGCAATTACATTGTAAAAGGCAAGCTGTGGGAAGCCTTCGAGTCGGACGAACGGGTGGTGCTGCTGATCGATGAGGTCGACAAGGCCGATATCGAATTTCCCAACGACTTGCTGCAGGAACTCGACCGGATGGAGTTCTTTGTGTACGAAACCCAGCAGTTCATCCAGGCCAGGCATCGTCCGATCGTGGTGATCACCAGTAATAACGAGAAAGAATTGCCCGACGCCTTTCTGCGTCGCTGTTTTTTCCATTACATCAACTTCCCGGATCACGCCACCATGCAGAGCATCGTCGATGTGCATTTCCCCAATCTGCAGCAGGAAGTGGTCCGCGATGCGATGGAAGTGTTTTTCGATATCCGCAAGGTGCCCGGCCTGAAGAAAAAGCCTTCCACTTCGGAGCTGATTGACTGGCTGAAACTGCTCATGGCGGACGAGCTCAGCGCCAGGATGTTGCACGACAAAGACAGCAGTACCGCCTTGCCACCGTTGTACGGGGCGCTGGTAAAGAATGAACAGGACGTTCATCTGTTGCAGAAATTAGCGTTTATGGCGCGTCGCCGAGGTTAACATGCTGATTGATTTCTTCCTTGAGGTGCGCCGGGCGAAGGTGCCCGCAAGCTTGCGGGAGTTTCTTGATTTATTGGACGCACTCAAAAACCGGCTCGCGTTTGCCGACATGGAGGAGTTTTATTACCTGGCCCGGCTGTGTCTGGTCAAAGATGAACGCCATTTTGACAAGTTTGACCGGGCGTTTGACGTCTACTTCAAGGGCATCGAAGACCTCGATGCGCTGATGAAGGAGCTCATTCCCGACGACTGGCTGCGCGCTGAACTGGAAAAACATCTGACCGACGAAGAGAAGGCGAACATCGATTCTCTGGGTGGGCTGGAAGAGCTGATCGAAACCTTCAAGAAGCGCATGGAAGAGCAGCAAAAACGGCATCAGGGGGGCAACAAGTGGATCGGCACCGGCGGTACCTCGCCCTTCGGGGCTTACGGTTATAACCCCGAAGGTTTCCGCATCGGCCAGAAGGAAGGTCGCCACGGGCGGGCGGTAAAAGTTTGGGAAAAGCGGGAATTCCGCGACCTGGACGACAGCGTCACCCTGGGCATCCGCAACATGAAAATGGCCATGCGTCGGTTGCGCAAGTTCGCCCGGCAAGGGGCCGCGGACCAGCTGGATCTGGACGACACCATCCGTTCGACCGCGCGCAATGCCGGTTATCTGGATCTGAAGATGGTGCCCGAGCGGCACAACGCCGTGAAAGTGCTCATCTTTTTTGATGTTGGCGGATCGATGGATCCTCATATTCAGGTCTGTGAAGAGCTGTTTTCCGCGGCACGCCTCGAATTCAAGCACATGGAGTACTTCTACTTTCATAACTTTGTGTATGAAAGCGTCTGGAAGAACAACCTCCGGCGGATGAACGAAACCACCGATGTGTGGGACATCCTGCACAAATATACACCGGATTATAAGGTGATATTTGTCGGCGATGCCTCCATGGCACCCTACGAAATATCCCATCCCGGCGGTTCTATCGAACACTGGAACGAAGAGTCCGGCGCCACCTGGTTTGGCCGCATCACCGATCATTTCCGCAAGGTAGTGTGGCTGAATCCCATGCCTGAGAGCTTCTGGAACCCGGGGGGCTCCCTGGCCATGACCCGTCAGTTGGTGGGGGGGCATATGTACCCGCTGACCCTGGACGGCCTGGAGTCCGCCATGGGCTATTTGAGCAAATAAAAGCCCGGCGCTACCTCCTTGATCTTAAAACTGCTATTCTCTCGTCTCGATTCGAGACTGATACTTTAGTCTGGTTGTTTTCTGGCCTGAATAGATGTTCGGGTTGGCGCGCGGCGTTACCCGCCAAGTGCTGAAACTGGCTAATGCATCAATAAAATCAATAGCTCAGGCAGGTTAGACTGTGCACCGGTTGTCATGAGCTATAGGACGCTGTCGAAAATTATAAAAGCATAAGCGACACACAGGAGATGCTAGTGATGGATTTTGAGCAGTTCTATCAGGACAGATACCCGGCCAACGTTCCACGTACTATCGATCTGGATAGATTCAGGAGCATGGTTGACGTATTCGAGCAGTCGTGCGAGCAATTCGCAGATCTGCCGGCGTTCAGCGCTGTTGGCGTAACCCTGACTTACCGCGAACTGGATGCTCAGAGCCGGAATTTCGCTGCTTGGTTGCAAAACCGGACCAATCTGAAACCTGGTGACCGAATTGCTGTGCAAATGCCCAACCTGACTCAATATCCGGTGGTGGTGTTTGGCGCCATGCGGGCAGGGCTGGTTGTTGTTAACACCAACCCCCTGTACACCCCCCATGAAATGGAGCACCAGTTCAACGATTCCGGTGCCAGGGCGTTGGTGGTGCTGGCCAATATGGCCGATAACGCTGAACATGTGCTGCCCCGGACCAGCATCGAATACGTCATCGTCACCGAAGTCGCCGATATGCACCCCCCGCTGAAGCGGACCCTGATGAACGCGGCGGTAAAGTATCTTAAAAAAATGGTGCCCAAGTTCGAGTTGCCCCAGGCGCACAAACTGCCTGCAGTGTTGAATGCCGGCAGCAAGGAAACTTTCACCCCGTACGAGTGCAACAAAGACGATATTGCCGTGCTGCAATACACCGGCGGCACCACCGGTGTCGCCAAAGGGGCCATGCTGACGCACGCCAATCTGGTGGCCAACCTGTTGCAGACGCTGGCCATGCTGGAAGGCAATGCGGCCGAAGGCGAAGAAGTGGTTATTGCGCCGCTGCCGCTGTACCACATCTACTCGTTTACCCTGAACTGCGGTGCCATGCTGGCGAAGGGCAGCCATAACGTGCTGATTCCCAACCCGAGGGACATTCCCGGCTTCGTTAAGGAGCTGAAAAAGCATCGGTTCACGGTTTTCATGGGGTTGAATACCTTGTTCGTGGCCCTGTGCAACAATGACGAGTTCAAACAGCTGGATTTCAGCACATTGAAAATGACCACCTCCGGTGGCATGGCGCTGGCGGGGGATACCGCCAGAATGTGGCAGCAGATAACAGGGGTGGCCGTCTGCGAAGGTTATGGTATGACCGAAACCTCGCCAGTGGTTACTTTCAACCCGTTGAGCGCCATCCAGTTGGGTACCATCGGATTGCCCCTCAGTAACACGGTGGTGAAGACCCTGGATGAGGATGGCAACGAAACGCCCCGGGGGGAGCCCGGTGAGTTATGCGTCAAGGGCCCGCAAGTGATGCGCGGGTACTGGCAGCGACCGGAGGATACCCAAAAGACGTTCACCGAAGACGGATTCCTGCGCACCGGTGACATCGCCATCATACAGGACGATGGCTATATCCGGATTGTGGATCGGAAGAAGGATATGATCATCGTGTCCGGGTTTAACGTCTATCCAAATGAGATCGAAGATGTGGTGATGGGTCACCCGGAGGTGATTGAGTGCGCCGCCGTCGGCGTGCCGGATGCAAAGAGCGGTGAAGCGGTGAAGGTGTTTCTGGTATCCTCTTCACCTGAGCTGACCGCGGGGGAACTCAAAGAATTCTGCCGCGAGCGGCTGACGGCGTATAAGGTACCCAAGCAGTTTGAATTCCGGAGCGAGCTGCCGAAGACAAACGTTGGCAAGATACTGCGCCGTGAACTGCGGGATGAAAGCACCGTGTAATCACCTCGGCGACCACCCGCCCGGCGGGCCGGATCCTGATATAAACCCTGCTCGCGCAGGGTTTTTTATTGAATACCTAGTTGCAAGTGTGGACTGTACAAGACCTTTATGACTCAGCGGCCTGTAAACCCCAAATCAAATACCCCCACCGACCCGATGCTCCAGTCTGTGCTGGCGCAGTTGCCCGATTGCAATCAGCGCGAGGCGGCCCGCATTCGTGCCCTGGTGGCCCGCAACCGGGGTCGGCTCAACGCCGCAGAGCAGGCCAGAGTGCAGGCCTGGCTGGAACGGGGGCAGGCCATAGTGGCGCGCCGGATGGGGCGCCACCAGCCGGCTTCATTTCCTGCCGAATTGCCGGTATCCGAGCGGGTCGAAGACATCAGTGAAGCCTTGGCGGCGCATCAGGTGGTGATCGTTGCCGGGGAGACCGGCTCCGGTAAAACCACCCAGATACCCAAAATCTGTCTGAACCTCGGGCGGGGTCGGCGCGGCCTGATCGGACACACCCAGCCCCGCCGGATTGCCGCCCGCAGCGTCGCAACCCGGATAGCCGAAGAGCTGGGGTCGGCACCCGGAGACCTGGTCGGGTACCAGATACGCTTTACCGACACCACCTCGGAAGACTCCCGCATCAAGGTGATGACCGACGGCATCCTGCTCGCGGAAATACAAAACGACCGGCTGTTGAACCGCTATGACACCCTGATCATCGATGAGGCCCATGAGCGCAGTCTGAATATCGACTTCATTCTCGGTTACCTCCGGCAGCTGTTGCCCAAGCGGCCAGACCTCAAGGTCATCATTACCTCCGCGACCATCGAAGTGGAGCGTTTCAGCCGCTTTTTCAACAACGCCCCGGTAATCGAGGTCAGTGGGCGTACTTACCCGGTCGAGGTGCGTTACCACCCGCTGACCGGCGACGAAGACGACCGCGACCAGGGGTGGGCCGAGGGCGTGCTTGGCGCGCTCGCAGAAATTGAGCAGCATGAGCGCAGGCACCGGCAGCCGCCGGGGGATGTACTGGTGTTTCTGCCCGGTGAGCGGGAAATCCGTCACCTCAGCAATCAGTTACGCCATGCAGAACTGCGGCACACCGAGATCCTGCCGCTGTACTCCCGCCTGAGCAGCCAGGAACAGAACCGCGTATTTCAGGCCCATCGGGGGCGCCGTATTGTGCTGGCCACCAACGTGGCGGAAACCTCGCTCACCGTACCCGGCATTCGTTACGTGGTGGACACCGGAGTGGCCCGGCTGAGCCGCTACAGCGTGCGCTCGAAAATCCAGCGGTTGCCCATAGAGCCCGTTTCCCAGGCCAGTGCCAATCAGCGCGCGGGGCGTTGTGGGCGGGTGGCACCCGGAATCTGCTTCCGGTTGTACGACGAGGACGACTTCCTCAACCGTCCGGAATACACAGACCCTGAAATCCTGCGCACCAATCTGGCGTCGGTTATATTGCAGATGATGTCCTCAGGTCTGGGCGACATCCGGCAGTTTCCGTTTCTGGAAGCACCGGATCGTCGCATGATTAACGACGGCTACAAATTGCTGGAGGAATTAAACGCGGTAGACGCCAAACGGCGCATTACGGCGACTGGTCGGCAGATGGCGAAACTGCCTGTGGACCCGCGGCTGGCACGAATGCTGGTGACCGCGGGCGACAATGGCAGTCTTCACGAAGCGCTGATCATCATCGCCGGGCTGAGTGTGCAGGATCCAAGAGACCGACCCCAGGACAAACAGCAGGCGGCCGATCAGGCCCATGCGCGTTTTGTTGACAAAGAGTCTGACTTCCTGAGTCTGCTCAATCTGTGGGTTTTTTACGAAGAGCAACGTCAGCAACTGTCACAGAACCAGCTCAAGCGGGAGTGTAAACGTCATTTTCTTTCCTGGATGCGTATGCGGGAATGGCGGGACATTCACCGGCAGTTAACTCTGGCCTGCCGGGAGTTGAAACTGCCGTTCAATACAGAGCCGGCCGATTACCGTGCGTTGCACAGCGCCATACTTGCAGGCTTGTTGGGGCAGGTGGCCACCAAACACGAACAGCGCGAGTACCTGGCGACCCGCAATCGCAAGGTGCTGATTTTTCCCGGTTCCCGAGTGGCAAAAACTGCGCCCAAATGGATAGTCGCAGCCGAGATAGTGGAGACCAGCCGGGTGTACGCCCGCATGGTCGCCAAAATAGAGCCGGACTGGCTCGAACCGCTGGCCGGCCATATCGTCAAGCGCCACTATTCAGAGCCCCACTGGGAACGTCGGCGGGCGCAGGTGATGGGTTTCGAACGGGTCAGTCTGTATGGATTGGACATCATTTCGCGACGGCGCATTGCTTACAGCCAGGTGGATCCGGCGGAATGTCGTTCCCTGTTTATCATGCGTGCCATGGTGGAAGGGGATTATCAGACCCGTGCGCCATTTTTCAAAAACAATCAGCAGTTGCTTGAAGATGTTGAAGGTCTAGAGCGTAAAACCCGGCGGCGGGATCTGCTGGTGGACGATCACACGCTGGCCTCGTTTTACGACGCCCGGCTGCCCGACGACATTGTCAGCGGTCGCCATTTCGAACGTTGGTGGAAGTCGCTGCCGCCGGAAGAGCTCAAATCCCTTGAGCTGACCGAGGCCGATGTATTGCAGCGTCCGCTGGATGACAGCGCCGAGGCGCTTTATCCCGACCATCTGGAGTGGGAGGGCGCGCGCTACCCGCTCAGTTATCAGTTTGAGCCCACCGGGGAGGACGACGGGGTCTCGCTGAAGGTCCCGCTGATGGCTCTGACCCAGTTGCCGAACCAGCGGCTGGAATGGTTGGTGCCCGGTCTGGTGCGCGAAAAGTGCATCGCTCTGGTCCGGGGATTGCCCAAATCGCTGCGCCGCCACTTCGTTCCCGTACCTGATTTTGTCGATTCTGCGCTGGAAAAAATGACCCCCACCAACGCACCGCTAACCGAAGTGCTGGGTGAGCAGCTGCGGCGCATGACCGGCGTTACCATTGCTCCCGATGCCTGGTCTGACGAGGCCTTGCCCAGGCACTTGCGCATGAACCTCAAGGTGGTCGATGAGGCCGGCAAGGTGATTGCGGAGGGCCGGGAGACGGAATCGCTGCAGGAACGTCTCAAAGCCCAGGCGGAGGCGGCGCTGTCGGCCGCAGCGCCGGGTCCGGACAATAAGGACGCGGACATTCAGGCGACCGACTGGCAGTTTGGTGCGCTGCCACCTTCGATGCTGACCGACAGGTCCGGCATGTCGGTGACGGTGTTCCCTGCACTGGAAGATCTGGGAAAGCAGGTCCGGGTTACCCGGTATCTGGATCCACTCAAAGCCGAGGTGACGACCCGCAGGGCCGTGGCGCGACTGATTCTCAACCGTCTGGGGAATGCCCTCGACGGGATCGACAAGCGGCTGGCGCACTTTCAGGCTTCGGCTTTGTTGTACGCGCCGGTCGGTCGGGCGTCGGCGTTGCTGGATGACTTCCTGCTCGCCACCGCCATGGCCCATTTCGTGCCCGGAGATCTGCCGCGATCCGCCGCCGGGTTCGATGCGGTGTATGAGGCGGGACGAGGTGACTTTCATCCGGCCCTCGAGGCCGCCGACGCCCACTTGCACGCCGCGCTGAAAGGCTATCACGGGGTCATGAAACAGCTGAAAGGCAGGATCAACCTGGCCCTCGCAAACAGCATGGCGGATCTCAAGTTTCAGCTGGAGCACCTTGTTTATCCAGGCTTTCTGGTCGCCACCCCAGCGGAGTGGCTGGTCCATTTCGGACGCTACTTTGACGCGGCTGAAGTGCGGCTGGAGAAAATGTCCCGTGAACAGGGCCGGGAACGGGAGTTCCTGCATCTCATTGAGCCCCTGTGGGCCCGCTACGCCAAAAAGTACGCGCAGCACCAGACGCAGGGCGTACGCGATCCGGCACTGATTCAATACCGGTGGCTGCTGGAGGAGTTCCGGGTGTCATTTTTTGCCCAGCAACTGGGTACGGCCGTACCTGTGTCGGTTAAACGTCTGGATCGGCAGTGGGCTGAGGTGAGCAGCTGATGCCCGACCAGCGACAGTTATAGCGGGTAATAATAAAACCGTGTGCTAGTATTCCACCGGGGATATGTATTCGGTTCATACTGCCAGTCAACACCAGTGCGAGAGGTTACGTGTGATGAAAGCCGTTATTAGCGGAACAGGGTTGTACACACCACCAGCGACGATCGATAACGACGAATTGGTAGAGGCGTTCAACGCCTATGTGACACTTCATAACGAGCGGTATGCCGAGGCGATCGACCGGGGTGAGCGCGACGCATTGCAACCATCTTCATCGGCGTTTATCGAAAAAGCCTCCGGGATTAAACGGCGGCACGTCATTGACCGGGAAGGAATCCTGGATCCGGAGCGAATGGCACCTTTTATCCCTGAACGCAGCAACGACGAGCCTTCCGTGCAGTGTGACATGGCGGTGGCGGCGTGTACGGAGGCACTGGAGCGGGCAGGTAAGAGCGTCGCGGATGTGGACGCGGTCATCGTGGCCTGTTCCAACATGCAGCGGCCTTACCCGGCCATTTCCGTGGAGGTGCAGCAGGCGCTGGGGGTGGAGGGGTTTGCCTACGACATGAACGTGGCTTGCAGTTCGGCCACTTTTGGTTTGCAGGCGGCGGTCAACGCCGTGGAAAACGGAGCTGCCCGCGGGGTGTTGGTGGTGAGTCCGGAAATCTGCTCCGGTCACCTGAATTACCGGGATCGGGACAGTCACTTTATATTTGGTGACGCCTGCACCGCCATCCTGGTCGAACGTGACAGCAGCGTTGCCGGGGGTAAGGGCTTTGAAATTTTGGGTACCCGGCTCAAGACGCAGTTTTCCAACAACATCCGTAATAACTTCGGCTTTCTGAACCGTGCCGACGAGCGCGGGGTGGGCGCCGCCGACAAGCTGTTTGTGCAGCAGGGCCGCAAAGTGTTCAAGGAAGTGTCGCCCCTCGTCGCCCAGACCATACAGGAGCATCTGGACGGGTTGTCGTTGCAACCGGATGATCTGCGCAGAATGTGGCTGCACCAGGCCAATCTGAGCATGAATCAGCTGATCGCGCGCAGGGTGCTGGGGCGTGAGGCCACCACCGACGAAGCCCCGGTTATTCTGGATGAGTACGCCAACACCAGCTCCGCCGGCTCGATCATCGCCTTTCACCTGCACCAGCAGGACCTGTGCAGTGGCGATGTCGGGGTCATCTGTTCGTTCGGGGCAGGGTACTCGATCGGCAGCGTTGTGGTGCGCCGCCGCTGAGTCTCAGGGGTTATTCGGTTGCCAGATTGCGCAGCACGTCTGGCAACCGGGTCGATCTCATGGTGGTACGGTCTACCCACACGATCTTGGCCGCTCCTTCGCAGTATGTGTCACCGGTGTCCGCGTCGGTGATCACGTAAAAAGTCTCCAGGCTGGAATTTCCTGCTTTCCCCAGATAGGTGTGCACGCAAACGGTCGCCGGGTGCTTCAACTCTTTCAGAAACGTCGCCGACGCGTTGATGATCACCGGCCCGGTGTGGGCGTCTGCTTCGCTGAGTTCAACGCTGTTCAGCCAGCTAATCCTCGCTTCCTCGAAAAAACGAAAGTAAACTGTGTTGTTGGTGTGGCCGTATGCGTCCATGTCCCCCCAGCGTACGGGCATGTTCAGGGTACTTACGAGACGTCCGTTGATAGACATTGCTACTCCTCTGGAACCTGTGGGTTATGCGGGCAGTGCGCGGATAATGCACCGGTATTCTCAACAAATTCGTTTGAATTGCAAAACCTCAGGCAAAATCATGATCAGCTATTCTTATCGGCGCACAGTTTCCTGGTTGCTCCTGTGCATGGTGTCCGTGTTCGCCAGTGTGGCTGGCGCCCAGCCCGGGCCGGTTGAGACCTCGGGCTATACCGCACCGACCATCCACGAGGCCGATCCCTATGAAAACTGGAACCGTAAAGTGTTCGGTTTCAATGAATTCGTGGATCGCTGGTTTTTGCGGCCCGTGGCGCGGACGTACCGGACCCTGACGCCTAATTTAATTGACCGGGCGATCACCAATTTTTTCGATAATCTGACCGAAGTGCGCAATTTTTCCAACAGCCTGCTTCAGCTCAAGGGGGAGTCCGCGGTGGTTGCCGCAGGTCGCTTCACCTACAACACGGTGTTCGGGCTGGGTGGGCTGATCGACGTGGCCACTGCCTTTGACCTGCCCGAACGACCGGAAGATTTTGGCCAGACGCTGGGCTACTGGGGCGTTGGTTCCGGGCCCTATCTGGTGTTGCCGTTATGGGGACCGTCCAATCCACGGGATCTCAGTGGGTTGCTGGCGGATTTCGCGGTTGTTCCATCCTTGTGGGATTACGCGGAAAGCCCCGACAAATACTACCTGAGAGCCGTTCAGGTCATTGATAAACGAGCCGGGTTGATTCCCGCGGAACGGCTAGTATCCGGTGATCGCTATACGTTCTTCAGGAGTGCGTACCTGCAGCGCCGCGAGTTTCTGATCAACGACGGGCGCCCGGCACACGACCCGTTTGCGGACGATGACGAGGATCTGATGCTGGACGACTTCTGATTCCGGGCGCTCGTGGATTCTGTGAAGGTGACAGTGTCAGGATACGGACGGTATGATGCTGTCTTGGGCGACTCCCTGCAGCACGTGACTGGACTTCCATGTATTACGATTTCTTTGGTTTTCGTGAACCGCCGTTCTCGATTGCACCAGACCCCCGCTACCTGTACCTGAGCGAGCGCCACAAAGAAGCGCTTGCCCACCTGATGTACGGGGTCCGGGGACAGGGCGGCTTTATCGTGATCACCGGTGAGGTGGGCACGGGGAAAACCACCATCAGTCGCTGTTTTATTGACAGCGTCCCCGACAACGTTGACATTGCGATCGTCCTGAACCCCAGGCTTTCGGTGCGGGAACTGCTGTCCAGCATCTGCGACGAGTTGCGGATTGCCCATCCGCCGGGTGCGCGGATCAAACCCCTGGTGGATTTGATCAACGCCGACTTGCTGGAGGCCTACGCCGCGGGCCGGCACAAAGTGCTGTTGATCGATGAGGCGCAGAATCTGTCAGCCGAGGTGCTCGAACAGCTCAGATTGCTGACCAATCTCGAGACCGCCGAGAAAAAGTTGTTGCAGATCATTCTGCTGGGTCAGCCTGAATTACAGGACATGCTGGCGCGTCCCGAGCTCAGACAGCTGAACCAGCGGGTAACCGCCCGCTACCATCTGGGCGCGCTTGCACGGCATGAAGTGCCGCACTATCTTCGGTACCGGTTGAGCGTTGCCGGCCAACGTGCGGAGTTGTTCAGTCCGGCAGCGATCAGGGTGCTGTTTGCCCGCACCGGGGGCATTCCGCGACTCATTAACCTGATCAGTGACCGCGCCTTGCTGGGCGCCTACGCCGAAGGTGAGCACCAGATCAGCGGGCGACACATCAAGCACGCCGCCCGGGAAATATTGGGTACGATCCCCGGGCGTCGATCGGACGCCCCGTCGGGCAGTGTGCGACGATTAACCACCACGGTACTGGCGGTGACCGTCATCACTCTGGCGGGATGGGGGGTGAAAGAACGTTACCAGCCGGTGGCCGCATGGGGCGACGATGCAACCGCCGCCCAGACCGGACAGGTGGAGCGCGACCGTGAGCCCGCCGCCAACCCTATAACTGCAGCGGTCGACGCGCCATTGCCGGAATTTACCCTCGCGGAGTTGACCGGTTCGCGGGCCCGCGCGTTTGCGGGTCTGTATTCTGCGTGGGGTGAGGCGGGCTACAATCCGCAATCCGGTGCGGAGGCTTGCCGCACCGCTGCGGAGGTCGGGCTGGCCTGTCTGGCACGGCAGGGAACCCGGCGCAGTCTGGAGATGATCAACCGTCCGGCGGTGCTCACGCTGCGCCCCGATGCTGGTGAGGCGGTGTATGTTACGGTTTTGCAACTGGCCGGAGATACCGCGGTGGTGGCGACTGAGCGCGGGCCGGTACCGGTGAGCTTTGCCCGGCTGGAACAGCATTGGTTTGGTGAGTTTGTCGTCTTCTGGCGTCTGCCGCCCTACAGGCGCAGCGACCTGCCGGATGCGGGTAAACCCGGCGAGGAGTTATGGTTGAGTACCAGGTTGATGCAGTTGGCGGATTTGTACGGTCGCGACGACCACGACCGGGCCCGCCTCAAGGCAATGGGCTATCTGGATCAGGTGCGATGGTATCAGGGGCTCAAGGGGCTGGAGGTGGACGGTATCGCCGGTGGCATGACGCTGGTACAGATCAACTCGGACCTGGATCCTGAGGTGCCGAAGTTGCTGACAGTGACGGGGCAGAACTGATATGTCCTATATTCTGGAAGCGCTCCGCAAATCGGAGCGGGAACGCCATCAGGGCCGGGTGCCGGACTTCCACCAGCAGGTGCAGATGATTCATCAACCCCGGCGTAAATCCGTGCCAGCGGTGGTTTGGCTGGCGCTGGCGCTGGTGTTCAATGGGGTGGTTATGGCAGTGGTGTTCCGGCCAGCCCCCGTGGCTGATGGTGCGGTTTCAGCGCCGGAGCGCATGGCCACCGTCGTGGCGCCGGCCCCGCAGACCCAGGCTGCGCCCGCGCCGGAGACGGTGGCACCGGCGCGGCCAACAAAAAACATTGAGGATTCACCGGCCGCTGTCGCACCGCCACCACGCAGCGAGCGGCCCACGGTGATCGTACCCTCGGCCCGCGCCCGCGCGTCCGCCGCTCAAGGTGGTGAACCGCCGGCCAGCCCACAACGGGTACCCCACCTGGTGGAGTTGCCCCTGTCGTTTCAACGCAGCGTGCCGGATCTTGTCTTCAACAGCCACGTCTATGCGTCTGACCCGCTGGCCCGGCGGGTGATGATCAACGATCACTATTTACGGGCAGGTGACGCCTTTTCCGGCATTCGCGTTGACCGGATTACCGAAGAAGGCGTTGAACTCAGCAAGAATGGCAAACGCTTTCGGGTGGGTGTGGTTCGTGATTGGATAGCTCCGCGTTAATGGCCCTCAACGATCAGGTTAAACAGGAAATACAGCAGGCTTACCGTACCGTACTCGAAGGCAAGGGCATTCGGGCGCGCTATGGCCAACGGCTGATGATTGCGGAAATTGCCCGCTATTTGGGGGCGATTACCGAAAACGATGGGGTGCGTACCTCCCCGCACGGCGTGTGCGTGGTGGAGGCAGGCACCGGTACTGGCAAAACCCTGGGCTATCTGATCGCCGCTATTCCCATCGCCCGAGCCTTGGGGAAAACCCTGGTGATCTCCACCGCTACCGTGGCTCTGCAGGATCAGATCGTGAATAAAGATCTGCCGGATTTGCACCACCACAGCAAGCTGAAGTTCAACTGGACCCTCGCCAAGGGGCGGGGACGTTACCTGTGCATGTCGCGGCTCGAAGCGCGCCTGCACGAAGAGGGCGTCGGTGACAGTGACACTATGCCCCTGTTTCTGCTGGACGAGGAGCAGGACGAAGAGCCGGGCAGCCGGGCTTTTTTTGAGGACATGCTGGCCCGCTACGGTTCGCGGGAGTGGGATGGCGACCGGGATCACTGGCCCACCCAAATTCCGGATGAAACCTGGAAACAGGTCACCACGGACCATCGCCAGTGCACCAACCGCCACTGCAGCTACTTTGACAGCTGCGCGTTTTTCGAGGCCCGCCGCGGACTGGAAGATGCGGAGGTGGTGGTGGCCAACCACGATCTGGTGCTGGCCGATCTGGCGCTGGGGGGCGGTGCCATTTTGCCAGAGCCGGAAAACGCCATCTTCATCTTCGATGAAGCCCACCACCTTCCTGGTAAAGCGCTGAACCATTTTGCCGCTTCGGTGCCCCTGGGCAGTACCCGGCAGTGGTTGAAACAAATGAGTCAGGCACTGGTCAAGATGCCCCCCTTCCTGACCCCGGGAAGCGTGGCCGCCAAAACCGTCGACAAGGTCAGTGACTCGTCGCGGCAGGTGGATGTGGTGTTGGCTCAGGTGTACGAGCACATCAGAACCAACACCGAATGGGATCTCACCGACGAACGTCGCCCCGCGCAATGGCGTTACCCCGATGCGGTATTGCCGGACAGTCTGCTGCCTTTGGTCGCGGAAGCGCAACTGGCGACGGCCGGTTTGGCCCGGCAACTGGGGGTGCTGGCGGACGAGCTGCAAAAAGCTTTTGACGACCGCAAGGAACATGATGTCGACCGCACTACGGCGGAGTCCTGGTTCCCGGTGATCGGTGCTTTTCACAGTCGCGCGGAAGACCAGTGCCGGTTGTGGGCGGCCTGGTCGGAAAAGCCAGCGGAGGGCGAGCACAAGCGGTCGGGGCCGCCCCCTGCCCGGTGGGTGGTGCTGCAGCGTTGGGAGCACGTGGAAGACATAACCCTGTACAGCAGTCCGGTCCTGGCCGACAACCTGCTCTATTCCCGGCTGTGGTCGCGGGCCTACGGGGCTGTCTTGACCAGTGCAACCTTGACTGCGCTGGGGCGTTTCGATCGACTGCAGACCCGGGCCGGATTGCCGGACAAAAGTAAATTTCTGGTGGTGCCCAGCTCGTTTCGGTACGCCGAAATGGCGACCGTGGAAGTGCCGGCGATGACGGTGATGCCGACCGAGGACGCGTTTACCGACGCGCTCGCCAAAAAACTCCCGGATTTATGGGCGGGCGAACGCGCCACGCTGGTGTTGTTTACCTCGCGGCGGCAGATGCAGGCGGTACGCGATCAGCTGGCGCCCGACTATCCGGGACTGATCATCACCCAGGACGACATGGCGAAGGGGGAAGTGTTGCGCGCCCATTGTGAGCGTGTCGACGCCAGACACAGCAGTGTGTTGTTCGGGGTCGCCAGTTTCGCTGAGGGGATAGATCTGCCGGGCAGCTATCTGAGTCACGTGGTCATTACCCGTCTGCCGTTTTCAGTGCCGGATGATCCCATTGAAGCCAGTCTGGCGGAATGGGTGACGGAGCGCGGCGGCAATCCGTTTATGGAAATCACCGTTCCGGATGCGTCGGTGAAACTGGTGCAGGCGGTAGGGCGCTTGCTGCGGACCGAATCGGATCGGGGCCGGGTGACCATTCTGGACCGCAGGATAGTGGCCCGCCGTTACGGGCAGCTGTTGCTGGATGCGTTACCACCGTTTCGCCGGATGATCGAATATTGAACCAGTGCCCCGCCGGTCATGGCTGAACCGGAATAAAACAGGCTACGCTTTTACTCAGTTGGTCTAAGCTGACTGGGTAAACCGTGCAAATTTAATATATGCAAAAAAGAATGAAAAAAATGTTCTTTATGCGTATTCTTTGTTTTTTGCACAGTGTACGGGCCAGCCGTTGGTGATGACGAACCTGGTACGCGTCAAGGGGAGTGACCGAGTCGATGAAATTACAGCAATTGCGGTATATCTGGGAAGTGTCCCACCATGATCTGAACGTCTCTGCAACGGCACAGAGCCTGTTTACCTCCCAGCCGGGTATATCCAAACAAATACGCTTGCTGGAAGACGAACTGGGTCTGGAGATTTTCGCCCGCAGTGGTAAACACCTGACCCGAGTGACTCCGGGCGGTGAGATCATACTCCGGGAAGCGGGTGAGATTCTGCGCCGGGTAGAAGGCATCAAAAAGATCGCCCAGGAGTTCAGCAACCAGCGTAAAGGCGATTTGAGTATCGCCACTACCCATACCCAGGCCCGCTACGCATTGCCCAAAGTCATCCAGGGCTTCATCGAGGCCTTCCCGGAGGTGTCTCTGCACATGCATCAGGGCACACCGGTACAGATTTCTGAGATGGCGGCCAATGGCGCCGTCGATTTCGCCATTGCTACCGAAGGTATGGAGCTTTTTTCCGATTTGATCATGATGCCCTGCTATCGCTGGAATCGCAGCATCATTGTGCCCAGGGACCATCCACTGGCCACTAAGCAGAACCTGACCCTGACGGAGCTGGCCGAATACCCACTGGTCACCTACGTGTTTGGATTTACCGGACGCTCCAAGCTGGACGAGGCGTTCCAGGCCCAGGGGCTCACCCCCAAGGTGGTGTTCACCGCCGCGGATGCCGATGTCATCAAAACCTACGTCCGTCTGGGGCTGGGGGTTGGCATCATCGCCAGCATGGCGTTTGATGAACAGGTGGACAAGGATCTGGTTGCCCTGGACGGGCGGGACTTGTTCAGTTCCAGTATTACCCGTATCGGGTTTCGCAAAGGGACCTTTCTACGGGGTTACATGTACGACTTCATTCAGCGGTTCGCCCCTCATCTGGACAAGGAGCAAGTGGATAAGGCGGTTGCGCATCAGGGCAGCCGCAAATCCATACTCAACCTGTTTGATGACATCGAGCTGCCCACTTACTAGTAAGTGCCACACTTGCGCGGTCAGTTGCGGGCGATCAAGTTGCCAGCGTGCAGCCCGCATTCCTTCTGGGTGTCTTGCTCCCACCACCAGCGTCCTTCCCGTTCGTGCTGGCCCGGCAGTACCGGACGGGTGCAGGGTTGGCAGCCAATGCTGATAAAGCCCCGTTCGTGCAAGGTGTTATAGGGCACTTCGGACACACGGATGTAGTCCCATACCTCTTTTGAGGTCCAGTTGGCCAGCGGGTTGAACTTGACCAGCGTATGGCTGTCGGTGGAAAACGCCGTGTCTTTTTGCACCACCGGCACGTCATTACGCGTGCCCGGGCTCTGATCTTTGCGCTGGCCGGTAATCCAGGCGTCCACCGTGGCCAGTTTGCGGCGCAGCGGGTTGACCTTGCGAATGCCACAGCACTCGCCGTGGCCGTCCTCATAAAAACTGAACAGGCCCTTGCGGTTGACCAGTTGCTGCACCTCTTTTGCATCCGGAAACAGCACCTCAATATCCAGGTTGTAGTGCTTGCGGACCCGCTCGATAAATTCATAGGTTTCCGGGTGCAGGCGCCCGGTATCCAGGGTGAACACCCGCAGGTTGTCCGTCAGCTTGTGGCAGAGTTCGATCAGCGCCACATCTTCAGCGCCACTGAAGGAGACTGCGATATTGTCGAAGTGTTGGAAAGCGCTCTTCAGGATCGTGCGGGGGCTTTGGTCTGCAAGTTCCAGCTGCAGCTGGTTAATGTCCGTCATATTGGCTCGTGTTCTGTGCTAAGAAGCTGTAAGTATTAGGCAAAGTTACCATTGTCCGGTCCCGGTCTGAAGGATCGAGGCGCTATATCGATATAGCGGTGCAATCCCTGCCGGTTTTTTCTATCATAGTGCCCGCGGTGACTCACCGCTTGATCTATCCCCCTCGTTAACTTAGGAGAATGCTGTGGAACTTGCTTGCCTTGATCTGGAAGGAGTACTGATCCCGGAAATCTGGATCGCGTTTGCAGAAAAAACCGGTATTGAAGAACTCAAGGCAACCACCCGGGATATTCCTGACTATGACGTGCTCATGCAGCAGCGTCTGCGCATTCTTGACGAACATGGCTTCGGTCTGCCGCAAATCCAGGAGGTGATCAGCGAGCTGGACCCGCTGGACGGGGCACGGGAATTTCTGGATTGGTTGCGGGAGCGCTTCCAGGTGGTGATCCTGTCAGACACTTTTTATGAGTTCGCCATGCCACTGATGGCTAAACTGGGTTACCCGGCCCTGTTGTGCCATAAGCTGGAAGTGAACGACCAAGGCCGGATCACCGACTACCTGCTGCGTCAGCGGGACCCCAAGCGCCAATCCGTACGGGCTTTTCAGTTGCTGAATTACCGTGTAATTGCGGCGGGTGATTCGTATAACGACACCACCATGCTCACTCAGGCGGAGGCCGGTATCCTGTTTCACGCACCGCAAAACGTCATCGACGAGTTCCCCCAATTCCCCGCCGTGCATACCTTTGCCGACCTGAAGCAGAAATTTCTTGAAAGTTCGGTAATTCACTCCGCCTGAATGGGCCGGGAGGTTATGGAGCAGGGCGATCAGGCCTGCTCCAGGGCCTCCATGATCGCCCGCACTTTGGTTATGGACTCGTCGTACTCCGCTTCCGGCTCACTGTCCGCGACAATACCGCCACCTCCCCAGCAAGTCAGGCGACCCTCTGAGGCCAGGACCGAGCGGATCGCGATGCTGCTGTCCAGGTGACCGTCTGCGGTCAGATAAAAGACCGAGCCACAGTAGGGACCGCGGCTGGTTGTCTCCAGTTCGGCAATGACTTCCATAGCCCGAATCTTGGGCGCGCCGGTTATCGAGCCTCCGGGGAAAGTACCGATTAACAAGGCCATCGGGCTCACGTCGGGGCGTAGCTTCCCCGTCACGGTGCTCACCAGATGGTGCACATTGGCGAAGCTTTCCAGTTTGAACAGTTCCGGTACCCGGATCGAACCGGTGACGCAAAACCGCCCCAAGTCGTTGCGCAACAAGTCGACAATCATCAGGTTTTCGGCCTGATCCTTGCGACTGTCGCAAAGTTCCCGGGCCAGTCGCTGATCTTCTGCCGGTGTTGTGCCCCGCGCCCGGGTGCCTTTGATCGGGCGGGTTTCCACCTCGCCCTGGTGGGTTTGCAGGAAGCGCTCCGGGGAAAATGACAGGACGGCCCCCCGGTCGAGCTGAAAGAACGCCGAAAAGGGAGCCTGCAAGCGCCGGCAGACGCTGCGGTAGGCCTGCCAGAGGGGGCCTTCGTAGCGGGCATGGAAGGGCTGGGAGATGTTCACCTGATAACAGTCGCCTGCGGCAATATATTCCCGCACCCGGCTGACACGATCCAGGCACTCCTGTTTGCCGAGGGCCGGTTCGAAGGGCGTCAGCATGCGCAGCGCCGGCGGCTCAGGCTGAGGTACGGACAGGTGCTGGTAGAGGCGCCGTTTGAGAGCCTCCGGGGTTGCTGTCTGGACCACCAGTTGCGCCCGGTGCTGGGTGGTGTCCATCACCACCACCCAGCTGTAGAGGCCGGCGTGCACATCCGGAATGCCGGCGGTGCCGGTCAGGTGATGCAGCGGTTTTTCCTGCGTGGCGCCGAATTCGTAGGCAATGCAGCCGATAATGCCACCGGTGAAGGG
Organism: Marinobacter sp. X15-166B; assembly: GCF_001752365.1. Taxonomy (GTDB): domain Bacteria; phylum Pseudomonadota; class Gammaproteobacteria; order Pseudomonadales; family Oleiphilaceae; genus Marinobacter. The sequence continues at coordinate 3,320,958 of NZ_MEIY01000001.1, read as the reverse complement.
GTGATCCGGGTGGCTTTCGAACCCCAGAGTGGTCAGTTTGTTCTCCAGCGCCAGCAGCGGTGCGGCCGCCGCGGCTCCGGTCTTGCCGGTATATTTTACGGTCTCGAGGGGGTAGGCGGTGAACGCCTGGGGAAAGCCCGCATGCTCGGGTGATTCTTGCGGCGTCGAGACAGGGCCGAGGGATACAAAGCCGGTGTCCGGAGTGTCAGCCAGGTAATGCATCAGGTTGAGGGCCTGATCGAAGGCGAGATCGGTTATTTCCATAGCGAAGCTTTCAGTCTTCCAGCGCATTTCGGGCGGCCATCATACCACTTTTTAGGCTGAGGTCTGCGCTGGCAAACGTCCCCTTTTGCCGACCGGTGACCGCAATTGGCGGCACAGACCAGACTCAACGAAAAGGAATGGTGGTACAGTGTGCGGTTATCGCTGTGCGCGTAAACTATGGGTATGGACTATTCAGGGGGGCAGTCGTGTATAGCAGGGCCAGAGTGACCTGGAAACGCTGGGCGAACCGGCGTATTCCACGGTCAGACACACAACGTTTGCAGCAGAAAAATATTTTCATTGTGCCTACCGGGGCGGGTGTGATGTTCATGTTGCTGCTGTTGCTGATGTTGCTCACGGCCATCAATTATCAAAACAGCCTCATCTATTTGTTGACGTTTGTACTGGGTGCGGTGTTTGTCGCGGCCATGTATCAAACCCATAGAAACCTCTCCGGAGTGGCGTTTACGCTGGTCAACTGTGGAGAGGGGTTTGCCGGCGACACCATCGCGTTTACCTTCAGAGCAGATGCCGGTCGCACCGATGCCATCGGCATGCGACTCAGCCACGGCAAAGCCGTCCTTGCGCAGCAGCACCTGCTCGCCGGAGAAAGTTGCGACATGACCCTGATGGCACCCGCCAGCAGACGAGGGTACCTGGCGCTGGACCGGGTCCGGGTGGAAACGCGGTTTCCGTTCGGTCTGCTGAAAGCCTGGTCCTGGCTTCGACCTGTGTCCGCGGCAACGGTTTATCCGCGGCCGGTTCCCGCCCCCGACGTATCCGGAGGGGGCGGGGAGCCCGACAATTGTGAAGACGCCTTACCGGATAGCGGCCAGGATCACGCCGAACTCAGGCCCTGGCGGGAGGGGGACCTGAGCCAGCGGGTGCAATGGAAACGCTACGCACGCAGCGGCGATATGGTGATCGCCGACTGGATGGCGGAGGGCGGCAGTCCCCATTGGCTGGATTTTGCCGCATTCACCGGGGCCGATACCGAGTTGCGATTGAGTTATCTGGCCGACCTGGTCATCCAGCGTTCCGGGCAACATCCGCCATTCGGCCTGCGGCTCCCCGGGCTGACCATTGACCCCGACCAGAGCGGCGAGCATACCCGACGATGCCTGGCGGCACTGGCGACCTACGGACTGGAATCCCCACGATGACACAGACCGTAACTCCCCCCAGAGCCCCGGTGCAACTGCCCGGATTGGCGTTGTTGTGGCTGGTGGCAGCGTTTTTCCTGTTGCTCACTCCGCAGGTCGATCGCCTGCCGGCCTGGTTGCTGGTGGTGTGCGCCGCGCTCGCCGGATGGCGCTGGCTGGTGCAGGCCGGGCGGGTACGCTTGCCCGGTAAATGGGTGCGCATTGCCCTCACCGTGGGTTTGGTGGGGGTTTATCTGGCTACGGTCAGTGCCCAGTTTACGGTCGACACGGCCGCCTCGTTTTTCGTCATGGCGGTGGGGCTCAAGTGGCTGGAAACCCGCAGTGCCCGCGATTTTTATGTGTTGTTTTTTATTCTGGTCTATCTGGCCAGTGTGAATTTCCTGTTTGAGCAAGGGCCACTGTGGGCGGTGGTCAACCTGTTTGCGGTGCTGTGTCTGTTGATTGGACTGCAAATCCTGAATGCTCCGGATCTGCCCGGCGCACTGTCCGCAGGCTGGCGGCGTATGGCGGTGATGCTGGTCAAGACCTTGCCGGTTGTTATTGTGTTGTTTGTCTTTTTCCCGCGCATAGCGCCCCTGTGGAGTGTCCCGCTGGTGTCCTCCGAGGCACGTACGGGTATCAGCGAGCGCATGACGCCGGGAGATATATCCACTTTGGCCCAAAGCAGTGAGCGGGCTTTCAGGGTGTCGTTTGGCGGGGCCATCCCCCCCCACAGGGACCGCTATTGGCGGGGCCTCATTCTCGACACCCTGGAGGGAGAAACCTGGCTGCAGGGTCGTCCAAAGACCACCACCAAGGCCGGCCGGGTCGCCGTCGAGGGGCAGGTGGGGTCGTTGGCCGACGACGAATATGAAGTGTTGCTGGAACCGACCTATCAGAGTTGGGTGTATACGCTGGACGATTCCATTGCGGTGTCCGACAATATTTACCGGGCTGACAATGGCGTGTTCCGCCTGCACCGGCCGGCGGATACCGCGCTCAGTTACCGGCTGCAGCGTACAGCCTACACACCAAAGGCAGCCAGACTGTCCACGGTGGAGCGGCAGCGCTATCTGCAGTTACCCACCACCGGCAACCCCCAGGCCAGGGCCCTGGCGCAAACGCTGAGGCAGACGTACCCCGACCCCTGGGATCTGGTATCGGCCATTCTGGAGCGTTTCCGTAACCAACCTTATTTTTACACTCTCCGGCCACCGGGCATGCCCGCAAACGGCGTGGATGCGCTCTTGTTTGACGCAAAGCGGGGGTTTTGCGCGCACTATGCCGGAGCAACTGCGTTTTTACTGCGGGCGGCGGGGGTGCCCGCGAGGGTGGTGATCGGGTATCAACGGGGGGGAGCCGGGGGCCAATGACGCCTACCTGATCGTCAGACAATACGACGCCCATGCCTGGGTGGAGGCCTGGCTGCCGGGCGGTGGCTGGGTGCGTGTCGATCCGACGGCGGCCATATCACCGGCGCGGATCGAATCCGGGCTGCGGGACGCGGTCGCAGAGGAAGGGTCATTTCTGGAAAACAGCTGGGCGGCAGCGCGCCTCCATGGCAATCTCAAGGCGCTGCGCTGGGTGACCCAGCAGCTGGACAGAATGAATTATCAATGGCAGCGGTGGGTGGTGGGGTATCAGGGGCAGTCTCAGCTGGAGCTGATGTCCCGGTTACCGGGCAACTTCGGCTTGCGGGAGCTGGGCTACGTGACCGCAGGGGTGATCGGGGTCGCACTGCTGCTGGCCGGTCTGGCGGCAGCGCTGGGGCAGAAATCGGCCAGCCAGCGGGATCCCTGGCGCCGACTCATGCAGCGCTGGCAGCATTGGCTGAGCCTGCAAGGGGTCACCCCCCGCGCCGGCGACACTCCCGGACAACTGGCCAAACGGCAGGCGCAGCGACTGCCAGACACCGCCGAACAGGCCCGGGCCTTTGCCCGCCAGATCAACAATCATTACTATGGGGGCGACTGTACCGGCGAAGATATTGCACGCATGAAGCGTCTGTTACGCACCATGCGCAAGATTGCCCAGCAGTCCGGCAAACAGTCTACTTGAGGAAAAGTTTTTGCAGTCATCCATTGAAACCATGCCCTGGCTCGTATCGGCGTGGCGTTATGTTGAAGATCGGTTAGCGGCCGGGCAGCTACCCCATGGTCTTTTGGTGAGTGGCGCATACGGTGTGGGCAAGAGCCGTTTTGCGCACCAGGTGGCGGGGTTGCTGGTGTGTGAAGCGGCGGTCCGCACAGGCCGGTCTGCCAGGTTGGTGGCATGCGGCCAATGCAAACAATGTGAGCTGGTGGCGGCGTCGACCCATCCCGATATCCGCAGTTACGCACCGGAAAAGTCGAAAATGATCAGGGTGGATCAGGTCCGCCAGCTGTCCGAATTTGCGGTGGGCTCCCCGCGGGTGGCGCAGCGCAAGGTGATCATTGTCGACCGTGCAGACCAGCTCAACATAAACGCCGGCAACGCCCTGTTGAAGACGCTCGAAGAACCATCCGCCGACGTAGTGCTGCTGCTGTTACAGGAAACCGGCCGGCCGGTATTGCCAACGTTGCGGTCCCGCTGCCAGAACCTTGCGCTCCCGTTGCCCGATTTTGAGCAGGCGCGGCAGTGGCTTGCGGCTGAGCTGGCGGCGCTGCCTGACCAGGAACAGCCGGCAGAGGCCGAGCGCAAGAGAGCCCTCAGGCTGGCGGGGTGTGCACCGCGCCGGGCCCACGAGTACCTGACCAACGGGTTTCTTGAGCAGCGCCGTGAGGCACTGGATGGTTTTCGCCGGTTTATGAAGAACGAGTTGACGGTGGCGGAAGCCGCGCGGCCGTTCAGAACCATGGGGCTGGAGCCGACGCTGGCATTGATGGAGAGCTGGGCGGCGGATCTCGCGCGTCTGGGGGCGGGCGGGGAGGCCGTCGATGAAGATGCGGCCGAGATGTTGCGTTATCTGGCAAGGACCAACCCGCCGTGGCGTAGCCATCAGTTGCTGGATGCGTTCCGGGAGTCGCGGGAGGCGGCTGTCTATAATGCCAGCCCCGAGCTGGAGGCTGAACGCCTGCTGATTCTGTGGCAGGGCCTGATGCCGTCACGGCGCCGTCGCGGGGCGGCCGGATCGGGCTGAGGATTTAGGTTGAGCTTTGCCAGATTCCCCCTGCTATCATGGTGTTCTGGCAGAGTTAATGGCTAAATCGGTGTAACTTTATACGTTGATAGGGGTGTTCACTATGAACCCAGGTTTTGGTGCACGAAGTGGTATTCTGACCCTGACGATCAAGGACAAAGCAGTGCTGTACGCAGCCTATATGCCGTACATACGGCAGGGCGGCATGTTTATCCCGACGCAGAAGCAGTACAAGCTCGGTGACGAGGTGTTTCTGTTGCTGAACCTGATGGATGAGCCGGACAAATTGCCGATTGCCGGCAAGGTGATCTGGATAACCCCCAAAGGCGCCCAAGGCAACCGGGCCGCCGGCATAGGGGTACAGTTTACCGGCGACGATGAGTCTGCCCGCACCAAAATTGAGTCGTATCTGGCGGGTTCACTCAACTCGGACCGCCCGACACACACCATGTAATCAGGTGCATCGCCAACAGGCGATGCCTTGCAGGCTGTTTCTCATGAATGGAAATACCGTTTCAGCGTCTGTGGCCGATCAGGCCTCGGCAACCCGACAGGTCAGCTGGGCCGCCAACCACCTGACCCTCGCCGGCATGCATTGGCCCGGTCCGGCCGGTACCCGACAGGAGCCTCCTGTGGTGCTGCTGCATGGCTGGCTCGATAACTGTCTGTCGTTTGTCCGTCTTGCCCCGGAACTGGCGCGTACCGCCGACGTTTACGCGGTCGATATGGCGGGACACGGGCTGTCGGATCACAGGGCTGCGGCACAGTCGTATGCGCTGGTCGACTACGTGACAGATCTGGCCAGCCTGCTGGATCAACACTTTGCCGGTCCGGTGCGGCTGGTGGGGCACTCGTTGGGTGGCATAGTAGCGGCCCTGTATGCGGCGGCCTTTCCTGAGAAGGTGCATCGACTGGTGCTGATTGACAGTCTGGGTCCGCTGACCCGCGCCCCCGAGCAGTATGTTGAACAATTGCGCCGAGGCATAAACAAGCGTCTGGCGGGTTCCGGCGCGGCCGCCGTTTACCCCAGTGTCGAGGCCGCGGCGAAGGTACGCATGGGCGGGTTGAGTCCATTGTCACGGGATGCGGCCATGGCATTGGTGCCGCGTAATCTGCGGGCGGTACCCGGTGGCTACCAGTGGCGTACCGACGCCAAATTGCGGCACCCGTCGCTGATGATGATGAGTGATTCACAGGTGTTGGCAAGCCTGCGTGCGCTGCGCATGGATACCCTGCTGGTCCGCGCCCAGGGTGGCATGCTGGCCGACCGGGAGGGGTTCAGGGAGCGGCTGGCGGCCGTGGCCGGGCTGCAGGAAGTGATCGTTGCAGGCTCCCATCACTGCCATCTGGATGGTGACACCGAGCCGGTGACCGAAGCAATCAGGGAGTTTCTGTTTAGTGCATAACACATTGTTTGTTCATGGCGTATTGTTGAGTGTGCTGCTGATGACCACCTCGGTGCTGGCCCAGGGTGTGGCTGACCGGAGTCTGGTACAGCCGTTTCCCCAGTCGGATCTCGAAGTGGAAACGTCGATAGTGTCACCGGCTCACCGGGTGCTGTTAAGTCCGGTGCGTGAAGTCAATAACCAGATACGCTCGGAGTCCATGGTGCGGGTACCGGTGGACGGCCGGGGGCAGCTGTATCAGATCAGGCCCGATTCCAGTCGCGGCGAAGCGCGGGACCACTACCTTCGTCAGATCCAGGCGTTGGGCGGGCGTGTGCTGTTTGAGTGTACGGCGCGCAGTTGTGGCCGAAGCAACGCGTGGGCCAACCGGATTTTTGGTCAGGCAACCCTGTACGGACGTGACAACACGCAGGATTATTTAGTTGCTGCGATCGAGGTTGCCGACGGGGAGCGCCACTTGCTGCTGGTGTATACCGTCACCCGTGGAAACCGACGCGAGTATGTCTGGGTGGAACAGCTCAAGCTGGGCGAGGGCGCGGTAGTGCCCGGATTCGCAACCACAAGTGCACGGGTCAAAGGGCCGGTAAGTGTCTCCTGGAAAGGGGGAGTAACCTACCGCTTTGACTGGACCGCCAATGACCGTCGCGAGATCAGGAACTGGGCGAGTCAGCCCGGTGCACGGGTGATTCTGTTGGGATATTCAGGTCTGAACGATACCGAAACCATGGAGGCCTCGATGGCCCGGGCCAGCGAAGCGCTGGAGGCTATGTCCGCCATTCTGCAGAAAAGTGGCGTCGGCGCCCAGCAGCAAAGCCGCCTCGTGATTGGTCCGGCGCTGGTGGGGCGCACCCCTGAATTGCCTGCGGACCGGATTGAGGTGGTGGTGATCACAGCGCCCGGTGAAATGCAGTAACGCAGCAAGGTTTAAAGGTCAATTATGAGTTCACCAGGGGATAGCAATCCAACTGAGCGATCGGGCACCGGTCGTGCGGACCCGGTCTCGGCGGTGGAGGCCCCCCTTGCGGTGCGGGGTGGCGAGCCCAAAGCCACCGTGGCATTGACCCTCGGCAGCGGCGGCGCCCGGGGTTACGCCCATATCGGCGCGATCGAAGTGCTTGAAGAGCGGGGGTATGACATTATTGCCGTGTCCGGTTGCTCCATGGGCGCGCTGGTGGGCGGAATCTACGCCGCCGGCAAACTTCAGGAATACAAAGACTGGGTGACCGGGCTCGGACAGTTCGACGTCATCCGGTTGCTGGATCTGACTTTTAATTCCAGCGGCGCCATTCGTGGCGACAAGGTGTTTTCGATTGTCCGGGACATCCTCGGCAAGACCCGCATTGAGGATCTGCCCATTGCGTACACGGCCGTGGCCACCGATTTGCTGGGCCATAAAGAGGTCTGGTTTCAGGAGGGATTGCTGGAACAGGCCATACGTGCCTCGGTGGCCATCCCGGGCCTGGTCAAACCGCTGGTGCTGAACAACCGGGTGCTGGTGGACGGGGCGCTGTTGAATCCCTTGCCGATTATTCCGACCATCTCCGCCCACGCCGACCTGGCCATTGCGGTTAACCTGAGCGGCGAGAACGAGCGCTTCAATGACCTGCAGGACGCTGCGTTTGAACGACCGGCGCCGGACGAGGGCGATGCCCGGATGGACTCGATCATCGACAAGGCGTCCCGTTGGTTTGACTGGGATGTGCTGCGAACGTTTGGCAGCCGTCGCGACAGTAACCGGGAGGGTGCTTCGGACGACCCGGCAGACAAAATCAGCCGGGCGGTGGAAGACGGCGCGGCTAACAATAAAGGCCCGGTTGATGCCGTTGACGAGGCCACAACAATCAATTGGGATCAGCTGGGGATCGGGCGGTTCGATGTCATGAACCTGGCCATCGACACCATGCAAAGTGCCCTGGTGCAATACAAAATAGCCGGTTACCCTCCGGACCTTCTGGTGAATCTGCCCAAAAACGCCTGCCGGACCTACGATTATCACAAGGCCCCGGAGTTGGTTCAGTTGGGCCGCGAACGCATGTCGGCTGCCCTGGACCGCTTTGAACATGACCGTGGGAGTCACGACCCCGTAGCAGGATAAGGCCGAGCCTCGTATACTTTACCGTCTGTTTGCGCACTTACTGAAAAGGAACCCCTTGCTTGTGAATCACCCTGTTGATGAACTGATCACCATTCGTGACTGTCTGCGATACATTTCTTCCCGGTTTGCCGCATCGCCGCTATTTTTCGGACATGGGACCGATAATGTTTGGGATGAAACCGTGCAACTGGTGATGCGCAGCCTGCATTTGCCTATGGACAACAACACGGTGTTTCTGGACGCGCGACTCACCCGGGAGGAACGCCAGCAGTTGCTTGAGCGAGCCCAGCGCCGCATCGATGAGCGCATACCGCTGGCGTACATTCTGGGGGAAGCCTGGTTCATGGGGATGCCGTTCAAAGTGGATGAACGGGTGCTGGTGCCACGCTCGCCGATAGGTGAGCTGCTGGAAGCGGGTTTGCAACCCTGGCTGGGGGATCTGGACGTTGAACGGGTGCTGGATTTGTGCACCGGCAGTGGTTGTATTGGCATCGGGGCCGCGAGCGTGTTTCACGGGGCGGAAGTGGATCTGGCGGACATCTCCCCGGATGCGCTTGAGGTGGCTGCCGCCAATATTGACTACCACGAAGTCGGCGACCGGGTGCGCACAGTCCGCTCTGATGTCTTCAGTGAGATTCGGGGGCGCTATGACGTGATTTTGAGCAATCCCCCTTATGTTGATGCCCAGGATCTGGCGTCAATGCCGGATGAATTCCGTCACGAACCCGAGTTGGGGTTGGCCGCCGGTGAAGACGGTCTGGACATCGCTCACCGCATACTGGCGACGGCGGCGGATCACCTGAATCCCGGCGGTCTGCTGGTTGTTGAGGTCGGCAACAGTTGGGTGGCGCTGGATGCGGCCTACCCGGAGTTACCGCTCACCTGGCTGGATTTCACCAACGGCGGCGATGGCGTGTTTGTGCTGACCGCGGAAGAGCTGCTGACCTGGCGCCAAAAGAATTCCTGAAACCATCTTAAATAAACCTTATAAGTTGCTGAATTATGTCTGGAAACACATTTGGTAAGCTGTTCACCGTAACCACCTTCGGTGAAAGTCACGGAGTCGCGCTGGGGGCGATCGTAGACGGTTGCCCGCCGGGGCTGGAGCTGTGTGAGGCCGACCTGCAGCGGGACCTGGATCTGCGCAAGCCGGGTACATCGCGCCATACCACACAGCGCCGTGAGCCAGATGAGGTGCGCATCCTGTCGGGCGTGTTTGAGGGAAAAACCACCGGCACTCCCATTGGGTTGCTGATTGAGAACAAGGATCAGCGCTCCAAGGACTACTCTAAAATTGCCCAGCAATTCCGCCCGGCACACGCCGATTACACCTACACCCACAAGTATGGGGTGCGTGATTACCGCGGCGGCGGCCGTTCTTCCGCCCGGGAGACAGCCATGCGGGTGGCGGCTGGCGGTATCGCCCGCAAGTATCTGGAGCAGCGGTTGGGCATCCGGATTCGGGGGTATCTGGCACAACTGGGCCCCGTGGTGGTCGACAAGCTGGATTGGGATCAGGTCCATCAGAACCCGTTTTTCTGTCCCGACAAGGACAAGGTGGCGGAGCTTGAGGCTTACATGGACGCCCTGCGCAAGGAGGGGGATTCCATCGGCGCCCGCATCAACGTTGTGGCGGAAGGTCTGCCCCCGGGGCTGGGCGAGCCGGTGTTCGACCGTTTGGATGCGGATCTGGCGCACGCACTGATGAGTATCAACGCGGTGAAGGGCGTGGAAATCGGGGCAGGTTTTGGCAGTGTCACCCAAAAGGGCACCGAGCATCGGGACGAACTGACCCCGCAGGGGTTCTTGTCGAACCACGCCGGCGGTGTGCTGGGAGGGATTTCCACCGGGCAGCCGCTGCTGGCGAGCATCGCGCTCAAGCCCACGTCCAGTCTGCGGTTACCCGGCAAAAGCATTGACGTCGAGGGCAACCCGGTTGAGGTGATCACCACCGGGCGCCACGACCCCTGTGTCGGTATCCGGGCGACACCGATTGCAGAAGCCATGACCGCGCTGGTGGTTATGGATCATTACCTGCGTCACCGTGGCCAGAACGGGGATGTCACGGTCTCCACCCCGGACATCGAAGGAAATCAGCAGCCGTCCTGAGTTTTTCCGGCCAATGCCAGCAATGCCTGAGCCGCCGGGCTCAGGCTCCTTCCGCGCAAGCCAATGGCGCCCAGAACCCGGCTCAAGGGGGTAGCCAGCGGCAGGATGCTCAAGGTGTCATCCACCATGTGGCGAGGCAGTACGCTCCAGCCAAGACCGACGCTGGTCATCACTTTGATGGTTTCCAGATAGTTGGTGGGCATCTGCGGTTTCAGAATCAGATTGGCTTCCAGGAACAAGCGGCTGATGGTGCGATAGGTGGCGGTGCCCGCTGCAGGCAGCAGGGCGTCGTAGCCGGCCAGATCGTTCAGGCCGGGTGCGCGCAACCGGGCAAGCGGGTGCTCGGGGCTGCACACGAACACCATTGGATCCTGCCAGCTCAGGTGCACATTGAAGCTGTGGCTGATGGCTTCGTTCAGGGTAACAAACGCCAGTTCGGCAGTGCGCTTGAGCATCTGGTCGTAGGCGCTTTCTGAGTCCATGAACTGTAATTCCAGGCTTACCTCGGGGTAATCCCGGTTGAACGGGTGTAACCAGGCGGGCAGGTGGTGCAGGCCAATGTGGTGACTGGCGATCAGCGATAAACGCCCGGTAACGCCAGTGCTACTGACCACTGCCAGGCGCGCATTGTAAACCTCATCGAGGATACGGTGCGCGTGGGGCAGCAAGCGTGAACCGGCGTCGGTCAGTTGCAGGGGGCGTTGCCCCCGATCAATCAGCGTAACCCCCAGTTGCTGTTCCAGTGTCGCCAGGCGTTTGCTGATGGCCGGCTGGGTAAGGTGCAGCTGGTCAGCGGCTTCCGAGAAGGAGCCTTGATCGATGATGGCTATAAACGCTCTCAGGTATTGTGGGTCCATTCCTGTCAGGAATCCGAAGCATAAGGAACATGAATTGAGGTTATGATGGTAAAGCGTATACCATTAGGGCAATCACGAACAGTGTCAGATTCAGCCAGTGGAGGCTTACATGGCAGGTAAAACGTTATACGACAAATTATGGGATGATCACCTGGTCACGCAGCGTGATGACGGTTCTGCACTGATCTACATCGATCGGCACCTGCTGCACGAAGTGACGTCGCCCCAGGCGTTTGAAGGTCTTCGGCTGGCGAATCGCAAGCCCTGGCGGTTGGATGCAAACCTGGCGACCCCGGACCACAACGTACCGACCACCGATCGGGACAAAGGCATCGACGGCATTGAGGATCCGGTGTCCCGGATTCAGGTGGAAACCCTCGGCGAGAACTGCGAAGAATTCGGAATTCTGGAATTCGAACTGATGGACCAGCGCCAGGGGATTGTGCACGTGATTGGCCCCGAACAGGGCGCCATCCTGCCGGGCATGACAGTGGTGTGTGGTGATTCCCACACTTCGACCCACGGTGCCTTCGGTATCCTGGCGCACGGCATCGGTACGTCCGAAGTCGAACATGTGCTGGCAACCCAGTGTCTGGTGCAGAAAAAAATGAAGAACATGCTGGTGCGGATCAACGGCAACCCCGGTCCCGGGGTCACAGCCAAAGATCTGGTGCTGGCCGTCATCGGCGAGATAGGCACGGCCGGTGGCAGTGGCTACGCCATAGAATTTGGTGGTGACGCGATCCGTGGTTTGTCCATGGAAGGGCGGATGACGGTATGCAACATGGCGATCGAGGCCGGTGCCCGGGTCGGCATGGTGGCGGTGGACGATACCACCATCGACTATGTGAAAGGCCGTCCCTTTGCGCCGACCGCGGCGCAGTGGGAGCAGGCAGTGGCCTACTGGCGAACCCTGCACAGCGATGCGGATGCGGTGTTTGACAAGGTCGTTGATATCGACGCGACCGCCATCAAACCTCAGGTAACCTGGGGGACCTCGCCGGAAATGGTTGCCGGGGTCGACGGCCTGGTACCGGATCCGGCGGATGAAAGCGATCCCATCAAGCGGGAAGGCATCGAGCGTGCCCTGAAATACATGGGCCTCACCGCCAATATGCCCATCACCGATATCAAACTGGACCGCGTGTTTATCGGTTCCTGCACCAACTCGCGCATTGAAGACCTGCGGGAAGCGGCCGCCGTCGTGAAGGGCCGCAAGGTGGCGGCTACGGTCAAGCAGGCGATGGTCGTGCCCGGTTCAGGATTGGTCAAAGCCCAGGCCGAGAGTGAAGGCCTGGATAAAATCTTTGTAGAAGCGGGACTGGAATGGCGGGATCCCGGCTGCTCCATGTGTCTGGCCATGAACGCGGACAAGTTGGGGCAGGGGGAGCATTGTGCGTCCACCTCGAACCGCAATTTTGAAGGCCGGCAGGGCTTTGGCGGGCGCACCCATCTGGTCAGCCCGGCCATGGCGGCCGCTGCCGCCGTTACCGGCCATTTTGTTGATGTCCGTGAACTGACCCATTAATCCAGCTGGAGAGTACCATGCGCGCATTTACGCAACATACAGGAATCGTGGCACCCATGGACCGTTCCAACGTGGATACGGACATGATCATTCCCAAGCAGTTTTTAAAATCCATCAAACGCACCGGCTTTGGTCCCAATTTGTTCGACGAGCTGCGATATCTTGACGAGGGCAAGCCGGACCAGGATGCGTCCCAGCGTCCGCTGAACCCCGATTTCGTGCTCAACCAGGAACGTTATCGGACCGCCAGTGTGCTGCTGGCCCGCAGCAATTTCGGCTGCGGTTCCAGTCGTGAGCACGCCCCCTGGGCGCTGGATGATTTCGGGTTCCGGGTGATCATCGCCCCCAGCTTTGCGGATATTTTCTACAATAACTGCTTTAAGAATGGGTTGTTACCCATTGTTCTTGCGGAAAATATTGTTGATCAGCTGTTCCAGGAGGTTGAGGCGGAAGACGGTTATCAACTGACCGTCGACTTGCTGGCACAAACGGTCACTACGCCCTCCGGGGCGGTGTTCAGTTTTGAGGTTGACGGTTTCCGACGCCATTGCCTGCTCAATGGCCTGGATGATATCGGCGTCACTCTCGAAGACGCAGACCGGATACGGGCCTATGAAGAGCAGCGTCGACAGACCGCGCCCTGGCTGTTCAACACCCTCAGCTGAGTGGCTCACTCCCCCAAACAGAGAGCAAGGATATAATCATGTCGAAAACCGTATTGTTGTTGCCAGGCGATGGAATTGGCCCGGAAATTATTAACGAAGCAGAGAAGGTGTTGCGGCGGGTCAATGAGACATTCAATCTGGGGCTGACTTTTGACACGGCCTTGGTGGGCGGTGCGGCCATCGACGCCGCCGGCGTTCCGCTGCCGGACGAGACCTTGAACAAGGCGCGCCACGCCAGTGCCATTCTGCTGGGCGCGGTGGGCGGGCCCCAGTGGGACGGGCTGGAAATGGCCCGGCGCCCCGAGAAAGGGCTGTTGGGTCTGCGTTCCAATCTGGAGTTGTTCGCCAATTTCCGTCCGGCGATCCTGTATCCGCAGCTGGCTTCCGCGTCGTCGCTCAAGCCCGAGGTGATTTCCGGGCTGGACATCATGATCGTGCGTGAGCTCACCGGCGGCATTTACTTCAGCGAGCCCCGGGGCGTCCGTGAGCTGGACAACGGCGAGCGCCAGGGTTACAACACCTATGCCTACACCGAATCGGAGATTCGCCGTATCGGCCGGGTGGCGTTTGAAGCGGCCCAGCAGCGCAACAAAAAGCTGTGCTCGGTGGATAAGGCAAACGTCCTCGAGGTCACCGTATTGTGGCGGGAGATCATGAACGAGCTCGCCAGGGAATACCCGGATGTCGAGTTGAGCCACATGTACGTAGACAATGCCGCGATGCAGTTGGTGCGCGCGCCGAAACAGTTCGATGTGATTGTGACCGGCAACATGTTTGGTGATATTCTGTCGGACGAGGCCGCCATGCTGACGGGTTCGATTGGCATGTTGCCCTCGGCGTCACTCAATGCCAACAAGCAGGGCATGTACGAACCCTGTCACGGTTCGGCGCCCGATATTGCCGGTCAGGGCGTTGCCAACCCGCTGGCGACCATACTGTCCGGCGCGATGATGCTGCGCTACAGTCTGCAGGAAGAGGAAGCCGCCCGGGCGATTGAGGCCGCTGTTCACACCGTGCTCGATCAGGGGCTGCGGACCGCCGATATTATGTCGGACGATTGCACCAGAGCAACCACCCGGGAGATGGGTGAGGCGGTTCTGGCCGCGCTTTGACCGGCGCAGTAACATACACACATACCCGATGGCCACGGCATGCAGTGGCCGCGGGTTTATTCATCCTGTCCTTGCCAGCGATACCGGCATCGGGCGGGCACTAGATGAGGTTCAAGGGTCGCACATGAAGCGAGTTGGACTTGTAGGATGGCGTGGCATGGTGGGTTCAGTCCTCATGCAGCGCATGCGTGAAGAGAATGATTTTGCCAGCATCGAGCCGGTCTTTTTTACCACCTCCCAGGCTGGGCAGGCGGCACCGGATGTCGGCAAGGAAGGTGTGCCGGCCTTACAGGACGCGTTTGATATCGATGCACTCAAAGCGCTCGATGTTGTTATTACCTGTCAGGGCGGCGACTACACTTCAAAAGTTTACCCCAAATTGCGGGAAGCCGGCTGGCAAGGCTATTGGATTGACGCGGCGTCGACGCTGCGCATGGCCGACCATTCGGTGATCGTGCTGGACCCGGTAAACCGCAAGGTTATCGATGCCGCGCTGGATAAGGGGGTCAAAGATTTTGTCGGCGGTAACTGCACGGTCAGCCTGATGATGCTGGCGCTGGGGGGGTTGCTGGAGCAAGACCTGGTGGAATGGGTATCGCCCATGACCTATCAGGCGGCGTCCGGCGCCGGCGCAAAAAAACATGCGTGAACTGCTGGAACAGATGGGGGCATTACGCGACAGCGTCGCCGATCTGCTGGCGGATCCGTCCTCCGCGATTCTGGATATTGATCGCAGGGTCACCGAGACCATGCGTTCCGACGGGTTTCCGGACGAGCAATTCGGCGTGCCGCTGGGAGGCAGCCTGATTCCCTTTATCGACACTCAGACAGACAGTGGACAAAGTCGCGAAGAGTGGAAAGCCCAGAGTGAGACCAACAAGGTTCTGGGTCGCACCGATAACCCGATTCCGATTGACGGTGTCTGTGTGCGCATCGGTGCCATGCGCTCGCACAGTCAGGCGCTCACCATCAAGTTACGCAAGGATCTGCCGATAGCTGAAATCGAGTCGATTCTGGCCAAGGGGAACGATTGGGTCAAAGTCATTCCCAATGACCGCGATGCCAGTATGCAGGAACTGACCCCGGCGAAAGTAACCGGCACCCTGGATATCCCGATTGGCCGCATCCGGAAGCTGGCCATGGGACCGGAGTACATTTCGGCTTTTACCGTGGGTGACCAGTTGTTGTGGGGCGCGGCTGAGCCGCTGCGGCGCATGCTGAATATCCTCCAGCAACGCTAATCCCCGGAGAGCGGAGCGTTGTTTATGCCAACTGCGTCCGGTTTCCGAGAGCCAGTCAGGGGTGGAGGCTGAAATCAGTCTCCACCCCTGTTATTTTCAAGGGGTGCAGGCAGGTCGGTGCATAGCGCGCTTGTCTGCAGGTGACAAGCCGTTTTGATGCGGCCTTACAGTGAGTTCCGCTGGATAGTTGATAAACCGGTACAACGGTTGACGCTGATTGATTGATAAAGAGCATGTTATCAACAATACTGGCCCAATAGCTGTATCGCGTATTACAAAACAGTTAGACATATTTGAGACGATAGTCATCCAGCCTCGTCCGATGTTGTTTCCAAGAGCAGTAGCGAATACGGAGGCCGGTAAGGAAAAAGCATGAAGGTACGCAAGCTTGCGGTTGCCCTGGCTCTGGTGGGAGGGCTTGGCTCTGGACTCGCACAGGCCCTGGGCCTGGGAGAAATTGAGCTTCAGTCCTATCTGAACGAGCCCCTCAATGCGGAGATTGCTCTTCGCAAAAGTAAAGGAGTACAGCCTGGGGAAGTGTTTGTCGGTCTGGCGTCAGAGGCAGACTATCGCCGCGTGGGCATCAGTCGTGACTATTTTCTGAGCAAGCTCAAGTTTGACGTCGGGACGACCTCAAGCGGCAATCTGGTCGTGAACGTAACCTCCCGAGAGGCTCTTCGCGAGCCTTATCTTAATTTTCTGCTGGAAGTGACCTGGCCGAGCGGGCGGTTAATGCGCGAGTACGCCGTGCTGGTTGATCCGCCGGTGTACGCCGAAGAATCCGGCGTGCGTGAATCCATACAGGCGCCGCAGGCGTCGTCGCCTGCAGCTACCGCCAGCAGCCCGAATCGTACTCAGGCCAGCGGTCGGTCACCGCGCCCTGCAGTCGGTTCCGGCGCGGCGCCCCGCACCTACGGCGCAACGAACCAGAGTGATACCTTGTGGGGTATCGCATTGGCGGTGCGTCCCGACAACAGTGTCAGCCCCCAACAAGTCATGCTGGCTCTGCAGGACCTGAACCCCGATGCCTTCATCGGGGGCAATATCAATCGCCTGAAGCGGGGCGAAGTGCTGCGTATTCCGGATATGGAACAGATCCAGCAGCGGTCACGGGCCGAGGCCAACCGTCAGGTAACCGCTCAGAATCAGGCGTTGCAAACACCAACCCAGGAAGTGGATGCCACCGCCCGCACAGCCGCAGAGGTGACACCGGCCACAACTACTGCCGGGCAGGGTGCAGTTGACGGTGGCAGCGAGCTCAAACTGCTCGTCGCGGAAGACGTGTCCGAGAGCGGTGCGTCTGATAGCGGGTCCGCCGGGGGCGATGGCCAGCTGGGCGGTGGTGCTGATGTCGGTACCGCGGTCGCCCTGGAAGAACTGGAAAGTGCCCGCCGTGAGAACGCGGAACTCTCGGAGCGCCTGACGGACCTTCAGGATCAGGTGGCCACCTTACAGCGGCTGCTGGAACTGAAAAACAATCAGCTGGCCGATTTGCAGGGGCTGAGTGCGCAGGAAGCAGCGCCGGAAACCAGCGGCGAACCTCTGGGCGGCGCGGATGCGCCGGCAGACGCCGGTGGTGCCGGTCTTGAGGCCCCGGTGGAAACAGCGCCCGCCATTGCAGATGGGGAGGTAACCGCCACCGACGCCGAGGGTGCGGGCCCGGCAACGGATGGCGCGGGTGTCGACACAGGCACCCCCGTTGTAACCGCTGAGAGTGGGGTCGAAGCCGAGCCGCTGGCCGACACGGTCGCTACCCCGGGACCCGGCCAGCCGGTAACCGAAGACCCGTCCGGGCAAACTGCGGTTGGTGGCCAGGAGGGGGTGGCGGCAGCGACCCCTGACAGCGCTGAGCAGCCAGCCGCGACCGCCTCCGCGCCTCAGGCAGAAATCGAACCCGACAAAGGTCTGGTCGAGAGCATCATCCACGGTATTACCACCAACCCGTTGTACCAGTTGGTGCTTGGCGGCAGCCTGGTGCTTCTGTTGTTGCTGCTGTTGTTGCTGGCGCGGCGTAATAAGCGCCGTGAACAGGAGTTTTTCGAGCAGTTGGAAGCCGAATCAGCCGCGGATCCGGACCACATGGCCGTTGCAGGCTTCGACTTGACCCTTGATGACGAAGAGGCAGAAAGCGTTGCAGGGGCGGCGGAGGCCAGCGATCCGATCGTGGAAGCCGATGCCCTCATCGCCAATGGGCGTCAGGACCAGGCCATGCAGGTGTTGGAAGCCGCTATTTCCAAAGAACCAAGCCGCACCGATTTGCGGGTTAAACTGCTGGGCGTGTACGCGGAGACTCAGGATCGCAGTGCGTTTGACAAGCAGTTTGGTGAGTTGGAAGCTCTGGGCAATGCAGAGGCTGTGGCCGAGGCGCAAGTGCTGCATCAGCGTCTTGCCGATACCGAGGCGGTGCCCAGCATCGATGAGCTAGAGTCGCAACTGATGTCCGGTGCGGAGACCTCAGCTGAAATCGACCCGGTGCGCAGCGAAGGCTTTGCGTCGGTGGATCTGGAAGAGGGGGCACCGGAACCATTGAATCTGGAGGCTGATGCGGCGGAGGAAGACACGGTCGACCAGCCCATCGAGTATGATCTGTCGGGCATCAGTGAGGCCCAAAAGGCAGACGAGGCCCCAACGGCAGACAGCCAGGATGACGACCTGAGTCTGGATTTCGGCGATCTGGATATCTCCTTTGAGAGCGCCGAGGCCGAATCTCCCAGCTTGACCGAGGCGGATTTCGCCACCCTCGATCAGGACGGCGACAGTGCGGCGACCGACTCCCCTCAGAGTCTGGTGGAGCAATTTGAAGAAACCGGGCGTGATGAGTTGGGGGTCTTCGGGAGTTCCGACGAGCCGTCTCTCGAGCCCCTGGCCGACGATATATTGGACGAGTCGTTTCTGGATGAGCTCGATGCCGAGCTGGAAAAAGCCACCAGCGGCAGCCCGAGCGACACGGAGTCACCGATTGACCTGGACCTGGCTGAACTGGACGACCTTGAGCCGAATGTCACCGATGAGGATCTCGCATTTCTCGAAGAGGTGGCCGATGCGGACGTTCCGTCGTTGGAGCAGGAACTGGATCTGGATGAATTGCTGGAAGAAATTACCTTGGTGGAAGACGAGCTGCAGACCGCCGCAGCCGACCCTGCCCGAGACACGGCAGCGCCTTCCATCTCCGCAGCCGATCTGAGTGACGAGGAGGATTTCGACTTCCTGGACGGCACCGATGAGGCCGCCACCAAGCTTGATCTGGCGCGGGCCTACGTGGAAATGGGGGATGCGGACGGTGCCCGGGGCATTCTGGAAGAAGTCACCCTGGAAGGCAGTGACGAGCAGCAGGCCGAAGCGCAGGAACTTCTTAACAAATTGTCCTGATCCGTTATAATCTGGCTTGTTTCCTGTAAACGCCGGCCTTCGGGGTTGATCCCGGAGGGCCGGCGTTTTCGTTTGTGTCCGCTGATCTTCGGAAAACCTCTTGTTTATAAATCCTCCTCAATTAACCACGGACAATGCCATAGGCCAGGGACGTGTGGTGCTGGCGCTGGAATACGATGGAGACGCCTACCACGGTTGGCAGTTCCAGAAATCCGGTGTCCCCACCATAGAGCAGGCCTTGCAGAAGGCGGTGGCGAAAGTAGCCGACCATCCGGTTGACCTGGTGTGCGCAGGGCGAACCGATGCGGGGGTGCACGCCTCCTGCCAGATTGTGCATTTTGAAACCACCGCGGTGCGCAGTCTCCGGTCCTGGGTGATGGGCATAAACACGGCCTTGCCCGGTAATATTGCCGTGCACTGGGCGGGTAACGCGGCTCCGGATTTTCACGCCCGGTTTTCAGCCATCTACCGACGGTACCGCTATCTGATTATGAACAACCCGGTGCGCCCGGGTATTTTGCGTAATCAGGTGAGCTGGGTGTACCGTACCCTGGACGCCGAGGCCATGAACCGGGCAGCCCAGGCCCTGGTCGGCGAACACGACTTCTCTTCGTTTCGCGCGGCGGGCTGTCAGTCCCGCAGCCCACAACGGTTTATGGAGCGCATTGAGGTCACCCGCCACGGCGATTATGTGGTGGTGGATGTGCAAGCCAATGCATTCTTGCATCATATGGTGCGCAATATTGCCGGAGCGTTAATCGCGGTGGGCAGTTACGAGCGCCCGGAACGCTGGATTCGTGAGATACTGGAAGCCCGGAACCGCAAAATAGCGGGGGTGACCGCGCCGCCGTTTGGTTTGTATCTGGTGGATGTGGGGTATCCCGACGCCTGCGGCATACCCAAGATCATGTGCGGCCCTGACTTTGCCCGCCCCTGGTTTGCCAGCGAGGCGAATCTGCCCCGGCCAATGTCGCAAGTGTATAAGCGGAGTGATCGCCAGACATGAAAACCCGTATAAAGATATGTGGCATTACCCGGGTAGAGGACGCGCTGGCGGCCGCACACGCCGGGGCCGACGCCCTCGGACTGGTGTTTTACGAGCAAAGCCCCAGGGCCGTCGACATCGCAACCGCCCAGGAAATTGTGGCGCGGGTGCCGGCGTTTGTAAGCGTTGTGGGTTTGTTTGTTAATCCGGACGACGCCCGTGTGCGCGAGGTCGTTACCCGCGTTCGCCTCGACTTGCTGCAGTTCCATGGTGACGAAAGTCCCGAGTTTTGTGATCGGTTTGCCATCCGCTGGATCAAGGCCGTCAGGGTGCAGTCGCGCCATGACATAGAGGACGCAATGGCGCGATATGCTGACGCCGCAGGGTTGCTCGTTGACGCCTATGACCCGCACCTGTATGGCGGCACCGGCAAGGAGTTTGACTGGACATTGATACCCCGTCAGCGGCCGCTTCCGCTGATATTGGCCGGGGGGCTCCAACCTGCTAACGTAGCCCGGGCGGTCGCCCGGGTGAAACCTTGGGCAGTGGACGTCAGTGGCGGCGTTGAGGTCGCGAAAGGGTTAAAGGACAGGCTTAAAATCACTGAATTTATTAACGAGGTTCATCGTGTCGACCAAACTGACTGAAGATATGTTGAAGGCGATGCCGGATAGTCGTGGGCATTTTGGCGCTTACGGCGGCCGCTTTGTATCAGAAACCCTCATGGGAACCATGCTGGAGCTGGAGCAGCAGTACCTCAAGCTCAAGGCCGATCCCGACTTTCAGGCTCAGTTCGACTACGATCTGGCCCATTACGTAGGACGTCCCAGCCCCCTCTATTTTGCTGAGCGCCTCAGCCGTGAAACCGGCGGTGCGCAAATCTGGCTGAAGCGTGAAGATCTGAACCACACCGGCGCCCATAAAGTGAACAACACCATCGGGCAGGCATTGCTGGCCAGTTTCCTCGGCAAGAAACGCATCATTGCGGAAACCGGTGCCGGCCAGCATGGTGTGGCCACCGCCACCGTATGTGCCCGGTTGGGGCTTGAGTGCCATATCTACATGGGCGCGGACGACATCAAGCGGCAAACCCTGAACGTCTATCGCATGAAACTTCTGGGTGCGACGGTGCACTCGGTCGAAAGTGGCAGCCGGACACTGAAGGATGCGATGAACGAAGCCATGCGTGACTGGGTTACCAACGTCGACGACACCTTCTACATCATTGGCACCGTCGCCGGGCCCCACCCTTATCCGATGCTGGTGCGTGATTTCCAGGCGGTGATCGGGCGGGAAGCACGGGCGCAGAGTCTGGAGCAGGCGGGCAAGCTGCCGGACGCGCTGGTAGCCTGTGTGGGCGGTGGCTCCAACGCGATCGGCCTGTTTCACCCGTTTCTCACCGACGAGTCGGTGGCGATGTACGGCGTAGAAGCCGGGGGCCACGGGATCGACACCGGTGAACACGCGGCGCCTTTGGCTGCCGGTCGTCCGGGGGTGCTCCATGGCAACCGGACCTATTTGATGTCGGATGAAAGTGGCCAGATATCGGCCACCCATTCGGTCAGTGCCGGGCTGGATTATCCGGGGGTCGGGCCGGAGCACAGCTGGTTGAAGGACCTCGGTCGGGTTCACTATGTGTCGGTCACCGATGACGAAGCGCTCGCTGGTTTCCGCACTCTGACCAGCGTGGAAGGCATCATGCCGGCGCTGGAGTCCGCCCATGCGGTTGCCTACGGGGTAAAACTGGCCGCGGGTATGGATGCAGAGCAAATGGTGGTTGTTAACGTTTCCGGACGTGGCGATAAAGACATTCACACCATTGCACAGCTTGATGGAATCGAGATTTAAGAGGCAGCCATGAGTCGTATTGAAGGTGTATTAACCGCTCTGAAACAACAGGGCAAAAAAGCGCTTATTCCGTTTATCACCGCGGGCGACCCGCACCCTGACCAAACCGTTGACATCATGCACACGTTGGTCGACGCCGGCTGTGACATCATCGAACTGGGTATTCCTTTTTCCGATCCAATGGCCGACGGCCCGGTGATCCAGTTGGCCAGTGAGCGCGCGCTCGAGCACGGCACGACACTCAAGCGGGTGATCGAAATGGTCAAGACCTTCCGGGAGAGCAATTCCACCACTCCGGTGGTTTTTATGAGCTATCTTAACCCCATAGAGACGATGGGCTTTGAGGCGTTCGCGGATGCGGCAGCCGACGCCGGCCTGGACGGTGTGCTGATCGTTGACCTGCCACCGGAGGAAGCCGGGGATGTGTCGCCCTTGCTGGCCGCCCGGCAACTGGATTCCATATTCTTGCTGGCGCCAACCACTTCGGATGAGCGGATCCGTGCTATAAGCACCCACTCCTCGGGCTATGTGTACTACGTTTCCATCAAGGGTGTGACCGGGTCTGCATCGATTAATGTGGATGAAGTGGCGGACAAGGTCCGGCATATCCAGGAACTGACGGCCCTGCCGGTGGGGGTTGGCTTTGGCATCCGCGACGCCAAGACCGCCGCCGCTGTGGGGCAGGTATCCGATGGTGTAATTGTCGGCAGTGTTCTGGTCGATACAATAGCCAGAAATCAGACCCAACCGGATCAACTGAAAGCGGCGTTACAAGGCTTGCTTTCTCCAATGCGTGAAGCACTGGATGCCCTACCTGCAGAATGAGACAGGCCTTGCAGAGGCACCCGGTAGACATGCAGCAACGAACAGGAAGACATCATGAGTAACTGGCTGGACAAGATCATGCCGAGCATGATCCGCTCGGACTCCAAGCAGCGCAGCAACAGCGTGCCCGAAGGGGTGTGGAAGAAATGCCCCAAGTGCAGCGCGTTTCTATACAAACCTGAGCTGGACAAAAACCTGGATGTGTGCCCGAAGTGCAACCATCACATGCGCGTCACCGCGCGCCGGCGTCTGGATATTTTTCTGGATGAAGAGGGGCGTCAGGAACTCGCGGTTGATCTGGAGCCCTGGGATCGTCTGAAATTCCGCGACAGCAAACGCTACAAGGACCGGCTGACCCAGAACCAGAAAGCCACCGGTGAAAAAGATGCCCTGCTGGTCATGCGTGGCACCACCCTGGGTATCCCGTTGGTGGCGTGCGCGTTCGAATTCAACTTTCTGGGCGGCTCCATGGGGCAGGTCGTAGGAGAGAAGTTTGTGCAGGCGGCCAATGTCTGTCTGGAAGAGCGTATTCCGCTGGTGTGTTTCTCCGCCAGTGGCGGCGCACGTATGCAGGAAGCCATCCTGTCGCTGATGCAGATGTCCAAGACCGCTGCGGTTCTGGAGCGCATGAAACAGGAGGGCATTCCTTATATTTCGGTGCTCACCGATCCGGTGTTCGGTGGCGTGTCCGCGAGCCTCGCCATGCTGGGGGATCTCAACATTGCAGAGCCGAATGCCCTTATCGGTTTTGCCGGCCCCAGGGTCATCGAGCAGACCGTGCGGGAGAAGCTGCCGGAAGGTTTCCAGCGCAGTGAGTTTCTGCTGGAGCACGGCGCCATCGACATGATTCTGCATCGCCATCAGATGCGTGAGCGGGTGGCGCACGTGCTGGCCAAATTCACCGGACAGGAACGCCCGGGGACGGAAGCACCCATCGAATTTGAGATCACTGAAAAACCGGATGCCGACGTTGCCGAAGAATAATGCATCCGCGGCGCGCCCGCTTGCACCGGGCGCTGACGCCACCCTGGCTCAGTGGCTTGGCTACCTCGAATCCATACATCCCGCCGAAATTGACATGGGGCTGGAGCGGGTATTGACGGTTTACCGGCGTCTGTTCCGCCGCCGTCCCGAGGCCCGGGTCATTACCGTGGCGGGCACCAATGGCAAAGGCAGCACGGTGGGCGCGCTTGAGCAACTGCTCAGCCAGGCCGGGCGCTCCGTGGGCACTTACACCTCTCCCCATCTCGAGCGCTACAACGAGCGAGTGCGGATCGATGGCGCTGAGGTTTCAGACCGCTCTCTGGTGGCCGCCTTCAATGCAATCGAACAGGCTCGCGGTGAGACCACGCTGACCTATTTCGAGTTCGGCACACTGGCCGCGCTGGTGCTGATGGCTGAGGCCGGGGTGGACGACTGGATACTGGAGGTGGGGCTGGGCGGGCGCCTGGACGCGGTCAATATCGTGGACGCGGATCTTGCCATCATTACCTCCATTGATATTGATCACGTTTCCTATCTGGGTGATGACCGGGAGGTGATCGGCTTTGAAAAGGCGGGCATTCTGCGCAGGGGCAAACCTGCCGTTTATGCCGATCTGGAACCGCCCGCCTCGGTGCTGCAGCAGGCGTCTGCCCAGAGTATCCCGCTGCTCCGCCCGGGAAAGGGTTATGAGTTGACCCCCACCGGGAGGGGAGGGCTTGCCATCGCTTGTCCCTCCCTCGGGCGGGCTGTCACGCTGCCGCAGTGTCATCTGCCGGAAAAGAGTATGGCGGCGGCCGTGATTGCAGCGGTCCTGCTGGAGCCGGAGCTGAGCGATGATGCGGTGGTCGCCGCTATCGGTCGGGTGCGTTTGCCCGGACGCTTCGAGAAGCTCCGTGCCGATCCGGCACTGTATGTGGATGTGGGCCACAACCCGCACGCGGCCGGTTGGTTGGCAGGCAAGCTGACCCAGGTCCGGGGTCGGGGACAGATCCGGGCTGTGTACGCGTGCCTGGAAGACAAGGATACCGCCGGCGTGGTGCGTGCGCTGTCCGGTGTGGTCGATCACTGGCATCTGGCCGGTCTGGCGGTCAGTCGTGGCCTCGGCGTTGCCGAGCTTGCGGAGCGGGTGAAACCCGAACTGGCGGACGCCGGTTCGTCTGTGCAGTGTCACAGCTGCGTCAGCGAGGCTCTGGGCGAGGCCATCGCCAAAGCAGCCCCCGACGATCTGATCATCGCGTTCGGTTCCTTTTTTACCGTGGAGGACGCCCGGCGCTGGGTCAGGCACCCTGTGGAAACTTAATAATCGGACATGGGCGGCGACTTGTTTTGAGTTCTCGGTGACAGGCAGTTAGTATTTATCCCGTTCGTATCGTCCTGCGGGTCAAATGATTGGTAGACAGAAGGGGCTGAAAAGCGTGGATGGGCTCAAGCAACGAATAATTGGTGCACTGGTACTGATCTCCCTGGTGGTCATCTTTGTGCCCATGCTGTTTGATGAGCCTCATTCCGAGCGCACCTCGCGCGCCATCACCCTGCCGGAAGAGCCACCGTTTCCCGAAGTCCATGTGCCGCAACCCAAACCCGCAGACATACCGTCTTACCGGCTGGAAGAACCTGCCGATACCGCAGCGCCGCCCGCGCGGCAAGCTCCGCCGAGCGAACCTCTGCCGGAGCTGGCGGAGCCCGCAATAACCCAGCCCGCACCGCCAGAAGCGCGGGAGCCAGAGCCGCCGGTTGCCAGCACGCCGGAGCCCAGGCCGGAGCCCAGGCCGGAACCCGCGGCCAGGGTGCCCGCGGAAACCGCCAGTGCTGACTTCACCCGGTCCCTCAAGGGGGCATGGGTCATCCAGTTGGGCAGCTTTGGCAATGCGGAGAACGCCCGCCGGTTGCGCGACCGGGTGCGGGAGAAAGGCTACCACTCCCACCTGCAGGAAGTGCCCCGGGGTGACTCCTCCCTGACGCGTGTGTTTTCGGGACCATTCGCCGACAAAAGCGAAGCAGAACGGGCCAAAAAAGCCCTTGATGCCGCCTTTGGGCTGAATAGTCTTGTAACCTCGAACGACTAGTGATTAACCCTTCGATGTGACGCCAATTCCTGTTAGAATTCGCGTTTCTGCTTCCTGGTTGAGTTGCCCATGAACGCGTTGATCTGGATAGACTGGGTCATAATTGCCCTGATTGCCGTATCGACACTGATCAGTCTTAAGCGCGGTTTTGTCAAAGAGGCGCTCTCTCTTGTTACCTGGGTTGGTGCGTTTATCATCGCCCGGACTTTTCACCCCCAAATGCAGACTTTGCTTGAAAGCACCGTGGAAACGCCGCTGGTCCGGCTGATCTCCGCATTTGCGATTTTATTTTTCGGCGCGCTGATGGTGGGCGCTATTATTAATAATATGGTAGGACACCTGGTGCGCGCGACCGGCCTGACAGCCACGGATCGTGTGCTGGGCATGGGATTTGGCCTGCTGCGCGGGTTGGTGGTGGTGATCGTGGCGATCGCATTCATTCGCTATACCCCCCTGGCACAGGACACCTGGTGGCGAACCTCCATTATGATTGACCGGCTTGCCGTGGTGGAAAGCTGGTCCAGACGTACCCTGGGTGACGATTTTGTCCGGTTTCTCGAGCCCGCTGAGAATCACCCTGTTAATGGTGTGGAACGAGCGGCCACACCCCACTAACATTCAGACCTAACGCTTCGGAGAACACCCAGCCCATGTGTGGAATTGTCGGTATTGTCAGTACCTCTAACGTAAACCAGACGCTCTATGACGCGCTGACCGTCTTGCAGCACCGGGGCCAGGATGCGGCCGGTATCGTAACGTTTCAGGACGACAAGTTTTTTCTACGCAAAGACAATGGCCTGGTACGGGATGTGTTCCGCACCCGTCATATGCGCCGGCTGGTGGGCAATGTGGGTATAGGTCACGTGCGTTACCCCACGGCGGGCAGCTCCAGCTCGGCGGAAGCACAGCCGTTCTATGTCAACAGCCCCTACGGCATTACGCTGGCCCATAATGGCAACCTGACCAACGCCGCCGACCTGAGTGAGGATTTGTTCCGCACCGACCTTCGCCACATCAACACCACCTCCGATTCCGAAGTGTTATTGAATGTGTTTGCCCATGAACTGCAAAAGCTGGGCAAACTCAAGCCGACCAAGGATGATATCTTCGCAGCGGTCAGCGCTGTCCACCGGCGGTGTCGCGGTGCCTACGCCGCCATTGCCATGGTCACCGGCTACGGCATTGTCGGTTTCCGGGACCCCAACGGCATTCGTCCCGCCTGCTACGGGGTGCGTGAAAGCGAACAGGGGCGCGAGTACATGATCGCCTCTGAAAGCGTGGCGTTGAACGCGGCCGGGTTTACCCTGGTGCGGGACATCCAGCCCGGCGAAGCGGTGTACATTGAAACGGACGGTACGCTGTACACCCAGCAGTGCGCGGAAACCTCCCGGCTGATTCCGTGCATTTTCGAGCATGTGTATTTTGCCCGCCCGGATTCCATTATGGACAAGGTGTCGGTATACAAGGCGCGTCTGCGCATGGGTGAAACTCTGGCGGACAAGTTGTTGCGGGAACGCCCCGACCACGATATCGATGTGGTCATCCCGATTCCCGACACCAGCCGAACCTCTGCCATGCAACTGGCGTATCGGTTGGGGGTCAAGTTTCGCGAAGGCTTCATTAAAAACCGTTACATCGGCCGCACCTTCATCATGCCCGGCCAGACCATGCGCAAAAAGTCCGTGCGCCAGAAACTGAACCCCATTGATCTGGAGTTCCGCGGCAAGAATGTCATGCTGGTGGACGATTCCATTGTGCGTGGTACTACCTGCAAAGAGATCGTGGAAATGGCCCGGGATGCCGGAGCGGCCAATGTGTATTTTGCCTCCGCCGCGCCTCCGGTGCGTTACCCGAATGTGTATGGCATTGACATGCCCTCCGCCAACGAACTCATTGCCCATAACCGCAGCGTCGAGGAAATCCGTCAGCTGATCGGCGCTGACTGGTTGATTTATCAGGATCTGCCGGACCTGATAACCTGCGTCAGTGACGTAAACCCGGACATCGACGATTGGGAGTGCTCGGTATTCAATGGTCAGTACGTCACGGGCGACATTGACGCCCGGTACCTGACCGAGCTGGAAGCATTGCGAAACGACGAACAACGCTCCCAGGCCGCGGGCCAAAGCAAAGACAATGGCATCATTGATCTGCACAACGACGAAGATTGAATTAATAAAGGAACCTGTTACATGACGCATTGCCGTGAAGAGCACAGTTTTATTCCGGAGTCGGATCTTGACGGTATGTCAGTCGATACCCTGGCGGTGCGCGCCGGACAACTGCGCACCGCACAACTGGAGCACAGCGATCCGATCTTTGCGACGTCCAGTTTCGTGTACGGCAGCGCGGCCCAGGCGGCCGCCCGGTTTGCAGGAGACGAGCCGGGTAACATCTACTCGCGTTTCACCAACCCGACCGTACAGGCGTTTGAAGGGCGGATTGCCGCGTTGGAAGGAGCCGAGCGGGCGGTGGCCACGGCGTCGGGCATGGCGGCGATCCTGGCCACCTGTATGGCTCATCTGCAAAGTGGTGACCATGTCATCTGCTCCCGGGGCGTGTTCGGTACCACCAATGTGTTGTTCCAGAAATACATGGCCGGTTTTGGGGTGACGACCTCCTTCGCCAGTCCGACCGAACTGGATGAGTGGCGCAGCGCCATCACCCCACAAACGCGCATGCTGTTTTTGGAAACCCCCACCAACCCGCTGGGGGATGTAGCCGACATTGAAGCACTGGCCGACCTGGCGCATCGGGCGGATGCGTTGCTGGTGGTCGATAACTGTTTTTGCACACCGGTATTGCAGCGTCCGCTGGAGTTGGGGGCCGATATCGTGGTCCATTCGGCCACCAAGTATCTGGACGGACAGGGCCGGTGCGTCGGTGGCGTGGTAGTGGGGCCTGACCGGTTGCTGGAAGAGGTTTTCGGTTTCATGCGGTCTGCCGGACCCACCATGAGCCCGTTCAACGCCTGGACGTTTCTCAAGGGCCTGGAAACCTTACCGATTCGTATGCGTGCCCACTGTGATAATGCGCTAGAGTTGGCGAAATGGCTGCAGCAGCAGGAAGTTATTGATCAGGTATACTATTCCGGTCTGCCCGATCATCCGCAGCACGAGTTGGCGAAACGCCAGCAGTCCGGGTTCGGCGGGGTGTTGTCGTTTACGGTGAAGGGGGGGAGAGAGCAGGCGTGGGCGTTTATCGACGCCACCCGGATGATCTCGATAACCGCCAACCTTGGGGATGTGAAAACCACCATTACCCATCCTGCGACCACCACCCACGGCCGGCTGTCTCCGGAAGACAAACTGCAGGCCGGGATCAGCGACAACCTGATCCGGGTGTCGGTCGGTATAGAGGCGATTGACGATATCAAGTATGACCTCGGACGCGGCCTGGCTGCGCTGGCAACTCAAGATTAAAGTGGAATTGTCTTAATATTCATGGCTGAGCCCAAAAAAGCATCAACCCCCAAGGAGCTGACTGACAAGCAACAGCGCTTTCGTCGTCTGGCCGCGCAAGGCGCAAGGGAAGGCACAGTAATCGGCTTGATCGTGCTGTGCATCTATCTGGCAATGGCGTTGGTGACGTTCAGTCCCTCTGACCCGGGGTGGGCCAGCATCGGACACCAGACCGAAGTGACCAATGCCGCCGGACGCACCGGTGCCTGGCTGGCCAGTCTGCTGCGGCATTTCTTTGGTCACGTGGCGTTTTTATTCCCGGCGATGGTGGCCGGTTATGCCGTCATGATCATCCGGCGGCGCAACAAGCCGCTGGATTTGCACTGGCCGCTGTTTTTAATGCGCTTTGGCGGATTCCTGCTGATCCTGTTGTCTGCCACCAGTCTGCTGTCGCTGTACTCTCTGTTTGGTTTGCAAGCGTCGTCGGGCGGGACCATGGGCGCCGCGGTCTCGGACGCCATGGTGCGTTTTTTCAATTTGCCGGCTACCACGCTGCTGCTGGTGGCCATCTTTTTGTTTGCCCTGACCGTAACCACGGGGCTGTCCTGGTTCTGGATCATGGATCAGGTGGGCGGGTACACCCTGCGCATGGGCGAGTCGCTGAAAGCGCTGCTGTTTGCACGCAAAGAGCAGAACCCGCTATTGGCGACAGCTGCAGCGACGCAAACGCCATCCCCCGCGGAACCAGAGCCCCCCATAGTGCGGGAGCGGGTTACCCGGGGGAGCAACGGTGACAAGCTGGCCTGGTGGCGGCGAATCCCCGGCTTCGGCCGCAAGTCCGCGCGCCATCCGTCGGGTCGGAAATCCGCGCTGGCCTCGAGACGGGAGCCGGGGCTGGACAGTCTGGCCGCCATAACAGCGGATGAGCCGGAGTTGATCGAACATCAGGAACCGGCGGTGTCCGGCATCGGAGGGGGGCGTTCAAAAGCAGCGGCCACCAGGCGGGCGGCTTCGTCTGCGGCGGGCAAGACCGCCAAGACTCTGAAAATCTCACCGTTCAAACGGGAAGACGACCGGCCCAAAATGAGCAGCGGGTCGCGGCAGCCGTCCTTGCTGGAAGACATTGAGAGCCCCATTCCACCGATTTCGTTGCTGGACCCTGCAGAGCCACACCCGGAAAAAGGCTATACCGAAGAATCCCTCGAGCACATGTCGCGGCTGCTGGAAGAGAAACTGGCCGATTTCGGGGTGTCGGTGGAGGTGGTGGAGGTCAACCCCGGGCCGGTCATCACCCGCTTTGAAATAAAACCCGCGGCCGGGGTCAAGGTCAGCCGGATCACCAACCTGGCGAAAGACCTGGCCCGTTCGCTGGCCGTGCTCAGTGTGCGCGTGGTTGAGGTGATTCCGGGGAAATCGGTGGTGGGCATCGAAATTCCCAATGAAATCCGGCAAATGGTGCGCCTCAGTGAGGTGCTGGGAGCCGCAGTGTTTCAAGAGTCCGCCTCGCCATTAACCATGGCGCTGGGGAACGATATCGGCGGCAATCCCATGGTCGCCAATCTGGCTAAAATGCCCCATTTGCTGGTGGCCGGTACCACCGGTTCCGGTAAGTCGGTCGGGGTCAACGCCATGCTGCTGAGCATGCTGCTCAAAGCCGGGCCTGAGGACGTCCGCTTCATCATGGTCGATCCTAAAATGCTCGAGCTCAGTGTTTACGAAGGCATTCCCCATCTGCTGGCCCCGGTGGTGACCGACATGAAGGAAGCCGCCAACGCCTTGCGGTGGTGCGTGGCGGAAATGGAACGGCGCTATCGTTTGATGGCCAGCCTGGGGGTGCGCAACCTTGCGGGTTACAACCGCAAGGTCAAAGAGGCCCGGGCCGCCGGGGAACCGATTCTGGATCCGTTATGGAAGCCGGACGAATACCTGGATAACGACGAGCAACAACGGCCAGAGCTGGAAACCTTACCCTTTATTGTCGTGGTCATTGACGAATTTGCTGACATGATCATGATCGTGGGTAAAAAGGTGGAAGAGCTGATTGCCCGTATTGCACAAAAAGCCCGGGCAGCGGGAATTCACCTCATCCTGGCCACCCAGCGACCCTCGGTTGACGTAATCACCGGTTTGATCAAGGCCAATATACCTACCCGTATCTCCTTCCAGGTGTCGTCGAAAATAGATTCCCGCACGGTGTTGGATCAGGGTGGGGCCGAGCAATTGCTCGGCCATGGTGACATGCTGTATCTGCCTCCGGGGTCCGGGTTGCCGGTGCGGGTGCACGGGGCCTTTGCCGGCGATGACGAAGTGCATCGGATTGTCGCGGCCTGGAAAGCCCGGGGCGAGCCGGTTTACATCGACGACGTGCTCAACGGGGCCGAGGGTGAACACCTGCCGGGTGTGCCAACCCTGAGCGAGGGCGGCGACAATGAAATGGACGCTTTGTATGACGAGGCGGTAGCGTTTGTAACCGAGGGCCGCAGGGTTTCCATTTCCTCGGTGCAGCGGAAATTCAAAATCGGCTACAACCGGGCCGCGAATCTGGTTGAAGCCATGGAGGCTTCCGGTGTGGTCAGCGCAGCGGGTCACAACGGTGCCCGTGAAGTCTTGGCGCCTCCACCTCCAAAAGACTAGGGGTACGCTATGAGGAACATGAACCGAAAATTCGCGTGGTTGTTAGTGACGGCGGCAAGCCTGTTCGCCTGTCTGGCCACTGCGGATGAGAGCTTCTCGGCAGAGGCCGCCGCTGAATTGGCGGCCACCCTGCAAAGTTATCGTACCTACCAGGCTGATTTTATCCAGATCGTGGTCAACGAAACCGGCAGCCGGGTGCAGGAGACCAATGGGCGGCTGAAAGCCAAGCGGCCCGGGTTGTTTTACTGGGAGGTAAACCAGCCCATGGCACAGTTTATTGCCAGTGATGGCGAGCGGGTGTCCGTGTACGACCCGGATCTTGAGCAGGTGACCATCCATAAACTGGATCAGCGAGCCAGCAGCACCCCGGCGTTATTGCTCAGTGGGGAAGTGCGTAATCTGGCGGAAACCTATCGGGTCAGTGAGCGTCAGTTCGGGGATAAACTGCGTGAGTTCACCCTGGCGCCGCGCAATCCCGACTCCTTGTTTGTGACGTTGAAACTGTCGTTTGCGGATGGAGTGCTGCAGGAGATGCGCCTGACCGACTCGCTGGCTCAACTGAGTATTCTAAGTTTCAGTAATGTCCGCTTGAATCAGGGCTTGTCAGACAGCGATTTCACCCTGGATTACCCGGAAGGGGTCGATATTATTCGGGACGAAGGTTGATGCAGGACAATCTGTTCGCCGATGAAAAAGGATTTGAGCCTTTGGCGGCCAGGATGCGGCCGCAGTCTCTGGAAGACTACGTAGGGCAGGTGCATTTGTTCGGCCCGGGGAAACCCCTGCGTAAAGCGGTCGAGCAGGGACAGTTGCACTCCATGATACTCTGGGGGCCGCCCGGCGTGGGTAAAACCACGTTCGCCCGGTTGCTGGCCAATCTGGGCGAGCTGAGTTTCGAAACCTTGTCGGCGGTACTCAGTGGGGTGAAAGACATCCGTGCGGCGGTTGACCGCGCAAAGTTGCGCAAACAGGCCGAGGGGCGGGATACGTTGCTGTTTGTTGACGAGGTGCACCGGTTCAACAAAAGCCAGCAAGATGCGTTTTTGCCGCACATCGAAGACGGCACTTTTATCTTTGTCGGTGCCACCACGGAAAACCCCTCGTTTGAACTCAACAGCGCCCTGTTGTCCCGCAGCCGGGTGTATGTGCTCAAGAATCTTACCGACGCCGAAATTATCACCCTGCTCGAACGCGCGCTGGTGGCTCCGGACGGACTGGCAGGCCGGGTGGCCGTGTCCGCCGAGGTGTTGCGGCTGATCGCGGCGGCCGCCGGTGGTGATGCGCGCCGGGCCTTGAATCTGCTGGAGGTGGGCAGCGATCTGGCGGAGCCGGATGCCGACGGAACGCCACGGATCAGCGCGCAAAATCTGGAACAGGTGATGCAAACCAGTCTGCGTCGTTTTGACAAAGGCGGGGATGTGTTTTTCGACCAGATATCGGCGTTGCATAAATCCGTGCGCGGGTCAGACCCCGATGGCGCATTATACTGGATGTGCCGCATGCTCGACGGTGGTTGCGACCCTCTCTACGTGGCGCGGCGGCTGGTACGCATCGCCAGTGAGGATATTGGTAATGCCGACCCCCGGGCGTTACGACTGGCACTTGATGCCTGGGAGGTGCAGGAGCGCCTGGGATCGCCGGAAGGCGAACTGGCCATGGCCCAGGCAGCCACCTATCTGGCCCTGGCCCCCAAGAGCGTGGGCGTTTACAACGCCTATAACCAGTGTATGGCGGACATCCGCCGTGACCCCGATTACGAGGTTCCGGTGCATCTGCGCAACGCGCCTACTGCACTGATGGAGAGCCTCGGCCACGGCGACGATTACCGCTACGCCCATGACGAGCCAGACGCCTTCGCTGCGGGCGAAGCCTATCTGCCGGAAGCAATCCATGGGCGGCGCTATTACCATCCGGTGCCGCGCGGGCTGGAAATACGGCTGGCGGAAAAACGGAGCTGGCTGGATGAAAAAAACCGCGCCAGCAGCCGTCGCCGTTATGCCGACCGGGATGGCGCCAAGCCGGACTGGGCATAATCCATCGCCCAACCATAGCCTGGCCAATTTGCATGGGTATAATGCGGCTAGCGACATTATCAAAATACAGCATCTATCAGGATCATCATGCTCGACCCCAAACGTGTACGTAACCAGACAGAAGAAATCGCCCGCCAACTGGCGGTTAAACATTTCCCTTTTGATCAGGCTGAGTTTGAACGGCTGGAAGAACGCCGCCGCTCGATCCAGGTGCGTACCGAAACCTTGCAGAGCGAGCAGAACAAACGCTCCAAGCAGATCGGCAAGGTGAGGGCTGCGGGGGAAGATGTGCAGCCGTTACTCGAAGAGGTGGAACAGCTCAAGAGCCAGCGCTCGGAGGCTGAAAAAGAATTGCGTGCTGTTCAGGAAGCCCTGACGGCGTTTCTGGCCGGTCTGCCCAACGTACCGGATGCGGACGTTCCGGCCGGTGCGGATGAGAACGATAACGTGGAAGTGCGGCGCTGGGGAACCCCCCGGGTGTTTGAATTTGAACCCAAGGACCATGTCGCTCTCGGTGAACAGCTGGGCGGCCTGGATTTTGAGACCGCCAGCCGGCTGGCCCATGCCCGGTTTGCCGTCATGCGCGGGCCGGTGGCTCGGCTCCACCGGGCGCTGACCCAGTATATGCTGGACCTGCATACCCGCGAGCACGGCTACACCGAAACCTACGTGCCTTACCTGGTAAACGCCGACACCCTGTACGGAACGGGGCAGCTGCCAAAGTTCGAGGCCGATTTGTTTAAAATCGATGGCGACCAACCCTTGTATCTGATCCCCACCGCGGAAGTGCCGGTGACCAACCTGTTTGCCAACAGCATCCTGGACGCAGGTGAGCTGCCAGTGCGCATGGTTGCCCATACCCCTTGCTTCCGCAGCGAAGCCGGCTCCTATGGTCGTGATACCCGCGGGATGATCCGTCAGCATCAGTTTGACAAGGTGGAACTGGTGCACGTGGTGCGCCCGGAAGATTCAGACGAGGCCCTGGACATACTCACCGGCCACGCTGAAAAAGTACTGCAGGAGCTGGGACTGCCTTACCGGGTGGTGGATTTATGTGGCGGGGACATCGGCTTTGCCGCCGCGCGCACTTACGATCTGGAGGTGTGGCTACCGGGGCAGGACACATTCCGCGAGATTTCCTCCTGCTCCAACACCCGGGATTTCCAGGCCAGGCGTATGCACGCCCGGTGGCGCAACCCCGCCACCGGCAAGCCCGAACCGGTGCATACGTTGAACGGTTCAGGTCTGGCGGTCGGGCGCACCCTGATCGCGGTGCTGGAAAATTATCAGCAGGCAGACGGCAGCATCGCCGTTCCCGAAGTGCTCAAGCCTTACATGGGCGGTGTCGAGACGATTCGATGAGTGAGCGCCAGCCCCCGCCGTCGGCCAAAGGTGCCCGCAATGCCCGCTTACCGACCCGGTATCGGCGCAACGCGGTGACTGATAACCCTAACAGTTCGGCCGGTGAGGTGTTTCTCATTGGCGCGGGGCCGGGTGACCCGGAACTCCTGACCCTGAAAGCCTGGCGCATCCTCAATACGGCGGAGGTGGTGCTCTTTGATCGCCTGGTGTCCCCGGAAATTCTCGCGCTGATACCGGAACAGGCCGAAACGATTCACGTTGGCAAGCGTCGTTCGCAGCATGTCCTGCCGCAGGCGCAAATCAATCAACGACTGGTTGAGCTGGCCCAGGCCGGCAAGCGCGTGGTTCGCCTCAAAGGCGGGGATCCGTTTATATTCGGACGGGGTGGGGAGGAACTTGAGACCCTGGCGCGGGCGGGCGTGCGCTTTCAGGTGATCCCGGGCATTACCGCGGCGTCCGGGTGCGCCGCATACGCCGGCATACCCCTAACGCACCGGGATTACGCGCAGTCCGTGCGCTTTGTCACCGGCCACCTCAAAAACAACACCTGTGATCTGCCCTGGGCGGATTTTGTCCAGAACAATCAGACCCTGGTGTTTTATATGGGGCTGGTGGGTTTGCCGGTTATCGCACGTTCACTGATGGACCACGGCATGTCGCCGGCCATGCCCGTGGCGCTGATATCCAAAGGCACCACCCCCGAGCAGCAGGTGGTGGTGAGTGATCTGGAGCATATCGCGGCACGGGTTGCAGAAAGCGGCGTCGGCGCGCCAACTTTGATCATCATTGGCCAGGTCGTGGAACTCCGATCAAAGTTGGACTGGGTCGGCTGACGCTTACTGGTTGCGATTGGGCAGCACGTCTTTCAGCTTGGCGTGCATTTCGCGAATCGCTGTTTCCGTGGTTTGCCAGTCGATGCAGGCGTCGGTAACTGACACGCCGTATTGCAACTCGTCCAGATTGGCCGAAATCGGCTGATTGCCCCAATTCAGGTGGCTTTCCACCATCAACCCCTGGATAGAGGTGTTGCCTTCGACAATTTGGCTGGTGATGTCCTGCATCACCAGTGGTTGCAACCCGGGATCTTTGCTGGAGTTGGCGTGGCTGCAGTCCACCATGATAGAGGGCCGCAGGCCGGCCTTTTCGAGAGCCTGTTCACACAGTGTCACACTGACCGAGTCGTAGTTGGGCTTGCCACCGCCGCCGCGCAGCACGGCGTGACCGTAGGCGTTGCCTTTGGTGCGAATGATGGTACCCCTGCCTTCCTGGTCGATGCCCAGAAAGTTGTGCGGGTAGGATACCGATTGCATTGCGTTGACGACCACATCCAGACTGCCGTCGGTGCCGTTCTTGAAACCGATGGGTACCGACAGGCCGCTGCTCATCTCGCGGTGGGTTTGGGATTCGGTGGTGCGGGCACCAATCGCGGACCAGGAAATCGTGTCCTGAAGATACTGGGGCGAAATCGGGTCCAAGGCCTCGGTCGCCGCCGGCAGGCCCAGCTCGGCAATATCCAGCAGTAGCCGGCGGCCAATATGCAAGCCCTGTTCAATGTCAAAGGTATCATTCAGGTGCGGGTCATTGATCAGACCCTTCCAGCCCACCGTGGTGCGCGGCTTTTCAAAATAGACCCGCATGACCAGCAACAGGGTGTCACTGACTTCGTCGGCCAGCGCTTTAAGTTTTTCAGCGTATTCCCGGGCCGCTTTGACGTCGTGGATGGAACAGGGACCAACCACAATAAACAGACGGTGATCTTTACGGTCCAGAATGTCATAGATCGCCTGACGTCCTTCAGCGACGGTTTTGGCGGCTGCAGGGGAAAGCGGCAGTTCCGCTTTCAGCGCCTTGGGGGTGATCAAGGGTTCCTGACTGGCCACATTGACGTTATCGATCTTGATGCCGGACATGCTTGTTGTTTCCTCGAAATAAACCATTCGGCAGGGCAGGGGCACAGCGCCGCGCTGCCCGCAGTGAGTACGAGCGGTTGTGCATTGTTGACTGTAGATAGCCGAATATACTGCGGTATTTTAAGCTTCAATGCAACGCGATCTCACCGGTGCACAGCGCAGCCACGGGCTGTTGATGCGGCGCAGGGTCATAAGACAAGTGTTTGGTACTGCGGGACTTTTCAGGAGACAGGCGGTTTCATATCGGCCCCGGACGGAGGGCAGACGGAGTGAAGAAACGGGCAACCGGGGGCTCCGGTTGCCCGTGGTGCAGGGCGGACGGTTATTCCGGAATTTCGCCCATGGCGGTCACGTTGAAGCCACCATCAACGTGCATGATTTCTCCGGTAACCCCGCTGGCCATGTCGGAACACAGGAACGCGGCGGCGTTACCCACTTCGTCAATGGTCACGTTGCGACGCATCGGCGTCTGCTTGGCATTTTCGGCCAGCATCTTGCGGAAACTCTTGATGCCTGAAGCCGCCAGTGTGCGGATCGGGCCGGCGGAGATGCCGTTCACACGAATGCCGTCAGGGCCCAGGCTGGCCGCCATGTAGCGGACGTTGGCTTCCAGTGAGGCCTTGGCAAGCCCCATCACGTTGTAGTTGGGCAATACGCGTTCGGCGCCCAGGTAGGTCAGGGTCAGCAGCGAGGCGTTCTCGCTCAGCATACCGCGGGCTGCCTTGGCGAGGGCTACAAAACTGTAGGAACTGATATCGTGGGCGATGCGGAAACCGTCACGGGTGGTGACGTCTACGTAGTTGCCGTCAAGTTCGTGGGCCGGTGCAAAACCGACTGAGTGAACAATTACGTCCACTTTGTCCCAGTGCTTGTTGAGTTCGGTGAATACCGCTTCGATTTCTTCATCACTGGTGACGTCACAGGGGAATGTCAGCGAACTGCCCCAGCTTTCCGCAAAGCCCTCGATGCGGGATTTGAGTTTTTCATTCTGGTAGGTGAATGCCAGTTCGGCACCCTGTTGATGGAACGCCTCGGCAATACCGGCGGCGATCGACAATTTGCTGGCAAGTCCGACAATCAGGACTTTTTTACCGCTAAGAATTCCCATGTTTATTCTCCCTGAGAAGCTGGTTTCGAGCATTATCCCCGATTGACGGTGACAGGGGTAACACTCAATTGGTCGTAGTGGGTGAGACTACGGTAGTTGGTTCGGTTTTTTATGTGAGGTGTTTTGGTAGAACAGCGCGGCGCTCAGCAGTTCCCGGGTGTAGGGGGACTGGGGCGCAGAGAACACCCTGCCGGCGTCGCCGCATTCGACCACCTGCCCCCGCCGAAGGACCAGCAGCTTGTGGCTTAACGCCCGCACCACCGCCAGATCGTGGCTGATGAACAGATAGCTCAGTCCGTAACGCTGCTGCAAATCCCGCAGCAGCTCAATGACCTGAATCTGCACGGTGCGGTCCAGCGCCGAGGTCGGTTCGTCCAGCACAATAATTTCGGGCTGCAGCACCAAGGCACGGGCGATGGCGATACGCTGCCGCTGACCGCCGGAAAACTCGTGGGGATAGCGGTGTCGTGCCTCCGGATCCAGACCGACATCCTGCAGTGCCTGCACGACCTTGGCCTCATGATCCTGGGGTGGCCCCGGATGGTGAATCTCCAGCCCCTCACCGATGATTTGCGAGATCGACATGCGTGGGCTCAGACTGCCAAACGGGTCCTGGAACACAATCTGGATGCGTTGCCGGTAGGGGCGGAATGCCCTCTGGTCGAGCTGGTCAAGCCGTTCGCCGGCGATCTGCACCGCGCCCTGGCTGGGGGTCAGTTTCAGCAAGGCGTGGCCAATGGTGGTCTTGCCACTCCCGCTTTCGCCTACAATTCCGAGGGTCTGTCCACGGGGCAGGCTGAAGCTGACGTCCTGCACCGCATGAAAAGTCGATTTGGTGCGCCCCAGCAGGGTTTTCCCGGTCACAAAGTGAACGTTCAGACCCTCTACCTGCAACAGTGGTTGTTCGCTCGCCGCCGGGGACTCCGGGGGAGCCGCCGGCGGCTCGGCGCCCAGCAAGCGCCGGGTGTAAGGGTGTTGGGGCTGCGTGAACAGCACCCCGGTCTCGCCCTGCTCAACCAGTACGCCCCGCTCGAGCACGGCCACCCGGTCCGCATAACGCCGGACAATCGACAGGTCGTGGGTAATCAGCAGCACTGCCATCTTGAATTTGCGCTGCAGCTCGGCCAGCAGCTCGAGCACTTGTTTCTGTACCGTCACGTCGAGGGCGGTGGTTGGCTCGTCGGCAATCAGAATATCCGGCTCATTGGCCAGCGCCATGGCAATCATCACCCGCTGCTTCTGTCCGCCGGACAGTTGATGGGGGTAGCTGGACAGCCGGGTTTCTGGCTCGGCAATGCCCACCAGATCCAGCAGTTCGATACAGCGTTGGCGTGCTTGCGGCCCGCGCAACCCCTTGTGCAGTGCCAGGGTTTCGCCGATTTGCTTTTCCACCGTATGCAGAGGGTTCAGGGAGGTCATCGGCTCCTGAAAGATCATGCTGATGCGCCGGCCGCGCAGCTGCCGTAATCGTTTTTCCGGCACTCTTAGCAGATCTTCCCCTTCGAACCGGATGGCACCGGAGGGGTAGCGTACGTGGCGCTCATCCAGCAGGCGCAGTATGGACAGTGCGGACACCGATTTGCCGGAGCCACTTTCGCCCACCAGTGCCAGCGTCTCTGCAGGATTCAGCGACAGGGAAAGTTGGTCGACCACCTTGGTGTGGCCGTCGAAGGCAATCGACAAATCGGTAATTTCCAGCAGGGCAGACATGTCAGTTCTTCCTCGGGTCAAACGCATCGCGCACCGC
The DNA here is from genome assembly GCF_001752365.1 of Marinobacter sp. X15-166B. GTDB lineage: Bacteria > Pseudomonadota > Gammaproteobacteria > Pseudomonadales > Oleiphilaceae > Marinobacter. The sequence continues at coordinate 3,281,149 of NZ_MEIY01000001.1, read as the reverse complement.
TTCGCCAATAAACACCAGCAGGGTGAGCATGAGCGCAAGGCTGACAAAGGCGGATACGCCCAGCCAGGGGGCGTGCAAATTGGCCTTGCCCTGAGCAATCAGTTCCCCAAGAGACGGCGAGCCCGAGGGCAAACCAAAACCGAGAAAATCCAGCGACGTGAGTCCGGTGATCGCGCCACTGAGGATGAAGGGTAAAAAGGTCAGCGTGGCCACCATGGCGTTGGGCAGTATGTGACGGAACATGATCAGCCGGTTGCTCAGGCCCAGCGCCCGGGCCGCCCGCACATACTCGAAGTTGCGGGCGCGGAGGAACTCCGCCCGGACCACGTCCACCAGCCCCATCCAGCTGAACAGCAACATGATGCCCAGCAGCCACCAGAAATTGGGCTGCACAACGCTGGACAGGATGATCAGCAGGTAAAGCACCGGGAGTCCCGACCAGACTTCCAGAAAGCGTTGGCCCACCAGGTCGATTTTGCCGCCATAGAACCCCTGAATCGCGCCCACTGCCACCCCCACAATGCAACTGAAGAAAGTGAGGGTCAGGCCGAACAGCACGGAAATCCTGAAGCCATAGATGACTCTGGCGGCCACATCCCGGCCCTGATCGTCGGTGCCCAGCCAGTTTTCCGCCGACGGTGGTGCCGGTGAGGGCACTTCCAGTTGATAGTTGATGGTGTTGTAGCTGAAGCGGATTGGCGGCCAGAGCATCCAGCCATCGGCTTCGATTTGCTCCTGGATAAACGGATCCCGATAATCGGTTTCCGTGGGCAGGAAGCCGCCAAAGGTATCCTCCGGAATCGACTGCACCACCGGCGCGTACAGGGTGCCCTGGTAGGACACCAGTAAGGGCGAGTCATTGGCGATCAGTTCCGCGATCAGGGACAGTCCAAAGAGGAGAATAAACGCCCACAGCGACCAGTAACCACGGCGGTTGCGGCGGAAATTGGTCAGCCGCCGCCGTTGTATGGGAGAAAGCATTGCCATTCGCACGGTCAGCGCTCCCTGCTTTCGAAGTCGATGCGCGGGTCCACCAGTACATAGGTGATGTCGCTCACCAGCTTCAGTACCAGCCCCATCAGGGTGAAAATGAACAGGGTACCGAAGATGACCGGGTAGTCCCGGTTCAGGGCCGCCTCGAACCCGAGCAGCCCCAGGCCGTCGAGGGAGAAAATCACTTCGATCAGCAGCGAACCGGTAAAGAACAGCGACACCAGCACACCCGGCAAACTGGCGATGACAATCAGCATGGCGTTGCGGAACACGTGGCCGTACAGCACCTGACGCTCTTCCAGACCTTTGGCCCGCGCGGTAACCACGTAGTGTTTGCTGATTTCATCCAGAAAGGAATTCTTGGTCAGTAGCGTTAGCGTGGCAAAGCCGCCGATTACGTTGGCGGTCACCGGCAGCGCCAGATGCCAGAAGTAGTCGCCGATTTTCTGGTACCAATTCAATTCATCAAAGTTGACCGAGGTCAGACCCCGCAGAGGAAACCAGTCGAAATAGCTGCCGCCGGCAAACAGCACAATCAGCAGAATGGCAAATAAAAAGCCGGGAATGGCGTAACCCACGACAATGACCGAGCTGCTCCACACGTCGAAGCGGGAGCCGTCGGTGATCGCTTTACGGATGCCCAGAGGAATGGATATCAGGTAGATGATCAGGGTTGACCAGAGGCCCAGCGAGATGGACACCGGCATTTTGTCGATGATCAGTTCGGTGACGGTGCGGTTGCGAAAAAACGAGTCGCCAAAATCAAAGCGGGCGTAATCCCAAAGCATTTTTGCGAACCGTTCGTGGGCGGGGCGGTCGAAACCGTACATCACCTCCAGCTCCTGAATCAGCTCTTTGGGCAACCCCCGGCTGCCCCGGGAGTCGGCAGTGGCGGACACCACTTCACTGCCGCCACCGCCGGTGGCCCGGGCCAGCGCACCGCCACCGTGGCCTTCCATCTCGGCAATGAACTGCTCGATCGGACCCCCGGGGGCGGCCTGAATAATCACAAAATTGAGCAGCATAATCCCGATCAGGGTGGGAATGATCAGGGCCAGGCGGCGTAGTATATAACCTCCCATTGGTTATTGGCGCTCCTGGCCTGCAACCCACCAGTTATCGAGATCGATACCGTTTTTGGGAATCGTTTCGGGGTGCTGCAGTTGGGCCCAGTAAGCTATCCGGTCGGTCGACAGATACCATTGGGGGATGGTGTAGTAACCGTGCAGCAAGACCCGGTCGAGCGCCCGGGTGCGGTGGATCAGGGCTTCACGGTCCGGTGCCTGGATGACCAGCTCGATCAGTTCGTCGACCACCGGGTCGTGGACGCCCATGTAGTTGCGCGAGCCCTCTACGTCCCGGGTGGTGGAGGACCAGTATTCCCGTTGTTCGTTACCGGGGGAGTCGGATTGTGGCAGCACCTGGGTAATCATGTCGTAGTCGAAGCTGCGCACCCGGCGGATGTACTGGTTGGTGTCCACCATGCGCACGGTCATGTCGATGCCGATGCGGGCCAGGTTGTTTTTGAACGGCAGCACCAGCCGCTCGAAGTTTTTCTGGTGCATGAGAATCTCAAATTGGAGCGGCTGGCCGGTGCGGGTGTTGACCATTTTGCGGTCGCGGATCTCATATCCCGCCTCGTTGAGCAGGTTAATGGCGGTTCTGAGATTGTCGCGCATGCCGTATTTGCCCGTGGTGGCGGGTGGTTGATACACCTCGGTGAACACCGATTCCGGCAATTGGTCGCGATAGCGTTCAAGGATCGCAAGTTCTTCGCCTTGCGGCAGCCCCCTGGACGCCAGTTCGCTGTTTTCAAAATAGCTGCTGGTGCGGGTGTATTGACCGTAAAACAGGTTGGTGTTGGTCCAGTTGAAGTCGAAGGCGTAGGCGAGCGCGGCCCGCACTTTCGGATCGGCAAACTGGGGTTTGCGGGTGTTGTAGACAAACCCCTGCAAGCCCACCGGACGGTTGTGAGCCAGTGCTTCCACTTTGATGCGACCATCCTCGAACCGGGCCCCCTGGTACGCGGTGGCCCAGTTTTTCGCGGACGATTCCAGCCTGAAATCGTAATTGCCGGCCTTGAACGCCTCCAGTGCCACCGTATCGTCGGAGTAATAGTCATAATGGATGGCGTCGAAATTGAAACGGCCTTTGCGCACCGGGATCTGCTCGGCCCAGTAATCCTCTACCCGGGTATAGGTGATGGAGCGACCGGCATCAAATCGGCCGATGCGGTAGGGGCCGCTGCCCACAGGAGGGACGAGATTGCTGTCGCTGAAGCTATGCTGCTGCCAGTAATGTTTGGGCAGTATGGGCAGTTGCCCCAGAATCAGCGGCAACTCCCGATTGTTGCTGTGGCCGAAATCAAACCGGATGCGATGGGGGGTGTCGATGGTGATCTTACTGACGTCGGCGTAATAGTTACGATAAAACGGGTGGCCTTCGGTGGTCAGGGTGTCGAAGGAGAATTTGACGTCGTCTGCCGTGATCGGCTCGCCGTCGTGAAAGCGGGCTTCTTTGCGCAAGTTGAAAATGACGTAACTGCGGTCTTCAGGCACCTCGATGGATTCGGCGATGAGCCCGTAGGCACTGAACGGTTCGTCGGCGGAAGCTTCCATCAGTGTGTCATAGAGGTAGCGGTTGATGCCGGCCGCAGCGATCCCACGGGTGACAAAGGGGTTAAAGGAGTCATACCCGTTGGCAACGACTCCCAGGGTGAGGGTGCCGCCCTTGGGAGCGTCGGGGTTCACATACTCAAAATGCTTGAACCCAGCGGGGTAGGCGGGCTCGCCATGCATGGCGATGCCATGCATGGGTGTGGTTTCTGCCGCCGGGGATAACGCAGGCGCGATTAGCAGGGCGGCGATGCAATACAGGAATCGTGGGTATGAAACTATCCGATTTGTTGCCATGGGGTTCGCACACATCCGTTGTTATCGTTAAGAGAACCGTCTCAGGGGCTGTTGCGCACATCGACGTAGAGTACCAGACTTTGGCCGGGCTGCAGATAGCGGGCGGTATTGATCTTGTTCCAACTGGCGATGTCGCTCACATTGACGGAAAACCGGTTGGCAATCGCCGTTAATGAATCCCCTCTGCGCACCCGATAACCCACCCTGCGCACCATGGCACGGTCGCGGGCGCTGGCCAGCGTGGCGGGTGTTGCGTTGTTTGACCAGACCACCAGACGCTGGCCCGGTATCAGAGGGTCGCCCGGGGCCATATTGTTCCATTTGGCCACTGCCCGCACCGAGACACCGTGGCTGCGGGCGATGTCCCAGAAGGTGTCGCCGGGTTTGACCAGGTGCTCAATCCGGGTGCCGTTACTGCGCTGGCCGCCGCGGGCCTGGGTTTTGGCCAGCCGCTGACTCTCGCTGAGAGCGTAACTCGACGCCCCCTTGGTGGCGGTGGGAATCAGCAGTTGCTGGCCGGCTCTGATAAAGTCGCCGCGCAGATTGTTGACCTCCCGAATGACTGCGGTGGTGGTGCCAAACTTCCTGGCGATGGTCGACAGATTGTCTCCGGAAGCGATCTTGTAATGTTGCCAGGACACCCGTTCGGCGGGGTCCAGGGCTGCCAGCCCGGAGCGGAGCCGGTCGCTGTTGTCCACCGGAACCAGCAGGCGGTGGGGGCCGGAAGGCGAAGTGGCCCAGCGGTTGTAGGACGGGTTGAGCAGGTAAATTTCGTCTACGCTGACCCCGGCAAGTTTCGCCGCTTGCGCCAGGTCTATCTGGCCGCCGGTATCGACTACGTCAAAAAACGGCTGGTCCTCGATGGTCGGCAATTCGATCCCGTAGGCTTGCGGGTTGTCGAAAATTTGCGCCAGAGCGAGCAGCTTGGGCACATACTCGCGGGTTTCCCGCGGCAGTTGCAAAGACCAGTAGTCGGTGGGCCGGTTACGCTGGCGGTTCTTCCGCATGGCTTTTGAAACCGTGCCTCCGCCACTGTTGTAAGCCGCCAGAGCCAGCATGTAATCGCCGTCAAAGCGTTTGGCCAGGCGATCGAGATAGGTGAGCGCAGCATCGGTGGCGGCCAATACGTCTCTACGCTCATCGTGCCACCAGCTTTGGGTCAACCCGAAATACTTACCCGTAGACGGAATGAACTGCCACAGGCCGGCGGCACGCCCGTGGGAATAGGCGAAGGGATCAAATGCACTTTCCACGATGGGCAGCAGGGCCAGTTCGCCGGGCAGACCGCGTTTTTCAGTCTCGTTGACGATGTAATGGAGATACCGGCGACCACGCTCGCTCACCCGGGCAATGTACGCGGGGTGCTTGCGATACCAGTCCAGCTGTTGCCGTACCCGTGGGTTGTCAGCGTTGTGATCGAGGGCGAACCCGGCGCGCAACCGGTCCCATAAATCATTGGGGGTGTCGGCTTCCGAAGTGGCGCCCGTCGATGTGTCGAGTTTTTCCCGTGCTTGTCTGGCGGTCGCTTGCATGTGCGGGGCGATGGAATCGTCCAGGTCGGTCACGCCTTCGCCGGCGGCAACCTGAAGCGCCTCAGAGTCGAGCACTTCCGCTTCGGCCGGCTCGCCGGCGGTGCCGGTCCAGTCGGGCAGCATGGGGCGTAGTGAACTGCAACCGCTGGATAAAATACCAACACACAGCAAGGCGGTTAAACTTCTGGCCGTCATAAACATTCTTCCGACAATTCATACGTTAGGAAACGGCATGGATTCTAGGTGAACCGCTATAACGGAGCAACACGCCCAGTGTTACCGCCCTGACAGGTTGTGTAACCGGGATCAGAACTGATCTTTACCGTGGCGCACAGCGGCCAACACGGAGTCCGCGCTGTCCACGGTCAACTGATGCTTGGCGCCGTAAGCTTTCGCGGCCTCAATAACGGCGTCGTCGTCCCATCTCAGAAACGGGTTCAGTCGTTTTTCCCGCCCCAGAACCCCCGGCACGGTCGGTAGGTGCCGGTCTCGGAGGGCAATGCATTCGGCCTCAAATTCGGCGAGTGCGGCGTCGTCCGGTAGCCAGTGGCGCGCAAATTTCAGGTTCGCCAGGGTGTATTCGTGGGTACAGTACACCGCCGTCTCGTCCGGCAAATCTCTGAGCTTGCTCAGCGACTGCCTCATTTGGGCAGGAGTGCCTTCGAACAAGCGGCCACAGCCGCAGATAAACAGGGTATCTCCACAAAACAACACGGGCCGGTCAGCGACCTTCTGGTCGGAATAAAAGGCGATATGGTCCAGGGTGTGGCCCGGTACGGCCATGACCCTGAAACTCATCCCATGCCAGTCGAGGGTGTCGCCGGAACGCACCGGGGTGTCGATGCCGGTGAAGGGCGAGTCTGCCGGGCCCACCACCCGCTCCGGTGACAAGGCCGCGACCAGAGCCTGCACACCTCCGGTGTGGTCCGGATGATGGTGGGTGATCAGAATGGTATCAAGAATCAGGTCGTGCTCCGCAAGATGTTGTATGACCTGCTCAGATTGCCCGGGATCAACCACCAGAGCCCTCCTAGATTCCCCCTGACTGAGACACCAGATGTAATTGTCCTTGAATGCGGGAATGGGAGTGATCGTCAGCATAGCCTTCACCATAAGAGCCTGAGTGTGGTGTATGGAATTGATTGCTATCATAGAGCAACCGCGCTTCTAACCCAACCGGGACCGCACCATGAACAGAGAACTGATGAGCTATCCAGAACGACACCGCAGTTTTGAGCATTGGTTCCAGACTTCGCTTGGCCGTGCGTTACTGGCCGACCAGCGCCAATGCATAGACACCAAGCTCGAGCAGATACCACCGGCTGCCCGCCAGCTCCAGGTAGGAGTCAGTCATCGCTTGCCCTTGGCCGGCAGCACCGATTTCACCCAAAAAATTGTGACCACCCCGGAATGGAGTCCGGATTTGCCTGAGGGTGTTGCCGTGTGCGACGCCGACGAATTGCCTTTTCCAAATGACTCCATTGATCTGGTGATACTCCATCATACGGCGGATTTTTCCGCCTACCCGCATCAGGTCATCCGGGAGGCCAGCCGGGTCATGCGGGGCGGCGGCCAGCTGCTGGTGTTCGGATTCAATCCGCTCAGTCTGTGGGGACTCCGTCGGTTGGTTTCCCGCAGTCACCGGGGGCCCTGGGGGGCGCGCTTCATCATGCGTTCGCGCATGGAAGATTGGTTGAGTCTGCTCGATTTTCAGGTTGAGTCGTCGGACACTTTCTTTTTACGGCCACCGCTCCAACGCAGTCACACGGCGACCCGGCCCGAGGCAACGGAACGGAATTGGTGCGCTCGTGTTCTCCCTGTCGGTGCTTATTACTGTATCCTTGCCACCAAGCGCGTGTATGCCTCGACCAGAACCCGGCAGGCATGGCGGCGGAACAACGTGGTGGCGATGCCAGGTGCAATCAGTGTGTCGGCCCGCCACTCCAGAACCAATGAGAGCAGTAATGACAGATAAAGCAGTGAACACCGATGAGGTGGTGATTTACACAGATGGTGCCTGCAAGGGCAATCCCGGTGCCGGCGGGTGGGGCGTTGTACTGCGTTTCGGAACCGCCATGAAAACGCTGCATGGGGGTGAGCGTAATACCACTAATAACCGCATGGAACTGATGGCGGCCATTAAGGGGTTGAATGCCCTGACCCGCAGTTGCCGGGTGGCGCTGTACACCGATTCCCAGTACGTGCGCAAAGGTATCACCGAATGGATGAGCGGCTGGAAAAAAAATGGCTGGAAAACCGCCGCCAAAAAACCGGTGAAAAACGAAGATTTGTGGAAACAACTCGATGCTGCGGTGCATCGGCACCAGGTCAACTGGCATTGGGTGAAGGGGCATTCCGGTGTGCCGGACAACGAACTGGCCGATGAACTGGCCAACCGTGGTGTGGAAGAGCTGGTGAACGGGTAGGAGGTGGCAACATTATGAGACAAATTGTACTGGATACCGAAACCACAGGTATTGATCCCGCCGCGGGACACCGCATCATCGAAATCGGGTGTGTGGAACTGGTGGAACGGCGGCTGACCGGGCGCCACTATCACGTGTACATCAACCCTGAGCGGGAGGTGGAAGCGGAAGCGGTGGCCGTTCACGGCATCACCGATGAATACCTGCGGGACAAGCCCTTGTTCAAGGATGTGGCGGATGAATTCTTCGCGTTTATCAAAGGGGCCGAGCTGGTCATCCACAACGCCGCGTTTGACGTGGGATTCATGGACGCAGAGTTTGCCCGTCTGCCATCGGGCTTAAAAACCGCCGACCACTGCGGCATTGTCGATACCCTCGCCATTGCGCGGGCCAAATACCCCGGACAAAGAAACAGTCTGGATGCGCTGTGTAAGCGTTACGGAGTGGATAACAGCGCCCGGGAACTGCACGGCGCATTGCTGGATGCGGAGATTCTGGCCGATGTCTATCTGCTGTTGACCGGGGGGCAGACCGCGCTTTCCCTGGACGCCGGCTCCGCAAACGGTGAGGGCGGGTCGCAGGTCAGACGTCTGCCCGCGGACCGTAAGCCTTTGCCGGTGTTGCGGGCAGACAGCAGCGAAATCGAAGCGCATGACAAGTTGCTGGCGGTGATTGAGAAAGTCGCGGGGGAAACCCTGTGGTCCAGGCTCCCTGAATAGCCGCAAACCGAGACCTGTGTATTAGTGTACGTATTGTTACACTTCCGGCGTCTTGAGGAACGGGTGTTTTGTGCTATAAGTAGTCGTCAGTTCTTTGTTTTCCATAAATTTCCGTACGTTGATACCTCCGCAGCCAGCAACGAAACGGCCAGTGCATCAAAACAGGACGTGTGTATGGTTCAATCATCTTTAGCCACCAGACCGCAATCGTTTGATCTGGTCAAAAGTGAAATTGAACAGACCATCAAGCATGCCGGGATGAGCCTGGACCGGTTCCAGGATAACCGGGAAAGCGGCGAGGACTTACAAAACTGCGTCGACTACCTGAACCAGTTACGAGGCATATTCGTTCTCATCGAGTTGCGGGGTGGCACCCTGCTGTGCCAGGAAACCGTGGCTCTGGCCAATGACGTGCCCGTGGGCGCCAATGACGACAAGAACATCCTCCTCACTTCGCTGAACAGTGCCCTGTTTATTCTGCAGAGATACGTTGAGTATTATCATCAGCAGCGGGTCGATCATCCCGAACTCCTGTTGCCGGTCATCAACGATCTGCGGGAAGCTCGCAAGGCGCAACCCTACCCCGAGTCCTGGTTTTTTGATATCGACCTGAACAAACGCCCGGACTTCTGTGCCGGTCTGGGGCTGTCCCCAATGACCGCTGGCCGGGATGCGCATGAGATGTTGGCCCGCCGGATGCGGCTGACTTACCAGGTTGGCCTGCTCGGCGCGTTGCGCGAACGGGACGATCAGGTCAACAAACGTCTGATTGGTCGTGCCGCCCGCGGTTTTGCCCGTTTGTGTGCGGGAACCCCCATGGCGCAGATGTGGGGCTTGCTGGCCACCGTGATGGACACCATGCTGGACCGCTCCATGGTCATCAGCAAGGCCCGCAAGCGCATGCTGATGCGCATCGAAAGCTGTGCCCGTGAAGTGATCTACGTCGGTCAGGCGGCCAGCGCCAAAGAGGCGCCGGAATCTCTGATCCGGGATCTGGTCTATCTTCTCTACCGCAGTGGCTCGACCAACCCGGAGGTGGTCGCGGTATTGCACGCGTTCGATCTGACGCCGGCCGAATACACGGATACCCAGTTTGAGGCCCACAGCAAACGTTTGTACGGCCCCGGAGTGGACGTACTGAAATCGCTGTCTGCGGCGCTGCAGGAAGAGCTGAATCAACTTAAGGATAAGCTTGACATCATCGAGCGGGGGATCGAACCGGATCTGGCGGAATTGAGCATCATTGCCATGGCGCTGGATCGCATGTCGAACACCCTGCTGATGGTGGACCTCAATCAGCTGTCCGAGGTGGCGCGCCGCGAAGCCGCCAAATTGCGCCAGTGGGAGGCGGAATCCCGCCTGCCGGCGGAGCGGGAGCTCTATTCGCTGGCGGATGCGGTGCTGGATATTGAAAGCGCCATACTGCAGATGCTGAATCGCGGGGTCACCTCTGAATCGGACGCTCTGGCCGAGGCCCGTAACTCCCGTCAGCACTCGGTGTATTTCAACGAAGCCCTGTTGGTGGTGTCTGACGAAGCCAAAGACGCACTCACACTGGCCAAGCGCGCGATCACCGCCTACGTTGATACCGACTACGACAAGCTGCACCTGGCGAATCTGCCGGCGACTCTGCACAGCGTGTGGGGGGGCTTGCAGATGGCGGGCGATCCCTCCGCCGCCGAGACGGTGGAACGGGTTGCCCGGGCCATTCAGAAAAAACTGCTGGATACCGAAGAGCCACCGAATGGCATGGTACTTGAGGCGCTGGCGGATGCATTGACATCGCTGGAGTATTACATCGAGGGGCTAGGTGCCCACGTGGAATCCAATCCGAAACTGCTCACCCTGGCGGCGGCGGCGTTGGACGACGCTCTGCTCTGAGTACCGCCCCCCAGAAACAAAAAACCCTGCCGATCGGCAGGGTTTTCAGCGGGTGACCCGTGGCTCGCGGCCTAGCCCATGTCGAACAGTTCGCCCAGCTTGGTTGCCAGCATCATATCGCCTTCTGCACGCAACTGACCCGACATGAAGGCCTGCATGCCGTCGGTCTCGCCAGACACAATCCCCTGAAGCGTTTCCGAATTCATAATCAGGGTTACCGAAGGGTCATCGCTCGGGCCTTCAACCAATGCGCAGGTGCGATCTTTGATGGCCAGGTGGTAGACCTTGTCGTCTTCAATATCAAACTGGAAAATCAGATCCTGGCCTGCAGCCGCGTCTGGGTTGAAGTTCTTTTCCAATTTTTCAAATACCTGAGCTACAGACATTCTTTTACCTTTTTGACTGGTTGGCATGTGCCGGGGTGTATGTTTGCTGGTTAGCAACAATTCGACTTTAGGGTGAGGAAGGGACGCCTGTCAAGCTTGATCGAACGCTTGTTTTAATTTTTTGATGCGGGTCTGCAAAATTACAATTCCGGAGCGCTTGTTCCACCGGACGCCTCAGTTACAATCGTGCTCTCGCTGTATGACTCTTCAACTGGAGAAGCACTTTGGAATTTTTGACAGAGTTTGGGTTATTCATCGCCAAAACCACCACCTTGGTCGTTGCCGTCCTCATTGTGGTATCTGCCCTGGTATCAGTGGCTCACAAGCACAAGAGTGACGGCGACAAAGAGGGCGAGTTGCGGGTGCGCCGCCTGAACGACACATACCGCAAGCTGCGGGAGGAGATCCAGGCCCGGATGCTGAGTGCCGATGAGCGCAAGCAGTGGCTGAAACGCCAGAAAAAAGAGAAAAAAGCGGCAGCCAAAGCCAACAAACGCCAGTCAGAGGGGCAGGCCAGCCCACCCAAAAAGCCCCGGGTATTCGTGCTTGATTTTGACGGCGATATCAAAGCCAGTGAAACCGATACCCTGCGGCGCGCCATTACCGGGGTGCTGAGTGTGGCCGAGGCCGGGACGGACGAAGTGGTGGTGCGTCTGCAAAGCGGTGGTGGCCTGGTCCACGCCTACGGTCTGGCGGCCGCCCAGTTGGACCGCATCCGCAGTAAGGGCATTGCCCTGACAGCCTGTGTCGACAAGGTAGCGGCCAGCGGCGGTTACATGATGGCCTGTGTGGCCGACCGTATTGTTGCCTCACCATTCGCGGTCGTCGGTTCCATTGGCGTTGTGGCCCAGCTGCCTAACTTCCATCGCTTTCTGAAGAAAAACGATGTGGATTTCGAAGTGTTGACCGCTGGTGAGCACAAACGAACGTTGACCATCTTTGGCGAAAACACCGAAAAGGGACGGGAGAAATTCCTCACGGATCTGGAAGATACCCATGGGTTGTTTAAAGAGTACGTGGCCGAGCGTCGCCCCGCGCTGGATCTTGAGGCAGTGGCAACGGGGGATGTGTGGTTTGGCCGGCGAGCCCTGGCGGTCAACCTGATTGATGAAATCAAGACCTCGGACGAATACCTGATTGACGCCTGTGAGCGGGCCGAGGTCGTTGCGGTGAGCTTCGAGCACAAGCGCAGTTTGCCTGAAAAACTGGGGTTGGCGGCCAGTACCGCGCTGGAGCGGAGCCTGTTGCGCGTGTTGAGTCTGTTTCGTACCCAAAAGCTGCAGTGAGCTCATGCGGTTTGAGGGTATGTGCGCGGGTGGCCCTGCGGACACCCGCGCAACCGGTCAGGCGCGGCGGCGGAACAGGGGCTCGTCGGTATCGGTTGCCGCCTGATAGCCCTGGCTGAAGAAATTCAGGCAGGAGGCGGCCTTGCCAATGTCTTTGTCCGCCCGCAACACAAAACTGCTGAACCCGCAACGCTTCATGAACTGCAGCTGGTCCAGCAGCACATCCCCCACGGCGCGCAGGTCGTTCCGGTAACCATGGCGTTCCCGCAACAACCGGGCCGTGCTGTAGCCCCGCCCATCGCTGAATTTGGGGAAGTTGATGGCGATCACCGGCAGGTCATTGGCGAATGCTGCCAGCACGTCGGGGTCGTCATGCCCATCCAGCCAGACGCCGATGTCGCCCCGGCCGGACAGTTCACCGGCGTTGGCGGCCCAGTAGTCGAGGGGTACCAGCACGGGCCCGGAGGGCAGCGTGAGGGTTTCACCCTCGGCAGGCCGCTCAACAAGAACCCAGTCGTCGTGGCTGATCACGCCCTGGCTGCTGATGACTTCAGGCATATACACGCTCCTTGAACGGTTGGATACCGATACGGCGGTAGGTGTCCAGAAACTCCTCCTCCTCGGTACGGTTGTTGACATACACGTCGATGATCTTTTCCACGACATCGGGCATGGCCTCGCTGGCAAAAGAAGGCCCGAGAATTTTGCCTATACTGGCGTCGTGCTGGGACGAGCCGCCCAGACTGATCTGGTAGAACTCCTGCCCTTTTTTATCAACACCCAGAACGCCAATGTGACCCACATGGTGATGCCCGCAGGCATTCATGCAGCCGGAAATGTTCAGGTCGATCCGCCCCAGGTCGTACAGGAAGTCCAGGTTGTCGAACCGGCGCTGGATGGCTTCAGCGATGGGAATCGACTTGGCGTTGGCCAGGGAGCAGTAGTCACCCCCGGGGCAGCAGATCATGTCGTTGAGCGTGTTCAGGTTGGCAATGGCAAAATCCAGCGGCGTGAGCGCCTGCCACAGCTCAAACAGCCGGTCCTGACGCACATCCGCCAGCACAACGTTTTGCTCGTGGGTAACCCGCACCTCGCCAAAGCTGTAGGCGTCAGCCAGATCGGCGATCTGCTCCAGCTGACGGTCGGTGACATCCCCGGTGGGCACGCCGGTCTTTTTCAGGGTAAGGGTAACAATGGCGTATCCCGCTCGTTTATGGGGGTGCACATTGTGGGTCAACCAGTCGTTGAAGGTTTTGTGACGGAAACGCAATTCTGCCAGTGTGTCGCTGCAATCGGCCAGGTCGGCGTAAGCCGGTTCCGTGAAGTGTTTTTTCATGGCGTCGATGGCGGCGCGGGTCAGCCGGGTCGGTGAATCCTTGATGTGCGCCCATTCCTCTTCCACCTTCTGTCGGTAACCCTCCGGCGTCAGTGCCTTTACCAGGATTTTGATGCGGGCCTTGTACTTGTTGTCACGGCGCCCGAAACGGTTGTAGACACGCACAATGGCTTCCAGATAGGTCATCAGGTCCAGCTCCGGCAGAAATTCCCGGATTACCGCGCCGATCATGGGCGTGCGCCCGAGTCCGCCGCCGACATACACCTTGAACCCGAGCTCGCCCGCCGCGTTGCGCACGATCTGCAGGCCGATGTCGTGTACCTGAATGGCGGCCCGGTCACTGTGCGGTGATGCATTGACCGCAATTTTGAATTTGCGCGGCAAGTACGCAAATTCCGGGTGGTAGGTCGACCACTGGCGAATGATTTCGCAGTAGGGGCGGGGGTCGGTCACTTCTTCGCTGTTGACCCCGGCAAACTGATCCGTGGTGGTGTTGCGAATGCAGTTGCCACTGGTCTGGTTGGCGTGCATCTCCACTTCCGCCAGTTCCGCGAGGATATCGGGCACTTCCTCCAGCTGCGGCCAGTTCAGCTGGATGTTTTGCCGCGTGGTGAAATGAGCGTAGCCTTTGTCGTAGTCCCGGGTGATGCGGGCCAGGCGCCGCAGTTGTTGCGAGCGCAGCATGCCGTAGGGCACGGCTATCCGGAACATGGGGGCATAACGCTGCACGTACAGGCCGTTTTGAAGGCGCAGCGGCAAAAACTCTTCTTCACTGAGTTCGCCTGCAAGCGCGCGTTGAGTCTGATCACGGAACTGTGCAACCCGCTCGGCCAGCATCTGCCGGTCGTGCTCATCATATACGTACATAGTGGACGGTCCTGCCCTGAAACAAAAAGAGAGCCATTGATTGACGCAGAAGAATAACAGGCCACCTATATGCTTAAAATGATTATTTAATGCTATAGATATCTATATTAGTAATAAGGGAGGGTGGCGCGGGTGGACGAAACGGCGGGCAGCACCTAGTGTTACCGGTAGCCATACCTTGTCGGAATTAATAAAAGGACGTCAGCCATGAAGAAAGGAACACGGACAGACAGTCAGGTGGATGCCATTGCGGCGGTGGTGCTGATATTTTTGGTGGTTGCCCTTGCGGTGACCTGGGTTGCGGGGCAGTAGGCTACGGCTGCATAGGGTCAGCCGGACAGCACCCAGCGCACGATGAGCACCAGGGTCAGCACAAAGCCCGCGGTGAATAACAGGGCGGCAGCCAGGTAGGGCCAGGGGCTGTGGCTGGCGAAATCTTCCTCCCGGCGCTTGCTGGATTGCACGCCCAGAGCGCCGGAAAGAATACTGGCAAACACCCGGCCAAAGCCACCAGGCCTGGGTGGGTGTTTGTTATCGGATTGTTCATCGGGCACGCGATCACCTCGGCGAGGTTGAGGGTGGCGAGCTGTCTATTCAGCAGGGTCGTACGACAGGCTCGGCTGCAGCCAGCGTTCCGCCTCTGCGACAGAAATGCCTTTACGTGTAGCATAGTCCTCAACTTGATCCCGTCCAATACGACCCACCGAAAAATACTTGGCGTCCGGGTGACTGAAGTACCATCCGGAGACCGCCGCGGCCGGGAACATGGCGAAGTGTTCGGTCAGCTCGATACCGGCGTTTTCAGGGGCTTGCAGCAGGTCGAACAGCACCGTTTTCTCGGTATGGTCGGGACACGCCGGGTAACCCGGGGCCGGGCGAATGCCCCGGTAGGCTTCCCGGATCAGGTCCTCGTTGTCCAGGTTTTCGTCTTTGGCGTAACCCCAGAATTCTTTCCGGACCCGTTCGTGCATGTGCTCCGCCAGTGCCTCTGCCAGCCGGTCGGCCAATGATTTCACCATGATGGCGTTGTAGTCATCGTTGGCCTGCTTGAACTCCTCGGCAAACTCCTCCGCACCGATGCCGGTGGTCACCGCAAAACCGCCCACGTAGTCACACTGTTCCCCGGACTCGTCCGCAAGGAAGTCCGACAACGACAGCATTTCCCGGCCGGGGGCTTTGTCGTCCTGCTGGCGCAAGTGGTGCAGGGTGGTGAGCTCCTCGGTACGCGATTCATCTTTGTACACCACAATGTCATCGCCCCGCCGGTTGGCGGGCCAGAAACCGATGACCGCCCGGGCCGTGATCCGGTTTTCATCAATCATCCGGTTGAGAATCTGCTGGGCGTCGTCAAACAGCGATTTGGCGGCTTCGCCCCGTTGCGGGTGATCGAAGATGGCCGGGTATTTGCCTGACAGGTCCCAGGAAATGAAAAACGGGGTCCAGTCAATGTAGGGCACCAGGGTTTTCAGATCGTAGTTATCGAAGGACTTGAGTCCGGTAAAGCCGGGCCTGACGATCTGCTGCTGCGAGAAGTCCAACCCGGGTGCGCGCTCGCGGGCTTGTTCCAGCGTCACCAGTTTGACCCGCTCCCCGCGATTTTTACGGCGCTCGCGGATCATGTCGTATTCGCCGCGGGCGTCGTTAACGAATTCTTCTTTGGCGGTTTCGCTGAGCAGGCGTGAGGCCACATTGACGCACCGGGAGGCATCAGCAACGTAGACGGCAATGTCGTTCTGATAATGGGGTTCTATTTTGACCGCGGTGTGGGCTTTGGACGTGGTCGCCCCACCGATCATCAGCGGGATGTTGAAGTCCAGCCGCTGCATTTCACGGGCCACGTGGGACATCTCGTCCAGTGAGGGGGTAATCAACCCGCTCAGGCCGATGATGTCGACGTCTTCCTTGACCGCCGTTTCGAGGATTTTCTCGCACGGGACCATTACCCCGAGATCGATGACCTCGTAGTTGTTGCACTGCAATACCACGCCGACGATGTTTTTGCCGATGTCGTGAACGTCGCCCTTGACCGTCGCCATGAGGATCTTGCCCTTGGCTTGCTGGCCTTCGGATTTTTCTGCCTCAATGAAGGGGATCAGGTGGGCCACCGCCTGCTTCATGACGCGGGCACTTTTCACCACCTGGGGCAGAAACATTTTGCCCTCACCAAACAGATCGCCGACCACGTTCATGCCGTCCATGAGCGGACCTTCAATGACTTCAATCGGGCGGGGCAGTTCCAGGCGGCAGGCTTCGGTGTCCTCGATAATGTAGGTGGTGATGCCCTTGACCAGTGCATGTTCAATCCGCTTGCTCACCGGCCATTCCCGCCAGGACAGGTCTTCTTCCTGCACCCGGCCGCCCTTGTTCTTGAATCGTTCGGCGATTTCCAGCAACCGGTCGGTGGCATCGTCCCGGCGATTGAGTACCACGTCCTCGACCAGCTCTTTCAGTTCCGGCTCGATTTCGTCGTATATCACCAGTTGTCCGGGGTTGACGATGCCCATGTTCATCCCGGCCTTGATGGCGTGGTAGAGGAACACCGAATGGATCGCCTCGCGCACTGCGTCGTTGCCGCGGAACGAGAAGGACACGTTGCTCACCCCGCCGGAAATGGAGGCGTGGGGGAGGTTCTCCCGAATCCAGCGGGTGGCGTTGATGAAGTCGACGGCGTAATTGTTGTGCTCTTCGATGCCGGTGGCAATGGCGAACACGTTGGGGTCAAAAATAATGTCGGCGGGGTTGAAGCCAATGCCCACCAGCACCTCGTAGGAGCGCTTGCAGATCTCGATCTTGCGCTCGAAGGTGTCTGCCTGCCCGGTTTCATCAAACGCCATCACCACCACCGCGGCTCCGTAGCGCATGCAGTCCCGGGCGCGTTTGATGAACTCTTCTTCGCCTTCCTTAAGGCTGATGGAGTTGACGATCGCCTTGCCCTGAATGCACCGCAATCCCGCCTCGATCACTTCCCACTTGGACGAGTCCACCATGATAGGCACCCGGGAAATGTCCGGTTCGGAGGCAATCAGCTTGAGGAAGGTGGTCATGGCTTCCTCGGAGTCGAGCATGCCCTCGTCCATGTTTATGTCGATGATCTGGGCGCCGTTCTCCACCTGATCGCGGGCGACACTCAGCGCTTCTTCAAATTGCTCCTCTTTGATCAGTCGCAGGAAGCGTCTTGAGCCGGTCACGTTGGTACGTTCACCCACGTTGATAAACAAGGTGTTTTCGTCGCCGGTAAAGGGTTCCAGGCCGGACAGACGCAGCGCGACCGGGCGCTCGGGTATTTTGCGGGGCGGGTATTTGGCCACAGCCTCGGCCACGGCCTTGATGTGCTCCGGAGACGAGCCACAGCATCCACCGATAATATTGACAAAGCCATCACGGGCAAAGCCTTCAATGATTTTTGCCATTTCCTCAGGAGTCTGGTCGTACTCACCAAATTCGTTGGGCAGCCCCGCGTTGGGGTGGGCGCTGACAAAAGTTTCCGCTTTGTTGGACAGTTCTTCCACATAGGGGCGCAGGGCATCGGCGCCGAGCGCACAGTTGAGACCCACCGCCAAGGGGCGGGCATGGGCAACGGAGTTCCAGAAAGCCTCGGTGGTCTGCCCGGACAGGGTGCGTCCCGATGCGTCGGTGATGGTTCCGGAAATCATCAGCGGCAGGGCAATGCCGCTGTCTTCAAAATATTGCTGGGCGGCGTATATGGCTGCTTTGGCGTTCAGGGTATCAAAGATGGTTTCGATCAGAATGAGGTCGCAGCCGCCGCTGACCAATCCCTCGACCGCCTCATAGTAGTTGTCCACCAGAGTCTGGAAATCCACATTGCGAAAGCCCGGATTATTCACGTCCGGCGACAGCGACGCGGTGCGGGAAGTGGGGCCGACGGCGCCGGCCACAAAACGTGGCCTGGTTGGGTTGGCTGCGGTCACTTCGTCGGCCACCTCGCGGGCGATACGGGCGGATTCAAAATTCAGCTCCCGGGCTGCGGACTCGAGGCCGTAATCGGCCTGGGACACCTGGGTGCTGTTAAAGGTGTTGGTCTCAATGATGTCGGCCCCCGCATCCAGAAAATCGCGGTGGATGCGCTTCAGCAACGCCGGCTGGGATAAGCACAGCAGGTCATTGTTGCCTTTCAGGTCCCGATCGAAATTTGCGAATCTTTCGCCACGAAACGCCGCTTCGTCCAGTTTTTCGTTCTGGATCATGGTCCCCATCCCGCCATCGAGAATCAGAATGCGTTCATTCAGGGCTTGGGTCAGTGCCGCCTGGCGGGTATTGCGATCGATCATAGTGATAACATCCGAAAGTCATGGAGAGCGTAATTAAGCCGGATCATAGCAAATATGCGGTTTTGCGTCCCCGTGGATTTGACCTGGAGCAGTTGGTTGTTGCCCGATAAAGACTGAGTAAATTGGTCGGTCTTTGAAAAAACCTCAAAAACCCCTTAAAATGGCCTCACATTTACCTGAACAGGTTGTTACGAGATGGCCCTGGTTACAGTAACTGATTCCGCGCGCGACTATTTGGCGCAACTGATTGAAAAACAAGATGTTGAAGGCATGGGTGTGCGCATCTTTGTGACTCAGCCTGGTACCAAGCATGCCGAAACGTGCCTGGCGTATTGTCCACCGAACGAAATTGTGGCCACCGACGAACAGGTGGATCTCGAAAAATTCATCCTGTATCTGGACCACAACTCCGTGCCGTTTCTGGAAGAGGCCTATGTGGACTACTCCAAGGATCAGATGGGGGGCCAGTTAACCATCAAGGCTCCGAACGCCAAAGTGCCCAATGTTGATGAGAACGCACCGCTGGCGGACCGCATCAACTATGTGCTGGCCTCAGAGATCAACCCCAGTCTGGCGTCCCACGGCGGTGAGGTGTCGCTGGTGGAGGTAGTGGACGGGTCAGTCGCCGTGTTGTTGTTCGGCGGTGGCTGCCAGGGCTGCAGTGCGGTCAGCCTCACGCTGCAGCAAGGGGTTGAGAAAACTCTGGTAGAGCGGGTGCCGGAAATCACCGCGGTACGGGACGCGACCGATCACTCTGTGAAAGACAATGCCTATTATCAGTAAGTTGTTTCAGGCGTAACCACAACTTCAGGTTGTTGGGTGTTATCAGACCGGCTTTCACGCCGGTCTTTTTTTTTGCCGGTGCGACACACCGGTCACACCGCTGGCGAGGCGGGCCGGGTGGCTACCGGGGCTTGCTCGAACCTGTGCCGGTCCCGGTGCTCCCACAGGGTGTGGGCCAGCTCCCACGCCGCCGACTGACTGGCCGCGGCACCGGTTTCCAGCAGCGCCAAGGCTGCTGTTGATAACACCGCAGCCTCGCCGTAGCTGTCGGTCGCGGCCCCCGACCAGACCGCGTACATATGGTGCAGGCTCAGTGATTTGGGTTTGACGTGTCGACGCTCGAACAGGGCCGGCCAGCTGACTTCGTCGGTGTCCCCGGCGCCGTTCGCGCGTAACACGGTTAAGGCGTTGTCGGGGTTGCGCTCAGACTCTCCGCCTTCCCCCCGGATGACCACCGTGCGTGGGTAGCCCAGCAGTCGCCCCGACTCCTGGTGAAGAGGCCCGTAGGGGGGGTGGAATATCCCCTGCAGGGTGACGGGCGCGGTTAACGGATTGATCAGGCGCGCCAGGGAATGCACCGGCGAACGCAGCCCCAGAATCGGTCTTAACTCAATGATGTCGGCCAGTTGCGGTGACCACGCCGCAAGGGGCAGGTAGGTGAACTGCCGCGCAGCGAGTTGTTGCGCCGCCTCTGTCCAGGAAGTGGCCGGAGCCAGGCCGAAAGCCGCCAGGGTTGGGCGCAGGTACAGGCGTTCCGGGGTGTGGCCATCGGCACCGTGGATAAACACCCGTAAGCCGTGTTGCGCCAGCAATAAAATGGCAAACAGGAACCAGGGGGGGTGGCGGCGCTTGCCCGCATAAGACGGCCAGTCGAGATCGACGCTCAGCCCCGTCGGTACCTGGGTATGCTCCCGCACCGCCTGGACAAACCCCGTCAACTCGGCGGCGGTTTCTTCCTTGACCCGCAACAGCATCAGGAAGGCGCCGAGCTGGGTGTCTTCCACATCTCCCTGCAGGATGAGCGACATGGCGTGGCGCGCTTCGGCCTGACTCAGGGAGCGGGCGCCCCGTTTGCCCCGCCCCAGAATGCGGACATAGGGGGCAAATGGATGCTCGCCCTCTCTCGGCTCGGGCAGTATGGAATCGACCGGCTGGTTCATCATCGCTCCTGTAACGCTATAAACAGTTGGTGGGACGGGGCAGGCCGGCAATGCGGCAGGCGGTTTTGGCGGGCGTCCCGGGAAACAGTTGCATCAGGTAGATGCTGTTACCCTTGGCTTCGCCAAACCGCTCTTTGACCGCTTTGACAAACAGGCGGTTGGAGGGCGGTGAGACCTCATGAATCTTGTAGAAGTCACGAAGGAACTCTATGATTTCCCAGTGATTTTCGCTCAGCTCTATCGCGGATTCTGCGGCGATAACAGCGGCGATTTCAGCCGACCATGCCCAGGGGTCCTCGAGAAAGCCTTCGTTGTTCCGTGCTACGTGCATAGGGTGGTTACCAGCTGATTATGCGGCTGGCCTGGGTGGTCAGGCGAACCATGTGGTCAAACCCGACTCCGTAACGGCTGAGCCCGTTCCCGGTTAAACCGCGGGCGTCCATATCCGCAGCCAGCGCTGCCACCCTGGCCGGTAGCGTAAGGGTGGTGTCGGCCAGTGCCAGCACCGCATTTTCGGTCAGCAGCAACTGATCTTCTCCGGTCACGGCGGCCAGGCACAGGGCAAATCGCGGGTGATCCGGAGACTTGTTGAGAATGTGTAAGGTGGTCATGGGCATACTACGTGGCTGTAGGAGGATAACAGGGCGGGTTCAAAACGAACGGTCTCTACCCCCGCGAGCAAGTCGACGGGCGCCAGGCCGA
Organism: Marinobacter sp. X15-166B; assembly: GCF_001752365.1. Lineage (GTDB taxonomy): Bacteria > Pseudomonadota > Gammaproteobacteria > Pseudomonadales > Oleiphilaceae > Marinobacter. The sequence continues at coordinate 3,259,877 of NZ_MEIY01000001.1, read as the reverse complement.
ACCGGGTCAGTGACGTGCTGTCTGCCAACAGTTGGTCTACGCCAAATACGGTGGCTGCACTGAGATTGCGATCCACGTTCTTTTGCGCAATGAGCTCGGCCTGCTGCCCCTGGCGCAGCCAGTTTACACCTGCACCGGTAAACAGCAGGGCGACCGGCTGATCAAACGCGGCCAGGGAAAAGGCCATGTCGAGACCCTCGCGACCGGCCCAGTTGCCGTAAGGTGGTTGATCGATGATGATCAGTGTGGTCATAGGTCAGGCTCCACTGTGAAAATACACAACCCGGGACGATTGTAATTGTCCCTCGACCCATTCCCCCAGCCCGGCAATCTCAAAAGGCGCGGCCAGATTGGCCGCCGGCTTTTCATAGCGCGCTTGCTCGGCCGGATCCAGCAGTCCCCGGCGCAGCGCCGAGGCAATGCAGGCAACGGCGGGAATCTCGTGGGCGGTCAGCAACTCACCCCAGCGCTGGGTCCAGTTGGCTTCATCGCTGGGGGGCGCTGCCAGTACAGATGCAAGGTGAATGCCGTCACCGTACAGAAAAACCCGGTCGATGGTGTGGCCGGCGGCCAGCACTGCTTGCGCAAAATTCAGGGCAGTCTGGGGCGCCTGGCTGGTGTAGGGTGCGCCGGTAATGACCAGGGTGTAGGTCAGAATGCGAGGAGAGGGCATGATCGTCAACAGTCTCGCCTGGGTGAGTGTGCCGCCATTATACCCCAGATCAGCGACGGTGTTTGAACACAAAAAACCCCGGACGAACCGGGGTTTTGCTGAAGGGGTAACGGATCAGTCGTCGCTGAAAGCGCCAATCAGGTGGAGCAGGCTGACAAACAGGTTGTAGATGTTCAGGTACAACCCGGTAGTAGCCATGATGTAGTTGGTTTCACCGCCGTTGATGATCCGACTGGTATCAAACAGGATGAAACCCGACATCAGCAGGACAATCGCAGCACTGATGGCCAGGCTGAATCCACTGACGGCAACGCCAAACAGGCTCGCCACGACAGAACCGATGGCCGCCACCAGCACCACGATGAGGCCGGCGAACAGCATGCCGCGCAAGAAGCTGAAGTCCTTACGGGTGGTCAGCACATAGGCCGACAGCGCCATGAAGACGAAAGCCGTGCCACCCAGCGCCTGCATGACGATGACGCCGCCATTTTTCATGGCCAGGTAATGGGACAGCAGGGGACCAATGGACAGGCCGAGCAGGCCGGTGAACGCAAACACCACCCCGATCCCTGCGGAGCTGTTGGCGGTTCTCGGCAGAACCAGCCAGATCAGCGCCAGGGCGCCGAGGCTGCACATGAGGCTGACACCCTGGCTCAACTGGACCGCCATGGAAACACCTGCCATGACGGCGCTGAACAACAGCGTCATGGCCAGCAATGAATATGTGTTGCGTAAAACCTTGGTGGCTTCAGCGCTGATGCCCGCGCCAGCAGCGTGTGCGGGCTGATGTGCAGAGTAGGTGCCGTGACCCTGCTGGGCGTTAAAACGTCTGTTTTCCATTCTATTCTCCGGTGATGTCCGTGCAGTTATAGAGATCCTACCTCAATGATAAGGGTGAAACCTAAACTTTCAATCGATTGGGACAGCAAACATCGAAAATAGCTCCCTTGAACTTTCATATTCCCGGTCTCGATGCCCTGAATCTCATGCGATTCATTTAGTTGCACAGAAACCGTTGACACGGAAAACGAATCCGGTATTATGCACCCCGCTGTCAACGAGACGGCATTTGTAAGTGAAAAACCGGTGGGCTGGCAGAGTGGCTGAATGCAGCGGTCTTGAAAACCGCCGAAGGTTAATAGCCTTCCCGGGGTTCGAATCCCTGGCCCACCGCCACTTATTTCTGCAATAGTCCGCGCGACCATTCTGAACTGGCCATAATCCAGTTGCCTCAATTGCGTTTCTCCCGCATCGATACCTGAAACTTTACGACCCCATCTCACCGCTGTGCTCCTGCTGATGGAAGATCGCAAGCCGTTGTGGGTCTTCATGCGTCAAGCTCTGTGCCAGCGCCCCAAACCGTCTGAATCACCCCAAACCGTCTGAGTCACCCCCGGGAAGGCTCGTGTCTGGCACCGTTTCCCTGCTGTGATGCAGTCGCATACATTGACGCCTGCAGTTGGTTTGTAGGTTAACCGGCAGTGCGCTTTACTGGCTTGGGAGACTGGATTCATTCACCGGCAAACCGGAGGGAGCAGCTATGGTTTCAGACAATCGAAATCGCGCCGTCCTTTACCGGATGGTGATGGACGACCACCTGTGCCCGTTTGGCCTCAAATCAAAGGATTTGCTGGAGCGGGAGGGGTACGAGGTTGAAGACCACCATCTCACCACCCGTGAACAGACCGATACGTTTCAGGAAAGGCACAAGGTTGATACGACGCCTCAAACCTGGATCGATGGCCAACTGATCGGTGGGTATGAAGACTTGCGCGCGTACTTCGGCAAGGAGGCGAAAGACGGCGGCGAGACCAGCTATACACCGGTTATTGCAATATTCGCGCTGTCGTTGCTGATGGCGCTTGCCATGAGCTGGGCCGCCTACGGCAGTATTCTGACGGTGCGTGCCGCCGAATGGTTTATTGCCGCCGCCATGTGTTTGCTTGCCGTGCAAAAATTACAGGACATCGAGAGTTTCTCGACGATGTTTCTCAATTACGACTTACTGGCGCAAAAGTGGGTCCGGTACGGATATATATATCCGTTTGGAGAGGCATTGGCGGGGGTGTTGATGATTGCCGGGGCGATGCTCTGGCTGGCTGTGCCCGTTGCCCTGTTCATCGGCAGTATAGGGGCGGTATCGGTGTTTAAAGCGGTTTATGTGGATAAGCGTGAGCTGAAATGTGCCTGTGTTGGAGGCAACAGCAACGTGCCCCTGGGATTTGTCTCACTGACTGAAAACCTCATGATGGTCGCCATGGGGCTGTGGATGCTGATCCGATAGGGGGCGCACCATCAGCCAGCTGGGTGTGGTCAGAATCACCGGCGTGGCCAGTACGCTGAAACCGAAGCGTTGGTAAAAACGTACGTTGGCGGGCGTGTCGGTTTCCAGATACAGGCAAGCATCCGCCGCCCGGTTGCAGGCGTAGTCCATCAGGCGTGTGCCGACGTATTGACCTTGCCAGTCGGGTTCGACCGCCAGGGGGCCCAGATGCCAATGCGGTGTGCCCGGGTCGTGGCGGCGCCAGGTGTTCAGCCAGATGGCGGTACGCAGGCTACCCGCGGGCGTGTTGCTGGTCAGAAGCGTCGGCAGCAACCGGGGCAGGTCGCGCCAGGTGGGCCGGCAACGGCCCGGTGGCAGGAGCCCCAGCACGCCCACCAGAGTGCCGTTGCGATACGCACCCAGCAGGTCACCCTTGCGTAAAATGTAGCCCAACAAACCCGCCAACAGGCGCTGGAGGCGCTGTTGTCGCCGAGTATCCGGGCCGCCGAAAACCGCAAGGTGAAGGGGGTTGTCGCGCATTGCCCGGGCACAGAGGGTCGCAGCCCTGGTCAGGTCGGTTCTGCTCAGGGGCTGGATGGCGATCCCGGGGAGGCTCACCCGTTGCACGCCTTCATCCGGTAGCTCTTGCCGATTTCGCTGTCGAAATAAGACAGCGAGCTCTCTTCCAGCCGGTACAGTCGCGAAGGTTGACCCTTGGCCGCGATTGCACGCCGCTCGCCGGTCTCCACCAGCACTCCGGGGTTGATCCAGCGGCTGAATACCGTCTGTTTTTTCACACAAATACCAAATATTTCATAGGCATGGACAATCTGGCTGACGGCCACTTTTTCCGGCAGCAGATAGAGCAGCAGGGACGAGTATTTGATCTTGTTCAGGAAGGCGTCATAGGCCAGCCTCACCAATTTGCGGTGATCAAAGGGCAGGGGTGAGGCCCCGGTCAGAATCCCGTCAATCGACTCCCAGCGAATGCTGTCCTGCTGGTCCAGTTCGGCCATGTCGGGGCGATTGAACAGGCACAAAAAGGGAATGGTCACGGACCAGCCGAGTGCCGGATCCCGGGTGGCGCTGCCTTCGGGAGGCAACTTTTCCAGGTAACTGGGCAAGAAGCCGACCTTGCTGGTCAGGATGCGGGTGACGGCATCCTCCAGGGTGTGGTCGTATCCGTTGCCGTCGTCCAGGGGGTGTTCGCGGACCCAGCCGCCGACCAGGGCGTACTGCCCTTCGTGTGGCCCTTTCAGGCGTTCTTTCAGCATGACTTCCGGTTGCCCGTTATCCGGGTTCAGTCGCAGGCAAATAAAGTCGAGAGTGACAACCACGAGTCGGCCTCCGGCAAGTTGAGTGTTCCTGTCAGCCTATCACCGCATATTTAACTGTCAAATGAATTGACAGAAGAGCGGTGGGTCGCTATCGTTATGGTCAAATGAATTGACACTAAGGACCTGGGATGAGCGTCACCGTCAATAACCCATTGTTCCGCCGCCCGATCATCACCAGCGCCATGGACACGGATGCCTATAAGCTGCACATGCAGCAGGTGGTGTTCGAAAAGTACGCCTCGGTCCTCGTGAAGTATAAATTCCGCTGCCGCAGTGACGAGGGTCTGGCCAAGTATGTAGCTGAAATTCGCGACGCCATCTTCGCGCTGGAAGGGCTCAGTTTCACGCCTCAGCAATTGACCTACCTCAGCGAAATACCATTTCTCAAACCGGCGTTTATCGACTTTCTGCGCCAGTTTCGATTTGACCCGCAACGCTATCTGTCCATTCGTGTCGAACAGGGCCAACTGGTCATCGACAGCGAAGGCCCATGGCTGTACACCATTTTGTTTGAGATTCCGGTGCTCGCCATTGTCAGCGAGGTGCGCAACCGCCATCGCTACGGCGAAGCGGATGAAGACCAGATTCAGCGGGTGCTGTGCCAGAAAGTGGAGCATCTGCAGGGGGAGTTGCGGCGCCGCGGCATGCAAGAGTTCCAGTTCGCCGATTTCGGTACCCGCCGGCGTTTTTCCTACCCCGTGCAAAGACGCGTGGTCGAGTACCTGGCGCAAACCCTGCCGGATCATTTTATCGGTACCAGCAACTATCACTTGGCGCAGAAGTATCAACTCACCGCCATCGGCACTATGGCGCACGAATACCTGCAGGCGCACCAGGCGTTTGTGAATGTAGCGGATTCCCAGAAAGAAGCTCTGGAGGTGTGGAATCAGGTTTATCGCGGCCGTCTCGGTGTGGCGCTGACCGATTGCATCACCACGGACGCCTTCCTGCAGGACTTTGATTACCTGTTTGCGGTGTTGTTTTCCGGGGTGCGACACGACAGCGGCGACCCCATAGCCTGGGGTGAGAAATTCATTGCGCATTACGAGGCGCTGGGTATCGATCCAAACACCAAGACCCTGGTTTTCAGTGACAACCTGAATTTCGACCGCGCGCTGGACATTGCCGCTCACTTTCAGGGGCGCATCGGCACCAGTTTTGGGATCGGCACCTTTCTGACCAACGATCTGGGCGCCTGGGTCACACCCGCCGGTGATGCGTTCCGACCCTTGAACATTGTGATGAAGATGACCGAATGCAACGGCATGCCGGTTGCCAAGATCAGCGATGAACCGGGCAAAAGTATGTGCGATGATTCGGTCTATCTGGCGAACCTGAAGGCCCGGTTCAACGTTAAGTAAGGAGCAGAGTGATGAGCGACACCGACCGTAAAGCAGCTGAACGCATCCTCGCAGAGTGGGGCGTCCAACCGACCGAAGATCGCGACTGGCAGGCCGAGATCCGCCAGCGGGTGGCTTTTCTGTGTGACGCGCTGCGCAGTGCCGGGCGCAGCGCCCTGGTGCTGGGCATCAGCGGAGGGGTGGATTCAACGGTAACCGGCAAACTGTGCCAGTTGGCGGCCGATGAGATGAGAAACACCGACCCCGCAGCCCAATTCATTGCCGTCCGCCTGCCCTATGGCACCCAGGCGGATGAAGAGGACGCTCAGGCAGCGCTGCAATTCATCGCCCCGGACCGGATCATGACGGTCGATATCAAAGCCAGCGTGGACGCTCTGCACGCCGCCGTGATGGTGAATGCGGAAGACGTCGATCCGGCGGCTGCCGATTTCGAGCGTGGCAACGTCAAAGCCCGGGTGCGCATGGCTGCCCAATACCAGATCGCCGGGCTGCACCAGGGGCTGGTGGTGGGTACCGACCACAACGCGGAAGCGGTCACCGGATTCTTCACCAAATGGGGGGACGGTGCCTGTGACCTGCTGCCCCTGCGCGGGCTGAACAAACGTCAGGTGCGGCGGTTGGCCAGCGCCTTGGGCGCGAATGACGAGTTGGCTCATAAACAGGCCACCGCAGACCTGGAGGACCTCCGTCCGTTGCACGCCGACGAAGCCGCGCTGGGGATGTCTTACGATGTGATTGACGATTTTCTGGAATTCAAGGGCGGCACGGAGGAGCAGGTCCGCCAGCTGGTGGCGCAGTATCAGAAAACCCAGCATAAACGCTGCGATCCTCCGGCGGTAATGGGCGCGTTCCGCCCCGACAGCAGTGATTAAACAAGGAGTTGTGACATGACAGCCATTGCCTCTTTCGACGTCGACGCGCAGAAGGGATTCACCCCCGTGTGCCCGGACGAGTTGCCGGTGCCGGAAGGCGATCAAATTGTGGACGAACTCAATGCCCAGGCTGCCCTCGCCGATTTCCGAATCGGTTCCCGGGATGCCCACCCCGCCAATGCCCATTGGATCGCCAATCACCCGGATGAGGTGTTCAGCGAAGTGGAAGGCGACAATGTGGATATCAAGTGGCCCCCGCACGCCCTGGTGGGCACTACCGGCTTTGAGTTACTGGACGGTCTGCCGCACCCCGTAACCGGCTACCATTTGATGGTGAGCAAAGGACTGGATCCCGACTGCCACCCCTATGGCGCCTGTTATCACGATCTGGGCGACCGGGTCAGCACCGGTGTCATCGAGTTTCTGAACCACCACCAGGTCGGCACGGTGATTCTGGGCGGACTGGCGATGGACTACTGTGTCGCTAAAACAGCACTGCAACTGCGCGCCGCGGGCTTTCGGGTGATTCTGAACCGCGCCGCCACCCGTGGCATTGCCCCAGACAGCATGGCCGCAGCGGAGCACCAGATGAAGCAGTCCGGGGTAGAGCTGGCAGCGTCGGCCGAGGAGGTTCGTCAGCTGATTGCCTGAGTCACGCGCGCCAGCCGGGCGGGGCCGCCCGCGTCCGGCGCGCAGCTGCTAAGCTGAATGAAAAGATGCCTGTGTGACCAGGTAGCGGGTCCGGGTGGCCGGTGCGCTTGGTTTGCAAGGAAGGGACAGCGGGCCGAACGGGAGGGCAAGGCAATGCATAATAACCGTAAGCGCACCGGCAGGACCGCACTGCTGATGGTGTCATTCCTGTGGCTGAGCGCGTGTATCTCCCACCAGCAATACCGCCACGATTACCACCCCTGTGTGTCAGCCAGCCCCGAAGCCGATTGCCAGACCAGCGCAATACAGGTTTACCAAAGCCCGGCGGCCGAAAGTCAGGGTTATCTGCTGGGCTTTGTCGAGTTTGATGATCAGGGACACCTGTGGGACAGACAGCAAATGCGTCGGGTGCTCGATCAGTTTGCCGAGGCCGGTGCCCGCCGGGATTTGCTGATGGTGGTGTTCGCCCACGGCTGGAAACACAGCGCCAGAGCCGGTGACGACAATATCGACAAGTTCCGGGCCACGCTCAGACATCTGAGCGCCATGGAAACCGCCCTCAGCAAGCAGTCCGGCAAGCCGGCGCGGCAGGTGGCCGGTGTCTATCTGGGCTGGCGGGGTGGCTCGGTGAGTGTACCGTTACTCAAAGAACTGACGTTCTGGGACCGTAAAAACACCGCCCACAAGGTGGGGTACGGGGGGGTTACCGAAGTGCTCAGCCGGCTGGAGTTGCTGCGCATCACCAAACACGCCGTGGCCCGCCGGGATCAACAGGAGAGCGATACCCGGCTGGTGGTGATCGGCCACAGCTTTGGCGGTGCTGTGGTTTATTCGGCGCTCAGTGAAATACTGGAGCATGGCTTTGTTCATACGCAGGGGCCCGCGGGTCAGGTCAGTAACACGGTGGGCTTTGCCGATCTGGTGGTGCTGATCAACCCGGCGTTTGAAGCCATCCGTTATAGCAGCCTGAGTGACATGTCCACTGAGCGCGGTACCTATTTTGTCGGCCAGCTGCCAACTCTGGCGGTGCTGACGTCGGAAGCGGACCGCGCGACCAGATTTGCGTTTCCGGCGGGCCGCTGGTTTTCCACCCTGTTTGAAAAAGAACGGCAGGTCAAACGGCCCAACCCGGTGCGCCGGCAGCCGGAAAGCATCGACGAGGGTAAGGCCAACATCACCACCATCGGCCATTTCGAGCCCTACCAGACCCATTATCTCCGAGCCAGCGAAGTGCTCACCGACGAACAGCCGGCCAGGTTTGACGTCGCCACGGAGGTGGCCTTGTTTGTGGCCGCCAGTGACGCCTGGGAGCAGGATCGCCCGGGCAGCCGCATTGTCTTTAACGGCTCTACGCTGGAGCGCAGCCTGAGCTCGGCGGGGCGCAACCCCTATCTGAACATTTATGTCGATGGTGAACTGATCAGCAACCACAACGATATCTACGACCCGCGTATCGAAAGTTTTGTGCGTCAGCTGATACTGATTGCCTCCCAGAGCCGGGAGCTGGCTGATCGCCAGCAATTGCGCAACGAGGTCAGGAAACCTTAGCGCTGTCCGGGCATCGCCGCTGCCTAAGCCCGGTCAGCCCGGGTTACCGTCGGTGGGGTTGAGGATTTTGACCTCCCGCTGCGGGAATGGAATGTCGATGTCGTGGTCTCGCAAGGCCTGCCAGATCATCAGTAACAGGTCCGCGCCGACACGGTTCACGCCGTCGTCGATGCCCTCCATCCAGAACTCCACCAGGATGTTGATGCCGGAATCACCGAAGCCACTGATTTCCGCATCCGCCAGTTCTTCTATGGGGGTGTCCGGTGCGTTGAGAACCTGGGGGTGCGAGCGCACCACCTCCTTGATCAGATCAAGCATTCTGGGGACATCCGTTTTATAGGCCACCTGAAACTCAATCGCGTAGCGTTGTTTGTCGTTGTTATGGGTCCAGTTGATGAACCGGCTGGTGACGAACTGTTCGTTGGGCACAACAATGTCTTTACCGTCAAAAGTTTCCAGCACCGTGGAACGCATATTGATTTCACGGATGGTCCCCGCCTGACCGTCGTCAAGCTGCAGGTAGTCACCCACCTTGAAGGACCGGTCCAGCAAAATAATGATGCCGGAGATAAAGTTGGCGGCGATCGCCTGCAGCCCAAACCCGAGTCCCACGCCGAGTGCACCGCCAAACACCGCCAGTGTCGTCAGATTAACGCCGATGATCTGTAGCAGCAAAATGAACAGTGCCGTTGCCAGGGCCACCTGAAAAAGCTTGGCGAGCACTTCACGGGTGCCGATATCAATCCGTTCCTGGCGCCGGATCACCTGCTGTCCGGCTCGGTTGGAGATGTGGCCGAGCCAGAACAACAGGGCTCCGAACACCGCCGCGCGCAACATTCCGAATATCGAGATGCGGATCTCACCGACATGAATGGCGAACGAATCTAGATAACCGATCACCGCATCGAGCCAACCGAACACATACAGTATAAGTATCGGCATCAACAGCCATTTGCAGGCCATGCTGACGACCGGGTTTTGGATAAAGCGTGTGACTATGTTGTAAATCAGAAAAATGACGGCCAGACTCTGGGCCAGAAGAATCAGCCATTTTTGTTGCACCAGCAGGCTGCTGAGCTGGGCCGCCACTCCGAGCGCTAGAATCGTAAGCAGCGGCGCCAGCGTTTGCTTGATGACCTGTATGGTTTTTCGTACCGGCAGCCAGCGCGCTGAGGGCGGCACCTCCGTCAGCGGCGTTGCATTGCGCTTTACCAGCGCCGCGAAGCCGTAGGCGAAGATCACCGCCAACACGATCATGGCGGCCTGCACATACACCATGGGGCCGGTCAGCCACGCCAGCAATAGCGCCATGAAGTGATCGAATTGCGCTTGCAGTGTGTCAATAGTCACTCAGGTCTCCACCCCGTCTCCCTGGCTTCATCACTGGTGTGGCCGCTGGCAGCAGTGCCGGAGACCAAGGTGCCACAGGAAACGCCTCCCGGCTGGCGCTTTAACAGAATATAGACTGCAATAATATGATGCGCCTCGACTCTTGAAGCTTGGCAGTTGGGGGCAGGGCGGTACCACAAGAATTCTTTGTCCGGTCGCCGGGATGTGAATTGCCGAAAGGAATGACGGTGCGATGGAAATTGACTTACACCTGATATGGAGCCATCTCTACAAAATCGGTATCGCCTTTGTGCTCGCATTGCCAATTGCCATGAACCGGGAGTACAAAGCCAACGGAGCCGGTTTGCGCACCTTTCCGCTGGTAGCCATCTCCTCCTGTGCGTTCATGCTGGTGGGCATGGACGTGTACGAGGGGGCGGAACCCGAAGCCCGAATCATGTATGGCATCATCACCGGCATGGGTTTTATTGGCGGGGGATCCATCATTAAAACCGAGGGACGGGCGGAAGGGACAGCGACAGCCGCCGGGTTATGGCTCACGGGGGCTATCGGGTTGTCGGTGGCCTACATGCGTTACGAAATCGCCCTTGTGCTGTCGTTCATCGGTTTTCTGATCTTTCAGTTCACCGGCCTCATCAAAAATGATCGGTCCTAGAACGGTTGGGCAAGGCAGCGTATTGGGCGGTGCCTGTTTTCATGAGACAAGAGTGTATAATTTATGAATCAGAGGGTTATCGAGCAATCTGCAAGTAAAGCGTACGGCGTGGGAGACGCCTCCTACCGGGCGGCGGGGGAGTTGGCGGGAATTACCAGGCTGGTAGACGACTTTTACGAACTTATGGACCGGCTTCCTGCAGCTAAAGCCATACGGGCCATGCATCCGGCTGACCTGACCGAATCGCGGAAGAAACTGGTCTGTTTTCTGTCGGGCTGGCTGGGCGGGCCCAAGCTGTATGCCCAGGAGTACGGCCCCATAAGCATCCCGGGAGCCCACCGACAGTTCCCCATTGGTGAAGCGGAGAGCGAGGCCTGGCTGTTGTGCATGCGCGAAGCCGCCGCCCGGCAGCCCTATGAACCGGCATTCCGGGACTACCTGCTGACCCAGTTACGGGTTCCGGCAGAGCGGATCAGGGCGGCGTGCGGCCGTTAAATGCAACGGGTCAGGTTTGGTTGAAGCGATTGGAGTGGCGTGCGTATGAATGAACAGTATACCCCCCCGAGAGTCTGGACCTGGGACGCGGAGAGCGGGGGCAAATTTGCCAGTATTAACCGTCCGGTTGCCGGCGCGACCCACGACAAGCAGTTGCCGGTGGGCAGACACCCGTTGCAGCTGTACTCCCTCGCCACCCCCAATGGGGTGAAAGTGACGGTCATGCTGGAGGAGTTGCTGGCGAAGGGCATTACGGAAGCCGAGTACGATGCCTGGCTGGTCGATATTTCTGAGGGGGAACAATTCAGCAGCGGTTTTGTAGGCGTGAACCCGAACTCCAAGATCCCGGCGTTGCTGGATTGCAGTGTTGCTCCGGCGACCCGGGTGTTTGAATCCGGTTCCATCCTGTTGTATCTGGCGGAAAAGTTTGGTGAATTTCTGCCAACGGAACCGGCCAGGCGCGCTCAGGCCATGAACTGGTTATTCTGGCAGGTGGGCAGTGCGCCCTTTCTGGGCGGCGGGTTTGGTCATTTTTATGCGTATGCCCCTGAAAAATACGAATACCCGATCAACCGTTACACCATGGAGGTCAAGCGCCAGCTGGATGTGCTCGACCGGCAGTTGGCCGACCACCCATTTATCGCAGGTAACGACTACAGCATTGCCGATATGGCGATCTGGCCCTGGTACGGTGCCCTGGTCAAGAACCGGGTGTACGAAGCCGCAGAGTTTTTAGCGGCGCACACCTACACCCACGTGAACCGCTGGGCGGAGGAGATCGCGGCCCGGCCCGCGGTACGGCGCGGTCGAATCGTTAACAAGGCCTGGGGGGAACCAGGTGCGCAGTTGCACGAGCGCCACGACGCCAGTGATTTCGAGCTGCGCACTCAAGACAAGCTGGAACAGGCCGAATGACCCCTCGCTATCCGCTCAGGCCAATACCGCCGGCTGTGTCAGTGTCCGGCCGGGTCCCGGTCGCAGACAGGCCCGAAGCGCGGGTAATCAGGTAGCGCTCCAGCGCCTCGACCTCGCTGGCGGACGCGTACAGACCTTGCTTGGTGCGTCGCCAGAGAATGTCGTCGGCAGTCACGGCCCATTCGTTGTGTACCAGGTAGTCGACTTCTTTCTCATACAGGGAGCCCAGAAAGTGCGTGCCCAGATCCGTCATGGCGGTACAGTCGTGTAAAAACTCACGGCACAGGGTGCCGTAGGTGCGCACATAACGGCTCACCAGCGCATCAGATAACCAGGGGTAGGTGTGTTTCAGTGAGGCAGCCAGGCTGTCCTGGTTGTCGAAATCACCTCCGGGAAGCGCGGCCGTTTTGGTCCACCGTACTTTGGAAACACCCAGATACTGGCACAGCTTGTCCGTGGCCGCCTCGGCCAGTTTGCGGTAGGTGGTAATTTTGCCCCCGAAGACTGAGATCAACAGCGCCTGTTCGTCGTCACTGACTTCAAAGGTGTAGTCGCGGGACGCCTTTTGCGCATTTTCTTCTTCATCATCCATCAGGGGGCGCACACCGGAAAAGGACCAGATGACATCGGCGGGGATCAATTGCCTTTTAAAATGGTCGTTGACGATGTTCAGCAGATAACTGGTTTCTTCCGCGGAAATTTTTGCCTCCCCCGGGTCGCCCTGATATTCCACGTCGGTGGTGCCCACCAGCGAAAACCGGTCTTCGTAGGGGATTACAAAGACGATACGCTCGTCTTCATTTTGCAGAATGTAAGCCTCGTCGTCCTGATTAAGGCGGGGCACCACAATGTGGCTGCCCTTGACCAGGCGGATCATTTTCGGCGCGGGCATTGCCAGGCTTTCACCAAACAGGGTACTCACCCAAGGGCCGGAAGCGTTGACGATTGTTTTGGCGGATACCATCCGGTCCGTTTGGCGGCGGGTGTCACGCAGAGTAACTTGCCAGTGGTCCCGCCCACGCACCGCGTTCACACATTTGGTGCGGGTCAGGATAGTGGCGCCAAGCTGTTCCGCTTTTTTCGCCGTTAGCACCACCAGACGCGCGTCATCCACCCAGCCGTCCGAGTATTCGAACCCTCGGGTGATGCTCGCTTTGAGCGGCCCGGATTGGTCGAAACGGATGGCGCGGGAACCCGGCAGGATCTCGCGCCTGGCCAGATGGTCATACAGAAAAAGACCCGCGCGAATCATCCATGCCGGGCGTAAGTGAGGCCGGTGCGGCAGTCGGAAGCGCATGGGCCACATGATATGGGGGGAGTTGCGCAACAGCGCTTCCCGCTCGGCCAACGCCTTTCGCACCAGCCCAAACTCGTACTGCTCCAGGTACCGCAACCCGCCGTGAATCAGTTTGCTGCTGTTGGACGACGTGGCCGAAGCCAGGTCATTCATTTCACACAACAGGACTTTCAGACCTCGGCCGGCGGCATCCATGGCGATGCCGGCGCCATTGATGCCGCCGCCCACGACGACGACGTCATAAGATTGGGGTTCCACTGACATGGTTGGCTGTCTCCTGGGGCCGTCAGAAACGAAGTGTTAGAGGCATTATGCGAAAGTCTAAGATATTCGTAAAGGAAAAAAAGAAAACAAACGAAAATGGCGGGTGGGTAGCGGACGGCCGTCCGGATCGGGTTCAGGCGGTGCTCAGACCAGATGCAGGGTTACGTTATGCTCGTGCAGCAGGCGGGAGATTTCGGCCGGAGGTTGCTGGTTGGTAAACACGTGATCCGCCTGAGTGATGCTACCCAGCCGCACCATCGCGTTGCGGCCAAACTTGGAGTGGTCGGCCGCCAGCAGTATCTGATCGGAATTGGCAATGATCGCCTGGGCAACGCGGACTTCACGGTAATCGAAATCCAGCAGTGAGCCATCGTTGTGAATGCCACTGATACCGATAATGCCAAAATCCATCTTGAACTGATTGATGAAATCCCGGGTGGCCTCACCCACGATGCCGCCATCCCGACTGCGCACTTCACCACCGGCAATGATGACGCGAAAATCTTCCTTGGCCGAGAGAATGGACGCCACGTGCAGGTTGTTGGTGACAATCTGCAGGTCATTCTTGGCCAGCAAGGCCCTGGCAATGGCTTCGGTGGTGGTGCCAATATTGATGAATATGGAGGAGTTGTCGGGGATCAGTTTTACCAAGGCTTCGGCGATGCGTTCTTTGGCCTCCAGGTCCATAATTTTGCGCGCCTGGTAGGCGGTATTAACGGTGCTGGACTCGATACCGGCACCGCCGTGATGGCGCCGCAATTTTTTGTGTTTGGCCAGTTCGTTCAAATCCCGGCGAATGGTCTGCGGCGTAACCTTGAATTGTTCCACCAGCTGTTCGGTGGTCACAAAACCGTTCTGCTGGATCAGCTCCAGGATCAGGTCTTGCCGGCGCCGTTGTGCCATTCAACTTCCTCCACCTGTGGGTGTTCCTACCCGAATGCGTGTATAACTGAACAAGATATTGAAAGCTTAATCGTTTTACATGTTTTATGCAGCCATTTTAGCCAGTTGGACGCGGATAAGGGGAGTAAATGAGTCAAATCTCTTGGTGTTTATGTTCAAAAAAGTAAAAATACGAACAAACAAGAAAGCGAGGCCTATACGCAATGAGTCAATACCTACTCTCCATTGATCAGGGAACCACCAGTTCCCGCGCCATCCTCTTCGACTTGCGCGGCAACATACACGCGGTCCGGCAACAGGAGTTTCCCCAACATTTCCCGCATAGTGGCTGGGTGGAACACGATCCCGAGGATATCTGGTCGACGGTGCAGGACACCTGCGAAGCGATCATGGCTGAGGCTCTGGGGGCGGACGACCAAGTGCTGGCGGTGGGCATCACCAATCAGCGCGAAACCACCATCCTTTGGGACCGGCAGACCGGTGAACCGGTCTACAATGCGATCGTCTGGCAGGACCGGCGGACCGCCGAATACTGCAAAACCCTGAAACTGGCCAGCCACGAACCCTGGGTGCACAGCAAGACGGGCTTGTTGATTGACCCGTATTTTTCCGCCACTAAAATCCGCTGGATACTGGAGAATGTCCCCGGTGTTCGGGAGCGGGCCGAACGGGGTGAACTGGCGTTCGGTACCGTGGACTGTTTTTTGCTGTGGCGGTTGACCGGTGGGCGCGAGCACCGCACCGATGCCACCAATGCCAGTCGTACCCTGTTGTTTAACATCCATACCCAGCAATGGGATGAAGAACTGCTGGAACTGTTCAACGTCCCTTCGTCGTTGTTACCCGAGGTGATGGACTCAGCGGATGATTTTGGTGATATCAGCGCAGCGGGCCGGTTGAATGGTACGCCCGTGTGCGGCGTCGCTGGCGACCAGCAGGCAGCCCTGTTCGGACAGACCTGCTTCGAGGTGGGAATGACCAAAAGCACTTACGGAACCGGCTGTTTTCTGATGCTCAATACCGGCGATAAAGCACTGCGCTCCGAACACCGTTTGCTGACCACGGTGGCCTATCGGCTGCAGGGTAAACCGACCTACGCACTGGAAGGGAGCATCTTTATTGCCGGAGCGGCGATTCAGTGGCTGCGGGATGGCCTGCATCTGATTCGCAATGCCTGCGACAGTGAGCCTCTGGCAGAGGGCACACCGGTTGATCACGGGGTGTATCTGGTGCCGGCGTTCACCGGGTTGGGTGCGCCATACTGGGATCCGGACGCCCGCGGCGCAATCTTCGGGCTGACCCGGGACACTGGCATCAGGGAGATTGTGACAGCCGGTTTGCAGTCGGTGTGTTACCAGTCCAAAGATTTGCAAAAAGCCATGGAAAAAGACGGCATTCGTCCCACGGCCCTGCGGGTGGATGGCGGTATGACGACCAACAACTGGCTGCTGCAGTTTCTGGCCGACATTCTGGGGGCCACTGTTGACCGGCCTTCGGTGGTGGAAACCACCGCTCTGGGGGTTGCCTATCTGGCCGGGTTGCAAGCGGGCGTGTACGAGTCGCTGGACGAGCTGGCCGAGATGTGGCGTTGTGACCGCAGCTTTGCCCCGGCAATGACCAAAGCACACCGCGACCGTTTGTACGACGGCTGGATCCAGGCCGTGCGCAAACTGTGAGCGGGTGATCAACGCAGGCCCAGCGCCCGCAGGCGCTTGTACAGGGTGTTACGGCTGATTGCCAACTCCCTCGCCGCGCGGGACACATTACCCTCACAGTGATGGTACACCTGCAGGGTATGCACCAAGGGATCCGTGCTGACGGTGTGTGCCTCATCACCAGCTGAGAGTGACGGCGCGCTGCCGCCCGCCTCCGTTGGCGTGTCAGCTTCGAGTTGCCCCAGAAAATCAGCGGGCAGATGCCAGATCTGCAAGTCTTCGCCATCGGCCAGCGCCACCGCGACGCGGATTACATTCACCAGCTGGCGGATATTGCCGGGCCAGGGATGACTCATCAGAGCTGCCAGCACCCGGGGCGACAAGGTGTGACTGTGCACCGGGTCGCGATACTGACTGTAGATTTGTTGCATCAGGCCCTGCTTGTCGGTTCGCTCCCGCAGGGGCGGCAACTCCACACTCAGTCCGTTGATCCGGTAATACAGATCGGCGCGCAATTGCCCCGATGCCACCAGCGACCCGCCGTCGCGATTGGTGGCGGTGATCAGCAGCAAGTCCACCGGTACACCGGTGCTGGCACCGACCGGTGTCACCCTCCTTTCCTGCAGCACCCGCAACAAGCGGGACTGGGCCGCTAATGGCATCTCGCCAATCTCATCCAGAAACAATATGCCCTTGTCGGCGCTGCGGATGTGCCCCAGCGAACCCTGGGCTCTGGCACCGGTAAAGGCGCCAGGCTGGTAGCCAAACAGCTCCGATTCCACCAGTTCTGGCGGAATGGCGGCGCAATTGACGGCCACCAGCGGTTGTTGTCTGCGCCGGGAGGCCTGGTGCAGGGCGTTAACGAGAACCTCCTTACCCACCCCGGTTTCCCCCGTAATCAGCAGCGGTACCCCGCGTTCCAGGACTTTCAGGCTTTGTTCCGCGCAGCGGCGTACCCGGGGGTCGCCGAATTCCAGGGTCGCAAAGCGGGTGGCAGGGGGGCGCTGGCAGGAGGTGCCGCACAGCCAGAGGGTCGGTTGACCTGGGCGCTCAACCGCACCCGGCCTCTGGTGATGAGTTGCAGCGGGGTGTGGGGCGGGTGGGTAAGAATGTGGGTACGGTGGGCGGTGAACAGATCGTCCAGCCGGTGGCCCACCGCGGCTATTTTCAGCAGCTGATCCGCCCGCGGATTACTGGCCACTACCCGTGCGCTGGCATCGCAAATCAGCACGCCTGACCAGGGGCTGTCGATATTATCCGCGGTGGTGCTGAGGGTCAGCTGGAAATGGTCGTCCTCAAACTGCTTTCTGAGTAACCGGTTGCCCACGGATTGGGACAGCAACCGAACCAGCCCCAGTGTGTGGGCCTGAGGGAGGTAGGCGTCGCTGAACAGGCCGAGCACCCCCGTCAGATTTTTGTGGGGGTCGAAGATGGGGGCGGCGGAACCGACCAGGCTGCGGTTGGCGCGCAGGAAATGCTCGTTGCGCTGAATCTGGACGGCTTCACCGGTGGCAACGGCGGTGCCGATGGCATTGGTGCCGCACAAGTGTTCCTGCCAGTTGGCGCCCGGCCGGAACCAGGGCTTCAGTCGTGCGGCGGTCGTGCGCGCATCCCCCCAGCTTTTCAGTACCGTCGCCTGGCGGTTGGCCAATAGCATCAGGCACCGGCTGTGGGCAAGTACGTTGCGGTAGTAAGGCACAACCTCGGTTTCGGCGTGGGTCAGCAACAGGCGGTGCTGCCGTTCCAGCTCCGCCAGCTGCGTCCCGTCCAGTTCCACAGGTATGGGCTCGTGGGCCTGATCCAGACCCCAGGCGGTACAGCGCTCCCAGGATTGCTCGATCAGCCCCGACCCGACGGCGTGTTCGTTGTCATTCACCAGTGCGCGCCCTCGTGCTGTTGTTGGAGTTATCGGGTGCTGCAGTGCCACGTGAATTGTTCAGGGTTGCACGGGCAACTGTTCAATCCACTGTGCAATCAGTGTAGGAGGCAATGTTCAGAATGAACAAGTTGGCGTTAAACGAACCCCGCAGTGCGGGCACCGTAATTGCCGGCCGATAAACAATCCTTTGAAGATCAACACCCTGGAAGGCTGTTCACCCGCGGCGCGGGGAACTGGTACGGCCTTTGCGTTGGATGGGCTGAAACGGATTGACGACCGGGCGCATTTGCCCGACGGGTTCCCCAGGGACTGCAAGGAACAGCCATGTCACTGACGCTCGAAAACCTGTCACGGAAAGTGGACGGTGTTGACTACATCCGCGATGTGAACCTCACCCTTGAAGCCGGCTCGTTCAACGTGCTGTTGGGCCGCACGCTGGCGGGCAAGACGTCGTTGATGCGCTTGATGGCAGGGCTCGACAAGCCCACCCAGGGCCGCTTGTATTACGACGGTGTGGAAGTCACCGGCGCAAGTGTGCAACGCCGCAATATCTCGATGATTTACCAGCAGTTCATCAATTATCCGAATATTACCGTGTACGAGAATATCGCGTCGCCCCTGCGTCTGGCCAGGGTGGCGGCGGCTGAAATCGATCGACGCGTGAAAGAGACCGCGTCGATGCTGCATATCGAACCGCTGTTGCAGCGGTACCCCCTGGAACTGTCTGGCGGTCAACAGCAGCGTACCGCGATGGCCCGCGCCCTGGTAAAAGACGCCACGCTGGTGCTGTTTGATGAACCCCTTGTCAATCTTGATTACAAATTGCGGGAGGAGTTGCGGGCAGAGCTGCGGGACTTGTTTCGTGTCCGCCAGTGCATCGGGGTGTACGCCACCACCGAGGCCAATGAAGCGCTGGCCCTGGGCGGCACCACGACGCTGCTACACGAAGGCAGGGTGGTACAGAGCGGACCGGTGATGGAGGTGTATCGCAACCCGGTGAACACCCTGGCCGCCCAACTGTTCAGTGAACCGCCGATGAATATGCTGCGCGGCCGGGTGAGCGACACCGAGATCACCTTCGATGAGTACTCCCACCATGGGTTGACCCGGGATTTGGCCCGGCTGGCACCGGGGGATTACTGGTTTGGAATTCGCCCCAGCCACATCGCCCTGGTACCGGCCCACGATGACGATCTGGAAATCTCCATGGAGGTAGCGCTCAGCGAAATCAGCGGTTCAGAAACCTTTATGCACGTTGAAAACCGTCATTTCGAGATGGTCACCCAATTGATGGGGGTGCATCAGTATCACACCGGCGCGCCCATCAAGGTGTATCTGCCGATCAACAAGCTGTTCGTGTTTGATCGCAACGAGCAACTGGTGCACACGCCGGCACAGGGCGGGGAGAGGGGCGGCTGATGGCTGAAATACAGTTGAAATCCCTGGCCCACAGCTACAGCGAGTCGCCCGCCGGACCCGAAGACTATGCGATCCGCCAGCTTGACCACGTGTGGCACAAAGGCGGCGCCTATGCCCTGCTGGGGCCTTCAGGGTGCGGCAAGAGCACCATGCTCAATATCATTTCCGGTCTGGTCCAACCCTCTGAAGGGGAGGTTCTGTTTGACGGTCAACGGGTCAACGAGTTGTCGCCACGGGAGCGTAACATTGCTCAGGTGTTCCAGTTTCCGGTGGTTTACGACTCGATGACGGTGTTTGAAAACCTGGCGTTTCCGCTGAAGAACAACAAGGTGCCGGGGGCACGCATCCAGACGCGGGTGGCAGAAATTGCCGAAATTCTGGAGATAGCAGACAAACTGCACAAAAAAGCCCGCAACCTGACCGCCGACGAAAAACAGAAGGTATCTATGGGGCGTGGCCTGGTGCGGGAAGATGTCACCGCGATTCTGTTTGATGAACCCTTGACGGTGATCGACCCCGCGCTCAAGTGGAAGCTGCGGCGCAAACTCAAGCAGATTCACGAACAGTTCGATATCACCATGGTGTACGTGACCCACGACCAGCTGGAAGCGTCCACCTTTGCCGACAAGATTGCCGTGATGTACGACGGCCAGATTGTCCAGTTCGGCACGCCCATCGAGCTGTTCGAGCACCCCAATCACACCTTTGTTGGCTATTTTATCGGCAGTCCCGGCATGAACCTCATTGACGTGGAGCGCAGTGCCGACGGCGTTAGTTTTGGCGCGGTGCGGGTGGCTCTGCAGGAGTGGCAGATCGAGCGATTGCAGGGTCTTGCGTCCAACAATATCAAAATCGGCATTCGTCCGGAATTCATCGAGCTGGCGTCCGGTGCGGCGGAGGGAAGTTACCAGGCGGAGGTTCTGGACATGGAAGATCTGGGTACTTACAAAATCATTACCGTGCGGCTGGGCACACAGCAACTGCAGGTGCGCATGCACGAAGACTTTGAGGCCGGGATCGGCAGCCGGGTGCACCTGTCGTTCCCGCCCCAATGGACCATGCTGTATGTGGATGAATTCCTGGTGCAGGAGCAATCGTGATGGACAGGATCCCCGATAACCGGGCGTGGTGGCTGGTGCTGCCGGTGTTTCTGCTGGTGGCGTTTTCGGCGCTGATCCCGTTGATGACCGTGGTGAACTATTCGGTCCAGGACATTTTCGGTCCGGGGCAGGCGTACTTTGTGGGCACGGAATGGTTCAGGGAAGTGCTGACCGACCAGCGGTTGCAGGATTCCCTGCTGCGCCAGTTTCTGTTCTCCGGTGCCGTGCTGCTGATCCAGATTCCCCTGGGAATCGGCGTTGCCCTGCTGATGCCCAAGTCCGGAATCAAGGGCTCACTGTGCCTGATTCTGGTGGCCATTCCGCTGTTGATTCCCTGGAATGTGGTCGGCACCATCTGGCAGATTTTCGCCCGCGGCGATATCGGCCTGTTTGGCTGGGGTGTGAATCAACTGGGCGTGGACTACAACTACACCGGGAACACGGTGGATGCATGGCTGACCGTGTTGCTGATGGATGTCTGGCACTGGACGCCTCTGGTGGCGTTGCTGTGTTACTCGGGGCTGCGGGCCATTCCGGAAGCGTTTTATCAGGCGGCGGAGATCGACCGGGCCTCCCGGTGGGCGGTGTTCCGCTACATTCAGTTGCCGCGGCTCAAAAGTGTGCTGGTCATTGCCGTGCTGTTGCGTTTTATGGACAGTTTCATGATCTACAGCGAACCGTTTGTGCTGACCGGCGGCGGCCCGGGCAGTTCCACGACCTTTCTGAGCCAGACGTTGACCACCATGGCGGTGGGTCAGTTCGATCTGGGTCGTGCGGCGGCATTCTCGCTGGTGTATTTCCTGATCGTGTTGCTGATTTCCTGGCTGTTCTTTACCGCCATCACGCACGCCGACAAAGACACCTGAGGCGGATGTTATGAACAGACCCGCCCGCTCGAAAAACGTTGCCATCGTCGTGTTCATCGTATTGCTGCTGACCCCGGTGTATTGGTTGCTGAACATGTCGTTCAAAACCAATCAGGAAATTCTCGGAGGGCTGACCCTGTGGCCCGAAAACTTCACCCTGGATAATTACGTGGTGATATTCACCGACCCCAGCTGGTACAGCGGTTACCTCAATTCGATGACCTATGTATCCATCAACGTGGTGATTACCCTGCTGGTGGCCTTGCCCGCTGCCTACGCGTTCAGCCGCTACAGGTTTCTCGGCGACAAGCATCTGTTTTTCTGGTTGCTGAGCAATCGCATGGCGCCACCGGCGGTGTTTCTGTTGCCCTTCTTTCAGTTGTACTCGTCCATCGGTCTGTTCGACACCCACATAGCGGTGGCGCTGGCGCACTGCCTGTTCAACGTCCCCCTGGCGGTGTGGATTCTGGAAGGTTTCATGAAGGGAGTGCCCCGGGAATACGACGAAATGGCGTACATCGATGGCTACAGTTTTCCGCGTTTCTTTGTGAAAGTGTTTTTGCCCATGATCCGTTCCGGCATCGGGGTAACCGCTTTCTTCGTGTTCATGTTCTCCTGGGTCGAACTATTGCTGGCCAGAACCCTGACCGCGGTCGATGCCCAGCCGATCGGCGCCATCATGACCCGCACCATCGGGGCGAGCGGCATCGATTGGGGGGTGCTGGCGGCGGCCGGTGTGCTCACCATTATCCCCGGCCTGCTGGTGATCTGGTTTGTGCGCAACCATGTCGCCAAAGGCTTCGCACTCGGACGGGTCTAGGGAGGCGATGATGATTGCGTGGATGAATTGGACCCCCAGCGTGGCCATCTTTTTCGCGGTGATTGCAGGCCTGCTGGCGGTGATGACCGTTTATGAACTGGTGTCCCCCAGCGTGGAGCGCAAGGGGTTTTTGCCCATTGCGACCACCCGTGGTGACCGTTTGTTTATCGGTTTGTTATCGGCGGCCTATATCCATCTGACCTTTCTCGCAGTCAGTGACGTGACCTTATGGGTTGCGCTGGCCGTGTCGGTCGCGTGGATGGTGGTCTTGCTGCGATGGGGGTAGGGGTAGGCCGGCGCGCTGGCCCGGCAGTTGGATTGGTGGTCACCCGTTTTTGGACGAACTAGCTTGATAGCTGTGCTCGAAAGCGAACACGAAACAACGTTCGAGCCCGGAAGGAAAGGATCGCGTGCTGTAACTGCGGTTGAAGGAAGCAACGGAGTGGGGCTAGCGCCCGCTCTTTACTAAACAGCAAATGAGGTCGGATATGTCTAACAACAACAAACGTCCCAAAGCTCTTATGCTCAGTGCCGCTATCGCCGCAGCCAGTTTGGGGATGAGCCTGCAGGCTTATGCAGATCAGTATGCAGACGCGGCGGAAAAGTGGGTCACTGAGTCTTTCCAACGGTCGACCCTCAGCAAGGAACAGCAGCTGGAAGAATTGGCCTGGTTTACCAACGCGGCGAAAGAGTTTCGCGGTATGGACATCAACGTGGTGTCGGAAACCATAGCCACCCATGAATATGAAGCAAGCGTCCTGGCGAAAGCGTTCACCGACATCACCGGTATCAAGATAACCCATACGCTGATCCAGGAAGGCGACGTGATCGAGAAACTGCAGACCCAGATGCAGTCGGGCCGGAACATCTACGACGCCTACGTGAACGACTCCGATTTGATCGGGACCCATTTTCGATATGGCAAGGTGGTGCCCATCGACGACATCATGAGTGGCTCCGGCAAAGACCTGACCCTGCCGACTCTGGATCTGGACGATTTCATCGGGCTCGATTTCACCACCGGGCCGGATGGCAAACTCTATCAACTGCCCGACCAGCAATTCGCCAACCTGTACTGGTTCCGGGCGGACTGGTTCGAACGTGACGACCTGAAACAGCAGTTCCGGGAGCGCTACGGGTATGAGTTGGGTGTACCGGTGAACTGGTCGGCGTACGAAGACATTGCCGAGTTTTTCTCGGTGCATGTCAAGGAAATCGATGGCAACCGGGTGTATGGCCACATGGATTATGGCAAAAAAGACCCGTCCCTGGGCTGGCGTTTTACCGATGCCTGGTTTTCCATGGCCGGGGCCGGCGACAAGGGGTTGCCTAACGGCGTGCCGGTAGACGAGTGGGGAATCCGGGTGGAAGAGTGCCACCCGGTTGGGTCTAACGTATCCCGCGGCGGCGCCACCAACGGCCCTGCCGCAGTCTACGCGACCACCAAATACGTTGACTGGATGAAGAAATACGCGCCGCCCGAAGCGACCGGCATGACCTTCTCGGAATCCGGGCCGGTTCCGGCTCAGGGCAACATTGCCCAGCAGATCTTCTGGTATACCGCGTTTACCGCCAGCATGGTGGAGGAAGGCCTGCCGGTCGTCAACGACGATGCCACGCCCAAGTGGCGCATGGCGCCTTCGCCCCGCGGCCCTTACTGGGAAGAGGGCATGAAACTGGGCTATCAGGATGTAGGCTCCTGGACCTTTTTCGATTCAACCCCCGAAAAACGTCGTCTGGCCGCCTGGCTGTATGCCCAGTTCACGGTCTCCAAGACGGTGTCGCTGGAAAAAACCATTGCCGGCCTGACCCCCATTCGTGATTCAGATATTAACTCGGAATACATGACGGAAATGGCGCCGAAACTGGGAGGCCTGGTGGAGTTCTACCGCAGTCCGGCGCGGGTGCAGTGGACCCCCACGGGTACCAACGTACCGGATTACCCCAAGCTGGCCCAGTTATGGTGGCAGTACATTGCCCAGGCCGCCAGTGGCGAAGCCACCCCCCAGAAAGCGCTGGATGGTCTGGCCGATGCGCAGGACCGGGTGATGGAGCGGCTGGAGCGGGCCAATGTCATGCCCAATTGTGGCCCCAAACTGAACGAGCCGCGGGACCCGCAGTACTGGCTGGATCAGCCAGGGTCACCCAAGCCCAAACTGGCGAATGAAAAGGTGCCGGGTAAAACCGTCCCTTATGAAGAACTGTTGCAAACCTGGGAAGACGCCCGCAAAGGCTGATGTCTGCCCCCTGCCTGTGGTCGCCTCCGGGTGATACAGGCAGGGCACTTTGGCGCTGAATGGATGACAGGTTAATAACGCTGGCGGTAATTGCCCGGGGTGTAACCGAGCAACTGGCGGAAGGCGGCAATGAACGCCGACAGGCTGTCATAGCCACAGGCCAGTGCCACCTCGGTCACGCTCATGTTCTGCTCCAGCAGGGGCAGGGCGGCCAGCAGGCGACTGCGCTGGCGCCACTGGCGAAAGCTCATGCCGGTGTGTTTACGGAAATCCCGCATCAGGGTTTTATCGCTGACCCCCAGTTGGGCGCTGAAATAGCTCAGTGGCTGCTGGCAGTCAGGATTCTGGCCAAGATAGCGGCACAAGGGCTGCAGCCGGACATCCCTGGGCCAGGGCAAGATCAACTCGCAACTGTTCGCTGCAGCCAGCTCGTCCAGCAACACTCCGACCAGGCGGCCCTCCGGGCCCGCTTCATCGTACTCGACCGGAAACTCACTGAAGGCGACGATCAGCTCGCGCAGCAAGGGGCGAATCTCCAGCACCTGGCACACAGACCGGTCGGGTAACACCTCAGGGGCCAGATACAGACTGCGAATCTCGGTGTCGGCGCTGCAGCGCACACTGTGCACGACTCCGGGCGGTATCCACACCGCCAGACTGGGGGGCGCCAGGTAACTTGCGGTGGCGGTTTCAACGGTCAGCACGCCGTGAATGGCGTAGGACAGCTGCACCCAGGGGTGCTGATGGTCGGTGGCGATGGCCTGGTTGGGCAGGGCCAGCTGCTGCCCGAGCACCGGTCGGGGCAGCTCGGTCAGGCGGGCCAATTCATCCAATAATTGCTGCTGCTTGTCCGTTTGGCGACGATTCATCTCATATTGCCGACAGAGTTAGGTCGGGTTTCACATTACAATAGCCGTTATTGTGTCTCAACCAGGGTTTCAGAATGTTTGCTCATTTACGGCTGTTGTTCGATAACTTCACCCTCGTACTGCTGGCGGTGGTGGCTGCCGCGACCTTGTTGCCTGCCCATGGGCAGGGGGCGGTGTTCTTCGAGGGGCTGACTGTTGCGGCGATCGCGCTGCTGTTTTTCATGCACGGGGCGAAATTGTCCCGGCAGGCCATTATTGACGGGGCTACCCACTGGCGGCTGCATCTGCTGGTGTTTGCCTGCACCTTCGTGATGTTCCCGCTGCTGGGGCTGGTGCTGAGACCGGTGGTGCTGCCCCTGCTGGGTGAGGAACTCTATCTGGGGTTGCTGTTTTTGTGTGTGTTGCCGGGCACGGTACAATCGGCCATTGCGTTTACTTCCCTGGCGGGGGGCAATATCCCGGCGGCGGTGTGCAGCGCCTCGGCTTCCAGTATCCTCGGCATTGTGTTGACCCCCGTGCTGGTGGCGCTGGTGATGAATGTACAGGCGGAGAGCAGTGCGGCGTCCATGCTCAACTCCATTCTGGCCATCAGTGTGCAGTTGCTGCTGCCCTTTGTTGTCGGGCACCTGATGCGGCCGTTGATCGGGGGCTGGATCGACAGACACCGCCCGGTTCTGGCCAAGGTGGACCAAAGTTCCATCCTGCTGGTGGTGTATACCGCGCTGAGTGCGTCGGTGATTGAGGGGTTGTGGAGCACGGTCTCGCCAACCGCCCTGGCGATGCTGACCGTGGTCTGCTGCCTGTTGCTGGCGCTGGTGTTGTGGTTGACCGCCACCTTCGGGCGGATGCTCGGGTTCAGTTGGGAAGACCGGATCACCATTGTGTTTGCCGGCTCCAAAAAAAGCCTGGCTACCGGCGTGCCCATGGCCAAGGTCCTGTTTGCGGGGTCCATGCTCGGACCTGTGTTGTTGCCGCTGATGATCTTTCACCAGATCCAGTTGATGGTGTGTGCGGTGATGGCACAGCAGTACGCGCGGGAAGGTCAGCCGGCGGAAGCGACGGGCTAGCCCGGCTGGTGGGTGGTTTTTGCCGGTCAGTGAAAGTCCCGCGAACTAACCGGCAGGTTGTTGATCAGGTTGCTGAGGTCGGTCAGCTTGCCGGCGATCACATGAATAACCTCGCCCTCTCTTTCCAGTACGCCTTTCACCTGCAATAACCGTGCGGTGAGCAGTGGCTTGCGCTGCTGCCGTGCGGTGGCCAGCCACACAATCACATTCACATTGCCGGTTTCGTCTTCCAAGGTGACAAAGGTCACGCCGGAGGCGGAACCGGGCCGCTGGCGGCCCGTCACCAGACCGGCCACCTGCACCGGCCGGCCGGGCTCCAGATCTTTGAGCTGTGCGGCGGTGCGACACCATGGCAGCTGGCCTTGTTCCCGAAGCAAGGCCAAAGGGTGACGTTGCAGGCTCAGTCCCTGGCTGCGGTAGTCGGCCATCAGATTCTGGCCTTCACTGGGTTCGGGCAAAGGCGCATCTCCAGCGTTATAAGCTTCGCCAGCATCGTGCGCGGACAAGGCCCCGTCTGACCCGGCAAACAACCCCGAGGAGAGCTCGTGGTCCAACAGTTGCCAGTACGCCTGGTGGCGGTTGGCGGTGAACCCGGGCATGGCGTTGGCACCCGCCAGTAACTCCAGGTCCCTCTGGTTGAGACCGGCCCGGCGGCGCAAGTCGCCGACCGTGCGATACCCTTGCGGGGGGCGCTGGTGCACAAGGGCCCTACCGCCCCTGGCCGATAGCCCGCGAATCAGGCGTAAACCCAGTCTCAGTGCCCCGTCTGGCTTTTCCAGGGTGTGATCCCAGTGGCTGCGATTCACGTCCGGCGGCAACACTGTCACCTGGTGGCGGCGGGCGTCCTGCACCAGTTGTGAGGGGGTATAGAACCCCATGGGCTGGCTGTTGAGCAGGGCGCAGTAGAAGGCGGCCGGGTGGTGACACTTGAGCCAGGCCGATACGTAGACCAGCACCGCAAAGCTGGCGGAGTGGGACTCGGGAAAGCCGTAGCCGCCAAATCCACAGATTTGCTGGTACAGCCGCTCGGCGAATTCCGGATCCTGGCCGCGTGCCAGCATGCCCTTCATCAGTTTGTCGCGAAAGGGCGTCAGGTTACCGTGTGATTTCCAGGCCGCCATGGCGCGGCGCAGCTGATCGGCTTCACCGGCACTGAAACCGGCGGCCACCATGGCCAGTTTGATCACCTGCTCCTGAAAGATAGGTACCCCCAGAGTGCGCCCCAGGACCTGGCGAATGGCCTCGTTGGGGTAATCGACCGGTTCCAGCCCGGCGCGGCGGCGCAGGTAAGGATGCACCATGTCTCCCTGAATGGGGCCGGGACGGACAATTGCCACCTGCACCACCAGATCGTAAAAGGTGGCCGGTTTCAACCGGGGCAGCATGCTGATCTGGGCGCGGGACTCCACCTGGAACACGCCGATGCTGTCGCCCCGCTGCAACATGGCGTAGGTGGCGGGGTCGTCCCTGGGGACGTCCTGGATGCGCACCGGCTGGCCGGTTGGCGCAGGGATCAGGGCCAGCGCCTTGCGTATCGCCGACAACATGCCCAAGGCGAGCACATCCACCTTCATCAGTCCCAGACTTTCCAGATCGTCCTTGTCCCACTGAATCACGGTGCGATCCGCCATGGCGGCATTCTCCACCGGTACCAGTTCCGCCAAAGGCCCGGCGCTGATCACAAAGCCGCCGACATGCTGGGAAAGGTGGCGAGGAAAGCCCAGCAACTGGTTGACCAAAAAGAAAAACTGATCGGCGACCCGCGGGTCGTTGGTGAGCCCCTTGGCGAGAATCTGCTGGCGCCAGTTGCTGGCTTGATCGCGCCAGTCAATGTGTTCCAGCAGCTGGTCGACCAGGGCGGCATCCAGCCCCAGGGCTTTGCCCACATCCCGGACCGCACTGCGCGGGCGATAGCGGATCACCGTCGCGGCCAGCGCCGCCCGTTCGCGGCTGTAACGCCGATAGATGTACTGAATCACTTCTTCCCGGCGTTCGTGTTCAAAATCCACATCAATGTCCGGCGGCTCATTGCGGTCTTTTGAAATGAAACGCTCAAACAACAGCTCTGCCTGAGCCGGATTGACCTCGGTGATCCCCAGGCAATAACACACCGCCGAATTGGCCGCCGACCCCCGGCCCTGACACAGAATACCCTGGCCGCGGGCAAAGGCGACGATGTCGTACACGGTAAGGAAGTAATGCTCGTACTGCAGTTCGGCAATCAACGCCAGTTCTTTGTGAATCAGCGTCTGCACCTTCAGGGGGATGCTTTCGGGGTAGCGCTGCTGCGCCCCGGCCCAAGTCAGACGCTGCAGGCAGGCGGCGGGCGACTCCCCGTCAGGGACCAGATCGGGGGGGTATTCATAACGCAGGGTGCCGGGCTCAAAGGTGCACTGTCGGGCAATCGCTACAGTTTCCTGCAGCCAGGCGCTGGGGAACAGCCGCTCCAGCACCGGCAAGGGCCGCAGGTAACGCTCGCCGTTCTGGAACAGACGGTGGCCGGCCCGCTCCAGTGAGATGTTGTGCCGGATCGCGGTTAACACATCCTGCAACGGCTGACGTTCCCGGCGGTGCATGTGCACCTCACCCAGGGCCACCACCGGGCAGTGCAGTTGCTCGGCCAGCGTGCGTACCCGGGCGAGCTGATGCGCCTCGCCGGGCTCCAGGGTGCGGGTGGCGCCTATCCAGAAACGATCGGTAAACCGCTGCTGCAGCCAGTGACCGCACGCCCGTGCCGAGTCCTGATCGGCTGCCTCAGGCGTGGGCGGTAACCACAGACACAGACAATCATCCAGGGCGTGCTCGTCCAGATCGGCTGTGTGCAAGGTGTAGTGACCCTTCTGCGCCCTGCGCCGGCCGGTGGTGATCAGCCGGCACAACTGGCCATACCCGGTGCGGGTACGGGCCAGCAGAACGAAGGCCGGCGCGCTGGCCCCCGGGGGGGCGTCGTCCAGTTCAAACCAGCTGCCGGTAATCAGCTTGACGGGGCTGTCTTTGAGCGCCGCCCAGGCCCGGGGAATGCCCGCCACCGAGCAGGCATCGGTGATCGCCAGAGCGTGATAACCCAGTTTGGCGGCTTGCTCCGCCAGCTCATGGGGGTGGGAGGCGCCGGTTAAAAAGGTGAAGTTGGTGAGGCTGAATAATTCAGCGTACGCGAGGCTGTTCATCAGCCAAACCAGCCGTGCACAAACCAGTGGCTGTTTACCCCCCGAAACACCCAGGCCAGCTGGCCGTCAGGCAGTTGGGCCACGTAGTAGTCCCGCTGCACCCGCTGGCCCTCCCACCAGCCACTGCTGATGCGTTCCGGCCCTGCCAGCCAGGCCTGCGGTGTTTCGGTCAGAGGTCGCGGCTCCGGCAACAGCCATAAGGGACGATCCGGGTAGTGATGGTGCTTCAGGGCCGGGTCAGCCCGGTGGGCGCGTTGCACTTCAGTGGCCGACCAGGCGTGTTCAGGGCGGTGATCGGCTTTGGGGGACAGCCGGATGAGCGCCCGGTTGCCGAGTCTGGCTTGCAGGCGGCTGACCAGGGTGTGCCAGGCTTCGCTGAGATCCTGGCCGTCACCGAGCAAATCAGGGCCGCCGGGTGTGGCGCGCCCCAGAAAGCGTTTGACGGATAACTTCATCT
Source organism: Marinobacter sp. X15-166B (assembly GCF_001752365.1). Lineage (GTDB taxonomy): Bacteria > Pseudomonadota > Gammaproteobacteria > Pseudomonadales > Oleiphilaceae > Marinobacter. The sequence goes on along the minus strand of NZ_MEIY01000001.1, from coordinate 3,229,757 downwards.
GGGTGACTGGCGCCGGCAACGGCTGCTGCTCCAGCCGCAACCGAATCAGCCCCAGAAAGGTCTCGGCGCGGTGCTCGGGGCCCGAGGTGCGGATACGTAACCGGGACGGTTCACGGTGACGGTGGTGCAGTTTCAGCAGCAAACAGTCGGTATCTTGCTGGCGCCAGCACAGATAGGCCTCCAGCTCTGTCAGCATCCGCCGCAGGGGGAATAACAACCGGGAGGCCTGTTCAATGTCCTGTACAAACTCGGTCTGTTGCCGGAACCGCCGGGGCGGCTGCCAGGGCGTTTGCGGATCTGCCCGGGTTCCCTGGATTTTCTGTACATGGGCCAGGATTTGCGGGGACAACCGATGGGCCAGTTCCGCCGGTGGCAGGGCCGCCACTTGTCCGAGGGTGTTCAGGCCCAGTCGCTGCAGGCGGGTACAGGTGCGGGCATCGAACCCGGCGGCGGACAGGGACAGGCGGGCCAGGGTGTTGGTCAGTTGCTCGCGGGTGGCGGTGCATTCGCCTTTGTGGGCCCGGGCGAGGAGGCGTGCGGCCAGAGGGGTGTACCCGGTTGCCAGGGTGGCCGTCAGCTGACGCTCCTCCAGGGCCCGTTGCAGGGTGGACCAGACTCCGGCAAGACCGTCATACAAGCGCAGCATGCTGCCAATTTCCATAAGTATGCCCGCCGGCGGGCACAGCACGATATGAGCGACGTGGCGATACAGCCAGAGCGCCTGATCCTCCAGAACCCTGGCTTCCCGGGCAGGGTCCGCGCGTACCAGGGTCAGATCCGGGGCCAGACTGGTGGCGGTTTTCAGTCGCATGCCCGGTCGCACGCCCAGCGTTCGCGCCTCGGGGCAGACCTGGAGGATGTTCTGGCCACTGCCTTCAACCACCACCAACGCCTGACGCCGTTCGTGATGGCGCCGGAGGTGATCCAGAATCAGGTGAGGGAAGTGCAGGTAGAGCCAGAGCATCGGGCCAACCTAGCGGGCTGGTGCGGGCCAGGGGCCGCGCACCACGCTTGAAACTGTGCCGGTAGAGAGCCCCGCCCGCTGGGCCAAAGTCAGGGAGCAACGCTGGCCAGACCAGCTGCCCCGGCGCTTCAGCACGGTCACGCCCAAGCCCTGCGGGCCATCGGGTTCCAGCACAAGACGCAGCGCGGCAGGTGAGCTTTGTTCGCTATAACGGCGTTCGCGAAACAAAACGCACAGGTTGTTACCGGCTTCAGCGGCCAGTTGCAGGCGCCGGATGTCCCGGGGGGCCAGGGTGTCCGGCCAGGCCATGACCAGACCGGTAACGGGTGAGCGCAGACAATTTTCCAACGACCACACAAAATCGCCCCGATCCCGGGCATGGAGCACAATGATCTCTTCCAGATTGACGCCTGCCCGCGCCAACGCCGGGGCGTAGGGAATGTAGGGCGGGTTCAGCCAGAATACCGTGCGCCCTGTCTCGGCCAGCCGCCGTACCAACGGCAGCAGCAGGTAAAGTTCACCAATGCCGGGGGTATCCAGCAGGCACTCGGTCAGCGCACCCCGGGGCCAGCCATGGCCCCCCAACAGAGTGTCCAGACGCGAATAGCCGGTTAACTCCGCCGGTTGGTTGGTTGACGTGTGTCGATGACCCTGCCAGACGCGGGCGTCCTGAAGAAGCGTGGTCAGAATTTCGCTCATAAAAACCCCTGAGGCTGTATATGCGTACAGTATTCTGAAAGTGAGTGAAATTCAAGGGTGCTCCGTTCATCGCCAAACTATATTTAAGTGCACAGATTGCACCTTATCCTGACACTTGAGGAAGATGGTTATGGTATTTCTTAATGAATTCAGGGAGTTTTCGGTAAAAGGCAATGTGGTTGATATGGCGGTCGGCATCATTATGGGTGTTGCTTTCGGCAAGGTTGTGTCATCGTTGGTGGCGGAGATACGGGATTTACTGAAATCCAAAACAGGGTGATTGGGACGGCGGGTATCAGGAGCAGGAAATATGGGTACGGACAAGTGGAGCCCACTGGAAGAGGCGATTCCGGATGTTCGCGATGGCCTGACCCGTACGGAACGCATTATTTTGTATGTTTTGCGTGAGACCCAGCTGGAACGGGACGGTCGGTTTGTGCCTACGGCCATGTTGTACGGCAGGGTGCTGGAATACGTCGATATGAGCGAAGCCGAATTCCATGGGTACCTCGATCGGCTGGGGGTGAGAGGTGACAGGCTTTGACACGCTCAGGGTGTTGAACTTAAGTAGGCTTCCGTATACCTTTTTAGGGCCCGATCCGCTAAGTTGGTGAAAATATGCTTAAAGAAGGGTCTCTATGAGCCAGCAGCCAGACCGGGCCAGTACCCCGGTACGCGATAACACGCGTAAATTTGCGGTTTCCAGCAACCGGGGCTCTGCTTCCCACCGGGTTCATTATGTGGAAGTCAGTGGCGCGGCTGTTGATGCTGGCGAGTGCGTTTTTTGTGAGGCAATTCCAAGTCTCTCTGGCGACACAACCTCCAGACGCTCTTCTGAACAAGCCCAAGCTCTGGACCCGAACACCTAACCAGCCCCGTCTTGCTGCTCACCCTGAGCGGTTACCTTGCCCAACGCTCGAATTGGAAGACCGGGGCACCTGCAGATCTATACAACCTTCTTGGAGTTCAGTGGTTATGCGCTTGTTAGGGGATCCTAAGAGTTTTTTTGACGGTGAAATCATCGAACATCGCCGGGATGCCATGGGGCCAATACAGGTCGTTGATTTCCGCCGGCACCGGGTGCTGAATTTCGCTTCAATTTTTGAGCAAAGCAAAATCGACCGTCGCCAACCTTACCTTCCGGTGCACGAATACAATCGGGCCATGTTTTTGCCCATCGTTTATGGTGAGCCGACACGGGTGACCGTGCTTGGGTTAGGCGGTGGCGTCATGGTGAGCGGGCTGAGCCACCTGTTGCCCGAGAGCCGGATTCACGCCGTTGAACTGCGCCAGGAAGTGCTCAATGTCGCCAGAGAGTATTTCAGCATGCCCGACACCGACAACATCAACGTCACCATTGCGGACGCCCGCCACGCCCTGGCCGCCATGGAGGACGCCAGTACTGACCTGATTATGGCGGATTTATACGACGCCAACAGAATGAGTACCGCCCAGTCGGGCCGGCGGTTTGTTGAAAACTGCAGCCGGGTGCTGTCAGACACCGGCTGGCTGGTGATCAACTATCACGAGCCCCCTGAACAGAACGGCCCCGTGTTCAGACAACTGCGGGCGCATTTTTCTTCTTTATTCTCTTTTCAGAGCAAAACCAACAACACCATTATTTACTGCAGCCGGCAGCCGGTCGAGCTGGTCTCGCCCGCCGAGCCGCGATTCGATGTGCTCGAAGGCCGTCTGCCGATTGGCTGGCGTTCACTGATGAAGCGCATGACCCGGCTGAGCAGAGCAACGGAAGAGGCCTGAATCTGGTAACCACCATGCTGTCCCGTGTCCGGATCCTGATCGCCTGCATTGTCACCACGGTTGCACCGGGGGTGCACGCTGAATGGTTCAGCTACTCCGCTACCGCCATGACCACGCCCATCGAGCTGGAATTTTGGAGCGAAAGTGCGGAGCAGGCCGGGCGCACCCGTGACGCGGTTTTTGCGGTGTTCGAGGATATTGATCAACGCATGAGCCGTTACCGGGAAACGTCGGAATTGTCGGCGGTGAACCGGCAAGCCGCTGAGGCGCCAGTGCCCCTCAGTGAAAGTTTGTTTGCGGTGTTTCAGGCCGCGCAGCGGGTGTCGGCACAGAGTCAGGGCGCGTTCGATATCAGCTTTGGCTCGGTGGGTTACCTCTACGATTATCGCAACCGCCAACAACCCACCGATACCGATGTCGCCCTGCAATTGCAGCACATCAATTACCGGGACATTGTGCTGGATGAGACCAACCGCACCGTGTTCTACAGCAAGCCGGGCCTGCGGGTGGATTTGGGAGGCATTGCCAAGGGCTATGCAGTCGACCTGGGGGTGGAGGTGTTAAAAAGCCACGGGGTCCGCCATGCCCGCCTGAGTGCCGGCGGCGACATGCGCCTGCTCGGTGACAAACGTGGCAACCCCTGGGTTGTGGGGGTGCGCGACCCGCGCTCCGAAGCCCGCAACGCCGTGGTGTTGCCGCTGGCGGATCTGGCGATTTCCACGTCGGGAGATTATGAACGGTATTTTATCGACGAGGCGGGTAACCGCGTTCATCATATTCTGTCCCCGCAGACAGGGCGACCGGTGCAGGGTATTCAGAGCGTGACCATTCTGGGGAGCGACGCCATCACCACCGACGGGCTGTCGACGGCAGTGTTCGTGCTGGGTGTGGAGAAAGGCCTGGCGATGATCAATCGGCTCGGGGGCCTTGACGCCATCATCATCGACGAGCAACGCCGCATTCATTACTCGGACGGCCTGGCAACCCCCGGCCGTGCCGCGAGTCAGTAGCACCGCTTGCAACGCTGCTGACTCGGCCACGCGCAGTATTAAATAACCATGCGTTCTATGCCGATCAGCCTGTCCAGCGAGGTGCTGTTGCCCAGGCCGTGGTCCGGAAAACGGTTGCTGAATTCCCCTTCCTCACCGTGCAGGGCCATGTAATTCAGCAGTACCGTCTGCACCAGCTGATTGACGTTGTTGGCCGCCGGGCTGGAGGCGGTCTCCACCGATGCATCGGCACGCATGTGGCCAATCTGATGGCGCCGGGCAGTGGGACGATTGTCCGGGCTGTAGACCAGATAGAAGGACGCAGCGGTCTGCTGGTTGTCACCGGTCCATTCCCCCTTACCACGACCCTCCAGGGAATCGTCAATGCAACCGGCGCTTCGGGGGAGCATTACCCCTGAGCTGGTGATCGAAAAAAACGGCACCGTATCCCGGTGTTCTATTGCAGAATCGACGCTCAACGAGCCAAAACTCGAAGCAAGAATCTGCAACCGGTTACGGCTGGTTAACTTCGGCGCAGTTTCGGGGGTCACCCAAACGGTTATCCGCTATCCGATCGAGCTGTTACCAGGGTAGCGCTCAGCCAGCGTGCTTCTCGGCGGTAAGTACGGTCGCTCGCTGTTTTCGGGTTGCCAGAACCTCCGGGTCGTTGACAGGGCTGGACCAGCCCGCCAGATTCTGCTCGATCAGCTCCACCAAAGCATCAATATGGCCCGCAGAACTGTTCAGGGCGCTGATGTAGCGGAATTCCTTGCCACCGGCCTCCATGAAGTACTCGCGGTTTTCTTCATCAATCTCTTCGATGGTCTCCAGGCAGTCGGAAGCAAACCCCGGACAGAACACATCGACGGACTCGACCCCTTGGGCCGGCAGCGCTTTCAGGGTTTTATCGGTGTAGGGGCGCAACCATTCTTCGCGGCCGAAGCGTGACTGGAAGGTGGTCAGGTAGTCCTCGTCGCCGAGCCCCAGACGTTCCGCCAGTAACCGTGAGCTTTTGTAACACTCACAGTGGTATGGGTCGCCTTTTTTCAGGTATTTCAACGGGATACCGTGGTAAGACAGAATCAGCTTCTGGCTGCGTCCGTGCTGGCTCCAGTAGTCTTCAATGTGGGTTGCCATGGCTTCGATGTACGCAGGAAAGTCGTGGTAATGGCTGATAAAACGAAAATCCGGCAGCCAGCGACGTTGGCTGAAGTCCCGGGCAACCGCGTCAAAGGTGGAGGCGGATGTGGTGGCTGAGTATTGGGGGTACAGCGGCAGCACCATCAGCTTTCGCACGCCGGCGGCGCTCAGCCGGTCAAGTTCGGAGGCGATCGACGGGTTGCCATAACGCATGGCAAAGCCCACTTCGATGGACTCACCGTACTTTGTCTGTAACGCCTGGCGCAGTTTTTCACACTGATCGGCGGTGTGCTTCAGCAAGGGCGAACCTTGCTCGCCCCAGATTTTTTGATACGCCTTGGCGGAACGGGGCGGGCGGATCCTCAAAATGACGCCGTGCAGCACAAACCACCAGATCAGCCGTGGCACTTCGACCACACGGGGGTCGGCGAGAAACTCGCCCAGGTAGCGGCGCAATGCGGCGGGGGTGGGGGCGTCGGGCGTACCGAGGTTGGTGATTAAAACACCCAGCTTTTCAGCCTGGGCATGGTCAAAATTCTCAACACCTTTATAGCGCATGCCGGAGAGAGTCCTTAGACGAGCATTGGAGTGCAGTACCTGGAGTACGACTCGGGTTGTGATCGGGATTATACCGGTTCGTCCGCGACTGTGGCAGAGGGCCACCGGTGCAGCCCCCTGCCAGACGCGAAGGGTCAGCCGGCGTGACGGGCCCGTTGCATGAGCCGGGCGGTCAGGGCGGTAAGGTTGTAACCCGCCTGGCCGGCTTTGCTGAGGATGGTCTCTGCCGGTGCCTCAGTAGCGCGGGACAGGGCCCATAAGACACAGCACCGGGTGCCGGAACGGCAAAAGGCCAGGACCGGTTTTTCTGCCTGCTCGTATATTGCGGTGAAGTCATCGATGTTGGTATCGGTGATGTTGCCGGAATCAACAGGAAGATAAACCCATTCCATACCGTTGGCATGGGTGGCTGCCTGAAGATCGGCCATGGACAGCTGCCCGAACTCTTCACCGTCAGGGCGATTGGCTATGACGGTTCGAAACCCCAGTTTGGCCGCCTCCACAATATCGCCCAGCGTCAGTTGCGGAGACACCGAGATGTCCTCATCAATTTTTCGGAAGTCCATAAATCACCTGTCTCGAAGATCGTTGTTACGTCATTGCGTTCAGTATAAGCCAGGAACGTCAGCCCGTATGCCGGTTGCGCTCCAGGGTCTCAAAAACAGCCATACCGGCAATCATGGCCACCACAAATACCACGGCCTTGGTTTCGCCCGCGCCCAGCGCGACCAGTGCCGGGCCGGGGCAAAACCCGGCCAGTCCCCAACCCGCACCGAAGCCAATGCTACCAAGAATCAAGCGCTTGTCGATGGACGATGCGGTGGGCAGTTTCATCGCGAACCCGAGCAGGGACCGGGTCTGTTTTCTGGCAACGCTGAACGCCCCGGTACCCACCAGGATCGCGCCGCCCATCACCAGCGCCAGGGACGGGTCCCAGGAGCCGGCCAGATCAAGAAAACCAAGAACTTTGTGCGGGTTAGCCAAACCCGACAACAGCAGTCCGGCACCAAACAGCAGGCCCGAAATCAGGGAAACCAGCGACGATCTCATGGCGTCAGACTCCGCTTAAATGGCGAATGATATAGACGGTCATAAACCCAACGATCATAAAGGTCAGGGTGGCGACGAGGGAGCGCGCAGAGAACCGCGACAGGCCGCACACGCCATGACCACTGGTGCACCCTGAGCCGTAGCGGGTACCTATACCCACCAGCAGACCGGCGGCAATGAGTGCAGGGTAACCGGCGTCGATGCGGATGGCCGGAAGCTCACCGAAACCTGACCAGATAAACGGAGTAACGACGATGCCCAGGATGAACGCAAGTCGCCACAGCGTGTCTTTTTTGTGCGGCGTGAACAGCCCGCCGAGGATGCCACTGATGCCGGCAATGCGCCCGTTGAGCAGGACCAGGGTGGCCGCCGCCACACCGATGAGGACGCCGCCGGACAGAGCCGTCCAGGGGGTGAAGGAACTCCAGTCGATATCAATCATTCATCGCACCGTCAGGGGAACAGAAAAGTTCATACAGTTGCTCCAGCATCCGCTGGACCCGGGGATCAGCCAGCTGGTAATAAACGTGTTTGCCTTCTTTGCGCGAGCGTATCAGTGCTTGCCGGCGCAGGATGCCGAGCTGCTGCGACAGCGACGGTTGGCGGATGCCGGTGCGTGCTTCCAGTTCGCTGACACTGAGTTCTTGCTGGCTTAACTGGCACAGCAGCATCAGCCGGTCGGTGTTGGCGAGCGAGCGTAAAAATTCGCTGGCCTGGCCAGCGGATTTGAGCATGGCCTCTGGGTTGAACGTTTCGGTCATTGGGGGCTCCAGTGCAATATAAAATTATAATATATTATTTTATATAATTTGGGCAAGTAAAAAAGCCCGGCGCTGATGGCCGGGCAGAGGCGTGCGAGTAGTATCCATGAAGACTTCCAGACAAACCGGCATCAGCAGGGATACCGGTAACTCTCAGTATTGCTCATATTTTAAACACAGCAAGTAAATGTGCTGGTTTTTTGAACACGTTTTGTCATATCGAACTCTGGCTTATACCTGTTTTTATTTTTTGATGCGCTCGTTGTCGGGCTGGTGCATTGCCCGTCGCCGTTGGTTATCCTTGTGGGAACTGAGTTACCGACTTTGGCTGAGGTTTTACGAATGTCTGATCACGATGAGAAAAAGCCACCCACCGAAGACCCGCAATTGCCCGGCAAAATCAAAGATTCTGCCCGTCAGATCTGGCTTGCCGGATTAGGTGCCTATAACAAGGCGGGTGAAGACGCGGGCAAATTTTTCGACCGGCTGGTGAGTGAAGGTGAGCAGCTTGAGAACAAAACCCGGGGGATGGTCGGAAAACACGTCAAGACGGTAGAGCACAAGGTCGACGATGTGCGCGACAAGGCCACCGGCACCTGGGACAAGCTGGAAACCCTGTTTGATCAACGGGTGTCCGGTGCGTTACGCCGTTTGGGAATTCCTCGCCACGAAGACATCACCGCGCTGGAGCAGCGTATCGCCGAACTGGAGCAAAGCGTGGCTCAGCTACGAGGTGAGCGCGGCGACGAAGAAGAGTAATAACTTTCGCTCATGAGACGGATCTGCTCACGCTCTTCATCGATCAGATAGGGGCGCAGCAGGCACATCATCTGGAATACGCCGCGACCGGGGTCCATGGCATCCCGGTCATCCAGATGTGACAGGCTGTCATAACTGCTCCAGTAGCAAGTGGTCAGGGTCAGCTGTTCGCACAACGCATCCAGCTCATCATCGCGTATCGTCATCACCCCTTGCGCTTGCAGGCTGTGGCATATGGTCTGAAACGCGCGATGCTTTTTCTTCAGAATTGACCGGAACCGTTTCTGCAGGGTGTCGTAGCGGGACAGCACGTTGACCAGGTCCTGATATAGAAACCGATAGCGGGCGACGGCTTCAAACAGCAGATGCAGGAAGACGTTATTGTCATCCAGACTGATCCATGCGTCTGCTGGAACCGAGAGTAAATCCAGTAATTCTGCTTCATAGCGCCCGAACAGCTCGCCGACGATGTCACCTTTGCTTTTGAAGTGGTAATAAAGATTGCCCGGACTGATGTCCAGTTCGTCGGCAATCAGCAGGGTGGTGACATTCGGCTCGCCGATGCCATTGAACAACAGCAGGCTGGTGGTGAGGATACGGTCACGGGTTTTGACTTTGCTCATGCCTTGGCCCCAACCAGTGGTCTCTACAGATCGAAACTGGCCCACACCGGACAATGATCCGAAGGCCGTTCCATTGCCCTTATGTCGTAGGACACACCGCTGTCGACCACTTTGGGCAACAAACTGTCACTGGCCATGATCAGGTCAATGCGCAGGCCACGCCGGGGCACCCGGTCAAAACCCTTGCTGCGGTAATCAAACCAGCTGAAAGTATTGGACTCTTCGGGATTCAGGTGTCTGAACACATCGGTAATGCCGAGGCTCTCCACCCGCGCCAGCCACTCACGCTCTTCAGGTAAAAAGCTGCATTTGCCGGTGCGCAACCAGCGTTTGGCGTTGTCCGCACCGATGCCGATATCCAGGTCTTGGGGGGAAATGTTCATGTCACCCATCAGCACGATATGGTTGCCGGTTTGCTGGATCTCTTTTATGTGGGTGATCAGGTCGGCATAAAACTGTTTCTTCGCCGGGAACTTGGTAGGGTGTTCGCGGTTTTCACCCTGGGGAAAGTAACCGTTGATCACTGTCAGGCCTTCACCGTTCACCCGGAAGTTTCCGGTAATCAGCCGACGTTGCGATTCTTCCGTATCTGTAGGGTAACCTTTGACTACGCAATCAGGTTCAGACCGGGACAGTAAGGCTACGCCATAATGGGTTTTCTGGCCGTGATAGTGGACGTGATACCCCATGGCTGCAATCTCGGCGACGGGAAACTGGTCATCCGCCACTTTGGTTTCCTGCAGCCCAATGACATCCGGGTTATAGGTCTCAATCACCGCCTGCAGTTGATGCAAGCGGGTACGGATGCTGTTGACGTTAAAAGAGACAAACATCATGGGGGAATACTCGATCAGGTCGCTAAGTGGTTAAGTGCTATGAAAACGCAGAGAAGTCTAACACATAAGTGCGGCCAGTTTAGTCGACCGGAGCATTCAATGTCAGCGCATCAGAGACGGTTGCTTATTGGCGGGTTTGGTTAACATCAGGTGGGCGACCCCAATAGCCCGTTCGCTGAATCCCGCTTCGCAGTAGGCGAAATATAAGCGCCAAAGCTTCCTGAAGTTTTTATCGTAGCCCAGCGCATCGATAGCCTGCTCGTGTTCCACAAAGCGACGGCACCAGTCATGAAGCGTTCTGGCGTAGTGAAAGCCGAAATCTTCTACGTGGGTCAGCACCAGGTTGGTCCGGGTTCTCAGTGAAGCGAGAATGGCGCCAAAGGAGGGCAGAAAGCCGCCGGGGAAGATATAGCGTTGGATAAAATCGACGTTGTTCAGCGCTCGCTCGTAGCGTTGTTCCGGAATATTAATGGCTTGAATGAGCGCTTGCCCGGTTGGTTTTAACAGCCTGTCAATTTGCGCGAGGTAAGTGTCGAGAAAATCCGGACCCACGGCTTCGATCATTTCGATGGACACCAGCTTGTCGAACTGACCGTTCAGATCACGGTAATCGTCAAACAGCAGAGTGATTTCCCGTTCCAGTCCTTCTGCCAGAATTCGGGTTCTGGCCAGTTCCAGTTGCTTGCGGGAAATGGTCGTCGTGGTGACGTGACAGTGGTAATGTTTGGCGGCATGAATGGCAAAGCCACCCCAGCCCGTACCAATTTCAATGACCCGGTCGCCGGGCCTCAGGTCCAGTTTCTTGCAGATGATATCCAGTTTGTGCACAGCGGCTTGTTCCAGCGTGCTGTTGGCACCCGGATAAATTGCCGAGGAGTACATCATGGTCGGGTCAAGAAAGGCCTCGAACAGCTCGTTCCCCAGATCGTAATGGGCTTCAATATTCTTACGGGAGCCGGCACGGGTATTGCGGTTCAACCAGCGCAGCCCTTTGAGGGCGGGCCTTGTCACCCAGCGGAAGCGGTCTTCAAACTGATTGATACGGTCGATATTGCGGGTGAAGAACCGCAGCAGTGCCACCAGATCCGGGGAGCTCCAGTCGCCTGCCACAAACGATTCTGCCGCGCCGACATTGCCGCCGGTGAGCAGGTCTATCCAGAAGCTGTGATCATGCACCTGCAACTCGGTGGTCGGGAAACCTGCATCGCCATCGCCAAAGGTTAGTGTGTCGCAACCGGCTTCGGTGATTGTGAGAGTACCGCTGCGCAAATCCCGCAACTGTTTGCATATCAGCTGCTTGGCCACGCGACTTGCCTGGGAGCTGCCTTTGGCTTGCCCTTGCCGCTGCACTGAGGCGTTCAGATTCGCCATGAGGTTACTCTCCCGTTGGGCTGAGTCTTTGGGTGTGGGGACGACACAGGTACCCCTTCGTCATCACTGCCCAGCCGAAATTCGTCGGCGTCCGGGGCAAGTTTGTCCGGGTGAGAGTGGAACCTCACCCCTTTGAGCTTGAGTCTGAGCGCCTGCCAGTAAATGCCGGCGACCACTTTCAGGGATTCCAACGGGAACTGGCGCAGGTTTTTATGAAAAACAGTACGGGTGAGGGGGGTTCTTTGGACTACCAGTGTCGCATCAAATATTTTTCGCGCGGCTTCAAGCACGTTAATGTGGATGCGCAATTCATTGCCCCGAAAACTGAATAGCCACTGGTAGTGTTGCTGCATGGGGTTGAACGGCGAAACATGAAAACGCTTGGTAAAGCCGAATCGCTGGGTACGCCAGCCAGACGACGTGACCGCAACAGGGGGGCATTCCAGACAATACACGTGCCGTTGCTGCCAGGGGGTGTTAGTGACCTGGGCAAGAATTACCCGTGGGCAATGCCCCTGTTGCGGGCTGGCTCCGTGGGCATAACAAAAGTAGAAACTGACCGGGTTGAACACGTACCCCAGATAGCGGGGGTGGGTGATCAACTCGACAGGCCCGTCCGGACGCCAACCGGTAGCGCGCGCCACCCGCTGTTTTACGGCATTTTTCAGATCGGGGACGGACGGATCAAGGTAGTCGTCCCGGTTCAGGGACAGCCAGTTGAATCGGCCCACAGAGAACAGCCGGCTGACGCGGCTGATGCAGGTCCACTCGTCCAGATCAAGCGCAAGCATGCCAGTGCCGTAGCTGAAGGCGTGGCTGCCGGGGGCCATCCGCCTGTGGCGGATACGGCCAGTCAACCATTGGCTGTGCAGATTGGTGACCGTCCCCTCCGTCGCAGCACGCACGGCTTAAAGCTCCACACCAAACGCATTGGCCACCCGCAGTGCGCTGTTAACGCCGTCTTCATGGAAGCCGTTAAACCAGTAGGCGCCACAAAAATGACTGCGTCGTGTGTTGCCAATTTCGTCGTAGCGCCTTTGCGCGGCGACTGCTGCGAGACTGAACTCCGGATGCGCATAGGTGTAGCGTGCGATGATTTTGTGAGGCGCAATTGCAGACCCGCGGTTCAGGGTAACGCAGAACGTTTCCGGGGCTTTCTTAAAGTTTTGCAGCAGGTTTATGTTATAAGTTATTGATATTTTGTCTTTTCTATAGGCTGGGGTGTGGTAGTTCCAGGACGCCCAGGCACGCTGGCTTGACGGTAAGACCGAACTGTCGGTGTGCAGCACCACATCGTTATCCCGGTAGCTAATGGCCGACAGGATGTCGCGTTCTGCGGGGCTTGGGTCAGCAAGCATTCGCAAGGCCTGATCGCTGTGGCAGGCAAACACCACCTGATCGAAACTCCCATGCCCTCGTTCGGTGACCACTTGCACCTGGTCATTACTGCGGTTCACCGTAACCACCGGTGTGTTGAGCTGGGTAATAGGCGCAAGGCGGTCCATCATGGCACCCACATAACTGACGGAGCCGTTGGAGATAACCCGCCACGCCGGTCGGTCATTCACCGACAGCAAGCCGTGATTGTTGAAGAACTGCAAAAAAAATCCGAATGGGAAACTGTTCGAGCGCCAGTTCCGGGGCCGACCAGATTGCTGCACCCATCGGTACGATGTAGTGCCGACGGAAGTAATCGGAATAGCCACAGCGAGTGAGGTAGCTGCCAAGGGTTTCCACTTCGTCCAGTTCGCCGGTGGCCAGTTCGGCTCGGGTTTCCTTGTTGAAACGCAGAATTTCCTGAATCATCCGGAGGAAACGGGGGTTCAGCAGGTTACGGCGCTGCGCGAACAGAGTGTTCAGGTTGGTACCGCAATATTGCAGGCCAGTGGCACCGGAGTCGACGCTGAAACTCATGTTGCTTGGCTCGGAGGCAATCCCAAGCCGGCTCATCAGTTTGATAAAGTTGGGGTAGGTCCGGTCATTGAACACGATAAATCCGGTGTTTACCGGCCACCGTTCGCCTCCAGCCGCCACCATCCGCGTGTTGGTATGGCCACCGGGGCAATCTGCGGCTTCAAATAACATCACCTCGTGATGGTCCGCCAGTAACCAGGCAACCGTCAAACCGGATACGCCCGCGCCGATGATGGCAATACGTTGACGCTGCGGGGTCATGAACCGTTTTCCTGTTGCCGGTTGTCAGGGCGGGTCATGCTGGCGGCCAGGCGGTCAATGGCGCTTTGTGGCAGCGCACTCAGAAGTTTCAGCGGCCAGGTCAAGCGCTTGGGAAAGTGAATATGATTCCGCCCTCGCTGTAAGCCTTTCAGCACCCGTTGGGCGGCGTTTTCTGCGCTGATCAGGAACGGCATGACAAAGTCATTGCGATCGGTCAGTGGCGTTTTTACGAATCCCGGTGACACAATCACCACGTCAATGCCTTCGGCGGCCAGGTCAGCTCTGAGGGACAGGGCGAAGTAGGTCAGGGCAGCTTTCGAGGCACCGTAGCCCTCTGCTCTGGCGAACGGAAACCAGCTGGCGGATGAGCTGACAATCACCAGGGTGGCCGGCTGGTTTTTTGCCCTGGAAGCCCTGAGCAAAGGCAGTGCCAGCTCTACACACCGTGCGGTCCCGATCAGATTGGTGTTGATGTTGTGCTCGATCACGGTGGCTTTAAAGTTGGCTATGTCGAGGTACTCACAGGTACCGGAATTCAGAATCGCCATCTGGACCGACGACTGCTCACTCAGTTGTGCGCGCATCTGCTTGAGGTCTTCGCAACGGGTAATGTCGCCCCGGGCGATGGTAACCTGCTGTGGCGCCTGGGCCCTTATCTGTTCAAGGGCTTCCTGCCGGCGCCCTGTTACGATCAATCTGTGCCCCTGTTCAATCAGCTGGTGGGCCAGTGCCTGACCGATCCCCGAGGTTGCCCCGGTCAGCCAGATGTGGCTTGCTGAGTCCAGCCGGCGGTTCATGCGACCTGCTTGCGCAGCCAGCGCACCGCGCCGCCCAGCACCGGCAGGTTTTCATACAACAGCTGGCCCGCATCGAAATAATCCCGGTGCAGAGTGATGCCCCCATCCACGATGCGCAGCTGGCTGATGCCGTCAACCTTGATTTCTGCACCACCACGTATGCGCTTATGGCGCAGATGCATCACCCAAGGCACACAGGGCGCTTCCTGTGCCTTCGATGGTTTCACCAAATTCGAAATGACAGCTGACGACGTTGGCGTATGAGTTCTGTAAATAGGCGCTCAAAGCGCGGCGGCCATTCACCCGGGTAAAGGGATCGACAAACTGCACTGACTCGTTGTAGACAGCCGACAGCTCACCAATGTTGTCACGGGCCATTGAACTGAACAGCGCTTTGAATCGCTCTGTCACCAGACTGACAGATTCGGCCCCGGAAGTGGGCGTATCGGTTGTGTGCATGGCGCGACGCTCCGCAGTTGCTCGAGTCTTTAACCCCTGGCTCAGTAACCATCAGTCAGGATACGTACCCAAGCCACATTTTGGATTCATCGCCATTGATGAAATCCAGTCGCTGTGCCGGACACCCGGATACCAGATGTGCAATTATTGCGGCCGCACGCCGGTTTATCGGACGATGGGCGGTAAGCCCTGCAGGACCGCCGGGCGCACGTAAAAATGAGTAATGGTGCCGTCACTGAATTTGCTGAAAAACCCACTGACATCGGTGATTCTTTGCAAGTGGCGCCGCCTGCTGATGGGGTCGCGGATCAACACTTTGATGCCATTAAAGTTATCCTGGATGTTGGAAAAACGGGCGCGCATTGAGCAGGTCACCACATCCGCATTGTTGAGTTTCAGCTGCTCGGCAAGGTAATCACTGTGGTGGCGTATGCCGGCCGCGTCCAGGTTCTCACGGGTGTCGAGGTGATCTAATTTGATGCGATCCACAATGCATCGGGAGTAACTTCGCGGGTTTTTTCTGGCCACTTTGCGAAAAGCTTCCCAGGAAAAAACTGTCGGTCAGCTCGGCAAAGTAACGCATGTCACTCAGGCAGGTGTCCACCCAGGCGCAGGCATCGGGCTCCTCCATCACTTCATTGATGGCCTCGCGCAGCAGCCAGTCGAACCCCAGAGCGGTCTTGTGGGCATAGACTTTGCGGTACATCTGATAGCGGCTGTAAACGAAATCCTCCAGCGCACCCAGCCCCTTTTGGGTAATCGCCAGTCCCAGCCAGGGTGTTTCAGCGCTCCAGCCAAAACGCAGGTTGCTCAGCAGGTGGTCAAGGTTGAAGCCGCCAATGGTCACGGACGAGTGGAAGCCGTCCCGCAGCATGTAGTCGGCCCGGTCTGCGTCGATTTCTCCGGAGACGATGGAAGAGAGCAAGTTCATCACCAGGCGCGGTATATCGGCCTCACTGAGTGCGCCGGCTGCCGCATCGGGGCCGGCTATAAAGTTCCAGAAAGTGGCTGCATGGCTGCAGAAAACCGGGCTGGGGGCCACTTCGGTGGTTTCCATGATCCCCATAATGTCTTGCGGGAAGAGCCCGGCGTCTTCAATGTCCACGTCGCTGAGTACCTGGTGCGCGACCCGGACCGAGTAGTGTTCGTGTTCCAGCTCTGCCGGCTGTTGCGGGTAGTAACAGCGGTAATCCACGCCTTGCCACAGGTCTTCAAATCGCCCGGGCCGGGCCATCATCTCGTGGATGCGCCGGGCTTGGGTAAACTGGTGGGAAAAGCTGGAGTGACCGCTGTCGTGCAACAGGCAGCCAACCCGAATCACCTTGGCGAGGTAATCGATGGCCTCCAGCTCGGGGCGGGTCAAATCCGTTTGATTGCACCGTGGGCGCTCCCGGAGGTAGGCGTCAATCATGGACCGGAACATACGATCGCCCACGTGCATCACCCCGAGACTGTGCAGAAAACGGGAGTGGGTGGCGCCGGGGAACACCAGGCTCAGAATGTCGTTCTGACAGATGTTGCGCAGACGCTGGAACAGCGGGTGGTCGATGATACGGCTTTCATGGCGGAACAGGCGAATCCCCCCATGCACGGGGTCCATAATCAGCTTGTCGTAAGCACCCAGCAGATCGTTAACAGCGCTGCGCATTGCAAAAGCTCCTATAATAGGCGTAAGGTCCTTGTTATATCACAGGCCCGTGCCAGAATAGGCTACACAACATGTGAGCATTGCCAAATTGTCGTTTACCACGGGTAGTTTAAGGCGACAGCCATGACCTCGCGCACCGAGCGCATTTTGATTATTGACCCGGATAACACCGCACGTTCGGAACTGGGTGGTTACCTGACATCCAAGGGGTTCGACGTCCGCACCTGTCCGACCATCACCGACAGCACCGAGCTGCTTGACGGCGATGCTTTTGATGCAATTTTTGCTGATTTGTGTCCCCAGGGTATCCAGAGTCTGATCGGTCATCTTGATGCCTCGGTGTTTCCGGGCGCCTTCATTCCCCTGATTGCCCATTCAGACATCACCCGGGCGGTTGATGTGGTGGCAGCGCTGCGCGCGGGTGCCGCGGACTTTCTGCTGAAACCCTGCGAAGACAGAGGCAAGCTGGACCGTGTGGTGGCCAACATGCTGCACCGGGTGGAGGTGCACCGCCAGAACGAACAGTACCGCCAGAAACTGGAAACCACCAATGCGGAACTGCAGGCTGGCATCGCCGAGTTGCGGGCGGATCAGCGCGCGGGACGCAAAGTGCAGATGAAAATGCTGCCCGAGGGTGGCCAGAAACTGGGGCGGTTTTATGTCGACCATTTTATCAAACCCTCCCTGTACCTGAGTGGCGATTTTCTGGATTACTTCCGCATCAGCAAAGACAAGGTCCTGGTCTACATAGCGGACGTATCCGGCCATGGTGCCAGTTCTGCCTTCGTCACCGTACTGCTGCGAAATCTGACCAACCGGCTGCAGCGCAATCTGCGCCGGGGTTCCAGCGACGATTTGCTGTATCCCGACCGGTTTCTTGAGCGGGTTAACACCGAATTGCTGGACACCGGCCTGGGTAAACACGTGACCATGTTTATCGGGATCATTTCCGAGCGTAGCAAAAAGTTGCACTATTCGGTCGGTGCGCACATGCCCATGCCGGTGCTAATCACGCCGGAACGGGGCGCGCGCTTTCTGGAGGGTAACGGTTTGCCGGTGGGGTTGTTTGAAACTCCCCGCTGGGACGTTTATGAAACCCCCATCACCAGTGGCTTCCAGCTATTTTTGTTTTCGGATGGCATACTGGAGGTGATTCCCGCGCCTACCCTGGCGGGGAAGGAGCAAAGATTACTTGAACTCGTGGAGGGAGGTAGTCACACTATCGCGGCTTTGAGCGAGGCGCTGAATCTGGATGATAAAACAGAGTTGCCTGATGATATCGCTATTGTATCAGTGACCGACACGGTAACTCCCGCCGGCTGTGTCAATCAGCGGGAGAGTAAGGCGTCGGCTAATGTTGCGTCTAAATAGTGGCAGTTAAAATGAATACTGGTTATAAGATCCTGCAAGCGGAAAAACAGGGAATTTATCTCCTGAAGTTTATCGGGGAAATCCGGCTGAATTTGTGCTCAACGCTGGATAATCTCGTTGATTCCATCACCCAGGATCCGGCCTTTAAAACCGTGGTGGTTGATCTTACCGAAACCGAGGTCATCGACAGCACAACTTTGGGGTTTCTGGCCAAAATCGCGATGGCGGCTGCCAAACGCAGTCACTTTCTTCCGACACTGATCTCAACCAATCCGGACGTTACCCGCATCATCCTTTCCATGGGGTTTGACAAGATTTTCATCATCGTCAGGGAACCCGCCTCCCGCATTGAAGAACTGGAAGAAATTCCGGTGCTCCGCGCCAGTGAACAACAGGTTCGTGAAAAAGTACTGGATGCCCACCGGGTCCTGATGGCGCTGAACAGCAAGAATCGTGAAGAATTCAAGAATCTTGTGCGAGCACTCGAGTGTGAAGAGCCGGGCTGATCCGGACCACCTCTTTACGTATCCAAAGAACCATGTAGCGAAAATCTTATGCCTGAAAAACAGACACCCGGGCCTGCAGCGCCAGCGTTTCAACAGCAACAGGTCGCGGTATTGGGCGGGGGTAGTTTCGGCTCTGCGATAGCCAAAGTACTTGCCGAAAACGGTCACACTGTGCATTTCTGGATGCGGGACGAGCAACAGGTTGCTGAGATCCGTGAGCAGGGCACCAACACCCGGTACATGCCCGATGCCCGTTTCAGCGGTGATGTGCGGCCGACCACCGACTTCGCGGCGGCGGTCGGCGATGCCGATACCGTGTTTGTGGCCATTCCCAGCAAGGCGTTCCGCAGTGTGATCACCCGTTATGCGGGGGAATTCCATGAGGGTCAGGTGGTCATCAGTCTGACCAAGGGCATCGAACGTCAGGGGTTCAAACTGATGAGCGAGATCCTTCAGGAAGAGATTCCCAAGAGCCGCATCGGGGTGCTGAGCGGACCAAACCTGGCCGCAGAAATTGTACAGCGAGATTTTACCGCGACCGTTATCGCCGCCAAGGATCCCGAGGTGCGCCGCCGGGTGCAGACCTTGCTCGGGTGCGAGTACCTGCGCGTGTACGCCAACGTGGATGTGTACGGCGTTGAACTGGCCGGGGCGCTTAAAAACATCTACGCCATCATTGCAGGTCTGGCTGCGGCGCTGGAAGTGGGCGAGAACGCAAAGGCGATGCTGGTGACCCGCGGGCTGGCGGAAATGAGCCGGTTTGCGGTCAGCATGGGGGCTAACCCGATGACGTTTCTGGGGCTGGCCGGTGTTGGTGATCTGATGGTGACCTGTACCTCCAGCAAGAGCCGTAATTTCCGCATTGGTTACGCACTTGGCCGGGGTGCTAAACTGGCAGATGCGGTCCGGCAACTTGGCCAGGTGGCGGAGGGTATTTACACCCTGGAGCTGGTGAAAGAAAAATCGGACGATACCGGCGTGTATATGCCGCTGGCGCAGGGTTTGTATGACGTGATTTATGGCGACGCCAGCATCAGCTCCGTTATCGGCGGGCTGATGGCGGCGGCGCAAAATTCCGACGTTGAATTCATTCTTCCGCGTACGCTCTGACCTGTACGCTCCATGATGTAAAGGGGTAATCAGTCATGCACGTGTTGATCATGCGTCACGGCGAAGCCGGCTGGCACAGTCTGGATGAACAACGGGAGCTGACCGAACAGGGTCGTCAGGCGACCGCCAAAGTGGCCCGGGATATTGCCAGCTCACCCTGGCGCCCCAATTTGATCTGGTGCAGTCCGCTGATACGTGCCCGCCAGACCGCGGGCATTGTGGCCGAAATCCTGAATTGCCCCGTGGAAGAAAAAGAGGGCATTACCCCGGAAGGGGATCCGGGACAATTTCTGGATCAGCTGATCACCACCCGTCAGCAGTCGTTGATGATTGTATCCCATATGCCCTTTGTGGGTGCCTTGTCGACACTGATGATCGATGGTCACCGCCGGGGGATCCCGTTCATGACCAGCCATGCGGTGGTGCTGGACATGCCCATCGCGGGCCCGGGGTGTGCCGATCTGCGTGAGCAATTCCTGCCCTGACCGGGATCAATCGCACGGCGGGTTTCTGCCAGTCAATCCCCGTTATTTTCCATGCCAGAGCCCTGTCAGAATAATTTACGAACCACGGGGCGGTGTAGCGGCGCAGCGGTTGTTTCAGGCTTCAATCAGAGGTCCAGGCCCCATTCCCAGGCGTTTATATGCAAGATGAGGCGAAATCTGAACTAAACGTCTGAATACGTGCCGTTTCGAGCGATAGATTCGCGTATTTCAGTGTCGAAATCGCTTACACCTGCCTGAAAAATTCCCGTTGATTATTTTTCAACTGACTGAAGAGGCGTGTTTTTTTCAGTGTGGCACGACTGATGCTTTATACCCTAGAGCGTTGGCGCGGTGCATTCATATCCAGTTGCCAGCGTCTACAATCAAGGAGAGACAACAATGAATAGTGTTCTCAAGAAAACGCTTTTATCATCTCTTGTCGTGCCCTTCGCCATGGGCGTCCAGTCCGCCAGCGCGGCGTTGGTTACCAGTTGGGCTTATGATGTTGATAGCACGCTTACTGTCCTGACAGTCGACCCCGGAGACGGTTCCGTGAGCGGAAGTGGGACAAACAAACTGGAATGGGGTGTAATTACGCCATTACATCCTCAAAAATCATCTGTCGAAATTGAGGATGTTGTTGGGGGGACTGGTCTTCTCACGGGAGGACCCGCAGTGGCAGGTGGTACCTTCACCCATAACAACTTCGTTATTGGTGCAGATGATGAAGCACTACTGACTTTCGATCTCGAATCTGTTCTCACGCTGACCCCCGAGCTACCTCCAGGGCCAGCTCAAGCGCCTCTTAGCACCACCTTCAAAAGTTTCTTCAAGGAAACAGATAATGTTGAGGGAGACTGTTTCGACACGTCGGTTTCGGATTGTGATGATATTTTCACCCTCGGAAATCTCGCAGCTCTGGGTGGTAACCCCACAGCGGATGGATTTGAATTTAGTCAGTCCTTCAACTACAACGGCTTCACTTACGACGTATTTCTTGAGGTTGCGGGACTGATGGAGTTGAGCAACGAAGCTTGTGCCACGGCAGGTGCCCCTAACGGGTGTGTGGGCCTGCAAACCGTAGAAAATGCACAAAACGACTTCGAAACCAGCTTCCGTATTACTGCCAGGCCTGTACCCGAACCTGGTACCTTGGCGTTGTTGGGCTTAGGCCTGGCGGGACTCGGCCTGTCACGGAGGAGAAAAGCCGCCAAGTCATAAGTGTTGCATGTAACAGCTAACCGTTTGTGGTGAAGAACGAAGCCCCCGCTGGAAGGCGGGGGCTTTTTGGTTGGTTGCATCCACCGGGCTCAAAATCCCGTTGTCTGGCCCGCCTGAAACGTCGAAAAAACTTACAGCTCTCCCGTTTCGTTGTTTACACATACTTGCTAACTCTCTGTAACATAAGCTTTTTTATGAGATGGAATGAAAGGTGCTTGGATGTTGCTGTGCCGGCCTTTTATAACAACAAAGCCAGCCGTTAAACTTCATAACAGAATAGGGATATCCATGAACACGGCCATTAAAAAAACGCTGTTACCAGCTCTGGTCTTGCCTCTGGCTCTGGGTGTGCAAGCGGCCAGCGCCGCGCCGGTGACCAGCTGGGCTTATAGCGTCGGGAACACGCTGATTCTGAATGATTTCAGCACTGGGGACGGTGCCGTTACAGGAACCGGAACCAACAAGCTGGAATGGGGCACCCGACCTGATCAGTCGTCGGTCGAGATCAATGATGTAGCAGGTAACGGCCTTTTGACCGACGGGGACCCGGTTGCGGGTGGTACCTTCATCCACAACAACTATGTGATCAGTCTGTCTGATGCGGCCCTGTTAAGCTTTGATCTGGTGTCCATGCTGACGCTGACCCCCGAGGATCCGGTAGGGCCCGCCCAGACACCACTAAGTACTACATTCGCCAGCTTCTTCAAAGAAACCCCGAATGTTAGCGGCGGGTGTTTTGATGGCTCAGTCTCCACCTGCGACGACATATTCACGGTGGGCGATCCTGAAGGATTGGGGGGCACGCCTATGGATGGCGGCTTCGAGTTCAGTCAGTCGTTCAGCTACGACGGTTATACCTACGATGTGTTCCTCGGGATAGCCGGGCTGACAGCCCTGAGCAGCGAAGCCTGTGCGGCGGCAAAGGCAGGCGAGGGTTGTGTGGGGCTTATTACTGAAGAAGACCAAGCCAACTCGTTTGATACCAGCTTCCGCATCACCGCCAGACCCGTACCGGAGCCAGGTACTCTGGCGTTGTTAGGGCTGGGGCTCGCCGGGCTCGGGTTGGTACGCAGGAGAAATAACAGCACGGCGTGACGCCCATCAGGCTCCCTGATGCGGCTGAAACTGCAGCCCCCGGCCACAGGGGGCTGTAACTGTTTGTGGCTCCTCTGCTGAACGCCCTCGGTTAACCCCGGTGTCGGCGCAGCTTCAGGCGACCTGTATCTTGTTGCACTTGTAATTGGTGTCCGGTATCGCTGGCAGGTATTGCCCGTTATCGGTCACCAGCTCCCACACGTCCGGGCGGCTCGCTTTCATGCGTTCAATCAGAGACGCCGCTTCGGTGAAGGCCGGGCGACGACGGCCGTGATAATCCAGCACCGGGCCGACATGGTCGAACTCTACGCCAAATCGTTTCAGGAGGCGCAGTTGGGCTGGCTCCATGACCGCCATCCAGTGCGTGATATTATGTTTGACCGACATCCGGAGGATCGCGGCAAACAGCCCCAGACTGATGTATGGCATGGCCCGTTTGCCATTCTCAGCGTCGCTGTAATAGGCCGCTTTGCTGATACCGGACACTGATTTTTCTTCATTTAAGCGGCGGCGGAACTCCCTGCTCACCGCCATTCGGGAGATTTCAGCAATCTGCTCACGGCGTGCGCCCGCGATGGCACGCTGCGCACGTTCATCCATGTGGGGTACGCAGGGGCCTTCCATGGGGAAGTGGTTCTGTTCCGGGTTGTCACCCGCCATCACAAGACGAACAGCGGCAACGCTGTCCCCGGTGATCTGGTGGCGGATCAGGGCGTGTGCGGAACGAGGGTCGTAAGCGTCGTGCTCGCGTTTATCCAGGAAGCAGTTAGGATCTTCGAATGGCCGGTCGATGCAATAGACCTGATACCGGACCTTGAAAACCTCGTTGATGACCTTCGGGCAGGTTGCCAGCTCCACCTTGAATACGGAATTGAATATGGTGCTGATGTCGTCCTGAAGCTGGAAATTTTGGACGATGTCTGTGTTTTGATGAAGATATGAAAGTGTTTGCATTTTAGGTTCTCAGTTTTCGCGCTCAAAGAGCTGTTATGCCATTAATCGCAGGGCGAAAAGCGCAGCCTAAATCCCAACTGCCGGTGCACCGTGTGTGAATCGTTTGTGTAACTGTTCAGGCCTCGGACGGGTCGTTTGTGTGCACGTAGCGTCCGGGCGCCAGAATGAAATTGGGGTCGACCGAAGCTTTCAGCTGACGGGCGAACCGGAAAAAGCCAGATTCTTCGGCCGAGAGAATATTCATCGCATCTACGTTGAGTCGATAGGGCAGAAATCCCTCTTTTTGCCCCGCCTCATAGAGGGCGCGATAGCAGTCATTGGCTCGCGCAGTAGCCGTGGCATCCCCGCGGTCAAAAAGCAGGGGAACGGTAGAGTCGAAACAACGGTCATTCAGTGTGGTTAAGGTAATGAGCGGATTGATCCCGTATTGCGGACAAATCCTCTCAATCATGTTGATATAAGCGCGCACGCTGTTGGCCCGTATGGGAACCAGGGGCGCAAACCATATGAGCCCGCAGCCATCCCGGGCAGGGTTTTTGGGTTCGTCCGGAGCCGGTAGGTTGCCTGAACGCCAATAAGCCAGTGGCAGTGCTACCTCGTTGGGGCTGCCGTGCATGATCTCCAGCGCTCCGGAGAGCGTAGTTGCCATACCATTGACCCTTGTGGCCAGCTTTTTTGGAAGTACCCGTGCGACGCTGCGCACCGCATCAACTCTGCGTTGGTTGATAAACACCAGGCGGTCGGTGACCGGACCGAGCAGCCGTCGCAGGGTGCGACGGGCCGCACGGGCTACCTCTTTAGAGGCGTAAATGGCGCCCACTCCACTCCATGCGGGAACGCCATGGCTGCTGGCAAGTTTGTCAACTTCGTCGGGTGGCAGAATGCCGTCGATAGCCAGTTCCTCAGGGAAAGGCACCATCATCGACAGCATGCGTTGACTGTTAAGCAGATTGATCGCCACCACCGATCCGCTGAGGGCTCGCAATACGCTGCGGACGGTGGGCACCAGTGCTTCGAGTTTGGCGTCGTCTTTGGTGGAGAAGAAAAAGGCGGTTACCGTGTCGGGCTTGGGCGCAAGCGCAATGGTCATGCCTACAACCACACCGAAGTTTCCCTGGCTGAAGAGACCGTCCAGGTAAGGCCCAACCCCCCACTTGAACAACCCGTCGACTTCCTTGCCTCCGAGCTCGCTGAGCGGGGTGCGATAATGGGAGCCGTCCGGCAGGATTGCCTCTATTTTGGTGACTGCTGCAAAATGATCGGTGAACGGAGTGATACCGTAACCCCGCTCTAACGCGTTGCCCAGCAGACTGCAGGTGGGGCCGGCGCCGGTGACCGGAACCAGATAGTCACCCTCCTGACGGTCGAGGAACGCCCGCAGTGCGCCTTGGGTCACCCCGGGTTCCACAGTGACCACGCCCAGTTCCGGATCAAAATCATAAATTCGATCCAGGCCGCTCAGGTCCAGTACCACGCAGTTGTCTTCGACCGGGTTGGCACTTCCGTAACCCCAGTTGTTGCCTGTGCTTACAGGGTAAACCGCCACCCCCCGTTGCTGCGCCACTTCAAGAATCCGGGCAACCTGGTCCCGGTTTTCCGGTCGGAGCACCGCGGGAATATCCCGTTGGGCGCCGGTTGTTGATGCGCCAATATCAGTTTTGTGTGCCTCTTGCACTCCAAACTCACCCAAAATGGCGGTCCATTCGGTAATCGCAAACTCCAGGGCGGAACTGTTCACGGATGTTTCAGCCTTTTACGTATCGTGGTAGTGAAGACTCCGAGAGAGCCTGACCAACGCCTGTTGTGAACCCTTGCCAGAGCCGTTGCGCGGGGTCCTGTTGTTTTGTGAGCGAATTCATAGATTTCCTTCTCTAATTGGGCTTGCGGGGTTTTCCCGGCAAGCGTCATTATAGAGGAGGTGAGGTTCGCTTTACCTTGCTGAACCATTACAGGATCGAGACAATAAGGAATGGCAAAACGTATCTACAAACAGGCGGTTGCGGTGAAATAAAATAAACAAATGAGATGGGGTTCATTAAAAAAGATCAATCTAGACCGTTTTTGCCCCCAGTTTGAGCAAAAAGTAAATCATTCTTTAGGCCAGATGATTTTACCGGCACACACGCGAGCCCAACAGTGCTGAATTTGCGTATACCGCTAAGGCACTGCCGGGGTCAGAAACTGTGTACCTAAGGGGTTGGCGCACCGATAGTAACGAGTGAGTTGCGATACCTGACCGTAAAGATTGCGCCCGCAATGACCGCTAAAACCCAAATGTGAGAGTTCTATGGTTAATTTTCCTATCGATTACATTGAGCCGGTTTTCCGGCCACCGAGTGAGGCCCGGTCGCTGATCCTCCCGGTAACCAATGGGTGTTCCTGGAACCAGTGCACCTTCTGCGAGATGTACACCCAGCCCCAGAAAAAGTTCCGCGCCCGTAAGGAAACTGATATCAGCAACGATATCCAGAATGCCGCCCGGCAGTTGGGCGAGGTGCGCCGGGTGTTTCTGGCCGACGGTGATGCCATGGTCCTGCCGACCCGTCGGCTGCTGGCCATCCTGCAGGAGCTGAAGCAGGCGTTCCCGGAGTTGCAGCGGGTCTCGAGCTATTGTCTGCCCCGCAATCTGGCCCGTAAAACCGTCGAGGAGTTGGCGCAGCTGCGGGAGGCGGGGCTGGCGTTTCTTTACGTGGGCATGGAATCCGGTGACGATGAAGTCCTGAAACGCATCAATAAGGGCGAGAGTTACGCATCAACCCGGTCGGCTCTGGATAAAATTCGCCGTGCCGGCCTGACCAGTTCCGTTATGGTATTGAATGGCCTGGGTGGTGAATCCTTGTCCCGTCAGCACGCAATAAATACGGCTACACTGTGTAATGAGACCCAGCCCGATTATCTGTCCACCTTGGTGGTGAGCTTCCCCCAGGGAGAGCAACGTTTCCGGAAGGGCTTCGGAACCGACTTCGTGCCCCTGGATCAGGCGGGCCTGTTCGCTGAAATCAAGCTCTTTCTGGAACATTTGGAACTGAGCAATACGGTGTTCCGCAGCGATCACGCCTCCAACTATCTGGTGCTCAAAGGGCGGCTCGGTCGTGATAAAGAGCGACTGCTGGCAGAAGTCGAGCTGGCATTGACCAACCCCGGTGCAGCAGCGCTGCGACCTGAATGGCTGCGAGGCCTGTAATGACCAAAGATCCAGAAGAACTGGCGTCACATGTGCAGCAGGTAAGCTCCGGGGGTAAAAGTCTGCCACCGGTGGACACCTGGACACCCGAACTCTCCGGTGACATCGACATACGGATAACCCGGGATGGCCAGTGGCTGTATCGGGGGGTGCCGCTGAAGCGGGAGGCCATTACCCGCCTGTTTGCAACCATTCTGCGGCGTGAGGAGGATGGCGAGTATTACCTCGTCACACCGGTTGAAAAGTGGCGTATTCAGGTCGAAGACGCCCCCTCATTGCCCACACGCTGACCGTTCAGGGGCAGGGTACGGACCAGCAACTCACTGTGACCACCAACATGGGCGAGACCCTGGCCATAGGAAAGGCCCACCCCTTGGCGGTTGGCCGCTACCCGCACACAGACGAGCCGCGGCCAGTGGTTGGGGTGCGTCACGGAATTACCGCCCGCCTGACGACCTCGGCATTTTATGAGCTGGCGGAGCTGGCGCAGGAGCATGCCGCGGCGGACACGGGTTTCTTCGGCGTGTGGAGTGGGGGCGTTTTATTCGAAATTGGCTAGCAGTTCTGAAAATATTTGCTACGCGCTTCAGGGCGGCACTGGCCACCGCATCAACACACTTGTTACACTGTGTTTTCGAGCTTGTTACCGAGCCTGGCTTATAACAAAGCTGGTGGTCGTTAGTTCTTCTGTTCAGTCTGGCTGTTCCAGATCACTTTCGATTGCTCTCATTTACCAAAACAGTCATTGCGACACGCAAGGAGATCTCATGGCCCAACCTCGTGTTGTCACCATCCACTACACACTGACAAATGATCAGGGAGACGAGCTGGATTCGTCCCGCGGCGACGATCGTCAGCCGTTGTCGTACCTGGAAGGTGCTCAAAACATTATTGGCGGACTGGAAAGTGCGCTGAACGACAAAACCGCTGGCGACAAGGTCAAGGTGTCGGTAGCACCTGCGGACGGTTACGGCGAAGTGAATGAAGAATTGGTTCAGCCAGTTCCCCGTTCAGCCTTTGAAGGCGTAGACACAATTGAGCCGGGCATGCAGTTCCAGGCCCAGACCCCAGGCGGCCCGCAGGTCGTACGGGTCGTCGAAGTGAGCGAAGAAACCGTCACGATCGACGCGAACCACCCCCTCGCCGGTGAAACTCTGCACTTTGACGTAGAAGTCGTTGAAGTTCGCGAGCCGAGCGATGAAGAGAAAGAGCACGGTCACGTTCACTGACAGCGTTCTTTGGCATAAAAAAAGCGACCTTCGGGTCGCTTTTTTTATGGGGCTGTTATTGAAGGCAGCCGTTGACCGGTGTAATCGGCGCAGGCAAGGGAGTTTCGCCGAGCGCTTCCAATAAATTGATTTCAATAGCCCGGCACATGGTGGTTAATGGCAGATCATTGGTGGCCAGACCAAAAGGTTCCTCTAGCTCTTCACTCAATGCATCCAGTCCAAAAAAGCTGTAGGCAATCACGGTACACATCAGGGGTGTAACCGCGCCCATGGACGTGATCAGGCCAAAGGGCAGCATGAAGCAGTATAAGTAGGTGGTGCGATGAATCAACAAGCTAAACGCAAATGGCAGCGGGGTGTTCTGGATGCGTTCGCACGCGGCGAGAACACCGGTCATTGAGGTGATGCGTTCGTCCACATTCAGCACCTGAAACTCGGACAATAGCCGAGCCTTGCGCGCGCAGCCGATTTGTCTGCCCATTAATTGCAACAGATACCCGGCTGGGTTCTGTGCCTTGTGCAAGGCGGTTCGTTGCTTTGGTTCGACCAAACGGTCGATGTCTTCCCATGGCGACGTTTGCCGCAACTGGTGACGTAAGGCGTGGCCAAAGGCGATGGTTAAATAAATCAGGCGCTGTTGGGTTTGCCGGCCGGCTTCGCTGTCTTCATCAATAAACGACGTAACCTGGCGGGCCAGACTGCGGGCATCCACCGATAGCTGGCCCCACTGCCGGCGGGCTTCCCACCAGCGTTCGTAGCTGGCGTTATTGCGGAAGCCGAGAAACAGGGCCAAGGCTACCCCCAGCAGCGTGAACGGGGCCGGGCTATAAGTGGGCAGTTTGCCCGGGTAAGCATACTGCGCCGCCACCACAAGGCTGCTCAGTAACGCAATCACGATGAGTTGCTTGTAAATCTGCCGAAGAATGGAGCCCCGCAGCGTGAAGAACAGTTTAAGCGCATGGGGTTTTTGACGGACAATCATAGGAAGCTCCATGCAACGGCGAACGGTAAGAGGTGTGCACCCTTTTGTTGAGGTAATCAGAAAAAACGCCCTGTGACAAAAAGAAAAAACCCACCATCAGGTGGGCTTTCTCAGACGACATCCAGTCTTACATGTTTGGATAGTTAGGACCACCGCCACCTTCCGGTGTGACCCAGGTGATGTTCTGGGCCGGGTCTTTAATGTCACAGGTCTTACAGTGCACGCAGTTCTGCGCGTTAATCTGGAAGCGTTTGCCGCTGCCATCGTCCTGCTCCACCACTTCATACACGCCGGCCGGGCAGTAACGCTGGGCGGGTTCGTCGTACTTGGGCAGGTTCTCGTTGATGGGTACGTCCGGATCGGCCAGCTTGAGGTGGATCGGCTGATCTTCCTCGTGGTTGGTGTTCGAGATGAACACTGAGGTGAGACGATCGAACGTCAGGGTGTTGTCCGGCTTCGGATAGTCGATTTTTTTGGCCTCGGCCGCCGGTTTCAGGGTGGCGTGGTCCGGCGTCATATCGCGGAAGGTAAAGGGCAGGCTGCGGCGCAGCACGTTCTGCTCGAGGAAGGCGATGGCGCCCCCGACGATGTTGCCGAACTTGTGCATGGCCGGACCAAAGTTGCGCTCGTCGTAGAGTTCTTTGTACAGCCAGCTGTCCTTGAAGCGATCTGCGAAACTGGTGATTTCTTCGCCGGTCTTGCCTGCTTTCAATGCTTCAAACACGGCTTCGGCGCCGAGCAGACCTGATTTCATCGCCGTGTGCGAGCCTTTGATTTTCGAGCTGTTGAGGGTGCCTGCATTACAGCCCAGCAGCAGACCGCCGGGGAAGCTCATTTTGGGCAACGCGTTGAAACCACCTTTGGTCAGGGCCCGGGCGCCATAGGATACCCGTTTGCCGCCTTCCAGATACTTGCGAATTTCCGGGTGAAGCTTCAGACGCTGGAATTCTTCAAACGGACTCAGGTGGGGGTTGCTGTACGCCAGATCGGTGATCAGACCAACGTACACCTGGCCATTTTCCAGGTGGTACAGGAAGGAGCCACCGGTAGAACCGCTTTCATTCAGTGGCCAGCCGGTGGTGTGCACCACCAGGCCAGGTTCATGTTTGGCGGGGTCAATATCCCACAACTCTTTGATACCAATGCCATAATGCTGAGGATCTTTGCCCTCGTCCAGTTTGAAGTCGTTGATCAGACGCTTGCCGAGGTGGCCGCGACAGCCTTCGGTAAACAGGGTGTACTTGGCGCGCAGTTCCATGCCGGGCATGTAGCTGTCTTTCTGGCTGCCGTCACGGGCAACCCCCATGTCACCGGTGATGATGCCTTTAACCTGACCGTCCTCGATAATGGTTTCGGAGGCCGCAAAACCAGGGTAGACCTCGACTCCCAGCGCTTCGGCTTGCTCGGCCAGCCAGCGGCACAAGTTACCCAGGCTGATAATGTAGTTGCCGTGGTTGTGCATGTTTTTGGGCACAAAGGCCCCGGGGACTTTGGTCGCCGCCTGCTGGTTGCGCAGCAGGAAAATATCATCCCGGGTTACCGGTGTGTGCAAGGGTGCGCCTTTATCTTTCCAGTCGGGGAAGAGTTCGGTCAGGGCTGTGGGCTCGAATACCGTGCCCGCCAATATGTGCGCGCCGATTTCGGATCCCTTTTCGACGACACACACGGACAGGTCTTCGCCAGATTCTTGCGCCAGCTGCATCACACGGCAAGCGGCTGACAGGCCGGCCGGTCCACCGCCGACGATCAGAACATCAAACTCCATCGATTCGCGTTCCACGTTGGTCTCCTCAAACGTCTTTTATGTAGGTATATAGGGTTAAAAGGTCTGGGTCGTAATAATACCTACTTTATCAACCGCGTACCTCTTCAGAATATAACTTTTTAAAATTCAAACAAGCGTTCGCTTGGATTTTGGCGCGATTCGACACCGCTGAACGCCGGAAAACGGGCCGCAAACCCCGTCAGGAGGTGATTGTGGCGATGTATTGGTGCATACGGACTATTGACCCGTCCGAGCTTTGCAGTCAGTATTATTCCGGTTCTGACAGTGCGCCTTCGGGCGTGACAGCAGTTACAACGTTCGGTTTGTCGGCTGATGAATCGACACGACAGGCAACATGAGCGCTGGTATCAACGGTATTCGAACGCTGTTCGCCATCGAGCGCTACTGCTTGCGAGTCTTTAAACCCATCGTAGAAGAACGAGGAATCTATGAAGGTTCTGGTCGCTGTAAAACGAGTTATCGACTACAACGTCAAAGTGCGTGTCAAGCCGGACAACACCGGTGTTGATCTTGCCAACGTCAAAATGGCTATGAACCCTTTCTGTGAAATCGCGGTTGAAGAAGCGGTTCGTCTTAAGGAAAAGGGTGTAGCCACTGAAATCGTTGTCGTGTCCATCGGGCCGAAAGCCGCTCAGGAGCAAATTCGTACCGCTCTGGCGCTGGGTGCCGACCGTGGCATCCATGTGGAGACGGACGAAGAAGTTCAGTCTCTCGAAGCCGCCAAACTGCTGAAGGCAATTGTTGATAAAGAAGAGCCCAAGCTGGTTATTCTTGGCAAACAGTCGATCGATACCGACAACAACCAGACCGGCCAGATGCTGGCAGCACTGAGCGGTATGGGGCAGGGCACTTTCGCCTCTGAAGTGGTTGTTGATGGTGACAAAGTCAACGTTACCCGCGAAGTAGACGGCGGTCTGATGACAGTTGCACTCAGCCTGCCGGCGGTTGTTACCACTGACTTGCGCCTGAACGAGCCGCGCTATGCCTCACTGCCGAACATCATGAAGGCCAAGAAAAAGCCGATCGACGCCATGAGCCCGGCTGACCTGGGTGTGGAGCTGGCACCGCGTCTCAAGACCTTGAAAGTAGAAGCTCCGGCTGCCCGCCAGGCAGGGGTGAAGGTGGCTGACGTTGCAGAGCTGGTTAACAAACTGAAGAACGAAGCGAAGGTGATCTGAATGAGCATCCTTGTAATTGCTGAACATGACAACAGCAGCCTGAAACCGGCAACTCTGAGCGTGGTTGCCGCGGCCAAAGCCATCGGTGGCGATATTGATCTGCTGGTGGCAGGTGCGAACTGTGGCGCCGTAGCCGAAGCCGCTGCGAAAGCTGAAGGCGTCAGCAAGGTGCTGGTCGCTGACAATGCCGTTTACGAGCACTTTCTGGGTGAAAACCTGGCCGCTCTGGTTGTTGAGCTGGGCCAAAACTACAGTCACATCCTGACCTCCGCAGGCACCACCGGTAAAGATTTTATGCCCCGGGTTGCGGCCCTGCTGGATGTTGCCCAGGTTTCCGACATCATCCGGGTTGAGTCTGCAGACACCTTTGTACGTCCGATTTATGCAGGTAATGCGGTTGCTACGGTCCAGTCCGGCGACAGCATCAAGGTGATTACCGTGCGTCCGACCGGGTTCGATCCGGTGGCCGCTGACGGCGGAGCGGCTAATGTTGAGGCGGTCGATGTCGTAAAAGATGCCGGCTTGTCTTCCTTCGTAGGCGAAGAACTGGCCAAGTCTGACCGTCCTGACCTGGCCAGTGCCGGTACCGTGGTATCCGGTGGTCGTGGCATGCAAAACGGTGAAAACTTCAAAATGCTGGAGCAGATTGCCGATATTCTGGGAGCGGCGGTTGGCGCGTCCCGGGCCGCCGTTGACGCCGGGTTTGTACCCAACGATATGCAGGTCGGCCAGACCGGTAAAATCGTTGCCCCCCAGCTGTACATTGCCGTGGGAATTTCCGGGGCCATTCAGCATCTGGCCGGTATGTCTGACTCCAAAGTGATCGTCGCGATCAACAAGGACGAAGACGCACCGATTTTCCAGGTGGCCGATTACGGTCTGGTCGCGGATTTGTTCGAAGCGGTACCGCAGCTTGAAGAAGAATTGAAGAAAGTAGTATAACCTATTGCTTCAGTTACAAAAAAGGCGCTATTAAGCGCCTTTTTTTGGTTAAGGAAAACGAATGAACAACAATAAGTTTGATCTGGTGGTGTTCGGTGCGACCAGTTTCGTCGGTCAGATTGTCGCGGCCTACTTGCTACGCACACACGGCGTGGGCCAGCAAGTCAAGTGGGCCATTGCCGGCCGGTCAGCCACCAAGCTGACCCGACTCAAAGAACAACTGGGCGCCGCAGCCGAAGGGTTGCCGGTGGTCGTGGCCGATGCCAAGGACCCCGCCAGTCTCGTGCAGCTGTGTGAGCAAACCCGCGTCCTTGTGTCCACCGTCGGCCCATATGCGTTGTACGGCGAACCGGTGATCAAAGCCTGCGTGGAGACGGGCACGGATTATTGTGATCTCACCGGCGAAGTGCAGTGGATTCGCCGGATGATCGAAACCTACGAAGCCCAGGCCAAAGCCAGCGGTGCGCGCATTGTCCACTGTTGCGGGTTCGATTCGATTCCCTCCGATCTGGGGGTCTGGTATTTGCAGCAGCAAGCGCAAAAAGCCTTCGGCGTCCCCTGTGACAGCGTGCGGATGCGGGTGAAAGCCGCTAAAGGTGGGCTGTCAGGCGGCACGGTGGCCAGCATGGTCAATATCTCCAAAGAAATCGCGGCGGACCCTGCGTTGCGTAAAGAACTGGCCAATCCCTATTCTATTTGCCCCCCGGAGCATCGGCCCGACGTTCGCCAGCCCAATCTGAAAGCGCCGCGCTATGACGACCAGTTCGACGTGTGGCTGGCGCCATTTATCATGGCTGCGATCAACACCCGCATTGTGCATCGTTCGAACGCCCTGCAGGGTGCGGCGTACGGCGAAAACTTCACCTACGACGAAGCGATGATGACCGGTCGGGGGCTCAAGGGGCGCGTTGCTGCCTATGGGCTGGTGGCCGGGTTGGGTGGGTTCATGCTCGGTTCGGCCATCAAACCCACGCGCTGGGCGCTGGAGCGTTTTGTGCTGCCCAAGCCCGGAGAGGGGCCCACGGCGGAGGCCCAGAAAAACGGGTTTTACGATCTGCGATTCGTTGGTCACACCGCCGCAGGGCAGACCATCACCACCAAAGTCACGGGTGATGCCGATCCTGGGTACGGCTCCACCAGCAAGATGCTGGGAGAGGCTGCGGCGTGCCTGGCTTTTGATATTGGCGCGACAGATCAGCCGGGAGGCTTCTGGACGCCGGCCGCTCTGTTCGGGGACCAACTGCTCACCCGGCTGACCGAGCGGGCCGGGTTGACCTTCGAGGTGGTGCACACCGATTAGACCGCGCAGCGCGCCTGCTGCAGATGGATCAGCCGATCCGTGGGCAGCAGGGCATCACGATCATGGGCCAGCACCACCAGAGTGCGGGTGGCTAATTCCTCCGCCAGCGCTGCGCTGATCCGCGCCCGGGTGGCGTGATCCACCCCGGTAAAGGGCTCATCCAGAATCACTACGCTGGCCTCGGTCAACAGGGTTCGGGCCAGCGCTACACGCCGCGCCTCTCCACCGGATAAGCTGTGGCCATGCGCACCCAGCCAGCTATCAAGCCCGTCTGGCATGGTGGCTACCCGCTCGGTAAGGTCCACCAGCGCCAGGATGCGCCAGAGCTGTTGGTCGCTTAACACCCGGCCGTCCAGCACCAGATTGTTGCGCAAGGTGTCATTGAACAGC
Source organism: Marinobacter sp. X15-166B (assembly GCF_001752365.1). Taxonomy (GTDB): domain Bacteria; phylum Pseudomonadota; class Gammaproteobacteria; order Pseudomonadales; family Oleiphilaceae; genus Marinobacter. Next base: position 3,195,434 of record NZ_MEIY01000001.1, on the reverse strand, counting down.
ACCGTGCGCTGGGTCAGGTACGCAAGGTCCCCTGGCGCGACATGGCGTGTAACGCGACCGTGTTGGGGGGGGATCAGGCCGGCCAAGACGTTGGCCAGAGTGGATTTGCCACTGCCGGACGCACCGATGACGCCCAGATGCTGGCCGGCTGTCAGGGCCAGAGACAGCGGGCCGAGGGCCGCTGCCGACTCGCCGTAATGGACGCTCACCTCGGTTAGGGTCAGACAGGCGCCTGCGGGGGAGACGTTGGCATCGGCAAACGGTTCCTCTGCCGGAGCGGCCCCCACGGGCGCTGCGCAATCCCGGTTTAATCGGGCGGCGGCTGCAATCGTTCCGCCCAGCCGTCCGAACGCCTCGGGCAGTGCGCCGTAAACCTCGCCAAAGCCAAGCAGCAGCAACGGAAATATTACGCTGACCGGGCCGCTGATGGCGCCACTTTCAACCATCAACAACCCCCCGGCCAATGCCGCGACCGCGGCGCCGTTGGTTAACAGGGTGGCAACCGCCTGATGCCAACCGGTGCGCACATCCACGATTGCCTGTTGCCGGGAAAAGTTCCCGGTCAGGTTTTGCAGTTGGCTGGCGTGAAAGTCCCATGTGCCGGCGGCGGTTAGCTCGGCGTTGCCTTCTACGTAGGCCACTGCGGTCACCCGGATGCGTTCTTCACTGAGTACCCGCGCGCCCGCAAGTCGGCGGGTCCGGTAAAACAGCCCCAGGGTTGCCAGCAACAAGGCCCCCAGCAAGCAGGCGGCAAGTATCGCCGCGTACGCGGGGGGCAAGAGCCAGCCGGCAAGCGCAGCCACCGTACCGGAGATGATCAGTGCCACCGCAGAGGGCGCCACCAGACGGATGTACAGGGTGTCCAGGGCGTCGAGATCACTGGTCAGGCGGGTCAGCCATTGGGCGCCCGTGCGGCCTGTCTGCACGTCCGGCTTGGCGGTGACCAGACCCTGAAACAAGCGGACCCGGGTATCGGCCAGCAGGCGCAGTATGGTGTCGTGGTTGTACACCCGCTCGGCGTAACGGCCCAGGGTCCGGCTGATGGCAAAAAAGCGGATGCCGCCACCGGGTGTGTAAATATTCAACGACGATGGCACCCCGGCGGCCAACAGCAACCCGGTCATCGCGGTGGCACTGATGAACCACCCCGACAGTGCCAGCAGGCCCAATCCGGAGATGGCGGTGAACAGGATCAGCAGTCCGCCGACGAGCAGCCGTTGGCGCCGTTGCAGAATCAGGGAGAGCCAGGGGAAAAGTTCATGCATGGTGCAACTGACCCTCACGGACATCGATGACTCGGTCAGCCAACGCCAGCAGTTGAGGGTGGTGGGTGGAAAACACCAGAGTCTTGCCCGCCGCGTGCAGCTCTTGCAAGGCTGTTATTACCACCGACTCGCTACCCGCATCCAGCCCTGCGGTGGGCTCATCGAGCAACACCAGATCAAAATCGCCCAGAAAGATACGCGCCAGGCTCAGTCTGCGCGCTTGCCCACCCGACAAGCCGCCGCCCGATTCGGTGACAGGGCTGTGAATACCGGCGCTGCGGGCCTTTACCAAAGGTGCCAGACCAACCCGTGCCAAGGCATCGAATAGCGTCGCGTCGTTGGCTTGCGGAGCCACCAGGCGCAGGTTTTCCGCCCAGGTGCCCTGAACGACAAAGGGGGATTGCCCCAGCCACCCGAAGGGTTGCTGGTTGACCCCGGACACCCTGCCCGAATCCGGCGGCAGAAATCCTGCCATCAGATGCAAGAGGGTGGATTTGCCACTTCCGGAAGGCCCGGTCAGGGCTACCGACTCACCCCGCCGGATACCCATGGAGACGTCAGTCAGTACTGCGGGCCGGGTCGCAAAACCAACGCTGACCCGGTCCAGCACCAGAACATTGACCGCCGCGTCGAGGGTGCTCGTGGAGCTTTGGGTTGCCGGCGGGCTGACGGCTTGGGCGGAGCCGGTGCGGTTACCTAACAGTTGCGCGGCCCCCAGAGCAGCGGCGCGGTCGTGGTAGTGTTGCGACAGTAGGCGCAGTGGCTGAAAAAACTCCGGGGCCAGCAGCAGCACATACAACCCACTGAACAGGGTCAGGTTTTCCGAGGGCCCGATGCGTATGTAACCCAGTAGCCCGAAACCCACATACATGGCGACAATGGCAATGGCGACGGAGGAAAAAAACTCAAGCACCGCCGACGACAGGAAGGCAATCTTCAGGGTTTTCATGGTGATCCGGCGATACGCATCCGACTGCGTGCGGAGCGCTTCGGTGGCGACTGGAATGCCCCCGAACAGATTCAGCGTGGTTAACCCACGAACCTTGTCCAGAAATTGCCCCGCCAGACGTCCGAGGGTTTCGAAGTGTCGCTGATTGACCTGTTCTGCGCCCATCCCGACCAGCGCCATGAATACCGGGATCAGCGGCGCAGACAGCAGCAAGAAGAGGGCAGCCAGCCAGTCCAGGCTGGCCACCACCAGCAGAACAAGTAACGGCACGAGCAGGCTGAGCCACATTTGTGGAAGAAAACGGGCGAAGTAGCCATGCAGTGCGTCCACCTGATCCAGCCATTCGCTGGCCAACTCGGCAGCGGAAGACGCCTTCAGTTTAATCGGGCCCTGATGGTGCCAGGCGGTCAGCAATTGACGGCGCACCCGCGCTCGGATGGCGTGGCTGCTGTGTGCCGCCAGTTGCGCCTGAATCCCTTGGGCTAACGCCCGCAGCGCAATTGCACCAACGAGCCCGCCGAACCAGGGCGACAGGGTACTGACGGGTTGTCGGGCAATGACGCCCTGATGCACAAGGTGCGCCAGTATCCCCATTTGTGCGATGGTGGCCAGCGCTGCCACCAACCCGGCACCCACAGTGGATACAACCAAAAATCTGTTGCCGGAGGCCAGTGCGCGCAACCACTGACGGGCGCCCTGCTGAGCGGAGGGTGGCACTTAATGGTAGCCCTCGCCCGCGCGGACTTTGCCGCGGAATACCCAGTAAGTCCAGGCGGTATAGGTCAGCACAATGGGAATCACAAACAACAAACCCAGCAACAGGAAGAGTTGCGATTCGTACGCTGAAGAGGCGTCCCACAGAGTGTAGTTGGGCGGCACCACGTAGGGCCAGCGGCTCACCAGGAGCCCCAGGTAGGTGGTGATAAACAGCCCCATGGTGGCGGCGAAAGGCATGGTTTGACGGCCTTGACGTACCGAGCGGAAAATCTGCACCGCGCACAACAGGCTCAGCAGGGGCAACACCCAGATGATGCTCAAATTGGAGAACCAACGTTCCTTCACCAGTTCGTCTACAAAGGGCGTCCACACACTGATGATGGCAAACACCGCCAATACGGCGCCCAGCAAGGGTATGGCGAGACGACGGGCCCAGTGTTGCAGGTCCCCTTCGGTCTTGAGGATCAACCAGGTGGTGCCGAGCAGAGAGTAGCCGATCAGCATGCCCAAACCGGTCAGAACGGTAAACGGCGTCAACCAGTCCAGCGCGCCGCCCACATAAACGCCATCTACGGTCTCAATCCCCTGGATGTAGGTGCCCACCACTGCCCCCTGTGCGAAGGCCGCCACCATGGACCCGCCTGCGAACGCGCTATTCCACAGATATCGGGAAGTATTGGCCTTGAACCGGAACTCAAAGGATATGCCGCGAAAGATCAAGCCGGCCAGCAGCAAAAACACGCCAATGTAGAGCGCCGGCAGAAAGATGCTGTACACCCGCGGGAAGGCCGCCAACAGGCCGGCACCGCCCAGCACCAGCCAGGTGCCATTGCCGTCCCAGATGGGGGCCACCGAGTTCATCATGGTGTCCCTGGCCTCCTCATCCGGGGCGAAGGGGAACAGAATGCCGACCCCAAGCACAAAGCCATCCATCAGCACATACATGATGATGCCAAAGCCGATAATAAACGCCCAGATAACCGCAATATCAAGTACCTGCATAATTATCGGCCTCCTGAAGTTTGGTTGGACGGGTCCTGGCCACCGATCTCAAAAGGCACATGCGCCGCTGACAGGGGCCGCATGGGCCGGTCGCTCTCCAGCTCTTCATGCCGGTCTTCCAGCCCGACGTACAGCACCCGCATCAGGTAATAGAGCCCCGCACTGAACACCAGGGCGTACACCAGGATGTAACCGATCAGGGTGAACAGCGCCATGGCTCCGGTCAGCGACGGCGTCACCCCTTCGGCGTGGGTCATCAGTCCGTATACCAGCCAGGGGGCCCGGCCTGTTTCGGTCACGAACCAGCCGGTCAACACCGCAATAAAGGGGGCGATGCTCATGAACCGCAGCCCCTGCAGATACCAGCGCGCCCGCCAGTAGCGGTCGTCCCGGCGCAACACCAGCCCGGTGATCCCGAACAGGATCATCAGCATCCCGATGGCGACCATGGTGCGGAACGACCAGAATACAATCGCCACCGGGGGTTGCTCGGCCGGTGGTACGTCTTTCAGGCCCGGGACCACCCCGTTGACGTCGTGGGTCAGAATCAGGCTGGCGACACCGGGAATGCCGATCTCGAAGTGATTGGTCTGGTTGTCCTGATCCGGAAGCGCAAACAACAGCAAGGGCACGTTGGCCTGGGTGTCCCAGTTGCCTTCCATCGCCGCCACCTTGGTGGGCTGGTGTTCGAGTGTATTGAGACCGTGAAAGTCACCGACCACCGCCTGGGTGGGGGCCAGAATAAGGATCACCCACAGGCACATGGACAAGGCTTTTTTATTGGCGGTGACCTCGCGCCCGCGCAGCAGGTACCAGGCACTGACCCCGGCCACGACAAAACTGCCGGTCAGGAAGGATGCGATCACCATATGCATGAACCGGTAGGGGAAGGACGGGTTGAAAATGGCTTCGCCCCAGGAGAGTACGTGGAACACCCCGTCCCGCAGCTCGACACCGGCCGGGGTTTGCATCCAGCTGTTGGCGGAAAGAATCCAGAAGGTGGATATAAAGGTGCCGGTGGCCACCATGATCGCCGCAAACAGGTGCACTCCGGCAGGTACCCGGTCGCGACCGAACAACAGCACACCCAGAAACGAGGCTTCGAGAAAAAAGGCCGTCAACACCTCGTAGCTGAGCATGGGGCCGAGAAAATTGGCGGTGGCCTGTGCGAAATTACTCCAGTTGGTGCCGAACTGAAACGACATCACAATGCCGGACACCACACCCATCCCGAACACCACCGCAAATACCTTGGTCCAGAAGGCGGACAGCTTCATCCATACCGGGTTTCTGGTTTTGAAAAACAACCCCTCAAGTAACGCAACGTAGGACGCCAGACCAATGGTAAAGACCGGGAAGATCGCGTGAAAGGAGATCACAAACGCAAACTGGATGCGTGATAAAAGGAGTGGGTCGAGTTCCAAATGAACCTCCGCTAGTCAAAGAGTAGACGTACGTTCTGGAAAAATGGCCGTACAAGCCGACCATCGGAGGATAAGCACCTATACTAAAGCACCTATCATGGTGTGCTTACACACAAGTCCCATACCATGACACGTACCACCAAGGATAGTTCAAGGCCGGCGAGAATTTAAGGTTTAGCCGGCAGGGTGATTGATATCGGGCCAGGCTATGAAATTCTACAATGAGCGAATTCTGCCGCACCTGATTGATAAGGTTTGCTCCCTTGGCCAGGTCATGAAGCTTCGCCGCCAGGTGGTACCGCAGGCGCAGGGCATAGTCCTGGAGATCGGTATGGGGTCGGGCATTAACCTGGCACTCTACAACCCGGCCGCCGTCAGTCTCGTGTACGGTCTGGAGCCGTCCGCAGGCATGCGCCGCAAAGCGGGCAAAAATCTTGGTCAGTCGCCGGTGCCGGTTGAGTGGCTGGACCTGCCCGGCGAGCAGATCCCTTTGGCGGACGCATCCGTCGACACCGTCCTGGTCACGTTCACTCTGTGCACCATTGCGGACAGTCAGGCGGCGCTTGCGCAAATGCTCAGGGTGCTAAAACCCGGGGGGCACTTGTTGTTTCTGGAGCATGGCTTGTCTCCCGAGCCATCGGTCAGCGTCTGGCAGCACCGAATCACCCCGGGCTGGAAAAAAATCGCCGGGGGCTGTCACCTGAACCGGGACATCGCGCAACTGATTACCGATGCGGGATTTGCAATCGAGACCATTGATAATTTTTATATTCCCGCAGCCCCCCGGATTGCGGGCCACATCTATCAGGGTAAGGCCGTTAAACCGACCTGACAGCTTCGCCGCCGCAGCAGGAAAGCCGTTGCGCAAGCGAGGATTGGTGCGCCGGTGGCCACCAGAACAGTATGCTCGCGAAGTTTTTGAATTGCGTTATGGCGCAAGGCCTTATACAATCCTGCCCTCTGATTTCCTCAGACCTCCTCCGAATAGCCCGGATGGTGAAATTGGTAGACACAAGAGACTTAAAATCTCTCGATCGGTTACGATCGTGCCGGTTCGATTCCGGCTCCGGGCACCATTGAAATCAATAGCTTACCAAGATGTTCTCATTTCGGATGCAGGTCGTCATTCCGCTGTAGACAGCACCCATTCGCCAGACACGTGGCCGACATCCGCCACCTGGTGAGTGCCTCCTTGTTAATTCCTCGCCATCGCCCAGCTCCGTTTCAAACAAGACGTGGTCAGTGCCATTCAAATTGACGTCCTGTCGGACCGCCGGCGCCACTTGCTGTGCGCTGGCCGGCTTTGCGTGATCATGGTCGGACACCGGTGTCATCGTATTTCAGCCATCGGAGCGCGCTCCCGCAGGCTACGGCTATCCAGGCCGCGTGGGGATGTACGGCAAGCCACCGGGTGGGTAACCGGCCTGGTAAAGAAAACACGGGGCAGAAGACCAGCAGGTTCGGGCAAGGGGCGCCCTTGATCGGAGCGGCAACCTGGCGTGGGATCAATGAACTATGGATGGGTGGCGCGTCAGCGATACCGGAGCGGGGGAAGGTCCGGCGAGCTTGCTCCTGAAATAAATATTGACTTATATAAGTAAATACCTAGACTGGTTTTGGTGGGCTCGGTCTTCGCAATACACGATCACTGATTGCAGAGTGGGGGGTGAGCCTGACTTGGCTTCGTCAGGGCCTCCCGACCGTCGACGAGCTAAGTAATAGAAATAAAAACAAAAGGTTACAGAATGATTACGTTGGAAAATGAAATTAAGATTACGGTCCGCGAAGACAATGACAACCCACTGCTGCGCGATCATTTTACCCCTATCGGTAAAGAGTACACCGCCACTACCGACAGCCTTGAAGTCATCGGTGAGATTCCCAAAGACCTGAATGGCATCTACGTCCGCAACGGCCACGTGCAGGTGCATGAACCGATTGGCGTTTACCATGCGTTTGATGGCGACGGCATGCTCCATGCCGTGCATTTTGAGGAAGGTAAAGCCACCTATCGCAACCGGTTCGTGCGCACCACCGGCTTTTTGGCCGAGCAGGCTGCGGGCAAGTCGCTCTGGCCTGGCATCCTGGAGCCGCATCTGGGCACGCGCCGGGGCTGGGGCAGCACCGGGTTGATGAAAGACAACGCCGGCACCGACGTCATATGCCACGCCGGCAAGCTGATCGCCACCATGTCCCAGTGCAGTGAAGGCAACCGCATTGACCCACGCACCCTGGAGCCCCTGGACCCGGATCTCTGGAACACCACCGTTGCTCCGCATCAGGGTATTTGTTCCCACTTCAAGGTGGACAACGACACCGGTGAACTGATGTTTTTCAACTTCAGCGAACGGCCGCCGTATATGCACTACGGGGTGGTCGGCAGCGACAGCACGCTCAAACACTACACGCCTATCGAGTTGCCGGGGGTGCGCTGGCCCCACGATCTGGGCGTAACCAAGAACTACTCCATCCTGCACGATCTGCCGTTCATTTTTGACCCGGAACTGCTGGCCAAAGGCGAACGTAAGGTCACTTTCTTTGACACCATGCCGGCCCGCTTCGGCATCATTCCGCGGCACGGCACCAACGACGATATCCAATGGTTTGAAGCCAGCCCGTGCTTCATTCTCCACCTGTCCAACTGTTACGAAAACGGCGATGACGTGGTGATGGAAGGCTGCATCACCACCAGCCCGCAAAAACCCCAGGTGGGCAAACAGACCCGCGAGACCATCAAGAACATCACCGAGAATTTTGACAAGTCGCTTACCCGCTACCGGATGCACCGCTGGACCTTCAATCTGAAGACCGGCAAGACCAAAGAAGAGTATCTGGACGACGAGATCACCGAGTTTCCGGTGGTCAGTAACGAGTATGTGGGCAAGCAGTACCGCTACAGTTACAACGCCATTCTCGGTGACCGGCCGTGGTGGATTTCCGGGGTGAAAAAATACGATCTGCTGACCAACTCGTTCCAGCGCTACGAATTCGGGGAAGGCCGCACCGGCAGCGAATGCCAGATTGCCCTGCGCGACGGTGCCGTCGACGAAGACGATGGCTACCTGATTACCCTGGTAACCGACATGAACGCGGACCGTTCCGAATGCGTGATCCTGGATGCCAAAGACATCACCCGGGGGCCGATCGCCACCATCGTACTGCCGCTGCGGATTCCCAACGGTGCCCACGCCTGCTGGGTCGAGGCTGATCGCATCGACGGCGAACGGGTCTGAGCGACACCACCAAGTCCAATAACAACAGGTAGTTATTATGAAAAAAATCCACACCCTGCTTTGCTCTGCCGCCCTTAGCGTGGCCACCGCCTTCTCACCCGCGATTGCCGACGAGTTTCCGGACCGGCCGATCGAACTGGTCGTGCCATTTGGTGCCGGTGGGACAACGGACGTCTTTGCCCGTGCGTTCAGCCGGGTCATCAGCAAATACCTACCGAACGAACAGCGCACGGTGGTGATCAACAAGCCAGGCGGTGCGGCCACCATCGGCATATCCGTTGTCGCTAACGCCGATCCGGACGGCTACACCCTGGGTTTTCTGCCCGGTGGTGTCCTGGAGCTCCAGCCCCACTACGGTCGCACCAGCTGGACCGCGGAGGATTTTGAGCCGGTGATCGCGTTTCTGGAGATTCCGGCGGCCCTCAACGTGCTCGACTCCTCGCCCATCAAAACCTATGAGCAGTGGCTCGAGTTCACTGCCCGGAATCCGGGCAAATTCACCTATACCACCCCGGGTGGCACCGGTAGCGGAACCCACCTGTCAATGGAACAGGTGGCCGAGGCGGCCGGCGTTGAAATCCGCCATATTCCGTTCGAAGGCCATGCACAGGGCCAGAGTGCCATGCTGAGCGGTCAGGTGATGGGAAGCTACTCTTTGCCCGATCTGCATAACGGGGGTGAAGTCAGACCGCTGGTGTTCCTGACGAAAGTCAAACCCAACCATCCGGCCTACGACAACATTCCGTTAAGCTCAGAGGTTGGAATAGACATCGCCGCCAGTTACCCCATGGGGATCATTGCCCCAAAAGGCACCCCCAAAGACCGGCTGAAGGTCATTCATGATGCGTTCAAAGCTGCCATGGAAGACCCGGACATTGTTGAATACTACCGGACCACTGGCCTGCCCAAGATATACGAAGGCCCGGAGGAGTATGGCGAAGGTATCAAACAACGCTCCGAGGCCTACCGGAAAACATTGGAAAAACTCGGCATGATCTGAGGTAACCATACAGCACATGCATGGCAAGCGGGGACGGTTGGTCGCCGTTTGCTATGCGGCTGTTCCGACGAAGAAGGCCTCCCGGGGGCCGCTGTAGCCTCTGTGCCCCTGTAAACCTTCCTGTGATTGTGTCACGTTCGCCTCTGGCGTCCGCCCGGTCAGTCCGTCATGGCCCGTGCTTCGGTGTACACCGTCATTATTGGTTGTCCGCTGCAATCTCTTCGATCGCACCCACCGGTTCCAGATTAAGCGGCGAGCGGACGGGTTCGACCAGCAGTGGTTGCCGTATACGGGTTTCAAACAGGTGCTGCAGTGGGTCTGTGTTGGTGAGTTGGGGGTCCAACCACCGATCAAAATCTTCCGGTGACAGCATCAGCGGCAGGCTCTTGGGGTGAATATGTGCGAACCGGGGGGGGGTGGCAGGGTGATAATGGTGTACGCGGGTACCAGGTCGCCGTCGAAATCCCACAATTCGTACAGACCCGCAAAGGCGATTGCTCCCTTGGCCGCGCGGATGTGGTAACACTGTTTGTGACCTTTTTCCCCCGTCCACTCATGGAATCCACTGGCGGGTATGATGGCGCGTTGGCGGTGGAGTCGTGCCTTCCACAGTGGGCTGGAGGCCAGACTTCCCGCGCGGGCATTGAAAGTGCTGTATCTGGGGGACGGGCGGTATCCCGTGTTGTCGGGTTTGCGTTCGATCAGCAATGACCAGATGGCATCCACCAGGGTGCGTTGTTGCGCAGTTTGATAGACGATCTGTCCGCTGCCACCCGGTGCGATGTTAAGGCGGGTCTGGGCGCGAAGGGGAATGCCCAGAATGGTCAGTAAGTCCTGGACCTTGGGGTCGTCGATGACATTGTAGCGGCCGCACATACAGCGTTTCCTTCAGAAAGCACGTCAGTTCCGGAGTTGACGTGCTTTTACGTGCCTTGCGGTGTGCCGCAATCAGCCCGCAGGAATCGCGGCAACCACTGACACTTCCACCAAATAGTCCGGATTGGCCATGGGCGCCTGGACACAGGTGCGGGCAGGGGCGTGGCCACTGGGCACCCAGTTGTCCCAGACTTCGTTCATCTCGGCAAACAGGCTCATGTCTTTGACATAAATCGTAGCGCTCAGCAGGTGGTTGCGATCGCTGCCCACTTCTGTCAGCAAAGCATCAACCTTCTCCAGCATCGACCGGGTCTGTTCGACCATGCCCTGGCTGGTGTCTTCCGGGACCTGGCCACACAGATAAGCGGTGTTGTTGTGAATGACCACCTGACTCATGCGGGCGGCGGGACGGATGCGAGTAATGCTCATGGTGCCTCCTGACGTTTGAATTGTATTGAGTGCAGGTCGACAGTTTAAGGGCAGAGGTTTTCAGACACCATCTGTTTTCACCGGATGACTTCAACTTTCACCGGAATGACACCTGTGTCGAGGTTGCCGATGCGTTCAAACGCGGATCGGGACAAATCAATCACCCGGCCACGCACAAAGGGCCCCCGGTCGTTGATTCGGACCACCACACTTTTGCCATTGCGGGAATTGGTGACTTTGACCCGGGTGCCAAACGGCAACGTCTTGTGAGCGGCCGTGCTGGCCGACTGGTTGAAGCGCTCGCCGTTGGCTGTTTGTCTGCCCTGGAACTTCATGGCGTAGTAGGACGCCAGGCCGGTTTCGGTGTAACCGACCCGGGTGGAGCTGCCTTTGGGGCCTGCACTGGAGCAGCCGCTCAGCATCAATAAAAGGCAGATAGCGATGGTCCCGGATTTTAAAGCGCTCATGGTAAGTTCCTGTCTCAAGTACTCTTGGTCGTCCCGGTGAGGCCGGCGTGCTAGTGGGCGGCATACCGCTCGCGCAATATGCCTACCCGTCGGACGTACGCTTTGGTCTCCGCGTAGGGGGGTATACCTCCGTGACGGCCAACCGCACCGGGACCGGCGTTGTAGGCAGCGGTTGCCAGACGGATGTCGCCGTCAAACCGCCGCAACATCCGGGCCAGATAATGGACTCCGCCGCGAATGTTCTCGGCAGCAGCCATGGCATTCTGCACGCCGAGTTCGGCGGCGGTGCCCGGCATCAATTGCATAAGCCCCTGGGCCCCCTTGGGTGACAGGGCGTTGGGGTTAAAAGCCGACTCCGCGTGGATCACCGCCCGAACCAGGGCAGGATCGACGTTATACTCCGCGCTGGCGACATTGATTTCGTCCCGGAACGGCGTCAAAAAGAGCGGGGTGGTGCGCCAGTCCACCGTGGAATCAGGGTCACAGGCATAACACTCAAAGCGTATGACTTCGTAAGCGTTACTGTCGGGCTGAATGCTGGAATAGGACACGATACCGCGTTCGTCCGTGTAGCGGAAGACGACTTCGTCCTTGCTGGATGCGCGGCGGCGCTCGCTCTCCCGGATATTGGTGAACTCGACCGAACCGTCCGCATGAACCACGCGGCGTACGCTGTCCGCCGCAACGGGCAGCGAGCATGTCAGCAGCTGGGTTATCAGCAGTGTGCCTATGGTTGATAAACGGCTGCTCATTGCGCCCGGGCCGATCCTGTGTCTGACAAGTGATTGATCGCTTTGAAGAAGCTTCGTCAGGCCTGATTATACGGTATTGTCTTGGCGAATAAACCGCTAGTCAGGTGGCAACAGTGTCTGGCTTCACGAATTGCGAATCCGGTGCGCCACTCCCTGCAAAAAAGAAGCGCTGAGGGGAACAATGGCAGACCCGATGGCAATCGGGACCGGGCAGGCGGGCATGATGTGGAGCAGGGGGGCACCCACCACCGCAACTGGGATTGCGGACAGCGGCGGGTAATGAGTCTGGCTGGTGTCTAGAAATCTTTGTCATCCACCGCTCCATCGACAATGAAGCAGGGGTAATGGCCGTTGCATTCGATGTCATCGTGACTGACGCCACCGACGTCGCCTTCAGCAAACGCTGAACCGGCGAACAAAAACGCTAACATGGCAAACAATCTGAGCAGGTTCATGAGTGAGGACTCCTGTGTCTGATTCGCCACCGTGAGCGGCAACACCCGATTTGGCCGATTCTATGGTGACCTTCATAAATACAGACACCTTTTCCTGACAAACGTTACAGACTGTTTTTTCATATTGGTGCTGCGCTCATATCCGCAAAGCCTATGCGGCCAGCCGGCAGTGTGCCGGAGCAAGAGGAGTACCCACCGGCGCAGCGCAGTGCACAGCGGCGGGTATGGGTTGGGGCAGGGTGTTTAAGACTCCGGGCTATCAACAGAGTCGGAGACGATCGTGCAAGCGACATCCCCGCTGCATTCCATATCATCGATATTGACGCCCTGTGCGGACACGGCACCGGTGAATAGAAACGCTAACACGGCGAACAGTTTGAACAGGTTCATGAGAGTGTCCTCCTGTGTCGGACTCGCCACCCTGTGCAGTATCAGAAAATTGCGCCGATACCGGGATGGCCTTCGTAACTACAGACACCATTGCTCTCGGAAGGTTACATGCATCGCTGACGTTTAACGCCACATCCACATGGCCTGCACGTGCTCGGCCATCCGGCGTCTTTCCTTCAGGTCTGGAACGTACCCGTGGGCGGCGCCAATGTTGTCGAGGGCATGCTCCGGGTTGCTGGTCGCTGGGATGGCACAGGTGACGGCCGGGTGGCTGACGATGAATTTGAGAAAGAACTGGGCCCAGCTCGCGACACCGAGATCCGCGGCCCAGTCCGGCAGGGCCTGGCCCCGCACCAACCGAAACAAAGACCCTTTCGCGAAAGGCTCGTTGATGAGCGTTGCCACGCCATTCTCGCGGGCAGCGGGCAGCAAGCGCTTTTCGGCTTCCCGTTCATGGATGTTGTAGTTGAACTGAACGAAGTCCAGCGGTTCCTGCTCGCACAGTCTGGTGAGTTCATCAAAAGCACGGGTGCGGGAGTGGGTCACGCCGATATAGCGGATGCGGCCTTCTTCGCGCCAGGCTTTCAGCGTTTCCAGATGCGCCTCTGTGTCGACCAGATTGTGGACCTGCATCAGCTCCAGCGGGCCTCCGCCCATGCGCTGGGCGGACCGCTGCATCTGGGCGATTCCCTCCTGCTGCCCCCGGGTCCACACTTTGGTGGCCATGAACAACTCATCGGCAATACCCAAATCCGCCGCCAATTGCCCGACGACCGTTTCCGCATGGCCGTACATGGGGGAACTGTCCACCACCCGTCCACCACCTTGGTAAAAGTGATTCAGGACCTGTCTGAGCGCCGCCATTGCGGATTGATTGTCGGGAGAGACATTGAAGGTGCGGGCGGTTCCCAGGCCAATCACCGGTATACCCTCGTCGGTGGATGGAATCGTCCGCCGGATGAGTGAATCTGTATCGGCCATAATACCCCGGGGTGCCAGCGCCCCCAGCAACATGGCACTGGACGCGAGTTTGAGGAACCGCCGGCGCGACAGCTGGTGTTCTATCGGTGCGTGGGGGTCAGGTCGGGTCATGGGGCTTCTCCATCCGCTCTGTGGTTGTGTGCAGCCGGGTTGCGCGCGCTGACTGTGCCTGGCCGAGCCGAAAACCGATGGTGGCCCAACCAAGTGCGATCGGCACCGCCACCCAAGAAATGCCGGTCAGTCCCAGCCCCTGCATGGCAAGCCCACTGTACACCCAGCCGGCCAGGGCGTCGCCACCGCGGTAGACGACCGTGTCGATGACGTTCTTGGCCTTGTACTTTTCCATCCGTGGTATCACCGTGAACAGCATTTCGCGCCCGGGCTTGGCGATGGCGTAATTGCCGGCGCGGCGCAGCAACTGGAACACCAGCAAGGTGATCAGTACCGGGGTCAGGGCGAGACACACAAACCCGACGGCGACGACGACCGGAATCAGCGCCAGGGTGCGGTCCAGGCCAAAGCTCCGCACCAGTCGGGCGGTCACAAACAGCTGCAGCCCGACAGTCACCGTATTGGTGGCAAAATCCAGCGCTGCAAAAACCGAGGTGCGATCTCCGCTGTCGGTAAAGGTCCTGCTGACAATGTCAGCTTGGGCAAAATAGAGAAAAGTTGCCAGTGTAGTGTACAGCCAGATGAACGCGCAGATGCCGCCCAGGTAGCGAGAGCGCCTTATGGCCTGGACGCCTTCCAGCAAGGTGCCACCCAAGGGTCGGTCAGGGGAGTTGCGGGTGGCCGGTTTCCCATTTGTTGATGAAGGCCGCCAATGCTGTACCGCCCAGATGCAGGGCAGGGTTAGCGCCAGGGACACCCCCGCAATGGGTAACAAGTGTAGTGGTGCCATGATTTGCGCCAGCAGACCGGTCAGTCCGGGGCCGAGAATGGCGCCCGCGCTGCCACCGGCGGCGATGGCTGCGAACAAGCGGGCGGCCTGGCGGTCATCAAATATGTCGGCCATGAAACTCCAGAACACCGACACCACAAACAGGTTGAACACTGACAACCACACAAAAAACACCCGCGCGGCCCAGGTCATGGCAAGGTCGGATTCCATCCACAGCCAAAACCCGCCGATACAAACAATGAAAAAGCCATACACCACCGGCAGCAAGACCGCGCGTCGGAAGTGGGTTGCCAGGGCAGCAAACAGGGGAACGGCGAGCAACATGGCGACGAAGGTGGCGGTAAAGAGCCATTGCAGGTTTTCCACCCCGCCACGGATGCCCATTTCGTCCCGCACCGGGCGAAGAATGTAGTAGCTGAACAACAGGAAAAAGAAGTATACAAAACTGGCGAGCACCGCCGGCCACTCGTGCCGGTTGATCAGCACGATGCGGGCCAGCCAACCGACAGGTTCGTCACTGGCGCAGGGGGTGGACCCAGGGTCCGGCGAATCGTTGACACGGCTCATTGGCGGACTCGTTGCGACGGAATCCAGTGGTCAGTTTAGTCAGCTTTGGACCCAACGGGCAACGCCCCTGATGCAACCCCTGTGCCGGCGGCGCGTAACCCGGGGGCTAAAATGTGCCTGGATACTGGCCACCATCCAGCAACAGGTTCTGACCGGTGATGAAGCCTGCCTGCTCACTGCAGAGGAAGGCGCAGGCCGCACCGAACTCATCCGGACGTCCGAAACGTTTGGCCGGGTTCGCCTGCATGCGACGCTCGCGGGCCTCATTGGGAGTGATTTCAAGACGCTCGGCCTCAGCAGCCACGACCGAATGGAGCCGGTCGGTATCGAACGGTCCGGGCAGCAAGCCGTTGATGGTCACATTGCGGGCAACGGTCTCCCGGGCCAGACCCGCGACAAATCCGGTCAGCCCGCTGCGCGCACCGTTGGACAGACCGAGCACCGCAATGGGGGCTTTTACCGCGCCGGAGGTAATGTTGACAATGCGCCCGAAGCCCCGGGCCATCATACCGTCGACCACGGCTTTGATGAGAAAGATCGGGGTGAGCATATTGGCATCCAGCGCGTCGTGCCAGGCCTGTTCGTCCCAGTCACGGAAGTCACCCGCAGGTGGCCCCCCGGCGTTGGTGACCAGAATGTCCGGTTCGGGGCAGGCCGCCAACACTTTCGTGCGGCCTTGTTCGGTGGTGATGTCGGCAGGCACAGCGACCACTCTGACGCCGGTGGCAGTGCGAATGGCCGCCGCGGTTTGTTCCAGCGCCTCGGCATTGCGGGCGTTGATAACAAGCTCCACTCCTTCTTCGGCCAGGGCAAACGCGCAGGCCCGCCCCAACCCTTTGGACGCTGCGCAGACGATGGCCTTTCGGCCTTGCAGATTCAGATTCATGATTGTGCTCCTCCAGTCGGGGTCAGCCTACCCCGGATTAGGTGTTTTTCCATAATACTGCTTCACTGAATGAACCAACGGTAGCCGCCCGAGCCGGTTCGGAGGGCGGGCTGAACATGCTCCGACAGTACCCAACAAGGAGACCTTACAATGGCACCTAAAGACACCAAACCGACCACCACCGATGCCGGTATACCGGTTGCCAGCGATGAACACTCTTTATCGGTGGGCCCGGACGGCCCCTTGCTGCTGCATGATCACTATCTGATTGAGCAAATGGCCAGTTTTAACCGCGAGCGCATCCCCGAGCGTCAGCCCCACGCCAAGGGCGGCGGTGCGTTCGGCCACTTTGAGGTAACCGAGGACCTCAGCCAATACACCAAAGCCGCGGTGTTTCAGCCTGGCACCACAACCGATGTGCTGATTCGCTTCTCCACCGTGGCCGGTGAGCGGGGCAGCCCCGATACCTGGCGTGACCCCCGGGGCTTCGCGCTCAAGTTCTACACCAGCGAAGGCAATTACGACATGGTGGGCAACAACACCCCGGTGTTTTTTCTCCGTGATCCGATGAAGTTCCAGCATTTCATCCGCTCGCAAAAACGCCGGGCGGATACCAATCTGCGCGACCACGACATGCAATGGGATTTCTGGACCCTGTCACCGGAGTCGGCTCATCAGGTCACCTGGCTGATGGGGGACCGTGGCATTCCCAAAAGCTGGCGCCACATGAACGGGTACTCCAGCCACACCTACCTGTGGGTGAACGCCCAGGGGGATAAATTCTGGGTCAAGTACCACTTCAAAACCGATCAGGGGGTTGACTTTCTGACCCAGGAAGACGCCGATCGCCTGGCCGGTGAGGATGGGGACTATCACACCCGGGACCTGTATGACGCGATCCAGCGGGGCGACCACCCGAGTTGGACGCTGCACATGCAGATCATGCCGTTCAAGGAGGCGGAAACCTACCGCTTCAACCCGTTCGATCTTACCAAGGTGTGGCCCCATGGCGATTACCCGCTAATCAAGCTGGGCACCCTCACCCTCAACCGCAACCCCACCGATTACCACACCGAAATTGAACAGGCCGCTTTCGAACCCAACAATCTGGTACCGGGTATCGGTATCAGTCCGGATAAAATGCTGCTGGGACGGGTGTTCGCTTACGCCGATGCCCATCGCCACCGTCTGGGGGCCAACTACAAACAGATACCGGTCAACCGGCCCCAGTCACCGGTGCACAGTTACAGCAAAGACGGCGCCATGCGCATTGATAACGTGACCGACCCGGTGTACGCGCCCAACTCCAAGGGTGGGCCCAGCGCCGATGGCGGGCGGTTTCCCACCGATTCCACCTGGCAAACCAGTGGTGATATGGTGCGTGCCGCCTATACCTTGCGCAAGGACGACGACGATTTTGGACAGGCCAATACGCTGATTAACAACGTTATGGACGAGGCGGCCCGGGACCGGTTAGTCGCTAATGCGGTCGGTCACATTAAAGCGGGGGTGGCAGAGCCGGTGTTGTCGCGGGTGTTTGAGTACTGGAAAAACATCGACCAGAGTATTGGCGAGCGCATTGAAAAGGGGGTCAAGGGAGACTGACCGCATCGATCCGGTGCGGTTGCTCGGTGGGATGAGCCCGTGTTGTCGGTGGGTGGATACGTCTTATACTGAATAACAATTCACCAACAAGGCTCGACGTTATGAACATCGTTTTTTTGGGTGGTGCGGAAACCGTCACCGGGTCGAAATTCCTGGTGGAAACAGACACCACCCGGGTGCTGGTGGATTGCGGCCTGTTCCAGGGCTACAAATGGCTGCGCCGCCGCAATCGCGACCCATTGCCGGTGGACATTGGTTCTCTGGATGCGGTCATCCTCACCCATGCCCATCTGGACCATTCCGGTTACCTTCCCGTGCTATATAAACGCGGCTACCGTGGCCCGGTGTTCGCCCATCCCGCCACGGTGGAGTTGTGCGGAATTATGCTGGCGGACAGTGGCCACATTCAGGAGGAGGAGGCCCGCTTCTGCCAACGGCATAAAATCGGTCGGCATGAAAAGCCCGAACCGCTCTACAACCAGGATGAAGCCAACGCCAGTCTGACGTTGTTTCAGTCCCTCGGCTACGAACAGCCGATGACCATCGGTGATATCCGTTTTCATCTGCAGCCGGTGGGACACATCCTGGGAGCGGGCAGCGTAATTCTGGAGGCGGAGGGCAAACGGGTTGGTTTTTCCGGTGATGTCGGGCGTCTCGACGATATTTTCATGCATGCGCCGAAGCCGTTACCGGCATTGGATCTTTTACTGCTGGAGTCCACTTACGGTAACCGTCTGCACAGGGCTGAGGATCCATTTGCTGAATTGGCTGAGGTCATCAACTCGACCGTCGAAGGCGGTGGCCGGGTATTGATTCCGTCTTTCGCGGTGGGGCGGGCCCAGGTGCTGCAGTATATGCTGGACCGTCTGATGCGGGAGCAGCGTATTCCCAAGCTGCCTGTGTATCTCGACAGTCCCATGGCGATTGATGTGTCGGAGATATACTGGAATTACCCCGAACAACACAAACTGAGCCAGCAGGAGTGTCGCAGCCTGGGTCAGTCGACGATTTATACCCGCTCCGTTGACGCTTCCAAAGAATTGCTGGGGCAAACCTATCCTCACATTATTATCGCCGGCAGCGGTATGGCCACCGGGGGTAGAATTCTGCATCATTTCAAAAAGTTACTTTCCGATCATAAAACCACGGTAATCTTCGCGGGCTACCAGGCGGGAGGTACCCGTGGTGCCAAAATGGTGGCCGGCGCTGAGACCGTCAAAATCCACGGCGCGTGGATTCCGGTCAAGGCACGGATCGAAATGCTGGACGGCCTGTCGGCGCACGCGGATTACGGCGAGCTGGAACAATGGCTGCAGCAAAGCGATCTGGCGGCGGGTACCGCGATTCAGCTGGTGCACGGTGAGCCGGAGGCGTCGGAAACCTTCCGGGATTACCTGCGCCAACACACGTCCTACGAGGTTGATGTTGCCGGTTACCGGACCATCCTGCGCCTCTGAGTGTCCGCAATCACTGTCGGCCGGGGCTGCTCCGGGCGTTTGTCGACGGGTCGTTTATCTACTTGCCTGATCTAACTGGTAGACTCTTCCTGGTCCCCGTACCGGAACTTCACCCAGCAGACAGGAAACCGTTCACATGCCTCGTTTTTTGCACACCGCTGACTGGCAAATGGGCCGCACCTACAGCCGGTTTGAACCCGATGATGCCGCCGCGTTAGCGGAAGCCCGCTTCACGGCTATCGAGCGACTGGCCCAACTGGCCCGGGACGAGCGCTGCGATGCGGTACTGGTAGCAGGCGATGTGTTTGATACCCAAACGGTGCCGGATCGCACCATCCGCCGTGTTTTTAATGCCATGAGTGGTTATCAGGGGCCCTGGGTACTCTTGCCCGGCAACCACGATGCCGCGCTGGCAGAGAGTGTATGGACCAGAGCTCTGCGCCTGGACGCGGTTGCCGATAACGTCCATCTGGCCCTGGTACCCGGGGTAATTGAGCTGCCAGACCAGGGGATGGCGGTGCTGGCGGCTCCGCTGACCCAACGGCACACCTATGAAGATTTAACCGCGGCCTTTGCCGACTGGATGACCAGACCGGACTTGCTGCGCGTGGGGCTTGCCCACGGCAGTGTGCAGGGCATTCTGCCGGACACCGTCGATGCCACCAACCCGATCGCGGCCGACCGGGCCGAGCGGGCGCGACTGGATTATCTGGCGCTGGGCGACTGGCACGGTAGCAAACGCATCAACGCCCGCACCTGGTACAGCGGCACCCCGGAGCCAGAACGGTTCCGAAACAATGAGGCGGGTTATGCTTTGATTGTTGACCTTGCCGGGCCCGGTGCGGAACCCGAAGTGAGCCAGCACCCGGTCGGGCAGTATCCCTGGTACCAGTTACAGAAAACCCTCAGGGTGTCGTCGGACGTAGATCAGTTGCTGGAAGAACTGGCCGCCATACCGGCCCCGGCGGTCCTCGATATCCGTCTGCAAGGTGATATCGATCTGCACGGCGAAACCCGCTTGCAATACGGATTGTCGGTGGCCGAGGCACGTCATCGCAGTGTGCAGTGTGATCGCACCGGGTTGAGTCTGCAGCCCACCGATGACGACGTGGCCGCGTTGCAGGCTGACGGCTATCTGGGTGAGGTAATTACCCTGCTGCGGGAGCGCCAGCAGCAGGGTGACGATCCGCAAGCCCGGGATGCCCTGGCCATTCTCACCGGGTTGCTCCGGGACCGTCAGGTTGGTGCTCCACCCGAATCCGCCGAGGAGGCCTCGTCATGAAATTACAGCGGGTCAGAATTGAACAGGTGCGACAGTTCCGGCAACCGCTGGAATTGCCGCAATTGACCGCGGGACTGAATCTGTTCTATGGCCCGAACGAATCGGGCAAAAGCACGCTGGTACAAGCCATCCGCTCAGCATTTTTTGAACGCCACCGTTCCAACGGTGCGGAGCATTTGCGCCCCTGGGGGGATTCGGCGGCCGCGCCCAGCATTGAAATCCACTTCACCAGCCAGCGGCAGGACTGGCAGTTGCACAAAAGCTTCCTGGCCACCAAACGGTGCGATTTGCAGGTCGCCGGTCAGGCGTTCAGCGGTGAAGAGGCCGAAGACAAACTCGCAGACTTGCTGGGGTTCCAATACGCCAGCCGCGGTGCCAGTCAGGACAGGCACTGGGGCATCCCCGGCCTGCTGTGGGTGGAGCAGGGCAGCGGTCAGGATATTGAAGCCGCGGCGCAACACGCCGGGGATCATTTGCAAGCGGCATTGCACAGCATGCTCGGGGAAGTGGCCAGCAGCGGTGGGGATGACCTCATCCAGACTGTGGCAGCGCAGCGCAGTAACTTGTTGACCCCGACCGGTAAACCCCGCGGAGAATATGCCACGCTGGCCACCCGCAAAGCCGAATTGAGTGCCGGGTTAGCTACCCTGGAACAACGCATCGGGCAGTATCAGGCACAAGTCGACCGGCTGGGTGAATTGCGGCAACAGCACCAGCGGGATGAGCACCAGCAACCGTGGCTGGCGGCCAGGCAACAGTATGAAGAAGCGCAACGCAGACATCGCCAGGTTGAACAATGGCAGCAGGAACAACAGCAGGAACAGCAGGCACTCAACAACCATACCCAGACCCTCGGGTTGTTGCGGGAGCAGCAATCCCAGGCCCGCTCACAAGTCGACAAACTGGAACAGCGTCATCAGGAGTACATCAGGGCGCAGGAATCTCTGGCCAGCCTGAGCGCGCAGAGCCCTCAGATCGAGGCGCGCCTGCAGCACGCCCAGTCGGCTTATTCCCGGGCGCTGGAGAAGGTGGCGCTGGCCAGACAGCAGCAGCAACATGGGCAACTTGCAGACAGCGTTAGCCAACTGGAGCGCCAGATCGCCGGTCTGAGCGACCGTCTGGCCAAGGCCCGGGAGCATCAGGAGACTCTGGAGCAGACCCGGCAGGTCCAACGGCAGGACGCCATCGACCCGGACACACTGGCAAACCTGCGGCAATGCCAACGGCAGTTGGATGAGGCGAGCATCCGTTCTAATGCCATCGCCACCCGCCTGCGCTATCACCTGGAGGGCAACCAAACGTTTACTCTGGAAGATACGTTACTCCGCGGCACGGGGGAAACGTTGCTGCTGGAAGAAACCCGACTGGTGATTCCCGGCGTGGGAGAGTTGCAAATTACTCCGGGCGGGGAGGATCTTGGCCGGTTGCAGCGCCAGCTGGCGCGGCTCACAGATGAGCGGAATCGCCAGCTTCATGCGCTGGCGGTGGCGTCTCTGGCTGAAGGGGAACAAAAAGCGGAACGTCAGGCCGAGCGGCTGCGCACCATCAAGACGCGGGAACAGTTGCTGACGTCGGTGGCTCCCGAAGGTATTGACGCATTGCGCGCCCATCAGCAGACGGAATACATCAGGCTGGAACAGCTGCGTGCCCGGCTGGCGGCACTGCCGGTGGCGTCGGCGACAGCACTGCCTCTGGACCAGGCCGAAACACAGCAGGCGGAGCGCGAGCAACAGCTGGCCGACGCTGAACAACAGCATCAGCGCCATCAGCAGAGTCTGGCGATGGCGACCCAGCGGACACAGGCGGCTCAACAGGAATGGCAGCAGCTGCAGCGGGAGCTGGAAGACCCGAAACGTCAGCAGTTGCAACACACTCTGGCACAGAATATACGCTCGGCAGAAGAGGACAGCTCCCGTCTGCAAGCGGCGATCGACCTCCGGCAAACCCGGATTGATGAGGCCCGGCCTGATTTGCTGCAGCAGGATATGGTGCGCTTCAAAACCAGTGCTGAACAGCTGGAGCGGGCCCACCAAAGCCGGGCGTTGGAATTGGCGCGCCTGCAAAGTGCGCTGGAAACCTTAGGGGGGGAAGGCCTGGAAGAGCTGCGTGACCAGCAGACAGCAAATCTCGAGCGGGTTGAGCGCCGTTATCAGGAACTGCGGCGCCGGGCAGAGGCGCTGGATTTGTTGCTGGGCTTATTGCAAGACAAACGGCAGGAACTCACCCGTCGCTTGCAGGCACCGCTGCAAAAGCACCTCCACCATTATCTGCGGATGCTATTCCCGCAGGCGAGTATCGAGGTGGATGACCGGTTGATTCCCGGGCAGATGACCCGGTCAGGCCGGCAAGGGCAGGAGACCGGCGAGGTGCGGGCGCTCAGCTTCGGTGCCCGGGAGCAGATGGGGCTGATCAGCCGGCTGGCCTATGCGGATCTGCTGCAAGAAGCAGGCCGGCCCACGCTGATCATTCTGGATGACACTCTGGTGCACAGTGACGTGACGCGGCTGGCGAAAATGAAACGTATCTTGTTCGATGCCTCGCAGCGCCATCAGATCCTGTTGTTTACCTGCCACCCGGACCAATGGCAGGACCTGGGAGTGCAACCCAGAGATCTGGAGGCCATCAAAAGTCAGGCCTTGAGTGAGGTGGCGGTTCAGTCGCCCCATTCCACCCGGTCACCCACGACAATGCCATGACGGGCGAAGAACCCCTGATTCATTTCCAGTGCGGCGGAGAAAGGTTGTCCGGCGGGATAGCTCGGGCACTTTTCGTTGGGCTGGCATGGGGCCATGTGCCGGATCGCGCGAATTTCGCCATCGGCGCCCAGATATGCAATGTCCAGGGGAATCAGGGTCTGAAACATCCAGAAGCCGTGGTGCCCCGGGCGTTCGCTGCGGTACACAAACAGCATGCCCGCATTGGTGGCCAGCGAGGTGCGCCCCATCAGGCCCGTCCGGCGCTCGGTGTCGGTGCGGGCAATTTCAACCGTGATAGGGACGACCCGATCTGCGGTAACAATGTGCGCCGGCTGGCTGGCCAGCTTCTGTTGGCGGCTGAGCTGCGGTTGCGTGCAGGCACTGGACGCATACACGGCCAGTACCAGCACAGCGATCGTCGGAAGCGATAATCTGGTCATCAGGTGCGCAAGCGGTAACCGGTCTTGAAGATGCGCCAGATGACCAACATGCAGATCGCCAGAAACACCAGAGTCATAACCACACTGACGCTGACGTGTACATCGGAGACGCCGTAAAATGCCCAGCGAAAACCGCTGATCAGGTACACCACCGGGTTAAACAGGGTGAGGGTTTGCCACAGAGGAGGCAGCATGTCGATGGAGTAAAAGGTACCACCGAGAAAGACCAGCGGAGTCACCACCATCAGTGGAACGATTTGCAGCTTTTCAAAACCATCGGCCCAGATGCCGAGAATAAAGCCGAACAGACTGAAGGTCACCGCCGTCAGGACCAGGAACGACAACATCCACACCGGATGGAGAATGGAGTAATCCACGAAGAAATTGGCGGTCAGCAAAATCACCAGCCCAAGAATTACCGATTTGGTGGCGGCCGCCCCCACATACCCCACCACCACTTCGATGTAGGACACGGGGGCGGACAGCACTTCGTAGATGGTGCCGGAAAACCGGGGCATATAAATCGCAAACGAGGCGTTGGAAATGCTCTGCATCAACAGCGTCAGCATCACCAGCCCGGGAATAATAAAGGCCCCGTAGTCGATGCCATCGATGGCGCCCATGCGCGGCCCGATCGCAGAGCCAAACACTATAAAATACAAAGAGGTAGAAATGACTGGTGAAGCAATGCTTTGCATCAGCGTACGCCGCATACGCGCCATTTCAAATTTGTATATTGCCATTACGCCGTAAAAATTCATGTTTCTCTCCGGGTGACAAATTGCAAATCAGAGCTACTCGTGAACCAGGCCGACAAAGATATCTTCCAATGAACTTTCACGGGTCTGCAGATCACGGTATTCAATGCCAAGATCACCCAGGGTGCGCAGCAATTTGGCCACCCCGGCCTGTTCCTGCTGGGAATCGAAGGTGTACACCAGCTCGAAGCCATCACCGGACAGCTCGACCGGTTCGAGGGCCAATTCCCCGGGCACTTTTTCCAACGGCTGCTGCAGCAACAGCCGTAACTGCTTTTTGCCCAGTTTGCGCATCAGCACGTGCTTGTCTTCCACCAGAATGATCTCGCCCTCGCGAATGACGCCGATCCGGTCGGCCATTTCCTCGGCCTCTTCGATGTAATGGGTGGTGAGAATGATGGTCACGCCTTTGTCTCGCAGCCCCCGAACCATGTCCCACATGTCGCGGCGTAACTCTACATCCACGCCGGCGGTGGGTTCGTCCAGGAACAGGATTTCCGGTTCGTGGGACAGCGCCTTGGCAATCATTACCCGACGTTTCATGCCACCGGACAGAGACATGATACGGTTGTTGCGCTTATCCCACAGTGACAGATCTTTCAGCACCTTTTCGATGTGGGCCGGGTTGGCGGCTTTGCCGAACAGACCACGGCTGAAGGTGACTGTGTCCCAGACGGTTTCAAAGGAATCGGTGTTCAACTCCTGGGGCACCAGCCCGATGGTCGAGCGGGCCGCGCGGTAATCTTTGACAATGTCGTGGCCAGCCGCGAAGACTTTGCCGCTGGACAGGTTGACGATGCCGCAAATGATGCTGATCAGGGTGGTTTTTCCGGCCCCGTTGGGGCCCAGCAGGGCAAATATTTCGCCCCGTCGGATGTCCAGGTTGATGTCTTTCAGTGCCTGGAAGCCACCGGCGTAAACCTTGTTGAGATTCTGAACAGAAATGTCCGGTTGCACAGTTTCATCCTGTTTAGCGTGAATCAAAGCGTCGCATTTTCTCATGTTCTGCCACCCGTGCGTAACCTTGTATTACCCGCAACTTTGTGGTCCCGACCATAAACCTCCATAATACCGCCCGTGCTGCAGTTTTATGGAAGAAACCGCGGAATCACCGGTCTTCCACCACGCAGGTATTAAACCCTATGTCGAAACGAGCTCTGTTCGCTGGTTGTGTCATGCTCGGATTGCTGGCGCTCGCTGTGCTCGGACCCCGATGGCTGATGTCGTCTTCGGGCAGCGGCGGCCCCGGGACCCTCGAGCACTGTGATCTTCTCACAACCGGCTGCGAATGGCAGTCCGGCCATCACTGGTCGGTCGACATGAAACCGTCAGGGCAGAATTCCGGGGGTGAAACTTACCAGCTGACCGTGACCACCTCCGCCAACCCCCAGCGGCTGATCGGCGTGCTGCGGGGGGAATCCATGTACCTTGGCGAATACCCCGTCGTCCTTAAAAAGACTGCCAAAGCTGACACCTGGGTGGCCAACTTTACTGCGCCCTATTGCACCGAAGATCCGGGCATGATCTGGCGCATTGATCTGCAAGACGGTGCACAACCCCTGCACAGCGGGCCGTTCAAGCTGACCTTTCAGGCCGCGGGACGTCTACGCTGACAAATGCACCGACTCCGGCACGCCCCCGATCGCCCGCACCCGACCGATCAGCGACGCGCAGCTATAGCCGAGCGCGTGCAACTCCCGTAGACAACGGTCCGCCTGCTCATAGGGGATGCCGGCCAATAAGCCCCCCGCCGTTTGCGGGTCAAACAGCAACGGGTAAGCAGGGTGGTGTTGCCAGTTTTCCGGGTTCTGGATGGCCTGTTGTGCGCGGGCATTGGCGGGGTGGAGCGAACTCAGGATACCCCGTCCGGAAGTTGTTGCTGCGCCTTCCAGCAAGGGAACAGCCCCGAGGGACAAGGCTACCGACACCCCCGAAGCCCGGGTCATTTCGTTCAGATGCCCCAGCAACCCGAAGCCGGTGACATCGGTACAGGCGGTGGCGCCGTGCCGGATCAGGCATTCCGCTGCCTGTTGATTCGATTGCATCATGATGTTCAGGGCGTGATCAATCCAGCGGCCTTTGGCGGCCAGTTGGGTATGGGCCGCCAACAAGGTGCCGGTGCCCAGAGGTTTGGTCAGAATCAGCGCATCGCCGGGTTGTAAACCGGTTTTCCGCAGCACCGCGTCGGGGCTGATCAGCCCGTGCACTGAGAACCCGAGGGCCAGCTCCTGGCCTTCACCGGTATGCCCGCCCACCAGCGCGCAACCGGCCAGATTCAGCACTTCGACCGCGCCGGCCATCATCTGGAACAACGTTTCTTCGGTCTGCCGTTCGATGCCGTAGGGCACAGTGACTATGGCCGAGGCGGATTGCGGTTCCGCGCCCATGGCGTACAGGTCCCCCAGACTGTGATTGGCCGCAATCCTGCCAAACACGTAGGGGTCGTCCACAAAGGCCCGGAAGAAATCAACACTGTGCACCAGCGCCCGTCCGGAGGGTACTGTGGTGACCGCCGCATCGTCCGGAGAGTGCAGCCCCACCAGAACATCGGCACGGGCAAGCGGTTGCAATCGGGCGAGTACCCGGCCTAATACCGGACTGCCGACTTTTGCGCCGCAACCGCCACATCGCATGGTGGTGGCCGCAATGGCCTGGGCAGCGTCTTCCTGCGAGCGCGCGTTGCTGGTATCGGGTGCTGCTGGCGGCGCGTTCATGGGTGCAAACCCTGCGTGCTGCCGCATGAATTTCCGGTCGATCCGATCCTTCCAAACCCACAGCGCGCGACCGGCCAAGCTGAAACGGCCCCGGGAGGCAACTGCGTACTGGTTGCCGGTACTGATCAGTGCAAGCCAGGTTTTTTGCGGACGAAAAGGGCGGGGCGGCTGGCCCCGTGCACAGCGGATCAGATTCTGTGCCAGGGGACGTGCCTGGCGTACCGCGATCACGCCGGCTTTTTCCCTGGGGTGGGCACTGACGTGGGCCACATCGCCCGCGGCAAATACCAGCGGGTCGGTGGATGTCTGCAGGGTCGGGCGAACCTTTATGAAACCGTTCCCATCTACCGCCAGCCCGGTGGCCTTCACCCAGTCTGGCCCCGACGCTCCGGTAACCCAGAAGGTTTCATCGGTCTCCAACGTGGCACCCGTTGATAAGCGCAGGCGCTGGTCTTGCACGCTGACCACCGCGGAGTTCAGGTGCACGGAGACACCCCGGTCCTGCAGCACTTTGCGAAAGCGTGCCTGCACGCGGGGATTGTGGGTGGCCAGCACGGTGTTGGCTGCATCGATCAGATGAAAGTGAACCGGCCGGTGCCTGAACCGGTGTTGCATCGCCAGGCACAATTCCACACCGCCTGCGCCGGCACCCACCACCGCGATGGTCACGGGGCGCGCACCTGCTTCAATCCGCGCGAGCAAGGCCAGCCACCGCTGGTTAAACCCCCGTATGGGTTTGACCGCTGTCCCGTAGCGGGAGGCGCCGGGAATATTGCTGACCCGGGGAGTCGCACCGGTGTTGATGGAAAGCAGGTCGTAGCGTACCGGAGGGCGGCCGTTGCACAGCACCTGCCGGTGCTGCCGGTCGATACCGATCACCTCAGCAGGGTAAAAAGCGGCCCCCGTGTACTCGGCAAGGTGCCGTAAATCGATATGTACCTCGTCATAGGCGTAATAGCCGGCGATATAGCCAGGCAGCATGCCGGAATAGGGGGTATGGGTGTCCTGACAGATGAGCGTAACACGGAGGCCAGGTACCGGGTTCATGGCGAAATACCTCAGTACCCCGACGTGGCTGTGGCCACCGCCAATCAGGACTATGTCCTGTAAAACAGGCTGCTGACTGGCGTTCATTCCATAAGTTTCTTGGCTTCGTCAGACCAGGTCGCAATGGCTTTGGGACTGGCGAAGGATTGCATCTGTTTGCGTTCTGTCTCGGTGGGCGTGGCAATCTGGTCAATGCGGGTGACACCGACCGCCCTCATTTTTTAGCGGTAACCGGGCCAATACCCTTGATCCGGGTAAGGTCGGTATTAACCGCAGTTTTGCTGGCGGGTTGGGTCTCAGTCTTCGGTTTCGGTTTCGGTGCGGTCGCGGCTCTTGACGCTGTGGCTTTGCCCGCCGGCTGTGTTCGCTTGCCGGGGGGAGAC
Source organism: Marinobacter sp. X15-166B (assembly GCF_001752365.1). Lineage (GTDB taxonomy): Bacteria > Pseudomonadota > Gammaproteobacteria > Pseudomonadales > Oleiphilaceae > Marinobacter. The sequence continues at coordinate 3,166,758 of NZ_MEIY01000001.1, read as the reverse complement.
GGCGGTTTCACAGAGGGTGGCGACGACTTGGCAGGCGGTTCGGGTTGGCTCTCTGGATCACCTTTGGCAGCAATACCCAATCGATCCATAACCCCTTGCTGGAACTCACCCAGACGCCGCTCCAGCTCGTCACTGACCCGTTTCATTTCTTTTTCCCGGCGCCCGTCCAGGTCTTTCATCAGTTTTTTTACCGGTTCCTGGATCTGACCCTGCAGCGCTTCGATCTGTTTCAGTGCGTCGTGGATCAGGCTCTCAATCTGGGCGGCGGTTTTTTCGAACTCCTTGTTCACCTTTTTAACGATGTTATCAACGCTGGGTTTCTTCTTTTTGGCCATGGAGGTTTCTCCCGCTGGTTTTAATCCGTCAGGCCGCGCCCCCGAGTTTTACCGGGCGACCGGCTACACGCCTGGATCGTAGTGTCTGTTTCTTGCTGACGACGTCCAGTATACGCAGCAATTGCTCCCTCTTGGCAGGGTGCTCGCTTGCGGAGTCTCTTTTAAAATCAATCGAATAAAAGAAGTTGCTGCAGTATTTTCTACGTTCGGTTACCAGACCGCTCACCCCTTTGAGGTGGATGTTCTCAAAGGGCATGGCGAGAATGAGGTCAAGTTGCAGGCTATCTCCCAACTCGAAAATCTTGTCCGTTTTGAGCACGCAGCTGAACTGGTCCAGGCTGAATAAGTGTGCCTCAATGGTTTCTTTGCGGAAGAAACGCCGTTTGACGGAAAACTGCGCGATCAGATCAGGCAACGCTTCATCCATGGCTGCAATGCCCCCCAGTATTGGTGCCGTTAAAGGCTACAGAATAGCCTGCCCATGAAAATTTTCAATGCCTTGCCGGGTGGCGGTGACCGGGTTATCGAGCCGCCAGGCAGGGGAATCAGACGGTTTTAAGCGTGTACAGATCGGTTCTCCGGTCTTTCAGGTTGGTCACCGCCCCTTCGTTGCGGATCAGGGTCAACTTCTCCAGATCCAGATCCGAGAACATGACCATTTCAGTATTCGGGGTGGTTTCTGCCAGCACCGCATCGTGGGGGAAGGCAAAATCCGAAGGCGAAAAAACCGACGACTGGGCGTACTGTATGTCCAGGTTTTCTACCTTGGGGAGGTTGCCGACACTGCCGGTAATCACCACGTAACACTCGTTTTCGATCGCCCGGGCCTGGGCACAGTGACGCACCCGCAAATAGCCGTTTTTGGTGTCCGTCCAGAAGGGCACACAAATTATGTCGACTTCTTTCAATGCCGCGATGCGGCCCAGTTCGGGGAACTCGATGTCGTAGCAGATCATAATTGCCACCCGCCCGGCATCGGTGTCAAAAACCTCGAATTTGTCACCACCTTCAATGACCCAGTCGCGACGCTCGTGGGGGGTGATGTGGATTTTGCGCTGTTCATCCACGCGGCCGTCCCGATGGCACAGGTAACTGATATTGTAAGCACGGTCGTTCTCGATCAGCGGCATGGAGCCGGTGATGATGTTGATGTTGTAACTGACCGCCATGTCTGACATCTGGTCACGGAACTGTTCGGTAAAACCTGCCAGAAAGCGTATCGCCCGCGTCTGGTCAATCTGATCGGTGAGTCCCATCAAGGGGGCATTGAAAAACTCGGGGAACAGGGCAAAATCGCTTTTGTAGTCTGACAAGGCATCCACAAAGTACTCAACCTGGCGCAGCACCTCCTCCACCGATGAAAATTCCCGCATTTGCCATTGTACGGCGCCCATCCGGACCTGGGTTTTTTTGACCTGCAGGATGGATGAGGGGGGCGCGAACAGAATGTTGCGCCACTCCAGCAAGGTCGCGTAGCCGAGAGATTTCTCATCTTCGGGAAGATACTTGCGCATCAGCCGGGTCACTTGAAAATCATTGGCCAGCTGAAAGGTGAGGATCGGATCGTAAATTTCCCGGCGGTTGACCCGCTCAATATACTCTTCCGGTTTGTACTGATCCGAATACTTGGAATAGTTGGGAATCCGCCCGCCGGCCAGAATGGCCCGCAGGTTCATGGAGCGGCACAGCTCTTTGCGGGCTTCGTACAGCCGGCGGCCTAACCGGTAGCCCCGATAATCCGGGTGAATAAACACATCGAGGCCGTACAGGGAATCGCCGTCTTTGTCGTGCCTGATCTTTTCATTTTTCATGATCAGGTCGTCGTAGGTGTGCGGGTTGCTGAAACGGTCGTATTTGACGCACACGGTGAGCGCCACGGCCACCAGTTCACCGGATTCTTCGATGCAGATCTGCCCGTCTGGAAACTGCTCGACCAGGGCGTCGATGGTGGTTTTGGGCCAGGAGCCGCCGATGTCGTCGTAAACACGATTCATCAGGTGCTTGAGTTGGCTGTAATCTTCCAGAGACAGATTTCTGAGGTTCAGGTGCAGCTCTTCATGGGCCATGCAGTCCGGCTCCGGCGCGTTGTTGGGAAGTTTTTGTAAGCGCAAATTATTACTTAAAAAAGTTTAGCAGAAACTGTTAAAGAGTTCGCAGTCCGGGCCGATAGCCAGCCAGATTAATACTACCTATTTGCATTCCCAGCCAAGAGGAAATGTTGTGCAATTGACATTCGGACAAAAGCTACTCAGCGCCTTCGGTATTTTGTTGGTGCTCATCATGGGTGTGTTTACGGCAGTCGGCGACGCCCGGCTTGAAGACACGAGCGATACTTACATTGACGCTCAGATTGCCGATGCCGTCGCCCAGAATGCCAACAGTATCGCTCAGTGGCTCAATACCCGCCTCGAGATGACCGTGGCCGCAGCGGAGGCTGTGGGTAACGTTGCGACTGATGAGGAAGCACGCAATATTCTGCGGGCCATGACCGCAGGCGGTGGCTTTCTCGAAGTGTATATTGGCGACAAAAGTGGCCAGATGCTGATGCAGTCGGAGGCTGTGGAAGCGACCTTGCCTCCCGGCTACGACCCGCGTAAGCGCGGTTGGTATCAGCAAACGGTCAACTCTGACAAGGCGACCTTCACTGAGCCGTATCTTGATGCCCAAATCAATGAGCTGTTAATTACCGCTGTTGTTCCGGTCAAAAGCCGGCGCTATCAGGGCGTTGCCGGTGGCGACATCAGCATGGCCGCCATCGACGAAATGTTGAGCGCAACGTCCTTTTCGGGAACGGGTTATCTGGGGCTGGTGAACAGTCGGGGAGTTGTGCTGTTCCATCCCGACCGAAGCCTGATTGGTGAGAACGTCAGCACACTGACCGGAATGACCCCGAATTTTGACGGCAACCGTCAGTATTACCAGCACGACGGTGAAAACTGGCGGGTGGCGTTCCATCCGATCCGCAATGCGGAGGGCGTGGACTGGTATCTGGGGACCTTCGTGAGCGATGACAAAATCAGCGCGCCCATGGAAAGCGCCCGGAGGACGGGCCTGATCATTGCGGTAATCGCGCTGTTGATTTCGCTGGTAATATTGCACGTTGGGATCAAGGTGTTGATGGCGCCGATCCGCCGTCTGGGTGTGGCAATGGCGGACATCAGTGCGGGTGAGGCCGATCTGACCCAGCGTCTGGATGACAAGGCGACGGATGAGTTTGGCGAACTGGCCCGTGACTTTAACCGCTTCATCGAGAATATCCAGAACGTGGTTCGTGACGTTCAGAGTGGCAGTGAGGAGTTGAAAACCAATGTGGTGTCGCTCCGGGATACCGCCGGTGCCAGTCGTCAGAATGTTGAGAACCAGCAGGCGGAAGTGGATATGGTTGCGACCGCCATTAATGAGATGTCGGCGGCGGCCACTGAAATTGCCCAAAGCGCCCAGCAAACCGCCGACGCGGCCAACACCGCCGACGATGAAAGCCGGGCTTCGCTGGACACGGTTACCCACTCACGGGATGCGGTGCAGCAACTGGCGCGGGAAATTCACGGGGCCACCGACGTGATCAACAACCTGGGCGAGGACGTGTCGTCCATCACCACCGTGCTTGAGGTGATTCAGGGCATCGCCGAACAAACCAACCTGTTGGCACTGAATGCGGCGATTGAAGCGGCCCGTGCCGGTGACGCCGGGCGAGGTTTTGCGGTCGTGGCGGATGAAGTCCGCAATCTGGCCCAGAGAACCCAAACCAGTACTGAAGAAATCAACAGCATGATCGAGCGCCTGCAAAAAGGTGCCGAAGATGCGGTCAATGTGATGAAAGCGTCGACCGCAGTGTCCAATGTGAGCATGGAGAAAGCCCAGGATGCGATGGAAGCGCTGGATCGGGTTGCTGAGGCCATAACCTCGATCAGCCAGATGACGTCGCAGATCGCCACGGCCTCGGAAGAACAGACCGCCGTTACCGAGGAGTTGAATGCGTCGATCACCCGGATTGCCGATCAGGGCCAGGAAGCGGCGGCGGCCGCCAGTGAAAACGACGTATACAGCGGTCACATTGCCGCTATCGGCCAGACGCTGAACGACAACGTGTCCCGCTTCAGGGTGTAAGCCTGCCGGTCCGCCTGTTCATTGCGGGCGGGCCGGCGTCACACTATCCCAGTTGTGCGATTGCCTGTAGAAAGGTCTCGCCGTACTTTTCCAGTTTTGCGGAGCCCACGCCACTCACCTCGGCCAGTTCCTCCAGGGTGGCGGGCTTGCGCTCCAGCATGTCAAACAAGGTGGTGTCGTGAAAAATCACATAGGGTGGCACGCCTTGCTTGTCGGCCAGCTCTTTACGGCACGCACGCAGCACTTCCCAGCCGTCGTGATCGGTGATTTGTGCGCGCACCGCAGAGCCACTGCGACTGCCGGATCGCCCGGCGCTTTTCTTCACGGCAGGGTCTTTCCGTAACTCAACCGCTTGCTTGCCCTGCAGCAAGGGGCGGCAGGATTCCGTCAACTGCAGCGCGCCGTAACCGTCCGGGTCCGCCCGCAGGTAGCCGTTGGCCACCAACTGACGAAACACCGACTTCCACTCGTTAACAGTCAGGTCCTTACCGATGCCGTAGGTCGATACCTCGTGATGGCCGAACTGGCGAATGCGATCGTTTTCAGAGCCCCGGAGTACGTCAATCAGATAGCTGACGCCGAAACGCTGTCCGGTCCGGAAGACGCAGGACAGGGCTTTTTGCACCGCCACGGTGCCATCCCAGGTTTCCGGCGGGGTTAAACAGGTATCGCAGTTGCCGCAGGGGGTCTCCAGAGTATCCCCGAAATAGCGCAATAACGCCTGCCGACGACAGCTGGTGACTTCACAAAGCCCCAGCATGGCGTCCATTTTTTGCCGTTCGACCCGTTTGAACTGGTCGCTGCCCATTGAACCTTCAAGCATTTGCCGCAACTTGATCACGTCCTGCAGGCCATACACCATCCAGGCGGTCGAGGGGTTGCCGTCACGCCCCGCACGGCCGGTTTCCTGATAGTAGCTTTCCAGACTTTTGGGCAGATCCATGTGGGCGACAAAACGCACATCCGGCTTGTCGATACCCATGCCAAAGGCGATGGTGGCCACCACAATGACTCCGTCTTCCCGCAGGAAACGTTCTTGATGGGCTGCGCGCTGTTCGGCGGGCAGACCGGCATGGTAGGGCAGTGCGGTCAAGCCTTTATCCCGCAGCAGGCGGGCGGTAGCCTCCACCTTGTTGCGGGACAGGCAATAGACAATCCCCGCGTCACCGTTGTGCTCGGTTTTGATAAAGTCGACTAACTGACTGTTCGCGTTGGTCTTCGGAGCGATGCGGTATTGAATGTTGGGCCGGTCAAACCCGCTGACAAAGTGACGGGCATCGGTCAGGGATAACCGCTCGGCAATTTCCTTGCGGGTGCGCTCATCCGCCGTTGCGGTCAGCGCTATACGGGGAACAGCGGGGAACTCACGGGCCAGAATGTCCAGTCCCAGATAATCAGCGCGGAAGTCGTGGCCCCACTGGGACACACAATGGGCTTCATCAATGGCAAACAATGAGAGGGCCGACTGATGCAGCAAACCCAGCGTGCGCGGTTGCAGCAAGCGTTCCGGGGCGCAATAAAGCAGGTCGAGGTCGCCATTCAGCAGCGCACTTTCGGTATCCCGGGCTTGCTCGTAATCCATGCTCGAGTTGAGAAACGCGGCGCGTACCCCAAGCTGGCGGAGCGCGGTCACCTGATCTTGCATCAGGGCGATCAGCGGTGACACCACAATTGCGGTACCCGGGCGAACCAGTGCAGGCACCTGATAACATAATGATTTGCCGCCGCCGGTAGGCATCAGCACGAGGGCGTTGCCTCCGGCAACCACCTCGTGGATGATATCGCCCTGTAACGGCCGAAACTGTTCATAACCAAACACCTGCCGCAACACGGCTTGTGGGTCCGGGGTAGTATCCATAGGGCTCAACGTCTGATGCGGGTGGTAAACAAAAGCGGCATGATACCAGAAACGCCACGGGATGTTTTGCAGCATATTCATGATCAAAGCGTTACAATAGCCGCGTTTTTATAGCCATCCCCGGTCTGGTTTTGGCCCACAACACCACTTAAATTGTTATCGACGACAGGAAATCCATGCAGGAATTTGACGGCATACGCCCTTATTCGGATGAGGAAACCACTGCGGCATTCACGCGTCTTGTCCAAGACCCGGAGTTCATTGACCTTATCGCGCGTTTCAAATCCCCGAGACTGAGCCGTTGGTTCCCCAGACTGGTCCGTATGCGGGTTAAAGCGTGGATGCATGAGAAATTTGGCGGGCTGACCCGCATTGACGACATTCAGGCACAGCTGTCGTCCCATGTGGCCGCGCTGGTTGATAAAACCACCACCCGGGTGACCCAATCGGGGTTGGAGCGCCTCGACAAGCAATCGGCCTATCTGTTTATTTCCAATCACCGGGACATAGTGTTCGACCCGATGGTGGTCAATTACCTGCTGTACAGCCAGGGGTTCAGTACCACCCGTATCGCAATCGGTGACAACCTGTTGCAGAACCGCTTGTTTGCTGAACTCATGCGTCTGAACAAAAGTTTTATCGTGCGCCGCAACATGACCAGTCCCCGGGAAATGCGTGACGCCTATCTGCTGTTGTCGTCCTTTATCTGTCACAGCATTGACACCAACCACAGCATCTGGATCGCCCAGCGGGAAGGCCGGGCCAAAAACGGCATCGATCAGACCGACCCGGCAATCATCAAGATGTTTTACATGTGCCGTAAAAAATCCGGGCTGGCGTTTGATGAGGCCATGAACCGGATGCATATAGTGCCGGTGTCGATTTCCTATGAGTACGACCCCTGTGATGCCGACAAGGCCCGGGAGCTGGAAGCGCGTGCTCGCGAAGGCAGTTACACCAAGACCGAGGGCGAAGATACCGAGCAGATCCTCAAAGGGCTGACCGGATTCAAGGGCCGCGTGCACGTTCACTTTGGCAGCCCCATCAAGGATTCGCCGGATAATCCGAAGGCCCTGGCCACACGCATCGACAATGAGATGAACGCCAATTATCACCTGCATGCCTCCAATCTGGTGGCGTATCAGCAGAGGGCGCAACAGGATGCAGCTCACGGCCCCGCGGACATGCTCGCCGGATTGGTTACTGCCGACACCTGGAGCGACACCGACCTGGCGGCGGCGGAGGAACACTTGAACAGGCGGCTGAACGCCTGCGCGCCCGCGCAACGCCCCTACCTGCGAGACATGTACGCCAATCCGGTGGCCAGCGCTCTGAAAGCCCAGAGCGGGTCCGAACAGTAATCTGCAAATCAGAGGAAAAAGGTAATGGAACTGGAGTACCTGTCGACTGAAACCGCCCCCAACCCGGACGCGGCCGTTATCTGGCTGCACGGCCTGGGCGCCAGCGGTCACGATTTTGAACCGGTGGTGCCGGAACTGGGGCTGCCGGCGAACGCGGCGGTGCGCTTTATTTTCCCCCATGCGCCGGAACTGCCGGTGACGGTCAACGGTGGCATGCGCATGCCCGCCTGGTACGACATCAAGGCCATGGACATTGATCGGGTGATTGATCACGAGCAACTCAAAGCATCGGCCGATGCGGTCATCCGGCTGGTGCAGCAGCAAATCGACAGTGGCATCGACAGCCGCCGGATTATTCTGGCCGGGTTTTCTCAGGGCGGCGCGGTGGCCTATGAAGCGGCGCTGTCATTTTCGCAACCGCTGGCGGGCTTGCTGGGGTTGTCGACCTATTTTGCGACCGCCGAAACCGTGCAGGTGGCGCCCGCTAATCAGTCGATACCGGTCAATATTTATCACGGCACCCGGGATCCGATGGTGATCGAAGCCCTCGGGCAACGCAGCGTTCAAGCGATGAAACAGCTGGGAATCACCGCCAACTATAAAACCTACCCGATGGAACACAACGTGTGTCTGGAGGAGATAGTGGATATCGGTGCGTTTATACGGGCCGTATTGAAGCTCTGATCAGGAGCGCCAGAAGGCGGGCGAGAGCACGACCACCACACTGAGAATTTCCAGACGCCCCATGAGCATGCCCGCACTGAGCACCAGCTTGGCGGCGTCCGGAAGGGTGGCAAAGTTACCCGATGGCCCGATGACATTGCCCAGCCCCGGCCCCACATTGGTCAGCGCCGCGAGAGCGCCGGTCAGCGCGACCGGAAATTCGAGCTCCAGGCCCGCCAGAATCACCGTAATAACCATTAACGACAGGAAAAATATAAAGGTGTAGGCCACCATTGACGCGATGATCTCATCGCTGACTACGCGACCGTTGTATTTGCGGCTCAGAACCGCGCGGGGATGCAGCAAACGCATCAGCTGCTCACGCAACAGAATCAGTGACAGCTGAAAGCGAAACACTTTCATGCCTCCGGAAGTCGACCCGGAACAGCCACCGATGAACATCAGGTAGAAAAACACCACAAACGCCAGCGAACCCCAGGCCGAATAGTCTTCCGAGGCGTAACCGGTGGTGGTGACCACCGAGGTGACATTGAACAGGGTAGACACATAGCCGGACAGCAGATCGAAGTCGTCGGTCATCAGCCAGCGATAGCAGGTCAACACCAGCGGCACAAACAGCAGAATACCCACAAACGCGCGCACCTGCTGATCCCGCCACAGGACTCCGCGCTGACCGTGCATTTCCCGGACAAACAAGAAGAACGGCATGCCGCCGAGCGCCATGAAAATCGAGGCCTCCACCAGAATGAGGTCCGAATCAAACTTGCCCATGGACGAATCGGAGGTGGAGAACCCCCCGGTGGCGATGCTGGTCAGTCCGTGGTTGAAGGCGTCAAAAAGACTCATGCCCGACGCCCAATAGGTGAGTACTGCAACGGTGGAAAACACCAGATAGACCAGCAGCAGGCCGCGGCTGAGGGTTTTCATGCGGGGCAGGGCTTTGTCGGTCCATTCCGAGGATTCGGTGGCAAACAGCCGCATGCCGCCAACCCGCAAAAACGGCAGCACCGCGACGAACATGCCGATGATGCCGATGCCACCCACCCATTGCAGGATGGACCGCCACAGCAGCAGATCGCGATCCATAAAATCGAGCCCGCTTAATGCCGTGGCGCCGGTGGTGGTGATCCCCGAGGTACTTTCAAACAAGGCGGTGGCCCAGTTGATGTCATTGTCGCTCAGGTAAAAGGGTAAGGCGGACACCAGCGAGATGAACAACCAGCTGGTCACCGTCAGCACAAACATGTACCGGGGTTTGAGATCGCGTTCCTTGTGGTAGGTACCCAGCATCCCGCACAGGCCCATGCCAAAAACCACCGCAGCCGATATAATGAATGCCTGTGAATTGGGCGCGTCGCTGCCAGACAGCAACACCGCCGGCAGCGTCATAAAGATGCTGAGCAGCACAAACATTACGCTTAGAATGAAGATTACGGGATTCAGGTTTTTCAAAAGACACTCGAGCCAGGCAACCCCAGGAAGAGCGCCAGAATACCTTTGGCGGCGCACTTCTGCAATCTGGAGGCACTATTCTTGAATTATCTGGCACATTTGTTTCTGGCGCCCGACTCGATGGAGCATCGGGTGGGCAGCTTGTTGGGTGACTTTGCCCGCGGCGTGCGGGTTGACCGTCTTCCCCTGGCGGTCGGAGAGGGACTGGCACACCATCGTGCCGTGGATGTATACACCGACACTCACCCACAGGTACGGGCTGCGAAACATTTGTTTGCCGCACCCCGGCGCCGGTTTGCCGGGGTCGCTCTGGACGTGTTGTTCGATCATTATCTGTTGCGCCACTGGGGCAGGTTCAGCAGCGTTTGTGTCGATGGATTTATTGCCGAGGTCTACAGGGATCTGGATGCAGGGCACGCACTGATGCCTGATCGCATGGCCCGGGTAACCCAGCGGATCATCCACGATGACTGGTTTACCAGTTACAAGGATCTTGATGCTGTCGGCTATGCACTTGACCGGATTGCCACCCGTATCCGCTTTCCCCATCGGTTTTATGGAATCATCGAAGACATTCACGCTCACGATCACGAACTGGAACGACTGTTTTTAACCTTCTTTCCGGAACTCAAGGCACACAGGGGACCGCATCAATGCCCGCCACGCAGTCCTGGCGGCACACTGACAGCGGCGCTAGTCCACCACCTCAAAACGTGCTTCAGCCAACAGCTCGCCCTCTGCAGATACTGCTTCCACCCGCCAGGAACCCAGCATGGAGCGGTCCACGTATTTGCCCGACGATGCCCGCATCGGACTGGTAAACGGTCGTATCGCAACCCGGGCCTGACGCTCATCGTTAAGATACCAGTCGTGGTAATACACTTGTTGGTTCATGCCCACGACTTCATTAAAGAAATAGACCCTCAGCAAGCCCGCATCGTTCATGGGCACGGTGGCGGGTAATGCCCCGACTAATTCCTTGGCTTCCAGCACCTCCGACACGCCCGCCCGCACGACCTGGTCAGACTGGATGGTTACCGGAGCTGGCTCGGGCGTAATGACGCCATCGGTCTGGGCTGATTCTGGTTGTACATCAGTGTGCGGCGCGAGTGTCCCGTTAGCGGCATGGGCAGTGTGTTCGCTGTCGTCGGTTGCTGAAACAGAGACGGTGACGGTGGGCAGAGCAAGAGCTGTCTCGCCTGGTGCCTCAACGTTCGGATCAACGTCACCTGCTACACCGGTCAATTCATCTGGCTGCGAGTCCCCATCCTCAACAGGCCGATCGGCTGGTTCATCGACCGGATCCAGGGGGCTGTCTGTGGCGCTTTCCGGGCCCGCAAGCCCGGCAGCGAACGGAGCGTCAGTCGGCGGTAGGGAAACAGGGGTGTCGGTGACAGCCGCAGGCGTGGCTGTTACGGTCGGGATGGGATCCCGGGTGCGCTCTTCGAGGACCAGGGGCGTGCCCTCGGCCTCGGTGTCGGCCCAACTGGCCCAGGACCAAATGGCCCAGACAATCCCGCTCAAGAGCAGCAAGGCCAGCACTGCAGTGAATAGAATCCGGTCCCAGCGGTACGAGACGGACTCCTGAACTTCAGGGGGTTCTTTGTATATCTGGGCTTTCATGGCAAAACCTGGCTGGTTGACAAGGGTCCCAGTTTATAGCGCCAACTGGCCAGACAAAAGAACCAGCACCGCTAAACCCTACCTTGTGAAGGCTTTGTAATCTGTCGGCGGTAACCCGGCCCCTGCTTTGTGCTGCGGTTGGGAAACCCTCTATAGTAGTCATATCGACAGCAGGATTTTCAGGTGACGACCATGTTCCACACACCCGCGCCGGTTGGTTTCACACTGGCAAATTGTTCGCTCGGTCTGATGTTAGTGGCCGAAAGTGAGAAAGGTATCTGTGGCATCGCCTTCGGTGACGATCGCCAGCACCTGATCGACGAGTTCAAACACCGCTTTCCGGGCGCCGAGGAGCGGGTAAGTGGGTCGCTCGGGCAACGGGTCGCGCGACTTGTTCAGTTTGTAGATGCAGCCACCGACTGGCCCGACTTGCCTCTCGACGTCCGCGGCACGGAGTTTCAGCAACAGGTGTGGCGGGCCATCAGCGACATCCCCTCCGGTGCAACCGCTACCTATACCGACATCGCCAAGAAAATAGGCGCACCCAAGGCCGTGCGCGCAGTGGCCGGAGCCTGCGCCGCCAACCATCTGGCACTGGCGATACCCTGTCACCGGGTAGTGCGGCGCGACGGCGGGTTATCGGGTTATCGGTGGGGCGTTGAGCGCAAGCGGGTCTTGCTCGCCCGAGAGGCGCAGAGCCGGTAACCGCTTATTGAGTCATTTACATCACCCCATCAATGGAGGGCAAGATGACCACCCAACAGGCAGAGAAGATAACAACGCCGCTGCGGTGGGCTTTATGTGGCTTGGTTGCGGTTGTGCTGATGGGGTCGAATAGTGCGGCTGCGGCCGGCAAACCTACTGTGAACTGGCGCATGCAGGTATTGTGGGAAGCGGGTTCGACCCCTTACGAATACGAGAAGAAGTTCGTTCAGCGGGTGGCTCAGCTCACGGATGGCAAGTTCAGCATCCGGGTGTTCGGAGAGGGCGAGCTGGTGTCTGCGACTCGGGCATTTGACGCGGTTCGCAAAGGCACCGTTGAAATGATGAAAACTTTCGACGGCTATGAAACCGGCATCACCCCGGCGTTTGCGTTCACCAGCAGCGTGCCGTTTGGTTTTCCGCATCCGGATCAGTACGAAGCCTGGTTTTACGAACGGGGAGGACTGGAGTTTGCGCGCCAGGCATACGCCAGCAACGGATTGTTCTACATAGCCCCGACGATTTACGGGCAGGAACCTCTGCATGCCAATTTCCCGTTGCATTCACTGGACGATGTAAAAGGTAAAAAGGGGCGTTTTGTCGGATTGGCGAGTCTGGTGATGTACAAGTTTGGTGTGGACGTGACCCCGTTGCCCATTGGGAAGGTTTACCCGGCGTTGGCGAACGGTGTGGTTGATTTTGCCGATCGGGGGGATTTGATTGCGAATTTGGAGGCTGGTTTGGGGGACGTCGCCAAGTATGTGATTGTGCCCGGGTTTCACCAACCCACCACGGCCACCAGTTACGTTGCTAACCAGCGTGCCTACAACAGGCTGCCCAGTTCCTACAAAGCCGCACTGGAAGTGGCGGCCCGTGAAATTTCCGCAGCGCTCAGACAACGCATTCTCGCCGAGGACGCGGCTGCGCTGAGAAAATTTCAGGAGCAGGGCGTAGAAGTCATCCACCTCGACCCGACAGTGGTCGCCCGCGCCCGGCCAACAGCAATGGCAGCCTGGCAGGAAGCTGCCGCGGACGACAAACTCGCCAACCAGGTGTTGCAAAGTCAGATCGAGTTCATGAAAGAGCTGGGGTTGTTGGGCCAAAGCAGATCGGATTCACAAGAATGAGCTAATAACTGTCTGTTTTTTATTCTGTTTGCTAGTCTGTTCCTAAGGACGCTACCGGCAGGGACGAGGTGAGACGTTGGATAGTGGAGCCAGGGCCAGAACGGAGTTGAGTGCGGAAGCGTTCATTCTGCACCTTAAACGCTACATGTCCCGGGTACGGCGGGATCGTCGTTTGACGGGATCCAATGTACACACCAGGACGGTGTACAGCCGGCAATTGTGTGGCAGCAGGCTGACTCTCGATGCCGTGGTAGACGCTGGTCGGGTACGCTCTCTGGGCTACCAGGTCCGCGCCTGTTCATTGGGACAAGCGACCACCGCCATCGTTTACGAGCGCGCGTTGGGCATGACCGCCGCAGACATAGCGCGCGTGCGGGTCCAGCTGGAACAGATATTAAACAACCAGGTTCCGGCGCAACAGGATCTGATTTGGCCCGAGTTGCTGATATTCCAGCACGCCGCTTCAATGCCGACCCGGCATGATTCCGCATTATTACCCTTCCGGGCGCTACAGGAAATTCTGCACAAGGAGGAATCTGACACTCTTTCATAACAACAAAAACACAGAAGGATTATATCCCACAAGGAGAGGTAACATGATTCACAATATCGTCGTGGTTGGTGGCGGTATCGGCGGCACGATGACCGCAAATAACCTGGTGGAGAAACTCTACCCTGAGATAACCAGGGGCAAGGTCAGGGTGACGTTAATCTCTAACAGCCCCTGGCACTACTACAAACCGGCGTTTATGTACGTTGCATTCGGCGCATTCTATAAGGATGAACTGCGTCGGCCCCAAGCCTCTTTGCTGCGCCCGGAAATCCATTTCGTGCTGGATGAGGTGGAAGGCTTTGAATTCAAGAACAGCCGCCTGAGGCTGTCATCCGGTAAATCCTTTGACTACGATTATCTCGTTGTTTCGACTGGGTGTATCCCTGCCCCGGAGCGTATCAGTGGTCTAAAAGAAGCCGGAGATCACTTTTACCAGCACGGCCCCGCGCGCGACCTTTACAAGAAAATATCCACCATAGAGAGAGGCCGCATATTTATCGGCGTGACCTTTCCGACCACGCCCAACGTCCCTCATCAATGCGGTATTGCGCCGATCGAAACCACCCTTATGCTCGACGATTTTCTGCGTCAGCGCGGTGTGCGGGATCAGATAGAAATTGTTTATACCTATCCAACCGTGTCACAACTTATCCGTAACTGTTTGTTTTTACAAAAAGACACGGGAGAGGTTCTGCCCACGATTTTCGATTCGAAAGGCATCAAACACAAACGGAGCTTCACCCTTGCGAGTGTGGACCCAGAGCGCAAAGTAGCCATTTCTGAGGAGGGCGAAGAAGAAGATTTCGATATCCTGATGCAAACCCCACCAATACGTGCGGTGGATGCTGTTCTTAACTCAGGTGTCTCCCAGGCTCCCAATAACGAAGGCTGGCTGCCAACGGATCGTCAAACCTTGCAACTCGAAGGGCATGAAAATGTGTTCGTCATGGGCGACACCGTTGATCTGCCGATCAGCAAGGCGGGCGGTAGTTGCCACAATCAGTCGCCGGTTGTTTGTAACAATATTGCGGGGTTGGTGCGCCATGGTGAAACGCCGGCCGAGTATGACGGTCGGGTACAGGCTATCGCACAAATGGGCCTGGAGGCCGGTATGCCGCTTTGGTACGACTACGATGTGGATGTTATTCCGACTCCGCCAACCAAGATTGGCGGGCTAATGCGTAAAGGTTTCAACCGCGGAATTTATTGGTCTGTCGCCCGTGGTCTGGTGTGAAAAGGAGATCACCAATGAATAGCGAATCTATGGCCGTAGCTGAGCCCATGTCACTGGAACAAGTGCTGAAAACCATCCCCGAGCTGCAGGATCAGGCAACCCTGGACGGCATGTCCGACCTGCTGATTAAGGTCGCGCCGCTGATCCAGGGCAGGCGATTGCACAACATCGTGGATCTGCTGGCGGCGACGTCGGATGTCATTGAAATGGCCGATGAAGCGATGGTGGAAAAACTGATGGCGTTGTATGAGAACGGTGTCGGCGGAGTCTGGGCCCTCAGCAATGCTCTCAGGTATGCATCAGCGCAAGCGGCTCGAGACGAAACCCCTCCTACTATTTGGCAAAGTTTGCGCCGCCTGAATAAAGACGAAGACGCCCGCCGCGGCCTGAGCATGGCGATCAACCTGGCGGCAGAGCTTGGCCGGCAGTCCAGGGCCGCCAACGGACCGATGCCGGAGGATTAGCCCCGCCCGGTGCCCGGCCCGAACGTCATTCAGGTTACAGACGTTCGGGCCGGTGGTCAGTGACAACACGCCTGGGCAGCTTTGGCGCTGGCGCAGCAAACGGCGAGTCTGCTGCTGCACAACGGCCAGCTGAGCTCTGCCGGGTCCCGGGGAGAGTGATCATCCAAGGCCTGTCAGCGCACCGCTTCCGATAGCCCAAGGCAGGCTGCGCGCCCTTTCAGGGGGACCTGACCTTCCGGTTTGGCTGGCAGCTGCTAAGCTGAAATAGTAATCCCGGGACAGGGGAGCTGTCAGTGATGAGCAAGCAGCGCGACATCGTAATACCGGCGGAATCCGTTCGGCCGATCCCGCAAGAAGCTTTTGATTGGTACGACGCATACGCACACGGTCTGATGGATCGTCGTACGTTTATGCATAAATTGGGAACCCTGACTGCGCTCGGCTACAGCACAGGGTTTTTGACAGCGGCGTTAATGCCCGATTATGTCAAGGCCGCGCAAGTGTCTTTCAATCATCCCCGCATCATCGCGACTTACAGTACCTTTCCAGCCCCCAAGGGCCACGGTCGCGGCCGTGGTTATCTGGTGGTGCCACAGGATTTGCAAGGTCAGGCGCCGGCGGTCCTGGTGGTCCATGAAAACCGGGGGTTGAACCCGTACATCGAAGACGTTGCCCGTCGGTTGGCCTTGCAGGGCTATGTTGCCTTTGCCCCCGATGCCTTGTACAGCCTGGGCGGTTACCCGGGCAATGACGATGAAGGGCGCGCCATGCAGAGCAGTCTGGAGCGGCCTAAAATTGAAGAAGACTTCATTGCCGCCGCTCATTTTCTCAAGCGCCATGAGCTGACCACCGACAAACTCGGTGCGGTTGGTTTCTGTTTTGGCGGCTATATTGTCAACTTGCTCGCAGCAACCCTTGGTGATGAGCTCGACGCTGGCGTGCCGTTCTATGGCACACCGGCAGCGGAAGCTCTGCACGGCAACATTCGCGCCCCCTTGCAACTGCACTTCGCCGGTAACGACGACCGTGTCAACGCCACCTGGCCGGACTACGAAGCCAGCCTGAAAGCGGCTGACGTGGAGTATACGGCCTATGTGTATGAGGGCGTGAACCATGGTTTTCACAATGACTCCACCGCTCGCTATGCCAAGGATGAAGCCGAGCTGGCTTGGTCGCGCACCTTGCAATTTTTTGATAAGCACCTGAGTTAAAAAAGAAAAATACTCAAGTGTCAGACCCGGCATCTTTGGTGTTACTCCCAAACAGCGTATACTCTGCGATTCTGGACGAGAGAGCAGCCAGCGCAATGCGCATTCGTTGCAGTCGGATTTATATGCCATTGAGGTCTTTGTGGAGCTTTGAAAGATGCCTAGAGCCAGTGAAATCAAGAAGAATTCGGCGATTGAGTTTGAAGGTAACGTGTATTTTGTCAGAGACATTGAGCGCTCTGTGCCCCAAGGCCGTGCCGGTGGGAGCCTTTATCGTATGCGGTTGTATGACGTGGTCACCAACAATAAGGTAGACCATACGTTCAAAGACTCGGACATGTTGAATCTTGCCGATCTGACCCGTCGTTCAGCCACCTTCTCATACTCTGACGGGGACGAGTATGTGTTCATGGACAGCGAAGATTTCACCCAGTACAGCCTGAATAAAGAGGCAATTGAGGACGAGTTGCTGTTCGTCACCGAGGAAACTGAAGGCGTTGTGGTAATTCTGGTCGACGATGCCCCGGTGGCTCTCGATTTGCCGCCCACGGTAGAGCTGGAAATTGTGGACACCGCACCTTCGGTCAAAGGCGGCTCAGCAACCGCACGGACCAAACCCGCGACTCTGCCAACGGGGCTGGTTATTCAGGTGCCTGAGCATATTGCCAGCGGTGACCGCATTCGGGTAAACGTGGAAGAACGCAAGTTTATGAGTCGCGTTTAAGGCAGGAGAATTTCATGACAGGGTCTGTTGTTGTGCAACAGGCCCTTTTTTATGTCCGCTGTCACATTATTTGACTGCCGTTTCGGAACAGGCCGGCAAGTCATTATCCCGGGCCGTGTTTTTTGTCAGCTGACTGCTATGCTCTTAAAACCAGCTCGATTGGAATTGAGCGAGAGACAAAGCACAAGGAGGTGGTGTCGTGACGAAGAAGGTGTTCCCCTCCCTCGTGGCGCTGGCCTCACTGGCTGCGCCGATTGTTTCTGCCGCGGACTCCGTTTGGCCGACATTCATGGCCAGCAAGCTGACAACAACCATAGAACTGGTCGGTGGTGTCTTTATGAATGATCATCTTAAGGATGGTGCCGCCGGCCGCGAACATCAGATTAAACTCACTCGGGCGCTGGCTGGACTGACAGCGACTAACGGGCCCTGGCAAGCCAGGCTTGAGTTTGTGGGCCTCGGTGACGAGATGTATCAGGACAGCTCCGATCCGGTCTACAGGGATATATACAGGAATCTGGGGACGGATCTGTATTATTACGGAGACCATCCCTTGCGTGAAGCCTGGGTAGGACGGGATCACAACTGGATGTTCTGGCAGGTCGGACGGTTCATCAACTTCATGGGCACCAAGCCTGGCGGCCTGTATCTGGTTTCTCCTGAAGCTCCGAATGCTGCCCTGATGGCAACGGGTATTTTCAACGGCGCGCGGATGGGAGTGCGTGGTTGGGATGACAGGATTCACATCGGGCTTGGGATCATGGGGGGGGATGACAAGCCAAGGTTGGGTGCGAACAATTACCTGGGGGGCAAGCTCGATGTCAATGAGAAGGGCAATAACACGCCGGTTTTCGAAGCGTTCGCCAGCATCTCTCCGATCAACCAGCTGACCCTCTACACCGGTTATCTGATGAACAAGGAAGGCTCTGCGGTGGGTAGCTTTACTTCGGGAAAGCACAACGATCAGCGTATGGTGTTTGGCATCGATTACCGGAAAGAGACTTTTTCGTGGCTGACCCTGGACTTCAAAGCACAAGGGAGTTGGTTCGTCACCGGGCTAACCGAGGAAGGCTCGCAAGGAGAGTCAACCCCCAATGAGTCTTTCGACATAGATCAGAAGGGGGTGTTCCTAACGGCCAGGGCCACGCTACCAGCCATGGGGCTTTTGCTACAGTACACCCATGAAAAAATGGACCGGATGGACGCGTTGGCCTGGATGGAGGTTGCGAACTTCGACCAGACTCACCCGGTCAATTCCGCCACGGAAAGCCGGGACATCCTGGCAATCGGAAAATTGTTTGCTTCGGGTTTTGAGGTCAGGGCCTTTTACCGGCAGGATGACGTGCCTTACCTGACTGGTAAAGATCAGAAACTCGAAGATCGGTCCGGCCTGGTGTTCAGTTACAACGCGAATTTTTAGGTCGGGGTGCGAGTCAGAAACACTCACCCTGCAGCCCGATGAGTGCAGATTCACCTGACTGGTCGCTATATGCAGTTTCCGGCCTTGCGGTACCCGGCGGCTTCGGCCTCCTGGGAGCTTTGGAAATAGATGCGGTTGGCTTCAGACACCCGGTTGTAACTCGGGCACCCCTCGGATAAGTGATAGACGTTGGAGCGGGTATTGCCCAGGACCTTGACCTGTTGGGTAACCGACACGGTATCCGGCAACGGATCTACCGCCCGCACGCCTTCTGCCAGATTGCGATGGCCAAGCGCCCAACTGCGCTCCCCGGTCACAAACGGGTTGTGGTGTCCCATGATAGCGGCAATCCGCCGATCCCGTTCCCTTTCCCACTGAGAGACCGGGAACTGCCGGTCCCAGGCCATTAAAAGCTGTTGCTGCTGACGGCTCATCCGCAGATTGTAGCGGTCGTGGATATAAAAGTAGGTGCGGGCGATCTGTCCTTTGACCGCGTCCCGTGGCTCCACCGCACGCTGGTCAAAGGCCACGCGCACCTCGCATTTGCCGTGCTGCGGTTGGGTACCCGGTAACACTCCAAAGGAATAATTGCTGCGGTCGGCGTTCACCTCACCGATAGCCGGAGCCAGATTGTGCATGTCGGCTTCCATTACTCTGAACAGCGGATCGCTGGCGGCACACTCCCGGCGTCCGCCTTTTTGCCAGCATTGGCGCTGATGTCCCATCACCCAGGCAGGCACCACGTGCTCCCATTCAATGCGCTCGGCGCGGGTCTGTTGTTTGCGCACCACATAACCGCAGGATGCCAGATCCACCCGGCCACCCGACGCGCCGACCCATTGCCAGTTACAGCCACAATACAAGGATCCGTCTGTGGATTGATTCTGGTCGTGATACACCTGTTTGCGCAGTTCCAATTTGGCTTGCCGGAAGGACGTCGGTTGCGCCAGCGCCGGCTGTGCAACGAGGACGGAGAGCAATACGATGAAGAGTCTGAATATCATGAATAAGCGGCCCTTGGCTAACACCTGAATAGCGGGCAAGATTTTGCCTGATCCGGTCGAAAATCTCTGTAACTATTTGTCAACTAAGCATTAATTATTTTTATGAGTGTCGGAGGTTGTTAGGGTCTGGCAGACCTCGGTTGGGCTGGGCAGGCTCATTGAAATCGCCTTCAGGCGGGAGTTTGAGAGCGGAAAAACCCACGGTTTCTGATTCAGGGCTATAGTATTCACATGCACCGACAGCTGGTTGAATGGCAGGCAGTCAATGCCGTACAAACCAGCAACAAGGAGGTCGTCAGATGAGCAACGTTCTGACCCATGTGAAGCAGAAATGCGAAGTAAGGTTTTCCCGGTGTACCGCAATAGAGCTGATTCTCCATCCAAAGGAGGCGGATCTGGGCGGATTCACCGTGCGTCGTTTATTGCCGACGACGCGACTGAGAAAGGTCGGTCCCTGGGTGTTTTTCGATCACATGGGGCCGGCCAACTTCCCGGCGGGGCAGGGGATTAACGTAAGGCCCCACCCACACATCGGCATTGCCACTGTTACCTATTTGTTTGAAGGTGAAATACTGCATCGGGATTCGTTGGGCAGCCTGCAAAGTATTCGGCCCGGTGATATTAATTTAATGGTCGCTGGTCGGGGCATTGTGCATTCTGAACGGGAGCGGCCGGAGACCACACAAGCAGATCACACGTTGCACGGGTTGCAACTTTGGCTGGCCTTACCGGAAGACCAGGAAGAGACCGCACCGGCGTTTCTGCATTATCCCGGCAGTGAAATACCGGCTGTTGAAGTGAACGGTGTCCCGGTGAGAGTGATGATGGGCAGTGCCTACGGCGCGACCTCGCCGGTGCGGGTGTTTTCTGACACTCTGTACGTTGAGGCACTTCTGCAACCCGGGCAATCCTTGCAACTGCCGGATGCCGAAGAGCGGGCCCTTTACCTGGCGGATGGAGCGCTCAAGGCCCAGGATACCGAACTGACAGCGCACTCCATGGCCGTGCTTTCCGACATGCCCGGTGTGACCGTGACGGCCACCCAGGAATCCCGGTTGGCCATTATCGGCGGTGGGCACCTGCAAAAGCGTTTTATCGAGTGGAACTTCGTGTCCAGTCGTAAAGAGCGAATCGAGCAGGCCAAGAAAGACTGGGTGGCGGGCAAGTTCCCGACAGTGCCGGGGGATGAGCACGAGTATATCCCCTTGCCGGACAAGTAATTAGTGGCTGATCGGGGCGTGCCCCGGCTACCTTTTGAAAAATGAATATGTTAGTTTTTGACGGTGAGTCGTATTCAGGTTCCCACGACTGGCACGGTGCTCGGGAGTAGCAGATATCCTTCTCAATTTGTTTTTTGTTGTGCTGCACTTGGCTCCGGCCACACTGACCATCACCCACGTACTGCTGTTCAAGCGGGACACTCGCGCCGCGACCGGCTGGATCATGGCGTGTTTGTTTATTCCTTATCTCGGGCCCATCGTTTATTACCTGTTTGGTATCAACAGGGTTCGCCTGAGAGCCCAAACCCTCAAACAGCAACTGGCCGGCGACCATATAAAACAAGCGCTGGCCGTAAGGCCGGAACACTCACCGTCCCGCCCCCAGCAGCTTGCGGGGTTTCTGGTTAGTGGCTCGGACATCACCGAAGGCAATCATGTAAAAGCGCTCTACAACGGCGATCAGGCCTACCCCCAGATGCTTGCCGCAATCGACGCGGCGCGGCACCGGATACTGCTGGCATCCTATATTTTCAAGCCGGACCGGGCCGGGCAAAGCTTTGTCGACCGTCTGGCGGCAGCCGTTGCGCGCGGGGTGGATGTTCGAGTGCTCATCGATGGCGTCGGCGAACACTATTCCTTCCGGCGCATCTCGACGGTGTTGAAAAAACGCGGGGTCCGTGTGGTGCGCTTTCTGCCCCCACGGCTGATACCGCCGAGCATATACATCAACCTCAGGAACCACCGTAAATTATTGGTGGTGGACAACCACATTGCTTTCGCAGGGGGGATGAATATCAGTGAGGACAACTGCGAGTACGCGACCAGGAAAAAGCGGATCGCCGATATCCATTTTAAATTCATGGGCCCTATTGTACCGGCTCTGGCGGACCTGTTTGAGCAGGACTGGCGCTACACCCGTGCGCGACCACGCCAGGCGCTCGCCGACCCGCCCATGCGAGCAACCGGCGAACAGGGCGACGCGGGCTGCCGACTTATTGCGGACGGCCCGGACCAGCAGATCGACGCGTTGGAACTTACCCTCGCCGCTGTGGTCAGTACCGCGTCCCACTCTATCTTGATTATTACCCCTTATTTTTTACCGAGTCGGGAGCTGATTTCTGCGTTGATGTCGGCCTCCATGCGGGGGGTCAGGGTCAGCGTTGTGTTGCCGGAGAAAAACAATCTCCCTTATATGAACTGGGCCAGCCGAAGCAGCCTGATCGAATTGAGTCAATGGGGCATCAACATTTACTACCAGCCCCCACCATTCTCCCATACCAAATTACTGTGCATCGACCAGGGGTACTGTTTTGTCGGTTCCGCAAATCTGGACCCGCGGAGTCTGAGGCTGAACTTTGAACTCGGAGTAGAAGTGTTCTCCGAATCCGTTAATGCAGAATTGCGCAAACACGCTAACGATCTGATCAACCGAAGCCGGCTGATGTCTTACCAACAACTTTCTGACCGCTCTATACTGGTTCGCTTGAGAGATGCCATCGCGGCTTTGATGACGCCGTATCTGTAAGCAGGAACCGCCCACATACCCTTCTTGGTTTGGATCCCGTAGCCGAATATGAACAACTCAAGCTCCACTCACACCCGCACGGCCATCCTTGGGCTGATCGGTTTGATGCTGGTCGCTGTCAATTTACGACCAGCACTAACCGGCGTTGGTCCCTTGCTGCGGCGGATCGGCGAAACCCTGACCCTGTCGTCCGCTGAACAGGGCGTGCTTACGACCTTACCGGTGCTGTTCCTCGGACTGGCGGCACCGCTGGCCCCCAGGCTGGCCCGATCATTGGGTATTGAGCGGGCTGTGCTGGCCGTTTTATTAGTGCTGGCCCTGGCCCAGCTTGTCCGCCCGTACACCGGTGTCAGCGGGTTGTTTCTGGGCACCGCCGTGGCCGGAGGCTGTATCGGTATAGCCGGTGTGCTGCTCCCGGGGATGGTAAAACGGGATTACCCGCAACACGCCAGCCTGCTAACCGGGCTGTACACGGCCACTCTGTGTTTTGGCGCGGCCCTGGCGACCGGAGCGTCTGAGCCTTTACGCCAGCTTATGAACGACGACTGGCGGCCGGCACTGGCCTTCTGGCTGCTGCCGGCGGTGGTTGCGGCCATCGTTTGGTGGACCCGACTGGATGGCAAACGTGTCCCCAGGGAACCGGTCAGTGCGGTTGCCAAATCCCTCTTCCGTGACAAACTGGCGTGGCAAGTGGCCTTATACATGGGACTGCAATCCTCCCTCGCTTACACCGTGTTCGGCTGGCTGCCAACCATTCTTCAGGACAAGGGCATTGACGCCGTCGAAGCAGGCCTGGCGGTTTCTGCTTCTATCATGGTGCAGGTTGTTTCCGCGATCATGGCGCCCTGGGTTGCCAGTTACATGCGCGATCAGCGCGCAATGATTGTGCTGGTCATGACGCTGACACTGGTCGGCATGGCTGGCAGCATTTACGGCCCGAGCGATGACGTATGGATGTGGGTTATTGTTCTGGGGCTCGGGCAGGGTGGTACTTTCAGTATGGCGTTGACCTTGTTGGCCATCCGCGCCCGTGATGCGGGTACCGCCGCACGGCTGTCGGGGATGGCCCAGAGTCTTGGTTACACCATGGCGGCCGCAGGCCCGCTGTTGCTGGGCGTGTTGCATGGTATGACCGGCGACTGGCGGGTGGCCGGGGTGTTTCTGATCTTGATTGGTTTGGGTGCCACGGCGGCCGGGGTTGGAGCTGGGCGCAACCGGTATGTGCTGGACGATTGAGCCCCGCAGCTCAGCGGCCGGGTTTGACCAAATACACCGGCACGAGCGGCGAAATCGGCTCCTCCGCCGTTTTTCGACCGCTGCGTTGGCGGCGCTGGCGGCGCTCGAGCGCGCAGTAGATACCAAGTGCCCCCACTTTTATCGGGTGCGACGGGTTGACCGCAATCAACGGAGTGTGCGCTTCACGCAGCGTAACCGGTTGATCAAATTTCCCTTCTTGCGCCCACTTTTCACGCCGCGCCTCTCTTTCGGCAGGCGAGAGGTGACGACGGATATTCACCATGGGGCGAACCACCAATACCCGACGATGACGCAGCTCGGTGTTCTCTGGCAGCGAACTCACCCGGGCCAGTTCTGTATTTACACTGGATTGCCATTCGCCTGCAGTCATACCCTGCGGGGGTGGGGCAGTGAGGTACCGAGCGATGCGCTGGCAGGTTTGCTCGACCGTTACCTTCTTTATTTCGGTTTTCACTCCCCAGGTGAACGTGAGGCTCTGGACCGGCGGCGCGGAGGGCAGCACAAGCAACTGCCGGATCAACTGCAAGGTCACCAGCATGTGGTGGTGATTGTGCAACAGTTCAAACCTGTCGTCCCGGTTTCCGAGTCGCGGAATCAGCTGGCGAATCTGATCCTTTAACACGTTGGCGTCGTGCGCGAGTTGACCGATGAGGTTCGCGGTTGCCTCCTCGGATTGCAGCACAACGGCACCGGGGGTGCGGGCGACAGCTTTGGTCGAGTGCACGCCATCGCCATACCAGTCGGTCAGCGCGAACAAGGTCCGGTCAAACGCCTCCTGGCCACTGAGGGCTTGGGGTTCGATCCGCTCCGGGGGGATTTCTTCGTCCTCTTTTTTGGGCCGGGGGACTACCGCCACGCGCGCCTGCACCAGATCGCACTGGCGCAAGGCCGACTTCAGATCGTTCAATACCGTCCGCAGCGCGGCAATACGTACATTGATGTCTTCAATGGCCTGCAACTGACTGGCGGTGTATTTCGACATGCTAACCTCCTGATATTCACCTCTTTATAATATACCAACATACGAATGTTTTTTAAAATAAAGACCCCAGCCTGCAACCAATTACCACCCACAAGCACTCCACTTATCGCATCACTATTCACTCCTTCCTCGCCAAGAGCGCAGAACGAGGGGCAGTGCGTCAGGCATTTTGCTGCAGGTGAGGGAGGTTGAGCGCGGAGAATGTGCTAAAGTCTCGGGTCGACACGGGGTGTCCTGCGTACAGGGCTGAGATCACACCCGTTGAACCTGATCCAGTTCACACTGGCGAAGGGATGTCAGTCGCAGCCTGATACCGCATCTGCCTGCACAGCGTACCTTCGCCTCACTCTTGAGGTGTTTATGCAAAACTCTATCCATCTGGAACACCAACTGGTCCTTGTCACCGGCGCGGCGCGTGGTTTGGGCGAGCACCTGGTGCGTGCTTTTTTGCGTGAGGGCGCCAGAGTGGTCGTCAATTACCGCAACAGCGCGGAAGCAGCACAGCGGCTGGCGAGCGAGGCTCCCGAACACTTACTCGCGGTTCAAGCCGATGTTACCGACACCGCCGCGGTACGCGCCATGTTTGCGCAGGCCCGGCAGCACTTTGGAATGCCCGTGACCACTGTGGTCAACAATGCGTTACCGGACTTTTCGTTTAATGGCGATGCGCGCCCGACTGCGGCGCAGCTGAGCTGGGAGAATATGAACCAGCAATTTGCCGGCGTAGTCGGTGGTGCCCTGAACACCACCCAGGGGGCCATGGAAGGGATGCGCGAAGCGGGTTTTGGCCGCATTGTGAATGTGGGCACCAACCTGTTTCAGAATCCGGTGGTGCCATATCATGATTACACCGCCGGTAAAGCCGCGCTGCTGTCATTAACTCGTACTCTGGCGAAAGATTTGGGACCCGATAACATCACCGTCAATATGATTTCCGGCGGTCTGCTGCGCACAACCGATGCCTCTGCGGCCACACCGGAAGCAGTGTTTGATTTTATCGCTGCCAATACGCCACTGCGGCGAGTAACCACGCCGGCCGAGTTTGCCGATGCCGCGGTGTTTTTTGCCTCGCCTTGGGCACGCGCCGTGACCGGACAAAATCTGGTGGTGGATGGGGGACTGGTGAATAACTGATCCATACAGGATTGTGCTGCGAAGGTGCAGTCCGCTACCAATCGACAAAGTTTCCCATGACTGACAAGGCAACAATCGTCAAAAACCATAATGCTCAAGCTGAGCCTGTTGTTATTGGCGTCAGTCGGTTAACGTGAGTGGCGGATGTTCTCAATGATGATGGGAAGGAGTGCGCAATGAACCAAGTCTGTGTGATCGTCGGTGTAGGTCCGGGAAACGGGGAAGCTCTGGCCCGCCGTTTCAGTGAAGGAGGCTTCCAGGTAGCAATGTTGGCACGCAGCGGGACTTATATAAACTCTCTGGCCCAACGGCTTCCAAACAGCCACGCCTGGGAATACGATGCTACCGACTGGCGCAACGCGGAGACCACCTTCCAGTCTATCGAGCAGCAATTGGGGCCGGTGTCGGTGTTGCTTTACAACGCAGGTGGTGGCGTCTTTAAGAGTGTAGAAGACGCCAGTGTGGAAGATTTTGAAGCCAACTGGCGGGTCAATGTGCAGGGGTTGGTCGCGGCTACCAAGGCCGCCTTACCCCAGCTGCGCCAACACGACACGGCCAGCATCGTGGTGACCAGCGCCTCAGCGGCCACCCGGGGACGTGCCAATACCGCCCCTTTTGCTTCCGCCAAGGCGGCCCAGCGCAGTTTGGCTCAGTCTCTGGCCCGCCAGTTGGGTCCCGAAAAAATTCATGTCGCCAATGTGTTGATCGACGGGGTGGTTGATTTACCCCGCACACGCGCGCGGCGTGCAGATCAGCCGGATGATTTTTTCGTCAAACCTGCAGCGGTTGCCGATGCCGTCTGGATGCTATGCCATCAGGATCCGTCCGCCTGGACATTCGAACTTGACCTGCGGCCGTTTGGGGAAACCTGGTAGACACCAGCCGGAAGAAATATGAGGAAGCCGAAGCCGTCGGCCTGGCTAACGAAAACCGATGCGGGGTACGAATCAGGGGCATCCGTATGTACGGATAATCTATCCCGCGCGCATCGGTTCGGCAAACTGATTCGCAGCGGCATGGGACAACGGATCCAGCAAGTAAGCCTGAGCAAGATGCTCTCGCAGGGTGTCGCTCTGTTCGGCGGGATCCGTGGGGTGATCAGAATAGGGCGCAACGATGTCTTACAGGCGGGCAGTGTAAATATCGATAAAAAGCATTGGGTTGAATAATGTTCTTAAAGTGTTTTGGGAACACCGCCTAAGCACTGAAAATCCATCATTACCGCCACGTTTTTCTGCAGTGGTCGTTCTAATTGATCTGACAGATACGCCGTTTCACAACCCGCTACGGTATCACTGTCTTACAGAGCCTTAAATAATAGCCTGACCGAGGCCAGACTTGTGGCTACGGATACACTGTTGTTCAGGGGCGAACGAGCTGTTTGGCCACGGTATGGGTGTAGGTGAGGTCAAAGCATCCGCAGGTTTATCACCAGCGCATCTGCCCAGTGCCGCGTCGAAGCCGGAGATTTACGCGTGCTGGTGCTGGAGACCAACCATTACACGTTGAAGGTCTGCACCATTAGACGCACCTTCGGTCGGGCCACTCGGGTCAGGGTGCTGGTTAACGAGCACCAGGCCCGACCCGGAGCGTAACTTCGGCACATTGTACAAACCCTCGCTAAGCCATCATTTAACATAATATACATTACACGAAGTAGTGCATGCGTATGTCAGGGCAAGCGGGGCTTATTTCCTCAACAGGCAGATCTCGGCCAAGGCTGTTGAGGTGGCCTCGACTGCAAAGAGCTTGTGAATCTGCTCATTCACGAGCGCTCAGGTGCAAGTGTTGGCGAAGTGTCGAATTCCTGCGTATACAGCCCATCGCTCAGTCTGTGGACAGGCACTGCAAACCCTCCGCCAAACTGAGGTCTTGCGGCCGCACCTTCAGGCGATCCAAACTGCCAGTAACTGCCGGTGTGTCGAACGGTGTTAACGCCCGGGGTCTGACAATCTGCGTTGAGCGCCAGGCGTTCAACCCTGTCGGTAAGATGCTGTGTTCATTCAACAAGCGGTCAAACTGCAACGCAGCCAGGAGTCGTCACCATCGGGTCTGTAGTTCTTGCCGCTGTGGTCACAGCAGCGGTGCGGTCCAGACGGTTCAGCTTCAGGCATATCACAACTAACTCGGTATCAAGACAACGAGCCGGGATACAACCGGTTTGCTTGCTCCTGCGCGGCAAATTGTTGGAAACAGAGCAATAGGCCTGGGTTGGAAAGATTCTGTATAACCCTTTATTTGAAGGGTTTCACGGCATGTCCAATATTTAGGAGTATTGGACATTCCCTAGGGTGAGGTTGACCTGCCCCCGCTCTTTAATCCAACTGTTCTCTAGTAATGTCCGTTACTTTTGAACCAGTTGTTCCAAGTCGGATGGCCGAGGCAAACTCCAGAGGCGTCTGGTACCCCAAGGATGAATGTGGCCGCTGCTCATTGTAGTCCAAGCGCCAAGTACTGATCTTCTCGCGGGCGTGGGCGAGATCCCGGAACCAGTGCTCATTCAGACATTCATCCCGCAATTTCCCGTTAAAGTTTTCGACATAACCATTCTGCATCGGCTTTCCGGGCTGGATCAGCTTCAGTTCAACGCCATGGCGGTAGGCCCATTGATCGAGTACTCTGCCAGTGAATTCCGGCCCCTGATCGGTTCTCACCGCTTTTGGGTAGCCTCGGAAAGCGGCAACACCATCCAGAGTGCGAACCACCTGTTCGCCTGAGATTCCCAAGGCAACAGGAATGTCGAGGCATTCCTTGGTGAAGTCGTCTACGATCGTCAGGCATTTGATCCTGCGTCCGTTGGCTAATGAATCCATCACGTGACCTGCCCCCAGTCTTTAATCCTGCTGCTTCCCAGTAATTCCGTTACTTGACCCTGACCCCGTATTAGAGGCTTATGAAGTATTCCGGTATTTTTTCGATTTGTTGTGTTCCTTCAGACCGGATGCTGACCAACGCAAAGCCATCCAGCCGAGCGTCATCGTGTAATGGGCTAATTGGCGATGCGAGTAAGCCAGTACGCGGTACCCCCTAAATCTGATAGGCCAATGGTCAGCCGCCAATCGGCTGTTGAGTCCCATTGGTTAAATTCTTTGCCGTTGGCGCCGATACCAATCCGAATGCGATTTCCTAGCAGGTAGGCACCGACGTCTACCGCATAGCTGTATTCATTGTCATTTCTGTATGAGCCGTAGCGACTGAATGACGCGTCCCAACCGGAATAGAACGGGCTTTATAGGATCGGAGCCCAAGCCCGACGCCCCAGGCGGGGGCGCGATCCCGCTTATCGATTAGTTGCTCACGCGATTTCATTTAACGAGATGCAGTCTTGGAACCCAGACAAACTCTACAAACGTGGAGAACTGGTCAAGATCCGCTACGACATGTATATGAGCGTGCTCCCAACAAGGGGTGAACATCCCGAGCATCACCCCATCCGTTGGCGCAAGATTCAGTATGATAGATTCAAAAATTTTGACCCAATGCGTCTCTACTTCCTCGGAAAGGTTGTCGAGCATGAGGGCCAGTACTACATTTCACGGGGAATCAATGTACCGTCAAGTTCTGGCAGCCTCGATCGTCCCCATCGATGGCTGGAATTCACTCATCCCGGTCTGTTTTACGACATTCCAGATTATGATCACCGCTCCGACCAGATGGATACGTTGGTGGGTATCGATAATAATCACAATGGCATTCGAGATGACTACGAAGAGGCCATTATCTTTAGCGGACTACCCGAATCGATTAAGCCCTACGCCTTGGCTGCCGGCAGAGCCTATGGAGGATTGATCGAATCGGCAACGGACGACTTCCAGGCCACACCTGCCAACGCGCGCGCTGTCCTTGAGAGGCTGATGATCGCAGAAGCCTGCAAACGTGAAATGCAAGAACTCCATCAGGGCACAACATGGCAGGAGACCTCGTACTTCAACACCCTCGATCGTATTGAAGCGAAATATAAACTTCAGAATATGTTGGTCAAAGTAATGGATGACCAAGAAGTCCCCTACCCCGAAGACGCTACGTGCAATGCGCTTTCCGCTCTCTGAAAAGGATTTTGGATATGTTTATGAAGCGAATTTTTGCGGCTTCTGTGCTCACTGCGTGCTCGACAGGCGCTATCGCGGCCTGCGAAACCAATGTCGACAGAGTTGAAATTTTCTATATAAACGGCATGTTCACTGACTGGAGCAGCTACCGCGCCAACCTCCAGGCTATCGAAGAGTTTGTGCAGTCCTATCTTTACGGTTGGGGGTTCTCCCCCACTGTGCATGGTGCTCACAATGAATCAGAAAACGCCATAAGCCAAGTCATTGAAGTGGCGAGGCAAAAATTTGAAGACGCCAACGCTTCGGCACAGTTGGCAATCAAACAATTCCTGAACAACGATCCGGAGTACGTCAATACGCCAGAAGGCGTCGCAACAGTTCAGGAATTTCTGGCCGATATCAATTCTGCGTATACAACAATCCTGGCGGAAGCAGAAGGGAGGGTATTTCAATGAGTACATCCGTGATCGCTTCAGTTACGAAAAGCTGGAGTAATCGCAGAAGGAATGCGCCTTTACGGCGCATTCCTCTCTCGTTCTGGATTGTGACCGGCTTCGGTCTTATCCCTAACCTTGCATTCTCTGCGTGGTTTTCGCCTGGGTTGGAGAGGTTCGAAGACTGCACAGTTGAAAAAAAATTTTTGGCATCAACACTGAAGGAGCGCTCAATCACGTCGACTCTGTACGTTACCCGTATTCAAGAGGAACAGGAGTCCCAAACTGCAAAGCTTTTCAGAGAACAGGGTTTGGCGGGAGAGATTGCCTATCGCCCGGTGTACCCGAGCGATACTGAAATTGAGGACTCGCGGACAATGGTCCTGACCAGCGTCGTGTATCGACGAGAAGCAAGCTCCTTGGAGAAATTCTTCAGTGGTTCCGGAACCCAAGTGTATTACGAGGTAAAGATGGATGGCGAAAGCTTCGCTCTGAATCTAGGCTCATTCGAAAAGCACCCTTATGAAGTCTGTATCTGACGTTCTCGGTTTTTTACCAATCGGTGAGCCCTCCCGAGCCCTGTCTTCACGTATCTGAACAGCCACTGCAGTCGCGCTGGGTTCTATGTGGTTTATAAGGACATTGAAGAAGCCAGATCAGGCGCTGTAAATATCGATCCGATTGTCGAGGGCTGAAGTGACCGAGACCAGATGATGGTGGGCAGTTGCAGAGGTCGGGTGTCAGGAAACTATCTTCTAGAATTCACTTTAGGTTTGTTTAGCACTTTCTGTGGAGGGTGGCCGGTAAGCCATTTTCTACGGTTGCGGTAACTTAGTACTTTCTGTGGAATTAGGCTTCAGTTCGGGCGTAAGCTGTCTTTACTATCTGTATTTCTTCCCGTCTTACGAGCGTATGGAGACCGCCGATGAAAAAGAAGATTCTGATTACTGGCGCCACCGATGGCATTGGCCTCGAGACCGCCAAGCGTCTGCACTCCGAGGGCCACACGTTGTTGCTGCACGGCCGTAACCCGGAAAAATTGGCGGCGGCAGAACGGCAGTTGACCGAAAGTGATGGCGCCGGACAGATCTACACCTACACGGCTGACCTGTCCCGTCTGAGCGACGTCAGGCAACTGGCCGACTCCATCTTACAGGCCCACGATCAGCTGGATGTGCTCATCAACAATGCCGGAGTCCTGCGCACACCTGACACGGTGACGCGAGACGGGCTCGATGTGCGGTTTGCGGTCAACACCGTGGCGCCCTACCTGCTGACGCAAAGCTTGTTGCCGATACTGGCGCCAGGCGCCCGGGTTGTTAACCTGTCTTCCGCTGCTCAATCGGCTGTGGAACTGGATGGCCTCCGGGGAAAGCACCGGTTTATCGATGACATGGCCGCCTACGCCCAGAGCAAACTGGCGTTAACCATGTGGACCATAGCCATGGCTGAAGCTGATACCTCAGGCGATCGGGTGTTTGTCGCGGTAAATCCGGGCTCCCTGCTCGGCTCCAAAATGGTCAAGGAAGGTTTTGGTATCGACGGAAAGAGTCTCGCCATTGGGGCCGAAGTGCTTACTCGGGCTGCACTGTCGGCGGAGTTTGCCAACGCCACAGGTCGGTATTTCGATAACGATGAAGGCCGTTTTGGATCCCCCCACGCGGACGCTTTGAACCCGCAGAAACGCCAGACGGTTGTGAAAGTGATCGAAGAGCTGGTTCATTGACCACGCGCTTGACCGGGCAATACTGACAAGGCCACCGGTTTGTCAGTATTGCCCGTACACCATCACCCGGCCGGGTGATGGTGTCGATTGCCAAGGCGCCCGAAAAGCGTTTGTTTATGAAGGCCGGTGGTCTTCAGACCGGTCAGGATGAACAACTGTAATGGGACGCCCCACCCACTCCGAAATACGCCAACGGCTTCACCCTGTAGTATTTCTCTTCCATGTCTTTCCCTTGCTCGGCGTAGGGCTGCGTCATGACCTGTTGCAGTTCTCGAATTGATGAGTAATTCCCGGAAGCTGCTTGTTGATATGCAGGCACAACCAGCCAGTCCCGCAAACTGTACTTCGGATTGACGAGTTTCATTTGTCGGGAAAGCGTCTCGCGACAGCCATGCTGAGTGAGCAATTTCCATTTCGTCAGCCACTCTGACCAGCGCTTGTTCATCCCTTCCGGGTCTGCGGTGTAGGCCGGGCAGCTGTAAAAGCTTTTCTTGAGTGGGCCGATGTCGTCAGGCACCCCTGAGAGCTCGCGGAAAAACATAGTGTAATCAACAGACATGTCCATCATCAGCGTTGCAAGCTCGCTGAACAAACCTGCTGAAAACGTGTCAAGTCCGAGTTTGGCAGCCCACATGGTTTCCATTTGAACTTGCATCACCCGTCGAAAATCACGTCGAATCTCGTCAATCTGCCGCAAAGCATCCTGATGCCCGGTCAGCAACGGTCGCAGCGCCGAACAAAACATGTGAAAGTTGCGTTCTGCTGCCGCCGGTTGGTTCAGAAATGCGAAATGACGCCCCCCACCCGTCCATGGCTGGTAATGCGGATCAAACACATCGCAGAATCCGAATGGGCCGTAATCCAGTGTGAAGCCGCCGGCTGCACAATTGTCGCTGTTGAAGTTGCCCTGGCAGTATCCGACGCGGACCCAGTTCGCCACGAGCGACGTTAACCGGTTGCGGAATTCGCGCGCCAGCAACACCAGTTTTTCGGTCAAGGTCAGTGACTGGTCGATCGCGTCTGCGTATTCACGATCGATCAAATGCACCACAATCTGCTCGAGCTCCTCCAGCGCTTGCGGGTGCTCCTGCTTGCGGGCTCGGCGGGCGAAGAGCTCAAGCTGGCCAACCCGAATGAACGACGGTGCGACCCGCGTGGTGATCGCGACGGGCTCCCACACCAGCATGTCGGGATCTCTCGACTGCGAGCCCTCCGAGTACCACGGCCGTCTGACCTTCTCTGTTTTCGAAACGTACAAGCTCAAAGACCGCGACGTCGGTACCCCGAGCGCGTGCATGTGTTCCTGTGCCAGGAACTCCCGGACACTCGACCGCAGCACGGCCCGTCCGTCCGCGCCTCGGCAGTATGGCGTCCGGCCGGCACCTTTTAGCTGCATTTCCCAGCGCCGACCATCGATTACGGCCTCAAGCACTGAAATTGCGCGCCCGTCGCCGTATCCGTTGCCGGTTTGGAACGGGCACTGCCGGGTGTATTCGGTACCGTAGATCGAAAGCGCATAGCCACAGGCCCAACCGACCTGGCGCATCGGCTGTGGAACGTCCGCGAGATTACCGGAAAACACCCGAACAAAGTCGGCCGACTGCGCCATGCTGTCGGCCAAGCCCAGCTCGTGAAACAACCCTTTGCTGTGGGCGACGTACTCGGGGTTTTCGATGGGCGTTGGTTTGACGGGGACATAGTGGCCCGAGAAGACTTGCCGTGGCGCGAAATCGCGCCCGTGCTCCCGCCCGTCCGGGTCGCAGTTGAGCGAGTCCACCAGCGAATAACTGGCCAAGGTTGCGAGATCGTCGAGCGACGTAACACTAGGGGATGTTTCCCGGGACACTCGCGTTTGCATTGAGGACTCCTCTTACTTTGTGATTCCCACTGTGGTCTGCCGTAGAGACGAACGCTCTACACCAGAAACGCCGACACCAACGGCAGGATCTATTGTAAGCTATCTGCTGGTCAAACATATCGCAGAAGGAATGCGCCTTTACGGCGCATTCCTCTCTCTTACTTGATTGTGACCGGCTTCGGTCCTCTCCCTTAGGACCAGGAGTCCCAAACTGCAAAGCTTTTCAGAGAACAGGGTTTGGCGGGAGAGATTGCCTATCGCCTGGTGTACCCGAGCGATACTGAAATTGAGGACTCGCGAACAATGGCCCTGACCAGGGTTGTGTATCGATGAGAAGCAAGCTCCTTGGAGAAATTCTTCAGTGGCTCCGAACCCCAAGTGTATTGCTCTGAATCCAGGCTCATTCGAAAAGCACCCTTATGAAGTCTGTATCTGACGTTCTCGAT
>NZ_MEIY01000001.1:2862819-3132246 GCF_001752365.1 Marinobacter sp. X15-166B | reverse complement strand
TTCTCGATTAGTTGTAGGGAACCATAAGAACGTCAGTTTCTCGACTAACCGTTGCCTGAACCCTTGACGTCACAAGGCCGGGGAAAGTGCAGGAAGCGCCCTGTGGACACTTCCTGGCGGAGTAGGTTACTTAGTCGCCTCCTTGGCTTCGTCACCCATATTTTCTGCGCCTTGTTTGACGTTATACCAAGCGGAAGAGGTGGCCTGCTTTGTGTTCTCCCAAGCGCTCTCACTGATATCCTTGGTGTTCACCCAAGCGTGCTGCAAGCTTTCCCTCGTCTTATTCCACCAACCCTCGTTGTACTCAGGTAGTTGTTTCAACTCATCCTGCGTCATTTCCATGTGAACTTGATACTCGACGTTGTCGAAGCCAGCGTTTTTGGAGACTGTTTTTACGGTAAACATGCCACGTTCCGCAACAACCTCACCACCGCCTATACCAAGTATCTCGCCGGTCTCGATAACCAGCGAATGCACGGACATATCGTCACTCATCAGAATGTCTTCGACTTCACCGATTTCTTCGCCGCTGCTGTCAAAAACCTTGGCATCCGACAGTTCGTCCATGGAATACAGTCCCTCGGCTGCAACCGCTGAAAGACTCATTGCCATCGCGCCTGCCAGCAGGGAGGCGCCCATTGTGCGAGTAATAAGTTTATGCATTGTCGTACTCCTTCAGAACGTGACTTTTGCGGTCGCCCGTAGCGAAAATTGCACTAAGGACGCTCTTCCAGGTAAACGCGAACAATGCCCGAATCATTGATCCGGAAAACCACGTCGCCTAATAAACTTAGCAATGGCCGGGGCGCGGGCCAAATGACGGTCCGGTAATTCGTTGGCACATTAATTTCGATAGCTCACCGCACCCCAATCGAGTTGGCATAGAAGATGCCCTGATTGTTGTGACCGGCGAGGCCTTTTTGGCGGATAAACCGGCAACATTTTGGGCGCGATACCTGGCGAACCGTTCATCGAACAATGCGAATGTGAAGGTTACCGATTATGGCGAGCAAGTCATCGAAACGCATAAAAGATCCAGAAAGATATGAAGCGCTACGTGAGCAAGGGGCATCCAAAGAAAAAGCTGCACGAATCGCGAATACAGACAGTACCGAAGCTGGCAGGCGTGGTGGTAAAGCTCCACCCTACGAACAATGGAAAAAGACCGAGCTGTACGAAAAGGCCAAAAAACTCGGCATCCAGGGCCGCTCCTCCATGTCCAAAGCACAGCTGATAAACGCGTTGCGTAATCATTGAGGATTTGAACGCGCGTCCAGGCCCACACCCAATGCGTAAAAACGACATGGCAGTGTGTAAGTTTTACATAGTTAGCCTGGGACTTTATCGAGAAGGATTGAACGTGAGCGTCTTGCACGACCCACGGAATCTGTACCCAAAGCCTGATTTCCCCGCACAGCAACAACCCCTACCCGGCCAGGAGCGTACAATGGAACCGCTCGCCGATCACGGTGAAAGCTCTTATAAAGGTTCCGAGAAGCTTAATTGCGAACTTTACGTTAGCACTTGCTGAAGACGCCATTGCGCAAGGTGTAAGAGTTAACGGGGTCGTCCCCGGCGCAGCCTGCTGAGCTGGCACCGATTTATGTATTTCTCGCCTCGGCAGCTGTCAGCTACGTGGTTGGAGAAATATACGAGGTTTCAGAGACTTCTCTGCGCGCTGTCCCTTCGCCAGGTGGCGGGGGGCACACCGAACTCCCGCTTGAAGGCGCGGCTGAATGCTGCTTCCGTTTCGTAGCCAATATCTGTGGCTATGCGGATGATGGAATCGTTGGAATTGACCAGCCGCGCCGACGCCTGCTCTAGGCGTTGCTGAGCGAGATAATGCATGGGCGGCTCTCCCAGCGCACGGGTGAAATGCTCCGCAAAGGCCGAACGTGACAAGCCTACCTCCCTGGCCAGAGTTTCGGTGGTCCAGCGGCGCCCTAACTGGCTGTGCAGCAAGCTGAGTGCCTGGCAAACATAGGGGTCGCGGACAGCTCCGTCCGGATTGCCAGCGTCCGGTGGCAACGTCAGCAGATAACGGCGTACCGCTTCAAAAAACAACAATTCTGCCAGTCTGGCCAGAATCAACGGCGAGCTGATCGCGTTGTAGTCAAGGTCCTCTGCCGCAAAACGAAAACTGCTTTCTATCCAGCCGCCCGCTCGCCCGTCAGCTACGTTGATTTTCATCACTCTGGGTAACAAAGCGATGGCCGCACTGTGGGGTGTGTTGTTACCCAGGAATCCGCACAGAATTCGGGTGCGCTCGCCGCCACCGCCGTGGCAGATGCGTGCCAGGCCGTGATCAGGTCCCCTCTGCAGGAGTTGCTCCGGGTTTACCGGTTTGCCGGTCAGGGCGCTTGCCAGGAGGTGTTCATCGTTGCGCGGAAGCAGAACAATCTCACCGCGCTTTACCACCACGGGAGGTTGGTCAGGGACGCTGAGAAACAAACGCCCTTCGGTCACGTAATGATAGGCGATGAGATGGCGGGGCACGGGCGTAAAAGGGGCACAGTCTTCGGGCTCTACCCGGGCCGCAATACACCAGGGTGCGGTGAATTCTGCATCAAGAAACACCGCGCCCGTCAGGCGTATGTCCCGCAGCATGTCCAGTGATATAGCCATTGCCGCTGGCCTCTGAAAAAAGGCGGATCGGATAAGAAAACCGGCGCCTTGCACATAGTCTGTTTGCCCGTGCCCACCTAATCTTAGCATTGTAATCACCCGAATCGACATGGGCTCGACCCATGAACTTCAGGGAGCAAACGAGATGATGTATGACCAACAAGGTAACCGTCTGCCCGGTGCAAATTCAGAGGCAGCATCCTGTTACATTCAGGCGGTCGAAGCCTTCAATCTGTATACCGGCGACCCGGTCGCCCTGCTCGACAAGGCCGTTCAAGCCGCGCCGGAATTCACCATGGCCCACATTCTTAAAGCGCATTTGTTCGCCGTGGCGACAGAGCCTGACGCCATGGAGGTCGCCCGTAATACGGTCCGCCAATTGAAAGATAAGCGGGTGTCCGAGCAGGAAGCGTCGCACCTGGCCGCGCTGGAACTGGTGTCCGCCGGTCAGTGGACCAAGGCGGCCATTGCTCTGGAACACCACAACATGCGGTACCCGCTTGATCTGGTGGCCTTGCAGTCGGGCCATTTGCTGGATTTTTACCGCGCCAGCGCACGTAGCCTGCGGGACCGCATCGCCCGCGTGTTACCCAAGTGGTCAGAGAACATACCCGGATACTCCATTTTACTGGGAATGCACGCCTTCGGTCTGGAAGAAACCGGCGACTACAGCAAGGCTGAAGACGTCGGGCGTCGTGCTCTGGCGTCACAGCCGCTGGATTGCTGGGCGCACCACGCAGTAACCCATGTAATGGAAATGCAGGGCCGACCAACGGAAGGCCTGGCCTGGGCAACAGAGCGGGAACCCTATTGGGCTGCGGAAAACAATTTTTTCAAAGTTCACAACTGGTGGCACCGGGCACTGTTTCATCTGGAACTGGGTCAGCATTCGGAAGCACTGGCTATTTATGACGAAGCCATCCGCAGGGGGGAAAGCACCGTTGCCCTGGACCTGGTTGATGCCTCTGCCCTGCTCTGGCGGCTGCACTTGAGTCAGGTGGACCTGGGGCCGCGGTGGCAGGAGTTGGCGAAATGCTGGCAGGAGCATGCCGACGGGCGCACCTACACCTTTAATGACTGGCACGCCGCCATGGCCTATCTGGGGGCTGGCCACACCCAAGCGGTAGACCGCCTGCTCGCGACAATGCAGGAAACGCTCGTGGAAGAACCCGGTGGCAGCGAGATGTCGGAATGGACACAACGGACAGCCTTGCCATTGGTGCGTGGGTTCACGGCCTTCTGGCGCGGGGACTACTGGGCTGCGGTGGAACAACTGTTCAGCGCGCGCCCCATAGCCAACACTTTCGGCGGCAGCCACGCACAGCGCGATATCATTGACCTGACGCTGATCGAAGCAGCGCTGCGAGGTGGGGTGACGCACGTCGCCGAGGCCTTGAGTCACGAGCGGCTGGCGTTGAAGCCGCACAGCCCGGTGAACCGCAGTTTTCTGGCTCGTAGCCAAGAGGTGGGTGGCACCGGTAATCACGCCGCGTGAGCGTTATCTGCGCCCTTCGAACAGGGGTTTGAGCGCGGCGAGCTCTTCATAAAGGTAAACCATGAGTGCGCGAATGCGCGCCACACGTCGCAGGTCCGGATGGGTGAGCAGCCAAAGCCCTACCTTCAACTCCGCCAAGGGCTCGTGCACGCGCACCAACGTGCTTCTCCCCTCAACCAAAAAAACAGGGGAGCGGCGCGAGACCGGCCCCGCCTTCCGCAAGCGCGACCAGACCAACCAGGCTGTTGCACCGCTGCACGGGTTGCACCGAGGGGAGTTCGCGGCGCAACCAGCGCGAGGATCGCAGGTGCGCCAGACTCTCGTCCGGTGCCAGCCAGTCGTGCTCGGCAAGCAAGTCGAGCGCCGGTGCCCCCTCAAGATAATGGGGTGACCCATAAACGGCCGTGGCAATCTCGGCAATCTTCCGTCCGACCAGAGTCTCAGGCGGATCGGCCGTGGGCCGTAAGGCAATATCGGCATCGCGCCGGGTGAGACTCAGGAACGGATTGCCGGTGGTAACCTCAAGTCGAATGGCCGGGTATCGCCGGCGAAAGCCTGCCAGTACCGGGCCCAGCACTCCGGTGAGCAGGGTATCGGTCGTGGTGAGCCGCACGGTACCGCCGGGGCGCTGATCACGCCCGGCGAGTCGTCGTTCCAACTCATCCACCTCGATACCCAACCGCTCCGCGCTCGCAGCTGCCTCTTCGCCGGCCGCCGTCAGCGCAAGACCTTCCCGGTGCCGCTCGAACAGACGCACCCCCAGGTTTCGCTCAATGCGGCCCAGCCGGCGAAACACCGTCGAGTGGTTCACCCCCAGTGCCCCGGCCGCGCCGGCGAGCGTACCGGTTGCAGCGAGCGCACGGATGTAGCGCAAATCGTCCCAGTCCATCTCATTGCACCATTGCAATACTCGAGTGTAAGTATGCCTATTCCGCTTGCGTGGAAGCAATTATAAGATGATCTCCGTACGCGATACTCCCCTCGCTCGAACTGCGGAGGTTTGTGCCATGTCCAGACTGCAGCTTATCAGCCACCATCTTTGCCCCTATGTCCAGCGCGCTGTTATCACGCTGTCCGAGAAAGCCATTGACCACGAGCGTATCTACATCGATTTGGCCGACAAGCCGACCTGGTTCCAAACCCTCTCGCCTCTGGGGCGGGTGCCCGTGCTGCGCATCGGGGCGGCGGTGCTGTTCGAGTCTGCGGTCATTTGCGAGTACCTCGATGAATCCACGCCTGGATGGCTGCATCCGCAAGACGCTTTGGAGCGTGCCAGGCATCGCGCATGGATCGAATTCGCATCCGCCACTCTCGACGGAATTGCGGGCTTCTACAACGCAACGGAGGCGGACGCCTTCGCGAACCGCCTGGCAACGCTGCATGACCGTTTTGGCCGGCTCGAAGATCAACTCGGCACCGGCCCGTATTTCGCCGGCGCCCGCTTTCACCTGGTCGATGCTGCTTGGGCTCCGGTGTTTCGCTACCTGGACACCTTCGACGCGGCGGGCGGATTTGGCTTGCTCGACGGACTCGTCCGGGTCCCCGCCTACCGGTTGGCCCTGGCAGAGCGTGCTTCGGTGCGCAATGCCGTAACGACAGATTATCCGGAGCGCTTGTACGACTTCCTGCTGCACCGCAACAGCCATCTTGCGGGATTGCTTCGGGGAGCGGCCTAGCCATGGCTCGCATACGCGCCTTGATCGACGGCCGCTGGCATCCAGCGCTGACGAACGAAAGCCCACAGGTGGCACAATTGCGCGACCATCCGACGCGATACCGCGGCTGGATCAGCGCCAGCGGCGCGGCGGGACCGGATGGCCGGCCAACATGGCCGGCGGAGCCGGGCCGCTACCATCTTTACGTCTCCTATGCCTGTCCCTGGGCGCACCGGACTATTCTCTACCGGCGGCTGAAACGGCTGGAGCGCGTGGTGTCCATGTCCGTGCTGCACCCGCGGATGGCTGGCCCTCATTCGTGGACTTTTGCGGACAGCCCGTTCAGCACCCGCGATCACCTGTATGGCTGCGATTACCTGCACCAGATCTACACACGCGGCGACCCGCGGGCGACCACGGTTGTCACCGTGCCAATGCTCTGGGATCGCGCCACCCATACCATCGTGAACCGGGAGTCCGGGGACATTATCCGTATTTTGGAGAGCGCATTTGACGCCTGGGGGGATGCGGGGGTGCACTTCCGGCCACCGGCGTTGCGGCCTGAGATCGAACGGCTCAACGCCTTCCTTATTCCAAGGGTCTGCACGGGCGTCTACCGCGTCGGTTTCGCGCCCGACCAGGCGACCTATGATCACGAGCTGGCTCGGCTCACGGAGGCTCTCGCTGCGCTGGAACAGCGGCTAGCGAGGCGGCGCTGGCTGCTCGGCGATACGCTGACCGAGTGCGACTGGCATCTGTTCGCGACACTTGTGCGCTTCGATGCGGCCTACGTCGGAGCCTTACGTTGCGGTCGGTCCCACTTGAGCGAGTATCCGGCGCTCGCCGACCACACCCGGCGGCTGTATGAATTCCCCGGGGTAGCCGAAACCGTGGATTTCGAGGCCATTCGACTGCACTACCTCGATGACCATCCTGAAATCCTTCGTTCGATTGTGCCCCCGGCGCACCCGGGCAGCAGTGCGCTCGGTTCATAACGGTGTCGCCCTGGCGGTGCCGGGTGACCGGACCGGGCCGCTTGCTCACTGTCGAATTGGCATATACTGAAGGTTTATTTGCTCTGTTCGGCAACTGCAGACCGTGGTTTGCAAAGGAGACCCGGATGGCAAGCTATTCCCACAGCATCGGTGCGGTGACCTACCGCTTCGCCGACCTGAAAGAGTTGATGGCCAAGGCCAGCCCCGCCCGCTCCGGGGACTTTCTGGCAGAGATTGCAGCGGGTAACGACAGCGAGCGCGTCGCGGCACAAATGGCCCTTGCGGACGTTGAGCTCAGCCGTTTCCTGGAGGAGCCGTTGGTTCCCTATGAAATCGATGAAGTAACGCGCCTGATTATCGATACCCACGACAAAGCCGCATTTGCCCCCGTCAGCCATCTGACCGTGGGTGGGTTTCGCGACTGGTTACTCAGCGACTCCGCCGACGGACGG
The DNA here is from genome assembly GCF_001752365.1 of Marinobacter sp. X15-166B. Classification (GTDB taxonomy): domain Bacteria; phylum Pseudomonadota; class Gammaproteobacteria; order Pseudomonadales; family Oleiphilaceae; genus Marinobacter. The sequence goes on along the minus strand of NZ_MEIY01000001.1, from coordinate 3,125,024 downwards.
AGCCTGCGGTCACTGGCGCCGGGGCTGACGCCGGAGATGGCCGCCGCCGTAACGAAAATCATGCGCGTGCAGGATCTGATCCTGGTGGCGCAGAAAATCCGTGTGGTGACCAGATTCCGCAATTCCCTGGGCCTGCCCGGCCGCCTTTCGACCCGCTTGCAGCCCAACCACCCCACCGACGACCCGGTGGGGATTGCGGCGAGCATTCTTGACGGACTGCTCTATGGCAACGGCGACGCGGTGATCGGGATCAACCCGGCCACCGACAGCACCGCGTCAATCTGCGCCCTGCTGGAAATGCTCGACGCGGTGATCCAGCGTTATGAAATTCCCACCCAGTCCTGCGTGTTGACCCACGTCACCACTTCCATTGAGGCGATCAACCGCGGTGTGCCACTGGATCTGGTGTTCCAGTCGATTGCCGGCACCGAGGCCGCCAATGCCAGCTTCGGGGTGAGTTTGGAGATCTTGCAAGAAGGTTACCAAGCAGGGCTGTCATTAAACCGGGGCAGTTTGGGGCAGAACCTTATGTACTTCGAGACCGGTCAGGGCAGCGCGCTGTCCGCCAACGCCCACCACGGCCTGGACCAGCAAACCTGCGAAGCCCGGGCCTACGGAGTGGCGAGACATTTTAACCCATTGTTGGTTAATACCGTGGTGGGTTTCATCGGCCCGGAGTATCTGTACAACGGCAAACAGATCATCCGTGCGGGTCTCGAAGATCATTTTTGCGGGAAATTACTGGGCGTACCCATGGGGTGTGATATTTGCTACACCAACCATGCGGAGGCCGACCAGGATGACATGGACACCCTGTTGACGCTGCTGGGTGTGGCCGGCGTCAACTTTATTATGGGCATTCCCGGTTCAGACGACGTCATGCTCAACTACCAGACCACCTCGTTTCACGACGCCCTCTATGCCCGCAAGACCCTGGGCCTGAAACCCGCACCGGAATTCGAGCAGTGGCTGGCGAAAATGGGGATCTTCACCCAGACTGACGGGCAAATTCACTTTGGCGATACCCTGCCACCGGCGTTTCGCCAGGCGCTGACGCAACTGGAACGAGCGAACACCTCATGAACAAACCGACCACCGGCAACCCGAGCCCATGGCAGCGGCTGCGCAACCTGAGCCCGGCCCGCATCGCTCTGGGACGCTCGGGCATCAGTCTGCCTACCAACGCGCAGCTGAACTTTCAGGCTGCCCATGCCCAGGCGCGGGATGCTGTGCACTTGCCGTTTGAAGCCGCCGGGCTCAGTGACCAATTGGCAAAACACGGGCGTGCCAGCCTGGTGTTGCACAGCGCTGCCAGTGACCGCCACAATTTCCTGCTGCGCCCCGATCTGGGACGCCGGCTGAGCGACGCGTCGGTTGATCTGCTGTGCAAGTACCGTAGCGGCAATCCAGGGGGTTGCGAACTTGCGATCGTGGTGGCTGATGGTCTGTCCGCCCTGGCGGTGCACCGCCATGCCCTGCCCCTGCTGAAGTGCCTCGAACCTCAGATTCAGGCGGAAGGCTGGAGCCAGTCGCCCGTGGTACTGGTCAGCCAGGGCCGGGTGGCCGTGGCCGACGAGATCGCTGAACGACTCGGCGCACGCATGGCGATCATCCTGATTGGTGAACGCCCCGGCTTGAGTTCACCGGACAGCCTGGGGGTGTACTTCACCTACGCACCCAGAGTCGGTTTGACCGATGCTTACCGCAACTGCATCTCCAATGTGCGTTCCGAAGGCCTGAGCTACCCAATGGCCAGCCATCGCTTACTGTTCCTAATGCGCGAGGCCTGTCGCCGGAAACTCTCGGGGATTGCTTTGAAGGATGAAACTGAAGTGCCGCAGATGACAAACACAGCACGGGGCGAGAACTTCCTGCTTGGGTGACGGGCTTAAAACAGCAGTATTTTAAAACCGATCACGATCAGAACCACGCCACCGAGCAGTTCCGCCTTGCTCTCCAGCCAGGTGCCACTCTTGTCGCCGACAAAGACCCCGGCCCAGCTGAATATTGAAGTGGTCAGGCCGATGATGGCGCAGGCAACGAACGGGTTGACGGCCAAAAGGGTCAAGGTGAATCCGGCGGCCAGCGCATCAATGCTGGTGGCTATGGCGAGGATCAGCATCACTTTGTGAGTGATTTGGGCAATGTCTTCCTCAATGCCCTCTGCCACGGATTCGTAGATCATTTTCCCGCCAACCAGCATCAACAGCCCAAATGCGACCCACTGTGCGTAGCCCTCCACCCAGCCGAGAACGCCACGGCCACCCAGATAACCGATCAAAGGCATGATGCCCTGAAACAGGCCAAAATAGACTGCGGCCTGTAAAGGTAAGGCGCGGGTGACCTTTGCCTGCTTGGAGCCAAGACCAATTGATACAGCAAACGCGTCCATACTGAGTGCTAACGCCAATATCAATACTTCCGTCATTCAGCGGTCTCCTTCCATTGTTCGTCTGACTTTTTTGAGGCGGTTCGGTAAGCTCAGGGCGGCGAGTTTAACATCATGTGGTCTTTCATCCGCCCGCTTACCATCAAGGAGTAACGTGTCCAGATCATTTACCGGTCATCCGCTTTTCGATACCGCAAAGTACCTTGAAGATCTTGCCGATTTTCACCTGCACCCTTCGATACCCCGGTTTCTTGAGTCTCTGCCCCAACCGACAGAGACGATCCGTGAGGATTACGAAATCAGCCGCCAATTTTTGCTCAGGTATGCGGATGTGTCGGGCACGTTCACCCGTTTCCGCAGCGAAGTGCAGCGTTTTCTAAATTACCTTTGGGTCACCGCCAAGCGCACCCTGGCCCGGACCGACTCGGACGTGGTGTCCGCCTACTTCCGGACACTGAAAAACCCGCCCAAATCCTGGATCAACCGGGGGGTGTTTGCGGCGTTTACCAACTCCGGCGCCCTGCGGACAGCCAATCCGGACTGGCGGCCGTTTGCCCTGCGGGCGACCGACGACAAGGCGGTCTACAGTGCCAGCCAGGCCAGCCTTAACGCCAGCCGCACCGCCCTGCAAACCTTCTTCAAGTTTCTGGTATCGCAGCAATACCTGCTGTCCAACCCGCTGGATGAAGTACGTAAGCGCGACCGCAAGGCCAAACCGCAGTTGGCCAAAGACGTAGAAGCCGACGTGCGACGTCTGACCGACTGGCAATGGGCCTTTCTGCTGGAAAGCCTCACCGAAGCGGCCGCGCAAGACCCCAGGTACGAACGTCACCTGTTCGTGGTGGTCATTATGAAGTCGCTGTTTTTGCGGGTCGGAGAGCTGGCGCCTCGCCCCCTGGAAGACGGTGCGGAACGTATTCCGGTGTTCGGTGATTTCCGGCGCCGGGTCATTCAGGGGGAAGAATACTGGTCTTACTTCGTGTTTGGTAAGGGGGACAAAGCCCGCTCAGTCACTTTGCCGGACGCCTGCCTCCCTTACCTGCGGCGCTGGCGTGCTCACCTCGGACTGCCGGGTGCCATGCCCGAACAAGGTGAGCGCAACCCCATACTGCCGTCCAGCCGCGGCAGAGGGTTGGGCAAGCGCCAGATACAGCGCGTTTACGAACAGGCCATCATGGTCGCAGTGACCCGCATGCGGGATCAGGGTTATCTGGATGAAGCCAGTCAACTCGAAGCGATCAAATCCGAAACCCATTACCTGCGCCATACCGGCGCAAGCCAGGCGATTGAATCCGGTGCGGATATCCGCCACATCAGCGAAGAACTGGGGCACGCCAGTGCGGCCTTCACCGAGTCGGTGTATGTGAATTCGGATCAGGCCCGCAGACGCTTCGAGGGACGGGAACGGCAAATTTAACCATAACCGGACCGGCCTTAATCGGCTTCAAAAATCAGGGTTTCCGGATGGAAGGTGTACCAGGCAAACCAGAAGGCCCGGGTAGCCGGCAACAGCGTACCCGCCTGATTTCTGAGCTCGGCCGATGGCGTGGCCGGGTCGTAATGCAGCGTAACGGTTTTACCGCCGACACTGTCGGTGAGTACGCCTTCGTGCTTGGCCAGTTCCGGGAACGGCCAGGCCTTGCTCTGGCCATTGTGGGTCCATCCCAGCACCCAGGTTTTAGGGTGGTATTTGCGACTGGTATGGGTGACCGGAAAGTACAAACGCTCGGAGTGATCGTACCCCCCGTAGGGCGACAGGCGATAATTGCGCCTGTACCCGGTGTCTGTCGACATAACCTGGCCGCTGTCACCGGTCCGTGCCAGCCAGCTTTGCCAGCGTTCGTGGCGGATGGCCACCCGGTCAAGCGTCGCTCCCACCAGCGGGCCGGCGATCGCCCTGGCCTCGATCTGGGACCACAGCGATTCCGTCTGATCGTCGTACATCAGCAAGTCGCTGTTATACAACAACCCAGATACACCAAACGTCAGTAACTGACCATCGACCACGGGATCAAACGCAATGCCGGTACCGCATAGTGGGCAAAAGGTAATCAGCACCGGCTGACCGTCCACACGGTGATTGACGATTTCATGCCAATTGAGAATACCCACCGGAAACGCAAAAGACTGGCCGTGCTGATCGTAGGTAAGCATCAGGTCGCCGCTGCGCCAGCGCTGGGGAACAGCTTCCGCGCGCTCGAATTTCGGACTGTTAATGGCCGGTATGCCGTCACGGGGTGGTCCACCAGGGAGGATTTCATCGACGGGTACCGAAGCGTTGCTCAAGTCAAACCCGTTTTTTTGTTGCCCGTTTACCGACAGCGAAAACACCAACAGCATCAGCAGCCCTGCCGTCCGGCAACCGTTCAAGCGAATCATTGTTCACCTCCCGACGCAGCCAAATAACGTCACACAGACCTTGCCAATTATTGATAGACACGCGTGGCTTGCATTTGTTACGGATTGGCGGCGCTCTCGCCGCTGTTGCGCACATTCACCCGTACAACTTCTTATATGTAGGTTCCTCATCAACCTTGAGAATGCGCGGTTCGTAATCCACACCGTCTTAAGGGTCCGACACGCCATGTCTACACCTGCTGCCTCGGGCGCACCAACCAGCGCCATGTTGATCATTTTTTCGCTTGCCATGGGGGGCTTCGCCATTGGCACCGGCGAATTTGCCATCATGGGGCTGATGCCCAATGTGGCCCGGGATCTGGGCATCACCGAACCGCAGGTGGGGCACCTGATCAGCGCCTACGCCCTGGGCGTGGTGGTGGGTGCCCCCCTGCTGGCGGTGTTTGGCGCGCGTTTGTTACGCAAGCACCTGCTGATTGCACTGATGGGTTTCTATGCAGTTGGCAACCTCGCCAGCGCCCTCGCACCCAGTTACGACACCCTGCTGGCTTATCGGTTCATTGCCGGGTTACCCCACGGGGCCTATTTTGGGGTCGCGGCGCTGGTGGCGGCGTCGTTGGTACCGGCCGGGCAGCGTGCCACAGCGGTTAGCCTGGTGATGATGGGGCTGGCGCTGGCCTTGTTGTTCGGCAACCCATTGGCCACCCTGCTCGGCCAACACATTGATTGGCGTTACGCGTTCTGGTTTGTGGGGGGAGTGGCTACGCTCACCACTGCGCTGATTGGTTTTACACTGCCACTGAATCGGGACGAGCCCCGTCACAGTGCGTTCCATGAGTTACGTGCCTTCAACCGGCGGGAAATCTGGTATCCATTAGCCATTGGCTCAATCGGCTTTGCCGGCATGTTTTGTGTGTTCAGCTACCTGGCGCCTACTTTGTTGCACGTCACCGGGGCTGATCCGCTGTGGATTCCGGTGGCGCTGTTTGTGTTTGGCCTGGGAGGTTTTGCGGGCAACATCCTCGGCGGCTGGCTGTTTGACCGTATGAATTTTCAGAGTGTGGGCTGGATTTTGTTGTGGGCAGCTGCCATGTTGATGCTGTTTCCACTGGCCGCTGGTACTTTGGGGCCACTGTTGCTGATCTGTTTTCTGGTGGCCCTTATGGTGGCGTTGGGGCCCGCCCTGCAAACCCATTTAATGGATGTCGCCCGCGACGCGCAGACCCTGGCGGCGGCGTCCCACCATGGGGCGTTCAATCTGGCCAACGCACTTGGACCCTGGTTAGGCGGTATGGCCATCAATGCGGGTCTGGGGTGGCAGGTCACCGGTTACGTCGGCGCCGCGACCGCCCTTGCCGGCCTGTTGGTGTTTTTTGTTGCCTGGAAGCAGCAACCCGATAACGAAGCTGCGGCGGGCTCGCAACTTACCCTATAATCCGCCCGGTGACCGGCGCGGCAAAGCCCAGCTCACCACGATACAATATGTTGCCCATGCCCATAACAACGTGGTCGATGTCGTGGTCTACCACGCCATCCGGGTCGACCAGGTCGGGGTGGTGGCGGAGCGTAAGCAACGAGCTCAGCAGTGCCCCCAGATGCACCAGCAAGTCGACGGAACTCAGGTCATTGGATGCGTCCAGCGTCTGTTCCCGGGCGTGGGCTTTGGCGTCTTTCACGATGCAGGCCTGATGCGGGTTCAGTGACTCGGTGGCAATTTTCATCAGCGCACCGTAACACTGCTCGCGCTCCAGCCGGATCGCTTCCATGCAGATGTCTTCATCTTTATGGGATGGCGATTCTTCACGGGCCAGACCGGCGAGATGAAAATCAAGATCACCCTGTTCCAGGCGCTTCTTGTACTCGCTCTGCACCTCTTGCCGGGCTTGCGGTAAAAAATTCTGGATGGCCTGCTCTTTCGCCCGCAGCAATTCTTCCCGGGATAGCTCGCCCACCACCAGGGTCATGAGTCTTGCCCGCTCGAGCAACGCAGGCCACACTTTTGGGTCAATGTCTTCCGGGGACGCCGGTAACGATTGCATGATTGAAGCAGTCTGAAAATAGAAATTGGTGACCTCTTGCTCGCTGAGGCCTGTTTGCATGGCAATCTTTCGCAGTCCCAGTTTTTTCATGTCCTGTAACAACCCCGGGACCAGCAACAGCACGTAATGTCGGGCTCCAGCAGAGGGCGCGGTCATAAGCAATCCTCGCCTCGCAACGATTCGAGGCCTAATTCAAAGGTAGCAGAAGATATGGCGCTCAGCGAAACAGGCAAATCCGTTGTATCATGTGCGCTTTTCATGGTCGGCAACAAAGGCATCTAATGGAACGCTACGGTCTCGAACAAATCATCCTTCACCACAGTTTCAAGCAAGTCAGCGGACGAACGGTGAGCATTCCATGCAACACACGCACCCATCTGGGCGGTGAAAACGGCGCCGGGAAAACCTCCACCCTCGCTCTGATTCCGGCCTTTTACGGGCAGGAGCATGACCGGCTGATCAACCGCGGCTCTGGCAAACTGTCGTTTCTGGAGTATTACCTGCCGACGCCCCAGAGCCTGATCATTTTCGAATACCGGCGCGACGACGGCCTCTGCTGCGCGGTCATGTATCGCCACCAAACCACCGACACCAGCCAGATCCGGTATCGTTTCGTTAAAGGTGCCGCGGCCGCCACCTTTTTCTCCGACAACATAAAAGTGCTGATGAGCTCCGGCACCAGTGCCGGCGATGTTATCAACGCCATCGCAGACACCGGCATTTCAGTATCCGGTCCGATTCGCACCATCAAGGATTACCGCGCCATCATTCAGCGCAATCCCCGTCTGTTATCCCAAAAGGCCGCCGAGGCCCGAAAAATGCGGGCGCTGGCGGCAGAGTTCGGTCTGGGTACGGCCAACTCCAACATGTCCCACATCGAAAAGCTCACCAATGTGGTACTGAACAAAAGCCAGTTGATGAGCAGTTTCAAGGAAATGATCTGTGATACCCAGTTTGACCACATCCATCTGCACCAGCGCCCGAATGCCATCGACAGTCGTGGCCTGATCAACGACATCAGCAGCGTCAGTGATTTTGAAAAAGAAACCGACAAAATGCGCGAATGCCTGGTGCTGGATGGCCAGCGGCAGGCCAACGACAACCACATTCGGAGTCTCGGTCACGCCCTGACTGCAACTGTGGCGCTTGAAGAAGAGCGTCTGAGTGCCCTGCGACAGGAAATCCGAGATACCGAAAACGAAATCATCCGCTTGCAAGACGCCCATGAGGACAGCCAGAGCGCGCTGAAACGGGCCATTGCCGACGCCCGCATTGATCTGGAAAAAACCGAGGCTGATTACGACGACCTGCACAGCCAGCGGGAGCGTTACGACCAGTCCGGCACCCCGGAGCTGGCCCGCAAGGCCGACAATCTGGCCATACTGCGGGCGAACGAGGCCGAAGCGAAGATCGAGTACGAACGATTGAGTGGCCAGCAAAACGAAATACGCGAGCAGCACGAAGCTGAGAAACGCCGCCTGCAAGACGAACACCACCAGCGTCGGGGGATGCTTCTGGAAGAGATCGCCAAAGCCGAAAAGCGTTTGGCCGAGGCCGAACAGAAGCACGAACGAACCGTGTTGACCGAGCAGGCAAATCTAGGCAATAAGATTGCCGAATTCAGAGAGTCCCGTCAGGCTGGCCGGGAACTGTTGCAGAATCGGGTAATCGAGCTGGAAACCGTGATCAACAATATCGGCCCCAGCCAGCACCAGGTTGAGCAGCAGGAACTGGCCGAAGCCAAAGTGGCCCAGGCCCACGGGGCACGAGACAAAACCCGCGAAGACATTGAGCAGTGTGGCCACAAACTGAGGCTGGCGGCCCAGGCCCGACAAGACGCTCTGGACGCACTGAAAGATGCCGAAGCCGTGCACCGGATCAGACTCGAAAACCGGGACGAACTCCGCCGGATTATGCATCCGGAAGACGGCTCCTGGTTGTCGCAGCTCCGTCAGCAGGACCCTCAGTGGGCCACAAAGCTGGGCAAGGTCGTTCGCCCTGACCTGCTGTACCGGAAAGACCTGGCTCCGGAATATCAGGCCAGCGCCGCGGTACCATCCCTGTACGGCTGGGTGTTGCAGCTCGAGGGTGAACCGGCTCCGCAACACGCCTTGGCCGAAGACGAATTGCAGCGCCGCTTGCAGACTCTGGATGAAGAAGTCAGCGTCGCCAAACACGCGGTTACAGCTATTGAGAAAGACGTCAAAACCTCGACCGAGCAGCTCCAGGATCGTGAGCGCGAGCTGGAACAGGTGAAGATTGCCCTTAACAGCCACGACCGTAATCTGAAGGCGGCGCAAAGCGAGTTGCAACTTATCAGCGATCGCATCCGCAAGGCCGTCGATGACACCCTGACAAAAGCCCGGACTGAACTCGAGTCCAAAACCCGTGATTTGGCCGCCTATACGGTTGCGACTGATGAGGGCGTTGCGGAAATCACCCGTGACCATCAGGCCCTGTTGCTGGAGTTGAAATCCCACTGGGCAGACAGTCAGCAAAATCTGACGGTTGACCTGGAGGCCCGCACCCAGAGCAAAATCGAGGCAGACGAGCAACACCGGCAGAGACTGGCCAGGCTCGAGGATGCCTATGAACAGGCCTGCCGCGACACCGGCATTGACCCGCAACTGATCAGCGATGCGCGCAAGCGACTGGCATCATTGCAGGCTGAAATCAAAAGCATCACCGACAATCTGGATGAGATCGACCGGTTCAAACGCTGGCAACAGGTGCAGTGGCCGCGGATCGAAGAGTTGCAGGCACGCATTGCCAGCCTGAAAGGCTCACTGGGCCAGTTGCTCGGTGAGCAGCGGGAGCACGAGCGTGTGCACAAAGCGGCCGTGGAGGCATTGCGGGACAAGCGAAGCTACTGTCAGAACCAGTCACGCGACCTGGACAGCGGCTTAGGTTTGGCTCGTAACTTATTGGAAAAAATAGATTTAGGCGAGTCAGACGGTGCAGCTCCGGGGGATCTGGAGATGCTGACCAACGACCTTCAGGAACGCCTGGCGGCGCAGCACAAGTTACGTGGACAGGTGCTGAAAATGTTCCGCGACGCCAAGGCCATCATCAATCGCTACGACAGTTCCCAGATAGCCATGGCCTGGAAGAAGCGCACCCGTGAGCGACAAATCATGCGGGGTTATGACGCCAGCATCGAAGGTACCGAAGCTTTTGACCTCGAGCAGGTTTCGGACATTCGCGGCTTGTTGGATGTGGAGATTCCCATGTTGCGGCAAACCCTGGTGGGTAACTTTATCAGTGAGGCCAGCCGGTTTGAAAACTATTACGGCAGTCTGCGCGTCGTAGTGGCAGAAGTTGAGGCCGTGTCCCGCAAACTGGGCCGCCAGATCAATCTAGATCAACGCATCGAGTCCTTGTCGGACATCCGTATCAGACTGACCCCGAGAATCCACGACGATGAGGCCTGGGAGCCCCTCAAGGCGTTTGTAAAAGAGTGGGAAGACTGGAAACTGCTGAACCGCAACGAACTGCCCCCGCTGGACCTGCTGCGTCTGTTCAGGGCGGTCGACGATGGCCTGCGGGCAGCCCACGCCGGTACCAGCATCGCATCGCTGATCGATATGACCATAGAGATGCGGGAGAACGACCGGGATGTCATCATTCGCACCGATAACGACTTCGCCTCGGCCAGCTCCACCGGCCTGACCTATCTGGCTATTATGGCGATCTTCATGTCCATGACCCGCTACCTGTGCCCGGACCAGTCTGTACGCATTACCTGGCCGGTAGACGAACTGGGGACCCTCAGCGAGAACAATATCGCCCGGCTTGCGGATATGCTGGAGCAGCATAACCTCACCATGATATCCGCCTGCCCGACCCTTGACAGCGGCCTGCGAAAATTCTTTGAGAACAAATTCCGGATCCACAAGGGCCGTATTCAGGAATTTGTGGCCACACCGACACCCGCAACCAGCGGTATCCGTGAATATTTGATGAGCCAGACCCAAGAGGAGGCACCCACCCATGCCGGCTAACTCCGCACCTGGAAACACACTGTTTGAACAAGTGGTTACCGCCCTTCTTGAAGGTGAAATCTTGTGCTCGATCCGTTACGAATCGCTGTACAACTACCTCATGATCCCGGGTAACGTGGACAAGGTGAATGAGTTTCTGAGTCGTCTGAACCGCCGGGCACGGATGACCGGAAGCCAGGACGCCTGGTTGTGTGCGTACATTGATCTGGACACACCGGGGGCCCGCGACTCGGTGCGTCACCAGTTCAGCGAAGTCGCCAACCACCTGGAAGCGCTGGTGGGCTGGCTGCGGCTGAGCCGCAATGCCGGCACCCACGATCGCCCGTTGATTCCCGGCGATTATCTGTCGGAGGCCGACCTGCTGAAAAAAATAGAACAGGCGCCGGATCTGGCACAGAACCTGGCCACAATCACCGAACGGGGCCTGTTCAAAAGCCAGAACTCCACCGCGAAGGGCCAGTTGGGTCACATCATGACACGGCTGGTGGAGCACGGTTATCTGGAGCGCCAGAGTGGCACCGGTACCGTCTATAAGGCCACCGGCAAGTGGAGTTGGCTCTACGACGTGATGGGCTTTATCCAACAACATGAACAGCTGGAAACCGAATCCGAAGACGTTCAGATGAGTATGCACTGATGGCCCAGAAAGACGATGCCCGAGCGGCCCTTAAAGCATTGGCCAATTACGCTGACCCGATCATCGATGCTTACCTCGGCAACGGCAATTGCCTGGACGATAGCGACGCCAACAGTACGGTGATCAGATCCCTCAACAGGCATCGCTTGCTGTGGCGCCTGGATGAGACCGAAGGGTTTCAGCTCAAAAACCCGGTGATCCGGTTGCTGGACCAGGTGACTCAGTCGTATCGCCGGCAAATGGCCAACGAACACATCGCCGAGCTGTGGAAGCAGCTGCAGGATCGTTTTGAGGATTACCAGGAAACCCTGCGCACCGGAGCTTACCGGGATCGCGACCGTCTGGAGCAGGAAATTCGTGAATTGATGCACGAAATAATGGACGACATGGCGACCGCCACCAGTGGTTTTTTTGCGTACATCAACAGCGGGTTCTCCTATGTAACTGACCCTGCGCTGCGCATTCGGGAAAACGAAAAAGTCATTCAGCAGGCCGGCAACCTCAACCAACTGTTCGACACCTTCAGGATTGAAGACCTGGTGGAATATGCGGGCCAGAACACTTTCCTGAAGCGTCTGTTGCTGAAGCATTTGCAGGCAGAGTTGGAAAAATCCCAGACAACCCTCGCCTTCGCATTGAATCAACTGCGCAAGATGCTGGTTCGCCTGCGGGAGGATCAGCGGCTGAACCGCATGCTGGGCGCACTGCACGCTCACTTTGCCAACAACCCGGGTTACCTGCCGTCCATCGACGATCTGACCCTGGATCGATGTCCGGACGCCCTGAATCAAAGTCGGCCCATGGCCTTAGTGGCGTACAACGACCTGACCGATTTTCGTCAGGACGAAATCGCCGCAGAAATCGCAGCGAGTATCCGTCGTGACCGGCCCCGCTCACCGGACACCGATATCGGGTTTGAAGCAGTTGAGATCACTCAGGATCTGGACAGTGAAAGCATCGAAGAGGTCAGTGACCCCATGGACCTGGCGGTGGACGAACTGCTCGAAACCCTGACCACCGGCGAAATGACCGGCCTGGTAATCAGCGCCCGCAAGATCAAGCGTGCGCACCTACCCGATCTCGATCCGGTCATCTGGCTGCACTCTATAGCGGCCGGTGTGGATTCTCTGTCTGCAACCAGCCGAAACAAGCTCGACGTTGAATTTGTCGGCGTCCGCAGCGAGCTTTACGAGGGCAATGACCAGATCCACGACATTATTCTGCGTCAGCGTTCCCATGAATAGAAAACATTACAACGCCATCCGCGCCCTGATCGTTAGAGAAGCAAAACATGTAAAACGTGGGGCCATCTGGACGGAAATTGTTGATGTCACAGGCATTGGTGCGCGGCGAGGACATAATTACGAATTTACCGAGGATGACATCGAACGTTTACGCCAGCACTGCGTGCGCACCCTGGGTCTGGATCCGTACGTTGATGGGCAGCAAGCCGATCGCTTATCGCAGGTTGAGTTAACGGCCGATGAAAAATTGGCCCGCGGATCAGTCTTCGGACAAAGTTTGCTGCTTGCCACAACCGGGAACGCCACCTTGCCGCTTGCTTCTGGCGACTTCAAGCTGCCGCCCTTTGCTTTTCTAGGGGTAACTCAGGATGTTATCAGAACAGACGAACTAGCTGACCGTAACCTGGTGGTGATCGAAAACGGTAGTCTGATGACTCAGCCCCACCGCATCACATTGCCCTATCCCTGGAACGACGCCGTGTTAGTTTACAGAGGGCACGGTGATGACGCTAAATTAGCGAATGCCCTTGCACGGGCGCAACCGGCGGATAGATTAGCGTTGTTTTTCGATTTTGATCCGGCTGGCATTGAGATGGCACTTACCTTCGGTCGCGGTTCCATCATCCTTCCGAAAACCTGGCAAAACCTCTCGGAAAGTACCACGATCAACAAGCGGGTCAGTTTTTACGAGCAACACAAACAGCTCCTTCGAGCTCTCCGTCTTGCCAAAAGCCCTGAACTGACGAGCATACTTGGTCACGTCCAGCAGGAGAAACTGGCCATTACCCAGGAAGCACTGGTGGTCCACCAGGTTGAACTGACGGCCCTCGCGAACCAACCAATTGCATAGACGAGCCGGATGTCTCCGACGACATAAATTATTTGTCCGTAATTCCGGATTCCGGCGCCCTCCTGCCCTCGTAGCAAGAAGCGTATATTCCGGTGGTTCACGTCAAACCGATTGTTGCAGGCTGGCGCCCGAGATATAAAAAACAATCACGTATGTTGGTATATTATAAGATTGGGCGCGCAACCCCTATTTGCATGTTGGTATATTGTTGGTGTTGAATCCGGGCTGGAATAGCCAGCACCAGCATCCGACGCTGGCACTCACTGGCCGCCTTCGATAGTGAAATCCGAGCGGCGAGTTCGCCTCCTTACCGAATGGTCGCCCTTGGCGGGTTTTTCCAACGCCCGACAAACAGCTAATAACTCTGAGCCCCTATTCGATATAGGATAGGATACTATTGTCATTAATATACTTAGCTGCGCCCGAGGCGAATTACCCATGACTTACGCTCGAATTACTGGCACCGGCTCTTACCTGCCTGAAAATATTGTGACTAATCACGACCTGGAAAAGATGGTGGATACCACCGACCAATGGATTCGTGAGCGTACCGGCATTGAGCAACGGCATATTGCGATTGAAGGGGAAACCACCGTTGATCTGGCGGAGGAAGCGTCCCGCCGTGCTATTGAGGCGGCCGGAATCCGGGCGGAAGACATTGATCTGATTGTATTTGCCACCTCAACGCCCAACAAGATTTTCCCCAGCTCTGCCTGCATTCTGCAAGCTCGACTGGGCATACAGGGCTCCCCCGCTTTTGACATTCAGGCGGTGTGCAGTGGGTTTGTTTATGCCTTGGCGACCGCTGAAAAATTCGTCAAAACCGGCACCAGCAAAAAAGCTCTGGTCGTCGGCGCCGAGGTGTTCTCACGGATACTGGACTGGGACGACCGCACCACTTGTGTATTGTTTGGCGATGGCGCCGGAGCGGTCATTCTGGAAGCGGATGAAGAAACCGGGATATTGTCCACTCACCTGCACGCGGATGGTCGTTATGAAGAGCTCCTGCATGTACCAGGCGGCATTGCGGATCGCTACGACCTGGTCAAGGCCGGCAACGCCTTTGTCGAAATGAAGGGCAATGAAGTGTTCAAGATGGCCGTTAACACCCTTGGCAAGATTGTGGACGAAACCCTGGAGGCCAACCAGATGGACAAATCTGAGGTGGACTGGCTGGTGCCTCATCAGGCCAACCTGCGCATCATTGCAGCGACCGCCAGAAAATTGAGCATGTCCATGGAGCAGGTAGTCGTCACCGTCAACAAGCACGGTAACACCTCTGCGGCCTCTATTCCCCTCGCGCTTGACGTCGCGGTCCGTGATGGGCGCATTCAACGAAATCAAGTGGTTTTACTGGAGGCCTTTGGCGGTGGTTTCACCTGGGGCTCTGCCCTGCTCCGCTTTTAATGTATAATATCAAGCAAATAGCCAATCTGCCGTGTGATGCAGCCGAAGAAAAAAACAGAGGGTAGGATTTATGGTTAAGCCTGTTAAGAACAATATAGAAAACTCCAACGCGTCAGAGCCGCAGAACTTCAGTCGTCGCCGTTTGCTCGTTGGTAGTGCCGGGGCATTAGCGTCAGTCAGTCTGTTGGGTATGGTGCCGCTGGCCAAGGCCGCACAAGCCAGAACCTTGCCCGATTACGCCAAATGGAAAGAACAGACCGCGCTGATCGTCCACAGCGCTAACACCATGGAGACCGAAAGGGGCGCGATTGGCAGTGGTGTAGTAACGCCCAGCTCACGTTTGTACGTGCGTAACAATCTGCCAGCGCCCAGTGAAGACATTGTCACCAACGCCGATGCCTGGGAGGTTTCTTTTGAGGGTGTGAAAAACCCGAAATCTTTCACTCTCGCAGAGTTGAAGACCATGGGGGTCGAGTCCGTAGCCGCTGTCTTGCAGTGTTCAGGTAATGGTCGTGCGTTTTTCCCCCACGGCCCGGGTGGTACCCAGTGGAAAACCGGTGCTGCAGGATGCGTTGTCTGGACGGGTGTTCCGCTGAAGAACGTACTGGACTCTCTGGGCGGCGCCAATGCAGAAGCCAAGTACATCACCGGCACAGGTGGCGAAGAGCTGCCGGCGGGTCTGGACCCTAAATCGTTGGTTGTTGAGCGTTCTGTACCGCTGGCCGCTCTCGAGCAGGCACTGCTGGCGTGGGAAATGAACGACGAACCCCTGCCCCTGAGTCATGGTGGCCCGGTGCGCCTCGTGATTCCCGGGTACTACGGCGTAAACAACGTAAAATACGTCAAGACTATTGCCTTTACCGAGAAGCAGACTGAAGCAAAAATTCAGGCTTCCGGGTACCGTGTCCGGGATGTGGGTGTTAAAGGCGCGCCCGACCAGCCTTCCATGTGGGAAATGCCGGTTAAATCCTGGGTAACGGCCCCGCTCGAAACAACCCACAAGGGTCGTAACCTGATTTATGGCGTTGCCTTTGGCGGCGTGAACGATGTGGCCAAAGTGGAAGTGTCCACGGATGACGGCAAAACCTGGAAAGACGCCCGCTTCCTTGGCCCAGACCTGGGACCCTACGCATGGAGGCCTTTCGTCCTGGCAGCCGATCTGCCAGCCGGAGAGCACCGTATCGTCAGCCGCGCAACGGACAGCAAAGGCAATGTACAACCCGCCGAGCGGATTGAAAATGAACGTGGTTACGGCAACACCAGCTGGAAAGACCACGGTGTTACTGTAACCGTTGCGTAAGGATTCTGGTATATGAGAGTTTTTGTAGTCGCTGCCGTTTTGTCCATGGGTACAACGTTTGCCAGTGCAGATGATCTGTACGATACCGGCAAAAAGCTGTTTTCCGAGCAGGCCATGCCTTCGTGCACGATCTGCCACACGCTGAACGACGCCGGCTCGGCCGGTGCCGTTGGTCCTGATCTGGACGAGCTGAAGCCGTCGGAAGATCAGGTGTTCAATGCACTGAACGGCGGTGTGGGTATCATGCCCGATTACTCAGCAAGCTTGAGTGAAGAACAAATGAAAGCGGTTGCTCATTACGTGGCAAAAGCGACTGGTCAGTAAGAAGTGGATGACTGCACCGCCCCGCGGTGCAGTCCTTGCCAAGCCAATTTTTTTCCAGATCCCGCCGATCAGACTGTCCGGTTCAATTCAGCAATGCCAATAACGCCTTGGCGGCGTCTTCCGAGGAGGCAGGGTTTTGCCCGGTTACCAGGTGACCATCGGTGACCACGTAACTGGCCCAGTCATCCCCACAGGAATACTTCCCGCCCCTTTCTTTGAGCATGTCCTCGACCAAAAATGGAACCACTTCGGTCAATTCGACTGCGGCCTCTTCCGAGTTGCTGAAGCCGGTCACGGCCTTGCCTGCCACCAAAGCCTTACCGTCGATTTTGGTGTGACGGAATACTCCCGGGGCATGGCAGACGGCGCCCACGGGTTTCTGCGCCTTGTAAAACGCTTCGATCAGGGCGATGGATGTTTTGTCCTCCGCCAGATCCCACAAAGGCCCGTGTCCCCCCGGATAGAAAATAGCGCAGTAATCGGTGGCATTGACCGTGCTTAGCACGCGGGTGACGGACAAGGCTTTTTGCGCAACCGGGTCCTGATTAAAGCGCTCGGTGGCCGCCGTCCGGGCGTCATCGGTCTGGCTGTTCGGGTCAACAGGCGGCTGTCCACCCATGGGTGAAGCCAGGGTTACCTTCATGCCTGCGTCTTTGAACACGTAATACGGGGCGGCAAACTCTTCGAGCCAAAACCCGGTGTTGTTACCTGTCTCACCCAATTGATCGTGAGAGGTTAATACCATCAATATATTCATGTGGCGGTCTCCATTGCAGTGAAACCTAGCCCCCACCGCCCATACCACCAAACAGCATGGTAAGGATGACGAGCGCCGCTATCCAGCCGATTACCGCGGGCCAGAAATTAATCAGCTGGGGCTTGTCGAGCTCCTGGTCAGTTGGTGATTCACTCTGCGCCCCCCCGGGTTGTATGTCCGGAACCGTGGGCGTCGCTGACGCACCGGCCAGCTCAGGCCAGCCGAACCAGTTGCCCAGTGCATGGGCCACCGGCGCGGCCAGCTGCCCATTGCGCGCCATGGGGCGCACTCGCGGCTCCAGACTGTCGGCAATGGCCCCCTTGATCGGGGCATCCTCCGCCGGTGGTTCGGTGAGAATGGCGCCCCATATGTCCGGATCATTGCGACGGCCATCATCGTTCAACAGCGCTTCAATCTGGATGACCACTTCCCGCACCACCTGTTGCTCCCGAGTCGACAGGGCAACCGGGGCCGTCTGCCGCTCCGGCGCCTGTTGGGGGGCGGGCTGCTGATGCTGTTCATCCTGGCGGGGTGCCGGTGTGGGCGCTTCATAACCCGCTTCCACCAAGGCGTCACGGTAGGCTTCGTCCAAGCGTGCGCTGTCATCGCTGGATACAAATTTAGCCTGTTGTTGGTAGGCTTCGTCAATCGAGGCACGATTTCGGGTGGGCTCGATGCCCAACACATCCCAGCAGTTCATCAGCTGCGGTTCTCCAATTAATAAATGGCTGTTCAGGCGGCGCAACACGCGGGGCAACACTGACCGGTGACCGGTAATGACGCCGTATCCAGGCCAGCGCCCCCGCAGGCGGCATGCGGCTCTGGAGTCGTTAACGCACCGGCTGGCGCATGGTAACAAACTCTTCAGCGGCTGTCGGGTGAATCCCCAGGGTGCTGTCAAACTGCGCCTTGGTGGCTCCTGCCTTCATGGCAACTCCAAGTCCCTGGGTGATTTCACCCGCGTCAGTACCCACCATGTGGGCACCGAGCACCACATCGCTGTCCTTATCAACCACCAGCTTCATCATGCAGCGCTCTTCGCTGCCACTCAACGTATGCTTCATGGGCCTGAATTCAGACATGAAGATGCTCACGGAGTGCCCCGCGGCGATTGCTTCTGCTTCGGTCAGGCCTACGGTACCGATATTAGGCTGGCAGAACACAGCGGTGGGAATATGACGGTAATCCATTTCACCCTGGCCATCACCAAACAACCGGCGAGTCAGTACCATCGCCTGGGCAAGGGCCACCGGAGTCAGTTGGGGCGTGCCAATGACGTCGCCCAACGCCCGGATAGATGGCACCGAGGTCTGAAAATATTCATCCACCTTGATGTGCCCGGAGTCGGTGAACTCCACCCCGAGCTCTTCCAGTCCCAGTCCATCCACCAGCGCCCGGCGCCCGGTGGCACCCATAACCAGACCGGTCTGCATGGTGGTGCCGTCAGACAGTTCCAGTTGATACTGGTCGCCGTCAGTCCGGACAGAAGTCAGGGTCACACCAAACTTGAGATCGACGCCCTTCTTGCGCATTTCGGCCGCCGTGAACACCCGCACATCGTCATCGAACCCGCGCAGGAACAGATCGCCCCGATAGACCAGCGTGGTTTCCACACCCAGGCCGGCAAGAATGCCCGCGAACTCGACTGCGATGTAACCGCCTCCCCAGATGACCGCCTGTTTGGGCAATTGCGGCAAAAAAACATTTCATTGGAGGTCACGATGTGTTCGCTGCCGGGTATTTCCGGTATAACCGGCCAGCTGCCGGTGGCAATGGTGATGTGTTTGGCGCGGTATTGTTTACCGGCGACCTCGACCGTATTGGCGTCTGCCAGGGACGCGGTGCCTTCAATGATGGTGACGCCGGCATTGCCCAGGAGGTTCCCGTAAATGCCATTGAGGCGTTCAATCTCGGTGTTCTTGTTTGCAACCAGTGTCGGCCAGTCAAACTTTACCTGCTCTGAAGGCAGATTCCAGCCATAGCCGGCAGCGCCTTCCAACTCGTCGATGACACTGGCTCCGTACACGAACAGCTTCTTGGGTACACAGCCAACGTTGACACAAGTGCCGCCCAGATAGCGGGACTCAACGACTGCAACCCGGGCACCCGCCTGCGCCGCCATACGCGACAAACGGACCCCGCCGGAACCGGCTCCAATTACGATCAGATCAAAATCCTGGCTTTCAGACACAAAGTCTCCTTATCAATTGCTTCATCAACTCACTTCTGAAACAGCGTCTGTCGGTGCTGTTTCGCGAAACAGTACATAATCTTCAAAATCGCCCAGCTTAACCTGTCCCAGACTACGAAAACCTTCGGATTGGTAAAATTGCAGATAGTGACTATTGCCAGTGTCCAGAACCAGACCGCTACCCTGGTGACTGGCGGCACATAACTGGCCGACTTCCGACAGCAGTTGCCGGCCAAACCCCCGGTTCTGGTATTTGGGGTGCACCCCCATCAGGGGCAAGTGGTGGGTCTGCTCGCTGGGCAATAACTTGCGAATGGCCTCATGGTATTCGATATAGCGTTGGGTCGAGGCAAAGCCGGCGGTCAGCATCATCCGCAGACGCCAACTGAACCGGTTGGGCAGATCCAGACGCAAATCAGGATTGCCTATAAACGCGACGGCCACCAGGGTTTCGCCTGACAGGATGCCGATGGCATCCTGCCCCAGCTCAAGGTACAGAGTGATCAACTCCCGAATAGTCGCGCGGACGCGCTGCTCATAGCCCGCTTGCCGGTGGTTGAACAAATACTGGAAGGTGGGTTCGTGCCGATACGCCTGATACAGGACCGACTTTGCTTCATTGAGTGCAGTTTCATCCAGACGAACGATCGATCCGTGTGCCATGTCATCACCCCTCATTGTGATACCCCGGTCATGCAATCAGATGTTCAAGGTCAGCCGCACCGAGACCATACCGGGCGTCTCCCGGCGGTCAAAAGCAGCCTGTCCCACCACTACACCATACTCCTTTCCCAGCAATTCCAGCCAGGCCGCAACCTGTTTGAAACTGACATTTTCAAGCCACACCCGCATGGCTTTGTCGCCACTGGGTTCGAACCTGCTCAGCGCAAGACCCGACTCTCTGGCGCTGCGGGTAACCGTTGACATCAACCCGCGGCTATCAGCAATATGCGATGCGGCGGTGGCCCCGGTGTGCATCTGAGCCAGCCTTTGCAGGGCGGGCTGATTGGTCTGCATCCAGCTGTGCAGTTCCGCGGCGCGGATCCGGTCTGCTTCGGCGCGGTCATTAAAGTCCGCCACCGGTCGCCAGATCAGAAAATAAACCGCGGCGCACACCAGGGCTACCATTAATATCGTCAGCGCCTGCTGGTCACGTCTGGGCAGCTGATCAAACCGGGCGGTCAGTTGCTGCAGCAATCTGGACCTCTTTAGTTTGTTAACCAAAACTTTAACCTCCGGATATGGTCAGACGGCCACGGGCACCGCTTGATTCATTCACGACTGAGCCGATATCCGCCTCCAGTCCAGTGTTCACCAGTGCGCCGCGCAACGCATTGAGCTTGTCAAAACTGTCTGCGCGTAGATCCACCACCAGCTCGCCCCTCGCCTGACTGTAGTTAAGCGAGTTGAAAGTGACGGCATTCTTACCCGGCAACCGGGTGTATTGCTGGCCAACGTATTTCAGCAGGGTCAGGAAGTCGGCCTCCTGTCCACTGGTACCCAGCTGCCGGAGCTGCCCCTCCACAACGCGCCTGACGTTGCCGCTGTGGGTGCGCCGGTCGTCCGGGAACGACTGCTGGTACAGGGCCATTGCCTGCTGCTCAAATTGTTGCGCCTGTTGCTGCTGGTAGACCCCCATACCCGCTTCAATACCCAGTTGGACCAGGAACCAGAGGCATGCGATTGCGATGGCTGGTTTCCAGGGCTGGAGGGGCGATCGGCTGCGATCGACCACGCTGTAAGGCCCTTCACACAAATTCACCGGGTCGCAGAGTCGTTGATGGTGGGCGATTGCCAACAACTCTAATGCCGTCACTTCCAGTGTTTTCTGCTGCAGTTCTAGAGTTCCAGACGCCGCCAGCGCGGTGATGGTGGCAGAGTGCCGGCTCAGGTCTTCCGACGAACCAACCAGGGTCACCCGCTCGGTGGCGATCTCTTCTGTGACCCCGGTCGCAAGGTTATCGGCAATCAACGGCAGATTGCCCACCTGTAACCGCAGCCACTCTCCGCTGCGGTTGGCAACCAGAGCGACCGGGCCATCGAGGCAAATGCTCCACTCCTGCTGTTCTATCGGCAGCAGGCTTGCATCCGGATACAGCGCTTCCAGCTGCAGCTGGGACCAGCCCGAGAACAGCTCGAACCAATGGGCCATTTTCTGGTGATCGATCGCGGCAACCCGATAACCGCTATCGCCAATGCGTTTTCCCAGCGCCAGATGGACGGTTTCGATATCCTGAGCCAATTGCTCCTCAACGGCAAACGGCAGCGCCTGACGGATATAGCGGGTTTGCCTCGCGGGCAATTGCGCCACACATAAAACCGCCTCGTCGGCAGGAATCAAACCGATCAGGCGCACGTTGGTAAGCGCATTCTGCGCCAGAGTCTGCTCGATGCTGCTTTGACCCTCCCCTTCGCCACGCGCAATCACTGCACCACTGGCATCCAGCAGCACCCAGTCAAACCGCGGCACCGGGTAGCTGGCAGCCGGATCGACCGTGGGCAAGGATTCTGGCCGAACGTAAAGGTGGTATGACATAGGGATGAATGTCCTTGGATTAGCCTTCGGGAACGGCGAACGGTTGTTTGGTAATACGGTTCTTTTGGCCAGAGTCCCGCTGAACGGTCAACACCTCGTTTTCTTCGGGGTTCCGAAACATCAGGCTCACCAGACTCGTGGTACGATCGTCATAGGTTATTTGTGAAACAACCTCGAAAAAATAAGTTTGCAGGGATAAGCCCGCGGCCGTCATCCCCAGTCCGGCAAACTCGGGCAACGCCAGAAAATCCACCAGGCTCTCAAATCGCCCCTCTTTCCTCTTAGCCAGAATAGCCGCTGCCTGCTGCGCCGTCAGCCGTTCATCCAGCGCCTGCAACACCGGCCCACTGGCCATATTAACATTGATCCCGAGCCCCGACACGGGCACAACGGTAACGTGGGGCAACAGCCGTTGGTAAGCGTCTTCCGTCATACCATCAATCAACCGTAATTCACTCACATTAACGAACGGTTGATTGGCCGCGCGGTAAGGGGGATCCTGTTGCAGATAGACGCCGTCTTCAGCACCGTAGGCGTTTATGGTCTGATCATCCGCATCTACCCAGTCGATCAGGGCTTCGACGTGCACACTGCTGATGTCCAGAAGCTCCAACAAGCGCGCGACCCGTTTGCGGGTCAGCTGTTGCGCTTCAGTTGTCGCGTTGACCAGATTATTCAGATTAATGCGCCCCCCCAGATCGTCAATCTGCACTTCAACAACTCCCCGGTCATCAACCGGCAGCACTGCAGCGTACTGGTTCCAGAATTCATCGGGGCTATCAACCAGCGTTCCGTCTTCCTTGTCCTGTTCCAGATCCTTGATCAACACCTGTTGGGCAAAGGCTTCGCTGCCGAGGGCGATACTCAGTGCTTGCTGCTGCGCAAGATAATGTCCCGTGCGAAATACCCGGACCGACTGCTGCTGGGTCATGCCACTGACCAGCATAACGACCAGCGCCATTGCCAGGAGCACCATGATCAGTGCCACCCCTTGCTGCCGGTGCACGGTACGCGCCACCCTGATCACTGTGCCGCTCCGTCAGGTTCTGAGGCAGCATCGGCTTCGTCCGGCGGCGGAGCCTGAACCGGAGCCACATTGCCAGCGCTGATAACCCGCTGAGCGGCCCGCTTGCTGAAATTCGGCAAGGTAAACAGCCGTGTCAGGACACCGAAACGCTCATGGGTGAGTGTGATTTCCACCGCCAGGGGCATGGGCAGGCTGAGCGTCGCTGAGCGGCTTCCTGGCAGACCGACGTTGTTCATGGCCTCTTCCGTTGGCCATTGCGAGACCCACCTGCGACCTTCATTCAAAAAGCGGATGTCGAAGCCCGTGACATTGCCCAGCAGCAGCTGGTCGCGGCTCGTGTCATCCTGCCCCTGATCAAGCATCAGCCAGTAGCGCCGACGCAATTCGTCGCCGGTGAACTCATAGCCCGCGCGCTGCAGTTCCGAACGTTTCTCACCCAAAGGATTGCGCCAGCCCTGACGGGTGAGCAACAACGAAAAATCCCCGTGCACACTGGTGAGCGCCGGCTCGCTGTCACCGTACATGTTGCGCACCGAACGATTCACCACCTGACCGATATCCCGCTCAATCATCAGCCAGGTTTGCTGTAACCGGTTGAACTCTCCGGCCACTTCGTCGACCCGGTCCCGGGACAGGACGACGCTGGACATCACCTGCCACACTCCCAGGCCGATAACGGCGGTGATGGTCACAGCGATCAGTACTTCCATCAAGGTGAATCCGGACTGCCGGGTCATGGCGGCGCTCCGATGAATCCCGACAAGGTATGCACCGGTCTTGGTTCACCCGCCAGATCCGCGTAGCGGGACACGGTGATGTCGATGCGTCGAATGCTCGGTTCGGGCGTGCCCTTCACTGCGGTGGCAATCAGCCAGCGGTCGGTGCCGTAATCCAGATCCCGGGAAGTTTCGGACAGGGTGGGAAATGTCTCGGCAAGGCGCAGCTCGTTCATCCGGTTTTCTGCAATCCAGGCGGCCAGGGTTTTGTCACGGACGGTCTGGTAACTGTTGATGTATTGGCTACCCACTTGCGATGCGGCCGAAGCGATAAGGCTGAACACCAGCAAGGCCACCAGCACTTCAATCAGCGTGAATCCCTTGCCTGGAGCCAGTACGTACTTGCAATTCACCGGTCGGCCTCGTCATCACCCGGTTTGAGCCATTCCAGTCCGCCGATCCCGTCAGCGACAATGCGATGTACCCGGCTGGTGTCCCGACCCACCGTGGCCTGCAACTCAAAGGGGGTGGTTTCACCACTGGAAAAAAACACCACATCGGGGCGCAGGGTGGATTCGCGGGTGGTCAGCCTTGGCAGGCCGCTTTCCACCTGCGGGGTCAATACCAGCCACTCAGGCAGGCTGCGGGGCCGGAACAACCGCTCCTGCGCTTTTTCCCAGCGCGTGGCCTGGTCATCGAACCGCACAAAACGATAACTGTTGCCTTCGAGCAGCCAACCCAGCTCCTCGTTATTCAGAATGGCCTGTTCCGCCGCAGTCTGCATAAGCAGGTAAATCTCCCGGACCTCGTTCTCCCATTCCCGGTTCTGGGCACTGCCCCCCAGATTAGCGACCGCCAAGGCCGCCAGTAAGCCGACCACCACCAGCACGACCAAAATTTCGATCAGGGTAAAGCCCCCATGGGTCCGTGGAGACGCGCTCATCGGGGTCAGTTTTGAATCTGCCAGATACTGATATCCGCCGCATCACCCTCGCCACCTTCACGGCCATCGGAGCCGTAAGAGTACAAGTCATAAGGGCCTTCCACCCCGGGGCTGATGTACTGGTAGGGGTTCCCCCAGGCATCCTCGGGGACGCTTTTGAGGTAGCCATCCGGATTCCAGTTTTTGGGTTCCGGGTTGCCACTGGGACGTCTGACCAGGGCTTCCAGGCCCTGCTGGGTTGACGGGTAGTGACTGTTATCCAGCCGGTACAGATCCAGGGCGTTGGCGATGTTGCGCATCTGGGTTTTGCTTACGGTTACTTTGGCCTGGTCGCTGCGCCCCATAATATTCGGTGCAACGATTGCTACCAGTAAGCCGAGAATAACCATCACCACCATGATCTCAATCAGGGTAAAACCGCGGTGGGCGTACTTATAGCTATGCTTGATATTAGTCATCGTAGGTGTCTCGTTTATTGCATAAAATCATTCGGTTAACCGACAAGGTTACTCATATTCAATATGGGCAGCATGATCGCCAGCACAATAATGAGCACCACCACCCCCATAACCAGCAACATCATCGGTTCGAACAGACCCACAAGCGCCGCTATTTTGGCTTGCAGGGTGTTTTCCTGCATGCGTGCGGTGCGCTCCAGCATACTGTCCAGCTCACCGCTGGCCTCGCCACTGGCGATCATGTGCAGCATCATTGGCGGGAAGTAGCCGGTCTGATCAAGCGAACGGTGTAAGGAGCCCCCTTCGCTCACCTTCTGGGCCGCGCCCCGCAGCTCCTGCCGAAGGAAATCGTTGGACAGCACCTCACCGGCTATTTTCATCGCCTCTACCAGAGGCACACCGCTGGTGGTCAGGATACTCAAGGTACTGGCATAGCGGGCGGTATTGACCCCGCGCACCATACCCGAGAACGGTGGCATGTTCAGCAACTTCCGGTGGAACCACAGTCGGTTGGCGGGCCGGCGCAAGGCGTACTGGCAAGCGACCAGCAGCAGCAGCAACACTGCCAGCAGGTACACCCCGTAATTGCTCAGGAAGTCGGAGACTGCCAGCATGGCCGCCGTCAGGGCGGGCAATTCCTGCCCCTGTTTGACAAACACGGCGATAATGTCCGGCACCACGTAGGTCAGCAAGAAAATCACGATGGCAATGGCTACCACACTGAGAATAATGGGGTATATGGCCGCCAGCTGTATTTTCTGACGCGCTTCCTGGCGGTTTTCGGTGTAATCCGCCAGCCGGTTGAGTACCAGATCCAGGTGTCCGGCGTGTTCTCCTGCCGCCACCGTTGAGCGGTACAGGCGAGGAAAGGCCCGGGGAAAGTCTCCCAGACTGTCCGCCAGAGTGTAACCCTCCAACACTTTGGAGCGCACCGCAATCATCATGCTTTTGATGCGCGGTTTGTCCGTTTGTTGGGCGGCCGCCGACAAGGCTTGTTCTATGGGGATACCGGCCTGGATCAGGGTGGCCAACTGGCGGGTGATCAACGCCAGATCCGCCGCACCCAGACTGCCACGGCTGCTCAACAGGCGGGTGCGGGAGGTACGTTCCCGCGCCTGCTCGACCGACAGGGGCGCCAGGCCCTGATCGCGCAACGCCTGACGCACCGCCCGCGCGCTGTCGGCTTCAATGACCCCCCGTTTTTGCCGACCCTTAAGATCCAGTGCTTTGTAATCGAATGCTGGCATTGATGTTATCGGCTCCGGTAAGTCACACGCAGTACTTCTTCTATCGAGGTGACGCCACTGAGAATTTTAGCTACACCGTCTGTGTGGATACTGGGGCTGAATTTGCGGGCTTCATGCTCCAACTCCAGCTCACCCGCGCGCCGGTGAATCTGCCCGCGTATTTCTTCCGACACCTCCACCATTTCATAAATACCGATGCGTCCACGATAACCCAGCTGATTGCACCCGGTGCAGCCGACCGCGCGGTATATGGTGGGCGGGTTGTCCGGATCCTGCTGCATGAAGTCGCATTGTTCGGCGGTGGGCGTGTACGCCTCCTTGCATTCCGTGCACAACACCCGCACCAGACGCTGGGCAATGATGCCCACCAGACTGGACGAAATCAGAAAAGGCTCAATGCCCATGTCCATTAACCGGGTAATCGCACCCACGGCGGTGTTGGTGTGCAATGTCGACAGCACCATGTGACCGGTCAGACTGGCCTGCACCGAAATTTCGGCGGTCTCCAGATCCCGGATTTCACCAATCATCACCACATCCGGGTCCTGACGCAGGATGGCCCGCAGCCCCCGGGCAAAGGTCATATCCACTTTAGTGTTCACCTGAGTCTGACCAATACCCGGCAGGTTGTACTCAATGGGGTCTTCCACGGTGAGAATGTTACGGCTGCGGTCGTTGATCTCCTGCAGCGCCGCATACAGGGTGGTGGACTTACCGGAACCGGTAGGCCCGGTCACCAGCAGAATGCCATAGGGACGGTGAATGAGTTTACGCAGAATGGCGAGATCCGCAGCAGACATGCCCAGCGACTCCAGCCGAATCGCTCCCGCCTGTTTGTCGAGCAGGCGCAATACCACCCGTTCCCCGTTGGCCGAAGGCATGGTGGATACCCGCAGATCCACTTCACGCCCGGCCACCCGCAGGGCAATCCGGCCATCCTGTGGGACCCGTTTCTCGGCAATATCCAGCCTTGCCATCACCTTGATGCGGGACACCAATAAAGGCGCCAGCGCCCGCTTGGGCTGAACCACTTCGCGCAACACCCCATCCACCCGGAAACGCACCACCAGACGTTTCTCATAGGTTTCAATGTGCACGTCGGAGGCCCCGGTTTTGACCGCTTCCGTGAGTATGGCGTTGATCAGACGGATGATCGGGGCATCGTCTTCCTGCTCCAGCAGGTCCTCGGTTTCCGGCACCGAGTCAGCCAGAGACGCCAGATCCATATCGTCACCGATGCCTTCCACCATTTGCATGGCTTCGGCCGAATCATTCTGATACGCCGTGTTCAGCGCGGCGTCGAATTCTTCGGGGTCGATGGTGGTAAATCTGGCCCGCCCGCCACTGATCCGGTTGGCCTCGGCCAATGCGGCGTGACCGGCCCCCGGGCGCACCAGCACCACCGGCTGGTTGTGGTCATCCCGGGTGAGTATCACCCCATTGCGCTTGGCAAACGCGAACGGCAATCGCTCTACAGACGCAGTTCGCTCATGAATGTCGGTATCTGGATTCAAGCTGGACTCTCGCTCAATCAATTACTTTTGTTATCGACTGCACCCTGTGTTTCAGGTCATGCGATCCGCGCTCATAACTTACCACAGGATACAGAACCACCGGATAATTCTATACACTATACTGCGAGCCGGGGAATCCCCCTAAATGTTTGACCAGATGCTGCTTTTGCACGAAATTCAAGGATCATAATGCCGGTTATCGACGCCAGAATCCCCGCCCTGATGGCGGCCCTGCTAGCAGTTGCCATGGTCGCGACCCTGGGCTGGCAGGGCTATCTGTGGTGGCAGGGCGCTCTCCTGACGCCCCCCGGGGTTAACGGACACACCGCCAGGGTCGTTCCGCCGGTAAGCCCCCCTCCCGCCATCCGGTGGGCGGAAGTGCCCCTGTTCGGCACCGCCACCAGCGCCCCCCCGGAAACCGCCGTCAACACCGAAAACCTGCCGCCAACCAACCTGCGGCTGTCGTTGCGCGGGGTGCTGGCCACCGAAGGGGACTTTCCAGGCAGTGCGCTGATCGAAGACGACCGGGGCAATACGGAAGTCTATCTGGTCGGCCACGAACTCCCGGGTAACGCCATCTTGCGTGCCGTGCATGCCAGTCGGGTGGTCATTGACCGATCCGGCAAACTGGAAAACCTGTATTTCCCCGACGATGACAATCGCCGTGGGCTGACCCTGTCGGTAACCCAGCAACAACGAGAGGCCGGTTTACCCGTCCGGCAACCGGCGCCAGCTGCAAGCCCGGCCGCCGTGCAGCGCCCCGCCGCCCCTGTGGGCAGCGACCAACGCCGGGAAGAAATCCGGCAACGACTCGATGAACTGCGCCAACGTTTGCGAAACAACAGCAACTGAGGCTTGCACCATGACACAGCCGCGGGTTCGTCGCTTGCCAGTTCGTACCATCCCGCTCTGTTTGCTGTTGGTTACCTCCCTGCTGTCGGCCTTTGAACTGAACAACACCCTGCTTGCCCAGATAGAGTCCGAGTATGGCAGCGAGGCCCGGGAACGGCTGATCGCCTGGCAATCCCTGTACACCGCCGCCGTAAACGCGCCCGTGGAAGGCCAGCTGAAACTGGTGAATTCCTTTTTTAACCGTGTCCACTTCATCAGTGACCTGAAACACTGGGGGCAGGAAGACTACTGGGCCACACCGGTGGAGATGCTGGCCACCAACGGCGCCGATTGTGAAGACTTTTCCATTGCCAAATACCTCACCCTCAAGTCCATGGGCGTGCCGGACGACCAGATGCGCATCACCTACGTCAAGGCGCTCGAATACAATCAGGCCCATATGGTGCTGGCCTGGTACCCCACCCCCGATGCGGACCCGCTGATCCTCGATAATCTGATCAATGAGATCAAACCGGCCTCCCAGCGCCCGGATCTCGAGCCAGTGTACAGTTTTAACGGCGAAGGTCTCTGGCTCAGCCAGGCGAACAAGAACCATCAGCGTCTCGGCGGGGCCGACCGGCTCAGCCGGTGGACTGATCTGTATAACCGGCTGCGGGTGGATTCACTGCGCTGATGCCCCACCGAACATCAACTCACCCAGCCCCGACGTGCGGTTCACCGTTCTGGCCAGTGCCTGATCCAGCACCCGGTTGTCCGCCACCAGCAGGCTGAACCAGTATCTGGCGCGGGTGATCCCGGTGTAGACCAGTTCCCGGGTCAGCACCGGGTTGATGCGTTCTGGCAACACCATGCAGGTATGGATGAATTCAGACCCCTGGGATTTATGCACCGTCATGGCGTAGACCGTTTCCACACTGTGCAGCCGGCTGGGCAACACCCAGCGCACCCCTCCGGAACCGTCACCCGCAGGAAACGCCACCCGGATAACCTCGCTGTCATCACGCACCACCGGATGCCCGTCGACCCATTGCCAGGCCGGAATTTTCAGTGCGATGCCAATATCGCCGTTCATCAGCCCCAGACTGTAGTCGTTTCGAGTGACCAATACCGGACGGCCGGGAAACCAGCCGGTGGTCTGGGGGATCAGCCGGGCCCGGTACAAAGCCTCGATGACGGTCTGGTTCAGCCCTTCCACCCCGTAAGGGCCGCGCCGTAATGCGGTCAGCAGCTGAAAATGATTGTACGCCTTCAACACCGCCGCGCCCCACGCATCCCAATCGCGTTTGGGTGCACTGAGCAGCGGACGGGTGTTCTTCATCGTCGTCAGGTAATGGCGGTACCCGCAGGGCGCGTCAATGGCACCCTGGGCACTGACGCGGTTTTCACCGCCGTTGGGAAACCGGCCCGCGCCGCCAGACAGGCAATGCTGGCTGATCACGGCCGTGGCAGCAGCATACGGCAGGGCAACATACGCCAGATCAGCGTATCCGGCCGACAAAACATCCCGAACCTGCTGCGCCACGGTGGCCGCGGACGCCTGATTGACCGTCTGCGACAACTTGCCGATACCGCTGTCTGCGCCGAAGCGGTGACTGGTGCGCAGCATGGTAACGGCCTGATCCAGCGCCATACCGCGAGCATCGACAAACTTCTCCGGCAGCCGGCAGCCGGTGATCTCCTCCAACCAGTCTGCGGTGCCCCGGGTGTAGTGCCCCTGCGCCGCACGCTGGCA
Source organism: Marinobacter sp. X15-166B (assembly GCF_001752365.1). Lineage (GTDB taxonomy): Bacteria > Pseudomonadota > Gammaproteobacteria > Pseudomonadales > Oleiphilaceae > Marinobacter. The sequence continues at coordinate 3,094,502 of NZ_MEIY01000001.1, read as the reverse complement.
CAATTCTCCCAACACAGCGCCGGCGTCGACGGACGCAAGCTGGTCTTTATCACCCAGCAAAATCAGCCGGGATTGTGCCGGCAGGGCATCCAGCATGCGCGCCATCATCTCCAGGTCCACCATGGAAGCCTCGTCCACCACCAACACGTCCACCACCAGCGGGTTGTCCCGGTGGTGCCGGAATTGCCGTGAGCCCGGGATACTGCCCAGCAATCGGTGCAAGGTGGTTACTTCCGTCGGAATGGCCGTCCGCAGTCGGGCGGCATCCGCCAGCCCCTCCAGATTCAGACCGGCGACCGCGCCGGTGATGGATTCGTTCAACCGGGCGGCGGCTTTGCCGGTAGGCGCCGCCAGCCGGATGCGCAACGGCCGCCCCTGGTGAGTGTCCAGGGTAACACTTTGCAGCGCCGCCAGCAGTTTGATCACCGTGGTGGTTTTGCCGGTCCCCGGCCCTCCGGTGATGATGCTGAACTGATGCCGGGCCGCACTGGCACAGGCGATCCGCTGCCAGTCGGGGCCGGCGTCTGCCGGTAAAGACGGAAACAACCGGGCCAGCACCTGCTGCAGCTGCCTGGACCGGGCACTGTCGGCGGCGACCATGGCGGGCAATGCGTTCAGCCTCGCGGTCATCCGCGCAAAGACCTGCTGTTCGTAATTCCAGTAGCGACGCAGATACAGACGCAACCCCTTGCGCACCAGCGGGGTATTGGCAGAGTCCGGGGTGGGAAGTGTCCCATCGGCCACCAGCAGATCATGGGTCAGGGCATGCTCCCAATCCGCCCCGGTCACTTCCGCCAGCACATCCGAGGGCAGCAGGCGCCGGTCTGGCGCGCTTTCATCTTCCGGCGGCAGCGACAGACTGTCGTTAAACCCCGACGCTTCCATCAGCATCAGATCGAGGCAGACATGACCGCGGCCGAGCTGATGGGACGCCAGCGCAATGGCCAGCAACAACAACGGAGGTGCCGGTGCGTCTGCCTCCCGTGACTGCTGGTCCAGAAATCGCACCAGTGCCGCGTCCAGTGAACGCAACCACCCCATGGCCACCCATTCATCCAGCAACGCCAGGAGTGAGGCGGTGCTGCGCAGGGCAGATTGCTCCCGCCGGATGCTCGCCGGTTCGGTTGGGCTCATAATAACGACTCCTGCGCCATCTCACCCTTTGCGGTGTAGCGTCCTGTTTTGAACAGTTTATCCATGGTTTCGATCAGCGCCCGCCCGGGACGGTCCACGTGTGCACCGGCGGTTTCGGCGCTGCTGCCGCGCAGGAACAGGCACAGTGCACCGCCAATGTGACGGTCGTAATCATAATCCGGTAACCGGGATTGCAGCAGCCGGTGCAGGGCCAGTAAATAGAGTGCGTACTGCAGATCATAACGTTTATCGGCCACCGCAGCCGCCATCGCGTTGCGGGTGTAGGCACTGTCGTCCGGCCCCAGGTAATTGGACTTGTAATCGGCCACGTAATAGCGCCCGCCGTATTCAAACACCAAATCGATAAACCCCTTGAGCATGCCATTGAGCTGTAAAGCATCCGCAATCGGACGCCGGGCGCGAACGCTGTCATCAAAGGCCGTCAGGGTATACCGGCGCACTACGGTATCCAGCGCGGTCACATCCACCGTTGCGCTGGACAGCCAGAATTCCAGTTCCGGAATGGCCTGTGGCAGCTCCGCCAGACTCGCTTTGGCCAGGGGCTCGGCCGTTGGCCCCGGCAAGGCAAACTGGGTGTGCAGGTAGCCGTGGGTCCAGTGTGTCAGTGGCTCCGCCCAGGGTGCCCAGCCCCGTCCCTCACAACGCAGGCGCAGGGTGTCCTGCAACGCCTCCCCATGGTCGGCCACGGCCGGGAAGCCGAGGTTGGCGCACCACTCCAGAATGTTGTGCAGGAAGGTACCGGGACCTGCGCCGCGGTAAAAGCCGTGCAGATCTGCGGTGCCTTCGGCGGGGTGCACAATGGGTTGGGGCCAGTTCGGTCGCGCCGGTTCGTTCTCCTCGCGCAGCCGGGCCGCTTCGGGTGTTTCCGGCTCCGGGATCTCCGGCCGGGTTGGAAGCGTTTGTTGGCCGCGGTCATCCGTTCGGTATGGGATGGCGGAATAACTGGAGATCCACCAGTTATCCCGGGCCGGACGTTGCGGCACCCGGGCATAGCCCACGGGTGGTGCCGGTGGCGGGATGTAGACGGCATCGCCGATAGCCGGGAAAGGCTGGACTGCCAGCGCGGCCTTCCCCTCCCCCAGTGCGGCAATACCCTGTGCAAGTGTGGTGTGTTCATCCGCGCCCACCAGATAGGCCAGTGCGCTGCGCAATTCCTGGCCGTTGAACAGGGGGGCACCCACCCAGGTGGCGTATCGGGACCGGGTGAGCGCTACGTACAATTTTCGTATATCCTCGCCAAGCCGTTCCTGATCCGTGGCCACCAGCGCGTCGTCAGTGGGGTCAAAGGACAGCTGCGGCACCCCCTCGCTGTCGTGCCATTCGAACGGGGCGTCTCTCCGTGTCACCGGCCGGCAGTTGGTGGCAAAGGGCAAAAACACCAACGGGTACTCCAACCCTTTGGATTTGTGCACGGTGACTACCTTAACCAGATCCGAATCACTCTCCAGGCGCATTTGTTGGGCGTCGGCGCCGGCCCGGGCCTCCAGCAGCATGTCTTCGAACCGGCGGATCAGTGCCAGCTCCCCATCGGTATGCTGGCTCTCCTGCTGCAACAATTCCGCCAGGTGCAGAACGTCCGTCAGGCGCCGTTCACCGTCGTTATCCCGCAGCAGCCGCGCCGGGACCTCAAAGCGGTTGAGTAACCGCCGGATCATGGTCAACACCCCCTGACGCTGCCAGACCCGCTGCAATGCGCGGAAAAACTCGATTTCCTCTTCCCACGCCAGCTCATTGCGGTTGAGATGATCCAGTCGTTGCCAGCTCAGCCCCAGGGTGGCGGTGGCCAGAGCGGCCCGGACCGGACGGTCCCGCTCCGGTTCGGCGCAGGCTTCCAGCCAGTACAGCAGGTCCCGTGCCTGAGGGGTTTTCAGCACCGACGAGCGCTCCGACAAATACACACTGCGCACCCCACGCAGGTCCAGCTCGGCACGAACGTGGCGGGCCTCGGTGCCGTTGTTGACCAGAATGGCAATATCCGCTGACCGCAACGGGGTCAGCGTGCCGGTGGCTGCGCGAAACCCCGCCTGCCCCGCCTGCCCGAGAGTCAGTAAACGCACAATTTCACTGGCACAGGCGGCAGCGGTATCCGCCAGGACCCGCTCTTTGGTGGCCACGGTGGCGTCCGTCCAGAAGGTGATCCCCGCAACCTCGCGGCCCTCGATCTCCAGAGTCTCCTCGCGACCATTGGCTTCCACCGGACTGAAGGGCACCGGATTATGCCCCGCCCCGTCCGGCTCGCGGAACAAAAACGCACCCCGGTGGGCGAATTTTTCGGCGTAGCCAAAGACCTGATTGCTGGCGTCGACCATGGCACTGGCGGAGCGGTAGTTTTTCGGCAAAGTGGCGTGACGCCCAACGGTCGCTTCCCGGGCCTGCAGATAGGTAAAAATGTCCGCCCCCCGGAACCGGTAAATGGCCTGCTTGGGGTCGCCGATCATCAACAAAGCGCTTGCGCAGTCGTTAGTCTTGAGCTCGTATATCCGGTCGAATATCCGGTACTGCACCGGATCGGTATCCTGGAATTCGTCAATCATCGCCACCGGGAACTGACTGCGCAGCCGGGCTGCCAGGCGGGCCCCATTGGGGCCATGCAGCGCCCGGTCCATGCGGGTCAGCAGGTCATCGAACCCCATCTGTGCCCGGCGCAGCTTTTCCTGCTCCAGCCGTTGGGCAATCCACCCACAGGCATGGAGTTTGAGCTGTTCAGCGGGCACGGGGGTCGCGCACACCGCCTGCAGCTGTTCCACCGCAGCAATCAACGGATGGTCACCCGGCGCTGGCCCGGATTTCCAGGCGTCCTCCATGCCCGCACGACTCAGCCGGTTCCAGGCGGCGTCACTCAGATCCGGCGGGGTCAGTTCATGGTCCTCTGCCCACTCGGTCAGTCGGGCAAGCCAGTTTTCCACGTGGTTGCTGCGCAGTTTGCTGCCGTTGAAGGCCTTGCGGTTGCGCGCCTCAGCCAGAATGGCGGTGAAGTCTGTAACGTTGGCGGGCAGCTCGGCCCGCGCCGTCGCGAACACCCGGCGGCGCGCCGCCACGAGAGTTCCCAGCAGTTCCTTCGGTGTGTGGGTGGCAGCGGGCAACAGGCCCAGGTATTTCTTCAACCCTGAGGCGGCCGTCTGCAGCGCCTCCGGCGTGGGTATCGCCTGCAACCAAAGCCCCGCTGCGTCTTCATCCAGGGGGCTGACAAAGGTACGCCAGTAATCCCGGGTAACCTCCGCGACCAGCTCACTTTCGTCGGTTTCCAGGGTCTGGCTGAACAGCCCGCCGCTGTCGAAGGCGTGCTCTTTCAGCATCCGGTTGCACCAGCCGTGGATCGTGTGCACCGCGGCTTCGTCCATGGACTCCGCCGCCAGTTCCAGCAGGCGCGCCTGCGCCGGCCAGGAGTCCGGGTCGTAACTGTCACGCAGCGCATACAGGGGATCGCCGTTAACCTGCCCTGCCGGGTCCGGGTGCGCCGGTTGGCGGAAAACACCGGCTGCTTCCGCCAGCCGTTGGCGGATCCGGTCACGGAGTTCCTCGGTGGCCGCTTCGGTAAAGGTGACCACCAGAATGTCACTGGGGGCCAGACTGCGGCCCACCCGGGCAATCTCACCATGGGCCAGCACCGCGCGGACATACAGCAGGGCGATCGTAAATGTTTTTCCCGTGCCAGCACTGGCTTCAATCAGCCGGCTGCCGGTTATCGGGAAACGCAGCACATCCAGATTATCGGCCATGGTTACCGTTTACCTCCCTTGCCTGCAGCCGTGTTGCTCTTGACCCAGTCCCACAAAGGCCGGTAAAGGACATCCACCCAGTGCTCAAACCCGCCACCGGCGATCAGCTCCTCAAAGGTGGGGTAAGCACGGCCCAGAGCCGGCGACCGACTGACTTCCCCACGGGTCTGGTAACCGTCCTCATAGGCCGCCCGCGCGTCGGCCCGCGCCTTGTCATCGCCTTTGTGCTGGCCACTGAGCCACGCAAACGCGGTGTTGGGGGCCACTGGCAAAGGCTGCGCCATCCCGGTAATCAACGCCATCAGCAAGCCACTCAGGTACTCTCGTGCCTGGGCCGAGGGCAGCGGCGCCAGCGTCAGGTCACCGGCCTTGCTGAGCAAAAACGTGTTACAGGGCTGGGGTAAAATCTGACAAGCCACCAGATGTCGTACCCAGGGTTCCAGAAAGTGCGACCAGCGGTACTGGTTCTTATCGGTGGTCAGGCCGCTGGTTTTCAGCTCAATGATCGCCAGATCCCCGCTTGGGCTCCGCCTGATTCCCCCCACCCAGTCTTCCAGCTGAATCCGCTGGCCGCCGTAGTCGAACGCATCGGCGTACAATTCCAGCTCCACCTCCTGTGGGTACTGGGCCAGCCGCTCATGGTAGCGCTCATAAAGCGCCGGCAAGTCCTTTTGCAACCGTTTTTTCTGCAATTGGCCGATGCCGCCGAAAGGCAATTCACCCCGCGCCTGCTGGCGATCGACCCAATAGTCCAGTTGCACCGACAAGTGGGTAGCCAGATCTCCGGCGGCGGGTTTATGAATCACCTGCCGAATCAGTTCGTCGGTCAGTGTCCAGTGCTCCAGACCACCCAGGACAAACGGTTCGTCATCGTCCGCCCGTGCTTCCAGAGGGGTCATATGCACCCCCAGCCGTTCCCGGAAAAAGGCATCGACGGGGTTTCTCAGAAAACGAATCACGGTCGCGAGTGCCATCGGGGTGTCCGCAAACCCGTCAGGCAATCCGGCCAGAGGTGGTGGCGGGCTGTCGATGGTTGCGGCCTCCTCGGCACGCACGTGCACCTGGCGCCACTCACTGGCGTAGCTGAACAGCTCCCCCTCACCCGCGCCCTTTGCGTCGGCGGTAAAATAGCGGGGACTGAAGGGTTGCAATGGATGTTCGGTGGTTAAGCGTGCTGCCAGCGCTGGCGTGTCGCGCTGTGCCTCCACCGGGTGGATGGCGGTCAGATGGTCCCGCAACTGGGCCACCAGAACGGACGGCGGCCTCTCAGAATTGTCATTAACACTCCGCCCTATCCAGCTGATATAAAACTGTTTTCTTGCAGATAGAAACGCTTCCAAAAACAAATATCGGTCGTCCTCCCGACGGGAACGGTCGCCGGGACGGTAGTCTGCGGCCATCAGGTCAAAGTCCATGGCCGGCTGGGTACGGGGGTAGTCGCCGTCGTTCATCCCCAGCAGGCAGATCCGCTGAAAAGGTATCGCCCGCATCGGCATCAGGGTGGCAAAATTAACCTTGCCGGCGAGAAACCGCTGACTCAACCCACCCTGTTCGAGCCCTCCCAGCCAGACCTCGCGGACCACCACCAACGGCAGCGGTGTGTTGTCCAGACCGGCACTTTCGCAGGCCGTCAACCAGGTTTCCACGACACCGTCGAGCCGGCTGAGCACCAGACTGTCTTCTTCGTCCAGATCAGCCAGAAACTCCCCGCGCAGATCCCGCAACAGCCGCGCCCACTGGGTCGGGGTCTGGGGTTGGCTCAATGTCTGCCACCACTGCTGTAAACGGCGCACCAGCTCATGCAGCTCACCGGCCAGCCGGCTTTCCAGACCGCCCACTTCGGGGTAAGGCTCGATGCCCCGCCAGGCTGCGGACTCCCCCGCCGCATAACCCAACAGCATGCGTTGCAGACCAAAATGCCAGGTGTTTTGCTCCATACCATCGGGCAATGCCAGGGCGTGGCGCTGACGACCATCCAGCCCCCAGCGGATGTTGGCCCCGCGGATCCACTCGTGGAGTTGTGGCAAATCCCCGGACGCCAGGTTGAACCTTTGTCTTACCGCAGAAATGTCCAGCAAATCCAGCACGTTGCTCACCGAAAGACGGGATTCCGGCAGGCTCAGCAGTATTTCCAGGGCGATCAGCACGGGGATTTGGTGGCGTTGCCCCTGATCCGAGACGGTGAATGGGATGTACCGGGGATCGGCGCCGTCCACCTGCCCGAACACCGACTGGATATGAGGGGCGTAGGCGTTAATGTCCGGCACCATCACAATGATGTCTTGGGGTTTCAATTCAGGGTCCGCACTGAAAGCGGCAAGCAACTGATCGTGCAGTATCTCGACTTCACGCTGGGGGCTGTGAGCGATGTGAAACACAATGGAGCGGTCGCCGGCGGCGACGGCACAATGGGTTTGTACGGATTCCGCCACCGGACGCAGGTTCAGGATGTCGTCCTGCACCTGCTGCAGCAACGTCGCTGACTGCGGGTCCCTGACCGGGCTGGAGAAGACATCGATACTGCTGAACCAGTGGCGGTAGTCCGCCTGGTTGTCGTACTCATCCAGCAGTCGGATGTAATCCCGCCCCTGTTTGCCCCAGGCCGCCAGCAGCGGGTGGGCGTGCAAATGCAGGTTGTGCTCGTCGAGTACCGCAGGCATGCCCGCCCGTTGTTTGCCGCGTTTATTGGCGGCCTGCAGCAGGTGGCGGTCTTCGACAATATCGGCCCAATAAAACTGGCACGGGTTGTGGACGCACAGCAGCACTTGACTGCACTGCCCCAGATACCGCAGTACCTCCAGGGTTTGTTGGGGTAAAGAAGACACCCCGAAAACAATAATCCGCTCGGGTATGCCCGCAGGCCGGTTGTCGGGGCGCAACGAGCCGGCCTGCCGGACGAAGGCGTTATGGATATCCGCACGGCTGGCATTGTCCAGCCCCGGGTTCCCACCGGCGGGGGGGGCCGCTTCAATATCCTTGATCAACTGGCGCCACAGCGCCGGTTGCCACAGCTGATCTTCCGGGACAGGCTTGTGGTCGCTGCCCGCGACCGGGATCAGATCATGACCGTCACGCCACTGTTCCAGCCAATCGGCACGGTAGACCTGATATTGGTCAAACAGATCCGCAACACGCTCGGCCAGCTGATACAGTCTGCGGTCTCCTTCGGCGCCCTCCAGAAAACGCGCCAGGGGCGCAAAGCCGGGTCGGTCAATGACTTCTGGCAGCAGTCGAAACAGACGCCAGGTGAGGTTGTCTTTGTCATAGGGTGAGGACACGGCCACCGTGGCGCTGCCCAGGACCGCCCGGTACACCTGCCACAGAAAACGCGACGGTAACGAGAAGGTCATGGCAGCAGCAATGCCCAGGCCGGCCAGTTGCGGGTCGTCGTCATCCCGCGCGAGGGCCAGCTTCAACCATTGCGCGATGCCATTGGAGTGCACCAGAAACACTTCCTGGGCCAGTGGCGCCAGCGGGTACTGGCGGATCACCTCGACAACCAACTCGCGCAGATCTTCCAGCCGGTTGGCGTGTATTACCTGAAAGCCTGCTGGTACAGTGCCCTGCGGCACACGCTGTCGGGTGGTCGGGGTTTGAGCCATGATTGTCCTGTGTGGTACCGGTTCGGATGATGTAATGCATGAGAATACCGTTACAATCAACACTATCCAATCTTTACGCAAAATCAGCACGTTGCTGTAAACGGTGCTGGTCACACCACAACCTGCAGGAGGCAGTGCGATGAGACGCTGGAACGGCTGGGGGGATGAGCAGGTCAACGTCGAGTTACCCAGGCCGGGTGGCCAGTTTCTGGCAGCCCGGATCGGCCCCGGCCGACCCTTGACCGACGCCAGTCTGGCATCGGTGTGCCAACAGGTGCCCACAAGCCGGCTGCCGCAACATCCGCTGATCCGCACGGACGCCGAAACCCGGGTGCGTCATGCGCGGGGTCAGAGCCTGCCCGACTGGCTGGCCATGCGCAGTGGGAAGTTCGGCAGCTTCCCGGATGGCGTCGCCTTTCCGGAGACTGCGGAAGACGTGCAAACCTTGCTGCAGCTGGCCCATCAACATGGCTTCTCAGTGATCCCCTACGGCGGCGGCACCAGCGTGGCCGGTCACATCAATCCACCAGCTGGTGACACTCCGGTGCTTACCGTTGCCATGGGCGCCATGAACCGCCTGCTGGATCTGGATACGGAAAGCCAGATCGCCACTTTCGGAGCCGGCACACCAGGCCCCCTGGTGGAATCCCAATTACGCGCCCAGGGTTATACGCTCGGCCATTTCCCCCAGTCCTTTGAATTGTCCACCCTTGGCGGCTGGGTGGCCAGCCGCTCCAGCGGACAGCAATCCTTGCGCTATGGCCGCATCGAGCAACTGTTTGCCGGCGGCCGGGTCGAAACCCTGCGGGGCACGCTGCACATCCCCAGTCTGCCCGCTTCCAGTGCCGGCCCGGATATTCGGGAGATGGTGCTCGGTTCTGAAGGCCGTATTGGCCTGATCAGCGAGGTCAAGGTCCGGGTCACGGCCTTGCCCGAGCGTGAGCAGTTCTACGCGGTCTTCTTTCCGGACTGGAACCGGGCCCGGGCCGCAACCCGCACCCTGGTGCAAAACAAAGTCGCGCTGTCCATGCTGCGCCTGAGCAACCCCGAAGAAACGCAAACCCAGCTGGCCCTGGCGGGCCGGCCCCGTCTCACCGGTGCCCTCGAACGGGTGCTGGCGTTTCGCGGGGCGAAGGACCGGAAATGCCTGATGACCTTCGGTACCACGGGGTCACGCAGCCAGTGCGCCCAGGCGCTGAATGAAACCCGGCGGATCTGCCGTCGCTTCAACGGTGTTTACACCGGTACCCATCTCGGCAACAAATGGGCCGAAAAACGGTTCACCATGCCCTACCTGCGCGAGGCGCTCTGGCGGCGGGGCTACGTGGTCGACACTCTGGAAACCGCCACCGACTGGGACAACCTGGACCACCTGGTGAACACCATAGAGACCAACCTGCGCGCCGGGCTTGCCGATGACGCCGAGCAGGTGCACGTGTTCTCCCATTTGTCCCACCTCTACAGTCAGGGCAGCTCGATCTACACCACTTACGTATTCCGGGCAGCCGACAGCTACCAGCAGACCCTGGAACGCTGGCACGCACTGAAGCATTCCACCTCGGCGCTGATCGTCGCCAATCGGGGCACCATCAGTCACCAACACGGGGTTGGCAAGGATCACGCGCCCTATCTGGCGGTGGAAAAAGGCGAGCTGGGCATGCTCGCCATCCGCAATCTGTGCCACACCTTCGACCCGGAAGGTTTGCTGAATCCGGACACCCTGCTCAGCACACCGCCAGACCCGAACGGCGGCACCCATTGACCCTGACTGCAACCGTCACATAACAGGAGGACCGGCGTGGTTTTCAGATCCCGTGAAGAACGTCTGACCCACATCCAGGAGGATGCCAGCGGGTTTGATATCGTGATCATCGGTGGCGGCATAACCGGTGCGGGGATCGCCCGCGAAGCCGCCGGCAGCGGTTTACGTACCCTGTTGGTGGAACAGCACGATTTTGCCTGGGGCAGTTCCAGCCGCTCCTCGAAAATGGTGCATGGCGGTCTGCGCTACCTGGGCAGCGGCCGCCTGCGCTTGACCCGGGACGCCGTTCGGGAACGGGAACGGCTGCTTCACGAAGCGCCGGGCCTGATCGACCCGATGCGTTTCTTAATGCCCCATTACCGCCGCCAGTTTCCCGGCCGCCGTACGATGGGCCTGCTGCTGAGACTGTATGACCGCCTTGCCGGCCAGTCATCCCGGCGCTTTTTTACGCCGGCGGAAACCCGTCAATGGGCCCCGGGGCTGATTACTGACGGCCTGACCGGTGCCAGCAGCTTTGTGGATGCGGTCACCGACGACGCCCGGCTGGTACAACGTTTACTGGAAGAAGCCGCCCGTGACGGCGCGGTGTGCATCAACTACCTGCAAGCCGTTGGCATTAAGAAAACCGGCGAGCGGGTGCGCGGCGTTACCCTTCAAGACGCTGCCGGTGCCACCCGTACGTCGTTTGAGGTCAGCACCCCGGTGGTGATCAACGCAACCGGTGTATGGGCCGGCGACCTGTGCGATGACCGCACCCAGCGTCCCTCCATCCGGCCCCTGCGTGGCAGTCATCTGGTCATCCCCTTCTCGGTGTTGCCGATTTCCTGCTGTGTTTCCCTGCTGCACCCGGACGACCGCCGCCCGGTCTTTGCTTTTCCATGGCTGGGCGCAACCATTCTGGGTACCACCGATCTCGACCATACCGCCGACCTGAACCTCGAACCCCGCATCAGCAACGACGAAATCGATTATCTGCTGCGGATTGCCAGCACCCTGTTCCCCGGTCTGGAGGTATCACGGAGGGATATTCTGTCCACCTGGGCGGGGGTACGTCCGGTGGTCAGTTCCGGCAAAGGGCTGGCCCCCTCCAAAGAAAACCGCGAACACGTTATCTGGGGCGATCAGGGCCTGATCAGCGTGACCGGTGGCAAGCTCACCACCTTCCGGCAGATTGCCCGGCAGGTACTGACCCGCAGCCTGCCCTATCTGGACGCCAAATCCTTGCGGGAGGAATCCGCCCGGCTGTTCAGAAAGCCCCCGGTGCTGACCAACACCAGCAAAATCGGTCGCCACAGCTGGAAACACCTGCGTGGCTCTTACGGCAAACTGTTCCCCCAGGTTTTGGCCTGTGTGCCCACCACCAGCCTCGGCATGACCGTGGGCACCACCGCGACCTTGTGGGCTGAACTCATCTGGGCGGCCACCCACGGCAGTGTGGTCCATCTGGATGATTTGCTGCTCAGGCGCACCCGGGTGGGGCTGCTGCTGCCCTACGGTGCCCAGGCCTTGCTGCCGGAAATCCGGCGCCATTGCCAGCCGGTACTGGGCTGGAGTGATGAACGCTGGCACCAAGAGAGCGAGCGGTACCTGCACATCTGGCGTGCGGCCTATTCAGTCCCGGAAAACTCATCGTGAGCAAACAATCAGGGCTGATTCTGGCCATCGACCACGGCACTCAGAGCATTCGTGCGCTGCTGTTTGACGCGCAAGGTGCACTGATTGGCAAAGGCAAGCAGGAGATTGAACCCTATTTTTCCCCCGAGCCGGGCTGGGCCGAGCAACACCCCGAATACTTCTGGGACAACCTGGGGCGGGCGTGCGCCACCCTGTGGCGATCCACCCGCGCCCACCCCTCGCAGGTTGTCGGCGTCACCGTCACCACCCAGCGCGGCACCGTGATCAATCTGGACAAACACGGCAAGCCGCTGCGTCCTGCCATCCTCTGGCTGGATCAGCGCCGTGCGGATGTCGACACCCCGATAAAAGGGTGGTGGGGGGTGGCGTTCAAAACACTGCGTCTGGAAGCAACCATCCAGCACTTTCGTGAACAGACCCAGGCAATCTGGATCCAGCAGAACCAGCCGGACATCTGGGCCAATACCGCTCATTATCTGCTGCTGTCGGGCTACCTGAATTACCGGCTGACCGGAGAATTCAAGGATTCCACCGGCAGCCAGGTCGGCTACTTGCCGTTCGATTACCGGCGGCATTGCTGGGCCAGGCGCGGTGATTTTCGATGGCAGGCGCTGCCGGTACTGCCGTCGATGCTACCCGAACTGGTGGCACCGGGGGCCCGTCTGGGTCAGCTGACCGCTGAGGCCGCCGCCCACATTGGCTGCCCCCAGGGCCTGCCGGTTATTGCCGCCGCGTCCGATAAAGCCTGTGAGATTCTGGGGGCGGGCAGTGTGTCTGCCGACACGGCCTGCCTGAGTTACGGCACCACCGCCACCATCAACACCACCAGCAGACGCTACGTGGAGCCCATCCGATTCATGCCGCCCTACCCGGCGGCCCTGCCCAATCATTATTCCACCGAAGTGATGGTCTACCGGGGCTTCTGGATGGTCAGCTGGTTCAAGCGGGAGTTCGGACTGCCCGAGCAGCGTCTGGCCGAAGCACGCAATATTGAACCGGAAGTGCTGTTCGATGAGCTTGTACGTGCGGTACCCCCGGGCTCCATGGGGCTTATGCTGCAACCCTACTGGACCCCCGGCGCCCGGCAACCGGGGCCGGAAGCCAAAGGCGCCATGATCGGCTTTGGTGATGTCCATACCCGGGCGCATATTTACCGGGCGATTCTGGAGGGCCTCGCCTATGCCATGCGTGAAGGCAAGGAGCGCATTGAAAAACGCAGCGGTGTGCCCATCCGGCGCCTGCGGGTGGCCGGCGGCGGCTCCCAGAGTAACGTGGCCATGCAGTTAACTGCGGACATTTTTGGCATGCCCGCCGCACGGCCCCATACCTACGAAACCTCCGGGCTGGGCGCGGCCATCACCGCCGCAGTGGGCCTGGGACTGCACGCCGATTTTGACACCGCTGTGGCCGCGATGACCCGCACCGGGGATGTGTTCGAGCCGCACCCGGATGCGCACCGGCTTTACGATCAATTGTACCGGCAGGTGTATCTGAGCATGTACCGGCAACTGCAGCCGCTGTATCACCGCATCCGGGCCATCACCGGTTACCCGGCCTAACCCCGCCGGGGCGCTCAGGCCATGATCTCCTTTGCCCAGTCTGGCAATGGCAAGCGGTGGGTAACCCAGTCACTCTGCTGCCAGGAGGCGATGCGCACATAGGGCGTGTCCAGACTGGAGTTATCAATGAGAAACAGCTCGTCCACCAGACCCACAAGCTGCCTGACGTTGTACAGGGTGCGTGGAATCCGCGCCCGGATCTTGTCTTCAGGCACCCGATGCCCCCCGGCGGCAACCCGCGAGTGCACCCGTGCGGCATTCAGATCGGGGGTTTGCAAATGAAAATAAAACACCCGCACGCGGTAGCCGGCAGCTTTTGCGGTGGCGACAAAATCGATTTTGGATGGGTGGGAAAACACCGTTTCGAAGCAAAAACTGTGGCGTTCTTCAAGCAGCCGAATCCGTTCCTTTTCGGCAATCAAGGCCGCTTCGTAACTGTGCTTTTCGGGCTCTGCCGGCCACAGGGTGCGGGCAAACAGATCCGCATTGACGAAAGGAATCTGTTTAGCGTGCAGAAAACGTTCATAGAAGGTCGACTTGCCCGACCCGTTGCCGCCTGCCAGAAGCCACAGATCAGGCGGCGTCATCGCGGTCATTCAAAGGCTCGAATTGACCGTTTTTAAAGCTGCCGATAACTTTTTGGCCGCCGGGGTGCAGTGCCTCCAGATATCCGGGGTGTTCTGTCGAGGCCTGATACAGCGTACGGCCCCGGGCGAGCGTCCGGGACAGCTCACCGGATTCACGGACAGCGTCTACCTCCGCCCAGATATCCTCACTGGTCACCGGTGCCGGGGTGACCGCTTCCACCTTGACCTGGCGGATGCCTTGCGCGATCGCGATCAGATCTTCGGCGCTCACCTTGGCGGCAATGGCCCGGCCAATCTCCGCCCAGAACTCGATCTGTTTGGGGGTCGAGCGCCGGTTAATCCGTGCTTCCGCTGCAGCCTGCTGCACTAACGCATCGTCGAGACGAACAGGAGTCGTCATACTGACCTCCAGCTTTCTGGCTTAACCACAAGTTTACAACGGCCCAAAAACGAGCTTTTGTTTCACACTACCACACCTGTTGCAGAACGCAACAACGGAACTCTATGACCGCAAAATGCCCCCGGTTAGCCTTCCCATTGCGGCGTGACGCTGCGCATAGACCAGGACGGCCCCCCAGGTTTGCAGACTTTACCCGGGTTAGTGCTCTGGCTGCCCGGCAACTCAGGAGTCGTTCCAATTCAGCAGAGCAAACTAGACACCATGCAGGGGTTCACTTAAGGTTACTTAAAGCTCTAAAACTTATAAAAACAAACCCTTCAGTCCATTCGGGATACCTGTTTATCACCATGAATCTTCCACCACTTCGATTGTTAGTGAACAGCAGCCTGATCCTGGCGTCGGCGATCACCAGCGTTCACGCTCAGCCGGCCGCCGATATAGTCGTTACAGCACCGTTGCTGGAACGCGAGTTATATGACACCCCGGTTGCCATGTCTGTCGTCAGCGGGCAAGACATACAGCGGGGCCAACAGCAGCTGAAACTGGATGAAACCCTGAACCAGCTGCCCGGTGTGTTTGTGCAGAACCGGGAAAACTTCGCCCAGGGTGAACGCATTTCCATACGCAGTTTTGGTGCCCGGGCACCGTTCGGGGTGCGTGGCATTACCGTGGTCGTTGACGGCATTCCTTATACCTTGCCGGATGGCCAGGCCCAGTTGGACGCCATAGATCTTGATACTGCAGAACGGATTGAAGTGATTCGGGGCGCCTCCTCCGTTCTGTATGGCAACGCCGCGGGCGGGGTGATTCGGGTTACTACCGCCGACGGTACCCAGCCCCCGGACCAAACCCGGGTGCGGGCCACGGGCGGCAGCGATGGCTTCGGCAAACTGTCGCTCAGCAACAGCCGCAGCGACGGCCCTTGGGCCCACAGCATCAGCCTCTCGGCGCTCAACTTTGACGGCCACCGAGACCAAAGCGAAGTTGAGAAATACCTGCTGAATACCAAGATTCGCCGGGATCTGGGTAATCAGCGCTCGCTGACCACTATCATCAACTTGTTGGACAACCCCCGGTCAGAAGACCCTGGAGCACTGACCGAAGCACAGGTCAACACTGACCGCACACAGGCCGGACGCTTCACTGAGGAATTCGACACCGGCCAAACCGTCGACCAGCAGGTGTTAGGCTTGCAGTACCGGGACGGTTCCGCCGGCCACGGTGAACTAAATCTGCGCACGTTTTATCTGTTACGAAACTTTGAACAGCAACTGCCCTTTCCTGGTGCCAGCCGCATCGATTACGACCGGGACTATTTCGGGATCAGCGGCGATTATCGTCAGTCGGTGCAGCTGGGCAATCTGCCCCTCACCTATATAGCGGGTCTGGAGGCCCGGCGACAGGAGGACGACCGTATCCGCAGACGCATGAGCTTTGCGGGGGAATTGCAAGGGTTGACGGCTGACGAGATGCAAACTGCGACCAGCCTCAGTGCGTTCCTGCAGACCGACCTGCTGCTCACTGACCGGCTGGGTTTGTCGGCGGGCGGGCGTTTTGACCGTATCCGCATGAAAATTGATGACCGCTTCGACGCTGACGATGACCAGTCAGGCAAGCGTTCCTTCAGCGAGTGGAGCGGTTCCGCCGGGTTGAGCTACCGGTATGCGCTGCTGCAACAGGCTTACGCCAACATCAGTACAGCCTTCGAAACCCCCACCTTTTCCGAGTTCGCCAACCCGGATAGCTCCGGCGGGTTCAATCCGGACATAGAGCCGCAAACCGCAACCAACTATGAGCTGGGTCTGCGCGGCGCGCTCACGAAGGGAGTCGATTACGATCTGGCTCTGTTCTGGGTGGATGTCCGCGACGAGCTGATTCCCTTCGAACAAGACGGCCGGACCTTTTACCGTAACGCCGGCAGTACCAACCGGAAAGGCATCGAAGCCTCGGTCATCTGGCTGTTGGCACCGGCCTGGACAATTGACACGGCATTAACACTGGCGCGCTATACCTTCGATAACTACACCGTCGACGGCAACCGCCTGGATGACAATCGCCTGCCCGGGTTGCCCGAACAGACGTGGAGCACACAACTGACCTGGGAAGGGCTGGGTGGGCCCTTCGCCACTCTGGAAACCCGCTACGTAGGCGATATGTTCGCGGACGATGCCAACGAGGTTAAGGTGGACCACTACTGGCTGATCAACCTGAGGGGCGGGACTACGCTCTACTCCGACCGGCAGACGCAACTGAAGGCCTTCGCCGGCATTCGCAACCTGACGGATAAGAACCACTTCGCCAACGTCCGCATCAACGCCAGCAACGACCGTTACTTTGAACCGGCGGCCGGACGCACCTTCCACGCCGGATTGGAGTTTGCATTCTGAGCTGACCTCCACGGGCCATAACGCTGCCGTTACTGAACTGCCAACCTGGCGGTTCAGTAACGGCGCCTCACTACAGCTCCGGCAGTGCGGTTCCTTCCGGCACCCGCACCTCAAAGCCCGATTTCACACTGACCGTCCCGCCCGCAGGCACGGTACGCTCCCAGGCCAATACACCTTTTTTATCGTCCACATCCCGCACAACCGGCTCACTGATTTGAAGAGGCTTTACCGTCAGAATGTCCTCCTGTGACACCGGCAACCGGTCAAACACCCGCACCTGGATGGGGGTTGGGTGGTGGTTGGTGAGCTCGAAGCGGTTTTGTCGTCGCTGCACATTCTCGCTTTTCCATAGGCCTTCCTCGCCGCTCAGTTCCAGCTCATTGATCACCGCCACCCGCAACGCCTCATCCACGCCGAACCCGAGCGTCAACTCTTCGCCATCGGCGAGTTCCGGTAGCCGGTATTCCCCCACACTCTGGGCGTCCCGATACAAAGTGACTCGTCCGGCGGGTATGGGAGCGTCTGCGGTGAACTTACCGGTAGCGTAGACGTAACCGGTAGGGTCCAGCACCGGCGCCGTCCAGGTGGCCACCGTTACCGGTATCCGGTGGTGGGCGACGGTCAGTCGCTGGCCAGCGGTGCCACTGGGGATGGCCACCGGCTGGGGCAACCGGTAGCTTTGGGTAAAGGTGCTCTGGCGTTCCACGACCGCGCTGCTGCCCATCAGGGCTTCGGCCTGCATATCCGCCAGGGGTGCTGCGGATTTCATCCGGTAAGGCTGGGGTTGCTGCGGGCTGACCACCCAGGAATGGAGTGGCGGCATCGCGGTACCCCGGCGGGCATTGGCGGTAGCCAGGTGCAGCTGCACCCCGTCCCAGTCGGTGCCGGTGGTCTGCCGCACCACCGCCATGTGTTCCAGAACCAGTTCACCGTCCGGCTGGGTGTCTGCTTCGACCTGCAAGCGAGCGTTGTATTCGCTCCGCCAGCCGGCTTCGGGGGTCTGGAACCGGAGCGAGACTTGCAACTCGCCCGGATTCTGGGCCTGATAGCGCACCAACACCTTCTTGGTTGCCTTGGCACCCTGCTTGATCCGGGACAGCTCCCGCTGCAGGCGGTCTCGGGTAGCGAGGTCGTCCGCCATGGTTGCGCGAATGCTGCGAATTTCCGTCAACGCGTTTTGGGTGCTCTCCTTTACCGCTGCGGCCAGGTCCTTCAGTTCGGAGGCTGACAGCTCCTGAGGCGTCTCCGCCGCTTTGGTCATCAGTGTAACCTGCTGATTCCAGGCCCGGATTGCGTCTTCCTGCGCCTCAATGCGCCGGGAAACCCTCGTCAGTTCGTGACGAATGCGGCGGGTGTCGGCGGCCACAAACTCCGCCTGCTCCACTTGATTGACTTGCACCTGCAGGATCCGGGCGCCAGCAACGCCGGCAACCGCCACCTGCAGACTTTGCTCCTGCAGACTGACGGGCAGTCCCGTAATTTCCACAACGCCTGTTCCCGCGGCGACCGTTTTGCGCTCTTCCCAGGTGAGGTCCGCATGGGACGGGAAAAGGGTTGCCAGGGTCACTTCGGCCCCGGCAGCCATGGGCATGGCGGCAATAGCCAGAGCCATCAGGCGGTGTTTATTCATCGGGAAGTCCTTTTGTTGGAAGCGTTTTTTGGTTATGCCATAGCAGTGCATACCATAGTGTATTAGTCTGCCTGACGAAAATGCAGTCGGGCCCTGTCCATCCTGGGGGCCAGAACAACAATCGCTGACGGAGGTGCAGATGCACGACGATATCCATTTTTACGAACCCACCAACGGCCACGGGCTGCCCCACGATCCGTTCAACGCGTTGGTGGCCCCGCGTCCCATCGGGTGGATATCCACGCAGAACCGCGACGGGGTGCTCAATCTTGCGCCCTACAGTTTTTTCAACGCGTTCAATTACCGTCCGCCCATCGTCGGCTTTGCCAGCATTGGCTACAAGGATTCGGTCCGCAATGCTGAGGAAACCGGTGAGTTCTGCTGGAATCTGGTGACCCGCTCGCTGAGTGAGGCAATGAACGAAACCTCGGCGACGGTGACACCGGAAGTGGATGAATTTGCCCTCGCCGGTCTGACCCCGGCGGACTCCCGGGTGATTGCCGTGCCCCGGGTCGCTGAAAGCCCGGTTTCGCTGGAGTGCCGCCTGTCCCAGGTGGTGCAACTGGCGGATTCCAATCAGAAAAAAGTCGACACCTGGGTGGTGTTCGGTGAGGTGGTTGGCGTTCACATTGCCCGGGAATTGCTCCGGGACGGTATTTTCGACACCGGGGCAGCCGAGCCGGTGATGCGTGCCGGTGGACCGGGCGATTATTTCAGCGTCGGGCCGGACCAGAAATTCCAGATGCGCCGCCCCAAACCCTGACCAACCGACAGCGGCAGCCTGCAGGGCCGCCGCGCATTGCGCCCGCTTCGGGCAGAAGGACTTCCTGCGAACACCTGAATCGCCATGAACTCAACCGCCGCCAGAAAAGACGCCAATCCGACGACTACGCCAATGACCGCAATCGGGACGGTTAACCAAATCACCAGCGGCTGCCATCGCCTTTTTATAGGCGATAGCCGCTGATGTTTTAATGTTTCCGGCGTAACAAACCTAAGGGCCCTTTGTCTAAGCAGTAACGGCAAGCAGACACCTTGAACTTGTCTTGCTTGCAACTTTCAAACTGCAAAGGGGTAGTAGTCATGAAGACCATCACTGCGATTCTGGCCTCTGTTTTACTGGCGCTCTCTGCCAGCAGTGCAGTTGCCATGGACGGTCTGGCGGACCGTATTAACGAAGCTTCGAGCTATCCGACCAAAACCATTGACGATAAAGCAAAAACTGCTGATATGGTGACCAAAAACCATGGTGCCGTGGCAGGCATACACCACCCTGAACGGTAACCAGGCACAGAAACCAACCGGCATCGGAGCCCGCCTCCGCGGCCGGTTTCGCGTTTGCACCCAGGCAAGCCACTGATTGAGCCCGTCTGTCACACCGGTCACCGCAAGTTGCTTCCGCCCGGATTTCAGAACACCGTTCCTGATGCCATTGCTGATGGCATGCTGCAGCGCAACGGCGTCAGTCCGGACGTCAATGCGCTGGCGGCGATCGTCATCGGCGTGGCCTTGCGCAGTATCATTGTTGTTGCGCTGTCTCGGTTGGTCACAGCTGTTGCATTAGGTGGAGCATTAATACTAATATAAATAAGCAGTTGACGGGCTCGGCAAGACCTACTTGACGTGAACGTCAACTGCGGACTTCCGCTTTTTCCGAGAATCAAAAAAACAATTCCATAAGCTACATTCCAGGGAAGATAAAATGAAAAAAACCACCCAATTTTCCATTACCGGGCTAGCAGCTGCGGTCGCACTTACCGCTTTCTCAACGACAGCGTTGGCCCAAGAAAAATGGACCATGACCACTACCTGGCCGGACAACCTGGCGCTGATCGAAATCGATCGCCACTGGGTTGACCTGGTCAACAAGCTTGCCGGGGATGAGCTGACCATCAACTTCCGTGCCGGCGGAACCTTGATGCCCGGTACCGAAGTCTTTGATGCCACCGAAACCGGCAGTATAGAAGCCGCCGGCGACTGGCCCGGTTACTGGGCAGGCCGCAACCCGGCGTTTTCACCGCTGGCGACCACCACCAGCCTGTTCAACGGCGTGGACTACCTGAACTGGATCCAGCAGTGGGGCGGGTTCGACCTCTACCAGGAAGTCTACGGCGACTACAACATGGTGTACCTGCCGTACGGCATCACCAACAACGAATCCGGATTCATGGGCCGCACTGCCATCAAGAGCCTGGCGGATCTCGACGGCAAGCGCGTGCGTCTTTCCGGTCGTGACCAGGGGCGTGTACTGGAGCAACTCGGTGGTTCCCAGGTCACCCTCGCCGGTGGTGAGGTTTACCAGGGCATTGAGCGTGGTGTGATCGACGCGGGTGAGTTCTCCACACCGGGTGTTGACTACGAGGCCGGCTTTGCCGAAGTGGCTCAGCACTGGGCCACGCCCGGCTGGCACCAGTCGGCCAGTGTCTTTGGCGTCATGATCAACAAAGACGCGTGGGACAAACTGTCTGAGGAGACTCAGGAAAAACTGAAGATCGCCGCTGACGCCACCATGGCCTGGTCACTGGCCTGGTCCGAGCGCGGTTCCACCGAAGGCACCGTCAAGTTCCGCGAGGCGGGTGTACAGATCAACCAGTTCTCGGCTGAAGATCTGGCCCACATCCAGAAGGTCACCAATGAAGTGATCGTTCGCGGCGCCTGTGAGAACAAGATGCACGCCAAGGTGTATCACTCAATGGTCAGCTACCTGGAGCATTACGCCAACTGGCGTGATGTGTCAGCGCCATTCAACATGAGCCGCACCATCGAAAACCTGCCTTCGCTGAAAGAAATCGAAGCCTGCCTCTAAGGCCCTAACCGCCGCCTCGGTACCCGATACCGGGGCGGTTCTTTTGGTATTGATTGCGGAGTTCCCTCATGAATGCAATTGCCAAGGCAATTGATACGCTCAATGAACTGTTCGGGCGGATCATTGCACCACTAATTGCAATTATCACCTTAGTGGTGCTTTACGATATTGCATTGCGCACCTTCACCGGTCGTCCCAGCGACTGGGCGTTCGACATCACCAAGATGCTGTTCGGGGCCCATTTCATGCTGATGGCGGCATACGGGTTGCGCCACCATGTTCACGTCGAAGTTGACGTGGTCAAACGGTTACTCTCACGCAAGAAGCAATCGATACTCGACATCATCGGTTATCTGATCTTCTTTGCGCCCTTTATGTGGATGCTGATCAACCTCGGCTGGAGTTTTTTCATGCGTTCATTCAGCCGCGGTGAAACCACCTACGGCATGGTGTCGATTCCGGTCTGGCCGATCAAGGGCGTCATCTTTATTGCGGCGGTTCTGATTCTGCTGCAAGGAATTGCGATCGTCATTCGCGCTATTCAGGAACTGCTGGAGGAGCAGGCATGAATATAAGTCCGGAAATGCTCACCCTGGTCATGTTTGCCGGGTTGATGGTGGGCCTGTTCATGGGCCACCCCCTGGCGTTTGTACTGGGTGGCGTCGCAGTGATTGGTGCCCTCTTGGGCCCCGGCCTGAACGTGATGGGTACCCTGATCAACAACATCTATGGCAACGCCATGGACAACTACGTGCTGGTGGCAATCCCCCTGTTTGTGCTGATGGCGCGTTTCTTGAACGACTCGGGGGTCACCGAGAAAATGTTCGACGCACTGCGCCTGTTGCTGGCCAACCTGCGGGGTGGACTGGCGTTGACGGTGGTCATCGTATCGGTACTGCTGGCGGCCACCACCGGCATCGTGGGTGCCTCAATCGCGGTGATGGGCATGATCGCGCTGGTGCCCATGCTCAAATACGGCTACAACAAGGAGCTGAGTGCCGGGGTCATCATGGCCAGCGGTTGCCTGGGTATTCTGATCCCGCCCAGCATCATGCTCATTCTGATGGCCAGTTACTCGCCGGTCTCGGTCGGCGCCCTGTTTGCGGGTGCCCTGGTACCCGGGCTGATGCTGGGGGTGATGTACGCCCTTTACGTGCTGATCATCTGTTACATCAAGCCGCAGTATGGTCCGAAGGTGCCGCCGGAAGAACGCGCCCAGACCAGCACCCGTGAACTGCTGGTGATGCTGGTCAAGTACGTTGTTCCGCCCATGGCCCTGATTCTTGGCGTGCTGGGCGCGCTGTTCACCGGTATCGCCACAGCTACGGAAGCCTCGGCCATCGGCGTGTTCATCGCCTTTGTGCTGTTCATGACCTTCGGGGACCGCAAACTCTCGACTTGCTACAACACCCTTATCGATGCCAGCAAGACCACCACCATGGTGATGCTGGTGATGGTTGGCGCCACGGCTTTCACCGGGGTGTTCTCCCGCGGTGGCGGAATGAGCGTGATCAGCGATCTGGTGCTGGCCATCCCCGGCGGTACCATGGGGGCTTTGTTCCTGATGCTGTTTCTGGTGTTCGTGCTGGGGATGTTCCTCGACTGGACCGGCATCGTGCTGCTCAGCTTCCCGATCATGCTGCCCATCATCGACGCCCTCGGGGTGGACATGTTGTGGTTCGTGGTGATGGTCGCAGTGGTCCTGCAGACGTCGTTCCTGACGCCACCGTTTGGCTACGCCCTGTTTTACCTCAAAGGGGTAGCGCCCGACGGTGTGGAAATCCTCGACCTGTACAAGGCGGTGATTCCGTTCGTGGCGCTGATCGTGCTTGCCTGCGTCCTCATGGCGTTCTTCCCCTGGCTGATTACCGGCTTGCCGGCCATGATGCTGGGCTGACCTGCCCGTGCCAACCGCCCGCCGCTGCACAGTGGCGGGCGACTCTCCGCTCGTCTACTCCCCCAATAACCGGTCTTTGGCCTCATTCACACGGGCCGCCAGATAATTGCTGCCGCCGCGGTCCGGGTGCATTTTCTGCATCAACCGTCGATGGGCCTGAATGATTTCCTCCCGGCTGGCGCCCGGCGCGAGCCCCAGAATATCCAGTGCTTCGCTTTCGGTCAGCGGTCCGCCACCGCCTTGGGGGTTATGGTCCTGATGCTCTGCGTCATCGCCGCCCGGATCGTCGGCGCGCCAGGAATCCCCGAAGCGCCGGTCCAGATAGGACTCCAGCAACCGGGCCGAATCTTCATCGTGGGCGCGGCAATAGCGCAGCAGAGTGATGAATTCGTCCTCCCCCAGATCCGCCAATGCCCGGCCCGCCATAGGCCCTTTCAACACCGTGCCGCTCATGGTGCCGGAGTCGTGATCCAGGGTCATGCTGAGGATCTCGCTGGCCACGTGAGACTGGTTGCCCGCAGTGGCTCCGGGGTCGCCGCGACCGGCGCCGGCCACCCCCCCCATCAGAATCGAGGTCAGTATGCGCCGCACCGCCGGCCACAGGAACGCCAGCAACGCCACCAGAAAATGCAGGCGGCCGGTGATCACCATGGTAATCACCATCAGGGTGGCGGCCACCACCACTAGTTTGAGGACCGCGTAAGCGCGCTGATTGGCCGGCTGCTGGCGTAACCAGACCCAGGCAAGCACGGTCATTGCGACTACCAAAAGCGTCAGTGGCACTCGGATACTCCGGGCCCGTGGGCCCACCGGTTCATGGGGACTCTGCGTTATCTGATCTGCCGGGTCAGACGTTTCACTTCCGGGGAGCTGCGGCTGGAAAAATCTTGCAGCGCCTTGGCTCCTCCAGAAGCATAGACCGCCACCGCGGCCATAAGATCCTTGAGCACCCGGGGGCTGTTACGGTCAAAGGGGGCATAGGCGCCCCCCGACAGTTTGCTCACTTGCTGAAACACCGCCCGGGCGTGAGCGTCCCCTCCCTCGTGAAACATGAACACCGGGGTGCGCAACATGCCCAGCTCGCCGGCCAGATGACAGAGGTCGTCCACCGGCTCCTCGCAGCAATCACCGATGAACACCACCGCCTTCACCGGTTTGGCCCGGGTCTCATCCCGGGCATGGGCCAATACCCGGCTGATCTGGGTGTGGCCGCCCAGACAGGTGACGGCGTTCATCAGTTGGAGCAGTTGCCCCGTCTGGCTGACAAAACCGGTCGCTTTGAACTCCCGGAACCCCCGGTAATAGCACAGCTGGATCGACAGGCCGCCCAACGCCCGGGTGGCCAGGAACAGTTCACTCTGCAGATGGCACGCCTGGTCCCACGTGGCCTCCCGGCTGGCGGTGGCATCCAGCGCAAAAATCAACCGGCCCTGCCCGCCGCCGCCCTTGGGCAGGGTGCGCACTTGATGGATAAACTGGTCGATCGCCTGCTTATCCGATTTGGCACGAAGTTCTTTGTCAGCCATACACGGTTGCCCCCTGACTTGCCCGGTACTGATTCAAGCTTAGAAGATCCCTTCACCTTTCACCGCGCGGCCCTCGCGCCTCCGGCCGGTCTCACTCACGAAAGCGCTGGATGAACGCTTCGGATTCCGCGATTGAGGTTTCCATTGCGCGAATCAGGCTGTCCACATTCTCGCGGATCTGCCCCAGCTCCCCTTCCAGCGCGCCGATGGCCTGGGCGTTGAGATTGTGCTTGAGATACAGCACCTGATCTTCAAACGCCTCCAGCACCGGGTCCATACGCTTTTCCACCCGGTGCATGCGGGCGATCAGACTCTGGTAGCGGTCGCGGGTTTCTTCCAGACGTCGTGCGCTGTTCTGACGCAAAGACGCACTCTCGTAGCGGCCCAGCTCATCTTCCCATTCATCGAACAGATCCTCGGACACATCTTCAACCTTCTCAATGCGCTCCCGCACCCGCGCTGCCGCCTGGCTACTCTTGTCATAGGCGGCACTGATCACGTCATACTTTTCCTGCAACGCCGTATCCGGAGTGTCGACCACGCTCTGGAACTGCTCCAGCGACGAGCGAAAGGTTTCACTGGCGTCACTTTGCGCATCGCGCGCCTCGCCCACCCGGTCCACCAGTATGTCGCGTTTCTCCACGCCCAGTTTCTCCATGGCACTGTAGTACATGGAACTGCAGCCGCTGAAAATCAGCAGCTGACAGCACAGACTGGCCAGCCGGGCGGTCACGGAAAGTCGATTGGTTTGTGTCAACATGGTGTGGGTCTGTCCTTTTGGCTGCGTGCATGTGTGATCGACCACAGGTACCCCTACTATCCTACACCGCCCGCGTGGCGCCCCGAAACCCTCAAAAACTGGGGCCGGGCAGGGTTTTATGTCACCATCGAGACTGACAGCAACCGGGAGCGCGATATGCTCGAGTTTCGCCATGTCCACAAAACCTACGCCACCCCCCAGGGCCCCCTGAGGGTGCTCTGCGGTGTCGACCTGCAGTTGCGCGCCGGAGAAAGTCTGGCGCTGATGGGCGAATCGGGCAGCGGCAAATCGACCCTGCTGCACCTGGCTGCAGGGCTGGATCTGCCCGACCGGGGCGAGGTGTCGCTGGGGGGGCAATCGCTGGCCGGCCTGGATGAAGCCGGCCGGGCGCGGCTCAGACGGGGAGCGCTCGGGCTGGTGTTCCAGCAGTTTCACCTCATCGCCAGCCTCAATGTGGCAGACAACCTGCGCCTGCAGGCCCGCCTGGCGGGGCGGGAACAGCCGGACTGGTCGGCCCACCTGATCACGCGTCTGGGGCTCGCCGGGCGCGAACGCCACTACCCGGAACAACTGTCTGGAGGCCAGCAGCAACGTCTGGCCATTGGCCGTGCTTTAGCCCCGCGCCCCGCGCTGCTGCTGGCCGACGAGCCCACCGGCAATCTGGATGAAGCCACCGCCGACACGGTGCTTGAATTGCTACTGGAACTGGTCGCCGAAAGCGGCAGCAGCCTGCTGATGGTGACCCACAGCCCCAAAGTCGCCGCGCCGCTGGATCGCCGCTTGATGCTGCGCCACGGCCAGTTGCTGGCTGAATCCGCTGGCAGCGACCATCAGGACAGCCGCCGGCCATGCGCCTGATGGGAGTGGCGCTGGCCACGCTCTTGTCCCACTATCGCCGTCACCCCGGCCAATTGGCGATGCTGCTGATGGGTCTCTGGGTGGCCGGAGCCTTATGGAGCGGGGTGCAAGCGATCAACGCCTCCGCCCGGGATAACTACGCCCGCGCCGAGGCGTTGCTGGGCGACGACTATGCCCGCCTCGAACGGGAAGACGGCCAGCCCCTGACCCGCGACGATTTCATCCGCTTGCGCCAGGCCGGCATCCTCGTCTCACCGCTGATTGAAGGGGAACTGACTACCGACGATGGCATGCAACTCACGCTCATCGGCATCGACCCGCTCACCCTGTCCGGCGACACAACGCTGACCCGAAGCGGTGCCCCGGGGGCGTTGCAGCACTTTCTGTCGTCCCCCTGGCAGACCCGCCTGGCCCCGGACACCCGTGCCCGGTTGGGCAGCCAGCCGACCGTACACGGCGGCACGGCTCTCCCCCCGATGATTGAAGTGCCGGCGCTGCCCCCGGACACCCTGGTGATGGATATTGCCATCGCCGCCCGGTTGCTCGGTACCGGCGACGCCATCACCGCCCTGCTCGGCAACAGAACGGCCCTGACCGCCGCACCCGACGGATTCGTCCTGACACCCGCGGATGCCCGCGCCTCCCCCCGCGAGCTGACCCAAAGCTTTCACCTCAACCTGACGGCCATGGCGCTGCTGGCGCTGGTCGTCGGCCTATTTATTGTGCAGGCGGCACTGGGGCTGGCGCTGGAGCAACGTCTGAGCCTGTTGCGCACACTGCGGGCACTGGGCGTGTCAGGGCGCACCCTGGTGGCCTTACTGGTGGTGGAACTGGCGATCCTGGGACTGGCAGGGGCGTTGGCGGGGTTGCTGAGCGGCGTATGGCTGGCCCAAACCCTGTTACCCGATGTGGCCGCCACCTTGCAAAACCTTTACGGCGCCACTGTCAGCGGCACCCTCAGCCTGCCCTGGCATTACTGGTTGGGCGGTGTGGCGGTATCCCTCGGTGGGCTGGTCATTGCCGGCAGCGGAGTGCTGTGGCGCGCCAGTCGCCTCAGCTTGCTGGGGCTGGGCCAGGCGCAGGCCTGGCGCCGCGGATATCAACGCCAATTGCGGGTCCAAACCCTGCTGGGTGCGGTCGCCGCCCTGGCGGCGCTGGCCTTGGGGCTTACCCCCGATACCGGTCTGATTGCCGGATTCGGGCTGGTCGCGGCCATTCTGCTGGCCGCCGCCCTGTGGCAGCCACCGCTGCTGGCGTGGCTGTTGGCCATGGCGCTGCGGGTGTTGGAAGGCGCATCCCGGCCGACGCGCCGCCTGGCCCTCACTCAATGGGCGCTCGCGGACCTGCAATTACAACTGCCACGGCTGTCGCTGGCGATGATGGCCCTGCTGATTGCCCTGGCGGCCAACCTCGGGGTCAGCAGCATGGTGGGTGGCTTTCGGCTGACGTTCCTTGACTGGCTCGATCAGCGATTGATTGCGGACATTTACCTCAACCCGCCCGCGGCGCAATTTGACGATATCAACCGCTGGCTGGCCCAGCACCCGGCGGTGCACGAACGCCTGACCACTGCCAACGCCGACTCGGAACTGCTGGAGATCGGTGCGCCCAACGCGCGCCCCCGCCGGCCCGGCCTGCCGCTGCCGGTGTTTGGCATCACCCCGGGTGAAACACTGATGGTGGACTGGCCCTTACTGGCCACCTTGGGCGATCGGGACGCCGCCTGGCAGACGCTGCAACAGGGCGGTGTCTTTATCAACGAGCAGCTGGCCCGCGGACACCACATCACCCCGGGGGACCGCGTGACCCTGACGACTCCCGGGGGCCGTCAATCCTTTTCCGTAGCGGGCATCTACCCGGATTACGGCAACCCGAGGGGCGAGCTGGTCATGACCACCGCTCAGGTGCGCCGTCTGTTCAGGGTGCCGCCCCGCTCCATGGGTATTGTCATCCAGCCGGGCGAGGACCCCGGCCAACTGCGCCAGCAACTGATGACGCGCTTCGCCCTGGCCCCCCACCACCTGCGGGACCAGCGGCAGCTGAAAGCCACCGCCACTGCCATCTTTGAGCGCACCTTTACCATCACCCGGGCGTTGAATGGCCTGACCCTGGCGGTGGCCGCCCTGGCCCTGCTGGCGACCCTGCTGGCCCAGGCGGAGGAACGGCGCCGGCGCCTGGCCACCCTCTGGGCGCTTGGTGTGCCGCGGCACCGGTTACTGACCACCCAACTGGTACAACTGGCGGGAGCAGCACTGGTGACCGGTTTACTGGCCGTTCCCCTGGGCATCGCCATCACCGCGTGCCTGGTGTGGGGCATCAATGTGGCCGCCTTTGGCTGGCGCCTGCCGCTGCATGTGTTTCCCGCTGAAATCAGCCTCACCCTGCTCACCGCGGTGCTGGTTGCGTTGTTGGCGGCGGGCCTGCCGCTGCTTAAACTGTGGCGCACCCCGCCCCGGGCGCTGCTCGCCGAGGAGGAGGCCGGATGAGTCTGCGATCGCACCCCGTGAGCGCAGGATTAACCCTTCTGTGCGCCCTGCTGCTCGCCGCCTGCGACCCGGCTCCGCAAACCGACCGGTACGGCGACGGTGGCCCTGATGCCGGCCGAGCCGGCTTTGCCGGTCTGGGTGCGGCTAACGACGGCTACGCCCACGCCCGCCCCGGCACCCGGCTGAACTTTCCCGGAGACCATGGCCCGCACCCGGGTTTTCGGATCGAATGGTGGTACCTCACCGCTAACCTGGAAGACGCCAGCGGCGAACCGCTGGGCATGCAATGGACCCTGTTCCGCCAAGCCCAGCAGCCCGATACCGACACGGCTCCCGACCCAAGGGCCCAACCCTGGGCCACGGACCAGTTGTGGATGGCCCACATGGCCCTGTCCCGTGGTGCCAGTCACCGTGTCGCGGAACGCTTCGCCCGGGGCACCAGCCGGCCCCGCCCGCAGACGGCCCGCCAGGCGGGCGTCACCGCCCAACCCTTTCGCGCCTGGCTGGACAACTGGCAACTGGAAAGCCTGGCCACTGACCCCACCATCGACGCCCTGAGCCACCTGCGCCTGAACGCCCGGGCCGAGGACGCCAAGGGCCCTTTTGGCTACCGCCTCGACCTCCGCGCCGAAGGCCCGCTGGTGCGCCATGGCCTGGAGGGCTTCAGCCAGAAATCCGCCGATGGCCAGGGCTCCATGTATTACAGCCAGCCCTTTTACCGTGTCCACGGCGAAATACTGCTGGACGGCGCGCAGCACACCGTGACCGGCCGGGCCTGGCTGGACCGGGAATGGAGCAGCCAGTTGCTGAGCCCCACTCAAACCGGCTGGGACTGGTTTTCATTGCATCTGAACAGTGGCGCCCGGGTAATGGCCTTTCGCCTGCGCGGCGGCGGGGACAACAACGGTGATTATTATTCCGGCAGCTGGATCACGCCCGAGGGCAAGGTGACCCCGCTGAAGGCCGACACGCTGAAGCTGGAGCCGCTGGCGCGCGCCGAGGTGGCGGGCCAGACACTGCCCGTACGCTGGCGCATGACCCTGCCCCAACAGGACCTCACGCTGGACATTGCCGCCCGCCACCCCAACCGCTGGATGCGCACCAGCGTGCCCTACTGGGAAGGTGCGGTCACCGTCAAGGACGCCACCACCGGCGCGCCCCGCGGCCAGGGCTATCTGGAAATGACCGGGTATTGAAACCGTCGCTGCCCTCCTCCCCGTCATCCGAGCGAACACCCAACTGTAAGCGTGAGTCAGTACGAATCATTTTTTAACCAGTACTACTGTGGGAGCAAATCAAAGCTGCCACATTATTACGTGGCAGCCTCTCGGGGGTTGGGCTAAGCTTTTGTTTTATAAGGTTTTTTAAGCGAGCGTTTGTGGGGCTCAGAAATTGTAATAGTGCAGCGGTCAGGTTTCTGCAATAACGAAGCGGTCTACCCAAGAGCTGTTAAGTTGCAAAAAATATGAATCAGTTTTACGGGAAAAACTGGAAAATTGATCTGTTGCCAGATTGGACTGGTGAGCATGAGGAAGAGTGCTCTTTAGTTTTCCATTCTGAGGGCATTGGGGCCTTGCAGATCAGCAGCTATTCGAAGGATGGTGCAGTCACTGATGAAGATTTGAAGGGGCTTGCTCAAGAGCATTTGGAGGCTGGGGCGAAATTAATTGATGTAGAGGCCGGAGATTTTAAAGGCTTCACGCTAGCTTTTGGTGTGAAAGGTGAATTTTGGCAACTCTGGTATGTCGCGAACGGCCCGAGAGCTCTTTTCATGACCTACAACTGCGATGAATCCGACCGCGCTGACCTGCCCCCAACTTTCTAATCCACTGTGATCTTAGCAATGTTCATCAAAGACTCTCCGATGCTTGAGCATGAAGTAGGGGGCAGGTCAGTTGCCGAAAACTTTACAAACTTGCGCCAGTTGATCGCAGCTGATGGCAAAACAACAAACCCTGTAGATCAGGTCCGGTGAAGAGTTTATCTACAGGCTCGTTATGGCCCACAGCGGATGAGTCAGTGTAAGATCTAACCCTAGAAAACCAATGGAGAAATTGGCATGGAATGCCCCGATATTAGCAGTCTCAAATTAGACAGAGCGGATGAAGAGGCTCTCGACGAAATCAGGAGAGCCCAGCGTGCCGGGAATCTGCTCGAAGTCGTAATGCCCGCCGGCGTGATGGCGACCATATTCCTTGGTAATAATGCCGCGCAAGCCACCTACAACATCCACTCTACCGATTAAGTTCTTTTTGCCCGCGCCATGAGTATCCTTCCTGACATGATCCGTGCGAGAGTTAGTCAGGTTGCCAAAATCCGAATTCTCACTAGTAGTCTCAGCTATGAACAACGGCAATTTTGGGACGCGGTAGACAAAGGCTGCGGAGGATATTGAGATGCTGAAGCTATTTGTGTCTGGGCTATTGGTTGCACTCTCGTCGTTGTCCGTGGCAGAAGCACCGGATGGAAATCATCACCACATCACGAGCAAAATCGCGGAGTACACTCAAGCATTTGACCGTTGTAATCAGCTTGTTAAGAGAAGGGATCTACCTAGTGAAGAAATAATCGCCAAACTGACCGGTTTCACTCAGCGTGATATCGAGCGCCTGCTGATGTCAAAGGCCGCATTGTTGCGTCACGAATGCGAAAAACCAGAATTGGCGGAACTCGCTTACACAATCCTGATCACGGAAAATGAGGAGCTTCAGCAACAAACCCGAGAGGCCATCTCAGCCATCAAGGTGCTGGCGTTCTCTGGCGACATTCGAAAATTTCAAGCGATTTACGAGTCCGTCCCCGCTGAAATTAGGCGGACACTAGAAGAGGTTGGCTATTTTGACCGACCTTTTGACGATCGTAAGGTACTCGATGCAATCCGCGAATAGCCATAACAATGCGGTCAACGAGACGCCAATTACGCTGCGCTCCGTTGGCGCCCATTACCACTGGGGGTATATTCTCTTGACCGCACCTGTTGACTGGTGCTAAAAATGATACCTGTTCTATTTTGGAGTATGTGTCATGCAGGTAAAGTTTTCAGAAGACGTTGTCCCCCTTTCAGATCTAAAGATTAATCCTGGAAAGGTAGTTAATCGAGCTCAGGATACGCATCGCCCAATCTTGCTTACCAGCCGAGGCCGTGGCGTAGCTGTGGTTCAAGGGCTTGAGGAATTCGAGAGAACTGCCGAAGAACTTCGGTTTGTTAAAGCTGTAGCGCAAGGTCTCATGGATGTGCGCGAGGGCAACACTGTTTCGCTGACTGAGGCAAAGAAAGCACTGGGTATTCGGTAAATGGAGCTACGCATCGCCCAGTCTGCTCTTGAGGATTTGCAAGACATTCAAACGCACTATATTGATGAGGGTGTGCCACAAATCGGTGATGAATATGTCGTTGCCATGCTGGATCATACCGAAATGCTGGTGCCTCACCCTGATTCCGGCCGAATTGTTCCCGAGTTTGGTTTGAGCCATATCCGAGAGTTAATCCATGCGCCTTTTCGAGTTGTTTACCTGAGGCAAGAAACCGAGGTTGTGCTCATTCGGGTCTGGCGAAGTGAGAGGCAGCTTGAGTTACCCGAAAGCTAAATATAACCAATGGCTGTTGTCGGACGCGCCTACGCTGCGCTCGGGCACGTCGCAAAGCCAGGCGTTGGGCATCACAGCGGGACCAGTCATGTCAGAGGTAATTCTTTCGAGGCTAGCGGAGGCAGCAACTGAGGCCAGAGCTCACTACCAGGTTTGGTGGGCAATTGAGCACGACGGCAGGAAAAGCTTCCTTGCGCAGCTAAACCACTACTACGACTTCTTTGAAGCAACTCGCATCGCGCACTTTCGAGCCATGATTGTTGCCGCATGGAAGCCATTTGATTCAAACTCACGCACGGCATCTTTTAGCGCGCTCCTAAATTCGAATCCGTCCTTCTTGACTCCTGGACTGGAAACGGCGATCAGAGCCCATATTGCGCCGTCTAAAATGATCACGGCGCTACATCAGGTTAGGCACTTGTTTGTCGCTCATCGGAATGCAGCTCAAACGGCAGAGAAGATTTTTCGACGCGCAGATGTCACGCCATTTCAGCTCAGCGACCTAATCGACGGCTCCGCTGATATCGTGAGAGAGCTGCAGCGTAGCAGCGGCATCACGAACACCGTCTTTGAAAGCGATCGTGGTTACAAGTCCACCATTGAGCTCTTCGAGGCACTGGCAAAGTGATGCCCAACCATCGAAGCCACGCGCGTTAGCCCTCAAGGAAGCATGGCGATGATCTCGACAGTGGAAATTGAACAGCGTAGGACATCAGACCAGTTAAAAACATTCGTGAAAGACGTTCGGAAACGGATTGAGTCATGCCCCGGAGAGTTGCGACGCGCTCAGAACGGCGAAGGGCGCTACAGAGAATTTATCAACGAGGTCTGGCCACTCTCCCAATTCGCTCACTTGCTTTATCCGCCTGGGACGTTATTTCTTCCAGTGCTTGGAAACCAAGGTTATGACGTTGAAGTTTTTGATGAAGAAGGTGAGCCCCTGGATAAAATCGAAATCGCTAAACCGCATGATGGCCAGGCGAACGCAGAAAATAACCGCCTCCTGAACGAACGGAGGGTTGGCCATATTCGGGTTTGTGATTTTGGAGGCCAGTTGGACGCGCTGAAACCCTGGATTGCGAGCACCGCAGAAAACAAATCACTCAAGGACTACAGCGATTGTACTCTTGTACTTGTGGCGTTGACCGATCCACCATTCGATGAAGAGCTGCCAATCTTAGAACAACGGTGTATCGAGTTCGTGCAGAGGTTGAAGCAAATGGCCTATCGCGCAAAGCGCGCGTTCTTGGCTGTTCCATCGCTAGATAAGTGCTTTGAAATTCAGGGCTAACAAGGCGGTCAACCGGACGCCAAAAGCTTACCGCTTTTGGTTCCCTCCGCTGCTGCTCTGGCGCCGGTTACCTCAGCGTTCGAGGCCATGAGTGTGGTTCTGTTCCAAGCCTTTAGTCACTAGGAGGCACCACAAAAAAGGAGGCAATCCATATGCTGTCGATACCATTCACCGTCCGGCGTTCCATCGAAATCGACAAACCGCCAGACTCGATCTTCACCTCGATCTCTGACTTCAATACCTGGCGTAGCTGGTCGCCTTGGCTGAGCCAGGAACCCGAGTGCCCGGTGGAGATCGGGGGCGTCCCCGGCAAACCCGGTCACAAGCAGTCCTGGGACGGGAAGAAGATCGGTTCGGGGCACATGGAACTCTCAACAGTGGTGCCTGGTCAGACGCTCGAGTACGATCTCTCCTTCGTCAAGCCCTGGAAGAGCCAGTCCAAGGCCGCCTTCGAGTTCGAGCAGGAAGGCCAGGCGACAAGGGTAACTTGGTCCATGGAAGGCACCCTCCCGATATTCCTGTTCTTTATGAAGAAAAAGATGTCTGCCATGGTGGCAAAGGACTACGAGCGCGGCCTCGCCATGCTCAAGAAACTGCTGGAAGCCGAGACCTGAGCAGGCTCGAACAAGCAAATCCAGGCGACGGGTAAAGGCGTGACCTGCCCCCCCAATTTTACGCATGTGAACACGTAAAGTATGGCTCTGGCTGAGGCTAACCCACGAGGTGGGGGGAGCCCCCCAGAGGGGAGTCATGTGTTCCTCCTCTGTGTTATGAGGAAGGAGCGTCAACTTCGTGCTTACATGCTGGAAAACAGCTGACCCTACGCGCCACACAAATGCCCTTGCCTCCGCTTCGCGTCAAGGTCACCGGTGCGCTTTGCGTTAGCACCTCAGGACCGACGGCTATCGTTCACCTCATCCGCAAGCCAAGCCTTGATCAGCGATTGATAAGCCATATCCCGCTTGTTGGCGTCGATTTTGATCCGGTCAGGCAGAGTTTCCGGCAACCGGAGTGAAATCGTCTTGGTAGAAGGTTTCAGCGTCGGTATCGTCTGCACAACGACCTGTTTTACGCCGCTGCGCGGCTCCAAAATCGCCGCAAAGTTTCAGCGTTAACGCGGAAAAACCGAGCCGTGGCACCGGCAAGCCATCCGTATCAAAATTGAGTAACACGAAAATACCCGGCAGCGTAAGCCGAGTACCTGGAGTCAGTTGGTTATTACGAATCACAAGTTCCGGGATTGGGTGGTGCCTTGATAGAGGAATTTGAGGTCCGGGCCGGTTTGATTGGCGGGTCACCATAAGGCTGGCAGATCGAGTTGCCGCCAGATATTCGCAGATCGCCCCGAACACAGTAGACCGGTTCCTGAAAACGAACAATCCGCAACAGCTCCAGCCCGGGACCTTTGATCACTCTGTTCATGGTCTGGCGTAGTTCAGATCAGGCGGTGAAAAGGCTTTTCCTGCAGACTCGTCAGGCACTCTAGAATACGTAAATGAATCCGACGCCTGCTTCGGCTTCATAGTTGTTGCGTGAGATTGGGCTATCCTCAATTTCACTGCTATAGCGCTCATAAAGCACTTCGCCGAACACCTGCCAATTCTCGTTGATATAATTACGGTAATTGTAATGGGCTCCAATCGAGCGAAATCCGCCACTCAGGTCGGTCTCGTTCAGTCCCGATGCAGCAGACTGTCCTGCGTCTATGCCAAAATCTTTATTGGCATATTCGCTGTCGTGAAAAACCACGGCGACAGAAAAATCAGAACCGGTTCCGTCGTTCTGTTCGCCGAAGCGCCGCCCCACCCCAAAAATACCAAGATTTCCGTTTTCACCGGTTATCAACCGACCATCCAGCCAATAACGCCAATCGGCAACAAAAGCACGACGCGCTTGCAGCACAAACTCCAGACTTTCATCTGCATCGCCGAGTCCGTCCAGTCGACCGTCATCGGAATCACTCTCGTCTCTGCCCTCATCGTAGGCCACGGCGGCCTCAATCAGCCAGGTGTTAGAACGAAGACCACGCCACCCCAGCGACTCACCCGCCCAATAAAAAACATCATCGCCTCTGCGCCACTGTACCGCACCCGCAGGCTGGACTTCGAAGCCGAATTCATCCGACCCTTCATAGGCAGGTTCGTATTCAACACCCAGGCCCAACCCCAAGGCCCAGCCATCAGTACCCCTCGTGAAGTCGGCGACCGAGGGCAAGGGCACCACAGCTGCTTTCCCGTCTTGTGCTGATGCTGTGAGCATGAAGAAACCATGCATGAACATTACCAGCAATACACTCGTCACCTTTTTCATTTGAACCCCGCACCCGTGTGTGTCAGCACAAATTGAAGCCGTAAGGTAGGTGGATATGACCTGAAGTATAGCAGCGCTTTTGCGTGCGGGTACTACGGCGAACGCAGCAACTGCAGATGCCTGGCGGCCACCTGCAAGTCAGCCACAAAACGCTCCAGGTCATGGGGACTCTCGCCATTGCGCAACAAATACGCCGGGTGGACGGTGATCAGGTAATGGCGACCCTGCCGGGTAATTACCTTGCCCCGATCACGCGTCACTTGCATGCCCTGCCCTAACTGCGCCTGCGCGGCGGTGGCACCCAGGCAGACGATGATGTCCGGCTGGACCTGGTCGATCTCTGCCGCCAGCCACGGAGCGCAGGCCTGGATCTCTTCCTCGCGGGGGCGCTCGTGCAGGCGGCGCTTGCCGCGGGCACGAAACTTGAAATGCTTGACGGTATTGGTGATGTACAACTCGTCCCGGCGCAGACCCGCCGCGGTCAGCGCATGGTTCAGCAACGCCCCTGCCGGGCCGACGAACGGCTTGCCCGTCAGATCTTCCTGGTCCCCCGGCTGTTCGCCGATCAGCATGATTGGTGCGGGTACGGGTCCCGCGCCAAACACGGTCTGGGTCGCCGGCTGCCACAGGGGGCAGTTACGGCATTTCTGCGCTGCCAAGGCCAACTGCTGAATCGATCCGGGTTCACTGTGTTGAATCGCGTCATTCAGTGTTTGCTCAGGTGCGGCGGGACGGGGACCGCAGCGGAGCTGCTCCGCGGTTTTAACCTCGTTTGTCATGGTGTCTACCCGGTTGCCCGACTCTCGGACCAACTCCGGGATCAGCCGGGCTTCCGGTAAGTTCTTCCAGTACTTTTGCGGCATCTCCGACAGCATGGCCTGAATTTTCACCCGGGCCGGGTTGAATATACTGCGGTAATAACAGCGCCAGGTTTCTTCCACCAAATCGTCGCCAGGCGCTGCTGCCTTGTCCGCCCCGGCGCTGAACCACACCTCGCCCCTGCCCTCCCAGTGCGCGCAGCAATCGGGTGTCAAAATCGACCAGCACATATTAGCGAAGCGCCGCTGAAAAAAAGGTGCGGCGTACTCGACGATATAATGATCCGGTTCGAACCAGGCGATGTAGCGCGGGTCGCCGTCTGCACCATCGACGGCCCGAAAACGCACGAAGGCTTTCATTTTATGCACATCGCGACTCACCGCTTTGGCGTAATAGTGCAGCTGGACAACAAGCGGGTCACTGCTGAGCGCCATGAGATGGTGTTCGCCATGGGTCATCCGCCACAGCAAGTGGTACAGCAGCGCCCAGCGGTCGCCGTTGCGATGACAACTGGCGGCGCGGGCTTGAGTCAGGAAGGGTTTCGGTACGCGAATGTTTGCGTTGCCGGCCGTCGCAATCGCCCGTGACTGGGTCTCATCGGCTTGCCACCACACCCGCTGCGGCGGCACCTCATCCAGCAACAACTGCCGTGCCCGCTGTTGCCAGCTGGTAAAGTCTGGATGGATGCGCACGGCGGTCAGGGCGGGCGTGTCCGCATCATCAAATAGCGATTTTTGCGTCATAACGGCACCGGTTCACCTTACCACAGGGATAGTTGCTGCGCGGAAGGGGTGTAGCGTATGCGCAGCCTGTCGCTGTCGAGCTCATTGAGGGAGGGGTGATGATTCGCGCAAACGACGAAGGGCATCGCCTTTTTCACGCCGGCGCGCATGGCAACGAGGTCTTCCAGACGCACTTTGTGAAACCTGCGCATCTTCAGTATGCGGTCAACGCTTTTCACACCAATCCCGGGGATACGCAGCAACCGTGCCCGGGAGTCGCGATTCAGGTCGACCGGGAAGAAGCCACGATTGGCGAGCGCCCAGCCCAGCTTGGGATCGACCTCAAGGGACAGCATGCCGGGCGCCCTGCCCGGCTCCGCAGACTGGGTGATTTCATCGGCCGTGTAGCCGTAGAAACGCATCATCCAATCGGCTTGATACAACCGGTGCTCCCGCAACAACGGCGGTTGCCGGACGGGCAATCGCAGCGACGCATCCGGAATGGGGCTGAACGCCGAATAATAGACTCGCCGAAGCCCATAACCGGCATACAGCTCCGACGAGGTTTGCAGGATCTGCGCGTCGGTGGACGGTTCTGCGCCCACGATCATCTGGGTGGATTGCCCCGCAGGTGCGAACGCCGAGGGTTTCCCCTTTTCAGAACGACGGGATTGCCTGCGCCAGTCTTCCCGATCCGCGACCGCTTCGTCTCGGCGGGCCCGGATGCGCGCCATCGACAGCTTGATGGTACGCTGGTCTTTTTCCGGCGCCAGGTCTGCCAGGGCCTGCTGCGTGGGCAGTTCAATATTGATGCTGAGACGGTCGGCATAGCGGCCCGCTGCGGCCAGCAATGCACCGTCGGCATCGGGGATGGTTTTTAAATGGATGTAACCGCGAAAATCGTGTTCCTCCCGCAGCGCGCGCGCGACGGCAACGAGCTGTTCCATGGTGTAATCCGCATTACGGATCACACCGGAGCTTAAGAACAACCCTTCAATATAATTTCGCTTATAGAAATCCAGGGTCAGACTCACGACTTCGTCGACGGTGAATCTGGCCCGCTGCACGTTGGAGGAGTTTCGATTGACGCAATAACTGCACTCGTAGATGCAATAATTGGTCAACAGGATTTTCAGGAGGGAAATGCAACGGCCGTCCGGGGCATAGGAATGGCAAATCCCCATACCTTCGGTAGAGCCTACCCCACGGCCCGTCGACGAGTTCTTGGCATCTGTACCACTCGACGCGCAAGACGCGTCGTATTTAGCGGCATCGGCCAGGATAGCGAGCTTTTCGATCAGATCCATACTGTATAATTATACAGCCCTGATGTCAGTGCGCCACTGCAAGAATCTAAAAATGATGTAATCGTAGCGAGGCAGCCTGCATCAATTTCCGGGCGCCGACGCTGCGACGCTCAGGGCATAAGCACATCCGGCGCCCCCACCGCAGGCAGCTCGATCAGGGCATGGCTTTTATCGGCCCTGCCCGTCAGGGCTTTCACCAGTAACTTGTAGGAATCCAGGTCGAAGGTGACAGACTGGCCGCGCAAAGACAGATCGTAGAGTTCGTGTTCCTCGTGCAGTGTGGTGACGTGTATCCAGTTATAGACCACCAGAATGTCCGATTCCGCTCCATTACCCCGGCGCTCGACAATCGCTACCGGCCCTTTCCACGGCCAGGTTTGTAATCGCAACCGGTGAAAGGCAATCTGCACCCTCAGATTGTAGCGGGTAGCGTCTTCCATGCCTTCACAGGCGCCCTTGCACCGCCCCAGCGCGCGCTGAAAACAGGGACCATCCCGTTCCGGTTCAAGGCCAAGCAACCGGTTACACAGCTCGTTTTTCACAGCAATGCCGCTTAACGCTCGCTCGGCATCGCGCTTGCTCCGAAACAGCCCAAAATAACTGGCGAGCCGATGGGGCACTATCTCCCGCACCAGGCGCGCCTGCAGGTAACCGGAATCGTTCGGCACCAGCTCGATGCTCACCAGCTTTTTCGCCGCGCGGGAGCGGCGGTTGAACAGGGGGTTAAGCGTTTTGATCTGGCGAAGCTCCAGCAACAGTGCCCCGAGCTCGCCGGCGGTTTCTGTGTATTCGACCCTGCGCAAGCTTTCGGATATACGCACGCCTCGACTGGTGTTGTGATCACCGGAGAAATGGGAAGCCACACGCTGGGCAATATTGGTGCTCTTGCCCACATACAGAAGCACATCGTTTTCGCCGTAAAATCGATAGACCCCCGGGCCCCGGGCCCCGGGGTAAGTCTTGCAACGTGTCCGCCGGAAGGTGCGAAGGGATGCTCGGTCTTTGCAGCAGGGTGGCAATGGCCTCCTCCAATTGCGCAGCGCCTTTGTCCGCCAGTGCCTGGGTGAAAAACGCGAGCATTGCAGAAACATCCCCCATGGCCCGGTGCCGCTGCACCGGGGCCAGGCGGTGGCGTTCAATCAGCGCGTCCATGTTGTGCCGGCGAAATTCCGGATACAGGCGCCGGGAAAGCTTCACCGTGCATAAAACCCGCGCAGAAAACAGCCGCCCCAGGCGACGGTATTCCGATTTGATAAATCCGTAATCGAAGCGTGCGTTGTGGGCCACAAATACTGTGTCCCGCAGCTTCTCTTCGAGCGTATCCGCTATGGTTTCAAACGCGGGGGCATCGGCGACCATGGCGCTGGAAATACCGGTCAACCGTTCGATAAACGGCGAGATCCGCACCCCCGGATTGAGCAACGTTTGCCACTCCCCCACTACCTCGCCCGCGCGCCAGAAGCGGATCCCGATTTCAGTAATACGGTCACGGGACGAATTCCCACCGGTGGTTTCAATATCGAGAAACGCAAACGTGGTCTGCTGGAGATAGCTATGCCTGGAGGCCATCGAACCATCCTGATACGGTCATAAACACGCTGTTACTGGTATGGGTTCAGTATTTCATACGTCATTAAGCCAGATGAAGCTTACCTTGACGACAAATCCGGTGAGGTGCAGCTATCCTGTAAGGCACGGGGCCGGCGATGGCGGTATCCTTGTCGATCGACACTGCCGTGCGGACTCCGGCGAACAAGCCGCCCCTGCTACCGTAAGCGGCAGACCTGAGTTGGAGGACCTCATGCGCATCGACGTACAGATCGTAAACGCCTTCATTGACGGCACCAGCGGCGGCAACCCGGCCGGTGTTGTGGTGGATGCAAATGCCCTGACCGCAGCGCAGAAGCTGAAGATTGCCCAGCAGGTCGGTCATTCGGAGACCGCGTTCGTTTCGGCGTCCCGTTCGGCAACCATCAAACTCGAGTTCTTCACGCCCACACGACAAATCGCCCACTGCGGGCACGCCACCATTGCCACCTTTGCTCTCTTGCGACAACTAGGCATCGTCGGCGAGGGCCGCCTTTCCAAAGAAACGATTGATGGCAATCGGGACATCCTCGTGGAGGGTGACACGGTCTTCATGGAGCAGCGGGCCCCAACGTACACACGAGTCTCCGTTACATCTGCACTAGGCGTGCAGGCGCTTACCTCGCTCGGTCTTTCGCAAGCGCAGGTACTGAGCGGACTCGATCCGTTTGTGGTCAACACCGGGAACGGTTTTCTTCTCGTACCCCTGGCGGACGAGCGCTCGGTGGCTGACCTGAAACCAGACCTTCGCCTGGTGGAATCCCTCAGCAACGAATTGGATCTTATCGGGTATTACGTCTTCTCGACCACGACCCAGATACCGGGCCGACACGCTGGCGCCCGCATGTTTGCTCCGCGGTTCGGAGTGCCCGAGGAAGCAGGAACCGGAATGGCGGCAGGCCCGCTGGCGTGCCTTCTGCACGATCATCTCGGCGTGGCGGACCTGGAGATACTGATTGAACAGGGCCGGCTGATGCAGCCTCCTTCGCCGAGTGTCATCAAGGTTGTACTCGACGTTGCCGGTGGCAGGATCGCTGGCCTGATGGCCGGAGGCACCGCCCGTGCGATGTCGTCTGTGCGGGTTGAGGTTTAAAAGTGCCGGGCACACCCGGTATCACCAAACGGTCAGTGTTCCGTCCCGGCAAAGGGCACGATCCTCCAACGGTTATGTGATATGAGCGCAGAATGATGGCCAATATTGATAATCTGTTTGAATCACTTCCTGAATCGATTGACGAAGAAGTGTTCACTGAAATTATTCGTGGAGAGACTATCAAAATAGAGCGGATTGTTTCCAAAGGCCATACGTCTCCGAAATCCGGCTGGTACGACCAAAAAGCCAACGAATGGGTTGTGCTTCTCAAGGGTGAGGCAAAGCTAGCCTTTGCAAACGGCAATGATGTGCATTTGATGCCAGGGAGTCATGTCAACATCCCGGCTCATACCAGGCACAAAGTACGATGGACAACCCCGGAGACAGAAACCATCTGGCTGGCCATTCATTACACCTAGCCATTTCACCTGCCGGCAGGTGCTTGGGGTGCCCGTTGTTCGCCACTGCAGTGCCAAACCTCATGAGCGGCGCTCAACGGCCCGATTTCCCTGCGCGCAGGCGTGGAACCCTTTGTGAACATTGGCCGTCTGCGGATGCATGAAAACAATCGGCGCACCCCAGCCCAATACTTGTCCGTTCGAGTACAATGAGATTTAAAAAAGGGAGGTCGGTATGCAAGGTACGTTTACACGGCGAGTCGCCCCCTACGTTGGGGCCGAGCTGGCGAATGCCCGGCGGGCCCGGTCAGCTGGTGACCGCCAGCAGGAATTTGCCCACCTGGAACGGGCCCATGTGCTGGGTCAGGAATCCACATACTGGCACGTCAAGGTCCATACCCTGATGCTGTCCTGGGCCATGCGGAACGGCGCTTTGCGGGAGATATGGGGGCAGCTGTTCCGGATTGCTGGCGCGGCCACCAAAACCGCCTTCGGGCTGGTGCCGCAAGGCAACACTGGCGGTGCTGATGTCAGTCCGTTCAAGACAATGCCCATAGCGCCAGAGCTGGCCGCCTTGATC
Source organism: Marinobacter sp. X15-166B (assembly GCF_001752365.1). Classification (GTDB taxonomy): domain Bacteria; phylum Pseudomonadota; class Gammaproteobacteria; order Pseudomonadales; family Oleiphilaceae; genus Marinobacter. The sequence continues at coordinate 3,052,038 of NZ_MEIY01000001.1, read as the reverse complement.
CAGAAGGCGAAGGCCGGAGAATAGGCCCCGGGGTCGGACAGATGCCTGTAACCCGGTCCACTCGCTAAGCCCCCGGTGCAATCTGCGTTAAATGAATAAACAATGACGAGGCAGAATGCCATGACACCCAAACTCCACGCTATAGACCATATTCACATTCACGTTTCGGACCGGCCAGCATCGGAGCAGTGGTATAACCGGGTTCTCGGTCTGCGGCGGGACAACAACCCGGACTCATCGGTCACAGGCGACGGCCCCCTGACCCTCTCAAATGATGAGGGCAGCGTTCACCTTGCGTTATTTGAATCCGCCAGCGACCAGCGCACCGTGGTCGCGTTTGCAACATCAGGCCACGAATACATGGCGTGGTTTGCCCACCTGAGAAAAGAAGGGCTGCAGGTCAGTCATGTTGATCATAAGGTGTCTTGGTCGGTGTATTTCAGAGACCCGGACCACAACCCCTATGAAATAACAACCTATGACTACGAACGTGTCAAACAGGCGTTAGAGCGTAGCTGACACCAAAGATCAACAGACCATTTTGCGCAACAAGGGGACAACCATGCAATCTTCACGGATACGAATCGGCCTGCCCCTTGTCTGGGCGCTGCTGGCGTCTGCCGGCTGCGCCGCGGCCGCTGATCGGGTGATCGAAGGCAATGCGGGGTCGCGGCTCATGGCCGAGAGCTTCGGTACCTTCAGCGAACCCTGGGCCATGACCTTTTTACCGGACGGAAATCTTCTGGTCACGGAAAAACCGGGCACTTTGCTCCTGGTCCGGCTGGACGACCGCGCAAAGCTGGCCGTCGCGGGTGTGCCCGAGGTCGCGTATGCCGGCCAGGGCGGTTTGGGCGACATTGTGCTCCATCCCCAGTACGAGGATAACCACTGGGTCTACCTTTCATACGCCGAGCAGGATCCGGCCCGCAACAAGGGCGCCGCTGTGGCCCGGGCGCGCTTGAATCCCGCGAGTGCACAGCCAACTCTGGAAGACTTTGAAGTCATCTGGCGCCAAACCCCCAAAGTCACCGGCAGTGGGCATTACTCCCACCGGTTGGCCTTCAGCCCGGACGGGCATCTGTTCATCACCTCCGGTGATCGGCAAAAGCAGACGCCGGCGCAGAGCTGGGAGCAAAATCTGGGCAAGGTCATCCGTATCAACGCGGACGGCTCCGTACCGCCAGACAATCCGTTTCAGGACAAGGGAGCACTTGCCCGGACCTTCTGGTCACTCGGCCATCGCAATCCGCTGGGTATAGCGTTCGACCGACAGGGGCAGCTGTGGACCCATGAAATGGGCCCCAGACACGGCGACGAATTTAACCTGACCATAGCGGGCGAGAACTACGGTTGGCCGGTGGTCTCCTGGGGGGATCAGTACTCCGGCTTTCCCATTCCCGATCACGACCGGCGACCGGAATTCCATGCCCCGGAAGTTTACTGGGTGCCGACTGTGGCCCCTTCAGGTCTGGCCATTTATTACGGCGCCATGTTTCCCGACTGGCAGGGCCAGGCCTTTATTGGCGGACTCAGGTCGGAGTCGCTGTTACGAATCAGCATCGAAGGTCATCAGGCCGAAGAAGCAGAGCGCTTTGCCATGGGTGAACGCATCCGCGAGGTGGAGCTGGGGCCTCACGGCGCTCTGTGGGTATTGGAAGACAAGCCCGACGGTCGCCTGCTGCGGCTTACGCCTCACCAGTGAGCGACGAAACAGTCCTGCCGGCAGCCGTCTATCCTGTGGCTGGAGCGCATTCGGCAGTTTCGGGGCCAGCCGGCCAGTCGCTTGGGCCCGAGCGCGATCGCGGATGGCGTAAGCTCGACTGGCACTGGCGCCTGCGTGCAGCTTTGGACCGGGGCCCCTTGCGCTATTTTATACATCAGCACTACGGATTGGTGACCCTATGCAGTTAACCAAAATCGAAAAAAACAAATTTTCGCTATGGAAAAAATACCGGAATGCGGTTTACAACTCCGTGTCCGACGAATTCCATAGCATGGAAATGGAGCGAATCTACCAGGATAACGAATGGTTTTGCCATTTCATTGCAGACGAAAACCATCACATTATTGGCTTGGTTGAATTATCATCTCGAAACGTGGTGGATGGCTGTTTGAGCAGCCCCGTGGCCTATATCGAAGGGTTATATATCGAAGAGCAATATCGCGGCCGGGGTCTGGGCAAAAAGCTTATCAAATCCATACTGGACTGGTGCAAACAAAACGGTTTTACTGAACTGGCAACCGACACAGAGCTGGACAATCTCGACGCGCAAAAGTTTTTTCATGCGGTTGGTTTTAAAGAGACTTTTCGAATAGTCGAGTTTTGTAAAAAAATCACATGACGCATGTCCGGACCGCCCAGGTCGGCGCGGCCCGTCGGTAGAAATTGAAAAAAATGGCCGTTTTCTGTGTAGAAGGACCGAGTTATGAGCCTCGCCAAAGATCCGATCGGCGCGCGACCGCCTCCCGCCTCCAGCGCACCCCTGCCGACCCATACTCTGGATGAGGCCGCGGATCGACTCGCGAATTTTCTGGACCGTCACCCTCGCACGTTTGTGCTGACCGGCGCTGGCCTGAGCACCGATTCCGGCATCCCGGATTATCGCGACCGCAACGGCGCCTGGAAACGACGACCACCGGTGCAGCATCAGGACTTCATGGCGCATCTCCAGGTACGCCAGCGGTATTGGGGCCGCAGTCTGATCGGCTGGCCAGTCGTCCGCGACGCCCAACCCAACAGTGCCCATCGGCACCTGGCCGAACTGGAACGCCGCGACTACATAGGCCAGGTGGTCACCCAGAACGTCGATCGCCTGCATCAGCGAGCAGGCAGCCACCAAGTGATTGATCTGCACGGTCGCGCCGATGAGGTGGTGTGCATGGGTTGTGGCGAGCGCATGGCCCGATGTCAGGTGCACCAGCGCTGCTGGCAACTCAACCCGGATTTTCGCCACTTTACCGCCCAGGCTGCACCGGATGGGGACGCTGACCTGGAACTCGATTTCAGCGAATTCCGCACCCCCGATTGCCATCAGTGTGGTGGCATCCTCAAGCCGGATGTGGTGTTTTTCGGTGCCAATGTGCCCAAACCCCGGCTGGCTGCAGCCCTGGCGGCCCTGCAGTCCAGCGATGCCCTGCTGGTGGTCGGCTCTTCGCTGATGGTGTTCTCCGGATTCCGGTTCTGCCGCCACGCAGCGGACTGGGGGATACCGATGGCCACCTTGAACCTGGGCCATACCCGCGCAGACGGTCTGGCCGACCTGAAGCTCAACGCCCGCATCACTGAAACCCTGGCGCTCACTCTGGCGCGCCTGTAGCCTGACAATATCCGCTCACGCGTCGCCCGATGGAGGGTAGCTCATGCAACTTGCAGGTTCGTGTCACTGTGGCAGCGTCCGTTTCACCCTTGACTCCCCCCACCCCTACCCGTTCAACCTGTGCTACTGCTCGATTTGCCGGAAAACGGCAGGCGGTGGCGGCTTTGCGATCAATCTGGGCGGAGACTACGCAACTCTGGCGGTTGAAGGCGAGAAGTTCATAAGTGTTTACCAGGCCGTGATCCCGAATGCCAACACCGGAGAACCTCAGCAAAGCCCCGGGCAACGGCACTTCTGCAAACAGTGTGGGAGTGCACTGTGGCTGTGGGATCCGAGATGGCCGGAGTTGGTGCATCCGTTTGCCTCCGCCATCGACACCGATTTACCCGTGCCCCCCGAGCGGACTCATATGATGCTGGAATCAAAAGCCAGCTGGGTCAATGTGCAGACGGCCCCACACGACACGATGGTAGATGAGTACCCACGCGAATCGCTTGCCGCTTGGCACCGCCGATTAGGCCTGGAGGATCGGAACTCTTGAAACCGTCACCAGTCTCCGGTCCCGACGTTACCAAAAGGGCCCCAAGATGAAACTCGTACTGATGGGCAATGCCGGGGCGGGCAAAACAACCTTGTCCCGAAAACTGGCCGCCGGTCGTGATATCCCGTGCCTGTCTCTGGATCAGGTGGCGTTTACTGCCGGCGTCCACCGTCGGCCACTGGCTGATAGCATAAAGGCCGTGTTGGACTTCATAGCAGCCAATGACAACTGGATCATAGAGGGTTGCTACGCCGATATTATCGAACCGATTCTTGCGCATTGCGAAACACTGGTGTTTCTCAATCCAGGTCTGCATGCCTGCATTGACCATTGCCGTAAGCGTCCGTGGGAGCCGGAAAAAATTCGGTTCGCGAGCAGAGCAGGAGCAGAATCTGGCAAACTTGATAGACTGGGTGTGTGCGTACGAACAACGAAGGGACGAATATGGCTTGCAACAACACCGGCGTTTGTTTGACGCCTTCCCGGGTAACAAAGTTGAATTCACAAGCGTGGTGCCCGATGCAGCCCGGCAAATCCATGCAGCCGGCGTGTGAGCCACAGCCATGACACCTCTGTCGCGCAAAGAACGCTGGCTGTTCTCGATAATTTTACCCTTGTGCGCCATGACCGCCGGCTACTTTCTGGTCATTGCGACGACCGACGGTCAAGGTTCATCGATCGGGTTCCGCGCCATTGGTGTCCTCGTCGCCTTCCCCATCGCCGTGTTGGTGACAGCCCTGCTGAATTTCCTGTTTGTCTTTTCCCGGAAAACAACCCGCTCTGCTTCATTCGCTGCCGGAATGGTGGTGCCCATCCTGCTTCTTTCAATTGAATACGCTTACCTGTGGCAAGTGTGGGAGCAGTACCCGGGTATAAGCTAGTGTTGCAGTGTTCCGGCCGGAGTGGCGGCGGCCCACCCCGGCTGCTAACCTCGATTACAGGGTGCCTGCAGGTCGCCAGTGGCAGACTGCAATTTGACCATACGGTAAGTATAGATACACTTGTCACATAGTCGTATCGAGCAAGAACAACAATGACTTACACAAAGGATCAATAATCATGAGAAAAAAACCTTCCCTTCGTTCGCTTTGTGTTGCAGTTGCTCTGGCGGGTTTGCCGCTGGCCGTACAGGCCAAAGCGCCCCAGATCAGCCAGTCGGTGTATATGGATGGGCTGGAAAGCCCCTGGGATCTGGCCTTCATGCCCGACGGCACCATGTTCTTCACCGAAAAGTGCAAAGGCCTTTCGGTCCGGCTACCCGATGGCACGGTGAACAACCTGCTGGGCATGGGTGACACCGACGGCTATTCCATGAACGGCGAAGACCTGTTTTGTGACGGTCAGGCCGGCATGAACGGGGTCACGCTGGATCCGGACTTCGCGGACAACCACACCATCTACGTCTATTCCGCCTCCCGTACCGGCGACAACCCCGCAGTCAACCGGGTGTTGCGTCTGAATGTCAGCGACGACCTGACAAGCGTGTCGGAGCGCACCGACATCGTCACTGACATTCCGTTCAAACAAGCCCCCAGTGACCACCCTTTCGGGGGCTCCGGAGCCCACAACGGCGGACGCATCCGCTTCAGTCCGGATGATGGTTTCCTGTACGTCACCACCGGTGATAACCACAACAGCAGCCTGCCGCAATTTGGGGACAACCTGGGTGGCAAGGTGTTGCGCATTGACGGCAATGGCGAAGCCGCGCCCGGCAACACTGAGGCCACCCCGGACGGGTTCGACCCGCGCATCTTTACCTACGGACACCGCAACGTTCAGGGCATCGCCTTCCACCCGGAAAGCCACCAGCCAATCATCACCGAACACGGCCCCTGGCATACCGATGAAGTAAACGCACTGGTGCCCGGAGCCAACAGCGGATGGGACCCGCGCCCGAACATGGCCGGCCGGGGCGATTGCCCGGACGACTACTGCGGATACCAGCCCAACCAGAACGAGGGAATGGATCGCAAGGAGCGCGCGGCATACATGTCAATGACCGACCTGGAAACCTACCCGGACGCCATGCAACCACTGTGGACCAACGACGGTTATTCCCAGGGCATCAGCAGTGCCGCCTTCCTGGAAGGCGAACAATGGGGTGACTGGGACGGCCGTCTGGTGGTCAGTTTCATGGGCATCGGGTTTGGTGGTACCCCGGTAGGTCAGCGCATCAACGTGATTGATCTGGCGGCCGACGGGCCCACCATTAACGACATCGCTGAAATGCCCATGCCGGAGGGGTCCGCCCGCTTCCGTGGGCTGGTGACGGGGCCGGATGGCGCGCTTTATGTCGCCGTGGACGAAGGCCAGGTCCACCGGTTCACTGCTGAGTGATTGGCTGACTGACTGCACTGCCCTCGGGCAGTGCACTACCCACCGGAATTGGAAGTAGACCTTATGAAACGAACAGTGCTGTTTGCGATGACCATTGCTCTGGGCCTGTCCCAGGCCCAGGCGGCAAATCCGGAAGCGGGCAAGACCCTCTATGCCAGTAACTGTGCCCAGTGCCACGGACCAACCGCCAAGGGCATGGCCAGCTTTCCCAAGCTGACCGGGCGAGACGCCGACTACATCACTGCGCGGCTGGAAACCTACCGTGCGGGCGAAAAAGTCGGGCCCAACTCTCTCCTGATGATTCCGAATGCACGTGATCTCAGCGACGACGACATCGCTAATCTGTCCGCTTTCCTGTCCAGCAATCCCAACTAAACCTTGCTTTTGGTGATAAGCCTTCCCTGGGTCCCGGGTTCACCGGGTGCACACAGGCAGGGCTTTCCCCGGCTTCGCCAAATCCCGGCTGATCTGCCCTCGTTTACCCATTGCATGAACCACACCTCGGCGTGGGGTGAGCACGTGGCGGTAACGCTGACCCTCGGCTAAGCTTTTCAGATAAATCGACAGGTCTGCCGGTGAACCCGACCCCGTGATCTCTGCACCCCGACACTGGAGTTTTAACGTGCGCCCGGCCCGCTACTCCGCTCTGTTTATTCCCACCCTGCTTCTGGTCGCGCTGGCATACGGCGCGCTCCGCTGGTGGCAAGGGCCCGAGGTGCAAGGCTATGTGATCCAGGCAGTTCCGCTGGTACAGACCGTGGTGGGCACCGGCCGGGTGATGACCGAGTCCCGCACACAGATCGGCAGCGAAATTACCGCGGTTGTAAAGGAACGCCTGGTACAGGAAGGTGACAAGGTGCTGCGAGGCGACACGCTTCTGGTGTTACGGGCCGATGACCTCGCCGCCCAGTTGCGTCAGGCCGAGGCGGCTCTGGCCGAGCTGGCCACCAGCCGGCGTCCTCAAGCCGAGGTGGCGCTCAGGCGCGCGGAGTCGTTGCTGGCACAGGCGCAACGAGAGACGACGCGGCGACGGGATCTGGCCGACCGGGCGCTGCTGTCCAATGAAGCGCTGGAGCAGGCCGTGCAGGCGGAAATCCTGGCGCGCAGCGCGTACGACACCGCCCGCCTGCGCGCCGCGGCGCTGGCTCCCGGCAACGCGGAGGAAGTGCTGCTACAGCAGCGGGTTGCAGCTCTCAAGGCGCAAGTCGCCAAAACTCTGGTGCGGGCCGGTGTGGCCGGTACCGTGCTGACCCGCAATGTCGAACCCGGCGATCTGGTTCAGCCCGGCCGCGTATTGTTCACCATTGCCCGCGAAGGGGGTACCGAAATTCGGGTACCCTTCGATGAGCGCAATTTGTCGCGTCTGACCTTGCACCAGACGGCCATGGTCGTCACCGATGCCTACCCGGGCCAACCGTTTCCCGCCCGAATCACCTTTATCGCCCCCAGTATCGATCCGCAACGGGGCACCGTGGAGGTGCGCTTGACCGTCGATCCGGTACCCGATTTCCTGCGCCAGGACATGACCGCGTCGGTGAATGTCGAAACCGGGCACCGTCCGCGGGCGCTGGCCGTACCCAATGATGCGCTCGACCGTGTGTACAACGATCAGGCCCAGGTACTGCTGCTTCGCAATGGCAAGGTGCATCAACAGGAGGTAACCCTGGGCCTGCGCGGTCTGGCCATGACCGAAATCGTCGCCGGTCTGAGCGCTGGCGATGCGGTGCTGGCAGACGGCACGGCTCCGCTGGCCGACGGCACGCGGGTACGGTTCAGGGAACGCAAGGCGCCGGTCAGCCGCGAGTCCGGCGACACCGCCACCCGCAATGAATTGCCGGTGAACTTCAATTGAGGCGCCCGTTGCGCAGTCTGTGGATCGAGTGGACCCTCGCAGCGGGTTTTCTGCGTGAGGGACGTACCCAGTCGTTGATGATTACGGTGGGCGTAGCCGTGGGGGTGGCGGTGATTGTGTTTATCAGCGCCCTGATCCAGGGACTGCAGGCCAACATCATCGAACGCACCTTGGGGACCCAGGCTCACATCCGCTTGTTGTCACCCGATGAAACCAATGTGCTGCTGCCGGTGCCCTCGGGTACGGTGCACTTGGTGCAGGAAGACCAGCGGGCCCAGCGGCTCCGCTCGATCAACAACTGGCAACAGATCATCGCGACGCTGGATCAACAGCCCCTGCTGACCGCTGTCTCGCCGGTGGTGTCCGGACCGGCCTTTGTCCGGCGTGGCGAAGCCCTGGAGTCGGTGGCGCTGGTAGGCATCGATCCGGACCGTTATCTGCGGATCATTCCGCTGGCCCGTTACCTGGTCAGCGGGCAACTGCGCGTGGGCGCCGGTGACGCTCTGGTCGGCACCATACTGGCCGCTGATCTGGGGGTGCGGGCAGGCAGCAAGTTGCGGCTCGATACCGGTCAGCAGAACAGCACCGTGGTGAACATCGCCGGAATCTTCGAGCTGGGCGTACGCGAACTCGATGCGCGCTACGTCTATCTGGATCTGAAACAGGCGCAGTCGTTGCTGGAGCTCCCCGGCGGGGTCACGGTCATCGATCTCACGGTCACGGATATCTTTGCGGCCGACACCCTGGCCGCGCAGATTGAACGCCTCACCTCGCTGAACGCGGAAAGCTGGATCGAAACCAACGCGCAACTGATGAATGCCCTCACCGCACAAAGCCTGTCTACCAACATGATCATGGTGTTTGTCGCCATATCGGTGGCCTTCGGTATTGCCAGTGTGCTGTCGGTCAGTGTGGTGCAACGCACCCGGGAAATCGGCATATTACGGGCCACCGGCGCCACGCGTCAGCAGATCTTGCGGGTGTTCCTGATCCAGGGCGCTTTGGTCAGTTTGCTGGGCTCAAACGCCGGAATCGCCATCAGTTACGGGCTGGTGTGGGCGTTCAACACCTTTGGACCGGGTTTGTTCTATATACCGGTCCCCCCGATTCTGGTGCTGCTGGCGATCCTGCTGGCCACCGGGACGGGGGTGCTGGCGGCTGCGGTGCCTTCGCGGCGCGCCGCCGGCCTCGACCCGGTGGTGGCCATCCGCTATGTCTGATCCCGCTAATCCGGTGCTGCGTCTGGAAGCGCTGCGTAAATCCTACAACCCAGGCTTGCCCAATGAAATCGAGGTGTTGCACGGAATCAACTTGAGTATCGGTCGCACTGACTTTGCCGCGCTGATCGGCCCGTCCGGATCAGGGAAAAGCACGCTGCTGAACCTGATCGGCCTGCTGGACACGCCCAGCAGTGGCGAACTGTATCTCCTCGGTCAGGCCACCAGCGGGATGGACGATGCCGGTCGCACCGCCCTGCGCGGCCACGCCATTGGCTTTGTGTTCCAGTTTCACCACCTGATTCAGGCCTTCACCGCCCTCGACAACGTGCTCATGCCGCTGATGCTTGCCCATGGCAAGCCCGACAAGGCAGCGTTGCAGCGGGCCCGGGAGCTGCTCGCCGGGGTGGGGCTGGAAAAATTTGCCGCCAGCAAACCCAATCAACTGTCGGGCGGCCAGCAGCAGCGTGTGGCCATTGCCCGGGCGCTGATCACCGAGCCCGCCCTGTTGCTGGCCGATGAACCCACCGGCAACCTAGACACCCAGACCGCGAGCGAAGTGTTTGAGCTGTTCCGCCATTTCAATCGGGAGCGCGGCTGTGCGGTGCTGCTGGTCACCCATGACCCGCGTTTGTCAGCGACCTGTGACCGCACCATCAATCTGGTGGACGGGCAGATAACGGATTACGCAGCAGCCCCCGGATCCTTCAACTAAGCTTTTACGTGGGGATTCTGCTGTGCCCCGGACGCTACGAGCACTCGCTCATTCTGAGCCAGGCAGGGGGACCCGGACATGTATGCCCGTCATTTCACATTCAAATCTACTGCAGACAACAGACCATCGGTTGAAAAAATAGCGGACGACATCTATGGCTATACCAAATCTTTGCAGGGTTTTGTCAGTGCCACTTACACGGTATCGGAGGATGAAACCGAGTATGGGTCCTTCACCGTCTGGCAAACCAGGAAAGACGCTGAAGCAGCGGCCGAGTCAATTCGGGAAAAGGTAATGCCCCAGCTCGAAGCCATTGTCACCGCGCCGCCGGAGGTGTCGATGCTGGAAGTTTACGAGCCGAGGTCGTGAAATGCCCAACCACACACCCGGAAAGCGGCCGGATCGCGGCGCGGAAACAACACAGGATTAACGTCGGTCATGCTCGGAACTGCTTAATAAATTTAAAAAAACTTTCAATACGCTAGCGCTTTTCTGCTTCTACTTCTATTTTTATGGAGGTACCTGTTCTCAGCGTGGAGAGTAAGCCAGTGACTAAACAACGTGAGCCGGTTGTCGGTGTCGTCGGTCTGGGTGCAATGGGGCTGGGCTCTGCAACGGCGATACTCAACGCGGGGTTGTCTGTAATAGGCTGCGATGTCTCCTCGCTTGCCCGTGAGGCATTCATCACCCGGGGCGGTCGCTGCGTTGCCACACCCGCAGATCTCGCGGACCAATGCAACGTTGTGGTGCTGTTGGTGGTCAATGCCGATCAGGTGGAATCGGTGCTTTTCGGTATCGACGGCCTCGCCGCCCGACTGGCACCGGGCAGCCTCATAGTGCAGTGTGCGACAGTAGCACCCAGTTACGCCAGAACCCTTGGCGTGCGGCTGTCTGAAGCAGGGTTACTCATGCTCGATGCCCCCGTCAGCGGTGGTGCGGCCAAGGCCGCCACCGGGCAGTTGTCGATCATGTCTTCCGGCGAACCGTCAGCCTACACCAGGGGGCAAGCGGTATTAGACGCTATGGCCGCCACCGTCTACCGACTGGGCGATGCGCCGGGGCCCGGTTCCAGCGTGAAACTGGTCAATCAACACCTGGCGGGCGTCCATATCGCTGCCGCCGCCGAGGCCATGGCCCTGGGGATTCGCATGGGACTGGACCCGGAAACCCTATATGACGTGATAACCCATTCAGCGGGCAATTCCTGGATGTTTGAAAACCGGGTGCCTCATATCCTCAGTGGCGACTACACCCCGCTGTCCGCTGTCGATATTTTTGTCAAAGACCTGAACATCGTGCACCAGACCGGACGGGAGCTGGCCCTCGCCATGCCCGTAGCAGCCAGCGCGTTGCAACAATTCACCGCCGCCAGCGGGGCCGGTCTGGGCCGTGAAGACGACTCAGCCGTGATCAAGGTGTACCAGCGACTCTCCGGGTTTGCGTTGCCGGCAGCCAACGACCCAGCCGGTCAGGAGTCTGAATAATGGGGATAGTACTCGGAGCAGTCGCAGACGATTTTACCGGCGCCACCGATCTGGCCAACAATCTGGTCCGCGCCGGGATGCGCACCCTGCAGGTGATCGGCGTCCCCCGGGTGGCGCTGGATCTCGCAGATACAGATGCGGTAGTGGTGGCGCTTAAGTCCCGATCATGCCCTGTGCAAGAGGCCGTCAGTGATTCTCTGGCGGCGCTGAATTGGCTTGGTGGTCAGGGAGCGCGGCAGATCTTTTTCAAATACTGCTCCACCTTTGACTCCACCGACGACGGCAATATTGGCCCGGTTACGGATGCCCTGCTGGACCAGCTCGGTGCCCGGCAGACCGTCATGGTACCGGCGTTTCCCGCCAATGGCCGCACCGTCTACCAGGGCCACTTGTTTGTCGGCGACCGGCTGCTCAACGACAGCGGCATGGAGCACCACCCGCTCAACCCGATGCGGGATGCTGATCTGGTGCGCACCCTGTCCCGCCAGACCCCCCACCCCGTTGGGCTGCTGGCCCATGCCACTCTGACGGCGGGTGCGGCGCAGGCACGGGCACACCTCAACAAACTGGTATCGCAGGGCGTCCGCCAGGTCATTTGTGACACCCTTGATGAGGCCGATCTCAGGGTGCTGGCGGCGACCGTGGCCGAGTGCCCACTGGTCACCGGGGGGTCGGGGCTGGGGCAGGCTTTACCTGCCGAATACCGCCGGCTCGGCTGGCTGAAAGAGGTAGACAACGCCGGCCAGCTGGCACCGGCCAGCGGCACGTCGCTGATACTCTCCGGCAGCTGTTCCCGGGCGACCCTGTCACAAATTGAACATTTCCTTTCCCGCTATGAAGGGTTTGCTCTGGATCCCATAGCGTTGGCCGCCAGCGATGAGCAACTCGACAAAGCGCTGGCGTTTGCCCGTGATCGTCTGAACAACACGGACCCGGTACTGATTTACGCTTCAGCCACGCCCGACCAGGTCAAACACGCGCAGGATCAACTGGGGGCGGCCGCCGCCGGCGAGCGGGTCGAGCGCGCACTGGCCACACTGGCGAAAGCATTGGTTTCCGAAGGCGTAGGCAAGTTATTGGTGGCAGGCGGAGAAACCTCGGGCGCGGTGGTGTCTGCGCTCGGCATCCGCCAATTGCGCATCGGGTCACAGATCGACCCCGGCGTCCCCTGGACCCAGACGCAACTGCCGGGCCACCAGGCACCGTTGTCGGTGGCCCTGAAATCCGGCAATTTTGGTGGTGTCGATTTTTTCTCGCGGGCCTTCGAGGTACTGGCATGAATTCCATCAACCGGTTACGGGAACAAATTGCCCTGCACGGCCAATCGCTGTTTGATCGTGGGCTGACCATGGGGTCCAGCGGCAATATCAGTGTCCGCCTGGAGGACGGGGGTTGGCTGATGACCCCCACCAACGCGTGCCTGGGCCGCCTTGATCCCGCCCGTATCTCCCGTCTGGACCGCAACGGCCATCTGATGGATGGCGATCAGCCCACCAAGGAAAGCTTCCTGCACCAGGCCATGTATGGTGAACGCCCACAGTCCGGGGCCATCGTGCACTTGCATTCCACCCATTCGGTGGCGGTGTCCTGCCTCCCCGAAATCGATCCGCACAACTGTATTCCGCCGTTGACGGCTTACTACGTGATGCGGGTTGGCAAGTTGCCACTGGTGCCCTACCACATCCCCGGTGACCCTTCGCTGGGCGATGCGGTCAAAGGGCTGGCAGGCGCACACAGTGCCGTGCTGCTCGCGAACCACGGCCCGGTGGTGGCGGGTAAAACTCTGGACGCCGCGGTCTATGCCACCGAGGAACTGGAAGAAACCGCCAAACTGTTTTTGCTGTTACGCGGTCAAAACCCTCGCTGCCTGAGTGCCGAGCAGGTGGCGGAACTGGAGGCGCGTTTTCCGCGCGACTGATACCGATGCTTGATGACACAAGGGACAACCCATGATTCGACTGGCCGCCAATCTGAGTATGCTGTTCACGGAGCATGACTTTCTCGGCCGGTTTCCAGCCGCGGCAAAGGCGGGTTTTCGCGGCGTCGAGTATCTGTTCCCGTACGCCTACGAGCCTGAAGAGTTGCGCGCTGCCCTCGACGCCCACAACCTTACGCAAGTATTGTTCAATCTGCCGCCGGGCGACTGGGAAGCGGGCGACCGGGGGCTGACCAGCCTCCCCGGCCGGGAGCAGGAATTCAAGGAGTCGGTCAGCATGGCCCTCCGCTACGCCGAGGTGCTCGGTTGCACCCGGCTGCATGCCATGGCGGGTCTGCTGCCCGACGACGCCGATGCGGATGTTCGCCGCGCCCATCTGGACACCTATGTGCGCAACCTGCAATTTGCTGCGGGGGAACTCGCCAAGGTGGGTAAAACCCTGCTTATCGAACCCATTAATGGCCGCGACATGCCGGGTTTTTTTCTTCAGCGCCAGGCCCAGGCAAGGGACATTGTGACGCGGGTGGGCGCAGCCAACCTCCGGGTGCAGTTCGACGCCTATCATTGCCAGATCGTTGAAGGTGATCTGATCCGCAATCTGGAAACCCAGTTTCCCTACATTGGCCACGTGCAGATTGCCGGCGTACCCGAAAGGCACGAACCCGATCGCGGAGAACTCTACTACCCGGCAATCCTGGACCGGCTGGACACGCTGGGTTATCGGGGCTGGGTGGGGTGTGAGTATCGCCCGCAGGGGGACACCTGGGCCGGTCTTGGCTGGGGGCACGCTTACGGCCTGACTCCCTGAACAAGTCAGGCCCCGTTGCAGCTGAACACCGTACTTCAATAACCACAGGGGCTTTGTCATGCGCATTCTTATCACCGGTGCCGCCGGATTTCTGGGTCAACGCCTGATCCGGGCCCTCGCGCAACGCGGCACACTCGGCGGCCAGCCACTTGCGCACCTGATTCTACTTGATCAGGTAACGCCCGCTACGCCCGCCGGTATGCCCTGCAAAGTCACCGCTCGCGCCACCGACCTGACTGCCCCCGGAGCACTGGATGCGGCCCTGGATGACCGTCCTGATGTGGTGTTTCATCTGGCCGCGGTGGTCAGTTCCGCGGCCGAAGCCGACCTTGACCTCGGCATGGCGGTAAACTTTGATGTTACCCGCACCCTTCTGGAAGCTTGCCGCGCCCGGGGCCTCTCTGATACCCGTCTGATCATGGCCAGCTCGGTCGCCACCTACGGTGGTGATTTGCCCCCGGTCCTCGACGATATGACCGCGGTCACCCCGCAAAGCTCCTACGGCACACAAAAAGCCATGAGTGAACTGCTGGTCAACGATTACAGCCGCCGAGGTCTGGTGGACGGCCGTGTGCTGCGGTTGCCTACCATCGTTATCCGACCCGGTCGCCCCAATGCAGCGGCTTCCAGCTTTGCGTCCAGCATCTTGCGGGAGCCACTCAACCATGAAGAGGCCGTGTGCCCGGTGCCCACGGACCTCGAATTATTTGTGATGTCGCCCGGCAAGGTCATTGAAGCCCTGTTACACGGGGCCGGGATTCCGGAGCACGCCTTCGGTCCGTGGCGCAGTCTGATGTTGCCCGGCATTACCGTCAGCGTCGCCGGAATGCTGGACAGCCTGCGCACACTGGGCGGCGACGAAGCCCTGGCCCGCGTCAAGCATCAGCCCGACCCCAGGATCGAGGCGATCGTGGCCAGCTGGCCAGCCCGCTTCGATACCCGGCGGGCGCAGCAGCTGGGTTTTAAAAGCGATAACAATTTCGGGGAAATCGTCGAGGCGTTTCTCGACGACCGTGCCAAGCCTCTCTGACCGATGGACAGAGAGATCCACAACTGTGTCACTGCAAATTGAGAGAACAACAATGACAAACACATTCGCACCTCGTCGGCTCGCCATGTCCATGGGTGGTATTACAGTGGCGTTGGCCATGCTCGGCGCAAGCGCCCAGGCGGCGCAAACCGTCAACCTCGGGCATACCCTGTCGGACACCTCCCATTACTCGGTCGGCGCCGACGCTTTCAAAGAAACCCTGGAGCGCCTCAGCGATGGCGAATTCAAGGTCGTCGAACATGCCTCGGGTGCCCTCGGCGGCGAGCGCGCCATGATAGAAGGATTACAGATCGGCACCGTGGATGTGGTGATTACCTCCACCGGGCCACTGGGTAATTTTGTGCCCGAAACCTACGTGCTCGACCTGCCGTTCCTGTTCAAGGACTACGAGCAAGCCCGTTGCGTACTGGATGGTGACATCGGCCAGCAACTTCTCGACAAGATGGGCAACCACGGTCTGGTGGGGCTGGCCTGGTCGGAAAACGGCTTCCGCCACATGACCAACAGCAAACAAGCGATCGAGGCGCCGTCGGACGCCAAGGGTCTGAAAGTGCGCACCATGGAGAACAAGGTACACATGGAAGCCTTCAAACAGATGGGCGTGCACCCGACCCCGATGGCCTTCCCGGAGGTGTTTACCGCTCTGCAGCAAGGCACGGTCGATGGTCAGGAGAATCCCATTACGGTCATCGTCGCCACCAAGTTCTGGGAAGTGCAGGATCACCTGTCGCTGACTGGCCACGTCTACTCACCGGCGGCCGTGCTCGGCTCCCCTGTTCTGCTTGATGGCCTCAACGAGGAACAACGGGGCTGGTTTCAGGAAGCGGCAGCCGCGTCGGTAGAAGCGACCCGTGAAGAAGTATCCCGCCTGGAAACAGACGGCGTGGCACTGCTCCGTGAGAATGGCATGACCGTTAAAACAGACATCGACAAGGCACCGTTCCAGGAAGCCGTGAAGCCCGCCTACAAGATCTATACCGATCAGTATGGCAGCGAGATGCTTGACCTCATCCGCGACAGTGACTGCTGATCCGTTTGTCGCGCAGGCCCGATGTCAGCGGCATCGGGCCGTCAAGATCCAGGGGTGACCGTCATGGTTAAGCTGTTTTTACGTTTCGAGCAATGGACCACCCGGCTGGCCCTCGGCGTCGCGGTGGCCATGCTGATCATCTCGGTGTCGCTCGGGTTTTATCAGGTCATCACCCGGTTTCTCCTTGACGCCCCCTCTACCTGGTCGGAAGTCATATCCCGTTCGGCGATGATCTGGTGCGTATTTATGGGCGCTGCGGCGGGTTTCCGTGGGGGGTTCATGATGTCGGTGGAGGTCGTTTACAGATTGTTGCCGGCCCGCACACTGGTCTGGCTCGAATGGGTGATTGCACTCTGCTGTGTCGTTGTTTTGCTGGTGCTGATTTATTATGGCGGTGCCATGACCTGGCGGGTACGTAACCAGATGCTCTCCGGTCTCGGGGTCTCCATCGCCTGGGCTTATGTGGCCATGCCGACCGGTGCGGTGTTTGCCCTGATCGCCGTGGTAGCCCGCCTGCTGGCACAGACCACCGGCCGCGAAAGCATCGGCCCGACGGAGAGCGAAACCGATGTTCCCCAGGTTTCGTCACCCATGGTTGAACGACGCGCCACCCCGGTTCCGTCCACTTATAACGAGGGGGTGAACTCATGAATGCGGCCATCGGAATTGCGCTGATCATTCTGTTCAGCCTCGGCGTACCCATCGCCGTGGCCATCGTGTTGGCCTCCATTATCGGTATCGAGTTTTTCTCCCGTCTGCCCCTGTTGCTGGTCCCGCAACAGATGTTTGTGGGTATCGACAACTTCCCCCTGATGGCCATTCCGTTTTTTATTCTGGCGGGCAATCTGATGGCAGCGGGTGGCATCTCCCGCCGGCTGGTCGATCTCGCCAAGTCCATGGTGGGCGGCCTTCAGGGAGGCCTGGCCATGACCTGCGTGCTCACGTGCATGATGTTTGCCGCCGTCTCGGGCTCAAGTGTAGCCACCACGTTTGCCATCGGTTCGATCCTGATCCCGGCTATGGCGAAACACGGTTACCCGCGCCCGCTGGCCGCTTCCATACAGGCGTCGTCGGCAGAACTGGGGGTCCTCATCCCGCCGTCCATACCGTTGATCCTGTTTGGCGTCAGCACCGACACTTCCATCGGTAAACTGTTCATCGCCGGCATTGGCCCCGGCTTGTTGATCGGCAGTGCATTGCTGTTGTACCTCTACCTGTTCTGCAAGCTGCGGGGTTACGGTTTGCGCGATCATGAGGACCGTCAGAGCTTCCCCATTGCGTTGCAGCGGGCCTGGATCGCCATGCTCATGCCGGTTGTCGTGATTGGTGGCATTTACGGCGGCATCTTCACGCCAACCGAGGCGTCGGCGGTGGCGGTGGTGTATGCGGTCATCGTTGGCGGATTTATCTATCGTGAACTCAGTCTGGCGGAACTCTGGCCAATTCTGCGCCACAGTGTGATTTCAACCGCGGCGGTCATGCTGATCATCGCTGCCGCGGCCCTGTTCAGCTTCCTCATCAGCCGTTCCGGCTTGCCCACGCAAGTCGCGGCCTGGGTGACCGTGGTCTTCGACAACCCCATCTCCTTTCTTCTGGCGGTCAATGTCATGCTCCTGATCGTGGGCATGTTCATTGAAACCTCGGCGGCAATTCTGGTGCTGGCGCCCATTTTCACCCCGATTGCCGTGCAATACGGCATCGATCCGGTGCACTTCGGGCTGATCGTGGTGGTGAATCTGGCCCTCGGTATGTTTACTCCGCCCCTCGGCGTCAATCTGTTCGCCGCCTGCGCGGTGGCCAAACTGTCGGTCGACAAACTCATCCCCTGGCTGATGCCGTTCGTGCTGGTGGTTTTGGCCTGCCTGATGGCGATTACCTATCTTCCGTGGATCTCCCTGGGACTGGTTGATCTGCTGTACTGAGCGGCTGCCCGTTCAATACCGCCATCAGTTCCGGAATACTGGCCTGGTCGAAGCCGGATTCCAGCGCCCCGCTCAGCACGGCAAAGATACCCCGGGCGGCACGGTCTTCAGCCTCCAGCGACTCGGCCATCGCCACATAGTACCCGATGTCTTTATGGGCGTTAGCGATACTGAATTTAAACCCGGAGCTGTCGCGGGCCAGGATATAGGGTTGCAAGCGCTGCAGGATCGCGCCAGCACCCCCGCCCGCGGCGAGCACCTCCACAAGGACGCCGGGCTCAATGCCACCCTTCTCGGCACAGGCCGCGGCTTCAGCCAGTACCGTAGAAAACCCCAGAGATACAAAATTGTGGAGCAGTTTCAGGGTGTGGCCAGAACCCACCGGTCCTGCGTAGGTGATGTTTTCGGAAAAACTTTCCAGCAGCGGTAACTGCTCGTCAAACAGGGCCCGGTCCCCTCCGACAATCAGGTTCAGCCGCCCCTCAGCCGCCTCTTTGGGGGTGCGCGTCATAGGCGCATCCAGAAAGGCGCCCCCCGCTGCCGCGACTGTTTGTGCAAGCTTCACCGTGGATCCGGGAATAGCGGTGGAGCAATCGATAATTACCGTTCCCGGCCGCAGGCCGCTCAGCACTCCGTCTGCACGCAACAGCGCATCTTCTACCTGGGGGGTGCCGGTCACACACAGGATGATCACGTCGCTGGCAGTGGCCAATTCGCTGCCGCTGGCATAAGCAATGGCCCCTTCGGCCACCAGGTGGTCCGTGGGCTGGTTGCCGGGGTGCTCGAGAAACCCGACCGTCCATCCGTGGTGTAAAATGTTGCCGGCAATACCCTGGCCCATCAAACCGATGCCGATCATACCAATACGCTGAGTCTTGTTATCATTCATAGAACTGCCCTGGTTAAAAAGATGGCACCGTGGTTCGCGATCACCCACGTCCCTGTATTTGATCTCAATATAGTCCCCGATCCGGCATTGTGAACCTCTCTGCGCGAATTCATACTGTCTGACTGCGACCGTTTGGGGCGGGCCCCACTCAAGGCGCGGGCCGGATGCGTAACGACAGATATCCAAGGCGAGGCTTAGCGGGCGCCATCGGCCGACTGACAATGAGCAGGCCATGGGGCCAAGGCTGCAATGTGAGGCTCATTTTGCATAAACTGGCCGCGCACGTACCATTCAGTATCAGCGCCTGGTTCATGGGACAAAACCCGTGGCGAACCC
Source organism: Marinobacter sp. X15-166B (assembly GCF_001752365.1). Taxonomy (GTDB): domain Bacteria; phylum Pseudomonadota; class Gammaproteobacteria; order Pseudomonadales; family Oleiphilaceae; genus Marinobacter. The sequence goes on along the minus strand of NZ_MEIY01000001.1, from coordinate 3,032,603 downwards.
CAGGGCCTTGGTTTGGCGGGCCCAGCCGGGTTGCAGCTTCTTTCGACGGTAAGGCAATAAAAAATATGAGCAGCACTTCCATTGAACAATTCAGCATTGACGTTCCCGGTGGGCAGGTCTTCGCAAAAAAATGGACACCTGAGACGGATTCGGGCAAGCCGCCCCTCATTCTGCTGCACGATTCCCTGGGCAGCGTCGGGTTGTGGCGGGATTTCCCTGCCCTACTGGCGAAAACCTTAGCCCGCTGCGTGATCGCGTATGACCGGTTAGGGTATGGGCACTCGGCTGCCCGGGACACTTTGCCGTCGGTCAGGTTCATCGACGAAGAAGCCAGCGTCTACTTCCCCGTCCTTAAACACCAATTGGGTATTGAGCAGTATGTGCTGCTTGGCCACAGCGTCGGGGGTGGCATGGCGATCCACATTGCCGCGGAAGATCCGGATTGCCAGGCGGTCGTCACGGTGGCGGCCCAGGCATTTGTGGAGCATCTGACACGTCAGGGAATCGAGGACGCCAGGCAGATGTTCGCGCAACCCGGACAACTCGACCGCTTGAAAAAGTGGCACGGGGACAAGGCCTGCTGGGTTCTGCGCGCGTGGACGGACATCTGGTTGTCACCCGAGTTTGCCCAATGGAGTCTGGAACCCGCCCTCCGGAAAGTGCAGTGCCCGGTACTTGCCCTGCACGGGGATGGCGATGAGTACGGGTCTGCGGCGTTTCCCGAGTTTATTGCCGAGCATGCCGGAGGCCCGGCAACCGCGGTGCTGCTGGACAATTGCGGACATATGCCCCACCGTGAACAACCTGAGGAAGTTTTAGCCGCGCTGAAAGGGTTTCTTGATTAACCGGTCGCTAGCGAGCACGGGCCACAGTTAACTGCTCAGTGGCCAATCTTCTGATGACCTGAACGGAGTGGATAGCGACATGACCACTAGAGTGCATGCCATTCGTGGCGACATTACCTCATTGTCTGTGGACGCGATTGTGAACGCGGCGAATACCTCTCTGCTGGGTGGCGGTGGTGTGGACGGTGCCATCCACCGCGCCGCCGGGCCCGACTTGCTGAAGGAGTGCCGCACCCTGCATGGCTGCCCTACCGGGGAAGCCAGAATGACCGGGGGCTACCGTCTGCCAGCCAGACACGTGATTCACACAGTCGGCCCGGTGTGGCACGGCGGTGATCAGCAGGAGGCCGGGTTGCTGGCCTCGTGTTACCGCCAGAGTCTTCTGTTAGCCGCTGATGCCGGTCTGGAATCCATTGCATTCCCGTGCATCAGTACCGGGGTGTACGGTTTCCCGGCCGGAAAGGCGGCGCAGATTGCGGTTAACACCGTGCGGACTTTCGTGCGGTCACAGCCAGCGCTCACGGAGGTTATTTTCTGCTGTTTCTCCGATGACGACCTGAAATTGTACCAACAGGCCCTGAACGTACCGGCGGCCTGACATCGAGGGTCGACCGCCGCTTCCAGCCATCCCGTCCTTACTTGCCGCACTTGTAAAATTTACACGGTGACCCGGCAACCCCCTCGCTGTGGCAACCCGTCGCCATCGAATTCCCGTCCCTGCACGCCGCTACTGCCGGCAGATGACGACCTTTGCCTGACTCTCCTGCGCAAATTGGCATGGGAGATGCTGCGCTATATGGCACCGGCCGGCACTCTATGCCCGCAAGGTGTCATGATCAGAAAGGAGAGCAACATGAACAAAGATATCGCCGAAGGCAAATGGAAGCAGATGAAAGGTAAAATCCAACAAAAATGGGGCAAACTTACCGATGACGATCTGGACCGGATCGAAGGCAACCGGGAAGAGTTTGCCGGCGTGATGCAGGAACGCTACGGACAAACCAAAGAAGAGGCGGAGCAGGAATTTGACAGATTTCGGGACAGCGATATCTGATCTCCAGCCGCCGCTATGGGTGACATTTGCAGAAAATTTGATTCACGCAGTGTCACCCGACTTCCAGCTCCTCTGTATGACCGGATACCCATAGGTGCCAACGTACAAAGGGAGCAAACGCCATGACAAAGAATGCGATTGAGCTTCTCGCTGAGGACCACGACACCACCAGGACACTAAACTGCAAGCGACATGATCTCTCGGTCGGCACCGGCTTAGCATAACGGAGGCCTCATGTTCATTCAGACATTCAAAGCCGAAGGTTTGTCTCACCTGTCATATCTGGTGGGCAATAGCGGGCAGGCCGCAGTGATCGACCCGCGCCGGGACTGCGAAATCTATGCGGAAGTGGCCGCCGACAGGGGGTGTCGTATCACCCACATCTTTGAAACCCACCGTAACGAAGACCTGATTTCAGGTGCTCCCATTCTGGAGGAACTCACCGGCGCCCGGGTTTACCACGGTCCCAATGCCGGGGACGAGGTGCAATACGCCGAAACCGTCAGGGAAGACGAAGCCTTCGAATTAGGCAACCTGAAACTACGGGTACTGGAAACGCCAGGCCATACCGATGACAGCCTCTCTCTGGTGTTGTACGACACTGATTTTGGCGACGACGCTGTGGCGGTGTTCACCGGTGACGCTCTGTTTGTCGGCGATGTGGGCCGTACCGATTTCTACCCCGAGCGCGCCGAGGAAGTCGCCGGGTTGTTGTACGGCAGTTTGCAAAAATTGCTGCAGCTCGGTGACCAGACTCTGATCTACCCCGCTCATGGGGCCGGGTCCGTGTGCGGGGACAATATGGCGGACCGGGAGTTTTCCAGTATCGGGTACGAACGCCGCAACAATCCCATGTTGCAAGTGTCTTCCCGTGAGGCATTCATACAGCGCAAGTTGCGCGAACACCACTACCAGCCGCCCTATTTCCGCGAGATGGAACGCCTGAACTCGGCAGGGGGCAGCGCCGTGCCCCGGGTTCTGACCCCCACCGCTTTGTCGCCCCGCCAATTCAAAGAGCTGTCCAAGGACACGGTCATCGTGGACGTGCGCACCGTCAGCAGCTTTCTGGGCGGCCATATTCCCGACAGCCTGTCCCTGCCTAGCGCCATGATTCCCGCGTTCGCCGGCTGGTATCTGCAGCCAGACGATCCTGTAGCCTTGGTGGCGGCCAGTGCACAACAAGCGGCCCTCGCCTCCCGTCACCTGGCGCGCATCGGTTTTGATCGGGTGTTGGGGTATCTGGCGACCGATCTATCCAAATGGGCCGCCGGCGCAGAGCCGTTCGTTTCTGTAGACGTTATTGATCTTATCGAGTTCAAGTCGCGCCGGGACAACCCGCCAACGGACTGGGTCTTGCTGGACGTGCGCGGCAAAGGCGAGGTGGACGCCAACCCCGTAGACCAGGCCGTGCACTATTATGTTGGCCTGCTACCCGACTACACAGACTCTCTGGACCCTGCTAAACACTACACCCTGATGTGTGGCAGCGGAGCCCGTGCCACCATCGCCGCATCGGTACTGTTGCGGCAGGGATTTCGGCAGGTGGACGTATTTCTGGGGTCGGTGGGTGCCTTGATGGCCGCTGACAGCTGACACCCACCTGCGCTTCAATCACTTACCGACAAGTGACCGCGATTCAGGTCCGCCAGCCCCGCCCGGCCGCCGCCAGGGCGTTCTTGGCCACATCCCGAAACACCTCGGGCCCGGATAAGTAGCGCGCCAGCGATATCGGGTTACCGAGGCACGGCTGGGTGTGGGCGGAGTCGGTGCTGACCGGTCGGGTATCACGAGCTGCGGGTGGCGCACATTCTTAACACCTTGCGACTGATGTCGAGTTCAATATCCGTTGCAATATTGACCAGTTTGAACTGACTCCAGGGAATCGATACTGACGAAGTCTGGGCATCGAACTGGTCAGCATCCAGGGTCATTTCCACGTATTCGATACGTCCGTTGTGGGGGTTGAGCACAATATCGTGAATGTATCCCAGGATCTCGCCATCGCGGCCCTTGACGGAACTGTTGAGTAACCGGCTCAATTCAATCCGTGCGTGTCTGTGCGGCATAACACCTTTGCCCTCATTCCAGGCACCGTTTCAGTGCCTCTGCCGTGTCTGTGATCCAACCAAATCTTAAGCAGTTTTTGCGCCAATACCGTGCGGCCATGATCCGGGATTTACAGCCGTGTTTACGACGACAGGTGTTTCATTTCGTATTCTTTAAGCCGGTTGTACAACGTTTTCAAACTGATCCCCAGCTCTTTGGCCGCAGTGGTCTTGTTACCTTTATGGTTGTGCAAAGTGGTCAGGATAACCTGGCGCTCTACATCCCCGAGCGTCTGTCCCGCGGGCAGGCGGAGATAATCCGACGCGATGGGCGGGCGGGCGAGAAGATTGGCAGGCAAATCCTCCACCATAATTTCTGTGTCCGCCAGCAAAAAGGCCCGCGCCACCACATTGCGCAATTCCCTGACGTTCCCCGGCCAGTGATAGATGCGCAGCACTTCCAGGGCATCTTCTGAAAACTCTTTGCTGATCTTGTAAAACCGGCAGTGGTCCGCAAGAAACGCTTTGGCGAGCGGGACCACATCCTCCCCTCGCTGACGCAACGGGGGGATCTCCATTGCAAACTGCGCGACGCGGTAATACAGATCCTTGCGTAACTGGCCCTCGGCGACCGCTTCGGCCAACTCACGGTTGCTGGACGCGATGATGCGGACGTTGCAGGGCTGCACCCGCTCAGCACCCACCGGCTGAAACGTATGCGACTCCAGCACCCTTAGCAACTTAACCTGCAGGTCTGGCTTCATTTCTGTCAATTCATCAAGAAACAGAGTACCGCCTTCCGCTTGCTCGAACAGCCCTTTGCGGGCACCCGCCGCCCCGGTAAATGCGCCTTTCACATGACCAAACAGCTCGCTTTCGGCCAGCTCGGCCGCAATGGCACCGCAATTGACTGCCACATAAGGACAATGACTGCGGTGCGACAACGCGTGAATGGTGCGAGCGACCAGATCTTTGCCGGTACCGCTTTCTCCGCTCACAAACACCGCAATGTCGCTCGGGGCCACTTTCCGGATGGTTTTGTACAGCTGCAACATGGGTGGGGATTCGCCAATCAACAACCCCCGCCCACTCTTATGCACGGCCTTCTCACCGCTTTGGTCGCACTTCATTTCGCTTTTGTACTGGCCCAACGCTTCCGCCAATCTGGTCAATTGACTCGGGTATTCAAAGATGTCCCTGGCGCCGACCCGCAATCCCTCAGCAGCCTGAAGGTAAGAAGGCGATCTGCTCATAAGAAAGATCTGGGTAACGTCGGCAATATTGGCCTGAGTCAGGAAGTTCAGCAGCGTGGTCCGCAGGCCGATGTCGTCACCGTCCAGGTTAATCAACAAGACTTCAGGTCGTGCCCTGAGAATTGTGTCCCGGGCTTCCTCCGTGCTGCTCACTGATTCAACAGAAAAACCCAAGGTTTCACAGATCTCACGGACGGGGGTAAGACTTTTCGGGTTATTATCCACCAACAAAGCATGGGGCACAGGTTTTACCTTGGGTTGTCAGCCTGAACGGAACAGCATCAGGTGAGTGTTTAGGCAACAGACACTTACCGTTGCGGTTTTACAGAGGGTGTCACCATCGGCAAATTATCAGCACGGCTCCCGCTTCCCGGGTCAAGAGCCGGGTGCCTACACTCATACTGTAGTAGGTTTTAGCCCCACGACGCCCGATAAAGGCTGCCAGACCCCGCTTCCTTACAGAATGGTAAACATCGGGGCATGGATATGCCCGGAAAAGCGCCAGGTCGGGTAAATTTGACCAGGCAACCTGTAACTTCTACAAAACACTCTGGCCCGTTGGATCCGGCACTGGCTGACCGGTTTCTATAACGATTGTGCGCTGGAATCCATCGTGTTCTTTGCCAGTTCCTGCTGCTTCGTGCTGTCGCAATGGACAACGACTGTCCAATGCCCGGTTTTCGTGGCCTTACGGGTTTTTTCGATCAGCAGATCGTGGTCCGGGCGCAACGCCACTGCGCCTGCGAACAGCAACGACAATACCGCCCCCAAAAAAGCCCAGAGCGATAAACGTCAGTACCGGGCTGGTGCGGGCAAAAGCCGGCCCCACTGCAACCAGCACGGCCGCGATCACCAGTCCGGCCACCAGGCCCACCACCCCAAACTTCACATGGGCCTTGACCATCGACCGCGCGATTCCCGTGGATTCGGGCTCAATTTTGCGGGCCATGGCCGGGTCGTCGGGCTTGATGATCCGGATTTGCTGCTCAGGGATCCCGGCACGTTCCAGAGATTCCTTTGCACGGTCCGCAGCCGTTTGACTGTCGAACTCCGCGCTCACTTTGTGGGAATAATGTTCTCCCAATACGGCATTGCGATCATTCATGGGGTCGCCTCCCTAACGGTGATGTTTCTGCCCCCACGCTTGGGCAAGCAAGATGCGCACCGCAAACGACGAACGACCAAATCCGCCCCTTCCAACGACGCAGACGCACACCAGTTTGCGGCAACAGTAACCGTGCCCGTTTTACCCCTCCAACACACTCAACCGTCAGTGTCGGGCGTTAGACGCACATTCGCAACCTTGGTGATTGCACCCTTTGCCTTCCGAACACTCACGGCAACAGAATATACCGGTGGACGTCTTGAAGTGGGTTTCGTCATCGGCCACCCTGCAACTGCAACCTTCATGGTCACATTGATAGGTACCATCAGCGCTTACATCAGCCATAACAGCTCCTCCCAGCATTCATGGGTTGCGGGCACCGGGAGTACCCGGTCTGTTCCCCCCGTGCCACAGTAGTAACATAGCCGTTACCTGCGGAACCCTGCCAGCCGAAAGAGGTTAAATCCCGCTTAAAAACACGCGCTGGTCAGGCCCGGGCTGGCCGCCCCCTCTTCAAGCACCAGCTTAGGCTTCAAAGAGATCAGCACAACACCCCCTTTACCGGCTTTTAAGACCATTGCGCAGTCTTCGACGTGTTTACGCAATTGTTCGACGTCCTGGAAAACAGCGCGTGGTTTGACCTGGAAAAATTACCGCCGATAAACTGGTCGTTGCTTCGACACACGGTATCAGAAACATGATGAACCGCAGATGCACCGCGCCAACCGGAACATGTGAATGGTCCCTGAGGGGCTAAAGTTTCCCGGGCACCACCAGAGGTCCCAGGGTGCTCAGATACTTCGACGGCGTCGAATATTGCGGGTACTGCACCGTGGAATCCCGGAAACTTTTCAGCGGCTGCCCCAACGCCAGAACGCCCCGCTCCCGGCTGCGGCGGACACGATTAAAATCCACCACGGTGGTCATCACGTCCTGGCACTCCCCCGCCTGGCGCAATACGTCCCCGTCAGGGCCCACGATGATTGATCGACCATTGCCCAGCTCACCGCAACTGTTCACATCAAAGAAATAACACTGATTGACGCCGGCACTGGTCCGGGCGATCGCCAGCTCAAGGTCGCGGTCGGCGGTGTTCGTCAGCGTCGGATGAAGAATCACTTCGGCGCCCATGGAGCACATAGCGCGGGTGGTTTCGGGAAACCACATGTCATAACAGATGGACACGCCGAAGCGACCCACCCCCTGGATATCGAAGATCGTGTGCTGATTACCGGCGGACACCCCCTGCTCGTAGGGTAGAAATGGGTAGAGTTTTCGGTGGCGGACCACCACCTCCCCGTGCGGATTGATAACCGAGGCGGTGTTGTAAACCTCGCCCTGATGCAATTCGTACAGTGACCCATTGACCATCCACAGGTTCAGCTTCCGGGCCAGGGTACAGAAATACTCCTCAGTCGGACCTGGCAGTGGCTCAGCGGCGGCGACCGAGCCCCCTTTGGCAGCCAGCTCTCCGAGTACCACCATATCCACCCAGGGAAAGCGGCGCTTGGCAGCGGTCACCACCCGTCTGATCGCTTCAAGATTGTCGCCCGCGGCAGCATTGAGCTGGACGCCGGCAATGGCAAATTGCGTCATGGTTGCGTCTCCGATAACGGATGGAAACAGGCGAAACCGTGGCCGCCTGGTCCCTCGGTAAAAGAGGGGGCATGCTGGCGACAGTCATCGGTGGCTGCCGGACAGCGGTCGGCGAAAACACAGCTCCGTGATGCCGGTCGTAAAATCGATCCCCGGGGCACCAGGGTCGATACGCGGCGCTTTCTGTGTGGGTTGATGCTGGGTACTGCCTCGATCAACGCCCTGGTGTAATGATGACGGGTATGATCGAGCACCTTGCGTGTTGGCCCGGCTTCAACCCGGTGACCGAGATACATGACCATGATTCGATCCGCAATGAATGCCACAGAGCCAAGATTATGGGAGATGAACACCATGCTCAGGGCAAGCCGCTGTTGGAGTTCCTTCAATAACATAAGAATCTGGGCCTGAACCGATACATCGAGCGCCGCAGTGGGCTCATCCAGAATCAACAGGCCAGGCTCCTGCGCCAGCGCACGGGCAAGCGCTATGCGTTGCAACTGCCCTCCTGAGAATTCATGCGGAAAACGGTCGAGGTGCGTCTCATCCAGGCCAACAAGGTTGAGGTACTCCACCACGCGCTTTCGCCGTGTGACCCGACGGCCGCGCCACCCCTTGATCGCGGACAGCTTAGTCGGACGAAAGGCTTCGGCCACCAGATCAACCACCCTCATCTTGGGATTCAAGGATGAAAAAGGGTCCTGGAACACAATCGCGATGCCGTCGTTACGGTGTGATGCGTGGGCGTCACTGGCCCGATAAAGCACCCGGTCGTTAAAACGGATTTCCCCTCCATCGGCCTGATCCAGCCCGATCAACAGCCGGGACAAGGTACTTTTACCGCAACCGCTTTCACCGACAATCGCCAGCACCTCGCCATCGGCAATGTCCAGGCTCACCTTGTTGACGGCAATAAAAGGCCCCATTCTGGTGTGATAAACTTTCTCCAACTCACGGACTTTCAGCGTGTGGTTGGTTACGGGTTTGGTCACGGTTGCGTCACCTCATATGGGTCGTTCAGGTGGCACCGGTAACTTTGCCCCCCTTTGAGAACGCGCTCGATCGGTACCCGATCGCAGGCTCCGTGGCGATGCGCGCACCGCTCTTTGAAGGCGCACCCGTGCATAGGCTGACTGAGATCAGGTACCCGTCCGGGAATGTACTCAAGCGCAGTGCGACTCCCGTCGATATCCGGCACCGTAGCCAGAAGTTTTCGGGTATAGGGGTGGGCCGGTGAGCGCAGTACCTCCTTTACTGCTCCCTGTTCCACAATCTCCCCCGCGTACATCACCATCACCCGATCGCAGAGTGATGCCACCACACCCAGATCGTGGGTGATCAGCAATACGGCCAACCCATCTTCAAGCGCCAATGTGCGCAGTAACTCAAGAATTTCGGCCTGTACGATGACATCCAGCGCTGTTGTCGGCTCATCGGCGATCAACACTTGTGGCCGGCACACCAGCGCCATGGCGATCATCACTCTCTGCAGCTGGCCGCCGGATAATTGATGCGGATACTTCTTCAACACCGCGGATGGGTCGGGCAATTGCACCCGCGCCAGGTTTTCAACCAATACGCCGGGTAACGATTTGCGCGTTACCCGGCCACTGGCCAGAGCGACGTCGCCCATTTGCTGACTGATGGTGAAGAACGGATTCAGAGCCGTCTGTGGGTTTTGAAAGATGACCGCCGCGTGCTCTGCTGCCAGCGGGTCACGAGTGCCGCTGGTTCGAACTGATCGCTGCTGCCCCTGCCAACTGCAATGCCCAGTTACCTGAGCGGAATCTGGCAGCAACCCCAATATGGCCATGGCGGTCATCGTCTTACCGCAACCCGATTCCCCAACGAGCGCCAGTATTTCACCTTCGTTCAGCGACCAAGACACATTCCGCACCGCGTGCACGGTTCGGTGAATCGACGGGAGGCGGACGTGGAGCGCGGAAACTGCCAGTAGCTGCATTTTTATACCCCCCGTGCCCTGGGATCGAGAATGTCGCGCAGTCCGTCGCCAATCAGGTTAACCGCCAGCACTGTGATAAAGATCGCCAACCCCGGAAAGGCGGCCGTCCACCAGAAGTCGAGAAATTTGGACCGGGACAACGCCACCATCAAACCCCACTCGATGGTCGGCGGTTTGGCACCGATGCCGATAAAGCTGAGCGAAGCGGCCGCCAGAATGGTGTAACCAAAATCCATCGATGCCTGAACAAGCGCCGGCGTCCAGGCGTTGGGCAAAATATGCCGCACCAGGATCTTCAGCTGGCTGATGCGCATGGTTCTGGCCGCACTGACAAACAGCTGGGATCGAATCGACATGACCGCGCCGCGCATGATGCGGGCATACCAGGGAAACCAGGATATCGCCAGAGCCAGCATGGCGTTGACCAGACTCGGCCCCAGGGCAGCAGTGATGGCAATGGGTAGCAACAGCGGCGGGAAGGCCAGGAACACATCGGTCACGCGCATCAGCACCATATCCAGCCGGCCACCAAAATAGCCTGACAACAGGCCGATGGGCACGCCAATGGCCATGGCGATGAGGATCACATTAAAGCCGATGATCAGCGACGTGCGTGCGCCATAAATCACCCGCGACAAAATGTCCCGGCCGAGATCGTCCGTGCCCATCCAGTGAGTCCAACTGGGGGGATCCAGTTTCACCGCGAAATTGATGGCATTTGGGTCGTAGGGGGCCAGCCAGGGGGCGAACAAGGCAGTCAGTAGAATGAGGCCGAACAGCCCCGCACCGAACACAAAAAGCTTGTTGCGGACCGAGAACCCGACCGCCAATGCTCCACGGGTTGGTGCGCTGGGCAGATTAACTGGGGCCGATCTGCTCATACCGAGGCTGGTGGCGCCTGGTGGCCTGGATTCGCCGGCTGTGTTTGGTGTGTTCATGGCAGTTCCAGCCGTGGGTCAACCAGGTGATACAGCAGGTCGATCACAAGATTCATGGACAGGTAAATCACTGCCAGCAGCAGGGTCACGCCCATGACCGCCGGAAAATCGTTGCGGGTGATACCGCCCACTGCATACCCCCCCATTCCGGGCCAGTCAAAGATGAACTCAACCACCACTGAGCCGCCCAGCATGTAGCCATAGGCAAGACCGATTACGGTTAATAGTGGAATAAGGGTCGCTTTGAGCGCGTACCTGTAATAGATCCTGCGACGGCTGACGCCATAGGCCTGCAAGGTGCGAATGTGGTCCTGCTGGAGAACTTCGACCATGGTGTTGCGCGTGATGCGGGTCACCACCGCGATCGACGCCATCACCAGCGTGAACACCGGCAGGACCAGATGCAGAACTGCGCTTTTGAAGGCAGGCCACTGTCCCGCCAACAGAGTGTCCACCAGATAAAGCCCGGTACGCTGGGCAAAGGGGTAGTCCAGCGCAATCTCGGCATTGATCCGCCCCTGCAAGGGAAACCAACCAAGTTGCCCATAAAACAGCATTTGCAACAGCATGGCGATCAGAAATACCGGCAATGCCATGCCGGCGATGGAGCCCGAACGCACCAAATGATCCGACAAGGTGTTCTGGCGCACCGCTGACACCACCCCCAGAGGAATGCCCATAACGACCACCAGAAGCAGGGCAATTGTGGTCAGCTCAAAAGTTGCGCCAAAACGATTGAACAGGTCACTGGTGACGGGCTGTCCGGTATGGAGACTGGTTCCCAAATCCCCCTGAGCCAGCCCTTTCAGGTAAACCATAAACTGCATCGCTATGGGTTTATCCAGACCAAGTTCGGTCCGCACCGCTTCAATCTGCTCCGGCGACGGGCGGTGCCCAAGCATCATCTCGACCGGCGAACCGGGCAGGATGCGGCTGAGCACAAAGGTCAGCATCAATACGCCCAGCAAAATGACCAGCATCTGGGCCAAACGCTGAATCAGATAGATTTTCATGACGTTTTCCTGCTAGCAAGGTTCGGATCAAGCGGTTCTGCGAAACACCGGTGAGGGTCACCCCGGTGTCTCCTCACCGGTCAGGGATCATTGCTCGTAGAGGTCATAAAAGAACACCGCGTTGTAGGCCGGATTTTCGGTTACCCCGCCCACCTTGGAGGCGCGGGCAATCCGTGATTGAATGTCAGCGTAAAAAATTGCCACCGCATCTTCCGTGAGAATGCGCTGGGCCTGTTTGTAGTTTTCGATGGCTGCTTCCCGGTCCACCCCTTCCAGCGCTGCGCCTTTGGTGACCAGCCGGTCATACTCCGGGTTGGTGTAGTGCGACAAATTGAACAGCGTATTTTGTTCAGTTCGGAACATCCCGATCAGCCAGTCGCTGGGTGTGGGATAGGTTGGCCACCAGGTCATGGATTGCAGGTTCGGAGCCGTATTCAAGTTTTTGGCGCGGTTCCAGATCACCCCCCATTCGCCCGGCAACAGTTCAACCTCAAGGCCAATTTGTGCGGCGTGGGCCTGGAACAGCAGCGCCGCATTTTTGTAGGCCTCGTCGGTGCCAATGTACGCCATGCTCACTTTCCAGTCGGATTTTGGCACCCCGGACGCCTGCAACAACTCGGCCGCGCGCAGAGGATCAAATGCGACGGTGCCCAGGTCATTGTTATGACCCCACATGGTTTTTGGAATCGGGCCCACAGCAACCGAAGCGTAGCCGTCATACACTTGATTGACCACGGTTTCATAATCCCAGAGGTGGGTGAGCGCCTGACGGAATTGTTTGTTATCAGTGGGATATTTCTGAGTGTTGATCAGAAACTGGGAGTTTTTCCAGGAAGGCACAGCGTAAGCGCTGAGACCCTCTTCTGCGTTTACCCGTTTAACGATGTCCGCCGGAACCAGGGATATGAAATCGGCTTCACCGGACAATAACATCTGCACCTGGGTGGCGTTCTCGGTAACCACCCGCAGGATCACCCGGTCGTATTGGTTGGCGTCCCAGCCTCGCCAGTAGTGCTCATTGGCTTCCAGTACAACTTGTTGGTTTTGTGACCATTGGCGGACTTCATAGGGGCCCGTGCCAACCGCATTTCCCCGGTTAAACCATTCGCTTCCTTTTGCAGCGGCCGTGGGTGAGTAGATATAGGAACCGTATTGCGAGGAGGCAATCAGATCGATGGGCTGAGGCGTTTTGGTGGTGATCACCAGCTCCAAGGGAGCCGGCGCTTCAATCGTCTGGACACTCTCCCAGATGTACCAGGCCCCCTGTTTCATCGCTCGGGTGCGGTCCAGCGACGCTTTTGCCGCTTCCGCAGTGAACGGCGTGCCATCGTGAAACCTCACTCCGTCGCGCAGTTGGAAAGTCCAGCGCAGGCCGTCATCGGAAACCGTCCATTCAGTGGCCAATGCCGGCGTGAACTGGCCCTCTTGAGCATTTGGGTTGTACCACAGCAGTGGTTCGTACACGTTTGCCAGCATCAAGACCTCCAGCGAGAATGCAATTGCCGGATCCCAATCCTTGATGTCGCCATACATGGCATAGGTAAGTGTGCGGGCCTGGGTTACTGTGAACGACAGACTCAGGATTAATCCCAACAACAGGATTTGGCAGGCTCTCATAGCGGGTTCTCCGGTTTTTTATTCTGAGCAACAGGCTTCGGTTAATGCGGATGGATCGCCGAGCCCCCGTAATACTCCGACTGCAGCAAGGGTCGTGCCAGCGAGCATTGGGGATTTTTTCAATTAAAATACAACAAGTTAAATCAAATCAGATATCCGTCGTTTTATTCAGGTCTGAATAATCAGGAAAATCCATTCAGTTCGGAATATCCGGGCTGCCAACCTTCAATCCGTGTCTTCTAAGCATCCGCGCCACCGTGGATTGGGACACTCCCAGCGCCTTGGCAATGTCCACCTGCCGGGTGTATTGGAGACACGCCGATTTGAGGTATTGGTATTCAAATTGTTTCAGTGCAATCTCAAACGGTTGTATAGGGGCCGCCTCATGAGACAGGATCAGCCCTTCGGTAACCTGGCCCGGCAGATCACTGACCTGAATGCACGCCCTGGTCGCCAGGACAAACACCCGCTCCAGTATATTTTCCAACTCTCGAATATTTCCGGGGTAGTGGTAGCGGCATAGTACGTCGAGCGCGTCACTGGACAGCGTGCGACTAAGCCCGTAGCGGTCGGACAAGCGTTTGAGGCTCAACCGGGCAAGAGCAGGCAGATCCTCGAGACGGTCCCGCAGGGGTGGCAGGGCTATCGGCAGCACATTTAGACGAAACAACAGATCCTCACGAAACGCCTTCCGGCGTACCTGTTCGTGCAGGTCCTGGTTGGTGGCCACAATCAAACGCACGTTGACCTCACGCACCTTGGTGTCCCCCACCCGGATAAAACTTTGGGTATCGAGAAACGTGAGCAATTTCACCTGTAAATCCATGCTGAACGAATCAACTTCGTCCAGCAGCAAGGTTCCACCGTCTGCGGCCTCGATCAATCCAGGCTTTCCGCCTGCTTTTGCACCGCTGAAGGCACCGTCGGCGTACCCGAACAGTTCCGCTTCGAGCAATCCTGCCGGTATTGCACCGCAGTTAAGCGACAGGAAAGGCTTGTTCTTGCGATCCGAAGATTTGTGAATAAACCCGGCAATCATGCTTTTTCCGGTTCCGGTCTCACCGGTCAGCAAAACCGTGGAGTCGAAATTGGCCACCCGCAAACACGTATCCAGTACCCGCTGCATCGGGCCGCTGTTCGCGACAAGGTTGTCGCTGCCACATCGCTCAATGGATAACGCGGTGAGTTCCGACTGGAATTTTTCCTGAATGCTCCTCGCGCGATAAATCTGCTCCCGCAACGCGTTCAGTTCGGTCAAATCACGCTCAGTGCCAACGACCAGGCTGACTTCACCACGGTCGTCAAACACGGGTACGCCATGAACCAGCAGCGTCCGACCGGAGCGCACTTTCTGTATAATCGCACTGGGTTTGCGAGTTCTCAGTACCTGATGGGTAACGTCGCGATCGTAATTGCCCTGCCCGAGCAATTGATCAACGGTTTTTCCGCATACCAGATGACGCTGTATGTCGTTCAACTGTTCACAGGCTGAATTGACCCAGACCAGCGTCTCATTGGCATCGCACACCCAGACGCCATCTGTCATTGCTTCCAGAATCTGAAATACCAGATCCAGAGTGACCGGCTGGTTGAGGAATTCAAGGCGGCGGTTTATTGGTGCGGCGGCGGGCCTGTCGGCCTGGGATTGCCGTACCTGATTGGCGGGGGGAGCACGGTGAGGCATAAGTACCTTTCTTATAATAATTAGCGGGGCCAGCTTTACGACCCAGTATAGAACCTATCGCAAAATCCGACAGTCTAATCCTGACAGTGGCCCACACCTTAGGGGTTCAAAGGCACCCACCACAGGTTTCACGTTAACCGCGTTCCCCGGAATCCAGTTCGGAGTTTAAAGGTCGGGCTGAGCCTCCCCTGCGCCATCAATAAGTATGCTTCCCGTTTGGCGACGGCGGTGTCATTTCGGACAATTCATGTGCCCATGGCGGATTGGCACCGGATCTGGAGACATTTATGGACGCTACCTGAGCCCCAAATTTCAGAACACCTTCCACGACACTTGCAGTGACGTTTTCGATGCCTGCTTTGCTGAGCACACCGGCACCTGACAGCGCCGCGAGCACCCCGGCATTGAACGTATCACCTGCCCCAACTGTGTCCACCACATGGGCCTTGTATGCGGGCACGGCAACCAGCTCTTCTTTTCCAAATATGGCAGTTGCCCCGTCTTTACCGCGCGTCAGGATAACCATTTCCGGACCTTTAAGGCGCAGCTCCTTGGCCTTTTCTATCAGTGAAAGAGGCCCTGGCACAATCCAGTCCAGATCTTCGTCGGAAACTTTCAGAATGTCGCAGGCTGCAAGCAAGCTGTCTAACCGTGTCCGGTAGCGGTCAACATCCCGGATGAAACTTTGCCGGATGTTCGGGTCGACCATAACCACTTTGTCGAGTGATGCGCGTTTTGCCAGGTCAATGTAAAAGTCACAGCAGGCATTGTGCTTGTTGTATTCATTGTATCTGTTGTATTCACGGCGATATTCCTTATTATTTTAAACACTACAATTACGCCACCATACTTTCATATGGCGCCTGGGGCTATTTTGGAAGCTGTGATTCCACCAAGGACACCCACACTTTAATACCGACCTCAATCGCACTGTCATTGAAGTCATAACGGGCATTATGTAAAGGCTTTGAAGGGGTCTGTTCATCAACGCCAAGCCAAAAGTAAGCCCCTTTAGTCTTCTGACTCATAAACGAAAAGTCTTCAGATGCCATGGAAGGCTCGACATCAGTATTGACTTTATCTGCACCCAGCGCCTTGACAGCCGCACCCTTAATGGCCTGATAAGCTTGCTGATCATTAGTGGTGACAGGGTAGCCTAGCTGATAATCAATCTCACCGGAGACGCCGTAGAGAGGCGGCAAGGAGGTTACCATCTCGGTCAACATGTCCTGCATGGATTGGCGAACATCCATATCAAAGCTGCGAACTGTGCCTTTCAGAATAGCGCGCTCGGGGATGACGTTCGTCGCGTCACCGCTATTCATCTGAGTGACGCTAATCACACCAGGGCGCAGCGGGGATATTCGGCGCGAGACAATGGACTGAATATTGGTGATCAAAGCCGCCCCAGCGGCTATAGGATCGGCCCCAAGGTGCGGCATGGCAGCGTGCGTGCCTTTGCCCGTCAAAGTAATTTCAAATGTATCAAAAGATGCCATCATGGGACCGTTGTTGACAGCAATCTCGCCCAGTGGAAGTCCTGGCCAGTTATGCAGCCCATAAACTTCGTCCATCGGAAATTTCTCGAATAGCCCATCATCGATCATCTCTTTTGCACCGCCTAACATTTCTTCTGCGGGCTGAAAGATAAAGTGGACAGTGCCATTGAAATTCCTGTTTTCGCTCAGGTGTTTCGCCACCCCCAGCATGATTGAGGTATGGCCATCATGACCACAGGCATGCATGCAATTGGCATGTGTAGATTTATGCGCAAAATTGTTCTGTTCTTCTATTGGCAGGGCGTCCATATCAGCCCGTAATCCGATAGTAGGCCCTTCGCCATTTCTGAGAGTGCCGACCACCCCGGTGCCGCCCAGGCCTTTATGCACGTCGATACCGAAGGACTCAAGCTTCTGGACAATAAATGCCGAGGTTTTAAATTCATTGAATCCAAGCTCAGGCTGACTGTGTATTAGCTTACGCCACTCTGTGACGTCTGCTAACAGTTCTTGACTTATTAACACTTACTTTCTCCTTTGACATAAACGGGTAGCACAGTGACATACCGACCTATTCTTTTCACATTTCAACCCGTAAACATAAACCAATAGCTTAAAAACTTAAACCAACCACCCAAACAAGATATATAAAGTTATAAAAAAGCACTGTTAGTCATCTAGTTAAAAAGGCCTAATACTCAACCTTTAAACTCTCTTAACCAAAGGTATTACTGGATTGAATAACCAAACTGAATAGCAGGATTTTTTGCTGTTTCGATCCATACACTTTTAGTCTGTGTATATTCGAGTAAACCTTGGTAGCCACTGGACCGGCCATAGCCGCTCTCACCAAAGCCACCAAACGGCGACATTACATTGATTGCCTTGTAGCTATTCACCCAGAAGGTTCCCGCATTTATTTGAGCGGCCATCCGATGAGCACGGCCTACATCTGCAGTCCAAACAGCGCCCGCCAAACCAAACCGGCTGTCATTGGCTAATGCCACAGCTTCTTCTTCATCACTGAATGAAATGACAGAAACAACGGGGCCAAAGATTTCTTCCTGTGCTACTCGCGTATTATTTTTCACATTGGCCAATACTGTTGGCAGATAAAAGTAGCCATGTTCTCCTCCACCAATTTCAGCGGGCTTTCCGCCTGCGGCAACAACTGCACCTTCAGCAATACCGTCAGAAACTAACGAGCGCACGTGATTAAACTGTTTCTGGTTATTAATCGGCCCCACCATCACGCTTTCATTCCATGGCAATCCAACGGGCAACTTACGGGCGGCCGAGGCAACACGCTCCACTACTTCTTTATAGATATCACGATGAACCAATAAACGGGCACCCGATACGCAACTCTGTCCAGCAGCAGAAAAAACAGCAGCCTGCGCACCCACTACCGCACGATCAAGGTCAGCATCAGGAAAAATAATATTGGCTGACTTTCCACCCAACTCTAATACGCAAGGGATTACCCGTTGTGCAGATAAGGAAGCAATGACAGCACCGGTCTGGGGTGAACCTACAAAAACCACTTTTTTAGTAGCCGGATGAGTAATTGCGGCAGTACCTGTCGTGTGCCCCAGCCCATTTATTACATTCACCAAACCACGCGGGATACCTGCTTGCTCCAGAAGTTTAGCGAGCACGGTTGAACTGAGTGGGGTTAATTCAGAGGGCTTCAGTAAGACTGCATTGCCTGCACAAATGGCCGGCGCGATCTGCCAGCCTCCGGTAAATACAGGTGCATTCCAGGGCGTGATCTGGGTCACCACGCCATAAGGCTCATGACGAGTGTAGTTTAAATGACTTGTTGGTATGGGAATCACTTGTCCCATAATTTTGTCACACCAGCCGGCATAATATGCAAACATATCAGCAACTTTTGCCACCTCAACCCGGCAATCGCGAATCGGCTTACCTGCAGATATACATTCAAGACGTGCCAAAGACTCCGCGGCTGCACGTATTTCCATGCCGCACTTCCACATCAATTGACCTCTTGCAGTGGCGGTCATGGACCACCACACTTTCTGAGCATTTACAGCCGCATCTGCCGCTGCAGCAACGATGCCTTCCCCCGCATCACGATAGGTCAAAAATACCTGACCGGTCGCTGGGTTAATCAGCTCGACATCGTCTCCATTACCGGCAACCAGTTCGCCATCAATCAAGCTGCCAAACTCTGACGTACCCAGCAGTTCATTAAGTAATATTGCAACTTGCTGCTCCCCATTTCCTTCCACTTCAAAACCCATAACCTATTCTCCCAAGCCGGCATGCTTAACAATGCAATTAAAATCAGCCTGGTCAGGTATGCTTTCTTCGCTCTGCGACCAGATTTCGGCTACCTGTTCTGCCAAAGGCAACTCCAACCCCATCTCACTGATCATATTTTGTGCCAAACGCACATCTTTACGCATCAGCTGCATAGTGAAACCGGAATCAAAGCCTTTATTGAGAATCCAACGAGGGAAGTTAACTTCACTGACCGCACTACGACCTGAACCCGCGTTCAATCCGGCAATAAGGTCGGCAGGATCGAGCCCTGCCTTGGTGCCCAGAGCGACTGCTTCGGCGGTGCTCACTAGATGTGCAGCACATAGCAGGTTGTTTATCAGTTTTGCCGCATGACCGTTGCCAGACTTCCCCATGTAGACCACGTCTGAACTCAAGGCGTCCAGATACAACTGCGCACGCTCAAGGGAGCTACGTTTACCTCCAACAACCATCACCATAGTACCGGCTGCAGCACCCGCCGGGCCGCCACTGACAGGGCAGTCCAACAGCTGGTGGCCTAACTGACCAAGTTCTATCGAGAGTGCCCGGGTTACCTCTGGTTCTGAGGTAGAAGTGTCAATAATCAGGGTGTTAGGCTGAGCGTGGTCAATAATGCCACCTTCGCCTTTGACAACTGCCTGGACATGCTTTGCCATTGGCAAAGAGAGAATGATGACACCGGCTTCAGCACACAGAGCGTTGATATCCACAACGACATTCACGCCGATTTCTCTGGCGGCTTGGCGTGGTGCTTCTCCTATGTCCGTGCCGACCACGTTAAAACCTTTGCGGAGTAAAGACTGAGCCATACCGTTGCCCATACGGCCTAGCCCGACGATACCTACAGTTTTTTTAGTCATGCCTGCCCCGTTTTTTATATTTATTTTCAGGTTCATTCTGGCAAATTAACCATTAATAAGAACCACAACAAAAAACCTTTTGTGTTCTAAAAAAGGCAACGCCAACGTAAGCAATGGGATAAACCCAAGAGCAAGGCAGGTACGCCCGCCAAACGTGGCTTGATGCAATCAACCCAACATCGGGTGTCTCGTTTGCCTGGCTCGTGAACCTGCTAAGCTTCTGAGAATTCTCGGAGTGCGTGGGTTTGCCACATCGAATCGGAGAGCTGTCAATAAAAAATTTGGTTACGTTCATGCAATATTATAGAGAGTATCTCGGATGTAAGACCCGGATGGTTAACGCGAGTGCATGCACTGCTCGGTATGAGTCGACTCACCCACCGATAGTGCTGGATAATGAATAACGCGGGAGACCGAACGATGACAGCGGAAGAACTGATCGCACGAGTGAAAGCTTTACCACCGGCGGCGCCTGTTTTGGTAGGGGCTACGAAACAGGTTACGCCGACATTGCCGGATTGACGTCGCGGAAGGTCATCCGATACCGAAATGCTCAGGCTACGCGATTTGCGCGAAAAGGGTCTGACTGATGAATGTCTGTCACAGGAGGGGAGTAATAGCAAAAGCAGTCACGAGCGGAAGGAATGCTGAAACACTCAATCGTTGTCGCCATCAAAACGCCGACTATGGAGTCGATTCTTAAGCGAAGGGAATACAAGAGGAAATTGGAGGCGCGGGCCGGAATCGAACCGGCGTACACGGAGTTGCAGGACGCCTTCACCGCAGCATCATTACCCTTGCACATCAAACACTTACCCATTTTAATCACAGCGGGTCACCGCTCATAGTCGCACTCGCCAGCCCTTTACTATCAATAAGATACGATAGCGATGTCGGCATTAATTCCCGCCCTAAGCCCTGCCAGATCCCCTCTAATGCCTCAGCATGCCTGCCATAACCGCAGCAAAGCCACGGCAACCACAGAGGTTTTAACGTGGAGTGAACTCAGCCATTACTGTTGATATGAGTGTGACTGTATTTGCGTGTGTATATACGCGTGTGTGCGGGTGCGTTAGGGGGCTGGCTCAGAATGTGAGGGGGGCTCGGAAAAGTGTAACAAGTGTAACAAGCGTAACAGTAAATAATAAATCTATATAAATCATGCTCTTATAATCGTTAGTATCGGCAAGTAATGTGTAACTAATGTGTAACGCTGTTACAGTTTTAAAAGTAACATATTCATTTATAAAATCCCTTTAAAATCAACGATGTGACGTTTCTGTTACTGCTCGTTACACTTTGACTGTAACAGGCAAACCCAGCAATGGCGGGGCCTACAGAGGCTTTTTTCCTCGTGTTGCAGTTGTTGCACTTTTCCGAGCACCCCCCGCAGCTACAGACCGGCCCCGAGCAAATATCAATGACTTACGAGCTTTCGGGCAGTTTTCCGCGTTTAAATCATGTGTTGATAAAGGCAGACCTATAGAAACGATCCGGAGGCGGGGGGGATTTCGCGCCGTGGTGCTCCGCTGCCCTGGCCGGACTGCAGGATCTGCAGGCACAAAAAAGCCCGCACTGGGCGGGCAAAGGCTGACGCTATTCGGTGGTCACGACCCTGGCAGATTCTCACCTAGGGTGTAGGGTTTAAACTTCAGGACTTCCCGTCCCGCGATGTCGTTCATTTCCAGCATTCGTTCTTGCAGGGGCTCCAGCTCGTTGGCGGCAAACACTCGCGCCGCTTTCTCTGCATCTCCGAACCCGCTGGAGTTGGTGGGGATGATACCCATCAACTGTGGCGGCACTCGATGTCCGGCCAGCTGGTCGTCACGGGTGGCGTTTTTGATGTTCCAGAAATCATCTTTGGCGGCTACCTCGCTGACCGGTATTACCTGCAGCCCATCCTTTTTGCCATTCGGCGCGTACATGAACAGGTTCTTGAAGTTGCCCGGGCCCTTGCTGTTTCGCAGCGCGGTGCGCAGCTCATCGATGTCGCCTTGCTGCTGGGCCGCATCGGTCATGTACATGATGAAGCCTGCATGGCTGCCGTTCTGATAGTACCTTCTTCTGAACAGGGTGGCGCTTTCGTTCAGCCAGGTGCTTTGCAAAGAGCCGAGATAATCGGGAACGCCATACAGCTCCTGGTCAAGATCGGGCTCCATCAGGTGGATGATGCTTCCGGCTTTAAACTCTTCTGGCTGCAGCCAGTTGTGCACCCACCAGTAGGAGCCCTCTTTCAGTCCGCGCCGACAGTACTTGGCCAGCACTGGCTTGATCTTCACCAGCCCGCCCATTCTATTTTCCAGCATTTCCCCGTACAGGTTGCCGAACACCAGGTAGTCCAGCGCCATGCGGGAGAAGTCTTGCCGGCTCAGGTACTTGGTGGGTTGGAATGTTTTCACCAATATGTTGCGCTTCACCTGCAATGCGCTGCCGTGGTGCGCGGTTGCCCGGTAAGATTTGGACAGGGCCCCCAGGTCGATCGGCGGTTCGTAGTAATCCTGCCCAGCCATCCAGCAGCCGGTATACAGCATTTCGTACCGGTCCATCACCGGGGTCGGCTCGCCAAAGGTGAACGCTTCAAAACTGCCATTGCTCATCAGTAAATCTCCATCATGCTGCCGCCGTGTTGCGTCGGGCCTTCTAGGGGTTCATTCGCCAGGGCGTGCATAATTGCCCAGGCAATATCGGAGTGACCAACATCGCCACCGCGCCCGGCGGCGTAGGTTATATTCTTTTGGGAGTCCGTCATCACGCGCCGGATCGCCATGAAGCTTTGCGCAATATCGGTGTCGCCCGAATCAAACTGCAGTCGGCCACGATCAATCAGGTTCTGGGTTTTTAGTACCAGCCGCGCTTTCACGTCCAGCGAATAGTGAAACCGAGTAACGGCCGGGAAGAACTTCTCGACGAGCTCAGCGACCGCCTCACCCAGGCCTGTCGAGTCGATGCCGATAAACTCGACGTTATAGCGGTGCGTCAGTTTGCGAATCTCTTCGGCCTGCTGCTCATAGTCCAGCCCACGCAGGCGTATCTTTTCGATAACGCGATGCGGCTTGGCGACTGACTTGGAAGGCGATATCACCGCGAGTCCCGCGCCGTCGCTATTCTCGCCGGATCCAGACGGGTCATAACCGATCCACACCGGGCTATTGCCCAGCGGCCGGTCGGTATACGGCTTCAGGTCGCGCCATGCAATCCAGCTGTCGACCATGCACTGCTGCAGTTTCACCAAGGGGAACACGGCATGGGTGTCGTCAACAAACTGGCACATCAGCAGGTTGGCAAACTCATCATCGGAGAATTCCAGCCGTAGCTGGTCAATGTCGAACAGGTCGCACCCGCCGGCCATCGCGTCTTCAATCGTGACGATTTGACGCCACTGGCCATCCTCACATGCCAGGCCCCCGGCCAATGCCGCGTGCGAGGTGTCCACGATGATCCGCTTGTCTTTTGCCCGCCGCCGGTTGAACAGGTCGCCGGTCCAGAACGGGTGCGCATCGTGGGTGATGGCCGATGGCGTCGAAAAGTAGGTCTGGCTCCACTTCTTGTGCATGGCCATTCCAGACGCCACTTTCCGGAACTGCTGGAAGTCGTGGATCCAGAAATACTCATCCATGTACAAATCGCCGTGGTAACCCTGCGCCGTGCGGGCGTTGGTGCCGAGGAAATACAAAGTGGCACCGTTGGGCAAAACGAGCGGGTCGCCTTTCAGCTCCACGTCGCAAGTGTCTTTGATGAACTGCACGATGTACTGCCGGAAAATATGCGCCTGGGCCTTGGACGCACTGAGAAAGATTTTGTTTTTGCCAGTGTGAAAGGCATCGACAATCGCTTCGCGGGCAAAGTACCAGGTGGCACCGATCTGCCGGCTTTTCAGAATGTTCCTGATGCGATGGGTCAGTCCCGCCACTTTCCACGCGTGCTGGTAATCGAACAGGGACTCTTCAAACGCGCTGGTGATCAGCTCCAGACCTTCTTCACCAATGTCGTTCTTCGCTTTGCGAGGCGCTTTGTTGCGCTCGATGATGTTCGGGTTCAGGTCAGACTCGCGGCCGGTGTCGCTGTACTTGTGCACCCTGGCCAGGCGTTCAATCTGGCGCCCCAGCAGATCAATCTCTTTGAAGTCCTTGCCCTCTTTCTCATCCTTGAAGATGAGCCGCACCATGCGCGCTTCAAGGGAGCTTTCCACCCGCTGAATGGGCCCGGCGTCGTCCCAGTTAAACCGCTTTTTCCACGCGTGGAACAGCTGGGTGCTGATCCCCAGGCGCTCACAAATGCGCACGGCTCGCCACCCCATCCAGTACAGGGTGCGAGCCTCGACGAAATGTTCTCTGTAATCCGACTCGACTGTTTTATCCATGCAGCCAGCGTAATGGCTACGCGCGCGGCAAAGGCGTGGTTTGTTTTGTGGGGAGCGACGGCACAACTGCCGATTGTTGGCATTGGGCGGCTGGGGCGTGAATCTGGTGCCACTGAAGAGAACCTACAGAATCGCCCACAAAGCACGGGAGTGGCAAGATGAAAAAGAAATTCCGAGTCGCGACAGAGGGAGCAACAACCGATGGTCGCGCCATCAGCCGGGTGTGGATTGAGCAGATGGCTGCCAATTTCAACCCCGCAACGTACGGCGCCCGTATCTGGCTTGAGCACTTTCGCGGCATGTTGCCAGACGGCCCGTTCAAGGCGTTCGGCGATGTTACCGCGCTGGAAGCCCGCGAAAATGCGGACGGAAAGCTGGAGCTCTACGCAGAGATCGATCCCACCGACGATCTGATTCAGATGTCGAAAGATCGCCAGAAGATCTACACCTCGATTGAAGTTGACCCCGATTTTGCCTCTTCCGGCGAAGCCTACATGGTTGGCCTGGCTGTCACCGACTCGCCCGCATCGCTGGGCACCGAGATGCTGCAGTTCAGCAGCGCCGCTGCGAACAGCCCGCTGACCGCCCGCAAGCAGCGTCCTGAAAACCTGTTCTCTGAAGCGCTGGAAGCCGAGCTGGACTTCGCTGAAGCTCCTGCCGACGACGCCGGAGCTGACACGCTGTTCACCAAAGTGAAGGCCCTGTTCACCAAGCACCGCGACACCAGCGCCGCCAAGTTCGGTGACTTTCGCGCCGACTTGGAGAAAACCCTCGAATTGTTCGTGACCGACGGGCAGCAGCTGCGCAGCTCGATGGATGAAATGCAAAGCGAGTACAGCCAGCTGAAGCAGGCGCACGACGCCCTGAAGCAAAGCTTTGACAGCTTGCAGGCCGAACTGGAAACCAGCCCCCACGATCACAGCCAACGCCAACCGGCGTCCGGCGGCGATAACACCATCCTGACCGACTGCTGAGGAACGCACCATCATGCGCACTGAATCACGAGTATTGTTTAACCAACTGCGGCAGCAGATTGCACAACTGAACGGCGTTGACAACCCGGCGGAAGCCTTCGCGGTTACCCCGTCCGTACAGCAAACGCTTGAAAACCGCATCCAAGAGTCCAGCGCTTTCCTACAGAGCATCAACCTGGTTGGCGTGGATGAGATCAAGGGCGAGAAAATCGGCCTGGGCGTTGGCAGCATTGCCGGCCGTACCGACGTATCGTCTAAAGACCGTACGCCCCGCGATGTCAGCGACCTGGGCAGCAACGGGTATGAGTGCTTCCTGACCGAGTTTGACACCGCGCTGCCCTACTCCAAAATTGACGCCTGGGCGAAGTTCCCCAACTTTCAAGCCCTGGTGCGTGATGCCATTATTCGCCAGCAGGCGCTTGACCGCATCATGATTGGCTTTAACGGCACCAGTGCCGCGGCCGAAACCAACCGCACCACCAACCCGTTTCTGCAGGATGTGAACATCGGCTGGCTGGAGCATTACCGCACCACCGCGCCCGAGCGGGTCATGGCCGAAGTCGTTGGCGCATCGGGCGAAGTGACGGTCGGCGCAGCCGGCGACTATAAGAACCTGGACGCCCTGGTTTACAACGCGGTCAACAACCTGATCGACCCTTGGCACCGTGAGAGCCCGGACCTGGTCGTGCTGATCGGCCGCACTCTGCTTGAAGACAAGTACTTCCCGTTGATTAACGAGAACCAGACGCCAAGCGAAAAGGCAGCAGCCGACCTGATTGTTTCTCAGAAGCGCATGGGCGGGCTCCAGGCGGTATCCGTGCCATTCATCCCTGCCGGAACTATCATGATCACCCCCCGTGACAACCTGTCCATTTATTACCAGACCGGATCGCGCCGCCGCCAGGTGATCGACAATCCACGCCGTAACCGCATTGAAAACTTCGAGTCTTCCAACGAAGCCTACGTGGTTGAAGATTTCGGTGCCGGCTGCGTGATTGAAAACATCAAGCCGGTGTAACGGAGGCATCATGACCAACCCAGCAAGAAAACACTTCTTGCGTGTCCGAGCCGCCCGCGAGGCGGCAACGGCTACGCCGGACCGCCCTCAGGGGCAGTCCCACGAATTGCACCGCATTTCCCTGGTGGAGGATGTTCGCGCCCTGCACGACATCCAAAGCATCGAGCGCAAGATTGAAGCGAAGCGCGACATGCTGCCGAGGTACGAAAGCTATGTTCAGGGCGTTCTGGAGGCCGGCACCGGCCAGCAGGATGACGTGCTGGTAACGCTGATGGTGTGGTACCTGGATATCGGCGACCTCAAAACCGGCCTGGACATTGCCGAGTACGCAATCCAGCACGGCATTGAAACACCCGACAAATACGCCCGCACCACGGCCACACTGGCCGCTGAGGAAGTCGCCGAATACGCCTTGCGCCAACTGAGCGATGAAAGCCCCAGCGACGACCTGCAAGAGCATATCTGCCGAGCGATTGAGCTGTTCGCCGACGCCGATATGCAAGACCAGGTAAAGGCCAAGCTGTTCAAGGCCCACGGCTATCTGTTGCGCCATCAGGGCAACGATGCTGACGCGCTAACGGCGCTGCAGCGGGCACTTGAGCTGAACGAGCGGGTGGGTGTTAAAAAAGACATTCAAACCATTGAGCGAAAATTGAAAGATTCCGGCGAGTAGCCGGACCCGAGTCGCACCCCGACGTCAGGCGGCACGGGGCCATGATCGGCGCTTATAGCGCTCTTTCTTCGGCCCCGTCCACCGCCTTCCACCGGAGGCAGTATGAGTTTAATTGCCGCAGGCGGCGCAACAGAAAATACCGCTGTTGTACCCAACGCCCCCTTCTTTCCCGATATCAATCTGGGTGAATTCCGAGACGCCATGCGCCTGGACAGCACGGTCACCGATGAACGGGCGCTGCACGCCCTGGAAGTGGCGGTTTTCGACGTGAATTCCCAGCTTTCCGGTTGGAGCCAAACGCTGATCGCCGATGGCATTGCCAATCTTGAGGGTGTACCTGTTCCGCCCTGGCAACCAAGTGGCGCGTTCAGTCGCCTGTACTTGCGGGCGGTGTGGAGCATGGCCAAGGCCAACCTGGTTGAGCGGTACCGCGATTATGACAGCACCAACGCAGGTCACGGCAAAGCCGATTCGATGGAACCCATCGCCGACGATTACCGCCGCGACGCCAGCTGGGCTATTGCCGATCTTACCGGCACCCGCCGCACGGTTGTGGAGCTGATCTGATGCGTGAGACCCGAGCCTTGCAGGGCGACACCGTGGACCTGATCTGCTACCGGCATTACGGCTACACCGACGGCGTCACCGAAGTGGTGCTGGAGGCGAACCCAGGCCTGGCCAAACACGGGCCAGTACTGCCCATGGGCACCAGGGTGCACTTGCCAGAAGTGGCCGCGCAACCCACGAAAACCAGCGTTCAACTATGGGACTGACCGGAGGCAGCATGAAAGACGAGCGCTTTGTTGACATGGTCGCGCAAGATTGGGCGGCCAGGCTGCGCGATCTGGAGCGACTGCAGCCCAGGGTTCAAAGCCTGGAGCACGCTGTGACAGAAATTCGCAGTGATTTCAGGGAGGCCCGGACAGAGCAACAAACCGCGCACCGTGAAACCCACGAAGCTCTGAATTCGTTCCGCAAGCGCATGGACGACGACAATCGATCCACCGTGGACGCCCTGAACAAGACCGCCGAGGATACCGCCGGGGCCATCCGGGTTCTGGGTGGGCGACTGGAAAGCGTGTCCCGGAAAATCGCATTCGCCGCCGGGGCCATTTGGGTGCTGCTGGGCATCAGCAGTGTTGTTTTGGTTTATCGGACAGAGGTGCTTCACCTGGTTGGAATATTGATTGAGGGCTCAGCATGATCTTGAAAAATGGAGATGTAGGCCAGCCGGTTGCATCGCTGCAATCGCTTCTTTCCGCCGAGGGGTTCCCGGTTGAAGTTGACGGCTGGTTCGGCGATAAAACCGAGCAAGCGGTCCTTCGCTTCCAGAAAAAGGCCGGCATATTCGTTGACGGCATTGCCGGGCCCGCCACTCTGGCCGCGCTAAACCCCCGTACGCCTTCCGAGATCGGCCGCAAAGCGCTCACCGAAGCCGACATCAGGGCCGCGGCCCGTAAGCTGGGCGTGCAAATGGCCGCAATCAAGGCCGTGACCGAAGTGGAAAGCCGCGCCGCTGGGTTTTTGCCATCCGGCCGGCCCGTCATTTTGTTTGAGCGTCACGTAATGTACCGCCGCCTGCAGCCGTCAGAGCGCGCGCACAACCAAGAACACTTCCCCCAGCTTGTCAATCAGAAGCCCGGCGGCTATCTGGGTGGCGAGGGCGAGTGGCGCCGACTACGGCGCGCCTGCTCCATCCACGAAGACACCGCGATCGAGTCGGCAAGCTGGGGGCTTTTTCAGATTATGGGCTTCCACTGGAAGGCGCTGGGCTATGAATCTGCACTGTATTTTTACCACCAGATGCACCGCAGCGAGGGCCACCAGATGGACGCCTTCGTCCGGTTTATCAAGTCAGATAAAGCCTTGCATGCCGCACTGAAAAACCGTGACTGGCAAGAATTTGCCCGCCGTTACAACGGCCCTGCCTACCGCCGCAATCAGTACGATCTGAAAATGGCGCTGGCATACGAGCGCCACAGCGAATTGAGGCGTGCCGCGTGAAACTGACCCCCGAGAAGCTGGACGCCTGGCGCGTGGTGCCGAGGCTGCTGGTCATCCTCTATGGGTGG
Organism: Marinobacter sp. X15-166B; assembly: GCF_001752365.1. Taxonomy (GTDB): domain Bacteria; phylum Pseudomonadota; class Gammaproteobacteria; order Pseudomonadales; family Oleiphilaceae; genus Marinobacter. Next base: position 3,003,745 of record NZ_MEIY01000001.1, on the reverse strand, counting down.
ATCTGTTACGACACCCACCACTGGTACACCGCCTTGCCCGACCCGACCACCACGCAGCAGTTTTACGCCAACGTCATCTGGACCGCCGCAGCCGCCTGGTTTGGCTTCTACGTGAACAGCGGGAGAAAGCAGGAATGAAGGCCTATCTAGTCATTGCCCTGGTAGTCATCGCACTCAGCGGCGCACTTTGGCGCAGCGTCGAGCGCAACATGAAAACCAGCGCCGAACTGGCGTCCGCATCCGACGCCCTGAATCGAAAAGAGCAGGAACACAAAGCCACCAAAGACAAACTCTTTGAAGTCGTGGCGGCCCGCGATCGCCTGGCCGATCGTATTTGGCACATTGAAAGCGTAGAAGCCGACCTCGAAGCCAAGCTGGACGCCGAAAGGGCAAAGCGGGCGACTCTGGAGAAAGAGAATGAAATCTATCGGAATTGGGCTGGCACTGACTTGCCTGGCGCTGTTGTCCGCATGCTCCGGGAAAGCCCGCTATATACAGGCCACCGATTACCTGGTGTGCGGGAACGTGAAACCGCTGGCAATTCCCGAGCGGCACCCCAGTCGGGCGTCCTTGAAAAAGAACGACAACCTGCTGGATCTGATTGACCAGTACGCGGTTAAACTGAACACCCTCAACGCCCGCATGGCCGAAATTGCATCAGAAGTGGATGATTGCGAGGCGCAAGCCCGGGCACTAAGCACCCAGGAGCAACAATGAGAAAGCTGGAAGACTTACGCCGGCACGTGCTGGCCAACGTGCCCAAGCTGAAGCGCAATCCGGACAAGCTGTTGACCTTTATCGAAGATGGCAACATTGAGTTCTGGCAGGGCCCCAACCTGAGCCACTCCTACGCAATCCCGATTCAGCTCATCGTCACCGACTACGCCGGATCGGTTGACGACATCGTGATACCCGTCTTGTCATGGCTCAAGGTGCGCGAGCCGGGGCTCGACCCGATGAACACTGTGCGCTTTGAAGCCGAGCTGCTGAACAACAACAGCTACGACATTGCCATCACCGTCAACATCACCGAGCGGGTAATCGTTACAGCCACCGCCGACGGTCTGGACATCGAGCACGTACTACCCAAGCCGCCGATGGAAATGGACGCCACCGAATGGGAAATCATCATGGACCTGCATGGCTTTTATGACGGCGTAGAATCCGATGACTGACGACATCGACGTGCTGGCCGGCTGGGTAGAGCCCCTGCTGAAAAAAATGGAGCCCTACGAACGCCGCAACCTGATGAAATCCATATCCAGGGACTTGCGAAAGTCTAACCAGGAGAGGATGAAAAAACAGGAGAGCCCGGACGGCCAGAAGTGGCAACCCAGAAAAGCAAGAAAGCTCAGGGGCAAAAGCGGCGGCATCCGCAAAAAAGCGATGTTCACCAAAATCCGCACCGCCAAGCACCTGAAGATCCGAACCACGCCAGACGTGGCCGGCCTGTCGTTCGTCGGCATCGCCGGAAGAATCGCCGCCATCCACCATCACGGCTTGCGCGCAAGAGTAGACCGAGATGGCCCGGATTATGACTACCCCCAGCGGCGCTTGCTGGGCATCAGCCGCGAAGACCTGGACATGATCGCCGACAAAGTCCTGGAGCACGTAACCCTGTAGGCGATTTTGTACCGACCAGCCAGACAACCCCGCGCGCTTCACCTGCGCGCGCGCTAGCGCCCAAACTGTGGGCATGAACACACTCTCTGAAGCTTTTCGCTCGCTCAACAACCTGATTCGCATCGGCACCATCGCCGAGGTGGACACGGTTCGCGCCCGCGCCAGAGTCCAGGCCGGCGACAACCTGACTGGATGGCAGCCCTGGATAAGCCCCCGCGCGGGCACCACGGTTGAGTGGAGCCCGCCCACCGTCGGCGAGCAGGTCATTCTGTTTTCGCCGGCCGGCGATTTGGCCCAGGCTGTGATCCTCACCGGCCTGTTCACCCAGAACGCACCCTCTGAAAGCGAAGACGAGCACAAACGGGTGTACCCGGACGGCACCGAGATCGCTTACGACCACGTTAAAAAAGAACTGGTCGCCAGCTTCGTCGACAAGGTCAACATCAACATCACCGGCGACGCCACCATCAACGTCGGCGGCGATGCGGTCACGGCCGTTGCAGGCACCTGCAAGGTCAACGCGACAAAGATCCACCACAACGACGGAATGGGCGTGGTCACCATGGCGCACATCTGCCACTTCACCGGAACCCCTCACAGCGACGGTTCTGCCACTGTAACCGCGGGGAAATAAACCATGGCACTGAGCAAGTCGGCACTGAAAGGCCGAATCGTATCGGAGATGACAGCCCTGGGCGCTGAGCCCGCTGGCAAGCACAGCTGGGTTGAGCGAATGGCCGAGGCGATCGCCAATGCGGTTGTGGATGAAATTCAAGCCAATGCGACCACCAACGTATCAGGTGGCAGTAGCGCTGGCACATGGCCGGTAACGTGAGGATCTTATGTCAGGAATGAACGTCTCCACCGGTAAAGCTCTCACCGGCATGGACCATATCAAGCAGAGCATCACCGACATTCTCACCACGCCGTTAGGTAGCCGGGTCATGCGCCGTGAATACGGGTCCCTGCTCCCCTCGCTGATCGACCAGCCCTTGAACGGCGCTACTTTGTTGCGCGCCTACTCTGCTGTAGTGGTTGCCATCAATGAATGGGAGCCGCGGATCCGCCTGGAACGCATCGTTAAGCTGGTGAATTCGGATAAACCCGGTACCGCCTTATTGGAAATGGACGTTGTACACGTCAGCGGAACGACAGCAACGGCCCAGCGCATCGCTGTTTCGATCAGTAATGGAGGCGCGATCTGATGACTGGAACTATCAATCTTGCCCAACTACCGGCCCCGAAACTCGTTGAAACACTCGATTTCGAAACTATCCTGGAAGAGCGAAAACAAGCGCTGTTAGCGCTGCTCAGCGACAAAGAGCGCCCAGAAGTCGAGGCCACGCTGCAGATTGAGAGCGAGCCGCTGACCAAGCTCCTTCAGGAGAACGCCTACCGGGAGATCCAATGGCGCCAGCGCGTTAACGAAGCCGCGAAGGCCGTCATGCTGGCCTATTCCAGCGATGAAGACCTGGACAACCTGGCGGCCAACTTCGATGTCGAGCGCCTTGTGATTGACCAGGGCGACATGAATGCCACGCCACCGGTACCACCTACTTACGAATCCGATGACGATATGCGCTTGCGCGCCCAGCAGGCTTGGGAGGGACTGAGCGTTGCCGGCCCCCGCGGAGCCTATGAATACCAAGCGCTGTCAGCAGACGGTCGCGTATCCGACGCAAAAGCGACCAGCCCTTCCCCCGCGCATGTAACCGTCACATTGCTATCCAGTGAAGGCGATGGAACAGCCAGTCAAGACATTATCGACCAGGTAGAGGCGGCGCTTTCCGGCGAAGATACACGGCCGGTGGGTGACCGCCTCACGGTGCAATCAGTAACCATCGTCAATTATCAGGTAGACGCAACTCTGTATGTCTACCCGGGCCCGGCTCAGGAACCGATTCTTCAGGCCGCCCAGGCATCTCTGCAGCAATACATCGGCACGCAACGCCGGATCGGCCGGGACATTCGTATCTCTGCGATCCATGCAGCGTTGCACGTTGAAGGCGTTCAGCGCGTGGAGCTGGCGCAACCGGTAGCCGACGTGATTCTGTCTGAAACGGAGGCCGCCTATTGCACCGCCGCCACGGCCGTTATCGGCGGCAGCGATGAGTAACGATAGAGCGCCGCTGCTCCCCAATAACACCACCCCCTTGGAGCGAGCTGCCGCAGAAGCCCTGGCGGAAATTCAGCGAGTGCCTGTTTCCCTGCAAACGCTTTGGAACCCCTACACATGCCCGGCGTTACTGCTGCCCTATTTGGCCTGGGCGTTCAGTGTAGATAGATGGGACCCGGCGTGGACAGACAAAGCCAAGCGCGAAGTTATTGCGACATCGTTCTACGTGCACAGGAAGAAAGGAACAATCAGCGCCCTGCGCCGCGTAGTCGAGCCCCTTGGTTACCTGTTGGAAGTTAACGAATGGTGGCAAACAACGCCCATGGGCACCCCGGGTACCTTCGCTCTCAAGATCGGCGTTCTCGATATCGGCATCACCGACGCTATGTACCAGGAATTGGAGCGGCTGATCGACGACGCCAAACCTGTCAGCCGCCACATCACCGGACTGGACCTGGTGGGCGAGAGCTCTGGGGTGTTTTACGCCGGAATGGCCTGTTATGACGGCGACGTTACCGATGTGATGCCCTACCAGCCTGGGATTATGTCAGCCACCGGACCGTTTTTTATTGGCATGGCAACCGATAGCACTGATTTAGCGACCGTCTACCCGCAATAGGAGCATGCATGGCAAGTTTTTACACCCTACTGACCGACATTGGCCAGGCCAAGTTGGCAAACGCAATTGCACTGGGACAAACCGTCATTATCGCCCAATTAGCCGTAGGTGATGGCAATGGCACCCTGCCAGCGCCGACCTCTGACCGCACCGCCCTGGTCAACGAAGTACGGCGCGCGCCCATCAACCGGAGCGAAGTTGATGCCCAGAACCCCAACTGGATCGTGGTTGAACAGGTGCTGCCACCGGACGTTGGCGGCTGGACGATCCGTGAAATAGGCGTGATTGACGCCGATGGCGACCTGATTGGCTACGGCAATTACCCCGAAACCTACAAACCCCTGCTGACAGAAGGCTCCAGCCGCACTCAAACCATCCGCTTTGTGATGGAAGTGTCAGATACCGCCGCCGTCACCTTAAAAGTTGACCCAACAGTGGTTTTGGCCACGCGGGGCTATGCCGATAATCTTGCGCAATCCGTGGGCGACAGTGCTGCCCAATCTTTGCAGAATCACGAAGAAGGCCGCGCACACCCAGCGGCGACGACTACCGCCCAGGGCATGGTCGAATTTGCAGACCAGACCGAGCATCTGGCCGGCGAGCGGGCCGATCGAGCCGCTACGCCGAAAGGGGTCAAACAGGCCCTGGATGCGCGCCTGCCGATCACCTCTCACAAACTCGTCATTGTTAACGGCTCTCCGGCCCTGGAGGAAATCTGATGTACGGCTACCCCAAAATCATCAAAACCCGCGCCGATGTGGAATATCTGGCGGGTTATATGGGCTCAAAGTGGGCCACGGAAGAAAACGTTCAGCGCGGTCTGGCGTTCCTGCGCGGCCTGCGCGACAACACCAGCCGTTACGTATTTGACCGCACACTGGCTGAAAACGAGCAACCATCCGGCAACGAGCCGCAATACCGCGTGCTGACCACCGACGACGGAGCGCGCGAGCAGTTCGTCCTCGAGGATAACCCCACGGCACGTATCCACCAGCTCGGCTTTACCCAAGCCGAAGTGCAGCAACTCATCGACACCATTGAAGGAGCGCGATAATGGCCACTGGCGATCGCATCATCATTCCGGCGATGGCAGCCGGATTTGTCAGTATCTTCGGGCGCATTGAAAAAGGCACCGGCGACACCCTGAACCTGCCCGAAGGCATGGTCAACATCGGCGGCAACAGCAAGGGCTACCTGCTGGAAAACACCGGCAACTGGGACCCCGTGACCAACAGCGATGGCAGTTTTGCTAGTCTGGCCCTGGGCGACGACGTGTACATCTACGCAGTGCAGGATGCCAGCGGCATCGCGCAATGGATCGCATCCAAAAACAGCACCGTCCCTACCGGCTACACCGCCGACAACAGCCGCAAAATCGGGGGCTTCCATTTCGGTAAAGTGCGCCCGTTGGCCGACGCCTACAACGCCGCCGCCGCGTTGCCGACTCAGATCATTCCGAACAGCTGCTGGGATCTGAAACACCGCCCAAAATGCGACCCCAGCGGCATGGTAGAAGTGATCCCAGGGCAGCTGTGGGTAGATATCTACTTGGCATCTGAAGACAGCACGCCCTGGCCAAATACCGTGCCCATATCAGTGCATAACGCCACACCGCTAACCGGAACAGAAGGCTATTCCCGACTGGATTACAGCCGTTTGGTTCGCAATGCTGGTAAGCGACTTCCGGATTACAGCGAGTTTATGATGTTCGCCTATGGCGTGCCGCAGGGCACTACCGGTGCCAGCGGAAGGCAAAGCACGGGCGGCCACGCGGGCTATGGCTTTGAGTGCGTCAGCTGCCTGAACGTGGACCAGCCCAGCGGCAACCTTTATCAGCAAAGCTCTCTTTTTTACGACCGAGACACCGGAGTAGGCTGGAAAGATGATCTCAATACCGGCAAGGACGGCGCCAACAACCACGGCCAGTGGTACGGCGGCCAATTCCGCACTGCATTATTCGGCGCCGGCTGGTACGACGCCGGCGAGGCCGGCTCCCGCAGCGTGGCCCTGAACAGCGTTCCGTGGGATGTGAGCGCGTATGTTGGCCTGCGTGGCGTCTGCGATTCTCTGTGATCTATTACGGACCGGGCTCTATCGCGCCCGTATTTGTTTCGCGCCACCCCACAAACTGAAAATCTGGCACCCCTGCGCCCAGCGTTCATCATGGCAGTTAACCACTGCCATACAGATGACCAGGAGGCGTCATGCCCGACCAATACCACCACGGCGTTCGAGTGCTCGAGATCAACGAGGGTACCCGAACCATCCGCACCGTTGCCACCGCCGTTATCGGGCTGGTAGCCACGGCTCCCGATGCCTCGGCCGGCTTAGCCGCTGAGGCAACTCTGCGGTCTATCGCCAGCAACGGCGATGTAGTATTCACCGCCAAAGTCGTCGGCACTGCCGGTAACAAAATCCGCGTACGTTATGTAAACCCCGGTACCGTATCTGAGGCCCTGGCTGTTTCCGTATCGGGCAACGACATCACCGTCAGCCTGGCCACCGGTGTCAGCTCTGAGGTCACCAGCACCGCAAGCGATGTGATCACCGCCGTCGAAGCCAAGACCGAAGCAGCCGCCCTTGTCACCGTAGCGCTGGACACCGGCAACGATGGCACCGGCCTGGTTAATGCAGCCGACTGGCAGACTTTGACCGGCGGAGAAAACGAAGCCTTCCCGCTAGATACCCCCGTGCTCGTCACCAACCTGATGGATGCAATCGGCGCTGCAGGCACCACCGGAACCCTGCCCGCCGCGCTTGACGCCATTGCCGATCAGGCCAACCCACCGGTAGTGGTGGTGCGCGTCGCCGAAGGTGTGGACGAGCCAGCCACCGAAGCCAACGTCATCGGCACCGTTACCGCCCAGGGCAAAAAGACCGGCCTGAAAGCGCTGCTGGCTGCTGAACAGAATCTGGGTGTGAAGCCCCGCATTATCGGCGTACCAGGGCTGGACACCGAAAACGTCACCGCTGAGACGGTCAGCATTGCCCAGAAGCTGCGCGCCTTTGCGTACGCCAGCTGCTACGGCAGTGAAACCCTGGAAGAAGCCATCATGTACCGCAACGGCTTTGGCGCCCGTGAGCTGATGCTGATCTGGCCAGACTTCGTCTCCTTCAACGTCAACACCGCATCGGCCGACACGGCCCACGCCGTAGCACGCGCCATGGGCATGCGCGCCAAGATCGACCAACAGGTCGGCTGGCACAAAACCCTGTCCAACGTGGCCGTGAATGGCGTTACCGGCATTGATAAAGACGTGCACTGGGATCTGCAAGACCCCAACACCGACGCCGGGCTGCTCAACGCCAACGACATCACCACGCTGATCCAGCGCGAAGGCTTCCGCTTTTGGGGCTCCCGCACCTGCAGTGCCGACCCGCTGTTCCAGTTCGAGAACTACACCCGCACCGCGCAAATACTGGCAGACACCATCGCCGAGGCGCACCTGTGGGCCGTCGACAAACCCATGCACCCATCACTGGCCAAAGACATCATCGAAGGCATCAACGCCAAGTTCCGCGAGATGAAGAACCTCGGCCTGATCATTGACGCGACGGCCTGGTTCGATGAAAACATCAACACCAAAGACACCCTCAAGGCCGGCAAGCTGTACATCGATTACGACTACACGCCCGTGCCACCGCTGGAAAGCCTGATGCTGCGTCAGCGCATCACTGACCAATACCTGGTCGACTTCGCCAGAAGTGTCAACGCATAGGAGCAATGAATCATGGCATTACCTAAAAAGCTCAAGCACTTCAACCTGTTCGGCAACGGCGACAACTGGCAGGGGCAAATCGCCTCGCTGACATTGCCGCCGCTGGTTCGGCAAATGGAAGAGTACCGCGGTGGCGGTATGAACATGCCCGTTGATATCGACATGGGCATGGAGAAGCTGGAATTCCAGTGGACGCCTGCAGGGCTGATCCCGGGCATCTTCGACAACTTCGGCACCAGCCAGCTGGACAAAGACATGTTGCGCTTTGCCGGCAGCTACCAGCGTGACGACACCGCCGAAACCGTACCCGTTGAAATCGTCGTGCGCGGGCGCCACCGCGAAATCGCCATGGGCGACGCCGAGTCTGGCAGCGACAACACCCAAAGCATCACCACCACCGTCAGCTACTACAAGCTAACCATTAACGGTGAAGAAGTGGTCGAGATCGACGTACTCGGAATGATCGAGAAAGTACGTGGCGTTGATCGCCTGGAGCAACACCGCCAGAACATAGGCCTATAAGGACCCTGACTGATGAGCAAGCCGGTAACCGTAACCGTAACACTGGACACCCCAATCGCCCGCGAGGGCGAGAAAGTCGACAAGATCGCACTGCGCAAGCCGCTGTCCGGCGAGCTGCGCGGCCTGAGTCTGGCCGAAGTGATGAACCTGGACGCAGACAGCATCACCAAGCTGATCCCCCGCATCAGCAACCCCAGCATCAGCGAGCACGAAGTGCGCAACATGGACCCCGCCGACCTGGTGGAGTGTGGCAAGGAGATTGCCGGTTTTTTGTTGCAGAAGCAGTACAAGGGGTAATCCCCCGGCGCGTTGATGACGCCATGGCTGATGTGGCCGCCATATTTCACTGGCGGCCCGCAGACATGGCCGACATGACCGTAACTGAATTGATGGAGTGGCGGGAACACGCCCGCAAGCGCAGCCAGCCGGAGGAATAATGTCAAAGAGTCTGGATCTTCAGGTAATACTGGCCGCACGTGACAAGATCACCGGGCCACTGAAGAAAATCAACGCCACATCCAGCGGTACCGCCCAGGCGCTCAAACAGGCCCAGGCGGAAACCCGCAAACTGCAATCCACCCAGCGCGATATTTCATCGTACCGCAAGGCCGACAAGGCCCTGAAAGACAACTCCGCTGCCCTCTCCGCATCGCAGGAGCGGGTGCGCCAGCTGGGCAAAGAGCTGACATCCACCGCCAAGCCCACCGCCAAGCTCCGTAACGAATACAACCGGGCCCGCAAAGAGGTGGAGCAATTCACCAGCCGGGGCCAGAAGCAACGCAAAGAATTGGGCGCGGTGCGCAAGCGCCTGCAAGAGGCCGGCGTGAGTACCCACAACCTGGCCGACGCCGAGCGCAAGCTGGCCGATCAGATGAAGGTCGCCAACGAGCGCATCCAGCGCCAGCGCCAGTACCTGGACCGGCTGGGCAAGGCCGACGTAGGCGGCAAGTTCAACAACATGACCAGCGAAGTGACCCGATTTGGCAAGCGCGCCCTGGTCGCCACCACCGGCGTGGCCGCGGGCATCTTTGGCATTGCCAACTCAACGGCAGGGCTGGGTGACCACGCTGCAAAGACTGCGGACAAGCTGAAACTAACCACAGCGGCCTACCAAGAGCTGTCCTACGCCGGCGAACGCTCCGGCATCAGCCAAAACGCGATGGACGGCAACATGCAGCGGTTCGTAAAGCGCACCGGAGAAGCCGTTCGCGGTGCGGGCGCCGCCCAGCAGGCGTACGAAGCATTGGGGCTTTCGGCTGAAGATCTGGCAAACATGCAGTCGGATGAGGCCCTGGCTGTCGTGGCTGACCGCCTGAGCAGCGTCACCAACCACAACCAGAAGGTGGACATTGCCAGCCAGCTGTTTGGCACCCAGGGCGGCGCGGCCATGCTCAATTTGCTGAAAGACGGCAGTGCGGGCCTGCAACAACTGCGCGCCGATGCTCAGCGCACCGGCTATGTGCTCAGCGAGAAAACTGCGCGCGACGCTGAAACCTTTAAAGACGCCCTGCTGGATACGCAATTGAGCATGGCCGGCATGAAGAACACCATTGGCGCAGAGCTCATGCCCGCGGTCACCGAACTGATGGGCGACCTTTCATCCTGGATGGGTGAGAACCGCGACCAGGTCAAGCAGTTCGCCCGCGAGTTCGGCGACCGGCTGAAAAATGCCCTGCCGATCATCCGCGATATCGGTACCGGCGTTGCGTCAACCGCCAAGAACCTCGCCATGATGACCAGCCGCGTGGCCGGCCTGGTCGGTGGGTTCGATAACCTGGGCATGATTCTCGCGTTCATCTTTGCGATGAAGCCCATCTTCGCCATTCTCGCCTTCGGCAAAGCCATCTTCACCGCAACCACCGCCATCATTGGGTTGGCCGGCGGCTTGCCGATGATAGCCGCAGGCATCAAGGCCGTTGGCCTGGCCATCACTGCCAACCCCATCGGACTGCTGATTTCCGCGATCGCAGGCGCCGGCTACCTGATCTACAAAAACTGGGACGGCATAGCGGGATTCTTCAGCGGGCTATGGGGCCAGGTAACAGCAGCGTTCAGCGCCGGCATTGGCGGTATCGGTAAACTCATCCTGAACTGGTCACCGCTGGGTTTATTCTACAAAGCCTTCAGCGGCGTCATGGGCTGGTTTGGCGTCGATCTGCCCGAATCCTTTACCGGGTTTGGCAAGCAGATTCTTGACGGCCTGGTCAACGGCATTTTGGGCGGCCTGAATAAAGTGAAAGACACCATCACCGGTGCGGGCGCCAAAGCCATCGGCTGGTTCAAAGAAACCCTGGGCATTAAATCCCCGTCGCGGGTGTTCATGGGCGCCGGGCACGACACCCTGGAAGGCTACCGCAAGGGGCTGGAGCAGCAAGAGCCCGACACCCTCAAACAGGTAACCGGTTTCGGCAAGCGCGTGCGCCAGGCCGGTGCGGGCATTGCCATCGGTGCAGCTGCCCTGCCCGCAGCGGCCGACGGCATTCAGTTCGACAGCCGTGCGCCCATAGGGTCGCCCACCGCGTCGGCCAGCGCAGCCGCCGGCGACAGCGTCACCATCAACGTCTACGGCGCACCAGGGCAAGACGCGCAAGAGATTGCCGCGCAGGTAGAACGGATCCTGCAGGATCGCGACCGCCGCAATGCCACCCGTGCCCGCAGCGCACTATACGACAGGGATTAATCGCCATGATGATGACGCTGGGAATGTTTGTGTTTGAAGTGAAGTCCCTGCCCTACCAGCAGCTGCAACGAGCCACGCAATGGCGGCATGCCAGCCAGAACCGTGTCGGCCAGCGACCCGGGTATCAGTATTTGGGCCCAGGCGAAGACACCGTCAACCTGAGCGGCACGCTGTACCCCGAGATCACCGGTGGGCGCGTTACCCTGGATGACATCCGCATCATGGCCGACGAGGGCAAAGCCTGGCCACTGATTGAGGGCTCAGGCCGCGTCTATGGCTTCTGGGTCATTGCCGCCGTGAACGAAACCAGCTCCACCTTCTTTGCCGACGGCGTGCCACGCAAAATCGATTTCACCATTGACCTGGTGCGCGTAGACGAAGACGACTTCCAGTCCTTTAAGAATCAGGCGGGCACCAGCCGTGACGCGGCGATCGGCATGGGCCTGTACACCCCGAGACGTAACGGCGGCGGGCTGATCGCATGAAGCATCGCGCCCCGTCGTACCGGCTACTGGTCAACGGCACCAACATCACGCCCCGCGTAAACGGCCGGCTGATCGACCTGACCCTGGACGAAACCCCGGGAGACGAAGCCGACACCCTCAGCCTGACCATCAGCGACCACGATCGCGCCGTAGAAATCCCCCCGAAGGGCGCCGAAATTGAACTGGCCATCGGTTGGCGTGATGGCGCGCTGGTCGAGAAAGGCCTGTTCATTGTTGATGAAGCCGCGTTCAACGGCCCACCGGATCAAGTGTCTATCACCGCCCGCAGCGCCAACATGCGCAACGAGCTGCCTGCGCGCAAAACCAAAAGCTGGCACCAGACCACCCTGGGTGAAATCGTCAGCACCATCGCCGGCAACAACCAGCTGCAAAGCGTGGTGGCCGAACCGCTCGCCGCCATTGCCGTTGAGCACATCGACCAAACCGACGAGTCCGACCTCAACCTATTGAGCCGCTTGGCCGAAAAGCACGACGCCATTGCCGCCGTAAAGGCCGGCAGGCTGCTGTTCACGCCACGGGGAAAGGCGCTCACCGCCAGTGGCGGCCAGTTGCCTGAAATCACCCTCACCCCGGCCGATGGCGACCAATACAGCTACCGCGAGACCGATCGCGACGGTTACACCGGGGTAGGTGCCTATTACAACGACCTGGACGCAGGGCGCGAAGTTCAAGTGCTGGCCGGTACCGACGAGCGCATCAAGCGCATGCGCGCCACCTACGCCAACCGCGAAGAAGCCGAAAGCGCCGCCTGGGCAGAGCTGCGACGACTGAACCGAGGTGACGCGGAATTCAGCATGAACCTCGCCGTGGGTCGGCCCGAAATAGGCCCGGAGTGGCGGCTGAAAGTCAGCGGCCTGAAGCCGCAAATTGAAGGCCGGCAGTGGGTTATTACCCGCGCCACTCACAGCCTGAACGACAGCGGGCTGACAACAACCCTTAACGCAGAAACGATGAGCGAGTGAGGGCGAGGCGGGATAGATCAATACTCGTCGGGTATCTCCCCGGTCTCAAGCATTGTCAAAAGTGCTTCGTGCGACAGAATAAAACACCCCTGGTCTCGCGCCGTTTGTATCTTTACCGGCCCGGCATTGGGGCCGCAACACAGGAAAGCCAGGCTTTTGGTGACGCTCTTTCTAACCAACATATCTCGCCGGGTCGCAAGCTCTTCCAGGCTGGCTCGCGTGGCCTTGGAAAACCCGGTGAAGCAAATTTCCGGGCGGGTTTCTATTTTGGGTGGCGGGGGCGTATACGGCTGGGTAACCGTAGCCTCGCCTTCCCCAAGATAACGATCAATCCGGTCTTTGCGGAACGTCCGGTACTTCTCGTCAACAACACACACGCCCTGCAAGTAACGCCCGGATTCCTTCCAGTGTTCAACGACCCATTCAGCCGTGTTGCCGCGAGAGTCTGTATAGGTAAACGAAATTGAGCCCATCGTACTTCTCCATGCTCGATGAAACTTCACACAACCCCTGTTAGTCTGAGACTAATCAGGCCTAAAAAACCCGGCCGCTGCGCCAGTGGCAATGTCCGATGATGTCCACCTGGTCCAGATTCTCCCTGGCGATCACTTCCGGGGCGTAGATTTCGTTGTCGCTCGACACCCGTAGTGATCCGTCGGTCATTTTCTGCAGCCGCTTAATGCGCAGGCTGTCGCCCACCCTGATAGCGAACACGCCATCCGGCGTTGTGCGAGCTCGGTTTATCAGCACTGTGTCCCCGTCAGATAGTGAGCCGTCCATAGAGTCCCCTGCCACGCGAATGGCGGCCAGGTCTTTGGCGTGCAGCCCTTCGCGCGCTAGCCAGTCGTTTCGGAACTTTAGGTGGCTGACGATCTGCTCATGATCGAAGAAGGCTCCGTTGCCAGCGCTGGCCTCAACGTCATATACGGGAATTTCGGTGTAGTCCCGGTCGCCCACCCCGTAGGCGTAACCCTCATCAACCTCGCCTTCGCCAAGGCCCAGCAGCAACCAGTCCAGGCTGACCCCCTTCTCAAATCGGAGTTGCACACACTGGTCCAGAGGGATTGTGCCCCGCGCTTTCCAGTTATAAATCATTTGAGGGTTTACACCGAAGTAAGTCGCAATATCTTTGTCTCGCTCCATGCCCAAGAGCTCTTTCATTCTGTTTACTATTTCCAACCCATTGTATTTTTCAGCAACCATTTTGATTCCCGATAGATAAATTCAATCGCATTTTTGTTTACAAGCAACCAATCATGCGTCTATCATTCTGTGTAATTCAGCGTTACACAGAGAATACACGATGACAGATTCAAAGAAACCCAGCCCGGGCTACAGCCGCGCCCCCGCGGGTGTGCTCACCGCCAAGCCGGTAGCCCTTCGATTGATGGCCGAAGAACGCGCCACCCTGGAAAAAATCGCCCTGGAGCAAGATCGATCCATGGCGTCGCAGGCTCGCATCTTTTTCTTGAGAGGGCTTAGCGAACACCTGGGCAGCCACTCTGCCCGGACCTCACAGCGGCCGTCTGTGTAACAGGATTCGCGACGCCTTCGCAACGAACGAGGAAACGCAATGACCGATGCCGATTACAAGCAGTACACGCCGCCCAGGACGGTCCGAGAGCATAAGTTCTCTGTTCGCCTGAGCTCGGAAGACCACATTCGCCTGCTGTGGTGGGCGCGCAATGGCGGTACCGACGCCACCCGCCGGCGGGCGGCAGCGGCGCGGTATGCCATTCAGCAGTTTCTGGAACAGGCCGGGGTGCCTTCGGCGGAAGAGATCATCAAGGCCAGCCGCAAGCCAGGGCCGCGGCGGCGAGCGATTGATCGCTTCCTGGATGAGGCAGGCATACCCGATGCCGAGGAAATACGGCGGAAGTACGACTACCGCCCACTGTAACTAGAAGTGCCAGGGTGCCTGCGCCCTGGCTTTTTTAAGTGCTTTTAGGGAATCCCCAGAGATTCCCGGAACAGAAACGAGGGGTTCATGCACCAGGGCAACACCGAGCGAGAGCTGATGGATTGGTACGACAAGCAAACAACGGACACCAAGTGGCGCATCAGCGCCTTCGTAGTCACTTCCGGACGACCTATACGGGAAATTCTGCAGCAACTGAAGCGGGTTTCGGAGTCCGGCAAACGCATTCACCTGGTTCATCCAGGCAGTAAGCAGCGGCACTAGGGGCGACTGATGTCAAACAAAAGCGAGAAAGCAAGTAGCAAGGTGCCCATGAGCCGGATCACGCGCAACTTCCTGCATCTGAACTGCCCGGCGTGCGGGGAGGCTTGCTCCATTCAGTCCAGCCGCTCAATACAGGAGCGCGGATGGGACGGCCTGGTGCAGTGCCGCAACCTGGAGTGCGGCTACCGGGGCGGCGTGCAGGTCTCTTACGGGCCCGTGCACCGGGCCAAGATCCCCCGGGCCCAGGTCGACGGCCAGGCAAAGCTGCAGCCCGGCGTGCGCAACAGCTTTCTGCGCATCCTGTGCCCTCACTGCACCGGCGTGTGCCGGGTGCGCACCAGCGTGCAGATGATCCCGGCGCAGCGCCAGCTGTACGTGTTCTGCCAGAGCGGCGATTACTGCGGGTACCGGGGGGTGGTGTTCATCACCCACACCGACCGCCTCTCGCTCGACCTGGAAGGCAATCTGCGAGAGATACCGCTTTCGCCCGATGTGCGGGAGCAGTGCCAGCTCGAAATTGACCTGGCTTACGAGAAATACCAACCAAAAAAAGGAATTACAAAATGAACGCTAACGCATCCGACAACAAAGCATTCAACGCCGCATACGGCCAGCTGATCGCTCTTCGCAAACGCGACTTTGGGCGCAAATCCGCCATCAGCATGACCATTGACAGCATTATGGAAGAGTTTCACTGCAGCCGTCGCCGTGCCGCGCTGATCGTTACCCGTGCGTGGGCTGACCTTGAGGCTGTTGGCCAGCGTTCCGCTTACGTGGATGTCAGCCTGACTACAGGCAACACCGTGGTCATTCACGACACCACCGGTCGTACCTCTGTTTTCTCGATTCATGAGCTGTTGCAACTGCGCGACACCGCTGACGCTACCCGCATCACCGTCTGACCGGAGCGCCTAATGCAAGATTCAATACGGTCGGACATTCTGTTCCGCATCAAAAACGACTTTGGCGGCCGGGAATCCACCGACGCCAAGTTCGTCCGCCGGATTCAGTGCCCCAGCTGCGGCAAAAAGGAGGCGTTCACCTCGATGGACGCCCCCTGGATGCTGAAATGCGGGCGGGAATCCAAATGCGGCGACCAGCACCACGTGAAGACGCTGTTCCCGGACCTGTTCGACAACTGGACCGACCGCTACGCCCCCCGCGACCTGAAGCCCGGGCAAAAGCCGTCCGGCACCGAAGTGGCCGACGCCTACATGAGCCACGGCCGGGGCTTTGATCTGGGCAAGGTGGCCGGTTGGTACAGCCAGGAAACCTACTGGGATTACCAGCGCAACATCAGCAGCACCACCGTTCGCTTCCAGATCAACGAGCGCGACTACTGGGAGCGCCTGATCGATAAGCCGGAACGGTTCGGCAAGATGAAGGCCCACTTCAACCGGGGCGCGCAGTTCAAGGGCGATGCGTGGGTACCGCCCGGGCTGGACCTTTCTCAAGTCTCAGAGCTGTGGATTGTAGAGGGCATCTTCGACGCCATCGCCCTGTACCACGCCGGCATACCGGCCGTGGCGGCGTTCAGCTGCAACAACTACCCAACAAAACTGCTGGCATCGTTAAAAAAGCTGCGCAGCGAAGCGGGCGCGATGCTGCCCAAAATTATATGGGCGCTGGACGGCGACGACGCCGGCATGCGCTACATCCGCCGGTTTGCCAGGGCGGCGCGGTCAGCGGGCTGGAAGGTCGGCGCGGCCATCATTCCGCAAGTGGGCAAGTCAAAGAACGACTGGAACGACGCCTGGCAGCGCGGCGAGCTGCTGAGCGAAGACGGCGAACAGCTCACCAAAGAGTTTCTGTACCAGGGCGATCTGGTCATTGCCCGCAGTGCCGGAGAGAAGGCGGCGCGCATGTTCAACCACACCGGCCAGCGCGAGTTTCCGTTCGGCTACGGCAACCGCCTGTTCTGGTTCAAGCTGAACATGGAGGAATACCAGAAAGCGATTAATGAACTGGAAGACTCCAGCGAAGCGCTGACCGACCAGGAGATCCGCGATAAAGCATTGCAGCAGTGCAATGCGGTGGTGGAGATCGCCAACTGCTACCCCACATTTCTCTATTACCTGGCGAACCCGATCACCGACGAGAGCTGGTATTACACCCGGGTCGATTTCCCCCACGACGGTCGGTCCGTCAAGAACACTTTTAACGGTGGCCAGCTGGCCAGTGCCAGTGAGTTCAAAAAGCGCCTGCTGGGCATTGCCCCCGGTGCAGTCTGGACCGGCACCAGCCAGCAGCTTGACAGGCTACTGAAGCAGCAGATCGGCGGCATCAAAACCGTCGAGACCATTGATTTTATCGGCTACAGCAAGGAGCACGAGACCTGGGTATTTCCTGAGCTGGCCGTCAATGCCGGCAACATTTACGACCTCAACGAAGAGGACTACTACGACATCGGCCGCATGAGCCTGAAGACGCTGTCGGCGTCGGTGTCGCTGAGCATCAACAGTTCCCGTTCCGAGTACAGACGCGACTGGGCGCTGGATCTGGCCAACTGCTTCGGGCCAAAGGGCGTGGTGGCGCTGGCGTTCTGGTTGGGCTCGTTGTTTGCCGAGCAGATCCGCGCTGAGCACAAGTCTTACCCGTTCATCGAGATAGTCGGTGAGGCGGGGTCCGGTAAATCCACCCTGATTGAATTCCTGTGGAAACTGGTGGGCCGCACCGATTACGAAGGCTTTGACCCCAACAAATCCACCGCGGCGGGGCGCTCCCGCAACTTTGCCCAGGTGTCTAACCTGCCGGTGTCGCTCATCGAGTCAGACCGCGACCAGGAAGGCGGCAACAAGCAAAAGCAGTTTGACTGGGACGAACTGAAAACCCTGTACAACGGCCGGTCACTCAGGGCACGCGGCCTGAAGACCAGCGGCAACGAAACCTACGAGCCGCCTTTCCGTGGCTCTGTGATTATCTCGCAGAACGCCCAGGTTGAGGCCAGTGACGCCATTTTGCAGCGCATTGTTCACCTCAAATTTACCCGCGAGGGACACACCCCGGCCACCAAGGCCCTGGCAATAAAGCTGGAAAGCACGCCCATGGAAAACGTCAGTGGGTTTGTGCTGCAGGCGACAACGTCCGAAGCCAAGTTGATGGAGATGTTCTTTGAAGCGGCCCCGGCCTACGAGCAGGCGCTGTCAGAGATTCCGGAGATCCGCATTCTGCGCATCGCCAAAAACCACGGCCAGCTGATGGCCCTGGTGGATTGCCTGGGCGAAAAGGGCCTGAAGCTTCTGCCGGAATCCTATCTGGAGCCAGCCCGGCAGATGGTTCAGGCCATGGCGCTGGAGCGTCAGGGCTCGGTGAACTCCGATCACCCCCTGGTGCAGGAGTTCTGGGAAGCCTACGACTACATCGAAGGCCAGAGCGTATCGCCAACCCTGAACCATTACGGCGACGACCGCATGATCGCCATCAATCTCAAGCACTTCGAGCAGGTGTGTGCGGAAAACAAGCTGTCAATTCCACGCATGTCCGAGCTCAAGCGCTATCTGAAAACGTCCCGGGCCCGAAAGTTTATTGATTCGAGCCGCACCGTACGCAGCGCCATTCGCCGCGAACTCAACCACACCGGCTCCGACACCGTTCGTTGCTGGATTTTTGAAAAAGAAAAATGACCCCTAAGGAGGGAATCATGGAAGCACAAGCACTGACCAGTACCGCCCCCGCAGCCCTGCTGCACGACATTGGCGAATTGACTGTGATCAACGACGACAACGGCCGTTGCCACCACAAAGTGGCCATGGTGCTGGTGTTTAACAGCAACGAAGAAGCGGCGGCGTGCATGGAAGCCGGCCTGGTGCGACTGATCCCGTCGCACGATCTGAGCCCCGAAGCGACGGAGTACCTGAACCGTGGCTGACATCGCTGACACCGCCGGCGACCATATCGAGAAAGAGCTCGAAATGGTACTGGCGAATCACCGCAACCGACAACTCGCACCAGCGAGCAGCGACCCCTACTGCGAAGAGTGCGACAACGAAATTCCCGCAGCAAGACGCGCCGCCCTACCCGGCTGCGCAAATTGCGTGGACTGCCAGCAAATGATTGAACACCAAAAAAGAACCCGCGGAATATAAGGGACACATTATGAAAACGCTGACGCTATCAAAAAACCAGATGCAGGAAGACCTGTACATTCGCGCAGAAGAAATCTTTCTGCTCACCGCCATCATTGTTCGCCGTGGCATTTCCAATGGATTTGTAGAGCTGTCCGGTCACGTGCAGAGACTGTACGCGCGCCTGCACCCTGTAGATCAGTCTTATGGAGAGGGCCACAAACCACACGTTCTGGCCGAACTCAACTTAGACATGGGCATTGACGAGCGCGATTCGCCTGAGCTCCAGGCGAGGATTCACGAGAAAGGCATGAGCGAATCGGAGGCTTATATACGCTACCTGGACCACCTGATCGCCATGGGCAAGCCGATGATTTCCGGGCCCCCATCAATGGCTATTTTCTGCCAGTACCCCGAGTGCAGCTGCCCGTTTGACATGGGGGCTGATAACCAGTGTTTACGCGGGCTGAAACAGCCAGAGAAAACAGCAACCGCGGGGACTTCATCATGAATCAGCGTCCCAGTGAGTTTAACCAGTCCGTGGCGGACGCCGATATTAAGTTGCGCAACATGGCCGACAAACGGCCGATCCAGTGCCTTGAAAAGGTAGCCGCCATATTTGGCTGGTGGGCCCTCTCTGGGGCCAACCGTGAGGAGCACAAAACCCTGCGCAGCCTCGCAGCCAGGCACGCCCGCCGGGCACTGAAGAACCTGGAGGCCCTCAATGGCTAGAAAACCGAAGCGCCGCAAGAATCACAGCGCCGCCGCGCGCGATCAGCGGCTGTTCGCGAACTCCCGGGTGTGGACCTGGGAGGGCCTGGTCAGCCCCGATAACGGCCAAAAATACACCACGGCAGAGCGCTTACTGCCGTTTGGCTGGGTCGATATGGGCGACGACCTTGCGCAACACCTGGTCAAGCGCCCCCGAAACTGGCTGGTCGCGGTGCGCGCTTTATGCCGTGCGCCGGACGGTGTCAGCTGGATGGAAAGCCGTTATTTTGACCTGCCCAGCTACAGCATTCAGCAGGTGGCCGAGCTGTACCACGAGCTGCGCGCCGATGCCCTCAAGGCACAGCGCACCGCGCAAGTGTACGACATGGGCTGGATCTGCCAGACCTGGCACGGCAAAAAGCCAGACGACCCGCTGGAGCTGTGGCACTACCAATACGCCCCGGCAGAAGCGATCCGGCAAGTAACCAACGACGAAAAACTAATAGCCCGCATGGCCGGCCCCGGCTACAGCCAGGAGCGGTACGACCGCTGGCAACAGGTTAACGTGGAATACCTGGAAGAGCGGAAACGGGAATTGGAGAAGGAGAAGGCGGCGTGAAAGAAGCAATGATCGAAATGATGTTTGAAAACAACCTGCGGGCTGAAGTCATCATTCACATTCCTACCATGCTGGCTCAAGACGCCTGGCCGGATGTTGCCCGGGAAGCCTTCATGGAGGACGACCCGGACCCGCTTTGGGAGGAAATCGGCATCGAGCAGCCATACGACCTCGACGACGAAGGGCTGACATTCGAGCACCTAACCGACAACCGGAAATTCGGCTACCTGGTTAAGTTCGCAACTCCGGTACCGCAGGATATTAAAACTGACTCTCACCGCCTGTCGTGGGGCTACTACAGCATGAAGTGGATCTACGCCGAGACCTATGAGCAGGCATGCGAGAAGGCGCTGGACTGGCGTCAGGAGTTTGTCGACAAGAAACGGAAGATGGCAATCAAGGAGTCGCGCAATGGACAATAAAAGGATCGTGGAGTGCCTGATTGTCGGCTTAGAGAATCTGAAACTAAATGCCACTGACAACTACAGTCGCGGCTACATCAGGGCCATGCTACAGGATGCCAACCGCCTTCTGCGCGCCGAGAAGGATGCCGGCATACCCGAAACCAGACTGAAGTGCGCGGGCATGATCGATCTATTTGACGAGGATGAGCCTGGAAACAAGGAGGTCGTCAAGTACGGGCTTCTTCTGGAGTTCCCTAATCGAGAGGCTATGGCTGAAGCGTTTGAAAAGGGCGTCTGCAGGTATTCGTTTGGTTTCGAGAATCCCGAGCCAGGGCCTACCTTTTCTTGCCCAGAATGCTGTGCTGATATGGCCGTCTCTGACCAGGGAGACCCTGAGTGCGATACATGGAGCTGCCCTGAATGCGACTTTAACGAGCCTGATAATAAGGGAGCGCTTGATGGCGGAAGTTAAAGGCGGTCACCTCGCCCGATCCGCTGCCATGCTTTGCCAGGATGAAGCCTTCCGGCTTTACCTGGACAGGGCCCAGGCACACAAAAGCGGGATTGATATTCCCGATGGCACCCACACGGTTGACGATGCTCGTGATCTGATCTTGGACGCCTGCGGCATCAACAGCCGTGCAGAGCTGGATCACAACGTAGGCGCGGCAACCCGGTTCCGGCAAATAAAGAACCACTTCCAGCGGTGGCAAGGCCGGCAAGCCCGGCGAGGGGCGCCCACTCAGTGAGACCGGTGTCCCTGCAAACCTTTATCGACATCGTCTATGTTGATGATAAAGAACCGCCGTCACTGGCAACGATTCGCCGGCGCTGCCCTGAAATACCCGGGGCATTCAAGGATGGCCGGCGCTGGCGAATTGACCTGGACGTGTATTACGAGACAATGAATCGACGGGTCAGGGGCCTGCCGGAGTGTCGGCAGGAGCTTGGCTTTCTTCAAAACCTCGCCGAGCAACTGACATAACATGGCCCCACCACGCCGAAAGCCTGGCCAGGAGTGGCTTGACCGCTACCCTGGCCTTTACATTCAGGCCCGCGATGGCATTTTTTACGTACGCCATCCGGTCACCCGCAAACAAGGAAGCTTACAAACCAAGGATCGCCAGACGGCCGTGCGCCGTTGGGCGATTCTTCAGCAAATGTGGGAGCAATCCACCACAGATTTTGACGCTGAACTGCTGTCCGGGAATATCTCGGTAGCCAAGCCCGCCGATCCGGCCAGTCGCACCACCCTGAAAAGCTACCTGCAGAAGTGGCGCACTCAGACCCTGGGGCACAGCGTCATCGACGGCCAGGTCATCTGGGGCGAATGCCACATCCTCAGCCAGCGCGGCCGCAACAGTGGTCGCCCAATCGCTCTGGCAACCCGCATCGACTACGCCAACGACGCCCAGCAACTGGAAGCCAGCGACGATTCCAGCTTCACCCTTTCTGACCCGCACTTGCTGCGCAAGGTCCGCACCCTGCTATCACCGTGGATCACAAAGCCCACCCATTACAACGGCTTGCGCAACACTCTTTCGAGAGTGTTTAGCCATGCCGTGGATAGCGGGCTAATCGACAGAAACCCCATGGCCGACATAAAGAAGGTTAACGAGCCCAAGCGCGAAGTGCTGGTGCCAGACCATGTATTTGCAGAAATTACCGCCCTCCTATGCGTTCACAAACTCAACAAACAAGCCCACGACGGCACCTGGCGGGCAAAGATTTGCGACCTGATCTACATGATGAGCCAGCAACCCATCGATGTTTTTGGCCTGAAAGAAGACCAGATTCACGATGACCAGGGCCCGTTTGGCGAGATCCACTTCGCCAGGCACAAAACCGGCGTGCCCATCATCATCGAAATGAACAAAGAACTGCGGCAGCTGGTCGACTGGTTCCGCGAATGGAAGCGCAAACAGGGCATTATTTCCCCGTATCTGATGGTTTACCCCCAGTATTTCGACAAGCGCAGCCGCACCAAGCCGGTAAAACACCGGTTTATGCAGCTGTCATGGGCCCAGGCGTGCACAGATGCCGGCTACAAGGGGCAGTATCAGCTGAGAGACTTGCGCAAGAAAGGATTAACAGACGAATTCGTCTCCCAAGGCGAGAACAACAAAGGCGGCCACGAAACCGAAGCCATGCGCAAGCACTACCGCCTGATCCGGCCCCCAGAGCGCAGCAAATCCACATTGAAATCACTGCGCAAAGATAGCAGCGCGTAATAGAAAAAAGACGGGAAAATAATATCCCCCCGATTTGGGGAATATTCCTGAAGATCAGCAACCTGGTTCTTGTTCAAAACTGAACAGGGGCCCTAGCGTTAATACAGGAAGGAACTGAAATGAGCAGTCAATGCCCTAGCAATCTGTTTAACAATGCAATCTCCATAATCCCCGGAGACCGCAGCGGCGAAGCTGAAAGTTATTGCAACGCAAGAGACCTGCATGAAGCCCTGAAGGTGGAGTCTCGTTTCAATGACTGGATTGCCAGAAGGATAAAAGAATACGGATTCGTTGAAGGGACAGACTTTTACTCAATTTTGAGTAAAAGTATTTCTGGAAGGTCTCCCGTGGAGTACCAGCTAACGATCGATATGGCCAAGGAGCTCGCCATGGTAGAAAAAACAGAGGTTGGCCGCCAGGTGCGCCAGTATTTCATCAAGGTCGAGCAGCACGCCCGAAAACTGCTCATCGAGCAGGCCAATCAGGTGCAGCCTATCGAGCAAGTAAAGAAGCGCATAAAGGACAACGGCAAGTTTAAGTACTTGATTATACTGCAAGAACAAGGGCAGAAGATCGCCAAAATGCTAACACAAGAGAGCGACCCGCTGGAAATCTACTACCTGCACTGCCAGTTGCGCCAAGTTAATGAAGCCCTGGGCATACCAACACTGCCGCTTGAGCGCTACGGCGGCCGAAAAGCTTTAACGGAATAAGAACAACCGGAGTTTAAGCGCCTTTTTGGCTAATCGATGTCGGCATGATGTCGGCATGATGTCGGCATGATGTCGGCATCGATACACCGGCCGCAGAGTAGCGCTGTAAGGTATTGGATTTAAAAGGAAAAATTGGAGGCGCGGGCCGGAATCGAACCGGCGTACACGGAGTTGCAGTCCGCTGCATAACCACTCTACCACCGCGCCGGGTATAAAAGCCTGAGGGAGTAATAGACTTTTACGTCCTTGGAAATCGGATGATAATTATCGTATTCCGAGGATTGTTTGATCTCTGCAATTTCGCCCTGTTAAAGGGTGAGAAATTGGAGCGGGAAACGAGATTCGAACTCGCGACCCCAACCTTGGCAAGGTTGTGCTCTACCAACTGAGCTATTCCCGCAATCTGTTTCGAGACATTGCCTCGTCAACGGATGCGTATTCTACGGATTCCTTCGTGAAGGTCAACAACTTTTTTCAAGTATTTGTTTTATCACTCATTTACGGTCATTTTTTATCCAACGCCGCGATTTGTTACGCGCTTCGCTGTGATATAATGGCCGGGACTCAACGGGGTGTCCTTCAGGGGCTGAGACCATACCCGCGGAACCTGATCCTGATCATGCTGGCGAAGGAATTGAGTGCACACCCTTATTGGTGAGCTCACCGCAACACGGCACCTCTCCATAATTATTGGCTGCTGAGGTTGTGCCACCATGTTTACTCGCTTCTCTGCCCTGTGCGGGCTCATTGCCACGATTTTGTTGCCGCTGGCGACCAGTGCCGAACCGTCCCAAACACTGACGGTCTACACCCATCCTTCTTTTGCGGCGGAATGGGGCCCGGGCCCTGCGGTCAAGACGGCGTTCGAAGCCCGGTGCGAGTGCCGGTTGGAGTACGTGGTGCTGGGCAGTGGTGGCGACATTCTGCAACGGTTACGCCTTGAAGGCGACCGGACACCCGCCGACCTGGTGCTCGGCCTGGACACCGGCACCATGGAAGCCGCCCGCGCGACCGGCCTGCTGGCCCCTCATCACACCGATCTTGCCCCGCTGGCCCTGCCGATCGAATGGCATGACCCGGTGTTTGTTCCTTATGACTGGGGCCACTTCGCCTTCGTGTACGACACCGAGCAGTTGCCCGAACCGCCCCACAGCCTGGAGGCGCTGCTGAACGCCCCGGAAGACGTCAAAATCATCATTCAGGACCCGCGCACCAGTACACCCGGGCTGGGTCTGCTGTTGTGGATGCGCCATGTGTACGGTGAGCAGGCACCCGCCAAGTGGGCGCAATTGCAAAAGCGCATCGTTACCACCACCAAAAGCTGGAGCGACGGTTACTTCTCCCTGTTCATGAACGGTGAAGCGCCGATGATCCTGTCCTACAGCACGTCGCCGGCTTACCACATGGCGATCGACAAAACTGATCGCTACCAGGCGGCCAGGTTTGACGAGGGCCATTACTTGCAGGTGGAAGTGGCTGCGGTGGTGGCCCCGTCCGACAATCAGGCACTGGCGCGGACGTTTCTCGATTTCATGTTGACCGCCGACTTTCAGCGGGAAATTCCGCTCAAGAACGTCATGCACCCGGCCATCGATCTGGGCGACGAGCTGCCCGAGGTGTTTGCCCGCCTGATCGAGCCGGAATCAACCCGCTATTTCCAGCCGCAAACGGTGGCCCAACACCGTAAAGACTGGGTGGATGAGTGGCTCGACGCGATGACGCGCTGAGTCCGGCGGCTGCCATGACACACCACCTGCAAAGAATACCGTTCAGCAAGCCCGGCTGGCGGTTGTGGCCCGGGACTTTTATGGCCGCCGCCATCATCCTGCTGACCCTGAGCGGGCTAAGCGCCCTGCTCTGGCAAGCCCCCGTGCTGGAGGTCGCTGAACTGTGGCAAAGCCGGTATCTGCGGGGCGTGGTGCATTTCTCCATCTGGCAGGCGTTGTTGTCGGTAATCCTCAGTCTGCTGGTGGCCTTGCCGGTGGCCCGGGCGCTGGCCCAATTGCGGGTATTTCCCGGCCGTTCTCTGCTGCTGCGGCTGATGGAATTGAGCCTGGTGATGCCCACCATTGTGGCGGTGTCCGGCCTGATCAGTGTCTATGGTCGCCAGGGCTGGCTGACGGTATGGGTGCAGGACTGGCTGCCGGCCCTTGGCTGGAACCTTTATGGCATCAACGGCATTGTCCTCGCCCACGTGTTTTTCAACGGGCCACTGGCCGCACGTATCCTGCTGCAGGCCCTGGAGGCGGTGCCCCAACCCCAGCAGCGCCTTGCCAGCCAGTTGGGGCTCAGCAGCTGGTGGCGGTGGCGGGCCCTGGAATGGCCGGCCATCCGCGCCGTACTGCCCGGACTGGGAGCGTTGATATTCACCCTCTGTTTCACCAGCTTCGCCATTGTGATGACCCTGGGCGGCGGGCCCTCGGCGACCACCCTGGAGGTGGCCATTTACCAGGCGCTGCGCTTCGAATTTGATTTTGGCCGGGCCGCCTTGCTCGCCATGGTGCAGCTGCTCATTTGCGGGTCATTGTGGTGGGGCGTGTTGCGCAAGGGACTGAACACCGATCTGGCCCCTCAACGCACGTTTGCCCAACACCAGCTGTTTGTTACCGCGTCCCGCACCAGCCGGCTCCTCTACGGCCTGCTGCTGGCCGGGTTTGTGGTGTTTATGCTGCTGCCCTTGCTGGCCGTGGTGACCCGGGGACTGCCGGGCCTGTGGTCGACAGAGGTGTTCGCGCCCGGTTCCGCCTTGCTGGACGCCACCCTGCGCAGCCTCGCGATTGCCTTGCCCGCCGGGGGCGTTGCCGTGCTGGTCGCATTGTTGCTGCTCGCAGCCGGCCACCGCTCGCATCGATGGTTCACCCGAACGTCCGAAGCGGCCGGTTATCTGCCGTTGATGGTGCCGCCACTGGTTCTGGGCACGGGTCTGTTTCTATTGTTGCGCCCCCAGCTGGGCGCAAGCAACGAAGGTCTGTTGCTGGTTACGGTGATCAATGGAATGATGGCCCTGCCGTTTGTGATGCAGGTGCTGCGCGGTCCCTTGCACAGCCTTGACACCCCCAGCCGTAATCTGGCGGATCAACTGGGCATACTGGGCTGGTACCGCTGGCGGTGGCTGCACTGGCCCCGCATGCGACGACCGTTGGCGCTCGGCATGGCCTATGGGATCGGGTTGTCACTGGGGGATTTTGGCGTGATCGCCCTGTTCGGCACCCCCGGAAAACCCACCCTGCCGATGCTGCTCTACCAACAACTGGGCAGTTACCAGATACATGCGGCAGCGGCCACCGGACTCTGGCTGGTGCTGCTGTTGCTGACGGTCTTTGCCGTGTTCAACCTTCTGGGGTGGTCAGGGTCGCAGCGCCCGCGACTGTTCCCTCTGACCCCCATCCCGGAGCCCCGTCATGCTTGAAGTCCGTCAGCTGACCTTCGCCTACCCCGAACAAAGCGAGCCCTGGTGCTTTGACTTTCAGGTTCCACCGGGGCAATGCCTGGCGATCACCGGCGCCAGCGGTGCGGGCAAGTCCACCCTGCTCAGTCTGCTGGCCGGTTTTCTGCGGCCCGCCTCGGGCAGCATCCGCTGGCGCGGAGAGGCGCTTGAATCCCTGCCTCCCGCCGAGCGACCGGTGACCAGCGTGTTTCAGGAACACAATCTGTTTGAACATCTCGACGTGCACACCAACATTGCCCTGGGCCTGCATCCGGGCAAAAAACTGTCCGCCGGGCAACACCGCGAAATCGACGCTGGGCTCGCGCGCGTGGGTTTGCCGGGGTTCGGCAAGCGCATGCCCGGGGAGTTGTCCGGCGGGCAGCGCCAGCGCGTAGCGCTGCTGCGCTCGACGCTCCGCAAACAGCCGCTGCTGTTGCTCGATGAGCCGTTAACCGGTCTGGATGATCAGGCTCAGGCCGTCATGCGCACCCTGTTACTGGAGCAAAAGGCCGCCGGTGTGACCCTGATCCTCGCCAGCCACCACGAAGAAGACCGACAAGTCCTGGCCGACAGAAACTGGAATCTTTAAGTTTGTGATTTGTTTGTTAAGCTTGAAGAATAGACCGCCGCAGGGTATTCAAGCACGTGATCGGCTCACCAGTATCCGGCCGCACGGCCGGACACCTAGATGAACACGCGAGCCAGCTCAGCATTAGCGGAGACTGGCTGCTGGACCATTACCCGCAACTTGAACAGCAGATTCAGTTAAAACTGAACCAGGGCACCAGCGCCATCTACTCGGCGGAACAAGTCAATGTCGATGCTTTGGGCGAGTTGGACACGGCGGGGGCGTCCCTGCTGCTGGACTATCTGGGACCGGCTACACTGGCCCGGATTGCCGAGCACTCCCCCGGTTTGTCGGCAGAAAAATCCGCCTTGATCCAGGCGGTGATCGAGGCCATGGCCGATCGGCACCCCCCTGAACCCGAGACCCTTTCTTCCATTCGGCGCTTTCTGACGGACACCGGCCGTCAGGTGGAAGCGCTTGCCCGGCTGCTGTGGTTGCTGCTCGGGTTTATCGGCCAGATCCTCGCCGCATTAGTCTGGATCACCCTGCGCCCCCTTCGCTGGCGTTTCACCCCGTTCGTCGCCGCCCTGCAAGAGACTGGCCTCAATGCCTTGCCCATTGTGGCACTGCTGACCTTTCTGGTCGGTGCCGTGGTGGCGTTTCTCGGCGCCACCGTGTTGCAGGACTTTGGCGTCACTATCTATACCGTCGATCTGGTGGCCTTCTCCTTTCTGCGGGAATTCGGCGTGCTACTGGCGGCGATTTTGCTGGCAGGTCGCACCGCCAGCGCATTCACCGCGCAGATCGGCTCCATGAAAGTGAATGAGGAGCTGGACGCCCTGCGCACTCTGGGGCTCGACCCCATTGATTTGCTGGTGGTGCCCCGGGTACTGGCGATGATGGTCAGTCTGCCCATTCTCAGCTTTGTGGGGATGATTGCCGGCATGGCGGGGGGAGCCCTGGTGTGTGCGCTGGCTCTGGACATTTCTCTTGCTCAGTTTTTGGCCATAGTCGAACAGGACATTACCGTGCGCCACTTTTATGTGGGCATGTCGAAAGCGCCGGTTTTTGCATTCCTGATTGCCGCGATCGGCTGCCTGGAAGGCTTCAAGGTCAGCGGCAGCGCACAGTCGGTGGGCACCCATACAACCTCCAGCGTGGTGCAGTCCATCTTTACGGTCATTCTTCTGGATGCTCTGGGCGCGCTGTTTTTTATGGAAATGGGGTGGTGATCATGACAGCTTCGCAAGTCAGGGAAACGGTGATCGAGGTGCGGGATTTGCACAACCGCTTTGGCAGCCACATCGTTCATGAGCACCTGAATCTGGATCTGTACCGGGGTGAAATTCTCGGCGTGGTCGGGGGCTCCGGGGCGGGAAAATCGGTGTTGCTGCGCAGCATTGTTGGTTTGCACCGTCCCTCTCACGGCGAAATCCGGGTCTTCGGCCAGGACCTGCTGGCGCTGGCCAAAGCTGAGCGCTCTCACGTGGAACAGCGCTTTGGGGTGCTGTTTCAGCGCGGCGCCCTGTTTTCTTCCCTGAACCTTCAGGAAAATGTCGCCATCGGGCTGATTGAACATCGGGGTCTGACGCGACCCTCGGCCGAAAAACTGGCGCGCATGAAGCTGGCGCTGACCGGACTGCCGGCCAGTGCGGCGCTGCAATACCCGGCGGAACTGTCCGGTGGCATGATCAAACGGGCGGCCCTTGCACGGGCCTTGGCGCTGGAACCGGAAGTGTTGTTTCTGGACGAACCCACCGCCGGCCTGGATCCGATTGGCGCCGCCGCGTTTGATCGCCTGATTGTGACCCTGAGCCAATCCCTGGGCCTGACGGTTTTTTTGGTCACCCACGACCTCGACACCCTCTACACCACCTGCGACCGCGTTGCCGTGCTGTCACAGAAAAAAGTATTAATTGCCGACACGCTGGCGGTTGTGGCCGACACCGATGACCCGTGGATCCAGGACTATTTTCATGGCCCCCGTGGCCGGGCCGCCAGTTACGCCACCTACCCCATTGTTCACCCCGTTAAGGAGCCCAGCTAATGGAGCCGAAAGCGCATCATCTGTTGATCGGCGTGTTTACCGTCGGGGCGATGTTAGCCGTGCTGGGGTTCGCACTCTGGTTAGCTAAAGCATCGGCCGGCCGGGAGTGGGCCTATTACGACATCGCCTTCGATTGGGCGGTGAGCGGCCTGTCCAAGGGCAGCCCGGTGCTTTATACCGGGGTTGAGATTGGCAACGTCGTGGAACTGCGCCTGGCGCCGAATGATCCCAACCAGGTCCACGTGCTGGTGCGCATTGACGACAACATCCCCATCCGACAGAACACCCAGGCCGGCCTGGTTCTCACAAATATAACCGGCAGCAGCAGCATTCAGTTCAGCGGTGGCACACCGGACAGCCCAATCCTGGAGGGCAAGCGGGACGATCCACCGGTGATTCCGGCCACCCGTTCCTTGTTCGACAGTCTGGCGAACAAGGGTGAGGCCTTGCTCAATAAGGCTGATGCCTTGCTGGCCAGTGCCGGCCACCTGCTATCGGAGCAAAACGCCGAGCACCTCACCGCCATCCTGCAAAACACCCGCACGGTCAGCGAACTCTTGCTGGGCAGCCAGGAACAGATAGGAAGCTTGTTGGCGCGCCTGGAGGAGACTGCCACCCAGGCCAGCGAGGCGGCGGCTCAGGTGTCCAGACTCACCGTCAGTGCGGATCAACTGCTGGTGAATCAGGGGCGTGAGGCCCTGGACTCATTGCAACAGGCTTTGGCCAGCATCAATCGGGTCAGCCAGCGCCTTGACAGCCTGACGGCCGCCAATCAGGGGGCGCTAAATGATGGTTTGCAAGGCATGGGCGAGCTGGCACCGGCCATGCGGGAATTGCGCCACACCCTGCGCAGCTTCAATCGGTTTGCGCGGCGGCTGGAAGACGACCCCGCGGGCACCATCTGGGGCAGAAACGATATCAAGGAGCTGGCGCCATGAAACCAAGCATCAGCGTGACCGCAGCGGTCATTGCAGGGCTCATGTCGCTGCCGGGCTGCACGGTGCTGCCCCGCCCCGACCCGCCCCGGGTCATGGACTTTCCGGTTCCCGAGCTACCCCGCCAGACCGACGGTGCCGCGCCGGCCATGCCTGTCACACTGCGGGTAGACACGCCACACGCGTCAGAACCGTTTAACGGCACGGGAATACTCGCCAAACCGCAACCCTGGGAGTTCCGGATCTACGGCGGGGTGCGCTGGCGCGACAACATTCCGGTGATCATGCGTGACCTGCTGGCGGGGGTGCTACGCAGCAGCGGCAGTTATCACGGCGTGATCTCCGATACCAACCCGGCCACCGCGCAGCACTCGCTGATCACCGAGTTGTCCGCGTTTCATACCGAACGTCCCGGGTTAACCGCACCCGATACCACCCGGCAATACGACGCGGTGATTGAACTGCACGCACAATTGCTCGACAATCGCTCACGCGCGACCCTCTGCGCGCGAAGTTTCCGGGCCACGGAGCCCATCCGCCCGGAGGATACTGCTGTAGAGGCGGCCGTACTGGCACTGGCGGCAGCGGGCCAGGCTCTGGCTCTGGAACTCCGTGACTGGCTGCAGGCGTGCCCGCATCAACCCTGATCAGGGAACAGATCGGGCCAGGCCGCCTTGAGATACAACATCATGGACCACAAGGTCAGACCGGCGGCGATATAGAGCAGCACCAAACCGGCGGTGGACCACAGCAGGCCCGGAGGAAAGGCCAACAAGGTGATGATCGCCACCATCTGGGCGGTGGTTTTTATTTTGCCTATGTAGGACACCGCCACACTGGCACGGCTGCCCATTTCCGCCATCCATTCGCGCAACGCCGAGATGACAATTTCCCGACCGATGATGACCACTGCCGGCAGCGTGAGGGCCACGCTACCGTACTCTTCAACCAGCACGGTCAGCGCCACCGCCACCATGAGTTTGTCCGCTACCGGGTCGAGGAAGGCACCAAAGGGCGTGCTCTGGTCAAGCTTGCGGGCCAGGTAACCGTCCAACCAGTCGGTCACCGCGGCGAGGGTAAAGATCGCCGCACTGACCAGGTAGCGCCACTCCACCGGCAAGTAATAAATACCCACGAACACCGGAATCATGACGATTCGGGACAGGGTCAAAATATTGGGTATGTTCATGCTCGTGCTATCCATCATGCAAAGCGGCGTATATGGTTTCCGCCAGGGATCGGCTGATGCCCTGAACTTTGGCCATTTCATCCACACTCGCCTTACGAATTTCCTGTATGCCGCCAAAATACCGAATCAGCTCCCGGCGGCGCTTAGGGCCCACACCCTCAATTCCTTCCAGTGTCGATTGGCGGCGTTTCTTGTCCCGGCCCGCACGATGTCCGGCAATCGCAAAGCGATGCGACTCGTCGCGGATATGCTGAATCAGGTGCAAGGCCGGGGAATCGGCCGGGGCACGGAAAACTTTACCGGACATCGCATCAATCAACTGTTCCATACCCGCTCTGCGACCGGCCCCCTTGGCCACGCCTATCAGAGGAATACCAGAAAGCTCAAACTTTTCAAATACTTCTCGAGCGATATTAAGCTGCCCCTTACCACCGTCGATCAACACCAGGTCCGGCCGCTTGCCTTCGCCTGCGGCCAGTCGCCGATAGCGCCGGGTCAGCACCTGCTGCATGGCCGCGTAATCGTCGCCCCCGGTCACACCTTCGATATTATAGAGGCGGTAATCCGCTTTCACGGGGCCATTCTCATCGAAAACCACACAGGATGCGACCGTGTGTTCACCATGGCTGTGACTGATATCGAAACACTCCATCCGCGAGGGTGTATCCTCCAGCTGGAGCAGATCCCGTAATGCCAGCAGACGACGGTACACGGTCTCTTTGCTGGCCAGATGGGTCAATAGGGTTTGCCGGGCATTAGTGGTCGCCAGTTCCAACCAGCGTTTCCGTTCGCCGCGCACGTTACCACGAATCCGCGTTTCCCGACCGGCCATCCCGGAAAGCGCCGCCGCCAGCAGCTCGCCTCCGTCTACCTCGACCGGCACCAGAACATCCCGGGGAATTTCCCGGCGAGTGTTGCCACCGAAATAAAACTGCCCCAAAAAGGCGCTGAGCAACTCCCCGTCGGTCTGCTCGATGACATAACGGGGAAAATACTCTTTGGTGCCCAAAACCCGCCCGGCGCGCACAATCAGCACCACCACGCACACCACCCCGGCGTCCTGGGCGATGGCAAGCACATCCGCGTCACCGCCGCCGCTGTCCACCGACTGCTGCTCCTGCACGTGTCGCAGGTGGTTAATCTGGTCGCGGACAGCCGCGGCTTTCTCAAATTCCAGAGCTGCGGCGGCGGCTTCCATTTGCGCCATCAGGTCACGAATAATGGCGGGGTTCTTGCCTTCCAGAAACATGGTGGCGTGGACAATGTCCTGACGGTACTCTTCCGGCGAGATATAGCCCACACAGGGAGCAGTACAACGGTTGATCTGATACTGCAGGCAGGGGCGGTTCCTGTTACTGAAAAAGCTATCACTACAGTCCCTTATGCGAAATATCTTTTGCAGAACATTAAGACTTTCCTTCACCGCTCCCGAGCTGGGAAAGGGCCCGAACCAGGTTCCCCGGTCCTTTTTCATGCGTCCACGGCGCAGGGTCAGCGAGGGATAATCGGCGTGGGAGGACAGGTAAATGTAGGGATAGGATTTGTCGTCCCGCAGCAGAATATTGTACGGGGGCCGCAGCGATTTTATGAGGTTCTGCTCAAGCAGCAGCGCTTCGGTTTCACTGCCGGTGATGGTGACCTCGATGCGGTCAATGCGGCTGACCAATGCGTCGGTCTTGGTGCTCAGCCCGGACGCGCGGAAATAGCTGCTGACCCGCTTTTTGAGGTTGCCGGCCTTACCGACATACAGGATGGCACCGCCCGAATCGTACATACGATAAACGCCGGGGCGCTCGGTCAGCTGTTTCAAGAAGCTTTTAATATCGAAACCTGCAGATTCAGTTCGTTGCTCGCCGGTGAGGTCCGGACCGCCGTCAAACCTTGTCGGCATCAAGCAACCCGAGCCTTACTGCCATCAACGCCAACTCGACGTCACTGGAAATGTTCAGTTTTTCAAAGATTCGATAACGGTAGCTGTTAACCGTTTTGGGGCTGAGATAGAGCTTGTCGGAAATATCCTGAACCTTGTGGCAATCCACGACCATCATGGCTATCTGCATCTCGCGTTCAGACAAACGGTCGAACAGGGATTCGTATGCGTCACCACCCGCATCGCCACCCAACTGCCTGAGAGCCATCTTCTGGGCGATTTCAGGGCTGATATAGCGCTGCCCGGCGTGGGCCATGCGAATGGCGCGTACCATTTCACCGATATCAGCCCCTTTGGTGATATAAGCCGTTGCGCCCGCCTGCATAACCCGTGTGGGATACGGGTCGTCCGCACATACCGTCACGACAATCACGCGGATGGAATCGTCCTGACGCAAAATACGGCGCGTAGCTTCAAGCCCTCCGATGCCGGGCATACGCAGATCCATCAACACAATGTCGGGGCGCTGCTTGCGAACCGCCTCTATGGCTTCTTCACCGGAGGCGGCCTGCCCAATGACTTCAATGTCGGGGTTATCTCCAAGCATCCGGGTAATGCCTGACCGAACCAGTTCGTGGTCATCTACAACCAATATACGTATCAAAGCTCACCCCGTACTAGGCTAACGCTGCTAAGGAGCATATTAACAGGTATAAATTGTACCCTTTAGCATACTGTAAAGGTAGTGACACACTTCAAGAATGCGTTGGGCGGCCCAGCCCTGCGGTGTTTTCGACCGGATCAAACCAGACCACCAGTTCGCCGTTACGCACCGCCTCCAGCACTCGTGATTTTTCTGCCAGGGGTGACACGGTATCGTTCAAACCGTGATACCGGGTGCAATATTCTTCAACCAGACCAGTCAACTGGTCTTCCGTCAATAACTCGCTGTCCACGATGAACTCCTCTTCCCGGGGATCCGGTTGCGGCTGGTGCCCTGTCTGGCTGTTCATACACGCTCCTTTTCAAACCAGACATGGTACGATTTATGATCACCGGGGAAAAGCCCCTGACCTGGCTAACCATCGCCCGGGGTTAGCCAGTGCCGTCTGGCGCAGTGCGAAAACGGGCCATCAACCGCCGCAGGACCAGAGACTCCTGTCGTAAGGATTCACTGATCCCCCGTGTCTCTGCCACGCTTGCAATCAGGAATTCCGCCCTTTCATCCAGCTTCGCAGAGCCGCGCTCCACCCGAACGACCTCTTCCCGCTGAACGGACACCGCCGAGGTGATTTGATCACTGTGTCCTTCCAGCTGCACAAACCGCCCTTGCAGGCGTTCGAGGTGCATTTTCAGCCCCGCCAGATGCGCCTGATTCAGTTCCCCGGCGTCGCGCATTTCGGTGAGCAAGCTGTCCATCTGGCCCACACCCGCGGTCAGTCCCTGTACCCATTGCGCGATGCGCTCCGTGGACTCTGCGGTGCGCCGGGATAAAGTTCTGACCTCATCCGCCACTACCGCAAAACCGCGCCCCTGATCCCCTGCGCGGGCGGCTTCAATCGCCGCATTGAGCGCCAGCAAATTGGTCTGCTCGGCAATATCGGCGATTACCCCCGTCACCTGCTCGATGTTGGCATTGGCGTCGGTCAGTGCCTGAATCGCAGCAGCCACCCGCGTCACCACATCCACCGTTCGTTCGGCGGCGTCCTCGCTGACGCTCAGGCTCTGCTGCAACTCGGCATTGCCGGCAACGGCCTCCCGGACAACCACCGCCGACCTGTCCGCGGCCTGCTCTATGACCGCTGCCCGGTCAGTGATGGACGCCATGGAACGGCTGACATCCTGAATCTGCCGACGGGTGCGTTCGGCATCCCCCTGCAAGACTTCCGCCCCCTCGTCCAGCGCACCGGCACGGGCATTGATGCCCTCGGTGGCACTTCGGACATCCGCAATAAACTGCTCGAATCGGCCGACGAGTGCGCCCAGCGCCCGACTGACCCCGGCCACTTCATCCCGACCCGCAAGCGCGGGCACCCGGGTCAGGTCGTTGGTGCGTTCCATGGCGACCAGTTTCCGCTCCACCCCGTGCAGCCGGAGAATAACCGAGCGACGCAACCACAGAGTCATAACGACCACCACCAGAAGAAAGGCCAACGAGCCACCCGCCAGCCACACTTGCTGATCGCCCAGATACTGCAGCAAGTCCTCCGCGCCGGCGGCAACCCGGCCGCGACTCTGCAACTGGCGCTGCTGAATGGCCGCCAGCATGGGCTGCAGCGTAGGAAACAACTCAAAATCCACGACCTGGCCCACGCGATAATAACTCTGCTGCTGCACGCCCTCGCCCATGGCCGCCAGCAATGCGCTGACCCGGTCAAACTCCCCCCTGTGTTCGGCGGCCCAGCTGTCCAGGCCGGGATCGTTACTGACCGCTTGCCAACGGGCGGGGATGGTCCGTTCCAGCTCGGCAAACCGCGGCACAATGTCCTCCCACAGCAGCAGCTGGGCTTTTATCTGATAGGCCAGATCCTGCAGCCCCCGGTGGCTTTGCTCCAGGTCCAGCAGCAACCAGGATTCGTTGAGACTGGTGTGGACCAGGGTTCCAGAGGCTTCTTCGGCCTTGAGAATGACGTTCCAGGACAAGGACGCCAGACCGCTCAACGCAACAACACACAGACAGGCAAAACACAGTATTCGCGAACGCGCCGTTCCAAGCATGATCACCCCCCGACGAAACCTGTCCCGCAGCATACGCAGCGTTGATGACATTTTTATTTCGCTGGTTTCCCAGTACAATCAGCCCCCGAGCCACGAAGCCCGCCTGCGCGCTGCAATAGCCGCCCCGGTTTCCCTGACATCATCGTTTTTCAACAAACTGAACGCTAATGAACCACTCCATCTTTCGTTTGACTCTGCCTATCCTGTTCGGCTACCTCCCCCTCGGGATGACCTTTGGCATCTTGTTTGTCGGCCAACTCGATTACGCCTGGTGGATTGCCCCGCTGATGGGGCTGATCATCTACGCCGGGGCGGGCCAGATACTGGCCATTGGTCTGTTGGCGGCCCACGCCGGGCTGCTGGAAGTATTCGTCGCCATGGCGGTGCTGAATGCCCGCCACCTGTTCTATGGTCTGTCCCTGCTGGGACAGTTTCAGGGCGCGGGCTGGCGCAAGCCGTACCTGATCTTCGGCCTCACCGACGAAACCTATTCGCTGCTCACCAGCCGTGAACGCAGCGGCTCCCGCGAGGAAGAACAGCGCACCGACTTTCTGATCACCCTCTACAATCAAGTCTACTGGCTGATTGGCTGCGCCACCGGTGCCTGGCTGGGCAGTGCACTCACCTTCGACAGTACCGGCATGGAGTTCGCACTCATTGCCCTGTTTATTGTGCTGGCGATTGAGCAATACAAAGCCCTGGGCGAGCAAAAACCCCTGTGGATGGGCGCCCTGTGTGCCGGCGCCGGTATCCTGCTGCTGCCGGCGGCCCATCAGTTGATTGGCGCGATTGCTCTGGTAACCGGTGCCCTGCTCCTGGAGTACCTGCAGGCACGCACGCCGACCGCCCCGGAGGAATACCGCCATGGCTGAATCCTATTATCTGGCCGCGTTTATCGCAGTGGCCGCACTGGCTACCTTCGCAACCCGGGTCACCCCGTTTCTGTTCCTGTCTCGTCACAGCGATCACCCGTTGATGAAACATCTGGGCAAGTACCTGCCGGCTGCCGTCATGGCCTTGCTGGTCACCATTTTTCTGGCGCGGGCGGCCGACTGGTCAGCCCCGGCATTCGGTGCCAACGCATTGATTCCCAGCGCGCTCGTGGCGATACTGCACCTGTGGCAACGCAATGCGTTGCTGTCGATTATCGCCGGCACGGCAAGCTACATGCTGATCCAGCAATTCCCGGGTTAAGGCAATAAAACAAATAATTGGCGGAAATGCGCATTCGCGCTTGCCAAAGCCTTTTAAAACCATTAAAGTTTGCGCCCTGAAATCAGCTCACTGATTTAAAACGGTTTATTGAAGAGCGGGTTTCAACAAGTTATTGGAGAGGTGGCCGAGTGGCTGAAGGCGCTCGCCTGGAAAGCGTGTATACGTGAATAGCGTATCGAGGGTTCGAATCCCTCCCTCTCCGCCAATTTAAAGCCCTGATCTATGTACATAGATCAGGGCTTTTTCGTTCTTGGGGCAAAACCGGGGCAGAATCAGACTTCACCTGTTCGCCGTTGTCCGCCTCACACCCCAGCCTTGGTGATGCTGCGCCCAGAAGGGCGTCGCTGTTCGGCCCACAGAGCAATGCCCCGGATCAGCCGAGGTACTTGCGCGGCACCCGTCTGGTGACCCCGGTAAACAAATGGTAAGCGATCGTATCGCAGTGGGCGGCCACTTCGTTGGCGGATAAGGTTTCGCCCCAGAACTCCACCTCACTGCCCACGCCCGCCGCTGGCAGATCGGTCAGATCCACGGTCAACATGTCCATCGACACCCGCCCAATCAGCCGGGTACGCTGGCCATCGACCAACACCGGGGTGCCGTCATTCGCTTGCCGGGGGTAACCGTCGGCATAGCCCATGGCGACGGTCCCTACCCGGGTCGGGCGCTCCGCCAGAAAACGTCCGCCATAACCGACACCCGCGCCCCGATCGGTCCACCGTGTGGCGATGACCTTGCTTTTGAGGGTCATGACCGGGCGCAGTTGCGCGCTGTCCGGATTGTCTACAGTCAGCGGGGACGCCCCATAGAGCATAATGCCGGGCCGCTGCCAGTGGGCCCGTACCTGCTCATGGGCCAACAGCCCTGCGGAATTGGCCAGACTCAGCTCAACCGTCGGTTCCAGAAAGGTCGCGGGCAGCCGGGCAACCTGAGTCGCGACCGACACTCCGGGGGCGGAGCAGTCGTCGGCGTTGGCCAAATGGGTCATCACCACCAGATTCTTTACCTGACGCAGACTTTTCAGCTGATCGTACGCCCTGACCGCCTGCGCGGGACTGAAGCCGAGCCGGTGCATGCCGGTGTCCACTTTCAACCAGACCGGCACCGGACGGGACAGCGAGCGGGTTGCCAGGGTGTGCAACTGTTCCTGATTGTGCACCACCGTCCAGAAACCCTCACGGGCGATGACGTCCAGCTCTTCGGCCTCGAAAAATCCTTCCAGCAGCAAAATCGGCTGGCGCAACCCGGCGGTCCGCAGCGCCATCGCCTCTTCAATACACGCCACCGCAAACACCCCAACCTCCCGGGCGAGGTATTCGGTGACCTCTGCCGCGCCGTGGCCATAAGCGTCGGCTTTGACGACCGCGACGGTTTGCCCGTGAGGGGCCAGGGAAGCGGCCAACTGATAATTGGCACGAAGATTATCCAGTCTGATTTCAGCGACTGCGGGTCTGGCCATATTTTCCACTCATTCGCTTGGTTGACAGAATCGCTATGACATCGATATCGGTGCTTGATCTCATCGATCATGCCTCCTGCATATCGCGCCGGGTTAGTGTAAAAAACGGTCGATCGACAGACCCTGAGGGTCGATCTCGGGGGGCGTGTTATTGATGACATCTGCAATCAACCGCGCCGAACCCTGCGACATTGTCCAGCCCAGTGTTCCATGCCCGGTATTCGTATAGAGATTGCTGATCGGTGTCGAACCGATGACCGGCACACTGTCCGGCGTCATAGGCCGCAGGCCGCACCAGAATGTGGCTTTGCCAAGGTCGCCGGCACCGGGGAACAGGTCATTGACCACAAATTCGGTGGGCTTGCGCCGTTTGTCTTTCAGACTCAGATCAAAATCGGCGATTTCGGCGGTGCCGCCCACCCGGATCCGGTCCTCAAACCGGGTGACCGCCACCTTGAACGCCTCATCCATGACCGTGGACTGGGGCGCTTTGGCGTCGTCCAGCAATGGCAGGGTCAATGAATAGCCCTTGATCGGATAAATCGGCAGTTTGAACCCCAGCGGGTTCAGCAGCAATGGCGAGTAACTGCCCAAACAAACCACGTAAGCGTCCGCCGAAAGCTCACCCCCGGAGGTATGTACCGCAGTAATCTCCCCGGCGGAGGCTTCAAGCCGGTGCACTTCCGTGTTGAGCAGGAACCGCACTCCGGCAGCGCGACAATGCGCCGCCAGACCTGTGGTGAATTTATGACAGTCGCCGGTGCCGTCCTGGGGAAAGCGCAACCCCCCGACGAATTTTTTCCGCAACCCGGGCAAGGGCCGGCTCGTGCCGGATACACTCGGCGTGATTGATCAGCTCGTGGGCCACGCCACACTCCCGGAGGGTCGCGAGATCAGCGTCGATGGACTCCATTTTGTGCTGGTCGCGGAACAGCTCGATGGTGCCTTGGGTGCGATGATCGAAGTCCAGTGGCACCTCCCGGACCAGCTCCTCCAGGCAGGTCCGGCTATATTCCGAGATTCGCAACATCCGTTGCTTGTTGGTGCGATACGCCTGTTCGCCGCATTGCCCCAACATCTGGAACAGCCAGTTGGCGGTCCGCGCATTAAACGAACTGGTACTGACCAGGATCGGCGCCATGTCCTGCATCATCCACTTCATGGCTTTCAGCGGGATGCCAGGCGCCGCCCAGGGACTGGTATACCCGTACGACAGCATGCCCGCATTGCCAAAGCTGGTTTCGGCGGCTACCGCAGAACAGCGCTCGACAACGGTCACCTCATGACCGGAACCGGCCAGATTCCACGCGGTGGAAACACCTGCAACACCGCCTCCCAATACAAGAACTTTCATGATGTTAAAACTCCGCCATAGGGCATAGATTGGAAACTCAGTAACCCCGGCAGGGCTACACTTTTCGCCAAATTGACACAGCTCAGCAAGCGATTGGTGAGAGGGAACCAGCGACAGCGTCGACGCCCGGTTGATTCACCCGGCCAGTGGCGGGTAATGAAACCGGTGCCCGGGTATCACCCGGCTCGCTCGAAAAAGGGCTCGCCCCGCGACGTGGATCAGTTGAATTGGAAAGACAAAATTTACGGAACTCAGGCAATAGCAGAAAACAACAGTTCTTCACCGTAGCGCCCCACCTAAAGAAAATGCAGTTATTGTAGTTTTTGATAGCCAACCGCTCAGAGTCTGATGCCTGGGCAGGGGCAATATTGCCGCGAATTTAAACACGCCTCCAGGCTGATAACAAGCCGATGATCGGGCCCGTCGCCAAATCCGCAGTGCGCAAACAACCCACCGCCTTTCGGTACATTCTGTTAACGGGTTCGCGGCGGTTTCGGGCCCGGTCACCGGCGGTTACTGTCCAATTTGCGCCGCCGTCTATATACTCACACCCCTTGATTCCGCGCTCGTCCGGGTTGCGCTCTATGGCTCAGCCTCGACCGTGCGCTGCTTACTGTTTCACTCCCAATCAACCTTCGGCACCCTGCGTCCATGAATTTATTGAGCGTTTTCAGCCAGACCCTTGAAACCACCCTGCCGGTATTCGCCATGGTGTTCATTGGCGCTGGCCTCCGGCGCATCGGCTGGATAGACGGCGCGTTCATCAACACCGGCTCAGCCCTGGTGTTCAAGGCAACCCTGCCGACGCTGATATTTTTGAGCATTGTGCGGGCGGACCTGAGTACCGCGCTCAACCCGTCACTGATCGTGTTCTTTACCCTCGCAACCGTTGGCAGCTTTTTATTTTGCTGGCTCTGGGCGCTTGTGCGCGTCCCCGTGGCGGCGGACCGGGGTGTGTATGTCCAGGGCGCCTTCCGGGGCAACGGCGGTATCGTGGGGCTGGCCCTTGCCGCTAGTCTTTACGGCGACTACGGGCTGTCGGCCGGGGGCATCCTGCTCGGCGTGGTGATTATTTCCTACAACGTTCTTTCGGTGATTGCGCTCGCCGCGTATCAGGACAGCAACCGTCTCAGCTGGCAGGCCATAGTGACCGATATTAGCCGTAACCCGTTGATTCTCGCAGTCGTCATTGCGGTCCCGGTGGCCGGGTACGAAGTTGCCCTGCCCGGCTGGGTGATGACCAGCGGTGATTACTTCGCGGCTCTGACCCTGCCGCTGGCGCTGTTGTGCATCGGCGGCACCCTGTCGTTAAGCTCTATGCGCAATGACAGCAAAACCGCCACCAGTGCCAGCCTGATGAAAATGGTCACGATTCCATCACTATGTACAGCCGCAGCCTGGGCGGTGGGCTTCAGCGGGCCCGAACTCGGCCTGTTATTTTTGTTTTTTGCCAGCCCCACTGCGGCTGCCAGTTTTGTGATGGTTAAGGCGTTGAACGGTAATTACAAACTGGCCGCCAATATCATCGCCATCACCACCTTGCTGGCGAGTGTGACCATCACAGCCGGGGTCTTTGTTCTGCGCGCCAGCGGACTGATTTAAAAGTGGTACACTAGACGAGCTCATCCTGTTTTACTGCCGGACAACCATGCCATGACTGACGGACTGCCCTACTCGCAAGCGTGCGAAAACAACAAGCACCCTATTCTCGACGTGCTCATAAACGTGTTCCGCACGCCGGGCACCGTTCTGGAAATCGGCAGTGGCACCGGTCAGCACGCGGTGCACTTTGCCTCGGCCCTGCCACACCTGAACTGGCAACCCAGCGACCACCCGCAAGCGAACAGGCTCAGCGAGGCCCGGATCGAGCACGCGGAGCTGGCCAATATTCGGCCGGTGATCGAACTGGACGTGGCCCAGCCGGAGTGGCCAGTCGAACGGGTATCAGCGGTATTTTCCGCCAACACCGCGCACATTATGGCGTGGCCGGAAGTTATCGCGATGTTCACCGGCGTTGGCGAGTTACTGGAGGCGGGGGGTGCTTTCTGCCTGTACGGCCCCTTCAATTACAACGGCCGCTACACCAGCGCCAGCAACCAACAGTTTGACCAGCATCTCAAAAGCCAGGCCGCTCACATGGGCATACGCAATCTGGAGGATCTGGAGGTCCTGGCTGCCAACGCAGGACTGATGCTGGAGCAGGATCATGAAATGCCAGCGAACAACCGGCTGCTGGTGTGGAGAAAACCTCACTGAGGCGGTCTGCTGCCAAAGCGCAGACGTCCGGTTTCACCGTTTCCGATAGATGATGCCGGGATGGCACTGCACCATCTCGTACAGCTCGGGCAATCCGTTCAGCGATTCTGACGCTCCGAGCACCAGATAGCCCCCCGGGTTCAGGGTGGCGTGAATGCGGGTCAGGATGTCTTTTTTGAGCGCCGCCGAAAAATAGATCAGCACGTTCCGGCAGAACACCACGTCCAGCTTCCCGAACGCGAATCCATCCAGCAGATTCAGCTCCCTGAATTCAACCATCCGCTTGATGTTGGCGCTGATCTGCCAGCTGCCGCTGGCGGACGGTATAAAAAAAGCTTGCTGGCGTTCGGGGGCAAGCCCCCGGCTGATGGCAATCATGTCGTACTCGCCGCGGCGGGCTATCGCCAACACACTTCTGGAAATATCCGTGGCGGTGATACGTACATCCCGGAGCTGACCCAGTCGCAGCCGCCGGTACTCCTCCACCGCCATCGCAATGGAGTAGGGTTCTTGCCCGGTCGAACAGGCCGCGGACCAGATCCGCAGAGGGTTCATGGGGTTATTGCGGGCGGCAAATTCGGGGAGCAATTTCTCGGACAATATCCGAAACGGATGGTCGTCCCGGAACCACAGGGTTTCGTTGGTGGTCATGGCGTCGATCACCCGCTCACGCAATGGCCCGCTGCCCGGGCGGTTGAGACTGCGCAACAAGCCGCCGAGTGAGTCCAGACGATATTCTTCGAGAATCCTGCGCAGGCGACTCCTGACCAGATATTGCTTATTGCTTCCCAGCAGGATGCCACAGGCGTCCTGAAGGAAAGCCTGGAAGGCTTCGTAATCCTGCGGGGTGATTTCTGACTTCATTAATTCGTTTGTTTCAGACCTGGTTGTGCTGATCCATGACCGTCATGACACGCTCCACCAGCTCATCTGCGGAGAACTTGACCATAAAGTCGTCTGCACCCACTTTCTCGATCAATGCACGGTTAAAAACACCGCTCAGGGACGTGTGCAGCATGACAAACAAATCGCTCAATTTCGGGTCTGCCTTGCACTGGGTGACGAGAGTATAACCGTCCATCTCCGGCATCTCCACATCTGAAATCATCATGGCTAAATGGTCCCGCGCGCTGGAGCCATCCGCAGTCAGCTCCTGCAGGTAATCCAGCGCCTGCTGACCGTCATTTTTGACAACAACCTCCAGCCCAACCGCTGCCATACAACGCTCGATCTGCCGACGGGCAACCACCGAGTCGTCCACCACCAGAATAGGTAACGTCTGGGTGCGGCCGACCTCAGCCTTGCTCAACACCGCCTCGGTGACGTCTTCACATCTCGGTGAAACTTCTGCCAGTACCTTTTCCACGTCGATGATTTCTACAAGGTTATCGTCAATGTTGGTGACCGCAGTCAGATAAACATCTCTGCCAG
The DNA here is from genome assembly GCF_001752365.1 of Marinobacter sp. X15-166B. Taxonomy (GTDB): domain Bacteria; phylum Pseudomonadota; class Gammaproteobacteria; order Pseudomonadales; family Oleiphilaceae; genus Marinobacter. The sequence continues at coordinate 2,959,605 of NZ_MEIY01000001.1, read as the reverse complement.
CGCCTTTGGGGGGCGGCAGAATTTCTTCCCAGTTCATGTTGACAATGCGATCCACGCTGGCGACCAGAAACCCCTGCGTATGGCGGTTGTATTCGGTGATAATGACAAAACTCGACGCCAGCTTCTCTTCAGGTATTGCCGGGAACCCGATGGCCTGGCCCAAATCGATAATCGGTATGGTTTCACCGCGAATGTGCGCCACGCCGCGAATAACCGGCTGACTCTTGGGCAAGGAGTACAGTTTCGGGCAAGGCAGTATTTCTTTCACCTTGAACACGTTGATGCCATAGACCTGCCGGCCCCGCAGGCGAAACATTAACAACTCCAGCCGGTTTTGCCCGACCAATTGTGTGCGCTGATTGACGTTATGCAGTACCCCTGCCATTAAAACTCTCCTGCTCGCTCAGGCATCTCATCCCGGGCACGTTTCTTGCTGCATTCACCATGATGACAGATTACTGACGGTTCATGGCTTCAGCGGTTATACGCCTTAACGGCCGATTATCCGGAACATTTAGAATTATCGCTACCGCCGCGCGTACGTCCGCGCCCGGAGCACAGGACACCCACACAGTTATGCGCGCAATCATGGTTTTCCTCATTGGTATGCTTGCGGTGACCACCGCAGCCGCCGCCCCGGCGAAAACGGCCGCACCCGAACAGATCGAGGCTGCGGCGAGCCGTTTTCTTGGTGGATTTGCGGCCACCCAGCAAGCCCGGGGCCACCGGGTGGAATACGCCCTCAGTCATGTCGATGCGCGCTTGTCGCTGCGGTCCTGTGAAAAGGAGCTGTCCGTGGGCTTCAATACCGACCCCTGGAAAACCCCCAATCCATCACTGCAGGTGCGCTGCACAGGACAGCAGCCGTGGCGGATATTTCTACCCACCACGGTGTCCATTTACGGAGATGTGCTGGTGGCATCCCGACTGCTCGCCCGGGGCGACCGCATCAGCGCCGATGCGTTCGAGCCCAGGACCGCCCAATTGAATGCCTCAAGGCGGGAACCCATCACCGACCCGGCCACGTTGACGGGCATGGAACTGCGCCGCTCGGTGCGCGCTGGCACCGTGTTTACTGCGGATCTGGTCAGCGCACCGGATGCCGTCCAGCGGGGAGACCATGTTATGATTACCGCACAATCCGGCGGTTTTTCGGTAAGCTCCCGGGGCAAAGCGCTCGCCAATGGCCGCATTGGCGAACAGGTTCTGGTGGAAAACCTGTCGTCATCACGCCAGGTGAAAGCCCGGGTGACGGCACCGGGCATGGTTGAGGTTTCCATGTGAGCGGCAAGGCCATGCCCTCACGGCAGAGCCAGGCCACCGGCCGGCCAACCCTTGCCGCCGAAATTCCTGACAGATAACCGTAAAATTTGTCTAAAGGTTTCAGAACGGCGGCCGATAGACGGTCATACACCAAGATTCGCCAAACCCACGGCAGCAACAGAACACAGGTATCGCTATGTCAATCGACCTAAATGGAATTGGCTCCGGCCAGGTCAACACCCGGAGAACCGCGGCTGATCAGCCGGTAACCCCGCCCCTGCCGGCTTCGCCCGACCCGGCAGCCCCCCGGGTTGCGGCCCCGCAAGGCGACAAAGTGAGCCTTAGCAGCATGCAGCAGCTCAAGCAGCAGCTCGACCAGGTGCCGGAAGTCGATGACAGCCGCGTTGAGCAGATCAAGGCAGCCCTTGCCGACGGCTCTTACAAAGTGGATGCGGAAAAACTGGCCCAGAAAATGCTTGATATGGATGAAAGCATTTTTGGGTGAGTAAATTATGGCGATTACCGACGAGCTTGAAGTTCTTTTACGGGAAGACATCCGCCAGCTCCATGAGCTGGCGGCGCTGTTGAAAGCGGAAAAAGACAGCCTGACCGCGTCCGACGTCAAGGCCATCGCACCCCTGACCCAGCAGAAAAACACCTTGCTGGAACAGGTGCGCGAACGCGCAAAACAAAAGATCCATATTCTGGTCAAGATGGGCTACCGTCCGGAGAGCGGCAGTCCCTCCCGGTTTATCCGCAGCGCGGGGCTCACCGAGCTGCATGACCTGTGGGCGACCGCACAGCTCGCGCTGGACGAATGTCAGGCGATGAACAGCATCAACAGCCGGATTGTCAGCCATCTGCAAAAACGCCTGCATCGGCTCAGCGACATCTTTCGCGGTGCCACCGGTCAGCAGAAGCTGTACGGCGCGAGCGGCGAGCAAACGTCCGTCAATCAGCGCACCATCCTGGCCAGCGCCTGACCCGCAAGTTTCCCCAAAACCCCGCCGCCAGCGGGGTTTTTTATACCCTCCAGCACGCCCAACCCGACGATAAATCTGCTAAACTCCGCTCCCATCAAAACCTTGCAATCCGGATTCCTGACCGACACAGAGGCGCAGATCAGTGAACAGCGTACCATCGACAAAAACCACCCCCCCAATCCCCGCCGTGATTCGGTTCATCCTGTTATTCTCCGCCCTGCTCGCCATGCCAACAGCCCATGCTGAGGTAAATGATGGCGCGGAAAGCCCGGCACAAGCTTTACCCAGGGTCATCATCAGCACCACCGAGGGCGATATGGAACTGACCCTGCGCCCCGACGTTGCTCCGGTCACGGTCAAGAATTTTCTCGCCTACGTGGACAGCGGGTTTTACGACGGTACGATTTTTCATCGGGTGATTCCCGGCTTTATGATTCAAGGGGGCGGCTTTGATGACCAGCTTCGCCGCAAAGCCACCCGGGCCGCCATCCAAAACGAAGCCCGTCCGACCTACAAGAACCTGCGCGGCACCATTGCCATGGCCCGCACCAGTAACCCCGACTCCGCCACCAGCCAGTTTTTCATCAACCTGGTGGATAACGAATTTCTGAACGCCGGGGTTCGGGGGGCAGGCTACGCGGTGTTCGGCCGCATTACCGAGGGCCTGGGGGTCGCCGACGCCATCGCCAGCCAACAAACCGGTTACCGTAAAGGCATGCGCGACGTCCCCGTCAACACGGTTTACATCACCCGCATCACCCGGGCTGCCGAACAGGCCGAGTGATGCAGATTCAGCCTCCCCTGCCAGCGCCCGCCATCGAATCCGCCCGGGTTCGATGGCGGGACGGCCAGCCGGAATCCGAGCAATTTGGTGATGTCTATTTCAGCCGTAACGACGGCCTGGAAGAAACCCGCTATGTTTTTCTGCAACACAATCAACTGGAAGCACGGTTTCGCCGGCTGCAAGCGGGCGAGTCGTTTGTGGTGGCCGAATCAGGGTTTGGCACCGGCCTGAGCTTTCTGGCGGTGTGGCAACTGTGGCGTCGGTGCGCCCCCCCTGCGGGCGCCGTGTTGCATTTTGTTTCGGTGGAACGCTACCCCCTGACCGTCGAGGATTTGGCGAAAAGCCATCAACTCTGGCCCGAATTGTCGGAATTAGCCGCGGCGCTGCACGAGCAATACCCACCCCTGACCCGCGGCCTGCATCGCCGCTTGCTGGATGACGGCCAGGTGCGGCTCAGTCTTTTCTTTGGTGACGCGGTGGAAGGCTGGCACACCATGAGATTCACCGCCGACGCCTGGTTTCTCGACGGCTTCGCTCCGGCGGTGAACCCACAGCTCTGGGTGGACGAGGTGGTGGATGCGGTGGCGCGCCACAGCAAACCCGGCACCACGCTGGCTACCTTTACCGCCGTGGGGCGGGTGCGTCGCGGATTGCAGGCTGCCGGATTCAGCATGCGCAAGCCCCCGGGGTACGGCTTCAAACGCAACATGCTTGCCGGTCGCTTTGAGCCCGCCGAGCCCCCCCACGACCCCCCCATCCCCGCTGCGGGCCAGTGGCGCCCCCTCATCGGTCACGGTCATTGGCGCGGGTATCGCCGGTTGTCTGCTGGCAAACAACCTGGCACGGCGCGGTAAGAAGGTAACCGTGATGGACGCGAAGGAGGGTCCGGGCCAGGGGGCGTCCGGCAACAGCCAGGGGGCGCTGTATGTGAAACTGGGGGTTAATTACAGCACCGAAACCGCTTTGGCCCTCAGTTCCTTGCTGTTCAGTCAGGCGTTTTACCGGCCGCTGGCCCGCCAACTCTGGTTTCCCACCGGGGTGCTGCAGCTGGCCTACGATGACAAAGAACAGCGTCGCCAGGTCCGCTTTCTGGAAAACAACGTCTATCCACCGGAAGTTGTACACGCCGTCAGTGCCACGCAAGCCCGGGCCCTGACCGGTACAGAGCTTGCCTGCGGCGGCCTCTGGTTCCCGGCCAGTGGCTGGCTGAAACCGGCGGAACTGTGCCGCCACTTGTTGAAACACCCGAATATAACCACCGTGTGGGGGCACCGGGTCTCAAGATTATCGCGACAGGATGGCCGCTGGCAGGTGATCACCGACCACCCCACTCTGGACAGCGATCACGTGGTGTTGTGCGGCGGTCACGAAACCCCAGCGCTGCTGCCCGAACCGGGCTACCGAATGAAAGCGATCCGCGGGCAGATCACCCAGTTCAGCAGCGCGCAACTCAAACCACCACGGGCGGTAATCTGCGGACAGCGTTACCTGAATCCCGCCAGCGATGGCTTTTGCCTGGCCGGCGCAACCTTCGACCTCAAAGACACCACCCCGGCGGTGACCAACCACAGCCACACCGAGAACCTGACCGAACTGGAGGGGATGATTGCCGACCTCTGGCAGCAGGAGCGGCCAGCCCTGGAAGATCTGACCGGTCGGGTGGGCTTCCGCTGCGCCACCCATGATTATCAGCCCATCGCCGGTGAACTGACGGACACCCGGGGTAACGCCATGGGTATCACGGTGTTCACCGGTCTGGGCAGCAAAGGATTGACGCTGGCGCCGTTGCTGGCAGAGTGGTTGGCCGACTGCCTGAGCGACCAGCCGGAGGCGCTGCCGTCGGAATTACGGTCCCGGGTGAGACCGGAACGCTGCCGCCTTGCGACCGGCTAAACTCCTGAGCATCCCTGCCGATAACCTTGGTAAGCATTTCTCGAACCCGCGTGCCAGCATCACTTTGGAGGGGCCATGGCGATATTTGTGAGCGAACCCGGCAGACCCCGGGGGATTCAGGTGGTGGCCGCCAATCACCGACCGGTGGCGTCGGTGACAGCCGGTACCCCAGCACAAGCCTCTGACCCGAAGAACAATCAGGCGACGGATGCTGGCCAGAATGCCCGGCATCGCGCTCAACGTGCGGTTGCCGGCTACGGCGGGGTAGTGCGAGTCGAGCCGGAAGAACACAGACCCTACTTGCCGGTGGCGGACCTGGCCACCCCCAAACTGGTCACCCTGTCCGCCAGAGCGACCATGGCGGACGCACTGACCACAATGGCCCGGAACAGCATCCACCATCTGCTGCTGACCGACCGGAACGACATTGCCGGTCTGATCAGCGCGGACTGGATCCTGCGCTGGCTCTACCAGCGGCAGGCCAGGGCCGCATTGCAAGTGTTCAACGAAATTGAGCTGCCAGCGTTTCTGAGTGCATCCCCCGAGACCGACGCCCACGACCTGGCACGCCTGATGCTCGCCCACCAACTGCGAGCCGCCCTGATCCTCGATCAGGCCGCCCTGCCCGTCGGCATAGTAACCGCCAGCGATTACCTGCAACTGTATGCAGAGGCCGGCCGCCGGGAAGGCAACGCCTAGCACCCGTATAAATCTTTACACTACAACATGTTAAATAACACCAACAGACACAAAGTGGCTGGCCGGCAGGAAGCCGGTGTGCCATATTCACCCCGGTCGCCCTGTTCTTATGCCGGAAAAGGTGGATTGGCCGCCCTTGAATCGCGGCACGATTATTGCCCCTGAAAGACATACATTGAGTCAAAAACCCATTCTAACTTACTAAAATATTGGAGTTAATTGTCATCATGGCATTATCACGCTACCTCTCTTCGATCTCTATTGGACGCAAGCTGGTCATCGGCTTCAGTCTGCTGATTGTCCTCGCCGCTCTGGTAGGGGTAGTGGGTATCATCCAGTTGAACAATTTCAGTCAACGAACCTTTATTGTTGTTCAGGCCGACGCCATGAGTAACGCACTGACCAGTGCACGCATTCACGAAAAAAACTTCATGCTCAGGGGCGACGAGGAGGAACTCGCGCGGGCCACCCAATCCAGCGACGCTGCCAGCGCCATTGCCAAAGACCTCCACAACCACCTCCAGGTAGCCAGCGACCTGGCCCTGCTGTCCACTGTGGAGGATGGCGCCAGCCAGTATAACGCTTTGCTGCAATCTCTGGCGGACAGCCGCCACGCCCGCAACGAGGTGGTGGAACAACTCGAGCAGGATGCCAGCCTGACGGTCAGCCGCCTGAACACCGAAGCGCAGCTTTATATGGCGGCCCGGGCGATCCGGAACATGCGCAACCACGAGCGTAGTTTTCTGATCCAGAACGACAGAGCCGCCATTGCAGAGTTCAAGCAAGAGGGGGAGCAAGCGATCGACTCCATCGAGGCGTCTTTTGCCCACGATGTCGCCAAGGAGGAAGTCATTACGCTGTTCAACGCTTACATGAGTACGTTTGACGCCGCAGTCAGCAGGGCCGCTGAACTGGCCGCGCTGGAAGAGCGTCTGGTGCAGACCGCCCGTCAGATTGTCGAGGCTGCTGAAACCCTGCAGGGCATTCAGCTCGACAATATGGAGCGCGACCACCGCAACGCAATGGTGATGATTGGCGTCGCCATTGCCATAGCTCTGCTTGCCGGTGTTCTGCTGGCCTGGAGTCTGGCGCGCACCATCCTGATGCCGCTGCGGGAAGCGGTAAACGTTGCCACCAACGTAGCCTCCGGAGATCTGCGGGACGACGTGCACTCGGAGCGTGGGGATGAGCTTGGCCGGCTGCTCAATGCACTGGGCAGCATGGTCACCAACCTGCGGTCGCTGGTAAAAGACATCAACAACGGCTCGGAAGACATGGCCACCTCGACGGGCGAACTGTCCGAAATTACCGCGAGAACCAGCCAGGATATGTCTCAGCAACGTGACCAGACCGACCAGGTCGCCACTGCCATGAACGAGATGGTGGCCACCGTCAACGATGTGGCCAAGAGCGCCGAGGAGGCGTTCAGTGCCGCAGCCGAGGCCAGCGAGACAACCACCCAGGGGGAAGCCGTGGTTGGCGAGACCCTGTCTTACGTCAGCGAACTGAACGGTCTGGTGGAAAACGTGATGCAGCAATTGCATGACCTGCAGGCCGACACTCAAAACATCGGCTCTGTGCTGGATGTGATCAAGTCGGTCGCCGAGCAGACCAACCTGCTCGCCCTCAACGCCGCGATCGAAGCCGCCCGCGCCGGTGAACAAGGCCGCGGATTTGCAGTGGTCGCCGATGAAGTCAGGTCGCTGGCCCAGCGGACCCAGACCTCCGCCAGCGAAATCGAGACCCTGATCACCAACCTGGTGTCCAGTGCGGAAAGGTCGGTGACGGCGATGGAATCCGGCAACCAACTGGCGGGTAAGACGCTCGACAGCGCCCGCACCACCGGCGAAACCATTCAGCAGATTGCCCAGGCCGTTGACTCGATCCGCCAGTTCAACAGCCAGATCGCCACCGCCGCCGAGCAACAGTCTTCGGTAGCGGAAGAGATCAACCTGAACGTCACTCATATCCGAGACATCAGTGACCAGTCGGCGGTCAGTGCAGATCAGGTCGCCGGTGCCAGCAACGAGCTGGCCCGGCTGGGAGACACCCTGAAAACCCAGGTCTCGCGCTTCAGCGTTTAACCACGGGTGCCGTCGTTGACGGAGTGCGGCTACCGCACCCGGCAGTCACTCAGTGACGCCATGCTGGTGCAGCAACTCCGTCAACCCCTGCTCATTCAATACCGGCACACCCAGACTTTCCGCGCGGGTCAGCTTCGAGCCCGCCGCTTCCCCCGCCACTACGCAGGCTGTTTTCTTCGACACGCTGCCCGCCACCTTGGCGCCCAGCGACTCCAACCTGGCCTTGGCTTCATCCCGGGTCATGGATTGCAGGGTACCGGTCAGTACCCAGGTTTGCCCGGCCAGCGCACTCGCCTGTTCAGTGACGGTTTCGGTCTGCCAGACCACCCCGCAAGCTTTCAGATCGTTCAGGGTTTCCTGGTTGTGGGGTTGCTGAAAAAAGCTCTGGATGTGACCTGCCACAATGGGCCCCACATCGGCTACTTGTTGCAGTGCTTCTTCGTCGGCGGCCATCAGCGCCTCCAGGGTGCCAAAGTGGCGCGCCAGAGATTTCGCTGTCGCCTCGCCGACTTCGCGAATGCCCAGGGCATATATAAAGCGCCACAGTTGGGGGTGCGCTGAGGCGGCAATGGCAGCCACCAGATTGGCGGCCGATTTTTCCCCCATGCGCTCCAGTTTCATCAGGTCAGCGGCCGTCAACCGGTAGAGGTCCGCGACCGTCTTCACCAGATTCTGCTCAACCAGAATGTCGATCCATTTATCGCCCAGCCCCTCGATATCCAGCGCCTTGCGCGAGGCGTAATGACGGATGGCTTCTTTGCGCTGCGCCGGACAAAACAACCCCCCGGAGCACCGGGCCACCACTTCCCCTTCAATCTGCACTATGTCCGAGCCACACGCCGGGCAATGGGCAGGGCGCACCACCTCACGGGCATCCGCCGGACGCTTGCTGTCGACCACCTTGACCACCTGGGGAATCACATCACCGGCCCGGCGGATGAACACCGTGTCACCGATTTTAAGCCCCAGTCGCTCGATTTCGTCCATATTGTGCAGGGTGGCATTACTGACGGTCACCCCGCCGACAAACACCGGCTGGAGACGCGCCACCGGGGTGACCGCGCCGGTCCGGCCCACCTGAAACTCAACGTCTTCGACAATGGTCAGCATTTCTTCTGCCGGGAATTTCTGGGCGACCGCCCAGCGCGGTGCCCGTGATACAAACCCCAAGCGCCGCTGCTGACCAAGATCGTTTACCTTGAACACAATCCCGTCGATCTCGTAGGGCAGTTCCGCGCGCTTGTTCAGCAAGGCCTCATAAGCCTGCCAGCATTCTTCGACACCGTGGGCCAATCGCATTTCCGGGTTGATGCGAAACCCCCAGGAATGCACCTGTTCAAGGCACCCCGCATGGGTATTGGGCAAGACACTTTCGTCCTCAACCGCCACGCTGTAGGCACACATTTCCAACGGCCGTTTGGCGGTAACGGTGGATTTTTTCTGGCGCAGGCTGCCCGCGGCGGCATTGCGCGGGTTCACGAAGGTCTTTTCACCGCGCTCGGCCAGGGTTTTGTTCAGACCTTCAAAGCCCGCCTTGGGCATGTACACTTCCCCCCTCACCTCCACCATGGCGGGCACCTGGGCACCCCGCAGGGTCAAGGGCACCGACCGGATCGTGCGGATGTTTGCGGTGATGTCTTCCCCGGCGAAACCGTCGCCGCGGGTAGCGGCCCGCACCAGTACGCCGGCTTCGTAGTGCAGGCTTACCGCCAGCCCATCCAGTTTCGGTTCGCACACATAGCAGACCGGTTCTTCGGTGGCCAGTCGTTCCCGCACCCGGCGGTCAAAGTCCCGCAGCTCGTCTTCGTTGAAGGCATTGTCCAGAGACAGCATGGGGATGCGATGCACCACTTCCGCAAAGCTGGTGTCCGCGGCCGCGCCGACCCGCTGTGTTGGCGAGCTGGCGGCCACCAACTCGGGGTACTCCCGCTCAAGCACCTGCAACTCCCGAAACAGCCGGTCGTATTCGGCATCGGGCACTTGCGGATCGTCCAGCACGTAGTAGCGGTGGTTGTGATCTTCAATTTCCTCACGCAATGCAGCCATACGCTGCTCCGCTGATGAACGCTTGTCTGACATGGGGGCGGTATCCTGATCTGATACAAAAATGCCCGGCTACAGCCAGGCATCAATGGTGTTAAACGGCTAGGGGGCGGCTGGCTCAGGCGCGGGATGAGCGTTTTTTGCGCTCATACTCCCGAATCCTCTGGCGGCAGTGTTCGATGGTCTGAGGGGTCATCACACTGCGGTGTTCGTCTTTCAACTCTCCGCCCAGATTCCGGACCACGCACTGCGCGGTTTCCAACATAAAATCAAACGCCTGCATCGAATTGGTCGGTCCGGGCAGACTCATGAAAAAACTGATTCCCGGGGTGTTCATCTCCGCCAGATCCTGCGGGCGGAAGGTGCCGGGCTCAACCATATTGGCCACACTGAACTGCACCGGGCTGTTGGTGTCGGGCTGCTCATGACGGTGATAAATGTCCATATCACCGTATTCCAGACCACAGGCTTCGAACAGCTCCTTCAGGGTCTGCCCCTTGAACGCCGGATCATTGGCCGCCAGCACATTAATGACCACCACTTCCTGGGCGGGTGGCCGGTTGGCACCCGGTAATGGCTGCGAAGCATCCCGCACCGTTTCCCCTCGACTGGCGGTGTTCTCGGCCACGCCGGCGAGCGTCGGCTCGGTGGCCGAAAAGGTGTCAGCGCTGTCTTCCCCGGACCCTGCGCCGTGCGGGTCCGGCTGGTCGTCCCAGGCCGACAGGGTGCCCGGATCTTCAGCACTTTCGTGGAGCTCTTCGTACCCGTGCGGCTCCTCGAACGCATCCCCCAGTCCTGGTTCACCCTCGTCCACCACCACGTCGTCCTCGGACCAGTCCGGCTCCTCAGTGCGCGGGGGCGTGTCGATCACCGGCCGGGTTGGTTTTTGTGGCGTTCGGCCCAGCCCGGTGCGGCGGGCCTTACGGACGTAGCCGCGATCCTCCAGGGCCTCTCTGGAGATGGGACGGGCCCCTCCGTTCGGTAGCTCGGGGTTGTAGTGTTCGTCCAACGGGGATTCGTCCAACTCGTTGACTCCCATGCCCGATGAAATCGCCATGGACTCCTTGCGGGCTCGCCTCATCCGACGAATCCCGTCAATAACAATGACGAGGATTATCAGGGTACCTATGGCAATTAACCATTCCCTAAGAGACATAATGATGCGGTCCTGTGTACATGTCGCTAGTCGTAATCACTCTAAAAAAAGCGCGCTCTGAATACAACGCGCGCGTCGCCAGATGGCCATTTTGTCATTTTTGCCCACCGCCGTACATTCACACTTCAGCCAGCGCGGCCGCGGTTTCAACGTCTACTGACACCAGACGCGAACAACCGGGTTCGTGCATGGTGACGCCAATCAACTGGTCCGCCATTTCCATCGCAATTTTGTTGTGGCTGATATAGATGAACTGCACCTGGCCCGACATCTCCTTCACCATTTTAGCGTACCGGGCCACATTAGCGTCATCCAATGGCGCATCGACTTCGTCCAGCATACAAAATGGTGCCGGATTGAGCTGGAATATGGAAAACACCAACGCGATGGCGGTCAGGGCTTTTTCGCCCCCCGACAACAAATGAATGGTGCTGTTCTTCTTGCCGGGTGGCCGGGCCATGATGGCCACCCCGGTTTCCAGCAAATCGTCTCCGGTCAGTTCCAGATACGCGTTGCCGCCTCCGAACACCTTCGGGAACAACGCCTGTAATCCGCCATTAACCTGGTCGAATGTTTCCTTGAATCGTTGCCGTGTCTCCCGGTCTATCTTGCGAATCGCGGCATCCAGTGTTTCCAGGGCCTCCTCCAGTTCGGCATGCTGCTCATCCAGATAGGTCTTGCGCTCGTTCTGGACTTCAAACTCTTCGATGGCTGCCAGATTGATGGCCCCCAGGCGCTGGATCCGGTTCGCGATGGTATTGAGCTCTTCGGCCCACACGCTTTCGCTGGCCTCGGCGGGCATTTGCGCGAGCACATCTTTCAGCTGCACATCCAGCTCGCCCAGCTGCTCCAGCTGATTCCCGGCACGTATTTCCAGAGCCTGAGACTCAAGCTTTTGGGTTTCCAGATTGGCACGCACTGTCTGCACCCGGTGCTCAATGCCGCTGCGCCCCTGTTCCCTGTCGCGCACTTGCTGATCGATGTTTTCAAGAGCTTCCCGCGCGGCCGCCAGTTTGTCTTCTTCCAGCAGCCGCGTCTCCAGCAAGCCCTCCAGCTGCATGCTCAGGTCTTCAATCGGCTCCTCGGCTGATTCCCGGGCCTCCCGCAACACTTCGATCCGCTCCTGCAGGCGCTCTTGTTGAATGCTTACCCGGTCGATGGTTTGTCGCAGGCCTTCCCGCTGACTGTGAAGTCGTTGCAATTGCAGTTGCAACTGATGGGCCCGGTCCTGGTCGTGCCGTGACTGCTGGCGCAGCTGATCGAGGGATGCCTGCAGGGTGTCTCGCTGTGCCTGCAAGCGCGTTCTCTCGTCCTCGTCGCCTTCGGTCGCCAGCAAGGCTTCCTGCCACGCCTCGCGCTCATCCTGCAACTGGTGCTGGTGTTCGTCCCGCTGGCCCCGGACGTCTTCCAGATCCTCATGAATGCGCTGCACACGCACCCGGATCTGCTCTGCCCGCGCCTGCACCCCACTCAGCCTGGAGCGCACCTCACCCAACTCCCGGTCAAAGGCGTTAGCGGTTTGCTGGGCCTGATCCCGATCCGCTTCTGCGGTGGCCAACTGCTCCTGAAGTTGTTCGAACGCCTGCTCCGTTGCCTCCAGCCGGGCAGCCGCCACTTCATAATCCCGTGTCAGGGCGTCGATTCTGCGCTGACGCTCATTGATACCTATGTGCCCCGCATCCGACTCGGGCATTCTGATCCAGTCGCGGGACAGCCAGACACCTTCTCTGGTGATGACACTTTGGCCCACGCCCAGCGCATGGCGGTGCGCCAGGGCATCGGCCAGATGTTCTGCCGTCGCAATACCGGTCAGGTAATCGGTTACGCCGCCGGCGTTGCGGATCTTACTCAGCAGGCTACCCGGGCCAGCCGGAGCACCGCTCCCGGATTCCGCCTCCGGATTCTGCACCACGATGACCCCCTTGGGGGCTTCGGCCACCGCTTCGCTTACCGCCGCCAGGCTGGCCACGCTCACCCCCTGGGTAAAGCGCCCAAGCACCTGCTCAACCGCAAACGCCCAGTCCGGGTCGATCTCCAGCTGTTGACCGATGCGTGGCTGTTGCCCCAGCTCATGCCGGGCGAGCCACTGCTGCAAGCCGTCATCCTGGGCACCGATCTGTTCGTCGAGTAAGGCCTGCTGCGAGCTCAGGGTCGCTTGCAGGGTTTGGGCGGCCTGCCGGCACTCTGACAGGGTCTGCTCCAGCACGCGACGCTGTTCCCGGGCTTCCTGCAAACGCTCGGTGGCCGCCTCGATACGCTCACCGGCCTCCTCGCATTGCAACTCACAGATACTTTCCTGTTCGACCAGCGCCTCCAGCTCGTCGCCGGCACTTTGGTCTGCCAGCAGGTGCTGCTCCTCTTGCAGGCGTGCCTCGCGGGTTAGCAGTTGATCAATGGCGTCTTCCAGGGCCCGTATCCGCGATTGCGCCAGTTCTGCCTGGCGACGGCTGTCTGCGGAGCGGGTATTGAACATTTCCCAGCCCTGTTGCCAATCCCCCATGGCGGTCTCGGCCTCCTGCAGGGCTAGCGCAGAGGTTTCGGCGTGATCGCACAGAGCCTGCTGTTCGGGCTCCAGCACACCGATCTCCTGCTCTATATCCGCCAGTTTCCGGGCGTCCTGCTCAAGTTCGCGGCCGGTCTCACGCTGACTTGCCAGGGCCTGATCCAGCTCCGCGGCGGATTGCCGGCTGCGTTCCCGCTGATGTTGCAGACTTTGCTCCAACCTGGCGATGTCTGAACCGGCTTCGTAATAGCGGGCCTGCGCCCGATTAAAATGCTCGGTGCGTTCGTAGTGACTTTGCCGCAGGCTTTCCAGGGAGGTTTCCAGACCGACCCGCTCGGTGAGCAGTTTTTCGAGTTCCAGCTCTGTCTGGCGGATGGTGCTCCGCCGCCCGTGCAGTTCCTGATCCAGCGCCTGCCAGCGCAGCACGGTAAGTTCGGCCTTTTTTGCCGTTCTTCCTGTTTCAGCGCCTTGTACCTTTCGGCCGACTGCGCCTGCCGCTGCAGATGCTGCAACTGACGGCCCAGTTCTTCCCGCAGATCGGTCAGACGCTCAAGGTTTTCCTGGGTGCGGCGAATCCGGTTTTCGGTTTCCCTGCGGCGCTCCTTGTATTTGGAAATGCCTGCGGCTTCTTCAATATAGACGCGCAACTCTTCCGGTTTCGCTTCGATCAGCCGGGAGATCATGCCCTGTTCGATAATCGCGTAGCTTCTGGGCCCCAGGCCGGTCCCCAGAAACAGATCGGTAATGTCCCGGCGCCGGCACTTGGTACCATTCAGAAAGTATTCCGACTGCCCCTCCCGCGTGACCCGGCGGCGTACCGAAATTTCGTTGTATTGGGCAAACTCCCCCGGCGCCGAACCGTCCGTGTTATCAAACACCAGCTCAATGGTCGCCTGACCCACGGGTTTCCGGGCACTGGAACCATTGAAAATGACGTCGGCCATCGACTCGCCACGCAAATACTTGGCAGAGCTTTCCCCCATCACCCAGCGGACGGCATCAATTATGTTTGATTTGCCACACCCGTTCGGGCCCACCACCGCCGTCAGGTTCGTGGGAAACAGGACGGTGGTCGCATCAACGAACGACTTGAACCCCGCCAGCTTTATCGATTTCAAACGCATCGTCGGCTTATCCGCTCAGATCACTGGTTTGCGCTTGCTGCGCACTCTCCCCCGCGGCGCGCAGTTTAACACGGGCCGTCATTTTTTTGGCGAAGTTAATCCACAGGTTAACCTTAACATCACAACCAATTGATATTGAACACATAATTAAACTTGGCCTGTCCCCTGCATCCCCATGATTGCACATTTGGAGGAAGCCACATGACACGCAAACACACGCCCAAGATTACCCTTCTGCACAGCCGCACCCGTGCGCTGGCCGCCTTAAGCCAGGCCACCCGTGACTGGCAGCAGAATTCCGACGTGTTTACCCGATTATGCCGGCGGTTGGCGACCACCATGTCTCTGGAAACCCAACTCGCTATCTTTGCCGAAGAACTTGGCGGGCTGGTGCACTTTGATCGCCTGTGTTATCAGCACCATTTTGGCCACCATGAATTTATCTACGCGACCGGCACTGGCGGCCCACACACCTGCAAATATCGACTGACGTTGGAAGGCGTCCATTACGGTGATCTGAGCATTCAGCGCCGCGTCCGCTTCGCGGACGAAGAGCTGGCGGCCATCGAACAACTGATCGGCGTGCTTATTTTTCCTGTCCGTAACGCCTGCCGCTACGGCGACATAGGCGTCACCGCCAGCACGGGTGTGGTGTCCCATGCCAGCCCGGCCGGCCCGTTGCGATAACCTGCGCGGGCGGGCCGAACCCCGGTGCGGGCCACCTCAACGCTTTTTCGGGCCTGACTTTTTGGCGGAGGGGGTGCGCTTGGGTTCCGGCCGCGTGCCGCTGACCTGCCAGCGCTTTCCCGCCGGTTTGCGGGCCGCGGTTCCCGGCTGCTTGTTGCGTTTCCGCTCCAATGCAGCCAGCTCTCCCGGCGTTTTGGCCGGCAGCGGTACAGGCGCGAGCCCCACCACCCCACTGAGCAGATCGTTTTCTTTTTGACCGAGTTCTTCCCAGCGCCCCACACTCAATCGGCTGGGCAGGAAAACCGGCCCGTAGCGCACCCGTTTGAGACGACTCACCCGGACGCCCTGGGACTCCCACAGCCGCCGTACCTCGCGGTTACGCCCACCCAGCAGGGTCACGTGAAACCAGCGGTTGATGCCTTCGCCGCCGGCCGCGCTGACATCCGAAAAACGGGCCATGCCGTCTTCCAGCAGCACCCCGTCCAGCAAACGCTGAATCATCGCCTCATCAACTTCACCGAACACCCGCACCGCGTATTCCCGGTCGATCTCATGGGACGGGTGCATCAGACGGTTGGCCAACTCGCCGTCGGTGGTGAACAACATCAGCCCGGTGGTGTTGATATCCAGCCGACCGATGGAAATCCAGCGCTGATCTTTCAACCGGGGCAACCGGTCGAACACGGTGGGCCGGCCTTCCGGATCACGCCGCGTGGTCACTTCACCTTCGGGCTTGTTGTAGACAATCACCCGGCGCACCACCGTGCCCGCCGCGCTCAGATCCAGCCGTTTGCCGTCCAGCTCAATGCGGTCGGTCACGATCACCTTGCAACCCGGTTCCGGCAGTTCTCCGTTTACGGTGATGCGGCCGGCAGCCATCCAGCTTTCAACCTCGCGACGGGACCCGACACCGGCGCGGGACAATACTTTCTGCAGGCGCTCGGGCACTTCCACACTCTCACGAGTGCGGTGCCCGGCCTGCCTGCTTTTAGGGCGATCTGTCGCCATGAATATGGTCCTTTCGTTACCCAATAAAGCCTGTCACTGCCCAGCGTCCTGCGCTGGGGTGGCGGGCAATTCCAATTCAACTTCCGTCTGCAACTTGCGCTCGATCTCCCGGCCGATATCGTCCAGATTGCGGATCTCAGACAGGGGCGGCAACTGATCCAGACTGCTCAGATTGAAATAATCCAGAAACTGACGGGTGGTCGCATACATCGCCGGCCGGCCCGGGACCTCCCGGTGCCCGACTACCCGCACCCATTCCCGCTCCAGCAAGGTGCGCACGATGTTACTGCTGACAGACACGCCTCTGATGTCTTCGATTTCCCCCCGGGTGATCGGCTGCCGATACGCAATCAGCGCCAGGGTTTCAAGCAGCGCGCGAGAGTACCTCGCCGGTCTCTCCTCGAACAGTCGGGAAACCCACAACGCCACTTCTTCGCGCACCTGCAAGCGATACCCGCTGGCGACTTGTTTCAGTTCAAACCCCCGGCCGGCGCACGAGGCTTCAAGGGACGCAAGGGCGCGCAGGGTTTTTTGGCGGGTGGGCCGCTCGTCATCAGTAAACAGGGCCCGCAGCTGATCAATGGACAGGGGCCGGCCTGCCGCCAGCAGCGCGCCCTCGAAAATAGTCTGTAAGTGCCGTACTTCCTC
Organism: Marinobacter sp. X15-166B; assembly: GCF_001752365.1. Lineage (GTDB taxonomy): Bacteria > Pseudomonadota > Gammaproteobacteria > Pseudomonadales > Oleiphilaceae > Marinobacter. The sequence goes on along the minus strand of NZ_MEIY01000001.1, from coordinate 2,942,730 downwards.
AAAGTTGTCGCTCATGCCCTACAACCGTAATGATTCCATGCCCGTCAGTTCTGACCTGGAACGGATGTGAATGGGCTCCAGCATCGCAGTCTGCACCACTTCGATCAACTGCTCTTTCACCAACTCCAGCAGCGCCAGAAATGTCACCACCACACCCAGCCGTCCTTCTTCGGGAGTAAACAGGCTCTCGAAGGTGAGGAAACCGCCATTGGCCAGGGCCGCCAGAATAGCGGACATCCGCTCACGGGTTGACAGTGTTTCCCGCTCAACCTGATGACTGGTGAACAGATCGGCGCGTCGCAGTACGCCCTGCAACGCCAGCAAAAGCTCGCCCATGTCAACGTCCGGAAGGACCTGCTGCGTGGGCATTGCCGGAAGCGCGGCCGAGCCGGTGAAAAAGTCCCGCTCGGCCTGTGGCAGGTCATCCAGATCTTCGGCCGCCTTTTTGAACCGCTCATACTGCTGCAGGCGCCGGATCAGCTCCGCCCGGGGATCCAGCTCTTCCTCATCGTCCACCTGTTGCCGCGGCAACAACATGCGGGATTTGATTTCGGCCAGGGTTGCGGCCATCACCAGATATTCCGCGGCCAGCTCAAAGCGCATGGCCTCCATGGTGGCGATATAATCCATGTACTGCCGGGTAATGTCGCTGACATCAACCTCGAGAATGTCCATGTTTTGCCTGCGGATCAAATACAGCAGCAGGTCCAGGGGGCCCTCGAAGGTGTCCAGAAACACCGCCAGCGCATCGGGCGGGATGTACAGATCCTTGGGAATATCCGTAAGGGCCTTACCCGACACCCGGGCCAGGGGCGAATCCAGCGGTGCCGCAGACGCCGCCACCTCCTCGACAATGGGGCCGGTGCTGTGATCGGTCATGTCTCACGGACTCGCATCAACGGTAATTCAGCCCCATGGCGGAGCGGACTTCGCTCAGGGTTTCCCGCGCCGCATCCCGGGCTTCTTCGCAGCCCTCATCAATGATGGAATGAACCAGGTCCGGGTTGTTTTCGTAATCTGCCGCCCTTTCCTGGATCGGCCGCAACTCTTCATTGATGGCTTCAATCAGCGGGCCTTTACAGTCGAGGCAGCCAATCCCCGCGGTGGTGCAGCCGGTGTGCACCCAGTCGAGGGTCGGTGCCTCGGAATACACCTTGTGCAACCCCCACACCGGACATTTTTCCGGTTCTCCCGGATCCGTCCGCCGCACTCGTTGGGGGTCGGTCGGCATCACCTTGATCTTGCGGGACACGGTGTCGGGCTGGTCCCGCAGGTTGATCACATTGCCATAGGTGCGGGACATTTTCTGCCCATCCAGCCCCGGCATCCGCGGCTGGTCCGCCAGATAGGGCTGGGGTTCGGGAAGGATGATCTTGCCTCCCCCCTCGATGTAACCGTAGAGCCGCTCCAGATCGCCCATGGAGATGTTCTGCTGTTCTTTCAGCAACGCACGGGCGGTGTCCAGCGCTTCCAAATCGCCGTCTTCCTGATATCTTTTCTTCAGGGAGCGGTACAGGCGGGCGTTCTTTTTCCCCATTTTGACAATGGCGATTTCCGCCTGCTCCTCGAAGCCGGGTTCCCTGCCGTAGAGATGATTGAACCTCCGCGCCAGGTCACGGGTAAACTCCACATGTGCCACCTGGTCGGCACCAATGGGGATTCGGCCGGCGCGGTACGCGAGGATATCCGCACTCTGCAGCATTGGATAACCAAGAAATCCGTACGTTGCGAGGTCCTGCTCCCGCAACTTTTCCTGATGGTCCTTGAAGCTGGGCACGCGTTCCAGCCACCCCAGGGGCGCAATCATGGACAACAGCAGGTGCAACTCGGCGTGCTCGGGTATCCGCGACTGGATAAACAGAGTGGACGACCCCGGGTTGACCCCCGCCGCCAGCCAGTCAATCACCATCTCCCAGGTGCTTTGTTCAATCCGGGAGGGATCCTCGTATTGCGTAGTCAGCGCATGCCAGTCTGCAACAAAATAAAAGCATTCGAATTCATGCTGGAGCTTGATCCAGTTTTTCAGCACACCGTGATAGTGGCCAAGGTGCAATTGCCCGGTAGGCCGCATTCCAGATAGTACTCGTTGCTGGGAATCTACAGAACCCAAAACATGAACTCCTTTTATATGGTTGGAAGCGCATTATAGACTGATGTTACCCAACACGTTAACGCAAAAACAAAAACCCCCGCCATCCGGCTTGCGCCGAACGCGGGGGTTGTCGTCAATTGAAAGACCTGGTCCGGCTTACCAGCCAGTTACTTCTTTCAACGCGTTACCGATTTCGGCCAGGCTGCGCACGGTCTTGACACCGGCGTCTTCCAGGGCGGCAAACTTGTCGTCTGCGGTTCCCTTACCACCTGCGATGATCGCACCAGCGTGCCCCATGCGCTTACCGGCCGGTGCCGTGACACCCGCGATGTAAGAGACCACCGGCTTGGTGACGTTGGTTTTGATGAACGCGGCCGCTTCTTCTTCGGCGCTGCCACCAATTTCACCGATCATGACAATGGCTTCAGTCTCTGGATCGTCTTGCAGCAGCTTCAGAATGTCAATGAAGCTGGAGCCCGGGATCGGATCGCCACCGATACCGACACAGGTGGACTGACCAAAACCAAAGTCAGTGGTCTGCTTGACCGCTTCGTAGGTCAGGGTCCCGGAACGGGAGACAATGCCCACTTTACCGCGCTTGTGGATGTGGCCGGGCATGATGCCGATCTTGCACTCGTCCGGGGTGATGATTCCGGGGCAGTTGGGGCCAATCATACGCACGCCTTTGCGATCAACGTACTCTTTGGCGTACAGCATATCGATGACCGGAATACCTTCGGTGATGCAGACAATCAGCTCAATGCCGGCATCGGCCGCTTCAATGATCGCATCCTTACAGAAGGGAGCGGGCACGTAGATGACCGTGGCGGTGGCACCCGTGGTTTCAACCGCTTCACGAACGGTATTGAACACCGGCAATCCCAGGTGCTCGGTACCGCCTTTTCCGGGGCTTACACCACCCACCATCTGGGTGCCGTATTCAATGGCCTGTTCAGAGTGAAACGTGCCTTGTGCGCCAGTAAACCCCTGGCAGATAACCTTTGTGTTTTTATCAATCAGGATGCTCATTACTTCCCTCCTGCGGCTTTAACGACTTGCTGGGCAGCATCCGTCAAACTGGTTGCAGCGATGATGTTCAGCTCGCTTTCTTCAAGAACCTTGGCCCCGAGGTCAGCGTTGTTACCTTCGAGACGGACCACAACAGGCACTTCCACGCCCACTTCCTTTACGGCACCGATGATGCCTTCGGCAATCATGTCGCACCGTACGATGCCGCCAAAAATGTTCACCAGAACGGCTTGCACGGCGTCGTCCGACAAGATGATCTTGAAGGCTTCGGTCACACGCTCTTTGGTGGCACCGCCACCAACGTCGAGGAAGTTGGCCGGTTCACCACCGTGCAACTTGACGATGTCCATGGTGCCCATGGCCAGCCCCGCACCGTTAACCATGCAACCGATGTTGCCGTCGAGCGCGACGTAGTTCAGCTCCCAGCGTGCGGCGTCGGCTTCACGCTTGTCTTCCTGGGAAGGGTCGTGCATTTCACGGATTTGCGGCTGGCGATAGAGGGCGTTGCCATCAACGGCGAGTTTGGCATCCAGACAGTGCAGGTTGCCTTCGTCCGTGATCACCAAGGGGTTAACTTCAATCAGATCAATGTCTTTGTCTACAAACAGTTGCGCCAGACCCAGAAAGATCTTGGTGAACTGCTTGATCTGATCACCCTGCAGTCCCAGCTTGAACGCCAGCTCCCGGGCCTGGTACGGCTGCGCACCCACCAGTGGATCAATTTCCGCTTTCAGGATTTTCTCGGGGGTTTCTTCAGCGACCGTCTCAATCTCGACTCCGCCTTCGGTGGACGCCATGAATACGATGCGACGACTGCTGCGATCAACCACGGCGCCCAGGTACAATTCCTGCGCGATATCCGTCAGTTCTTCAACCAGAATTTTGGCAACCGGCTGACCATTCTCATCGGTCTGGTAGGTGACCAGGTTTTGCCCCAGCCATTTCTCGGCAAAGTCACGAATTTCATCTTTGCTGCTGACCAGTTTGACCCCACCGGCCTTACCACGGCCACCTGCGTGCACCTGGGCTTTTACCACCCAACGATCACCACCGATCTCGACAGCGGCCGCGACGGCTTCCTGTGGAGTATCACAGGCGATACCTTTGGAAACTGGCAAGCCGTATTCAGCGAACAGCTGCTTGCCTTGATATTCATGCAAATTCATAGTCAATGTCCCGTTTTTTAATGGAGGATAACCATGGACGGAATGTAAGCCCGCTGAATGCGCGCCCTTCTCAGTGCATCGGTGATAGCCTCAACACTCGATACGCAAAGACGAAAGCCCACCCCAATCAAGGCAAAGGGGGGCGCCTTATTGGCGCCCCCCAGCTTTCATCGTTGCGGTACTACTTCTTTTTCCGGCGGTTAGCGACATGGATCGCACCGTCATTAACAGCCAGGGCCGCTTCATGCACCGACTCCGACAGAGTCGGGTGAGCGAAGCAGGTCAACGCCAGATCTTCGGCGGTTGAGCCGAATTCCATCGCGATAACCCCCTGGGCAACAATTTCGGACGCCTGTGGCCCAACCACATGAAACCCCAGCACCCGATCGGTCTTCTCATCAGCAATGATCTTGACCAGGCCGGAGGCCGCATTGGCGGCCATGGCCCGTCCATTGGCCGCAAACGGGAAGGTGCCTACCTTGAAGCTCTCGCCCGCGGCTTTCAGCTGCTCTTCGGTTTTACCCACCCAGGCCACTTCCGGTGCGGTGTAGATAACGTTGGGTATGCAGTCGTAATTAACCTGCGGCTTCTGGCCGGCAATCCGCTCGGCAACCATGACCCCCTCTTCGGACGCCTTGTGCGCCAGCATCGGGCCACGCACCACGTCGCCGATGGCCCAGACATTGGGGGCGTCCGTGCGGCAGTTTTCGTTGACGAAAATAAAGCCCCGCTCGTCCAGGTTCACACCCGAGTCGCCTGCCAGCAGGTTATCGGTGTTGGGGCGACGACCCACGGCGACGATCAGCTTGTCCACCATGAGTTCCTGTTCGCCCTTGGCGTCCTCATAGTTGACGTAGACCAGGTTGCGCTTCACGTTGGTGCCGGTGACCCGCGCCTGCAGCTGAATGTTCAAGCCCTGCTTTTTGAACTGCTTCAACGCATCCTTGGCCACTTGCTGGTCCACCGCCGGCAGGAAGGTATCCAGAGCTTCCAGAACGGTGACTTCCGCGCCCAGCCGGGCCCACACACTGCCCAGCTCCAGACCGATGACTCCGGCCCCGATCACCCCCACGCGCTTGGGTACTTCGGTGAACTCCAGCGCCCCTTCAGAATCGACGATGAAACCTTCCTGCAGCGGTGCCGGCGGGATTTCGATCGGCTTGGAACCGGTGGCGAGAATCACGTGGTCGGCTTCGTAGGTCGCCGTTTTACCGTCTGCATCGGTCACTTCAACCTGACGGTTGGCCAGCAACCGCCCGTGGCCGTAGATAGAGGTCACGCCGTTGGCTTTGAACAGCTGGGCGATACCGCCGGTCAACTGCTTAACAATGCCGTCTTTGCGAGCCATCATTTTTTCGACGTTGATGGCGAGCTTCTCGACCTCGATGCCCTGGTCGGCAAAGCTGTGGTTCGCTTCTTCGTACTTGTGCGAAATTTCCAGCAACGCCTTGGACGGGATACAGCCAACGTTCAGACAGGTTCCACCCAGAACCTGCTTACCGTCGGTCGTCCAGCTTTCAACACAGGCGGTCTTCAGACCCAGCTGTGCCGCTTTAATCGCCGCTACGTAGCCGCCTGGACCCGCACCAATGACGATAACGTCATACTTGTCAGACATGTCTTATCCTATTTCTGATTCGTTGTGTGACAGGCTCAGACGTCCAGCAGAATACGTGCCGGGTCTTCCACCAGTTCTTTAATGGCTACCAGGAACTGCACCGCTTCTTTACCATCGATCATGCGATGATCGTAGGACAGCGCCAGGTACATCATGGGCAGTATGACCACTTCACCGTTGACCGCCATCGGGCGCTCCTGAATCTTGTGCATACCCAGGATACCGGTCTGCGGCGGGTTCAGAATCGGAGTCGACATCAGCGATCCAAACACACCCCCGTTAGAGATGGTGAAGGTACCGCCGGTCATTTCCTCAATGCTGAGCTTGCCTTCCCGGGCTTTGGTGCCGTATTCGACGATTTTCTTCTCGACGTCGGCCAGCCCCATGGCGTCGGTGTCGCGCAGAACCGGAACCACCAGACCACGATCACTCGATACCGCAACGCCAATGTCCTGGTAACCATGGTAGACCATGTCGGTACCGTCAATGGACGCGTTAACCATCGGGTAGCGCTTCAGGGCTTCGGTAGCCGCTTTGACGAACAGAGACATAAACCCGAGCTTGACGCCGTGGCGCTTTTCGAAAGCGTCTTTGTACTGCTTGCGCAGATCCATCAGTGGCTTCATGTTGACTTCGTTGAAGGTGGTCAACATTGCCGCATTTTGCTGGGCACTCACCAGACGCTTGGCGATGCTGGCGCGCAAACGGGTCATCGGGACACGTTTCTCGACCCGCTCGCCGGCGGCCACACTCACTTCGGGCGCAGCAGCGCTTTTCGCAGCCGCTGGCTGCGACGTTTTGGCCGCGTCGATATGACGCTGTACGTCTTCCTTGGAAACCCGCCCGTCTTTGCCGGTGCCTTTGACGGCCGCCGGGTCAACGTTGTGCTCGTTTGCCAGCTTACGGGCTGCCGGGCTCAGAATGGCGTCACCGCTGGAGCCGGACGCGGACTCGTCCTGGTCGGCGGCGTCTTCCGCAGGGGCAGCTTCTGCAGACGTTTCAGCCGGGGCTGAAGCCGCAGCCCCCGCCTTGAACCGGCCAATGACTTCGCCGCTGACAATGGTGTCGCCTTCGTTTTTGATGATTTCTTCAATCACACCATCCGCAGGGGCCACCACTTCGATTACAACCTTATCGGTTTCGATATCGACAATCAGCTCGTCACGGGTGCAGGCCTCTCCGGGCTGTTTGTGCCAGGTTGCGACCTCGCCCTCTGCAACCGACTCAGGGAAAACGGGGGCTTTTATTTCAGTTGACATCTCAAGTCCTTAGTTCGGTAGCTCGTCAGATTTCAAACGCGTCGTTAATCAGTTTTTTCTGCTCTTCAATGTGGACCGAAATATAGCCACTCGCAGGCGCTGCTGACGGCGCGCGACCCGCGTACTGAAGATACAACTTGGGGTTGAGGTTATGCACGGCGTTGCGCATATGATGCTGGCTGCTATACCAAGCGCCCTGGTTCATCGGCTCTTCCTGACACCAAACCACCGTTTTCACCTTGGTATACGGCTTCAGCAATTCATCCAGATCGTCCCCGGGGAACGGATAAAGCTGTTCGATGCGCACGATGGCAACGTCGTCACGCTCGTCGGCTTTCTTCTTCTCCAGCAGGTCATAATAGACCTTGCCGCTGCACAGAATCACCTTGCTGACCTTTTTGGGATCGGAAGGCTCTTTTTCCGGCAGAATCGTCTGGAAGGTGCCTTCGCTGAGATCCTCCAGACTGGAGACCGCCTCTTTGTGGCGCAACAGGCTCTTCGGCGTAATGGCGATAAGAGGCTTGCGCAGCGGGCGCTTGACCTGACGCCGCAACATGTGGAACACCTGCGCCGGGGTCGTCGGCACGCACACCTGAATGTTCTGCTCCGCGCACAGCTGGAGGAAGCGTTCCAGGCGCGCAGAGCTGTGCTCCGGCCCCTGCCCTTCGTAGCCGTGCGGCAGCAGCAGCGTCAATCCGCACAGCCGGCCCCACTTGTGCTCACCACTGGTCAGGAACTGATCAATGACCACCTGGGCACCGTTTGCGAAATCACCAAACTGCGCTTCCCAGATGATCAGCGCGTCGGGCGTGGTGGTGGCGTAGCCATACTCGAACGCCATCACCGCTTCTTCAGACAACAAGGAATCGTAAATCTGGAAACCGCCCTGCTTTTCGGACAGTTCCTGCAGTGCAATGTGGGTCGAGCCGTCTTTCTGGTTGTGCAGCACCGCATGACGGTGCGAGAAAGTACCCCGCCCTACGTCCTGCCCGGTCAACCGGACCGGATGACCTTCATCCAGCAGGGACGCGTACGCCATCACCTCCGCGTAACCCCAGTTAATCGGCATGGCACCGGCGGTCATTTTCTTGCGATCGTCAATAATCTTGGACACCTGGCGCTGCACGGCAAAACCTTCCGGCACATCCGCCAGTTGTTTGCCCAGCCGCTGGATCGTTTTGAGCGGCACGCTGGACTTGCACTTGGCGGTCCATTCATGCCCCAGATACGGGTGCCAGTTCACATACAATTCGGTATTTGGCTTGGCCACCAGCGACTTGACCACGTGCTCGCCTTTGTCGAGCGCATCCCGGTACTCCAGTTCCATGGCCTTGCTTTCGTCCTGACCGATAATACCGGCCGCCAACAACTGCTCCGCGTAGAGTTCACGGGTGGTCTTGTGCTGACGGATTTTGTGGTACATGAGCGGCTGGGTAGCGGAAGGCTCATCCGCCTCGTTATGACCGCGGCGGCGATAACAGACCAGATCGATGACCACATCGCCCTTGAACTCGTTGCGGTAATCCATCGCCATCTGGGAGGCGAACAGCACTGCCTCAGGGTCATCGGCGTTGACGTGCAGAATGGGGGCCTGCACCATTTTAGCGATGTCGGTACAGTACTCGGTCGAGCGGGCATCTTCCTGACGGCTGGTGGTAAAGCCCACCTGGTTGTTGATCACGATGTGAATCGTGCCACCAACGCCATAGCCCCGGGTCTGGGACATCTGGAAGGTTTCCATGACCACGCCCTGGCCGGCAAACGCGGCGTCACCGTGCATCACGATGGGCAACACGTCCGAGCCGTCGGTGTCGTTGCGGCGGGTCTGCCGGGCTCTGACCGAACCCTTGACCACCGGGGACACAATCTCGAGATGGGAGGGGTTGAAGGCCAGTGCCAGATGCACTTCATGGCCACCGGCCATGACATTCGACGAGAAGCCCTGGTGGTACTTGACGTCTCCGGAACCGAAGTCGTTGAGGCGGCGGCCTTCAAATTCGTCGAACAGTTCCTTGGGGTTTTTACCCAAGGTGTTGACCAACACGTTGAGCCGGCCACGGTGGGCCATTCCCAGAACAATTTCTTTGGCGCCGTAGCTGCCGGCGCGCTGGATCAGTTCATCCAGAGCCACAATCAGGCTTTCACCGCCTTCCAGGCCGAACCGCTTTACTCCGGGGTAACGGGACCCGAGGTATTTTTCCAGACCTTCCGCTGCGGTCAGACGCTCAAGAATGTGTTTGCGGGTTTCAGGCTCGTATTCAGGCCGGGAACGAATCGGCTCCATGCGCTGCTGGAACCACCGCTTGATGCGGGTGTCCACAATGTGCATGTATTCGGCACCAATACTTTCACAGTAGGTGGCCGTCAAACCGTCATAGATGTCGCCGAGCTTCATGGTCTCGGGGCCCAGACTCAGTGAACCGACCTGAAATTCCAGGTCACGGTCCGCTTCTGACAGTTCGTGAAATTCGAGTTGTAGATCTTCTACCGGGGGACGGACTGTTACGCCGAGGGGATCCAGTTTCGCTTGCTGATGACCACGAAACCGGAAAGCGTTAATGAGTTGAAGCACACGGATCTGTTTTTTGTCAGCGGATGATGCCACGGTGGCAGGGACACCGCCGTTGCCTATGAATCGCTGATTGCGGGAGATGTGCTCGAACTGTTCACGGATTGCGGAATGATTGACGTCTCGGGCGTGCTTGCCTTCGACACTGGGCAGCTTGTCGAAATAGCTGCGCCACTCTTCCGGAACGGCATTAGGGTCTGTCAGGTAGGTTTCAAAAAGCTGTTCAACATAGGACAGGTTCCCGCCCTGTAGATGGGAAGACTGCCGTAACTGCTCCATTATGCTTTCATGCATTTTGAATAGCTCACCTTGGCTGGTGCGAGGGAGCTAACTATGGTCGGCCAAGGGTATTACGCGGTCAATACGGGTTTCCACGTGATCGACCACAGCCACCACAGATAGCGCGGAAGTTTTCCGGTCCCTAGTGGTTCTTTGAGTACTGAGAAAAGCCGCAACAAGGGCTGGGCCCTGGTTGCGGCTGACGTAGTGTGCAATTACCTGCAACCAAAGACCATACGCCTTTGGTTGAACCCAGTTTGCTGCCTGTCAGGTAGCCCGACTCAACAGCAGATTACGGATGTGTCCGATCGCCTTGGTGGGGTTGAGCCCTTTCGGGCACACACTCACGCAATTCATGATCCCGCGGCAACGGAACACACTGAACGGGTCGTCCAGATTATCCAGTCGCTCGGCCTGCGCCGAATCCCGGGTATCTGCCAGGAACCGGTAGGCCTGCAGCAGACCCGCCGGACCGATGAACTTGTCGGGATTCCACCAGAAGGACGGACAAGAAGTGGAGCAGCACGCACAAAGAATACACTCGTACAGGCCGTCCAGCTTCTCCCGGTCCTCCGGGCTCTGCAACCGCTCGATAGCAGGCGCGGGCTGATCATTGATCAGATACGGCTGAACCTTTTCATACTGCTTGTAGAACAGATCCATATCGACCACCAGATCCCGGATCACCGGCAGGCCCGGCAGCGGGCGCAACACCAGTTTGTCGCGCTTGACCACCTGAGACACCGGCGTGATGCAGGCCAGGCCGTTCTTGCCGTTCATGTTCATACCGTCGGAGCCGCACACACCCTCACGACAGGAGCGTCGATAGGCAACCGTAGGATCTTTTTCTTTCAGCAGCGCCAGGACGTCCAGGACCATCAGGTCGCGACCCTGGGGCAACTCCACCTCAACGTCCTGCATATAAGGCGCGCTGTCGGTTTCCGGGTTATATCGATAAATGCTTACCAGCATGCTTGCACTCCCCTTAATACGTCCGAACCATCGGCTCAAAGGTGTCTACGGTCTTGGGCTTGAAGTTAACATCGCGCTTGCCCACTCTCTTCTCAAGCGGGAAGTACATCGAGTGCTTGAGCCAGTTTTCATCGTCGCGCTCGGTGAAGTCGTTACGGGCGTGCGCACCGCGGCTTTCTTTACGCTCGATCGCCGACTTGGCCGTTGCGTAGGCAACCTCGAACAGGTTATCCAACTCAAGCGCCTCAATGCGGGCCGTGTTGAACGCCTGGCTGGTATCGGCAAGCTTGGTCTTGCGCACCCGCTCACCAATTTCTTCCAGCATGGCGAGACCTTTCTCCATGTTTTCACCGTCGCGGAAAACACCGAAATACAACTGCATGCAGTTTTGCAGGTCTTTACGTACCGTGGCGACGTCTTCCCCGTCAGTGGTGCTGTTCAGGCGGTCCAGACGCTCCATGGCGCGCTGGATTTCTTCCGTGGTGGCGTCGTCGGTCTCGAAACCTTCACGCAGCATCTGCTGAATGTGCAGTCCGGCCGCCCGGCCAAACACCACCAGATCAAGCAGAGAGTTGCCGCCCAGACGGTTTGCACCGTGCACCGACACACAGGCCACTTCACCACAGGCAAACAGACCGTCAATGATCACGTCTTCGCCGTTTTCGTCCTGCCCGATCGCCTGACCACCCACGTTGGTCGCAATACCACCCATCATATAGTGACAGGTCGGTACAACCGGGATCGGCTCCTTGGCTGGGTCAACGTGAGCAAAAGTTTTGGACAGCTCGCACACACCCGGCAAGCGCAGATTCAGCGTCTCCTCACCCAGGTGGTCCAGCTTCAAAAGGACGTGATCCTTGTCCGGACCGCAGCCGCGGCCGGCCAGAATCTCAAGCACCATGGAGCGGGCAACAACGTCACGGCCAGCCAGGTCTTTCGCGTTGGGCGCATAACGCTCCATGAAACGCTCACCCTCGGCGTTGATCAGGTAACCACCCTCACCCCGGCAACCTTCTGTCACCAGCGTACCTGCACCATAAATGCCGGTGGGGTGGAACTGCCACATTTCCATATCCTGTACCGGGAAGCCGGCACGCAACGCCATACCCACGCCATCACCGGTGTTGATGAGGGCGTTGGTGGTGGAGGCATAAATCCGTCCTGCGCCGCCGGTTGCCAACACGGTGGCCTTGGACTTGATGTAAGCCACTTCACCGGTTTCAATCTCAATCGCAATGACACCGACCACCTGGTTCTTGCCATTCTTGACCAGATCAACGGCGTACCACTCGTTCAAAAAGGTGGTCCCGCCCTTCAGGTTGGCCTGATACAAAGTGTGCAGCAGGGCATGACCGGTACGGTCCGCAGCGGCGCAGGTCCGGGCCGCCTGGCCGCCTTTACCATAATCTTTCGACTGGCCACCGAACGGGCGCTGATAAATACGGCCCTGCTCAGTACGGGAGAACGGCAACCCCATGTGCTCCAGCTCGAACACTGCCTGAGGGCCGACCGAACACATGTACTCGATGGCTTCCTGGTCACCGATATAGTCCGACCCTTTGACGGTGTCGTACATGTGCCAGCGCCAGTCGTCGTTGGGATCCGCGCTGGCAATTGCACAGGTGATACCACCCTGCGCCGAGACAGTGTGCGAACGGGTCGGGAACACCTTGGTGATACAAGCGGTCCGGACACCGGTCTCAGTCAGTTGAAGGGCTGCACGCATACCCGCACCGCCACCACCAATAACGATGGCGTCGTAAGAAATGGTTCTGATGTTAGCCATTAATTAAAGCCCCCAAAGAATCTGAACGCCCCAGGCGAGATAGACAAACATTGCCAATCCGCACGCGGCCTGAACTAGAAAACGTATAGCTGTTGCTTTGATGTAGTCGGTGGTCACTGTCCACAACCCTACCCACGCATGACCGCCGGTAGAAAGAAGAGCCAGCAGACTGAAAATCCGGAACCAGGTCTGGCTGAACAGCCCGGACCAGGTCTCGTAATCCATACCGGGATTCGCGACAACGAAACCCAGCAGAAAGATTGTGTACACGGCCAGCACGTAGGCAGTGACACGCTGGATCAACCAGTCGTAAACGCCGCTACGCCCCAGGTTAGTTACGCTGCTTACCATACCCAGACTCCTGCCAGAACAATGAGAATAATGGAAACCACCAACGCGGCTTTCGCGGCGAGACGCCCACTTTCAAGCTCTTCACCGATGCCCATATCCAAGAGCAGGTGCTTGATACCAGCAACCAGGTGGTACAATAAAGCGGACAGAATGCCCCAGGTGATCAGTTTCGCGAGAAAACTGTCCAGCAAGTCATTCATCCGGCTGAAACCTTCCTCCCCCGACAGGGAGACGTCGAGGCCGTACAGCATAAAGGCAACACCCACAAACAGGATGATGCCGCTGATGCGATGCACGATCGACAATAAGGCAGGCAGCGGAAAGTGAAACTTGCCGAGGTCAAGATTAACTGGTCGTTTGCTATTCACAGCGCTCTTACACTCTCTCGTTACTCCGTTTATCGGTTTCCCGACACGGATGGTTGGTATGTAAGGATTCTCGTGTTAGTACGTTTGCAAAACACGAATGGCTCAAGGAGGGAGAAAACACCGCACGCAAACGTCGTTGCTGGCGTATGAGCTTGGCTGATCCCCGATTCCGGGCTACGGATTATAAGGATGGCGTCTTACAAATACAAACCGCGACACGGCAACACCGCGACCACATTGATGAAAGCGGGCTGGTACAATCGGTTGCCGGCACACGGTAAACTGCACGACGGAATGCAAATCGCCGCTTATTAACAGGCATTAGCGCTTGTATTTGCGCGATTTCCAGTGGGTTCCATTGACAATAAAACCCAACACCCTATATTTTACCGCCAGTTTTGCCATAATACGCGCCTTTCCGCGCAATCTAATGCTGACGAACAGGAGAGCACCATGACCGACAAGAAAGCTACGCTTTCGGTGGGTGACAAGTCCATTGAGCTACCTATCTACTCTGGCAACGCTGGGCCAGACGTCATTGACGTCAGAGCGCTGGCCCAACACGATGTGTTTACCTACGACCCAGGCTTTCTATCCACCGCGGCCTGCGAATCCAAAATTACCTATATCGATGGCGACAAAGGTGTTCTCCTGCATCGCGGTTACCCGATAGAACAGCTGGCTGAACTGTCCGACTACCTGGAAGTGTGCTACCTGCTGCTGAACGGCGAGCTGCCCTCCAAAGAACAGAACAAGCAGTTTCACGACACCGTGAAAAACCACACCATGCTGCACGACCAGATGCGCAATTTCTTCAACGGGTTCCGCCGTGACGCGCACCCGATGGCGATCATGTGCGGTGTGGTGGGTGCATTGTCGGCGTTTTATCACGACCAGATGGATGTGACCGACGCCCGCCAGCGGGAAATCACCGGCCACCGCCTGATTGCCAAGATGCCAACCATCGCGGCCTGGTGTCACAAGTACTCCATTGGCCAGCCATTCATGTACCCGCGGAACGACCTCTCCTACGCTGAGAACTTCCTGTACATGATGTTTGGCACCCCCTGCGAAGAATACGAACCGAACCCTGTGCTGGCCAAAGCCATGGATCGGATCTTCATTCTTCATGCGGACCATGAACAGAACGCCTCCACCTCTACCGTACGTCTGGCCGGATCCACCGGCGCCAACCCCTACGCCTGCATTGCCTCCGGCATTGCTGCACTTTGGGGACCGGCGCACGGCGGTGCCAACGAAGCGGTACTGGAGATGCTGGCGGAAATCGGGGATGAAGCAAACATCGAAACCTTCATCGCCAAGGCCAAAGATAAAGACGATCCGTTCCGCCTGATGGGCTTCGGTCACCGTGTTTATAAAAACTTTGACCCGCGGGCCAAGGTCATGCGCGAAACCTGCTACGAGGTGCTCGCCGAACTGGGCCTGGAAAACGATCCCCTGCTGCGGATTGCCACCCGTCTGGAGCAGATTGCCCTGGAAGACGAGTACTTCATCGAGCGCAAACTTTACCCCAACGTGGACTTCTACTCCGGCATCATCCTGAAGGCGATTGGCATCCCCACCTCGATGTTCACCGTGATCTTTGCCATGTCCCGCACCATTGGCTGGTTCTCACACTGGAATGAAATGGTGAGCGGCGATTACCGCATCGGCCGCCCCCGCCAGTTGTACACCGGTGCAACCACCCGGGACTACCCGCAAAACTGATCCCCGCCAGCACCGATATGTGCTGCAGGATCCTGAAGGCCGCTCACCGAGCGGCCTTTTTTATTGCTGACGGGTTTGCCATGATGGCAGGGAGCAGACTCACAACATTAAAAACGGGAGACATTGCCGGTGACACAGCGCATAACATTTATCGGTTTGGGAGTAATGGGTTATCCCATGGCGGGCCATCTGGCCCGGCAGGGTTATCAGGTGACCGTTTGGAACCGCACTGCCCGGGTGGCCGAACGGTGGGCAGCGGAATACTCCGGCGCAGCCAGCGCGTCCGTGGCGGAAGCAGTCGCGCAGGCGGATATCGTCATGACCTGTGTCGGGGCCGACCCGGATCTGGAACACCTGTACCTGGACAACAGCGGCATCCTGGCCCATACCCCTCAAGGCGCGGTGCTGATCGACCACACCACCGCCTCTGCCTCCATGGCAGAGCGCCTCTATGACGCGGCCGCCAGCACAGGCCACAGCTTTATAGACGCGCCGGTATCCGGGGGCCAGCAGGGCGCCGAAAATGGCCAGCTGACCATTATGTGTGGCGGCGACGAATCAGCCTACTCCCGGGTTCTGCCCGTGCTGGAGTGTTACGCCAAGGCCGTCAACCTGATGGGAGCGGCCGGTGCCGGGCAACGCACCAAGATGGTGAACCAGATCGCTATTGCCGGACTGGTGCAGGGCCTGTCTGAAGCCATCCACTTTGCCGAACAGGCCGGCCTCGATGTGGCCCGGGTGATTGAGGTGATCTCCAAAGGTGCGGCGCAGTCATGGCAAATGGATAACCGCTCCGCGACCATGGCCGCGGGCGAATTCGAACATGGCTTTGCCGTTGACTGGATGCGCAAGGATCTGGGTATATGCCTGGAGGAAGCGCGGCGCAATGGATCAACTTTGCCGGTCACGGCGCTGGTGGATCAGTTCTACGGCGATGTGCAGCAGATGGGCGGGCGGCGCTGGGATACCTCCTCGCTGATCCAGCGACTCAGGAAGGGTCGCTGATACCCCCTCTCCCCCGGCCCCTCTCCCACAAGGGGCGAGGGGAGCAAACACCCGATGCCTGCACGGGTGCAATAAGCCCCTCGCCCCCGGCGGGAGAGGGGTTGGGGAGAGGGAGGGCGTTCCTCGTTCCTATTTTTCCTTGGGCTGCCACTGACCATTGACGTACCACGCCTGCCAGCCCGTCGCCTTGCCGTCTTTTTCGGTCATGACGTACTGCTGTTTGAATTTCCGGCTGTACCGAATCACCGTCGGATTGCCTTCGGGATCGGTTTCCGGAGCCTTCATGAGAAAATCGTACTTCGGATCGATCTCGTCACGGTGCGGCTTGATCTCCTTCACCAGCGGCGGACGGGTTTCCCGGTTCTTTGGAAACTTGCTGGCCGCCAGGAACAGTCCGGACGCGCCATCCCGCAGCACGTAGGTGTCATCCACCTTCTGGCATTGCAGCTCCGGCATGGGAACCGGGTCCATCTTGGGTGGCGCAGGCTCGCCGCTTTTCAGCAGCTTGCGGGTGTTTTTACAACCCTCGCCGGTGCAGCCGAAGTACTTGCCGAAACGACCGGTCTTCAGCTGCATCTCGCTGCCGCACTTGTCACACTCGAGCGTGGGACCATCATAGCCCTTGATCCGGAAGGTACCGGTTTCCACCTCAAAGCCGGGGCAATCGGGGTTATTGCCACACACGTGCAACTTGCGGCGCTCATCCACCAGATAACTGTCCATAGCGGTATCACAGATGGCGCACCGGCGCTTCATGCGCAACAGGCGGCTTTCACCGTCGCCTTCCACGTCATCTTCGGCACTGACCACCTCGTCACCGGACACCAGATTGATGGTGGTCTTACAGCGCTCTTTCGGCGGCAGGGCGTAACCGGAGCACCCCAGAAACACACCGGTACTGGCTACCCGGATCTGCATCGGCCGCTCACAGGCCGGGCATGGAATGTCCGTTTCGGTGGGCGTATTCTGCCGCATGGCGCCTTCGCCATCGCCGCTGGCCGCCTCAAGCTGTTTGCTGAAACGGCTGTAAAACCCATTAAGCACCTTCTTCCAGTCAACATCGCCTTCGGCTATGTCATCCAGCTCTTCTTCCAGTTTGGCGGTAAATCCGTAATCCATCAGATTGGAAAACGACTCGGTCAGCCGCTCGGTCACCACGTCACCCATTTTTTCAGAGTAAAAGCGGCGATTTTGCAAGGTGACGTAACCACGGTCCTGGATCGTGGAAATGATGGACGCATAGGTAGAAGGTCGTCCGATACCTTGTTTTTCAAGCTCTTTGACCAGACTGGCTTCCGTATAACGGGGGGCCGGCTTGGTGAAATGCTGGGTCGGATCCAGCTTGACCAGCGTCAACGCCTCCCCCACTTTGATGTCGGGCAGTGCCACGTCGTCATCTTTTTTTGACGCCTGCGGCGCTGCCTTCAGGAACCCGTCAAATTTGACAATGCGGCCCCGGATCCGCAGCTCGTAGTCGCCACTGGCAACCACGATCGAGGTACTGAGAAACTCCGCATCCGCCATCTGGCAGGCGATGAACTGACGCCAGATCAGGTCATACAGCCGTTCAGCATCCTTCTCTAAGCCACTGATATCTGCAGGCCGTCGGGTAACCTCGGTGGGGCGGATCGCCTCGTGCGCTTCCTGCGCGCCCTCTTTGCTGCCGTAAACGCGGGGGGCTTCCGGCAGGTAGCGGTCACCGAACTGCTTCTCGACAAAGGTACGACAACTGGCAATCGCGTCCTGGCTCAGGTTGGTGGAGTCGGTACGCATATAGGTGATGTAACCGGCCTCGTACAAACGCTGCGCCAGCATCATGGTCTTTTTGACGCTGAAGCCCATCCGGTTACTGGCGGCCTGCTGCAAGGTAGAGGTGATGAAGGGCGCCGACGGCCTGGAGCGGGTCGGCTTGTCCTCGCGCTTGGTGATCTCATAGGTGCCTGCCTGCAGACGCGCCACATGGGCCAGACTCTCCTGCTCACTCACCGGCCGGTAAGCTTTACCGTTGTAGCGGGTGACTTCGAGTCGCAGGGGCTTTTCCGAAGCCGCTGCGGTCACGTCCGCGTGGAGCTGCCAGTACTCTTCCGGTGTGAACGCACGAATGTCCCGTTCCCGCTCGGCAATCAGGCGCACCGCCACGGACTGCACCCGGCCGGCAGAAAGCCCGCGGGCAATCTTGGCCCACAACAGGGGTGACACCATGTACCCGACCACCCGGTCCAGAAAGCGTCGTGCCTGCTGGGCATTGACCCGGTTGATGTCGAGTTCGCCGGGGGTTTCAAATGCCGACTGAATGGCCTTCTTGGTGATTTCGTTGAACACCACGCGGCGGTAGCGCTCGGGCTCACCACCAATGGCTTCCTGCAGGTGCCAGGCAATGGCCTCCCCTTCTCTATCCAAATCCGTGGCCAGATAGATATGGTCTGCAGACTTTGCCAGCCGTTTGAGTTCACTGACGACTTTTTCCTTGCCCGGCAAAACCTCGTAGCTCGCCTGCCAATCGTTGTCCGGATCCACGCCCATTCGGGCAATCAACTGTTCCCGGGCTTTGCGTTTTTTATAAGCGGCTTTCTCGTCCGGCTGCATCTTGCGCGTGAGGGCTGCCTGTTTCGCCCGTTCCTTGGGGTCGGACTTGGATCCGCTGCCACTGACCGGCAGATCACGAATATGGCCGACACTGGATTTCACAATAAAATCGGAACCCAGGTATTTATTGATGGTCTTCGCTTTGGCTGGCGACTCGACAATTACGAGACTTTTACCCATATCAGAAATCTGAACCCTTGGAGAATCGGTCAATAAAAACAGCGACTTTAAACTTGCTGTAAAATCAGCTGGCTAGAAAAATGCATGCCGCGGATCATTTATAGGTGCTCTGTTTTACAGGGTCAAGAATATCAAAACAACCCATTCTTGCATTTGTTGTTCTGCGGAAGACAAAAAAGCCCGGCATTGCCGGGCTTTCGGTTGTGGGCTCAGCGGCCGTTAAATGCGTTCCCACACGGTGGCAATACCCTGCCCCAGACCGATACACATGGTGGAAACACCCAGGTGGCCACCTCTGGCCTGCATGACATTCAGCAGCGTGGTCGAGATACGGGCACCGGAACACCCCAGCGGATGCCCCAGGGCGATCGCGCCACCGTTCAGGTTGACCTTCTCGTCCATGACGTTCAGCAACTTCAGGTCTTTCAGCACTGGCAGAGACTGCCCCGCAAATGCTTCGTTCAGCTCCCAGAAGTCGATGTCTTCGATTTTCAGGCCGGCACGTTTCAGAGCTTTCTTGGTGGCCGGCACGGGCCCGTAACCCATAATGGCGGGGTCACAGCCAGCAACCGCCATGCTGCGGACCTTGGCGATGGGCGTCAGTCCCAGCGCCTGAGCGCGCTCCGCCGACATGAGCACCATCGCCGCAGCACCATCGGTGAGCTGGGAGGAGGTGCCCGCTGTGACGGTACCATTTCTGGGGTCAAAGGCCGGGCGCAACTGGCTCAGCGATTCCACCGTGGTGTCGGGACGTATGGTTTCGTCGGTTTCGATCAAGGTCAGGAAACCGTTTTCATCGTGCCCTTCAATGGGCACAATTTCATTATTGAACCGCCCTTCCAGGGTAGCTTCGTGGGCCAGCCGATGGGAGCGGGCCCCAAATTCGTCCTGTTGCTCACGGGTGATGCCGTGCATCTTGGAGAGCATTTCTGCGGTCAGGCCCATCATGTTGGACGCCTTTGAGGTGTACTTGGAGGCCGCCGGGTTGTGATCGAACCCCTCGGTCATTGGAACATGTCCCATATGTTCCACGCCACCAACCACAAACATGTCACCGTTATTGGTCATGATGGCCTGGGCCGCGGTGTGAATCGCACTCATGGATGACCCGCACAACCGGTTAACGGTTTGGGCTGCGGCTTCATGGGGAATGCGGGTCAGCAACGAAATTTGCCGGGCAACGTTAAAGCCCTGCTCTTTGGTCTGGTTCACACTCCCCCAGATCACATCTTCCACTTCTCTCGGGTTGAGCTTGTCGTTCCGCTCAAACAGCGCTTCGATCAGCGCAGCCGACAGGGTTTCCGCGCGAACATTGCGGAAACAGCCATTCTTGGCACGGCCCATCGGAGTCCGTACGCAATCGACGACGACAACGTCTCTCGGATTAAGGCTCATAGATCTTTCTCCGTTCGGAAATCTCGTTCAGGGTTATCCAAAGAATTTCTGGCCATTTTCAGCCATCTCGCGCAGCTTGTCGGTGGGATGATACAAGGCACCCAACTCTGCATATTCATCTGCCAGGGCAACGAACTTGTCCAGCCCCATATCGTCGATATAGCGCAGTGCGCCGCCGCGGAACGGAGGGAACCCGATACCATACACCAAACCCAGATCGACTTCGGCCGGGGTATCTACAATTCCGTCTTCAAGGCAACGGACCGCTTCCAGACACAGGGGAAGCATCATGCGCGCAACAATCTCGTCGTCGCTGAACTCCCTGCTGCCCTGCACCGCCGGCTCGAGCAGCCGGTACACCTCGTCGTCGACCACCTTCTTCTGCTTGCCCTTGCGATCCAGCTCGTATTTATAAAAGCCCTTGTCGCTCTTCTGGCCGAAACGTTCGTGCTCGAACATGATGTCGATGGCGGTCACGCTTTCGTGCTTCATCCGGTCGGGGAAACCTGCCGCCATGACTTCGCCGGCGTGCTTGCCTGTGTCCATGCCCACCACATCCAGCAGATAGGCGGGTCCCATGGGGAAACCAAACTTCTCCATTGCCTTGTCGACTTTCTGGAAGTCCGCACCGTCGCGCACCAGCCCGATAAAGCCGCCAAAGTAAGGGAACAAAATGCGGTTAACCAGAAAACCCGGACAGTCATTGACCACAATCGGGGTTTTTCCCATGGCCTTGGCGTAGGCGACCGTGGTTGCAATCGCACGATCGCTGGTCTTGGCGCCACGGATCACCTCAACCAGGGGCATCTTGTGCACCGGGTTAAAGAAATGCATGCCGCAGAAGTTTTCGGGACGCTTGAGGTTCCTGGCCAGCTCATCGATGGAAATGGTGGAAGTATTCGAGGTCAGGATGGTGTCGTCGCGCACCATGTCTTCGGTCTCCCGGAGCACCGCATCCTTCACCTTCGCATTTTCAACCACCGCCTCAACAACCAGGTCTACGTTTTTGAAATCTCCGTAATGAAGAGTCGCGGTAATGCTGTTGAGCACATCGGCCATCTGCTCCGGCTTCATGCGCCCCCGCTCAACCCGTTTGACCAACAGGTTTTTGGCCTCGTTGAGCCCCAGGGTCAGGCCGTCCTGGCTGATGTCCTTCATGAGGATGGGGGTGCCCTTCAGCGCAGACTGATAGGCTACCCCACCGCCCATGATACCGGCACCCAGTACCGCCGCCAGTTTTACCTCGGAGGCTTCCTGCTCCCACTCACGGGCTTTCTTCTTCAGTTCCTGGTCGTTCAGGAACAGGCCCACCAGGCAAGCCGCCACATTGGTCTTCGCCACTTTGGCAAACCCTTTGGCCTCCACTTCAATCGCCTTGTCGCGGGGCAATCCGGCATGCTTTTGCATGGTCTTCACGGCTTCCAGCGGCGCGGGGTAATTTCTACCGGCCTTGGCGGCCACCATGCCTTTGGCAATCTCGAACGACATCATGCTTTCCATGGCGTTCAGCTTGAGCTTGCCTTTCTTCTCGTCCCGGCGAGCCAGATAATCCAGCTTGCCTTCATTGCTCTCTTTGATCATCGCCACGGCCGCGTCGAGCAGCTTGTCGTGCTCAACCACCGCGTCCACTGCTCCGACTTTGAGTGCTGCTTCGGCGCGGTGTTCGCTCCCGGCGGCAATCCACTCAACGGCGTTGTCTGCCCCGATCAGACGGGACAAGCGCACGGTGCCCCCGAATCCCGGAAAAATACCCAGTTTGACTTCCGGCAGCCCCACCCTGGCCTGGGTACCCATGACACGGAAATCCGTGGACAGGCACATTTCGAAACCGCCACCCAACGCAATCCCGTTGATTGCGGTCACGGTCGGGAATGGCAAGTCCTCGACCGCACTGAAAATTTCGTTGGCCTGCAGGTTGTTGTCAATCAGATCCTGCTCGGAACCGGCAAACAATTCGGTGAACTCGTTAATGTCGGCACCGACAATAAAGCTGTCTTTACCACTGGTTACCACCAGGCCCTTCAACCCATTGGCGGCTTTAATCGCGTTGGTCGCGGCGCGGAGCTCTTCAAGTGTGAGACGGTCGAACTTGTTAACTGACTCGCCTTGCAAGTCGAAGTTCAACTGAGCGATCCCGCCTTCGATCTCTTTAACCGTGATGGCTTTACCTTCGTAAATCATCAACTGATCTCCAGTCTGTGTTTGGAACTGCGGACGATGGGAGGGGTCTTCCTCCCGTTTACCCCACAGTGAGATTTAGGTCATTGCCCGATCAAACGACGCAAAAATTCATACAGTCGTTTGAATCTCGAAGGCACACGATGTGAAAAAACCAATCGTTTGTCAATTTGTTTCTGCCGACCGGGCGCCCCCCTGTGAGAATTCGGCCCCCTAAAAGGCTGGCCACATACGCAATTAACTCTTTTATTTCAGATAGATAAGCTACCAACTTCATGTGACTTGCATCAATCGCGACCCACCTGTAACCTTTAACTACACTGCTGGGCCGCGGTCCGCAAACAACGACTTGCACGGCAGCGACGCATCCCTTACCCTCAGACTGCCAATTCAGTCTGCGGAACCTCAAGGGTAAGTTCGCACACCGTCAATAAATATAATAATAAATCCGAAAAACGGAGAGCCCACTCAATGAAAGACGCGCATGTCAAAGCGGGTTGGATGCTTGCAGCCTTACTACTGCTCTTTGCGATCTCTGTTACGACCAGGGCAGACCAGCAACACGCACCAAGATTCCTGGAAAACCTGCACCAATTCCGCATCAACAGTTTCATCGCCCTCGAAAGTTATTACCGGTACAGTGCCAGCGCGGATCAGAGCATTCATTTTGAGATCATCGCGGCCATCAATTCCGCCAGCTCCGCCATCAACGCGCTCACGCTGCCAGACCTGGACCTGACCGGTAATCAGTCGTTGGCCGACCTAAGAAGCAATTTTGAAATCTTCAAAGAGTTGATGCGCAGAAATGTCGACGAAGTCATGCAGCATGGGTATCCGGACCTTCGCCTGGCGGCAGAAATGGCCGAACACACCAACATCCTCAACGCCACCGCCCTTGAACTCCACAGCCTGGCCCTCGACAAAATCGGCAGCGCGGTTCACCCGCGTATTGAAGCGGCCCGCTCGGCGGCGGTGACCATGGCGCAGATGATGGCCATTTACTCAGTGCGCTCGAACATGGCGGTAACACAGACCTTTCAGGGTGACGCCACGGACGACCCGCTGGACGTCAAGGCCCACACTTTTGAGTCCTACCTGGCGGCAGTGGCAGCCGGCGATACCAGCGGCGCTATCGGCGCGGACATGGAAGACATCAGTTCCAAGTGGCAGTTTATTCGCGACTCGTACATCCACTACAACGAAAACAACGTATCCTTCGTCATAGAGCGTTATTCACGGGCCATTATTGAAAAACTGAACAACACCATATCCATATTGCAGAGTAACGCCTGATACCACCATAAATGCGCCAGAGTCCGTGCTTGTTGACGAGCTATGTCCTAACTTAATAGTCAGAAACCGGGTGTTGGTGCACGGATTGAAAAGAGGAACCGGCTATGTACAAAAAAATTCTGGTGGCGATCGACCTTACCGAAGAAGCCCCGCAGGTGCTGGAAAAAGCAGCCCGGTTGCGCGAGGCCCACGAGTCAACCCTGGTTCTTACCCATGTGGTCGAACCGGTGGGTTACGCCTACGGGGGCGACATTCCCATGGACCTGACCGAGCTTCAGGATCAACTGGGCAAGGCCGCCAAGGACCAGTTGGCGGCCTACGGCAATCAGTACAACGTGGCCGCCGATCAACAGATTGTCACCGTTGGCCGGCCCGAGTCGGAAATACACCGATTGGCCAAAGAGCTCGACATCGACCTGATTGTGGTTGGCAGCCACGGCCGCAGCGGCTTCCAGCTATTGCTGGGGTCGACGGCAAATGGCGTATTGCACGGCGCGGTGTGCGACGTTTTGGCGGCACGCATTACCTGACACTCTGTGTCGGGCGCACCGCTGCCCACCCGGCCGCTTCCTCCGCAGCGCCGGATGGAGTCTTCGTGTCAGCTATTGGCCGGCAAGCTCTTCCAGTTCCATCCAGCGCGCTATCGCTTCCTCCAGTTCCTGCTCGCACGCGCTCAAACGCGCCAGCACCCGGGCGACCTCGTCCGCAGGCTGGCTGTAAAAGTCCGGCCCTGACACGGTTTCCTGAACAGCGGCAACCTCGCCCTCTAACTCCTCAATACGGGCCGGCAGCTTCTCCAGCTCGAGCCTGAACTTATAGCTCAGCTTGGCAGCTTTTGGCTTGGCAACCTCGACCGGCTTCTGCACGGCTTTGGGCTTGTCGGTCTTGGCGGGCTCCGCGTCGGCCGGCTTTTCAGACGGGAACATGCCGCCCTGATCGCGCCAGTCGCTGTAGCCCCCCACAAATTCCTGCACCCGGCCCGAACCGTCGAGCACCAGGGTATCGGTGACCACGTTATCCAGAAATTCACGGTCATGACTGATGACGATGACGGTGCCACCAAAATTCACCAGCTGGGACTCCAGCAGCTCCAGAGTCTCTACATCCAGGTCGTTGGTAGGCTCATCAAGCACCAGGATATTGGCAGGCTTGCTGAACAGCTTGGCCAACATGAGCCGGGCCCGCTCCCCGCCGGAAAACACACTGACCGGCGAGCGTGCACGGGCGGGTGAAAACAGAAATTCCTGCAAATACCCCAGCACATGCTTTTGCTGACCGTTAATCTCGATGTACTCCCGGCCCTGAGCCAGATTGTCCAGCGCCGTAGCGGACAGATCCAACTCTCCCCGCAACTGATCGAAATAGGCAACCTCCCGGTTGGTACCCAGACGAATTTTACCTTCGGTGGCCTCAAGGTCACCCAACAGCAGCTTCACCAACGTGGTTTTACCGGTGCCATTCTCGCCCACCAGGCCGATTTTATCCCCCCGCATGATGGTCAGATTCATTTCGTCAATGATAGTCTTACCGTTCGGGTAGGCAAACCCGGCATCCACCGCCTCGACGACCAGACGCCCCGATCGTGCCGCATCCTCCACCGCAAAGCTGGCGGTCCCGCCTCGTTCGCGGCGCATCCGGCGCTCTTCCCGCATGGCTTTTAAGGCGCGTACACGCCCCATGTTGCGGGTTCGGCGGGCCTTGATGCCCTGCCGGATCCAGGCTTCTTCCTGTTTGAGGCGCTTGTCGAACAGCGCGTTCTGACGCTCTTCTTCTTCCAGGGCCTTTTCTTTCAACTCGAGGTATTTATCGTAACTGGCCGCAAAGCTGATCAGCTGCCCCCGGTCGAGCTCCACCACCCGGGTGGCCATTCGCCGGACAAACGCCCGATCGTGGCTGACAAACAGGATGGCGCCGCGAAATTGCCCCAGTGCCTCTTCCAGCCACGCAATAGCGGGTACATCCAGATGGTTGGTCGGCTCATCCAGCATCAATACATCAGGCTCTGCCACCAACGCCTTAGCCAGCAACACCCGCCGCTGCCAGCCGCCGGACAAAGTGTTCAACCGCTGGTCCGGATCCACCCGGTATTGAGCCAGAATACCGCTGACCTTTTGATCCAGACGCCAGCCGTCTACTGCTTCGAGACGCTCCTGCACCTTCATCAGTTTGTTCAGACTGGCTTCATCGGTATGCTGAGACAATTCGTGAAACTCGGCCAGTAATCTGGCGGCTTCTGGGAAGGCTTCCGCCACTACTTCGTAAGCCGTGCGCGTGTCATCACTCGGCAGATTCTGCGGCAGCACGGCGAGGCGGGCACCGTCCTCTAATTGCACCTGACCGCCATCCGGGGTGACGTCACCGCTGATCACCTTCAACAGGGTCGACTTGCCCTCGCCGTTCCGGCCCAACAAACACACCCGTTCGCCCCGTTCGATAATCAGCGAGGCCTTATCCAACAGAGGGTGTACCCCGAACGCCAGGGAAATTTCGTCCAACGATAGCAGTGCCATCTATTCTCAACTCCTTCCAACAACGACGACCTGGTCGCCTGACGCCAGTGACCCTTCTCCCCGGTGAACGGCGTTCATACCGAAAATCACACCGTCCAGAGTACGTCGGAACTGGCCTAATGTTCGCAACGGCTGAGCCCCTGCGCTGTTGATACCGGTATCGGGATCAACCGTTGTCATGATGCAGCGCGAGCAAGGTTTCACCAGATCGAAGGCCAGTCCGCCGATTTGCAGCTCCCGCCACTCATCCTCGTCCCATGCCGGCGCGCCACTCACGACAATATTGGGGCGAAACCGGCGTATGTCCACCGGGTGGTCCAGACGCCGGTTCAGGTCGTCAAGGGATTGCTGGTTCACCACCAGAAACGGAAATCCGTCGGCAAACCCGACTCTGCGGTCGTCCCGCACCCGCCCGGGGTCCACCCGTCGAAACGTCGTGTCCGGCATATACACCAGCTGCAAGGGCGCACCACAATGTTGACTGATGGCCTCGGCCGGACCGGATTCGGCGACCACTGCGTCAACCCAATCTCCCCACACCTTGACCCGGCGCACGCGCTGACCGGGGACCAGCGTCATGGACGGGTGACCGGGAACCTCGATCGCAACAGTTCCCTGCGTCACGGTGGTGGCAATCAACGCCAGCTCGGGTCGGGAGCGCTGGGTAACAAAATGGCCTTCTTCGTCGACGATCATCCAGCGCCGGTCGCCCGACGGCCCAAAATCGTCAAGCGCCAGGGTCGTGACCGGTAACCCCGCCAAGGATTTTACCGGGTAGGTGAACAGCGCCTCGATTCGCAGAACTTGCATAGGGAATACCTGCCTCACTGGACTCAACAGTTGAACAATGCCTGTATTATGATACGCGCACAACGAAAAAACCCAGCCACAGAGGGCTGGGTTTCTAACCGGATACGAGGTGGGTACGAGACAAGCACTGAAACTCTAACCCGTTGATCTAAGTGCTTCTTTTGGCTTCGCGACCGCAATTATTGGACCGGATACTAGCCTTGTTCCCGACCTCTGTCAAGCCACCGCGACCGACGCGGCGCCCTCATTCCTGCTTGATCACGCCACGCTGGATCTGATCCCGCTCGATAGATTCAAACAACGCCTTGAAATTACCTTCGCCGAAACCTTCGTCCTTCTTGCGCTGAATGAATTCGAAGAACACCGGCCCCAGCAGGGTGTTGGAAAATATTTGCAGCAGCAACTTGGGAGACTCTCCTTCGGTGGTGCCGTCCAGCAGAATGCCCCGCGATTGCAGTTCCGCAACCGGCTCGCCGTGCCCCGGCAGGCGCTCTTCAAGCATGTCATAGTATGTCTCGGGGGGCGCCGCCATCAGCGGCACACCGTTAGCGCGCAACCGGTCCACGCAGGCCAGCAGATCGTCGCAACGCAGTGCGATGTGCTGCACCCCTTCACCGTTGAACTGCATCAGAAACTCCTCAATCTGGCCGGTGCCGCTGGACGCCTCTTCATTCAGAGGGATGCGAATCTTGCCGTCCGGCGCGGTCATCGCTTTCGAGGTCAGGCCGGTGTATTCGCCCTTGATGTCAAAGTAACGCAGTTCGCGGAAGTTAAACAATCTCTGGTAATAATCGGCCCAGTACGCCATGCGGCCGCGGTAAACGTTGTGAGTCAGGTGATCGATTTCGTAAAAGCCGCACCCCTGGGGGTGTGGATCAACCCCAGGAATAAATTCAAAATCGATGTCGTAAATCGACGAGCCTTCCTCGAAGCGGTCAATCAGATAGATGGGCGCACCACCAATGCCTTTGATGGCCGGCAATCGCAATTCCATAGGCCCTGTCGGAATATCAATTGGCTGCGCACCCTGATCGAGCACATACTGGTACGCCTGATGGGCGTTGCGGACGCGAAACGCCAGACCACAGGCGGACGGGCCATGCTCCTGAGCGAAGTAGTCCGCCAGGGTTTTCTTTTCGCGGTTGAGGATAAAGTTGATGCCACCCTGCCGGTACAGTTCCACATCTTTGGAACGGTGGCGCGCGACCAGAGTGAAGCCGAGCAGCCGGAACACGTCCGCGACCTTGTCCGGCTCGGGGCCGGCAAACTCGACAAATTCGAAGCCACAGAGGCCGGCGGGGTTTTCAAACAGATCAGTCATATAAAGCCTCCAGAATGAGGATGCCAAGCGGCAATCCAGAGACCCGGCCACCGCCCATGCGCCCTTAACTCACTAATAGAACTGTTGGCATTTGACTGTATCAGGTTATCGAACCCGAAAAGAAGCTGTCAATCCAGCGTGTGAGCCAGGCCACACCTCGTCATGGAAATTAACGATGCGCATTGCCAATGCGTGCATGCCCACGTCTGTAGTACCTGATCTTCGGGGTGATATGATCCGGACTCAGCAGAGACGGGGTTCGCGGAAGAGAAATCCTGGGGGAGCGAATCAATGACTGGAGACTTAAAAAAATGGAGCGGGAAACGAGATTCGAACTCGCGACCCCAACCTTGGCAAGGTTGTGCTCTACCAACTGAGCTATTCCCGCATTTGTTATGAGAGATTGCCTCTCCAACGGCTGCGTATTCTACTGATTTCACGAGGGTCGTCAACTCTTTTCTTGAATTTATCGTCAGTTTGTCCGGCCGACGCTGTTTTCGCCTCTTCCCCCCGCGGCGTCGACCCGGGAGGGAGTGCTACTGCCCGTAGCGTCTCGCCCCATTCGCCAGATAGTTTTGCTCCCGGGGTGTGGATGCCCGCTTCAGGATGTCATTCCGATGGGGGAAACGGCCAAATTCCTGCACCACCGAACAGTGTTCACGGGCCGAATTGAGAAAACTCTGCAGAAAGTCCCGCAACATGCCCTGCGTAGACGCCACCAGCTGCTCATAACACTCCACGGCGAGCTCCTGATCCTCGATGTTTTCTGAATGGGTCAGCGGCAGATACAGAAACGCACGCTGCACCGGCGGCAACCGCATGTCATGCCCCAGGCGCATGGCGTCACCGCACAATTTTCTGGCCAGCCGATCATTACTGAAGGCCAGCTCCGTACCCCGATAGGCGTTGCGGCTGAACTGATCCAACAAAATTATCTCGGCCAGCCGCCCGCCAGGCTCCTGCCGCCAGGTCGTCAATCCGTTTTCGGCGGCAAACAGGATCAACGACAGAAACCGGCGCCGGATCTCCCGATCAAAACCCCGGGTTGCCCGGAACCAGCGATTACGATGATAAGCATCCGGCAGTCCCTCTGCGTCCAATGTGCCGAACCAGTACTCCAGAATGTCCTCCCATCCGAACATAAACGTTAACCCTCTGCTGAGTCGATTAAAGTAGCTGAGACACTGCTAGACTACATGATAGAAGATTCCACCCCTATTAACCGAGGTACAAGCATGCCCTCCCGCAGCCAAGTCATTCTGCTGGCCCATGGCAGCCGCGACAGGCGCTGGTGTGACACCATCGAATGCCTTTCCGCGCAGACCCTGAATGCCATTCCGGGCGCCGCGGTCGCCTATATGGAATTAAGCACTCCCAGTCTGGAGCAAGTTGTAACAGACGCCGCTGCCGCCGGCTGTGAACACGTCATCGTCCTCCCCCTGTTTCTCGCCGCCGGGCGCCACCTGCGGGTGGATGTACCGGCGCAGATCGCCTCCTTGCAGGCGCAACTGAACCTGCGCATTGAGCTGCTACCCGCCGTGGGCGAAAACCCGGTGCTGGGCGACGCCATCTGCGAGGTCGCCCGGCAATCTCTGGAGCGCTGTCATGAGTAAATCCATTTTCGTTACCGGCGGCACCGGCTTTATCGGTCAGAAACTCTGCCACCAACTTACCCAAAATGGCCACAAGGTCGCCGTACTCAGCCGCCAACAGCCCGGCGATGTACAAGCCCTCTGCGGACCGGTGACCCCCTATTCGGAACTGGCCGCCACCAGAAACGGGGAAGGTTTTGATGCGGTCATCAATCTGGCCGGGGAGGGCATAGCCGACAAGCGCTGGAGCGAACAACGCAAGAAGTTGTTGCGCACGAGCCGGATCGATCTCACCGAGGAACTGGTTGCGACCATGGCCACCTGGCAACACCAGCCTTCGGTACTGGTCTCCGGCTCTGCGGTCGGTTTCTATGGTGCCCAAGGCGACACCACCGTAACCGAACAGACACCGCCAGAGGACGAATTTACCCATCACCTGTGTCACGACTGGGAGCAGGCTGCCCTGGCGGCGGAACAGCACGGGGTGCGCGTGTGCTTGTCCCGTACAGGCCTGGTAGTCGGCCCGGGGGGTGGGTTTTTGCAGAAAATGGCCCCCCTGTTCCGGCTCGGCCTGGGCGGCAGGCTTGGCAGCGGTCAGCAATTCATGCCCTGGGTCCACCGGGACGATATGCTGCGGGCGCTGATTTGGATGATGGACACCGACACCGCAGCCGGCCCTTACAACGTGGTCAGCCCGAACCCGGTGACCAACGCTGAGTTCAGCAAACAACTGGGGCAGGCCGTGCGCCGCCCTGCCCTTATTCCCGCCCCGGGCTACGCGTTGAAGTTCGCCCTGGGCGAGATGTCGAGACTGTTGCTCACTGGTCAGCGAGCGGTACCCGCGCGCCTGAGCGAGGCCTCCTTTCGGTTCACCTACCCCGACCTGCTGCCGGCACTGAAGGACGCCCTGCGCGCATGAGCGGTCAATTTTTCATCAGTTTTCAGCAGGTTTGGGGATTTTTAATTTTTTTAAAGAAAATGTTTGACAGTGCGGCCGGGCTTTCTTAATATACGCGCCACCTCGACGAGGCAATGTTTTGAAACGATGCGTCCCCTTCGTCTAGTGGCCTAGGACTCCGCCCTTTCACGGCGGCAACAGGGGTTCGAACCCCCTAGGGGACGCCAATTTCAATCGACCCTCGCAGGTTCTCTTTCAGCCAGCCGGACTCTCAGGTCCGCGCAGGCAAACCTGTCAAGACACACCCTGTCTGCACTTCCCCCAAGCCAGTCTGAACGACGACCCAAGTCCGCATGGCCCACCGCCCCACCGCCGGTTATTACCCCGGATATGCACCAATGGCGATGAGCGCAGGAGGGCGGGATTTTTCCGCAGTCGCTGACTGGTCGACCGACCCATGTGCGGGCTGGCCTCCGGAAGCACCGTTGTTACCGCTTGGTACTTTTCATCCGCTTCTTTTTGGGGCGCGGGCCTTTTTTCAGCTCGTTGTCTTTTTTGACTTTCTGGCGGGGCGTCAAGCGGTCTACCTTGTGGGCATAGGGGTTGTCGCTGGACTTGAACTCAAAGCGTATGGGCGAGCCGGTCACCTTCAGAACCCGGCGGAAGGTGTTTTCCAGATAGCGCTTGTAGTCACCGGGCAATGCGGCGGTCTGATTGCCATGGACCACCACAACCGGCGGGTTGGAGCCACCCTGGTGGGCGTACCTCAGCTTGATGCGGCGACCGTTCACCATCGGCGGCTGATGCTGGGAAATGGCGTCTTCAAGAATTGTGGTTAACCGGTTGGTTTGCCACTTGGCCATTGCAGACTCGTAACAGGCCTCCACCGAGTCATACAGCACCCCCACGCCAGAGCCGTGCAATGCGGATATATAGTGTTTGTCGGCGTAATCAAGAAAATCCAGCCGGCGCTTGACCTGCTCCTTGACGCTGGCCCGGTCTTCAGGGTTCATCCCGTCCCATTTGTTCACCGCAATGATCAGGGAACGCCCCGCATCCAGCACGAAGCCGATCAGGTGCAGATCCTGGTCCACCAACCCGTCACGGGCGTCGATCACCAGAATCACTACGTGGGCGTCTTCGATGGCCTGCAAGGTTTTGATGATCGAAAACTTCTCGACGGCTTCGTTCACGTTCTTGCGACGGCGGATACCTGCAGTATCAATCAGGGTGTATTGCTGGTCTTGCCGCTCGTAGGGGATGTAAATGCTGTCGCGGGTGGTTCCGGGCATGTCGTAGACCACCACCCGCTCTTCCCCGAGCATACGGTTCACCAGGGTGGATTTACCGACGTTTGGACGCCCGACTATGCCAATGCGGATGCCCGGGTAGCGGTCAGCACGGTCCAGCTCATCCAGCTCCTCAACCGATGGCAGCAGCTCTTCCAGCATCGAGCGGATACCCCGGTTGTGGGACGCGGCCGTCAGATAGACGGAATCGAACCCCAGCCTGTAAAAGTCACTGGCGGCCACCTGAGCGTCCTGGCCATCGGTTTTATTGACCACCAGATGCACCTTCTTGCCCATGCGCCGAAGCTGGTTGGCAATTACCTCATCAGCCCCGGTCAAACCGGCGCGGCCGTCGACCACAAACAGAACAATACTGGCCTCTTCAACCGCCAACAAAGACTGACTGGCCATCTCTGCATCGATGCCCTGCTCTCCACCGGTCAGCCCGCCGGTGTCTATGGCGATGAAGCGGCGACCTTCGTAGACGCCTTCCCCGTATTTTCTGTCCCTGGTCAGCCCCGGATAGTCGGCAACTAGGGCATCCCGGGAACGGGTCATCTGATTGAACAATGTGGATTTACCCACATTCGGGCGGCCAACAAGGGCAATTACAGGGGTCATATTAATTCGCTATTAAAAGGCGGCGCACCGTCATTGGCCACCGCCAGGCGCTTAACTGCGCGTTTCAAGTTTAAAAAGGGTCAGTTTGCCGCTGTTGCCATACACCAATACACCGTCATGCAAAGGCTGCATGGGCACACGTAACCCATCGCTGTCGTACTTCAGCTGGCCTTGCAGTGAGCCGTCAGTTAACGACAGAACATGCACAAAACCTTCAAAATCACCCACCAGCAAGTGGTCATCAACCACCAGTGGCTGGGTGGTCTGGCGCCAGGCCAGTTTGTCCTGAGTCCAGACTTTCTCCCGACTTCTGCCGTCGTAGGCCACAATGTCGCCGTTGGCTTCAGACACAAATATGTGCCCCTGACCGATCATTGGCGTGTGCAGACTCGATGACGGCCGGCTCCAGATTTCCCGGCCGCCGCGCAAATCGACCAACGCCAGTTTACCCTGATACCCGGTCACCAAGGCGGCGCCTTCCAGGATCAGCGGCTGACTGGTGACATCCACCAGCCTTTCCAACTCGGTCCGCCCTTTGGGCTCGCCAATACGGTACTGCCACAGGGGTTGCCCGGTTTCGGTTGACAAGGCCAGCAGCCGACCATTGGCGAAGGACGCCAACGTCAGTTCCCGCCCTACCAGAGGAGGGGCGGCGGCCCGCAAGGTGAGCACCGGCACTACCCCGTCATACTGCCAGCGTTTTTCGCCCGTTTGCGCATCAAAACCGAGCACCTTGCCATCGATGGTCTGCGCCACCACGATCGAACCATTGGACTGGGGCGCAACAATGCTTTCATTGGGCAATGCTGCTTCCCACAGCCGTTCGCCAGCGTCCCGGGAGAGCGCCATAAGCCTGGCGTTTTCAGACACCAGGTAGAGTCGCGCCTGATCACCCGAGACACCGGATAAAATACGGGTCTCCAGCTGTTCGCGCCACTTCCGGGTGCCATCGGCGGCGTTCAGGGCGAACAGGACCCCTCGCGACGACACCGCGTAGATGGTATCGTCCGCGACCCAGGGCGCGAGTTGCAGCAAACGGTCGTCGTGACCATCAGCGACAGACGTCGCCCATACTTTTTTCAGCAGGACAGTGCTGACCACCTCAGGCACAGGCGCCGGCTGCTCAAACGTATCCGTTGCGCTACATCCCGCCAGCAGCCACACCAGCAACCCGGCCAGGAACGGGTATCGACTGAGCGGCCAGCGGTGGCAACGCATCAAGCATCCTCCCCGACGCCGAGATCGGCCAGTTTGATCTCCAACAGACCGTTGCCACCGGCCAGACTGTGCTGCCGCGCGACCAGATACGCATCCCGGGCCTGATCCGGCTCACCCTTTGCCAGCAGAATGTCGCCTTTCAATTCTTCAAACAGCGCTCGGAACGCCTCGCTGACCTCTGCTTCACCCAGCGTTGCCAGGGCCTCGTCGAGACGGCCGCCGGCCAGTTGCGCGGTCGCCAGGCGGTGCAGCACAATCAGGTTCAGCGCACTTTTCTTGTCCACGTGACTCCGGGCCCACTGCAGCGATTCAATCGCCGCCGCCACATCGTTCTGCTCAAGCAATTGCTGCTGCGCCAGAATAAGCATTCCGTAAGTTGCGTAGGCGCTGCCGGCAAACTCGGCACGCAGTTCGTCGGCCACGTAGGCCACGGTGTCGGTGCGATTCTCGTCGCTGGTATCGCCGTAGGCGTTCAGTAAGGTCGCAAACTGCGACGCTGCCGCCGCGCGCTGCTGGGACTGATGGTTTTGCCAGGCCTGCCAGCCAAAGATAATGGCGAGCGCCGCCCCGATCCCGATCAACAATGAACTGCCGTTTTTCTTCCACCAGTCTTTGATCGCCTGTATTTGTTCTTCTTCAGTACGCAACTCAGCCATGGTAACTCCCGCAATAAACTTTTATAGAATCTGGTTCAACCGCCCGCAAGATCACTGGCCCATCAAACCGTCCAGTGCGCCCAGCAACTCGTTCTGATTCACCGTCTGCTGTGCACTGTCCGATCGCAGTGGTTTGATGGTTACCAGCCCGGCGTTCACTTCGTTCTCTCCCAACAGCAGCGCCACCTCGGCACCGCTGCGGTCCGCTCTCTTCATCTGGCTTTTAAAACTGCCGCCCCCGCAATGCGTTACGATTGAGCGTCCAGGCAAGTCGGTCCGCAGCTGCTCACTCAGGGTCAGCGCGGTGGTTACGGCCGCATCGCCAAGGGCGGCGACATAAATATCAATATCGCTGTTGACCTTTTGGGGCACCAGCTCAAGGGCCTGCAGCAACAGCACCAGCCGTTCCAGCCCCATTGCAAAGCCCACCGCATAGGTGGGTTTACCTCCCAGCTGTTCCACCAGACCATCGTAGCGGCCACCGGCACAGACGGTGCCCTGTGCCCCCAGGCTGTCGGTGATCCACTCGAACACGGTTTTGCTGTAGTAGTCCAGGCCGCGGACCAGGCGCGGGTTGACCGTATAGGCCACTCCGGCAGCGTCCAGCAGCTCCCGCAAGCGAGCGAAATGTTCGCGGGATTCCGCATCCAGATAATCGTCCAGACAGGGGGCACCATCCAGAATTTTCTGCGTCTGGGCGTTTTTGCTGTCGAGAATACGCAGCGGATTGGTGTCCAGACGGCGCTGACTGTCACTGTCCAGCTGATCCTTATGGCCGGACAAATAGGTGACCAGGGCCGCGCGGTATTCCTGTCGCGCCGCTGCCGTACCGATGGAGTTGATTTCCAGCCGGGTGTGCTCCGCCAAACCCAGCTCACGCCACAACCGGGCGGAGAGCACCAGCAGTTCGGCGTCAATATCCGGCCCGTTCATGCCAAAACACTCTACACCCACCTGATTGAACTGCCGATAACGGCCCTTTTGGGGCCGCTCATGGCGGAACATAGGCCCCATGTACCAGAGACGCTGGGTCTGGTTGAACAACAACCCGTGCTCCTCGGCAGCGCGTACACAGCTGGCCGTCCCTTCAGGGCGCAGCGTGAGGCTGTCCCCGTTCCGGTCGTCGAAGGTGTACATTTCTTTTTCAACGATGTCGGTGACTTCACCAATAGAGCGCCTGAACAGATCGGTCTGTTCAACAATCGGCATGCGGATTTCCTGGTAGCCATAGCTGGCCACGACTTTCCGCACCGTATCTTCAACAAATTGCCATACCGGGGTTTGATCGGGGAGTATGTCGTTCATGCCCCGGATTGCCTGAATTTTAGCCAAACCTTACGCCTTACCTGTTAACCGGCTGCCCATCGAGGTCCAGCCTGATACGTTAATGTTTTTTCCTGATAAATCAGCAACTTTATGGACAAAGTTACTGGTCAGAGCGAGCAATAACGGCCGCTTCCTGCGCTTTGCGGCGGGCAACTTCCTCGCGGATGAGTCGCTCCAGATCGTCGGTGAGGTTGGCGTTGTCCAGCTTCTGGTCAGGCCGCCCTCCCGCGTAGAACAAATTCTTCGGGCTGCCCCCGGTCAACCCCAGATCCGCCACTTTGGCCTCTCCGGGTCCGTTTACGATGCAACCGATGATTGCCACATCCAGCGACGTGTTGACGTCCTCAAGGCGCACCTCAAGATCGTTCATGGTCTGGATGACATCGAAATTCTGGCGGGAGCAACTGGGGCACGCGATGAAGTTGATCCCCCGGCTACGCAGCCGGAGACTCTTGAGGATGTCGTACCCCACCTTGATTTCCTGCACCGGATCCGCAGCCAGGGACACCCGGATGGTGTCGCCGATGCCATCCATCAACAGCAACCCTAACCCCACGGAGGACTTCACCGTGCCGGAGCGGAACCCGCCCGCCTCGGTAATGCCCAAGTGCAAGGGCTGCTCTATCTGGCCGGCGATCTGCCGATAGGCCGCGACGGTCATGAACACTTCGGACGCCTTCAGACTGACCTTGAAGTCCTGGAAGTCGTGCCGGTCGAGAATATCGATGTGCCGCATGGCGGATTCCACCAGCGCCTCGGCGGTGGGTTCGCTGTACTTGCGCAGCAACTCCTTGCCCAGAGAGCCGGCGTTGACGCCGATGCGAATCGGAATGTTGCGGTCGCGGGCCGCGCTGATGACGGCACTTACCCGGTCTTCGCGGCCGATATTACCCGGGTTGATGCGCAGGCAATCCACCCCCAATTCCGCCACCCGGAGGGCGATCTTGTGATCGAAATGAATATCCGCCACCAACGGCACCCCGGACTGTGCGCGGATTTTACCGAAAGCTTCGGCCGCGTCCATACTGGGAACCGACACCCGCACTATATCCGCTCCTGCCTCTTCCAGACTTCTGATCTGGGCAACCGTGGCTTCGACGTCACAGGTATTGGTGTTGGTCATACTCTGCACGGCGATCGGTGCATCGCCGCCGACCGGCACGTCACCTATCATGATTTGCCGTGAAGGTCGTCTTTTAATCGGGGATTCCTGTTTCATAAGCCGGTAACCAATGTTATCTGAATATCTCGTCTGAACCTGCAACTCCGAGCAATCATGCCGGTTAGATGTCCAGGGTAAACTGAGCGCGGTTATTTCTCACCCGGAACGCTGACAGATCAACGACTTCGCCCTGAAAGCTCAGACTGTCCAGAGCGCTCATGGCCCCCACCACAACCTTCAGCGGCGGTGCCCCGGACACCTCAACCGTGTCGCCGGACCGCTTCAGGGACGCCACCAGCCGGCGTCCGTCGGCGTCGGTAATCTGTACCCAGCAGTCCCCCGAAAAAGACGCCCGAAGGCTGGCCGTACCGGCCAGCGATTCGCCGTTGCCCACAACCGCCGGGCGCAGGGGCTCCGGCGGCGGCGCGACCGTCTCGGCCGCGGTTACCTCGGCAGCAACCTCCGCTCCCGGCGCGAAGACGTCAGCCGCGCCAGCCCCGGCGGTTTCTGTCGCTGAAAGCTCCGGATCGACGGTGGTCGCGGGTGACTC
Source organism: Marinobacter sp. X15-166B (assembly GCF_001752365.1). Classification (GTDB taxonomy): domain Bacteria; phylum Pseudomonadota; class Gammaproteobacteria; order Pseudomonadales; family Oleiphilaceae; genus Marinobacter. Next base: position 2,904,923 of record NZ_MEIY01000001.1, on the reverse strand, counting down.
CGGATCGGCGGTGGTCACCACCGGTTCTGGTTCCTGTCCCTGTTCCGGCACCGGTTCCGGATCTTCGGCTGAGATGCTGCTTTCCTCCGCAGGCTCGGGTGCGGGTGCCGGAGAGGAATCCTGCTGCACCTGTGGCTCAGGTACGGGTTGCTCGGACTCGTCTTCAGAAAAAACCAGCTCCAGCCCAATCACCACCGCCGCCACCAGGGCGATCAGGATCAACGACATCCGGGCGATACGGCGTTTCCTGCGCTTGCGGCGCTCAATGGTCACCAGTGGGTTGGTTTCCTGTTCTTCTTCCTTTTCTTTGCGCAGAGGTACCAGTTCGCGGTCCAGTGAGCGGATAATGGCGTCGCCATCCAGCCCGACATGAGTCGCGTAAGCGCGTATGTAACCCTTTAAAAAGAGCTCACTGCCGATGACATCGTAGCGCCCTTCTTCAATAGCGGTGATAATCGACGGCCGGAGATACTGAGCGTCGGCGACCTGCTTGACGGTCAGGCCGCGCTGCTGCCGGGCCGCCTGCAACATCACGCCAACCGTCTGTGCCCGTTCAGGTCCCTGAGTCGATTCATTGGCCATGGGAGGTCAGCACCTTATACTGTTTATACTGATCGGAATCGGGGAACCGGTCCCGCAGAAGCAAGGCCAGACTGGATACCCGGTTATAATCGTCGTAGTGGCGGGCTATTTTGATGCCGACCAGCAGACTGTCAGCGCTGTGGCTCATACTGGGGTCACGTTGCATCCTGTCCAGCAACCGCTGATAGTAGCGGGCTGCCAGTTCATATTCTTCGTTGTCAATTGAGACGCGCGCCAGCGCCAGCAGGGAAGCCGGATCGCCACGACTCAGCTCCACCGAACGGCGATAGGCCACCGCCGCCGCGGGGCTGTTGTGCAGCTGTTCTTCGGTCAGGCCGAGGTTATAAAACACGGAGGCCCGATCTTTGTAACCGGTATCCCGGGCAGCAACGGCAAACGCATCCCGAGCTTCAGCAAAGCGACCCTGTCCGTACAGCAAGGCACCGTAAAACACCCGCCCACGGGTGTAGCCGGGGTCCAGCCTCAGGGATCTCGCTAACGCGGCTTCCGCCAGTTCCGGCTCACGTTCGTACTGATAAATAAGCCCCATGGCGGCGTGGGCGCCGGCGTTGCGCGGATCCAGCTCCATCGCCCGGTCGAGGTGATCCCGGGCGCGCTCGACATTACCCTGACCGACATAAGCGGTGGCCAGCTGCACATAGTTGGCCACCGCCTTGTCTTTGTCCGCCTCTTTGGCAAAGCGACTGTTTGTGGTGGTTACACACCCGGCCAGTATCGCGACTACCAGATACCCGAACAGCAATCGTACAACGTTATTGACCAGTGTTCTCTTCAAAGCGATGTTTCCTTGTTGATCAGTATGTGAGCCTCAAGGGGTGACCTGATGAACAGGGATATACCTCTGACTGCGGCGGGTCCGATCTTCAAAGTTGCCCACCAGCTGCCCACAAGCGGCGTCGATGTCGTCGCCACGGGGGGTTCGTATGGTGGCCACATAACCCGCTTCGTTCAATATCTTCTGGAAATGGCGGGTTGCGTTCATGGCCGGGCGCCGGAAATCGCTTTCCGGGAACGGATTGAACGGAATCAGGTTGATTTTGCAGGGCAACCCGCGCAGCAGCCCCGCCAACTCGCGGGCGTGCTGCGGCTTATCGTTCATTCCCTCAATCACCGTGTACTCGATGGTGGCCTTGCGCTTGTCCGGCAGCCGGCTCAAATAGCGCTTGGTGGCTGCCAGCAACTCGGCGATCGGATACTTTTTATTCAACGGCACCAACTGGGTACGCAGCTCATCATTGGGTGCGTGCAACGAGATTGCCAATGAAACATCGGTAACTTCACCCAGCCGGTCGATCGCGGGGACCACACCCGAGGTACTCAGGGTCACCCGGCGCTTGGAAATGCCGTAGGCCAGATCTTCCATCATCAGGTTCATGGCGTCGACCACGTTGTCAAAGTTGAGCAGGGGCTCGCCCATACCCATCATCACCACGTTGGTAATCGGCCGCTCGGGACCCGGCTCGAAGGGCATGAACGCTTTGCGGGCCACCCACACCTGACCAATGATTTCCGCCGCCGTCAGATTACGGTTGAACCCCCGTTTACCGGTGGAACAAAAGGTACAATCAAGACTGCAGCCGATCTGTGAGGAAACACACAAAGTACCACGTTCGCCGTCGGGAATGAGCACGGTTTCGACACTGTTGCCGTTGTCCATGCGCATTACCCACTTGCGGGTGCCGTCCTTCGACAACTCGTCGAGCACAACTTCCGGGCCGCGGATTTCGGCAATCTCACTCAGCTTTTCCCGCAACACACGGCTCATGTTGGTCATTTGATCGAAGTCGTCCACACCCCGCTGATGAATCCACTGCAGAATCTGGGTGGCACGAAATTTTTTTTCACCCAAAGACTCGAAAAACGCCTCGAGTTTGGCCTTCGGCATCCCCAGTAAATTGACCTTTTCAGTGGCACTTGTCATCAGAAAACCTCGATCGAATAACCAACGGAAGCAGAACGGCCAGACCGTCCTGCTCCGCTTGACGAATCAGCCGCGCGGGCAGATTTCGTTGTCATTAAAAAAATAAGCAATCTCGCGGGCAGCAGACTCAGCCGAGTCAGAACCGTGAACCGCGTTCGCGTCAATGGAAGTAGCAAAGTCAGCACGGATGGTGCCTTCGGCCGCTTCTTTCGGGTTGGTCGCACCCATCAGGTCACGATTCTTCAGAACCGCACCTTCGCCTTCCAGAACCTGGACAACCACCGGGCCGGACGTCATGAACGCCACCAGATCGGCATAGAAAGGACGCTCTTTGTGCTCAGCGTAAAAACCACCCGCTTGCTCTTCGCTCAGGTGCATCATTTTGGCGGCGACAATCTTCAGGCCGGCATCTTCAAAGCGGCTGTAGATTTGGCCAATGACGTTTTTGGCAACGGCGTCTGGCTTGATGATGGACAGGGTGCGTTCGTTTGACATGGTGTTTCTCCAGTAATGTTCGGGTGAAATTTCAGGGCTGCGATTATACGCAGTCTGGGGGCCACTGCCTACCGGACTGAACGCAGTCGGGTCACAACATCCCTCACCTGGGACGAGGCAAAGTCAATTTCTTCAGCGGTGGTAAAGCGTCCCATCGAAAACCGCAACGCCTGATGGGCCTGTTTGTCGTCCAGCCCGATACCCCGCAACACATAGGAGGGCTCCAGGGTGGCCGACGCACAGGCCGACCCGGACGACAACGCCAGTTCACGGAGCCCCAGCATCAGGGATTCCGCATCCACCCCTGCAAACGACAAGTTCACAATGCCCGGTACCCGGTGGGTTTCGCTGCCATTGAAACGCACGCCTTCCAGCCCGTCCAGTGCCGTCAAGAAACGCGTGCGCAAGCCTTCGAGACGCTCGTGCTCATCGTCCAGAACATCATTGGCAAGCGCAAACGCTTTGCCCATGCCCACAATCTGATGGGTCGGCAGCGTGCCGGAGCGCATTTCACGCTCATGCCCCCCACCATGAATCTGCGCACCGACATGCACATCGGGAGAGCGTCGTACATAGAGCGCACCCACCCCTTTGGGGCCGTAAACCTTGTGCCCGGAGAGCGACAGCAGATCGACGGACAGTGCGGTAACATCCACCGGTATTTTGCCGGCAGCCTGAGCGGCATCCACATGAAACAGGATCTTGCGACTGCGCAGCATGTTGCCGATTTCAGCGGTGTCCGAAATGGTACCGAGCTCGTTATTCACCAGCATCAAACTGACCAGTGCGGTGGTATCGCGAATGGCCTCGGCCACCTGATCCGCACTGATCCGCCCGGTACTGTCCGGCGTCAGCCAGGTCACTTCGCAACCCCGGGCTTCCAGATGCCGGATGGGATCCAGCACCGCCTTGTGTTCGATCACCGACGTGACGATGTGGGGCGCAGTCCGGCCTTCAAGCACACCCTTGATGGCCAGATTGTTGGATTCGGTGGCACCGGAGGTCCAGACAATTTCCCGGGGGTCGGCATGAATGAGGTCGGCAACCTGACGCCGGGCACCTTCGACTGCAGCTTCGGCCTGCCAGCCATAACCGTGGGAACGGGAGGCCGGATTGCCAAATACGCCGTCAAAGGTGAGGTACTTCATCATTTCTTCGGCAACGGCATTATCTACGGGAGTCGTGGCCGCATAATCCAAATACACTGGTTTTTTCATAAGTAAGAGACTGAGTTCAGGCCGGCGCCTGGTTGGAGAGGCGCTCGGTGTTAATGGTCTGGGATTCCGTTTTCCCCTGCAGACGATTCTGACGCGCGGCAACCACCTGTATTTCCCGGTTTTCCATTAACTGGGCGAGACTGATACCACTCAAAAACTGGTGGATCTGTTCGCTGAGGTCTGACCAGAGGTGATGAGTAAGGCACTTTTCACCCGCTTGGCAATCCCCCTTGTTTCCGCACCTTGTGGTGTCCAGGGATTCGTCGACGGCATCAACAACGTCGGATATGAAAATCATATCGGTTTGTCGGCTCAGCCGATAGCCACCGCCAGGACCGCGGACGCTCTCCACCAGGCTGTGGCGCCGCAGGCGAGAGAATAACTGCTCAAGATACGACAGCGAAATATCCTGGCGGGCTGAAATCTCTGCGAGGCTCACCGGGTCCTTACCATCGTGCAGAGCGAGGTCTAGCATCGCAGTAACGGCATACCGGCCCTTAGTGGTCAGACGCATAGCATTCGGCCCTGATATCGCAAGCGAGAAGAATTGGGAAAACTCAGTATGAATTGACCGACTATTTCAGTCAAGTATTCAGCCGGTCTTGCTGTGGTCATCGCGCACACAGTCAAAATCTTCTTCGTCCAGCTCGGGCAAGGTGCCGTTCTGGTACTCCGTGGTCACCTTCTGGAGTGCCTTGCACATGATTTCCAGACGATCGTCCACGGCATGCATATGATCCAGCAAACTGCGCATGGCCCGGGCAATCGGGTCAGGCATTTCCTCGGTGACACCGTAGGCGTCAAAGCCCATTCGCTCTTCCATCTCCCGGCGGCGCGGATCAGATTCCTCGGCGCGGCGCACAATGACCCGCCCGGGAATACCGACCACCGTGGCATCGGCAGGCACTGCTTTGGTCACCACCGAGTTGGAGCCAACCTTGGCGTTGTCCCCCACTTCAAAGGGGCCGAGTATTTTTGCTCCGGCGCCCACTACCACGCCGTTACCCAGGGTGGGGTGGCGCTTGCCTTTGTTCCAGGTGGTACCGCCGAGGGTCACCCCCTGGTACAGGGTCACATCGTCACCGATCACTGTGGTTTCGCCGATGACTACGCCCATGCCATGGTCGATAAAAAAGCGGCGACCTATGGTGGCACCGGGGTGGATCTCGATACCGGTCAGCCAGCGCGCAATGGTCGACAAGGTGCGTCCCAGCCATTTCAGATTCCGTTGCCATAGCCAGTGCGCAAGCCGGTGCATCAGCAAGGCATGCAACCCCGGATAGTTGGTTAATACTTCAAAGGTATTGCGAGCCGCAGGATCGCGGTGAAATACGCTTTGAATATCTTCTTTTATACCTTTAAACATGATGCGCACCCTGTGTGCCTGTGGTCTTTTTGCTTTTGTCTGTGGCTTTTGATGCGCCGCCGGCAGCGGCGGTTTTTTGCACGGCGCTTAACACCCCACGGAGAATGTTGACCTCCATCTGGTCCAGTTGCGCCCGCTGAAACAACCGGCGAAGCCGTGTCATCAAATGGCGTGGCTTATCTTGCCGATGAAAGTCAATCACTTCCAGAGTGGACTCCAGATGCTGGATGAACCCTTCGACATCGTGAACATTGGCCAGAGGCACATCCCAGCCTTCATCCGCCGGAGAGGTCATCGCACTCAGGCACGGACTGGCACCCTCGCCGGCAAGGGTCTGCAAGTAGTGCATGCGCAGTTCGTAGGTGACCACCTGCACCGCCATCGACAGATTCAGCGAACTGTAATCCGGATTGGACGGAATATGAATATGGAAGTGGCAACGATGGAGTTCATCATTGCTCAAACCGTGGTTTTCACGACCAAACACCACCGCTACCGGGCCGTGACTGACATACTCCGCAACCTTCCCCGCAGCCTGGGGCGGCGCCATCACCGGCCAGGGTACTTTGCGGCCCCGGGCACTGGTGCCCATGACCAGGGCGCAGTCATCGATGGCGTCCGCCAGACTGGTCACCACCCGGGCCTGATCCAGAATGTCGGCGGCGCCGGCGGCGCGGGCGTAAGAGGTTTCATCCGGAAACGAAGCCGGATTCACCAGCCACAAATTAGCGAAGCCCATGTTTTTCATGGCCCGGGCGACGGCGCCGATATTGCCCGAGTGCGAGGTTTCAACCAGAACAACGCGCACCTGATTCTTGAAAGACGGGGACGCGTCGCCGGGGAGCGCTGGCTTGTGCATAGGGCAAAGTCTCTGTGAAAAACCGTATTACGCCAATTATACCAGAGTGCGGGTGGCTCCCGCTTCCCCGAAGAACCCGAAACGGACAATCTGCCGGCGGCCTGTCGGTCCAGCCCGGCCCGCCCCCCTTGCGACAACCCTTGGCACTGCCGGGCAGTACCGAGCCGGGAAAACCACCAAAACCGGCCTGTTCGCAGCCCATTAACGGTAAGTCCGACACACAGCTTGACAAGGCGGAGTCAAAAAACGTACAAGGGCCCGCATCATTTTGATATGATACGCGACCCTCCATACATCCAGGTATCGAACAGTCTAATGCAACCAGCAATTAAAATGGCTCTGCGCGTCGCGCGCCAGGGCTCTGACTATTTAAAAGCTCATTTTGAACGCCAGGAACCCGCTAACAAAGGGAGTGACGAGCAACGGCAACAACTTGATCGTGCTGAGCTGTCCATTTATGAGAGCTTTGCTGAGCAACTGCAAAAGGCCTACCGGGACCATGTTGTGGCCCCCATGAATGAAGTCGATGCGGGCACCGCAGAAAAGAGCTGGCACATTTTCCCCCTTCTGGGACGCGACAATTTTGTCAATGGCATTCCGGACTTCGCGGTGGCGCTGATCCAAAAACGGGACAACCGTACCGAGAACCTGCTGCTCACCAACCCGATTACCGGTGAAGAGTACGCGGCGAGCCGCGGTCAGGGTGCCATTTTGAACAGCCGCCGCGGACGCACCAGCAACGTCCGCCAGCTTGATCAGGCCGCCATCGTCACCAACGTACTCGACCAGTGCAAACTCGCCGACGACCCGCTCACCTGGGCCGAAGTGGCATCAACCCTCGCGCGCTCCAGCGGCTCGCTGCGCACTTCCGGCTGCACCGCTCTGGACATCGCCCGGGTGGCGACCGGCTTTCTGGACGCTGCCGTGGTGGTGCGGCCACAAGCAGAAGACCTCACCATTGCGCTGGCCATTGCCCAGGAATCCGGCGCCCTGACCGGTGATTTTGTCGGCAACCCGTCCAGCCTGCAGTCCAAACAGCTGGTGGTCGCCAACCCCAGACTGTTCAAGGAGATCCTGCGGGAGCTGCAATTGTTCCGCGGACGCCTCCCCAACTGAGGCACCTCCGCGCAATCGCAGCCAGTAAAAAAGCCGCGCCCCTGACGACAAGGGCGCGGCTTTTTTGTGCCGGTCATGGCTGGCATACCAGCGATGCTACATGCGGTTCAACCATTCCGGCGGCTGCTCTTCCTCTTCGCCGTCGCCTGCGCCTTCTTTCACCGGCAGCAACAGGTCCTCGCGACTGACCCCCAGCACGATCAACAGATTCGCCGAGACATAAATCGAGGAGTAGGTTCCCACCACCACACCGATGATCAGCGCAATGGCGAAGTTGTTGATTGCCTCGCCACCCAGAAAGTACAGAGCCAGCAACACCACCAAGGTGGTACCGGACGTATTGATGGTACGACTGAGGGTCTGATTGATGGACGCGTTAATTACATGATTGCTGTCGCCCTCCCGCATCCGGCGAAAGTTCTCGCGAATCCGGTCCATTACTACGATGGTGTCGTTCAGCGAGTAACCGATCACCGCCAGCAGGGCCGCCAGCACCGTCAGATCAAAGGTCCACTGGAACAGGGCAAACACCCCTAGAATGATGATCACGTCATGGGCCAGCGGAATAACCGAAGCGATCCCGAATTTCAGCTGGAAACGCATACCCACGTAAATCAGCACCACGGCAAGGGCAATCAGCAGACCCAGACCACTGTCTTCCTTCAGCTCCTTACCCACCTGGGAGCCCACAAACTCGGAACTGACCAGCTCCAGTGTGTCGCCACCGGCGCCCAGCACGGCCGCCACCTCATTGGCCATCTCCGGGTTACCGGACTCGGCCATACGGATCAGGATTTCCGTGTCGGCACCGAAATTCTGCACCACAAACTGCTCATAACCGGCCGCACTCAGGTCGTCGCGAATGGCATCCAGCGACGGCGCTTCCTGATACGCCAGCTCAACCGAGGTGCCCCCGGTAAAATCCAGGCCGAAGTTGAGCCCGCGCACGGCCAGCGACACCACGGACATCACGATCAATACTGCCGACAGGGCGAACGCAAGCTTCCGCCAGCCCATGAAGTCGAAAGGTTTTCTTCCCGTATTAGACATTGGCCAACTTGCCCCCGATCGATAACTTTTCAACCTTCCGGCCGCCATACACCGCATTCACAATACCCCGGCTGACCACCAAACCCGTGAACATGGAGGTCAGAATACCGATGCTCAGAGTTACCGCGAACCCTTTGACCGGCCCCGAACCCATGGCAAACAGAATAACAGCCACCAGCAAGGTGGTAATATTGGCGTCAAAGATCGATACGAACGCGCGCGAATAACCCGCGTGAATGGCGGATTGCGGCGGCACCCCGCCCCTCAGTTCTTCCCGGATGCGTTCAAATATCAGCACGTTGGCATCAACCGCCATACCGACCGTCAGCACGATACCGGCAATGCCTGGCAAGGTCAGAGTCGCCGACAGGATCGACATGCAGGCGATCAGCAGCATCAGGTTCAGGGTCAGCGCGGCACAGGCAATGGCGCCGAAACCACGGTAGTACACCAACATATACAGCAGCACCAGGGCAAAGCCGAGCACCACCGACATCAATCCCGCATCAATGTTTTTCTGCCCCAGGCTGGGGCCAATGGTGCGTTCCTGGACAAAATACATGGGCGCTGCCAGCGAACCTGCCCGCAGCAACAACGCCAGCTCAGACGCCTCGGGAATCGAGTCCAGTCCGGTGATGCGGAAACTGCTGCCCAGCGCTGACTGAATGGTGGCCAGACTGATAATGCTGCGCTCTTCAATTCGCTTGTCGACGGACTGCAACTCACCATCGACCATCTTTTCTTCTGTTTCGGTACGGAATTCGATAAACAGAACCGCCATGCGGCGCTTGATGGCGTTACGGGTGGCCCGGTTCATCAGATCACCGCCCACGGCGTCCATGGTGATGTTGACCTGCGGCTGACCGTTTTCGTCAAACGCCTGCTGGGCGTTGGCAACATTGTTACCAGTCGCGATTATTTCCCGCTCCAGCCGCGCTTCACGGTTCGGATTGTCGCGGAACCCGTAAGATTCGGTAGAGCTGACCGGCGCATCCGGACGCGCCTCGAGTCGAAACTCCAGATTGGCGGTTGCACCGAGCACCCGTTTGGCCTGCGCCGTATCCTGAACGCCGGGCAATTCCACGATAATGCGGTCTGCACCCTGACGCTGCACCAGCGGTTCCGCCACCCCCAGCTCGTTGACCCGGTTGCGGATGGTGGTGAGGTTCTGCTCAAGGGCATAATTCTGTATGTTTTTGATTTCAGCTTCCGAGAGCGTCAGGGAAATCAGGAACTCATCGCCCTGGGTCTGCTCGCGCATCAGGAACTGAGAATGCTGGCGTCTGATCAGGTTGAACGCCCGCTGGCGGGACTCGGTGTCGCGGAAACTCAGCACAATACCCCGCGCCCCATCCACATCACCGCCACGGTAGCGAATCCGCTCTTCCCGCAACTCCCGTTTGATCTGGCTCGAGAACGCCTCAAGGCGCTGTTCCAGCGCGGTGTCCATGTCCACTTCCAGCAGGAAGTGGACCCCGCCGCGCAGATCCAGCCCCAGCTTCATCGGCCCCGCCCCCAGACTGCGCAACCACCCTGGCGTGGATGGCGCCATGTTCAGGGCCACCAGGTAATCCCGCCCCAGCATGTTCTGGACAATCGGCCGGGCCCGTAACTGCGCTTCTGCGTCGTTCAGGCGGATCAGGCCGTTCCGCTCCTGCAGACTGCTGGACTTGATGGCGATACCCGCCCCTTCCAGGGCCGTCGTCGCTCTCTTGAGGACGGCTTCGCTGACGTCGGTACTGCTGCGTGCGCCGGTGATCTGCACGGCGTAATCGTCCGGGTACAGATTCGGCAGTGCATAGACAAACCCGATCAGCAAGGCGACCAGGATGACCAGATTTTTCCAGAGCGGGTACTTGTTTAGCATGGGGTCCCTTAGTTAACCAGCAGTCGCATTCGGAGTTTCTATATCAGAATCAGCCGATGGTTCAGATATCCTTCAGGGTTCCTTTGGGCAATGCCGTGGCGACCGCCACTTTCTGCACCTTCAGCTCCACGTTGTCGGCCACTTCCACCAGGATAAAATCATCGGCCACGCGGGTAATCCGACCGGCGATACCACCGGAAGTCACCACTTCGTCACCCTTGTTCAGCCCACTCATCAGGGCCTTGTGCTCTTTGGCACGCTTGGACTGGGGACGCCAGATCAGGAAATAGAAAATCAGGATGAAACCGGCAAAGAAAATCACCTGCCCCATGACGCCCATGCTGCCGGCACCAGGGTCTTGCGCCATCGCCAGACCGGGAACGAGTGCCGCCAGAGTGGCCAGAAGCAACGTAAAGGTTTTCATGCAATATCTCCGTTAGTCAGATCCATAATTCACAATTGGACAGTCGGCTCCGTTGCCAGAACAGACCTGGTTAAGTTTCAGTCAACGGGGGCACGGTTTGACCGCGACGCTCGTAGAAGTCTTCAACAAAGTCGGACAATGTACCTGCTTCAATAGCCTCGCGCAATCCACGCATCAGGATCTGATAATACCTAAGGTTATGAATGGTATTCAGTTGCGAGCCGAGCATTTCCTTACACTTCTCAAGATGGTGCAGATAGCTCAGGGAAAAATTCTCACAGGTGTAGCAATCGCACTGCTCATCCAGCCGGCCAGTGTCGTGCCGATGGCGGGCATTACGGATCTTGACCGTGCCCGTGGAGGTGAACAGGTGGCCGTTACGGGCGTTGCGGGTCGGCATGACGCAATCGAACATATCCACCCCGCGGCGCACCCCTTCCACCAGGTCTTCCGGCCGCCCCACGCCCATCAGATAACGGGGCTTGTCCGCCGGCATCCGGTGGGCCAGATGGTCGAGTACCCGCACCATGTCTTCGTGAGGCTCGCCCACGGACAGGCCGCCAATGGCGTAGCCATCGAACCCGATGTCGGTCAGCCCTGCGAGGGAACGGTCACGCAGGTGGGTATACATCCCCCCCTGCACAATTCCAAACAAGGCTGCCGGGTTGTCACCGTGGGCTTTGCGGCTGCGCGCTGCCCAACGCAAAGACAACTCCATGGATTGCTCGGCTTCTTGCTCCGTTGCCGGGTAAGGCGTGCACTCATCAAAGATCATCACCACATCCGACCCCAGGTCACGCTGCACCTGCATGGCGATTTCCGGATTAAGCTCAACCGGATCGCCATTGACGGGCGAACGGAAGGTCACTCCCTCCTCGGTAATCTTGCGCATGGCACCGAGGCTGAACACCTGAAACCCACCGGAATCGGTCAGAATCGGACCCTGCCACTGGGTGAAGTCATGCAGGCTGCCATGGGCCTTGACCACCTCGGTGCCCGGGCGCAGCATCAAGTGGAAGGTGTTGCCCAGAATGATGTGCGCCCCGGTAGCTTCAATGTCCCGGGGCAACATGCCCTTTACCGTACCGTAGGTACCCACCGGCATAAACGCCGGCGTTTCAACCACGCCCCGCGGAAAGGTCAGCCTGCCACGACGCGCCTTGCCGTCTTCGGCCAGCTTCTCGAACGCCATATAACTGTTACTGCTCACTGCTTTCTCCCGAATCCGGCTGGATTAACAGGGACCCCAAACTGGGTTCCTGTCCGGTGACAAACATGGCGTCACCGTAACTGAAAAAACGATAACGTTCCCGGACCGCCTCGGCGTAAGCCGCCATCACATGATTGTAACCGGCAAACGCACTCACCAGCATGATCAGGGTGGATTCCGGCAGATGGAAGTTGGTCACCATCGCATCCACGGTCTGGAAGCGGTACCCGGGGTAGATAAAGATATCGGTTTCGCCATGGAACGCCCGCAACACACCGCCCCGACTGGCTGATTCGAGCGACCTCACCGAGGTGGTACCCACTGCGATGACCCGCCCGCCCCGCGCCCGGGCGCGCGCGACCGCGGCCACAGTTTCTTCCGGCACCTGGGCAATCTCGCTGTGCATTACGTGATCTTCAAGGCGCTCCACCCGGACCGGCTGAAAGGTACCGGCCCCCACGTGCAGGGTTACGGTGGCAGTTTCCACGCCCATGGCCGCCAGCCGGTCAAACACCGCCTGGTCAAAATGCAGCCCCGCGGTGGGTGCCGCCACCGCGCCGGCCTGGGCGGCGTATACGGTCTGATAACGCTCCCGGTCCGCCAGCTCATCCTCCCGCTCCATATAGGGCGGCAGCGGCATGTGACCGATCCTGTCGAGAATATCGAGAATGGGGCTGCCGGTTTCGGTCACCAGCCGGAAGAGAGCCTCCTGCCGTTCAACCATGGTTAGCGCATAACCGCCCTCAAACAGCAGGCGCTGACCGGGTTTGGGGGCTTTTGAGGCGCGCACATGAGCCAGAATCTCATGCTCACCGACCACGCGCTCCACCAGTACTTCGACCCGCCCACCGGTTTCCTTGCGCCCCAGCAGGCGCGCCGGGATCACTTTGGTGTTGTTGATCACCAACAGGTCATCCGGGTGCAACTGGTCTGCGAGGGCACTGAAACTGGAATGAGTGGTGTTGCCGGTGAGTCCGTCCAGGACCAGCAAGCGGGAAGCGCTGCGCTGCTCCAGCGGGTAGCGGGCAATCAGCTCATCGGGAAGTTCAAACTGAAAATCGGAAACGTTCATTAACAGGAGTGCTCAAGCGCATCGCAGGGGCGATCTGTAAATGATCCGGAACAGGGGTATGAAGACAGAGGTGTTCCGGCATACGCATACTGCAAAAAATGGTACCAGCGGGCGGACTCGAACCGCCAAGCCCGTGAAGGCGGGGGATTTTGAATCCCCTGTGTCTACCAATTTCACCACGCTGGCCTTGGAGAGGTTGTGAATTATACTGACGCCGGTACCGAAATCAACAGCTGGGTGTGGTTTTATCTCGACACCGGCGCAGGCTTACAACCGGTCGAACAACGACAGCCGGGAAACTTGTGCAAAAGACAGCTGCGCCGCTTCCAGCACAAAACTCTGAAAACTCAGTGTACTGATGGCTTCTGCATAATCCAGATCCTGAAGTTGCGACCGTATCTCTTTTGTGTACAACGCGGAATCCTCCAGAAACTTTTGCGTGGTTTCGATGTTGTTCATCCGCCCGCCGATTTTGGTCTGGGTGCCCACGATGCTTTCCTGGGCGTTGTCCAGGTTGGTCAGGGAGTTGGCGATGAGATCATCGTAGGCCCTCTGACCGCTGGCGAAACTGGCTGAGGCGTTGCCTGCTCCGGTCGTTATGTCAATATCGTCGAACTTTGCACCGGTGATCTTCAGATTGCCAGCCCACGGGTCCGTCGCAGGGTTATTTCCCGCCGCACGAATATCCAGATCCTGCCCTACAGATTCTATGCGCAGGTTGCCGCCACTTATGGTGGCGGTTACGCCCTGCTTGTTCAATTCGGCATTGCCGTTGATCATATCCCGGAGATCGGTAAGCGTTTCGCCACCACCAAACGACAGTTCCTCCCCATTCACAACTAATTTGTCATTGGCAGCAGGCACAAAGCTCGCATCGCTAACCGTCGCTACTGCGGGCGCTTTCGCCTGATTCTCCAGCCCGTAGATCAGTTTTTCAATGCTGGTGAAGATCGATTGTTTGTCGCTGGTTTTCAGAGTAAAGGTATCGCCCGCAGCCGCACCGGTGATTTCAACCTGCGTACCGGCCACACGGATGGGCTCTCCCGATTGGTAGGCCCCACCTGCAATTGGCGTCGCCGGGTCTGAACGCAGTGCGGCACTGAAAGCGTCAGCGCCCGCGTTAATCGTGATGACAATGTCGTCCGGGTACACCGCATTAAACAACGCCTGATCCAGCACCATCCCCGTACTGATGCGGGCCCCGGATTGGTTACTGGCACCGGCTTCCGCAAAGAAATCCGGGTTGGCGGCAGGCACGTTCACAAACACGTCTTTGCCGTTGTCGCTGATGGCCACTTTTACGCCATCATCGATTTCCAGCATCCGCTGGCCCTCATCCCCCTGATACACCCAGTCGCCGGAGATGTTTTGTCCGAAGGCCGGGGTATTGCCCTGAAACCCGCTGAAAATGTACTCCCCCGAAGCATCCCGGGTGTTGGCCAGAGCGCTCAGCTGCCCCAGCCGCTCCTTGAGTTCGGCGGCAATGGCCTTGCGGTCGTCGGGAGACAGGGAGCCATTGCCCGCCTGCACCGTCAGCTCCCGGACCCGTTGCACCACGTCCACCATACTCCCCAAGGCACCCTCTTCCTGGCTGAGCCGGTTATTGGCCAGGTCGGCATTACGCTGGTACTGATCAATGCGGCCCATCTCCTGGTTCAGCTTGAGAATGCGCGCCGCCGCCACCGGGTCATCCGATGGCCGGTTAACCCGTTTACCGGTGCTGATCTGCTCAGACGTTTTGTTGATATCAACGTTCAGCTCCTGCAGCCGGTTAATACCGCCGGAGAACACCTGATGTGAAGAAATCCGGATCATGTCTATCTACCTTTTATCCGTTACCGGAATGTTGATAACAGGGTATCGAACAGGTTCTGGGCCACGTTCATCACCTTTGCCGAGGCGTTGTAGGCGGCCTGATACTGGATCAGGCGCCCGGCTTCCTCGTCCAGATTAACGCCGGACACGGACTCGCGCTGATTGAACGATTGCTCCAGCAGTGCCTGACCGGCGTCTTTGTCGAGCTGGCTCTGGCGGGTTTTCACCCCCACGGTTTCCACCAGCCCGGCGTAGCCTTCGGTAAAGCTCTGGGTGCCGCCGTTCATGGTATTGGCAGTGGCCAGCCCGGCCATCAGTTCTGCGTTGCGGTTATCGGACACCCCGCCGGTGTTGTAGCCGATGGTAAAGCGGTCCCCCGGTGCGGGCTTGCCGCTGATCCGGAACTGAAAACCGACGTACTGAGGATCCCTTGGGTCGTCACTGAACAGGGTATTGCTGACCCCCTCCTGAAAATCCTGAGCAGCAAACACCGTCACCGCAGGATTATTGGCATCCACGACCGTATATTGCAGCCGGCCCGTACCGCCGTCCTCACTGAAAACAATTTCCAGCGGTGGGTCCAGCTTCCCCTGGCTGCTGAACCCCGGCAGCAGGCTGTTGGTCAAGGGGTTGCGCACATTCAGCATGACCCCCTGATCAATCTTGCCGGTACCGCGGTTACCCGCGTCGGTTTCTGCCCGCACCGGGCTCGCGAAGGCCAGCTCTTCTTCCCGGTCCACCTTGAGCTCCAGACTGCTCGCGGCATGCCGGGTAGGCTGTATCAGATAGCTGTCACCGGCGTTCAGGACCGCGCCACTGATCTGGATGTTAAAGCCGGGCATGGATATTTCAGCCGGCAGGGGTGACGGCAGGCGACCCGTTTGCACGACCTTGCCGCTGACTTGGTCCAGCAACTCGAAATCGTGCCCGTCACCGCTGAATTTCAGGCTCCAGGTTCCGGCTTTCAATGCGCCGCTGTCAGTGATCTGCACCCCCAGCGCCGCCTCAACAGGAGTCTGGTTGTTGGCGTTGGCGATGACCCGGCCCGCCTGTGCCGCCGGGGCATTGATCTCGGTGAAGAAGGTGCCCCCGAGATCCCCCTCCAGATCCATACCTATCTGGTGCTGATGGTTGAGATTATCGGCGAGGGCAATGGCAATCCGCCCCAGCTCATCGAACGCCGGTTGCAGAGACTCTTTCTCAAACCGTTTCAGCCCCCCCGAACCGGCCGCCGGTAATCTGCTGGTCAATCACCAGTTCGCGCCCACCGGCGTTCAGGGTGAACTCCAGTGCCGCCGGGTCTTCCGGACTGGTGCGCGTCCCCAGGCGTGCGGCTTCACCCCCGGTGATCAGCGCCTGGCCATTGTTGAGCAGCACGTTAACCTGGCCGCCCTCCGCCGGCACCACCCGGACAGACACGAGTCCGGACAACTCCCGCAACAGATCATCACGTTTGTCGAGCAACCCATTAGGCTCGCGCCCCTGGGCCAGTCCCGGTGTATTGGAAATCGCCAGATTCACTTCAGCGATGCTGTTGATCAGCGCGTTGGCGTCTTCCACCCCCTGCGACATCTGGGTTTTGACCTGCTCCCGCTGCTGGATAAACTCCTGCTGCATGGCCTGGAAACGGTTGACCACGCCCTGGGCTTCGCTCAGGACCATTTGCCGTTGCGGCAGGGACGCGGGGTCTTCGGCGGCACTTTGCATACTGGCAAAAAAGTTGTTCAGGGCCTTGTTGATGCCTGTTGCTTCGCTGCCCAGCAGATTGTCGAGCCGGGACAGCTCGGTATTCAGGGTTTGCTGTTCGCTGTGCAAGGCGGTGTCTGAACGGATCTGGTCCACCAGAAACTCGTTGGCCAGGCGGCGCACATTGGAGATGTTAACGCCGGTCCCCAAATTGCCGGCACCCGTTGGCTTGCCGGGCTGGGTGTCAAACACCACTTCTTGCCGACTGTACCCCGGCGTGTTGACATTGGCGATGTTATTGCCGGTGGTGTTCAGCGCCGTCTGATGGCCCAGCACGCCGGTCAGACCAATCTTGATCAATCCTGCCATAACCGTTACTCCCCAACCCTCGGTGACACTCCAACCGCGCCCTCACCGGCCCGTGCAAACTGCTTGCCGCTCATGATGCGGCTGATTTTCGCGGCGTATTCCGGATCGGTCGCGTAGCCGGCGGACTGCAGTTTGCGGGCAAACACCTGCGGATCATCCGCATTAGCCAACACCTCACGATAACGCGGGTTGGCGTGCAGAAAGCTGACGTAATCGCGGAAGCTGGATTCGTAATCATCGTAGGCACGGAAATCGGCCCGCTCCTGCAACCTGACACCTTCCCGGAATTCAGAGGTGGTGATGTTAACGGCCTCCCCCGACCAACGGCGGTCTGCCTTGATGCCAAACAGGTTGTAACTGGGTTCGCCATTGGCGCCTGTGATCATGTGTTTCCCCCACCCGGTCTCCAGCGCAGCCTGGGCCACCATCAGCCGCGGGTTCAGACCGCTGTCGGCGGCGACGCGCTCGGCCAGGGGCAGCAGCTGGCGGACAAACTCCCGGGGTGAGGTAAACTCGGCCGGCAGGTCCTCTCTTGCCGGCTCGCTCTCAGGCACGGGGCGGGCCATGGTTTCCGCCACCTGCTCCACTTCTCTCAGCCGCGCCGGCAGCTCAATCGACAGGGCCGGCAAGCTGCGGTCGTAATCCTGAATGCTGGTGCGGTGCCCGGCCAGCCGCTCGCCCTGCGCGTTCATACCCGGAATCTGCCGGCTGAGCTGCTGCACCAAGGTGTGTGCCAGCCCCATCCCCTCGTTCCGGGACAGGGACAGGCTCAGCTGGCTGTCGAACATATCCCGGTAAAACTCGGATTGTTCGCTGTTCAGGTAATTGCCTTCCGCCAGGACATCCCCCGCCTGGCGCATGGACTTGAGCATTTCCGCCATAAACAGACTTTCAAACTGGCGGGCCACCTCTTCCAGCGCGGCCTGTTTGTCGGTGCGCGCCTGGGTTTTGAGTGCGTTGAGCCCGCCAAATTCGGTAAACACCCGTGCCTGTTGCAACCGTGCGTCCTGCATCACCCCACCTATATAACAATCAGTTCGGCGCGCAACGCACCGGCTTGTTTCAGCGCTTCCAGCACCGCCATCACATCACCCGGGGCGGCCCCCACCTGATTCACCGCCTGCACGATATCGTTAAGCGTGGTGGCCGGTCCGAACTGGAACATCCGGGCAGGGTCCTGAGTGGCGACAATCTGTGAATTCGGGGTCACCACCGTTTGCCCGTCGGAAAAAGGATCGGGCTGACTGACCTGCGGGTTTTCCTGAATGGTGACCGTGAGGTTGCCATGGGTCACCGCTGCAGCGCTGACGTGCACATTCTGGCCAACCACGATGGTGCCGGTCCGGCTGTTAATGACCACTTTTGCGGCTTCCTGCGCCGGCTCCACGTCCAGGTTTTCGAGGATCGACAGAAAACTGACGCGCTGGGACGGGTCCCGGGGGGCCTTCACCGATACGGACGTGGCATCGTGGGCATAGGCCATTTCCGGCCCCAGCAACCCGTTGATTGCTTCCACCACCCGCCGGGCGGTGGTGAAATCCGGGCGCAGCAGGTTGAAGGTGATGGTGTCACCAAGGCCGAACGGCGACAGCACTTCCCGTTCAATGGTGGCACCGTTGGGTATGCGGCCAACACTGGGTACGTTAACGGTGATCCGTGAGCCGTCCGAACCGGACGCACCAAACCCGCCCACCACCAGACTGCCCTGGGCCAGGGCATAGGTCTGCCCGTCGGCCCCCTTGAGGGTGGTCATCAGCAGACTGCCCCCGCGCAGACTGCTGGCGTTGCCAATGGAGGAAACGGTGATATCCAGCTCCTGCCCGGGTTTGGCGAACGGCGGCAAGGTTGCGTGTACGGTGACAGCCGCCACGTTTTTCAGGTTGGGGTTAACCCCTTCCGGCAGGGTAATGCCGAACTGGTTCATCATGTTGCGGAAGGTCTGATTGGTGAAGGGCGCCCGGTCGCCGGTGCCATCCAGGCCCACCACCAGACCGTAACCGATCAACTGGTTGTTGCGCACCCCTTTGATGCGCGCCAGATCTTTCAACCGGTCCGCCATCACCGGTGACACCACCAGCAACAGACACAGCGCGATCAAAACTGGTTTCAGCCGGCTCATAAGGGCCACCACTCACTGTTGAAAAAGCGTGCCAGCCAGCCCATCTGGTTGGCCTGGTCGAAATCTCCGGTGCCGCCATAGGCGATGCGGGCATCGGCGATGCGATTGGAAGCCACGGTGTTGTCGGGGGCTATATCCTGGGGGCGCACCAGCCCGGTCAGCCGGATGTATTCGTCTCCGTTGGTCAGCGACAACCACTTCTCACCGCGAATCCGCAGCACGCCATTGGGCAACACGTCGGTGACGGTGACCGTAATGCTGCCCGCCAGCCGGTTACTCTGGTCGGCCCCGGCCTGGCCTTCGAAATCCCGCTTGCTGTTCAGCCGGGCAGACAGCCCACCGATGCTTTTACCGAACAAGCTGGGTTCGGCCAGATTGATGTCGGTGTCTTTGCTGATGCTGCTTTCGGCCGTTTTGCTGGCTTCCGTTCGTTCCTGCAGGGAGACGGTCAGAATGTCACCGACATTGAGCGCCACGGTATCGCCGTAAATATTGTAACTGCGGGAATTTTGATAGATGGACCCTGTGTGAGGGTCACGCTGCATCATTGCCTGGGCGCGCACCGGTGCGAAGGCCGGATCATCCGGCATGGCCCGCGGGCGACTCACTGCGGTGCACCCCTGCAACAGAATCAACAGGGCAACCACCGCCAGGGTCAGGCTGTTACGAGCCCTGGCTTCACCACTCAACCCACTCATGGCACGCCTCCTCGAAACAAAACTCGCCATCACTCAACCAATGTTGTTGGTAATAAATTGCAGCATCTGATCCGTCGTCGACACCACTTTGGAGTTCATTTCATAGGCCCGCTGGGTGGTGATCATGTTGACCAGTTCTTCCACCACCTCCACGTTGGAGGCCTCGGTCATGCCCTGCTCGATGGTGCCCAACCCGGCAATACCTGCTTCGCCTTCGGCGGGGTCACCGCTGGCGTTGGTCGCCCGGTAGAGGTTGTTACCCATGGCCTGCAGCCCTTGCGGGTTGATGAAATTCACCAGGGTGATTTCCCCCAGGTTGGCGGGCGCTGCGTCGTTGTTAATGACGGCGGTCACCGTGCCGTCGCGGCCGATGGTGATGGAGGTGGCGTCCTCGGGTATGGTGATGTTCGGCTCCAGCAGATAACCGTCGGGGGTCACCACGTCCCCATTGGAGTTGAGCTGGAACTGGCCATCCCGGGTGTAGGCCATGGTGCCGTCCGGCAGCAGGACCTGAAAGAAGCCCCGCCCGTTCACGGCAATGTCCAGCGGCTGTTCGGTAACCTGGAGATTGCCCTGGGAAAACTGCTTGGTGGTGCCCACCACCCGCACCCCGGTGCCCAACTGGACCCCGGAGGGCAGCTCGGAGTTTTGGCTGCTGAGCCCACCCGGTTGCCGGTTGACCTGATACAACAGGTCCTGAAAAACCGCGTGATCACGCTTGAATCCGGTGGTATTCACGTTCGCCAGGTTATTGGAAATGGTGGACATATTGGTGTCCTGTGCGCTTAACCCGGTCTTGCTCACCCACAGTGCTGGATGCATGTTGTACTCCTCGTTTATAACCCGTACAGCGGAAAACATTTGCCGCTTTCAGGCCTCAAGGCCTGGTGAAGAGGGCTTGATTAAAGGTTCTGCAACAGTCGTGCCGCCGCCTCGGCGTTCTCGTCTGCGGTGCGCATGACCTTGACCTGCATTTCGTACTGGCGGGCCAGTTGCAGGTTGGCAATCATTTCTTCCACCGCGTTTACATTCGAACTTTCCAGAAAGCCGGACACCACCCGCAGGTTGCCATCAGCCGGCTCACCACCGTCCAGGGCGGCGTCGGGCCGGCGGCGCACAAAGCCGTCCTCCCCTTTTTCCAGGACATTGCCCGGTGGGCTGACCAGTTTCAGGCGATCCACTTCAACCAGCTGATCCGCCGGACCACCCACCGGCACAATGGACAGGGTGCCGTCTGCGCCAATATGCAGATTGTCGAACGGCGGCAGCGCGATGGGACCGCCGTTGCCCAGCACCAGTTCGCCACTGGCGCTGCGCAGCAGCCCGTTGGTGTCGATTTGCAGGCTGCCGGAGCGGGTAAACACCTCCTGCCCCTGCTGGTTCTGGATGGCCAGCCAACCCTCCCCGTCCACCGCCACGTCGAGCTGGCGACCGGTATCCATCAGCGCACCCGCGGACAAATCCGTGCCCGGGCGCTCGGTCATGGCGTAGGCCCGGGTGGGCAGCGATTCGCCAAACACCGGCATACTGCGGGCCTGGGCAAAATCACGCTTGAACCCGCTGGTGTTGACGTTGGCCAGGTTATTGGCGTGGGCCCGCTGGGCCAGCATGTTTTGCTTGGCCCCGGACATACCGATGTAAAGGGACTTATCCATGGGAACACTCCTGCCGGAATCTTGACTGTGTACAGACAAGATGCAGGAGTTATGCCAACAACTGACTTGCGGGCAGATGAGATGGGAAAGCCCCGCACCAGAAAGTGACGGGGCCTGAATTTATGCGCGCACCGGGCCCGGTTAACGCAGATTGATGATGGTCTGGGTCACCGCGTCCGAGGTCTCTATGGTTTTCGCATTGGCCTGGTAGTTGCGCTGCGCGATGATCAGGTTAACCAGCTCCGCCGACAAATCCACGTTGGACTCCTCCACCGAACTGGATTTGATCGCCCCCAGGGTACCGGTGCCGGGCTGGCCGATAATCGCCTGGCCCGAGGCAAAGGTTTCCACCCAGGAGGTATCGCCAATGGGCGACAGACCGTCAACATTGTTGAAACTGGCCAGGGCTACCTGCCCCAGCGCCTGGGACTGGCCGTTGGTGTAGCGGGCAAACAGCACCCCCTCATCGGACACATCCAGCCCGGACAGGCGACCGGTGGTGTAGCCGTTCTGGCGCTGATCGTTCACCCCGAAGGAACTGCCGTACTGGGTGGTTTCCCCCAGATTGATGACAAACGCCGAACTGACCGGGGGATCGGGAATGGGCGTCACCACCGCCACCCCGGCCGGCGGCGGACCGTCGGCACCATTGGGCATACCGGCCGGGTCTTTCGGAGTCCAGTCGCCGATCACAATCTCCCCATTGACGTCGCCATTCACCGACTGCAAGCTGCCGTCCTGATTGAACCGGGCCACCTGCGGGGTCTGCCCGGTATTGCCCACATACTCGCCATCCACCTGCAGATACACCGACCACTGACTGACCCCAACACCGTTCCCCGGCGCTTCGTTTTTTACGAAATACTGGGTCAGTACATGGGGGTTACCCAGACTGTCGTAGATGGTCGTGGAGGTGGCGTGGTTGTAGGTGCGCTGATCCTGGGGGTTGAACTGGTTGGCGACCTGCAAGGTGCCGTCATCCCAGGCGGCCTGGAACAAACCTGCACCGGCAGTACTTGGATCCGGATTAACCCCCTGATACGACGCAAAACCGGTTACCTCGCTGGTGGTTTGTACCCGCACGGTGCCTACCTGGGTTTCAGTTTGCGCGGTGCTGGGATCAGTATCATAAAACTCGACTTCAAGCGTGTGCCCACGGTTATCAACCACCCGCAACTGATTCGATACCACCGAGGCAGACACCGAGGTTGAACTGGAGTTGTTGATCGCATCGGCCAGGGAGGACAAATCATTCACCCCGCTGGTGTCAACGGGCACCGTGACACCCTCAACCCTAAGCTCAAAGGAGAACCCCGCTGCCTGGACAAACGCATCATTCAACCCCCCCGGCATGGTCATCTCGGTGGTGGCCGAGGCGCTCACCCCCTTGCCCTGGCCCAACTGGGCCACCACATCGGCCGCCGAAGAGTTTGCGTTTATTTGCACCTGAGCGGTCGAGCCATCGCCGTAATTGAGGAACACCATTTCTGCATTGAACGCGGTTGCCCCTGCGCCAATCTCAGTTTGCCCCACTTCCCCCAGCACGAAAGTACGCCGCTCCAGCACCTGCTCGCGGGAATCCAGATTCAGGTCACTGGTCAGATTAGTGGTGCGCTGCGGCGCCAGGTTTGAGGAGTCAATTTGCAGGTCGCCGCGAACCCCCGACAGATTGCCGTCGTTGTCCGCCTGATAACCCTGCACCCGCATATTCTGGTTGTTGACCACAAAGCCGTCTTTGTTGATGCCAAACTGGCCGGCCCGGCTGTAGCGGACTTCGCCGCCGTTGTTGAGCATGAAAAAGCCGTTGCCGTTGATGGCCAGATCCAGCCCGTTATCGGTGAAACTGATGTTGCCCTGACCGAAGCCCTGCTTGACCCCCAGCACGTTCACCCCGTCACCGACCGGATTGCTGCCGCCACCAAGGAAACCGCTGGCGTAGAGATCACCAAACTGTACCCGGCTGCCTTTGAATCCGACCGTGCTGGCGTTGGCGATGTTGTTGCCGGTGACATCCAGATCGACTGAAGCCGCCCGAAGCCCACTAAGCCCTGTATTGAATGACATGTTAAACCTCGAATATCAGTGTCTGGATTAATTGATCTGGTGCACGTCCGCCAGGGGAATCGAGCCCATGCCTGCCAGGTTCAGGGTGATGTTGCCACGACCGCCCAGGGACACACTGTCGACGTTGGCGCTGATCAGTGTTCCCAGCTGCTCCTGCCCCGAGGGGTAAGCCCCTTCGGCAACCACTTCGTACTTCCCGGGCGGCGATTCTTCGCCGCTGGCGTCCTTACCGTCCCAGGTAAAGGCGTGGTAACCGGGCTGGGCGCTGCCGGCATCAATCCGGCGAACCAGCTCGCCGGCTTCGTTCTTGATGGTGATCTGCAGGCTCGCAGTGGTCGCCGGCACCGCCACACTGCCCCTGATATCGCCGCCCGCCACCAGCTCACCTGCGGTACCCGGCACCAGTACCGAGCGCCCCACCATGGCCGACGCCTGCAGCGCCTGGGTGGAGCGGAACTCGCCAACCACATTGTCCACCGAGCTCGACAGCTTCTGGACTTCTTCCAGCGAGCTGAACTGGGCCAGCTGGGAAATAAACTCACCGTTATCCTGGGGCTCAAGGGGGTTCTGGTTCTTGAGCTGGGCAATCATCAGCTCCATGAACTCGTTTTTGCCCAGATCGCCCTTACCGCCCGCCTTGCCCTGCTGGAGCTGGTAACCGGCCAGGGCGTCTGCGCCCGTTGCACCATTGATCGCGCTCATCTGTCTGTCCTCTCCGGTTACTGCTGCCCAAGGGTGAGAATGCGTTGCATCATTGATTTGGCGGTGTTCATGATCTCCACGTTCATCTGAAAGCTGCGGGACGCGGACATCATGTCGGCCATTTCTTCCACCA
This sequence comes from Marinobacter sp. X15-166B, assembly GCF_001752365.1. Taxonomy (GTDB): domain Bacteria; phylum Pseudomonadota; class Gammaproteobacteria; order Pseudomonadales; family Oleiphilaceae; genus Marinobacter. Next base: position 2,880,482 of record NZ_MEIY01000001.1, on the reverse strand, counting down.
CATTGACGTTGGGGTAAAACACATAGCCGTCTTCGTTGGCCGCCGGGTGCTCCGGCTGATATCGCATTTGCAGTTCCGCGGTGCTCTCCACCACACCCTCCACCCGCACTCCCGCACCGGTTCCGGAGTCGCTGGCAAAGCCGGTTTTCGACGCAGCCGGATTCAGCAGCTCCTGCTGGATGGCGGCAAACACCGGTTTGCGGGCCCGGTAGGTGTGCTCGGTGCTGGAACTGGCGGTCTCCGCGTTGGCAATGTTTGACGCGGTGGTGTTCAAACGCAACGATTGGGCGGTCATGCCGGAGCCGGCAATATCAAAAATACTACCAAGTGACATAATCAGTCTCCTGTACAAGGTGGCGGTCAGGCATGGCGTTAATCACCTTTGATGGCTTTGGACAGACCCATGAACTTGCTGTTCAGAAACTGAAAGCTGGCCTGATAATCCATGGCATTGCGCATAAAGCGGCTCTGTTCCTGCTGGGCGTCCACCGTGTTGCCGTCAATAGAAGGTTGATGGGGGGTGCGGTAGAGCAGGTCATTCGGGCCAGCCGCACCGGGGGCAGTGGCACCGTCGCCGATATGGCCGCGGTGGGTTGTGGCCATGCTCACACCGCTGGCCTGGTTCCGGGCCTGCTTCATCACCGCCTGAAAATCGATATCCCGGGCCTTGAAGCCGGGTGTGTCGGCATTGGCCAGATTGTGGGCCAACACTTCCGCACGCTGCACCCGCGCCTGCAGGGCGTGCTGATGAATCCCCAGTGCCTTGTCGAATGAAATTGCCATGCTGCCTCCGCAAATCCACACCGGCTGTCCAAAACCAAAAGTTGCCGGTTTCAGGTGTATGCAGGGATTAAAGCAATCACAATGCCAACATTGAAATTCTGCCCGAAAACAGGCGATTTCAGGCCAAAACCCTCGGAATGCGCCCGGTACAGGGCGCCCCAAGGCAGACGAACACCGGCCGTCGCGCCTCTGCCAAGGGGCAAACGGTCAAAAGCGGCAAGGCACTGCCTGCCACCCGGCCCTTTCCAACGGGCCTGGCGATCGCTGACTGTGTCACGGGGCACTGTTCCTGTCGGCAGAAACCCATAGTATGGTCATGGTCAGACCCATCAGGAGCCTACGCATGTCGCTGGACCCCACATCTTTGCGTCTGTTTGTTCGTGTGCTGGAGGCCGGCACCATCGCTGCAGTCGCTGAACAGGAGTTCATTGCCGCTTCAGCCGTCAGCAAGCGCATCAGTGAACTGGAAACCTGCCTGAACACCCAGTTACTGGTGCGCACCAACCGGGGGGTGGAGGGAACCCAGGCCGGTAAAGCTCTGGCGCAGCTCTCACGGGGAGTGCTGCACCAGCTGGATCAGGTGCACGCCCGGATGCACGAATACTCCCGGGGGGTGCGGGGCGAAGTACGCATCGTCGCCAACATCTCGGCCATCACCCAGTTCCTGCCGGCACAGCTGAAGGCCTTTCTGGACCAGCATCCCTTTATCCAGATTCGCCTGGAAGAGCGCATCAGTGCGGACATTGTGGACGCCGTGGCCCAGAACAGGGCCGACATCGGTATTTTTACCGAAGTGTCTGGCACCACCGAGGGTCTGACCATTCACCCCTACCGGTCCGACCGGCTGGTCCTGATTACCGCCAGCCAACACCCGCTCAGTCAGGCGCACAGCCTGAGCTTCAGCGACACTCTGGATTACAACTACGTGGGTCTGCACACCGGCAGTGCCATCAACAACCGATTGTTACAAGCCGCGGCCGCCGCCGAAAAAACCTTTCGCATGCGCATCCAGGTCACCAGTTACGAAGCCCTGCTGCGCATGGTGGAGCAGGATCTGGGTATCGGCATCATGCCCCAGGAGATCGCGGGCCCTTACGTGAATACCCACCGCATCAAGGCCGTTCCCCTGACCGACCGCTGGGCACACCGTAACCTGAAGCTGTGCACCAGCAACCAGCACCCCTTGTCGCAGGCGACGGTGCGCCTGCTCGAACACCTGACCGCCGGTGATTGATTCCTGCCATCGCCGTTGGCGATGGCAGCCTCACATTTAACCATTTTGGCATTTGCCGGTTCCAGCTCATGATTTAAGCCAACCATCTGACACCAATGCGCTAACAAGGTGAGCTGAACATGACCAAGGAATCGACCAGCCAGGGGGATCAACAACCGCCGCAGCCCCTGCAAGGCGTTCGCGTCCTCGAACTGGGGTCCCTGATTGCCGGGCCCTACGCCGCCAGCATTCTGGCCCAGTTCGGGGCCGACGTGATCAAGGTTGAACCGCCGGGCACCGGCGACCCGCTGCGGCGCTGGCGCAAAATGCACAAGGACACCTCGCTGTGGTGGTACTCTCAGAGCCGCAACAAGAAATCCCTGACCCTGAATCTGAAAGACCCGGACGCCCAGACCATCATTCACAAGCTGGTCAAAGAGTGTGACATAGTGATCGAAAATTTCCGTCCCGGCACGCTGGAGAAGTGGAATCTGGGCTGGGACCAGCTGTCGGCCATCAATCCCGCACTGATCATGATCCGGGTATCGGGCTACGGTCAGGACGGTCCCTACGCCTCCCGCCCGGGGTTTGCCGCCATCGCCGAATCGATCGGTGGCATGCGCTACCTGGCCGGTTACCCGGACCGGCCACCGGTACGCGCCGGCATCAGCATCGGCGACACCCTGGCCTCCCTGTACGGCGTAATCGGTGCGATGATGGCGATGCACCACCTGAAGGTAAATGGCGGCAAGGGCCAGTTCGTAGACGTGGCCCTGTATGAAGCCGTGTTCGGGGTGATGGAAAGCCTGATTCCCGAATACGGCATGTTCGGCTTCGTGCGCGAACGCACCGGCGCCAGCATGCCCGGCATTGCCCCCTCCAGCACCTACCGCAGCGGCGACAACCGTTACATAGTCATTGCCGCCAACAGCGACAGTATATTCAAGCGCCTGATGAGCGCCATCGGCCGCGCGGATCTGGCGGAAGATCCAGACCTGGCTCATAACGATGGCCGCGCAAGGCGCAGCGACGAGCTGGACGAGGCCATTGAAGCCTGGACGTCACAGCGTAATCTGGTGGACGCCCTGGCGGTTCTGGAACAGGCGGCCGTGCCGGCCAGCGGAATCAACACCGCCGCCGACATTTTTGACGACCCACACTTCCGGGCCCGCGACATGATCGTGGAACAACCGCTGCCCGGCGGCGGTGAGATCTCCTTACCGGGCATCGTACCAAAACTGAGCGCCACCCCCGGTACCACCCGCTGGCTGGGCCCCGATCTGGGCGAACACAACGACGAAATCCTCGCCAGCCTGGGCTACTCCGCCGCCGACATTCAGGCCCTGAAAGACAAGGACGTGATCTGATGTTTACCGAACTTCCCCAACGGATACGGGTCAACGAAGTGGTCACCCGGGACGGCTTTCAGAGCGAGCCGGAGTTTGTTCCCACGACCACCAAAGTGGAACTGATTAACGCCCTGGCCGGCCTGGGTCTAAATAAAATCGAGGTCACCTCCTTTGTGTCGCCCCGGGCGGTTCCCAATCTCCGTGACGCCGCAGAGGTGTTTGCGGCCATCACCAGAGACACCCCGACCCGCTATGTGGCGCTGGTGCCCAACCAGCAGGGCTGTGCTCGCGCGCTGGAGCTGGGCGTGGAAGAGATCAATCTGGTAATGTCAGTCAGCGAAAGCCATAACCTGGCCAATATGCGTATGACCTGCGAGCAGTCGTTGCAGCAATTCGGACAGATTGCCGATATGACCGCAGGCACCGGTATGCGCCTGAATGGCTCGCTGGCCACCAGTTTTGGCTGTCCCTTTGAAGGCCAGCCAACACAGGAGCGGATACTGGGTCTGGTCGACGCCTATCTTGAGCGTGGCTTGCACAGTCTGACGCTGGCGGACACCACCGGCATGGCGGCGCCCAATCAGGTACAGTCACTGTGCCAGGCGGTACGCGCACGCTGGCCGGAGCTGGAACTGACCCTGCATTTTCACAACACCCGCGGGCTCGGGCTTGCCAACGTACTGGCGGCCCTGGCTGCCGGTGTTGACCAGTTTGACGCCTCTCTGGGCGGGCTGGGCGGCTGCCCCTTTGCCCCGGGCGCTACCGGCAACATATGCACCGAAGACCTGGTTCATATGCTGACGGAAATGGGTCTGCAGACCGGCGTGGATCTCGACGGCCTGCTGTTGCAATCCGAGCGCCTTGCCGGGATCGTCAATCACGACCTGCCGGGACAGGTCCGCAAAGCCGGCCCGCGCCGCCAGACCCGGCCGCTGCCGCACTCGGTTAAGCAGTTGATGCAAGACGGCCGAACCTGAAAGGCCACCCCAATAAAACCAAAAATAAGGACTCACCATGAAACTGAAAACACTTTTGTGCACCGGCCTGCTGATGTCTGCCCTCGGGGCCCTGCCTGCCCAGGCAAGCACCACCCTGAAGGTAACTCTGCAGCTGCCGCTGACCCACCATCTGGGCCAGAATCTGGTCGATTTCAAAAACGAAGTGGAAACCACCAGCAACGGCGATCTGAAAATTCAGATTTTCCCCGCGGCCCAGCTGTACAAGGACAAAGAAGTCCATAACGCCGTCCGTTCCGGTGCCATCGAAATGGGCGTACTGAGTGTGACCCAGCTGGCGGGCACCATCCCCGCGATCGACGTGTTCTATGTCCCCTTCATGTTTCCCAGCAACGACAAGGTGGTCAAGGCGACCGAGCCCGGCAGCCCGGTGCGCACCCTGCTGGACGATGAAATCATAAAAACCGGTGCCCGCCCCTTGTGGTGGCAGGCTTACGGGGGGGTTGCGCTGCTGTCCAAGCGGAAACCCATCCACCACCCGGAAGATATGGAAGGCATGAAAGTGCGTGTGTTCGGCAAAACCCTGGGTGAGTTTGCCCGTTCAGTGGGTGCCGCTCCCACGGTCATGGCGGGGTCGGAACAGTTTCTCGCCTATCAGCGTGGCACAGTCGATGCGGGCATGACCGGCGTTACCGCAGTGGGCCCCCGCAAGCTGTACCAGGTGATGGATCATCTGACCCTGACCAACCACGCCAACATCGAGTTCATGACCATCATTAATGAGAAAGTCTGGCAGGGTTTGTCGGACCGTGAACGGACCATTCTGCAAAACGCGGCGGTGAAAGTTGAAAAGCAGTTGCGCGACAAGATCCAGTCCCTGGAATCCGACGCCATTGCCAACGCCAAAAACGAAATGAACGTGATTGAACTCAGCCCGGAAGACATTGCCAGGTGGCAGCAAGCAACCAGCCCGGTGCTCAACAGCTTTATCGACAACGCCGGCCCGCTGGGACAGCAAGTGATTGACGCTGCACGCGCACTCTGATTCCAGCCACACCCTCCCGTGAACGGTCGCCTGCCTGGCGGGCGACCGTTTTGGTTCGTTCTTTGCAGTCGGGATCAATCATGTCGGATGTGAACACTTCACCAACAGACCCACAGGCGTGGCGCGCCCATCACCCCTCTTTATGGGTGCGCACCAACCACGCCCTGGTCACCCTGTGCGGGCGGTTGGCGGCTGCCCTGTTTGCGGTAGTCGCCGCCATGATCACCTACGAGGTGGTCGCCCGGTACGTCTTTCTGTCACCCACCATCTGGGTGGAAGACCTGACCCTGTTGTGCCAGATATGGGCCACCTGCCTGGGCGCCAGCTGGTTGCTGCAACATCAGGCGCTGATCCGCATTGATATGCTGATCGGCCGTTTCGGGCCGCGCCTGCGGGCGGTCGCAGAGCTGTGGTCGCTGCTGGTGATCGCGCTCTTCTCAGCCTGGGTCACCTGGTACGGAGCCGATATCGTCAGCGACGGCATCGCCATCAACGCCGCCTCGGCCTCGATGCTGGGCCTGCCCATGTGGGTCACCAAAAGCGCCATTCCACTGGGGTTTGGCCTGCTGTGCATTCAATGTCTGACCGAAGCCGCGCTGGTGCTGGCGGGTCACCTCCAGTCCGCCGAAGAGGTTAACGTCTGATGATTGTTGCGTTGATTATATTTGCCCTGCTGATGCTGCTGCTGTCCGGGGTACCCGTGGCGTTTGTGCTGGGCGGCCTCGGCCTGGCCATGTTGTTGCTGGCGGACATGTCGCCGCTGATGGTACCCATGGCACTGCACGCCTCCTTCGACAGCTTTATCCTGCTGTCTGTGCCGCTGTTTCTGTTGATGTCCAACATCCTGTTGCAGGGGGGCGTCGGCAAAGATCTGTTCAACGCGGTGCAGTCCTGGGTGGGTCATTGGCCGGGTGGCCTGGGCATCGCCACCATTGCATCCTGCACCATCTTCTCAGCCATTTCGGGGTCGTCTGTGGCCACCGCCGCCACCATTGGCAGCGTCGCCATCAAGGAAATGACCGACCGGGGCTACCATCGGCCGTTTGTATTGGGGCTGATTGCTGCGGGCGGCACCCTGGGCATTCTGATTCCGCCGTCGATTCCCATGATCGTCTACGGGGTGATCACCGAAGAGTCCATTGTCGACCTGTTTCTGGCGGGCATAGGGCCGGGGCTGATCATGGCCGGTGGTTTCATTGCCTTCAGCTTTCTGTACGCCACCTTCGGCAAAGCCTGCACGCCGGTGCCCAAGGCGTCCAGCCGCGAGCGCAATGCGGCCACCTTGCGCGCCTTGCCCATTGTCCTGTTGGCGGTGGTCATCATTGGCGGTATTTATGCGGGCATCTTCACCCCCACGGAATCCGCTGCCATTGGCGTGGCTCTATCCTTACTGCTGGTACTGGCCCTGAAAACCTTCAGCTGGGACGGCTTCAAAGTGGCGTGCATGGCCACCATGAAAACCACGATCACCATCTTCCTGATCATGGCCGGTGCCAAAGTGTTCGGCAAAGCCATCACCCTCTATCAGATTCCGCAGGAAATCTCGATGTTCGTCAGCCTGCACATAGGCTCCACCGGGCTGTTCATCCTGGCGGTGTGCCTGATCCTGCTGCTGATGGGTTTCTTCCTGGAATCCATATCCATGTTGCTGATCATGATGCCGGTGCTGTACCCCTCGCTGGCTCCGCTGGGGATTGACCCTATCTGGTTCGGGATCATTTTCGTGATCATGATCGAGTGCGCCCTGATTACCCCACCCGTGGGGCTTAATCTGTTCGTCATCCAGGCCGTGGCCGGGGGCAAGGTGGTGGAAGTTGTGCGCGGCGTGTGGCCGTTCATCCTGTTGATGCTTGGCTGCCTGCTGATCGTCTACTTCTTCCCCATCGTGGCGCTTTACCTGCCCTTCTACCTGTAACAAAACGCCGGGGCGTGCCCCGGGTATTGACCTGGTGTATCAGAATCCGGACGGGTCAAGCCGATAAGAGGAACCAGCGGAAAATTTTGCTGGCCCCTCTTATTCTGATTGACGGAATAACAATAATCTCAGGCTGGGACATCTGCCTGGGCGATGGGAAAAACCCCGCGCTAGGATCAACTACTCAAGAAACACGACTTCTACAATAATCACATCCTGGTAATCGCCTGCCAGCTTATTCGTATGGGGTTCTATACGCGCCGACAGTCTATGGGGTCTGGAGCGCTGAATAGCGGTCATGCCGTTTGCCCTGACCCGTGCCGGTGCGGAAAGGGTAAGGCGCTCATTGTCGAGCCAGGCAGCGTATGGAATACGGGCTTGCCCACCGATTTCTTGTCGATGGACCAGATGCCCTTGATTTTCGGAACTAATATTGAGCGCGTACGACACGTTGGATCGCACAAACAGAAAAGCAGATCTCTCTTTGCCCGGCAATAATGCGCCAAAGTTCATGCCACCTCCCCCTTTGGCGGAATACCCATGGCTGGCCTGTCCCGTCAAGCTGATGTCCGCTTCAGGGCGGACATGAATGGCGAGCGGCAGCTCAATCTCTGCGATGGCCGAATTGCCGTCCCACGCTTTCAGATTGACCCGATCGGTATAGCGCCCAGGACTTGAAAAACGTCCCGGTGCAACAAAGGCGCGCAACCCGAGGGCCTGATTTTGTCTATCCGTTATCAACAATTGTCCCGGTACGGCAGAGATGCCATTAACCTCAATGTTTCGCCCTGAAGACCCCTTGAGCTGGTAGGGCAAGGTGCCACCCGGTCCGACCAGGGCATTGTTGTTGGTGCTATCAAAGGTGAAGCTGAGGTTAGGACAGTCGCTAGTCTCCACGTTTACCGTTAACGCAATGACGCTGACGCCAGGGCCGAGCATGCTGTAGGGGCGCTGGTTATCTTGGCGAACGCCCTTGAATGAGACCTCACAGGCCGCCTCAACCGCAGACGCTGACAACCCCGCGATCACTGCCAGGGCGGTTGTCATGGCTATCAAATAGCTTCTCATTGCTCATCGTCCTGAATGATAGTCCCTAAGTCCATGTAACCAACCTGGTCGGCAGGAATCGAAAATTGCGCCTTCCGACCCGATCCAAAATCTATTTCGTAAGTCCCCGGCTCAAGCTTTTGCACCACAAAGCGACCGTTGCGATTGGTAAAGGTTTGTCGGTCTGGAAAGTCCCGCCCATCGGTGGGACGAACGATCCCAGCCTTCAACGCCATATTCGCAGCTGACGCAACGGTGCCGATTGCAACAACGTTGGCTCCGGAGCCCGCCGTGAAATGGGAGCCTGATTTATAGGTGGCGACCACGTGGTGGTTAGTGTTGCCCAGATCGTAGCCAGATGGCAGGTTGTCAGCTCGCCAGCTGATTTCTTGTTTTCGATAACTCGATATAGAGGGTATGACCGCCGAACCAAAGTTGTTCGCTATGGCAGTAGGCCCTGCCAGTGTTTCGTTCACCAGTATTTTCGTATCGGACAGGGTTTGATGGCGTGTTACCAGTACAAATGCATCGTATACGGGCCTTGAGAGGGCTGCGTGACCATCCGTTATCACGAATGCCCCACTGAACTCGAGCAGTGTCCGCTCTTCAGTTTCACCTTCAAAAAAGCCTTCTTGAGCATAGTCATGGGTTGCACCGGCAACAAAGCGATTGGCGGTATAGCTTAGGGATCCGGATGCACGATGCTCCTCTTCGTTTTGAGTAACCCTCACAATCTCCGCTGATCCGGACCAGTCACCAACGACGTTGACGGGAAAATCGCTGTAATTCAGGCCTGTCGTTTTGCGAAGGCGATCATAACGGCCTCTTAACTGCCGTCCGTTACCCAAAGGGACACTGATGCCTGCAAAAATGCTTGTCTCATCCTCGTCGGATTCAACATGGTCGATAAAAACATTGGAAGTGAACCACCGAAATCTTCTGGACAGAGAGATGCTGACACCCTTTTCATCCGCCCCTCTATGTTGGTGAGCCTGCGCTTTTCGAACCGCAAGCCCGATAAAAACATCGCCTGGCAATGCCCCGGAAACCCTCGCTTGATGTTGGTATCGATACGTGGAGTTTGGATCATCCTGACCAAGCGACATGTAATTGCGCTCATTGAATATTGATGCAAACTGAACCGAGACGGCGCGTATAGATCCGCTATCCGGCAGGGCTGTTTTCCATCTCGCAGCGCCAGCAGATGCTCTACCGCTGGTTTCGGATTCACTGCTACTTGCGGTTACTCCAAATGTGCCGATAGGAGTACCAACAAGGGTTTCAATGCCATAGATTTTAAGGTCTTGTTCCCCCTGTATCTGGACCCCAGCCGTCAGATTGTTGGTAATTCCATAGCGATAGAACCCCGAAGCCGCGGGCCTGTCAAAATCGTAGGCGATTTTTTGCTGAAATCCCTCTTGTCGCCGATACCCCGCGTTCAGTGAAAACTCACTGATTCCACGCTTGAGAAGACTGCTGTCAAGGAAGAGAGAATATGAGATTTTTTCAACACGGCCGAGGTCATCTGTAACGAGCAGCTCAATGTCATTCAATCCCTCAGCAAAAGAGAAGTCGCTCAGATTGTAGCGTCCCGGGGTTAGTCTTTGGGTTGACTGAAGAATTCCGTTTACAAAAACTTCAACACGCGAGGCTTTATCGACCGTGAATGTCTGCTGTCCGGTTGCTGTGATGTTATTGAACGGCTGAAGTGTCTGATAAAGCCGTTCAATGGACATGCCCAAAAGGTTTGGTGCACCCTGAAACTCTCCACTTTGATATGAAACATCGCCGAATGCATACCGTATGGCGTTGCTTTGGTCATCAATGATCAACCGAGTTTCATCACGAGCCCAGGACACCTCTTCCTCTTCATCGTATACAGCTGCCCACTCCAGGGTGACGGGCCCTAAAAAGCCGAAGTTGAGGGCACCATCCAGAAACCCCCTGAGAGGCTGTGCGCCTTTTTCTGAAAGGCCACTTTGGTGAACATAGCCCTGATTGATATTGTAATTCATGTAGGCGGATATATTAGCCAGGGAGTCAGCAGCGAAAGCGGTGGACCGCCTGGCTGAGCTTACACTTTTCAACTTACGCTGGGCTTCTGTTGGACGTATGGCAACTTTCAATGTGGCCTGGTTAAAATCTATTCCAAGGCCAGCCTTTTCGAAACCCTCAACTGATATGTCACCGCCTTCATCGCTTTCCGCCAATATCGCGGCAAGGAAAGCCGGCTCAAGATGATTTTCCACTACCCGTACGAAGGACGCGCCATCCACAAACATGAGATTCATGCCCTTCAACCCTACGGTAACTGCTCCAACTTCAAATTCATCGATCACCAGAGGCAAATCCATTACAAACCGGGCTTCGTCTGCGTACGCGCAGAAGGACAGAAAACACAACAAGCTGAACGCCAGCCTCATTGCTATTCCTCCACATTCGAAGGAATAGAACGTGCCCTTACCCGGACTCCTTGATATTCAGTATCTGGACCCAACGCTGCTGATGGATCAAAAATGAGCGATTCACCGGGTAACAGGGCATCCGATTTAAGTCGTTTGGCCAGAGTTTCCCCTTTAACATGCCTCCATCCATGGCGAGTTCTGAGCTGGAGGTCAAATGTGCTATACAGCACCGCGCCGGTATCGACGTTGGCGATGACAATATGCTTCCGGGAATACAGATCGGCCTTTATATTTTTATAAGTACCGGGATTGATATGAACCGGTACCAGTAACCTGAAGGAAAAAGCAACCTGATGGTTGCTCGATTGAGACCTGCCGGTAATATTCAGCGATTCCACTACAAGATAAAAAGAGCCAGTCTGGCAATCTGAATCGCTCCCCTTGTGCTTTATTATGACGGTTACAGACGTTCTGGGTACAATGTAAGCTTGAGGAAGAGAGAGAGTGATGCATTCATTTTTCAATAATGCATCTTCTTCTGTATCGGGACGTCTTTGACGTATTGACATCTCAATAGCCAAAGGGGATGAACTATCCCCCATTATCCTGATTTCTTGAAATGTATCAGTAGCACTGTCAAAAACGATCTGTGTGGGAGTCACACCCAGCGCCCAAACTGGAGCTATCCAGATGAACAAGAATACTGACGAACACCTTGCTATCATTATTTTGCTATCGACACCCTTGGCCTGCCTTTTTCGTTAGGTATGACTATAGTTCTCTTTCCTGAAGGAGTAAGCAATGTCCGGCCAGCAATGTTAGCTAGTTCGCTACCAGTGTATGTTTTGGTCTCAAAGTGGATCCTGACATCATTGAGATAAATAAAGCGATTCCCTGAATTCCCCAGTGTCAAGCGAACACCTTCTGTGGATTCAGCAACCTTTAAAATTGATACCTCAGGCTTTGCCTGGGACGAGACAACGTGAACAGACGCTCCCATTCGCAACAGAGTCTGCAACATAGATTCATCTTTTCCGGTCAGTTCAACTGGAATCTCTTTGGCAAACAAAGTGAAGGATCTTGAGGCTTCTGGAGCCTGATCCACCCACTGAACACGAACGGCCTGTGCCTCTCCCGACTTAATAATTGCTTGCGGGGGAAATATCAGAAACAGATCATCTGCAGCAGTGAACGTTTCTGCTCCATCCTCGCTGACAGTGCGCTCAACAATCTCAAACTCGACAGGCAAGGTAACTTTTCTGGGGTTTTTCAAATTAAGGGTGATGCCACTGGCATCTGCTGGGAGGTTTATGACTGAAACTGTGGGCGTAAGTTGAAACGCAAACGTATTGTTTGCAATGACGAGTCCCGCAACCACAATCAGCAGATAAGCCGTCCCCGCTACTACGAAATTGCCACTTTTCAGCATGGTAAACCTCTTTGCGCAAATGTATCGGCCCGAGCCATACAGGCTCGGACCAACCTCACATCAAATCGGGTGATAGTCAGTTAGGAACGACTGTTGCAGTAATCGTGTCGGTGTAGTCACCCGCAACGACTGCAGGCATATCAAGCTGAACTTTCAGTGAACGAGTCTGGACAGCATTAGTGACCGCTGGCCAGCCAGCCCAGGTCTGGGGGCTTGCCAGAGACACACCTGTCGAGAATGGTGATCCCGAAATAAGCAATTTGTAGGGCACTTCATTGCCATCGCTAACCATTTTGCCAAGATTTGCGGATTCAAAAGTGACAGACGCAGAACCGCCGTAATTACAGGTTACGCTCATTGACTCAGACCCCTGAACATCTGTGTCCGTCATATCAAGGGCATCAAATGGACCGTCCAGGAATGCTGTTACGCCGCACGCTTTGGGCAAGGTGCCACTTAGTGGGACTTCAACAGACGTGTTCGCATTTGCAAAGCCAACGGCAGTTGCGAGTAACGCGACGGAGGTTAAAGTTCTCAGTTTCATAGCCAGTATCCTTACCGTTAGGTTTTTGAAATCGCATCTTCAGAATGAAAGCTGCGAGCCCGGAACGATAAGGCACATTCACGGCCACCTTCAGAAAAACTATTTAATAACAGATAGATACCAGTAGAGACTTTAATCTGCGCTCATATTTATGCCGAGCCATGTATAATTTATGGACATAAAAACAGAAATATTTGTCGAAAAACGGCATAAACCCAATTATTCGGCAAACTATATGTAAACTTTACCGACACATAGAGACCGTGAAAACGACCACCTCTCACTTGTCGAATGCTTCCAGAACGCAGGTGTGGTCGTGGTTAATAAGTTTTAAAATCAGATAGATAGATGTGTAAATGGGTGTAAAGTTTTCCGACACAAATCCTTATTTAACTTGTTTTTCTGCGTAGGGGGAGCACCCTATCTGTCGGGATGGGTAGCCATTTCTGCCGCATTGGCTCCCTTCAGAAAGCGGTTGTCAGTTCCCTTATTTCTTGACAGGACTGAGCCATAACCGTTATGCGTTGGAGTTCACCGGCCTTCGGCCTGGGTGCTCTATCAGGTGAGGATTTGCGGGCTGGACGCGGCTGGCAGGATGTGTATCCCGGTTAAGGAAGCACCTAAGCGGTCTGATTCCACAGTATCGCAGGTGCTTCCAACAGGTTCATCAGCTAATCCGGCCACGCACCCGCAAACAGGTGCAAGCGCGTGCCCCGGCTGTGTTCGTATGGCATAGTCTCCGCGGCGCAAACCTTACTGGTCGGTGTGCGGCCAGCGGCTCACCTTGTCGGCCACTTCCGGGCGGGGCACCCTGGGTTTTGCCCGTTCGACCGTGCCGACGTACAAAAAGCCGGAGATTTTCTCATGGTCGGCGAGCCCGAGTCCCTGTTCCACCACGTCGCTGTGGGCAGGGCTGCCGGTGCGCCACATGGCTCCATAACCGGCTGCGTCCAACGCCAGCGCCAGATACCCCATGCCAACGGCGGCTGACATGGCCTGCTCCACCGGGGGCACTTTGGGGTGTTCCCGATAAGAGGTGATACCAACAATAATCATGGGAGCACGCAACGGGCTCTGACGCACCCGGGCACAGCGTTCAGCGTGATTCGGGTCGTTTGCGTCCAGCGAGTCGGCAAACAGCTCGCCCAGCGCATGCAGCCCTTCCCCTTCGATCACCAGGTAGCGCCAGGGGCGCAACAGCGCATGATCCGGTGCGGTGAAGGCACATTGAAAGGCCGCGTCCAATGTGGCCTGGTCGGGTGCCGGGGCGGTCAGCCGTGGCTCGGAAGCGCGATTCAGTATCGCGCAGATCACATCATTCATACTCACAAACTCCCAAACGAATGAACCGCAACGCCAACAAAATTGTTAGCGTTCAAATATACTGTTAATCTTTTGTCATAATTGCTTGACCATAACAACGATAATGAGCCGGATGATCATGGACAACCAAAGGGAATTCAACAACTTTGCCGAATTTTATCCCCACTATCTGGAAGAACACCGCAACCGCACCTGCAGACGGCTGCACTTCACCGGCAGTGCTCTGGTTTTAGTCGTCGCCACTTACGCCCTCTTGTCCGGAAAGCTCATGCTCTTATGGTTGCTGCCGATCATTGGTTATGGTTTTGCCTGGGCCGGTCATTTCTGGTTTGAACGCAACCGGCCCGCGACTTTCAAACACCCGCTGTACAGCCTGATGGGAGACTGGGTGATGTTCAAGGACATGCTGCTCGGGAAAATCCGCTTCTGATATGAACGAAACCCACTCTATACCCGTAAAAATCCCGGTGCTCGAACTCGAGGACCAGTCCATCAACCCGGATCATACTCTTCGGGTGCTGGCCTACGGCGCTGCCGGCTCCATCATGGCCGCAGGCATTTACGACGGCATCTTCGAGCCCTGGATCTGGGCGCTGATTGCCATGACCCTCATCTGGCCCCACGTTGCGTACTACCTCTCTCGCCGGACCCCGGCGATAAAATCCTCCGCCCTCCGGCAACGGCTGCTGATGGCCGATTGCGTGATTGGCGGCCTGGTGATCGGCCTTCCGGGGCTTGTCGCCGTGCCCTCGCTGGCGCTGTTGCTGATGGTGTGTTTCAGCTGCCTGATCGCGGGGGGGGTCAGGCGGTGCCTGTTGGGGCTGACGCTGCTGATCCCCACCATTTTGCTGGGGGTGGCCATTACCGGTGTTGACACCTTGAGCCACTCCCCGCTGCTGACCAGCACCGTGGCCTTGCTCACCACCGGCCTGTACATCTGCTTCACCGCCTATTACTCACACCAGCAAGCCCGTGTGCTGATGCTCGCCAAAACCCAGATCAAGAACCAGCGGGAGCAATCCATCGCCCTGTCCCACAAACTGTCCAAATACCTGTCGCCCCAGGTGTGGCAGTCGATCTTTACCGGCGAACGGGATGTGCGCCTGGAAACCCAGCGGAAAAAACTGGCGATTTTTTTCTCGGACATCAAGGGCTTTACCGAACTGGCCGAGGAAATGGAACCCGAGGCCCTGACCGAACTGCTCAACCACTACTTCAACGAAATGTCCCAGCTGGCGCTGCGCCACGGCGGCACCATCGACAAATTTGTGGGTGACTCCATCCTCGTATTTTTTGGCGACCCCACCAGCAAGGGCCAACGGGACGACGCCATCGCCTGCGTGTCCATGGCCATCGACATGCGCAAGCACATGAAAATCCTGCGGCAAAAATGGCAGAGCATGGGCATCAAAACGCCCCTGCAAATTCGCATGGGTATCAGCACCGGCTACACCACGGTAGGTAACTTTGGCGCAGAAAACCGCATGGATTACACCATCATCGGCAAGGAGGTGAACCTGGCCAGCCGGCTTGAGTCCCTGGCCGATCCGGGCGAAATTCTGGTGTCCCACGAGACTTTCTCACTGATCAAAGACACCATCATGTGCCGGGACAAGGGCGAAATCACCGTACGCGGGTTCAGTCGCCCGATTCCCATTTATGAAGTGGTGGATTTTCGCCGTAACATGGGCCCCAACCGCAGTTTTCTGGAGCACGAACACAACGGTTTCGCCATGTATATGGATTCCGAAAAAATCACCAGCAAAGAACGGGTCGCCATCCTGTCTGCCCTGGAGAACGCCGCCAAACACCTGCGCCAGCAGCAGAACTGACTGCGAGCGCTATTGCCTTACCAGCCGCACCAGCGGTGCCGATCCCGGCTGGGTGCTGCGCCAGGGGTTGATGTCCAGTCCCCCGCGCCGGGTGTAGCGGGCGCACACGGTTAACTGCTCCGGCTGGCAGCGCGCCATGATATCGGTGAACACGGTTTCCACGCAGTGCTCGTGAAAATCCTGCTGTTGCCGGAAGCCCACTACATATTGCAGCAATTGCGGGCGGGCGATCTGCGGCCCGGTGTACTCAATCAACAAGGAACCCCAATCGGGCTGACCGGTCACCGGGCAGTTGCTTTTGAGCAGATGGGAGCAGAGTTGTTCGGTGACCCGCGGACCGGTGGCCTGCAGCAGCTCCGGCCGGTACTGGTAGTCCACCGAGGTCACCGGCTCACCGTCAATCAGCTGGTAGCCCTCGGGACGGCCGACTGCGGCCACCGCCTCGTCCACGCTGTACAAATCAACCGTGACCGCCGCCCCCACCAGACTGGACAGATCCCGGCTGATCAGCTCGCGCACCTGGTCGGTGGTGGAGAACACCGTCTGGTTGAGCGAGTTCAGGTAGAGCTTCAAGGATTTGGATTCAATCAATGAAGCCGAGGCGGCCGGCACCCGGATAACCCCCCAGACAACCGCCGGTACACCGTTGGGTTGCAACCAGGAAATTTCCCAGGCCTGCCATAAATCTTCCCCGAACCAGGGCCAGCGACCGTCCGCAAGCGCGATCCGCCGACGGTTGTCGTCCCGGGGCACCGGAAACAACAAGTCCGGGCTGTATTTATCGGGGTATTCACTGTGCTTCCCCAGCGGAGCCTTATCAAGAGCCATAACCTATCCTTTCAACCATTCTCGGCGTCAGTGGCGAATGCCTTTACCTTTTTTCAACATCCGCAACGCAATGCAGGAGAGCGCTGCGATGAATAACACGATCATTCCGAGCGAGACGTACACATTCACATCGGACACCCCCAGAATGCCGTACCGGAACGCATTGACCATATACAGAATGGGGTTGGCCATGGACACCATGTACCAGAAGTCGGACAACAGATCGACGGAATAGAATACCCCGCCCAGATAGGTTAATGGAGTCAGTACAAAAACGGGTACGATGGACACGTCATCAAACTTGGTGGCCAGCATGGCATTGATGAACCCGCCAATCGAGAACAGCGCCGAGGTCAGCACCACGGTGACAATCACCAGCCACAGGTTATTGATGTTCAGGTCGGTGAACCCCAGCGACAGCAGGGTAACAATCACCCCGATGCTCAGCCCCCGGGCCATGCCACCGCACACGTAACCCGCCAGAATGATCCAGTCAGGGATGGGCGACACCAGCAACTCTTCCACACTGCGCTGAAACTTCATGGAAAAAAACGACGACACCACGTTGGAGTAGGAGTTGGTGATCACCGCCATCATGATCAGGCCCGGCACAATAAACGCCATGTAATCGAACCCGCCCATCTCCCCGATGCGCGGTCCGATCAGATTGCCGAAGATAATAAAGTACAGGGTCATGGTAACCGCCGGGGGCAGCAGCGTCTGCGGCCAGATCCGGGTGAACCGGCGAATTTCCCGAATCAGAATGGTTTGAAACGCTGTTATTCTGGCCTGTGCGTTCACTCCGAAACCTCCATTTGTGCTGCGTTTTCTTCAACCATTTTGACGAACAGCTCTTCCAGCCGGTTGGCCTTGGTACGCATGCTCAACACCCGCACCCCGAGCTGTTCCAGTTGCAGAAACACCGGGTTGAGCCCCTGCCCTTTTTTCCACCTCTACTTCCAGGGCGCCGTCGTCTGTCAGGCGTGCCTTGAAG
>NZ_MEIY01000001.1:2847520-2862794 GCF_001752365.1 Marinobacter sp. X15-166B | reverse complement strand
CCGTCCAGCTGGGGGGCGGCCTCCAGCGGCGTGCTGGTGTCCATGATGAAGGTTTCGAGTTTGAGCTGGCGCAGCAATTCGCGCTTGCTGGTGTGACGGACGATCCGGCCATGGTCAATGATCGCAATATTGCGGCACAGCGCTTCGGCCTCTTCCAGATAATGGGTGGTGAGAATGATGGTGGTCCCTTGACGGTTGATTTCTTCCAGGAACCCCCACATCGACCGGCGCAGCTCAATATCCACCCCCGCGGTGGGCTCATCCAGAATGAGCAGGCTGGGTTCGTGCACCAACGCCCGGGCGATCATCAGGCGGCGTTTCATGCCACCGGACAGCAACCGCGCCGGCGTATCCCGCTTGTCCCACAGACCGAGTTTGCGGAGGTATTTTTCCGCTGAGGCCTTGGCGCGACGCAGCGGAATGCCATAGTAGCCTGCCTGGGTGGTCACTATGTCCATCACTTTTTCGAACTGATTGAAATTGAATTCCTGCGGCACCACCCCCAGATTCATCTTGGCGGCGGCACTGTCTGTTTCAATATCGTGCCCGAATACGCTCACCGTGCCGGCGGTTTTGGTCACCAGCGAGCAGACCACCCCCAAAGTGGTCGATTTACCGGCACCGTTGGGCCCCAGCAATGCAAAAAAATCGCCTTTGCTGACGTTAAGGTCGATGCCTTTCAGGGCCTCAAAGCCACTGTCGTAGATTTTGGTGAGGCCTGTAATTTCAAGCGCGTTGGTCATTGAGCTGTCCAGATAAACGAAGTCTCGTGAGTGCGGTCAATAAATGATAAACGTTACTGTAAGTGGTGGCAGCAACGAGAATTTCAAGGTGGGGGGAGCGCCGGCGGACTAAAAGCGCAGCTTACCGGTTCAGGGGCCGGGTGTTTACCAGCCGGGAAGCCGGAACCACCGCCAGCGGGGTGCGCGACGGACCGGTTCGGTCTTGGGAGGTTTGAGGTCCACCGAGCCGAACGGCAGGCAACGGGCAATCTGCAGGCGAGCGTCTTTCGGCCGGCGGAGGTTGCTGCCGCCCAGGTTCAGGATGGTGGGCGCAGCTAACGGCTGCCGGAGTTGATCGGTCATCACCTGTACCGTCGGAAACAGCCGGCGCTCGGGGGAGTTGGACACCACCACGCCCCGTTGTCCGTTGCTCAGCTCCACCTGGGTCCCTATCGGGTAAATACCGATCGCGCGGACATATTTTTCGAGCAGGTCTTCCTGAAACTCAATATTGCACATGCTGAAAAGCTGGCTGACAGCCTGCGCCGGCGTCATGGGCTGCCACCCTTCCCGGGGCCCAGTCAGCTTCTCATATTCGTTCACCAGACCAGCGATCTTGGCGAGCAACGGAATCCTGTCACCTCGCAGCCCTTGCGGAAACCCGGTGCCGTTGTGGCGTTCACAATGGCGCTGAACAATGCTGATAACCACCTTGGGCACCCCCGCCAAGGTGAGTTGCCGGGCACCGAGATCCGGGTAGGTGCGGAACAGTTCGTACTCGTTGGCATCCAGCCCCTGCTCGTTACAGGTAATGCTGGTGGGCAGCCCGGCCTTGCCCACGTGGGCCAGCGCACACCCCATCGCCAGGTGGTTCAGCAGGGGTTCCGGCAAACCCAGATGACGACCAAACACCAGCGCCCAGACAGCGGTATTGAGCGCATGCCGGCAGGTGTGATTCTGCTGCTCCCGGGTCCTGCTCAACCACAACAACGCATCCGGCGTGCGGATCACACTGCCCACCATGCGCTGCACCACGGCTTCGAGGGCGATGAAATCGGGGAGCTCACCGGCGAACAACTGCGCCGTAACGGCCGTCAGCGCGGTTTCGGCGTCTGCCAGCAAGGTGGCGGACGCTTCGATCTCGTGTTCGCGGGGGATGGCGGGGGGATAAGCCACCGCATCTTTCACCTTCAGCGGAGGCAATTCGAGCACTTCTACCCCCCGCTGACGGCTCGATCGTTGCACAAACAAGGGGGGTATGTGCCGGGCGTACTCGGGAATATCGTGGATCTCGTCGACCCCCACTGCAACCCACTGGCAGTGGGAGGCAAGCGCCCGGATATCTTCCTGACTGCGAATGAAAAACCCCTGTATGGGAAAGGGGGTCTGGTGCCAGGGCCGATCCAGATCGGTGACGAACATGCCTATTTCCAGGTCGTGAACGGCAACTTTTTTCTGGTTCAGATCCACGGCTCACTCCATGGCGAGCGCCTTCCTTGATCCAACATATTCCGGAACTCCGTCCCGATGAACGCTGCACTCAGGTGTCGTCTGTGCCTCCACCGGCACGCTCGGTCACCTTCGCCAGCTGTCAGGTTTGCTTGTGCTTATTAATGTATCCTTTTGTAACGGTAAGTATATAGCACACACTTGCAACGCACACCCGAAAACATCCAAAACTCAGCTGTTCTCAAACTGCAGTCCGAACCCGTCTTCCATGACCCGCACCACCTGCATGCTCAGCACGGGTGCCGGTATCGCCAGGCCCTGCACCTGCACCTGCACGCTGTCCCCCAACGCCAGACCATAGGCCTGGTCATCCACCGCAATGAAGATCCCGCCGTCGGAAATATCCCGGGTGGCGCACTGGATCTCTCCCAGTACTGGATGGCTGACTTTTACGGTTGCACTCATCGGGGTACGGATATGCACCCGCCGGTTAGATGTGGTCATACGGCTCTCACACAAGGTCTCTGGAATGGTTTGTTGTTGTATGCCGCAAGCTTAGCATTGTTTTTATGACAAATAGCAGAGTTGGGTATTGACAGGCCTGCGAACAATAATGAGAATGGTTACCGTTAAGAATTACACACTCTCAAACTCCAACGCACGCAGGCACTCCTCGACCCGCCGCTGCTCGAAAGGACACCGATTATGCGATTAAAACTAGCTGCAACCGCTGCCCTGGCGCTTTCCGTATTACCAGTGGCCGCAAGCGCCGATGGTGAAGTCAACATCTACTCCTACCGTCAGGCGTATCTCCTGGAACCCGTGCTTGAGGCCTTCACCGAGGAAACCGGCATCAAGACCAACGTGGTGTTTGCCAAGAATGGCCTGGCCGAGCGTTTGCAGCGTGAGGGCCGGAACAGTCCGGCGGATGTCGTCATGACCGTCGACATCTCGCGCATTGACGAGTTGGTTGACCGTGACCTGACCGCCGCGGTGGACAACGACGTGCTGACACAGAACATCCCCGCAAATCTGCGCCACCCGGAAGGCAAATGGTTCGGCATTACCGTGCGCGGACGGATGCTGTACACCTCGATCGACCGTCTCGAAGAGGGCGACCTTACCACTTACGAAGAACTGGCGGACCCCAAGTGGAAAGGCAGAATCTGCACCCGCTCAGGCAAGCACCCGTACAACGTTGCACTGATTTCCTCCATGATCGCCCACCACGGGGAAGCCGAAGCTGAGCAGTGGCTGACCGGTCTGAAGAACAACCTGGCGCGCAAGCCCCAAGGCGGTGACCGGGACCAGATCAAGGCCATATCGGAAGGCGTCTGTGATATCGCCATCGGTAACAGCTATTACTACGGCAAGATGCTGGCGGATGACAACCAGCGCGCGGCCGCCGAAAAGGTACGCATAGTGTTCCCCAATGCCGAGGATCGCGGCACGCACATCAACATCAGTGGCGTGGCACTGACCAAGAGCGCCCCCAATAAAGAAAACGGCATCAAGCTGCTGGAGTATCTGTCCCAGGAGCACGCCCAGGTGATCTACGCAGAGGTCAACACCGAGTACCCGGTGAACCCGGAGGTCGAACCCTCGGGCGTGGTGGCCAGCTGGGGTGAACTGCACGCCGACACCCTGCCCCTGCACGAAATTGCCGCGCACGCCGCGCAGGCGGTACGCATGGTGGACCGGGTCGATTTCGACAACTGATCCGCTGAAACACCCGGGCCGGGCCTCCGCGGCCCGGGTTTTCGCCACCAACTCCCTAAAACCATTGCAGTAAGGACGCCTACTATCTAAACTCTTGCCCCTTATAATTGACCGCTTCTCATTTACACTTACGGGATCATCATGGAACAGCTTGCCGAAAGCGCTGATCACCCGTCGTATCAGCCACTGCTCGCCAAGCGTACTTCCAGACGCTGGCTGGTGTCGGCCGCGCTGATTACGGCCATCGTTGCGCTCCCGGTGATCTCGGTTCTGTTTCTCGCCTTTTTCCCCGACGAGAACATCTGGCCTCATCTGATGGCCACCACCCTGCCCCGCTATCTGATCACCACCGGCAAGCTCATGGTTGGTGTGGCGGCTCTTACCCTGCTGTTCGGCCTCTCCAGTGCCTGGGTGATCACCATGTGCCAGTTCCCGGGGCGGCGTTTTTTTGAACTGGCGATGCTGCTCCCCTTTGCGGTACCCGCTTACGTGATCGCCTACGTGTACACCAGCTTGCTGGATTACGCCGGTCCGGTGCAACAAACCCTGCGCGGGGTGTTTGGCTGGTCCAGTGCGCAGGATTACTGGTTCCCGGAAATTCGCAGCCTGGGCGGCGCCACCCTGATGCTCGGGCTGGTGCTTTACCCCTACGTATATCTGCTCGCCCGGGCGGCGTTTCTGGAACAGTCGCCGTCGCTGTTCTCGGTCAGCCGGAGCCTGGGCCATTCGGCCGTCAGTACCTTTGTACGGGTGGTGCTGCCCATTGCCCGCCCGGCGATTGCGGTGGGCCTGTCATTGGTGCTGATGGAAACCCTGAACGACTTCGGCACGGTGGACTTCTTTGCGGTACAGACCCTGACCGCCGGTCTGTTCGACACCTGGATGAACCTGGGCAATCTCGGGGGTGCCGCGCAGATTGCCGCCACCATGCTGACCTTTGTGGTCATTCTGGTGACTTTGGAACGCTATTCCCGGCGCCGCCAGAAACAGTACGCCGCGCGGGATAACCGCCAGCCGATCCAGCGTTTTGTCCTGTCGGGCAAACAACAGGCCCTGTGCCTGCTGGTGTGCTTGCTGCCCTTTGTCCTGGGCTTTCTGTTGCCGGCGCTGACGCTGGCGAATTACGCTATTGAGTACTTCGATGAAAGCTGGAACTCCACCTTCTTCCGCAACACCCTGAACAGTCTGTTCTTGTCTGGCGCGGCGGCGCTGACCACCCTGCTGATCGGTGTCACCCTCGCCTACAGCCGCCGTCTGCACAACACCCGGGGCATGCAACTGCTGATGCGCCTGTCCAGCCTGGGGTATGCCATGCCCGGGGCGGTGCTGGCGGTCGGGGTCATCATTCCCCTCGCCGGTTTTGACAACTGGCTGGACGACCTGATGCGCGGTGCGTTCGGGGTCAGTACCGGCCTGCTGTTGAGTGGCTCAACGTTCGCGCTGGTGTTTGCCTACACGGTGCGCTTTCTGGCGGTGTCCGCCGGCAGCGTGGAAAGCGCCCTGCAAAAGATCACCCCCAGCATGGACATGGCTTCCCGGTCCCTGGGGCACACCCCCGGCAAGACCTTGGTGCGGGTGCATTTACCCATGCTGCGGGGCACCTTGCTGACCGCCGCCCTGGTGGTGTTCGTGGACAGCATGAAAGAGTTGCCGGCCACATTGATTCTGCGACCGTTCAATTTCGAGACGCTGGCCACCTACGTGTACCAGTTTGCCTCGGACGAGCATCTGGCACACAGCGCGCTGCCGGCGCTGGTCATTGTTCTGGCAGGCATACTGCCGATCATCCTGATGAGCCGCTCCATCAGCAGTTCCCGGACCCTCGCTTAACGCACCAGAGGCCCTGCGTCCTGCACCACAAACCGCCCTTCGAGGGTTGCCACCGGCCGGTCGTCTGTGGCCAACCGGGGGTGGCCGCAATACACCTGGGTGCGGATGGTGATCCGGCCCTTGCCATGGCGCGCCAGGCTCTTGCGAAAACGCGCCACCCCCGCCTCGTCCGGCAATTCTCCAATGGCGTAAAAGTCCCCGGTCACCGGCTCGCTGTAGTCTATGGCACCCTGCTGCACCACCACCTGCCCCGTTAACTGCCAGTCTTCCAGCACCAGTTCGGCCAGACCCCAGGCGGCCACCACCGCCACCGAATAGATACTGCCACCAAACCCGGTCCCCTGATGATTGTGGTTGGGCGCCAGGGGCGCACTCACCAGCAGTTGGCGGCCATTGTAGTCTTCCAGCCTGACCTCCATATGGCGGGCCACGGGAATAACCTCGTGTATACGTCGTTGAAAGCGTTCCAGTTGAGCCATGATTCCTCCTGTTGCTCTGAATACTAAGTGGCCGAAAATGCAGCGCCAATGCGACTAATGTCGCTTTTCCCACCTGTCAGGGGGAATTTGGCTTTATTAAAAAGCTCCCAAGGGCCATCTTTAACGATTCGGGGTCAACCAACGCACTATCCCTGTGATAAACTCGCGTACCTGGAGACCCCCAATCAAAAATTATTAGAATATTCTGGAGACTGGTACATGGCCAAGCGAACTCTGCGCAATCTTGCGATGGGCGCACTGCTTCTTACAGCGTCGGGACTATCAATGGCGGACGACCCCAAAGTGGTTGCCATCACCCAGATAGTAGAACACCCGGCCCTGGATTCGGTGCATGAGGGTGTTGTCGACGAACTCAAGGAACGTGGGTATGTGGTTGGTAAAAACCTGAAGCTGATGCACGAAAGCGCCCAGGGCAACTCTGCCATTGCCGCGCAGATCGCCCGCAAATACAGCGGCGAAAGCCCGGACGTGATTGTTGCCATTGCCACTCCTTCGGCACAGACCATGGCCGCCGCCGTGCGTGACCTGCCGGTTGTGTTCGCCGCCGTCACCGACCCGGTCGGCGCCAAACTGGTGGCCAGCCTTGAAGAGCCCGGCGCCAACATCACCGGCGTGACCGACATGCTGCCGATCGAAAAGCACGTCGATCTGCTCCAGCAACTGGTCCCGGACGCCCGTCGCATCGGCACCGTGTACAACCCGGGCGAAGCCAACGCCGCGGCGCTGGTGGAGCTGCTGGAAGCCAGCCTGAACGCCCGTGACATGGTGCTGGTCAAAGGCGCCGCCACCAAAACCTCTGAAGTACTGGGCGCTGCCCGCTCCCTCGTGGGCAACGTCGAGGCCATCTATCTGACCACCGACAATACCGTGATCAGTGCCGCCGAAGCGGTTGTATCCGTTGGCCAGCGCGCTAAAATCCCGGTCTTTGCCGCCGATACCGCCACCGTTGACCGGGGCGCAGTCGCCGCGCTTGGTTTCAACTATTACGACCACGGCCGTCAGGCAGGCGCCATGGTTGCCCGCATTCTGGAAGGTGCCAAGCCTGCCGCCATGCCGGTTGAAATCACCGAGAGACTCGACCTGTTCGTCAACCCGGGAGCCGGTGAAAGAATGGGCATGACCGTGCCAGAAGACGTGGTCAACGCCGCCCAGAAGGTTGTCGGCAACTAACAGCACACTAACCGCATAGCCAGGCCCGGCAACAGGCCTGGCTAGCCCATTAAAACAGCGACGATTTATTCATGCTCAGCGAAATTGCACTCTACGGTGCCGTAGAGACCGGCCTGATCTATGGTCTGGTGGCTTTCGGTATCTACATCTCTTTCAGGGTTCTCAACTTTCCCGACCTGACCGTTGACGGCAGCTTCCCCCTGGGCGCCGCTGTTGCCGCCATTCTGATCATCGACGGGGTCAACCCGTGGCTGGCCACCAGTGCCGCCATCATGGCCGGCATGGTCGCAGGCGCGGTCACCGCCCTGCTGAACGTCAAGCTGAAGATTCTGAACCTGCTGGCGTCGATCCTGACCATGATTGCGCTCTACTCGGTCAACCTGCGCATCATGGGGCGACCGAACATCGCCCTGTTGTCGGAAGAGACCGTGCTCACCCCCTGGGAAGAACTGGCGCTGCCCTATTACCAGATTCCGGTGTTGCTGTTTTCCCTCATCACCATCGTCGCCCTGGTGTTGCTGTGGCGCTTCATGAAATCGGAAACCGGCCTGGCCATGCGCGCGACCGGTGCCAACCCCCGCATGGCCCGCGCCCAGGGCATTGCCACTGGCGCGATGATCGTGCTCGGCGTAGCCATCTCTAACGGCCTGGTGGGTCTGGCCGGAGCCCTGTTCGCCCAGAGTCAGGGGGCGGCCGACGTCACCATGGGGGTGGGCGTAATCGTTGTGGGACTGGCGTCGCTGATCGGCGGTGAGGCCGTGATCACCCCCACCTCGGTGCTCAAAGCCCTGCTGGCCTGCGTGGTCGGGGCCATCATCTACCGGCTGGCCATCGCCTTTGCCCTGAACGCAAACTTCATGGGCATTCAGGCGCAGGATCTGAACCTGATCACCGCGGTGCTGGTTACCCTGGCCATCGTTCTCCCCGGCGTGCGCAACTCGGTGCGCGCCCGCCTGACCCGCAACAACGCCTGAGGAGTGCCCCGCCATGATTAGCGCAAGCAACCTGAAACTGACCTTCGGCAAGGGCACGCCGCTGGAAAACCCGGCACTGCGTGACATGAGTCTGACGGTGAACCAGGGCGAGTTTGTTACCGTCATAGGCAGTAACGGCGCCGGAAAGTCGACCTTTCTGAACGCCCTGGCCGGTGAAGTCATGGTCGACAGCGGCAAAATCATTGTTGACGACCAGGACATGACCCGACTGCCCACCTACAAACGCGCCCACCGGGTGGCCCGGGTGTTCCAGGACCCCCTCGCCGGCACCTGCGAAGGCCTGAGCATTGAAGAAAACCTCGCCCTGGCCATCAAGCGCGGTCAGCGTCGCGGCCTGAGTTCGGCGGTCAAAGCCCGCCACATGGACCAGTTCCGCGCCAGTCTGGCTACCCTCGAACTGGGTCTGGAAGACCGGCTCACCGACAAGATGGGGCTGCTGTCCGGTGGCCAGCGCCAGGCGGTGAGCCTGCTGATGGCCAGTCTGACCCCGTCCAGCATTTTGCTGCTGGACGAGCACACCGCCGCGCTGGATCCGAAAACCGCGGCCTTTGTGCTGGAACTTACCGAGAAAATCGTCTCGGAACAGAAGCTGACCACCCTGATGGTCACCCACAGCATGAAGCAAGCTCTGGAAGTGGGCACCCGCACGGTCATGCTGCACCAGGGCCAGGTGGTGTTCGACATCGCCGGTAAAGACCGCGAAGGGCTGACCGTGAAAGACCTGCTGAGCCTGTTCGAGCAACAGCGGGGCATAGAAATCACGGACGACAACCTGCTGCTGAGCTGACCGGATTGCAACCGCGCGACCGGAGTCACCCGCCCTGAATGTGTGACCCCGGTCGGGTTTCCCGTAGTATTTTCCCTGATTCCCCCAACACAATATGTAGTATCGAAAAAACTATCGCCTGCTAATGCGCCCCACTATTGGCTTTTAAAAATGCAAGCGATTTTTGGTTGATTTACACTTGGGGTTTGCGGGTTCCAATAGGCTCCACCTTCTTCACAATCCACAATATGCTGTTATACTTTCTGCAAACACATCAACATATAGCGTTCTAACGCACCACTCGGGTTGATTTTTTTACAAGGAAGCCTTCTGGCTCAGCACGGTGCGGTCTCGGCTGAATGGCCGGGACAGACAACCGCTTCCTTTCATCCCGATTACTAGATGTAGTAATTCAAGCTACTGACCCAACAGCTCTCGGGCAGAGGTCAGGCAATACCACATTATGAATACCGCGCCATCAGCCGGACGGCCCGGGCGCGGTCACGAATTTTTAAAGAACATTCAGAAACAGAGGTTGGCAATGAACGCAAAGGCGCAGGCAATGGTTACCACAATCCCCATGCAGGATGCATCACTGGACATCTGGGCGAGCAAGTACCAGCTCAAGACCAAAACCGGGGAAGCGGTTGATAAGGACATCGCAGCCACCTACAAGCGGGTGGCCACCGCCCTGGCGGAAGTAGAAGCCAAAGGCAAGCGCGCCGAACACATGAAAAACTTTTTGTGGGCCCTGCAAAACGGTGCCATCCCCGCCGGCCGCATTACCTCCAACGCCGGTGCCGAAGCCCACAAGCCCGCCACCTCGACCATCAACTGCACCGTGTCGGGCACCATCGAGGATTCGATGAACGACATCCTCGAGAAAAACCACGAAGCCGGTCTGACCCTGAAAGCCGGTTGCGGCATCGGTTACGAGTTCTCTACCCTGCGCCCCCGCGGCGCCTACGTGGCCGGTGCCGGCGCCACCACCTCCGGACCGCTGTCGTTCATGGATATCTTTGACCGCATGTGCTTCACCGTGTCGTCCGCCGGTGGCCGCCGCGGTGCGCAGATGGCCACCTTTGACGTGCACCACCCGGACATCATTGACTTCATTCAGGCCAAGCGCGAAGACGGCCGCCTGCGCCAGTTCAACCTGTCGCTGCTGATCACCGAAGACTTCATCGAAGCCGTTAAAAACGACGAAGACTGGCACCTGTCGTTTCCGGTCACCCAGAAAGAAGTCGAGGAAGAAGGTCTGGACCTGACCGACCCCAACCAGTTTGTGTACCGTGATTTCCCGGCAGACGACGACTACGTGCTCAACGCCGACGGCCAGGCCGCCTGCCGTATTTACCGCACCCTGAAAGCCCGGTTCATCTGGGACACCATCATGACCTCGACCTACGATTACGCCGAGCCCGGCTTTATCCTGATCGACAAGGTCAACCAGATGAACAACAACTGGTTCTGCGAAGACATCCGCGCCACCAACCCTTGCGGCGAGCAGCCCCTGCCCCCGTACGGCAGCTGCCTGCTGGGTTCGGTGAACCTGACCATGTTTGTCGATCACCCGTTCACTGACAAAGCCAGCTTCAACTACGAGAAGTACCGCAAAGTGGTCGGTATCTTCACCCGCATGCTGGATAACGTGGTCGAAATCAACGGCCTGCCCCTCGCCGAACAGCGCCACGAGATTACCTACAAGCGCCGCCACGGCATGGGCATCCTCGGCCTCGGGTCCACCCTGGCCATGCTGCGCATGCCCTACGGCTCGGCGGCGTCGGTGAGCTTTACCGAAGACGTGGTCCGGGAAATGGCGGTGGAAGGCTGGCGCCAGTCACTGGCCCTGGCCGAAGAGAAAGGCCCGGCCCCGATCATGAACGACGAGTTTGAGATCACCCCCAAACTGCTGAACAAGAACCCGCAGCTGAAGGCCGACGGCTACAAGGCCGGTGACATGGTCAAAGGCCGCGTGCTGCACGCCAAGTACAGCCGCTACATGCAGCGCATTGCCGAAGTAGAGCCGGAATTGGTGGCCGAACTGGCCGAGAAAGGGGGCCGTTTTACCCACCACACCTCCATCGCGCCTACGGGCACCATCAGCCTGTCGCTGGCCAACAACGCCAGTAACGGCATCGAGCCGAGTTTTTCCCACCACTATTCGCGCAACATCATCCGCGAAGGCCGGAAAACCAAAGAGAAGGTCGATGTGTTCTCGTTCGAGCTGCTGGCTTACCGTCACCTGGTCAACGCCGCAGCCATGCCCTTCTGTCAGGAGGAAGAGACCCGTCTGCCGTCCTACTTCACCACCGCTGACGATGTCACCCCGACCCAGCACGTGGACATTCAGGCGGCCGCGCAGAAGTGGGTGGATTCGTCCATCTCCAAGACTGCCAACGTGCCGACGGATTTCCCCTATCAGGATTTCAAAGACATCTACATGTACGCGTACGACAGCGGCCTGAAGGGGTGCACCACCTTCCGCTTCAACCCCGAAGCCTTCCAGGGCGTACTGGTGAAAGAATCCGATCTGGAAGCCACCCTGTACGAGTTCACCCTCGACGATGGCAGCAAGGTCACATTCAAAGGCAACGAACAGATTGAGTACGACGGTGAAATCCACACCGCCGCCAACCTGTTTGACGCATTAAAAGAAGGCACTTACGGCAAGTACTAAGCCGGTTTACCGACACAGGAACAAAAGACATGACAGTAAAGATTACCAACAAAATCGTCGGGTATCGGGTGAAACAAGCCGACGCAGCAAGCGAACAGCCGGCGGCCCCGGTGGCCAAGCCGGTGCAGATGAACGAGTCCATCGAACGGCCCGATTTTCTGCTGGGGACCACCTACAAGATCAAGCCGCCGATCGCCGAGCACGCCATGTACATTACCATCAATGACATTCTGCTCAACGAAGGCACCGACCACGAAAGCCGTCAGCCTTACGAGGTGTTCATCAACTCCAAGGCCATGGAACACTTTCAGTGGGTGATCGCCCTCACCCGCGTTCTGTCGGCGGTGTTCCGCAAGGGTGGCGACGTCACCTTCCTGGTGGAAGAGCTGCGCTCGGTGTACGACCCCAACGGCGGCTACTTCAAGAAAGGCGGCGTGTTCATGCCCTCGCTGGTGGCCGAAATCGGCGCCGTCATCGAGCGCCACCTGAAGGCCATTGGCCTGATTGAGTGCGACGAACTGAGCGACGTCACCAAGCGCATCCTGGCGGAAAAGCGCGCCGAGTTTGAGGCCACCCAGGCCCCGGTCAACGACGACAACGCCAGCGACTACCCGGCCACCGCCACCATGTGCGCCAAGTGCAGCACCAAAGCGGTGATTGTAATGGACGGCTGCGCCACCTGCTTGAGTTGCGGCGACAGTAAGTGCGGCTGATGGATTAGACGTGCAGCGGTAAGCGATGCAAAGCCCGGGGGGAAACTTCCGGGCTTTTTTTTGAGCGAACTGTCACCTCTCCGTTCACTGATGTAATAACGACGCGGTCGCGATATTACCTCGGTTCCTACTGGAAGACTTGCAAACGACTGATTTTGAGATAGATTGAGAAGCATTGATCGAAATTTGTGCGGAGTTATGCCGCGTTCGGTAAAACGGCAATAATGACGCGTTCTGTCTAATATGCTGTTAGCTGGTGTGGCTTTGTTCCTTTCGGGTGGTTTGGTGCCATAGGCCTTGGCCGAAAATTGGTAGCAAATCCGGATGGTTCGGTGCCATGCCAAGGCCCGAAAATTTGGCGTATTGTTGGCAGCTCAATCGATCGCAGGTGTCGGTTTAAAAATTGGTGCTGGCCTTGTGGGGCCATCCACGAAAAATCGGAATTGGATCTGCTAATCTGAAGTTCAGGTTCGTTCACCGCGTCGCTGTCGGTGGTTTCAATTACGGAGCATCAGCGGACGCTGGTGCAAGGGCAGCGGAGCAGGCCGTCATATTGGTTACCAGGGATTGGGCTTCATCAAAACCCCCAGCTAACCAGTGCATCAAATTCGTTCCGGCCCGATGGGCCTCCACCGGACGGCTTTTTCTCCGCTTCGCTGCGTAAAAGCCGCCGTTTATGCAGGCGTTAAAGGAAAAAAACCGAGTCGTGGCACCGGCAATCAATCCGTGCCAAAATTGAGTGACACGAGAATGAGAGGTTTTATTTATGAATCTCCAGAAAATTCAAGACGAAGCGCTCCACCTTCCCAAAGAGGAACGGGCCCAATTGATCCAGCGGCTGGTATTGAGCCTAGAGTCTCCATCCAAAGACGAACTCAGGTCCGATTGGTTGCTTGAAGCCCGACGCAGGGCTGAAGAGCTCGATAGCGGCTCAGTACAGGCAGTGTCCGGCGAGGATGTTTTGAGAAAGGCTCGAGCTCTGATCAAATGAATTATTCTTTTCACCCGGCAGCGGAAGCTGAGTTCCTGGAATCAGTTGGTTATTACGAATCACGAGTTCCGGGATTGGGTGGTGCCTTGATAGAGGAATTTGAGGCCCTGGCCAATTTGATTGGCGAGTCACCGAAAAGCTGGCAGGTCGAGTTGCCGCCAGATATTCGTAGAGCGCCCCTTCACCGATTTCCGCTATCCATCGTTTACCGAGAAAAGCCTGATGACTTTCAAGTTCTGGCTGTCGCTCATGACCGACGACGTCCGCAGTACTGGCTTGATAGGCTTTAACAATCGGCTGCACAGCGACCGATTTTCAGCCGCTTCGCGGCTCCAAACCGGCGCGTGAGCTGGGCGTTAAATTTAAGGAAAAACTTATGAGTCAATCAGAAAGACAGGCAGTCATAGATTTAGGGCAAAAGCTAAAAACCCTGATTGGCTATGATTCGGAAAGAATTTACACTCGATCAGAATGGGGGAGTGTTTTATCTTTCGAGCCATTCCGCGAAGATTTTGAGCGATCATTTGGCTTGGCTAGGATATTCGCAGATTTACCCTATCACTTATTACCTGATGCCCAACTAAATACCATTGGCCAAGCAGTTGAAACCGCATCAAACCATTTTGCACAAATTGATAGCTTTGATAGCGCTACAGCAAACAACCCCCAGAATTTAGTTCAGTCACTTGGGAATACAGTTAAAACCCACGCCGATGCTATAACTGTTCAAATGGCACAGTGTGTAGTGGTCAACTAATCCCGGACAGTATTTTAAGGTTTTCCTCAGCCGCAACGGGCGAAATGCCGTCGTTGAATGCGTGAGGTCGCTGCCGGTTGTAGTAGTCCATCAGATAGCCACCCACATCTTTTTTGGCCTCGGGCAGGTTCCGATATCCTAAGGCCGGTATCCATTCAGATTTCAGACTCCGGAACAGCCTCTCCATCGGTGCGTTGTCCCAGCAGTTGCCACGTCGGCTCATGCTTTGGGTCATTCGATAGCGCCAGAGCCTCTGACGGAACTTACGGCTGGCATACTGACTTCCCTGATCTGAGTGGAACATGACCTTTTCTGGTTGACCACGCTGTTCCCAGGCGTTGTCCAGAGCTTTGACCACCAAATCGGCATCGGGGTTGGATGACATAGCCCAACCAACAACGCGGCGGGCATACAGATCCAGCACGACAGCCAGATAGCTCCACCGCTGGCCGCTCCATACGTAGGTGATGTCACCACACCACGCCTGATTGGGGCGGTCTACCGTAAACTCACGAGCCAGATGGTTCGGGATATCAGGTCGCTCAACGGTCGCTTGCTTGTAGGCGTGAGGACCCGGCTGCTTACAGATCAGCCCCAGCTCACTCATCAATCGTCGAACCTTGAAGCGCCCAATGAC
The DNA here is from genome assembly GCF_001752365.1 of Marinobacter sp. X15-166B. Lineage (GTDB taxonomy): Bacteria > Pseudomonadota > Gammaproteobacteria > Pseudomonadales > Oleiphilaceae > Marinobacter. The sequence continues at coordinate 2,847,865 of NZ_MEIY01000001.1, read as the reverse complement.
AACGCCGTCGTCATTGAGCATGCCCTTGATCGTTCTACTGCCGGCAGAGCTACGGCTCTTGGTAAATAGACGGTTTACCTGAGCCTTCAGGGCCAGACGCTCAACATCCACGTGCTTCCGCCGTTGGCGGTACTCGTAATAGCTGGAACGGCTGATATCAAACGCATTGCAGACCATTTCAACAGGCACGTGCTCACTCAACTGGTCTATCAGCGCGTACGATTCATGTCGTCCGACATCAAGAGAGCGGTAGCCTTTTTTAGTATGTCTTTCTCCTGTTCAAGGCGCTTGCAGCGGGCTTCCAGCTCCTGAATACGGCGCTGCTCTGGGGTTAACGCCTTACCC
>NZ_MEIY01000001.1:2792097-2847495 GCF_001752365.1 Marinobacter sp. X15-166B | reverse complement strand
CCCTTCGGGGTGACACCGTCACGCTCCTCGGCCAGTTGGTTAACCCAGCGCCGGATAGCGCTTTCACCAATTCCCAGGGACACGCTCGCCTGGGGAATCGTGTAACCTTGATCCAGCACCAGGCTGGCTGCTTCCTGTTTGAACTCAGGAGAAAAAGAACGTCGCTTTCTGGTCATCAGACACCTCGTTTATTGTGGCGATATTACCACCTACGTTGGTGTCCGGAATCATTGAACCACTACAAGGTACTTCGCCTATATCCTATCGGCCCTTCCTCTCTGCCTGGGGTTTATTTGGGTCGGTGTGGATAAGCGCAAACAAGGCTGGCATGACAAACTTGCCGGTACGGTCGTTGTCCGTAGTATCGGCAAGGAGCCTGTCAAATTTGATGCCGCTGTTTAACAGGGCAGTTAAACCTGTTCACTGCGGTCGCCGGACGCGCACGAATTCGTGCCGTCTATAGCAGCATCAAGTTGTCAGCAGCGTCACTTCTGAGGGAGGTGAATTATGAAACCCAAACTCACATCAGAGATAAGCTGCCCTGTCTGCGGGCACAAGGAAACAGAGACCATGCCGGAGGACGCGTGCCAGTATTATTACGAGTGCAAAAAGTGCCGGGGGCTGCTCAAACCTAAACAGGGTGATTGCTGTGTGTTCTGTTCATACGGCGATACGCCCTGTCCTCCGGTCCAGCTGGATCAATCCTGCGGTTAATATTTTGAACAGGAGCAGGCGTCTAATAAAGGTTGGTGCCATTGGCGGTGTGGTGACAGCGCTCTGCTGTTTCACGCCTGTGCTCATCTGGTTGTTTGCACTCCTTGGTATTTCTGCACTGGTGGGTTATCTGGATTACGTTCTTTTCCCATTGCTCGCTGTCTTTCTGATCCTTCTTGCAATTGGGCTTAGACGGCGCAGGCGGGATAGATCGATATAATCAGTATAGTGGGAGTCTGCCAAACAAAGGCGGTGGGGCTGTAGAAACCCCAAACGGGACCGGATTTGGTAACATCGAGCCAACAGACAAGGAACCGTCGGCATGCCGCGTTTCAAACATGACCACTACGACCAGGGCGCGATGGCCGTGATCAAATGGCAGCAACAGTTTCAGCCTGGCACTTTTGAGTACGCGGTTCACTACCCGCTTGAACCCAACAAGCCGGACCGGCAGTCGTTATGAAGAGACGCGAAATCAAAGAAGCCCATGAGCGCAGCGTGATCAGGTCCTTCAAGCGATACCTGAAACAGCAAGATCGAATGTTGGTCGTGTTGGGCTACCCCGACCCGCCAGACGCCAGGGTGGAGATTGATCAGCAGCCCATCTGGATCGAAATTACCGACGCGTTTATCAATGGCGACTTTGCCCGGAGCCTGACCTCCCACGCGGCGGATGACCTACCTCCCGTTCCCACCGAACCGGACGGCCTTTTCGTTGAGGAAGTGAAGACGGTCGTCATGAAGAAATACGAAAAGGACTCGATCAGCGATATATTTCACCGCCGGGGCCCGGGGATACTGTTAGTCGGGCTCTATTCGCCCTTTGTCGGCAACCGCGAACGGGATCTGATCATTCAGGAGCTGTCCCACTTGAAAAACACCAATGATGGTCGTTTTTCTGAAATTTTCGTTTACGATCAGGCCCAACACTTTTATCCCGTTCCTTGAGGCAGGCATAACCGTTATTATGTTTGCGCCAAGGGCAACCTGACCGCTTATCCCATAGCCAACCTTTCTACCAACAGGACGGGGTCTCTGCAGGGGGTGCAGGCGCGCCAGGCACATAAGGACAACAAGATGCAAAACCTGATAGCTTGGATACAAACAAACGCACCTGCTTGTATGCAGCATTTAAACAAGCCTGCTTCGCCCGCCGACATTCATGCGGTAGAGCAAGAAACAGGGCTCTCCTTGCCGGAAGACTATAAGCACTTTCTCAAACACCACAACGGCGAAGACGGCACCAGCTGGCTGGCAATTCTGGGCGATGGCAATCAGTTGTTGCCTTGTGACGGGATCATTTCCCAGTACAAACTCGACCAGGACATTGCCCGTGAGTTCTACGATCCGGACATGGAAACCATCGAGTTCTGGAAAGACCGGACGGCCAGCGGGGTGATTTTTGTGGATGGCCCGGTGAAGCCGTTGATGCGCCACCCCAAATGGCTGCCCTTTACGTGCATGAATGGCGACGTTTACCGGTATTTTGACTACGACCCGGCCCCCGGTGGGACGCCGGGCCAGATTATCGAGGTTGATCCTGAAAACTGCTCTTACACCCGTCTTGCGGCGACCTTCAGCGAGCTGGTCGACAGCTACCTGGCCGAACTCCAAAGCGGAGTCTACAGCGTCAGCGGGGATGGCTTCATCGAGCGGACAACGGAGAAAGATCTCAGCCCCGGTATGCCCGAATGGCTCAAAAATGCCTGACACGGCGCAGTTCCCCGTCACTGGAAAGCCCTGGTATGGTGAGCCCGACGCAGCCCCCTGCGCGGTATTGCGATGGCCACGGCTTTTTTCCTGTTAACACGGACAACTGACAACATTGGTCTGTAAGGTTTTTGAATGTCTCAAATAACAATGCCGCTGGATACGGTCACCGATACCAGCAGTGACCCGGTCCGCTGGCGGATTCTTGCGGTGGTTCTCATGGCGATTTTAATGTCGCTGACGAGTGTCAGTGTCATTAACGTCACCTTGCCGTCGATCCAGGATGCGCTGCACGCCAGTGTCTCCGATATTCAGTGGGTGCTGTCAGGTTACACCCTCACCTTCGGCGTGGTGTTGGTCAGTGCCGGTCGTGCGGGCGACCTGGTGGGGCGCGGCGGCTTGTTTGTGCTGGGGGTGGTGGTGTTCACCCTCTCGTCCATTGCTGCGGGCCTGGCGCCGGATGCGGATTGGCTCAATGCAGCGCGTTTCGTTCAGGGGGTTGGCTCGGGCTTTTTGAACCCCCAGGGCATAGGCATGATCCAACAGTACTTTCGAGGCCCGGAACGCGCTCGCGCCTTTGGCATGTTTGGCACCACGGTGGGTGTGTCGTTCGCCATTGGCCCGGTGCTTGGCGGGCTGCTGATTCAGCTGGGTGGTCCGGAGTTTGGCTGGCGACTGACCTTTCTGATCAACGTGCCGGTGGGTGTGGTAACCATCCTGCTGGCGTGGCTGTGGTTTCCCCGCCCATTGATACACAAACCCAAACTTGAGGCGCATCAAGGCTGGAGCTCTCTGGACCCTGTGGGGGCGCTGCTGCTCGGTCTGGGCGTGTTGGCCCTGCTCTATCCCTTTGTGGAATCCCACCCCTCGAGGCTTATCTGGCTGTTGTTGCCGGCCGGGTTGTTGCTGTTTTATCTGTGGGCACGTTGGGAACGCTGGTACGCCCGACGCGGCTATAGCCCCATGGTGGATTTGAATGTATTCGCCACCGCCAGCTACCGCAACGGCAGCATCATTATGATGCTGTACTTTTTGGGCATGACCAGTGTCTGGGTGCTGGTGCCCTATTACGTCCAACAAGGTGGGGGCTTTTCAGCGTTTGAAGCGGGGCTGATCGGTATTCCGGCGGCCTTGCTCTCGGCCTATTCGGCCAATTGGGCAGGCAGGAACGTCACCCAATATGGGCGTAAAATTGTCATCGGCGGCTTGGGCTTGTGTATTTTCGGGGTGCTCGCCAGTGTCGCGGTGGTGCTGCTGCACGAGTATACCGGGCTAAGTATCTGGTGGCTGCTGGTGTCGGTGGCGTTTTTTGGCCTCGGCCAGGGCTCGGTGATCAGCCCCAATCAAACCCTGACCCTCGCAGAAGTGCCAGTGGCCTACGCGGGCAGCTCTGGCGCCATCATGCAAACCGGTCAACGGATCGGTTCCTCCGTGGGCATTGCGGTCGTCACCGCCATAGTGTTCGCGGTGCTTCCCTTCAGCTCCTGGCCCGTTGCCATGAGCCTCGGTTTCCTGGCCATTGCGCTGATCATCGGGCTGGCGCTAGCCATGGCTTGCAAAGACTTGCGCGACCGGCGCGCCTCGGCCCCGCCCGGTTCGTGAGTCAGCTTACCGCACTGGGCTCGGGTGCCGTCTGCCGCGCCGGGGCTTTGCGTTCAGCAATGTGGCTGGCCAGGGCCACACCGGTTTCGCTCTTGCTCAGATAGGCCTCGTTCGCGCCGGCTTTGCGGATCTGCCGGGCTTCGTCGTCGTACAGGGTTTGTGCCACTATGTAGCCGGTAAAGCCGACGCGCCGCAACATGCGCGCGGCGATCAGTTTGCCTTCGATGTCGGGCATGGCAAGGATCACCGAGTGTACCTGGGGCATGTGCAGGTTGCTCCAAAACGTAGAGTCTTCGGCGTCGGCAAATTCCACGCTGCGCCCCGCCGCCTGGTGCAGAATGATTTTATTGGGATCAAAATCCAGCCCGACCACCGCGGATTCCTGTTCCACCAGCCAGTCGTAGGCCGCCGTGCCGGTGCGCCCCATGCCCATGATGAGTACTTTCGCGTCTCCCAGCGCCAGTGGCTGTTCATCCGGGTGGTGCTGATTGGTTTCAAAGGGTTCCAGCCGGCTGGCAAAGCGCTCATACAGGCGGTGCGCAAGACGGTTTAATGGCGCAGAAATCACAAACGACAAGGCCACGGTGAGCGCCAGCGGCACCAGCCACTGGGGCAGCGCGATGCTGGCCACGATCAGGCCGAATTCGCTGTAGTTGGTGAGTGCGAGCGAGGTCAGAAAACTGCTGCGCGCCCGCAGATGGAAAAAGATCATCAAAAAGAAAAACAACAGGCCCTTCAACGGCAGCGCCAGGCTCGCAACCAGGGCAAACATCAGCGCCTGATGATCCGGCAGACCGCCCAGACCGATTTGCAGGAAGAACCCGACCAGAAACACCTCCTTGATGCTCCACAAGGAAGCCGCCAGCTCCTGACTGCGCGGGTGATTGGCCAGCACCGCACCAAACAGCAGCGCCCCCAGCTCTGAACTCAACCCGACCGCCTGAAAGCCCAGCCCACCGAGCACCAGGGCCAGCAGCATGCCCAGCAGCACCAGCAATTCGTCGTGGCCACTGGCGTCCAGCAGGCGGAACAACAACGGCCGTAGCAGCGGTAAACCAAAGACAATCAGCGCCCACTGGGACGGCGTCTTGCCGGCGGCCAGACTCATTACCACCAGGGCGATCAGGTCCTGCATCACCAGAATGCCAATGGCCACCCGGCCGTGGAAGGCGCGCAGCTCCCGCTTACTTTCCAATACCTTGGCGGCCAGAATGGTGGACGAAAACGACAGCGCCACCGCCAGCATGAACGCCAGGTACCAGCTGATGTCCAGCAACAGATAGAGACCCGGCGCAAACACCAGACAGGTAATGGCAAAATGCAGCAGACTACCGCCGATGACTTCGGGGCTCAGAATGGATCTGAACTTGAGCTTGAGCCCAACGGTGAACAGCATCATCAACACACCGAGGTGTGCGATGTGGCCTAGCACAGCGGTCGGTTCTGCGGAAATATTGCTGCCGGGATGCGCGGTGAGCGCACTGAGGATAAAACCGGCCGCCAGATACCCTACCAGGGATGGCAGATGTACCACCTTGACCAGCAGGCCAAGACCAAACGCAAAGGATATCCATATAGCTTCAGGCATGGTTCGTTTTACAGGGGCTCAGGTGATGAAAGACAGCGCAAGGCTAACCCGTTTTTGCGCCGCAATGAAGTGACTTTGCACTGACCGGTCACCGCTTGCGCACCGCCGGCTAGAAGTCGACCCCAAACACCAGCTTGGCCAACAGGGTAAACAACCCAAAGGAGACCGCGATGGCCAGCAGGTTCAGCATAAAGCCGGCGCGAACCATGTCCCGCAATTGCATCTGCTCGTAGGCGAAGACAATGGCATTGGGCGGAGTGGCCACGGGCATCATGAAGGCCATGGACGCCCCTAACGCCACCGGGACGCAGAGGATCACGGGGTTCAGGCCCAGGCCTACAGCCACCGCCGCCAATACCGGCAAGAAGGTGGCCGTGGAGGCGGTGTTGGAGGTGATTTCGGTCAGGTAGACGATCGCCACGGTAACCAGCAGGATCAGCACCAGGGTGCTCACCTCCACCCCGGCGACGGCGTTGCCGATCCATTCCGCCAGACCGGTGCTTTTAAACCCGCCCGCCAGCGCCAGGCCGCCGCCGAACAGCAGCAGCACCCCCCAGGGCACGTTGCGGGCCGCCTCCCAATCCAGGGCGAACTCACCTTCGGCCCGGGAAATGGGTACTGCGAACAAGATCAGGGCGGCGAGCAGCGCGATGATGGTGTCGTTCAGTGGCAACCCGGTCCAGGTCACCAGCAGCGCGCGGAAGATCCACCCCAGCGCGGCCCCCAGAAACACCAGGGCCACCAGTTTTTCACCCCGGGACATTCGCCCCAGAGCCGCCAGTTCACGGTCGACCACCGCGCCGGGGTCCTGAATGGCGATCCGGTGCGACGGGAACAGCACCCGCGTCAGCAGCAGCCAGCTGACCGGCAGCATGACGGCCACCACGGGTACGCCCAGCAGCATCCAGTTAAAGAACGTGATCTCGATCTGGTAGGTGTTTTGCAGAAAGCTGGCAAGCAGCGCGTTGGGCGGGGTGCCGATCAGGGTGCCCACACCGCCGATCGACGCGCTGTAGGCGATGGACAGCATCAACGCGACACCGAAATTACGCACTGTGGCCTCGTCATCCGTTTGCTCGGCAACGAAGTCGACCACCGACAGGGCCACGGCGAACATCATGATGGTGGTGGCGGTGTTGGAGATCCACATCGACAAAAAGGCGGTCGCCAGCATAAAGCCCAAAATGATCCGCGACGGTGACGTGCCGATCCGGCTGACGATCTGCAGGGCGATGCGCCGGTGCAGGCCCACGTGTTGCATGGCCGCCGCCAGCAAAAAGCCTCCGAGAAACAAAAAAATCAGCGGGTGACCGTAGTTGGCCGCCACCGGCTGGATCTGGTCGATCCCCAGCAGGGGCATCATCACGATCGGCAACAGCGCCGTGGCGGGGATGGGTATCGCCTCGGTCAGCCACCAGATTACCATCCAGCTGGCCATGGCCACCAAATGCCAGGCGATGAGCGGCATGCCCTCGGGGGCGGCCGTCAGCAGGACCAAAACCGCCACCACCGGTCCTCCCAGCAGTCCCAGCAACCGCAGTCCGCTGATTGGTCTTTCGGTCGGTTCGGGCCGGTCTTTGTAGTCCGGGTCGCGCCGGTCGCCCGGGGTCAGGTAGTCGTCGTCACGGGCGGGGGTGCCCTTGGTGTCCTTCGCCATGGGTGCTGCATCCTTCTGACAATGTCAGGACTATTTCCGGGCGATCACTGGGTCGGAGTCTGATCAGCCGCATCGGTAAAAAAAGTATGGCAGCCCGAACGGCCGTTTGCCCGTCCCGCGCCACAGCGATGCAACCAACATCCGACAGATCGTTGATGACGCACACCCCACCCGATGTTCCGGCTGCCACTCCGGCGGAAACAGAGTAGGCTGACTCTATAGGGTGTTCGGTTAATCCGCCGCCACCCGGGATCAGTCACAAACCAGCTGCAACGAGGTGACGACATGAGTGAACTACGCTACCCGAACGAAAGCAGCGCCTACCGGGAGGCGCGCGACGCACTGCTCAAGGAGGAACAGGCCCTGGTCGACCAGGTAAAGGCGCTCGCTGAAAAACGCCGCCAACTCCCGCTCGGCGGAGAGTTGAAGACGGATTACGTGTTCCAGTGGGCCACCGACGGCAAGGTGGGGCAACGGGTGACCTTCTCCGACCTGTTTGGTGACAAGCACACCTTATTGCTCTACTCGTTCATGTACGGCCCCAACTGGGATAACCCCTGCCCTTCCTGCACGTCGCTGGTGGACGGATTTGACCGTACCTGGTATCAGGTCACCGAAAGCGGCGCGGCCTTCGTGGCCATCGCCAAAGCCCCGGCCGAATCGATCAACGCCTGGGCAAAGCGGCGGGGCTGGTCGCAAATTGCGCTGGTGTCCGGGTTCGAGTCGCCCTATCAAGCCGATTACCGGTGCCAGGGGGACTCTGACGACCTGCAGTGGCCGGTGATGCACGTGTTCAAGAAACAGGACGGCAAGATTTTTCATTTTTGGGGCACCGAACTGCCGGGAAATCACGTCGACACGGTCTGGCCGTTCTGGAATCTCATGGACTTTACGCCTGAGGGGCGGCCGGATATCCCCACGCCGCCGCAACAGTTCAGATCCGAATTTCTGGAAAAAAACTTTCTGAACAAGGAGTGAAACAGCGGTTGTTGAGCGCTCCGGCTACATTGCCTACAATGACGCACTTTTTTCAACTCAGGTCATTAACATGAACGATACCAAAGCGCTGCCCCCGCTACCCGATCGCCTGTCGGGTAACCCCCGCAGCCCCCACCATGTGGCGGAAGTGTTCGAACACAACATTGGCATCCGGCTGAACGGCAAAGAGCGTAACGACGTCGAGGAATACTGCATCAGTGAAGGCTGGGTGAAAGTGGCCCACCCCAAGGCGCGGGACCGTCGCGGGCTGCCAATGATGGTTACCCTGAAAGGAACCGTCGAAGCCTACTATATGTAAGCTGTAAACCGTCCGAACGGGTGCCCGGACCAGCACCGGCACCCATTTACGCGCTGTCCTTTCCTCCGGGCGTGCGATCGACGCCCTCCACTGGCGCGCCCTGCCCCGTCCCGTCCCGTCTCCCCCTTAACGACCCACCATGCCATTCTCCGCTCCCCACGAAGAGCAGAGGACGCTATGCTGAATACGCAGTGGATCCGACTCCTCCGCATCGAATTAATGCAGTAGTGACAACGAAGGACTCGGAAACTCGGGTATACGTTTGGCGACGTCTGCATCGGGCGTATGCGCCAAAGGAGGATCAATCATGGCTATCAAGGCTTCAGATAACGAGGTAGCAGCGGCCAGAGCCTACCAGCAACTCCACGTCCCCGCGCTCTTTCAGCAGTTTGCGCCCGTCATGGCGGCGGCAGCCGGTATTCAGCCCGGCCAGCGGGTGTTGGACGTCGCCTGCGGTACCGGGGTGTTAGCCCGGGAGGTGGCGACCCAGGTGGGCGATGACGGCGTCGTGGCGGGCCTGGATGCTGCGCCCGGCATGCTGGCGGTGGCCCGGCAGTTGGCCCCGTCCATTGACTGGCACCAGGGCCTGGCGGAATCTTTGCCCTACGAAGACCATGCCTTTGACGCGGTGGTGTGCCAGTTTGGCTTGATGTTCTTTCAGGACAGATTGGCCGCAATCGCTGAAATGCTGCGGGTGGCGGCACCCGGCGGACGGCTGGCGGTGGGCGTTTGGGACTCGCTGGAGCATTCGCAGGCCTACCCCGATGCCGTGGCGCTGCTGGAGCGTCAGGCCGGGCAAGCGGCCGCAGATGCGTTGCGGGCACCCTTCGTGATGGGCGATCAACACCAACTAGCCAAACTGTTTCAGGACGCGGGGGCCGTCTCGGTGGACATTACCACCCACCACGGTACCGCCCGTTTCCCGAGTATAAGAGCCATGGTGGAAGCGGATCTCCGTGGTTGGTTGCCGGTTATGGGTGTAAACCTTACCGAGCAACAAATTGCGATCATTCTCACGGAAGCAGAGACGGTTCTGAACCGGTTTGTAACCGCCGGGGGGACGGTGGCGTTTGACGCCCCGGCGCACATCGTGACCGCACGCGCCCCATAGCCTACGCCCACAATCTGCCGCCCGGCTGGCGCGCCACTGGTGTTGGGGTCGGTCTGTCCGCTGCACCACGGGCAGAAACTGACGAGTAACCGGCGGTTAACGCCGTGACGCTGGGCTATGATAGCGCCTGAGTTGGCTGTCAGACGGCCGACGTGGCGGCACTGGGCCACCACACATCAAACTTGGCGGGGCGGTGGGTTGTTATGCTGTATGAGTGGCTGTTTCTTTTTGGTGCCGGTCTTCTGGGTGGCGTGATCAATTCCGTTGCGGGTGGCGGCAGCTTCATCACCTTTCCGGCGTTGCTGGTTGTGGGCGTGCCGCCCATCAGTGCCAATGCGACCAACACCTTTGCCTCCTGCGCCGGGTATCTCAGTGGCGCCTATGCGTTTCGCGACGATCTGCAGGCGCACAAACAGGAATTGCCGCAACTGCTCCTGATCAGCCTGATCGGGGGAATTCTGGGCGCCTGGTTGTTGCTGCAGACACCCGAAGCGTTGTTCCGTGAGGCCATTCCCTGGTTGCTGTTGTTCGCCACCGTGCTCTTTATCTTTGGTGGTCAAATCAACAGCACCTTAAAGAAACTGACCTCGACCCACCGGCATGCGTCCGTTGCGGGCCACCTGCTTCTGGCCCTGGTGCTGCTGGGCGTCTGTGCCTATGGGGGGTTTTTCAATGCGGGACTCGGGATCATTGCCCTCAGTTACCTGGCGCTGGCCGGGCATACCAACATCAACGCCATGAACGGTCTGAAACTGCTGATCTCTTCGGCGGTGTCGTTGATCGCCATTGCACTGTTTATCTACGACGGGGTGATTGCCTGGCATGAGGGCCTGATTGTTCTGGTGGGCACCCTGGTCGGGGGGTATGTCGCGGCCCATGTGTCCAAGCGGCTGTCCCAGCGACACGTCCGCTGGTTTGTGATTCTGGCCAGTTGCGGCATTACGGTTTATTTTTTCATGGTCACCTATGGGCATTAACCCGGCGGCCACACCGTCAGGCTTCACCCGGACGCACCGCAACCGCGCGGCGCGCCGGACTCTCCTATGAACCAAAGGAGCCCCACGTCATGCAAACGTGTCAGCTAACGACCCGACGTTTATGTCTGCGGCAGTGGCAAGCGGCTGACTTGCCTGTATTCGCTGAGTTGAACGCAGACCCCGCCGTAATGGAATACTTTCCCCGCCCGCTGCAATCAATCGAAAGCGATGCCATGGCCAATAAATGCCAACAGCTGATCGCAGACCGTGGCTGGGGTTTTTGGGCCGTCAGCTTGCGGGAACAGAGCCGTTTCATCGGGTTCGCGGGTCTGCATCAGCCCAGCGCCGATCTGCCCTTTGCGCCCTGCGTGGAAGTGGGCTGGCGGCTCCACCGCTCCTTCTGGGGCCAGGGCTACGCCACGGAAGCGGCTACCGAGGCCTTGCGGTTCGCCTTTGAGGAGCTGGCCCTGGACGAAGTGGTCGCGTTCAGCGCGGTCGCCAATCAGCGCTCCCGCGCGGTCATGGCGCGCCTGGGCATGACCGATACCCGGGCCAACTTCAGGCACCCGGACATAGACCCGGGCCACCCGCTTTGTGAGCACGTGCTTTATAAAATCACCCGCTCACAGTGGCAGGCAGCGCATTCCTAGCGCAGCGATTGCCGCGGGCGTGATTTCATTCGAAAACGGCGTTGGCCGGTAGATTTTCAGTTAATCAACGAGTTAAAAGGCCGGCGTCCGGACATTCAGAAAACTTGATCAAATTAACCACAACCGACACATTTACACCTCTTAACTATGCGTTATCATAGCGCGCCAGATACGTCCCCATGCACCGGGCGGACCCTGATTCGTTTTTGTTACAGCTCCAACGTGAGGTTTTCATGCTTTCTGGATTGCACTCTGTTTTTCGACCTTTTATGCGGCTGGGGCTGGTTACTCAGATTGCACTCGGCATTGTGGGCGGGGTGGTGCTGGCCATCGTCTCGACCGAAGCCGCCGCCTCGGTGGCCCTGCTCGGTCAGCTGTTCGTGTCGGCCCTGAAAGCCGTGGCGCCGGTGCTGGTGTTTGTGCTGGTGGCGGCCGCCATTGCCCGCCACCAGCAGGGACAGCCCACCCACATTCGCGGGGTGCTGGTGCTCTACGTGGTGGGCACGCTGGTGGCCGCCATGGTGGCCGTGGTGGCCAGTTTCCTGATTCCCACCGAACTGTCGCTGGACCTGTCTGGCGTGAGTGGCAACCCGCCTGCGGGGATTGCGGAAATTTTACGCAACCTGGTCCTGAGCGCGGTCACCAACCCGGTCACGGCCCTGATGGAGGCCAACTTCATTGCCATTCTGGTGTGGGCCGTGGGCCTCGGTTTCATGCTGCGTAACGCCAAGGAAACCACCCGCCAGGCGCTGGACGACGTGTCAGACGCCGTCTCCGGCATCGTCCGTGGTGTCATTCGTCTCGCGCCGCTGGGGATTTTCGGGCTTGTCGCCAACACCCTGGCGGAGTCGGGGATCGGCGCACTGCTGGGTTATGGTCAGCTGCTGGGTGTAATCGTCGGGTGTATGCTGTTCGTGGCGCTGGTCACCAACCCGCTCATTGTCTTCTGGCAGATTCGCCGCAACCCTTACCCACTGGTGTTCGATTGTCTGCGCGGCAGTGCCATCACCGCTTTCTTCACCCGCAGTTCGGCGGCCAACATCCCCGTCAATATGGCCCTGTGCGAGCGGCTGGAGCTGGACACCGACACCTACGCCATCTCCATCCCGCTGGGCGCCACCATCAACATGGCCGGCGCCGCAATCACCATCTCGGTGATCACCCTGGCGACCGCCCATACCCTGGGCATTCCGGTTGATTTCCCGACGGCCTTGCTGCTGTGCGTGGTATCCGCGCTGGCGGCCTGTGGGGTGTCCGGGGTTGCCGGTGGCTCGTTGCTGTTGATTCCCATGGCCACGAGCCTGTTCGGGGTACCCATGGAAGTGGCCATGCAGGTGGTCGCCATCGGCTTCGTCATCAGTGTGGTGCAGGATTCCACCGAAACGGCTCTCAACTCGTCGACCGACGTGCTCTTTACCGCCGCGGCCTGTCACCGGGCGATCCCCAAGCAGGGTTGAGTACGGGCAGTCTATGGCCACACTCAGCAACCTGCAACGCCAAGCGGTGGCCGGCTATCTGCGTTGGTGCCTGCACCACGACACTTATGAATTTGAACGGCCGTCCATAAAACGAGCCCTGACGGAATATTGGGAACACCCCGGGCGATCCGCTGAAATTGACGGTGCAGCGGTTTTACCTTAGTTTGTTTCTCCCACATCCACACCGTGGCCCTGATTCTGACCTCAAGGCTCTGGAGAAGATATGCCTGCCAATAATGACGATAACAAGCGAATGCCCTATCAGTACCCCCGCCCTGAAGACGCCCCGCTCGACATCATCGTGCCCCAGGCCATCCCCGACGATGAGCGGGTTTGGGTGCCGCAGTCGGAAGGGGTCGATTTCCGCCCGCTGTGCCTGCATGTCTCCCAGGGGTATTGGGTCAGCTTGCTGCGGGTGCGCAAATCAGGCGTGTTGAGCCGCCACCGTCATTCCAGCCCGGTGCACGGCATGGTCCTCAAAGGCCGGTGGCGTTATCTGGAGCATGAATGGGTAGCCACGGAGGGCAGCTATGTGTACGAACCTCCCGGCGAAACCCACACCCTGGTGGTTGACGATGACGTGGACGAGATGATCACCCTGTTTCAGGTAAACGGGGTCATGAATTACGTTGACCCCTGGGGCAACCTCACCGGCTTTGACGATGTGTTCACCAAAATCGACATGTGCCGCAAGCATTATGAGGCCTGCGGTCTGGGTCGGGAGTACGTCGACCAGTTCATTCGTTAATACCCTGATAGGCGAGTGCGCCGGGGTGCGGAGGTAAGATTCGTTGCCGGAACTGAAGACTGTCGGCCTGTTTGTGGTCACTGCGTTGGCGGAAATTCTGGGCTGCTACCTGCCCTACCTGTGGCTGCGGGAGGGCAAATCGGCCTGGCTGTTGCTGCCGGGCGCGCTGAGTCTGCTGGCCTTTGTCTGGCTGTTATCTTTGCATCCCACTGCCGCCGGGCGTGTGTATGCCGCCTACGGAGGGGTCTATATCTTCATGGCCATTCTGTGGCTATGGACCGTGGACGGCATTCGGCCCACCACCTGGGACATGGTGGGTTCCGGGGTCGCGCTGACGGGCATGGCCATCATCATGTTTGCCCCCAGAGGCCCCTGAACCTTGCCCGTATGATCATCGCCCTCACAGGCAGCGCCCTGAAGGACCGCGTCTCTATTCAGGGCGCTGAGCGCGCGGTCAGCCGTTCAGCTTAGCGGCGATTTGGGCAACCCGCTTACCCTGATGGATAGCGATTTTCAGCTCCCGCTCATCGGGCTGGCGCGAGCCATCTCCACCGGCGATGGTCGATGCGCCATAGGGCGTACCGCCACTCACCGCAGAAATATCGGCAAGCTCGGGCGTGGTATAACCGAGGGGAACGATGATCATGCCGTGGTGCGCCAGCGTGGTCCAGGTGGAGGTAATGGTCATTTCCTGACCACCGCCGGTACCGGTTGAGGTGAACACACTGGCCACCTTACCGGCCAGCGCACCTTGGGCCCAGAGACCACCGGTCTGGTCGAAAAAGGTACGCACCTGCCCGGCCATGTTGCCGAACCGCGTGGGCGTGCCCACGATGATGGCGTCGTAGTCTGCCAGCTCTGCGGGCGAAGCCACCTGGGCATCCTGATCGACCTTGCCACCGGCTGCCTTGAATGCCTCGGCGTCCATGGTTTCGGGGATGCGTTTCACCGTCACCTCCACTGTGGAAACGCCACGGGCCCCTTCGGCGACGGCGTGCGCCATGGTTTCCATGTGACCGTACATGGAATAATAAAGCACCAGAACCTTGGTCATGTCTTGCAATCCTCTTTCTGTAGGGTTAATTGGGTGGCGGCGCGTCTTGCTCAGGCCACATCCACCAGCACGACTTCACTGCTTTCCTGCGCGCGCACCTGCAGCTGCGTTTCATCCCGAACCGCCACGCCGTCGCCGGTCGAAGCCAGCACTCCATTCACCTCGATCTGGCCGCTCGCCGGCACCAGGTACACCTTGCGGCCGGGAGCTATGGCGTAGGCGGCGCTCTGCCCCGCTTCCAGGGTGGCGGCAACCAGCCGAGCATCCGCGCGGATCGACAAGGCCTCGTCATCACCCGGCATGCCACTGGCGAGGGTGATGAATGACCCGCTGCGCTCGCCTTTGGGAAACGGCTGGGTACTCCAGCTCGGGGGCAGACCGGTTTCATTGGGTATGATCCAGATCTGGAAGAGCTGGGTGGGCACGTCCTCTTCGTTCATTTCACTGTGGGCGATTCCCGTGCCGGCACTCATGACCTGGACATCACCGGCCTCGGTGCGCCCCCGGTTGCCGAGGCTATCCTCGTGGGTGATGGCCCCTTTGCGCACGTAGGTGATGATTTCCATGTCGCGGTGCGGATGACGCGGAAAACCCGAACGCGGCGCTATGGTGTCGTCGTTCCAGACTCTGAGATCGCCCCAGTGCATACGCCTGGGGTCGTAATACTCGGCGAACGAAAAATGGTGGCGGGTGTCCAGCCAGCCGTATCGGGCGCCGCCCAGTTCGCGGTGCGGTCGAAGTTCGATCATCACTGGTGCTCCTGTGTTATCCGCTTAATTTTCCTCCGGATCCGCCTGTTGCTGAACACCCGCCCGCCCATGGGGCGCATCCAGATCCAGCACCGGGCCAGCCGGCACCACCCCGGTCGGGTTGATGGTGGCGTGACTGCGGTAATAATGTTCTTTGATGTGTTTCATGTTGACCGTCTCGGCCACCCCGGGCCACTGGTACAGTTCGCGCACATAGCCGGCCAGCTGCGGGTAATCGGCGATCTGTTTCAAGTTGCACTTGAAGTGCCCGTGGTACACCGCATCAAAGCGGATCAGCGTCGTGAACAGCCGCCAGTCGGCTTCGGTGATCTGCTCGCCCACCAGGTAACGCCGGGTCGACAACCGCTGATCCAGTTCATCCAGGGCTTCAAACAGCGGGCGGACCGCTTCCTCGTAAGCGTCTTGCGTGGTGGCAAAACCGGCCTTGTAGACCCCGTTGTTGACCCGCTCGTAAACGTAGGCGTTGATGCGGTCAATCTCCTCACGCAGCGCCTCCGGGTAATAGTCGCCGGAAGCGGCGCCGATGCCGTCGAACGCGGTGTTCAGCATGCGGATGATCTCCGACGATTCGTTGCTGACCAGACGGTTTTGCTGCTTGTCCCAGAGCACCGGAATGGTCACCCGCCCGGTGTACTCCGGGCCGGCGGCGGTGTAAATCTGATGCATGTATTGCGCCCCGAAAACGGGGTCGGCCACGACGCCTTCGTCCGGCTCAAAAGTCCAGCCATGCTCACGCATGAGCGGGTTGACCACCGACACGGAAATCATGGTTTCCAGCCCTTTGAGCTTGCGCAGGATCAAGGTTCGGTGGGCCCAGGGGCAGGCCAGCGATACGTACAGATGATACCGTCCGGGCTCCGCTTTGAAGCCGCCCTCACCGCTGGGGCCGGCGCTGCCGTCGGCGGTAATCCAGTTGCGGAACTGGGATTCGCTGCGCTCAAAGCGACCTTTGTTGGCGTCGGTGTCGTACCAGCGGTCAACCCACTGTCCATCAACAAGCAGGCCCATAAGCGTGCCTCCGTTGGTGTGTGAATGTGTGGCACCCCGAATCTGTGTTGCCCGTGGCTCAGGGTGCTTTAAACGCGTAATATCAATTACGCTGTTTGTTGTATTTACTGTATTTGAATAAGTTAATACTTAATAGCGGAATGTTTTGACCTATATGATCAGGAAAACTGAACTATGGTTTCGCTCATCTCCCTGGACGCTTTACAAACCCTCGATGCGATCGACCGCCGTCAGAGTTTTGCCGCTGCCGCCGACGAGCTGCACCGTGTGCCCTCGGCGGTATCCTACACCGTGAGCAAGCTGGAAGAGGATCTGGGCGTGGCACTGTTTGACCGCAGCCGGCGCAAAGCGGAACTGACCGCGGCCGGACGGCTGGTGCTGGAACAGGGCCGACACATTCTCAAAGCCTCGGAAGAATTGACCGCCCTGGCCCGGCAGGCGGCGGACGGCTGGGAGGCCGAGCTGCGTATTTGTGTGGACAGTGTGCTGAACTGTGAGCCGGTTTACGACCTGATTGCCGCATTCCAGCGGCTGCAGCCCCGAACCGAGATCCGCCTGAGTGAAGAAGTGCTCGCCGGAAGTTGGGATGCGCTCAGTGACGATCGCTGTGATCTGGTGATTGGCGCCGAGGGCGCCCCCCCGACGCCGGGATTTGCGCTGCATGCACTGGGCCAAGTGGATTTCGCTTTCGCCGTGGCGGCCGGTCATCCGCTGACCCGTCTGCCCACGCCACTGCCGGCCACGGCGATACAGGATTACCCCACCGTGGTCGTGGCCGACAGTTCGCAACGCCTGCCGGCGCGCTCCTCCGGGCTGCTGGATGGCCGCAGCCGCATCATCGTGCCCACCATCGCCCATAAAATAGCAGTGCAGTGCAAAGGGCTGGGCGTCGGTTACCTGCCCCGCCACCGGATTTCCCGGGAGCTGGCCGACGGGCGACTGGAGCTGTTGACCCTGAATGCGCCACGACCACCGGTGGACATAGCCGCAGCCTGGACACGCAACAATAAAGGCAAAGGCCTCAAGTGGTTTGTTGACCGCCTGCGCCGCATGCGGTTCGACCCGGTACGCGGTTTACTGCCCCCTCCTCAGGACACCCACCCGGAGTAGGCTGTTGGCGACTTTTTACGAGCCAGTGCTTTACGGACCGATCGGCAATGGGCCATAGTGGTTCTGTGCACCGCTCCGGCCTCACCCGCGCTGACACATAGGGCCCGCAACTCATGGATTACCGTACTTACCGCGACACCCTGCAGCGCCGGTTCCCCGAACCGGCGCTGGCGTTCACCCCCGCTGACTACCAGACCCGGCTCACCACCGTGCGCGAACACATGGTCGCCGCCGGGCTGGATCTGCTGCTGCTCACCGATGCCGGCGAGTTGTGTTACCTGACCGGATACACCTCCTTCGAGGTCTCGGTGCAATGCATTCTGCTGGTCACCCCCGAACGCACCCAGCTGTTCGTACCGGCCATTGAGGTCGGCCCCGCCGTATGCCTGAGTCGGGTGGACGAGGTAACCGGATACCCCTGGCAGGCGCCCGAAGCTGTGGCCAGCGATCTGGCCGCCCAGGTGCGCCGCACCGCCGGCACCCCCGCACCGCGGATCGGCTTCAACCCCTGGACCGGATCCTTGCGGCCGGGGCTGCTGTCAGCCCTGATGCACAAACTGGACAACGCCCGGTTTGCTGATTTTGGCGGGCTGATGGACCGTGTCCGTATGGTGAAATCCCCCGCCGAACTGGCGTATCTGGACGAAAGCGCGACCATCACCTGCGCCGGACTGGACGCTGCGGGCGCGGTGCTGCGGGCGGGGGTGATCGACCATGAGATTGCCCAGGCCGGGGCCGGAGCCATGCTGGGCGCGGGCAGCGAGTTCATGAGCATGCAACCGATTGTCACCACCGGTGCCCGCAGCGGCATCATTCACACCAATCATAGCGGGTTTGCCGTGGCCCCCGGCGACGCTGTGTTCACCGAATTCGGCGCGGCGCGGCGCCGCTATACGGCGCCCATGATGCGCACCGCAGTGCTCGGCCGGGCGTCGGCGGAAATGCGCGAATTCCACCTGGTGTGTCTGGACGTGCTCGAAGCAGTGATGACGGCCGCCCGGGCCGGCGCCAGTTTTGCCTCGGCCGCCCTTGCCGGCGAGGCCGCCATGGCACCGATCGCCGATCGTGCCTTTTTCTCCGGGGTATTCGGCTACCCGGTGGGCCTGGCGTTTCCACCGTCCTGGGTCGCGGGGGCGAAGTATATAGCCACCGACAACCCGGCCCCGCTGGAAGAAAACATGGTGTTTCATCTGCCCATCTGTTTGCGCAAACCGGGCGAGTTTGGCATCGGCTTCAGCGAAACCGTGCGCATCACCGCAACCGGCGCCAAACCCATCACCACCAATACGTTCGCCTTGGAGGAAATACCGGCGTAGCCACTCACCGGGCCGTTTAACCACCCAACATCAGGAGAGCCGCCATGCGTAAGCTGTTACAGGTCGATTTTGAGTTCCCCGGTCCCTTTGGGGACGAAATGACCGAGGCCCTGACCGATCTGGCCGAATCCATCAACGATGAGCCCGGCATCATCTGGAAAATCTGGACGGAAAACGAACAGGCCCGGTTGGCCGGCGGTATCTATCTGTTTGAAGACGAAACCTCCGCCAGTGCTTACCTGAAAATGCACTCGGCCCGGCTGAGCGCCATGGGGATCACCAACATCCGCGGCCGGATTTTTGATCTGAACACGCCCTTGTCCACGATCAACAGGGCGCCCCTTGCCTGAATAAAACGTTCGGTAAAGTTCGTTCAAACCGCTGAACCCTGGCTCACGTGTGTCGATATTTTTTACATATAGCGCAATCGCACGCAACGACCTTCTTACTATCTACTTGAAAATATTCAATTAAAATAAATTCGCACGACTTTTGCTGTCTTGTCGCTTGGGGAACGAACACGTCTGTTTGCGCCCGATCAAACACCTTAGGGATAAGACTATGAAAATTATAAATTACACCGCAGGTGCGGTATTGATTGTCGCGGCCACTTCGGCCAACGCAACGCTGATTGGGGCCAGTAATGGCGGTCTATGGGACTATGATGTTTCCACCGACACGTCGACTTTTATCGGCAACACGGGGGTCATGTTCGATATTGCTCTGAATCCGATCACCGACAGGCTGTACGGGGTGAGTAGCGGCGGTACCTTGTTTGAAATTGACAAGTCCGACGCATCAACCACCCCCATCGGCAGCACGGGCGCGACTATCAATGGCCTGACTTTCAGCAGCGATGGCACCCTTTACGGCAGTGGCGGCAACAGTTTGTACACCCTGAATCTGGGTGACGGTTCGGCCACTTCGATTGGCTCAGGCGGCTACGCATAATCCGGCGACATTGCCTTTGATGATATGGGCAACCTTTTCCTGTCTTCGACTACAGGACCCGGTGACAGTCTGTGGTCGATCAACCCCAATACCGGGGGCGGGGTGTCGCTAGGCCCGACCGGATTCAGCAACGTCTTTGGTTTGGACTATTTTAACGGGGTATTGTACGGCTTCACGCTGGCGGGACAAACCATTTCACTGAACACCTCCACCGGTGCAGGAATGCTCCTTTTCAACAACCAGATTAATGCCTTTGGCGCCGATGGTGCAGGCGGCGTGGCACGGGTGCCCGAACCCGCTTCACTGCTGCTGCTCGGGCTCGGGCTGGCCGGCTTGGGCGTGTCCAGAAAAAGAAAAGCCTGACCGCTGAAACCCGCTGTCGTTCACAGCCCCGAATCCTATCGGGGCTGTGAACGATGACAAGGCAAGCGCACTGTCCTGCATGCCGACACGTATATGCGAGCCACACCCCGGCGACTCTTCACCCTACCCTTTGGACCGAGCGGCCACCTCGCCCCCGCTTAGACCGGCAAGGGTTGGTCCCCGTTTGCAGACCCTGCCGGGGAACCCGAAAACCCGCAGCGCGGGCGACCGGCGAATGGATGTTAACCGACCTCCCTGAGCAGCCGGACGGACAGGCACGCAGCTGTGCCCCGGTAACTTTTTGCCAACAAACTTATGCTATATTCGCCACAAACCATGAACTGTATTCATGATACCAAGTATTGAAGACCGGAGTTATGCGATGGTGGAGCGGTTTCACCTTGAAGTGCTGGCGGCAGTAAAAGAGCAAGGAACCTTAACCCGAGCGGCGGAATCGTTGAATTTAACCCAGTCGGCATTGAGTCACAGCATCAGAAAGCTGGAGGGCCAGATAAGAACCCCCGTTTGGCAAAGAGAAGGCAGGAACCTGCGCCTGACCCAGGCTGGTGAGCAAATTTTAATACTGGCCAATCGGGTGTTGCCGCAGTTTAAACACACAGAGCATTTATTGCGTCAGATCGCGACCGGCGAAATGGGCTCACTTCGCATCGGCATGGAGTGCCACCCGTGCTATCAATGGCTGTTAAAAGTGATTGCACCTTATCTCGAAAAGTGGCCAAACGTCGACATTGACGTGAAACAGGAATTTCAGTTCAGTGGTCTGGCTGCACTGCATAATTACGAGATTGATCTGCTCGTCACACCTGACCCTGTGTTCCAACCTGAGGTGACGTTTATACCGGTGTTTGACTACGAGCACAGACTCGTTGTTTCGACCTCCCACCGCCTGGCCATGCACGGCTCGATCATGCCTGAACAGTTGAGTGAGGAGGTATTAATCAGCTACCCGGTAGACACTGACCGGCTGGATATTTACACGCAGTTTTTAAATCCCGCCCAATGCACGGTCAAAAAGCACAAGACCATAGAAACGACGGAAATAATGTTGCAAATGGTGGCCGCCGGCAGAGGCGTGTGTGCCCTGCCAGGTTGGTTGGCGGACGAATTCGCCCAGACAATGGCCATTAAAAGCCTCCGGTTTGGCCAACATGGGATTAGAAAACAGATCTTTCTGGGCGTACGACAGGATGAAGAACAGATTGTTTACCTGAATGATTTCATTGCTCAGGCTCAGACGGTCAGATAATGACTTGGCGTTGCTGCCTGTCCCCGGTGACACTCTGCCTCAACCATGATCTGATCACCTGATGCCCACCCGTCAGCATTAACCACCCGACACGGTCGGCGTCGCCCATGCCGATGACACCCGGCATCGGCCCGTCAGTGGGCAAGCCTCTCTGCCCCCACGGCCGCCGGAATCCGGCTGCCTCTGCACACGCGTCAACACCGCCGATGGGGACATGCCCTTGGCCCGGCAGAACCTTGCGCCACACCCACCCATGAGCAACACTCATAAATAGGTGCAGTAAAATCACTTAAACTCATGCATCAGCCCGGGTATAAATACACCCAGCTCGTAACCCGAGACAGAATTGCGGTTGCTTCTTTGAAAGCCCCAACCAGAACAGCATGGAATTAATTACTTCAGGTTTTATCGCCGGAAATTGGATACCAGAGCACCATGAGTAACGACGTTACATTTTCCATAAACAGCATCAGTTTCGATGAACATTATCAACCCTCAGACAATACCCGTATTACTACGAACTTTGCCAATTTGGCCAGAGGGGAAGCCCGCGAAGAGAATTTGCGCAACGCCTTAACGATGATAAACAATCGTTTTAATGCCTTGGCGCATTGGGATAACCCTAACGGGGATCGTTATTCCGTCGAACTTGAAATCATTTCCGTTGATATGCACATATCTGGTGATACCAATGGCCAAGCGTTCCCCGCGATTGAAATATTGCAAACGAACATCCTTGATCGCAAAACCAACAAGCGCATTGAAGGCATCGTAGGCAATAATTTTTCCTCTTATGTGCGCGATTACGATTTTAGCGTGTTGTTGTTGAATCACAACAAGGGGCAACCCGCGTTCAGCGTTCCGGACAACTTTGGCGATTTGCATGGAAAACTCTTCAAGTGCTTCGTCAACTCAGATGCTTACCAGGAGAATTTTAGCAAGCCACCGGTTATATGCCTCAGTGTATCGGATAACAAGGTTTATCATCGGACTGAGAATCAACACCCTGTGTTGGGGGTTGAGTACCGGCCCAATGACGCATCCTTGACTGAACAGTATTTCAAAAAAATGGGGCTGGAGGTTCGCTATTTTATGCCACCCGACAGCGTCGCGCCTCTGGCGTTTTTCTTCTGTGGTGATTTGCTGAATGATTACAGCAATCTTGAACTTATAAGCACCATCAGCACGATGGAAACGTTTCAAAAGATTTACCGCGCTGAGATTTATAATGCCAACGCGGCCGCCGGACGCTGCTATCAACCAAATTTGCAGAATCGGGATTATTCAACAACGCGAATTATTTATGACCGGGAAGAACGCAGCAAGTTAGCTATCAAACAGGGGCAATTTGCTGAGGAATACCTCATGAAACCCTACCAGACTACCCTTGAACGGTGGTCTGCCAATTACGCTTGATAATTTAAGAGAGTATAAAACAGTATTTACTATGAAAAAATTATTACCTACTTCAACGGCGGGCAGTTTACCCAAACCGTCCTGGCTGGCCGAGCCGGAGACGCTTTGGTCACCCTGGAAATTGCAGGACGAAGCATTGATCGAGGGCCAGCAGGACGCTTTACGTGTTTCCTTGCAAGAGCAGCAGCTTGCAGGGATTGATATCGTCAGTGATGGCGAGCAGTCCCGCCAGCACTTTGTGACCACCTTTATCGAGCACCTGAGCGGTGTCGATTTTGAAAAGCGGAAGACCGTCAAAATTCGTGATCGCTATGACGCGAGTGTACCGACAGTAGTAGGCGCAGTCAGCCGCCAACAGCCGGTTTTTGTCGAAGCTGCCAGGTTTTTACGTCAGCAAACCCGGCAACCCATTAAATGGGCCCTGCCAGGCCCCATGACCATGGTCGACACCCTGTACGATGGCCAT
Source organism: Marinobacter sp. X15-166B (assembly GCF_001752365.1). Lineage (GTDB taxonomy): Bacteria > Pseudomonadota > Gammaproteobacteria > Pseudomonadales > Oleiphilaceae > Marinobacter. Next base: position 2,824,242 of record NZ_MEIY01000001.1, on the reverse strand, counting down.
TATAAAAGCCGTGAAAAACTGGCGTGGGAGTTTGCCACCATCCTCAATCAAGAAGCCAAAGAACTCGAAGCGGCGGGTGTGGATATAATCCAGTTTGATGAGCCGGCCTTTAATGTGTTTTTTGAAGAGGTCAACGACTGGGGCATCGCTGCGTTAGAGCGCGCCATCGAAGGCCTGAAGTGCGAAACCGCAGTACATATCTGTTATGGTTATGGCATCAAAGCCAACACGGATTGGAAAAAGACCCTGGGTTCCGAGTGGCGGCAATACGAAGAGGTCTTCCCCCGGCTGCAAAAGTCTAACATCGACCTTATCTCCTTAGAGTGTCAAAACTCCCATGTGCCCATGGAGCTGCTTGAACTCATACGCGGTAAAAAGGTGATGGTAGGGGCCATCGATGTGGCCACCAACAGCATTGAGACACCAGAGGAAGTAGCGAATACGCTGCGTCAAGCACTGAAGTTTGTGGATGCGGACAAGCTCTACCCGTGCACCAACTGTGGCATGGCCCCCTTATCCCGTGGCGTAGCCAGGGGCAAGCTGACGGCCTTGAGCGCAGGCGCAGAAATAATCCGCAGGGAACTCTCGGCGGAGGGCCTGGCTTATTAAGTCCGTGACCGTTCGGTTTCAGCTCATAGCCGGGCTGCTTGCTGGTTCAAGCCGCTGAGGTGGGTGTGGGCTGGGTTGCGGCACCCAATGAGGCATCCAGGCACGCATAGAACGGCGCCACCTCGTTGAATTTACGGGCCGCTGGCCACAGTTGTTCGGCTTCGCTGTAGCCTTTGCGCAGGTAGTTCAACCACTGTTTCAGGCGACCGGTGACGTAACGGTCCTCCAGCCGGCCTTGCAACTCCTCACCATACCCCTTGATCAGCGGCACCACCTGCGCCCAAGGCAAGTCAGCAAGGGAGTCGCCTTGCTGGCTGGCCTTGATCTGGCGGGCCAGTCCCGGGCGGGCAATCAGGCCGCGGCCGATCATGATGTCATCACAGCCGCTGACTTCGCGGCACCGCCAATAATCGTCAACGGTCCAGATTTCGCCGTTGGCGATCACCCGGGTCTGCACGGCTTCACGCACCCGGGCAATCTCTTCCCAATAGGCCGGTGGCTTGTAGCCGTCAACCTTGCTGCGGGCGTGAATGACAATTTCGGCGGCCCCGGCGGCCTCCAGTGCCTGGCCACAGGCAATGCCCATGGAGCGATCGTCATAGCCCAGGCGCATTTTGGCGGTCACCGGGATGTGCGCGGGCACTGCAGCGCGGACCGCGGCGGTAATGCGGTGCATGACCTCCGGCTCGCGCATCAGCACTGAGCCGCCTTTGTGACGGTTCACGGTTTTGGCCGGACAACCGAAATTGATGTCCACTTGCGGCGCGCCCAGCTCGACCGCTCTGGCGCCGTGCACGCCCATCTGCTCCGGATCCGAACCCAGTAACTGGATAGCGACGGGCGCCCCGGAACGGGTGGTACAGCCGTTTTTGAGTTCGGGGGCGTATTTGTGAAACACCCGGTCGGGCTGCATGGTGTGGGTTACCCGGATAAATTCGGTGACGCTGCGGTCGATACCGCCCACGGCGGTGAGAATTTCACGGATAGGGGCATCTGCCAGGCCTTCCATGGGGGCAAGTATGATTCGCATGAGGGCTCCGGCAGTGTCAAATCAGAAAAGGGGGGGGGATGGCATTTTACCCCATCACCCCAAACGTTCAACATTGGCAAATTTACCCTCCGCATCAAAATTAATGCGAAAGCTGCCGTGCACGCCGTTGCTGAGATAAAAGCGGGACAGAATCCGGGCCGGGAAACGCACCGTGCGTCCGTCCCGGGCCCGGGTGTGAATATCCCTTGCCACGCCCCGATAGAGTTTGATCCATTCGTCAGGGCTGATAGCAAGATCCACAATAATGCTTTGCATGCTGCGGGCTGGCGCTTAGTTAGCCAGCTCCAGCAGCAGACGGTTGAGGCGCGATACGTACGCGCCCGGGTCTTGCAATTGCTCCCCGCTGGCGAGGGTGGCCTGATCAAACAGGACCGCCGACAGTTCCGCAAAGCGCGCTTCGCCCTGTTCGGCTTCCAGACGCTCTACCAGAGGGTGCTCCACGTTGATTTCAAAGATCGGCTTGCTGTCAGGCACGGCCTGCCCGGCGGCTTCCATGATCTTCTTCATCTGGGCACCCATGTCGAAATCACCCACCACCAGACACGCCGGAGAATCGGTCAGACGGTTGGTCACCCGCACTTCCTGAACCCGGTCTTCCAGAGCGGACTTGATACGCTCCAGCAGGTCTTTGTGCTCTTCGGTGGCTTTTTCCTGCTGCTTCTTGTCTTCTTCGGTTTCGATTTCACCGAGATCCAGCTCGCCACGGGCCACGTCCTGGAACTGTTTGCCATCGTATTCGTTCAGATACCCCATCATCCATTCGTCGATGCGGTCTGACAGGATCAGTACTTCAATGCCCTTCTTGCGGAACACTTCCAGATGCGGGCTGCTCTTGGCGGCCATGAAGCTGTCGGCGGTGATGTAGTAAATTTTCTGTTGGCCTTCTTGCATGCGGCCGATGTAGTCGTCCAGCGAGACATTCTCGGTGGGCTCGCCGGTATGGGTCGACGCAAAGCGCAACAGCGCGGCGACTTTTTCCCGGTTACCGAAATCTTCCGCCGGGCCTTCTTTCAGCACCGGGCCAAACTCATCCCAGAATTTCTGATACTGCTCGGGCTCTTTCTTGGCCAGCTTGGACAGCATATCCAGCACCCGCTTGGTGAGTGCGGAGCGGATGCTTTCCACGGTGCTGTCGTTCTGCAAAATTTCACGGGACACGTTCAGCGACAAGTCGTTCGAATCGATGACCCCCTTGGTGAAGCGCAGGTACAACGGCAGAAACTGCTCGGCGTCGTCCATGATAAACACCCGCTGCACGTAGAGCTTCAGGCCCCGGGGCGCTTCCCGATTGTACAGATCAAACGGAGCCCGCGCCGGCATGTACAGCAGACTGGTGTAATCGAGCTTGCCTTCCACCTTGTTGTGAGACCAGGTCAAGGGGTCTTCAAAATCGTGGGCAATGTGCTTGTAAAACTCTTTGTATTCTTCGTCTTTTACTTCGTTGCGCGGCAGGGTCCACAACGCGGTCGCGTCGTTGACGGTTTCCTCCTTGCCCTTCTCCTCTTCATCTTCCGATTCGGAAAGCATGACCACAGGGAATGAAATGTGATCGGAATACTTCTTCACCAGACTGCGGAGACGGAAGCCGTCGGCGAACTCGCTCTCGTCCTTTTTCAGGTGCAGCACAATGCGGGTACCGCGGTCTTCGAGGGTCACCGGTTCAATCGAGAACTCACCATCGCCTTGAGATTCCCAATGCACACCTGCTTCATGGGGCGCGCCGGCACGTCGGGTGAACACTTCCACCCGGTCGGCAACAATGAACGCGGAGTAAAAGCCCACCCCGAACTGGCCGATCAGACGGCTGTCTTTTTTCTCATCACCGGACAACTGTTTAAGGAACTCGGCGGTGCCCGATTTGGCAATGGTACCCAGATTCTGAATCACGTCGTCGCGGCTCATGCCGACACCGTTATCAGTGATGGTGACGGTGTTGGCTTCTTTATCGAAATCGACACGGATTTTCAGGTCGGACTGGCCCTCGTACAGACTGTCGTCTTTAAGGGCTTCAAAACGCAGCTTGTCCGATGCATCCGAGGCGTTGGAAATCAGCTCGCGCAGAAAAATCTCTTTGTTGGAGTAGAGCGAGTGGATCATCAGATGAAGCAGTTGCTTCACTTCCGTCTGGAAACCAAGGGTTTCTTTTTTGTCTCAACCGTCATGTGTCACTTTCTCCTGACTGCGATGGGTGCGAAGGATGGGTATACCGGCCAATACAGGCCACTCGGGTTCATGGACAAGGAGATGGGGGCGGGCACCACTTTTTTTCAAGGGGCGGAAGCGTTCTATAATCGGTTTATGCGGTAAGTTCGCCGGCGTACGCCGACCCGGCAGCGACCACCCTGCACAGGTGGATCAATCGACAGATCAAGGGAGTCAATGGTGATCACAACCTATTTTCGACGCAGCATCGCGCTGCTTGCAATCGTCGCCCTGCTGGCCGGTTGCTCCGCCAACCCGGTGACCGGCAAGCGGGAGCTGTCGCTGATTTCTGAACGTCAGGAACGGGCCATAGGTGCAGAACAGTACATTCCCACGCAACAAACCCAGGGGGGGCAATTTTACCTCGACCCGGACCTCACCGTGTACGTTCGCGACGTGGGTCACAAGCTGGCGGCAGTCAGTGACCGTCCTGATCTGCCCTACGAGTTTGTGGTACTGAACAGCAGCGTGCCCAACGCCTGGGCGCTGCCGTCCGGCAAAATTGCCATCAACCGGGGCTTGCTGGTGTTGCTGGAAGACGAAGCCCAGCTGGCCTCCGTACTCGGTCACGAAATTGTCCACGCCGCGGCCCGCCACAGCGCCCAGCGCATGCAAAGCGGCATGCTGCTGAGCGCGGGGATGGCGGGTCTGGGCGTGGCCCTGGGGGATAACGAGATGGCCGGTCTGGTGATGGGTGGCGCGGCCCTTGGGGGGCAACTGGCGCTGGCCCAGCATAGCCAGAGCGACGAACTGGAATCCGACCATTACGGCATAAAGTACATGGTAAAAGCCGGCTACAACCCCCAGGCGGCGGTGGAGTTGCAACAACTGTTTCTGCAACTGTCGGAAGGACGCTCCGGTGATTTTCTCGGCAGCCTGTTTGCCACCCACCCGCCGTCGCAGAAACGGGTGAATGAAAACGCCCGCCTGGCCCGCCAACTGGGCGCGGAAGGTTTTCGGGGCAAGGAGGTTTACCAGCAGAAAATTGCGTACCTCAAACGGGTTACGCCGGCCTACGAGGCGTATGACGAAGCCAGAAAGCTCGCTCAAAAGGACAAGCTTGACGCGGCTCTGGGCAAAGTCAACGAAGCCATCAACGCGGTACCGGACGAGGCCATGTTCTACGCTCTGCGCGGGCAGATTCATTCGGCGATGAAAGCCCCCGGCAAAGCTGGCAGAGATTACGATAAGGCCGTCGCCCTGTATCCGGAGATGTTCAGTTACCGCCTGCACCGCGGGCTCCACGAACTGGCGCAAAACAATCTGGCCAAGGCCGAGAAGGATCTGAGCCAGGCGAACCGCACCGTGCCCACGTCCATTGCCTACCTGCGTCTGGGCGACATTGCCGTGAAACAACGGAATAAAAATCAGGCCATCGCCTATTACAATCAGGCCGCCCAGGCGGAAGGCCCGGTGGCCCAGGAGGCCAGACGCAAGCTCGCCGCGTTGACCAGCGGTTAATCGCGGACCGGGCCCAGGCCAAAACTGCCGAGCACCCGCCCGGCAGTTTCTTCCGGTCGCTCCAGCATGAAACAGTGGCCGCCGGGCACCTCTTCAGAGGTGAAGCGCGGATTTATGCGGGTAATACGTTGCGCCGACTGCCCCACAAAGGGGTAGGTTTTGTCACCATAGATGATATGGGTAGGCGACTGCACGCGCCTCAACGACGGCCACAACCGCCGCGGGAAGGTGGCGAACACTTCGGCCTCCCGTTCAGGCTGGCACTTCAGCGCCAATTCACCGGAGTCTTCATCCCGTGTCAGTCCATGGTGCAGGTAGCTGTCCAGACTGCGCTCGTCCCAGCCGCGAAAAATACCCCGGTTGTGGAAATTTCTGCGCGCTTTCGCCATATCGTTCCAGCTGGAACGCCGGTTGCGGGCACGCCTGGCCATAGTGTTGCGCTGGTACAGGCCAAACGCCGACGTCAGGGCCATCAGGCGGATCATATTCGGGGTGAACATCACCGGATCCAGCAGCACCGCGCGGCTAAACAGCGCCGGCGACTGCCCCATGATCAAAGCGGTCAGCACGCCGCCAAAACTGTGCCCCAGTCCATAAACCGCGACCTGTTGTCCGGCCCCGTCCACGTAGTCCGGTAAATAATGGGCCAGCACCTCCACACACTGGTGGGCGTTCCTGTTCCAACCGGCAAAGCGGCCGCCATGATCGCTGTCGCCATGCCCCTGGACGTCACTGATGAACAGGTCGACGTGCTCCAGCAAGGGCGCCAGCATGTGTTCGTAGACCAACCCGGAATAACCATTGCCGTGAATAAAATGCACCAGCGGACGCCCGGAAGGCGGGCTCCGGTAGCCTCGCAGGGTAAAACCTGCCGGTACGGTGTACGCCCAAGGCTCCAGCAGGTGCCTGATCGGACTGGGGGGCTGGCTCGCGGTCAAGGCGGCATTCTCCGTTGGTTGCTCGTTAAAATACGCTATCGTCCACGATTTCGCCCTCACACTCAATGGCGGGACATCAACCGCATTGACTTTTAGAGCAATAACTCTAAAAATCAGACTCACACCCCCTGAATGGACCGGAACCATGCGAGTAAAACGGCTTCAGCCCATGGCTGCACGCGCTCGACGGCGGTACGTGGAAGCGATGTTTCAGGTACTGGGCAGGGCCTTACAGGCCGTCAGCGAGGTTGATGCCAATGTTCAGGGCGAAGCCCGTGTCCTGCCGGCGGGTTTTATGTTCGAGATGAAGGTCATGCCCCGGGGATCAGCCCTGGTGGTTGAGCATACCGGTGAGGGCCGTTTCCGTTACCACGGTTCCAGCGCCCCGAAACCTGTCAACTTGTCGATTCAGTTCAAGCACCTGGCACACGCTTTTCTGGTGCTGTCGTTCCAGGAGAAAACCTCGGTCGCCTTTGCCCATGACCGCATGCTGGTCGATGGTGATATCAGCCACGCAGTGCGGATGACCCGAATCCTGAACCGGCTCGAAGCCTTTATTCTGCCACGGGTGATCGCCAGTCGCGCGGTCAAACAGTACCCCGCCAATCTGCATTTGCCGGAAAAACTGCTCAGTGGCGCGAAAATTTACCTGAACGTTGCCAACCAGTTTGTTCACGCAGTGAGAGCCTGATGCCCAGTTACTATGAGTTCTTCTGTCCGGTTAAGGTCATTGCCGGTAAAGCAGCCCTGGAGCACATTCCCTATGAGCTGAGCGGTCTGGGGGCCAGCCGGCCGCTGCTGATTACCGATCAGGGCGTGCGCGCGGCCGGCCTGCTGGATCCGGTGATGGCGGCCTGTGACGAGGGCGGACTGCGCATCGTCACCATTTACGATAAGGTTCCGCCGGATTCGTCCACCACCGTGGTGCGGGACATTGCCGCCATTTACCGGGCCGAACACTGTGATTCCATCATCGCCGTGGGGGGTGGCTCATCCATCGATACCGCCAAGGCTGTGAACATTCTGGTGTCCGAGGGGGGGGAAGATATTGCCGCCTACAGCGGCGCCGGCATCCTCAAACGGGCGCTGAAACCGTTTTTCGCCGTGCCGACAACGGCGGGCACCGGTTCGGAAGTCACCTCCATCGCGGTGATCACCGATACCGAAAAGTCGGTCAAGTTACCGTTTACCTCGCCGTTTTTGCTGCCCAATGCGGCCATCATCGACCCCCGGATGACCCTCACTCTGCCCCCGCAGATTACGGCGGCCACTGCCATGGACGCGATGACCCATGCCATCGAAGCCTTCACCGGCATGGCCAAAAACCCGCTCAGTGACGCTTACGCCACGGCCGCCATCCAGAAGATCAGCGGTGCGCTGCTGACGGTAATGGCCGAGCCCAAAAACGCAACCGCCCGACTGGAACTGGCCCAGGCTTCCACCATGGCGGGGATCGCCTTTTCCAACTCCATGGTCGGTCTGGTGCACGCCCTGGGGCATGCCACTGGCGCCCTGTGCCACCTGCCCCACGGCCTGTGCATGAGCCTCTACCTGCCCTACGCTCTGGAATACAATCTGGAATCCATCCGCGAGCCTCTGGGCGAGTTGTTGCTGTATCTGGAGGGGGCGGACACCTACGCAGCCACGCCGCCCATTCGCCGGGCGGAAGCCGCCATCAGTGCCATTCGCCGCCTGCGGGACGAGTTGTACCAACGGTGCCGGTTGCCCCGCACCCTGGAGGAAACAGGCAAGGTGACGCGATCGCAACTGAATACCATCGCCCGACGGGCGCTGGATGACGGGGCCATCATCTTCAATCCGAAAGAGGTCACGTACGAGGATGCCATCGCCGTACTGGAGCGGGCATGGCACCAACCGCACCCCGTGGCGTAACCGACCGGTGTGCAGGTACAATGGTCATGTTGCATTGCAACAGAATCAAATACCGGTATATTCAGCGCAGTAGCATGGAAGCCTGAGACGATAACAAGCTCGATCTCGCTGTATATAACGTAATATTTTCAGGCTTGGGTGATATGCCAACAACAATACTTCGACTGCTACTTCTGATTACCCTGCCCATCGCCGCAGTACGGGCGGATCAACCTCCTCCGGTGGACAACGGCACTCAACCCGAGGTGCAGCGCGAGGAGCAGCGAGTATTCCGCCTCAACGTATCCCCCAATGGCTATCCCCCCTACCTGATTGTTCGCGACGATCACATTTCCGGTATTTTCTGGGACGTGATGTCGGCGGCAACCCGCAATATGAACGTGCAGCTGGAGGCCGTTCAGGTCCCCCGCAAACGGGTGGATCAAATGCTACTGCGTGGCTATATGGAAGGGTCTTTGCGCGCACCGGACTGGACACGAGAGCCGCACCGGTTTGTGTGGTCAGACGTTGTGGTTTATGCACAAGAAGTGTTTTTTTATCTGAAGGACACAGAGTTCCACTTCGATACCCTGAACGATCTCCGCGGCAAAACCATTCTGACTCATCTCGGCTATAAATACCCCACCCTTCAAGGCTTGTTTCAGGCCGGTGAGGCCTTCCGGTTTGACGTGTCTCAGGACGAAAACCAGTTGCGCTATCTCTTGCACTCCGGGCGCTTCAACGCGGCGATCCTCGAGCGCCGCGTGGGCCGGTGGATTATCCGCAACAACGCCACCTTGCAAGACCAATTTCTGGTCTCGGACAACTCCGTCAGCAATGTGGGGCTGCGATTGATGGCGCGTCCCGATATGGCTGACTTTGTCGCCCGGTTCAACGCTGAACTGGAGCGCATCAAAGCGTCGGGGGAACTCGACCGGATCATCAGCCGCTATCAGTAACGGATGCCCGCTGCTACTCCAGCCGACGCAACAGCAACATTGGTGACACCCGCAGCACCGGCTTGAGCTGCCAGCGCCCGAACAGGGCCAGTATTAACGCACTGACCAACGGAATGGGCAGAATGACGCCCCAGTGCATCCGGAAAGGGGCCTCAAACACCCGGTACTGCAGCCCCCACACCGCTGCTTCCGACCCGGCAACCCCGAGCAATCCCGCAAAAAACCCCAACAACGCGAACTCCGCCATGGTACTGCGCACCAGCAAAGTCTGCCGTGCTCCAAGTGTCCGCAATAACGCCCCTTCCCGCTGGCGATCCTGCAGGGTGGCGCTGACCACGGCGGCCATGACCACCAGCGCCGCCGCCAGAATCAGCCAGAGTATGGCCTCAATCGCCTGAGTGACCTGTGCGACGATGCTCTGGATGCGCGCAATAATGTGATCCACCTCCAGCACCGATACGGTAGGGAAGGCCCGGGAAAACCCGTTCAGTTCCTGCTTGGCCGTTTCCGGCAAATAAAAACTGGTCATCCAGGTGGCCGGCATGGTGTCCAGTGCACCCTGCGGGGGAAATATCATGTAAAAATTGGGGCGCATATTATCCCATTGCACCGAACGGATACTGGTGACCGGCTCGGTGATGGTTTCGGAGCCGATGGTAAAACCCAATTGATCACCCAGGCTGATCCCCAGTCGCTGGGCCAGTTCGGCCTCGACCGACACCCCGCGGGTTTCTCCGGGCTCAAACCAGCGGCCGGCAAGCAGCTGGTTATCGGCGGGCATGCGATCCGTCCAGGTCAGATTGAGTTCCCGGTTCAAGGCTTCTACACGCTCATCCTTGCTGACGACTTGACGCACCGGTTGGCCGTTGAGTTCGGTCAACCGTCCCCGCACCATGGGATACACGGCATTGATGCCGTGGCCCCGCTCACCCCAGAAGTCTTTGACCTCAGCGACCGCTTGCGGAGAAATATTGATGAGAAAGTGGTTGGGGGCGTCCTCCGGCAACTGCGCCTGCCAATCGCTGAGCAGGGAGGTTCGGATCAACAACAGGGTGCACGCCAGCATCACCGTCAGAGCGAATACCGATATTTGCGACAAACTGGCCCGGCGGTGCCGGTAGAGCGCGACCAGTGCCAGCCGCCAGGACGAACCGCCCCCGATCACCCCCTTCAGCGCCAACACCATCAACCAGCCGAGCACCGCCAGAGTTGCCAGCAACAACGCCAGGCCAGCCAGCAGGGCCACCACCAGCGTGACATCGCGGGCGTATAGCCACAGCAGAACCACCATGGCACCCACCGCAATGGCGATATCCGGAATGACCGCCAGGCGGGATTCTCCCGGCTCACTGCGCAAGACCCGCATGGCAGGCACCGTTTGCAAGCGACGAATCGGCGGCCAGGCAAACGCAAACATCGCAATCAGGGCGGTCACCAGCGCCGGCAACAACGCCCGGGGTTCCACCTGGAGCGCAAACTCACTTTCCAGCACACTCGCCAGCAGCCCGGCAAGGGCCGCATACAGGGGCAAGGCCACGAGTATGCCCGCCAGCGCGCCCGCCACGCCCCAGCTGAGCAGCCGCCACACATACAACCGGCCGGCCGCCTTGCCCGTTAACCCCAATGTTTTCAGCAAGGCAACCGAATCCCGCTGCGACAGCGCGTACTGCCGGCTGGCCACCGCAACCGCGACCGCCGCCAGCAGAACCGCAATGCTGCCCCCGAGCAACAGAAACCGCTCGGCTTTTTCCAGGGAAGCCGACAGGGTTTCCCCGTCGTGAATACTGACCCAGTCCTGGCTTGGCAGCAGTTTCGGCTGCAGCCAGCGGCCAAAGCGCGTCAGAACCCCTTCGTCACCCGCAAACAAGGCCACATGGGCAACCCGGCTGCCTTGCTGAACCACGCCGGTGGCCGCCACATCGTCCGCATGCATCATCACCCGGGGGGCCAGGCCCGACAGGCTGAAGCCACCATCCGGCTCGCGAATCAGCAATCCCGACACCCGGAGTTCCAACTCTCCGACCTCCACCGGATCGCCAACACTCACCTTCAACAATTGCAGCAGGCGGGGCCCGACCCAAACCGTTCCGGGCTCTGGTCCCCGGGCACGCATTTCCCGGGCGCTGTCCGGTGTGGTCTGAATTTCGATCTGACCACGCAGCGGGTAACCTGCACTGACCGCTTTGACCGACACCAGCTGAAAATTGCCGTCGCCAAACATCATGGTGGGAAAGCGGACCATTTTGGCCGTGGCCAGCCCGCGCAGCTCGGCTTCCGCCAGCCATTCAGCCGGCACCGGCTGGCCATTTTCGGAAATCAATTGACGGTCGGCGGCCAGAAACGAGCTGGCCGAAAGCGTCAGGGTGCGTTGCAACTGATCGGCAAACAGCGTGATGGTGGCAACGGTTGCGACCGCGATGATCAGGGCCGTCAATACCACCCGCACATCCCGCTCCCGCCAGTCCCGCCGCAGCGACGCACGAAACGGTGATTTAGCCATTACGCCGGCACCCCCGGCTCACTCAGCACCCCGGCGTCGATATTGAGCCGGCGCTGGCACCGGGCGGCCAACTGCTCATCGTGGGTGACCATGACCAGGGTGGCCCCCTGCTCCCGATTGAGGTCCATCAGCAGGTCAGATATTGCCGCGCCCGTGTGCTTGTCCAGGTTGCCGGTGGGTTCATCGGCGAACAACACCGTGGGCTCTGACGCAAACGCACGGGCAATGGCCACCCGTTGCTGCTCGCCGCCGGACAGTTGCCGGGGCGTGTGGCGCAGGCGCTCGCCGAGCCCCACCCGATTCAGCAGCTCGGTTGCCCGCTGCAAGGGCGCCTTATGCCCCGCCAGCTCCAACGGCAGCATCACGTTTTCCAGGGCGGACAAGGACGGCAGCAATTGGAACGACTGAAACACAAAACCCACTCGCTGGGCTCTTAACTGCGCCCGCTGGTCCTCGCTCATGGCGCTGATGACAGCGCCGTCCAGTTCAATGGTCCCCTCCGTTGGGGTGTCCAGACCGGCCATCATGCCCAGCAAGGTGGTTTTCCCCGAACCGGATGGCCCGACAATGGCTACGGACTCACCGCGATTGATTTCGCCATTCACGCCCTGCAGTATGGTCAGGGTATCGTGGCCCAGATCCACGCGATGGGACACATTGTGCAAACGCAGCATAATGTGTGAGTGTTCCCCATCAGTTTGCTTGTCAACAGTCACGCTTGCTCCAGTAGGCTAGATAACCGGTTTTCGAATATGGATTGTAGAATGATAAAGCATACGGCCATTCAGTGGATGAGATCCGTCTTTTTTGTCACCCTCGCCTGGTTTGTTATGGCTGCTCCTGCCAGCAGCAACACCCTGCTGATCCTCGGCGACAGTCTGAGCGCCGCCTACGGCGTCCCCACGGAGCAGGCGTGGGTGGCGCTGCTTGAAGACAGATTGAGTGAGCAAGGGTTCCCCCACTGGTCTGTCGTCAACGCCAGCATCAGCGGTGAAACCACCGACGGCGGATTGCGGCGGCTGCCGGCCCTGCTGGAACGCCACTCGCCGAGCGTGGTGGTGATCGAACTCGGTGGCAATGACGGCTTGCGGGGGCTGCCTCCTGCCGTCATCGAACAAAACCTGTCCCAACTGATCGAGCTTACCGAACAGGCCAAGGCCCGCCCGCTGCTGGTGGGTATGCAGATTCCGCCGAATTACGGTCCGCGGTACACCAACCTGTTTGCCGAGATTTTTCCCAAACTGGCGTCGAATTACGACACCGCGCTGGTACCCTTTTTTCTGGAGGGTATCTACAACCGGGACGGCTGGATGCAGGCCGACGGCATCCACCCCACCGCCCAGGCCCAACCCGCCCTGCTGAATAATATCTGGCCCGCGTTACAACCGCTGCTGGAGACCCACTGACGGATCGCGGCCGGTTAACGCTGGCCGAGCGTTCTATTGAGATATTTCACTTTCATAAACTGGCTGAAAATCCAGTTCAACCCCTCTGTTTTTGAAGACAAAAAACATACCGACGAAGCCGCAAACACACCCACCAGCGCCGCGCTCAGGACATCCATCGGGAAGTGAACCCCGGCGTACACCCGGGCAACCCCACCCAAACACGCGAATGCCCCCAGCACCACCCCAAGGCCGCGAGTCCGCGGACTGAACAGAAATGTAAACGCGATCGCGAACAAGAAGGTGGCGTGGTCCGAAGGCAAGGAAGTGTCAGGGGCATGCTGAAGCAATGGGGTCCCCAAATTTTCCATGAACGGCCGCGGGTGAAAATAAACCATGCCGATGAAGTAACTCACCAACAATGCCAGCAGCACGGAAAATCCCGCATTCATGCTGACTTTGCGTTTCTCGGCGGCTGCTCCGAACCAGACCGCCATCAGCACCAGGATGAACGCATACGGCATGGCCTCCGCCAAAACAATGGCGATCGCATCGGCCAGGCCGTGGGTGCCCGCAAACTGGTTGATTGCCAAAAACACTGACACGTTAAAACTGTCCATAACACCTGCCCAAAATCACACCAAAAAAACTGCCCTCCCGGGCGAAACTCATGCCGTCGGGTCTGGGATTTACCGGGAAATACAATTACAAGGAGGGGGATCTTGCAGAACGGACCGGACTGCCCGGTGCGTGATACAACCCCACACAGCCTGCCGTACCGCTGACATCCTGCCCGGGGCGCTCACGCGGGTGCGCTTACCGACGGTTACGGGCGAACCGCCGAGACTTCAATTTCAATCAACCAGCCAGGGAACGCCAGAGCGGCCACTTCAACCGCGGAGCGTACCGGCAGATTGGGCTGTTCTTCGGTGCCAAAGAACTGAGTGTAGCCGTCCATGAAGCCGGAGAAATCCACCTTTCCATCCTGCGCCACCAGAAACACCTGCATGCGGTAGACATCCCCCATGGAGAGGCCGAGCGATTCCAGGTTTTTCTCAATGGCCTGCAGTACCGAGACGGTTTGCTCTTCCATGGTGCCATAAGCTTCCAGTGAACCCGCCTCCGCGTCCTCATTGATTACCGCAGGAACCTGGCCACTCAAGTGCACCACAGTTTTGTTGGCCGGAATTTCAACCGCCAGTGAGATGGGAAAATCCGAATCCGGCAAGGCATGACGGACGATGCCCTGCTCACCGCCATGGTGATCCGCATGGGCACCAACGCTTACGCCGCCCACCAGGGCCGCCACCGCAACAGCTGTTTTGAGTTTACTCATTTATCACTCCTTCGGAGGGCCCCCGAGCCAGGCCGGGGGCGGTTTGGGTCGGGTTAGCGGTTGGTCATCATCTTGACGTCTTCCAGCGTCGCCTTCTGCTGGTAATCGTTGCCAAAATTGGTACGCACGTAGTTCACCACTTCCATGATCTGCTCGTCCGACAGATAGCGTTTGAAGCTGGGCATACCACCCAGGCCGTTGGTGAGCACGTAAATGGGGTACCCCGGTGCTGCCAGCTTGGGGTTGTTGGCCAGTGCAGGGTAATAGCCCGCACCGGAATCAGCACCCTTACCGCCTTCCATGTGACAACCCTGGCAGATACTGTTGTACAGATCTTCTCCGGAGGTCTGCTCAAAGGTGCTGCTTTCAGAGACCGTGGGGGTGCCGGCCACGAGCGGCATCGACACCAGTGAGCTGACGCCCAGCGCAAGAGCGAGCCTGGTTAATGTTTTCATAATGGACTCCTATCAGGCGTTTTGTTTGCTCGAATCGAGCGCGTGTTGGTGCAGACGCTTGATGGCGTCCAGCGATGACAAGATCGCGCCTTCCATCCAGGCGGGGATATACGAGGCATGCTCACCCGCCAGCACAATTCGCCCGTCAATTTCACACAGGTTGTTGTAGTGAGCCTCACGGGTTTCCGGCGTCCACATGCCATAGCAGCCGTTGACCCAGGGTACCCGGTGCCACGCCACGGATATGCCGTTGTCGAACTCGTCCATGTACTGCGGGTGTATCTTGGAGCCGTATTCCAGTGCTTTCTTGACCCGCATGTCCGGCGTCATGGAGGTGAACTCATAGGAGTTCTCATCCCACAGATAACCACCCAGCAAGACCCCCTTGCCTGAGGAGTGGTAGTCGGTGCTCGGATAGCTGATCAGCTCGATGGGCATGTCAGTGTAGGAAACACCGCCGTAGATATGCTCATCTTCTTCCCAGAAGCGGCGCTTGAACTGCAAGCCGACCTTGACGCTGCTGTCGTAAGGCACCGCGCGGATGGCGCTGGTCATTTTATTGCTGAACGTGGACGGAATCTGTCCCAGGATCGACAGCGGAATGGTGCACACACACCAGTCGGCAGTTTCGGTCATGGTTTCGCCGGGATTCTGGCTGTCGACGTAATTGACGGTCACCCCGTTGTCGTCCTGATCGATCTTGGTTACTTTACTGTTGTAACGGATCAGGCTGCCCACCTCTTTCTCAAAGGCCTTGGCAATCATGTCCATACCACCCACCGGCTGGAACAGCGTGCTCTGGTACTCGAACGCCTGGCCGTAATGCAGGTGTTTCCAGAGCGAGGAGTTGAGCAGTTCCTGACGGTCGATTGGCTGGGAGTACTGCTCGACTGGCATCAGACCACCGCCAGGCTGGACGTCAAAGCCCCGCATGAGGCTGGACTCGACGCCTTTGACGTATTCGTTGTCCCCGTTGAGCGCACCCCATTCACGCATCACCAGCAACAGACGCTCGGTATCCTGTTTGGTCATGGCCTGATCCAGACCTTTCTGGTCAACGCACTTGGACAGCAATTCGGCAATGTGGCCCTGGAAATCCGCCTGCACCTCGCGGTAGCGCTTGGGCTTGCCGTCGAAGGCTTTGGTGCTGTGGAAATAAGCGTTGTGGTTGACCTGGTTGAACACTTCCAGCTTCACGTCAAACTGCTTGCAGTAATGCAACACTGCGTGGTGATGGTAGGGAATGCGCCAGGGACCGGGGTTCAGGTACTGACCTTCGTCAAACTTACATTCCTGGGTATGGCCGCCCAACTCGGTGTATTTGTCGCCACCGCGGAGGGTCCAGCAGCGCCCACCGGCTTTCGGGTTGAATTCGAGAATTTTGACCTTGTACCCTGCCTTGCGGAGTTCGTAGGCGGCGGTCATGCCCGCCAGTCCACCGCCCAGGATCAATACGGATGACCCTTTGGGGGCACCGCTCAATTCGTAGTTATTGCTGTCAAAGCTGGATTCGGCCGCAAAGCCAAGCGAGGTCATGGCCTGGTACATAGCCACCGCACCGGCGGTCTTGCCAATCCACGAAAGCAGCGCCCGTCTGCTTATACCCTGAGTCGGTTCCATAGGTCTTTATCTCCCGGAAATTGCACGATCACCGACTTCGGCCGCCTAAAGCGCCAATGATCGTACAGTCAGATAGTTAGTGTCACCGCTGTGAAGCTTCAGCGGGGTCTGTTGTGTGCGTCGTGAGAGTTATGGGTAACATAAGTCCATGGTGTATAAGGGTAGTAAACGGCACCATCGGAGGCAAACAATTAATTGTGCTTTGGGGGGTTGTTTTTTGCGAAGCGATCTAGTTGCATCTCCTGCAACCGGCTCAGGGTGCGGCGGAAGGGGAAGGCCAGCGCGCCCTCTTCATAGAGTTCGTTGAGTGGCACCGCGGCGTCCAGGTAAACGGGTACCCCCCGGTCGTAGCATTCGTCTACCAAGGCAATGAAGCGGCGGACACCGTCATCCAATCGGGAAAGCCTGGGCAGCTGCCGGTCGCCTGCGGCCACCTGGAACACGCCGTCTTCCGTACCCCGGGCAATGGGGCTTTGTGGTCCGGCGTCGGTCAACCGGGGCACCGCACTCAGCAGCACGTGACTGAACTGGTCGCAGAGTTCGATAAAATCCGCAGCCGCCAGCGGTTGTTCGCACAAGTCGTCGTAGCGGCACCAGAGCACACGCTCACTGCGGCGGGTCACCCGGATTGCCCGATGACCAAGGATCAGCGGCGCGCCAGTCTCCTCCTCGCCGAGCTGTTCCAGCAGCCCGGTAAAAACCGAGTGCAATGCTTCCGGCTGATTGACCCAATAGCGCTGGAACTTTTGCCCGGGATGCTGACGGTGGTCCTGGCCACCGTCCACACTCAGCACCTCCATGTACTCCTTGATCGCTCCGATGGTTGGCAACAGGCGTTCGCGGTTAAAGCCCTGGGCGTACAATTCGTCGGGGTGCTGGTTGGAGGTGGTGACCAGCACCAGACCATGCTCGAACAGCGGTTGCAACACACCACTGAGCAGCACCACATCGCCGATGTCATTGATGTACAACTCGTCAAAGCAGAGCACGCGCACCTCCGCCGCCAGCTCCCGGGCCAAAACATCCAGCGGGTTCTGCTGGCCGCTGAGCTGAAACAGGCGCCGGTGCAGCCAGCGCATGAAGTGATGAAAGTGCATCCGCCTGGCGGGCACGGTCAAACTCTGATGAAAGCGGTCCATCAACCAGGTTTTGCCCCGCCCGACCGGCCCCCACAGGTAGACGCCCGCTATCCGGGGTTCACCCGCGTCCAGTTGCTGGTAACAGCGGTCCAGATATTCGGCAGCGGTTCGCTGGGCTGCATCTGGTTTGAATCCGGTTGCAAGCGCGTGCTGATACGCGGCATAGGGAGATAGATCAGTCATTACATCCTCTGGTGAAACGGTGGGTTGCGGTGCGTGTTCCGGCCGGGATCTACGCGCTGACCACCTGTAAGCCCACGACCGAGATCACCAGACTGCTGAGGAAAAACATCCGCCAGAAGGTGACCGGCTCGTGGAACAACACCACGCCTGCGACCACTGTGCCAATGGCACCGATGGCGCCCCACACCGCATAGGCGGTGCCGACCGGAATGGGCTTGTCGCCACCCATGGCCAGAAACAGGAAATACATGCTGATCGCCACGCACACCGCAAATGACGCCAGCCAAAAAAACAGTTGCTTGCCCGAGGCCTGCTGGGCCTTACCCAAACTGACGGCAAAACCGGTTTCAAACAGCCCACCGATTATCAGTAACAGCCAGTTTATAGTCATACAGTCAGTGCTCTCCTCCAGAATGATTCGGGGCGACGGACTCGCCCTCATTGCCACGGGTCTACAATCAGTTCCAGCGCCCCCCGGAATCCCGGACAGGCGCCCTCGGCGGTGCCAATCGGCAGTTTGATACGCCGTTGCCCGTGGGCCTCGGCGATCTCCGCTTTATGGGGGGCATTGCCGATGCCGTCCTGCAGCGACAGCCCATAACGGATGGTCTGGGCACGGATCGCCAGGGTGATCTGCTCCTGATACATGAACCCCTCGATGTGCTCGTTGAACCAGAATTTACGGTTGATTTCGAAGAGCGGGGCACGCACCCCCACATCGATGGTAAACACCAGAGCCTGATCCGCCGCATGACGCGCTTTTTCGGTCAGATAACCGGTGAACAGGTACACAGGTTTCTGATCGTTGATCAGTTCGTTAAAGCTGCGCAACAGCGCCGATGCCTGCTCATAGCGGCGCTCGTGCAGCACGTAATTGGGTGCCGCCCGCACCCGGGTGACGGTGTCGAAATAGTAGGACCCTCTCACCTGTGCGTTGTTGTCGAATTTTTCCTGCACCCCCGGAGGCAGATCCAGCCGCTGCACGTGCAGTCTGGCAGTCACCCGCTGTGAGCCAAACAGAAAGCGCCGCAGATTCTGGTAGCCCGATTCGGAATTTACCAGGCCGAAATATCCGGAGTGGCTGCGATGGGCCACCGACCGTGGGGACCCTTCGATGTAGGCATTGGCCATCATCACCAAACCGTCACTGGCCGGTCCGGTCACCTGTTTTGAAAGCTTGAAAAACGCGTCGTAATCCTTGTAGTTCGATCCAATAAAGCTGAAGCAGCAGTCGGGATCCAGGGCGCCGTCCAGGGTGTTCACCGCCCCCGATTTAGTGCTCAGTTTCAGATACTCCCGCATGCGATCACGGGCAAAATTGGCGATATGAAATTTATCGATCGGCCCCAGATCCGGCACGTTGATGCCCAGCACATCAATGCCATTGTGGGGCGTCCCATAGGTGAACAACTTGTTCACGTAATGGGGGCTGGCACTGCCATCGGCAAGCTCCAGGCCGGTGCCGTCGTAGCCGTCGGGCGCGCCGTGGCGGCAAATATTCTGCAGGTAACACCGGCCAATCAGTCCGCCCATGGAGTGCGCCACCAGATTGACTTTAAACGACTGTTTGCGGACCTCGTCATCGCCACAGGTGGCGTCGCGCACGCGCAAAATGAATCGCCGCAGATCGAGCGCAAACTGCTCCATGGTGACGCGTTCGCCGCTGCCGAGCAGATTGGAGGCGCGCTCGTAGTAACGGAACACCCAGATCGATTTGGCGGGCACCTCACCGGGCGCGTCGAGGTAATCACCCCGTTGAAATGCATCCGTATAGCCGTGATCTTTCATGAGCCGCAACAGCGGTGATTCAAAGATGAACGAAACCGGGTTGCGCTGATGATCCTGACGCAATACGGTCGACCCCCGGTTAAAGCCCATGTACGGGTCTGCGGTGGCCTCGTCGATCTCCGACATGGTAGCCGCAAAGCCCCGCACATAGATAATGGGATAATACGGGGGTTGCATGGCGGTGCTGGTGGTCATTGGATCCCTCCCGCCGGTCCTCTGCATTCAGTAACTGCCTGAGAGCAACCGGCTGCAATGGTCTGATGTGTGCCCTTCCCTGGGCTCCCGGTACAGGCGGGCGATCTGCTCAACTAGCGGTAGTGGTCGTAATCGGCAATGTTCCAGACGCGATACCGGGTTTCCTCCGCACTCAAACCCTGGGGTATCTCCTCAAGAATTTGCTTGGCGACCTCCAATTCCCGGGTGGCTTCTGCTTTGTCCTGATACATGTATTCATCGGATGCCAGAGCCGGAGCCGTCTCCGCTTTCAGTTCCAGATCCTTCACCACCATTTGCTGTTGGGCGTGCATATCGGCTCTCGCCTGGTCGACCCAGGTCGGCGAGGCGTTGCGGTTGATGTCTGCCGCCGACGCGTACTCCTCATAGGTTTGTTTGTAGATCAGATCGCCGTTGGTACGAACGTCCAGAATAACCGCTTCCAGATCTGCGTTGGTCAGCGTATCCGGATTCAATGGCACCTCCCGTTTGGGTCCACCCAGCCGGGTGTGGGTCAGGTAGAACGGGAACATGCTCTTGATCACCTTGCCAACCGGCAGTACCGCATTCCCCTGTTCGTCGCGGCCTTTCGGCTGCACGCCTTGCATGGCAATGAAGGCGGACTCGGGACGGACAATTTCCTTGGGTGGCAGGATGCCGTGACGCAACATCTCGCGAATACCGGTACCGCTGATTTTCACCTGCACACTTTCGTCGTGGGGGCAGGCCTGGGCCGAGGCGGTGGTGTTGCAACGTACGCAATAAAACACTTCATGGAACAGCCGTATGTCGATGCCCAGCTCTTCCGCCGGGAATTCATCGAAGATGGTGTGACTGGCGTACTTGTCGTAGTAATCACCAATTCCGGCATGGTCGCGGCCAATGATCGCATGCGTACAGCCGTAATTCTTCATCACCAGCGCGTGCAAGATGGTTTCTCTCGGCCCGGCGAAGATATAGGTTACCCGCAACGGCGCCAGAACCGTGCGTTCCTTCGGATAATACTGATTCAGGACACTGCGGTACACCAGCATGCGGTATTCATGGCGGGTGTATTCCCGCTTGGCCATCTCGACCAGCGGTTGAGCGAGCAACCCGTCCACCTCTTCCAGCAGGTTTCGGTGCATGTGTTCGTGCCCACGGTGCATGGGGTTGGCCCCGGTAATGAACCCGGCGACGGTCTTGAATTTCTTTTCTTCGTAAAACTGCTTCCAGGTATCCGCCGGGGTCAACCGGAGCTGCTCGAACGGGCCCCAGTCGACACGCTTCAGGAGTGTAATCTGTCCACCGAGGGCCTTGTCGCCCATCCGCCGGTAGATCGCGTCGACGCCGGGATGGTGACGGTCGGTGGTGCCGAACAGTTTCTCCGCCCGGTGCTCCCGGTCATAGGCAAAAATGTCGTTGATATGCAACAAGGCGACGGGTTCCCGGGCGTGGTCGACCAACGCCACTTCATCGCCCGCTTGCAGGGACGCCACCACCCGTTCATTGACCTCACCGATGGGCGCAAAACTGAGCGGCGTCGGCCAGATCAGGCCGTTGGCGAAACGCCCCTTCTCCAATACGGACAGGTAGTCTTCTTCGTTCATGAAACCGTCGTTGGGAGACAGAACACCGGTGGCTATCATTTCAATGGTGATAGCCGCTTCCAGATCAATCATGATCTTGGGCAGGGTTTCTGCCCTGTCCAGCGCCCGGTTGAGCTCATCCCCGGTGGCCACCCGATTCACCAGGGTGCCGCCGTGCGGTTGTTGTGGATACTGCGCCAAGGATTCAAGGGTGGTGGTATTGTTGTTGTCAGTCACAGCCTTCTCCATGTTTAGTTTTGGCTTACCCTAGCCTTTTTGCGGGCGTTATTAAAGGGTTGGAAAACCCTGGCGCAGCCCCCCCGGTTGCGGAGGGTTACTGAGCTGCGTCGTTCACGTCTTCGGTACACGAAAAATGCGCCACCTGCTGGCGCAGGTTTTGGGCGAGGTCCACCAGGGTTTTGCTGGTTTGTTGTGTGTTGTCCGCCTCCGTGGCGGTCTCCTGCGAAGCACGGGTAATGTTGTTGATGCTGCGACTGATCTCTTCGTTCGCCGCAGTCTGTTGTTCAGCGGCGGTAGCTATTTGCGCCGCCATATCGTTGATAAGGCCGACCGCCTGGGTAATGTCCAGCAAGGCGGCATCGGCGTCTTTGGCCGTGCTCACGGTTTGATCGGCTTGCGTCTGGCTCTGAGTCATGGCCTGGACGGCACTTTCGGCGCCGCATTGCAGCCGTTCAATCATGTCCTGAATTTCCCGGGTCGATTCGTTGGTGCGTGATGCCAGACTGCGCACTTCATCGGCAACGACCGCGAATCCGCGACCTTGCTCGCCTGCCCTGGCGGCTTCAATCGCGGCGTTCAGTGCCAGCAGATTGGTTTGTTCCGCAATGCCCCCGATCACATCGAGGACGCGCCCAATTTCCTGACTGTCGGCAGACACGGTGGCAATGGTCTCGGCGTTGCGACGAATGTCCTGCGCCAGCAGATCTATGTTGTCGATGGTGTGAGCGACGATGGTTTGCCCCCGGGAGGCCTGGGTTGAGGCCCGGTCGGCAGCCGATGCCGCATCGGCCGCCCCACGGGCAATTTCATGGGCGCTTGACGCCATTTCCGTCATGGCAGAGGCCACCGTCTCGGTCTGCCGCTGTTGCTCGCTGACCCGTTCGCTGGTGTTGATGCTGGTTTCCGCCAACCGGGATGACAGCTCGGTTTGTTCATCGGCGGCAGCCTTTATGCTCGATATGGTGCGTTCGAAACTGGCCAGCAATTCGTCAATAGCCCGTCCCACCGTGCCCAGCTCGTCATTCCCCTTCAATTCGCTGCGTAAATACAGACGGGAATGTTGCTCCACCTCCTGCGCCAGATAGGTGAGCCGCTGCAATGGGGTTATGACGCTGCGGGCAATCAGCGTACTTGCAAGCAGTCCGGTGGCAATGGCCAACAACACGGCAACGACAATGACCGTATTGGCGCTTGCCACCGCATCCGTTGAACGGCCGTAAATGGTGCTGCCCTGTTCGTTGATATAGTCCAACAGCGCACGGAAATGCCGGCGGGACGCCTGGGTGGGCGGTGTCACCTCCTGCCCGTAAAGCACCCACGCGGCCTGGCGTTCGGCGTCGTCGGAACGCTCCGTCAAAGTCGCCATCACCTGCAAACTGGTGTCCAGCGCAATTTTTGTCGACTGGTAAGCCGCCGCGACCAGGCCCGCTAACTCCTGCCTGACCTGCTGGTCGGGCCAGGCGCCAGCAATACGCTCAAGCTGGTCATAGTGACCGTATATGGCGCTGATTCGCTCGCGTAACGCCGCCATGTCTTTGCTGTAGTCGCCGCCCAGAATGATGGACCGGTTCAAGCGCGACACGTAGTTGGTGTCGGACACAATATCTGAAGCTTGTTTTTCAATCGCGACCGCAAACTCGCTGTAGTCCGTAAACGCGGTACTCACCAGACCCATCTGACCGACCGAAAAGCTTCCTAACGCAGCAATGATTATTGAAAATATAATTGTGATCGAAAATATCTTCGATTTTACCGTCAGATTTCGGATCGCCTTGAACATCTTGCCCCTGCCACAATAAGTTGGTTGTACAGCTCCAGACCCTTGCTATCGGCAGCGGACGTGTATTCTTTATATTCACATTTTTCTCGCAGGCCCGGCCGGGCAAAACGGATGCCCAGACACTGTGTGCAGGCAGATCATCTGCGTCGGCTCACAAGGGTGCAGCCAGGCTCCCGTCAAGATATCCTGGGTAACTCCGGTTCATTTCGAAACAACAGATCCTGCTCTTTTGAAAACAATTCCAGTAAAAACTTCCACACGGTGTTTACCGCATCAAATCGATGGAGGTCACGGTTGGTGGATATCCAGTACTGACGCACGAATTCCACGTCCGGAAGCACGCGCACTAAACTCTTGTCCGTTTTGGCCATGTAGTTGGGAAGAATGGACAATCCCAGCCCGTTTCTGGCAGCTTCCCGTTGGGCCAGGATGCTTGTGCTCTGGAACACAAAATTCAAGTTATTCGATATCTCATGATGGTATTTGAGTTCATCAGAGAACAACTCTTCATCTATATACCCAATCCAACGGTGATCCTCCAGCGCTTCATACCGATCTATCTCCCCACACTTTGTCAGGTATTTCCTGCTGGCATAAACACCAAGAATGTAGCTCGTCAGTAACTTCTTGATGACATGCTCACCATGGGGCTCCTCCAGGGTAATACTTATATCCGCCTTACGGCTGGTCACCGTGGTTGTTTTGGGCAGTGATATATAATCGACATCGAGGTTTTTATCGGCCAACCAGGCGGTGAGGCGGCGCGCAAGAAACGTGTCACCGATTTCTTCCGTGACCCCCACCCGTACTTTTTGCCTTAAATTAGTGTCCCCTGCCGTTTCTTCTAATCCAAGGGCTAACAGATGCTCAATTTCTTTGGCATAACGAAAAAACGTGATTCCCTGTTTGGTGAGTTTGAAACCTTTTTCATTTTGTGTGAAGAGCTTGAACCCCAGCGATCTTTCGATATTCAACAAGCGATTTGAAACAGTAACATGGGTCGTCCCCAGTATTGCAGCCGCCTTTGACAGGCGCTGATGGCGCGCCAAGGCGATGAAGTATTTAATATCATTCCAGTTAACCAACCGAAGCTTGTTTTTATTGGGCATCTTTCAGTCTTCACATAAGGTTTCGAGTGATAATAGATTCATACACCGGCGTAAGGAGGAGCAGGATAACCGCTGACTTTCGCCGAGTAATGTATGAATCGGCGGAATAAATTACAGCCACATCAGCAGGATACTGAACGCAGTCAGCAACCGCCACCGGTCGTTGTTTTTGCATTGCAGACCAGTCGGTCGATACCCTGAGACGGACCCCGGTAAGCTCCATGGCTCAACGTCCCGTCGAAACGCGACCTCAAGGGGGTGTGCCAACCTGGACCGCGGTTACGCTCTCACCGGCCAGTGCCACGGTTGTCAGCGTCAAGCGACTGCCGGGGGTGCTGAGTGGGCCCCATCTGGAATTGACCGGCATTCTGGCGCCCAGGGGATGACCTGCGTCGATCTTGAAATCGGGGCGTTTTTGCCACGCCCCAGCCCTGCAAATATTTTTGCATCAGGGTAAACATAATTAACATTTCTTATCCCTAGCAAACTAGGTAAGTTTTGCTGTGGTCAACATCCGGACAAGAGCAGCGCAAATTATTTATATGACCTTTAACAAGTTTTCACGGAAGAAATCGCCATACAAAACACCATTGCTTAGCGATTAAGCAAGATTGGATTTTTAATTAACAAAACCAAAAAAAACGATCCAAAAAGGTTGAAAACATGAAAAAGCTTATAATAAGAACTTTTTTTGCTTTGCCAATCACATCTGCTTACATTGCGCTTGGTAATAACACCCAACCTAGCTAAGACAATCTTTGTTCCCGCACTGACAGCAGGCGCCCCACCAACGCTGGTCGAAGGTAACGCCGACGTCATCGGGCAAAGACACAAGGGCCTGGTGGACATTGGAATTCCACCAATCGCAATATTGGGTAATGTTAAGCCGGGCACGTAGCTTCATGACTTACCCTTTCGCTTACCGGTCAGAATGGATGCCAGGGATTTTTCCTAAGGGACCGAAACTGCTTATCTCTTAACAAAAACAAAGCGGAGAGTTAACGTGGTGGACAAACAAAAGCAAAACGAACTGACGCAAAGAGACCATGAATATTGGGCGGCCAACCTGCGCCTGATTACAGGCATCCTGATCATTTGGGCGACGGTCTCATATGGTTTTGGCTTGTTATTGAGACCTTATTTAATGGGCATCAGCATTGGCGGCGCAGACCTGGGCTTCTGGTTCGCTCAACAAGGCGCAATTTTCACTTTCTTGAGCTTGATCTTTTTCTATGGATACAAGATGAACAAGCTTGATAAAGAATACGGCCTAGAGGATTAACCATGAGTCAATTTGCCATTAACCTGATATTCGTGGCCGGTTCATTTTTGATTTATACCAAAATTGCCATTTGGGCCCGCGCCAAGACTACCAGGGAGTTCTATATTGCTGGCGGTGAAGTGAAACCGGTATTCAACGGTATGGCGACCGCAGCAGACTGGTTATCTGCCGCCTCCTTTATATCGGTTGCCGGTCTTATTTCGGTGGGCTACGTCAACTCGGCCTTTATCATGGGATGGACCGGTGGCTATGTGTTGCTTGCGACGCTCCTCGCCCCTTACCTGCGTCGCTTTGGTAAATACACGGTACCGGATTTTGTCGGTTCACGATATGACAGTCGAGCAGCGCGCCTGGTGGCAGTGGTAATGTTGATTGTTATCTCACTGACTTACGTAATCGGCCAGATGACGGGTGCGGGTGTGGCCTTTGCTCGCTTCCTGGAAGTAAGCAGCACCATGGGGCTGGTCATTTCAGCTGTCATCGTATTTTTCTACGCGGTGTTGGGTGGCATGAAAGGCGTCACCTACACGCAGGTTGCTCAGTACATCGTTCTCATTCTCGCGTTCACCATTCCCGCGATTTATTTGTCACTGCAGATGACTGGCAACTTCTTCCCGCAGTCGGGCTTTGTGGGTAATCACGTAAACTCGGGTACGCCGCTGTTGCATAAACTGAACGAGGTGGTTCGTGAACTCGGGTTTCGGGACTACACCGCTGATGTGTCCAACAAGTGGAATATGTTCCTGTTTACCTTGACCTTAATGGTCGGTACCGCGGGCCTGCCCCACGTCATAATTCGCTTTTTCACCGTTCCTAAAGTAGCGGATGCGCGTTGGTCGGCCGGTTGGGCGTTGGTGTTTATCGCCCTTTTCTATACCACGGCCCCCCCCTTGGCCGCGATGGCGCGCTTGAACCTCGTCGAAACCATTTATCCGCAAGGTACTGAAGCCGAGTCGGTTGCTTATGAAAATCTTCCCGATTGGTTCAGGACCTGGGAGCAGACAGGCTTATTGAAATTTGAGGATAAAAACAACGATGGCCGCATCCAGTTTTACAATGACCAGAACGCAGAATTTAATGACACTGTAGCTGCTGAGCGCGGCTGGGAGGGTAACGAGCTTACGGTCAATAATGATATTCTGGTGCTGGCCTTGCCTGAAATTGCCAACATGCCTAAGTGGATCATCGGCCTGATTGCTGCCGGTGGTATCGCTTCGGCACTCTCGACGGCGTCGGGACTGCTGTTGGCAATCTCGTCGGCGGTGAGTCATGATTTAATCAAAAATACGTTGTTCCCAAATATTTCTGATAAAAAAGAGATGTTGGCAGCTCGGATTTCAATGGTCGGCGCCATTCTCATAGCAACCTGGCTGGGTATTAATCCGCCTGGTTTTGCTGCACAAACGGTCGCCCTGGCGTTTGGCATGGCAGCTTCGTCGATTTTCCCGGTCTTACTGATGGGCATTTTCTTCAAGCGCATTAACGCCACGGGTGCGGTAGCAGGCATGGTCGCCGGTGCAGGATTCACTCTTACCTACATCTTCAGCTACCTGGGATGGTTCTTTATACCGGGTACCAATACGTTCCCGAATTCACCAGAATTCTGGATCTTAGGCATCTCGCCACTATCAGTCGGTTGCATTGGAGCCTTTATTAACTTTACGGTTGCTATCGGGGTATCCTACGCAACGAGTGAGCCATCTGCAGAATTGCAGAGAATGGTTCAGCGAGTACGTTACCCGTAGGTGCCGGCAGTTCACCCGGCGCTACCAGTAGAGTTGTCTTAAAATGAGCGGGCCTCTTAAAAGAGGCCCGCTCCTGTTTAGAGAGTGAAAATAATGATTTGGCACCTGGTTGCAGTTTTTATTTCAGGCCTCGTTTTAGGTGCATTTGCGTTTCTGTTCAGAAAACTAAGCCGTAATCTTCTGCCTAAGTGGGTTATTCCTGTGGCTGCGGGCATAGGGATGCTAGGTTATTTAGCCTACTACAATTATACCTGGTTTGATTTCAGGGTTGGGCAACTCCCACAGAAAGCGACGGTGTTAACCACAGAGCGCACCAGCAATTTTTTTCAGCCATGGAGTTACGTAATCCCCGCAATCAATTATTTTGAATTTATAGATGGAGAATTTAAAACCTACCAACAGGACAGTGAGCGGCTGGTTCAATATATTCGTTATGAGTTTTATCATGATTATATAGACCGGTTAGACAACAAATTCTTTCTGTTAAACTGTACGCAAGCTGAACAGCTCGAACTGGATGATGCTGGACAGCCCATTCCTCCTTACAAGACTGAACCAGTTGATCGCGGCAGTGCTTTATTCAAAAAGCTTTGCCAATAACGCGGGCATGCTGCGAGTGCTCCATTGGTGCACGATCGCTAAATCGGGGGCAAAGCCAAACCACCGCCCGTGTGGCCTCTAGCCACTGCCCTCCATTAACAACTGTCCAATCATGTTGCCCACTTGCATATCCCCCACGGGGCCCAAATGGGTAAAGCGGATGGTGCCGGCTTTGTCGATCAGCACCAGTGACGGAGTGCCGCGCAGATTCAATTTCTGCATCATCACCGGAATGGGCCCGGTAGCGGCTGGCAAATCAATCGCAATCGGGAATGGCAGCCGATACTCATGGGCAAACACCTTGAGCGCGTCGGCCGTCATCACCTGATGGTGCTCAAACACCGTGTGCAGGCCGATCACCTGCACCTGATCACGGGGGTACAACTCATGGATGGCGACGGCCTGGGGCAAGCCGTGGGACACACACCCCGGACACAGCATCTGGAAGGCATGCAGCACCACTACCCGGCCCCGCAACCCCTGCAGCGATAGCTCCCCGGGGGTGTTCAACCAGCCCGCTACCGTTAATTCCGGTGCCATCACCCCATTGCGGATCATGCCTGCGCCCTCCTGTTGCGGGGGTGCCGCCAAGCGACACGGCGTTGTTCAATGGTTGACCCGGCCCGGTAAACTCAAATCGCCAGAGGCCACATCCATCACGTCCACCACGCACAACAGCGGGGCGTGCGCGCTTTCGTTCACTCTCAACCCGGCGGTGACGCCGTCGAACATGCCCTGGTTCACTGCCTCGATGTCAGCAAAGGCGACCCGGACCTCGACACTCTGCTCCGTGAAAATCGGCTGCCACCCCGGACTGTCCAGCAGAATCGGCAGCCCCGGCCAGGTGCTTGGCAAACGTGGCTGCTCGCCCTCGGCGATGTCCACCACCCCCAGTGCCCCCTCGCCACACGCTTCGTTCGGCTGTAACACCACCCAATGGCTGTGCCAGACATTACCGTCGTTGCCGGTGTCGCCATCGCCGTTTTCATCGAACAGCGGAGTATCGTCGAAATCCGGATGGGCGGTGACCGCCAGGGCCAGAATACCGGCCTCACGCTCGAACCCCACCTGGTAACTATCAAGGGTAGTCGGCCATACGTAAGAAAACACGTCGCTGCCCGCCAGCTGACCGGTGGCGGTGGGCTTGCTTTGCCCTGCCTGGGCGGATACTTCCATACGAAACACCGCGCTGTTGCCCTCGGTGCTGATGCGCGTATGCACAATGTCGAAACTGCTGATGGCCACCCCGCCGCTGGCGGACGCAAGCCCACCCTCGTGCCCCTCATCCGCTTGCGTCGTACCCATCAGTGTTGCCCCGGTGATCCCCAGGCTGAACAGTGTTGCAGTCATCGCTCGAACGGTGTTCATGGTGCGCCCTCCAGTTGGTATCGGCTCGACACTAACTGTTGCACGCCACCCACCCATTGTCAAGGCGGTATCGATTCGATACTATTTAGCGATGAACGCACGACAACTCCAGCAGTTACTGGAACGCCTCAGCAGTTTACTGCACAGTGAAAACCGCGCCCGCCTCAACCGGCTCGGGCTGCAGCCGGTGCAGTTTGAAGCGCTGCAGTATCTGTCGCTCTGCAACCGTTATTCCAATACCCCCAAGGCCGTCGCCGAGTATCTGGGGTTAACCAAAGGCACCGTGTCACAGTCCATCAAGGTTCTGGAAAACAGAGGGTTGGTGACCAAAAGCCAGGACACCGAGGACAAACGCATAACCCGCCTGCAGACAACAGCGATGGGGCGCGAACTGGTCGAGTCACTGACCCCCTCGCCCCTGTTGGCGGACTACTGCAACCACGCGCCCCCCGGGGAACCGGAGGCCCTGGTCACCCAGCTGACGTCCCTGCTGCGCCAGGTGCAAGCGCTTCATCAACACCGCATGTTCGGTCAATGCCACAGTTGTCGCCACAACCGGAAACTCGGCGAGGGCCGCTATCTTTGTCAATTAACCGGGGAGTCACTGTCCGCCCCGGAGGTCCAGCTTATCTGCCGCGAGCATGAACCGGTGGCGGACTCCTGAGGCGGCCGCCGCCGGAGCCGTCCGGTGTCTTATAATAAAGCGCCGTTGATAATGGCCCGCAATTCCTGGCGGAGCGGATAGGTCGACGACGGTATCAGCTGGGTCATGAAGATCATCACCAGTTCTTCCACCGGGTCGATGTAAAAGCTGGTACTCGCCAGCCCACCCCAGCCGTACTCGCCCACCGACCCGTTCACCTGGGATCTGGCCACGTCGGTCTTGACGGAAAAGCCCAGTCCGAAGCCACTCCCGGCGTAGGGAGTCTCGCTGAACGAGCCGATGGCCAGACCCGGCAGATCCTGATTGTCGGGGAGGTGGTTGCGCCGCATGAACTCCAGCGTCTTGCGACCGATGATTCGCCGCCCTTGAAAGCTTCCCCCCTGACACAATGCCTGCGCAAAATGGAAATAATCGTCGATGGTGGAAACCAGCCCGCCACCGCCGGACAGAAAACTGCCCGCGTGCCGGAAGGGCGAAGTCTCGGGGTCGTCCTGCAATGTGAACCGGTCGCCGCGCTGGTACTGGTAGCAGGCAGCGAAGCGGTCCAGCTGCTGGTCACTGACCCGAAAGCCGGTGTCGTGCATCTGCAAAGGTTCGAAAATGTGCTGGCGCAAGTAGTCATCAAAGGGCTGATCCGCCAGCAACTGCACCAGATACCCCAGCACATCGGTACTGACGGAATAGTTCCAGGCGCTACCCGGAGAAAATTCCAGAGGCAGATCCGCCAGCTGACTGACCAAGGTGTCCAGAGTCAGCGTGCGGCTGCCATCCAGTTGTAATTCCCGATAAGCGGCGTCTACGTTGGTGCGGTGCATGAAACCGTAGGTCAGACCGGACATGTGGGTGAGCAGGTCTCGAATGGTCATGGGGCGCGCGACCGGCGTGGTCACAAAGTCGGGATAGACACCGCTCTGGTAGACCCGCAGGTTTTGCCACGCCGGTATGTACTTGTGCACCGGATCATCCAGCAAAAACCGGCCTTGTTCGTACAACTGCATCATGGCAATGGACGTGACCGGTTTGGTCATGGAGTAGATGCGGAAAAGCGTATCCCGGCGTACCGGTTTGTTGCGCTCCACATCCATCAATCCCTGAGCATGGACATAGGCAATTTGCCCGCGCCGGGCCACCAGAGTCAGCGCACCGGGCAGTTTTCCCGGCTGGATGTAGCGTTTGTTCAAATGGGTCTCGATGTTGTGCAGCTGCTCTGCTGCGAGGCCGACGGCCGGCTTGGGTTCCGTCATGTAAGAAGCTCCTTGCGTTACGATGTGGGTGTCCGGACGTACCTCAGGCAGTTTGGGCGCCAATCTCCTGCAGGGTTGTTACCAGCGTCCCGGGCTCCTGGGCTCCGGAGATCAGGTATTGGTCGTTGATAATAAACGCCGGCACGGCGGTGATACCGGCCTTCCGGTAGGTGGCCTGGTCTTGCCGTACGGCCTCCGCGTACCGGTCCGTGGCCAGCATTGCCCTGGCCTCTGCCGCATCCAGCCCCAGCGTGACAGCGCAGTTGGCGAGCAGATCGTGATCGGCGACGTTTTCCGCGCGCCCAAAATAGGCCTCAAACAGCGCTTGCTTCATCTCCGTCTGCCGACCCTGCTCGCCGGCCCATTTGACCAGCCGGTGGGCATCGAAGGTATTGCAGGTAAGTCGTTCCTGGAGCTTGTCGAAGTTAAGGCCAAGCTCCCCCGCGATCGCCATCATCTGGTTCTGGTTAGCGCGCATCTCGGCCTCACTACGGCCATACTTGCGCGCCAGCGCCGGCAGTATCGGCTCCCCCGCACCGCGGTGATCCGGATTGAGTTCAAATGCATGCCATTGCACGCTGAATTCATAGGTCGCTGCCAACTGCGCCATGGCCCGCTCCAGACGGGCGTAGCCAATGGCGCACCAAGGGCATGCAATGTCGGAAACGATATCAATACGCATCTTTTTCATTGGGTATCCTTTCAATGCTCTGAGCGGTAACACGCTCCTGCCATAGTCATCCGGATTACCGGACTGACGGCTGCTAATCCCCTTCCAGAGGCGTCTGGCCGGGCCACTCCGTGTAATCCAGCGGGCAAGGCACACAGGGGATA
>NZ_MEIY01000001.1:2648917-2792072 GCF_001752365.1 Marinobacter sp. X15-166B | reverse complement strand
CACTTTCTACCGTTTGGTCCCTGACCCAATAGGTTTGACCTTGATAAACCTGCGGCGCCCAGTCGTCGGTCACTTTTATGCAAAAGCCCAAGCGGTCAGGCAAGGCCTTGATATAGACTTTCGGATAACCTCCCGGCTTTTCGCCCACC
Source organism: Marinobacter sp. X15-166B (assembly GCF_001752365.1). Lineage (GTDB taxonomy): Bacteria > Pseudomonadota > Gammaproteobacteria > Pseudomonadales > Oleiphilaceae > Marinobacter. The sequence goes on along the minus strand of NZ_MEIY01000001.1, from coordinate 2,791,923 downwards.
ACCACGGAATCCACATCGATTACATTCACCGTCTGTTGCGGCAATGAACACGCGCCGATCAGAACGCCGAGGGAAATGGTGATGAGTTTTTTCATTGCGCTTGCCTGCCAGTTAGTTCAGGTCCACCGAATACCGTTTCAGTTCCTCCAGACTGCAAACTTCCAGTGCCGCCCGATGGGTGGCTTGTAGCCGGACCCGGGGAGCGGCGCCCGCCTGCAGCGCTTCCTGCCAGCGGGCCGCGCACAGACACCAGCTATCTCCGGCCTTCAAACCGGGAAACCCGAATTCGGGGCGGGGCGTGCTCAGATCATTGCCCTGCTCCCGTGAAAACGTCAGAAACTCTTCAGTGGTTACCACACAGACGGTATGGCTGCCCAGGTCCTGAGCGCCGGTATTGCAGCAGCCATCGCGGAAAAATCCGGTCACCGGGTCATTACTGCAGTTTTCCAGCGGTTCGCCAAGTACGTTGATGGATTCTTCCTGTAGCAGCATCATGGGTGACTCCTGATTAAATGGGCTGATCATGCTGACCAATATACGCCATTGCTGCGTAAAATTCGGAAAAGGTTTATGTTTCAAGCTCGAGTTACAGTCAACCCGATGGAGAAAGCATGGAATTCACATTTCTGGGTACCTCTGCCGGCACGCCGACCCGGGCGCGCAACGTAACCGCCCTGGCCCTGGCCCCCGGCGGACGCAAACCCTGGTACCTGGTAGACTGCGGCGAAGGCACCCAACACCAGTTGCTGCGCTCCCACTACTCGGTCATGCAGTTGCGGGCCATCTTCATAACGCACATCCACGGGGACCACACCTTCGGCCTGCCGGGCCTGCTCACCAGCGCTTCCATGCTCGGTCGCACCGAGCCCCTGGATGTGATCGCGCCTGTGCAGACCCATCGTTTTATCCGCACCACACTGGACAACAGTGACTCCACCCTCAGCTATACCCTGAACTTCATCGATTCGGAAACACCGGACTTTTTCTGGCAGGATCAGTTCGTCACAGTGTCCAATGTGGCCCTTTCCCACCGGGTACCCTGCCGGGCCTATGTGTTTACGGAACGGAATCTGGAGCGGCAATTGCTGCACCGCAAATTGCAGCTCGACGGGGTCGAACCCGGGCCCAGCTGGGGCGCATTGCAGAAAGGTCATGACGTCAGTCTGGAGGATGGCCGTGTGCTCACCAGTGACCAATACACCCGGATTTCCCGGGTTGCCCGCCGCCTGATTGTCGCAGGGGACAATGACAACCCCGATCTGCTGGCCGACGCTGCCGATGGCTGTCATGTGCTGGTCCACGAAGCCACCTACACCCAGGAGGTGGCCGACAAGGTGGGGCCCTGGCCACAACACAGTTCTGCCCGACAGGTCGCCCGGTTTGCCCAACAGGCCCGGTTACCCCACTTGGTACTGACTCATTTCAGTTCCCGTTATCAGGCTGCGCCGGGCGGGCCCTACCACATTAATCAACTGGCCGACGAAGCGCGCGACCACTATCGGGGGCAACTTTTTCTGGCGCGGGATTTCGACACCTACCGGCTGAACAAAGACTTGTCACTGACCTGCCAGCCCCCAATCGAGCGCCAATGACAGCCTGCACCTCTTTCGCCCTGCCCAGACGGGTACTCGATCATTGGAGGGGAAAAACACCCGGCCGCGGTTAAAAAACCCGGCCATTCGCCGGGTTTCGTTCACAGTTATCGGGCATGTCAGATGGTTGCGAATCGACGTCTCAACCCTAACCCAACGAGCCCCAATCCCAGCAGGGCCAAAGTACCCGGTTCTGGCACTGAGACGGTCACGTCACGCCCGATGGGTGCAATGTGGCTGATCTCAAAGTCGTCGCTCGGCAGGTTAAACCCCGGCGAAATCAGCGCAGTATCAATGACCGCCCAGTCGGCATCAGCCACGTTTTCAAACAACCCCCACCAACCGGCCTTTTTAATCAAAAAATACTCGCTCGGCCTCGCCAACCCAAAGGCGATCACCGTCGAGCTGCCATCCACCAAATTGTAAAACAGCGGCTCGACCTTCTCACTTGAGTCATAGGTTGCCGGACTCTCACCGAGATCACCCAGAAAATTGTTGATCCAACACAGCTCGGCGGCAGGGCTGCCACCGGGACCACAAGCCCCCAAAGAACTCAGGTTATCGGTTTCCCCCACCAGCGGGTCTGCGCCGCCCACATCCGTCGCGCCGATAAAAAAGGCCGATGCAAAACCAGCCCATCCCAAAGCCGTCACAAATACCACCATCTTTGATAGCTCTTTCATCTTACCTCTCCCCGCCAGCCCCGGTCGGGGCTATTCAATCCATGTAAATCCAACCGCCTGATTCCGTTTAAGCCAGCCAGTGAGGCAAGCACAACCGCATCGGGAGCAGTTCTTGCATAACCCGCGCCAAAAACGATTAACTCTTCAAATTCATGGATGTAGGCATTGTGTTTGGTCACCATCGTGGGGCGACCTGTAAGTTTTTTCGACAGACTCACCCACATTGTCCAGCGCAACATCCTGGCGCCGAAAACCCGGCCGGGACGCGGGTTCCTCTGGAATAACTCATACCGGAGAACTATCTTTAGGACATAGGGGACAGGGGACCCGGCTATGGAAGATTTCATTGCTTCCAAGGCGTTCGAGTTTGCCATTGGCGCGATCTTCGTTGCCTTCCACGCTTATGGTCGCTTCAACACGCCCGACTCCAATCGCAGCTCCACTACCCGGCTGCGTTTTGTGGCCTGTTTCGGCCTGTACGCGGCCACCTTACTGGCTATTTACTGGATGGTGACGGTGGTGGCCTGGGTGTCACCCGAAGTGCTGGAGAAGGTGCTGGTGCTTATGGGAGACGCCGCCAACACCGAGTCGGACGGACGGGATCTGTTTCGCAGCCCCATCACGACGGCGCTCATTTTTACCGCCCTGCTGCCCAATTTCCCCATGTTGAAAAAAGCCGACCAACGGCTGCTGCAGGTATTTTGGGATCTGGCCGAGATTCCCGGTCACGCGGTGAAGCTGGCCCATCGCATGTATCGGGCGCCCTACCACATTTTCCCCACCAAGTACGATCAGCTCGAGCGGGAAGCCAAGTATTACGACATTCATATCAACAAGGAGAGTTTCGACGACCACGCGTCCCCGGCGTTTGCCTGGGCCACGGCCTGTTCGTTGATGCTGGAAATCAAGCAATGGCACACGGCCCACGATGTCCGCTACCAACGTTTTATCCAGTCGCGCGAGAGTGAGTATGAAACCCTGAAAATGCAGTTTGCCACCATGAGTGCCCGGGTGTCGGCGTACTACCGCAGGGTCGACGAAATGGGCGGGCAACTGCAGCGTATCGAACAGGATTTACGTGAAACCCTGGTGAGTGACGGTCGCGATCTGTTTATAAAAATCTGTCGGTTGATGGCCCACGCCGTGCTCAGCGCCGAAACCGGCAACACCGCCAGACGCCGGGCCATTGAAATGTTCGGCTTCGAACTGGTGAGCGACGACGAAGAAAACCTCAGTGCGGCGCAACTGGTGAAATTAATGAGCCTGATCATGCTGTCGTTCATGACGCTCTCCTTTGTTCGTTACAGCCTCGAAGGCGGTGTCAGCTCCCGCATGATCGGAGAAATCATATTCTTCGCGTTTTTAATGGGTGCCAATTACGGTGTGTCCGCGTTTGTGGGCATCTACCCGAAAGACCATTGGCGATTTGCCGACATTGAAGCCACACACAACCGGCCCTGGCTGGGCTATGCTTCCTCCGGGCTGATTGCTGCGGGCGCCAGTCTGATGATTATTTCGGCACTGCGGTTCACCCGTTACACCTTTGAAGGGGTCGGCTACGAGGTCAGCTTTGACCGGTTGCTGGTGGATCTGTCCTGGTCCTATCCCTATCTGGTGGTGTCGTTTGCGGTGGGTTTTGGTGTCGCCTGGGTCTGTGATTGCGACTGGTGGGGCGCCTCAAGCAAACGCAAACGCCTGGCAGATACCGCCGCCATGGGGCTCATCATATTGGTGGCGACTTACGTAGCATACGCCGCCATGCACGGCTTTTACCCGTTCGAAGGTACCAAGGCGCCGGAATTCCAGAAGAAAAACCTGGACGATTTGCTGCACTACATGGCCCAGGGCACAGTCGCGGCCCTGCTGATCGGTGCCTTGGTGCCCCACTGGTTCCGCAACAACCGCTACCACACCCCCATCCAGCGGGTGACCCGCTTCATCGCCCGCTACAAGCATGAGCTCAAAGTGGAAGCCGGCAAGCTGGAACGCGGGGCCTTGAAGCAGGCACTGGCGGTCGCGGCAGCGGCGATCGCCATGGCCGATGGTTTGCTGGATGACAGCGAACGGGATGTGTTCCGCAGCGCGCTGGCCAAAATGGCCGAATACGCCATGCTCGATTTTTCCATTGAACGGGGCATGGATGACATGATGAATCTGGTCGACGAATGGCGTGAAGGCGACCGGGCGGAAGTCGAAGCCGCCGCGATGAAAACCCTGCAACAGTTACGGGGTAAGGAAAAACTGGGCGAACTGATTATTCAGATCAGCGCCGCCATCGGATACGCCGACGGGGTTTTTCAGGCGCCGGAGCAATACATTCTGGAGCGTATTGTCGAGGCACTGAATCGCAACCTGATGACCGATCTGACGGCCTGCGGGCTGGTCTTCACCCCTCGCCCGCCAACTCCCACAGGACTTGCCTCCTGAGGCTCTCTCCCAGCGGTTATTTTCCACCCGCCAGATCAATAAAGCTGCCGGTTGTGTAGGACGCCTCATCCGACAGCAGCCACAGGATCGCATGGGCCACTTCCTCCGGATGCCCGCCGCGCTGCATGGGTAATGAACCCTTGATGCGGTCCACCCGGCCGGGTTCGCCGCCGCTGGCGTGCATCTCGGTGTAGATAAAAGCGGGCCGTACCGCGTTGACCCGAATCCCTTCTGCAGCCACCTCGGCGGACAAACCGGTGGTGAACGTATCGATGGCCCCCTTGGAGGCGGCGTAATCCACGTATTCCCCCGCCGCCCCGAGCCGGGATGCGGCGGACGACACATTGACGATCGCACCGCCAGCCCCGCCGTGTTTGGAGGACATGCGCTTCACCGCCTCCCGCGCGCACAGGAAAGAGCCGATGACATTGGTTGCAAAAATACGCGCGAGCCGGGCGGCGTCGACCTCTTCAACGCGCCTTTGTTGTTCCAGGATACCGGCGTTGTTGACCAGCGCGGAGACCCGCCCCAGCTGGGCATCGACCGCCTCAAACAGACGCGTGACCTCCGCCGCCACCGCCACATCCGCCGCCACCGCAATGGCCTGTCCGCCCTTGTTTCTGATGTCCTCCACAACGGACTCGGCGGCTTGGCGGTTTTTGCGGTAGTTCACACACACCGCGTACCCCCGCGCGCCGGCCAGGCGGGCTGTCGCAGCACCAATACCGCGACTTGCGCCAGTAATAACCATTACTTGTTTCGCTTGCATGATTCTACGACTCGCAGGTTTGCGGTCCGCACACCCGGCAGGGGTGGCATCCCAATGGTTCCACGTCACATCCCATGGCCGGAGTATCCGGAGAATTCATCAATTGAAAATCCCCCAGGCCAGAAACAAGACGGCAAGATAAATAATCACAGTGCAAATGGTGGTTACAGTGGCACCGGCGATTATTGTTGGCCAGCGCCGGTAATCCTGCCGTTTCTTCATTTCGGCATTAAAAATCAGCGTACCCAGAATAATACCGCCAATACCGAAAAACCAGGCACCCAGCACCGCGGCCGTGGCCATTTTGCCCGCCAATGAAACCGGAAAGTAAACCGCTGGCCGATGGATCAACCCATACAGCGTGCCCAGCAACCAAAAGGCCCCCACGCTTACCAGTGTGACTGCCAGTATAAAGACCACTAACTCCATCGAGATTTCCCGTCCAGACGATCCACACTGCCACGACTCTGATGGCTGGCTGCAACATTCAATAGCTTACGCCACCCTACCGGCAAACACGGCAGAAGCCCATCCACACAGCCAAATTTGTGCTTATCCGCCGACCGCCCCCGTCCTGCGAAGACAGGAAGTTACCGCCCCGGGGGCTGTGCCGCCCGGACCAGCAGTCCCGAACGGGCGACGTGGTTTGGTTCGGGGGGCACAGGGTGGCCGGCGTCGGTACCGGCTGCATGGGTGACTCGGCAGGTTGCGGGGGCGCTGGCCTGAACCCTGGCGCGACCGTAATTGGCACGCACTTCTGTCAGTTAACGGTTGTACAACGCGCGGTATTTGGTATCTTGCGAAGCAGGATTGCAATAAGTGCAGATCCGACGTGTTTGCGGGAGAGACCGAGTTCCACTTTTGTGCAACCGGCGCCGACGGAGCAACTGCCCCGGAAACTCTCAGGCAAAAGGACCGCTAACACGATGACTTCCGGAGAGCTGTCGACGCCGCGTTAGTCGACACACCGAAGGAGCAAGCGGCCGCTGGCGTTGCCACGGTACGTGAATCTCTCAGGTCCAGGGACGGAAGGGGTGCTTTCTGCCACATCCGGTGCAGAAAGGTAACCCTGAACGCCCCTTGGAGCGCGTTATGAAGCGAGTTGCAGTAATTGGCGGTGGTATTACCGGTATCACCACCGCTTATACTCTGGCCAAACGTGGCCTGGATGTTACCGTGTACGAAAAGCACCGTTACGCCGCGATGGAAACCTCCTTCGCCAACGGTGGTCAGTTGTCGGCCTCCAATGCCGAGGTCTGGAACAACTGGCAGACCATCATGAAGGGCATGAAGTGGATGCTTCGCAATGACGCCCCACTGCTGGTGAACCCCAAGCCCTCCTGGCACAAGTTAAGCTGGTTTGCCGAATTCATTGCCGCGATCTCCCAGTACGAACAAAACACCACCGAAACGGCCCGCCTGGCGATTGCCGCCCGTGACTACCTGTTTGAATGGGCACAACAGGAAGATATTGATTTCGACCTCAAAAAGCGGGGCATTCTGCATATCTATCGAAACAAGGCCGACTTCGACCACGCGGCGAATGTGTCGAAATTGCTGGCTGCAGGAGGCCTGGAGCGCCGGGCGGTCACCCCCGATGAAATGCGTGCGATCGAACCCACCCTGGCGGGCAGTTATTACGGCGGTTTCTACACCGAGAGCGATTCCACCGGTGATATCCACAAATTCACCAACGGACTGGCGGAAGCCATCCTGCGCCTCGGGGTCAAGACCTGCTATGGACACACGGTCACCGAACTGAATGCGGATCAGTCCCACGCCTGGGTAACCTCCTTTGACGGCGAACAACAGACCCGCGAAACTTACGACGGGGTCGTGATTTGTGCGGGTGTGGGCAGCCGCGCACTGGCCGCAAAATTGGGGGACCGGGTCAACATTTATCCGGTCAAGGGTTATTCCATTACCGTTGAACTGGAAGACGAAGCCTCACAGCAAGCGGCCCCGACCGTCAGTCTGCTGGACGACGCCACCAAACTGGTGACCAGCCGGCTGGGCGACACCCGTTTCCGGGTAGCGGGCACGGCGGAATTCAACGGCTACAATCGCAACATCCGGGATGACCGGATTCGCCCGCTCACCCGCTGGGTCGAGCAATGTTTCCCCGGTGTCAGTACCCGGCGGGTCATCCCCTGGGCGGGCCTGCGACCCATGTTGCCCAACATGATGCCGCGCGTCGGACCCGGGCGGCTGCCCACGGTATTCTATAACACCGGCCATGGTCACCTGGGCTGGACCCTGTCGGCCATCACCGCCGAGATGCTGGCGGATGAAGTGGAGTCGGCGGCAACCGGCCAACCGGTGAGCATGGCCCGCTAGCGCTAGCGCCGCAGGGTGCGGGGTTTGGGGTCAGCGGGTGGCCAGGGAATCCATAAACGCGGTAGCGCGGCGCTCGGACCAGTAGTATCCATCCCGCGAGCGTTCGACAAAGCCCACATGGCCACCCCAGCGAGGTGCCTCGAGGGTGACCCAGGGCCCCAGAATCTCGCGGGACTGTGGAAAACAGCGCGGTGACAGAAACGGATCGTCTTCGGCATTCAGCATCAAGGCCGGGACCCGTATGTCTTTCAGGCGGCCCAGCGCCGAGCATTGCGCCCAGTAATCCCGCGCGCTGGCAAATCCGTGCAAGGGTGCGGTGTAGCGGTCGTCGAACTCGTGAAACGTTTTGATGTCGGCAAAGCCGTCGACACTGATGGTGCCGGGGAACTGCCGTGCCTTTTCGGTCATTTTGGAATGCAATTCCCGCAGGAAGCGTTGCATGTAAATACGACAACTGGGGCGCGCCAGCATGTCGGCACTGCCGGCGAGATCGCAGGGCACCGAAAAAGTGACGGCCCCACAAATCCGGGGGTCGAGCGTGCTAGCCACCGACTCCTCCGCCAGATACAGGAGCGCCAGATTGCCCCCCATACTGAATCCGGACAGCGCCAGCGAGCGGTAGCCGCCCTGCAACCCGTGGGCGACCACGGTGCGCAGATCCTCCGTCGCCCCACTGTGATAAAACTGCGGGCGCTGGTTCATCACCCCACCACAGGAACGGTAGTTCCACGCCAGCACGTCCCAGCCGGATGCCAATAACGCCCGTGCCAGGCCCAGCACGTAGGGCCGGCGGCTGTGGCCTTCCAGCCCGTGGCAGAGCACCGCCAGGCGGTCACTGCCCTGCCGGTACCAGTCCAGATGCAGACTGTCGTCGTCTTCAGTGCTGATGATTTCTCCGGTGGGGGCCAGCAGCGCCACCCGGCGAAACAAGGTGGGCCACACCGACTGCACATGGCCGTTGCGCAGCCAGCGAGGCGGACGGTAGTGGTACAGTTTGTTACCCACACCGGCGGGCAGAGGATGGGGGTCGGAGCTGAATCGGTGGGCTGTGTTCTCAATCATATGTGTCTGTCCCTGGCATTTATTGAGCAATAATTAATCATTCAATTCAGGGGGTTGACCCCGCCCGGCAAAATCATTAATATGCCCGCCACGTTGATGCTGTTCCCTGATAGCTCAGTTGGTAGAGCACCGGACTGTTAATCCGTTTGTCGCTGGTTCGAGCCCAGCTCGGGGAGCCACTATTCCGAAAACCGCTACTTTTAACTAAAGTAGCGGTTTTTTTATGGCCGCTTTTTGACCAGATTGCGCTAGTTAACCTGCGGCCACTGCATAAAGGCCGTTATAACTTGGTATAGCGTGTAACTGTCCCGGGTACCAGCCAGCTCACGGATGGAGTGCATACCGAATTGCGGCACGCCAACATCCAGGGTGGTGATGCCCAGCATGGCTGCGGTCAGCGGACCGATGGTGCTGCCGCACCCCATGTCACTGCGCACCACAAACGTCTGATGGGGCAGGCCCAACTCATCGCTGATGTGGCGGTACAAGGACGCCGACCGGCTATTGGTGGCATAGCGCTGGTTGTGATTGACCTTGATAACCGGGCCCTGGTTGATGATGGGACCGTGGTTCTCATCGTGCTTGCTGATGAAGTTGGGGTGCACACCGTGGGCATTATCCGCAGATACCATCATCGAACGCGCAATTACCCGGGTTTTATGGTCGGCACCACACCATCGATCCAGTACCGACTTTAAAAATGGCCCCTGGGCGCCTTCCGCCGACACACTGCCCACTTCTTCGTGATCGTTGCAGACAAACAGTGCCGGCTGCTCACCATTGGCGGCGATCAAAGCCTGCACGCCCACGTAGCAACTCAGCAGGTTATCCAGCCGCGCCGACGCAATGAACTCGTCATTCAGACCAATCAGCGCGCCGGGCTGCACATCGTAAAAATTCAACTCATAGCCGAGGATTTTACTGACACCGGCTTTTGGCTGCTGTTTGATCAGCTGGGTGCGCACCACCTCATCAAACCGGGTGGTGTCTTCATCCCCCACTTGCATCAGCACCGGGGGCAGATCGGTCTGTGCATTCACGGAGCGGTTGTTGTTGGCGTCCCTGTCCAGATGTATGGCCAGACTGGGGATGAACGCGATCGGACGCTCGAAATCCACCAGAGCGTCGACCACCTCCCCCGCGTCATTCAGGTAGGTCACCCGCCCCGCCAGGGACAGATCCCGATCAAACCAGGGGTTCAGCAGAACACCTCCGTAGACTTCTACACCGACCTGAAAATAACCTTTGCGGCGTAACTCCGGGTTGGGTTTGACCTTCAGGCAGGGGCTGTCGGAGTGGGCGCCGACCATCCGGACGCCGGCCGACACGGGATTCGCCCGACCGGTACGGAAAGCCACCATCGACGAGCCATTGCGCACCACGTAGTAACCGGTGTCCGCTTCGAGCTGCCACGCCTCCCGTTCGTCCAGCTCGGTGAAACCGGCCTGGTCGAGCTGTTGGCTCATCTGCCGGACGGCGTGCCAGGGGGTCGGTGACTGTTGCAAAAATGACAGGAGGTTCCTGTTGAATTCAAGGTGTTCCATGATGCCCTTAATATGCTGATAATTACTGTTACAGTATGGCATGATGCCCTGCTGTGAATAAGCCCGCAGGCGCGGGTGGATCTTTGGCCTGCCGGCACTGCTTGTCCGATCTTACCTCACCTGGAGTTGTCCGTGTCTGTCCCGAATTTTCTCGACATTGAATACTGCCAAACAGATGATGCCCTGTTCCCGACCGCGATGGCCTGGTCGCTGGACGACGGCCAGATGAAAACCGTGGTGATCGCCCCGGATGACGCCTGGATTCCCGATGGCGAAACCTTGCCCGACGTGGATCTGGATTACCTCTACGAACAGGGCGTGCCGCTGATTGAGCTGGCCCAGGTACTCCATGAGGATTTGCCCGACCGTACGGTGTACGCAGACGGCCTGGATCCGGATGAAATCCTGGTGGACCTGATCTTCGACGCGGTCGCCCTGGACTGTCCCTTTGAGGTCGCCCACGTGGAGGAGCTGATGCCGCATCTGGACCGCGCCGAGCTGGAAGACCGTCGCCGGGACATCATGTTCAGCAATGGCCTCGACCCCCAGCTGCCGGAGAGCGGCGTCTACGCCCTGCTCATGCTGGCCCAGGAAGAAGGCCTCACCGGCGGGCGCTAGGCCCGCTCCACGGCCCGCCCCTTACACGGGGTGACGGATGTGCCAGCACTGATGGATTTTGGGGTTGCGCTGAAAATCCCGGTCGATGGTGGCGGCGGTGACGTCGTCCACCTGATACAACTCGGCGAGATCGGCGTCCAGCTTGAAGCGGCGGAAGTTGTTGGAGAACACCAGCACCCCCTCCGAGGTCAGCCGCGCCATCGCCTGACGGATCAGACGGCCATGGTCACGCTGAATATCCAGAATGGATTGCATCCGCGCCGAGTTGGAGAAGGTGGGCGGGTCCATGAAGATCAGGTCAAAACGCTCATCCGCCCGCGGTTGTTCCGCCAGCCATTTCAGGCAATCCGCCTGCTCGACCCGGTGCTGGTCGCTGGCAATGCCGTTCAACGCCAGATTCTCGCGCGCCCAGCCCACATAGGTGTGCGACATGTCCAGACTCAGCGACCGGGTCGCCCCGCCCACGGCCGCGTGCACCGTGGCGGTGCCGGTGTAACAGAACAGGTTGAGGAAGCGTAAGCCCTTGGCCTGCTCCTGAATCCATTTGCGCACCGGACGGTGGTCAAGAAACAGCCCGGTATCCAGATAATCCTTCAGGTTGACCCGCAAGCGGCAACCGTGCTCGAGAACTTCGAAAAACTCACCGGTGGCGGCTTGTTTTTCATACTGCTGGGTGCCGCTTTGCCGGGTCCGCTCTTTGCACACCACTCCGGAAAGATCGATTCCCAGCACTTCGGGAATCACCGCCATGGCTTCCGCCAACCGCTCACGGGCGGCGCGGGCATCGACGGATTTGGGGGCAGCGTATTCCTGCACGTGCACCCGGTCTTGGTAGACATCGATGGCAAAGGCGTATTCGGGCATGTCGGCATCATAAAGCCGGTAGCATTCGATGTGCTGTTTGTTCGCCCACTGCCCGATGGTTCTCAGGTTTTTCTTCAACCGGTTGGCAAGCATGGCCGCCCGCGCCTCGTTGGCGATCCGGGGGGCCACTTCGCCCGGATTGGTCGGCGCCCGCGGTGTCATGGCACTGGCGCTGTCGATGGCAAACAGCAACAACTGGGACGGTATCTTGCCGTTGAATAACTTGTACTGCTTGTAACTGCGCAGGCCGATGGAGCGGCCAAATTCGGGCACCCCGGTAAACACCCCCAGGCGCCAGCCGGCGAGGTGTTCCTTGACCACCTCACCGAGAGACTGATACAGGCCCGCCAGCAGCTTGCGCTCGCTCAGACGCTCACCATAGGGGGGGTTGGTCAGCACCAGCCCCTGTACGGTTTTGGCTTCGTCCAGAATGAACTGGTCCAGCGCCCGGCACTCCACCAGCACCCGTCCGTCCAGTCCGGCCCGCTCGATGTTGCGCCATGCGGTGGCGATTACCCCAGGGTCCTGATCGAACCCCTGAATGGACACCCGCGTGGAAGACAGCCCGGCGGCGGCCCGGCGGTCGGCCTCTTCCCGGAGCCGTTGCCACAGGTCCGGCTGGTGCCCCCGCCAACGCTCAAACCCGAAACCTTGTCGCAAGCGGCCCGGCGCCAGATCCATCGCCATCATTGCCGCTTCGATCACCAGCGTGCCCGAACCGCACATCGGGTCGATGAAATTACCACCAGCCCGGGCAATTTCCGGCCAACCGGCACGCATGAGCAGGGCGGCGGCCAGATTCTCTTTCAGCGGGGCCAGGCCTTTTTCGGTGCGGTAGCCACGCCGGTGCAGACTGGTCCCGCTAAGTTCGATCCCCACGGTGAGCTTGCCCCGGTGGAGCCGCGCGGAGACGGTGATGTCCGGATCTTTGGGATCCACTGACGGCCGCTGGCCATCGTCGGTGCGCAGACGGTCCACGACCGCATCTTTGACCCTCTGAACGCCATACTGGGTGTTGCGGATAACCTCGCTCTCGCCACTGAAGGTGACTTTGAAGCGACCGGTCACCGCCAAATGCTGCAGCCAGTCGATGCCATACACCCCCTCGTAAAGCGATTCGCTGGTGGCGGCGTCCACCTCGGCCAGATGCAGAATCACGCGGTTTGCCAGACGGGACCAGAGACACACGCGATAACCGGTTTCCAGATCGCCCTGCACCCACACACCAGCGGGTGCATTCCGCAACAACTCCATACCAAGGCTGCGCAGCTCATCTTCCAGAAGATATTCCACCCCTTTGGGGCAGGTTACAAAAAAGACATATTTAGACAAGGTTAACTCCGGGGGGTTCTGAAATGACCAAGTCACGCAGCAAACGTGCTCAGCATCGGCCTCTCTATAATAACCGACTCTGCCGTGTAACGCATCGGCATAACCGCTGCGCTTTATATATCAAATTAGTAGTGTACTTTTGCTGTGGATTCGTCCTACCTTGTAGGTGACGCGTCATGTAAGGGGCATGAATCACCCCGATTAAGGATCCTGATGGCCTTGATCCACTCTGGCAAGATCGTAATTGCCGTCGCTTTGGCACCGATCTGCGGGAATAATGGGTCTTGGCGCGTGCGCACACGCTTGTTCTTTGAATCTATCAGGTGAGGAAGAGCATGAAGAGACAGAAAAGAGATATGTACGCCCGTGCATTCAAACGAGGCTTTCTAGCCGGCAGATCTGGCAAGTCGAAAGACAGTTGCCCAATGGATCAGCCCGAAGTACGCCAGGAATGGCTCAGCGGATGGCGAGAAGGCCGCACGGACAATTGGGAAGGTATGACCGGCGTGTCGGGGATTCACCGACTGGCCACCATGTCTACCTCAGGGTCTTGATGTGAACATTGCCCTCAACGCTTATTCTGAATCTTGGGCTTGACTCCATAAAACTCACGGGGTGCGCAGGAGACCCCCTTCACTGAGAAAACGGTAACCTGACAATCTGACCGAATACTCAAGCGGGTCCACCCGACCCGTCATCTGCGCCAAGGCGCAACGGGGTTGTAACCCCGCACGGGCCCGCTCAGCGGGCCCGTTCTATTTCAGGCCTTCTCTCCCAAACGCCGGATAGCAGCCACGGCTTCGTCGATCAAGGCCGGCCCCCGGTATATAAACCCGGTATAGACTTGCACCAGCCGCGCACCGGCGCGTATTTTTTCGGCCGCAGAATCGCCATCATGGATGCCACCCACACCGATAATCGGCAGCGAATCACCCAGCTCGGCGTAAAGCGCCTGAATCACCCGCACGGATGGCAGCCGCACCGGCTCACCACTGAGTCCGCCCGCCTCCGTGGCAAACCGATGCCCGGCCACGGCGTCGCGGGATACCGTGGTGTTGGTGGCTATTACCCCGTCGATCTCCGCGTCTCTCAAGGACTGGGCCACAAAACGTATTTCGGCATCATCCATGTCCGGCGCAATCTTGACCGCGACCGGAACGTATTTTCCCTGTGCCTCCGCCTGCACCCGCTGCTCTTCCTTGATCGCCGCCAACAACTGCCGGAAGGAATCGCCAAACTGCAGATCCCGCAGACCCGGCGTGTTGGGCGAGGACACATTGACGGCGATGTAGTCCGCCCGACTGTAGACCGCCGCTATACCCTTGCGGTAATCCGCTTCGGCCTGGTCCGCCGGCGTGTCTTTGTTTTTACCGACGTTTATTCCCAAAATGCCCCGGTAGCGCTGCCTTGCCAGGTTGTTCAACAGGTAATCCAGGCCTTCATTGTTGAAACCCATCCGGTTGATGATGGCCCCGTGTTCGGGCAACCGGAACATCCGCGGCTGTGGATTACCCGGCTGGGACAGCGGCGTGACCGTACCCACTTCAATAAATCCGAATCCCAGCGCACCCAGTGCGTCCACATGCTCCGCGTTTTTATCCAAGCCGGCGGCAAGGCCCACCGGATTGGGAAACTCCAGCCCCATGACGGTCACCGGCAGGGGCGTTATCTCTTTGGTGAATGCCTTCAGTACGCCCAGATTATGTGCCTTATCCAGACCGGACAGCGCGACGTGGTGCGCGCGTTCTGCTGGCAGACGGAATAGCAGGTTGCGGATAAGGCCGTACATCTATATAACTCCTTGCAATGAAGCCGGTTTGGTGTCGATCGAGGGTAACGAATGGGTGCGGCGAGTATACCGAAAGTTTTCCACAGACGCCCTCACCAATCCCGGGCTATGGCTAACTGATTGTCGGATGAAGGGCTGGCAATCTTTTCCACGGAATCTGTGGATAAGTCTGTTGAAAATACCGTGGGACTAAAGGCTACCCCTTACAGACCGCGCCCAAACACAAATTGATCATTTTTTGACCAACTGTAAAATCTCTTTAAATCAACAACCTGTCATGCTCACATTGCCACAACCCCCTATCGGGCCCAGTTGTGCTAAGGTTATTGGCCGTGGCTGTGAGTGTGCATAAATAAACACAACCGGGCTTGATTCCCGTCCGGTTCAGCGGTATGACGATACTTGGAGCTCCCCTATGGATGTTGTTCCCTCCCACGCACTTCCCGATAGAGATGCCCAGCACGCGGCCGAGTTGAAGGCGGCTTCCCGGGTGACGCTGGTGGGCATGTTGCTGGACGCCGCCCTGGGTCTGTTCAAGTGCATAGTAGGCGTTCTGTTTCATTCCCAGGCTCTGGTGGTCGATGGCGTGCACTCCTTTTCCGATGTGTTTTCGGATCTGGTGGTTTTGGGGATCATGAAAGCCGCACGGCGGGGCCCCGACCAGTGTCACCCCTACGGACATCAGCGCTATGAAACTTTAGGCACCATGCTGCTGGGCAGCACCCTGATTGCGGTGGCCGCGATCCTGGCCTGGGACAACGTTTCCCGCCTGGCGCACCCGCAATCTCTGGAACTTCCCGAATGGCCGGTGCTGGCAATCGCCCTGATCTCGGTGGGCAGCAAAGAATGGATTTACCATTACACTCGGCGGGTCGGCCTGGCCATCCGTTCTGACCTGATTGTCGCCAACGCCTGGCACAGCCGCACCGATGCGTTTTCGTCCGTCATCGTGGTGTTCTCCACCATTGGTGCCATGCTTGGCTTTATCTGGCTGGATGCGCTGGCGGCGGTCGCAGTGGCGTTGATCGTGGGCTGGGTGGGCTGGAAATTCACCTGGGACAGCGTCAAGGAACTGGTGGACACCGGGTTGTCCGAAGCAGAGATCACTGAACTGACCGCGATCGCGGAAACCACCGAAGGCGTCCACAGCGTCCACACCCTGCGCAGCCGACGGATGAGTCAGGATATTCTGCTGGATGTGCACATCCAGGTTGATTCGGATATCAGCGTGTCTGAAGGCCACCAGATCGGTCAGCACGTCGTCGTGCGCATGCGCGAGCAGTGCCCGGACATCAGCCTGATCAGCATCCACATCGACGCCGAAGACGATGAATCCAGTCGCCCCACCTCGGTACGCTTGCCCAATCGCAGCGAAATCGAGGGCCGGATCGAGCATCACCTGGGCACCCGGCTCCCCAGCAAGCGGTTGAGCCTCCACTATCTGGACAACCGGGTGGATCTGGAACTGTTTCTGGAAACGCCTTTCGAGCGCGACAAGCGCGCACAAATAGCGCTGATGGAGCAGGCGTTCGCCGCTGAATCCTGGTTTGGCAGCCTGCTGGTATGGGTGCCACCCCACACCGACCAGACCTCCGCCGACGACTAGCGTCGATTTGCCTCCATGCGGGCAAGGAATTCCTGCATGATCAGCGTGTAGAGTTCCCCGCCCAAAAACAGGTCTTCGACCCCGGCATCAATGCTGGGGTTGTCATTGACTTCAATCACCGCAACACGGCTACCAGCCTGCTTGATATCCACCCCGTACAGGCCGTTACCGATCAGCCGGGTGGCATTGAGCGCCGCCTGAATCACCTGTTTCGGCACTTCGTAGGTCGGCAGGGTGACAAAGTCACCGCTGTCGGGGTTCGGATTGACGCCGTGCTGGTAGATCTGCCAATGCCCTTTCACCATAAAATACTTGCAGGCATAAATAGCCCGCCCGCCCAGCACTCCGATCCGCCAGTCATACTCGGTAAAAAAGTATTCCTGAGCCAGCACCAGCGCGGATTGCCGAAACAGTTCTTTCAACCCGGCACGCAGACTCCCCTCATCGGTGGCCTTGATCACGCCGCGGGAAAAGGCACCATCGGGAATTTTCACCACCGCCGGCAAACCAAGTTCCGATACAACCCGTTGCACGGTGTCTTTGTGATCTTTCGACAGAATCAGGGTTTTCGGCGCGGGCACCCGGTGATTTTTCAACAGGTCGGCCAGAAACACTTTGTTGGTGCACTTGAGGATAGAGGTCGGGTCATCAATCACCACCAACCCTTCGGCTTCGGCTTTGCGGGCGAATCGAAAGGTGTGATGGTCTATGGCCGTGGTTGCACGAATAAACAGCCCGTCGTATTCCGGCAATCGCATGTAATCCCGCCTGGTGATCTGCTCAACGTTGATCCCCAGTTTACGGCCCGCCCTTGCAAAACGCTGCAGTGCCACCGGGTCGCTGGGCGGCATGGTTTCATCCGGGTTGACCAGTACCGCCAGATCGAATCGATACCGGCGCCGGGTACGGGGTTTGCGCCACACGATGCTGCTGAACCGATCCAGAGCGGCGGCAAAACTGTCCTGCTCCGACTCCGTCAGCTCCGCCGGGGACGCGGGTTTCATGGACGCGATCTGCCAGCTTCTGCGATACCTGAACACCACTTCCAGCACCGGGCACGGGAATCGTTCGAACAACAACCGGGCAACCGGCTTCAAGGCTGCTTCCTGCACCTGACCGAAGTAGGTTTTGATGCGCACTTCGTGACTCGCGCCCCGCTCGTCGGCACCAGGTTTCAATGCCGCTCCGGCCTGATCCAGCCACTGCACCACGCCCGCTTCCAGCTCTTCAAGCTGCAGTGTAAACAATGCCTTACGCGACAGGTCGTTCAGGGTCATGACCGACGGCACCACGTGATGCCCCCGCGCCTCCGCCAGTAACGAACAATAATAGCCCCGGCTGAGGTAGCGGGCACTCTGGCACAGATTGAGCACGCGCACGCGGGTGGATGGGGAGGTTGAGAAGGTGAGGTACTGATCAAATGTCAGGACGTCTTCACTGGGGTAATACGGTGCCCAATCCTGGGCCTGATCCACAATCAGAAGCAAACGGGACATAAACGGTTACCCTTCCTTGAAACGGCAAACCCGGAGCGAGCTGGCGGGGACAATACCTGGCCGGAAAATCGTCAGAATACGCTCGCTTGCCCATCACCACAATCACTCGCTGGTGCGTAAATTTACTCATCAATAGCCGCTATGCGGCGGGCAAAATCACCTCCATAATGAAGATTCGCAGCTGAGGTTGAGCCAGCCACCATCATGAACTTCCCCGACGTCCAGTGCCCACCGACGACCAGGCTCGCCAATGTGCAGGACCTGCCCGGCCTGATTGCCCTTGAAGCCCGGTGTTTCCATGAAGATCGTATCTCCCGTCGCAGTTTTCGGCGTTTTCTCGACATGCCTCGGGATCGCTTGATTGTCGCTGAACATCTGGGTGAACTTGCCGGCTATTGCCTGGTATTAATGAACGCCGCCACTCGCCTGGCGCGCATTTATTCCATTGCCGTAGCACCCCACATCCGCGGTATGGGCGTCGGTGAACTTCTGGTGCGCGAGGCTGAACAGCAGGCGGTGGATGCCGGCCGGATTATAATGCGCCTGGAGGTGCGCGACGATAACCCGGCGGCGATCCACCTGTACCGCCGCCTGGGGTATCGCCAGTTCGGCACCTATCGGGATTATTACCAGGACCGCGGTACGGCGTTGCGCTTTGAGCGCCGGATTCTTTTTTACGAGCCCCAACAGGCGTTCCCGCCCGTGCCCTACTATCCCCAGACCACGGACTTTTCCTGTGGCCCGGCGGCGCTGATGATGGCCATGGCCGCGCTGGACCAACACCAACCCCTGACCACCCTGGAAGAACTGAAGATCTGGCGTGAAGCGACCACCATTTTCATGCTCGCCGGACATGGCGGCTGCGGACCTCATGGATTGGCCCTGTCGGCCTGGCACCGTGGGTTCGAAGTCCGTGCGTACATCAGCAAGGAAGGGGCGCTGTTCCGGGATACGGTGCGCAGCGAAGACAAGAAACGGGTATTGAAACTGGTGCACGAAGGCTTTTTGCAGGACATCCGTAGTACCGACATTGCCCTGCATCACAACCCTTTATCCCTGGACGATATGGAGCAAGCGCTGAAAGCCGGGCGGATACCGGTGATCCTGATCAGCACCTGGCAACTGAACCGCAGCCGCGTTCCTCACTGGGTCACCGTTTGTGCGCTCGACGAGCAGTTCGTGTATCTGCACGACCCCGAGATTGACCTTGAAGAGGGCGATACCATCGCCGACAAACAACATCTGCCCATTGACCGCAAGGTGTTCAACCGCATGTCCCGCTACGGCCGCCAGCAACCCCTGCAGGCGGCCGTGGTTGTCGGCCCCAAACGAGGCTTTGCTAACCGACCCGCAGGGCAGCCTCTTTGAGCACCGCAATCTCATCCCGCAAACGGGCGGCAGCTTCAAAATCGAGTTCGGCGGCCGCCTTGTACATTTCGTCCTCGAGCCTGGCGATGTCCTTAAGCACTTCCGCCGGTGTGCGCCCGGCCACCTTGGCCTGGTAAAACGCGGCTTCCTCGGCGGCCTTCACCCCCGGGCGCTCGGCCCGCTGGCGGCCCCGCCCGCTGCCGGGTGCACCTTCCATGATGTCGGGGACGGCTTTGTTCAGCCCGGCGGGGGTTATGCCGTGGGCCTGGTTATGGGCTTCCTGTTTGCTGCGCCGGCGCCCGGTCTCGTCAATGGCTCGCTGCATGGAGCCGGTAATGTGATCGCCGTACAGAATGGCCTTGCCGTTAATATTCCGCGCCGCCCGGCCAATGGTCTGAATCAGGGACCGCTCGGAGCGCAAAAAGCCTTCCTTATCCGCATCCAGAATGGCCACCAACGACACTTCCGGCATGTCCAGGCCCTCACGCAGCAGGTTGATGCCCACCAACACGTCGAACGCGCCCTGGCGCAAATCCCGGATGATCTGCACCCGCTCGACGGTATCTATGTCGGAGTGCAGATAACGCACGCGGATGTCGTGCTCCATCAGAAAATCAGTCAGATCTTCGGCCATGCGCTTGGTCAGTGTGGTGACCAGCACCCGTTCCTGCACCGCCACCCGCGCGTGGATTTCCGACAGCAGGTCGTCCACCTGAGTGCTGGCCGGGCGCACTTCCAGGACCGGATCCAGCAGCCCGGTAGGCCGTACCACCTGCTCAACGATCTGACCGGCATGCTCGGCTTCGTACTGGCTCGGGGTGGCGGATACAAAGATCATCTGCGGGGCAATCCGCTCCCATTCATCAAAGCGCATGGGCCGGTTATCCAGCGCGGACGGCAGCCGGAAGCCGTACTCAACCAGGGTTTCCTTACGGGAGCGGTCGCCTTTGAACATGGCGCCAATCTGAGGGATGGTCACGTGGGATTCGTCCACCACCAAGAGCGCATCGGCAGGCAGGTAATCGAACAGCGTCGGCGGCGGCGACCCCGGCTCGCGGCCCGACAGGTAGCGGGAGTAGTTTTCAATGCCGTTGCAGTATCCCAGCTCCAGCATCATCTCCATATCGTAACGGGTGCGCTCTTCCAGTCGCTGCGCTTCCACCAGCCGGTGGTTATCGCGCAGCCGTGTCAGCCGCTGATCGAGTTCCAGTTTGATGCTGTCCACCGCATCTATCACCGTCTGCCGGGGGGTCACATAATGGGATTTTGGGTAGATGGTCACCCGGGGCACGCGGTTGAACACTTCACCGGTGAGGGGGTCAAAATAACTCAGCTGCTCGACTTCATCATCGAACAACTCGATGCGCACGGCTTCCTTTTCGGATTCTGCCGGGAACACATCGATCACGTCCCCCCGCACCCGGTAGTTGGCCCGGTGAAACTCGATATCGTTGCGGGTGTACTGCAACTCCGCCAGCCGACGCAGAATAGTGCGCTGGTCAATCTGATCGCCACGGTCCAGATGCAACATCATTTTGAGATAGGACTGCGGGTCACCCAACCCGTAAATCGCCGATACCGTTGCCACGATAATAGCGTCGGAGCGCTCCAGCAGGGCCTTGGTGGCGGACAGGCGCATCTGCTCGATGTGCTCGTTTATGGACGCGTCTTTCTCAATAAACATGTCCGAGGACGGCACGTAGGCTTCCGGCTGGTAGTAATCGTAATAGGAAACGAAATATTCCACCGCGTTGTCGGGGAAAAACTCCTTGAACTCGCCGTACAGCTGAGCCGCCAGGGTTTTGTTATGGGCCATCACGATGGTGGGGCGCTGCACCCGCTCGATCACCTTGGCGATGGTAAAGGTTTTGCCGGAACCGGTCACACCCAGCAGGGTCTGGTGCGCCAACCCGGAATCAATACCCTCCACCAATTCCTCTATGGCGGCGGGCTGATCACCGGCGGGTTCGAACGGCGAATTGACCTTGAAGGCACACCTGCGTCTTTTATCGGCAGAATCATTTATCGACATGATAGCGGTCAGACCTCCGGGTAAGGGTAGTTAACGGCACAACTCAATTTATTGTCCTGCCACCTTCGTGATAACATTTGCTTGATTAGCGTCTGTTACTCTGATCCAGAGCGCCGACGTGAGACCTTTCAAAGGCAGCTTTAAGGAGCGCAAGTTTGGACCTTCCACTATCTACCCGAGTTCAGTCAATCAAACCATCCCCCACCCTCGCCGTCACCAATAAAGCGGCAGAGCTGCGGGCAGCAGGTCACGACATAATCGGCCTTGGTGCCGGTGAGCCAGACTTTGATACGCCAGATCATATCAAAAACGCTGCCATTGAAGCGATCAGTTCCGGCCAGACCAAGTACACTGCCGTGGACGGCACGCCCGCTCTGAAACAGGCGATCATCGCCAAGTTCAAACGGGATAACGGCCTGAGCTACGAGCCCAACCAGATTCTGGTCTCCGGCGGCGGCAAGCAAAGCTTTTTCAATTTGGCGCTGGCCGTCCTGAACCCCGGTGACGAAGCGATTATTCCGGCGCCCTACTGGGTCTCCTACCCCGACATGGTGCTGGTCGCCGAGGGCAAACCGGTCATCCTCGAAACCAACGCCGACAGCCGTTTTAAAATTTCAGCCGCGCAACTGGAAGCTGCCATCACCCCCCGTACTCGGTTGTTCGTGATTAACAGCCCCTCCAATCCGAGCGGCATGGCCTATACACGGGACGAACTGACCGCCCTTGGCGAGGTGTTGAAAAAACACCCGCAGGTGATGATCGCCACCGACGATATGTACGAACCGATTCTGTGGTCCGATGAGCCCTTCTGCAACATTCTGAACACCACCCCTGAGCTGTATGACCGCACCTTCGTTCTCAACGGGGTCTCCAAAGCCTATGCGATGACAGGCTGGCGAATCGGTTACGCCGCGGGTCCGGCCCGGGTGATTGGCGCAATGAAGAAGATCCAGTCGCAGAGCACCTCCAACCCGGCATCGATCTCGCAGGCCGCCGCGCAGGCCGCCCTGGACGGCCCACAGGAGTGCGTCGGCGAAATGGTAAAGGCATTCAAGGAGCGCCACGACTATCTGGTGGAAGCCCTGAACACTCTGCCGGGCGTTCATTGCCTGCAGGGCGATGGTACCTTCTATGTATTCCCCAGCTTTCACGAAGTCATTGCCGCTGACAACGGGGTGAGCAGCGATGTGGAACTGGCCGAAAAACTGTTGCAAGAGGCAGGCGTGGCGCTGGTGCCCGGGTCCGCCTTCGGGGTGCCGGGCCATATGCGCCTGAGCTTCGCGACCAGCCTGGATATTCTGAAGGAAGCCATCGCCCGATTGCAGAAGGCTCTTAACTAAAACCTGAAAGGGGCTTGACGGGGCGCTCCGCGATGCTTAATATACGCGCCTCGTCACTGCTGACGATGTTCCCCGATAGCTCAGTTGGTAGAGCACCGGACTGTTAATCCGTTTGTCGCTGGTTCGAGCCCAGCTCGGGGAGCCACTATTCAAAAAGCCGCTGATTCATCGAATCAGCGGCTTTTTTTTTGCCCGCGCCAGCGCACCGGCCGGGCAACCGGAGGGAAGCGGGCGCTACAGCCCCGCTATCTCCTTGTGGACGGCCTCCAGAGCCACCAGGGGGTCAGCCGCCTGGGTGATTGGCCGGCCCACCACCAGGTAATCACTCCCGGCTTTTACAGCCGCTGCCGGCGTCATGATGCGCGACTGATCGCCCTGGTCCGTTGCAAGCGGTCTTATACCCGGTGTAATCAGCTTGAAGCCGGCGCCCTGCTCGGCTTTCAGCTTGACTGCTTCCTGTGCGGAACACACCACCCCGTCCAACCCACAGGCGCTGGTTAACGCCGCAAGACGGGATACCTGAGCTTCCGGTGTATCGGTGATACCAATGCCGGCGAGATCGGCCGCCGTCATACTGGTCAACACCGTTACCGCGATCAGCAACGGCCGCTGCGCACCAAACGTCTCCAGGCGTTCACGGCAGGCGGTCATCATGGCCTCACCACCGGAGGCATGCACGTTGACCATCCACACGCCCAGATCGGCGGCTGCCGCGACCGCCGCCGAAGCCGTGTTGGGTATGTCGTGAAACTTCAGGTCGAGAAACACCTCAAACCCTCTGTCTTGCAGGGTGCTCACCAGCGCCGGACCGGACCGGGTAAACAACTCCTTGCCCACCTTCAGGCGGCACAGCGACGGATCCAACCGATCCACCAGCGCCAGAGCAGGCATCTCGGACGGGAAATCAAGCGCGACAATGATTTTCGGGTCATGTGAAATTTGCAAAATAGCTGTCTCTCTTTGCTGGGACGGTGTAACTGTCGGTGAAGTGATTGGTTCTGGCCGCTACTCGGCTTCGACCCCCTGAATGGGCCTGACGGTTTCCCACTGCTTGCAACTGGGGCACAGCCAATGCAGCTGCTGACCCGAAAAACCGCAACTGACACACCGGTAAACCGGCCGGTTGATCAGCAGCATCTCACCGATCCGGCTGATGAGCCGCCCCTCGTCTGTGGTCATGCCTTTTTCGTAGCCGGCCATTTCCACCAGGCGCAGCAGGCCACCGACGCTGGGACGTTTTTCCAGCTCTTCACGCAACAGCTCTATGGCAACCGGCCGGGTGGACGCCTGCTCGACGCACTTTACCAGCGCCAGCAGCAGGGTGGTACTGGGCCAGCGGGCGTAAAGCTTGCGCAACCGTCTGACCAGCTTTCGGGGATCGCCGTGCTCCCGCTCAATCGCCATGACGCCGTCCACGGCGTCAGACCCGAATTCAGGATTCTGTTCGAACACTTTAAAATACTGGGCGGTCGCGTCCTTGTAACTCCCCTGACGCTGCAACAAGGTTGCCATTATAAACGAGGCACGGGCGCAGGCGCGATCATAGTCCAGCGCTTCCTTAACGTATTTTTGCGCGCCCCAGCGGTCGTCCCGGGCGATGGCCTCTTCCGCTAGCTCACAGGTGATGTGTGCCAGCATGGTCTTGATGCCGGGATCCTGACTCTTCCCCTGCAGCGCCACCGCAACCTTGCGGGCGTTGGCCCACTCTTTTTGCTGCTGATACACTTCGATCAATTGCATCGCCGCCCGGTGGCCGTAGTCAGAATCCCCCATCAGTTCATGCAACAGGGCCTCGGCCCGATCCAGCAGGCCCGCCGCCAGATAATCCAGCGCCAGCTCCATAGTTACCTGCGGGGAATAGCGGGTGGGCAGCTCAGGACGAGCCAACAGGTTCTGATGAATCACAATGGCGCGATCGGTCTCCCCCTTGTGCCGGAAATGCGCGCCAATGGACAGATGCAGGCTGACGGTATCGCTGTTAACCGCCAGGGATTCCACAAAGTTTTCGACCGCCTGATCGGAGTAATTGGTAAACAGAAACTGCAGACGATCCCGCACTGAACCCTCATCGGAGATCACTTGACGGGATTGGACACCGGAGCGTCCGAACCGGCCGGCCAGCCACCCCAAAGCAACAGCGGCCGTCAGCAGCAACCACTGAGACACTAACTCCATCAAAGTACCCGGGGGGTCTGGTTTTTGCTCTTTTCCAGTTCTTGCTCGGCACGGGTCAGGCGCTTCTGCAAGTGCCTGCGGGACACAGAGACCCTGACGGTTGCCAGCAAGGTCATCAACACACCCACCAGGGCGCCAGCCACAAACGCCAGAATGAGCCACAGGCCAACGCCGTGGGGACCGGTCTCAAACAACAGAAAGTTCAGTGCTACCGGCATCTGGTTGTTGAGTGAAAACACCAGCGCCAGAAGAATAAAACACAGCACCAACAGGATGATCAGTATTTTCTGGAATCCAGCCATACGCCACGCTCCAAACGAATCACCAGCGTGATCCGGCGAGTATTCTAGACTACCAGGCACCCCCGCCGACACGCGGGCAACCTGTGGGAAGCTGAAGGGCCTTAAAAACCCTGCTTCATGCTTTCATTCACCTGCTCCCGCAACTCTTTGCCAGGCTTGAAATGGGGCACGTACTTTGCGGGCAATTGCACCGCTTCGCCTGTCTTCGGGTTACGCCCCACCCGGGCCGCCCGGTGATGCAGCGAGAAACTGCCAAATCCGCGAATCTCGATACGCTGCCCTTCGGAAAGCGATTGCGACATGTGCTCAATAATGGTTTTTACAGCCAGCTCGACGTCTTTGACCGAAAGCTGTGTTTGCTTGGACGCAACCAGTTCTACCAGTTCAGATTTTGTCATGAGGCAACACCCTCTTCCTTTTAGGGAAGCCAACCCTTCAGCTTCATGCCTCTAGTTTAGCCAAACTGAAAAAAAACACAAAAAAAACGGGCTGTTACAGCCCGTTTTTTTCTTACCACAAGGTCATCTTAGTCCTTGTTGGCGTTTTGCTGCTGCATCTGCTCCTTGATGAGATCACCGATGGTGGTCGCACCCGAAGTCTCAGCGGCCTTGCTGCGAACTGAGTCCAGCGCCTGCTTGTCTTCTTCCACGTCTTTCGACTTGACCGACAGGTTGATTACACGGTTCTTGCGATCAATGCTGATGATCTTGGCTTCAACTTCGTCGCCTTCGTTCAGCGCGTTGCGTGCATCTTCAACACGGTCGCGGCTGATTTCGGAGGCTTTCAGCGTGGCTTCAACCTCATCGCTGAGGGTGATCGTTGCGGCTTTGGCGTCCACGGAGGAAACCACACCTTTCACGATAGAACCCTTGTCGTTCAGCTGCACAAACTCGGCAAACGGGTCGTTTTCAAGCTGCTTGATTCCCAGAGAAATACGCTCACGCTCCGGATCAACAGACAGGATCACGGTATCAACCTCGTCACCCTTCTTGTATTCACGTACCGCTTCTTCACCGGTTTCGTTCCAGCTGATATCGGACAGGTGAACCAGACCGTCGATGCCGCCATCCAGACCGATAAAGATACCAAAGTCGGTGATTGACTTGATCTTACCGGAAATGCGGTCACCCTTGTTGAAGTTACCGGAGAAGTCTTCCCACGGGTTGGAAACGCACTGCTTGATACCCAGGGAAATACGACGACGCTCTTCATCGATGTCCAGAATCATCACCTCTACTTCATCGCCCACCTGAACGACTTTTGAAGGATGGATGTTCTTGTTGGTCCAATCCATTTCGGATACGTGAACCAGACCCTCGACCCCTTCTTCCAGCTCTGCAAAGCAACCGTAATCGGTCAGGTTGGTCACCCGCGCCTGGACGCGGCTGCCTTCGGGGTAACGGCCTTTGATGTCAACCCAGGGATCTTCGCCCAGCTGCTTCAGACCCAGGGATACACGGTTACGCTCACGGTCGAATTTCAGGACCTTGACGTTGATCTCGTCACCAACGTTAACAATTTCGCTCGGATGCTTGATGCGCTTCCACGCCATGTCGGTGATGTGCAACAGACCATCCACACCGCCCAGATCAACAAACGCACCGTAATCGGTCAGGTTCTTGACGATACCCTTGATTTCCAGACCTTCGGTCAGGGTCTCAAGCAATGCATCACGCTCGGCGCTGTTTTCGGCTTCCAGTACCGCACGACGTGAGACCACCACGTTGTTGCGCTTCTGGTCGAGTTTGATGACCTTGAATTCGAGCTCTTTGTTCTCCAGGTGCGCAGTGTCGCGTACCGGACGAACGTCTACCAGTGAGCCCGGCAGGAAGGCACGGATGCCGGACAGATCGACTGTGAAGCCACCCTTGACCTTGCCGTTGATCACGCCTTTGACGACTTCTTCGGCTTCGAAAGATTTCTCAAGAACCTTCCAGGCCTCAGCGCGCTTGGCTTTTTCACGGGACAGACGGGTTTCACCGAAACCGTCTTCAACAGCGTCGAGAGCTACGTCAACTGTATCGCCAATTTCAACATCCAGCTCACCCTTTTCGTTCAGGAACTGGGAAGCAGGAATGACACCTTCAGACTTCAGACCGGCGTGGACAGTTACCCAGTCGTGGTCGATATCAACAACGGTTCCCTGGACGATGGAACCCGGTTGCATGTCAATTTCTTTTAGGCTTTCTTCAAATAGATCCGCAAAGCTCTCGCTCATTATATGTCCTATGTGATCAACGCAAGTACTCCGTGTTGTCAGCGACACGGTCTGTGATTTATGAACTGATTACGGCCAAGGCTGACCGAATACACCGCAACCAGCGTTCCAACGACGAAAGGCGTTGCTAGGTCTGACCTGCTGCGATCAGAACCTCAGACAACACCTCATCAATACTCAACCCTGTCGAATCAATGACTTGCGCATCGCTTGCAGGCTTAAGTGGAGCAGCGGAGCGGTTCATATCACGCTCATCACGTACCCTGATTTCGTCTAAAAGGTCGCTCATGGTAACATTGAGACCGGCGGCCTTCAACTGACTATACCGTCTGCGTGCACGTTCTTCGGCACTGGCGGTCAAAAAAATCTTGGTGGGGGCGTCGGGGAAAACCACCGTGCCCATATCCCGGCCGTCGGCCACCAACCCCGGGGCCTGGCGGAAATCCCGCTGACGCTGCAACAACGCGTCCCGCACCGGCTGCATCACGGCGACCCGGGATGCGTTGTCACCGCAGCGCTCGGTGCGTATCTCGCGCGTCACGTCCACCCCCGCCAGAATCACCTTTACCGGTTCCCCCGGAGCGGTCGGCTCGAACGCCACGTCCAGGGCCAGCGCCACCCGCACCAGAGCCGATTCGTCATCCAGCGAGACCCCCTGCTGCTCCGCCGCCAACGCGGTCAGGCGATACAGGGCGCCGCTGTCCAACAGGTGCCAGCCAAGCCGGCGGGCCAGCATCTGGGTTATGGTCCCTTTGCCCGAACCGCCTGGTCCGTCCACTGCAATTACCGGTACTTCAGGGTGGTCGGTCATGATCCGCTGACGTCCTCACGAATCTGGAAACCGGTGCGCTTGGCCAGCTCGACGAAATCGGGGAATGAAGTGGCCACATTCGCGCAATCGTTGATTTCGATATGGCCCGTTGCCCGCAATGAGGCCACCGCAAACGACATGGCGATGCGGTGGTCACTGTGGCTGTGTACCCGCCCGCCACCAATGGTTTGCCCGCCGGGAATAACAATGCCGTCCGGCGTCACCGTCGTGGTCACGCCCAGGGTGGCCAGCCCGTCCGCCATCACCTGAATGCGGTCACTCTCCTTGACCCGCAACTCTTCTGCCCCGCGCAGCACCGTCTCCCCCTCGGCACAGGCCGCCGCAATGAACAGCACCGGGAATTCGTCGATGGCCAGTGGCACCTGGTCTTCGGGAATTTCAATGCCTTTCAGCTGGGCCGAGCGTACCGTCAGATCCGCCACCGGCTCGCCGCCCATGTCGCGCTCGTTGCTGACTTCTATATCAGCCCCCATCAGGCGCAGAATGTTGATGATGCCAACGCGGGTGGGATTCATGCCCACGTGGCGCAGGGTCAACTCGGAATCCGGCGCGATGGTCGCAGCAACCATAAAGAAAGCCGCAGAGGAGATGTCTGCGGGCACGTCAATGGTGGTGGCGGTTAACCGGCTGCCGCCGGTGACGCTGGCGGTGGCGCCGTCGCGGTGCACGTGGCACCCGAAGCCGGCGAGCATCCGCTCGGTGTGATCACGGGTCGGCGCGGGTTCAGTCACCGAGGTCATGCCCTCGGCGTACAAGCCGGCCAGCAACAAGCAGGATTTGACCTGGGCACTGGCGACCGGCATGTCGTAGTGAATGCCGGTCAGCTTCTGGCCACCGCTGATTTTCAACGGCGGACGCCCACCCTCTGCGGTGTCGATGACCGCGCCCATGGCGCGCAGAGGGGAGGCAACCCGGTTCATCGGCCGGGACGTCAGGCTGGCGTCACCGGTGAGCTCGCTGTCAAACGCCTGGGCCGCCAGCAAGCCGGCAAACAGCCGCATGCCGGTGCCCGAATTGCCCAGATAGATGGGCCCGCGCGGTGCGGCCAGACCATCAATGCCGACCCCGTGGATGCGCACCTGGCCCTTGTCCGGGCCTTCGATGGTCACCCCCATATCGCGGAACGCCTGAATGGTCGCCAGGCTGTCTTCACCCTCCAGAAACCCGGTGACTTCCGTGACGCCGTCGGCCAGCGCCCCCAGCATGATGGAGCGGTGGGACATTGACTTGTCGCCCGGCACCCGTATATCCCCGGAAACACGTCCGCCGGGCTGCATATGAAAGGTTACTTGTTTTTGATTCATGTCTGTCACGTACGACTGTCCTGAAAGCATTTTAGAAAAGTGTTCCCGCGCCGCTTTGGCACGGGTAAATACCTTGAGCAACCGGGCTCCGTCCTCAGTGGCAATGGCGGTGCGCAACTGCT
The DNA here is from genome assembly GCF_001752365.1 of Marinobacter sp. X15-166B. Classification (GTDB taxonomy): domain Bacteria; phylum Pseudomonadota; class Gammaproteobacteria; order Pseudomonadales; family Oleiphilaceae; genus Marinobacter. The sequence goes on along the minus strand of NZ_MEIY01000001.1, from coordinate 2,762,111 downwards.
GCAGATCCGCGTTGAAATGATCAATCACCCTCAACACAGCCTGCCGATTCGACAAAAATATGTCGTGCCACATGACCGGATCGCTGGCGGCGATGCGGGTAAAGTCACGAAAACCACCGGCCGCGTAGCGGAAGATGTCCATATTCTGATCTTCACCGGCCAGGGTATCAACCAGCGAAAACGCGATCAGGTGCGGAAGGTGGCTGGTGGCGGCCAGGACTTCGTCATGGTAGGCGGCGGTCATGGTCAACACGGTTGCGCCGCACCCTTCCCACAAGCGGGTCAGCTTTGCGAGCCCGTCACTGTCGGTGTGGGCCTGCGGGGTCAGGATGACCTTGTGGCGGTCAAACAGATCGCCGGTGGCCGCCTGGATACCGCTGCGCTCGGAGCCTGCAATCGGATGTCCCGGAATCACCTTGGGGCCGACCTGTCCGAACACCGCGGCCACCGCCTGCACAAAACTGACTTTGGTACTGCCCACATCGGTCAGCAGCGCATCCGCGTGCAGCCAGGGCCGCACCTGCTCGAGCACCGCCCGGGTGGCCTTTACCGGGACGGCGACCACCACCAGGTCGGCGCCAGTGACCGCGTCACGGATCGAGGCCGCTTCGTCGATCACTCCCGCAGCCAGGCCCTGCGCGAGATCCCCAGCCCGGGCGTCGGCACCAACGACCGTGGCCACGAGACCCCGGCTTTTACAGGCTTTGGCGAGTGAGCCGCCAATGAGCCCCAGCCCGATAACGGCCATCCGCTGAAACACGGGGCGTTGGTCAGGCACCCGCACCCACCTCGTTCAGGGCTACCGCCAGTGCCTGCAGCAGCTTGTCGTTCTCGTCCGCCAAGCCCACCGATACCCGCAAGTGCTCGGGCATCCCGTACCCGGCTACCGGGCGTACGATCACGCCCTGCCTGAGCAGGCTGGTGTTGATGTCGGCGGCCCGCTCCCCCACCCGCACCGCGATAAAGTTACCCGCTGATGGAATGAACTCCAGCCCGAGCCGTTCAAACCCGGTTTCCAATTGTGTCATCCCGGCGCTGTTGACCGCTCGGGAGCGCTCCAGATAAGCATCATCGGCGAGCACCGCAGTGGCCGCAGAAAGCGCAATGGCATCGACATTAAAAGGCTGGCGCACCCGGTTGAGCACATCGGCGATCGCCGGGTGACTGAGGGCGTAACCGACCCGCAGGGCGGCAAGCCCCCAGGCCTTTGAAAAGGTACGCACGACAATCAGATTGGGGAACTGACGGAGCAACGCAACCCCATCAGCGCTGCCCTCATCGACCATGAATTCACAATAGGCTTCATCCAGCACCACCAGCACCCGTGCGGGAATACGCCGGAGAAAAGCCTCAATGGCGGCCGCGGTATGCACCGTGCCGGTGGGGTTGTTGGGGTTGGCGACGAAAATCAGCCGGGTGGCGTCGGTCACCGCGTCGGCCATTGCGTCCAGATCGTGCCCCCACTCTTTGGCGGGCACACACACACCGCGCGCGCCTATGGCCTGGGTAACCAGCGGATAGACCGCAAACGCATACTGCGAATAAATAACTTCGGCGGATCCGTCGGCGTAGCAACGGGCGATCACTTCCAGAATATCGTTGGACCCGTTACCCAGAGTGATCTGCTCCGGGCTCACCGAAAAGCGTGTCGACAGTGCCTGTTTCAGCGCAAATCCGTTACCGTCCGGATAACGGCACAACTCCGCCAGTGCCCGGCCGGCAGCGGCCATGGCCAGCTCACTGGGCCCCAGGGGGTTTTCGTTGCTGGCCAGCTTGATGATGCCCTCGGGGCTCAGTCCGAACTCGCGGGCCAGCTCTTCGATCGGCTTGCCGGGCTGGTAGGGTGACAACGCCTGCACACCTTGTACGGCCAGGCTCTGATAATCAACAGACATATAAACGCCTCCCGGGCCAGGCTTCCAGAGCCCGGCGTTGCGTGATTCAGGATCAGAGCACACCGATTGGGTAGGACCCCAACCGCTTGAGCTCAACCGCTTCCTGGTCAATTTCAGCAATGACCTTGGCCACATTTTCATCGTCCATGTGGCCTTCAAAATCTATATAGAACACATAAGCCCAGGTGCGATTGGGGGACGGCCGGGTCTCGATTTTGGTCAGACTCAAACCGTGCTTGTGGAACGGCTCCAGCACCTGGTACAAGGCACCGGGCTTGTTGCGCATGGACACCAGAATCGATGACTTGTCCTCGCCACTGATGGCCACATCTTCACGTCCGATGATCAGGAAACGCGTGGTGTTGTCCGGACGGTCTTCGATGTTGCCCGCCAACACCTGCAAACCATACAGCTCGGCCGCCATGTCGCCCGCAATCGCGGCGGCACCGGGTTCCTCGGAGGCCCTGCGCGCCGCTTCCGCATTACTGCTGACGGTGATGCGCTCGACTCCAAAACGGTGTGTATCCAGCCACTGCCGGCACTGGGCAAATGATTGCTGATGGGAATAAATGCGGGTGATGTCCTCACTGTTGGTGTCCGGAGACGTCAGCAGGTGGTGGTGTATCCGCAACTGCACTTCACCACAGATCTTCAACGGCGAACTGATGAACATGTCGAGGGTGTGACTGATCATCCCCTCGGTGGAGTTCTCAACCGGCACCACCCCGTAATGGGCTGCCCCGGATTCCACCTCACGGAATACCGCGTCAATCGCCGGCATGGGCACACTGATGGCGGAATGGCCGAAGTGTTTCAGCGCCGCCGACTGGGTGAAGGTGCCGGCCGGCCCCAAAAAGGCCACGTGCATGGGCTTCTCCAGCGCCAGACACGCCGACATGATTTCCCGGAACAGGCGCGCCATCTCTTCGTCCGCCAGCGGCCCGGGGTTGTCCGCCTTGATCCGCCGCAGCACCTGCGCTTCCCGCTCGGGACGATAAAAGAACACGTCCTCCGGGTTGGCCTCCACTTTGACCCGGGCGACCTCCTGGGCGCAGGTCGCCCGTGCGCTGATCAGGGCCATGATTTCTTTGTCCAGACGATCGATCTCGTCTCTCAGCTTACCAAGTCGGGCCTGTTCATTCGCCATGTTATGCCCTCTCTTTCGCAAACTCGGCCATATAATCAATGAGTGCGTCCACGCCGGCTTCCGGCATGGCGTTGTACAGACTGGCGCGCATGCCGCCCACCGAGCGGTGCCCTTGCAGATTCAGCAGGCGGCGTTCTTCAGCCCCCGCCAGAAAGGCACCATTGAGGCTGTCGTCCGCCAGCACAAACGGTACGTTCATCCAGGAGCGATAACGCTGCTCGATCGGATTGGCATAAAAATCGTTGCCGTCGATGAAATCGTACAACTTGCCGGCTTTGCGCTGGTTCCGTTCGCCCATTGCGGCCACCCCACCCTGGGCCTTGAGCCACTTGAACACCAGCCCCGACAGGTACCAGGAATAGGTTGCCGGCGTGTTGTACATGGAGCCGTTGGCGGCCGCCACCTGGTAATTCATCATGGTCGGCGTGTCCTTGCGGGCCCGCCCGAGCAGGTCCTTACGCACCACCACCACCACCAGCCCCGAGGGCCCGATGTTTTTCTGCGCGCCGGCGTAGATCAAACCGAACCGGGACATGTCCATCGGCCGCGACAGGATGGTGGACGACAGGTCGGCCACCAACGGCACACCGGGGCTGTCCGGTACAAAATCGAACTCCAGCCCGCCAATCGTTTCATTGGGGGTGTAATGCAGGTAGGCCGCATCCGGGCTGGTGGTCCAGCTCTCGGCGGCAGGAATGGTCGCGAAACCTTGCGGCTCACTGCTGCCGGCCACGTTGACGGTGGCATAGCGACGGGCTTCCGCAATGGCTTTCTGCGACCAGATACCGGTGTTGATATAGTCGGCTGAGGTTTTGTCTCCGAGCAGATTCAGGGGGACAGTGGCGAACTGACTGCTGGCGCCGCCCTGCATGAACAGGACCGCATAGTCATCGGACACGCCCGCCAGCTCACGGAAATCCTGCTCGGCGGTGGTCGCAATCTCGACAAACTCGTCGCTGCGATGGCTCATTTCCATGACTGACATGCCGGTGCCCTGCCAATCCAGCATTTCATCCCGGGCCTGAGCCAACACTTCTGCCGGCAGCGTGGCCGGACCCGCACAAAAATTATACGCCCTACTCATAGTCAGCCGATCTCTCGCTCTTCCAATTTACGCCACCCGGTTCGGTAACGGACATGCGCTGTCCGCCACAGAACCGGATGATCCAGCTTGCACACTTACTCGTCGGCGGTCTCTGCAGACTCATCCCCGGCGTCGGCGTCGCCATCTGCTGCGGCGGCGTCGGCCAATCCGGACTCGTCCTCACCGCTGTCTTCGATGCGCTCAACGCCCACCAGCCGCTCGTTCTCCTGACTCAGCCGGATCAGGCGCACGCCCTGAGTGTTACGACCAAGAATACTGACTTCATCCGTACGGGTGCGCACCAGGGTGCCCTTGTCGGAGATCAGCATCATTTCGTCGCCTTCGAACAATTGCAAGGCGGCCACCAGATCGCCGTTTCTGTCGGTGCACTGCAGGGCGATGACTCCCTGACTGCCGCGGCCGTACACGGGGAACTCGTCCAGTGCGGTGCGTTTGCCGTAACCGTGTTCACTGGCCATCAGCAGCACACCATCCTCCTGGGGAATGATCAGCGAAACGACCCGCTGCCCCTCCGGCATGCGGATGCCGCGCACCCCACGAGCCGTCCGACTCATGGGCCGCACCGCGTCCTCTTTGAATCGTACCGCCTTGCCGGCCGAGGAAAACAGCATGATTTCGGCGTCTCCTTCGGTGATGGCGGCACCGATCAGGGTATCCCCTTCATCCAGCGACAGGGCGATCAAGCCGCTGCTGCGCGGGCGGGAAAAGTTGACCAGCGGGGTCTTTTTGACCACCCCGTTGGCGGTGGCCATCAGCACGAAGTGATCTTCCGGGTAATCGCGCACCGGCAGGAAGGTGGTGATCCGTTCACCTTCGTCCAGGGGCAGGATGTTGACCATCGGACGCCCGCGGGAGGCACGACTGGCGCGGGGAATTTCAAACACCCGCAACCAGTAGACTTTACCGTGGTTGGTGAAGCACAGGATAGTGTCGTGGGAGTTGGCCACCAGCAACTTCTCGATGAAATCTTCTTCTTTCATGGAGGTAGCGGCACGGCCGCGACCACCCCGGCGCTGGGCCTGGTAGTCTTCGACCGCCTGGGTCTTGGCGTAGCCGCCGTGGGATATGGTGACCACCAGATCTTCTTCGTCAATCAGGTCCGCCACGGTCAGATCCTGGCTGGAGCTCATGATCTCGGTGCGGCGCTCATCACCGTACTCGTCCACCACGGCCGCCAATTCGTCCCGGATAACCTGCATCAGGCGCTCGGGCGAGCTGAGAATGTCCAGCAGATCGGCAATTTTTTCCAGAATTTCACGGTATTCGCTCTGGAGCTTTTCCGTCTCCAATCCGGTCAACCGATGCAGCCTCAGATCCAGAATGGCCTGCGCCTGCTCCGGCGACAGATGGTATTGGCCGTCGCGCAACCCGTAGATTTCCGGCAGATCGTCGGGACGGCAGGCGTCTTCGCCGGCCCGCTCCAGCATGGCGCTGACCACGCCGGGCGGCCAGCCACGGGCCACCAGCTTGTCTTTCGCTTCAGACGCCGAAGGCGACTGACGGATCAACTCGATGACTTCATCGATGTTCGCCAGCGCAATCGACAGCCCTTCCAGAATGTGGCCCCGTTCCCGGGCCTTGCGCAGCTCGTAAATGGTCCTGCGGGTGACCACTTCGCGCCGGTGGCGCACGAAGGCGCTGAGCATGTCTTTCAGGTTGAGTATTTTGGGCTCACCGTCAATCAATGCAACCATATTGATACCGAACACGGTTTCAAGCTGGGTATGAATGAACAGGTTATTGACCACCACCTCGGGGTTTTCATTGCGTCGCAGTTCGATGACGACACGGATCCCCTCTTTGTTGGATTCGTCCCGCAGCTCAGTGATGCCTTCCAGACGCTTTTCTTTGACCAGCTCGGCAATCCGCTCGATCAACCGGGCCTTGTTCAGCTGGTAGGGCAACTCGGTGATGACGATGGACTCACGACCGTTCTTGGGATCGGCCTCAATTTCATAGCGCGCACGGATGCGGATCCGCCCGCGGCCGGTGCGGTAAGCCTCAACAATCCCCGCCCGGCCGTTGATGATGCCCTGGGTGGGGAAGTCCGGCCCGGGAATGAACTCCATCAGCTCATCCACGCTCAGATCCGGGTTGTCAATCAGGGCCAGACAACCGTTCACCACTTCGGTCAGGTTATGGGGGGGTATGTTGGTGGCCATACCCACGGCAATTCCCGAAGAGCCGTTCACCAGCAGATTTGGTATCCGGGTGGGCATGACTTCGGGAATGAACTCAGTGCCGTCGTAGTTGGGTACGTAATCCACCGTTTCCTTGTCGAGATCCGCCATGATCGCGTGGGCAATCTTTTTCATGCGGATTTCGGTGTAACGCATAGCGGCCGCGTTGTCGCCGTCGATGGAGCCAAAGTTGCCCTGCCCGTCTACCAGCGGGTAGCGAAGCGAGAACGGCTGAGCCATCCGTACAATGGTGTCGTAAACGGCCGAATCACCGTGGGGGTGGTATTTACCAATAACGTCACCCACCACACGGGCTGATTTTTTATAGGCCTTGTTCCAGTCGTTGTTCATGACGGACATGGCGTACAGTACGCGTCGGTGTACAGGTTTCAAACCGTCACGGACATCCGGAAGTGCCCGCCCGACAATAACGCTCATGGCGTAATCGAGATAAGACTGCTTGAGCTCGTCTTCAATATTAACGGGCAGGATCTCTTTGGCTAATTCACCCATCGAGAGAGGTTCCTTTACATTTGCTGGAAGTCGACTTGGTTATTCACTCACAAGCCGATGATTCTACCACAATCAAGCCGTTGGCTCAGTCAAAAACCACGGTCTTGTTTTCGTAGATGATTACGCGGTCTTCAATGTGAGCGCGAAGGCCCCGGGCGAGCACGTTCTTTTCCACGTCTTTGCCGAGGCGCACCATGTCTTCGATGGTGTCGCTGTGGCTGACGCGAATCACGTCCTGTTCGATAATCGGGCCCTGGTCCAGCTCCTCGGTCACATAGTGACTGGTGGCACCGATCAGTTTGACCCCGCGGCTGGCCGCCTGATGGTAAGGACGGGCACCCGCGAACGACGGCAGGAAACTGTGGTGGATGTTGATGGCCCGCCCGGCGTAACGCTCACACAGGTCCGGTGGCAGAATCTGCATGTAACGCGCCAGCACGATGACGTCCGCTTCGTAGGAATCGATCAACGCGCTGACGTCAGCAAATGCCTGTTCCCGGGTCTCCCGGCTCACCGGGACGTGGTGATAGGGTATATCGTGCCACTCGACCATGCGGCGTAAGTCGTCGTGGTTGGAAATCACTGCAACCACTTCCGCACTCAGCTCATTGCTGTGCCAACGGTGCAACAGGTCGGCGACACAATGGGACTCTTTGCTGCACATCAGAATAACCCGCTTGGGACGGGCCGAGTCGGCGATGTGCCAGGCCATGTCGAACTCACGGGCAATGGGCTCAAAGGCTGCACGGAACTGTTCCAGACCAAAGGGCAGTGAACTCGCTTTAATTTCGTGACGCATGAAAAAACGGCCGACCTGGGGATCCGAGTGATGACTGGCCTCGGTGATCCAGCCGTTGTAGGTCGACAAAAAATTACTAACCTTTGCGACAATGCCAACCCTGTCAGGGCAAGAGATCACAAGGCGATAGGTATGCTCCATGGGAACCTTTCCTTCTAGATTCAGGGAAAGCAGGCAAACATAAAACAGATCTGCCCGTAAAAATGACGGGCTATGATACCGCATCTGCCCGTCAGAAACGAAGTGCCTGGCCCGAACCGGTGCACCGTCTGCCCATTTGCATCATTTGCCGCTATGGGCCAGTCTTTATAAATCCTCCGAGCCACTCAGACAGGTGACAGCATGACCATGGATCGAGACGCATCACCCCTCAAATTCTTGCACTACTTCATTGTTTCAATAACGCTTTTCGGCTTCGCCGCGCACACCATGGCCGCCGCCCCGATACTGGAAGGTGAACGTCACCACCCGGTGGAAGGCTCACAGGGCATGGTGGCCACCAGTCACACGCTGGCCACCGACGTCGCCCTGCAAGTGTTGAAACAGGGCGGCAACGCCGTCGACGCAGCGGTGACGGCCAGCTTCGCGCTGGCGGTCACCCAGCCGCGTTCCGGCAATATTGGCGGTGGTGGCTTTATGCTGTTTGCCCCGGGAGACGGCTCCCCGGTCACCGCCATAGACTACCGGGAGAAGGCACCCGCGGCGGCCCACGAGACCATGTTCCAGGATGAAGACGGCAACGTGGTGCAGGAGCGCAGCCGCTACACTCATCTGGCCGCGGGCGTACCGGGCACGGTGGCGGGCATGGCCATGGCCCTGGAGCAGTACGGCACTATAACCCTGGCGGAAGCGCTGGCGCCGGCCATACGTCTGGCCCGCGAGGGCTTTATCGTGCCGCTCCGCTTTACCCAGGGGCTGGAACAGGCGAAAGAACGATTGCAACGTTCGGCCACCACCAAAACCACCTTCTACAAACAGGACGGTTCAGCTTACCAGCCGGGGGAAAGATTCCGTCAACCGGAGCTGGCCGACACCCTGCAACGCATTGCCGATACCGGCATACAGGATTTCTATGAAGGTGAAACCGCCAAGCTGATTGTGGCAGAAATGGAACGCAATGGCGGCCTGATTACCATGGAGGATCTCGCCAATTACCGGCCGGTCATGCGCGAACCGGTGCACGGTCGCTACCGGGGTTACGACATTTACTCCATGTCGCCCCCCTCCTCGGGTGGCACCCACATCGTACAGATCCTGAACATCCTGGAAGACTATCCGATCGCGGACTACGGCCATAACTCGGCCCAGACCCTCCACCTGATGGCCGAAGCGATGAAGCTGGCCTACGCCGACCGGACCCGCTACCTGGGTGACACGGATTTTGTGGAGGTACCGCTGAAGGGGTTGACCGATAAGGACTATGCCCGCCATCTGCGTCAGGGTATCGATCCCGACCGGGCCCGGCCGGCCAAAGACATACAGGCGGGGCAGCCGGGGGAATACGAAAGCAACGAAACCACGCATTTTTCGATCGTCGACCGCTGGGGCAACGCCGTGTCCAACACCTACACCATCAACTTCAGTTATGGCTCAGGCATCACCGTGGCCGGCGCAGGATTCCTGCTCAATAACGAGATGGATGACTTCAGTGCCAAACCCGGGGTAGCCAATGCCTACGGCCTGCTCGGCGGCGGTGCCAACAAGGTCGAACCCAACAAGCGCATGCTCAGCTCCATGTCGCCCACCATCGTGCGTCAGAACGGCAGCAACCGGCTGGTCACCGGCAGCCCCGGAGGCTCCCGCATCATCACCACCACCTTGCAGGTACTGATGAACGTGATCGACCACGGCATGAACATTCAGTCTGCGGTTGCGGCCCCGCGCATTCACCACCAGTGGCTGCCGGATGAAATCCGTATCGAACGGGGCATCAGCCCGGACACCGTCCGGCTGCTGCAGGACAAGGGGCATACCGTGGTCACCAAGCCGGCCATGGGCGCCATTCAAAGCATCTACATCGATGATACGGGCCGATTCTACGGCGGCGCGGACCCACGGCGCAGCACTTCATCGGCACAAGGCTACTAGAAATTATTGCGGAATTTACCCGGGGACAGACCTGCGTCTGGCCCCGGGTGGTTGTGAAGCTCAGTGCGGGATCGATTTCGACAATACGTTCATCACCAGAACACCTGCAATGATCAGCGCCATACCGACCACGGCGGGGGCATCCAGTCGCTGCCCAAACGCCAACCAGCCCACCACGGATATCAGCACAATGCCAATCCCCGACCAGAGTGCGTAAGCCACGCCGACCGGGATGGTACGCAGCATGAGCGACAGAAAATAAAACGCGATGCCGTAGCCCAGCACCACAATCAGGGAGGGCCAGAGGCGGCTGAAACCCTCACTGGATTTCAGCGCCGAGGTAGCCACTACTTCAGCGACGATCGCCGTTAGCAGGAATAACCAGTTTTTCATCGTATGGTTCCGGGAAATAATAAAGCCAGGGGTTTGCATGCGGTCACATTACCCGCAACTATGTGTATATGGCAGCCACCAGTCAGGGTGACCCTATGGAAGCAACTTTTGTCAGCAATCTGGTCGACCAACTTTACAAAAATCTGGGCGACACGCTCAACTCTCTGGGCATGAGCGGAATCGACTGGCAGGTGCTGCTTGTGCACCTCGCCGGTCAGCTGATCATCACCAGCATCTATCTTGCCTTTTTTGCGGGTCTGTACCTGCTGGTTATGTTTATCGTCCAGCAGGTGTTCGGCCGCATTCCCTTGCGCTCCATCAATATCCGCCATGTGCGTACCAGTGTGCGCTATCTGCTTTTACTGGGCGCCTCGCTGGCCATATTTGCCCAGTTCGGCGCCAGCACCGAGTTTCTCGGTGCCCTGGCGCGCGCCGGGTTCGTGGCGCTGGGCTTTTTTATCGGCTGGATGATTCTGTCCCGCGTCGTTGAGAATCTGCTGTCCCGCTACCGGGTTGACCCATCCATCCAGCAGCTGATCGAAAATCTGTTGTCGGTATGCGCTCTGGCTCTGGGGGTGGTAACGGTGCTGGCCCAGTTCGGGTTTGACGTGGTGTCCATTGTGGCCGGACTGGGCATCGTGGGGATCGCGGTGGGTTTTGCCGCCCAGTCCACCCTGTCCAACTTTATCGCCGGCATTACCCTGCTGATCGAACGTCCGTTCAGCATCGGCGACTGGGTCATCATCAACGGTCAGGAGGGCAAAGTCATCCGCATCGCCTTGCGTACCACCTGGCTGCGCACCCGCGACAACATTTTCACCATGATCCCCAATGACAGCGTTGCGTCAACCGATATCATCAATTACAGCGCCGAGGGTCCCACCCGGCTTAACATTCCGCTGGGTATTGCCTACAAGGAGTCGGTCGCCACGGCGCGGGACGCAATCATGAAGGTGTTGGCGGCGCATCCGGAGGTGATTCAGCGGGACGACATGGCGCCGCGGGTGCTGTTGAAAAATCTGGCCGACTCTTCGGTCAACCTGATGGCCCAGGTGTGGATCGAAGCCGGCGATCTGGACCATCAGCCGAAAATCATGGCGGACCTGCTGGAAACCATCAAGGAAGCCCTCGATGCCGAGGATATCGAGATTCCCTTCCCGCACCTGCAGCTGTTCATCGACGAGGCGGCGGGTCTGACACCGGTGCTGGAACCCCTGTATACGGCCACAGCCGCACCGGCGGAGCAGAAGCCGGGTTGATCCGCCCCGGTGGGTGCGCGGCGCCCCGGGGCACGGGCTAGAGCTGGTAAAACGCCCGATACCAGTCCACGAATCTGGCTATGCCCTCTTCCACCGGAGTGGAGGGTTTATAACCCACGTCGTCCATCAAGGCGTTAACGTCCGCATAGGTGGCGGGAACATCGCCCGGCTGCAGGGGCAGCAGGTTTTTGATCGCCTTTTTACCCACCCGCTCCTCGATGATTTCAATGAAGCGGGACAATTCCACCGGGTTGTTGCTGCCGATGTTGTACAACCGGTAAGGTGCCATGCTGGTGGCAGAATCCGGGGTGCCGCCCGTCCATGCCGGGTTGGGCGTGGCCACCTGGTCCAGCGTGCGTATCACACCTTCCACAATATCATCGATGTAGGTGAAATCGCGGCGATGCCTGCCAAAATTGAACACATCAATCGGTTCACCGGCGAGAATTTTACGGGTAAAAATAAACAACGCCATATCCGGCCGGCCCCAGGGCCCGTAAACGGTGAAAAAGCGCAGCCCGGTGGTGGGCAACTGATACAGATGGCTGTAGGTGTGCGCCATCAGCTCGTTGGCCTTTTTGGAGGCCGCGTACAGGCTCAGCGGATGATCGACATTGTCGTGCACCGAAAACGGCATGGTCTCGTTGGCGCCATACACCGAGCTGCTGGAGGCGTACACCAGGTGCTGCACCCCGTGGTGACGACAGCCTTCGAGAATGTTCATAAAACCCACCAGATTGGCATCCACGTAGGCGTGGGGGTTTTCAAGGGAATAACGCACCCCGCCTGGGCCGCCAGATGCACCACCCGCTCTGGTTTGTGGGTGCGGAAGAGTTCCGCCATGGCCTCCCGGTCGGCCACGTCCTGGCGTACCTCGGTGAAACCCGGTTGTCCTGTCAGGCGGGCCAGCCGCGCCTCCTTGAGGTTCACGTCGTAGTAATCGTTGACGTTGTCGACACCGATGACTTCATCACCGCGGGCGAGCAGGCGCTGCGCCAGGTGTGAACCGATGAACCCCGCTGTCCCTGTCACAAGAATTTTCACCGCCGAATCTCCGTAGGTCGTTCGTGGGCTGCTCTGCTGAGTGTCGCCCAGTTTATCGAATATGCCACTCTGGCCCCAAAAACAAAAAGAGCGCCCGGTGCGGGCGCTCTTTTGCAGACCGGCTACCGATCAGAACACCAGCCCGGCGCTCAGAAAGGGGCCACCAATCCTGATGTCGAGCTTGTCGTTGCTGTCTTCGTAATCGATCGACATCTGGCGATAGCCCGCGCGCAAGCGCACCACCGCCAGTTGGTACTGGGCGTAAGCGTTGAAATCGTAGACGGAATCACCACTGTACGCGATGGCGTTGCCTTCGGCACCGACCGCCAGGCCGGTCATGGGCAGATCAAACCGGGCAGCTACGTAGCCCATGGGCAGTACCGCATCGATTTCGGTCTTGCTGGCCGCGACCACGGGGCTGAGCTGAGTCATGGTCAGTTCGCCGGACAGGTCCCGCACGGTGAGCCCCAGGTCCAGATTGAGCCAGTTATCCAGCAATTCGTAATACAGCGTCAGATCCAGTTGATCCAGCTCCAGATCAGACCTGACCGGTCCGGCGACCAGAGTGTCGTAACCGCTCAACCCCAACTCGCCCCGACCACTCTGCTCTATCGCCGTGTAGGTCAGGCGCACATTGGGCAGCAGCGGAATCGGGTGCTCAATGTGGATGCCCAGATTGACGTTGTCCTGATTCTTCAGATTGAGCTCGTTGTCCACGTCGACGAACTTACTGTTCTTACCTGCGGTGCCGGTCAGTTCGGAGTCCCAGTAACTGATACTGGCGCCCACACCGACTATGTCCGCGTTTGCCAGTGGTGCGGCCAACACCAGAGCGCCACCGACTGCCACCATCAACTTACGCATAGCATTCCCTTTCCTGTTGAGCGATGAATATCAATTGAACTGCATCCCCAAACGGTGACCCACTTCTTCATAGGCTTCGATAACATCCCCCAGCCCCTGGCGGAAGCGATCTTTGTCCATTTTGGTGCGGGTGTCCTTGTCCCAGATCCGGCACCCATCGGGGCTGAATTCGTCCCCCAGAACAATCGTGCCATCGGCGCGACCGAACTCCAGTTTGTAGTCCACCAGCAACATACCGGCCTGGTCAAACAGGGTTTTCAGCACGTCGTTGACCTTGTAGGTCAGCACCTTCATCTGCTCGAGCTCGTCAGCAGTGGCCCAGCCAAGACTGATGGAAATGGCTTCGTTCACCATCGGATCGTGCAAGGCGTCGTTCTTGAGAAACAATTCGTAGGTCGGCGGGGTCAGCTCCAGCCCTTCTTCCACCCCCAGGCGACGACACAGACTGCCGGCAGAAATATTACGCACCACACACTCGACGGGGATCATGTCCAGCTTTTTGACCAGGGACTCATGGGGGGACAGCAAACCTTCGAAGTGGGTGGGGATACCCGCAGCGGCCAGCTTTTCCATGATGAATGCGTTGAACTGGTTGTTCACCCGCCCCTTCCGGTTGAGCTGCTCGACCTTCTGGCCATCAAACGCCGAGGTATCGTCCCGGAATTCCAGTACAAACAGGTTCGGATCATCGGTGCGGTACACTGACTTGGCCTTACCTGCATAAAGTTCTTCACGTTTTTCCATTGGTGTTCTCCGGCAGTCGCAACCGCGCATGTAATTTCAGAAGTTAATAAAGCTGCTCGTATAGCCGGGACAGCAGCTGTGCCGAGCGGTCCTCGCCCTGGTGGTCGCCCGCCTTGCCGGTGGTTACCCGTACGCCGCCGTCATCCCGCGCGAGGCTGACATGGAAGGTGTACTCCGGCTCGGGATCATCCGCAAACCAGCGAAACCAGCCCCGGGACAGCTCTTTCTCGGAACGGAAATCCACGTACAGCTGACCCTCGCTGCGGTCCAGATCGACGACGGTCACCCCCGCCTGCGCCAAAGCCTTGCGCACCTCGATCCACGCGCGGTCAAAGCCCAGCGTCATCGCCAGGGCGACCGGGCGCTCCCCCTCGGTGATCAACTGGACCCGAGGCACATTGGCAATCCCCAACGCAGCCCGGGAATAGGATTTGGTGTCATCCCGCGCTTGCAGAAACTCGGCCAGATCCGCCAGCAATTTCTTTTCAAGCTCGATGTCGATCGCCCGGGCCTGCCATTGCAGCAACTGCGCAGGTGCCGAGGCAACCCGACGGGGGCGCAACTGGAGCTCGGTGGTTTTACGGCGCACCCCGGGCGCGACTCGGGCCTGCACCAGCATCAGTGGTTCATTGTCTGCGTCCAGGGGCAATTCCAGTAACTCCCTGGCACGGCGACTGTAGTTCACCAGCTCACTCTGCACCTGCCCTAACTGGGGACTGTCGTAGGCAACCCCCAGACCCCGGTCGTTCAGATAGGCGGTCATCCGCGGCCACAACTGGCCCGGCACTTCGTTGACCAGCAACCAGGCGTTATCGTCCAGCGCTTCGACCAGGTAATTCTGCTCCAGAATTTCCGCGGTCATATCGGGCGGCACCGGAATCTCGGACGCGTACAGCCGGCCCTGATTGCGGCCAGGCAGTTCACGGATGGGATAGGCCTCGCCGATCCGCGCTCTCTGCGCTTCATTCGCGGTTTTTATGGGCGCCCTCGCCGTCGCATCGACATAACGCTGGGAGCGATCTTCAATCACTCCACACCCGGCGAGCGTCGTCACTAGCAGTGCGCTCACCGCAACAACTCTAATGGCCATCAGGCTGTCCTAAAGAAATTCCAACAAATAGCGTCACCGCCGCCCTCAAAGCACACCTGCGGCAACCAGAGCGTCTTCGACCTCGCCATGAAACTGCTCATGCAGGGACGTCAGTGGCAAACGGATGCCGTCATCAAGGTGTCCGAGACGATGCAGGGCCCACTTGACCGGGATGGGATTGGCCTCGAGGAACAGTTTCCGGTTCAACGGCATCAGCAATTCGTTCAGGCGCTCGGTTTCGGCCCGGTCACCCGCGATGGCCGCCTCGCACAAGCTGGCCATGGCTCTGGGTGCAACGTTGGCGGTCACCGAGATGTTGCCCTTGCCCCCGGCGAGCATCAGTTCAGCAGCCGTGGCATCGTCGCCTGAGTAAACCACCATCCGCCCACTGACCGCATTGATCAACTCAATGCCCCGGGGAATATTTCCCGTGGCGTCCTTGATGCCGACAATATTGGGGATATCGGCCAGCCGCTCCACCGTTTCATTGAGCATGTCGCAGGCGGTGCGCCCCGGAACGTTATAAACAATCTGGTTCACCGGCACCGCTTCTGCAATGGCGCGGAAATGGCGGTACAAGCCTTCCTGACTCGGTTTGTTGTAGTAAGGCACCACCAGCAGACACGCGTCGGCCCCCAGTTTGTATGCCTCGGTGGTCAGATGTATCGCTTCGCGGGTGCTGTTACCGCCGGTCCCGGCAATCACCGGTATGCGACCATCAAGATATTTGATGATATGACCAATAACCTTACAGTGTTCATTCGGATCGAGTGTTGACGACTCCCCTGTGGTACCGACGGCCACAATGCCGTGGGTGCCATTCTCAAGATGAAAGTCAAGCAATGCATCCAGGTGTTCCCAATGGATGCTGCCATCCTCGTGCATGGGGGTCACCAGCGCGACAAGGCTACCAGTAATCATAAAGACTCCGTCCGAGTAAAATGGTTATGGTAATGTTGGCTGCGAACTGACACAAGGGAAATAGAGGAGAACCCATGTCCAAGGTTGAACTTAACAAGCCGGTACCGGATTTTGAAGCCCGGGCGACCAGTGAAAAACACATCCGATTGGCGGATTTCAAAGGCAAGCAAAATGTGGTGATCTATTTCTACCCCAAAGACCACACCCCGGGCTGTACCACCCAGGGACAGAATTTTCGCGACCACCACCAGGCGTTCCAGGCACTGGACACGGTGATTTTGGGGGTATCCCGGGACAGCCTCAGAACCCATGAGAATTTCCGTGCCAAACACGAGTTTCCGTTCGAGCTGATCTCCGACCCCGACGAAGCCTTGTGCCAGCATTTCGGCGTAATCAAACTCAAGAAGCTGTATGGTCGAGAATACATGGGCATTGACCGCAGCACCTTCCTGATCGACAAGGACGGGGTCTTGCGCCGGGAATGGCGCACCGTCAAGGTCAAAGGCCATGTCGACGAAGTACTCGACGCTGTCAACGCGCTCTAAGCCAGCGCGCTGACCGGGCCTTCCTCTCAGGCCCGGTCAAACCGGGGAAGATCGCGTTTGACCGGCCAGGCGGTAAATACGGCCTTCAGCATGGTGGCCAGCGGAATCGCAAAGAACACCCCCCACAACCCCCAGACCCCACCGAAAAACAGTACCGCGGCAATGATGACCACCGGGTGCAGGTTGTTCACTTCGGAAAACAGGATCGGCACCAGCACGTTACCGTCCAGCGCCTGGATCACACCATAGGCCACCATCACCCAGACAAACTGCGAACCCCAGCCAAAGGTAAACAGGGCTATCACAGCGACCGGTATGGTCACCGCCGCCGCACCTATGTAGGGAATCACCACACTCAACCCCACCAGCAGGGCCAATAACGCCGTATAGGGCAACCCAAAGAGCTTGAAGGTCACATAACTGGTGCCCCCCACAATGATGATTTCCACGGCCTTGCCGCGCACGTAATTGGCACACTGGACGTTCACTTCGTCCCCAATCTGACGCATCAGCGGGCGCTGATGGGGCAACATCCGGGCAATGGCATCAATCAGCAGATTGCGGTCTTTGAGAAAAAAGAACACCAGAATCGGCACCAACACGATGTAAATCAGTATGGCGAGCAGATCGGGGATGCTCGACAGGGAAAACGACACCAACCACTGGGTCATGCGCGCGGTTTCAGCCGTCACCTGCCGATACAGGTTATTGACCGCCTCAGCGGACACCAGGGCTGGATACTGCTCAGGCAAAAGCTCAAGGTGTTCCTGTAAGCCTCTTATTATTCTTGGGGTTTCACCGGCCAGCGCGGTCACCTGAGTCCACACCAGCGGCAACAGCCCGAACATGAACCCGATCAGCACCCCCAGAAAGACCACGAACACCACGGCAATCGCCAGGCTTTCCGGCACCCCCCATTGGGTCAGCTTGGTCACCAGCCCCTGCAGAATGAAGGCAATGATTATGGCTGCAATCAGCGGGGCCAGCATGGCACCAAAAAAGATGACCGCCAGGGTGCCCACCACCAACAACAGCAGCAGGACAATTGCTTCTTCGTCTGAAAAGTATTTGTACGCAAGACCGCGTAGAATCCGAACCATCAAGGCCTCCTGAGGCTGCTTACTGGCCGCCGCACCGTATCACAAAACGGAAATTGCCATCGGTTTCTGTCTGGCAGACCAAGTGATGGTGCGACAATTTGAGGTACGCCGGAATGTCCCGTACCGAGCCGGCATCTGTAGCAATCACTTCCAGCTGCTCACCCGGACTCATCGCATTAAGGGCCAGCTTGGTTTTTAATAGGGGCATGGGACAACGCAGCCCGGAGGTGTCCAGAAATTTAGTAGGCATAGTGAGTAACAGGCATCATATTAATGGAACAGGCGCATTATGCCGATGGTCTTCGGTGAATGCACGGGCAAAGACGCAACCGCATCAGAGTGTACATGAGATTCATCAGGCAACATCTTTTTTCACCTGCAGTTAAAGCCACACTGACCGCCCTCCTGGTCGTCAGCTTCTCCCCGCACCAGCTGTTCGCCGCCGATCAGCCCCTGCCTTCTTTTGGCGGCCTGGGCGGCGGTCTGATCTCCGATCAGATGGAGGCTGAAATTGGCCGCCAGGTCATGGGGTCACTGAGGCGGTCCGCACCGCGGATCAGCGACGCCCTGGTTAACGATTACCTGCGCAACCTGGTCTACCGCTTGCTGCCCTCGGTGCCCCTGAACGATAAAAACATCACTCTGGTGATCATCGACAACGCAGACATCAACGCGTTTGCGGTGCCGGGCAATATTGTCGGCGTCAATGGCGGGCTGTTTCTGCACGCCAGCAGCGAGCAGCAGTTTGCCGCAGTTCTGGCCCACGAACTGGCCCACCTCAGCCAACGGCATTTTGCCAGACGCCTGGAACAACATGAACAAAGCGCACCGGTGGCGCTGGCCGGCATGATGGCAGGCATCATCCTCTCGGTGGTCACCAAATCGGACATCGGCATTGCGGCCATTGCCGGCACCCAGGCCTACGCCGTGCAGAACATGCTGCAGTACAGTCGCGCCCACGAACAGGAAGCGGACCGCATCGGCCTGGAAATCATGGCCGATGCCGGCATGGACCCCCGGGGCATGCCGGAAATGTTTGCCATCATGCTGCAGGAAAGCCGTTTGCAGGGTAACCAGATGCCCGAGTACCTGTCGACCCACCCCCTGACCCAGAGCCGTGTGTCCGACACCCACGCCCGTGCGGCGCAATACCGCGCCAGCGAGGCCACTGACGATCTGGAATACCATCTGATGCGCAACCGGCTGCAAGTGCACTACGCCCAAGACGCCAGCGCGGCTATCAAGACGCTGGAAGCCAACCTGAATGCCGGCTCTGACAAATTGCGCAGCGCCCGCCAGTACGGGCTCGCGGTCGCCCATCTTGCCAACCAGGCTCCGCACAAGGCCGAAGCTATCCTGCAACAACTGCTCAGCGCACACCCAAACCGGATCACCTACCAGGTCACCCTGGCGGAAGCGCTGGTCGCACAGCAGAAGCTGGCACGCGCCCGGAGCCTGCTGGAAGCTGCCCTGGTGCGGAATCCGGGCAACACCCCGATCATGGATGCCCTCGCTACGGTGGAAATGAGCGACGGTCATGGCCGGGCGGCGGCCGGATATTTACAAGGTCTCACCCGACAGGACCCACAGAACGATGAATTGTGGCGCCGGCTGGCGGACGCGGAAGGCCTGGCCCGCAACATTGTCGGTGTGCATCGGGCAAAAGCGGAATATTTCATCTTGATGGGCGATCTTGAAGCCGCCCAACGGCAGTTGCAGGAGGCCCAGGAAAAAGTGGCTCCTGGTGCCCCCCTCCGTCAGGTGATCACCGAGCGCCTCTCGGCTGTGTCTGCAGCCCTGCAGAGGCGCCAGTGAGCTGACCCTCAGTTATTGGCGGCGGCCGCCAGATTCATGCCGGAGGTAAAATCAAGCATGCGCTGCAAAGGCGACAGCGCCCGCTCACGCAGATCCGCGTCGACCAGCACCTCCTGATTACCATTCTCTAGCACATGGAGCAGGTTTTCCAGACCGTTCATGGCCATCCACGGGCATTGCGCACAGCTTCGGCAGGTCGCTCCATCCCCTGCGGTCGGGGCCTCGATCAGCGTTTTGTTCGGCGCCAGCTGCTGCATCTTGTAAAAAATGCCGTTATCGGTGGCCACAATGAAGCGTTCATTCGGCATGGACTGCACCGCATGGATCAATTGCGAGGTTGATCCAATCACATCAGCCAGCTCTACCACCGCCTCCGGCGACTCGGGGTGCACCAGTACCGCGGCGTCCGGGTAAAGTGCCTTGAGGTCTTCCAGGCCGCGGAACTTGAACTCTTCGTGCACGATGCACGATCCGTCCCACATGAGCATATCGGCGCCGGTGGTTTTCTGGATGTAGTTCCCCAGGTGTTTGTCCGGTGCCCAGAGTATCTTTTCCCCCTTGGCATCCAGCGATTCGACAATCGCCTGCGCGCAACTCGAGGTGACCACCCAGTCGGCCCGCGCCTTGACCGCCGCAGAGGTGTTCGCATAGACCACCACCGTGCGATCGGGGTGCTGGTCACAAAAAGCCGCGAACTCATCGGCCGGGCAACCGATATCCAGAGAACAGGTGGCCTCCAGAGTGGGCATCAGGACCCGTTTTTCAGGGTTCAGTATCTTGGCAGTTTCACCCATGAACCGCACCCCGGCCACCACCACGGTTGACGCCGGATGACGATTGCCAAAACGAGCCATTTCCAGCGAGTCCGCCACGCAGCCACCGGTTTCTTCGGCCAGCCTTTGAATATCCGGATCGGTGTAGTAATGAGCGACCAGCACCGCATCCTGATCTAACAACGCCTGACGGATACGCGCTTCCAGTGCCGCCTTTTCTTCATGGCTCAGCGGTTTGGGTTCGGCGGCATGAGCCAGATATTCTTGTACCAGAATTCGGTCTACAGACTTTGTCATTACAGCATCTCTGATTATTGGCAGTTTCGGGATCAGTATACCACCTTAAAAATGGCTTTGATCACTCGACCTCAGGAGCTTGCGGTTGCAACCTCTCCTGCACACATTGCCCTATTAGATGGGTTCTTTCGGCCAAAAAAAAGAGCCCTCAGGCTCTTTTTTCCGACTTCGCACCGACTCTTGGGGCCGGCAGGCGAAATCATGTTGGTGGGTCGTGATGGATTCGAACCATCGACCAATTGGTTAAAAGCCAACTGCTCTACCAACTGAGCTAACGACCCAAAACTACTCAGCAAGCCTGCGACAACTTTACCACCTGCTTACCCGAATGTCCTGATGCTCAGCCACCAGAATCATTCAAATATGGTGGGTCGTGATGGATTCGAACCATCGACCAATTGGTTAAAAGCCAACTGCTCTACCAACTGAGCTAACGACCCAAGCGAGGCGCACATAATACGGATTTTATTCCGGTAATCAACCCCTTTTTTGCAGAAATCTGGCAGAAATTCAGCGCGCGTCCAAAAATTTCTGCGCCAGCGCGGCCGCACTGCTCTGCGGATAGTTACTTACCACCTCTTCCATCCGGCTGATGGCCTGCTGTTTGCTGCCCTGCCGGTCCAGCGTAATGCCGAGTTTATAGGCCGCATCGGGGGCCTTGCGGTGATCGTCATAGCGGCTGATGACAATGGTGAAGGCCTGCTTCGCCTGCTCCAGCTGCGGCTTGACAAGGTACACCTCGCCCAGCCAGTAATACGCATTCACCATCAGATCCCCTTCGGGGTACTTGCTGATAAAGTCGTACAGGGCACTGATGGCCGCATCGTAGTCTTTGTCGTCGTGGATGAGTGCCTGGATGGCCTGATAGGCCTGCTGTTCCTCGTCGCCAGGAGCCCGGTAGTCGCGACTCGGACGCGGCTCGCTCTGCGCCTGCGCTGGTTGCTCTGCCGCGACGGGCACGGCAGTCACGTTCTGCAATTGTTCTGACAGACTCAGGATGCGCTGATCCAGATCGATGTAACGGCTTTTGGATTGCCTGGAAAGCCGGTCAATCTGATTGCTCTGCTCTTCCAGCGTGCCCCGCAACTGGCGCACCTCCCGCTGCAGCTGTTCGATCATATAAAACAGCTCGGCATTCCCCTGGGTAGCGGCGGACGTGCGCTGCGCTGCAGCCTGACTGGTCTGAAAAGCCGGTGTAGCCGATTGCGCCAGTGCACTACCCACGAAGGATAGTGCCACCGTCGCCATGAGGTATTTTCTCATGGATTATCCTGTATAAACGTGAGCCCGGCCGGTTTTACTGGAAGACCAGCTCAACCCGGCGGTTCTGGGCGTGATCACTTTCGCTGGAACCCATCGCTTGTGGCTTCTCTTCACCGTAGCTCACGGTTTCCAGCTGATTGCGGGAGGCACCGTTAACGATCAGAAAACGCTGCACGGAGTTGGCACGACGCTCGCCGAGGGCCAGGTTGTACTCTTTGCTGCCACGCTCATCGGCATGGCCTTCCAGGCGTACACGCTGCCCCGGGTTGGCGGCCAGGAACTGGGCGTGGGCGATCAGCACATCACGAACGTCCTGCTTGATCTCGGAGGTGTCAAAGTCGAAGTAAAACACCGTCACATTGCGCAGCGCTTCCAGTTCTGCCTGTTCGGCCAACTGCTGCGCCTCGGCATCGGTCAGTCCGGTTGAGGAAATGCCATCTTCTCCGGCACCGCCATAAACCGTACTGCCACCACTTTGGTCTACCGCAGACGCACCGGTACCGTAACCTTCTTCGCCGTCAATGTCACCGGTCGAGGAGCAACCCGCCATCAACCCCAGTGACAGTACGATTGCAAATGCTTTTTGCTGCACAGAAAACTTCATAATGCTTTCCTTGTATATCATGGATGTTAAGTAGTAATGATCATCAGGATCACCGGATCACCGGTGACCAGGCAGGATCCCGGACATCGCCTTCTGTGGCCGGTAATGTGTAGCTGGCCCCTCCCTCAACGGAAATAACCGTCAACACACTTTGCTCACCCTGCCGGGTGGCGTAAATCAGCATCCGGCCATTGGGCGAGACGCTGGGTGACTCGTCCAGACGGGTGCGGGTCAATACGGTTTCTTCACCGCTGTCGGTGTTCATCCGCGCAATGTGAAACGCTCCCGCCCGCTGATGCACGTAATACACGTGTTTGCCATCGGCACTGGGACGCGGCCGGGCGTTGTAGCGACTGCCAAAGGTGAGACGTCGCGGTGCAGCACGCTCACTTTGCTTGTAGTATATCTGAGGCCCCCCGGAGCGGTCGGAGGTGAAGTAAAAGCCCTTGCCGTCCGGCGCCCAGGCGCCTTCCGTATCGATCGCCCAATGGTTGGTCAAGCGGGTCAGTTTGCGACTCGCGATATCCATTTTATAGATCTCGGCGTTACCATCCTTGGAGAGGGTCATCAGCAGTGAGCGCCCGTCACTCGACCAGGCGGGGGCCGAGTTCAGTCCCGCAAAGGCCGCAATTTTGGTCCGCGCCCCGGTCGCCAGTTCATGAATGTAAATTGCCGGCTTGCCGGTTTCAAATGACACATAGGCAAGCTTTTTGGCGTCCGGTGACCAGGCCGGCGATAAAATGGGTTCCTTGCTTTCCAGGCGGATGCGCGAGCGCTGGCCATCGAAATCACTGACCTGAAGCTTGTAGAGCGGCTCACCACCCCGTTTTTGCAGGGTCACATAGGCCAGCTTCGTGGAGAACGCCCCCGGTACCCCGGTAATAGCCTCGTACACCTTGTCACTGACGAAGTGGGCCAGAGAGCGCATGCTTTTGACCGGTGCCGACGCCGTTTCCCCCAGCAGGCGCTCCTCCCGGTTTACGTCAAACAGTTCATAGCGGACCACCACCTTGGCACCGTCACGGGTCAGCTCACCAATCAACAGGTAACGCTGCCCCAGCAGCCGCCAGTCGCGGTAATATACGTCCGCCCCCCGGGAAGGCAGACTCAGCATTTTTTCCGGCGACAGGGTGGCGAACTCCCCGCTGAGCATCAGATTTTGGCGGACGATGTCACTCAGATCATGGGCGGCGCCGAGATCTCCCGACTTGGCAAAGGGCACCACCGCCATTGGAATCGCCCGGTCGGCCCCCTCGGTCACCCGGATCAGCAACTCCGCCCGGGCCGAGACTGCAAATCCGGACACCAACAACAGCAGCGCCAGAGCTCGGGCAATCGCCCCCAGACCAGAAGCCCCGCGGGCCGAGAATTTGATATGAGTTCTGTTCATGCGCGGCACTCTCTTTATCTCAGTCGCTGTTTATTGAATTCAATGGTGAATTGGCGAAAATAGGCTTCAAACGTATCCCGGTCGTTTGGCACCGGGTAGCGGTTCAAGCTGCGCACCGCACTCATCGCCGAACTGTCAAACGCAGCGTTGCCACTGCCGCTCACCAGCTTTGCCGACACCAGTTCGCCGGTAGGCAGGAGGCTGATCTGCACCCGCGCCACCATGTCGTTGGTGGCGGAGGGTGGCTCGTACCAGGCCTGACTCAGCCTTTGCCGGATCAACCCCTGATAACGCTCGCTGTCTGACAGCATGCGGGCGTTTTTTCGCTTGGGCCGCTGCGGCGGCCTCGGCCCGGCGGGCTTCTTCCGCCAGTCTGTTTTTCTGAGCCTCATCCGCCAGGGACTGCAGCAGTGCTTCCTGCCGTTTACGCTCGACCTCCCGACGCTGAGCCTCGGCCACCCGCTGGGCCTCGGCGGCGGCTTCCTGTTCCCGGCGCTGCTTCTCGGCCTCGGCCTGACGACGCCTCTCTTCAGCGGCCCGGCGTTCACGTTCGGCTTGTTTCTGCGCGGCTTCGGCTTCGGCCTTGCGCTGGGCCTGAGCTTTTGCTTCTGCCTCGGCTTTCTGGCGGGCCGCTTCGGCCCGTCGCGCAACCTGCTCGCGCTCACGCTCTTGCGCGGCCCTGGCCTGCTGTTCCTGCTGGCGCCGCTGCTCCTCTTTCTTTTGCTCTTCCCGGCGCTTCTGTTCCAGCCTGGCCTGCTCGGCGCGCGCGGCCTGCTCCGCTGCTTGTCGCTGTCGCTCTTGCTCTTGCTCTGCCCGGGCCGGAGGCTGACTGACCGGTTCGGGCTGCTGGATCATCAGGGTTGCCGAGATACTGCTCGGCGCCGCTATTTCTTTCGGTGAGGTCCACTCCCAACTGAACAAGGCCACCGCCAGAATCACGCCATGCAGCACCAACGAGAAGGCAACCGGCGACTTCCATGGCGGCGCGCCGGCACTGATACTCTCCCGCTCTCGACCCGTCACTCAACACCCACCTTACTTGTCGTCTGCCTGCGCTTCAGTTATCAAGCCAACACCGGTGGCACCCGCACCCTGCAGTTCTGCCATCAGCCGGACTACGGTGCCGTATTCCACGTTGGCATCGCCGCGCACCAGCACTTCACGATTGCTGCGGCCCGCCAAAATCTTCGCGATCTGCTCGCCCAGCTCTGACAGCGCCATCGGATCGCTGCCCCGATCACCCACGTCCAGATAATAAGCTCCATTGCTGTCGACCGAAATGATAATGGATTCGACGTCTTTCTCCGCGTGAATCGGATCCGAGGTGGTTTCCGGTAAATCCACTTTAACGCCTTGGGTCATCATCGGCGCAGTCACCATAAAGATCACCAGCAGCACCAACATGACATCGATATACGGCACCACGTTGATTTCGGCCATCGGCTTGCGCCGGGGGCCCAGCATCATTCCCATGCCCTTCATAATCGCGCTCCTGTCACCTCGGGTCTCTGTGCGGTCATGCTGTTAAGGCTCACTTGGCCGCCGCTTTTTCACTGTGGTGCACCCGGCGATGCAGGATGCTGGAAAATTCATCCGCAAAAGTTTCGTAGTTTTTCAACAACGCGTCGGACTTGGCGGCAAACCGGTTATAGGCAATGACTGCCGGAATGGCCGCAAACAACCCCATGGCGGTGGCAATCAGCGCTTCGGAGATGCCGGGGGCGACCGTTGCCAGAGTCGCCTGCTGCACCTGAGCCAGCCCACGGAAGGAGTTCATAATGCCCCAGACGGTGCCAAACAAACCGATGTAGGGACTGGTGGAACCCACCGTCGCCAGAAACGGCAGATGCAACTCCAGACGCTCCTGCTCCCGCGAGAAGGCTACGCGCATGGCCCGCTGGGTACCCTCCATGACCGCATCCGCATCCCGGCTTTGCTGGCGCAAACGTGAAAACTCTTTAAAACCGGCCCGGAACAGCGACTCCATCCCCGAGAAGGGGGTCGGATTGGCGTTGACGTCCCGGTAGAGCTGCCCCAGATCCATACCGGACCAGAACTGTTCCTCGAACGCCAGTTGCGCCTTGCGGGCCTGGTTAAAGACTTTGACCCGCTGGTAAATCAGCGCCCACGAAACAATCGAGGCGACGACCAGCAATAACATAACCAACTTGACCAACAAGCCAGCGTTCGCAATGAGAGACCATACCGAAACGTCTGTTTCCACCTTCTACTCCCGGTCCATTCCAATTTATAGGTGTGGGTTAGCGTATCTTGTTCAATAGTTCGAGGATTGCGTCCGGCATCCGCCTGGGCTTGCCCGTATCCAGTG
The DNA here is from genome assembly GCF_001752365.1 of Marinobacter sp. X15-166B. Lineage (GTDB taxonomy): Bacteria > Pseudomonadota > Gammaproteobacteria > Pseudomonadales > Oleiphilaceae > Marinobacter. Next base: position 2,735,953 of record NZ_MEIY01000001.1, on the reverse strand, counting down.
CCACACAGGCAACCTTTACATCGGCCTCCGCCAACAGGACGCCGTCACTTTTGCGCGTGACCCGTTGCAAAAACCCCATCCAGACCCGTCCAAAACCGGTCAGTTCGGCGCTGACCAGCAGTTCGTCATCCAGTTTTGCGGCCGCCGCGTAATGAATGGACAGCCGCTGCACCACGTAGCTGTAGTTGTCGGCCAAACCACCGCGCAGACCAATTCCCCGGTCCCGGACCCACTCCGTGCGTGCCCGCTCCATGTAATGCAGGTACTTGGCATGAAAAACAATACCACCTGCATCGGTATCTTCAATATATACCCGCACCGGTAGCCGGTACGTGGCTGAGGCTGATTCAGTCAATGCGGCTCTCCTGCAGATTGCGTGGCGGCGTAACCCCGAAATGCAGGTAGGCATTGGAGGTGACCATGCGCCCGCGCGGGGTGCGGACAATGAAACCCTGCTGGATCAAAAACGGTTCGAGCACATCTTCAATGGTGCCCCGCTCTTCACTGATGGCGGCCGCCAGGCTTTCAACCCCCACCGGACCACCGTCAAACTTTTCAATCATCGCCAACAGCAGCCGACGGTCCATATGATCGAAGCCTTCGCTGTCCACCTTGAGCATATTCAGCGCGTCGTCGGCCAGTTGCGCAGTGATGCTGCCATCCGCTTTTACTTCGGCAAAATCACGGGCCCGGCGCAGCAGACGGTTGGCGATGCGCGGGGTGCCCCGTGAGCGCCGGGCAATCTCGAAGGCCCCGGCGCGATCAATGCCCACTCCCGACAATTCGGCCGAGCGCATGACGATCCGGGTCAGATCGTCGGTGTTATAAAATTCCAGACGCTGGACGATCCCAAACCGGTCCCGCAAGGGCGCGGTCAGCAAGCCGGCGCGGGTGGTGGCGCCGACCAGGGTAAACGGCGGCAAATCCAGCTTGATGGAGCGGGCTGCAGGGCCCTCGCCGATCATGATATCCAGCTGGTAGTCTTCCATGGCCGGGTAGAGCACTTCTTCGATGGCCGCGCTGAGGCGATGGATTTCATCGATGAACAGCACATCGCCTTCTTCCAGATTGGTCAACATGGCCGCCAGGTCACCGGCCTTTTCCAGTACCGGTCCGGAGGTGGTTTTGATCGCCACGCCCATTTCATTGGCGATGATGTTGGCCAGAGTGGTTTTGCCCAGCCCGGGCGGCCCGAAGATCAGCACATGGTCCAGTGCCTCCTGCCGTTTGCGCGCCGCGGATATGAATATACCCATCTGTTCGCGCACCGCTTCCTGACCCACGTATTCGGCCAGTAACGTGGGCCGGATGGCCCGGTCGTAAACCTCTTCATACTGGCCGTGTTCGGCGGAAATCAGTCGATCAGACTCAATCATTAAGGTGCCCGTTAGTGATGACGGCGTAACGCTGGCTATTGTACAAATGTCGCTGAGGGTGTCACGTTACCCTCTCTACACATAACGCGCCAGCTAAGGCCTTCATATTGAGATTAAATTCCGGTTATCCTGCCGGAATCATGCTTCTCAGCGACAAACGAATCAGCTCGGCGCTGCTCATTCCGGGTGCGGCCACTGAATTGACCGCCTTGGCGGCCTCCTGGGGGCGATACCCCAGGGTAATGAGTGCCGCTTCGGCCTCTTCGGCAGGATCGCTGACCCCGGCCGGCGCAGGCTCACTGCCCTCCCCGCCCGCCGGCACCGGTGTGAACTGCCCCTCCAGTTGCCCCACCCGGTCGGCCATCTCGATCAACAGGCGCTCCGCGGTTTTCTTGCCGATACCCGGCAGTTTGACCAGGGATTTGACATCCTTGGCTTCGATGCAACGGATGAAACGTTCCGCATCAAGGCCCGAGAGTATGCCCAGCGCCACCTTGGGACCCACGCCGTTGACCCGGATCAGCAACCGGAACAGATCCCGGTCAATCTTGGTGGCAAAACCGCACAGACTCTGGGCGTCATCCCGCACCACCAGATGGGTGTGGAGGATCAATTCCTGCCCCGGCTCCGGTAACTGGTAAAACGTGGTGCAGGGAATGTCCACCTCGTAGCCCACCCCGCCGCAATCAACCAATACCTGTGCCGGCGCTTTTTCCACCAGCAGGCCTCGAATACGACCAATCAATGCATGACTCCTTCGGCACCAGGCCAGACGTTAGTTGTTGGGTCTACAAACCGGGTATTCAGCGAATGCGGCCGCCGCGCACACGGCCTCTCGCCGGGGCTGCCCCTGACGGGCCCGCACTGGCAGCCACCCGAATCAGACTCTGGCTCATGTGGGCATGGCACATGGCAATCGCCAGGGCATCGGCGGCATCGGCCTGAGGCTTGCGCGACAACCCCAACAGGACCTGCACCATGTGCTGCACCTGGGATTTGTCCGCGCCGCCTTTACCGACCACCGCCTGTTTCACCTGACGGGCGGAATATTCGCTGACGGGTAACCCGCTGTTCGCCGCGCTGACAATTGCGGCTCCCCGGGCCTGCCCCAGTTTGAGGGCAGAATCCGGGTTGCGGGCCATGAACACCTGCTCAATGGCGAATTCCTGCGGACGATATTCGCCGATCAGGGTCGCCAGGCTGTGAAAGATGATTTGCAGGCGCTCGGCGAGAGGTTTTTCACCCAGCCGGATGCACCCGCTATCGAGGTAGTGAATATGACGCCCCTCGGTACGGACGATACCGTACCCGGTAATTCGGGATCCAGGATCGACACCCAGTATGATGGCCACATTCACTCCCTGGGAAGGATCAATCGGTCAGTTGCGCCATGATGTCCTCCGGTATCTCGGCGTTGGAATACACGTTCTGAACATCGTCCAGATCTTCGAGCATGTCCAACAGCTTCAACACCGTTTCCGCACTCTCGCTATCGAGCTCGGCGGTGGTGGAGGGCACCATGGTAATCTCGGCGTCGTCCGGGGTCAGCCCGGCCGCCACCAGAGCCTCTTTAACCCCCAGATATTGCTCGGGGCTGGTGAGGATTTCAAAGGATCCATCCTCTTGCTCGGCCACATCGTCCGCCCCGGCTTCGAGAGCGACCTCGATCAACGCCTCTTCGTCGGCGTCCGGCGAGTAGGTCAGGACCCCCTGCTTGCTGAACAGGTAGGCCACCGAGCCATCCGTACCCAGATTGCCACCATTGCGGCTGAACGCATGACGCACTTCGGCCACGGTACGGTTTCGGTTATCGGTCATGACCTCAACATAGATCGCCACGCCACCCGGGCCGTAGCCCTCGTAGGTCAGCTCTTCATAATTGCTGTCATCGCCCCCACCGGCACCCCGCTCAATGGCGCGCTCGATGGTGTCTTTTTTCATGTTGGCGGTGAGCGCCTTGTCGATCACCCCGCGCAACCGGGGGTTGTCTTCCGGATTGCCCCCGCCCTCACGGGCGGCCACCGTCAACTCCCGGATGATTTTGGTGAAAATCTTGCCACGCTTGGCGTCCTGAGCCGCCTTGCGATGCTTGATATTGGACCATTTACTGTGTCCGGCCATAACCCACTCCGTTACCGCTTAATCCACATCTGGTGTCTCTTACCCGGTGTCTTAACCTTGCGGTTTTGCACCGTCTGTAGCCGCATCACCAGCCGATGTTAATGCCGACCGACGCAAGCGTATGTGCAACTCTTTGAGCTGCTTGTCCTCCACCACGCCCGGCGCTTGGGTCATCAGACAGGTTGCGCTCTGGGTTTTCGGGAAGGCGATCACGTCGCGGATCGACGAAGCGCCGGTCATCAGCATGATCAGGCGGTCCAGCCCGAACGCCAACCCACCGTGGGGAGGGCACCCGTACTTGAGCGCGTCCAACAAAAACCCGAACTTCGCCTGAGCTTCCTCGTCATCAATACCCAGGGTGCGGAACACCGTGCTCTGCATGGTGGCATCGTGGATACGGATGGAGCCACCGCCCAGTTCCGTGCCGTTCAGCACCATGTCGTAGGCCCGGGACAGGGCCGCAGCCGGTGCGGCCGCCAGCTCGTCGGCCGTGCAGGCGGGCGCAGTGAACGGGTGATGGATGGGCGTCAGGCCACCGTCCGGCGTTTCTTCGAACATGGGGAAGTCCACCACCCACAGGGGCGCCCATTCGCGGGTCAGCAGGTTCATGTCGTGACCGATGCGAACGCGCAATGCGCCCAGGGCTTCGTTGACCACGGTGGCGCGGTCCGCCCCGAAAAAGACGATGTCGCCGTCTTCGGCACCGGCGCGTTCTACTACCGCCAGCGCCACCTCATCACCGAGGAATTTGACGATGGGCGACTGCAGGCCTTCTGCGCCTTTGCTCAGCTCATTGACCTTGATGTACGCCAGCCCCTTGGCACCGTAGATGCCCACGTATTTGGTGTAATCATCAATCTGCTTGCGGGTCAACTCGCCGCCTTTCGGTACCCGCAAAGCCGCCACACGTCCTTTGGGATCCCGGGCCGGGCCTGCGAACACCTTGAAATCCACATTGGCGACCAATTCACCCACGTCCACCAGTTCCAGCGGAATACGCAAATCCGGCTTGTCGCTGCCAAAACGCCGCATGGCCTCGGCATAAGGCATCCGCGGGAATTCGGGCAGGTCAACCTGCATCACTTCCCGGAACAGATCCCGCATCATGGTTTCGGTCAGGCCCATCAGACCTTCTTCATCGATGAACGATGCCTCGATGTCAATCTGGGTGAATTCCGGCTGGCGATCGGCCCGCAGGTCTTCATCGCGGAAACATTTGGCGATCTGATAATAGCGATCCGCACCGGACACCATCAGCAACTGTTTGAACAGCTGCGGTGACTGGGGCAAGGCGAAGAACGAGCCTTCATGGGTGCGGCTGGGCACCAGATAGTCCCGGGCGCCCTCGGGCGTGGCCCGGGTCAGTATGGGGGTTTCCACATCCATAAAGCCGTTGCTGTCCAGAAAGTTGCGCATATAACTGGTGACCCGGGAACGGAACCGCAACCGTTTGAGCATTTCAGGGCGACGCAAATCGATGAACCGATAGCGCAAACGCACATCCTCACCCACGTCCACGTGTTCGTCCAGCGGGAAAGGCGGCGTTGCCGCGGCGTTCAGGATACTGACCTCATGGCACACAACTTCAACCTGGCCGGTGACCATAGTGTTGTTTTCAGTACCCGCCGGGCGACGACGCACGCGCCCGCTGACCTGAATGACAAACTCACTGCGGACTTTTTCGGCAATCGCAAAACTCTCAGCGGCTTCCGGATTGAACACCACCTGGGCGATGCCATCGCGGTCCCGCAGGTCAAGAAAAATGACACCGCCGTGATCGCGACGACGATGAACCCAACCGCAAAGGGTTACGTCCTGGTCAATGTGAGATTCGTTGATTCCACCGCAATAGTGACTGCGCATACCCGTTCCCGTTCGCTCTGTGTGTAGGTAAAGTTGGTTTCTGGAAAAGCCGCCCATTATAAACACAATAGCGGCGAAAATCAGGGTTGTTAATGACGCTGTCCCGCCGGAGGGCTAGAATGGCCCGTTCAGCCTGATCTACCCGTGGAGATAAGCAGTGTCCGCCCGAGCCGAGCAAAAACTCCGAACCCGCCGTGCGCTGATGGACGCCGCCCTTGCCCAGCTCAGTGCCGAACGCGGCTTTGGCAGCCTGAGTCTGCGTGAGGTGGCCCGTGAAGCCGGCATCGCCCCGACGTCTTTTTACCGCCACTTCAGCGACTTGAATGAACTCGGCCTGGTGCTGGTGGATGAAGGCGGTGTGGCCCTGCGCCAGCTGATGCGGCAGGCCCGTAAACGCATCGCCCAGAACGGCAGCGCCATTACCACCTCCATTGACACTTTCATGGAATACCTGGACGACAACGCCAATCTGTTCCGGTTAATGTTGCGGGAACGCACCGGTGTCTCCAAGCCGTTCCGCACCGCCGTGCAGGCGGAAATCGACCATTTTGTGACCGAACTGGCGGACGACCTGCGCCGGGTCGCTCAGGAGGAAAACCGGCCGCTGCTGGACGCGCGCCTGGTCGCCGAGGCCATGGTAACCCTGGTCTTCAACCAGGGTGCTGACGCCCTGGATGCCAGCCCCAAAGAACGCAAGGTGCTCACCACCAAACTGAAGCTGGAACTGCGGATGATTCTGATCGGCGCACAAGTGCTGGCCCGGGTGGCGGCCAAGCAGTAGCTTGCTCACACTGCCTGTACCGCCTGCACCACGGTGCTCAGCTCGGCAATCCGCTGCGTCAGCGCCTCACGCCCATAAGGGACCACCGGCTGCTTGCCCCACACCGGTGCGGGCCACGCCGGATCGCTGTTGAAGCGGACGATGTGATGCACGTGCAGTTGCGGCACCACATTACCCAGCGCCGCCACGTTCAGCTTGTCACCGCCAAAATGAGCCATGAGCGCCCGGCCCAGCGCCGCCGACTCCCGCATCAGCTGCACCTGATCGGCGTCCGCCAGCTCATAACTTTCCCGGACGGCGGGGCGTCTTGGCACCAGAATGACCCACGGCCAGGTGGCATCGTTCATCAGCCGGATGTCGCACAGGGCACTGACCCCCAAGCCGACCGTATCGGCCTGCAGACGGTCATGCAACCGATAGCTCTGCGCCATTACCCGCCCCCCGGGTGAAACTGGTTGTGGCCGCGGCCAATGGCGTAATACACCAGTTTGTGGCGCGCCAGCATGTCGGGCTCGTACAGGTTACGGCCATCGAATACGACTTTTTCTTTCAGGGCCGCGGCCATGCCGGCAAAATCCGGTGAGCGAAACTCTTTCCATTCGGTGCAGATCACCAGCGCGTCAGCGCCTTTCAGGGCCTGTTCCTTGGTCCCGCACAGGATCAACCCCTCCTGATCACCGTACAGGCGCTGGGTTTCCTGCATGGCCTCCGGGTCGAACGCCTGCACGGTGGCGCCGGCTTTCCACAACTCCTCCATAAACACCCGGGACGGTGCTTCGCGCATGTCGTCGGTGTCGGGCTTGAAGGCCAGTCCCCACAAGGCGATAACCCTTCCGCCGAGATCACCGTTGAAGTAATGGTTGAGCTTGTCGACCAGCACGTACTTCTGCGCGGCATTGACCTGCTCCACCGCATTCAGCAACACCGCCTCGTAGTCACAACTGCGGGCAGTACGCGCCAGCGCCTGCACATCCTTGGGGAAACACGAGCCCCCATAACCGGCACCAGGGTAGATGAAGTGGTAGCCGATACGGGGATCCGACCCAATACCGCGGCGCACCTGTTCAACATCAGCACCCAACCGCTCCGCCAGATTGGCGATTTCGTTCATGAAACTGATTTTGGTCGCCAGCATCGCGTTGGCCGCATACTTGGTCAGCTCTGCGGAGCGGATATCCATGTAGATCATGCGGTCGTTGCTGCGATTGAACGGGTAGTAGACCTCCCGCAACAACTCCTGAGCCCGCTCACTGTCAGAGCCGATGATGATCCGGTCCGGCTTCATGAAGTCGTGGATGGCGGCGCCCTCTTTCAAAAATTCCGGGTTGGACACCACGTCAAACTCCAGTTCCAGATCGCGCTGCTCCAACTCCGCCCGGACTGCGGCCCTGACCCGATCCCCGGTGCCCACCGGCACCGTGGACTTATCCACGATCACCTTGTACTCGCTCATGCGCTGGCCGATGCTGCGGGCGACCGCGGTCACGTACTGCAGATCCGCCGAACCGTCTTCATCCGGTGGTGTGCCCACCGCAATGAACTGCAGAACCCCATGGGCCACCGCCGCGTCGGCATCCGTGGTGAACTGCAGGCGGCCGGCCTCAACGGTCTGCCGGACAATGGGCTCCAGTCCAGGCTCATAGATGGGGATCTGTCCGCTCAGCAGCCGGTCGATTTTTGCCTGATCCACATCCATGCACAAAACATCGTGACCCACATCCGCAAGACAGGCCCCCGTCACCAATCCCACGTAGCCTGTACCAAATATTGTGATTTTCATCCGTATATATACCCGTTATTTTGTGTCGGTCGTAAGCCCGGCTGTTCAGCTGCCCGCTTTCCGGTCCTGCCAGATCTTCTCCCAGGCCAACGCGGTGCGGACAATTGTGGCCAGATCATCAAAGTCCGGGGTCCAACCCAGGGTTTCGGTAATGCGGCGGTTGTCGGCCATCAGCGCCGCCGGATCTCCCGCACGACGTCCGGTTTCGGTGACCGGGAAATCCACCCCCGCCTGTTCCCTCACCACATCGATCACCTCACGCACGGTGAAGCCACGGCCGTACCCGCAATTCAACACCACGGATTCTCCCCCACGGGCCATGTAGTCAAGCGCCATCACATGAGCCTTGGCCAGATCCTCGACATGGATATAGTCCCGCACGCAGGTGCCATCGCGGGTATCGTAGTCGGTGCCGAACACACTCATGCCCTCGCGGACCCCCGCCACGCACTCACAGGCCACCTTGATCAGGTGGGTGGCCTCGGGGGTGGCCTGGCCCAGCACTCCTTCGGGGTTGGCACCGGCAACATTGAAATATCGCAGAATCACGTAGCCCAGGGACGAGGCAGCGGCCAAATCCATGATCATGCGCTCGCTCATCATTTTCGAGGCCCCGTAGGGGTTGATGGGCGCCAGCGGCAAATCTTCGGTGAGCACGGTTTCAGCCGGCATGCCGTACACGGCTGCGGTCGACGAAAACACCATGTGAGGCACCCGATGGCGCTCGATCGCCTTCAGCAGGTTCAAGGTATTGCGGGTGTTGTTGCTGTAATACTTGAGGGGGTTGCTGACCGACTCAGGCACCACAATGTTGGCGGCGAAGTGCAGGACCGCATCAAAGCGGTGGGTTTCGAACAGCGCTTCCAGCGCCTGCTCATCGGCCAGATCGCCAACCACGAGCTCGCCGCAGGTGACGGCCCAGCGGTACCCGGTGGACAGATTGTCAAACACCACCACTTCGTGACCGGCGCGGCCCAGTTGCCGCACCACATGACTGCCGATATAACCCGCCCCGCCGGTAACCAAAACTTTCATAATTCCGCCTTGTGTGTCCCTGATACTGACTGACGCAGGCGGCGCTTCTGTGCCCGCCGCGCCGCAAAAAAATCACTGATCAGCTGGCTGCAACGCTCGGCCAACACGCCGCCAGTGGTTTCCACCCGCCAGTTCAGGTGGGTCTCATCAAGCGTCCGGCGTGCGGATTCGACCGCCCCGGCCTTGGGCTCGGTTGCGCCATACACCAGCCTGGAGATCCGACTGTGCACAAGCGCACCCACACACATGGTGCAGGGTTCCAACGTAACGTATAAGGTCGCGCCGCTCAGGCGGTAGTTACCTTCTCGCCTGGCTGCGGCCCGGATTGCCTGAATTTCGGCATGGGCCGTGGGATCGCAGCTACTTATCGGCAAATTATAGCCGGACCCGAGTTCTTTGCCATCACGCACCACCACCGCACCCACAGGTACTTCGCCCGCGGCGGCCGCCTGCTCGGCCAGGGTGAGCGCGCGGCGCATCCATTCTGCATCGTCAACCAACATCGGTTGCTCTCCGGTTCAGCCGGCGCCGCATGGCCCCAGATTGATCTTCATTTGGTATTAAAACGAGCATTATGAAGCGCCGGCAGGGGGATGACCAGAGTTCTGTGCAGGGAGCCGTCTAGGCCTTGGACGCTTGCAGGGCTTTGTAGCGCTCGGCCAACTCGGCACGAATCGCCCGCCGTTCCTTGCCATTGGCAAATCGCCGGATTTCATCATCGGTGCGTGGGTCCAGCGGGGGCACCTTGACGGATTTACCATCCTCGTCAACCGCCACCATGGTAAAAAAGCAGCTGTTGGTATGCCGGACCAACTTTTCACGGATGTTTTCAGTGATCACTTTGATGCCCACTTCCATGGACGTGTTGCCGGTATAATTAACGCTGGCCAGAAAGGTGACCAGTTCACCGACGTGGACGGGTTGGAGAAAGGTAACCTGATCGACGGACAGAGTGACCACATAACTCCCGGCGTACCGGCTGGCGCAGGCATAGGCCACCTGATCAAGGTATTTGAGCAAGTCGCCACCGTGCACATTACCAGAAAAGTTGGCCATGTCCGGTGTCATCAAAACCGTCATGGTCAGTGTTTTAGATTCGAGTTCCATAATGCTCTCTTAAGAAGATTGCCAGCCCGTCAACGCGGTGCCCGATACCCTGAGCGGCGTCAACTGCCGGTCGAATTATACCGGCCTTTGTTATTGAATCTCTTAATCCCGGCTTCGCAGCGCCCACCTGGTGTATTAACCGCTACAGGTTCGCCCGTCGGTGCAGCCAGTCAGGCAATAAGCGGCACAAAACGAAAGCCCGGGAATGCGCGACGCTCAAGGTGGCCGTCCTCACGCTTAGCCACAACCACCAGATCGGTCTGGACGGGAATCACCATGATGCCGCCGGGGTTCAGCTGTTCAATCAGCCCGGAAGGAAGCTCTTTGGCGGCGGCGGATACCAGAATCTTGTCGAAGGTCTGGCCTGGGACGCCGAGAGCCCCGCCGGCAGCCTGCAGTTTGATGTTGGTGAACGGATATTTTTCGAGATTGCTGCGTGCCAGCGCCAGCAGTCCGGGAACACGCTCAACCCCGGTCACAAAACCCGAGCGGGCGGTTTGAGCCAGCAGCGCGGTGCTCCAGCCCGATCCACAGCCGATATCAAGAATACGGTCACTTTCTTCAAGCTCCAGCAGTTCCAGCATAAACGCCACGGTGTAAGGCTGGGAAATCGTTTGTCCGGAGCCGATGGCCAGCGGATAATCCTCATAAGCCTCATCCTGCAGGTCCGGGCTGACAAAGTCTTTGCGGTCAATCGTCTTGAAACTTTCGATCAGCCGCGCAGATTTGAGCACCCCGCGCTGCTGCAGATGACGACAGAGCTCGTAATGATTGATCATCTTTTTCTCCCGCTCCACGTCATTTCAGGATAGGCGGACTTCACTGAAATGTCCTTAGCGATGCAGGACCGGGTGATTTTTGCCGGGGCGGTCGCGCGCTGCGCGAAATCCACCAATGAAGGTTCAGCGGAAGGGCTGCTTGTCAAGCTGCACATTCCCGCCGGCCTCTTTATCGATATTAATCCAGGCCTGCCTGTTGTCGCTCCCGTTATCACGAAGCTTACCGTCGCACTGTGAAATAAACGTGCGGGTGAGATGGTTACCCTGAGGATGCGGACTCAGAGGCCACGCAACGGTCGCCGGGGCACCCGCTCTATTCAGTTTGGGGTCGGTCGGCTGATTGGTGCTGAAAATTGACCAGTTCATCAGGCGGTAGGGGTTCACTGAAGTAATAGCCCTGCGCCAGATCACACCCCAGCTCGTCCAGCAATGCCAACTGGGCCCGCTCCTCAACGCCTTCCGCCACCACCAGCAATCCCAGACTGTGCGCCATGGCAATGGTGGCGACGACCAGATCGCGATCCTCTTTGTTCAGGGTAATGCCGTTAATGAAACTTCGATCCACCTTCAACACATCGAATGCATACCGCCGCAGATAACTTAACGACGAATACCCGGTCCCGAAATCGTCCATCGCCAGCAGAACCCCCAGCTCATTGAGGTCTGCCAGCGCCTTGTCAATGTGTGCCTCGCCGTTCATCAACACGCCTTCGGTGATTTCAAGTTCCAGTCTCGCTGGCTCGATCTCTTGCTCGCGGAGGGTTTGTGCAATAAATTCGACCAGTTTTTTGTCCCGGAACTGTCGGGGGGACAGATTCACCGCCATGGTGTAGTGCCGTTGGTGCTGCGCTTGCCACTGACCCAGAAACGCAATTGCCTGTTTGATGACAAACTTGCCGACGGGACCAATCAACCCGGTATGTTCGGCGATGGGAATGAACTCGGCCGGCGACACCTGGCCCAGAATCGGATTACGCCAGCGCAGCAAGGCTTCCGCGCCTACCATGCGTTCCGTGCGGACGTCGAATTTAGGCTGGTAAGACACTGAAAACTCGTTACGTTCCAGCGCACCGTGCAGCTGCGCTTCGATTTCCAGACGGCGTAAAATGCGGTCGTTCATTTCTTTGGTAAAAAAAGAATAGGCGTTACGCCCCAGGGCCTTGGCCTGATACATGGCGGTGTCCGCATTGCGCAACAGGTTGGAGGCGGATGCACCGTTGTCGGGGTAAATCGCGATGCCAATACTCAGGGTCAGGACCAGCTCCCGGCCATCAAACCGGAAAGGCTCCCGAAATAACCCGAGCAAACCTTCGGCAATGTCCACCAGATCGTTGATGTCCTTCAGGGCCCGCAGCAGAACAATGAACTCGTCCCCGCCCAGACGGCCCACCGTATCCGATTTGCGCACCGCCCGTTTCAACCGCCGGGCGGCTTCAACCAGCAGTTTGTCGCCGACCTCATGGCCCAGAGAGTCGTTGACCTTCTTGAAATCGTCGATGTCCAGAAACAGGACCGCGGCTTGCTCCCCGTCCCGCTCCATTTCCTTGAGCATTTGCGACAACCGGTCCAGAGACAGGAAACGGTTGGGCAAGGAGGTCAGCGCGTCAAAATACGCCTGCTGGCGAATCATTTTGGCAGCTTTTTGTTTTTCGGTGATATCGCGCACGATGACCATAAACTGTGCCTGCGTCGGCAGGTAACTCACCCGCGCTTCGAAGTACGCCAGGTCTGCAGGCAGGTTCAGCTCATACTCGAAACTGGAATGCCCGCTCTGTTCCATGGCTCGCGCCATTTGGGTCTGAAACTTGCGCGCGATCTTGTTGGGCAGAAACTCCATGGCCCGCTGACCAATCAAGTTCTCGGGTGCAACGTAAAGGTTGGTATGATCGCCGGCGTGGTAGTCGATGACCACCCCGTCTGCATTCATCAAGAAAAACAAATCGGGGGTCGCTTCAAAGACGGCCCTGAGCATGTGCTCCTTCAATACCGTTTCGGCCTGGGCCCGGCGCACTTCAGCCAAATCGATATCGATGCAATACATTTCCCGCTGATTGTTGTCGTCGACAAACATGACATGATTGGAAAAGACGTTGACGTCTTCGCCCGCCTTGTTGCGCAATACCAGTTCGGACGCGGGAATCGCCACCCCTTGCTCCAGCCAGTCCCGATGGCCCGCGATCACCGCGCCGCGCATGTCTGCGGGAATGATCAGATCTTCCAGCTTGCGACCCAGGGCTTCTGCTGCGGTGTAGCCATAGATCACTTCACTCCCTCTGTTCCAATAAACAACCCGACGCTGTTCGTCGTACCCCTGAACGGAGATCGCATCCACCGCATCAAATAACTGATGTACGGACTCACGTGTAGCTGTTTTTCGGATTTCCATATCGTCAGCTTGACTGCCTCGTATATAGCCAATAAAAAAGCCCACCATACGTGGGCTTGAGAATGCATTCAATCCAACAATCGCCCGTCACGGCCGGGCGCTGGATCATTCCCACTCAATGGTGGCGGGCGGTTTGGATGACACATCGTACGTCACCCGCGACACCCCGGATATCTCGTTGATAATCCGGTTGGATACGGTTTCCAGCAACTCATAGGGCAGGTGCGCCCAGCGAGCGGTCATAAAATCGATGGTTTCTACCGCACGCAACGCGATCACCCATTCGTAGCGGCGGGCGTCGCCCACCACCCCGACCGACTTGACCGGCAAAAACACCGCAAACGCCTGACTGGTTTTGTGGTAGAGGTCCGCACGGTGAAGTTCTTCCAGGAAAATCGCGTCCGCACGACGCAGAATATCCGCGTATTCTTTTTTGACCTCTCCGAGGATACGGACGCCAAGCCCCGGGCCTGGGAATGGATGGCGGTACACCATGTCATAGGGCAAGCCCAGCTCCAGACCGATCTTGCGCACTTCGTCCTTGAAGAGCTCCCGCAGCGGCTCCACCAGCTTGAGTTTCATGGTCTCAGGCAGCCCCCCCACGTTGTGGTGGGATTTGATGACCTGGGCTTTACCGGTTTTACCCGCCGCCGATTCAATCACATCGGGGTAGATGGTGCCTTGCGCCAGCCAGTTCACATCGGTGATCCGGTGGGCTTCTTCATCAAACACTTCTATAAAGGTGTTGCCGATGATCTTGCGCTTCTGCTCCGGGTCACTGACGCCTTGCAATCGCTCGAGGAACAAGTCCTGGGAGTCTGCGCGAATGACCTTCACGCCCATGTTACGGGCGAACATATCCATCACCTGTTCGCCTTCGTGCAACCGCAGCAGACCGTTATCCACAAACACACAGGTCAGCTGATCCCCAATGGCCCGGTGCAGCAGGGCCGCCGTAACCGAAGAATCCACCCCACCGGAGAGCCCCAGCAGCACCTTGTCGGTGCCGACCTGCGCCTGGATCTGACGGACCGCGTCATCAACGATTTTCGCGGGCGTCCACAGGGCTTCACAGCCGCAGATGTTCACCACAAAGTGCTCCAGAATCCGCGTACCCTGCAGCGTGTGGGTCACTTCCGGGTGGAACTGGACACCGTAAAGGTTACGGGACAGGTCCTGCATCGCGGCGATGGGCGCGCTCTCGGTGGACGCCAGCAACTCAAACCCGGCCGGCATGGTGACTACTTTGTCGCCGTGGCTCATCCACACATCCAGCAACGCGTCGCCGGTCGCCGTCAGGTGGTCTTTGATGTCGTTCAGCAAGGGGCTCTCGGCGCGCACTTTGACCTGGGCGTAGCCGAACTCGCGTTTTTCTGAATTGGCCACCTTGCCGCCCAACTGCTCGGCCATGGTTTGCATGCCGTAGCAAATTCCCAGGACGGGCACCTTGCCATCCAGCACGCTTTGAGGCGCGCGGGGTCCGCCCAGCTCAGTGACGGACTCCGGGCCACCGGCCAGAATGATGCCTTTGGCGCCAAACTCGTTCAGCTCGTCGTCGGTAATATCGAACGCCCTGATTTCGCAATACACGCCGATTTCACGAACGCGGCGAGCGATCAGCTGGGTGTACTGTGATCCAAAGTCGAGAATCAGGATGCGGTGGTCGTGAATGTTCTGGGCCATGAGTTCCTCAAATCAGGGTAATCGGCTGGCATCAGCCGATACGGTAGTTTGGCGCTTCTTTAGTGATGGTCACGTCGTGGACATGACTCTCCCGCATACCTGCGTTGGTGATGCGCACAAACTGGGGCTTGGTGCGCATCTGCTCCATATCCTCACAGCCGGTGTACCCCATGGACGCACGCAGCCCGCCCATCAGCTGATGAACAATATTGCGCATGGGTCCCTTGCAGGCAACGCGGCCTTCAATGCCTTCGGGCACCAGTTTTTCAACACCTTCGCTGGCGTCCTGGAAATAGCGGTCACTGGATCCCTGTCCCTGCCCCATGGCACCCAACGAGCCCATGCCCCGGTACGCTTTGTAACTGCGCCCCTGGAACAGTTCGATTTCGCCGGGTGCTTCGTCCGTTCCCGCTAACAGGCTGCCAACCATCACGCTGTAGGCACCCGCCGCAATGGCTTTGGATATATCGCCGGAGAAACGCACCCCACCGTCGGCAATCACCGGCACGCCGCGCTCCTTCAGCGCGGCGGCCACGTTGGACACTGCGGTGATTTGCGGCACACCGATTCCGGCAACGATCCGGGTGGTGCAAATCGAGCCCGGGCCAATGCCCACTTTGACGCCGTCAGCGCCGGCATCCGCCAGGGCAATGGCGGCGTCGGCGGTTGCAATATTGCCACCAATGACCTGCACATGGGGGTAAGTTTCCTTCACCCAGCGGACCCGCTCGATCACCCCGCTGGAATGTCCGTGGGCGGTATCCACCACGATGACATCAACCTCGGCCTGGACCAGCGCCTTGACCCGTGCCTCAGTGTCGGCGCCGGTACCCACGGCCGCGCCCACACGCAAACGGCCGTGTTCATCCTTGCAGGCCATGGGATAATCTTTCGCCTTCTGGATGTCCTTGACCGTAATCAGACCCCGCAGTTCGAACTCGTCGTTGACCACCAGAATCTTTTCGATGCGGTGTTTGTGCAATAGCTCTTTGACCAGCGTCAGATCAGCGCCTTCCTTGACCGTCACCAGCTTTTCCTTGGGCGTCATGATCTCGGACACCAGCGTATCCATGCGGCTCTCGAAACGGATATCGCGTCCGGTCACAATGCCGACCAGCTCACGACCTTCCACCACCGGCATGCCTGAGAAGTTATTCGCCAGGGTGATATCAACCAGTTCGCGCACTGTGGTGTCGGGGGTTACCGTGATCGGGTCCTTGACCACGCCACTTTCGAACTTCTTGACCTTGCGCACTTCGGCCGCCTGCTGTTCAACGGTCATATTTTTGTGCATCATGCCGATACCGCCTTCCTGCGCCATGGCAATGGCCAGGTCAGCGTCGGTCACCGTGTCCATCGCGGCCGAGACCAGGGGAATATTCAAAGCGATCCCTTTGGTCAATTGTGTTTTGAGGCTGACATTTTTGGGCAGAATTTCAGAATATCCAGGCACAAGCAGGACATCGTCAAATGTGAGGGCTTCTTCGGCAATACGCAGCATTGGGACCCGCCTTTTGAACATGCTAAGTTGCGGGTTTGACGATGACGCCAAACCCTTAATCGGCCTATTATAAGTAGGTGACAGCTTACAGTAAACCGCACACTGCCAAGGGGTCGATCGCATGTTTCTGAAATCTCGCTGAATGTGCCTTTCGGCATCTTCGGCATTCCCTTATAAAATAGACCCGCATCTGACCGACAATCCCGTCACCGCGACCCAAATTAAATGCAGGATTCTATGGATCACCCGCACATTCCCGCGCAAATTCGTGCGCTGACCGTCAGCGAACTCAACCACCAGGTACGTCATCTGCTCGAAACCAGCTTCATGCAGGTCTGGGTGGAAGGCGAGCTGTCCAGTTTTTCACGGCCCTCCTCCGGCCACTGGTACTTCACTCTGAAAGACCGCAAGTGTCAGGTTCGTTGCGCCATGTTCCGCGGGTTCAACCAGCGGGTCCGCAGCATCCCGCGGGAAGGGGACCTGGTGCGCATCCGGGGCAAAGTCAGCCTGTACGAAAACCGGGGCGACTTCCAGATGATCGCCGAACAGATTGAGCCCGCGGGCCTGGGGGCCTTACAGCAGGCCTTCGAGGCTCTCAAGCGCAAGCTGCACGGCGAGGGTCTGTTTGCTGTGGAGCGCAAACGGGCACTACCCTACCCACCCCGGCACATTGGCATTGTGACCTCGCCCACCGGCGCGGCCATCCACGACATACTGACCGTGCTGGCGCGCCGCTGCCCCAGCATCCCGGTCACTCTCTACCCCACCGCGGTACAGGGCAAGGCGGCCACAGCCGACATCATCGCCGCCATCGAGCGGGCGCAGCAACACGGCAAGGCGGATGTACTGATTGTTGGCCGGGGGGGCGGCTCCGTCGAAGACCTGTGGTGTTTCAACGAAGAGTCGCTGGCCCGGGCGCTGGCCGCCTGCACCATCCCCACGGTCAGCGCCGTCGGTCACGAAGTCGACGTCAGCATCGCCGATTTTGTTGCGGATTTGCGCGCGCCGACCCCGTCGGCCGCCGCCGAGAGCATTTCGCCCGACCAGCAGGACTGGCTGCGGGCCTTGCGCGATTATGAACAGCGCCTCGTGCACGCCACCGGCCGGGCGCTGCGACTGTTCGAAACCCGCCTGAACCATCTGAGCACGCGACTGCGGGACCCGCGCCGGGAATTGCAGATCAAGGCTCAGCGCCTGGACGAGCTGGAGCTGCGCCTGGATAACAGCATGACCCAGGCGGTGCGGCAATTACGCAATCGCGTGGAGCAGCTGCAGGACCGGCTGCGCGGTCAGTCGCCCCGTCGCCAGCTTGGCCAACACCAGCAGGAACTGGCCCGCCTGCAACAACGCCTGGACCATACGATCCATACCCTGATGGCACAACGCCGGCGCCAACTCGAACACCTGGTGCAGACGCTGCATGTGGTCAGCCCCCTGGCCACCCTCGGTCGCGGCTACGCCATTGTCCAGGACGAGCACCAGCGGATCATCCGGCACGCCAGTGATGTGCAGCCCGGCGACCCAATCCGCGCCCGTGTCGCCGAAGGGGTCATCGAAGCGACCGTTACCTCCAACGCTTTGCTGTAGACCGGCACGACCGGCATGCCGGCGTCCGACGGTGACGCACTTAGCCAATGGTCTAGTAGCCGCCGACCTCAATCTGCTGAAAAGTTGGAGCCAGCGACGCTCCAGACAATAACGACAACAACACCACGCAGATAATAAGGGGACGCCATGGATTACCGTGCCACGTGGGACCTCTCCATCAACGCTCCGGAACAATTCTGGGGCGAGCAAGCGCAACACATCCACTGGCTGACCCCGCCGAAAACCATTTTCAGGGCCGTTGACGCCGCCCATGGCGAATGGTTTTCCGATGGCACCCTCAACTCGTCTGACCTGGCGCTTGACGCCAATATCCGTGCCGGACGGGGAGCCCAGCATGCGCTGATCTACGACTCGCCGGTGACCAACACTGTCCGCTATTACACTTACACAGAACTGAAAGAAGAAGTGGCGCGATTTGCCGGCGCCCTGCGGGCCGAAGGCGTCCAGAAAGGTGACCGGGTGGTCATTTACATGCCCATGATCCCGCAGGCGGTCATTGCCATGCTGGCCTGTGCCCGCCTGGGCGCGGTGCACTCCACGGTGTTTGGCGGCTTTGCCGCCGGTGAACTGGCGGCGCGTATTGACGATGCAGCACCGAAAGCCGTGGTGACCGCCTCCTGCGGCATTGAAGTCAGCAAGATCATTGCCTACAAACCGCTCGTTGACGAAGCGCTCCGGCAGGCCCGCCATCAACCGGACTGCTGCATTGTGTTTCAGCGCCCGGAAGCGACCGCCACCCTGGTGGCTGGCAGAGACAAGGACTGGGGCGAAGTGATGGCCGCCGCGCACCCCGCCGACCCGGTACCGGTGGCGGCCACCGATCCGCTGTATATTCTGTACACCTCCGGCACCACCGGAAAACCCAAAGGGGTGGTGCGGGACAATGGTGGACACGCGGTGGCACTGCGCTACAGCATGTCGCTGGTTTACGATGCCCGCCCCGGTGACGTGTTCTGGGCCGCTTCCGACGTGGGTTGGGTGGTTGGCCACAGCTATATTGTTTACGGCCCCCTATTTGCGGGTTGCACCAGCGTACTCTATGAGGGCAAGCCCGTTAAAACCCCCGATGCCGGGGCCTTCTGGCGCGTGTGCCAGGACCACAAGGTCAACCTGCTGTTTGCCGCGCCAACCGCCTTCCGGGCGATACGCAAGGAAGACCCGGAAGCGGATCAGCTGCACCGTTACCAGATTCCGGCCCTGAAACGCATCTTCCTTGCCGGAGAACGTCTGGATCCAGCCACCTATGACTGGCTTCGGGAGTGCACCCACCTGCCAGTGCTTGACCACTGGTGGCAGACCGAAACCGGCTGGGCCATCTGTTGCAACCCCATCGGCATCGAGATGATGACGGTCAAGCCCGGTTCCGCCAGCCTGCCCTCCCCTGGTTACAACGTTCAGGTCGTGGATGCCGCCGGTCGCCAGGCGGGCGCGGGCGAACAGGGTCGGATTGCCATCAAACTGCCCCTGCCACCGGGCTGCCTGACCACGGTGTGGGGGGACGATGGCCGTTACCGGAGCACCTACCTGGATCCGATACCCGGCTATTACGACTCCGGGGACAGCGGTTACATCGATGAAGACGGATATGTGTTTGTCATGGGGCGCACGGACGATGCCATCAACGTGGCAGGGCACCGACTGTCTACCGGCCAGATGGAAGAGGTCATTGCTTCCCACCCGGCGGTGGCCGAATGCTGCGTGGTGGGCACGCATGACGGCCTGAAAGGGCAATTGCCACTCGGATTGGTACTGGTCAAGGACAGCGCCACCATCGCCCCCGACGAACTGGAAGAAGAACTGATCGATATGGTGCGGGAAAAAATCGGCGCACTCGCCTGTTTTCAGCGGGCGATCGTGGTTGAACGGCTGCCCAAGACCCGATCCGGAAAAATCCTGCGCCGTATTATCCGGCAGATGGCTGACGGTGAGCCCTGGTCCGCCCCCAGCACCATTGATGACCCGGCGATTCTGGAAGAAATCAACCAGCGCCTGTCCGGTGGCGAAACATAAACAACCCAACTTTGACGCCCCCAAAACTGGGTCTATACTGAATTTGCGGTGTAAGAACAGTGGTATTTCGTGAAAGTGCTCGACGCTCTATGGCTAGTAGCTGCTCGCTGACCCTTCTCCGGTACTCTCTGAACTTATTATCAGCAATAGTTATTCCGTCAGGAATAACAGCACGCCCGTGCGGGCACAATCCAGGAACTACAGGAAAGATCAATGTCTGACATCAAAACCGGCCACGTGAAGTGGTTCAATGAATCCAAAGGTTTCGGCTTTATCGCTCAGGATGGTGGCAGTGACGTATTTGTACACTACAGCGCCATAAACGCCGGAGGCTTCCGCACACTGACTGAAGGCCAACAGGTACAGTTCACCGTGACCCAAGGCCCGAAAGGCCCCCAAGCGGAGAATGTAACCCCTGTTTGAGGCGCGTGCCTCTCGCCGTTGTCCCTCACGGGCATCGAAAAAGCCGGCAAGCTTGCCGGCTTTTTCTTTGGCGTAACTCAGGCGCTTAATTCTGCGGGCCGGGCCGCCGCCGGCGCCGGTCGATCCGTACCCACGTGACGGGCAACCGCGGACAACAGCGCCTGAATCGTGGCGGAGGTAGTGTCTTCCGCCAGGGCCGCCCCACTGTAATGGGCGCCTTCGATGCTCACCCGGATACAGGCCAGTGCATTGGCTCGGGTCCCTTCACCCAAGGCAAACTCATCATAGGCCTCTACTGCCACCACCACCCCAAATTCGGCTTTCAGGGCTTCCACAACGGCCTCGACCGCCCCCAGGCCCTGACCTTCAAGCTGCATGGGATGATCCGGCCGGCCAAAGCTTACGTGGGCACGCACCCCGGCTTCGTCCCGGTGCAGATCGTAGGACGCCAATGCCCAGGCGGGGGCCACACTGAGGTATTTCTCTTCAAACAGGCGGTGTATGGTCAGCGAGTCGATTTCACCGCCGTTGGTTTCAGCCTCTTGCTGCACCACCTTACTGAACTCGATCTGCAACCAGCGCGGCAGACTGATGTCGTAATCCCGCTCCAGCACGTAAGCAACGCCGCCTTTGCCTGACTGGCTGTTGATACGCACAACTTCGTCGTAACGACGCCCCACATCCGAGGGATCTATCGGCAAATACGCCACCTGCCAGAGATCATCGGCCGAACGCCGGGCCAGGCACTTGCGGATGGCATCCTGGTGGCTGCCCGAAAACGCGGTAAACACCAGATCACCGGCATAGGGGTGACGGGGATGGGTGGAGATCTCGGTGCAGGCCTCCACGGTTTCCACGATTTCGGCCATCCCGGACAGGTCCAGGCACGGGTCGATTCCCTGGGAATAGAGGTTCATAGCCATGGTCACCAGGTCCATGTTTCCGGTGCGCTCACCATTGCCCATCAACGTACCTTCCACCCGGTCGGCACCGGCCATCACCGCCAACTCAGCGGCTGCAACCCCGCAGCCCCGGTCGTTGTGGGTGTGCACACTGATACTGAAGTGGTCCCGATGGCGCACGTGGTCGCAGACCCATTCAACCTGATCGGCGAACACGTTGGGGGTGGACATTTCGACGGTCGCAGGCAAGTTGATGATCACCGCCTGCCCCTGATCCGGTCGCCACACCGCGTTGACGCTGTCAATGACCTCAACCGCAAAGTCCAGCTCGGTCCCGGTAAAACTTTCGGGCGAGTATTGAAAGGTCCACTGGGTTTCGGGGGTGCGATCGGCATGCTCTTTCACCCAGCGCGCGCCGTTCACGGCAATCTCGCGGATGCCGTCCCGGTCCAGCTCAAAGACCTGCTCCCGTTGCACGGTGGAGGTCGAGTTGTAGACGTGCACAATCGCTTGTTTGGCACCCTTCAGCGCTTCGAAGGTGCGGGCAATCAGTTCGGGACGTGCCTGGGTCAGCACCTGAATGCTCACGTCGTTGGGAATGCGGTCTTCTTCGATCAATTTGCGACAAAAATCGAAATCGGGCTGACTGGCCGCCGGAAATCCGATTTCAATTTCCTTGAACCCCAGCTTTACCAACAAATCAAATAACCGCTGCTTCTGACTCACACCCATGGGCTTAACCAGCGCCTGATTGCCGTCCCGGAGATCAACCGCACACCATTGCGGCGCCTGCTCGATCACCCGGTCCGGCCAGCGACGGTCGGTTTTGCGCACTGGTTTGAAGGCAACGTATTTACGATGGGTAAAGCTCATGTTGAAACCACCTTTCAATGTGAATAGTCAGACAGTGGGGACAGCATACTGCACCCGACCGGGATAATGATTGCGTTTTAGCGCTCTAAAAAAACTATTATCAGCTACATTATTGCCAATACATGCACCATGGAGACCAATCATGCCTGCAAGCGACAAAAAGCTGGTAAAACTGGACAGAATGGACCGAAAAATCCTCGAGCAACTGCAGTTGCGGGGCGACCTGACCAACCAGCAACTCGCCGACACCGTGGGCTTATCGCCCTCACCGTGCCTGCGCCGGGTACGTGCCCTGGAGGAGGCCGGGATCATCCGTCACCGGGTCACCGTGCTGGACCCCAAAAAGCTCGGGCTGTCCCTGACCGCGATCATTCTGATTGGTATGGACCGGCACACACCGGAACGGTTCGCCGCGTTTGAAGCTGCGGTGGCCAGTCACCCGGAAGTGCAGGAGTGCTACCTGATCACCGGCCACGAAGCGGACTACATGCTCAAGGTGGTGGTCCCCGACATGGACCACTACCATCACTTTCTGCTCAATCACCTCACCCGCATCAAGGGTGTCAGCGGGGTGCACTCGAGTTTTGTTCTGCGACGGGTGCTGGACAGCACGGCCCTGCCCCTGAGTTACCTGGAACAGCCGGCCCCCTAGCCCCCGGCCCTCCGGTGTCGGGCCGCTCACCCATGAATCTGTACCTTGACCGGCAGGCTCCGTACAATAACCCCCACATCACCATGAGGACAACAACCGCCCCGACCAAACCGCGCAGGTTTGACGGTCTCCAGAGTTGTCAATTCTCCTTCAACAGCTTACGGAAGATACAATGCGAGCAAGCCGTTATCTGATTGCCACCCAGAAAGAAAGTCCGGCCGATGCCGAGATCATCAGTCACCAGCTCATGCTCCGCGCGGGCATGATCCGCAGACTGGCATCAGGATTATATACCTGGCTCCCCATGGGGCTGCGGGTATTGCGCAAAGTGGAAAAAATCGTGCGCACCGAAATGGATAAAAGCGGGGCTCAGGAACTGTTGATGCCCGCCGTGCAGCCGGCCGAACTCTGGCAAGAATCCGGACGCTGGGAGGAATACGGGGGCGAACTTTTGCGGATGAACGATCGCCACGGCCGTGAATTCTGCTTTGGCCCGACCCACGAGGAAGTGATCACCGACATCGTCCGCAATGAGCTGAAAAGCTATAAAGAGCTGCCCGCCAACTTTTACCAGATTCAGACCAAATTCCGCGACGAGCGCCGCCCCCGGTTCGGGGTCATGCGCGCGCGGGAGTTCCTGATGAAGGACGCCTATTCCTTCCATCTGAACGCGGACTCCCTGGATGAGACCTATCAGCTGATGCACCACACCTACTGTGCCATATTCGACCGGCTGGGCCTCAATTACCGTGCGGTACAAGCAGATTCCGGTTCGATCGGCGGCAGCGCCTCGCACGAATTCCACGTACTCGCCTCCTCCGGTGAAGACGACATCGCGTTCAGCACCCGGGGTGATTACGCCGCCAACATCGAGAAAGCCGAAGCGGTGGCCCCCGCCGGCGAGCGTCCGGCTCCGGCCGAGCCACTGACCGAAGTCGCCACCCCGGACCAGCGCACCATCGAAGCGGTCTCGCAATTCCTCGGTATCGACGCCACCCGTACGGTGAAAACCCTGCTGGTGAAAGCCGAACTGCCGGAGGAAGCCGAAGCCGATGCCGATGCCGGGGTGGTGGCCCTGATTCTGCGCGGAGACCACACCCTTAACGAAATCAAGGCCGCCAACCTGCCCGGCGTTGCCGACCCACTGACCATGGCGACCGACGAAGAAATCGAGCAAGCCACCGGTTGCAATCCGGGCTCGATCGGTCCGGTGGGTCTGAACATCCCGGTCATTGTTGACCGCAGCGCGGCCCATCTGGCGGACTTTGTCTGTGGTGCCAACAAGGAAGGCATGCACCTCACGGGCGTAAACTGGGAGCGCGACGCCCCGCTGTCCCGGGTGGAGGACCTGCGCAATGTGATCGAAGGCGACCCCAGTCCGGACGGCAAGGGCACTCTCGAAATCCGCCGCGGTATCGAAGTCGGCCATATTTTCAAGCTGGGCAACAAATACAGCAAGGCCCTGAACGCCACCGTACTGGATGAACACGGCAAAGCCACAATTGTGGAAATGGGTTGTTACGGGGTTGGGGTGTCGCGGATTGTCGCCGCGGCCATTGAACAGAACCACGATGACAAGGGCATCATCTGGCCGGAGGCCATTGCGCCGTTCGAGATTGCCCTCATCACGCTGAATGCCCATAAGTCCGAAGCGGTCATGGAGGGAGCAGAGAAACTCTATGACCAGTTGCGTCAGGCGGGCTTTGATGTACTGCTGGATGACCGTAAAGAACGTCCGGGCGTGAAGTTTGCCGACATGGAACTGATCGGCATTCCCCATCGCATTGTGATTTCGGAACGCGGGCTGAAAGCCGGGACCCTGGAGTACAAGGGTCGTCGTGATGACGAGAGTCAGGACATCGCTGTGGCTGATATCCTGCCGTTCTTGCTGGCCGCCTCCCCCCGTCGCGGGCTGTAACTGCCATATCCGGCTGGTGACGGCGGTCGCCAGCCGATTTGCCCCTTATTCACGGCCCTCCCGACCCTGCGGGTAAACCCTGGGCTCTATATCCAGCGCGACCCCGAAGCGGGCCCACACAGCGCTGCGGATCTGGTCCGCCAGCGCCAGTATGTCCCTGCCCGTTCCCCGGGCATGGTTCACCAGCACCAAAGCTTGCCGGTTGTGCACCCCAACGCGCTCGTTACGAAACCCTTTCCAGCCACACTGATCGATCATCCACGCGGCGGCGAGCTTTACTTTATGGGTACCGGGGTAACCCACTATACCCGGAAACTCCGAGCGCAGGCGCTGCCAGGTGGGCATGGACACTTCGGGGTTTTTAAAGAAGCTGCCCGCATTGGGCAGCTGCGGCGGATCCGGCAACTTGCGGCGGCGGATCGCCATCACGCCCTGGGCCACCGTGAGGGGGGTCAGCGCCCCTTCGGGTTGGGCAAAGTAGTTGCGCAACTCGCCGTATCCCAGCGAAAAGGGTTTGCTGCGGCACAGGCGCAGACTGACCTCAAGAATGATGTACCGATCCGGCCGGTGTTTGAACAGGCTGTCGCGATAACTGAACCGGCAGTCCGGGTTAGTGAGCTCAACCAGCTCCCCCGTTTCACAATCCAGTGCCAGCAGACTTTCCAGGGTGTCGCCAAGCTCCACTCCGTAAGCGCCGATATTCTGCACCGGGGCCGCCCCCACCGTGCCGGGTATCAGGGCCAGATTCTCGATGCCGCGGTAATTGGCAGCCGCCGCATAGAGAACCGCGTCGTGCCAGTTCTCGCCGGCCCCCAGTATCAGAGTGGCCCGGTCGCCTTCGACATCGCGCCAGTACTTGCCCATCTTGGCAATGTGGATGACCAGGGTATTCACCTGATCCACCAGCACCAGATTGCTGCCTCCCCCCAGAATCAGCGGGTCGAGGTTGCGTTCCTTGGCCCACAACAGCGCCGCCATCAATTCTGACACCTTGCGGACAGACACAAAGTAGCGCGCCCTCACGTCAAACTGAAAGGTGTTGAAGGCCCGCAGGCATACGTTTTCCCGGATACTTAATGGTTTAGCCACAAGCTCCTGTCACCTCAAGTTTCTGCCGGACCGCCTGCAACAGCCCCAGACCGGCATCCTCGATCAGGTCGAGCACATGCTCAAAGCCTTCCTCTCCACCGTAGTAGGGGTCGGGTACTTCCTCAAGGGCCTGCCGGGGTGCGTAATTCAGGAACAACTCCGGCTCGGTGCCACCGGCGCTCGACCAGGCGCCGTGCAGTATGTCCAGATTACTCCGATCCATGGCCAATACAAAATCAAACTCGGTCAGATCTTCCGCCCGGAATTGCCGGGCCTGCAGGTGCTCCAGGGCCACACCCCGTTTTGCCGCGGCGGCGATGGTGCGTTCGTCCGGTGATTTGCCGGTGTGCCAGTCTGCGGTGCCACAGGAATCGACTTTGACCGCATCGGCCAGCCCCGCGTTTTCGAGCATCTGCTGAAACACGCCTTCGGCGGTTGGCGAACGGCAGATATTGCCAAGACAAACAAACAACACTTTGATTGCATGATTCACAACACAACTCCCACCGTTAACAAATCATTAATCAGATGCAGCCAGCAACGCCCGCAGCCGTTGCAGATCTTCTTCCGTATCGACCCCCGCGGGGGGGGCGACGCAGGCCTCGTCCACATGGATGCGGGCACCATGGTGCAGCGCTCGCAGTTGCTCCAGCGACTCCGTCACCTCACTGGGCGCCGGGGGCCAGGTCACGAAACTACGCAGCAGACTGACCCGGTAACCATAGATGCCAATATGCCGGTAATAATGGCAACTGGCCGGCAGGTCCCGGGGCGGTTGCTGGCCCGCCCAGTCATTGCGGGCCCAGGGAATCGGGGCGCGACTGAAATAGTGGGCAAACCCGTTGATGTCGGTGACCACCTTCACCACATTGGGGTTGGTCACCGCACCGATATCGGTAATCCGCTCACTCAGGGTGGCAATGGCTGCCTGCGGATGGGCCAGCAGGTTATGGCCCACCTGATTGATCAGAGCCGCGGGTATCAGCGGCTCATCGCCTTGCACATTCACCAGGCAGGCGTCCCCGGGGAAACCGAGTTGGCGGGCCACTTCTTCCAGCCGGTCGGTGCCACTGGCGTGGTCGGCCGAGGTCATCAGCGCTTCGGCGCCGAATCCCTCGCACACCTGCACAATGCGCTGGTCATCGGTGGCAATCACCACCCGTTCGGCATCACTTTCCATGGCCCGCTCAAACACATGCTGGATCATGGGTTTGCCCGCAATATCGGCCAGTGGTTTACCGGGCAGCCGGGTGGACGCAAAGCGCGCGGGGATAACAACGGTGAACGACATGGTTTGCTCCTTCACAGGCGGTCAGCCGGATGCACGAACATACTTAATGTTTATCCAAGCGCTCGTCGGTGGTCAGCGTGCGGGCTTCCACCGCCAGCATCACCGGAATACCGTCACGCACCGGGAACGCCATGGCATCGGTGTAGCAGATCAGTTCCTGTTTGTCCGCATCCAGCTTCAGATCCCCCTTGCACACCGGACACGCCAGCATCGCCAGCAATTTTTTATCCATGATTGAGTCTCGCTATCGAAGTAAACATCAACGTGTGTAACCCAGTTCTGCGAGCCGTTCCAGCAACCCCGGCTCAAACGACTTGTCCAGAACGGCCTCTACCTCCAGCACCCAGGTGTTTACAGGGGCGATGGCGCGGCACTTGACCGCATCTTTCGCGGTCATTAACAACAGCTCGTCCGGCTCGGTCAGCAGATCATCGGCGGCAAACCGGTGGTGATCGGGCAGCGCCCGCCCTCTGACCCGGGCACCCAGTGCGCTCAGCGTATCGAAAAACCGCCCCGGGTTGCCGATGCCGGCCACCGCCCGCACCCGTTGACCGGCCAGTCTGGTCACCGGCTGCAGTTCCCCCGTGCCCAGGTGACGCAAGGTCGTGGGCTGCAGGGTCATCAAAAACGACCGGCCATGGGCCAGCTCCGCCCTGGCCTGCCCATTGGTGATCACAAAGTCCACCGAGCGCAGCCGTGACAGGGGCTCCCGCATTGGCCCCACCGGTATGGGCGCGCCGTTACCCACCCCTCGGGCGCCATCAAATACCGCGATTTCAATATCCCGGGGCAGACGGTAATGCTGTAACCCGTCGTCACACACCAACACATCGCCCAAGTGCTGCGCCAGGGCCCACTGGGCTGCGCGGTTGCGATCCGGGTCCACCACAACGGGACAATTGCACTGCTGTGCCAGCATCAGCGGCTCATCCCCCGAGGCCCGGGAATCGGTCGTGGCCGTGACCCGCAGCGGATAGTCCGCCGCTTTGCCGCCATACCCCCGGGTCAGAATAACCGGTCGCCAGCCATGACGGCGCAACATCCTGACCAGCCAGGCGGTCAGCGGCGATTTGCCGGTGCCTCCGGCGGTGATGTTGCCCACTACAATAACCGGAGCGGCCACCGGATGGCGAGCGGCGTAGGCCAACGCCCGGTCGCGCCTTTGGTGTGCAATGTGACGATAAGCAAGGGCCAGCGGCCACAGGATTGCCAGGGGGCGCCCCCGCCGGTACCACAACCGGTCCACCAGGGTGGTCATGCCGGGTCGCTGAACTGCATCTGGTGCAGCTGGGCGTAGGCCCCACCCGCCGCCAGCAGCTGGTCGTGGCGACCGGATTCAATGATGCGGCCGTTATCGAGCACCACAATCCGGTCAGCCTGCTCAATGGTCGACAGGCGGTGAGCAATGACCAGAGTGGTGCGGCCTTGCATCACGCTTTCCAGCGCTGCCTGTATGTGTCGCTCAGACTCGGTATCCAGGGCCGAGGTAGCCTCATCGAGAATCAGGATGGGCGCGTCTTTGAGCAGCGCGCGGGCAATCGCCAGGCGCTGGCGCTGGCCGCCCGACAACATCACCCCGTTGTCGCCGATCAAGGTATCCAGCCCTTCGGGCATGCGATCAATAAACTCGAGCGCATGGGCCTTGGCGGCGGCTTCCCTGATGTCTTCCCGGCTGTAGGTGTCGAGCGAACCGTAGGCAATGTTGGCCGCTACCGTGTCGTTAAACAGCACCACATTCTGGGTCACCAACGCAACTTGTGCCCGCAACGCTTGCAGCTGGTAATCCATCAACGGGTGGCCGTCCACCAGAATTTCGCCACTGGTGTAATCGTAAAAACGGGGCAGCAGGCTGACCAGAGTGGACTTGCCACTGCCGGAGCGCCCCACCAGCGCCACACTCTGTCCGGCCGGAATATCGAGATTGATGTTACCCAGTACGTCGTCCAGCTGTTCACCGTACCGGAAGCAGACATCACGGAAACGGATATCGCCCTTGACCCGCGCCGGCGCATAATCGCCGGTGTCCTGTTCCGGCTCTTCGTCGATGGTGCTGAACACGTCGTGGGCGGCGGCCACGCCCTTCTGGATTTTAGCGTGGACCGAGGTCACCTGGCGGATGGGCTTCGCCATGGTGGTGGCCGCGGTAATGAAGGCCACCAGCTGGCCGGTGGTCATGGAGCCCCGGATTTCCGGGGCCAGCATGACCCACACCAGGGCGGCGATGGCAACTGCGACCAGCACCTGGATAACCGGCACGCTGATGGCCTGGGTGGAGGCCATTTTGAGACTCTGTTGCAGGTTACGTTCGCTGACTTTGCGAAACCGCGCCTGCTCGTAGGCTTCCCCCCCGAAGGTGCGGACCACCCGATACCCGGTGATACTTTCGGAAGCCACGTGGGTGATGTCCCCCATGGAGCCCTGGATACGCTGGCTTAATTTGCGGAACCGCTTGCTGGCGTAACTGACCACCAGTCCGATCACCGGCCCGGCGGCCAGAAAGATCAACGTCAGTTTCCAATTGGTGTAGAGCATGAAGCTCAACAGCCCGAGAATGGTCAGCCCTTCGCGCAGAGTGATGGTAATCGCGTTGGTGCTGGCCTCGGCAACCTGCTCCACGTTATAGGTGAGTTTGGACACCAGCCGGCCGGAGGCGTTGCTGTCGAAATAGCGGGAGGGCAAGGTCATCAACCGGTCGAACACCTCGGTACGCAAGGCGTTGATTACCTGACGACCGACATAGCTGATGAAGTACTGGCTCATGAAGGTGCCCAGACCGCGCAGCGAAAACACCGCAACAATCAGGCCCGTCAAAAACACCCGGTTCTGGGCCGTGGGGTTTTCGATGGCAGCAATCACATACTCCATCGCCGCGGCCATGCCGGTAGAGGCAACGGCATAAATGACGTTGCCCAGCACCGCCAGAGCAAAAGCCAGCCAGAACGGCTTGACGTATCGCAGCAAGCGCTTGTAGGTTTGCCAGTTACTGTCCGTCGATTGCTGCTCAGTCACGCCGTCGCCTTGCTGCTCAGCGGTCATCGTTCGCCCGCTCGGTTGTAATGCTCAGTTTGCTGAAACCCAGCTGGCCCGCCACATCCATAGCGCGCACCACATACTGATGGGCGGTGTTGGCGTCTGCGGTGATGATAAACGGCAGACTCCGGTCCCCCTCTGCCAGCTCACTCACCGCCCGCTTCAGTGTTTCCAGTCGATTATTGACCAGTGTACGATCATTGACGGCATACTGCCCCTGGGCGTTGATGACCACATCAATCTGTTGCACGGCTGCTTCGGCGGCCTCGCCATTGGCTTCAGGCAGGTCAACCAGCAAATGGCTTTCCCTGCTGAAGGTGGTCGAGACCATGAAAAATATCAGCAGCAGAAACACCACATCGATGAGCGGCGTCAGATCAACCCCGACTTCCTGACTTCTCTGGCGCTTGAACTTCACGACGCTCAGGCTCCTTCAACGTCGATTTCACGGTCGCCATGGACCACCTCGACCAGCTTGATCGCTTCCTGTTCCATATTGACCACCAGGGCATCGACACGGCGGATAAAATATCGGTGGGCAATCAGCGCCGGGATGGCCACACTCAACCCCGAAGCGGTGGTGATCAGCGCCTCGGATATCCCTCCGGCCAGGTTGCCGGCGTCGCCCACCCCCGCCAGCTGGATTTCGGCAAACACCTTGATCATGCCGATCACCGTACCCAGCAGCCCCAGCAACGGGGTGATGGTTGCGACCGTGCCCAGAGGATTCAGAAACCGTTCCAGCTCGTGGATTACCTGGCTGGCCTCGTGCTCGATGCTTTCTTTCATGATCTCACGACCGTGCTTGGCGTTCATCAATCCGGAGGCCAGCACCCGCCCCATGGGGGAGGAAGCATAGAGGACCTGCAATTTGCGACTGTTCAGCTCTTTCTTTTTGATCCAGCGCCAGAGTTCATTAATCGTATGCTGAGGCGCGATACGGGGCGCCCGCAAGGACCAGAAGCGCTCAAGAATAATGGCCAGTGCAAGAATGGAACAAGCCACAATCGGCACCATAAGAATGCCACCAGCTTTCAACAACTCGAACACGCCTGATCTCCCTGATAGTTTAAAAGCGGCGCTACTTTAACATAGCTATTGGCCGTGGCCACAGTACGAGTGTCACGCTATGAAGCGGGATTCGCCGATCACGGCGGCGAGGCCCGCATCCAGAAGGGCACCCGGGCCCGGGTTGGGTGCACGGTGAACCCGTCCCGGCTGAGCCGGAACTGGATGCCCCCCGTCAGGGCGGTGTTGAAACTGCGGCTGGCAACCCCTTGATAGCGGGCTACAACATCGGGGTGGGGATGGCCGAAGCGATGGCGGTAACCCGCACTGTACACGACCGCCGCAGGCCGCAAGGTCTCGACCCAGAGTTTGCCGGATGAGGTTTGGCTGCCATGATGGGCTGCCACCACCACCAGAGTCTCCCCGGGATCGGCGTCGAGCACCTTCAGCAAGCGCTCTTCCGCCCCTCGGGAAATATCCCCCGGCAGGATCACCCGGACCGCCCCGTAGCGGGCCACCACCACGCAGGATGCATTATTACTGCTGCGCTCCCCCGGCGGCGGGTAGTCCCGCCAGAAGGACAATTCAACCCTCCCCACCCAGCTGCGCGTCCCCACGGGGCACGCCAGCGCCCCGGGCAGGTACTTCGCAAGCCGTGCCGGCTCGCCGCTGTACGCCACGCCAACCGTGAGCGCCGCTTGCAGCTGTGGCAGCCCGCCGGCATGGTCCAGATCGCCATGACTGATCACCAGCTGATCAATATGGCGAACCCCCAGGCGGCGATAATTCGGCAACAGCACGCCAGTAACGGCGGCGTACCCTGATGGGTATTCGGGTCCGGTGTCGTAGACCAGCACCTGGTTCTCGTCACGCAACAGCACGGACAACCCCTGCCCCACGTCCCAGACCCATAACTCGGGGTGCGTTACCGTGGTATTGCCCGCGTGCCGGCCAGCGCCGGTCACCGCCCACAACACCACCCAGGCCATCACTGCCCGTCGAAAACCGCGCCCCGGATACAGCAAGGCCAGCAGCCCCGGCAGGGTCAGGACCAGGACTTCCACCCGGGTCGGTGACCAGGCCGGAGCCGGTGCGTCCGCCAGCCGTTCCAGAGTCCACCACAGAGGGGTCAGCACGGCCTCAAAGCCAAGCCCGACCCAGGGCGTCAGTGCCGGCAGGAGCGCGGCAATCAGCGCACCCAGCAACAACAGCGGCATGACCACCACCGACACCCAGGGCACCGCCACCAGATTGGCCAATACCCCCATCACCACCGGCGGCTGGTCCATGAAAGCCAGCACCGGCCCCAGCCCGACGAACACGGCCAACTGCGCCACGATCACCCCCCGTACCGGACCCGGCCGGCCTGCTCGCCGCGAAAACACCAGCACCAGCACGGCAACCGCTGCGAACGACAGCCAGAACCCCCGGTCGAGAGGTGAAAACGGGTCGGTCAGCAGGGTGATTGCCAACGCCAGCAACAGCCCCAGCCACACACTCACCTGCCGGCCGCATAACAGCACCCACCCCGCCACGGCAATCATGATAAGTGCCCGCCGGGTGGGCACCGCAAACCCGGCGGCCAGCGCATAGACCAGGCTGGCCGCCATTACCGCTGCAAACACCAGCAGCCGTGACCGGGACGGCGTCGACCAGTGCGCGGGTAACCGCAGCAACAAGCGACTTGCCAACCAGCCGGCGCCCAGGGCAATCAAGCCCAGATGCAGACCGGAGATGGCCACCAGGTGGATGGTTCCGGTGGCTTTGAACACCCGCCAATGATCAGCATTCAGTGCGCCCCGTTCACCGATAAGCAGCGATTGCACCAGCGGAAAACTGCGCAGATTGCCCCACCGGGCCTGTAATGCCCGGGCAAGGCCGCCCCGCCACTGGTGATAGGCGCACCTCGGCCCGCACCGGACATCGGTTGCCGGGGTGAGTTCCCGTACCGTTCCGGTTGCTCCGAAGCCGTGACGGAACAGCCAGCCTTCGTACCCGAACCCAGCCGGGTTTGCCGAGCCATGGGGGCGTTTGAGGCTGACGACCAGATTGACGGTCTGTGGAATGTACCTATGGGCGTCCCGGCCGTACCAGGCAAGTTTCAGTTTCCGGGGCAGGGCCTTGCCCCCCGGACGGAGGCCGGTGGCGGTGTCGTGCCACCGCTGCACACACAGATCGAAGCGCACGCTGGCGAACGCCCCCTCCGTCGGCAAGCCACACAGGTAGCCGCTTACACGCAGGGTCTGGCCTTCCAGCTCGGCCGGCAGCCTGCGCTCCAGCCGTGCGTCAGCCTGCCACGCCGCCCATGCCAGACCGGCGAGAAAACACCCCAGCAGCAGGGCCGGATTCGCCCGGCGCGTGACGATCCCGAACAGGGCAGCCACGACCACCCCCCCGACCAGCGCTGACGAAGGTGGAATGACGCCAACCCAATACAGTAAGATAACGCCGCACGAGAACGCGGCCATCCCTGCCCGCACCGAACACCTCCCGGACAATTCCGTGTCCGATTAACGAAATTTCGAATATTCTGCTCTAACCTGATAAGAGCGCAACCGACTGGCTGAATAGGCAGAACTTCCAGATGCCCAAGAAGTTCATGAAGCGTTACTTACCTTCCCCAGACAAAATACGCTCCATTAAAGCACTAAGCTTTCTGGGCGACATCCTGCACGAACCCAACTTGTGGCACATCAACCGCCATGGGGTGTCCCGGGCCTTTTTGGTGGGGGTGTTTTTGTGCTTCATCCCCATGCCGTTCCAGATGGTCGCGGCCGCTGTCTGTGCTATCTGGTTCAACGCCAATCTGCCGCTGTCCGTGGCCCTGGTGTGGATCAGCAATCCCCTCACCATACCGCCCATTTTCTATTTCAACTATAAAGTGGGGGCCTGGATACTGCACCGCCCGGTGCTGGACTTCGAGTTTCAGCTTTCCTGGTCGTGGATCAGCGGGCGCCTGGTGGAAATCGGCATCCCGCTGTTTTTTGGTTCGGTACTGGTGGCAACCGTCAGCAGTTGCGCCTGTTATCTGCTGATCCAGTATCTGTGGCGACGCAAGGTGCGTATCGACTGGCGCCAGCGTCGCAGCAGTAGTCAGCGTTGCTAGCCGTCGTCGGCCTGCAAGCACCCCTGCTCCAACCGCAACACCCGTCCCAGACTGCGTGCCATCCGCATATCATGGGTAACCAGCACGAACGCGATACCCAGCTGATCGCGCAGTGATTCGATCAACCGTCGCACACTGTCACCGGTGTGCTCATCCAGGTTACCGGTCGGCTCGTCCATGAGCACGCATTGCGGATCATTGGCCAGTGCCCGGGCTATGGCCACCCGCTGACGCTCCCCTCCGGACAGCTCCGCGGGCTTGTGCTCGAGCCGCTGCTGCAAGCCCACTTCGGCCAGCAATGTTTGCGCCTTGGTACGCGCTTTCTTCAGAGACACGCCCCCCAGCGCAAGGGGCATCATGACGTTTTCCAGGGCACTGAACTCGGGCAGCAGGTGGTGGAACTGATAGACAAACCCCAAATGCCGGTTACGGAACCGCGCCCGGCCCGCCTCGCTCATGCGGTGGATATCCTGGCCGCAGATGGCAATGTGTCCCGAGGACGGCTTGTCGAGACCGCCCAGCAGGTTGAGCAAGGTGGTCTTGCCCGCCCCACTGCTGCCAACAATGGCCACCGTTTCCCCCGCCTCTACCGTCAGAGAGATGTCGGAAAAGATGGTCAGCTGGCCGGGGCCTTCATGGTAGGTGCGGGTGACCCGGTCGCAAAAAATGACCGGCCGGGGCGCGGCGGTGGAAAAACTTGACTCACTCATAACGAAGGGCCTCTGCCGGGTCGATGCGGGATGCGCGCCAGGCGGGGTAGATGGTCGCCAACAGGCTCATGGCCAGCCCGGCGCCACTGATTACATACACGTCCTGCCACTGCAATTGCGAAGGCAGGTAACTGATGAAATAGACATCGGCGCTCAGGAACTGATGCCCCAATGCCGTTTCCAGCCAGGCAATCAGGTCGCTGATGTGATAAGCACCCAGCACCCCCAGAGCGGTACCGACCAGGGTGCCAAACACGCCGATCACCGCCCCCTGCACAATAAAAATGCGCATGATACGGCCCGGGGTCGCGCCCATGGTGCGCAGGATGGCAATATCCGCGGTTTTATCGGTCACCACCATCACCAGGGTCGAGACAATGTTAAAAGCCGCCACCGCGACGATGAACATCAGCAGCAGACCAATCATGGTCTTCTCCATGCGGATCGCCTGAAACAGGTTGCCGTGGGTGCGGGTCCAGTCAGACACGTAGTAACGTCCGCCCAAACCCACAGCGGCCTCCTCGGCAACCCTCGGGGCCATGAACAGGTCCTTGACCAGCAGCCGCACCCCCTGGGCCTTGCCACCGGTGCGCATCAGCGTGGCCGCATCGTCCATGTGAATCAACGTGTAGTTTCCGTCCAGCTCGGCACCCACACTGAACACCCCCTTCACCGTGAACCGCTTCAGCCGGGGCAGCACCCCTGCGGGGGTGATCGACGCTTCGGGCAACACCACGGTCACCTTGTCGCCGATTTGCAAGCGCAGGCTGGACGCCATCAACTTGCCGATGATGATGCCGAACTCACCGGATTTGAGATCATCCAGCCGGCCCTCGATCATGTGATTTTCAATAATGGAGACGGTCCGCTCCTGCTCCGGCAAAATGCCGTTCAGCATCACCCCGCGCACGTTGCCTCCGCCGGTCACCATGCCCTGTCCTTGCACATAAGGCGCAGCGGCAATGACCGAGGGGTGACTGGTCACCCGCTCATCCACCAGCTGCCAGTCTTCCAGAACGTCATCACCGATGATGACCGCGTGAGGGACCATGCCCAGAATGCGCTGTTTGAGCTCCCGGTCGAATCCGTTCATCACCGAGAGCACAATGATCAGCACGGCAACGCCCAGCATGAGGCCGATCATCGAGGTCAGCGAGATAAAGGATATAAAGTGGTTGCGGCGTTTGGCGGCGGTATACCGCAACCCCACGTACCACGAAAGAGGTTTGAACATAATTAGGAGCCTGCTGCTAAACTGTGCAATTACAAAAGAAAACCGGCATATACGGAGCACTCATGTCATCCCGGATCCCCACACTGACCCCCTCGGAACGCCGTGACTACTTTCGCATCGATGACCGCATTGGCCTGGAAGTCCGCATATTACCCTCTGACCAGAGCAGCGACACCATCATCCCGTTCGATGACGGGCCACTGGGAGAACTGCGCGCTGAGCTGAAGCGCCTGGACCAGGATATCCGCCAGCAACTGAGCAGCCTCGCCGAAACAGACCGCTTGCTGAGCACCCTGATCAAGTCACTGAACAGCAAGGTAGATACGTTGGCGCGCATTATGGCCTTTGATCAAAATCCGTTGCAACCGAAGGACTGGAATCAAGTCACTCTCAGTGAAGGTGGCCTTGCGTTTGAGGCTCCGGAAAATCGCTACCAGCCGGATGACCTGCTGGTCCTGCGGATGACCCTGTCACCGGAGCTGTTTCAGCCCGAGGCCGTCGCCCGGGTAATCAAGGTCACGGCTGGCGGGGCGGGCAATGATCGGGTGCACACCCGGTTTTCGGCTATCAGTGAAAACAGCCGGCAACAAATAGCCCGACATGTGATGAGGTGGCAGGTTCGGCAACGGCAAAAGTAGTAAGATATTAATTTTTAGAAATCAATACATTCGGGAGTAGTTACAACAATGAAAATCACTGCAACCAGAGGGGTTCTGCCCCTCGCCGCCACCCTGGTACTGAGCTGGACCGGATTAAGTGCCCCGCTGGCGGTGGCTGACGAAGTGCGGGTCCCGATCATGAGTCAGGCCGATCGCAGCGCCCTGGCCAAACTGCCCCGTAGCGGCCAGTCGCAAGCAGCCGTGCGCCAGTCGTTCGGCACCCCGCAAGCCACCTCCGGCCCGGTTGGCCAGCCTCCCATCAGTCACTGGGACTATCCCGCCTTTGTGGTGTATTTCGAACAGGACCGGGTGATCCACACGGTGTTGAAACCGGATCTTTGACACCGGGCTGGTCCGGTACCCGCAGGCGCACAATAAAAACGCCTCTGACACCCTGACGTGGCCCCATGGACACGGTAGAATGCCGGCCATGGACCTTCGGTTATGCAACCCTTACAGAGAGTGGTGGTGACTTGACTGCAACAACCGTGATGCCCGCCGAGTGGGCCCCCCAAAGCGCTGTCATGCTGACCTGGCCCCATCAAGGCACTGACTGGCACGAGTCTCTCCACGAGGTGGAGCCGGTGTTTCTGGCCATTGCCCGGGCCGTGCTGCGTTTTCAGCACCTTCTGATCAGTTGCGAAGACGGTGACCGGCTTGCCAGGGTTACCGAGGAACTGGAACGATACTGTGCCGAGCACCGACTGCCGGGCCGGGTGATCGCCATCTGGGCGCCGGCCAACGACACCTGGGCGCGGGACCACGGGCCGCTCAGCGTCGTCGGGGCCAACGGCCTGCAACTGCTGGATTTCCGTTTTAATGCATGGGGAGACAAGTTTCCGTGGACCAAAGACAACGCGCTGAACCAGCACCTCAGCAAGGCCGGGGCTTTCGGTCAGACCCCCTTGCACCCGGTTGATTTTGTTCTCGAAGGCGGCGCACTGGAATCGGACGGTGCGGGCACCCTGCTGGTAACCAGCGAATGCCTGCTGACCCCCACCCGCAACCCGGCCTACGACCGCAGTGGCATTGAAGACATGCTCGGCGAAA
This sequence comes from Marinobacter sp. X15-166B, assembly GCF_001752365.1. Classification (GTDB taxonomy): domain Bacteria; phylum Pseudomonadota; class Gammaproteobacteria; order Pseudomonadales; family Oleiphilaceae; genus Marinobacter. Next base: position 2,697,978 of record NZ_MEIY01000001.1, on the reverse strand, counting down.
CCCTCGGCGCCCAACGGGTGCTGTGGCTGAACCACGGTTACCTCGCGGGGGATGACACCGACAGCCATATTGATACTCTGGCACGCTTCTGCGCGGTGGATCACATCGCCTATGTGGCCTGCGACCGGCCGGACGACGAGCATTACCCGGCGCTACGCGCCATGAAGGACGAACTGGAACAGTTCCGTCAGGCGGACGGCCAACCCTACAAACTGACCGCCCTGCCCTGGCCGGACGCCCTGTTCGACGACGACGGCGACCGTCTGCCCGCAACTTACGCCAACTTCCTGATCATTAACGGTGCCGTATTGTTACCGGTGTACCGAGTGCCCCAGGACCAGGCCGCCATCGACATCGTGCAGGCCATTTTTCCTGACCGCGAAATCATTGCCATCGACTGTGCACCGCTGATCCGCCAGCATGGCAGCCTGCACTGCGTCACCATGCAATTACCTGAAGGAGTCGTTGCACCTTGAGCACAAGCCCGTCAACACTGAAAATTGCCGCCATCCAGCAAGCCTCCGGCGCTGACAAGCAGCGTAGCATGGCCACCTCGGAACGCCTGATCCGTCAGGCGGCCCGCGAAGGGGCCCAACTGATCGTGCTGCAGGAATTGCACGCCACGCAGTATTTTTGTCAGCAGGAAGACACCGCCATATTCGATCTGGCCGAACCCATTCCCGGCCCGACCAGCCACCAACTGGCTGCGCTTGCGCGGGAACTCGGGGTGGTGCTGGTGGGCTCCATTTTTGAGCGCCGCATGAACGGCGTGTACCACAATACCTGCGTGGTCTTCGAAACCGACGGCACCCTGGCGGGCCAGTACCGCAAGATGCACATTCCGGACGACCCCGGCTTTTATGAGAAGTTTTATTTTACCCCCGGGGATGCGGTTGATAACAACGGACGCAGCGGCTTTACCCCCATTGACACCTCCGTGGGCCGCCTGGGCCTGCTGATCTGCTGGGATCAGTGGTATCCGGAAGCCGCCCGCCTGATGGCGCTGGCGGGCGCGGAAATCCTGATCTACCCGACCGCCATTGGCTGGGACACCACCGATGACCCGGACGAACAGGCGCGCCAGCTGGAAGCCTGGGTAACCGTCCAGCGCGGCCACGCGGTAGCCAACAACCTGCCGGTGATTGCCCCCAACCGTGTGGGTCACGAACCCGATCCTGCGGGCCACGCGGAAGGCACACTGTTCTGGGGCAACAGCTTTATCTGCGGCCCCCAGGGCGAGATTCTGGCCCGGGCCAATCACACCGACGAACAGGTACTGAGCGCCACCATCGACCGGAACCGCACTGACGCCATCCGCCGTATCTGGCCCTATTTCCGTGACCGGCGCCTCGACGCCTACGGCGATCTGCTGAAACGGGTGCGGGATTAACGCACCATGCTAAGATTGATTGATTCGGTCATTGATCAGCTCAATACCGTGGTGCTGGGCAAAGACCGGCAGGTTCGCCTCGCGCTATGCGGGCTGATGGCTCAGGGTCATCTGTTGATCGAAGACATTCCCGGCCTGGGCAAAACGACCCTGTCCCACGCCCTGGCCCGGGTGATGGGCTTGAGTTACCATCGCATCCAGTTCACCAATGACCTGCTGCCGGCCGATGTGCTGGGGTTTTCCATGTACGATCGGGACGCCGGACAACTGGTGTTTCATCCGGGGCCAATCTTCGCACAGGTGGTCCTGGCCGACGAGATCAACCGGGCGTCGCCGCGTACCCAGAGTGCCCTGCTGGAAGCCATGGAAGAACGCAAGGTGTCCATAGAAGGCGAAACCCGCCCGCTGCCCCGGCCGTTTTTTGTGATCGCCACGCAGAACCCGATTGAGCAGGGGGGCACTTACCCGCTGCCGGAGTCGCAACTGGACCGCTTCCTGATGCGCCTGCGCCTCGGTTATCCGGACCCGAAAGCGGAGCGAGAGCTCCTTGAGGGTGAAGACCGGCGCGAGATGACGGCGCGACTGCAGCCGATCCTGTCGCAACAGGACGTACTGGGGATACAGGACGCGGTTGGCCGGGTGACCGCGAGCGGGCCATTGCTGGATTATGTCCAGCGACTGCTGGAACACAGCCGGCGCATGCCCGGGCTGATGTACGGGCTTTCCCCCCGGGCCGGACTGGGACTGATCCGCGCGGCCAAAGCCTGGGCGCTGATCCAGGGGCGCCGCCACGTGCTCCCCGACGACGTCCAGGCGGTATTCCCCGCCATTGCCGAACACCGCCTGGAACCTGACGACTCCGCCAAAAGCGCAGAGCGGGTGCGGCACATGCTGCAGACCGTTCCGGTGATCGACTGAGCAGCGCCCCGGGAACGAAGTGGCGGCCCTAGTGTCAGATAGCGACAGGTAATGACGGAAATTAAACATTTCAATCAGTAACGCACCGGCCCGCTGGCCGGCTGCGTGTACCATACCGTTTTGAGAAAGACCGGCAGATTGCGCACCCAAGCGGCTGTACTGGCCGGTCTGCACATGAGAGAGAAACCATGACCGACACGAACCATTCACGACTGATCATTCTTGGCTCCGGCCCGGCTGGCTACACCGCCGCTGTCTACGCCGCCCGCGCCAACCTGCAACCGACCCTGATTACCGGTCTGGAAGTGGGTGGCCAGCTGACCACGACCACAGACGTCGATAACTGGCCCGGTGACAACGACGGCGTTCAGGGACCGGAGCTGATGCAGCGCATGCTGAAGCACGCCGAACGCTTTGACACCAACATTGTCTATGACACCATCAATGAGACCGATTTACAGACGCGCCCGTTCCGGCTCAAGGGTGACAGCGGTGAATACACCTGCGATGCCCTGATTATTTCTACCGGCGCATCCGCCATGTATCTGGGTTTGGAGTCAGAAGAAGCGTTCAAGGGTAAAGGCGTCTCCGCCTGCGCCACCTGCGATGGTTTTTTCTACAAAAAACAAAAAGTTGCAGTTATAGGCGGCGGCAACACCGCGGTGGAAGAGGCGCTCTACCTGTCGAACATTGCCGATGAAGTCACCCTCGTGCATCGCCGCGATGCGCTGCGCGCGGAGAAAATCCTGCAGGACAAATTGTTCGAAAAAGCCCGCACCGGCAACATCCGCTTGATGTGGGATCACACCCTGGACGAAGTACTGGGGGACGAAACCGGGGTTACCGGCATGCGCATCAAGAGCACTAAAGACGGTACCACCCAGGAGATCGACCTAGCCGGCGTGTTCATCGCGATCGGGCACTCCCCGAACACCGGCATGTTTGAGGGCCAGCTCGACATGGAGAACGGCTACATAAAGATCCGCTCCGGGCTGGAAGGCATGGCCACCCAGACCAGTATCCCCGGCGTCTTTGCGGCTGGCGACGTGGCGGATCACACCTACCGGCAAGCGGTGACGTCAGCCGGTTTTGGCTGCATGGCGGCTCTGGACGCTGAGCGGTTCCTCGACCAACAGAACTAGCAATGTCTGCACTTGCCCTGCTTGACGACGACGCGCTCTGGTTCCCGACCCCGGAGCGCGCTTTGGTCGAACCGGACGGATTGCTGGCGGTTGGCGGAGACCTGTCACCGGAACGCTTGTTACTTGCTTATCGACACGGCATTTTCCCGTGGTACAGCGACAACCAGCCCATATTGTGGTGGTCCCCCGACCCGCGCTGCATTTTGCGGCCGGAACGTATTCACGTTTCGAGAAGCCTGCGGCGAACCCTCAATCAGCGGCGATTTACGGTCACCCTCAACCGCGATTTTCGGGCGGTGATCGAATTGTGCGCCGACAGCCGCGATGACGGCACCTGGATTACCGAGGAGATGATCGCGGCCTACACCCGCCTTCACCGGCAAGGGCATGCCCACTCCATCGAAGCCTGGGACGATCGGGGCGCCCTGGTTGGTGGCCTGTATGGCATCGCCCTGGGGCGCTGTTTCTTTGGCGAATCCATGTTCTCGCTGCAAACCGATGCGTCCAAGGTGATTATGGTCCACCTCGCGCATCAGTTGGCGGCCTGGGGTTACGTGGTAATGGACTGCCAGGTCGAGAGCGGGCATCTGTTGCGCATGGGCGCCGAATGTGTTCCCCGGACAGAGTTTTTATCTATACTGGAGGAACACGTAGACTGCGCTCCCGGCCACTGCCACTGGGAGCTCCAGTGGCAGTGGCCGGGAGCGAAGACCTGAATGAGCAATCTGAAAACCCTGGTGTTTTTTGCGACACCCGCCCATGATTGCAGCTATCTGCCGGGTCGCGCGGCGACCACCATGTTCGTGGACCCCCGCGCCAGAGTGGATAAACATCTGTACAGCCAGCTCACCACGCTGGGCTTTCGCCGCAGCGGGCATAACTACTACCGGCCCCACTGCGAAACCTGCAACGCCTGCGTACCGGTGCGACTGAACGTTCATCATCTGCAACCGGACCGGAACCAGCGCAGAGTCTGGCGAAAAAACCAGGATCTGACCTGCACTCTGGTACCGGCAGCATATTCCGATGAGTATTACGCCCTGTACGAGCGTTACATTGAACAACGGCACGACGACGGTGATATGTTTCCCCCCTCACGGGAACAGTTCACGTCCTTTCTGGTAGACGGTGCCACCGACACCTGGTTTTTGGAAATGCGGCTTCACGGCGCCCTGGTGGGCCTTGCCGTCGTGGACGAACTGGACGATGGCCTGTCCGCCATCTATACCGTGTTTGACCCCGATATGGAGCAACGCAGCCTCGGCACCTTTGCGGTCCTCTGGCAAGCCGAGGAAATACGCCGCCGCGGGGCGACCTACCTGTATCTGGGTTACTGGATCGCCGAGTGCCGGAAAATGAATTACAAAACCCGCTTCCAGCCCCTGGAGTCGCTGATCAAAGGGCGGTGGCGGGTGCAGTAAGCGGTATTTATTTTGCTTAATGACTGCGAATCAGGCAGAATTGCGCAATTTCGAGTTATGGAAAGTCCATTTAAATGAGGTTCCTGCTTAATGGCAAAATCAGATGCTATTGAAATGGAAGGGGTAATCATCGACACCCTTCCGAATACCATGTTTCGTGTCGAGCTCAGCAACGGCCACGTTGTGACGGCTCACATCTCAGGCAAGATGCGTAAAAACTACATCCGCATTCTGACGGGCGACAAGGTCAAAGTCGAGCTCACCCCTTACGATCTGAGCAAAGGCCGTATTGTTTATCGCGCCCGCTGATTCCTGAACGATACCGTCAAGGTATAAAAAAACCGCTCCCTGCCCGGGTGCGGTTTTTTTATGTGCCGAGATCAGCCCCTAGACAACTTCTTCGGCTTCGTTCTCGTACTCGAACACCAGCTTGTCGTTCTCCAGCCGGACATTGACCTCACCACCATGGTCCGACAGACTGCCGAACAGTATCTGCTCCGCCAGCGGCCGCTTGATCTGCTCCTGAATGAGGCGCGCCATCGGCCGGGCTCCCATGGTCACGTCGTAACCATGCTCTGCCAGCCACTCCTTGGCCGCATCCTCAACGTGCAGGACCACATGTTTCTCGTCCAGTTGCGCCTGCAACTCGGTGAGAAACTTGTCGACCACGTGGGTGATGGTGGTCTTGGCAAGATCGGAGAACTGGATGATGGCGTCCAGGCGGTTGCGGAATTCCGGCGTGAACGTTTTGGTGATCACTTCCATGCCATCGCTGCGGTGATCCTGCTCACTGAACCCGATGGAACGCCGCGCCATGGTTTCAGCGCCGGCGTTGGTGGTCATCACCAGAATGACATGGCGGAAATCTGCCTTACGGCCATTATTGTCGGTGAGGGTCCCGTGATCCATGACCTGCAACAGCAGGTTGAAGACCTCCGGGTGGGCCTTTTCGATTTCATCCAGCAGCAACACACTGTGAGGGTGCTTGTTGACCGCTTCCGTCAACAGGCCGCCCTGGTCAAAGCCGACGTACCCGGGAGGCGCACCGATCAACCGTGATACGGTGTGCCGCTCCATATACTCTGACATATCGAACCGCACCAGCTCGATGCCCAGCACCTTGGCCAGCTGGCGGGTAACCTCGGTCTTGCCGACCCCGGTCGGCCCCGCGAACAGGAAGGCCCCCTCCGGCTTCTCCGGTGCATTCAAGCCGGCCCTGGCCAGTTTGATGGCTGACGACAGTGATTCGATGGCCGGGTCCTGACCGAACACCACCATTTTGAGATCGCGTTCCAGATTGCGCAGCTGGTCTTTATCGCTGCTGGACACGCTCTTCGGCGGAATGCGGGCAATGGTCGCCACCACCTCTTCAATGTCTTCCGTGTCGATCAGCTTCTTGCGTGCATCCGCAGACACCAGCTGCTGACGCGCCCCCGCCTCGTCGATGACGTCAATGGCCTTGTCCGGCAGATGCCGGTCATTGACGTAACGATCAGCAAGTTCGGCCGCCGCCAACAGCGCCTTGTCGGTGTATTCCAGATCATGATGGGCTTCAAAGTGGGGCTTCAACCCTTTCAGAATCTGATAGGTATCGTCCACACTGGGCTCATTGACATCGACCTTCTGGAAGCGGCGCGCCAGGGCACTGTCTTTCTCGAAGACTCCCCGGAATTCGGAGAAGGTCGTGGAACCAATGCATCGGATCTCGCCGGAGCTCAGCATGGGCTTGAGCAGGTTGGAGGCATCCATCACCCCGCCGGAAGCGGACCCGGCGCCGATGATGGTGTGGATCTCGTCGATGAACAGGATGGCATGATTCTGCTTTTTAAGATCCGACAAGACCCCTTTCAGTCTTTTTTCAAAATCGCCGCGGTACTTGGTTCCGGCAAGCAAGGCTCCCAGGTCCAGCGAGTAGACCACCGCATCCGCAATCACCTCCGGCACCTGTTGGTCGACGATACGCTTTGCCAGGCCTTCGGCAATTGCCGTCTTGCCCACGCCGGCCTCACCCACCAGCAGCGGGTTGTTTTTACGGCGACGCACGAGAATCTGCACCACCCGCTCAACCTCGTGCTCGCGACCAATCAGCGGATCAATACGTCCCTGCCTGGCCTGCTCGTTCAGGTTGGTGGCGAAGCTGTCCAGCGGCTTGCTGCTGCCCCCTTCTTCGCCGCCCTCCTCCTGGGAAGCCTGATCCAGACTGTCGGGATCATCAGCGCCCTGCACCCGGGAGATACCATGGGACACGAAATTAACCACGTCAATCCGTGCAATATTCTGCTTTTTCAGAACGTACACGGCCTGGCTTTCCTGCTCACTGAATATGGCGACCAGCACGTTGGCGCCGGTCACCTCTTTCTTGCCGGATGACTGCACGTGGAACACCGCCCGTTGCAGGACGCGCTGGAAGCCCAGGGTCGGCTGGGTTTCCCGCTCGATATCACTGTCGGGAATCAACGGTGTGGTTGAATCTACAAACTCTATCAGCTCCTCCTGGAGTTGCTGAAGGTCTGCCCCACAGGCTTTCAAAACGGCTACCGCGGACTCATTGTCGAGTAGCGCCAGCAGCAGATGTTCAACCGTCATGAATTCATGACGCTTGTCACGGGCGTTTTTGAAGGCCGTATTCAGAGTATGTTCAAGATCTTTGCTCAGCATGGGCCACCCCGGGGTCTATCAGTCCGCACGTTCAATCTCGCACAGCAACGGGTGCTCGCATTCGGTTGAATACTGGTTCACCTGTGCTGCTTTCGTTTCTGCGATGTCACGGGTATACACCCCGCATACGGCTTTTCCTTGCGTATGGACGAGCAGCATCACTTGCGTCGCCTTTTCTTCATTCATTCCGAAGAAGATCATCAACACTTCCACCACAAAATCCATGGGAGTGTAATCGTCGTTCAACAGTACAACCCGGTAACGCGCAGGGCGCTTCAAGGCTGGCTTGGCGGGGGCAACGCTCAGGTCGTCCTGGTGCCCTGGTTCATCGCCGCCTCCCTGACTTAATACTAGTAGAGAATTGTAGATATTCCGCATGGTTTCTTTACCGACAACGGTGCCTTTGTATTGATAGATGGCTTCGACCCGGCCCTATTTCAAGGGATGCAGGCAGAAAGGGCCTGAGCGGGTTAACAGGGCTACCATGGTAGCGCGTCTCCTGCCCCTTCAACCAGCCATTCTGTCGCGAGGCACTATTGACTCTGACAGGATATTGGTCAACAGTATCCTCAACATTGTTAATTCATGTTAAAACACGTAACTGATTCTTGTGTATTCGCGCACTTATACTAGTGAGCAATGATGACCGAACAGGGGAGTTCAACATGCCTACAGGCAAAGTCAAATGGTTTAATAACGCCAAGGGTTATGGCTTCATTATTGAAGACGGTTGCAGTGACGACTTATTTGCACACTTTTCTTCGGTGCAGATGGAGGGCTACAAAACCCTCAAAGCGGGTCAGGCCGTGACGTTCGACACCAAGCCAAGCGACAAGGGTATGCACGCCATCAATATTGTTCCTGTGGACCAGCCGGACAAGCCCCAGGAGGATTCCTCCGAGCAGGCCGCTGACAACAATCCTCCACTGGCACCCCACACCGCCAACGCCTGACCCTGTGATGCCCCGGTACCTCCGGGGCCCGTCCTGCCAGCTGTGCGCCGGTCTGGAGCAAGGCAGCAGCGGGCTGTTGCTGTGCGATCCGTTCCATGTTGCAATGCTCGCCAACCCGACATTCAACCCGGCGACCCATGCAATGGCAACCCTGATCCTGCTTAACAAACCCTTTCAAGTGATGTGCCAGTTTACCGATGACCAGGGGCGGGCAACGCTGGCCGACTACGTCACGACGCCCGGCGTGTACCCCGCGGGGCGTCTGGATTACGATTCCGAAGGTCTGGTATTGCTGACCGACAGCGGCCCGCTGCAGCATCGCATCGCGTCGCCGGCCAACAAAACCCCCAAAACCTACTGGGTGCAGGTCGAGGGTGTCATAACCGACCATGCCCTGTCGCGCTTGCAGGAGGGCGTCGCGCTCAAGGACGGTGTGACCCGCCCGGCCCGGGCCGAGGCTATCCCTCCTCCAGCCGTATGGCCGCGGCACCCGCCCATCCGCGAGCGCCGGAACTCACCCACCTCCTGGCTGGCGCTGACGCTGACCGAAGGGAAAAACCGTCAGGTACGGCGCATGACGGCTGCCGTAGGCTTTCCGACCCTCCGGCTGATCCGCCACCGCATTGGTGAGTGGACACTTGACGATCTGCCCTCCGGCCAGAGCCGAAAGGTACACGTTCATTTACCCAAATCGCCGGCGAACCGCCGGCCCCCTGTCAGAAAGGGAAAGCCATTATGATCTGGACACCCCACGCCACCGTTGCTGTCATTGCCGAGGATACACAGGGGCGATTTTTGATGGTTGAGGAACTGAGCCGGGGCCAGGTGGTCTTCAACCAGCCGGCCGGTCACGTCGAGGAAGACGAAGGAATTGCCGCGGCGGCCATCCGTGAGACCCTGGAAGAAACCGGTTGGCAGGTCGAACTGCAGCATCTGTTAGGCGTATACACCTACAAAGCCCCTGCCAATGGGGTGACCTATTACCGCTTTTGTTTCGCCGCCCGCCCGCTCACCCGGGTCAGCGACGTACTCGATAAGGATATAATCGCCGCTCACTGGCTCACTCTGGAACAGATCCGCGACCTCGATTCCAGCCTGCGCAGCCCCCTGGTGCTCCAGTGTCTGGAGGACTACCGCGACGGCCGCCGTTACCCCCTCGAGGTGATTGCCACCCCGCAGACGTAACGTCCCGATGGTGGTACAATGCTGCGTTTTAACAAGCATCGGCGTAGAGATGAGTAAAACACCCGAAAACACCCGCGTGATTGTCGGCATGTCCGGCGGCGTTGATTCGTCGGTAGCCGCGTGGCTCCTGAAGACCCAGGGTTATCAGGTCGAAGGCCTGTTTATGAAAAACTGGGACGAGGACGACGGCACCGAATACTGCACCGCCATGACCGATCTGGCAGACGCCCAGGCGGTGGCCGACAGCATCGGCATTCCCCTGCACACGGCCAGTTTTGCGGCCGAGTACTGGGACCGGGTGTTCGAACATTTCCTGCAAGAGTACCGGGCGGGGCGCACCCCCAACCCGGACATACTGTGCAACAAAGAGGTCAAATTCCGGGCCTTTCTCGATTACGCCATCACCCTGGGCGCGGATTTCATCGCCACCGGCCATTACGCGCGCCGGCGAGCGGCCGGTGACGCAGGCGGTACCGCCGAATTGCTCAAAGGGCTGGACGCCAACAAGGACCAGAGCTACTTTCTTCACGCGGTGTCCGGCCAGCGCATTGCCCGCACCCTGTTCCCGGTCGGCGAACTGGAAAAACCGGAAGTGCGGCGCATTGCGGAACAGCAAGGGTTCATCACCTACGACAAGAAAGATTCAACGGGCATCTGTTTTATCGGTGAGCGCAAGTTCACGGACTTCCTCAAACAGTACATCCCCGCCCAACCGGGTGACATCGAAACCCCGGAGGGGGAAGTTATTGGCCGCCATCAGGGACTGATGTACCACACCATCGGTCAGCGGCAAGGTTTGGGCATCGGCGGACTGAGCACCCATGGGGATGCCCCTTGGTACGTGGCCCGAAAAGACCTCACGCGCAATGTCTTGATTGCCGTGCAGGGCAAAAACCACCCCTTGCTGTTTGCCCGCGGCCTGTTGAGCGGCCCGGTTGACTGGATCGCCGGGAACGCACCGGCGGCTGAATTCCGCTGCAAGGCCAAGACCCGTTACCGCCAGCCGGATCAGGACTGCACCGTCAGCGTGCACGGCACCGGGTTCAGGGTGGTCTTTGATGACCTTCAGCGGGCAGTGACCCCCGGGCAGTCGGTGGTGTTCTATCAGGGCGATGTGTGCCTGGGCGGCGGAGTTATCGAACAAACCTGGCGCGAGGACGAAGCTGTCTCCGCCGGCGGTGTTCCTGCATGAAACGCTCGCTGACAGAACAAACCCTGGCGTTGGCAGGTGTCTTTCAAGCCGCCACCCTGGTGCAGCAAATAGCCCACACGGGCCGCTGTGCGGATGCCAGCTTTCAAGCCAGTGCCCGCTCCCTGTTCCAGACCAGTCCCGAGTCCACCCTGGCGGTCTATGGGGGGCTGGAGGATCTGCGCGAAGGACTCACGACGCTGGCCAGCGTGTTCAGCGATCAAAGCAAACCGCAAGATCTGGAAGTCCTCAAATATGCGTTAAGCCTGATCCACCTGGAGGGCAAACTGAATCGCCACGAGGAGATGATGAATATTCTCGGTAACCGGATTGAACAGGCCCGCCACACCGCCGATCACTTCGGTTACCTGCACAGCAACCTGATCGGCAATCTGGCATCGGTCTACAGCGACACCATCAGCACCCTGCAGCCGCGCATTCAGGTCAGCGGCGACCCCGGCATTCTGCAGGTTGACGAAAACGCCGCCAGAGTGCGCGCCATGCTTCTGGCCGGCATACGGTCGGCGGTACTGTGGCGCCAGACGGGTGGCCGCCGCTGGCAACTGGTGCTGACCCGGCGGAAAATCATTACCACCGCGAGGGCGCTTGCCGAGCAGGCTAATCATTCGTTACACAACTGAATCCCTGCCGCGGCTGTTGTATACTGATCGGCCGCTTTTTTCCAAGATGATTTGAGAGGTTTTCGATGGAACTCACAGCACTCACTGCTGTCTCCCCGGTTGATGGTCGCTACGGCAACAGAGTTACCGTTTTCCGTAACATTTTCAGTGAATACGGATTAATCAGGAACCGGGTAACCGTGGAGATACGCTGGCTGCAAGCGCTCGCCGCGCATCCCGGAATTACCGAAGTGCCGGCCCTCAGCAGTGATGCCAACCAGTTCCTGGATCAGCTGGTGGCCAATTTCAGTCTGGCCGACGCCGAACGTGTCAAAGACATAGAGCGCACCACCAACCACGACGTCAAAGCGGTGGAATACCTCATCAAGGAAAAAATTGCCGGGGTTCCGGAGCTGCATGCGGTGACCGAGTTTGTTCACTTTGCCTGCACCTCCGAAGACATCAACAACCTGTCCCACGCGCTGATGCTGCGCGAAGGCCTCGACCAGGGGCTGCTGCCGGCCATGGAGCAGCTGATCGAACGACTCCGGAAACTGGCCCACGAACACGCCGATGCCCCCATGCTGTCCCGCACCCACGGGCAAACCGCGTCGCCCACCACCGTCGGCAAGGAAATCGCCAACGTGGTGCACCGGCTCGCCCGCCAACTGACGCAAATTCAGAACGTGGAATTGCTGGGCAAGATCAACGGCGCTGTGGGCAATTACAACGCCCACCTGTCCGCTTATCCGAGCGTCGACTGGCAAGCCCACGCACAGGCGTTTGTGGAGAGTCTCGGGCTGAACTGGAACCCGTACACCACCCAGATTGAACCCCACGATTACATCGCCGAGCTGTACGATGCCATCGCCCGTTTCAACACCATCCTGATCGATCTGGACCGGGATATCTGGGGATACATTTCGCTGGGCTACTTCAAACAGAAAACCGTTGCCGGTGAAGTCGGCTCGTCGACCATGCCCCACAAGGTTAACCCCATTGATTTCGAGAACTCGGAAGGCAACCTGGGCATCGCCAATGCCCTGCTGCGCCACCTCGCCGAAAAACTGCCGATTTCGCGCTGGCAGCGGGATCTGACGGATTCCACCGTGCTGCGTAATCTCGGCGTCGGATTCGCGCACAGTCTGATTGCCTACGAAGCCACCCTGAAAGGACTGGGCAAACTGGAAATCAACCCCGCGCGCCTGGCAGAAGATCTGGATCAGGCCTGGGAAGTGCTGGCCGAGCCAATCCAGACGGTCATGCGCCGCTACGGCATCGAAAAACCCTACGAAAAACTAAAAGACCTCAGCCGTGGCCACGCCATGAGCCAGGACGTTATTCAGGACTTTGTCGCCAAACTGGATATTCCCCAGCAGGCCAAAGAAGAACTGCTCGCGCTGACCCCCGGTGGCTATACCGGTAACGCCAGCGCCCAGGCAAAGGCGGTGTAACGGATGAAACTACTTGGCGGACTGTCAGTTGATGATTTTTTGCGCGACTACTGGCAAAAAAAACCACTGGTCATCCGCCAGGCGTTTGCGGACTTCCAGTGCCCGGTCAGTGCCGACGAGCTGGCCGGCCTGGCCTGCGAAGAAGCGGTCGAGTCCCGCATCATCCTTGAGCAGGACGACGGCAAACCCTGGCAACTTCACAATGGCCCGTTCGCGCCCGAGCGCTTTCAGAACTTGCCGGAAAGCCACTGGACCCTGCTGGTTCAGGGACTGGACCACTGGGTCCCGGACATTGCCGATCTGCTGGAAAACTTCCGCTTCATTCCCAACTGGCGGCTGGACGACATCATGGCCAGCTATGCCCCCAAAGGCGGCAGCGTTGGCCCTCATTTTGATCACTACGACGTATTTCTGCTGCAGGCCCATGGCAAGCGGCGCTGGACCTTCGGCGGCCATTGCGATCACACCTCGCCACGGATTGAAGGCACGCCGCTGCGCATCCTGAGCGGCTGGGAAGGCGAAGAGACGCTGACCCTGGAGCCCGGCGACATGCTGTATTTGCCCCCGGGCGTCGGTCACCATGGCGTTGCCGAAGACGACTGTATCACTCTGTCCATCGGTTTCCGGGCACCCACAGTCGACGATGTACTCACCGGCTACACCGATTTCCTCTGCAGCCAGAGCGACGTGTCCCGGCACCTGGCCGACCCGGACCTGGCCCCGCAGGATAACCCGGGCGCCGTGTCCGACCGTGCCATCGACTCGGTGGAACAGGTGCTGCGGGAGGCCCTGCAGGACCGGCGACAGATGGTGTTGTGGTTTGGGCAATACTCCACCGCACCGAAAAATCTGGATATCGTGGTACCAGCGGATGAACCCGTCAACGCCGATACCTTCAGAGCCACGGTGGCCGATGGCGCCCAGCTGCGCTGGAACGAAGGCTCGCGTTTTGCTTATTATGCGTTTGACGAGGAGACTGCACTGTTCGTTGACGGCGAACGCTATCTGCTGCGCGGGGCGGCGCAGCCGCTCGCGCCATTGCTGTGTCTCAGCTCCAGAGTGGCCATGGAACCACTGACGGAGTATCTGCAGGACGGCGCGATTCTCGGTCTGCTGGTGGTCTTGTACAATCAGGGCAGTCTTTATTTCGAATGAAGCTCACGATCCGCAAATACAGCTGGCAGCAAGCGCCTGAGGCGGTGCGAAGCATCCGTCAACGGGTGTTTATCGACGAGCAGCAGGTACCCGCAGAACAGGAATGGGACGCCACGGACGAGATCGCCGACCACTACCTGGCGGTTACCGCCGACCAGACGCCGGTGGGCGTGGCACGCATGTTCCCCTCGGTCACCCAGACCGCGCAGATTGGCCGCATGGCCATTTTGCCCGAGTTCCGCAGTCAGGGCGCAGGCGAACAGCTGCTCCACCATCTGATCCGCGACGCCGCCGGGCATTTCCGGGATGTGCAGCTATCGGCGCAGCAATACGCCATTCCTTTTTATCAGCGTTGCGGTTTTCATGTGTGCTCGGACCTGTATCAGGACGTCGGCATCCCCCACGTGGACATGCGCTGCCTGGCGCCCACGCTGATTGCCACGCAATCGAACGGGCGCGCCCACCCCATGGTGCTGGGCAAGGATACCCAGCCATGGCAATGCGACACGGACGCGGCGCTGGCCGACCTGACCGACGCGCTGAGCGGCCAGGCCGGGCAACGTATCTGGCTGTACGAGCACACGCTGGAGCACGCCCGGTACGACCGCCACCGCTTTCACGAGTTGCTGTCGACCCTGGCCCGCCAGCACCGGCTTGCCGATGTACGCCTGCTGATTCACGACGACAAGCCCCTGGCCAAACGCCGCCACCAGATCGTCGAGCTGATGCGCCGCTTACCCAGCCGCATCCAGCTGCGCGTGATCAATCCGCTCTACCCCCACGCCGAGCATCCCTTTCTGCTGGTGGATCGGGCGGGCATTCTGGCTCGCACCCGGTTCGGCCAACCCCAGGGAGTGGCCAACTTCTCCGCCCGCCATCAGGTCAAACAGGCCGCCGATCAATACCAGCGTATGTGGGATACCGCCTCCCCTTCGCGGGAGCTGCGTGAACTAGCCCTGTAGCCCGGCGGCGTTCGGGCTGGCCGGCAAATCCCCCTCGAACATACGGCCGAAGGGGGCAAACTCTTCGTCCACTTCCTGCGCCACATCGACGATCAGCTGCCGCAACCACTGATGGTCGGCGTTGTTCTGCAGCAGCGGACTCCAGGCCATCTTGAGTTCAAAGGTCGGGATATCAAAGGGCGGGACCTTAACCACCAGGCGGGGGTTGTCTTTCTGCAACCAGGCGGCCCGGCAGGGCAAGGTCGCAATCAAGTCATGCTGCCCCGCCAGCAGCATCGCCACCTGATAATGCCTGGTAAACACAGAAATCCGTCGTTTGTGACCGAGCGCAGCCAGGGCCTCATCAACCCACCCCAATCGCTGCACATCGTTCGGGTTGACCCCCACACCCACGCCGAAGCCGGTTTTACTCACCCAGATGTGATTCGCCGCCAGATAGGCCTCGAGGGTGAACGGCGCTGCCAGAATGGGGTTGTCGGAACTCATCTGACAGGCAAAATACTCCGCCCACAGAGTTTTCTGGTGGAACGACTGGGGAATCGTGTCAAACCGGTTAATGGCCATGTCGACCCGCCCCTGCTCCACATCCAGAAAGCTGACGTCACTCGGCGTCAGCACATCCAGGGTTACCTGGGGCGCTTCCTGGCGTATCCGCCGCAACACCCGGGGCATGAGACAGGATTCCGCGTAGTCACTGGCCATGATGCGAAACACCCGTTGACTGTCGCGGGCGGAAAACGGCGTTTTTTCCTGCACCGCCTGCTCGATTTTGGCCAATATGTTGCGTACCAGAGGCTGCAACTCCGACGCCCGCTCCGTTGCGGTCATGCCCTCACTGGTTCTCACCAGCAGAGGGTCGCCAAACAGATCACGCAACCGTCGCAAGCTGTTGCTCATGGCCGGCTGGGTAATCCCGAGGTGGTTAGCGGCCTTGGTGACGTTCCGCTCGCGCAGCAAAACATCGAGGTACACCAGTAAATTCAAGTCGACGCGCGACAGATTCATTGCCTTGCTCCCGATGCGCCGGACACGCCTTATTCCCGGCGGGCCCTGTGTATTCATGCGGTAAATACTCTTACAAAGAGCATACATAAAAACAATCTACACCACCGTATCACGCCGTACAGATACGGACTAGCGCCTGGTTTTCTGGTAAGGTCTGGGTTTATCTCAAGAGCGCCTCGGAGAAGATGAATACCACCGTCGTATTGATGTTCGGCTTGCTTGTCGCGGTGTCCTTAGCGGTCATCGTGTTCAGCCAAATGCGGGAAAAGGCCAGGATCGAGCGCGCCCGAAAAGTGGCCGCGCTGGAGAACGGGTTTAATCACAGCCGGCGACTGTTCCACGAAATTCCGGGCCATTATCTGACTCCGGAGCTGAAGTTGCTGCTGCTGGGACGCATGGAAGACGTCGCCCGGAAACTGAACGGTTTCAACACCGACAAGCCGGTCAAGGCCTGGCTCGATGAAATCGAGGAACACCGGCAGGCCGTGGAAGCGGGCGCGGACCGGCACCCGACACCCTCGATTGACTCCAAAGACAAGTCTGCCTATATCAAGGACTTGCTAGCTGATCTCTTCAAGCTGATCGAATACCTGCATAAATCAAGGCAGTTGAGCAATGCTGCCGCGCAACGCAAGCTGCGTCATGTCCTCTTTTTGGTGCACAAAACCCATGCCGATCTGCATATCTTTCAGGCTCGGGATTTCATCCGCCAGAATGAGACCCGCCGGGCAATCCACGAGTACCACCTGGCCATGACCGAACTGAACAAATCCCGGGACAACCCGGTCGCGGCCAAAACCCTGGAGACTCTGCGTACCCACATCAAGGAGCTGGAGGCGGTTGCGGCCGACGCCGGTGCTCAGCCGTCCGGAGAATCCCAGCGTCGCCTCGACCAACAGTGGGACAACTTCTTTGAAGACGACCACAGCTGGAAGAAAAAGGCGGATTACGACGATTAACAAGGATGTCCTAGCCCGTGATCGACCGGTATAACAAACGCCTGTCATACCGCCTCACCAGAAATACGGTTCTGGTGGCGATGCTATTGGGCCTCACGCTCAACCTCGCCCAGGTTGCCATCGATTTTTTCAATGCCCGCCAGGCCATGGATAATGACATAGAGGCACTGATCGGCATCAGTCACAGTCCGGCCTCACAAATCGCCTACAATATTGACATCCGTCTGGCCGAAGAACTGCTCCAGGGCCTGCTCAACCACCCGGCCGTGATTGATGCGCGCATCATCGATTCGGAAGGTCACACCCTGGCGGCGGCCAGCAAGCGGAGTTCCGACTCCCGGTTCCGCCAGTTGAGCGATGCCCTGTTCGGCCCCAGCGAGTTTTACAGCGACGAACTGCAGGTACCGTTACTGGCGGACATGAAGCTCGGCCAACTGGCCATCACCACCGATACCTTTCACTACGGCGTGCAGTTTTTGCAGCGGGCCGGTCACACCATTCTGAGTGGCATCGTAAAAAGCCTGCTACTGACCCTGGCGTTACTCGTCATTTTTTACCTGGTACTCACCAAGCCGTTGCTTAAAGTGATCGATGCGCTTGGCCGGGTTGATACGGATTCTCCCGAGAAGATGCGATTGCCCACCCCACCCGGTCACGAACGGGATGAGTTGGGGCGCATGGTCAGCATCATCAATCGCCATCTGGACACGATCGACGACAGCCTTGGGCGCCTGAGAGCGGCGGAAAGTGCCATGAAACACTACTCCGCCCGCCTGGAAGGGGAAGTGGCCGACCGCACCCGTGAAATCTCAGAAAAAAACAAAGCCTTGCAGCGCGGCAATTACACCCTGATCCGGACCAAGGAAGAGGCGCTGCGCAAGGCGCGCTCCCGGGCGGACTTCCTCGCCAGCATGAGCCACGAAATCCGCACCCCTCTGAATGGCCTGCTGGGTATGCTGGAGCTCTCCCTGGAAGGCGAACTCTCAAAAACCCAGCGCAGCCGGCTGATCGTCGCCCGCAGTGCTGGTGAAAGTCTGCTCCGTTTGCTCAATGACGTGCTGGACATCTCCAAGGTCGAAGCCGGCAAGCTGAATCTGGAAACCATCCCCTTCAGTGTGCGCGCAGTGACCGAGGAGTGCTGCATCCTGTACGCGCCGGAGGCCAGACGCAAAAATATTGAACTGATCTGCGATATTGGCCCTGAACTGAAAGAATATTACCTGGGCGACCCCACCCGCACCCGACAGATCATCAACAACTTGCTGAGCAATGCAGTCAAATTCACCAACGCCGGCGAAGTGCTGGTGCGGGTCCGGGCATTCCAGCACAACCTCCGGTTCGACGTCATCGACACCGGCATCGGCATATCCAGTGCCGCCTTGAACAAAATCTTCTCGCCATTCTCCCAGGCAGGTTCAGACACCACCCGTCTGTACGGTGGTTCGGGTCTGGGCCTGGCACTGTGCCGGCAGCTGGTGGAACGCATGCATGGCCAGATACTGGTGGAATCCGACCCGGGCCAGGGCACCCACTTTACGGTGTTGCTGCCCCTGCCCCCGTCTACCCCGGAAGTGTCGCAACTGGCGGTGGCCCTGCCCAACGATGTCCGCCGCAACGGCGTGGCCTTGCTGTTGCCCCCCGCCCACCCTCACCAGACGGTGCTGGAAAACCAGCTCAAAGCCTGGGGCGTGCCCGTGCATGGCGACCGCACTGGCACGGCCGCTATCCTGATGGTGGCGCCGGAAGACCCGGAGGCACCTGCGTTGGCGGCAGACTGGCCCGGCAAAGGTGTTATCTGGGTGGATCGCAGTGGCACCTACATGCCGCCCCCCGCACACCGCCTGCTGATTCTGCCCCTGCAGCGGCAGGCGTTGCTGGACTGCCTGAATCTGCACAGCGAACCCCGCGCCGACGACCGGGGCAGCGGGCCTGCCCTTCACCATACTGCGCCTCCAGCGGTTCAGAAGCCCCCTGCACCAACCGGGCCACACCTGTTGCTGGTTGAGGACAACGCCGTCAATCAAATGGTAGCCAGCGGCATTCTGAAAAAGCTCGGTTACACGGTCGCAATTGCGGAAAATGGTCAGCAGGCACTGCAGGCGCTGCGCCAACACCACTACGACCTTGTTTTGATGGACTGCCAGATGCCGGTCATGAATGGTTACCAGGCGACCCGGGAAATCCGCAAACACGACCAGTGGGCGGATCTGCCCATCATTGCTGTGACCGCCAATGTCATGCAAGGGGACAAAGACGACTGCCTGAACGCCGGCATGAACGATTACATTACCAAACCCTACAAACGGGAAGATCTGGTTGCCGTGATCGAGCGCTGGGCCCCACGGCCCAAGCAGGGTGGTTAACTCAGGCCTGCAGCAGTTTTTCGATATCCGCCCGCAGGGCGTCCGGTTTGGCGGATGGCGGATACCGCCCGACCACCTGCCCCTGACGGTTAACCAGGAACTTGGTGAAATTCCATTTGATGCGTCTGGACCCCAAGAGTCCGGTGGCCTCCTCTTTCAACAATCGAAACAGGGGGTGGGTGTCGGCGCCGTTGACGTCGATCCTGGCAAACATCGGAAAATCGACCTGGTAATTCAACCGGCAAAATTCGCTGATTTCAGCGTCGGTGCCCGGGTCCTGATTCATAAACTGATTACACGGAAACCCCAGCACTGCAAATCCCCGCGCCTTCAGCTCGGCATACAGCGCTTGCAAGCCCTCGAACTGGGGGGTAAACCCGCACTTGCTTGCGGTATTAACGATCAACAGCACCTGGTCTCTGTAGTCGCCGAGGGTGCGCTTATTGCCGGTGATATCAACAACTTCTATTTTGTAAAGTGATCCGGGCATGGCGGAGCTCCGTCCTGTGTGTGGGCCAACTATGTAGCCCGTCCCCCGAGAAGACAAGGCCCGATAACCGGACAAGCCTTCCACCGGCCACCCGTTTTCCGGTTAACTAAGTGTGCCTATTGCCATTTTTCACCACATCTCAGCACCTTTCCCCTATTGCCGTAATAGTCTGCTCCGATAGAATAGAGCTTTTCATGCTCATAATTGGAGTGAATGGTTTTATGCAGAACTACAAGAAGTCCGCCAAGCTGGATAACGTGTGTTACGAAATACGTGGCGTAGTTTTGCAGGAAGCGCGACGTCTGGAAGAAGAAGGCCATCGGATTCTCAAACTCAACATCGGCAACCCGGCGGCGTTCGAGCTCGACGTACCTGAAGAAATTCAGCAGGACGTCATCTCGAACATGCAGTCGGCTCAGGGCTATGTTGAATCCAAGGGACTGTTCTCGGCGCGCAAGGCGGTGATGCATTACTGCCAGGAGCGCGGCATCAACAAAGTCGACATCGATGACATTTACCTGGGCAACGGGGTCAGTGAACTGATCGTCATGTCCATGCAGGCGATGCTCAATACGGGTGACGAGGTGCTTATTCCTGCCCCTGACTATCCGCTGTGGACCGCCGCGGTCACCCTGTCCAGCGGCAAACCGGTGCACTATCGCTGTGATGAACAACAGGACTGGTTCCCCGACATTGACGATATCCAAAAGAAAATCACCTCAAGAACCAAGGCTATCGTGCTGATCAACCCCAACAACCCGACGGGCGCGGTCTATCCTAAAGAGTTGCTGGAACAGGTCATCGAATTGGCCCGCCAGCACAACCTCATCATTCTGTCCGATGAAATTTATGACAAGATTCTCTACGACGGGGTCGAGCACGTTTCCGCCGCCGCCCTAGCGGACGATGTGCTGTTTTTCACCTACAATGGCCTGTCCAAAAACTATCGGGCGGCCGGGTACCGCTCAGGCTGGCTGATCATCAGTGGCGCCAAGTACAAGGCCAAAGACCTGATCGAAGGCATTGAGATGCTGTCGTCCATGCGCCTGTGCGCCAACGTGCCCGCGCAACTGGCGATACAGACTGCGCTGGGGGGATACCAGTCCATCAACGACCTGGTGGCCCCGGGCGGTCGCCTCCACGAACAACGGGAAACCGCCTGGTCGATGCTCAACGACATCCCCGGGGTCAGCTGCGTCAAGCCAATGGGAGCCTTGTACCTGTTCCCCCACCTCGATCCGAAACGCTTTGATATCCGCAATGATGAGCGGCTGGTGCTGGATCTTCTGCTGCAGGAACGCATTCTGTTGGTGCAGGGATCGGCGTTCAATATTGACGGCCAGCAGCATTTACGGGTGGTGTTCTTGCCGCGCAAAGACACCCTGGAAGACGCCATGACGCGCCTGGCGCACTTCCTGTCCGCCTACCAGCAGTAACCGGAGCCAGGGGCGTGGCCGACATCCATATCGAAGAGTTTTACCGGGACACCGCAGTAGCACTCGTACAGCTTTACCGTGTGTTCCCGCGGCGCATGAGCCTGTTTGTGGAGGACATCGCCGGCCCGGACCAGACCGACGAGTTCGGCCTGCACAGCGACCGCCACATGGCGTGTTTCGGCGGCCTGCTGTGGCTGGCCGAAGAGGGCCTGATTCGCTATGTGGACACCATCCGCCAGGAAGCGCTGGACCAGGCCATTCTCACCCATAAGGCCTTTACCCGCCTGTGCGCGCCCGCCTCGGCGGCGGCCCTTGCGGCATTTACACCGGAGGCCCTCGCCCGGAGCGACGCCCTGCCCCCCTCGGTGCGGGCGCACCTTGGCAGCCACATCAGCCTGATCCAGGGGGTGCTGCGCAGCGGCAGTTCCACGCAAATTGGTCAGGTGATGAAAGCCGTTTTTTTCACCGAGCCGGATAAGCGGTAATGCCACTTGAAGCGGATGCCGGGCAGCCCAATACTGTTTAGCAGTGTTTACTACTGAAGGATCGATACATGCGTATTCTTTTGTTCCTGGCCACCAACCTCGCCGTTATTCTGGTGGCCAGCGTCACCCTGAAATTACTCGGCGTCGACAGCTATCTGGCCCAAAATGGCATCCAGTATGGCTCCCTGCTGGCGTTCGCGGCGGTCTTCGGGTTTGCCGGCTCGCTGATTTCCCTGTTCATTTCCAAGCCGATGGCAAAATGGAGTACCGGGGCAAAGATCATCGCCAACCCCCAGTCGCCGGCGGAACGCTGGCTGGTGACCACCGTGCAGGAACTGGCCGACAAGGCCGGCATCGGCATGCCGGAGGTGGCCATCTTTCCGGCCTCCCAATCCAACGCCTTTGCCACAGGCTGGAATCGCAATAACGCCCTGGTGGCGGTCAGCGAGGGGCTGTTGACCCGTTTTAACAAGGACGAAATCAAGGCGGTGCTGGGCCACGAGATCGGCCATGTGGCCAATGGCGACATGGTCACGTTATCGTTGCTGCAAGGGGTGGTGAATACCTTTGTTATATTTGCGTCGCGGGTCATTGGGTCGTTTGTCGACCGGGTCGTTTTCAAGAATGAACGCGGTCACGGCCCCGGCTTTTTCATCGTCAGCATCGTGGCCGAACTGGTGCTCGGTATTCTTGCCAGCACCATTGTGTTCTGGTTTTCCCGCCGCCGGGAGTTCCGTGCTGACATTGCCGGCGCGCAACTGGCCGGACGCGGAGCCATGATCAGCGCGCTCGCGCGTCTGAAGCAGGAAAGCGAAGTGCCCGACCAGATGCCCGACAGCCTGCAGGCCTTTGGCATCAACCGGGGGGCCCGCGCCGGCCTGAGCGCCCTGTTCATGACTCACCCCCCCCTGGACGACCGTATTGCCGCGCTGCAAGCCGCCGAATTGCGGTGACGGTGCGACCGATGGCGGGGGCCATGCTGCCCTTGGCTTCCCGAGCGTACTTTATTGCCCCGAAAGCAATCCTTGCGTACTCTTGGCGTAAGCCTGAAGGCAGACTCACGATTCAATCCGCGCGGGGAAATTGACATGACCGAGGGCAGTGCGATGTTACAGCAGAAGCATGACAAAGAATCCGGGATGAACGGCGCAGCGATTGTCCTGCCGGACGGACGTGAAGTGCCCATCACCGACACCATGGTGCGCCAGTCTCTCGAGGCGCTGGACACTCCCCCCACAGGTAAACCGGACGCCTGACCCCTGCCCCGGCTGGCGGACCCTAGGCTTCCAGCCGAAAACCCAGCGCACGGAAGGTGCGCCGCAGCGATTCGTTGGCCTCGGCCAGTGTCACCGTCACACTGGCGTGTTCACGTCGCACCGGGTAGTGTTTCCGTAACCCGTCAAACGCCGCCGCACGGTGAGTGGCAGCGAGTCTCATGGTGTACCGCAGGCGGGCGTCGTCGCTGCGCGGGTCATAGCACGCATTCACCGCGGTTGCCACCGCGGTGAAATCCTGCGCAGAACCGGTGAAACACAGCCGCTCCAGGGGCGGCTCGGGCAACAACTGGCCGAGCTCTCTGGTTGGCGCGACGCCCTGCAAGCGGCACACCGCCTGATAAAGCATCTCCGTGCCCCGGGCTTTGCCCTCCAGACTATACCCGGCGATATGGGGCGTCCCCAGCCAGACCCGGCTCACCAATTCGGGTGCAATCGCCGGTTCGTTTTCCCACACATCCAGCACGACCTCCGGTGCATTGGCCGCCTGCAGACGACGCAGCAGTGCGCTCCCGTCAATGACCTCGCCCCGTCCGGTATTGATCAGCAATTGCCCCGCCCGCAAGCGCGCCAGCTCGCTCGCACCCAACAGTTGATACGTCGGGTCGGAACCGCAGGTCGTCAAGGGGGTATGCAGACTGACCACGTCGCAGGCCAGCGCCTCTGCAAGACTGACGTAGTCACCGCCGGGATCGCGCGCTTGCCGTGGCGGGTCGTTTACCCTGACCGCGAAACCCAGGCCCGCCAGGGTGCGGGCCAAGGCCCCACCCACATTACCGGCGCCCACGATGCCGACGCTCAGACTGGTCCAGTCGGCGAGGCCCTGGCGCTGTGCATGAAGCACCAGAACGCTGAGGACGTACTCCACCACACTGTTGGCGTTGCACCCCGGTGCCGCCTCAAACCGGATCCCCTGTGCGTCCAACCAGCCGTGCTCTATGTGGTCGGTACCAATGGTGGCGGTGCCGACAAAGCGGACGCGACTGCCGGCCAGCAACCGTTGGTCGACCCGCGTAACCGAGCGCACCAGCAGAATGTCCGCCTCCCGGACGTCGGCTGCCGTCATGGCCCGGCCCGGCACCCGCCGGACCTCCCCCAGGTCGCCAAAAAAAGGCTCCAGCAACGGGATGTTTTCGTCGGCGACAATGATCATGCCGGGACCGGTCTCAGTAACGTCTTGATCTGGGTGCGCCACGGCCGCCGGCAGGTGGCCGCCGCCGGCCTCTGCGACGACTGATGGGCGGGTTGGGCAAAGCGGCCATCAGCTCTTCGTCCGGTACGGTGGTGGCGAGCTTCTGGCTGATGTACTTCTCTATCGCCGGCAGCGAGAAGGAATCGTCTTCGCTGGCAAAACTGATGGACACACCGCGTTTGCCGGCACGGCCCGTGCGACCGATGCGGTGCACATAGTCTTCCGCCTGTTCCGGCAGATTGTAGTTGAACACGTGGGTCACGCCGTCCACGTGGATGCCCCGGCCCGCCACATCGGTGGCCACCAGCACCTGGATCTCACCGCGTTTGAACTGGTCAAGGGTTTTCAAGCGCTTGTTCTGCGCGATTTCGCCCGACATCAGGGCAACTTTCACCCCCTGATTTCGCAGGTCTTCGTCGAGATCACGGCACTGATCCCGGCGGTTGGCAAACACAATGGCCTTTTCCACCTCGGGATGCTTGAGGTAGTTCACCAGCACCGGCAGCTTCTCGTCTTCACCCACCAGATACACGGTCTGCTGAACCCGCTCGGCGGTTTTCTGCTCGGGTTCGATCTCGACAAACTCTGCGTTGCGGGTCCACATGGACGCCAGATTCAGCACGTCCTGATTGAATGTCGCGCTGAACAGCAAGGTCTGCCGGTCTTCTTTGGAGGTACACTTGCGGATGATACGCTTCACATCGGGAATGAAGCCCATGTCGAGCATACGATCCGCTTCGTCCAGGATCAGGATGTCGAGCTGATCGAGGAACACATCCTGTGAGCCAAGGAAGTCGATCAACCGTCCGGGGGTGGCCACCAGAATGTCCACCACGTCGTTTTGCAGTTGATCCCGCTGCTTGTCGTAGTTCATGCCACCCACCACGGTCACCACCTTATGCCCGGTGTAGCCACACAACTGCTCGGCATCTTTGGCAATCTGCATGGCCAACTCCCGGGTAGGCGCCAGCGCCAGCACCCGCGGTTCTGACGCAAACCGCTCACTGGCCGGGATGGGGGTTTCCAACAGGCTCTGTATAGCCGTGATCAGAAACGCGGCGGTTTTTCCGGTCCCGGTCTGGGCCTGCCCGATGAGATCCTGGCAGGCCAGGGTAAAGGGCAGGGTTTCCGCCTGAATCGGTGTGCAAGCGGTAAAGCCGATGTCGGTAATGGCATTCAGGAGCCGCTTGTCCAGGTTGAGGTCTTCAAATTTCATCCCGGGGAGCACCGGAGCCGTTTGCGCATTAGATGTTGTCATAGTCAATCAGTTAACCTTACCGTCTGATGGTTACAGCTGGCCGGTGTTCAGACGTTGGCGCTGCCACTGGGAATGGAACCGGTCTGTCGTACCATAAAATGTCATAAGCGTTTGCAAAAACGCCTGAGCACGCGCAGGCAAACCCTGCAATAAATATTGATCAGCCTGATCTCTGACCCGCAAACGGAAGCCGGCCGCATCGACCGCTCCTGCGCCGTTCAGATTATCAACGCTGATATGAAACCGAAAGTCCGCCGCCACCGAGAACAGCCATTCCAGCGCCTGAGGTTTTACCTCCACTCGCTCAAACAGCTGTTGTTGCGCAGCGGTTCTGCCATCCGGACAATACCAGTAGCCATAGTCGGGCAATTTACGGCGCTCAGCGCCGGCGATGCACCAATGAGCAATTTCATGCAACGCGCTGGCAAAAAACCCGTGCGCGAAGATCACCTTCGCCGGGGCGCCAGCCTCTGTTGCGGGCAGGTATTCAGGTTCGGTGCCGCCCAGAACCAGGATGGTGTCGTGGGTTTCACGAAACTGGTCATTGAACAACATGATAAGATCATTTGGATGGTGAGTCATTCGGGGCTATTGTGCGTCTTTATGGCCGGCAATTCCAGCGGGAACTTTTCTGCAGTTTGGCCCTCTATCATGCCACTACCCGCACCCAGTTAAAAAAGATTGTGAGAATATGACGACAACTCCGGTTTTTCCCTTGCATTTATCGGGTTCACACTCGCGCGGGCGGGTCCTCGCAGCGCCGGTCACGACGGTACTGGTCGCCCTGCTGCTACTCAGTCTGACGCTGCCCGCACACGCCCTTGGCAGCCGCAGCGGGCTGTTCGGTGGCAGCAGTGATTTCCTGCCGGTGGATCAGGCCCTGCCCTTCAGTCACACCATTGAAGACGACCGTCTGGTGTTAAGCTGGGATACCGCCCCCGAGCACTACCTTTACCGGGAGCGGGTCGCGGTTACTTCGTTGACCGAGGGCGTCAGCGTTGACGACCTGCAATTCTCCCTGGCCGGCGAAACCATCGACGACCCCTTTTTCGGCGAGTCCACCGTGTTCTATCAGCCGGTAGACGCGACGGTCGCTGTGACCCTGCCCGCCCGGCTGTCTGAAGCCCGCCTGGAAATCTCCTATCAGGGCTGCGCCAATGCCGGTCTTTGCTACCCGCCCCAGACCAGAACGGTGGTGTACCACGCAGGTACCGGTTCGGCGACGGGTGCCGACGGCGGGACGCCGGGCCCGGCAGGCGGCACCACGGTGCCCACCGACACCCGATCGGCCACCGGCCTGGCCGGCTATCTGGCCAGCCAGTCGGCCACCACCATAGCGCTGCTCTTTCTGGTGCTGGGTCTGGGGCTGACCTTCACCCCGTGCGTCTTGCCCATGGTGCCCATCATTTCCGCCCTGGTGTCCAGCAAGAACACCCAATCCACCGCACACGCCGTGTTACTGGCCGGCAGCTACGTGGTGGGCATGGCCCTGACCTACGCCGCCGCCGGGGTGCTGACCGGCTTGCTGGGGGCCGGTTTTAACCTGCAGGCACACCTGCAATCCCCCATCGTGCTGGGCGTATTTGCTGGTTTGTTTGGCCTGTTTGCGCTGGCCATGTTCAACGTATTTGACCTGCAACTGCCCGCATTCATTCGCGACCGCCTTAACACCGCCAGTCACACCCTGACAGGGGGCCGGGTGGCCAGTGTGTTTGGCATCGGTGCCATTTCCGCGCTGGTGGTATCACCGTGTGTTTCTGCTCCGTTGGCGGGCAGCCTGCTGTACATCAGCGCCACTCAGGACGCAGTCATTGGCGGTATTGCCCTGTTTGCCCTCGGCCTGGGCATGGGCATTCCCCTGATTCTGGTAGCCGTCGGCGGCCGCAAGTACCTGCCCTCGACCGGCCCGTGGATGAACATCGTCAAATCGTTTTACGGCGTGATGCTGCTGGCTGTCGCCATCTGGTTGCTGGAACGGCTGATACCCGCGTGGGCGTCGCTCACCCTGTGGGGGCTGCTGGTGGCGGTCACCGGCGTACAGCTGGGCGCCTTTGACAAAGCCAGCCCGGGGTGGGCGCGCACCTGGAAGGGGCTGGGTCTGGTGATGTTTGCCTACGGTCTCGCCCTCCTCACCGGGGCGCTGGGAGGCGCGGACGACCCCCTGAAGCCACTCGCGCCATACACCGCCAAACCCGGGGCGGCGGACCACGCCCCTGCCGGTGAGTACGCGGGCTTTCTCAGACTCGCCTCGACCCAGGCAATCAACGACCAACTCCGGCAAGCCGCGGTGGCGGGCCAGCCGGTCATGCTGGACTTCTACGCCGACTGGTGCATTTCGTGCAAGATCATGGAGCGCCGGGTTTTTGCCGACCCGGTGGTGGCCCAGGCATTGTCGGGCCACAAACTGTTACAGATTGACCTGACCGCCAACACCGCCGAGCATCAGGCCATGCTCAACGACTTCGGCCTGTTTGGCCCACCGTCCATCCTGTTTTTCCACGGGGATGGACGCGAGAACACCGAGGCCCGGGTGCTCGGTGAAATGGACAAAAACACCTTTCTGGCCCACCTCGATACTGCGGTGGGCCTCACGCCCCGCGGCGAATGAAAAACACATAATCCTGGCCACTGACCTGCTGGCTTACCAACTCGTGATTCAGGAACCGGCAGAACCGGGGAATGTCCCGCGTGGTGGAGGGGTCGGTGGCCACGACCTTGAGCACTGCCCCCTCACTGACTTCCTGGATACGGCTGTGCAACATCATCACCGGCTCCGGACACATCAACCCGCGGGTATCCAGTTCGGCACTGTAGTCCGGTTCACTCATCTATTCCCCTCCCAACGACTACTGACTTATTGAAAATATGTGCTAAATTATTGCATAAGAATCAAAACAATGCTGTCGCGTGCAGAAAGTCGGGCAGCCACCATCACAGCCGAGGTAACCTATGATTCGTGTCTTGATCGAGCGCCACATTGCCGAATCGCTAGAAGCCGCCTATGAAGAGCGGTCCCGGAAGGTGTTGCAACAAGCCGTTGCCGCAGACGGTTTCATTTCCGGGGAAACCCTGGTTGACGCCACGGACCCCAATCACCGACTGACCCTGGCAAACTGGCGCTCGCAGGCCGACTGGGATCGCTGGTACCATTCGGACACCCGCCGCGAACACATGCTCGAAGTGGTCCCCATGCTCGATCAGGAAGAACGTATCACCATCTTGCTCCAGAGCTGAACAGCCGGGGCCATCAGGCCCGCATGAAGGCCACACTGGCTCGGACGGCGGCGTCCAGTAACTCCTCCCGGGTTTCCCTTTGCCGCTTCAGTGGTTCGAAATCGTGGTTGCCGCCCTGTAGCCAGCACAACTCCACCGGCCACTCCGGGTCGAGCGCGTTGACCACCTCGTCCTGTTTGCCGAATGGATCCCGGGTGCCCTGCACCACCAGCAAAGGCCGGCGCAGGTCGGCGAAATGCCCGGTGCGCCAGCGCTCAGGCTTGCCCGGCGGGTGGAACGGGTAGCCGAAGCACACCACCCCGTCGAACTGCGCCGCCACCTCCGGCTTGCAGCTCAGGTGAGTGGCGACCCGCCCGCCCATGGATTTGCCACCGATGAAGACGGGGCGCGCCGCCCCCACCTCTCCCCGCACCCGCGTGAGCACGTTTTCAAAACTGCCGGTCAGCACCGGCATCCGGTCGGGGGGCCGCCGTCTGCCGTCAACGCGTCGCTGCTGCATGTAGGGGAACTCGAACCGCACCACCTGAACCCCGTGCTCGGCAAACCCGGCGGCCACGCGTTCCAGCACGGGCGAGTCCATCGGTGCGCCGGCGCCGTGGGCGAACAACAACAGCGGCAACTCCGGGTGTCCGTCAGATATCAGGGTATCTCCGTTCATGTGGTTCACCTCACCCTCGAATAGGATTATCATATAGCGCTCCAACATATCCTTGGTAGGCGGATGAGTCCATCCGCCGTTGTGAATCCAACAAGTGGAGCCTGAGTATTTCCGGCCATGATGCTGATTTGAGAGGCTTTGACGGCACCGCACGGCTTGACCTGTGTCGTTGCAATGCCGTCATACTTTCTCCATACTTGCGCCCGCACAACTTCCCACTCTAAATGTATCGGTAGGGCTATGAGCACAGTAAATCCAAACCTGACATACAACTACAAGGTGGTGAGACAATTCGCCATCATGACAGTCGTATGGGGTATTATCGGGATGAGCCTCGGTGTGCTGATTGCAGCACAACTCGTTTGGCCGGCAGTTAACCTGGATCTTCCCTTTACCCACTTCGGCCGCCTCCGGCCGCTGCACACCAACGCCGTCATCTTTGGTTTTGGCGGTAGCGCTCTGTTTGCTACTTCCTACTACGTGGTTCAGCGTACCTGTCAGGCACGGCTGTTTTCCGACGGACTGGCCCAGTTCACCTTCTGGGGCTGGCAGGCCGTCATGGTCGCAGCGGTGATCACCCTGCCCATGGGGTTCACCTCGACCAAAGAGTACGCCGAACTGGAGTGGCCCATTGACATCCTCATCACTGTGGTCTGGATCGCCTACGGTACCGTGTTCTTCGGCACCATCACCAAGCGAAAGGCGCCGCACATTTACGTAGCCAACTGGTTCTACGGTGCCTTTATCATCACCATCGCCATGCTGCATATCGGCAACAACCTGGCGATCCCGGTAACCGCCTTCAAGTCCTACTCCATCTACTCCGGTGTCACCGATGCCATGATCCAGTGGTGGTGGGGACACAACGCGGTAGGCTTCTTCCTGACCGCAGGTTTCCTGGGCATGATGTACTACTTTGTACCCAAGCAGGCGGGTCGTCCGGTGTATTCCTACCGCTTGTCGATTGTGCACTTCTGGGCGCTGATCGCCACCTACGTCTGGGCGGGCGCGCATCACCTCCACTACAGCGCACTGCCGGACTGGGCACAGACCGCCGGTATGGTGATGTCCCTGATTCTGCTGGCACCCAGCTGGGGCGGTATGATCAACGGTATGATGACGCTCTCGGGTGCCTGGCACAAACTGCGTACCGATCCGATCCTGCGTTTCCTGGTGGTGTCCCTGTCGTTCTACGGCATGTCTACCTTCGAAGGCCCGATGATGGCGATCAAGACCGTGAACGCACTGTCCCACAATACTGACTGGACCATTGGCCACGTGCACTCCGGTGCCCTGGGCTGGGTCGCCATGATCAGTATCGGCGCCATCTACCACCTGATCCCCAAACTCTGGGGTGTGCGGGAGATGTACAGTGTTGCCCTGATCAACGTGCACTTCTGGCTGGCCACCATCGGCACGGTGTTGTACATCGTCTCCATGTGGGTCAACGGCATCATGCAAGGCTTGATGTGGCGCGCGGTGAACGACGACGGCACCCTCACTTACAGCTTTGTAGAGTCCCTTGAAGCCTCTTATCCCGGTTATTTCGTCCGCTTCCTGGGCGGTGCAATCTTCCTGTCCGGGATGCTGGTTATGGCTTACAACGTGCGCATGACCATTCGCCAGAAAGACGCTGTCGCACTTGACAACAGTGCCGCACAGGCCGCCTGAGAAGAGATAAGAGACCAATGAGACACGACATAGTTGAGAAAAATATTGGGCTGATGTCCGTACTGGTTGTTCTGGTCATCAGTACCGCCTTCCTCGGTGAAATTCTGCCGCTGTTCTTCCACAAGGGGGTCAACGAACCCATTGCCGGCCTGGAGCCGCTCACCCCCCTGGAACTGGAAGGCCGGGATATTTATATCCGCGAAGGTTGTCATGTGTGCCATACCCAGCAGATCCGCCCGTTCCGTGCGGAAACCGAACGTTACGGCCACTACTCGGTGGCCGGTGAGTTCGTGTATGAGCACCCGTTCCTGTGGGGCTCCAAGCGCACCGGACCGGATCTGGCCCGTGTTGGCGGGCGCTATTCAGACGCCTGGCAGCGCATGCACCTGTACGATCCCCGCAGCGTGGTGCCCGAATCCAACATGCCCGCCTTCCCGTGGCTGTTTGAAAACAAGGTCAACCATAAGCATACCCGTGCCAAGCTGAAGGCCCTGCAAACCCTTGGTGTCCCCTACACCGATGAGCAGATCGAAGGCGGCGCGGCCGAGGTAGAGGGTCAGTTTGAGATTGATGCACTGGTCGCCTACTTGCAACAGCTGGGAACCGTGCTACCAACCAAACGGTGATTCTGATGGATATTAACGACCTGCGCGGCATACACACGGTACTCGTTCTGCTGGTGTTTCTCGGCATTGTCTGGTGGGCCTACAGCGCCCACCGCAAGAAAGCGAATGACGAAGCCGCACACTTGCCCTTTGACGACGACGAGATTGATCGCCGCACCCTGGAAAAAGAAAAGACGGAGAAGAAACAATGAGTACCTTTTGGAGCATATGGGTCAGTGTGGTCGTGCTCGGTACCATATACGGATGCTGGTGGATCCTGTGGGCTACCCGTAAAAGCCAGACCACCGACAGTGAAACAGAGCGCACCACCGGCCACTCCTTTGATGGCATCGAAGAGTATGACAACCCGCTGCCGAAGTGGTGGTTCTATCTGTTCGTCTCCACGGTGATCTTCAGCCTCGCCTACCTTGCCCTGTACCCGGGGCTGGGGAACTTCAAAGGCCTGTTGGGCTGGACCCAGTACAATCAGTGGGAACGGGAAGTCGAACTGGCCGACGCCAAATACGGCGAACTGTACGCCCAGTTCGGCAACACCCCGATTGTCGAATTGGCCCGCAACGAAGATGCCCTGCAAATGGGCCAGCGGCTGTTTGCCAACAACTGCGCCGTCTGTCATGGTTCCGCCGGCCGTGGATCGGTTGGTTTTCCGAACCTGACCGACGATGACTGGCTGTATGGCGGCGACCCGGACAGCATCGTCCACTCCATCACCAAAGGTCGTGAAGGGGTGATGCCTGCCAAGGGGCTGATGCCGAACATGACCGCCACCCAGGTGGATCAGGTGGTAAACTACGTGCTGGGTTACAGCGGTCGCGCCAGGGATGCCGACGCAGCCGAAAAAGGTGCAGCGGTGTTCGCCCAGGCCTGTGCGGCCTGCCATGGCGCAGACGGTACCGGCATGCAGGCGATGGGCGCCCCCAACCTGACGGACGATATCTGGCTGTATGGCAGCACCTACGAGCGCATTGAGGAGACCGTGCTCTATGGTCGCCACAACAAGATGCCGGCGCAGGAAGATCGCCTCAGCGCGGATCAGATCCACATCCTCGCCGCTTACGTGTACAGCCTGTCGAACAACTGACAGCCCCGGGGCTGATTTCAGCCCCTGTCTTTTGAACCCTGGGCCCGAGCGTGTATCGGACCCAGGCTTGAAAAGATTCGACTAGCCCTTTTGGAGTGGGTTATCCCCCTGCTGGGAGGCAGTGATGAGTAACGAGATTCCCGTCAAACAGATCGACCCTGCGACGGAGCCTTCCAACAACAAAAACAAAATCGAAACAGTTGAGCTCTACGCCAGTCGCAAGAAGATCTACACCCGCGAAGTGAAGGGTGTCTTTCAACGCATTCGTTTTATCAGCCTGATTGCGCTGATGGGCATGTTTTTCCTGTTCTGCTGGATATCCATTAACGGGCAACCGCTGATTCACTTTGACCTGCCGGCGCGGGAATTCCATCTGTACGGCGCCACCTTCTTCCCGAAAG
Organism: Marinobacter sp. X15-166B; assembly: GCF_001752365.1. Classification (GTDB taxonomy): domain Bacteria; phylum Pseudomonadota; class Gammaproteobacteria; order Pseudomonadales; family Oleiphilaceae; genus Marinobacter. The sequence continues at coordinate 2,664,798 of NZ_MEIY01000001.1, read as the reverse complement.
ATTTTTTCCTGCTCTCCGGCATGCTGATCATTGCCGCGTTCGGGTTGTTTTTTATCACCACCCTGTTCGGTCGCGTGTGGTGCGGCTACACCTGCCCGCAAACCGTGTGGACCTTTATTTTCATGTGGATCGAAACCCGGGTGGAAGGCAGCCGGAACGCGCGTATCAAACTGGACAAGGCTCCCCGTTCTGCGGAAAAAATCATCAAAAAAACGACCAAGCACAGCCTCTGGCTGCTGATCGCGCTGGCCACCGGGCTCACCTTTGTGGGTTACTTCTACCCGATCCGTGAGCTGATTGTTGATATCGCTACGCTGAATGCCAATGGCTGGGCTTATTTCTGGGTGGCGTTTTTTACCGTGGCCACGTACCTGAACGCCGGCTGGTTGCGGGAGCAGGTGTGCCTGTACATGTGTCCCTACGCCCGTTTCCAGTCGGTGATGTATGACCCCAACACCCTGGCCGTGGCCTATGACCCGAACCGTGGCGAGCCCCGGGGCGGTCGAAAAAAAGGCGTAGCGCCCAGTGAGGTGGGTTTGGGGGATTGCATCGATTGCGGTCTGTGTGTACAGGTCTGCCCCACCGGCATCGACATCCGCGACGGACTGCAGTACGAGTGCATCGGTTGCGCCCTGTGCATCGACGCCTGTGACGAGGTCATGGAGAAAATGGACTACCCCAAGGGGTTGATCCGCTATGCCACCGAAAACGAACTGGAGGAGCGCCCCTCCAAAATACTGCGTCCCCGCACGTTTGGTTACGGCGCCGCGCTCACGCTGATGATCGCCGTACTGGTGTTCATCCTGGCGACCCGGGTTCCGGCGGAACTGGATGTGCTCCGTGACCGGGGCGCCCTGTTCAATTACACCGGGCAGGGGTTGGTGGAGAATTCCTACACCCTCAAAATCGCCAACCTGTCGGAAATTCCGCAAACCTACCACATCCGGGTCGAGGGTCTGGACGGCATCCGGCTGACCTCCAAGAGCAAACTTCTGGTCGCCAGCCGGGAACATGCGTCCCTGCCGGCTGTCGTAGAGGCTGATCCGGATGCCATCCAGGACACCAATAACACCATTCGCTTCATCATGACCTCAGAGCAAGACGAGGCTCTGAACATAGTCACCGAGAGCCGCTTTGTCGGTCCGGGTCAATAACCCTGGTTTGATGGCAGGCAGCGCCTGCCTTGAGAGAAATGAATTATGAGTGATGCATCACCTGTCAGCCCTTGGTACCGCCAGCCCTGGTTCTGGTTTTTGCTGATTTTCCCCACAGCTTCCATCATCTGGTGCACCGTGGCCATTACTGCCGCGGTCACCAGCGATAATTCTCTGGTGACGGACGAATATTCCAAAGAAGGCCGCGGCATCAACCTGGAGCTTGCCAAAGACACCAGGGCGGTTGAACTCGGCCTGCACGGTCAGCTGACCTTCGCCGACCAGCAGATTCACCTGCACCTGGCCCCAGGGCACCGCCTGGGGGCCGCTCCCTATCTGGTTCTGCAGATTTATCACCCCACCCTGGCGAAACGCGACCGCACGGTGCAACTCAGCCCGGTGGCTGACAATTACTACACCGCGACCCTGCCAAGAGGCATGGACGGACGCTGGTACATCGATTTGCGCGGCCCCGACAACGACTGGCGTCTGAAGGGTGAAATCAACCTGCCTGCATCAACCCCGACGGAGCTGGGGGCGGTAGCGCAAACCCACAGGTGATGCGAGTGTCCTGTTACCATTGTGGGGAACCGGTTGACGGCGCACCGCTGATTTCCCTCGAACTCGATGGCCAGCAGCAACGCTTCTGCTGCTATGGCTGCCGGGCGGTCTGCGAGACCATTCATAACGAAGGCCTTACCGGCTTTTACCAGCACCGCACCGCCCCTGCGGTCACCCCCCGGGAACTGACCAAAACCGAGCACGACCGGCTGCTGGAACTTGATCATCCGCTGATGCAGAAAGCCTTCGTCAGCCCGGTCAGCGGCGGACTCGAAGCTCAGTTACTGATTCAGGACATCACCTGCGCGGCGTGCATCTGGTTGTTGGAAAAACACCTGGCCTTACAGCCCGGGGTCTTGGCCTTTTCCGTCAATCACACCACCCAACGGGCCCGTCTTGCCTGGGACCCCCAGCAGGCGCACTTGAGTGACCTGCTCATCGCCATTCACCGCCTGGGTTACCGTGCCCGTGCCTACCAGGCAAGCGAGGCGGAGCGGGCCCTGAAAGCCGAAAACCGCAGCGCCCTGATCCGGCTGTGCGTGGCCGGACTGGGTTCCACCCAGAGCATGATGCTGGCCTTCCCGCTGTATTTTGAAATCCACAGCGGGGTATCCCCCGAATTCGTCCAGTTTTTCCGCTGGTTCAGCTTGCTGGTGGCCACCCCCGTGATCCTGTACAGCGCCCGGCCGTTTTTTGACAACGCCATCAGAGACCTGCGCAGCCGCCACCTGACCATGGACGTACCGGTGGCCACCGCCATCGGGCTGGCCTATCTTGCCAGCGTGTGGGTGACCCTCATGGGCGGCGAAGAAGTCTATTTCGAAGCCGTGTGCATGTTCACCTTCTTTCTGTCCCTCGGGCGCTATATTGAAGCCCAGGCTCGTTATCGTGCCGGTATTACCGGGCAGGCCATGGCCGGCACCCAGCCGGAAGCCGCCACCCGGGAACGCAACGGTGAACTCCAGCTGGTGCCTGTGCATGAGCTGGAAATTGGCGACCTGATTCAGGTGAAACCCGGCGAAACCCTGCCGGTCGACGGCGAAATCACCGCTGGCCACTCCACCCTCAACGAAGCCGCCCTGACCGGCGAATACCTGCCGGAAACCCGCAGCCCGGGTGACAGTGTGCACGCAGGCAGCATCAACGGCGAGAACCCGCTGACCGTCCGGGTGTTGCGTACCGGCAGTCAGACCCGGCTGTCCAACATCCTCAGAATCCTCGACCGGGTGCAGGCGGAGAAACCGCCGGTTGCGCTGATGGCGGATCGCATCGCCGGCATTTTTGTCAGCCGTATTCTGATTCTGGCACCGGTGGTGTGGATCGGCTGGTGGCTGGCCGGCGCGGATAACGCGTTCGACATCACCCTGTCGGTGCTGGTGGTGACCTGCCCCTGCGCGCTGTCGTTGGCGACCCCCACTGCCCTGACCAGTGCCACCGTTCGCTTGCGTCGTCTCGGGTTTCTGCCAACCCGCGGGCACACCCTGGAATCGCTGCACAAAATCGACACCGTGGTGTTCGACAAGACCGGCACCCTGACCCAGGGCAGACTGACCCTGGTGGCCACCGAGTGCTTCGGCGACCTGACCGCCGCACAGGCCCTGGCTCTGGCGACAGGGCTGGAAGCCCGCTCCGAACACCCCATTGCGAAAGCGTTCAAGTCCCGTCGCAGCGAGCCGGTCACCGAGGTGGAAAACCACATTGGCGGGGGATTGACCGGAGTCTGGCGGGGGCAGCCGGTGTACATTGGTCACAGCGAGTTTGTATCCCGGTATGTGAGCACCCCCCTGCCGTCCCGCACCAGCGGACACGGGATCGAGATCTGGCTGGCCGCCGACAACCGCTGGCTGGCCTGCTTTACTCTGGATGACCAGTTGCGGGCCGATGCCAAACCGGCCCTCGCCCGACTCCAGCAGATGGGCATTCAGACCCTGCTGCTCAGCGGTGACCGCTCCGGTCATGTCCAGTACATAGCCGAACAGTTGCATATCGACCGGGCCATCGGCCAGGCGTCCCCGGAAGACAAACTGGCGCACTTGCGCCGGCTCAAGGCCGAAGGTCACACCATCATGATGGTGGGTGACGGGCTCAACGATCTGCCTTCCATGGCGGGCGCCGAAGTGTCCGTCGCCATGGGCAGCGCCGCGGATCTGACCCAGCTCAGCGCCGATGCGGTGCTGATGAACGGGCAGTTGAAGCATTTGATCACCGCCATCAACACCAGCGCGCAGACCCGCCGGGTCATTCGCCAGAATCTGTTGTGGGCGCTGACCTACAATGCGTCCGCCCTGCCCCTGGCCGCCGCCGGACTGGTCCCCCCCTGGGCGGCGGCCATCGGCATGTCGGCCAGCTCGCTGTTGGTGGTGCTCAACGCGCTGCGATTGAGTCGTGATCGCGCAACCGCTCCGCTGCCACTGCCCCGTGTGGGTGCCCAGGCCACCCCCTGATGGCGTATTGATATGATTTTCATTGCACTCGAGGTGCCGTTATGGAAATAGTGATGATCCTCATTCCCGCCACGCTCATTTTGGTTGCCCTGGGCATCCTGCTGTTTTCCTGGGCGGTGAAAAACGGGCAATACGATGACCTGGAGGGGCCGGCCCACCGGATTCTGTACGACGATGATGCGCACATGATCCCGACCGAATCCCGGCAGGAGACCGAGAAACCCGATACGCCGGACCCGGACAGCGAGCAACAAGCGCCGCGCTCCGGGGACTGACCGTGGGCGACGGGTTGTATCTCAGCTACACCAGCGCTTTTATGATTGGATTTCTGGGCAGTACCCACTGTCTGGGCATGTGCGGGGGCATCAGTGCCTCCCTGTCCATGGCGCTGCCGGTTGGCCGGGGGTTCAGGGTGCGCCAGACCTTGATGCTGCTGGCGTTTAACGGGGCCCGAATCGCCAGTTACGTGCTCATTGCCACGCTGATTGCCCTGCTCAGCACCCAGGCCAGCGCCCAATGGGGTCCGCTTGGCCTGGGGCTGCGTACCCTCGCCGGGGTGTTGTTGATCCTGATGGGCCTGTCCATGGCCCAGTGGTGGCAAGGTATCCGTTACGTGGAAAAACTCGGCGCGCCGGTCTGGGCCAGACTGGCACCGCTGACCGCACGACTCCTGCCCGTCCGGCATCCGGTACAGGCGCTGGCGCTGGGATCGCTGTGGGGCTGGTTGCCCTGCGGGTTGGTGTACAGCACGCTCGGCTGGGCCGCACTGCAACCGAGTGTCGCCGGTGCCGCCGGTACCATGCTGTTTTTCGGGCTGGGCACCCTGCCGTCCATGCTGGGTACCGGCTTTGCCGCCCGCTCGATTACCCGCCTGCGCAGCCACACCGGTTTCCGGTCAATCACCGGCACCCTGCTGATCCTGTTCGGGGTTTGGACACTGCCGCTGAGCGGGCTTATATATTAAGGATGTCGAGCCGGCCAAACTCCGGCTCAGCCACTTCTGCGCCCCTCACCTGACCGGCCTCGTCCGCCAAACGCTTGTTGTTGCGGAAGTCGTAGAGGGTGGGATCCGCCAGGTGGGAGGGTTCGACATTGCACAACGCACGAAACATGGAGTCGAGGCGACCGGGATGGGTGCGTTCCCACCCTTGCAGCATTTCCTTGATCACCTGACGTTGCAGATTTTCCTGGCTGCCACACAGGTTACACGGGATGATCGGGTAGCCGCGTAACTGCGCAAACCGGGCAATGTCCTGTTCACGGCTGTAAGCGAGCGGCCGGATTACCGTATTGCGCCCGTCATTGCTGTGCAGTACCGGCGGCATGGATTTCAGCTTGCTGCCATAAAACATGTTAAGAAACAGCGTTTCCAACAGGTCATCGCGGTGATGCCCCAGGGCAATTTTGGTGACACCGTGTTGCTCGGCAAAGTTGTAGAGTATGCCACGGCGTAATCGGGAACACAGAGCGCAGGTGGTTTTACCTGCCGGCGTCTTGTCCACCACAATGCTGTAGGTGTCTTGTTCAATGATGTGGTATTCAATACCCAGGCCGGCCAGATAACGGGGCAGGACCTCTTCCGGAAACCCGGGCTGTTTCTGGTCCAGGTTGACGGCAATGATCTCAAACGACACGGGTGCGCTTTTCTGCAGATTGAGCAAAATGTCCAGCATGGCGTAAGAATCCTTGCCGCCACTGAGACAACACATCACCTTGTCGCCCGCTTCGATCATGGAAAAGTCCGCAATCGCCCGCCCCACATCCCGGCGAAGGCGCTTTTGCAGCTTGTTAAGTTCTTGTTTATGCTGATGCTCAGCGTCAGCAGTTTGGCTGGCGTCAGGGGTTGCGGGTCGGGAATCAGGCATAAATGGGCACATTCAGTATGATCAGTGAAACCGGGATTATACGCGTCCCAGAATTCCATGGACAGGCCGGACAATATTAATGCAGACCCACCACTCACCGGCGAGTCCGGCGGAGCAACTGGAAGACCGGATTGGGCACTTGATGATCGCCCTCGAACGTCTGTTGCGGCAGAACCCCGAGGGCCTGTCGGAGCACGCGGTGATCAAACAACTCCAGGCCCCGCCCTGGGAATTGCTCGGGGCCGTTAATTTCCATGAGCCGGCGCAACTTTACCCGGTGCATTTTCTGATCTACCACGCGGTGTACCGGCTCCGGGACGCCCTGAGCAAGCAGGGCGAATCCCTGTCCACCTCGCCCCTGTGCCTGAAAATCACTCTCGATCCGGTCGTCTCCGGCACCGGGGTGCCGGCCCCGGAGGACGAACTCAGAAAATACTATCTGGACCTGCGCAATTACCGCTTGCCGGACGGTGAGATTGAGGCGCTGCTGCGGGACTTCTGGGCGGGCACGTCAGGCGAAGCGCCGGATAACGACGCGTTACACGCTGCGGCCCGGCAGTTGGGCTTTGCGTCCCTGCCAGAAACCTTTGAACCCATCAAGCAACAGTTTCGTCGGGAAATCATGGCGGTGCACCCGGATCGGGGCGGTGATACGGAAGCCGTTCAACAACTAAACGCAGCGTTTCAAGTGCTGAAAAATCACTTTCGCAGACGCGGATAAGGGAGTGAATCCTACTATGCAGTTGTCTATATTCCATCGTGTTGTGGCCCTGTCACTGTTGCTGGCCAGCAGCTGGGCCCGTGCGGATCTGGTGGTCCTTCAATATCACCATATCGACGACTCCACACCGCCGTCCACCAGCACCACGCCCTCGCTGTTCGACGCGCAGCTGGCCCTTATTGACGAACTTGGCCTGGAGGTGGTGCCGCTGGACACCGCAACCCGGGACGCACTGGCGGGACGCTCCGCCGACCGGCAGCAGGTTGCCATTACCTTCGACGATGCCCACGCCTCGGTACTGACGGCCGCGGCCCCCCGACTGGCCCGCAAAAATTTTCCGTATACCATTTTCGTCAACACTCAGGCCATCGGCCAACCTGGGTACCTCAACTGGCAGCAGCTCGACGAGCTGAACCGGCAACCCGGCGTGACGATTGCCAACCACAGTGCCGACCACGGTCACCTGGCACGTCGCCTCAATGAACCCCAGGAGGCGTGGCTGCAACGGGTGCAGACCAGCATGGACACGGCGCAGGAGACCCTTAGAAAACGCCTGGGGGTGGAGTCGACCCTGTTCGCCTACCCTTACGGCGAGTTTGACCGTGACCTGGAAGCGTTGGTTGCCGCCCGGGGGTGGCTCGGTTACGGCCAGCATTCCGGTGCCATTGGCGCCAGCTCACACCCCACCCGCCTGCCCCGCTTTCCCATGGCCAATGCCTACGGTCAGCTGAACGCGCTGACCGACAAGTTGCGCAGTAAAGCCTTGCCGGTCGATGCAGGCGACCTGCCGGATGGCGTCATCGACGCTCAGCAGACCGGCGGGAACCCGCCCCGATTAAGGCTGACGTTGCCCGAGACCCTGGCCGCCGGACGGCTCAGCTGCTTTGCTTCCCGCCAGGGACGCATAGCGGTCACCGCCATCGGCAAGCATACGGTCAGCGTGGTGGCCCCCGAGAGCTTCAACAGCCGGCGGTTTCGCTACAATTGCACTTACCCGGCGGGCGCAGGACGCTATTACTGGTTTTCACAGCCCTGGCTCGACCTGAGCCAACCGGAAGACTGAACACCCGGGTCACTCGCCACGGCCATCCGGCCCCAACAGTGCAGCGATGCGCGTCTGCAGCACCGGGAGGACTTCTGCCGCAAACCAGGGATGGCGGTGCAACCAGATGTTGTTGCGTCCGCTCGGGTGGGGCAAGGGCAACACCGCCGGCCAATGATCGCGCCAATTGCGCACATTGTCGGTAACCGCCCGCCGGGGGCCAGGCAGATGATACGCCTGGGCATATTGCCCGATGGCCAGCACCAACTGCAGCTCCGGTAGCTGCTGCAGCAGGGTTGCGCGCCAGGCCGGCGCGCATTCGGCTCTGGGCGGCAAATCTCCGCCACGGCCCTTGCCGGGATAACACAACCCCATCGGTATTATGGCAATGCGCTGCGGATCGTAGAACACTTCCGGCGTGACCCCCATCCATGCCCGTAACCGCACACCGCTGGGATCGTTGAACGGGATCCCGGTGTCATGCACCCTGCGCCCCGGTGCCTGGCCGGCTACCAGAATGCGGGCGCGGGTGTCCATCTGCAAAACCGGCCGCGCACCGCACGGCAACTCAGGTTCGCACAGGGTGCACTGGCGCACCCGGGCCAACAGGCGATCGAGAGATTCCACCGATTCCGACCTCACTCCACGACATTCCAGAACAGGCTCGCGCCCTGCTCCGGCGTGCTCGCTTCACGCCGCATCCAGCCGAACAATTCGCGCCCCATCCCCCCACGGTTGCCGGTAAGGTCCGCGGTTGCAGGTGTGCGGGCGTCGAGCTGAGCGTCGCTGAGGTGCACCTGCAACCGCCCGGCGTCAGCGTCCAGGGTGATTTCATCACCGTCCTGCAGCAGCGCCAGGGGCCCGCCGCTGGCCGCCTCCGGATAGACATGAATGGCCGCGGGAACCTTGCCGGAGGCCCCGGACATGCGCCCGTCCGTCACCAGTGCCACCTTAAAGCCTCGATCCAGCAACAGTCCCAGGTAGGGGGTCAGTTTGTGCAACTCGGGCATACCGTTCGCCTTGGGCCCCTGATAGCGCACCACCACCACACAATCCCGATTCAGCTCCCCCGCCTCAAAGGCGGCCTCCAGGCGGTGCTGATCATGGAAGATCACTGCCGGGGCGGTCAGCGTCCGGTGTTCGGGCGCCACGGCTGACACCTTGATCACCCCGCGCCCCAGATTGCCCTGCAGGACTTTCAGACCACCGTCTGCGGCAAAGGGGCGCTGCACCCCACGCAATACCTGGTCGTCTCCACTGGCGGAGCGGGCCGGGGCCCAGCGCAAACGCCCGTCGTGCAGTTGCGGCATTTCGGTGTAGGCGCTCAGCCCCCGGCCTACCACGGTTTGCACGTCGTCGTGCAGATACCCGCCCGTCAGCAATTCGCGGATCAGAAACGGGGTGCCACCGGCTTCATGGAAATCGTTCACATCGGCCGAACCGTTGGGGTATATACGGGCCAGAGACGGCACCACCGCCGACAAGTCGGCAAAATCATCCCAGTTGATGAGGATCCCCGCGGCTCGAGCCACCGCCACCCAGTGCATGGTGTGGTTGGTGGAGCCGCCGGTCACCAACAGTGCTACCAGGGCATTAACGATGCTTTTCGCGTCGACCATGTCCGCCAGTCCCAGCGTGCCACCGTTAGGGGCTGACAGGCGAATGGCCTGCTCCGTCGCTCGCTGCGTCAACGCATCCCGCAACGGCGTATTAGGCGATACGAACCCGGAACCCGGCAATTGCAGCCCCATCACTTCCACCAGTAACTGATTGCTGTTGGCGGTGCCGTAAAACGTACAGGTGCCGGGGCTGTGATAGGCCTGACTTTCCGCCTCCAGCAGCGCGTCCGAACCCACCTGACCGTCTGCGTATTGTTGCCGTACCCGCTGCTTCTCTTTATTGGGCAGGCCACTGGGCATGGGACCGGACGGAATCAATACCGCGGGCAAATGACCAAAACTCAGCGCTCCGATCAGCAGACCCGGTACGATCTTGTCGCAGATCCCCAGCAACGCCATGGCGTCAAACATATTGTGACTCAGCGCAACGGCGGTACTCATGGCGATGACGTCGCGGGAAAACAAACTCAACTCCATACCCGGTTGCCCCTGGGTGACACCGTCACACATGGCCGGTGTGCCCCCGGCCACCTGGGCCACCGACCCCATCCCCTGCGCGGCCTCACGGATCAGCGGCGGAAACCGTTCATAGGGCTGATGGGCTGATAACATGTCGTTATACGCAGTTACGATGGCCAGGTTCGCCTTGTTCATGAACCTGAGGGTGTCTTTGTCGGTGGCGCCGCAGGCCGCAAATCCGTGGGCCAGATTACTGCAGGACAGCGCACGGCGCTGCGGCGCGGTGGAAGCGGCCTCGGCCATGCGGGCGAGGTAATCATCACGCTGCGCCTGACTGCGGTGAATGATACGCTGGGTTACCTGTGCGACCGTCGCGTGCATATTAGGTCTCCATCGTTGGTTTCATTGAGGTACGACAGCTCGTCTCGTGGTAAGTTTACCTGCTTTATTGATCAATAACCCAATCACTCCCCGAATTCGTACTTAAATGATCTAATATAACTACATATCGACACAACCAAGGACACGACCTCTAACTCGGCGCTGTCACCCTACTGTCATGCAACGGTAATATAGTACCCACACTCCGATCCACGAAAGGAAAGCTTTACTATGCTCAGGCGCACCAAGATCGTCGCAACCCTCGGCCCCGCAACAGATTCCGCAGACGCACTGCACGCAATCCTGGTGGCAGGGGTCAACGTCACCCGGCTCAATTTTTCACACGGCAGCGCCGCAGAGCACCTTGAACGGGCGAATCAGGTACGCAAAATTTCCGAGCAACTGGGGCAGCACACCGCGATTCTGGCCGACCTGCAGGGGCCGAAACTGCGCATCGCCCGATTTGTCGACAACAAGGTCACCCTGAAAGCGGGTCAGACCTTTGTGCTGGACGCCACCATGGATAAGGACGCCGGCACTTCGGAGGCCGTGGGCGTCGATTACGAACAGCTCATCGACGATGTTGCGCCCGGGGATATCCTGGTACTGGACGATGGCCGCATCGAAATGGAAGTGCAGTCGGTCAATGAGCACAGCATTACTTCCCGGGTATTGATCGGTGGCCCGCTGTCCAACAACAAGGGCCTGAACAAGCGCGGAGGCGGGCTGTCCGCCGATGCCCTGACCGACAAAGACCGGCAGGACATTGTCACTGCAGCCCGCCTGGGGGCCGACTATGTCGCGGTGTCCTTCGTACGCACCGCGGACGACATGCAGCTTGCGCGCGCACTGCTGCGGGAAGCCGGCTCGTCCGCTGGCCTGGTGGCCAAAATAGAAAGGGCGGAACTCGCCCATGACTCCGCTGCACTGGACGCGGTGATTGAAGCCTCGGATGCGGTGATGGTGGCCAGAGGGGATCTGGCGGTGGAGATCGGTGACGCCGAACTGGTCGGCGTCCAGAAGCACATCATCGCCCGCGCGCGGACGCTCAACAAAGTGGTGATTACTGCCACCCAGATGATGGAATCGATGATCGACAACCCGATGCCCACCCGGGCGGAGGTCTCCGACGTCGCCAATGCGGTGATCGATTACACCGACGCGGTGATGCTGTCGGCGGAAACCGCCGTTGGCGATTACCCGACCGAGGCGGTGGAAGCCGTGGTGCGCATCTGTCTGGGGGCGGAAACGCTGCCCTTGACCCATCAGTCGCGCCACCGTATCCATGAGGGCATGACCGAAATTGGTGAGGCGATTGCGCTATCGGCCATGTATGCCGCCAATCACCTGGCCGGCGTACAGGCTATTATCTGCATGACTGAAACCGGCGCGACTCCCCTGCTGATGTCCCGTATCAAATCCAGCCTGCCGATCTTCGCGTTGTCGCGACACCCTGAAACCCAGAATAAAGTCGCGCTTTACCGCGGGGTGCAGACCATTCCGTTTGATACCACCCAAATACCGGCGCACGAAACCAATGAGCGAGCGGTCGCCGCCCTGCTGGAAACCGGGGTGGTTGCCAAGGGCGATCTGGTGGTGGTCACCAAAGGCGACTACGGGGATGCCCAGGGCGGCACCAACACCATGAAGATCGTCGAAGTGGGTAAAGCTATCCGCTGACCCCGGCAAGGAGTCAGCCCAGCAGGGCGAGACTGTCGGCGGCAATCCGGGTGATCGAGGCCCAATCTTCGGCCTCCACCCGGTCACGTGGCAGCATCCAGGTGCCACCCACCGCAGCGACGTTGGGTAATTCCAGGTAAGCACGGGCGGTGTCCTGGCGGATCCCGCCCGTCGGGCAAAAGGTAACGTCGGGAAAGGGCCCGAGAAAAGCCTTCAGGGCAGGAATTCCGCCCGCCACTTCGGCGGGAAACAATTTGAACACCCGCAAGCCGCGGGCGTATCCCAGCATCACCTCAGACGCGGTCGCCACCCCGGGCAGCAGCGCCACCGTCGACCCCAGCCCGTGTTCCAGCAGGCTCTCGGTCAGCCCGGGGCTGATGGCAAACTGCGCCCCCGCACGTTCCACCTGACGGTATTGCTCAACCGTGGTGACCGTGCCGGCGCCCACCCACACGTCGGGCAAGGCCTTGCGCACCCGCTCTATGGCTTGCAGACCGTGGGGCGTTCTCAGGGTGATCTCCAAGATCCGTATGCCCCCCGCCACCAGTGCCCGACACAGGGGCAGCGCGTGCGCCGGGTCCTGCACCGCAATAACCGGTATCAGCGGTCCTGCGGCCAACAGATCCCGAAGGCAACGCTGGTGCGCGTCCGTCATGGTTACCATGGCATAGTCCTCAAGGGCTCCAGTAGATACGCAAACCGGCGTTCAAAAACGCCCTGACCGGCATTGCCTCTACATTGTCCAGGTCTTCACAGGCGTGCCGCAACGCCCGCAGTTTGTCGTCACCGCGGATATGCAGGAATCGGGTGGTGCCAGATTGCAGCACGTTGCGGGTCAGGGTCATGCGGGCGTGATCCTGCGACGGCGGCGTCATCATGGCCACCCGGGCAGAGGTATTCGGGTCCAGCCCGGTATCGAGTTGCGGGGCGTCCGCAAACAAGGAAGCGGTATGACCGTCCTTGCCCATCCCCAGAACCACAGCCGTCGCCGGCCACGCCAATTCCTGCAACTGGGATTCGACCACTGCACAGGCTTCCGCGTCCAGGTCCCCGGGCTGTTTGAACGGCACCAGGGTGGCCCGGGCTGCCTGATTCTGGATCAGGTGGCGTCGCACCTGCGCAGCATTGCTGGCCGGGTCGAACTCGGCCACCCAGCGCTCATCCGCCAGCACGACGTCCACCCGCTGCCACGGCAACCGGATCTGACTCAACGCTTTCAGAAACGGCAGCGGGGTACTGCCCCCGGAAACCACCAGCGTTACCCTCTCGGCATCGGCCAAGCCCCCCTCGAGCTCAGCCGCAACCGCCGCAGCCAAAGCCTCTCCGAGCAGCACTTCATCTTCCGCATCAATCCACTCTATGCCTGTGGGCAAACCCATTTCAAGCGTCTTCATACCAGCTCCTGCCATCCCGGGTAATCATCGCGATCGACGCTACCGGCCCCCAGGTCCCAGCCGCATAGCGCTTGGGCTGCGTACTGTGATCGTGCCAGTTAGACACTAACTGATCGACCCAGCGCCAGGCCCACTCAACTTCATCCCTGCGCACAAACAAATACTGGTTGCCCCGCATTACCTCCCATAACAATCGTTCATAAGCGTCCGGTATGCGCCCTGCATTGAAAGCTTCGGAGAAGGTCAACTCCAGCGGCCCCTGGCGCAGGCGCACCCCTTTACCCAGCCCCTGCTCCTTGGTCAAAATCTGAATAGCCATGCCTTCATCGGGCTGCAACCGGATGATCAGTTTATTGTTGGCCAGATGGCGCTGGTCCGGATCGAAAATATAGTGGGGAGCCGGCTTGAAATGGATGATGATCTGCGCAAATTTTTCCGGCATGCGCTTCCCGGTGCGTATGTAGAAAGGCACCCCCGACCAGCGCCAGTTTTCAATTTCCACCTTGAGGGCCACAAAGGTTTCCGTCCGGCTGTTCTTGTTGGCCCCTTCCTCTTCCAGATAGCCCGGAACCAACTCACCCTCACTCGACCCGGCCGTGTACTGCCCCCGCACCAGATGGGTCTCCACCAGATCCGGAGTGATGGGTCGCAGCGCCTTGAGTACCTTAACCTTTTCATCACGAATGCTGTCTGCAGAGAGATCGGAGGGCGGGTCCATGGCTATCAGACAAAGCAACTGCAGCATATGATTCTGGATCATGTCCCGCACCTGGCCGGCCTTGTCAAAGTAACCCCAGCGCCCCTCGATCCCGACACTCTCCGCCACCGTGATCTCGACATGGGAAATGTGGTTCTGATTCCACTGGGAGGCAAAGAGGTTGTTGGCAAACCGCAACGCGATCAGGTTCTGGACGGTTTCCTTACCCAGATAATGATCGATCCGGAACAGCTGTTTTTCACTGTACACTTCTGCCAACTGGTCATTGATGTCGCGGGAAGACTCCAGGTCCTGGCCAATGGGCTTTTCCACCACGACCCGGGTTCGCTCACTGCAACAGTCGACAATCTGCAGGTTACGGGCAATCACGCCATACAGTGACGGCGGGGTCGCCATGTAGATCACCAGTTCGTTGTCCGAGGTCTGGCGCCACTCCTTGAGACACTCGTAGGCCGCCGCATCCTGAAAGTCCAGACAACGGTATTCCAGCCGTTGCAGCAAGCTGGCCAGCACCTTGCCCTCCAGTTGGTCGGCCGGCACTGTCTGTCGCAGCTGGGCCTCCAGATCGACCCGCAGCTGGTCGGTATCCGTGTGCCTGCGCGCCAACGCCAAAATGCGGTTACCCTTTGCCAGCAGCCCGGCGCGCTCCAATTGGTAGAGCGCGGGGTACAACTTGCGGCGGGCCAGGTCACCCAGACCACCGAATATCACAAGGTCACACTGAGTTTGGCTTTTTCCTGACATGATGCCCTTCTTCAATAACGCTACCGTATTATCAGCAATAGCACAAATGTAGTAATTTTATCGAAATATTTTATCGGGACGAGTGGACAAGCGGCCGTTTTAGCAGCACCTGACATGAATACTACCGCAACCGGACGGGAAACGCGCTATAATCGCCAACTCCTGTGAACCAGACCTGAAGGGGAGATCCGCTGTATGGCCGCAACTCACATACACCGTGACGACAATTTACTTGCTGACATTCAAGCGCGGCTGGAAAGCCTGAACAAGTCGGAACGGAAAGTAGCTGAGGCGATTTTACGAGACCCGAGTGCTGCCACCCGCTACAGCATCGCCGCCCTGGCGCGGGCTGCGGACGTCAGTGAACCGACGGTGAACCGGTTTTGCCGGGGGTTTTCGGCGACAGGGTTTCCAGACTTCAAGATCCGCCTGGCCCAGAGTATCGCCACCGGCACCCCATACATCGGTCAGAATATTGAAGTGGATGACAGTGTCGAAGAGTTTTCCAACAAGATCATGCTGCGCACCATCGCCAGCCTGGAAAAGGCCCGCCAGGCCCTGTCCCACAAGGCCCTGGCCACGGCAATTGATTATCTGATTCAAGCCAAACAAATCAACTTTTTCGGCATGGGCGCCTCCGCGTCCGTTGCCCTGGATGCGCAGCACAAGTTTTTCCGCTTTAACATCCCGGTAATGAGTTACGACGATGCCCTGATGCAGCGCATGGTTGCCGCAGGCTGTGGTACCGGCGACGTGATCGTTGCCATCTCCTATACCGGACGCACCCGGGAGACCGTGGACATTGCCCAACTGGGTCGCGAGAATGGAGCCACGGTAATCGGCATCACCTCCCCGGGGTCGCCGCTGGCCGAAGTCTGCTCGGTGGTTCTGGGGGTCACCACCTCCGAAGATACCGAGGTGTATATGCCCATGTCATCGCGCATCATTCACCTGGCCGTGATCGACATCCTCGCCACGGGGGTCACACTCAAACGGGGCACGGATTATCTGGGGCACCTGAAAAAGATAAAAGACTGCCTCAAAGCCACCCGTATTCCCACCGATTAAAGGCGACCGCAATAAAAAACCGAAGCGCCAG
>NZ_MEIY01000001.1:2473651-2648892 GCF_001752365.1 Marinobacter sp. X15-166B | reverse complement strand
CTTCGGTTTTTTTTATTGCGGTGCGGGTTGCTATGGCCGTTTGATGGTCGCCTGCTCGCGCAACGCCTGCTGATAAGCAGCATATTCACGCTGCCCCTGGAGGCTGGCGATAAAACGCTGCAACTGCTTGAGTTCGCCGCTGTTTTCGTCAACCTTACCGTCTGTGACCGCCTCCAGCGCAACCAGAACCACCGCGTCATCCGTGTGCGCCGTGCCATAGCTGGCTTCTCCCGCCGGCGGTCTTGGCAACGAAAACGCCGTCTGCAGAACCCGCCCGTCGACTCCGGACGCCATCCGGGATTGCTCCTCATAGCGCTGCCAGTCCGCCTCTTCTGCTGCGACCGTGTCACCGTTTTCCAGAGCCGCCAGCAAGCTGTCCGCCCGCGCCTGCAAGCGCTCGCGAACGCGGCTTTGGGTCAGGGCATGACGAATGTCATCAGCCACCTCTTCCAGCGCCTGTGTCGTCGCGGGGTGGTGTTTGACAACCCGGGCCACGACGGACACGTTGTTACCCACATCCACCAGCTCGGTGTTGTAGCCCCCGTTGAGGACGTCATCGGAAAACAGCTGACGTACCAGCCCCGGGTGATCGAAGGGTTTACGGACCGCCTCACGGGTCACGTTGGCTTGCTCGCGGATCTCCAGCTGCAAGGCTTCCGCGGGCTCCTGGAGGTCAGCTGCGGCGTAGGCCAGATCCGCCAACCGGGTGCGCGCCTGGGCGTATGCCTCGCTCGCACGCTGCTGCGCAAGCTCGGTCCGCAACTGCTCCTCCAGGTCTGCCAAGGGCGGCACGGGCGACTCACGCACCTCCAGCAATTTGATCAGGTGGGTACCAAATGCGGTGGTCACCGGCTCGGAAATCTCGCCGACCTGCAAGGCAAACAGAGCGTCTTCATATGGAGCATCGAACACATTGCGCCCGGCAAAACCGAGATCGCCACCCTGACGTCCGGACACCTTGTCGTCGGAATACTCTGCCGCCAGGGCCTCAAACGACTCGCCAGCGGCCAGTTTGTCCTGCACTTCCTGCAGACGCCGGGCCGCATCTTTCCCATCGGCAATGAGGATGTGCGCGGAATGACGCTCTTCGGCTGCCAGATCGGCGGCTCGACTCCGGTAATAGGCCTCCAGGTCCTGGTCGCTGATGGCCTCCGGGTCGGCAAGTGCGGCCAGGGACAGCACCAGGTATTCCGCGTCGACCCGGTCAGGAAGGGCAAACAGCTCAGGGTTTTCCTGGTAATAGCTGGCGACCTCCTCCGCGGTCACCTCTACTTCGTCGGCGACCGTGTCTGCGGCGACGGTGAGCGTGCGGAAGCTACGGGTCTGGTTTTGCAACGCCAGCAGGCGTTCGGCACCGGCCGCGGTGGCCAGGCCACTTTGCAAAATACCGGTGCGGATCTGGTTGACCACGTACTGCTTGCGCATTACCTCGCGGAACTCCCCGACCCCCATACCGAGATTACGCACATAGGCCACAAACTGATCCCGATTGAAGGCCCCGTTCACCTGAAACTGGGGAATCTGGGTGATCAAGGCGTCAATTTCCGCATCCGACAACTCCAGACCCTGCTCGCTGGCATCCTGAATCAGGGTCTGCTCCTGAATCAACGCTTCGAGAACCTCCTGACGAATCTGGTCATCGTTGAGCAGTCCTGCGTCCTGTTGCTCCATTTGGGCCAGCTGGCGCTGACGTTCCAGCTGCACCACCCGCAGAAATTCGCGCTCGGTGATGTCTTCACCATTAACGGTCGCTACTTCTGGTTCTCCCGAAAAGCCACCGATAATTGCATCCATTCCCCAGATGGACAGCGATACGATCAATAGACCAATGATGATTTTGGCAATGGTGCCCTGGGCATTGTCCCGGATATCTTGAAGCATGTTCCTCCCAGATCGCTGCAGCGTCGGTTCCCACTCGGGGTTTAACGCCGACAGCATCAGGCCTCTGTTCAATGTCGTCAGAAAGTTCAGGTATCTGCCGGTTCCCCACCACGGGGTGGCGAACGCAGCCCTGAACGTAAAAAGGCGCACCCTGACAAGAATGCGCCTTGATTTCTTGCGAAGCATTGCCCCCGAAGCGTCTCTTCGGAAGCCTGCTCCGGCAGCGCCGCCAATCCGGCACCACCAGAAAAAAAGAATCTGTTACTTAACAGCGTCTTTCAGGGCTTTACCAGCTTTAAATCCGGGTACTCTGGAAGCAGGGATTTGGATCTCGGCACCCGTTTGCGGGTTACGACCGGTGCGCGCAGCACGGTCCTTGACAGAGAAAGTGCCGAAGCCAATCAAGGTAACCTGATCACCGTCTTTCAGGGCGTTGGTTATTGAATTGGTCATAGCATCCAGGGCGCGACCAGCGCTTGCCTTGGAGATATCTGCAGACTCTGCGATTGCATCAATTAGTTCAGACTTATTCACACTAAACCCCTTCGATTTCAGGTTGAAGATGTTATAGGTTGGGTTGTATTTTCAGGACGTTTCCGACTATCGCACAAGCGGTCAGATAATTCCATTCTTCTATATTATTATTCCTTTTCGACTTAAAGCCGACCATGGAAATAGGCATAAACTGCGCGGGAGCCCTTGGTACTGGCTGCTTCACGGCGAAACAGTTATACCAACCGGTTCTCGCGCATGTCAACAAAACTCGCGCCCTTCAGTGTGTATTTATGCGATCTGTGGCGTCGCTCTCATCCTCACGGGGCGCACTTGAGGCCTCGGATTCCGAGCGTGGCTCAGGGGCGTAAGCCAGCGCGATGTCCAACACATCATCAACCCACTTGGCCGGTTTGATCTCCAGAGACTCCTTGATATTATCGGGTATCTCTTTGAGATCTCTAACGTTTTCCTCCGGAATAATGACCGTTGTAATGCCCCCCCGATGGGCCGCCAGCAACTTCTCTTTCAGCCCACCGATGGCCAGCACCCGGCCACGCAAGGTGATCTCACCGGTCATGGCAACGTTGGCGCGTACCGGGATCTTGGTGAGTGCAGACACCAGCGCGGTGCACATACCGATACCGGCGCTGGGGCCGTCTTTGGGGGTCGCGCCCTCCGGCACGTGCACGTGCAGATCGTGCTTTTCATGGAAATCATCGCTGATCCCCAGCCCCAAAGCGCGGCTTCTGACCACGGTTAACGCCGCCTGTATGGACTCTTGCATGACATCGCCCAACGAGCCGGTTTTGACCACCCGGCCCTTGCCTTTGGTCAGCGCGCACTCGATGGTCAGCAACTCGCCGCCCACCTGGGTCCAGGCGAGCCCGGTCACCTGCCCGATCTGGTTGGTTTCTTCGGCCAGTCCGAACTGGAATTTCTGTACGCCGGAATAATCTTCCAGAAGATCGGGCTCAATGACCACGGAGGTCTTCACATTGGCTTCAACGTGTTCGCGCACCACCTTCCGGCAGATTTTGGCAATCTCCCGCTCCAGCCCCCTGACGCCCGCCTCACGGGTGTAATAGCGCACCAGGTCACGCAGGGTCTGCTCGGGCAACTGGATCTCGTCTGCCCGCAGCCCACTGGCCTTGATCTGCTTGGGCAGCAGGTACTTCTGGGCGATTTTCACCTTCTCATCCTCGGTGTACCCGGGAATGCGGATCACCTCCATGCGGTCCAGCAATGCCGGCGGTATATTCATCGAGTTGGAGGTGCACACGAACATCACGTCCGAGAGGTCGTAATCCACTTCAAGGTAATGGTCATTGAAGGTGTGGTTCTGCTCCGGATCCAGCACCTCCAGCAGTGCCGATGCCGGATCTCCCCGGTGATCCATACCCATCTTGTCGATTTCATCGAACAGGAACAGCGGGTTTTTCACGCCCACCTTGGCAAGCTTTTGCAGCAGTTTGCCCGGCAGTGCGCCGATGTATGTTTTACGGTGACCGCGAATTTCGGCTTCGTCCCGCACGCCCCCAAGGGCCATGCGCGTGTACTTGCGGTTAGTCGCACGGGCGATCGACTGCCCCAGGGAGGTCTTGCCCACTCCGGGAGGCCCGACCAGGCACAGTACCGGGCCCTTGACCTTCTTGACGCGGCTCTGCACCGCCAGATATTCAAGGATACGTTTCTTGACCTCATCCAGACCGTAGTGGTCTTCGTCAAGGATCTGGCGGGCCTTCTCGAGGTCGTGGCGGACACGGCTGCGTTTTTTCCAGGGCACGGCCAGCATCCAGTCAATGTAACCGCGGACCACCGTAGCCTCCGCCGACATCGGCGACATCATTTTCAGCTTATTGAGTTCGGACTCGGCTTTCTTGCGGGCTTCTTCCGGCAGACCGGCCTCTTCCAGCTTCTGCTCCAGTTCCTCGAAGTCTCCGCCGCCTTCGCCCATCTGGCCCATCTCTTTCTGGATGGCCTTCATTTGTTCGTTCAGATAGTACTCGCGCTGACTGCGCTCCATCTGCTTTTTGACCCGGCCGCGGATGCGCTTGTCGACTTCAATCAGTTCAATCTCGCCGTCCAGTTTGCCCAGCAACAGATCAACCCGCTGGCTGATGTCCACGGCTTCCAGCAGCTCCTGCTTTTCAGGAATTTGCAGTTCCAGATGGGCAGCCATGGTGTCGACCAGCCGGTCAAGCTCGGTAATACCGGCCAACGCACTGGATACTTCTGCAGGTACCTTTCTGGACAATTTGACGTATTTTTCAAACTCATCCAGCAACGTTTTCATCAATATCTGAGCTTCCCGCTCGGGCAACTCGGGTTCTTCGATGAGCGTGGCGTGCCCGGTCAGGGCTTCGCCTTCGGATACGGCTTCAATCTGAACCCGGGCGTTCCCCTCAACCAGCACCTTGACGGTGCCGTCGGGCAGACGCAGCATCTGCAATACCGTCGCCAGGGTGCCCATGTCAAAGATGTCGTCGGCCCCCGGCTCGTCGGTGCCGGCGTCCCGTTGCGCGACCAGCAGAATCTCCTTACTGCCCTCCATCGCAGCTTCGAGCGCCTGTATTGATTTTTCACGCCCCACAAACAGCGGAACTACCATGTGCGGGAACACCACCACGTCACGCAATGGCAGCATGGGGTATTCTTGTACTGACTCTTCAGGTAGCAGGGTCATAAGGGTTCCTCTGACGTCGTTTCTTTCAGCATACCATCGTTCATTGGGGCGCCGGACTAAATTACAATGCTTGTTTCCGTGAAAAGCCGGCCGGCAAGGCCCCGGACCCAGACAGAAAAAAAGGGCGTTGCCGCCCTTTTTTGTGAAGCCTTTCCATGGGACACGCTTCAGTCGTCCGGCATCGCCTTGGCGCGGTCGGTATTGGCGTAAATTTTGAAGGGTTCGGAATCCCCCAGAATCACGCTTTCGTCGATGACCACCTTGGAGATGTCATTCTCGGATGGGATCTGATACATGGTATCCAGCAAGGTCGCTTCCATGATGGAGCGCAACCCACGGGCGCCGGTCTTGCGCTCCATGGCCTTGCGGGCCACCGCACGCAGCGCCTCTTCGCGGAAATCCAGCTCCACATCTTCCATGTCAAACAGCTTCTGATACTGCTTGGTCAGGGCATTGCGGGGCTGAGTCAGTATCTGCACCAGCGCCTCTTCGTCCAGCTCGGTCAGCGTCGCCACCACCGGCAGGCGTCCGACAAACTCGGGGATCAAACCGTACTTGACCAGATCCTCGGTTTCCACGTCCTTGATGATCTCACCGGTACTCTTGCTGTCATCCTGACTGACCACCGAGGCGGAGAAGCCGATGCTGCTGCGCTCTGAGCGGTCCTGAATAACTTTTTCCAGCCCCGCAAATGCTCCGCCGCAAATGAACAGGATGTTGCTGGTGTCCACCTGCAGGAACTCTTGCTGGGGATGCTTGCGCCCCCCTTGCGGTGGTACCGAGGCGACGGTGCCTTCGATCAGTTTGAGCAGCGCCTGCTGCACACCTTCACCGGAGACGTCCCGGGTGATGGACGGGTTGTCGGATTTACGTGAGATCTTGTCAATCTCATCGATGTACACAATACCGCGCTGCGCCTTTTCCACATCGTAATCACACTTTTGCAGCAGCTTCTGGATGATGTTTTCAACATCCTCGCCCACGTAGCCCGCTTCGGTGAGGGTGGTCGCGTCCGCGATGGTAAAGGGAACGTTCAGCATGCGCGCCAGGGTTTCGGCCAGCAGGGTTTTACCGCTGCCGGTCGGCCCGATCAGCAGAATATTACTTTTGCCAAGCTCAACCTCTGCTTTACCTTCGCCGTAGCGCAACCGCTTGTAATGGTTATAGACAGCAACCGCCAGAACAATTTTCGCTCGATCCTGACCGATCACATACTCGTTGAGGGTGTTGCGGATCTCCTCGGGCGTGGGCAAGCGATCACCAGCATCTTCCTGCGCATTTTCCTGGATTTCCTCACGGATAATGTCATTACACAGATCGACACACTCATCACAGATGAACACCGACGGCCCGGCAATGAGCTTTCGGACTTCATGCTGGCTCTTTCCACAAAACGAGCAGTACAGCAACTTACCATTATCGTCGCTTCTGCCGTTTCTTTCGTCTGCCATTGATTTACCTCTGTTCCGGATTCGCTGACGCAATTATTGATCTGTACGCCAGCTATGGGCGATACGATTAGTTCCAGTATTATTTATTCGAGACGCGCTTATCAAGTATGGAATCGATCAGCCCATACTCTTTAGCCTGTCCCGGATCCATAAAGTAATCGCGCTCGGTATCCCGCTCGATGGTTGCCAGTTCCTGACCGGTATGGTGAGCGAGAATGGTGTTCAGGGTGTTACGGATTTTCAGGATTTCACGGGTGTGAATTTCGATATCCGTTGCCTGTCCCTGGTAACCGCCCAACGGCTGGTGAATCATCACCCGGGAGTTAGGGAGGCAGGCCCGCTTGCCTTCGGCACCGCCGGCCAGCAGAAACGCACCCATACTGGCCGCCTGCCCTACGCACAGGGTGGACACGTCGGGCTTGATAAACTGCATGGTGTCGTAGATAGACATCCCCGCCGTCACCGATCCCCCCGGACTGTTGATATACAGGTGGATGTCTTTGTCGGGGTTTTCAGACTCCAGAAACAGCAGCTGGGCGACGATCAGGTTCGCCATATGGTCTTCGACCTGACCAACCATGAAGATCACCCGCTCTTTGAGCAGGCGCGAGTAAATATCAAACGAACGCTCACCGCGCGCGGTCTGCTCGATAACAATCGGCACCAAACCAGTGTTGGTAATCATTGCGGGACCATCAATGGGTTTCTGCATCATGATGCGCCTGAACTCCTTCTGGACGTGTGTGGCCGTCAGGCCATGTCAGTTGTAATACGCAGGTTGTGTGCGCTGAGCTTACATCAAACACAGATTACAACAACCGCTGCGTGCTACTGTGCCACTCTGAGCCCCAGATGCAAACAGCCGGACATGCCGGCTGTTTGCTTGTTGCCACTCGGGCTCTGCGTCGGTCAACCCTGCTGAGGCTGGGCTGCCTTGATGGCGTCTTCGTACTTCATCTTGGTCTCGGTCACTTTCGCCTGAGCCAGCACGTGATCAACGACGGCATCTTCAAGCACCGTGGATTCGATCTGGGAACGCTGCTCCGGGTTGCTGAAGTGGGCGATCACTTCTTCCGGCTGCTCGTAGGTGGACGCGATTTCCTGTATCTTTTCCTCTACCTGCGCAGGTTCTGCCTTGAGGTCGTTCTGCTTGACGATTTCCTGGAACAACAGGCCGGTTTTGACCCGGCGGGTCGCCTGATC
The DNA here is from genome assembly GCF_001752365.1 of Marinobacter sp. X15-166B. GTDB lineage: Bacteria > Pseudomonadota > Gammaproteobacteria > Pseudomonadales > Oleiphilaceae > Marinobacter. Next base: position 2,641,179 of record NZ_MEIY01000001.1, on the reverse strand, counting down.
CTGGAAGATTTCTTTCGGCAGCTGCTGGAAATCCACCTGGCCACCAAAGCGCTGTACCGCGTCCTGACGCAGACGGTCGATTTCCTGATCGATCAGTGCCTGCGGGATGTCCAGCTCGGTGGTCTCGAGCAAGCCGTCGACCACGTCGGTCTTGACCTTGGTGGACACTGCCTGCTTCAGTTCGCGCACCATGTTTTTCTGAACTTCGGCACGGAACGCTTCTTCGCTGTCCGCCTCGATACCGAATTTCTTGAAGAGCTCTTCGTCCAGCTCCGGCAACTGAGGCTCTTCGACCTCGTGCACCTTGATTTCAAACTTGGCGGGTTTACCGGCCAAATCTTCGTTCTGGTAATCTTCCGGGAAGGTTACGTCAATTTCCAGCTCTTCGCCGGCTTTGGCGCCTACGATGGCCTTTTCGAAGCCCGGAATCATTTGCCCGGACCCCAGGGTCAGCCGGTGCCCTTCGGCGGCGCCGCCTTCAAACTCTTCACCGTCGATAAATCCTTTGAAGTCGATAACCACTACGTCTTTGTTCTTCGACTTGCGCTTGACCGACTTCATGGTGGCCTGCTGACGACGCAGGTTGTCGATCATGGTGTCGATATCTTTGTCGGTCACCTCGGCGACCGGCTTGTCGACAGAAACCGCGCTCAGATCACCAATGACGATCTCCGGCATAACCTCAAAAATCGCAACGAATTCGAGATCCTTGCCCTCTTCCATGGTCTTGGGCTCAAACTGGGGCCAGCCAGCGGGCGAGATGTCCTGCTCTTCAAGGGCCTTGATGTAGTTATCCCGCATCACCTCACCGACAATTTCCTGACGCACACTGGCTCCGAAACGACGCTTAACGACGCTCATGGGTACTTTGCCAGGACGGAAACCATTCAGGCGTACGGTGCGCGCAGTATCCTGAAGGCGCTTTTGAACTGCAGCGTCTACTTCCTGGGCGGGCACACCAATCGTCATACGTCGTTCGATGTTGGATGTCGTTTCAACAGACACTTGCATGGATGATCCTCAAATTACCGATTCAGTTGGTGAATGAAAATTAAAAGAGGGAGTTTACCACGAGAATAGCCGCCGAGAGAATCACCAACAGCAGGTCTTTTGCAAAATGATTGCGGGATTTCTACGAAGGCTTGACAGGAAGGAAGAAAATGGTGCGAGAGGAGAGACTCGAACTCTCACAGGTTGCCCCGCTGGAACCTAAATCCAGTGCGTCTACCAATTTCGCCACTCTCGCACACGAACCGTAACACTCACCTCGGGCGAGGCTTTGAAGTTTACAGTACCGGAAATCAACTTCCAGGAAATGGGGTGGACGAAGGGGATCGAACCCTCGACCGCAGGAGTCACAATCCTGAGCTCTACCAACTGAGCTACGCCCACCATATCCAGAATTACTACAGAAACACTTTGCTGCTGGCTTGGCACCTGACCCGCGTTTCGAACCAGCCCAGGCACATGGCGCGCCCGGCAGGAGTCGAACCTGCGACCCACGGCTTAGAAGGCCGTTGCTCTATCCAACTGAGCTACGGGCGCTTAACCTTTCGCCCTACACACCAAACAGTGCAGATAAATGGTCGGGGTAGAGAGATTCGAACTCCCGACATCCTGCTCCCAAAGCAGGCGCGCTACCAGACTGCGCTATACCCCGATCAACCTGTGCTGCGTGTGTTCCTCAGCAAAGATGGCGCGCATATTACCGCCTCATTCTCAGTCCGTCAACAAATATTTGATAACTTTATTAAATGAGCCGGCCTTGCCCCAGCCAACGACCGACATGATACCGCTATTACCGCGGAAAAGGCCAGACTCGTTGGAGTGATTTAAAAACCGTGCGACAATAGCCTGCTTGATACCACGCTAATCGAAAAGATGCCGTAATGACCGCCAAACTGATCAATGGAAAAGAAATTGCCGCGCAAGTACGCGCAAAAGTCGCCCAAGGCGTTGAAGCTCGCCGCCAACGAGGGCTGAGAGCCCCGGGGCTCGCCGTCGTACTGGTGGGTGACGACCCTGCCTCTCAGGTGTATGTAGGCAACAAACGCAAAGCCTGCCAAGAGGCTGGCATAGTGTCGTTCTCCTACGACCTGCCCGCAGACACCCCCCAGAGCACTCTGGAAGACCTGATTGACGAACTGAATGAAAATCCCGCAGTTGACGGCATCCTGGTGCAATTGCCGCTGCCGGCCCACCTGGACGCCGATCCGATTCTGGTCAAGATCCGGCCCGATAAGGACGTGGACGGCTTTCATCCCTTCAACATGGGGCGCCTGGCCCAGCGTCGTCCCGAGTTGCGGCCTTGCACACCGGCGGGCATCACCACCCTGCTCGACAGCATCGGCACCCCCTACAAGGGTCAGCACGCAGTCATTGTCGGCGCCTCCAATATCGTGGGCCGGCCAATGGCCATGGAACTGCTGCTGAAAGGTGCGACCACCACCATTACCCACCGGTTCACCGACAGTCTGGAGCAGTTTGTCCGGGAAGCCGACATCGTAATCGCCGCGGCCGGCAAACCCGGCCTGATTAAAGGCGAATGGATCAAACCGGGCGCCACAGTGATCGACGTGGGCATAAACCGGATGGCAGACGGCAAATTGCAGGGGGACGTCGAGTTTGACGCCGCCGCCCAGCGGGCCGCCTACATCACCCCGGTTCCCGGTGGTGTTGGCCCGATGACCATTGCCCACCTGCTGGAAAACACCCTGTACGCGGCGAACAACCTGCACACCGATCAGGACTGAGCCCGGCACCCGGACGCGACTTGCAGCCACAAAAAAATCCCGCCGCAGGCGGGTTTTTTTGTGGCTGTTTGCTTACTGCCCGAATCTGGCTTTGGCTTTCAGACGATACGCATGCAGCAACGGCTCGGTGTAACCGTTCGGCTGCTCACGCCCCTTCAGTACCAGGTCCAGCGCTGCCTGATAGGCAATGCTGTCGTCGAAATCCGGTGCCATATTGCGGTACAGCGGATCGTTGGCGTTCTGGCGGTCGACAACCGCCGCCATGCGCTGCATGGTTTCCACCACCTGCTCTTCGGTGCAAATCCCGTGCAGCAGCCAGTTGGCAATATGCTGGGAGGAGATACGCAAGGTGGCACGATCTTCCATCAGCCCCACATCGTTGATGTCGGGCACCTTGGAACAGCCGACGCCCTGATCAATCCAGCGCACCACATAACCGAGAATCCCCTGGGCGTTGTTGTCCAGCTCTTGCTGGATCTGCTCCGCGGTCAGTGACTGCGGGTCCTTCAGCAGGGGGACCGTGAGGATGTCGTCCAGACTGGCACGCTCGCGCCCCTCCAGCTGTGCCTGCACCTCGGCCACGTTAATCTCGTGGTAATGGAGCGCGTGCAAGGTAGCGGCCGTGGGTGACGGCACCCAGGCGGTGTTGGCGCCCGCTTTCGGGTGGCCAATCTTTGCCTCCATCATGGCCGCCATCAGATCCGGCATGGCCCACATGCCCTTACCGATCTGTGCAACCCCCTTCAGACCGGTCTCCAGACCGATATCCACGTTCCATTGTTCGTACGCCTGAATCCACGGCTCCTGCTTCATCGGTTCTTTACGAATGATCGGGCCCAACTCCATGGAGGTGTGGATTTCGTCCCCGGTGCGATCCAGGAAACCGGTATTGATAAAGACCACCCGGTCTTTGGCTTCAGCGATACAGGCCTTCAGGTTCACAGTGGTGCGACGCTCTTCGTCCATGATCCCGACTTTCAGGGTGAATCGTGGCAAACCCAACGCGTCCTCAACCCGGCCGAAAAACTCATTGGTGAACGCCACTTCTTCCGGGCCGTGCATTTTGGGCTTGACGATATAGACCGAGCCGGTCGCGCTGTTGGTGAACGGACCATTGCCCTTCAGATCGTGAATGGCTATCAGCGAGGTGAGCATTCCATCCAGCAACCCCTCCGGGATCTCGGAACCGTCCTTCAGCAACACCGCGTTGTTGGTCATCAGATGACCCACGTTGCGCACAAACATCAGACTGCGGCCTTTCAACACCAACTCACTGCCATCCACCGCCGTGTACTTGCGATCGGCGTTCATTTTACGGGTAATCTGCTGACCGCCTTTTTCGAAACTTTCCTGCAGATCCCCCTTCATCAGCCCCAGCCAGTTACGGTACACCAACGTTTTGTCGTCCGCGTCCACCGCCGCAATGGAATCTTCACAGTCCATGATGGTGGTCAGGGCCGACTCCACCAGGATGTCCTTGATGCTGGCTCCATCGTCCTTGCCGATGGGATGGGTGGCATCAAACTGAATTTCGAAATGCATGCCATTCTTGACCAGGAGGACGCCATTGGGCGCATCTGCCGCACCGGAGAAGCCCACCAGCGCCGACGGATCTTGCAGCCCGGTGGTGGTGCCATTTTGCAGGGTCACCACCAATTTGCCGCCGTCGACCGCATAGCGGGCGGCGTCTTTATGACTTCCCGACGCCAGCGGTGCAGATGCATCCAGTACCCTCCGGGCATACTCGATCACTCGGGCACCACGCACCGGGTTGTAACCACGCCCCCGCTCCGCGCCGTCCTCTTCCGACAACACATCGGTGCCATACAGGGCGTCGTAGAGACTGCCCCAACGGGCGTTCACTGCGTTAAGGGCAAACCGGGCATTCATCACCGGGACAACCAACTGGGGACCGGCCAGGGTGGCGATTTCAGCGTCAACATTCGCGGTGGACACTTTGAAAGGCGCCGGCTCATCCACCAGGTAACCGATCTCTTTCAGAAACGCCTTGTATTCGTCCATGCTGAAGTCCTGCCCCTTGTGGGCACGGTTCCAGCTGTCGAGTTTTTCCTGGAGGGCTTCACGCTTGGCCAACAATTCCTTATTGCGGGGCGCCAGTTCATGAACAATTTTGTCAAACTCTGCCCAGAACTTGTCAGCATCAACGCCGGTGCCCGGTAGCGCTTCATTGTTCACGAAATCAAACAGGTTTTTTGCGACCTGCAGGCCGCCGGCTTGCACGCGTTCAGTCATTGTTGTGTACCTCAATTGATTATTGTGTGCCCGATGCTTCTTATAACAGACGACCCGCTTATCGCGCCATCACCTGCAGCACCTTATAATTCGAATGCATAAGTCTACGTCATTTTAAGCCAGATTTCATTTATCCATCCGACTTTGGTCCTAACCACGCCGCCAACTGGTGCCCTCCCGGGAATCGTCCAGGATGACACCGTGCGCCAGCAGTTCGTCACGGATACGGTCCGCGCCGGCAAAATCCCTGTTTTTACGGGCCTCTGCACGGGCCTGAATCCGGGCTTCGATCTCGTCCGCAGACAGATCGCCCTCCCCCCCGCCATGGAAGAACGCTTCCGGATCCTGCTGCAGCAGACCCAGCACGTCTCCCAGACGCTTCAGCACGCCGGCCGCCTGCGCCGCCTCTGCGTCGCGCCCCTCGCGGCGATGCTGATTGATGTCGTTGGCAACGCGGTGCAACACGGCAATAGCACCGGCCGTATTGAAGTCATCGTTCATGGCCTCGGCAAACCTCTGGCCCGCCTCACCAAGCGCCTCCGGCGCGACCGGAGCGACGCCCCGCAAGGCATGGTACAGCCGGGTCAGCGAGCGCCCGGCCTCCACCAGACTGTCCTCCGAGTAATCCACCTGACTGCGATAATGACTCGACACCAGAAAATAGCGAACCACTTCCGCCGGGTATTTATCGAGTATTTCGCGGATGGTGAAAAAATTGCCCAGAGACTTGGACATCTTTTCTTTATTCACCCGGATGGCGCCGGCGTGCATCCAGGTGTGCACAAAGGTCTGTCCGCTGGCGCATTCGGATTGGGCGATTTCGTTTTCATGGTGAGGGAACAACAGATCCGGGCCGCCCCCGTGGATGTCGAAGGTGTCCCCCAGGCAGCTGGCCGACATGGCCGAGCACTCGATGTGCCAGCCGGGCCGTCCGGGCCCCCAGGGGGACTCCCAGCTCACCTCGTCGGCGGCAGCCGCCTTCCACAGAGCGAAATCCGCCGGGCTGCGCTTGGCCTGCTGCACGTCCACGCGGGCCCCGGCCACCAGATCTTCCAGCTTTTTTTTGCTCAGCTTGCCGTACTCGGGGAACGTGTCGACCGCAAAATAAACGTCGCCACCGTCGACGGCGTAAGCGTGGCCCTTGTCGATCAGCACGTCGATCAGGCGGATGATGTCGGCAATGTGCGCCGTGGCACGGGGTTCCTCCGTCGGCGGCAGCACCCCGAGTCGGGCAGCATCTTCATGCATGGCGACTATCATGCGCTCGGTGAGGTCGGTGTACACTTCGCCGTTTTCATCCGCCCGGCGCAGAATCTTGTCGTCGATGTCGGTGATGTTCCTGACATAGTGCACCTCATACCCGCAATGCCGCAGGTACCGGGTAATCACATCGAACGCAACCAGCACCCGCGCATGGCCGAGATGACAATAATCATAAACGGTCATCCCGCACACATACATGCCCACCTTCCCGGGCGTGATGGGTTTAAACTCTTCTTTGCGCTGAGTCAGGGTGTTATGAATTCTGATCACGTTTCTATGGTTCCTTTCTGACAGATGTCCACTGGGCTGACAAACCTATGCCGGGCGGCGAGGCGGATCGCATCCTGCCCCGCCGCCCGGGCCTTCAGGATTTGGCTTTACTCCAGGAATCCCGGAGGGTAACCGTCCGGTTAAACACCGGGCGGCCATTGGCACTGGCACTGGCTTGCGCATCGAAGAAGAAGTAACCCTCCCGTTCGAACTGGTAGGGCAGATCCTGCCGCGGCTGGGCCAGACTTTTTTCCACCCGCACCCCGGTCAGCCGCTTGAGCGACTCCGGGTTGATGTGATCAAGCAGATCGCCATCCTTGTCACTGTCCGGAAACTCATGATTGAACAGCCGATCATAGAGGTTGACGTCGGCTGCCACGCTGTCGGAGGCGGAGACCCAGTGAATCACACCGTTGGCTTTATAGCCTTCAGGGTTCACGCCAAGGGTGTTGGCATCGTACTCGCATTTGAGTTCGACAATCTCGCCGGACGCGTCTTTCACCACTTCGCGACAGGTGATGACGTAGCCACCGCGCAGACGCACCGCCTGACCGGTGGCCAGACGCTTCCATTTACGGGGGGCCTCTTCCACAAAGTCTTCCCGGTCGATAAACAGCGTACGAGTCCAGGGCACTTCACGGGTGCCCATATCCGGGTTCTGCGGGTGCACCGGCAAGGTCAGGGTTTCCTGCTGCCCTTGCGGGTAGTTTTCCAGCGTCACTTTCAGCGGGCGCAGCACGCACATGGCCCGCGGGGCCCGGGCGTTCAGATCCTCCCGTACCGCAAACTCCAGCATGCCCACGTCCACCGTGCCGCTGGCCCGATTGACGCCAACCATGTCGCAGAAGGCACGAACCGACTCGGGGGTATAACCGCGCCGACGCATACCGGATATGGTGGGCATGCGCGGGTCATCCCAGCCGTCCACAAATCCTTCATCCACCAGGCGCTTCAGTTTGCGTTTGCTGGTCACGGTGTAATTGAGGTTCAGCCGGGAGAATTCGGTCTGCACCGGCTGGCAGGGGGCGGAGATGTTGTCCAGCACCCAGTCGTAGAGTGGGCGGTGATCCTCAAACTCAAGCGTGCACAACGAGTGGGTAATGCCTTCCATCGCATCGGAGATGGGATGGGTGAAATCGTACATTGGGTAGATGCACCACTTGTTGCCGGTCTGGTGGTGTTCGGCATAGCGGATGCGGTACAGAATGGGGTCCCGCATATTCATATTCGGCGACGCCATATCGATTTTCGCCCGCAGCACCAGCTCCCCGCTCTGATACTTGCCGTCTTTCATGTCGCTGAACATTTGCAGATTTTCAGCGACCGGCCGGTCGCGATCGGGGCTGTTTCGGCCCGGCTCGGTCAGCGTGCCGCGGTAGGCCGTCATTTCCTCAGCGCTCAGCGCACACACATAGGCCTTGCCTTGCTCGATCAGCTCCACGGCAAAGTTGTACAGGTCGTCGAAGTAATCCGATGCGTAACGGATCTCACCCTGCCACTGGAACCCCAACCACTGCACATCCTTGCAGATGGCATCGATATACTCCTGAGATTCTTTCTCCGGGTTGGTATCGTCAAAACGCAGGTTGCACTCGCCCTGAAAGGTTTCAGCGATGCCGAAATTCAGGCAAATGGATTTGGCGTGACCGATATGCAGATACCCGTTTGGCTCAGGCGGAAAACGGGTTACTACTTTTCCGGTGTGCTTGCCATCACGAATCTGGTCTTCAATCAGGCTTTCAATAAAGTTGTGGGCTTTCTTGGCATCAACGCTCATACGGTCTCGATCAAGTAAAAAGATGTGACTTAAACGGGGCATTATACGCATTCAGGAAACCATCGTCGCTTTAATCATGCACGCAGGCAAACTCTTACGTACAATGGGCGAAAATCTTGGTCCATTCACCCTGACGGAATACCCCTATGATCCAGCTAACCACCAACCTCGGCGACATTTTCATCGAACTCGATTACGACAAGGCGCCGGAAACAGCGAAGAACTTCGAACAGTATGTACGTGACGGCTTCTTTGACGGCCTGATCTTCCACCGGGTGATCAGCAACTTCATGATCCAGGGGGGCGGCTTTGAACCGGGCATGCAACCCCGCAAAACCCGCGAACCGATCAGAAACGAAGCCAACAACGGCCTGAGCAACATGGCCGGCACCCTGGCCATGGCCCGCACCATGGATCCGCACTCAGCCACCGCCCAGTTTTTCATCAACGTTGAAAACAACGGCTTCCTGGACCACACCGCCGAGACGGCCGAGGGCTGGGGTTACACCGTATTCGGCAAGGTCGTTGACGGCATGGACACGGTCAACGCCATACGCGCGGTCCGCACCACCACCCGCGCCGGCCATCAGGACGTGCCGGTGGATGACGTGATCATCGAAAAGGCGGTGGTAACCGAGGACGGAGGCGCAGCGTGAGCAGAACGCTGTTTATCTCCGATCTGCATCTGGAGGAAAACCGCCCGGACATTACCCGGGCGTTTTTTGAGTTTTTGCAACAACAGGCACCCGGCGCCGAACGCCTTTATATCCTGGGGGACTTCTTTGAAGCCTGGATCGGGGATGACGAACAGACGCCGCTGCAAAATCAGGTGGCGGACGCCCTGCACGCCCTGGCGACGTCCGGCACCGAGGTGTTCCTGATGCACGGCAACCGGGATTTCCTGATCGGCGAGACCTATTGCCAGCGTGCCGGCGCCACGCTGCTGCCCGACCCCACGGTGATCGATCTGTACGGCACGCCCACATTGCTGATGCACGGTGACAGCCTGTGCACCGCCGATGTGGAATACCAGAAGTTTCGCGCCACCATGCGCAACACCCAGTGGCAGGACATGTTCCTGCAACGTCCCCTCGAAGATCGCCAGACCACGGCTCGCCAGCTGCGGGAAATCAGCATGGCGAAAAACCAGGGCAAGGCGGAATTCATCATGGATGTGACACCGGAAGAAGTGATCCGGGTCATGGAAGCCCACGATGTGCAGCACCTCATTCACGGTCACACCCACCGTCCGGCCATTCACCGGCTGGAGGTCAACGGGACCGACGCCACACGCATTGTGCTCGGGGACTGGGATCAGCATGCGTGGTGGCTGGAAACCGGACCGGACCGGCAAGCGCAACTGCTGTCCCACCCCTTGGGATGACGCCGCACCGCCCCCCAAGGGTTAACCGCCGATCGGCGCAATCCGGTATTCGATGACCGAGCCATTTTTCTGCAGCGTCTCCGCCAGCTGGGAGGCGCTGTTCCGATCCAGCGTCCACAGCACCATTTTGTGGCGGCGCACCCTCTTCTCGGCGTACAACCGATAACTGAAGTTGGCCACGCTGAAACCGTGGCGGGCTATAAACTCCCGCAACAGGGCCTCGGTCATGTCGGTGGCGGGGACAAACTGTACGTCAAAATGGTAAAAAATCTGCGACGGCACCCGGCTTTCCACCCACCGGAAGATCGACAACACCACAAACACCAGCACCACCGAGATCGTCAACGGAAAATAGAAGCCGATACCCGCCAGTATGCCGATGGCCGCGGTAACCCAGATGGACGCCGAGGTGGTCAGACCTTTTACCGAGACGCCCTCTTTCACGATCACCCCGGCGCCGAGAAACCCGATTCCGGTCATGATGCCCTGCGCCATGCGCGTGGGGTCCAGACGGATCACACCATCCGGCGCACTCATCCAGTGGGATTGATACACCGTGACCAGCATCAGCATGGCTGACGCCAGACACACCAGCATGTGCGTGCGAAAGCCGGCAGGCCGGCCGTGAAAGGAGCGCTCATAACCAATGATCGCGCCGGCCATCAGCGCGGCGAGCAACCGCATCACAATTTCCTGCTGTTCTCCGGTGATCAGCCCCACTTCTGCACCTCCCAGGCAAACCGAACCGCCCTTGGTTCCGCCGACCGGTTTTAAAGCGGTGGCGCACTCTGGCCCGCAACCTCCGGTGTGCGTGTGAACCAACTCAAGCGCACATCCACCGTGACCTGCAGTGACTGGAGGGCTGCGGCTTTGGCGCGCCCCTCTGCACTGGCCCGGTACAGATGCGGCGTCATCGCCAGCAAATCGGCAATCGACTGCGCGTCGTCAAGGGCCAGCGAATAACACACGCGCTCAACCCCTTCCGGTGAAAATCCTGCGGGCACCGCCGCTTCACCGGTTCGGGCGGCCTTTATTGAAGGGTAGATGATTTCTCTGAGCTCGCGCAGGTGATCCGGCCCGGCATCCACCTGGATCAACACCCCGCCCGCGCGCAGCACCCGGGCGAACTCGGCGTAGACGGGAAACCCGAACACGCACAGAATCCGATCAACGCTCGCCGGCTGCACCGGCAGATTAGCGTTACTGCCGACCACCCAGCGGGCCTGCCGGCTCTGTTTCGCCGCCGCCACGATCGCCCACTTGGAAATGTCCAGGCCGAGCATTTGCCACACGGGCTGCGCATCGGTTGCGCCCATCAGTTCACGCAGGTAGTAGCCCTCACCACAGCCGGCATCCAGGCAACTGACGGTTTCGGCGGGCGGCAGACCCAGCGTTGCCAGGCGGGTGACCGCCCGGGCGATGGGCTGGTACCAACCGGCGTTGAGGAATCGCTGGCGGGCGGCAACCATCTCCTTGCTGTCACCCGGATCACGGGTGCGCTTGTTCTGCACCGGCAACAAATGGAGATACCCTTGCCGGGCCACATCAAAATTGTGGCCGCCGGTGCAGCGCCACGACGCCCCCACCGGCTCCAGGGGGTGACCGTCTAGGGGGCAGACCAGGGCCTGAAACGGTGTAACAGTCATTATGCAAGGGTCCTGAGTGAGATCGGTGTGAGCCATGGACTATAAGATATTGTCTGCCCGTACAAAACAAAAACCCCGGAAATTGTCATTCCGGGGTAGTGGGCCGGTGCGGCCGCTTGCATGGGGAGGCGGGGGGGGGTTACTTTTCCACAAACGCCCGCTCGATCACGTAGTGGCCCAGATCACCGTGACGGGCTTCCTTGAAACCCATGCCGTCGAGAATGGCGCAGGTGTCTTTCAGCATGCTGGGACTGCCGCACACCATGAACCGGTCACGCTCCAGATCCACTTCGGGCAACCCCAGATCCGCACTCAGTTTACCACTGGTCAACAAATCGGTTACCCGTCCCTGATTACGGAACGGTTCCCGGGTGACGGTGGGGTAATACAGCAGCTTGCCTTTCACCATCTCGCCGAAGTATTCGTTCTCCGGCAGGTTGCTGATGTCCTGCTGATAGGCCAGCTCAGACACATAACGTACCCCGTGGGTGAGGATGACCTTATCAAAGGCTTCATAGATCTCGGGATCTTTGATGATGCTCAGAAAAGGCGCCAATCCGGTACCGGTGCTGATCAACCAGAGGTGTTTCCCCGGCAGCAGGTTTTCCTGGATCAGGGTACCGGTCGGTTTGCGACTGACCAGGATTTCATCACCCACTTCAATTTTTTGCAGGCGCGAGGTCAGCGGGCCGTCTTCCACCTTGATGGAAAAGAACTCCAGTTCTTCCTCGTAATTGGCACTGGCCATGCTGTAGGCACGCATCAACGGCTTGCCGTCCGTTTCGAGTCCGATCATGGTGAAATGACCGTTTTTGAAGCGAAACCCCGGGTCACGGCTGGTGGTAAAACTGAACAAGGTGTCGTTCCAGTGACGAACACTGGTAACACGCTCCACATTTAGATTGCTCATACAATTCCCTACAAACGGTGCGGTCTCAAGCTATACCTGTCGATTTTATTGTACCTATAATAACTTAACGCCAACCTATCGATGAAATAGTTTGTTTTTATATCCTTATTCGGAATTACAGATTATGCGATACAGTTTCCGTCAGTTAGAGGTGTTCCAGGCGGCGGCCCGGTTCGAGAACATTACCCGCGCGGCCGAATCGCTGGGCATGTCGCAATCCGCCGCCAGCAGCGCACTCAAAGAGCTGGAAAACCAGTTTGCGATTCAGCTGTTTGACCGTGTTGGCAAGCGCCTGCAACTTAATGAGTTGGGCCGGCTGTACCGCCCCAAAGTGGAAGCGTTGCTCGCCCAGGCGTGTGAACTCGAACAAGCCCTGAGCCTGCACACGGACGTGGGGGCACTGAAAGTGGGCGCCACCCTCACCATAGGTAACTATCTCGCAGTGGGGGTCATGGCCCAATACATGAATACCGCAACCCGCCCGCGGGTTTCTCTGGAAGTCGCCAACACCAGCAACATTGCCCGGCGCGTGCGTGACTTTGAACTGGATATCGGCCTGATCGAAGGTGAATTACAAGCTCCGGAGCTGGAAATCATCCCCTGGCGACGGGATGAACTGGTGATTTTCTGCGCCCCCGATCACCCGTTGGCCCGGCAACCCGCCCTGAGCGACGACGACCTGCTGCAAGCCACCTGGATCATGCGGGAACCCGGCTCCGGCACCCGCCAGACCTTCGACCGCAGTATGCACGGTTTGCTGCCCGAGCTGGAAATCCTGTTGGAGCTTGAACATACCGAGGCCATCAAACGCGCGGTGGAGGCCGGTCTGGGGATTGGCTGCCTGTCGCAGGTCTGTCTGGCCGATGCCTTCCGCAGGGGCAATCTGGTGCCCTTAAGCGCCCCCGCGCACCGCTCCCTGGACCGGCAATTTTATTTTATCTTGCACAAACAGAAGTATCGCAGCGCCGCGATCGAGCGCTGGATAAGCCTGTGTCAGGATCTGTGAGCCACATCGGTGGCGCGGTTAACCAAGTGGACCGCTGTGAAAACGAAACTCGCGGTCGGGTCGCTCGATCAGTCCCTGCTCGATCGCCAGGAACACCTCCAGGCGATCGCCCACGTCGCCGCCGGCGGCGGTTTCCGCCAGGGTTAAGTAGTCGCGGTAATGGCGGGCTTCGGATTTCAGCAGGCCGGTGTAAAAATCCCGCAACTCATCGTCCAGATGCGGTGCCAGCGCCGCAAAGCGCTCGCAAGAGCGGGCCTCGATAATGGCCCCCACCACCATGACATCGACCAGGCGGCCGGGATCCTCGTCCCTGATTGCCTTGCGCAAGCCGGCGGCGTAGCGCGCCGGCGTCAGGTGACAGTACTGCACCCCCCGATTTTTTGATGATCGCCAGGACCTGCTCAAAATGGCGCAGTTCTTCCCGCGCCAGGCGGGACATTTTATTGAGCAGGGCGTAATTGTCGACGTACCGGTACATCAGGCTCAGAGCGGTGGACGCCGCCATTTTTTTCACAGTGGGCGTGATCAATGAGCATCAGATCCTGATTCTCCAGCGCGTTTTCAATCCAGCGGTCCGGCGTCCGGCAGGGTAAAAAATCGTGAATCTCAGCAAGCGCAGCTTTCATAGGGATGTTCAACCATAAAAATCAGCAAGGCCGCTGATTATACACAACTCCATTGCCCGTACCGATCTCCGCCCAGCTTAACTTTTAAGGGGGATTGCTATAGAATGCAGCGCCAGTTCGCGGCCTTTTCCGCCAAAAACAACTCCCGTAAGGCATCGTTGCTACCAAAAGCGGGACATTCCAACTGATGAGGGTCCATATCGTGTTAGAAGCCTATCGTGAACACGTCGCAGAACGTGCGGCTCAGGGCATTCCACCCAAGCCCCTGAACGCCGAACAAACGGCTGCTTTGGTAGAATTACTGAAAGCACCGCCTGCAGGAGAAGAAGAAACCCTGGTAGATCTGCTTGAAAACCGTATCCCACCGGGGGTCGACGAAGCCGCTTATGTAAAAGCCGCTTTCCTGACCGCCATTTTAAAGGACGAAGCAAGCTCCCCCCTGATCGACAAGCCCAAAGCCATTCAACTGCTGGGCATGATGCAGGGTGGCTACAACATCACCACGCTGGTGGAATTGCTTGATGACGCCGAACTGGCCGAACTGGCCGGAACCGAACTGAAGCACACCCTTTTGATGTTTGACGCGTTCAACGACGTCAAGGCAAAAATGGACGCCGGCAATGCCGTCGCCAAAGCGGTCATCGAATCCTGGGCGGCGGCCGAGTGGTTCACCAAGCGCGACAAGGTTGCCGAAAGCATTAAGATGACCGTCTTCAAGGTCACCGGTGAAACCAACACTGACGACCTGTCGCCGGCCCCGGATGCCTGGTCACGGCCGGACATTCCCCTGCACGCCCTCGCCGCCTACAAGATGGAGCGCGATGGTCTGCAGCCTGACGAGCCGGGCGTGAAAGGGCCGATGGCCCAGATCGACGAAATCAAGGCCAAGGGTTTACCGGTCGCCTTCGTCGGTGATGTGGTGGGCACCGGCTCTTCCCGGAAATCGGCCACCAACTCGGTCTTGTGGTTCTTCGGCGATGACATCCCCGGGGTACCCAACAAACGCGGCGGCGGTGTCTGCATCGGCAGCAAGGTTGCACCAATCTTTTTCAACACCATGGAAGACGCGGGTGCACTGGTCTTTGAGGCACCGGTCGACAACCTGAACATGGGGGATGTCATCGACATCCGTCCGTACGAAGGCAAGATTCTGAACGAGAATGGCGACGTCATTTCCGAGTTCGAATTCAAATCCGACGTCATCCTTGACGAAGTACAGGCCGGGGGTCGTATACCGCTGATCATCGGCCGCGGCCTGACCAACCGGGCCCGCGAAACTCTGGGGCTGGGCGCCACCGACACCTTCCGCCTGCCCGCCGATCCCGAAGCCGGCACCAAGGGCTTCACCCTGGCCCAGAAAATGGTCGGTAAGGCTTGCGGTCTCGAAGAAGGTCAAGGCGTGCGCCCGGGAACCTACTGTGAACCGAAGATGACCACCGTCGGTTCGCAGGACACCACCGGCCCCATGACCCGCGACGAACTGAAAGATCTGGCGTGTCTGGGCTTTCAGGCCGATCTGGTGATGCAGTCGTTCTGTCACACCGCGGCCTACCCGAAGCCGGTCGATGTGGAAATGCAGCACACCATGCCGGATTTCATCCAGACCCGCGGCGGTGTATCGCTGCGCCCGGGTGACGGTATTATCCACTCCTGGTTGAACCGCATGCTGTTGCCGGATACCGTGGGCACCGGTGGTGACTCCCACACCCGTTTCCCCATGGGTATTTCCTTCCCGGCGGGTTCTGGTCTGGTGGCCTTCGCCGCCGCAACCGGAGTCATGCCGCTGGACATGCCGGAATCGGTGCTGGTGCGCTTCAAAGGCAAAATGCAGCCGGGCATCACCCTGCGTGACCTGGTACACGCCATCCCGCTGTATGGCATCAAGAACGGCATGCTGACGGTCGAGAAGAAGGGCAAGATCAACGAGTTCTCCGGTCGGGTACTGGAAATCGAAGGCCTGGAGCACCTCACCGTTGAGCAGGCGTTTGAGTTGTCAGACGCGTCGGCCGAGCGCTCTGCCGCGGGTTGTACCATCAACCTGTCGGAAGAGTCGGTGGCCGAGTATCTGCGCTCCAACATCACCATGCTGCGCTGGATGATCGCCGAAGGTTATGGCGACCCCCGCACTCTGGAGCGTCGTGCCCAGGGCATGGAAGAGTGGCTGGCCAACCCGCGTCTGATGCGTGCGGACAAAGACGCCGAGTACGCCCACGTCATTGAAATCGATCTGGCCGACATCAAGGAGCCGATCGTGTGCTGCCCGAACGATCCGGACGACGCCCGCTTCCTCTCGGAAGTGGCCGGCGACAAGGTCGACGAAGTGTTCATCGGGTCCTGCATGACCAACATCGGTCACTTCCGTGCGGCGGGTAAACTGCTCGAGCAGAACAAAGAGCCCCTGAAAACCCGTTTGTGGATGTCACCGCCGACCAAGATGGACCAGGCGCAGCTGATGGAGGAAGGGTACTACAACACCTACGGCACGGCGGGTGTACGCACCGAAATGCCGGGCTGCTCCCTGTGCATGGGTAACCAGGCGCGGGTGGCACCCAAGTCGACGGTGCTGTCCACCTCCACCCGTAACTTCCCCAACCGTCTGGGTGATGGTGCCAACGTGTACCTGACCTCAGCGGAACTGGCGGCGGTGGGCGCGGTTCTGGGCAAACTGCCCACGCCGGAGGAATACATGGAGTACGCCAAAGACCTGGACAGCATGTCCGCCGAGATCTACAAGTATCTCAACTTTGACGAGATGGAGAACTACACCAGCAAGGCAGCGGAAGCGACCGTCGCTTAAGCGCTGACCTGCAAGGTTCAGTTCCACCAAAACGCCAGCCTCCGGGCTGGCGCTTTTTTGTTGCGGTTCCCTGCAAGCAGCGTTGCTTACCGGGTGATGTGCTGGTACTCGCCGGCATCCTCGGTGGCCAGACTCACCACGACAATGGCGACCCAGGCTGCGATGAAACCGGGAATGATCTCATAGACACCCGGCCCCCCCATGAAGGTGCCGTTCCAGCCCAGTGAAATCCACACGATGACCGTGACGGCGCCCGCAATCATGCCGGCGATGGCTCCCGCCCCGTTGGTGCGCGACCACATCAACGACAGGATGATCAGCGGACCGAAGGCTGCCCCAAAACCGGCCCAGGCGTTACTGACCAGGCCCAGCACCTGGGAATCCGGATCGGAGGCGATCACCGCCGCCACCAGCCCCACCAGAACCACACACACCCGCCCGATATTGACGCACTCCCGATCCGACGCCTGCTTGCGCAGGAACAAACGATAGAAGTCTTCCGTCAGGGAAGACGAAGACACCAGCAACTGACTGGAGATGGTGCTCATCACCGCAGCCAGCAACGCCGCATACAGGAAGCCGGTAATCAGCGGGTGGAACAGCAGATCCGCAAGAATGATGAAAATGGTTTCCGGATCCGCCACATCGAGGCCATTGCGCACTGCGTAAGCGCGGCCGAACACCCCGAGGGCAATCGCCCCGGCCAGGGAAATACCCATCCAGCTCATACCAATATTGCGGGCAATGGGCACATCTTTCAGGGTGCGAATGGCCATGAAGCGCACGATGATGTGCGGCTGGCCAAAATAACCCAGCCCCCAGGTCACCGCAGACAGCCAGCCGATAAAGGTCAGCCCTTCGGTCCAGGACAACAGGGTGGGATCCACCTCATTCAGGGTCTGCGAGGCCTGCGCAAAACCACCGCCGCCTTCACCGAACAGGACCACGGCCGGCATGATGACCAGTGCCAGCATCATGATGCACCCCTGGACAAAGTCGGTCATGCTCACTGCCAGAAACCCGCCCACTACGGTGTAGGCCAGCACCACCCCCAGGGTGATCACGATACCCACCGCGTAGTCGCTGAGCCCGCCGAAGTTGAACAGGCCGGCAAACGCACTTTCAAACAGCTTGCCGCCCGCTACCAGGCCCGATGCGGTGTACACCGCGAAGAACACCACGATCACGATCGCGGATACGGTGCGCAACGACAACGACTGGGTCGGGAACCGGTTCGCCAGAAACGACGGGATGGTGATGGCGTTACCGTAATGCACGGTCTGCTCACGGAGCCGGGGGGCCACCAACAGCCAGTTAAAAAACGCCCCCACAAACAGCCCGATGCCGATCCAGGCCGACGCCAGGCCGGTCACATAGAGGGCCCCCGGTAGCCCCAGCAACAACCAGCCACTCATATCCGAGGCACCCGCCGAGAGCGCCGCCACCTTGGGACTGAGGGCTCGCCCGCCCAGCATATAGTCCTCCGAGGAAGACGTAGACCTGCGCATCGCATAAATGCCAATGGCAATCATGAGCGCAAAATAGGCAAACAGACTGATCCAAACACCAATGGCCATAAGGCTCCTCCGGTTCCCTGAGTCGGCCAGGGGCCGCTCGTTGTTATTGTTACCTGTTGTACTTAACTATCTGATTATGCATAACTATGCCACACAAATCCCGGCGTTGCGTCCGCCAGCCTCTCCGACCCGCTGCCCGCCAGCCACTCACCGTCCCACCTCTTCCACCCCCAGGGACAGTAGCGAGGCATTCCCGCCCACCGCGGTGGTGTTGATGGTGCGGGTGCGTTCGGTGCCGAATCGCAACAGATAATGGGGGCCGCCGGCTTTCGGCCCCGTGCCGGACAGCCCCCGGCCACCAAAGGGTTGCACCCCAACAACCGCGCCAATCTGATTGCGGTTGATGTAGGCATTGCCTACTTTGACCCGCTGTTCGATATAGGCGGCGGTCGCCTCACTGCGACTGTGGATACCGAGGGTGAGCCCGTAGCCGGCGCTGTTGATCGCGTCGATGACCTCATCCAGACGCTCGGCGGCGTAGCGCACCACATGGAGTACCGGCCCGAAATGTTCCTTTTTCAGCTGGTTGATACCGTCGATGCCAAAGGCGGTGGGCGCCACAAAAAACCCTTTCTGGCAGGAGGCGGGCAAGGGTGTCTCGGCAATTTTCCGGGCCGAAGCGGCCAGCCGTTCGAGATGGGTCTGCAACCCCTGGCGTGCCTCTTCGTCAATCACCGGACCCACATCGGTGCTGAGTAACGCGGGATCGCCCACCGACAGCTCCTGCATCGCCCCCGCCAACAAAGCTTCCACCCGGTCCGCCACGTCTTGCTGGATATACAGCACCCGCAGGGCAGAACACCGCTGCCCGGCGCTGGCGAACGACGAGGCCAGCACATCGCTGATCACCTGCTCGGGCAAGGCACTGCTGTCCACGATCATCGCGTTCTGCCCACCGGTTTCCGCAATCAGGGGCACGATTGCACCTTCGCGGGCCGCGAGGGCGCGATTGAGGATGTGCGCAACCTGGGTGGAGCCGGTGAACACCACGCCGGCAATGCGCGGGTCGGGCACCAGCTGATCACCGATGCCCGCACCGTCCCCGGGCAACAACTGGATCACCTCCGGCGGGAATCCCGCTTCCAGCATCAACTGCACCGCCCGGTGGGCCACCAGACTGGTCTGTTCGGCCGGCTTGGCCAGCACCGT
Source organism: Marinobacter sp. X15-166B (assembly GCF_001752365.1). Classification (GTDB taxonomy): domain Bacteria; phylum Pseudomonadota; class Gammaproteobacteria; order Pseudomonadales; family Oleiphilaceae; genus Marinobacter. Next base: position 2,621,768 of record NZ_MEIY01000001.1, on the reverse strand, counting down.
GTTGCCGGCCACCAGCGCAGCCATGATCTGGCCGGTAAAGATTGCCAGCGGAAAGTTCCAGGGGCTGATGCACAGGAACACCCCGCGCCCCTCCAGATACAGCTCATTGCTTTCTCCCGTGGGACCGGGGAGCAGCTCGGCAGCCCCAAAACGGGCCCGCCCCTGGATGGCGTAATAGCGACAGAAATCGACGGCCTCGCGTATTTCATCGATGCCATCCTGCATGGTTTTGCCGGCCTCCCGACAGCAAATCGCCATCAGCTCTTCCATATTCGCTTCCAGCAAATCTGCAAAACGTTCAAGGCAGCTTGCACGCTCTTCCACCGGGCGTTCGTTCCACGTCGGGAAGCCTTCCGTCGCAGCAGCCAGGGCGTGCTCAACGTGGTGCGCGTTCGACCAGACCACCTGGCCGACCGTGCGGGTCTGATCCTGGGGGGAACGGATGTCGCTGCGCTTGCCATCCCGCTGGGTCTGTCCGCGGATAACCGGCCCCGCTTCCCAGGTGGTGTCCGCCCAGCGGCCAAGCTGGCTCTTCAGGGGATCCAGATCCGCGTCCACATGAATATTCATCCCCCGGGAGTTTTTGCGCGCGGTGCCGTAGATATTGGACGGCAGGGGAATGCGCTCGTTGGGGAGCGTGGGGTAATTCAGCAGCTCCTTGACCGGGTTGCGCACCAGATCCTCCACCGGCGTCGCCGCATCGACCAGCCGATGGACGAACGACGAGTTGGCACCGTTCTCCAGCAACCGCCGCACCAGATACGGCAGCAGATCCTTGTGGGCGCCCACCGGCGCATAGATGCGCACCGGGTAATCGTATTGCTGCAACACCGTGTTATACAACGCATCCCCCATGCCGTGCAGACGCTGGAACTCCAGTTTGCGGGGGTTGTTGTTGGCCATCGCCAGCGCCGACGCCACCGTGTGGGCGTTGTGACTGGCGAGCTGCGGATACAGGGCACCGCGGGTGTAATCACTGAGCAGAAATCGCAAACAGGCCAGATAGGAAGTGTCCGTGGCTTCCTTGCGCGTAAAGACCGGGTAGCCGTCCACACCCAGTTGCTGACAGATTTTGATCTCGGTATCCCAGTAGGCGCCTTTCACCAACCGGACAGGAATTTCATCGCCCTGTTCACGAGCCAGCTTGTTCAGCCAGCAAAGCACCGGCAAGGCGCGTTTGGAATAGGCCTGGACCACCAGACCCAGCCCGCCCCACCCCTGTACTGCGGAGGATGTATAGATTTTTTCAAACAGCCGTAACGACAGCTCGAGCCGGTCCATTTCTTCAGCGTCGATGGTGATGGCGACACCTTGCGCCCGGGCCGTCTTCATCAAGCCGATCAGGGTCTCGTACAACTCTGCCAGCACCCGCTCTTCCTGTGCCACCTCATACCGGGGGTGCAACGCGGACAGTTTGATGGAGATTGAAGGCGCCGGGGCGTCTGTGGCGGGAAACGTGTCCCCGCCCACGGCGTTGATGGCGTGCACGTAGTCCTTGAGGTAGCGGCGGGCATCGTCTGCGGTCATCGCTGCCTCGCCAAGCATATCGTAAGAATAGGTGTAACCTTTTTTACGGTAGTCGTTGCCGTTTTTAAGCGCCTCCCCGATATCCCGACCGAGCACAAACTGCTTCCCCATGATACCCATCGCCCGGTACATGGCACTGCGAATCACCGGCTCGCCACTGCGTTTGACCAGACGTTTCCAGACGCTGGACGGCGAACCGTCCAGACGCCGGTCCATCTGTACCACATGGCCGGTCAATAACAGTCCCCAGGTGGAAGCATTCACCAGGGTTGATTCACTGCGTCCCACGTGCTTTTGCCAATCCGCCACCGACATCTTGTCGTGAATCAATGCGTCTGCTGTCTGTTTATCGGGAATCCGCATCAAAGCTTCAGCCAGACACATCAGCAGGATCCCCTCCTGGGTGTCGAGGCTGTATTCCTGCAAGAGCGCGTCCACCATGTGCACCGAGTCGTCCTGTTTGCGTACCTGCCGGATCAACCGGGTGGCGGTGTCCGTCACCTCACGCAACTCTGTCGGGTCACTCTGGGCCAGGGGTATCAGTTCCTGGAGGTAGGCCGCCTCATCGACAGCGTAGTTGCCGGTAATGGCCTGCCAGAAGAACGGCCGCGACTGTTCCTGAAACGCGGGCTCCAGTACCTTGCTTGCCTTGAACATGGCGTGCCTCCTGACGCGTGATCAGAGTGAGGGGGTATGCACAGTTCCCCTAAAGATAGACCCAAAACCTGGGTTTTACCTCCATAAAACAGAGTTTTATTGGAGTTTTTAAGGTCGGGGCGCGAAGGGGATGAAGGAAAAAAAATAGACCGCGCCGGGCCGACGGAAGAATTTCCCGCCGGCGCGGATGGGTGTTTTCAGAAAGAGGAATACCGCGACAGGAGTTAGCGACGATCCAGCATGGCGTGCAGGTGTCGGCGGATATCCGCAGCCACCTGCTCCAGGGGTCGGGCGGCGTCAATGAGTTGGTAGCGGTCGGGCTGCAATGCAGCGCGCACACGATAACACTCCCGTACCCGCTGGAAAAACGTCACTGCTTCTTGTTCAAACCGATCCAATGCGCCGCGGCTTCTGGCCCGCGCCATTCCGGTCTCGACGGGGGCGTCCAGCAAGAACACCTGGTCCGGACGGACATCGTCCTGAACCAACTGCTCCAGAACCGCAATGCGCTCCCGGCTTACCCCACGCCCCCCACCCTGATACGCAAAGGTGGCATCGGTGAAGCGGTCGCACAGCACCCATTGCCCGGCATCCAGAGCAGGCAGGATGCGGGTGTGCAGATGCTGCGCGCGGGCGGCAAACATAAGCAGCAGTTCGGTCAGCTCATGCACCGGCTCATCGCGGGGTTCCAGCAACAGGGCCCGTATCGCCTCAGCCATGGGCGTGCCGCCCGGTTCCCGGGTCACCAGCACGCTGACACCGCGGGCTTGCAGGGCTGCTGCGGCCCGGGCGATCTGGGTGCTCTTGCCCACTCCCTCGGTGCCTTCGAAGGTAATAAACTGCCCGCGGGTCACTGTGTCCCTCCTTCGGTGGTCACCGGCGCCGCCGGCGATGAACGGTAATCGGCGCGGCGGTTCAGCTGGAACTCGCGCACGGCGCGCTGGTGTTCGCGCAGGGTGCGTGAAAACTTGTGGGACCCGTCACCCCGGGCGACAAAATACAGGCTGTTGCCGTCCGCCGGATGCAGCGCTGCATGGATAGCCTCGCGGCCCGACAGCGCAATCGGTGTGGGCGGCAAGCCGCTGATCGTGTAGGTGTTATAAGGCGTAGGGGTGCGCAGATCCTGGCGCGTTATGCGCCCCTTGTACGCGTCTCCCATACCGTAAATGACGGTGGGGTCGGTCTGCAAGCGCATCCCTTTTTGCAAGCGCCTTACAAATACACCGGCAATTTCCCCGCGTTCGTGGGGCACGCCGGTTTCCCGCTCGATAATCGACGCCATGATCAAGGCTTCATAGGGCGTTTTGTAGGGAGCGTCCGGGGATTTGTTGGCCCACTCCTCGGCGAGCACCTGTTCCATGCGCGCGAACGAGCGCCGCAGCAGATCCAGATCGCTGTCTTTGCTGGTAAACAGATAGGTATCGGGGAAAAACAACCCTTCCGGATGTTGCCCGTGGGCTCCCAAGGCCTCCATGATCCGGGCGTCGCTCCAGTCGACGGTGGTCTGCCGGAGCCGCTCGTTGCTGGCAAGCGCGGCGCGCACATCCTTGAAGGTCCAGCCTTCGATGAAACGGATCACCCAGTGCTTCACCTCGCCGGCTACCATGCTGGCGAGCATGTCTTTGGCGGTCATACCACTGGTCAGCTCGTATTCTCCGGCCTTGATGCGGGCCTGTTCAGGGTGCAGCCGGCCATAAAGCCTCAGCCACAGACTGCGCTCAATCAGCCCCAGCGCCTCCATCTCTCCGGCCACCCGACTCAACCCGGACCCAGGCGGGACATCAAACAGTACCGGTGCAGCCAGGGTCCGGGGCTGATCCAGTGTCTGCAACCCCTGCCAGACCCACAAGCCGGTGCCAGCACCCGCCAACACCACCAAACCGATTACCGTTAAAAAAAGAGTGCGCATCAAGCTGATGATTTCCCAATTGTTTCAAGGGGGCAGATTGTCGCAAGCCGATCAGTCAATGGCAATTCAAAACAGCCGATATTGCGCACCGGCACGGCCCCGATCACACTGTTGAGCAGATAAAGCCCCTGACACACCGGGCTCCGCAGGTGGGCAAGGCTGACCGGCCGTTCGCGAACGCGCTCCCCCGCGCGGTCCAGAGCATCGCTCACGGCCGCGAGCATTACCCCGCGCACCGCCAGTTGCGCCTGCGGAGGAGTTACCCAGACAGAGCCCAGATCGAGCAGCAGATTGGTTCTGGTTCCTTCCACCAGCCGCCCTGCCCCGTCGGTCAGAATGGATTCATACACCCCCCGGGGATGGGTCAAAGTGGCCATCACCTGATCCAGACGGTTGAGGGTCTTCAGACCGGCAAGCTGCGGGGACACATGAACCTGGCTGGGGGACAGGGCCGCGGACACCCCCTCCCGGCCGGGCACGGCCGGCTTGGGATGGGCGGACAGGATCAGCCGCGGGGCAGCAACCACCGGGACGCCATACCCCCGACCGCCGCTGCCGCGGGTCAGGATCAGCTTCAGGATCCACTCCCCTTCCCGGGCATAGCGGTCCAGGGCCCTGGCTACCGCCGCGTGCAACAGATCACCACCGACGGGGATGCCGAGGCGACGCGCTCCTTCCTGCATCCGGCGCACGTGGCGGTCGAGCAACAAGGGTTGCTGCGCACAGACACGGATGGTCTCAAACAACCCATCCCCGTAGGCCAGGCCGCGATCACTCGCCGGCACCCCGTTCTGCTCGGACCAGATCAACTGTGCCACGGCAGCCTCACTCCCCGAACCGGCGGAAGATCAGGGTGCCGTTGGTACCACCAAAGCCGAAGGAATTGGACAGTGCCACGTTGATGGCTGCCGTGCGACTGGTGTGGGCCACAAAGTCGAGGTCACAACCCGTGTCCGGGTGATCCAGATTGATGGTGGGCGGCAGCACCCCCTCCTGCAAGGCCAGCAGACAAAAGATCGCTTCCACCGCCCCCGCCGCCCCGAGCAAATGCCCGGTCATGGATTTGGTGCTGCTCATGGCCAACTGGTAGGCATGGTCACCAAACACCTGTTTCACCGCCTCCACCTCCATGACATCCCCCGCCTGGGTCGAGGTGCCATGGGCGTTGATGTAGTCAATGTCGGCGGGCTGAATAGCGGCATCACGAATCGCATTGGCCATTGATTTGGCGGCACCCACACCGGATGGCGAGGTGATGTGGTGGGCGTCGTCACTCATGCCAAAACCGATGACTTCACCATAAATTGGCGCCCCACGTTGCCGGGCATGGGTCAATTCTTCCAGCACCAGCACACCGGCACCATCGCTGAGAACGAAACCGTCCCGGTCCCGATCCCAGGGGCGACTGGCCTGCTGTGGCTCGTCATTTCGGGTCGACAGTGCCCGGGCGGCCGAAAACGCCGCAATACCGGTGCGGGTGGTGGCCATTTCGGCACCACCAGCCAGCATCACATCGGCGTCGCCGTAGGCGATGGTGCGGGCGGCGTACCCGATGTTGTGGGTGCCGGTGGTGCAGGCGGTTGCAATGGCAATATTGGGCCCCTGAAAACCGAACCTGATGGCCACGTTACCGGAAACCATGTTGATGACCGAAGCGGGCACAAAAAACGGCGAAACTTTACGGGGGCCGCCCTCGTGCAACGCCACAACGCTCTTTTCGATGAACTCCAACCCGCCAATGCCGGACCCGATGGCCACGCCAACGCGATCCTTATCCAGTTGACTTGCCTGCTCCAGGCCACTGTCCGCGACGGCTTGCTGGGCGGCGATCAGGCCGTAGTGGATGAAGGCGTCTGTTTTACGCGCATCCTTCGCCGGCAGGTACCGCTCCAGATCGAGGTTGCGCACGGCGCCACCGATGCGGGTGTTGTAGGCGGTCGCATCGAACCGGTCAATGGGGCCGATACCGCTGCGCCCCGCCTTGACTGCTGCCCAGGATGAGTCGGTATCGTTGCCCAACGGGCTGAGCATCCCCAGCCCGGTAATTACCACACGCCGTTTCGCCATAACGCACCCCATCTGGATTCTGGTTGGTTGCACCACCTGATAAACGCCAACAAAAAAGCCGTCCGGGATCAGATCGCGGGACGGCTTTTGCTTGGCAAAAATTCAGTCTGAAGTATCAGCTATTTGCGACGATGTAGTCGATCGCGTTCTGAACACTGGCCAGCTTCTCTGCTTCTTCGTCAGGAATCTCGGTTTCGAACTCTTCTTCCAGCGCCATGACCAGCTCAACGGTGTCCAGTGAGTCAGCGCCAAGGTCCTCTACAAAAGAAGATGAATTCTGAACTTCGGACTCTTTAACGCCCAACTGCTCACACACGATCTTCTTTACGCGCTCTTCAACTGTACTCATAATTTCCTCACTTTCGTATTAACCAAGCAATTTTGGGATTGCCAGTTTAGTTTAAAGTCTAGCGGCAAACAAGCCGCAGACGGTCTAAGAACTTGCCGGGAAAAGGCTTGCCTTCTTGCCCCGAAAGGGTTACCCCATGTACATTCCACCGTTCACGTTGATGGTGTCACCCGTCACGTAAGCGGCAGCATCAGAGGCCAGGAACGCCACCACCGCTGCGACTTCTTCTGGCTCCCCCAAACGACCCGCGGGGATGATCTCGGTCATCGCCTCGCGCTGCTTGTCGTCCAGTTGTTTGGTCATATCCGTATCGATGAACCCTGGCGCAACACAGTTGGCGGTAATGCCACGATTGGACATTTCTTTTGCCAGGCTGCGGGTAAAGCCCTCCACGCCGGCCTTGGCCGCACAGTAGTTGGCCTGACCGGGATTCCCCATGCCCGCCACCACGGAACTGACGTTAATAATGCGCCCCCAGCGAGCCTTCGCCATACCCCGCAGCACCGCCTTGCTGAGGCGATAGACGCTGGCCAGGTTGGTCTCGATAACGCTCGACCAGTCGTCCTCTTTCAGCCGCATCAGCAGGTTGTCGCGAGTGATTCCGGCGTTATTGACCAGAATCGTCAACACACCTGCCTGCTCTGCGATCTGCTTCAGACCTTGCTCGATGCTCTCGGGATCAGACACGTTCATTACGATGCCGAAGCCGTTAAGCCCGGCGCTGCTGAAATCGTCTGAAATGCTCTGGGCCCCCGCTTCGCTGGTTGCTGTTCCAACCACCTGAGCGCCCTGTTCCGCCAGCGCACGTGCGATGGCTTTGCCAATTCCACGGGTTGCACCGGTTACCAGCGCAACTTTACCCTCAAGTGACATGAATCACTCCCATACCTGCAATCGGAGATCAGGAAGCCTTGACATCAGCTACAGCCGCCGCGAGGGCCTCCTGGGTTTCAATCGTGTGTACCGGCAAACCGCGCTCGATGCGCTTGATCAGTCCCGCCAGCACATTGCCGGAACCGCACTCGACCGCAACCTGTACATCGTTTGCAATCAGCGTCTTGACACAGTCCGTCCACAGCACCGGCGAGTATAACTGGCGCACCAGATTCGCCTTGATGACGTCACGATCCTGCTCGGCGGTGGCCGTCACGTTCTGCACCACCGGAATGACTGCGTCATTGAAGGTGACTTCGTTCAGGGCTTCCGCCAATTCTTCGGCAGCCCCGGTCATCAACGCACAATGCGAGGGCACGCTGACCGGAAGCGGTATGGCCTTGCGGGCACCCCGCTCCTTGCACAGCTCGATGGCCCGGTCGACCGCGGCGGTATTGCCGGCAATGACCACCTGACCCGGGGCATTGAAGTTGGCGGCGGCGGCGACTTCAGTCCCGGAGGCTTCCGCACAGGCGGCAATGACCGCGGCGTCGTCCAGCCCCAGAATAGCGGCCATGCGGCCAACGCCCTTGGGCACTGCCGACTGCATCAACTCACCGCGCAAACGTACCAGTTTGACCGCATCAAAAAAGTTCAGGCTTTCGGCGGCCACCAGGGCACTGTATTCGCCCAGACTGTGACCGGCGAGAAATTGCGGCGCCTCGCCGCCGGCCACGAACCATTCGCGCCACAGGGCGACACTGGCGGTGAGCAGCGCGGGCTGGGTGACGGCCGTCTGATTCAGTTCTTCAGCCGGACCCTGCTGACATAGTTTCCAAAGATCGAAGCCGAGCAGGTCCGAGGCTTCCGCAAATGTTTGTTCGACAATAGGCCAGTTACCTGCAGCACCACTGAGCATGCCAACAGACTGCGAACCTTGTCCGGGGAATATAAAGGCTGATTTCATAGCGGGAATCTTACCGTGATTGTGTATTATTGAAGATTAGCCAATAGTACAAGGTAGGCCGAAAATCGTGCAGCGCCAAGCTTGTCAGACCATTAAATCGTCCAGACGCTCGTTAATGCGGCTGGGCACTTCCAGCTGGACCTCAAGCACAGCCTGCCGGATGGCCGCCAGCATGGCACGCTCATTGGCGTTGCCGTGACTCTTGATTACCACACCCTGCAAACCCAAAAAACTGGCACCGTTATGCCGGGAGGGATCCACCTGCCGCAACACCCGGCTGAGCACCGGCCTCGCCAGCCAGCCAACGAGGCGACCGTACACACTTTTGGAGAAAGCCTTGTCGAGCACCTCGATCAGCAATCCGGCAACCCCTTCGCCGGTTTTGAGCGCAATGTTGCCGACAAAACCATCACAAACCACCACATCGGCAACATCGGCGAACAGATCACTGCCCTCGACATACCCGATGTAATTAATGGTGTCGCTCTGCGCCAGCAGGTGGGAAGCGAGCCTCACCTGCTCATTACCCTTGATCTCTTCCTCACCCACGTTCAGCAGCGCCACCCTCGGCTCAGCAAGGTTACTGACCGCGGTCGCCATCAGCGAACCCATCAGCGCATACTGATACAGGTTTTCGGCGCTGGCATCCACATTGGCGCCCAGATCCAGAACGTGACAGTGGCCCCGCAGGGAGGGGATCAACTTGGTGATCGCCGGACGCTCAATACCCGGATACATGCGGATGGTCGAACGACCGAAGGCCATCAGGGCGCCGGTGTTTCCGGCACTGACGCACCCTTGAGCCTTACCATCCCGCACCAGCCGCAAGGTCACCGCCATGGACGAGTTTTGCTTGTGACGCAGCGCGTGGGACGGCCGCTCGCTCATGCGCACCACATCGGCCGCTTCCACCACGGAAACCCGCGGGTGCCCGGAAGACAACAAAGCCTCGAGTTCACGCCGGAATCCCACCAGAATGATACTCAAGGCTTTGTTTTCTTTAACCGCCGCAAGAGCCGCGCAGACCACGACGGCCGGACCGCGGTCCCCGCTCATAGCGTCAACGGCAATGGTGATTGAGTTCACCCCTGGCGCATCCGACATGAGCACGACCTCAGCAGCAAAAATTACTCGTCGCGTGCTTCGATGACCTGCTTGCCACGGTAGAAACCATCTGGCGACACGTGGTGACGACGATGAACTTCACCGGTAGTGGAATCGACTGACAGGGTTGCAGCAGTCAATGAGTCGTGGGCACGACGCATACCGCGCTTTGAGCGGGTTTTTCGGTTTTTCTGTACAGCCATGATTACTCTCCTGACCTGTAAAACTAACGTTCCCAAAGAACGTGCGTTTGTATAAGCGGCTTGCCGGTTTCGCTTGTGAAGGCCACACCGACGCCTGCGTGATTAATGCTTCTTCTTCAGGTTCGCAAGAACACTGAATGGGTTTTCCCGCTGCTGCTCTTCGGGCTCAGGCTCTGTTTCGCCCGGCTCAAACGCTTCCAGCTGCTCCCTTGCGGGGCACTCACTGCGGTCGTGTAGCGGAAATGGTGGCAGCACAAGCAAGAGTTCGTCCTCCACCAGCGTCCACAAATCTGCGCTAAACTCATCTGTCAAAAACGGCTCGAGTTCCCGTGGTAAATTCTGGGCCTGCTCATCCGTGGTGACCAGCCCCAGCGTGAAGCTTGACGCCAACTCCGCAGTCATCGGCGTCAGACAACGCTGACACTGCAGGGTCACACTGGTTTTCAGCTCACCCGACACCAGTCGCCGACGCATGTCATCCATGTAGAATGACAAACGCACCTGACAGCTCTCCTGTTCCGCAGCCCCCAGGATGCTTTCATAAAACCGGCGCATTTTATGCACAGGGAGTTCCCCGTCCACAATGACGCTTTGGGCCGCGAGCCGGTAGGGATCGACGGTCTTTGGTAACTCGGTGTTTGACATAAGCGCGCAATTTTAGGGGGCGGACACGCCCCTGTCAAAGATTTCGTTGCGTTTTGTCCGCAATTGTTGCTGAATCCGTATCTTTACACGGGTATTTCTCCATTCCCCCTCTGCACAGGAGCCGCTGCATGCCAACCCCCCGACTTGTCCTCGCCTCCTCCTCCAAATACCGGCGCCGACTGCTCGAAACTCTGGGGCTGCCGTTTGTGCATGCGTCTCCCGATATCGACGAAACCCCCCGACCGAACGAACCCGCGCAGACGCTGACCATGCGTCTGGCACAAGCAAAGGCCCGCGCCCTGACCGAGCGTTTCCCTGATCACTGGATCATCGGCTCGGACCAGGTGGCCACCCTGAGCGATGGCAGCTTGCTGAGCAAACCGGGCACCCACCGTCGCGCGGTCGAGCAACTCAGTCGCTGCAGCGGCCAATGCGTGACCTTCCATACCGGCCTGGCGCTGCTGGACGCGGCAACCGGCGTATGCGTGCGCCACTGCGAACCCTTCGAGGTGCACTTCCGCGAGCTGACACCACAGGCCATTGAGCGGTACCTGAGAACCGAGCAACCCTACGACTGCGCCGGCAGTTTCAAAATGGAAGGTCTGGGCATCGCCCTCTTTGCGGCCCTGCAAGGCCGCGACCCCAACAGCCTCATCGGCCTCCCGCTGATTGCCCTTACCAGCCTGCTGTCGAACTGGAAGTACGACGTGTTGGAACAGGCTTACCGCAACTCCAGCCGCGACTGAAACACGCTGCGGGCAATACCGGCCCCCACGGACACCCCCAGGCGGTCGATCAACTCCCGGAACGGGGAAACGCCGCGACTGTAGTCTATAAGATTTTCCTGACCGACAATGTTGCGCGCTACATAGGAAGTACTGCCGAGACCGTCTACCAGACCCAGCTCCAGCGCCTGCTCGCCGGTCCAGATCAACCCTGAAAACACCCGCTCGTCCTCGGCCAGGCGGTCCCCGCGCCCCTTGCGGACCTGATCAATAAACTGCTGATGCGTGGTCGCCAGCACCTGCTCCCAGAAAGCCACCTCGTCCGCCCGCTCGGGCGAGAAGGGATCCAGGAACCCCTTGTTCTCGCCGGCGGTATACAGCCGGCGCTCAATGCCGAGCTTGTCCAGCGCGCCGGTGAACCCGAAGCCGCCACCGACCACGCCGATTGAGCCCACCAGACTGGCCTTGTCGGCGTATATTTCATCCGCCGCAGCGGCGATGTAATAAGCGCCGGACGCGCCTATGTCGGCAATCACCGCGTACACTTTCTTGTCGGGGTACTCGGCCCGCAAGCGAACGATTTCATCGTACACATAACCCGCCTGAACCGGACTGCCCCCCGGACTATTGATGCGCAGAACCACGGCCTTGGCGGCAGGCTCTGCAAACGCCTCCCGCAAGGCGCCGACAATGCTATCGGCGCTGGCATACTCCTCGGCGGAAATCTCGCCACTGACCTCCACAACCGCAGTATGATCCCCCACCACGGTGCCGAAGCTGTCCAGCGTGGGCAGCACGAACAGGTACAGCAGGACAAACAGATAGGCAAACCCCATCAGCTTGAAAAAAATCCCCCAGCGCCGGCTTTTGCGCTGTTCCGCCTGCACCGACAACACCAGCTTCTCGATCAGCTTCCAGTCCCGTTCGTGCCCGGCCTCTTTCGATACACCCTTGGCTGGCGTGCCCCATCCGGCTTTGCCCTGTGGCTCCCACTCTGACATGTAACCTTCCTGTTTCCGTTTGTTCGCAGCTGCCTGTCGGGCTGCAATTAAAGCGCCAGTGCCTGGCGCAGATCCGCCACACTGTTGACCACCGCCCGGGGCGCGTACTGCCCGAGAATGTCGCGGCAATGCACCCCCCGACTCCACCCCGATAGACGGCATCCCCAGACGCTGCGCCATCTCCAGGTCGTAACGGGTATCACCAATCATGACCGCATCCTCCGGACCCACCTGGTAAAAGTCGAGAATTTCAACCAGCATCGTCGGATCGGGCTTTGAGCGGGTCTCATCCGCACACCGGGTCACGCCAAAGTGCGCCCCCAGCTCGCTGCTGATCAGCGCAGCGTCCAGACCACGACGGCTCTTCCCCGTCGCCACCGCACAATCGCGTCCGGCGGCGCGCAAATCCGTGAGCAAATCATGAATCCCGGCAAACACGTTTTGTGGTGTGGTCAGTTGCGCGAAGAAATAACGGGCGTACCCGTCCCGGATCCCCTCCCTCTCCTCCGCACTGAGCCCCGGATACAACACCTCCAGCGCCTCCATCATCCCCAACCCGATGATGTCCCGGTAGGCACTCCGCTCCAGCGCCGGAAAGCCCAACTCGGTCGCCGCCTGATGCAGGCTGTCGGTAATGTGGTCCACCGAATCCACCAAGGTTCCGTCCCAATCAAAGATCACAACTTTCTGACTCATGCGCCCTCCCGGAGCTACCGAATCTGGTTACTGCTATTACCCTGCACCCTTGCGCCCGCCCAGCCTGTTCAGGAGCGACGCGAAGGCGTCATCGTACGGCGCCTCCAGCCGTACCGGATCGCCACTGGCGGGCAAACGGAATTCCAGCGCCTGAGCATGCAGCATCAACCGCTCGCCGCCCACCGCCCGGAATGCCTTGAAACTGGAGCTGTCCATGTATTTATCGTCGCCGGCAATGGGATGCCCGGCAAAGGCACAGTGGACCCGAATCTGATGCGTGCGCCCGGTAACCGGAGAGGCCTGCACCAATGAATACCCCTGGTAAACACCGAGCACCCGATACAGAGTGAGGGACTCCTTGCCGGCTTCATCCACTTTCACCCGCCGCTCCCCCGACTGCAATTCGTAGCGCAACAAGGGCGCGGTGACCCGATCCACACTGGCGGGCCACTGCCCCGCCACCAGGGCATGGTAATGCTTGCGCACGCGCCTTTGCCGTAATTCATCCTGCAAAAAACGCAAGGCCGAGCGATTTTTTCGCAATCATGACCAGCCCGGACGTGTCCCGGTCCAGCCGGTGCACCAATTCCAAAAAATGCGTCTGGGGCCGGGCCGCCCGCAAAACTTCAATCAACCCGAAACTCAGCCCGCTGCCACCGTGCACAGCAATGCCCGCTGGCTTATTCACCACCAGCATGTGCTCATTCTCGAACACCACCGCGCCTTCCATCACCCCCTGCACACGGGTACCGGGCACGACCCCGGCCGGCCGGGCCTTCCGGGCGACCGGGGGAATCCGCACCTGATCCCCGGCGTTGAGACGCGTATCGGGGCGCACCCGCCCTTTATTAACGCGCACTTCGCCCTTGCGAACAATGCGATAGACCACGCTTTTGGGAACACCCCTGAGCTGTGCCAGTAAAAAATTGTCGACCCGCTGACCGTGATTGTCGTCGGTGATGGTTACCCAGCGAATTTCGCTGCGGACCTCCGTCGCTGCGCCCGCGCCGGAGCGCCCGGCGGGTGACGTTGACTCCGCTTGCGGGCCTGGAGGTGTACGTTTACGAGCTGAAGCCATGAGACCCTTTGCAACAAGACAGGACTGGTGGATTGATGGGCTTGAAGAATGCTGTTATATTCCGACGAGTTCTACCGTTTGTCTACGGCCTGGCAATACTGCCAACCGCCGGAGCGGTAGAAGTATACCGATACTATTAAAGAGTTTGAACGCCAACGGGCCAATCGTATCTGCCCGAGGCGCGCAAAACAGCTTCCGGAAGTACCCTGCACATCTGATGTACGATGGCGCACATACACCGGAACCAGATGGCAACCGTACGGAAAACCGACGGGCAACATCGCGAAGAATCTTTACCAGCATGCAGGGCCGGGCCGTCCAGAACACGGATATGACGTGAGACCCAGGCACCCGTATGAACTTGAATTTGGATGACATGCGCCAACAGACACCAAATCTGCAAGGTCACCCGCCGTCTCAGGACAGCCGGAGCGCCTACGGTTTATTTCAGCCGAGCGGAGCCTCATAGCGCCCCGATCTGATTCGTCTGACTGTCAGCGTGTTCGCTGAAAGTACGCAAGTTTTACTTCGCACTGTTTCGTCTGCGGTTTTCTGTCCCACTTAAACGACAGGAAACAATTCTTTCCATGAAAAGAATGCTGATAAATGCAACTCACCCCGAAGAGTTGCGCGTTGCATTAGTTGATGGCCAACGCCTTTTTGATCTCGACATCGAATCCAGCTCCCGCGAGCAGAAGAAGGCCAACATCTATAAAGGACGTATAACCCGCGTTGAACCCAGTCTCGAAGCTGCGTTTGTCGATTTCGGCGCCGACCGCCACGGATTCCTTCCCTTAAAAGAAATTTCCAAAGAATACTTCAAGAAGTCACCCGGCCAGATCGAAGGCAAGATCAACATCAAAGAGGTGGTTTCCGAAGGTCAGGAAATAATCGTTCAGGTTGACAAGGAAGAGCGCGGCAACAAAGGCGCAGCCCTGACCACCTTTGTCTCCCTGGCTGGACGCTATCTGGTACTGATGCCCAACAATGCCCGGGCCGGTGGTATTTCCCGCCGTATCGAAGGGGAAGAGCGCGCCCAACTGCGCGAGGCAATGAGCAACGTAAATGTGCCCAAGAACATGGGCATCATTGTACGCACCGCCGGGATTGGCCGCACTTCCGAAGAGCTGCAATGGGATCTGGACTACCTGGTGCAGTTCTGGGAAGCCATTACCCAGGCCGCCGGCGAACGTAAAGCGCCCTTCCTGATTCATCAGGAAAGTAACGTTATCATCCGTGCCGTGCGTGACTACCTGCGGCAGGATATCGGCGAAGTGCTAATTGACGCAGCCAATGTGCATGAAGACGTACTGAACTTTGTACGCGCCGTGATGCCGTCCTTCGAAAACAAGATCAAGCTGTACAAGGATGAAATCCCCCTGTTCAGCCGCTATCAGATCGAAGGCCAGATCGAAACGGCGTTCCAACGCGAAGTCAAACTGCCTTCCGGCGGCTCCATCGTGATCGACCCGACGGAAGCCCTGGTGTCTATCGACATCAACTCGTCCCGCGCCACCAAAGGCCAGGACATCGAAGAGACGGCTCTGCAGACCAACCTGGAAGCCGCCGAAGAGATTGCCCGTCAGTTGCGCCTGCGTGACATGGGCGGACTGATTGTTATCGACTTTATTGACATGACGCCGGCAAAACACCAGCGGGAAGTCGAGCAGAAGATGCGCGAGGCTCTGGAAATCGACCGCGCCCGCGTTCAGGTTGGCAAGATTTCCCGCTTTGGTCTGCTGGAAATGTCCCGCCAGCGCCTGCGCCCCTCGCTGGGCGAAACCCGCAGCGAAGTCTGCCCCCGCTGTGAAGGCCAGGGCACCATCCGCGGCATTGAATCCCTCGCGCTGAGCATTATGCGCCTCATCTATGAAGAGGCCTCCAAAGATAAGACCAATGAAGTGCATGCGGTTGTACCAATCGCCGTAGCGACTTTCCTGTTGAACGAAAAGCGCAAACAACTGGCCGACATCGAAGCCCGTCAGGAAGTCACCATCCTGGTGGTACCGGCCCCGCACCTGGAAACGCCCCACTACGAGATTGTCCGGGTCCGTGACGACGAAAACGGCACCGAACGGATATCCAGTGTCGACGTCGCGGAAAGCTACACTCCACGGGAGGAAGAAACGGTTGACAGCCCTGCCGCCCGCGAGCCGGTTCGTCAGGAAGCTGCGGTCAAATCCTTGCGGCCGGTAGCGCCGCCACGCCCGCCGGCACCGGCAAAGAGCACAGAACCGGCCTCGGACAGCGGCCTGTTCAGCAAACTCTCGCGCAAGATTTCCAGTTTCTTCAGCCCTGAAGAGCCGGCACCGGCCAGCGCCAAACGCCCGGAACCGGCAACCAACAAGCGCCGCCCGCAAGAGCGCCAGGAGCGCCGCAAATCCCGCGTGGCCCGGGATAACGCGCGCACGGACAACCGCGGTGGCGCCGATAGCCGCCGGACACCGCAAAGACGCAACGACGACGAACCGAACCGGAACCGGAGCAACCGCGATACCGCACGGTCCGATAACGGCGGCAACCGCAATCGCGGACGCAACCAGGCGAATGACGGCCGCCGCGAAGCAGGCCGTACGGCATCAACCGCGCGCACTCAGGAACGAAGCCAGGAACGGGGTCAGGAACGAAAGCCCCAGAGACAAGCCCCGGCGGCCTCCGAGCCGCAGGCCACCAATGGCAACGGCAGCGGCCAGAGCACCAGTGAAGAAAGGCGGCGCAAACCCCGCCGGCCCCGCAACCGCGACGGCTCGCCAACGTCCACACCGGCCAGTAATCCAGCGGATCGCAAAGCGGTACGCAGCGAAAAGCACCAGAAGGACACGCAGCCGGAGCAAGTGCAGGAAACCGCCGCTGCCCAGCAAACCGCGACCGTAAAGGCTGCCGAAACCGGAACTCAGAATAGCGCAGCGGCTGCAAGCAAGGCCCCGGAATCCCGGGCCGCCGAAACCAAAGCGCCGCAGCCCAAGACTGCAGGAACCAAGACCTCCGAGTCGAGAGCCGCTGCAACTGAAACGGCCGAGCCCCAGACTGCCGAAACCAGGACGCCGGCGTCCAAACGCAACGAGTCCAAAACGCCCGAGACCACCGCTGCCGACGCCAAATCAGCGGCGCCCAAGGTGACAGAAGCCAAGACCGACGACGCCCAGCCCAAGGCCACCGAGGCCAGGCCGGTCGAGCCCCAAGTCGCTGACGCCAAGGCCCCTGAAGCCAAGGCGACCAAACCCAAGTCGGAAGGGACCAAGGCGTCTGCAACCAAGGCACCGCAACCCAAACCTGCCGAAAAAGCAGACAGCAAACCTGACAGCCAGGTGACCGACGCCAAACCGGCGAAAGCCGATGCGCGCGCACCCAAGACCGATCAGTCCGGGGCGACACCGGCCAGCGCACCGGAGCAACCGGCCTCCGCGAGAGCGGCGGAAGACAAACCCGCCACTGAAGGGCCTGCAGCGGCTTCAACCCCGCCCAAAGCGGACGCAGGTGAATCGCAACAACAGCCGGCCGCCAAACCTGCTGCCAAAGCAGTCAGGAGCAAGGCATCCGGCGGTGCGAAAGCCGCACCCAAGCAAGAGGCAGACACCTCGGCCAATGCCGGCGCCGGCGACACGCCCAAAGCTGTTGCAGAACCTAAGCCAAAAACCAAGCCTGCCGGCAGTGAGCCCAAGGCGGCCACCCCGGTGCCGCCGGTGACGCCGGGCCGCGCGTATAACGACCCGAGGGAAGTGCGCAAACGCCAGAAAGCGGCGGAAGCGGCCAAAAAGGCGGAAGGAAACTAAACCATGCTGTCCAGCAATGAAATTGAAGCGCTAGAAGACGTTCTGTTCGCCGCCCCCTGGGGGGACGATGCGCTGGATTTCTTTGGCTTGCATGGGGTGGTCTGTGCCAGCGTGGTAGGCCCGGTGTCCCAATCAGTTGATGAGATTTTTCAGCTGGCCACCGGTGTCGAGGAGTTGCCCGCCAGCGGCACTCCTGCCGCGTTTGCGCAAGCGGTAGAACGCCTGCGCAAACACCTGGCGGGGTCACTCGATCTGGGCCAGCCCCTGCAATTGCCGGAGCCGGAAGACGGCGACCCCATGCACGCCCTGGAAAACTGGTGCGCCGGGTTCATTGATGCGTTCATGGAACATGAAAGCGAATGGCTCACGGTCAGCGAACAGGAGATTGGCGAGCTGCTGGTGCCCATGCTGACCCTGTCGGGGCTGTTTGAAGACGAGGACTTCCAGAAGGTGCGGGACAGCGCCAGGTTGTCAGCCACCATGGCCGATGCGATACCCGACGCCCTCACCGACCTCTACCTGTTGTATCACGCTCCGGACTGATCGCCGGTTGCCGCAATGGGTTGGCGAAAATAATGCCAGACCGGCGCAAGCCCGTCTGGCAGTTTACTGATACGCCCCAGCTCACTCCAGGCCGCGCCCGGAAAATGGAAGTCGCTGCCCTGGGAGGCCCACAGATTTTCTTTCTTGCAGAGTTCCGCCAGAAAGGCCATATCCGTTGCCGTTTGCCCCGAGGTGGACACTTCCAGTGCCTGCCCTCCCGCGCGCCGGAAATCGGCCACCAGCTGGCGTAATTTCGTCGCCGTCAGCCGATATTTCTTCGGGTGCGCCAGCACCGCGATGCCGCCGGCCTCCACCAGCCAGCGGACCACCTCATCCAGTTCCGGCCAAAAAGCCTTTACATCGCCGGGCTTACCAGCCCCCAGATGCCGTTTGAAGGCCTGATTGATATCTTTGACAACGCCTTGCTCCACCAATGCCCTGGCGAAGTGTGGCCGCCCCGGTACATCATCGCCTGCGTGGGCCGTGGCCAGTGCCAGCAAGGCGTCGGGGTTGCGCCGGGACAGTTTGCCGGCGATGGTGCGCGCACGGCGCCAGCGGTTCTCATGCTGACCGTCCAACGCCGCAAGAAAGCGTACGTCCTGGTGGTCAAAGTCGAGACCGACAATGTGAATGGTGTGGCTGCGCCACACGCACGACAGCTCCACCCCGTTGATCAGGGCTACCCCCAACTGGTGCGCCGCATCGCGGGCCTCGGCGAGCCCCGCCAGGGTGTCGTGGTCGGTGACTGCCAGGTGGGTGACCCCCATCTCGCTGGCACGTTCCAGCAGCGCCCGGGGCGACAAGGCTCCGTCAGACGCGGTGGAATGACAATGAAGATCAATACACAGAGGTAAGGCTTGCGGTATAGTCACTCGGTTACTCGATGATAGTACGGTGTGTAAACACTAGGTGTATCATAGCTTACCATCAAACAACAGGAGCTCGAATGTACTACGCCATTATCAGTGACGACGTGGACAACAGCCTGCCCTTGCGCAAATCGGCACGCCCGGCCCACATCGCCCGCCTGGAACACCTCAAACAGGAAGGCCGCTTGCTGGTTGCCGGCCCCCACCCTGCATTGGACACCCTCGAACCCGGCGACGCAGGCTTTAGCGGCAGTCTGGTGATCGCCGAGTTCAACTCACTGGAGGAAGCGCAGGCCTGGGCCGACGCCGATCCCTACGTGGACGCCGGCGTTTACCGCGCGGTAACGGTGAAACCGTTCAACCCGGTATTGCCATAGCACCACCGCACCATCCACCATGAGCGGATTGTAATAAAGCCCTGCTTGATTGCGGGGTTATCTGTGACAAAATTGCCGTTTTACCATTCGAATCAGGAAACAATATTCGTGACTCCACATCGCCTGTTTGCCGGCTTGTTGCTGCTCATGATGGCCAGCACTGGCCTCCATGCGCAAACCGTATACATTGACGACACCCTACTTGCGCCGATTCGCAGCGGCGAAGGTCTCCAGTATCGCATCCTCCACAAAGGGGTGCGCAGCGGTACCCCGGTGGAACTGATCACCAGCAACCGCGAATCGGGTTACAGCAAGGTACGGACCCGTGAAGGGATTGAAGGCTGGATACCCACCCGGTTCCTGACCAACACCCCCATCGCCCGCGACCGGCTGGCCAAAGCCACCCAGGAACTGGAGCGGGCCAAAACTCAGTTGGCAACCCTGCAGGAAGAACTCAACACTCTCAAAAGTGAGCGCAATGAGCTGGCTTCCAGCGAACAGGACCTGGAGAGCAAAAACGCTGCGCTGAGCGAGGAGCTGAGAAACATCAAGTCGATTTCTGCCAACGCACTCAATCTGGATCGTCGCAACAGCGAGTTGCGGGAGGAAAACCAGAAGATCAGAAACGAGCTGGAAGTATTGTCCGCGGAAAAAGAACGGCTGGAAGCAAAAAGCGAATCGGATTTCATGCTCCTGGGGGCCGGGCTGGTGTTGCTGGGTATCTTACTGGCGGTCCTGATTCCGTGGCTCAAGCCGACCAAGAAGAGCGACAACTGGGTGTGACGTGCCACTCGCCCCCGGTTCCGGAGGACGCTATCAACCATTTCGCCGATAGCGTCTATACTCCAGGAACAACCATCAGGGAGCGACGGCGATATTTATGAAGGACTATACCGAAAAACGCAGCTTTTATCGCATGCGGGTCAACTCCGAGATCACCCTTACCGACAAGCACGGCTACACCCGTACTGGAATATGCCGTGACCTCAGTGGCACCGGTATGCAGCTGCAGGTCAGCCGCGCGTTTGCGGAAGGCACCGAGCTGCACACCTCATTGCCGGCCGCCAGCGATCAGTTTTCACCGTTTCAGACCGTCTGTACGGTGTTGCGCTGCACCGCCGCCAACGACGGCTATGTGCTTGGTCTGGCTATCAACAAGGTCAAGCACGGACCCGGGTAATCGAAGCCGCTGTTAAGTGCCGGTTAACGGCCGCTCCGACAGGATAATGCCGTTGTTATCGGCGTACACGAACTGCCCCGGTCGGAAGGTCACGCCGCCAAAGGTCACCGGCACATCCAGATCCCCCTGGTTGCGTTTTTCGGTCCTGCGCGGGTGGGTGCCCAGCGCCTGGACACCCAACTGGGTCTGCCCGATAACGTCCACATCACGAATGCAGCCGTTGATGATCAGGCCGGCCCAGCCATTGCTGGCAGCCTGCGCCGCCAGCATGTCGCCCAGCAGGGCCGCCCGCCTGGAACCACCACCGTCGACCACCAGCACCCGCCCCTTCCCGGGCAGCCCGACCTGGGCTCGCACCACGGAGTTGTCTTCGAAACATTTGACGGTGACCACCTCACCGCCAAAAGCACTGACCCCGCCATAATTGCGAAAGCCCGGTTCAACCACGACAACGTCCGGGAATTGATCACACAAATCAGGTGTTACCACTGGCACTTGAGAAGCCTCCCAAAGGGTCATTCAATTTTTTCGTCGGCGAGGAAGAACCAGGTATCGAGCACTGAATCCGGGTTCAGAGACACCGAATCAATCCCCTGATCCATCAGCCACTTGGCCAGATCCGGGTGATCCGATGGCCCCTGACCACAAATACCGACGTATTTTCCTGCCCGCTTGCACGCCTGGATGGCGTTCGCCAACAACACTTTCACGGCCTCGTTCCGTTCATCAAACAGGTGGGCAATGATGCCGGAATCGCGATCAAGTCCCAGGGTCAACTGGGTCAGGTCGTTAGAGCCGATGGAAAAGCCGTCAAAATGCTCCAGGAACTGATCCGCCAACAGCGCGTTGGCCGGTAACTCACACATCATGATCAGGCGCAGCCCGTTCTCGCCGCGGTGCAGACCATTCTCAGCCAGCAGGTCAACCACCTGACTGGCTTCTCCCACCGTGCGCACGAACGGCACCATGATCTCCACGTTGGTAAAGCCCATCTCGTCCCGGACGCGTTTGAGGGCCCGGCATTCCAGTTCGAAGCAGTCCCGGAAGGTCTCGGAGATATAGCGGGATGCGCCCCGGAAACCCAGCATGGGATTCTCTTCGTCGGGCTCGTACAGGGTCCCGCCAATCAGGTTGGCGTATTCGTTGGACTTGAAATCCGACAAGCGCACAATCACCTTCTTCGGGGTAAACGCCGCGGCCAGGGTGGAAATCCCTTCAACCAGCTTGTCAACGTAAAAGTCCACCGGCGACTGATAACCGGAAATACGTTTCTCCACAGCCTGGCGAACATCCCCCGGCAGGCCGTCAAAGTTGAGCAGTGCCTTGGGGTGCACACCGATCATCCGGTTGATAATGAACTCCAGCCGGGCCAGACCAACGCCCTCATTGGGCAGCGACTGGAAATCAAACGCCCGGTCCGGGTTGCCCACATTCATCATGATCTGGAAGGGAATGTTGGGCATCGAATCGACGGTATTCTCTTTCAGCTCAAAATCCAGACTGCCGTCGTAGATTAAACCGGTGTCGCCTTCGGCGCAGGAGACGGTCACCAGCTGTCCTTCTTTGAGCCGCTCGGTCGCGTCACCGCAACCTACAACCGCCGGTATGCCAAGTTCCCGGGCGATGATGGCTGCGTGACAGGTACGTCCGCCACGATCGGTGACAATAGCCGACGCCCGTTTCATCACCGGCTCCCAGTCCGGATCGGTCATATCGGTCACCAGCACGTCGCCCGGGTTGACCCGGTCCATCTCGCTGATGCTGGTCACCAGCTTGACCGGACCACTGCCGATTTTGTGACCGATGCTGCGCCCTTCCACCAGCACTGTACCCTGCTCGTTCAGCAGGTAACGCTCCATGACGTTGGCCGACGCACGGCTTTTGACGGTTTCCGGCCGTGCCTGGACGATATAAATCCGGCCGTCGTCGCCGTCTTTCGCCCACTCTATATCCATAGCGCGGCCGTAATGCTGCTCGATGATCATGGCCTGCTTGGCCAACTCCGACACCTCGGCGTCATCGATGCTGAAGCGATTGCGCTCCGCCGGATCCACTTTGACGGTTTCGACAAAGGCGTCGGCGTCGCTGGCGTACACCATCTTGATGGCCTTGCTGCCCAGATTGCGGCGTAACACCGCCGGGCGCCCAGCCGACAAGGTAGGTTTGTGCACGTAAAACTCATCGGGGTTGACCGCCCCCTGCACCACCGTTTCGCCCAGCCCGTAGGACGAGGTGATGAACACCACATCCCGGAAGCCGGACTCGGTGTCCAGGGTGAACATGACCCCGCTGGCGGCGGTCTCGCTGCGCACCATCTTCTGGATACCGGCCGACAGGGCGACATTTTTGTGGTCGTACCCCTGGTGCACCCGATAGGAAATGGCCCGGTCGTTAAACAAGGACGCGAACACTTCCTTGACCGCGGTTTTGACCTGCTCCAGTCCGACCACGTTCAGAAACGTCTCCTGCTGTCCGGCGAAGGACGCATCCGGCAGATCTTCGGCGGTGGCGGAGGAACGCACCGCCACCGCCATGTTGTCGTTACCGCTCTTCAGTTGGCCGTACGCCTCTTCCAGCGCAGTTTCCAATGGCGCCGGCAGGGGGGTCTCGGTGACCCAGCGACGAATCTGGGAACCAACCCGGGCCAGTTCGTTGACGTCGTTGATGTCCAGAGCGTTTAACGCGGTATCAATACGCTCATCAAGTCCGTCTTTGGCCAGAAATTCCCGGTAGGCGTGGGAGGTGGTTGCAAAACCGCCGGGTACCGAAACACCTGCGTTGGCGAGATTACTGATCATTTCACCGAGGGACGCATTTTTCCCCCCGACCCGGTCGACATCAGACATTCCCAGGTTTTCAAACCAGATAATGTAATCTTCCAAAACGCCTCTCCCCTGAATCGAAAAATCAAAGAGTTGACCATCGGCAATACGGCACGACCCACTGCAAGTCACCCCGAAAGACCGCGCAGACTCTCGAACTTGCCCCGTATCATACTGTAACCTTCGTGGATTACCTAGGGGGAGAGGTTCATGAAACGTACTGCTTTTTTCATTTCAGACGGCACCGGACTCACCGCGGAAGCCTTGGGGCACAGCCTTCTGACCCAATTCGAGAAGATTCATTTTGAGCGCATCACGGTGCCTTATGTAGACGACATCGACAAGGCGAACGAATTGGTTCAGCGTATCAATGCGGCCGCCGATCGGGACGATGCCAAGCCCCTGGTGTTCGATACGATCGTCAATTCCGACATCAGGGCGGTCATCAGCCAAGCCAATGGGTTCATGGTGGATATCTTCGGTACCTTCCTGCACCCGCTTGAAAAGGAACTGCAGGCCTCGTCCTCCTATACCGTAGGGAAAACCCACTCCATCAGTAACGACAGCAGCTACGAGCGGCGCATTCACGCGGTCAACTTTGCCCTGGACAATGATGATGGCGCCCGCACCCGGCAATACCATGAAGCGGAGCTGATTCTGGTGGGCGCCTCCCGCAGCGGTAAAACCCCCACCTGTCTCTACCTCGCCCTGCAATATGGGGTCAAAGCGGCGAATTACCCGATCACCGAAGAGGATCTGCTGGACCAGCAGTTGCCCGGGGTGCTGCGCCCCCACAAGGAAAAAATTTTCGGTCTGACCATCGAGCCTGAACGGCTGGCCACCATCCGCAACGAACGGCGCCGCAACTCGCGCTATGCCTCCATCAATCAATGCATGCACGAGATTGAAGAAATCGAATTGATGTATCGCCGCGAGCGTATACCCTACCTGAACACCACGGCCTACTCGGTGGAAGAAATTTCCACCCGCATCATGGTGGCGACCGGTCTGGAGCGTAACCGCTGAGTGCGGCTACGCCCTGTCAACACGACCTGGGTTACAGCTCTTCGATGCTGAACCCCAGAGACTCGGCCAGCGCGCGGTTCTCCTGACTGGTCACCACCGCCAGGCTGGCGCGCTCAGGCAACAGCCAGTGCGTGGCAACCCGCTTGAGATCGTCAAGGGTGACTTCCAGCACTCGTTTGCGGAACCGGGCCTGCTGCTCTGCTGAACGGCCAAACAAGCGGTTATGAAACGCATGGCGGGCTTCCCCGGCCGGGGACCGTGGCTTATCCAGCTGACCGATCACCCCGAGAATGGACTCTTCCAGATCCTGGGGGGCATGGTCGGTGGTCTGCAGCCATTGCAGGGCCTGATCGAAATCGTCCAGGGTTTCTGCGAAGCGCGGATCCCGGTATGAGAAAAACCGGAAGCTGCCGTTGACGCTGTCCTGTCCGGCACCGCCACCGTAGGCACCGCCTTGCTCCCGGATGGCGCGGTGCAGATACCCGTTCCGTAAAAACCCGCCGAGCACGGTCAGGGCCGCCGCATCGGGATGATCCACCGCAACCGTGGGGTAGGCTTTGGCGCAGAAGTTGACCTGGGTGGTTGTCAGCCAGGCCTGGCGGGTCTGATAGTCGACCGGCGCCACCGCCCAGGCCTCAGCGGACGGTTCGGGCAGCGCACCAGCCTCCGCGGCCTGCAGGTGGGTCAGCAGGGGATCCAGTTCGGCCTCTTCCGCAATCAGCAGGTATTGACGGTGCTGTTGCTGGATGCGCGCGTGCAGATCAGCCAGGCGCTTGCAGAAGCGCGCCAGTTCCGCCGGTTCCTGCAGGGCATCATCCAGCGCCTTGATTCCCCGGATGGCGTCCAGCCCACCCAAGCGGAAAGCCAGCCAGGCTCCGGCGCTGTGTCCCTGGGAGGCGGCATTCATTGCCAGCGCATGACCGCTGCCGGTGACCGCTTGCTCCCGACGCGCGCGCATTTGCGCCACCAGCTCCCGGATGCGCCCGGTTTCATCAAAACGGGCATGCGCCAGCACGTCCTCAAGCAACGCAACCAACGCGCCCTGATGGCGCACCAGCGCCTTGCCGTTCAGTAACAGGTACCCCGACAGATTCTGCACATCATCAACCCGCCCACGGGCCGACGTGCTGGCCGCGATGCCCCCGGACACGGCCGAAATGCGATTCTGCATTTGCAGATAATCCAGCTCGCCACACCCCACCTCGGTGAGGCAGGCGGTGTACAGGGGCAACAGCAGCAATTCGTCGTCCGTCATGGGTGGCAAGGGCACCACCACCTGCTCGTAGACCAGACCGTTGGTTCCCTGGGCGTAGAGCGTGGCCGGCAGATCATGGGCCTGACGGGCCTCGGGTTCCGGTAATTGCAGCGGAACGTCGCTCAGATCAACCTTGGGCAAGATGGAATCGTCGTCCTGTTGTTGCTGGCGGCGGGCCAGTGCCGCGGCCTGGTCCACAATCGCCTGTTGCTGTGCCGCAGTGAGCTGCGCCTTGCGTTCCGCCAGCGCCTCGCGGATGGCCGCCTGCCGGCGCCCCTCAAGTTGCTCGTCGGGGCGCAGCACCAGTGTGACCCGGTGGGGGTTATCAAGCAGCATCCGGCGCAACAAACCGGGCACATAGTCCGGATCGGCAATTTTTTCCCGCAGGGTAGCCAACACCGGTTCAAGGTCGAGCAGAGCGACCGGATCCCCCCCGTGCACCATGGGTGCAATCGAACTCATGATCAATTGCAGCCCGTAAGGGAACTGGCCACCGGTGATCTCCCGCTGGTGCAATTCGAGCTGGTGCAGAATGGCCTCGAGACGCTCCTGGCTGACGCCCTCCTCGGCCACCCTGGCAATCACTCCCTCCACCAGGCGCTCCAGATCCGGCCGTTTGTCGGGCTCGCTGCCTTCGATGCCGCACACCAGAGTCATTTCCCGATTCGAGTCTTCCAGCCCGCACAGGGGCGAAGGCGACTGACCGATATCGCTGGTTTCCAGCGCATGCATCAGTGGCGAGGCGCTGTTTTCCATCAGCACATTGGTCAGCAGGTGCGCCTCCAGATTCTCCATCAGATCGAAGCTGTGGCCCAGCAGCCAGCCCATCACGATGTGGGTCTTGCTGGTGGTGGGCTCACCCTCCGCAACGGCATACGCCTGCTCCACACTGATCGGTGCAAACATGCGTTTCTCATCCCGTACCGGCAACCTGATGTCCTGCCGTTCAAACCGGCCGAGGGCCAGTTGCTCGAATTTCTGATGGTGCTCATGGGCCGGGATATTGCCATAGGTGGCAAAAATGGCATTACTCGGATGATAATGGTGCCGGTAAAACTCCACCAGATCGTCATAGCTCAGATCAACGATGTGTTCGGGCTCACCACCGCTGTTGTGGTGGTAGGTGGTGGTGGGAAACAAATAGCTCGACAGGTGCTGCCACAACTGGGAGGTCGGCGCACTCATGGCCCCCTTCATCTCGTTATACACAACGCCCCGATAGACCAGCGGTGTTTGCGGGTCGTCCGGGGTTTCAAATTCAAGCCGGTGCCCTTCCTGGGCGAAATCCAGCGGATCCAGCTTGGAGAAAAACACCGAATCCAGATAGACAGCCAACAGATTATCAAAATCCTTGCGGTTCTTGCTGGCGAACGGGTACGCGGTCCAGTCACTGCTGGTAAAGGCGTTCATGAAGGTATTCAGGGAGCGCCGGATCATCATGAAAAACGGGTCGCGCACCGGGTACTTTTCGCTGCCACACAGCGCCGTATGTTCCAGTATGTGGGCAACCCCCGTGGAATCCATGGGAAAGGTCCGCAAGGCCACAAAGAACACATTCTCATCGTTGTCGGTCGCCAGATGCAGATGGCGGGCGCCGGTTTTCCGGTGACGGTACTCTTCAACCGTCAGATTCAGCGTATCAATACGATGACTGCGCAACGGCTCGAACGCCGGATGAGTGACATTTTCTGTAACTGCCGTCATTTAACTTTCCTGTCATTCACATAAAGGGGTATGTAGGGTAGCACGTAGTATGAACTATGATGCAGGTTAACACCCGCTGCACGGGTATGCTCACGAAGCCTGACACAGGCACAACCGACCGGAGTTTATAGTTGCTGACCATGATCGATCAAACAACCACGACCACCTCCGAACCAACCTCCCCGGTGATGCGGACCTCGGCCACCCTGTCGGCCGCGGAGGTCGCGGCCTACTGGGCCGAGCGCCGGAATTACCTGAAACAGCTGCGCACGTCCCCGGAACTGAAGCAGCAGTACCGGAACGCGGTGCTGGCCTATCTGCTCAGACGCCTGCTCTGGTCATTTGGTTTCTTTCCCGTGGCCCTGGCGTTCTGGCTGCCACTGGTGTTTGCCAGCTTTAACCCCGTCGTTATGGTGGGCAACCTGATGCCAATGCTGCAGTCGTTCCTGGATGCCAATCCGGAGGTACAGGCCACCACCATCAGTAACCTGACCCTCGCGTGGCTGTCAATCGGGCTGTTTTTCCTGGTATTTGACCTGATTCTTACCCCCTTCAAATCTCCCTACCAGTACGAGGCCGACGTTCACATGCGTTCCTGGGAACTGCTCAATCAGGACAAACTTGCCGACAAAGTGTGACCTGTTCAGCAATCCCGCAAAACATCCCTGACTTGGGCTCCCTGCCGCCAATACAACCCGCTACTATTTTGGCTCAGGCCCATCCGGACAGTCACCCGGTCAAAGCTGCACACCCCAGGATTACCGCAACTGGCTAAGGGTTATGTAATGGCGATCAAGAACGCACTTTTGGTGGATGACTCAAAAGTAGCCCGCTTCGCACTGAGCAAACTGCTGGAAGGTCATGATATATCGGTCGACATGGCTGCATCTGCAGAAGAAGCGCTGCGTTTTCTGGCTCAGCAGCGCCGCCCCGACGTCATTTTTCTGGATCACCTGATGCCTGGCATGAATGGCCTGGAAGCGGCCCGGGCCATCAAAAACGATCCGGACACGGCGGACATTCCCATCATCATGTGCACCTCGCACAAGGCCCAGCCCTTTCTGGACGAGGCCCGCGCCACTGGCGTGCACAGCATCCTGAGCAAACCGACGCACGCTGACAGCCTGACCGCGGCCCTCGATCAATTGGCCCGCGACATCACGGAAGGCAAACTGCCGGTGATGCCGGCCGCGGCAGGCAGCGCCGCGCCGGCGGTCGACCAGCCACCCTATGACCACACCCTTGCGGAGCAGCTCAATGATCGCCTGCATGAGTTGCTGAACTCGGTGTTTGATGAACAGTTTGCGCACCTCAATCGCGCGCTGGACGAGTCCGGGCAGAAACTGCAGTTGGCCTGCCAGGAACAACTTGAATCCCTGTCGACACTGGTGCGCGAGCTTACCCGGCACTTGCCGAACGACCCGTCCACCGAGGTCGATTCCAGCGTCGCGGATGAAATCGAGGTCATCAAAAAAGACCTGGCGGCCAGCCGTGCGTTCACCCGTGAACACATGTCCGAGCTGAAGGATCACATCACCACGGTACAGACCCTCGATATGGAAATCTGGCAAAGGCTGCAGTCGGAAGCCCTGCAACAGGCCCACGCGATCTTCCAGGAGACGGCCGAAGATCTTGCCCAACGCACCCTCGACCTGTACGTATCCCGGCAGCGGGCCGCTGCCTCACGCCTCTACAAACTGGGGCTTGGCATCAGCCTGGGGTTCGCCACGTTCGGAGTCGCCTGGCTGGCGGGTTTATTCGGCTAGCAAATCCCCTTACTGCTTGCCGAGCTGGTTTTTGTTAAACTTCCGGGGCCATTCAGCTCAGTTTTAACCGGAACCAGTCAATGAACCACCTTTTTGTAGACAACCTTACTGTGATCGATTTCGCCTATCTGGACCCGTCGCGGGGCCTGGTCGGGGAAAGCTGGATCGCCGATGTGATCTTAAGCGGCGAGCTGGATGATCAGGGTATGGTGTTTGACTTCAGTGACGTCAAACGCACCATCAAGCGGGTGATTGATGACCAGGTCGATCACTGCCTGTTGATACCTTCCCGGTATGCCGGCCTGACACGTCTGGAAGGTCACCAGGACACCTTTGAGTGGCAACTTGAGGATGGCAGCACCATTCACCACAGCTCGCCTCAGCAAGCCGTCGTCTGGCTCGACAGCGACCACATCACCACTTCGGACGTGTCCGCCCTGCTCGCCGCGGAACTGAAAGCCGCACTGCCCGACAACGTGACCGGCATCCAGCTGGAGTTGCGGGAGGAGGAAATCAGCGGGGCCTTCTACCACTACGTACACGGCCTGAAGAAGCACGACGGCAACTGCCAGAGAATCGCCCACGGTCACCGCTCCCCCATTCGCATTGACCGCAATGGTCATCGCGACCTTGAACTGGAACGACAGTGGGCCCAGCTATGGCGGGACATTTACATAGGTACAGAAGAAGACGTCAGCCGCCGCTTTGTCGGCGAGGACGGTGTGCATTACATCCGCTTTGACTACCAGGCCAATCAGGGCGCGTTCAGTCTGACCCTGCCGGAAAACCGGGTTTACATGCTGACAACCGACACCACCGTGGAGCTGATCGCCGCGCACATCGCCGATGAATGCAAGGCCGTGTACCCGAACGACCGTATTCGGGTGAAAGCCTATGAGGGCGTCGGCAAGGGCGCCATCGCCGAGCGTTAAACTCCGACCAAGCGGCGCCGCCGCTTTTTTTACGCCAGAATTATTGCAGACACAAAAAAATCCGCCCGAAGGCGGTTTTTTTGATGGCTGGCCGGTGGACTAAACCGACAAGCCGTATTGGCGTCCCCTAGGGGGTTCGAACCCCTGTTGCCGCCGTGAAAGGGCGGAGTCCTAGGCCACTAGACGAAGGGGACTAGAAATTGGTGGAGCCAAGCGGGATCGAACCGCTGACCTCAACACTGCCAGTGTTGCGCTCTCCCAGCTGAGCTATGGCCCCCAACGGATGCGTATACTAAGGATCCGCCCCCCCGCCGTCAACCCTTTATTTCAACTTTTTCAATATAATGGCAAAACCGTACACAAAGCGAGCAACTCGACCGAAAAACGATCAATCGAGCGCCAGCGCGGCGAATTCTTTTTCCACCCGCCTGGTTTCTTTCTTGGAAAAACCGCCCAACACTTCCAGGGCGTGGCGCAAACGTGAGCGGGTCATATCCGGCCCCAGCGCGGCCATGGAGTCCATCACCGACCAGGAGTTGGGGGTGCCCGCGATGGCCACAAACACGGGGAACATGAACTCGCCCATTTTGAGCCCCATCGCCTTGGCCAGCGCTTTCACATCGGCAAAGATGGTTTCCTTGCTCCAGTGGCGCTGGGCTTCCAGGCGCCAGAGGGCAAACTGCAGGACCCGTTTCACCTGCGCCTCGTCCAGTTTGTTGTGCGCAAACTGCTCCGGCGTCAGTGGCAACATGCCCGCGAACATGAACGCGGCCATGGGCGCCACATCGCTGAACACTTCCGCACGTCCCTTAATGTGGGGGATCAGCGCCGCCAGATCCTGTTCGTTGAACCACCAGTCGCGCAACCGGCTGACAAACTCGTCGTCGCTCAGGTCTTCCCGCAACCACAGGCCGTTCAGCCAGCGCAGTTTCTCTATGTCAAAGATGGGGCCACCCAGTGACACCCGCTGGATATCAAAGTGTTCAATCATGTCACTGACCGAAAACTTTTCACGCTCATCGGGCATGGACCAGCCCATGCGACCCAGATAGTTGATCACCGCTTCCGGCAAAAAGCCCATACGCTCATAAAAATTGATGCTGGTGGGGTTCTTGCGCTTGGACAATTTGCTGCGATCCGGGTTGCGCAGTAACGGCAAGTGACACAACACCGGCATGTCCCAGCCAAAGTACTCATACAGCAGTTGGTGCTTGGGGGCCGAGTTGATCCACTCTTCCCCACGCAGCACGTGGGTAATGCCCATGAGATGATCGTCCACCACGTTGGCCAGATGGTAGGTGGGCATGCCATCCGATTTCAGCAAAATCTGACAATCCACCTGTGCCCAATCGATTTCAATACGGCCCCGCAGCATGTCGTCAATGACGCAGACTCCGTCGTTGGGGACCTTCATGCGAATCACATGGGGCTCGCCTGCGGCCAGCCGCTGTTGCACTTCGTCTGCCGGCAACTCCAGATCGCCCTTGATGCCGGTGTTCAAACCGGCGGCCCGGCGTTCTTCCCGGATGGCGTCCAGCTCTTCCGGGGTGCGGAAACAATAAAAGGCGTGTCCTTTGTCAACCAGGTCCAGGGCGTACTGGCGATAGTCGGCTTTGCGCTCCGACTGGCGGTAGGGGCCGTGGGGGCCACCTACGTCCGGCCCCTCGTCCCACTCTAATCCCAGCCAGCGCAGGGCGTTGAGAATATCCTGCTCGGATTCCGGCGTACTGCGCGCCTGATCCGTGTCTTCAATTCTGAGAATAAACTGACCGCCGTGCTGGCGCGCAAAACAGAGGTTGAATAACGCGACATAAGCGGTGCCGACGTGGGGATCACCGGTGGGTGACGGCGCAATACGGGTACGTACGGTCATGTAGGACATCCTGGTTGACGGCTGCGCAACCGCAGCCAGTGTGTGTAATGGCGGGCATTATACCGGCCCGGTGCAAAATTCGCATAAGCAACATCAGTAACACAAACCGCTTTTACCCGGACCCGAGCTGTTATATTATAACGTACCAACAGAACCTTAAGAGACCTGGACACCATGTTGATTTTACGCCGTATACTGCTGGCATTCAGCCTATTGCTTCTGAGTGCCGGCGCCGCCTCCGGTTATGCCGCTACCCCGGCTAAAGTGGCGACCTCGATCAAACCCATTGCCCTGCTCGTGGCGGCCATTGCTCCTGCCGACACGCAGATAGAAATCCTGGTGCCCCCGGGTGGCAGCCCGCACACCTACCAGCTGCGCCCTTCCCAGCGGCAAATGCTGGAAGGGGCCGATGTGATTTTCTGGGTGGGGCCGGACATGGAAACCTTTTTGGTCAGGCTGTTTGCGATGCCCGGGTTGCGTGATAAAGCTGTCACCCTGGCCCCCACCGACGCCCAAACGGACGGGGACGAACACCAGGATACCGGACACCACGACCACGACCACCACCATCATGCCGGTGAAGACCCGCACATCTGGCTGGACCCGGGCATGGCACGGGTGATGGCCCGGAAGATTCATGGGGCGCTGAGCGCACGGCCCGATGCGGATCAGGCCCTGCTGGACGCCAACCTGCGCGCGTTTGAACAAGCTCTGGGCCACCAGGAAGCACAACTCCTGCAGACGCTGGCGCCAGCCAAGTCGTTGAGTCTGTTCAGCTACCACGACGCCTTCCGGGGCTTTGCCGAGCATTACGGCCTGCATATGGCGGGCGTGCTGACCCTCAACCCGGAACGCAGCCCCGGCGCCCGTCACATCGCGCAGACGCAGCAGCGTCTGCGGGCGGCGGAGCGGGTGTGCTTGATGATTGAACCGCAATTCAGTCGCCAGTGGTGGACCTCGATCACCGAAGGCCTGGACCTGAAGATCAGCACCTGGGATCCGCTGGCAACCGAGGCCCCGATGGACCGGTCCGGCTACCTTGAGTTTCAACAATCCCTGGCTGACGCAGTGCTGCAATGCCTACCAGAGCCAGCCCAGCACTAACGGCAGCGTGATCACCGCCAGCAGGGTCTGGCCGCTGATGATGCCCGCCATCAGGGGGGCATCACCACCCAGCTGGCGGGCCAGAATATACGCCGAGGTCGCAGTCGGCAGAGCTGCCAGCAACACCGCAACCTGCGCCAGAATCCCGTCAATCCCCA
This sequence comes from Marinobacter sp. X15-166B, assembly GCF_001752365.1. GTDB lineage: Bacteria > Pseudomonadota > Gammaproteobacteria > Pseudomonadales > Oleiphilaceae > Marinobacter. Next base: position 2,588,585 of record NZ_MEIY01000001.1, on the reverse strand, counting down.
ACGCCAGCACCAGCCCGGCGGTCATCAACGGAAACGCCACCAGTTTGGCGGCGGACGACACCACAAATGCACCGGACGCACCCTTCAGAGCCTTCATCTGCAGCCCTGCCCCGACGGTCATCAAACCGAGAGGCAGCGCCAGATTACTCAGGGGCTCCAGAATGCCCGCGAAGATGGGGTGAAAGCCGATGCGGAAGTAACTCCAGATAATCCCGATCAACGAGCCGATGATCAGCGGGTTGGTGATGATCGTCCGAACGACGGGCCACAGCCGCAGACTGCCATCGCCGACTGCCAGCGAGAACATCACAATACAAAACAAATTGACCAACGGCACCATGACCGCCACGCAGACCGCCATCAAGGCCAGCCCGGTGTCGCCCAGCAACATGCCGGTGGCCGCCAGGGCTACGTAGGTGTTAAAACGCAGCCCCCCCTGGTACACCGAGGAAAACACCGGCCCCGGCCAGCGCCCAATCAGCTGGGCCAGCAGCAGCAGCAGGGTCATACCCGCCAGCATCAGCGCCACCAGCATCAGGATTTCACTGTAGGCCTCCCCATCGAGCCGGGCCTGCCCCAGCTTGAACACCAGCATGACGGGGAACAGCACAAAATAGGTCAAGCGTTCTGCCTGCTGCCAAAAGCCCGCGCCGGGGAACTGCCAGCGCTGCATCAGATGCCCCAGAATGATCAACGCAAAAACGGGCGCTAACGCCTGCACCATCATCGACATAGCAAGGTTCCGGTCAATTTAAAACGGGCAGTTTATCAGCACAGCTAAAACAAGGCACTGGCAACTCTGGAGTCGATTGACCAGGCGTAGTGGCAATATCGATAAGCCCACAGGGTTGCTCAGGGCAGCAGTCAAAACCCGGCTGTTCGAACACATCAAAGCGGGCTGCCGATACAAGAGCAAGGGATTCACGGCATATGCCTCATAGCTGGAACCGGGACACCAGCGTCCGCAATTCGCTGCCGAGTGTGGCCAGTTCCGCACTGGAACGGGCTATCTGATCGGAAGAAACCGCAGAGTGCGCGGTCACATCGCGAATGCCACTGACGTTCTGATTTATCTCCTCCGCCACCGACGTTTGTTGTTCTGAGGCAGTTGCAATCTGGTTGTTATACTGACTGATTTCGTCTACCGACCGGGCGATGCGTTCAATCGAGGCGCCTGTTGCGGTGGCGCGCGCGAGGGTGTCGGTTGCGAGCGTGGCGCTGGACTCCATCGCGGCTACGGATTCTCCGGCACTGTTTTGCAAAGAAGTCACCAGCGACTCGATTTCCTCAGCTGAACTCTGGGTTCGCTGCGCCAGCGAGCGCACTTCGTCCGCAACGACGGCGAAGCCGCGCCCCTGATCACCGGCCCGGGCCGCTTCAATCGCAGCGTTCAACGCCAGCAGATTGGTCTGTTCGGCGACCGATTTGATGACATCCAGAACGGTTCCTATGTCGGTTGTTTCCTGCTGCAGACGCTGAATGATGGCCATACTTTGATTGACCTCCAGCGACAGGCTGTTTACCTGGTTCACCGTTTCGGTAACCTCTTGCTCCCCTTCGGTGGCCTGATTGGCCGCATCGGAAGCAACCGTAAATGCCTGCTCCGCGTTGCGGGCAATGTCAGTGACAGTTGCCGTCATCTGGTTCATCGCAGTGGCTACCTGATCGGTTTCCCGTTGCTGGCGATGAATTCCTTCGCTGGTCTGGCTGGTAACCACGGACAGTTCTTCTGCAGACGCCGCAATGTTCGTCGCGCCGGATTCGATACGTCGGACCAGGTCCCGCAGACCGCCAACCATGGAGGCCAGGGCCGCCATCAGCCGACCGATCTCGTCGCTGCGGTCGGTGGCGATGTCACCCGCCAGATTCCCGGAAGCCACTGCCGTGGCAATGGCCACGGCCTGGTTGAGACGCGCCGTGATCGCCCTGGTGATCAGATACGCCATCAACACACCCAAAAACACCGCTACGCCGGTTGCACCAAAAATCAACGTTGTGGCGTGTTGGCGGTCCGTTTCCATCGCACCCGCCTGCCGTGCGCGCAGGCCGTTTGCCAGATCGATCACCCGGCTGGCCGTTGCGACCATATCCTCAGACAGCTGTTCACTGGATTCGATCAACCTCACGACTTGCTGGAATTCGCCCGTGTAGGCTTCCAGTGCCTCGGTAATGGGGGTCTTGTCCTCCGCGCTGATAGCGGCGGAGGCCAGGGTACCCCGCAACCGTTTTGCGTCCTCAAAATAACCGTCAATGCTGCTGGCATCCCGCGCCACCAGGAATCTTCGTTCCGCGCGGCGCATGTCTTCATACATCGCCGAGGCAAAAAACAGTGAGCTGTGTGCATTGAGGGACGATCCCAACACTCGGGATTTTGTTTCCAGTCCGGCGAGCGCGTCCTCCCGTTGGCTGGCGTTCGCTTCCACCTCACTCAACAGGGTCTGGTATCGTTCAATATCGGTGCGAATATTTTCCAGCGTATTGAGATCTGCACTGACCGTAATCAATGGTTCAAGGCGACGGATAATTTCGAGAACTTCATCGCCATAGGTGCGCGAGACGAGGACGTGGTCCGCCTCCCCCGTCAGTACAAAATTTTTTTCTTCAACGCGGGCTTCGGTCAGGCCAGTGTGCACCAGGCCCAGCTGGGACACTATGTGAGAACGATGGCTGTAGGTCTCCAGGGCCCGGTTGCCGATGAGCCCCACCACCAGGGTGAGCAGCAACAGCAAAGTAAAGCCGGCTGTCAATTTGCTGCGGATGGGCAGGTTGTCAAAGAAGGTTGCAAAACTCATAGGGTTTCTCAGACTCAATTGAGGACCGTCTGCGCCGTATCGGTGATTGGACAGGGGGTCAACGAGGGTCCAGAGCCGAACAGGCAGAGGTCGGTATTGTAGTTATGTCTGCATTAAGGCGAATTTCAGAGCGGGATACCAGTGGCTTCTCGTAACGATTGATTGCTGGACGTTCACATACGCCATGATGCGGATAACACACCGCACTGGCGGCGGTGCACCTGGATGATATTGAGGTGACCACAATCTTCGCCAATGCCCTACAGCCACGCCCCCTGTCTTCCTGATAAACTGGTGCCGAATCCTTTTTGAACTTGAGCACGTAATGACCGAGCAAGCCCACTCAGCCGATACTCCTGTCCCAGCCCTGCCGAACACTATAGAGCCCTCGCGCCGCTTCTGTGTGGCACCGATGATGGACTGGACCACCAGCCATTACCGCTACCTGGCTCGCCAGCTCAGCCGCCACACCTTGCTGTACACCGAGATGATCACCACCGGCGCGTTGATTCACGGCGATACCGCCCGGTTTTTGCGCCACAACGAGGCGGAATACCCGCTGGCGTTGCAGCTGGGGGGCAGCAATCCGGCGGAATTGGCCCAGTGCGCCCGGCTGGCGGAGCAGTATGGGTTCGACGAGGTCAACCTGAACGTGGGTTGCCCCAGTGACCGGGTGCAGAACAATATGATTGGTGCCTGCCTGATGGCCCACCCTGACCTGGTCGCCGAGGGCGTGCGGGCCATGCGCGACTCCACCGCCCTACCGGTGACGGTCAAGCACCGCATTGGCATCAACGGGCGCGAATCCTGGGATCAGTTGTGTGAATTTGTCGAGAAAGTGGCCGCCGCCGGCTGCCGCACCTTTGTGGTGCACGCCCGCATCGCCATCCTTGAAGGCCTGAGCCCGAAAGAGAACCGGGACGTGCCACCGCTCAAGTACGATTGGGTCTACCGTCTCAAGACGCGCTACCCCCACCTGGAAATCATCATCAACGGCGGCATCAAAAGCATGGAAGAGTGCCATCAACATCTGCTGCATACCGACGGTGTGATGCTGGGGCGTGAGGCCTATCACAACCCCTGGTTGCTGACCCGGGTCGACCCGCAGCTGTTCGGCGAGCCGGCCCCTGTGGCCAGTCGCCATGAAGCCCTGCGGAGGATGATGCCGTTTATTGAATCCGAGCTGGCACGGGGGGTGTATCTGGGGCACATCAGCCGCCACCTCCTGGGGTTGTTTCACGGTCGCCCCGGGGGCCGGCAATACCGGCGCCACATCAGCGAGAACGCTTACCGGCCCGGCGCCGGCGTTGAAGTGATCGAAGCCGCGCTGGCGTTGGTGCCGGAACAACCGCCGGAACGCGCACCGGCGGAGTGAGATTGCCATCGTTCTTGTCCCGGTCCCGGTCGCCGGTTATGGTAGAAGCAGGCCTTGCAGCGGCCAGACCCTATCATTCAATTCAATCCGATCAGGACGACAGGACGCATGACCAACAAGCTTGAACAGCTCAAATCCATGACCACCGTGGTTGCCGATACCGGCGATCTGGACGCAATCGCCCAGTGGCGCCCACAGGACGCCACCACCAACCCCTCCCTGTTGCTGAAAGCCGCTGCCTCTGACCGCTACCGTCCCATGCTGGACGCGGCAATCAGCGACGCCCTGTCAACCGCCGGCTCCAGCGCCGAACAACTGGCCTACGCCACCGACATGCTGGCGGTGCGGGCCGGAGAAGAAATACTGCAGCTGATTCCCGGAGTGGTGTCCACTGAAGTGGACGCACGGCTGTCGTTCGATACCGAGGCCACCCTGAGCCGGGCGCGCCGGCTGATTGAACTCTATGACCAGCGCGGCATGGATACCAGCCGGGTGCTGATCAAGATCGCCTCTACCTGGGAAGGCATCCGCGCCGCCGAGCAGCTGGAGAAAGAAGGCATCCGCTGCAATCTGACGCTGCTGTTTTCCTTCGTTCAGGCGGCGGCCTGTGCCGAGGCCGGGGTGTTCCTGATTTCCCCCTTCGTGGGCCGGATTCTGGACTGGCACCTGGCCAACAGCGGACGCTCCTCCTACCCCGCGGCGGAAGATCCGGGTGTGCAATCCGTGACCCGCATCTATAATTTTTACAAGGCCAACGGGTTCGATACGGTGGTGATGGGCGCCAGTTTTCGGAATCTGGGCGAGATCGAAATGCTGGCGGGCTGTGACCGGCTGACCATCAGCCCGGACTTATTGGCAGAGTTGCAGAACGACCGTGGTTCGCTGCGCCGCCGCCTGTCCGCGGAACAGGCCAGCAGTGCGGATCAACCCTTCGAGGTCAGCGAAGCCCGATTCCGCTGGGAATCCAATGCAGACGCCATGGCCACCGAGAAACTGGCCGAAGGTATTCGCCGGTTCGCAGCCGATCAGGTCTCCCTGGAAAAGCAGCTCCAGCGCATGGCCAAAATGGGCTGACGAACGAGTTATCGAGAGCGGTTTGGGACGGTATGCTGAAACAACTGAAAGCATTGTTTGATCAACGCGCAGGGGCAAACGCCCCCGCTGCGGCGCCCGACAAGCATCAGATTGCCGTCGCCGCCACGGCGCTGATGGTACAACTCGCGTACATCGACCAACAGGCGGACCCCAGGGAGTTGGCCACCATTGTGGAGTGTGCGACCAAAATCCACCAGGTGACCGCCGCTGAGGCCAAAGCCATTCTCGACGACGCCATGGCCGGGGCCCGGGACGCCACCTCGCTCTACCAGTTTACCGGCCTGATCAACGAGCACTTTGATCAGGCCGCCAAGCTGACCCTGCTGACCCATATCTGGCAGGTCGCTTTTGCCGACGGCCGCATCGACAAATACGAGGAACATCTTATTCGCAGAATTGCCGAATTACTGCATCTTAACCACCGGGAATACATCCTCGCCCGCCACAACGCCGGGCAGGCCGGAACCGTCTGAAGGAGCCGCTGATGCTAGCCATTCTTCACCCCAACACCTCGCTAGAGAGTGAAGCCTACCGCCACACCCTGGATTTTCTCGAAAACCTGCCCGGGGTATCCATCCGCATTCACGAGGTTCAGGGCGTCAGTCAGAGGTTGACCGAAATCTATCTGCTGGGGGACACCAAACCGGTCGATGAGAATGAAATTGCGGCGCTGCCAGCGGTGGAGCGTGTGGTGCGCATTTCCGAAGACTATCGGATTCTTGGCCGTCACCACGACACCATGCGCCAGAACGGATTCACCTACAACGGTGTCACCTTTGATCAGCACAACCTCAACGTGTTTGCCGGCCTGTGCGCCGTCGATGTGCCCGAGCATGTGGAAACCATGATGAAGGCGTTGCAGGCCCACGGCCAGCAATGCACCCGCATGGGCGCGTACAAGCCCCGCACCAACCCCTATTCGTTTCAGGGGCACGGCAAAGGCTGCCTGCCGTGGGTGTTCGAAAAAGCGGGCAAGTACGGGCTCAAGGTGATCGCCATGGAAATCACCCATGAATGTCACATCGAAGAAATCGACGAATGCCTGGAAAAACTCGGACGGCCTACCGGGGTCATGTTGCAAGTGGGCACCCGCAACACCCAGAACTTTGAACTGCTCAAAGCCATTGGCCGTCAGCGCACTTACCCGGTACTGCTCAAGCGTGGCTTTGGCATTACCCTGAACGAGTCCCTGAACGCCGCCGAATACCTGGCGAGTGAAGGCAACGCCAACGTCATTTTCTGCCTGCGGGGCATGAAGACCGAAGCCGGCCAGCCGCACCGCAACATGGTGGACTTCGCCCACGTGCCCGTGGTCAAACGTCTGACCCGCATGCCGGTATGTGTCGACCCTTCCCACTCGGTCGGCACCCGCGCCGGGGCCCCGGATGGCATTCTGGATGTCATGCACACCACCGCGCAAGGGGTGATTGCCGGCGCCAACATGGTGCTGGTCGACTTTCACCCCCAACCCGAAAAGGCGCTGGTGGATGGCCCCCAGGCGCTGCTGATGGAGGAGTTGCCCGCCTATCTGGAGGACATCCAGTTATGCCACGACACCTGGAAGAAACGCCAGCAAATCTACAACCGCCAACACCCCCGTCAGGAACCGCACGCTAAATGATTATATACGGACACCGTGGCGCCAAGGGTGAAGCCCCGGAGAACACTCTGGCCGGTTTCGAGCATGCCTATCGCCACGGCATTCGCCATTTCGAACTGGACCTGGTGCTGTCGAAGGACGGCGTGCCGATGGTGCTGCACGATCTGACTCTGGAACGCACCACCGGTCAGGCCGGCAAAGCCGCCGACTACACCGCCGCAGAACTCCGCGGCATGGACGCCCGGCGCAACACCACCACCTGGCCCCGGGTGACCACCATACCAAGCCTCACGGATGTGCTGGCGGCCTGCCCGGACTGCGAAAGCCTGCAACTGGAGGTGAAAACCGACAGCCGGGCCCGCCTCAACGTACTGGGCAACCGCGTGACCGAACTGATCCAGCGGGAAAACCTGTACGACCGCGTGGTGGTGACCTCAAGCGATGCCTGGTTTTTGCAGGAGATCCAGCGCCGGGATCGCCGAATCCGCCGGGGTCTGGTGGTCGAGCGGCGCTTTCCAAAAGCCACCACGGCCGCCATCCGGCTGCAGTGCGACTACCTGTGCCTGAACTGGAAAATCTGCTCCGCCGCCCTGGTGGAAGAGGCCCACCGGCGCGGGATGCATGTGTCGGTGTGGACCGTCAACCGCATCCACGACATGCTGGAGCTGGAACGTCAGGGCGTCGACAGCATCATTACCGACTTCCCTACCAGCACAAAGATGTATTTCGACAACCGCGCCCGGGCACCCCAATTGCCACGTCCTGCGGACGACCCCGGATTGAGTGCGGCGGAAATTGCCGCCGCCACCCGGCAGGAATAATACCGTGCGCGGCGACCGCCCGCAGTGTGCGGGCGGCACACCGGGTCTCAGAAAATACGGTTCAGACCGTTAAGAGCCGCCACCCGATAGGCTTCCGCCATGGTGGGGTAATTGAACGTGGTGTTGATAAAGTAATTGAGGGAGTTCGCCTCACCCGGCTGATTCATGATGGCCTGGCCGATGTGCACGATTTCAGCCGCCTGGTCACCAAAGCAATGGATCCCCAGAATTTCGCGGGTTTCCCGGTGGAACAAAATCTTCAGCATGCCCACCGCTTCGTTGGTAATCTGGGCGCGCGCCAGATCCTTGAAAAACGCCTGCCCGACTTCATAAGGCACCTTGGCTTCGGTCAGTTCCCGTTCGGTGCGACCGACCGAACTGATCTCAGGAATGGTATAAATACCGGTTGGCACATCCGACACAAACCGGAAATAGTCATCACTGACAATATCCGAGGCCGCAGAACGCCCCTGATCGTAGGCCGCACTGGCCAGGCTGGGCCAGCCGATGACGTCACCCACCGCGTAGATATTGGGCACTTCGGTGCGGTAATGCTCGTCCACGGGCAACTGCCCCCGGCTGTTGGGCTCCAGCCCCACGTTTTCCAGGCCAAGACTGTCCGTATTGCCGGTCCGGCCGTTACACCACAAAAAGGCGTCGGCACGAATCTTTTTACCCGAACGCAACGACAGCACCACCCCATGGTCGTCGCCCACTACCGATTCGTATTCCTCATTGTGGCGCACCAGCACCCCATTGTTCCTGAGATGGTAACTGAGGGCATCGGAAATCTCGTCATCCAGAAACGACAGCAGACGGCTGCCGGGGTTGATCAAATCCACTTTGACCCCCAGGCCCGAAAAGATCGACGCGTATTCGGACCCGATGACCCCCGCGCCGTAGATGATCAGAGTCCGCGGAGTGTGGGACAAGTTGAGGATGGTGTCGCTGTTATAGATCCGCCGATGGCGAAAGTTGACGTCGGCGGGTTGGTACGGCCGGGAACCGGTCGCCACCACAATGGTCTTGGCGTGCAGGATATCGTCGGTTTTTCCGCCGCGGACTTCGATCCGGTTGGCGTCCAGAAAATGGGCGCGGCCACGGATCAGATCCACCCGGTTACGGGCGTAAAACTGGGTACGCAGCTTGACCTGCTTGCCGATGACCTTCTGCGCACTTTGCAGCACCTGGGGAAACGAGAACCACCGTGGTTCGCCGATGTCCCGGAACATCTGATTGGTGTTGAAGGTAATGATCTGTTTGACGGAGTGGCGCAGTGCCTTGGACGGAATGGTGCCCCAATGGGTGCAGTTGCCGCCAACGGTCGGCTTGTCCTCAATAATGGCCACACGCTTGCCACTTTTGGTCGCATTCATGGCTGCGCCCTCGCCGGAGGGGCCAGCCCCTATCACGACCACGTCGTAATGATGTTCTGCCATGCCTGCAGTAACTCCCTATCTGCGTCATTGGACGACTACACAGTGACTTGCCGGGCAGGAATGCCACCATTCCTGCCGGATTAACGGATCGGCCTAGCGACGATCTGCCGCGGTTGCATCATAAGCCAGCAGTTCTGCAGTCTTGCCCTCGCCGGCAAGGCGCTGATTTTCTTCTTCACACTTGCGGGTATCACCGCCACAAATGTCGCAGGCTCCGTCCAGCCCCAGCGCGCCGATGCCACCGCAGGTTCCGGCGATCGGCTTGCCACCGAAGATAACGCCAATGGACATGGCGGCCAGCAACACGCCGACAATCACAAACACCAATAAAAAGACACCCATTTGTCTGTCTCCCGTTCGCTTTACTATTCGGTCAAAAAAGAGGAAAACGCCGGTGTGTGGTAAGCAGCAAACCCGTCCTCTTCGCGCACAATAAAATAAACCGCCATGTTTTCCCTGGTCGCCAGGGCCCGAGATTGTTCGTAGCCGAGCACCGTAAAGGCGGTGGCGTACCCATCGGCCAGCATGGCGCTCTCCGCAATAACGGTCACCGAGGCGAGCGTGTGACTGACGGGTTTTCCAGTCGATGGATCTATTGTATGGGAATAACGCTTGCCTTCCGATTCGTAATAGTTCCGATAGTCACCCGAGGTGGCCATGGCCTGACCATCCAGGGCCACGATGCGGTTGATCCGGCGTGCATCGCTTACCGGCTCCTCAATCGCCAGTCGCCAGGCGTCACCACCGGGCTTGCGCCCGCGAGCGCTGATTTCGCCCCCCACTTCCACCAGAAAGGATTCGATACCCGCGTCGGTTAGATAGCGCGCCACCGCATCGGTTCCATACCCCTTGGCGATGGCCGACAGGTCCAGATACTGCGGCACGCTGGTACGAACCGCGGGCGGATCGGCCCGCAACTCAATATGGCGGTAGCCGGTTTGCGCCATACGTTCGGCCAGCAGCGCCGGCTCGGGCACCGTCTCGGGTGTCGCCTCGGGCCCGAAGCCCCACAGGTTGACCACCGGACCGACGGTGATATCAAAGCTGCCGCCACTGAACTCCGACAACTGCAAGGATGCGCTCAGCACCTCGTACAGGGGCGTTGATATGGCGAACCACTGGCTTTGGTCGGCGGCATTGTTGAAACGGGACAGTTCGGAATCCGGACGCCAGGTCGACATGGACGCGTCGACCCGTGCCAGTGCCGCGTCAATTCCTTCAGCCAGTGCTGCCAGCTGATCGGTGTCCTCCGGCAGCACCACTTTAACATGGTAGCTGGTGCCAAAAACCGGCCCGGAGATCTCCCAGATTTGTTGTTCTGGCTCAAACGAACAACCCGCCAGGGCTGCAATCACCAGCGCCATCACGGCGCTGGTGATCACTGCCCGGGCGGGCCGTAACATGCAGGATGTCATCTGGACCGATTACCCTCCAAAGTCATCCAGCATGATATTTTCATCTTCCACGCCAAGATCTTTCAGCATCTTGATGACCGAGGCGTTCATCATGGGCGGTCCGCACATGTAGAACTCACAATCTTCCGGAGCCGGATGATCTTTCAGGTAGTTTTCGTACAACACGTTGTGGATGAATCCGGTCGGCCCTTCCCAGTTATCACTCGGCAGGGCGTCCGACAGAGCAACGTGCCACTCAAAGTTGTCGTTTTCCCGGGCCAGCATGTCGAAATCTTCGACGTAGAACATTTCACGGACACTGCGGGCACCGTACCAGAAGCTGACCTTGCGGTTGGTCTTCAGCCGCTTCATCTGGTCGAAAATATGGGACCGCATCGGCGCCATACCGGCACCGCCGCCCACAAACACCATTTCGGCGTCGGTATCCTTGGCAAAGAACTCACCAAACGGCCCCATAACCGTTACCTTGTCACCCGGTTTCAGGTTAAACACGTAACTGGACATGATCCCAGGCGGGTAGTCCGTGCCCGGCGGCGGCGTGGCGATCCGGATGTTGAACTTGAGGGTACCTTTCTCTTCCGGGTAGTTCGCCATGGAGTAGGCGCGCACGGTTTCTTCTTTGTTGATGGCCTTATAGCGCCAGATGTCGTGCTTGTCCCAGTCTTCGTGGAACTCTTCTTCAATATCGAATTCCTTGAAATCGATTTCGAAGGGGCCACACTCCAGCTGCACATAACCACCCGCGCGGAAATCTACTTCTTCCCCTTCGGGCAGCTTCAGCACCAGTTCCTTGATGAAGGTCGCCACGTTGTGGTTGGACAGGACCTCGCACTCCCACTTCTTCACCCCGAAGAACTCTTCCGGCACTTCCACCTGCATGTCCTGTTTTACCGGGACCTGACAGGCCAGCCGCCAGCCTTCTTTCTCTTCACGGTTGGTAAAGTGAGTGCGCTCGGTGGCCAGCATGGCGCCGCCACCGTCCAGCACCTTGCACTTGCACTGGGCACAGGTGCCCCCGCCGCCACAGGCGGAGGACAGAAAGATACCGCTATTCGCCAGAGTACCCAGCAGTTTGCCACCGGCTTCGGCGACCACTGTGTGCTCGGGGTCATCATTGATTTCAATAGTCACGTTTCCGGTACTGACCAGTTTCGAGCGTGCCGCCAGGATAACTGCTACCAGCGACAGCACGATAACGGTGAACATGACCACGCCGAGAATAATTTCAGTATTCATGATCTCGCCTTTTCGTTAGTCCGATACACCGGGTTGGTTAGAGTGAAATGCCTGAGAACGACATAAAGCCCAAGGACATCAAACCAACCGTAATGAAGGTGATACCCAGCCCCTGAAGGCCGTCGGGAACATCGCTGTACTTCAGTTTTTCACGGATTCCGGCCAATGCTACGATCGCCAGCGCCCAGCCCAGTCCGGCTCCGAAGCCGTACACCACACTCTCGCCAAACGTGTAATCACGCTCGACCATGAACAGTGAAGCCCCGAGGATGGCACAGTTCACTGTTATCAGTGGCAAAAACACACCCAGGGCGGAATAGAGTGCGGGGATGTATTTATCCAGCACCATTTCCATGATCTGCACCAGCGCTGCGATCACACCGATGTAGGTCAGCAGCCCCAGGAAGCTCAAATCAATGTTGGGCAGGCCCGCCCATGACAAGGCGCCTTCCCGCAAAACATTGTTGTAAATCAGGTTGTTAACCGGCACGGTTACCATCAGCACGACGATAACGGCAATGCCCAACCCGACGGCGGCTTCAATTTTTTTCGAAATCGCCAAAAACGTACACATGCCCAGAAAGAAGGCCAGCGCCATGTTTTCAACGAACACGGCCTTCAGGAGCAGGCTGATATAGTGTTCCATCAGAACGCCTCCTTGGTGGTATGACGGGACATTTTGTACTCCGGCGCCTCAACCTGCTCAGGTTTCCACGCGCGCAGTGCCCAGATCGCCAGACCAATGATGAAAAACGCACTGGGTGGCAACAGCAGCAGGCCATTGGGGACATACCAGCCGCCCTCATTCACCACCGGCATCAGGGCATACCCGAACAGGGAACCCGCACCCAGCAGCTCGCGGAAGAAGGCCACCAGAATCAGCATGACCGAATAGCCCAGGCCGTTGCCGATGCCATCCAGAAAACTCAGCCAGGGGCCGTTCTGCATGGCAAATCCTTCGGCGCGCCCCATCACGATACAGTTGGTGATGATCAGCCCGACGAAGACCGACAGCTGTTTGCTGATTTCGTAGGCAAAGGCTTTGAGCAGCTGGTCGACCACAATAACCAGCGACGCAATAATGGTCATCTGTACGATGATCCGGATACTGTTGGGGATCTGGGCACGCACCAGCGAGACCGCCAGGTTAGAACAGGCGGTAACCGCAATGACCGAGAGGCACATAACCAGCGTCACGCTCATGCTGGTGGTGACCGCCAGGGCCGAGCATATGCCCAGTATCTGCAGTGCGATCGGGTTGTTCTTGAATATCGGTTCGAAAAGAACCTGTTTGGCTGAAGCCGCTTCTGACATGATCAGACCTCCCCTTGACGCAGTTTTTTCAGATACGTGGCGAAGCCGCGGTCACCCAGCCAGTAATTCACCAGCTGCTCAACGCCCCGACTGGTGATGGTCGCTCCGGACAGTGCATCGACCTTATGCTCCTTATCCGCTGCATTGGCATCAACACCGCCCTTGACCAGGCGTATGCCGGGTTCGGTCAGATCGTCACCGTAGACTTCTTTGCCTACCCACTGTTGTTTCCAGCGCGGATTGTCCACCTCTCCGCCCAGTCCCGGGGTTTCACCATGATCGTAAAAGCCCAGCCCTTCGATGGTGTTGACGTCGCCTTCGAGGGACACAAAGCCGTACAGGGTGGACCAGAGGCCATAACCGCTGATCGGCAAGACCACCCGTTCAAGCTGGTCGCCCGAGTTCAGAATGAACACCCGGGCCACGTTTGGACGCCGCTTGATTCCGGCGGGGTCCTCGGTGGGTGGAATCCGGGTCGACATGGCGGGGTCCGACGCGGCCTTGTACATATCGTATTTCATCGGGTCTTCCACCCCGACACTGGCCGGATCGACGTATTCGCCGGTGTCCAGATCGACCAGGCGCACGTCGAATTGCTGGAACGTTTCCTCGATTTGGTTGGCACTTGCACCGGGTTCCAGCATGCCGGCTGCCGCCAGTATGTTGGATTTGATATCCAGCGTCTGGTTGACCACCTGTGCCGGCCTCAGCATCACGGCGGCGGTCGACACGACCACCGAGCACGCGATACACAGAGCCAGTGCGACCATAAGGGTCCTGGAGACGGTTTCCTTGGGTTTAGACACGGGCAAGCCTCCGTTTGATATTAGCCTGAACCACATAGTGGTCGATCAGCGGCGCAAAAAGGTTGGCAAACAATATGGCCAGCATGATGCCCTCCGGGAACGCAGGGTTGATGACCCGGATCAACACCGTCATCACACCCACCAGAATACCGAAGCACCAGCGGCCGGTATTGGTCATGGAGGCGGACACCGGGTCGGTCGCCATGAACATCATGCCGAACGCAAACCCGCCCATCACCAGATGCCAGTGAGCCGGCACGGCGAACATGGGGTTGGTGTCGGAGCCGATGACGTTCAGCAGCAGGGTCATGGCGATCATGCCGATCATCACCCCACCGACGATGCGGTAGGAGGCAATTTTCATGACCAGCAGCACCAGACCACCGATGAGCACCGCCAGGGTGGAGGTTTCACCGACGGACCCCTGGATGGTACCCAGAAACGCGCTCATCCAGCCGATGTGCTGTTCCAGCGCTTCCACACCGCCACTGGCGGCCCAGCTCAGCGCGGTCGCGCCGCTGAAGCCATCCACCGCAGTCCACACTGCGTCACCGGAAATTTGCGCCGGATAGGCAAAGTACAGAAAGGCACGACCAGTCAGAGCCGGGTTCAGGAAGTTCTTGCCTGTGCCACCAAACACTTCCTTGCCGATCACCACACCAAAGCTGATTCCCAGAGCCACCTGCCACAGCGGGATGGACGGGGGGCAGATCAGGGCGAACAGAATGGAGGTGACGAAGAAGCCTTCGTTCACTTCGTGACGGCGCACCGTTGCAAACAGGACTTCCCAGAACCCGCCCACAGCAAAGGTTACGAAATAGATGGGTACAAAGTACGCCAATCCGTAGACGAAATTGTCCCACACACCGGCCCCGGCGCCGGTCACCGCCAGAGCTTGAATAAAGGCCGTTCGCAGCCCGCCGTCCGCCACCAGCGCATCCGGGTTGGCCGCCAGAAAGCTGTTGGCGTGGTAACCGATGTTCCACATTCCGAAGAACATGGCGGGAAACGCACACAACCACACGGTGATCATGATGCGCTTGAGGTCAATACCGTCGCGCACATGGGAGGTTGTGGAAGTGACATAAGGCGGCGTGAAGAACATGGTGTCCGCCGCTTCATAGAGCGCGTACCAGCGCTCGTACTTACCACCTTTCTCAAAGTGGTGCTCGATGCCATCGAGAAATTGCCGAATTCCCATCGTAGTTTAGCCCTCGATCTCGATTCGGGTCAGATTCTCACGGAGAATCGGACCATACTCGTATTTACCCGGGCACACAAACGTGCACAGTGCCAGATCTTCTTCGTCCAACTCCAGTGCACCCAGCTGTTGTGCCGACTCGGTGTCTCCCACAATCAGCGCACGCAAGAGCTGCGTGGGCAGGATATCCAGCGGCATCACCTCTTCGTACGCGCCGATCGGAACCATGGCCCGCTCACTGCCGTTGGTGGTGGTGGTGAAATCGAACAATTTGTTGCGCTTCAACTTCGACAGATAGATATTCATCACCGAGAAGCGGTTGACGCCCGGTGTCAGGTACCCGAGCAGATTGCGTTTACGATTCTCTTCCAGGACGCTGACCTGGTTGGCAAAACGGCCCAGATAGGCGCAGGTGCCGGAACCGCGGCGCCCACCAAATACCGACCCGGAAATCAGCCGGACATCGCAATCGGTGGCGATTTCGCCGTCGCACAATTCGGTCAGGCTGGCGCCAACACGGGTGCGCACCAGGCGTGGCTTGAGCGCCTTGGGACCACCAATGGCGACGATCCGCTCGACCGGCAGTTCACCGGTTTCAAACAGTTTGGCAATATCGATGACGTCCTGATAACCGATCGTCCACACCACCTTGGCGCCGACCACCGGATCCAGATAGTGAATGTGGGTCCCCACATTACCGGCGGGGTGCACGCCATCAAACTGGTGCACTTCGATGTCGTCGGACTTGGGTACGGGAATGTCCGTACCGGGTTTGCCGGTTACAAACACCTTGCCGTTGGTCAGTTTGGCGAGAAGGGTCAATCCCCTGCTGAAGGCGGCGCTGTTTTCACGGATGATGACGGCGGGATCGGCGGCCAGAGGATTCGTGTCCATAACGGACACGAAAATGGAATGGGGGGTAGTGTCTATTTCCGGGACCTTGCTGTAAGGACGTGTGCGCAAGGTTGTCCACAGTCCGGATTCGACCAGATTATCAACAACTTGCTGACGCTCCAGACTGGCAAACTCGGACTCACTGTACCGGGCAAATGTTTCCGCCTCATCGCCATCTATCTCGATAACAATCGACTGAAACACACGGCGTTCACCCCGGTTTACCTCTTTCACCACGCCGGCGGCAGGTGATGTATAACGTACGCCCTCGGTCTTCTTATCCGTAAACAGCAGCGTACCCCGCTTAACGCGGTCTCCCTCTTTGACAACCATGGTCGGCTTCATGCCGTTGTAGTCAAAGCCGATCAGTGCCACATGGCGAACGGTATTGCCGTCGGTGATGGTCTGTTCGGGAGCGCCACTGATGGGAAGATCCAGGCCTTTTTTGATCGTGATCATTAGCCTCGCCCATTCATCAGGTTCTTTCGATGGATTTGCCACGCCTGCCACTGTACAGCCAAAACCAACAACAGAATTGCACTCCAACGCAGAGTTTCACCGTCATCAGCACGTATCTTTTGGACGCGAAGTGTCAAACGTACCTAAAATCGCGCCAATTATAGAGACTCGAAGCCATCATTGCCACCGGATCCAGCCAAACTTTGTAGCTATACGTAATCTGGTCAGACACGAAAAAACCCCGACAGTTTCCACTGCCGGGGTTTCTTCAGAATGATGACGCTGTTAACCGCTACCGGTCAACCATGCCCCCTATCAGCGTACCCGTTCCGGGAACACCGGGTGGGACACCGCAGCCATCTGATTCACCATGCGAATGACCTGGGCGCTGTAGCCAAATTCGTTATCGTACCAGACATACAGGATCAGACGCTTGCCGCCGGCAATGGTGGCCTGAGCATCGACCACACCGGCGTGACGGGACCCGACAAAGTCCGTGGACACCACCTCCGGCGAATTGACGAAGTCGATCTGCTTTTGCAGTTCGGAGTGCAGCGCCATCTCGCGCAGGTACTCGTTGACCCCTTCCACCGTTACTTCTTTGTCGAGGTTCAGATTAAGGATGGCCATGGACACGTTCGGTGTGGGCACGCGAATCGCGTTACCGGTCAGCTTGCCTGCCAGCTCCGGCAGCGCTTTTGAGACCGCCTTCGCCGCACCGGTCTCGGTAATCACCATATTGAGCGGCGCACTGCGACCCCGGCGGCTGCCCTTGTGATAGTTGTCGATCAGATTCTGGTCGTTGGTGTAGGAGTGCACAGTCTCCACATGCCCGTCTTCAATGCCGTACTCGTCGTTAATGGCCTTCAGAACCGGCGTGATAGCGTTGGTGGTGCAGGACGCCGCGGACAGAATTCTGTCCTCGTCGGTGATCCAGTCGTTGTTGACCCCGAACACCACGTTCTTGATCTCACCCTTGCCCGGCGCAGTCAGCAGCACCCGGCTCACCCCTTTGGACTTCAGGTGCAGCCCCAGACCCTGCTCGTCGCGCCAGATACCGGTGTTATCCACCACGATGGCGTTGTCAATGTCGTACTGGGTATAGTCCACCTGGTCCGGACCATCCGAGTAGATCACCTGAATGTAATTGCCGTTGGCAATGATGGCCGAGCGCTCTTCGTCCACCTTGATGGTGCCATTGAAGGGACCATGGACAGAATCCCGTCGCAGCAAACTGGCGCGCTTTTCGAGATCGTTGTCGGCACCGCCCTTACGCACCACAATCGCGCGCAAACGCAGATTGTTCCCGCCGCCGGCTTTTTCAATCAAGATACGCGCCAGCAAACGGCCGATACGACCGAAGCCATAGAGCACCACATCTTTGGTACCGTTGGCGGCATTTTCTTCCGACTCCGCGCCGTACTGACCGACGATCGGCCCGATTTCACGCTTGAGGAAGTCCTCAATGGGCTCTGCCTTACCTGCCAGCTCGCGCTTAACTGCGAGCTTGCCGATATCGACGTGACCACAACCCAGCTCGAGTTTGTCCATGGCTTCCAGAAACGGCAGCGTGTCGTGCACAGATAACTCGCTGTCTTCAACCTGACGCACATAACGGTGCGCGCGCAGAATATCGATCACTGACTGGTTGATAATGGGGCGACCGTAGACGGACGTCACCACGTTATTTTTACGATAAAGACGACCAATCAACGGGATCATCGCCTCGGCAATAGACTCCCGTTCCGTCCAGTCCGACAGGTGCTCATTAATCTGTTCGTGACTCACGCTTCAACCTCTGCAGTTTGCACTCGAAATTTGGGGGCGCACATTATCCATCTTAATACATCGGATCGCAAATGCGCCCGCCCTGGCCGCCCCCGCGCGTATGGTTCATGACAGCACCGTACGGGACCGGTAGAATAGCCCTCCTTTCCCGGAACACCGCAGCACAGCCCAACGCTAGGAGTACCAGTTTCCCATGTTCCCAGGCTCATCCTCAACCCCCGCACAACCCTCGCTGCTGGCGCCGCCCTTCCCCGGCAAAGCGGCCGATCACCGTATCTGGAGCGGGCTGTCTGGCACCAGCAGTGCCCTGGCCATTTGCGAGAGCGCACGCCAGCATGACGGATTGACGCTGGTCATCACCGAAGACACCGAACAAGCCATCCGCATCGAACAGGGCATCTGCTTTTTCCTCGGCCTGCCTTACGACGACCACCAGGTCGCCGTGTCTGCGGACGGACTGGAACTGTTGTCGCTGCCAGACTGGGAAACCCTCCCTTACGATCTGTTTTCACCCCATCAGGACATTACCTCGCGGCGCCTGCGCACCCTGCACCGTCTGCCGACCACCCGGCGCGGCATCCTGGTGGTCCCGGCCCGCACCCTGATGCACCGCCTGCCACCGGTCAGCTACCTGCAGGGCAACACCCTGCTCCTGGAAGTCGGCCAAACCCTGCTGATTGAACAATGGCGACAGCAACTCGAATCCGCCGGCTACCGCCACGTGGACAATGTCTACGAGCACGGCGAATACGCCACCCGGGGGGCCATACTGGACATTTTCCCCATGGGCTCGCCATTGCCCTACCGGATCGATCTGTTTGACAACGAGATAGAGACGCTGCGCACCTTCGACCCGGAAACCCAGCGCTCCCTCGACCGCATCGAGCGTATCGAGCTGTTGCCCGCCAACGAATTCCCCTGGGACAAAGCGGCCCGCTCGGAGTTTCGTAACCGCTGGTTCGAGCAGTTCCCCGGCGCCGACAAAAGCGCACCGGTCTACGCGGACGTGACCCAGGGCATCGCCACCCCCGGTATTGAGTATTATTTGCCGCTGTTTTTCGATCACACCGCCACCCTGTTTGATTATCTGCCGGCGCAGACCCGGGTATTCACCTCCCACAACCTCCACGCGGCGGTAACCCAGTTTCAGGATGACGCTCAGGCCCGGTACGAGGAGCGCCGTCACGACCGGTTGCGCCCGATACTGCCTCCGAAACGCCTGTTTCTGTTAACCGAAGAGCTGTTCAGCAACCTCAAACCCTTGCCCCGAGTGACCCCGGCTGCCTCCGTCCCTGACGGCGCCAATGCCAACAAAGTGGTGAGCTGTGACAGCGCGCCCTTACCGGACGTCTCCTTTGAGGGTCGCAGCAGCGAACCCGCCGCACGCCTGAGTCAGTTTGCCGACGGTTTTAACGGCCGAATTCTGATTTGTGCGGAATCCTCAGGGCGCCGTGAAGCGCTGATCAGCCAACTCCACGAGCACGGCCTGCGGGCGGTGGAAACCGCCGGCTGGGAGGCCTTTCTCGCCGACCCGGACTGTGCCCTGGGGATCACCGTAGCGCCGCTTGAAGACGGCATGAACCTGCCGGAACACGGCATTGCCCTGATCACCGAAGCGGCGCTGTTTGGCGAACGGGTGTTGCAACGGCGCCGCCGCGGCCCAACCACCCAATTGGATGACGATGGCTTTCGCGACCTGTCGGAACTGCGACTGGACGCTCCGGTGGTGCACATCGATCATGGCGTGGGGCGCTACAAGGGGTTGGAAACGCTGGATATTGACGGCGACCAGGCGGAGTTTCTGCTGCTGGAGTACGCCGACAACGCCAAACTCTACGTGCCCGTCTCCAGCCTGCACCTCATCTCCCGCTATGCGGGCGCGGATGCCGAACACGCCCCCTTACACAAGCTCGGCAACGATCGCTGGAACCAGGCCAAACAAAAAGCGCTGGAAAAAATCCGCGATACTGCGGCCGAACTGCTCGACACCTATGCACGCCGGGAAGCACGCACCGGATTCAGTTTTGACGACCCGGGCGAACACTACCGTGCGTTTGCGGCCGGATTTCCCTTTGAAGAAACCCCTGACCAGCAAGCCGCGATCGAAGCTGTGCTTGCCGACATGACCGGCACGCGCCCCATGGATCGCCTGGTGTGCGGGGACGTCGGTTTTGGCAAAACAGAAGTCGCCATGCGGGCCGCGTTTATCGCCACTTATTCGGGTAAACAGGTCGCCGTGCTGGTGCCCACCACCCTGCTGGCCCAACAACATTTTGAATCCTTCCGCGACCGGTTCTCCGACACTGCGGTCACCGTGGAGGTGCTGAGCCGGTTCCGCAGCGCCCGCGAGTCAGGTGCCACCCTGGACAAGATCGCCGGTGGCCAGGCCGACATAGTAATCGGCACCCATAAGCTGTTGCAGGGCGATATCCGCTTCAAAAATCTGGGCCTGGTGATTATAGACGAGGAACACCGGTTCGGGGTCCAGCAAAAAGAGAAACTGAAAGCCCTGCGGGCCGAAGTCGATATGTTGACGTTAACCGCCACCCCCATTCCCCGCACGCTGAATCTGGCCATGGGCCACTTGCGGGATCTGTCCATTATCGCCACCCCTCCGGCCCGGCGCTTGTCGGTGAAAACCTTTGTGCGCCAGCGGGATGCAGCGCTGATCAAAGAAGCGGTGCTGCGGGAAATTCTCCGTGGCGGTCAGGTCTACCTGCTCCACAACGACGTCAGCAGCATTCAGCGTGCCGCCGAGGAACTCAATGCGCTGGTTCCGGAAGCCCGGGTGGCGGTCGCCCACGGCCAGATGCGCGAGCGCGAACTGGAACAGATCATGTCTGATTTCTATCACAAACGCTTCAATGTGCTGGTGTGCACGACCATCATCGAGACCGGTATCGACATCCCCACGGCGAACACCATCCTCATTGAACGCGCCGACAAATTCGGTCTGGCCCAGTTGCACCAACTCCGGGGCCGGGTGGGCCGCTCGCACCACCAGGCCTACGCCTATCTGTTGACGCCGCCGCCCAAAGCCATCAGTCGCGACGCCCAGAAACGTCTGCAGGCCATCTCCGAAGCCCAGGACCTGGGATCCGGGTTCATGCTGGCCACCCACGACCTGGAAATCCGCGGGGCCGGCGAATTACTGGGCGAGGAACAGAGCGGGCAGATCGAGAGCATTGGCTTCACCCTGTACATGCAACTTCTGGATGAAGCCGTCAAGGCCATTCGCGAAGGCCGGACACCAAACGCCGAGCTGCCGCTGGGTCATGGCTCCGATATCAACCTGCGCATTCCCGCGTTGATACCCGACGAATACCTGCCTGACGTGCACAACCGGTTGATGCTGTACAAGCGCATTGCCAGCTGCAACACCCAGGACGCATTAAAAGAACTTCAGGTGGAGATGATCGACCGCTTTGGTTTGTTACCGGAGCCGGTCAAAAACCTGGTGCGACAAACCGAGTTGCGGTTGCAGGCTGAGGCCCTTGGCATCACTAAAATTGACGCCGGTAACCAATGGGCGCGGTTCGAATTCGGCGCCACTACGCCGATTGACCCGCTGGTGCTGGTTAACAAAGTGCAACACGCGCCGGACCGCTATCGCCTGGAAGGGGCGAATAGTTTCCGCTTCCGGCTGAAGGACACAACGACCGATGGTAAACTCAACGGCGTTGCTGACATGCTGGGCCAACTTGCCGGCTGATGCTGCTCAGCCACCGGCGTTATGGGTGAACACTTGATGAATCTGGAGACTATCTTGCAACCAATCAGACGGATGCTGTTATTGCGGCACTGGCTCGGCGTTTCTGCAACCCTGCTGGCCATGACCGCCACCCTGTCCCCGGCTGCGGCCCAGCCTGCAGCCGACACCTACCGGGCCGAGATAGTGGTGATCGAACGCAAGGTCAGCCCGGACAGCGTGATCGAGCAAATGGCGTCACGGGCGCCGGCACCGGCAACCGGTCTGCCCGAGCAGTTGTGGGTGGAAGACGCCAATGGAAGCCGCGTCTCCAGTGTCAACCTGGCCCCCCGATCGCAGATGCATCTGCACTCAGCGGCCACCAGGCTGGAAAACAGCGGCCGTTACCGGGTATTGATGAGCGCGGCCTGGTACCAGTCGTTCCCACCGGACTACAGCGGTCAGCCCATGCACGTCAGCATCGGCGACTGGCTGCCCGCAGCGGCGCACCGGGCCGTGGAAGGCCAGATCACCATCGACCGCAAGCGCTACCTGCATGTCAATGTGGCCCTCAATCACTGGCGGCCGGTTACCACTGCGTCGACTGCCGTGACAACGCCCCCTTCGGGTGACCCGGCTGATATCACCACCGCGCTGGCGGCGGACGGAAGCCCGGTTGCAGAACCTCGTGCACAGCTCCTGACGTGGATTCGTGAAACCCGCAGAATGCGCAGTGAAGAAGTCCATTTTCTGGACTCCCCCACCATCGGTGTGTTGGTGTTTTTCAAAAAGATGGGAGACTGAAGCGCGCGGGCTCAGTGCGCCGCTTTGAGCCGACTGAGCCCGGCGATGGAGGCTTTGAGAATGGCGGTGACATCCGCCATCCCTTCCGCGAGGGCGGCTTCGATTTCTGCCATGGTAATGATGCAGTCGGTTTTGCCGGCCGCCCAGTTCACCACCAAAGCCAGGCACGCGTAATTCAGCCCGGCCTCCGCCGCCAGTGCGGCTTCCGGCATCCCGGTCATGCCCACCAGATGACAGCCGTCCCGTTCCAGGCGCGCGATTTCCGCCGCCGTCTCCAGGCGTGGCCCCTGGGTGGCGGCGTACACGCCAAAATCCACCGCCGCAATCTGTTCCTGCCCCGCCGCCTCAAGCAGCACCTGACGCGCCGCCTCCGCATAGGGAAAACTGAAATCGATGTGGGTCACGGCGTCCAGTTCTCCCTCGAAGAACGTCCCCGCACGCCCCCAGGTGTAATCGATCAACTGATCGGGAATGACCACCTGGGCAGGCCCCATGGCTTTATGTATACCACCCACCGCATTGACCCCCACCAGGGTGATGACCCCCGCATCTTTCAGCGCCTGGATGTTGGCGCGGTAATTCACCTGGTGGGGCGGGATGCAGTGGGGATTACCGTGGCGCGCCAGAAACACCACCGCGACGCCATCAAGGACCCCGAACACCAGCGGTGCCGAGGGCGCCCCCCAGACCGTCGTCACTTCCTTCGTGGCGGTGATTGCCAGACCCGGTAACTCGGTCAGTCCGGTGCCGCCGAGAATACCAACCAGGCCAGTTTGCGACTGTGTTGATGTCATTGATGCATCCCCATGGAAGGTGTTGTTAAATTTGCTCCTGCTCGGGCTTGCGCTGGCGCGACTCCTTGGCGCCCCTATCCCCGTCGTGGGCGCCCCTATCCCCGTCGTGGTTGCCGTTGTTCGCCGTTTGCGCCGCCGGCCCGGCCACCCTGACCTCGTCGGCCAGATGCAAGGTGCGTGTCGGGAAGGCAATCTCCGCGTCGTAACTCTGGATGATATCGCTGATTTTCAACAGCACATCCTGCTTTATCCCGTGAAACTTTACCCACTGGGTGGTCTTGGTGAAGGTATACACCATGATATCGAGGGTGGAGTCACCAAAGGCCAGAAAATTGACCATCAAGGTCTGGTCCGTATCTATCTCGTCGTGCTCTTCCAGCATGGTGCGGATATCCGCCACTATGGCGTCCATCTGCCGGACGTCGGCGTAGCGGATACCAAACACTTCATAGATCCGCCGGTTGGTCATCCGCGACGGATTTTCCACCGCAATGGTGGTAAAGGCAGCATTGGGCACATACAGCGGGCGCTTGTCGAACGTGCGGATGGTGGTCAGGCGCCAGCCGATCTTTTCAACCGTGCCTTCGATGCTGCGATCGGGGGAGCGTATCCAGTCCCCGACTTTGAACGGACGGTCGAAATATATGATGAACCCGCCGAAGAAGTTCGCCAGCAGGTCCTTGGCGGCGAACCCCACCGCAATGCCCCCGACTCCGCCGAACGCCAGCACCCCGGAAATGCTGTATCCCAGTGACTGCATCACGATCAACACCGCCGTGATAATGACCACCGCACGAGTCAGCTTGCTGACCGCCGAAATGGTGGTTTTATCCACCGGACGGCGCATCTTGGCGGGCGACGCCAGGGTCTCTTCCGCTTCCTTGATGACCCCCAGCAAGGTCCACACCAGCAACCCGATGAAGCCCAGTTTCAGCAGGTACTCATTGGCGGTAAAAATCTCGGCTTCAGAGTAGCTATGCGCCGCTTCTGCAGCCCAGTAGACCCCCTGCAACCAAACAAACG
Organism: Marinobacter sp. X15-166B; assembly: GCF_001752365.1. Lineage (GTDB taxonomy): Bacteria > Pseudomonadota > Gammaproteobacteria > Pseudomonadales > Oleiphilaceae > Marinobacter. The sequence goes on along the minus strand of NZ_MEIY01000001.1, from coordinate 2,564,041 downwards.
CAATGGCGGGTTTGCGCACGGCATGCAGCAGTGCATCATCCCAGAAGTTGTCGGTGGCTTCACAGCGGCGCTCCACCATCAGAATGATACGGCTGACCACAAAGGCAACGATCGCGGTCGCCGCCACCAGGATAAAAATGGCGACGGTCACCCGCCAGCCTTCATTCAGCATGCTCCAGCCGTTTATCCAGCGGACCAGCATTCCCGATACATCGTCACCCATTGTTACTCTCTCACTTGATTAGAACCCGTGTCCCCGGCGCAATCAGGCCGAACAACTCGATGAGATCTGCGTTTCTCATGCGCACACAGCCATGGGAGCGTGGCACCCCCATAGGCTCGGAATCCGGCGTACCGTGGATGTAGATAAAACGCCGGAAACTGTCCACCCCCGCGCCGCGGTTGCGGCCACTTTCGAGGCCGCACAACCACAAAATACGGCTCAGTATCCAGTCCCGGCCGGGAAACTGCGCCGCCAGCTGCGGGGTGTAGAGTTCACCGGTTGGCCGGCGTCCGACGAATACCGTATTGGCGGGCAGGCCTGCGCCGATGGCAGCGCGGATGTAATGCCGGCCCCGGGGGGTACAGCCGCTGTCAGCGCGCTCGCCGGCTCCGTTCAAGGCCGTCGATACCGGGTAGGACCGGCTGAGCCCGGGCGAACCGAAGTTCGCCCGCAAAAGCTGACCGGCGAGGTCTATTTCCAGGTCGGTGGCCATCTCGGCCCGGGGGGTTACCACAAATTACTCACTGTCTGGTCGCGGAATTTAGTCAGTGAGGGTAGCTGATCAGGCGTCCTTCAGGCAACAGAGGTTTTGGAAGACGGGAGTACGGCTGGCTCGGCCTGCATGCCGGCGGCCAGAAACGGCACCAGCCGGGCGGCGATTTCCTGGATGGTGGTTTCGACTTCCAGCTTGTTATACAGGATATCCCGCAGGGCATCGCTGCTGGACATGGTGAAGGCAGTGGCACCCAGCATGAACTGGATACGCCAGTAACGCTCGACCGCAGATAATTCGGGGGTAGCCTCCTTCAAAAAGGCCATGAACCGGCCGAAGGAGTGACTGTACTCTTGCTCCAGGTACTTGCGCAGGTGGCCTTGCGACTGGGTGTACGCCAGACCCAGCAGACGCATGAAAATCGACATGCCCTCTTCGTTTCGTTGGGGCATGCGCACCGCACTTTCAATCAGCGCCCAGAGAATCTGATCCAGAGCCGGTGGCTGGCCGGCACATTGCTGCTGCAAGTCGTCAAACGCACCATCCAGGGTCGCGGCAAACGGCGTCAGAAAGCGGGCAAAGACCGCCTGTATGAGCGCGTTTTTGGAACCGAAGTGATAATTAACCGCGGCCAGATTGACTTTCGCCTTGCCGGTGATCATCCGCAGCGATGTCTCTGCGAAGCCCCGCTCAGCGAACAACTCCTCCGCTGCGTCCAGAATGCGATCAACGGTATCAGATTGCGCCATACTCAAACCCATGCCACCAACAAACGTTCGTTTAAAACATACGTTTGACGCTTTGGGTTGTCAAGAATTTCCCGAGGTCTTGGTGACAACCTCCGACCAGCCCTGATCGATGGCGGCCTGATTGGCGTCAAAGAACGCTTGTTGTAACCGATCATACGCTTTTTCCGCCTCAAGCATAAACACCAGGTACAACCGTACATGCTCCCGCCGGGTAAGCGCGCCACTTAAGGCGTGGCGCGCCGAGAGTTCAACCAGTTCGCGAAACCGCGGAGACTTCAAGGCCGGATTGAACTCGCTCATCCGGGCGCATTGCCACGCAAGCCCCACCTCGCCCTCCAGATGCGCGATGTGCTTGCGGGCATCCCGCAGCAGCTGCCGGCGCCGCGCCAGCAGGTCCAGATAGGACGGGCGATCCGTATACAGGGTCCGGACCAGGGGTACCCCCAACAACACAATCACCGCAAAAGCGCCAAAGCCGCCCCCGGCTAGCCAGGCCGGCACACTGCCAGTCAACCCACTCAGAAACACGGCCGCCGAGAGGCACGCCCCGAGCAGCCAGAAGTCCCGTTTTTTGCGTGCCAAGGCCAGGGCGTAATTGTCCGGCCACTCGGGCATGGCCAACAATTGGAAATCCAGCAGCACCACCCGGTCGCACTGCCGCATCATCAGGCGCCATTTGCGTTGACGGAGCCGCGCCATGTCGGCGTCGGAGGCGACGGCATCCGGGGTGTCTTCGCGATCGGCCAGATCGTCCGGAATTGCTGCTGTTTGCGCTTCAATCGTCACCGGTTCCTCCCCGGCGCTGGCCCCTGCAGGTTTGTCTGCGGGACGCCCGGGGTTCAACGTCGGCCCCATCTGGGGCCCCTGCCTCGCGTCCGGCTTGTCATTCCGTTCTACCATGCCCACGTACCTGCCACCTCTGTATACCGGTTATCGACCAACGGCGGTGCATCTTGAACGCACCGGACGGTTTCACTCTTCCCCTCTTGGCACCCACCCCTGCCGCCCGTTATGCTTGCGCCAAACAACCCGACTGTGGAGACCCTATGTTTACCGGTATTGTGCAAGGTATTGCCCGCATCGACGAGGTGGTAAGCCTGACCGGCCTCAGCACCCTGCGAATCGAGTTTCCCGATAAGCACCTCCATCGGGTGCAGATCGGTGCCTCCGTTGCCATTGACGGCGCCTGCATGACGGTCACCCGTCAGGAGGGCAGCTGTCTGCTGTTTGATGCCATGCAGGAAACCCTGGATCTGACCACGCTCGGCGAACTCAAATCGGGCCACAAGGTCAATTTCGAACGGGCGGCGCGGTTCGGCGATGAGATTGGCGGCCATATGTTGTCCGGCCATATCCATACGACCGCCCGAGTTGTCGGCATCGAGCGGCCCGAAAACAACTGCACCCTGACGTTTGAACTGCCGGAACAGTGGTTGCGCTACATTTTTCCGAAAGGATTCATAGCCATCAATGGCGCCAGTCTCACCGTGGGTACAGTGAGCGATACCGGGTTCAACGTTCACCTGATTCCGGAAACCCTGCGGGCCACCACCTTCGCAGACCTCGTCGTCGGCGACCGGGTCAATATTGAAGTGGACAGCCAGACTCAGACCATTGTCGACACCCTCGACCGACTGGGCTACACCCGGCCGGCCGGTTGAGCCTCGAACACCACAAATTTCGGATCAGCGGCGCACTGGGTAACCCGGGGGAAGTAGCGTTTCAGGGTCTTGTGATAGCCCAGATGGCGATTACCGACCACCAACAGACGGCCCGCGGGCCCCAGATGATGACTCGCCTCCCGGAACAGGCGCAGCGCTATGTGATCTCCCACGGTGCCGCCTTCATGGAAGGGCGGGTTGAGCAGGATCAGATCGAACAGCCCGGCATCCGCAGGCACTCCGTCGCTGTGATGAAACCGAGCCGCCAATGCAGGGTTGAAGGTCTGCACATTGTGCCGGGCACTCAACACCGCCTGACTCGATACGTCCGTGAAAGTGACGGCCACATCCGGCCGCTGCGCCAGCACTGAAACACCGACCACCCCATTACCGCACGCCAGATCCAGCACCCGTGCCTCTGGTGGCAGGTGTGCCACCAGACGCTGTACCTGGGGAAGAAACAAAGCGGTGCCCCGGTCCAGCCGGTCACGGGAAAACACCGCCGGCAAGGCGGTGATCGGGTCCGGCAGAGCCGCCAGCTTGTAGCCCTGCCATTCCCCCTGCCACCCGGCCAGCGTGGCTTCCCCCGCCGCGCACACTACCACCCGGGCTTTTTTACGGGCAGGCAAAACCTGCCGGGTCACTACCAGGCGCTCGAACGTCGCCGCACAGCGATCCGGCAGGTGTTTGATCATGCCCCCGGCGAGCACCTGCCCGCCCGGTCGCAATGCGCTGTTGGCCCAGCGCAGGAGGTACTCCAGATAACCCAGCTGACGGGGGATGCGCAGAACAATCAAATCGTAGCGGCCGGCACCGACGGTGGCCCAGTTGCCGGGCACCGGGGCGGCGCGACCGTTGTCGGTTGCGTTGCTCCGCAGCGCAGCAACCAGAGTGGCGCTGTCGGCAAGCACATCCGGCTTCAGCGGCTCCAGGGCCAGCGTCAGGGCCCCAAAATTATCATCCACAATCAGCACCCTGTGCTCCGGTGCTGCGTACGCCTGGGCGCTCTCGATCAGCAATTCATCCGCCGCATCCCAGGCCCGCAGACTGCGCCCCTGACTGCCGGGGCGTCGCAAGGCCAGTTTGCCGGCCGCGGTCGGCAACATCTCTGGTTCCACCGTCATCTTCCTCGGATCCTCCCCCGTCTGTCAGCGTCTGGCACGGTATACAGTAAACCGTTTGTCCTGAAACAGGACGTCGACGGGGCCGATGTGGGTGGCGATGGCATTCTGGTACGGCAAGAAGGTGTTGGCCACCAGCCGCAGTTCGCCCCCCGGTAACAGGTGACGCTTTGCCTGCTGCAAGAACCGGGTGGTCATCGAGGTGTCGGTGCGCACGCCGGCGTGAAACGGTGGGTTGGTGACGATGGTGCGGTAGCAGCCCTGCAGTTCTGCCAGCCCGTCGCCCGCAATGATGGTCCCCTGGGCCTGGGCTTGCTGGTAGCTTTTGCGGGCACAGGTGACCGCCTGGGCCTGTACGTCGATGCCGTCTACCACAAGGCCGTGCTCGCTGGTTTGTCGGGCGCGACTTTCCAGCCAGGCGCCAACCACGCCCGCGCCACAGGCAAAATCAAGCACCGGCCCTTTGACCGGATGCGACGCGAGGGTATCGAGCAGGTGGCCGGTGCCTTCATCCAGCCGGCCATCACTGAAGATGCCGGGCAGTCCCGCCACGCGGATGTCGAGGCCGGCAACACTAACGGTGTGCCAACTGAGCCAGTCGCTCACTTCCAGCGCGCGGCCGGTCTGGGCCGGGTAGCCGGCCCAGACCTGACAATGTCGGGCGCTGTCCACCTTGAGGGGCGTCGGTGCAATCGTTGCCAACACCCGGGAGGCGCTCGCGATGCCCTCTTTCTTCTCCCCGATCACCAGCACCTTGCCACCAGCGGCCAGCAACGAGGCCGCCAGCGCCAGACGCAAGGCCAGCTCAGCTTTCGCTTTGGGCATGAACACCGCCACGGTATCCAGCGTACCCAGTGCGGCCGCGGGTTCCAGATACCCGAAGACCGGCGTCCACTGGCTGGCGGCGGGCTGTTGCGCCAGTTGCTCAATCTCGCGGAAGCATCCGAAATGGTCAGTGAATACCAGCCCGCCGGGGCTCAGCCGGGGCAACACCGCCGCAGCGGTGACGCCGATCAGTGCCACACGGCCCTGCAGCTGCGCCTGGTTTTTCAGCAAGGCGGCGTGGGAGTTTGGTATCGCGGTCATCAATGGCAATATCCCGTCAGTCAAATTAATCGGGCTACTTTAACGGGATTCTGCCCCAGAGTCTCGCGGTGCCGTTACCGGTCCGGGTTACAACCGCTCAGTTGCCTCCAGCGACCGTCCCCACCAGGGGTACGTCTTCCGCCGACGGTGCACAACTGCCCTGCTCCGACGAGGCGCGCAAGGCACTCTGGGCCAGATCCGTCAACTCCCGCAGGGCCACCGAAAACATGGGGTACTCCGGTTCACGCACCCCTTTCAGTTCGGTCAGCATGACCCGCCAGCGCTCAATCATGGGCTGGAAATCCGCAAGCCAGCGAGCCACACAGGCGTCGATGTTTTCCACTTGACCCGCCCGGTTCAGCACCGCGGTGGTCAGCGCGCTCTGCTGCCAGTCCAGATCTTCCTTGAAGCTTTCCCGCGCCAGCGCCTGCCAGTGGGAACTGGGCGCCAGTTTGGTAATGGCGTCGGCAAACCAGTCCAGTTCCAGCCGATCCGCCAAACTGTAGTAGAGGTTGGCGACGTTCTTCAACGGCATGCCGGTGGTCTGATGGGCCTCGATGATGCCCAGCGCCGAGTACAGGTGGGTGGTGCCCGCCGCAACGGCCGCCAGATCCTCCGGCAGCCCCAGTTTGACCAGCACGTCATTTTGCTTCTGCCAGTCTTTCCGGGCATCGCCTTCGAGATAATCCGGCAAGTCCGCGGAGACCTCAAGAATGCTGCCCGCAAAACGGTCCAGACACCCCTGAACGTCAAGCTCGCCCCGCCGGTTGCGGATCAGCCACCGTACCGAGCGACGGATCAGACGCTTGAAATCGTTCATCAACGACATCTGCACATCGGCGGGCACTTTGAAGTCAAGCGCCTCGATTTTTCGCCACCACAGATCCAGCTGAAAGATATCGCGGGCCACAATCCAGGCTATCGCCACCGCCGCAGAGGTCGCGCCCGTCGACTGGACCAGCCGGTCCACAAAAGTGATGCCCATGTGATTCACCATGTCATTGGCAACCTGGGTGGCAATAATTTCGCGACGCAACTGGTGATTGCCCAGCTCTTTACTGAACTTTTTGGTCAGCACCGTGGGGAACCCTTTGAACAGTTCGGCCGCCAGCATGGGCTCGTCGGGCAGATCACTTTCAATGAAGGTTTGTTTCAGATCCGCTTTTACATAGGCCATCAGAATGGCCAGCTCGGGGCGGGTCAGGCCTTTTTTATCCAGTTTGCGCTCCGACAGGGTCTCATCATCAGGCAGATACTCCAGCGGCCGGTTGAGTTTCTCCTGTGCCTCGAGACTGATCATCAGACGACGATATTCTTCCGTTGATTCAGCCGCCTCCGCCTTGGCTACGCTCAAGGCCTGGGTCTGGCGATAGTTGTTGCGCAACACCAGAGCGGCCACCTCGGCGGTCATGTCTTCCAGCAACAAATTGCGCTGTTTCTGCGTCAAATCGCCACTGGCCACGGCATTATTGAGCAGGATTTTGATGTTGACTTCGTGGTCAGAGCAGTCAACCCCACCGGAATTATCAATGAAATCGGTGTTCAGTCGTCCGCCTGCCAGAGCGTATTCGATCCGGCCCAGCTGGGTCATTCCCAGGTTGCCGCCTTCACCGATGACGCGGCTGCGCACGTCACTGCCGTTTACCCGCAAAGCGTCGTTGGCCTTGTCACCGACATCGTTGTGGCTTTCATGGGTGGCTTTGATGTAGGTGCCAATGCCGCCAAACCACAACAGGTCTACCTTGGCTTTGAGGATGGCAGATATGAGCGTATTGGGCGGCACCCGATCTGCCTTGAGCTGCAACAGCGTTTTCATTTCGGGGGTGAGGGTGATGGATTTGGACGAACGGCTGAACACCCCGCCCCCCTTGGAAATCAGTTTGGTGTCGTAGTCGGACCAGGCCGACCGGGGCAGTTCGAACAAGCGCTGCCGTTCCGCGTAGCTTTGCGCCGGATCAGGGTTGGGGTCAATGAAAATATGCTGGTGATTGAAGGCCGCGACCAGCCTGGCGTTGGCGGAGCGCAACAAACCGTTGCCAAACACGTCGCCGCCCATATCCCCCACACCGACCACCGTAAACTCATCTTCCGCCGGGTTGAGCCCCAATTCCCGGAAGTGGCGTTCCACCGACACCCAGGCGCCTCTGGCGGTGATACCCACTTTTTTTGTGGTCGTAGCCATTGCTGCCGCCCGAGGCAAACGCATCACCCATCCAGAAACCGTACTCCGCCGCCAAGCCGTTGGCGATGTCGGAAAATGTGGCCGTTCCTTTATCCGCCGCGACGACCAGGTAGTGGTCGTCGCCATCATGACGTACCACCTGCTCCGGCGGCTGTATGCCGGCGTCGGTCAGATTGTCGGTGATGTCCAGCAAACCACGAATAAAGGTTTTATAGGCCGCCACACCCTCCTGCTGCCAGGCTTCACGGTCCGATGGGTCCGGCAATTGCTTGGCAACAAACCCTCCTTTGGCACCCACCGGTACAATGACCGCATTTTTGACTTGCTGCGCCTTCACCAGCCCCAGAATCTCGGTACGGTAGTCCTCGTAACGGTCCGACCAGCGCAAGCCGCCCCGGGCCACACGGCCGCCGCGCAGGTGCACGCCCTCCACCCTCGGTGAGTAGACATAAATTTCAAACATCGGCGCGGGCAGCGGCATGTCCGGGATACCCGCCGGGTCAAACTTGATGCTGATGTAGCTTTTATTTGCGCCCTCGGCATCGGTCTGATAGCAGTTGGTGCGTAACGTCGACCGCATCAGCTCCAGATACAGCCGCAGCACCCGGTCTTCACTGAGGTTCGCGACACTTTCCAGAGCGGTGTGGAACCCGGCTTCCAGCTTTTGTTCGGCGGCGCGGCGATTGTCATGGTCCGGGTAGCGGTCCGGATTAAAACGAACATCGAAAAACCTGAGCAACAGCCGCGCCAACTCCACGTGGTTTACCAGTGTGTTGGAGATAAACGTCTGGCTGTTGGAAAAACGAATTTGCCGCATGTACCGGGCGTAAGCCCGCAGCAGCGCGATCTGGCGCCAATCCATATAGGCAGACAACAGCAACCGGTTAAAACTGTCGTTTTCGGCTTCGCTGTACCACACCCGTCGGAACAGGTCTTCGAAGATGGGTTTGATGCGATGCAGATCCACCACCACCCCGCTGCCCGCATGCAGCGAGAAATCGTGGATCCACACCCGCTGACCGTTACGGTTATTGACCTCGAACGGGTGCTCCCCCAGGACCCGGAAGCCGAGATTGTCGAAGATCGGCATGATGTCGGACAGGGGCAGCGGTTCATCTGGATGGAACAGCTTGAAATGGAGCGTGTTTTCACTCTCTTCCAGAGCGCGATAAAAACTCATGGCCAATTGGTTGCGTTCCGTAGCTTCGGCAATGTGTTCCAGGTCAATGGCGGCACGGCGGGGTGAAAACATTTCCTGGTAACCCGCCGGGAAACCCTGCCGGTAGAGCCGGTACAGCTCGTTCCCGTATTCTTCTCCGTAGGCTTCATTGAGCGATTCAGCGAGGCCGTCAAACCAGGACTGGGCGAGTCCGATCATGCGTTCCTGCAGTTCGTCCACCGGCAGTTCACGGTGCTCGACCTGACGCACCCGGATCGTGAACTGCACCCGTGCCAGTACGGATTCGGAAAAGTGGGTTACGAACTCGATGTCTTCCGCCTCAAGGCGCTCAAGCAGCATTTGCTCGACACGCAGCCGCAGCTCCGTGGTGTAGATATCCCTGGGGAAGTACGCGAGGCAGGTCACAAACTGGCCGTAGACATCCTCCCGCATGAACAGCTTCATGCGGCGCCGTTCCTGGATATGCAGAATGTCCAATGCATTGGCCAGCAGTTCCTGCTCACCGATCTGAAACAGATCGTCGCGGGGGTACACATTAAGAATCTGCTCAAGCTCCTTACCCGAATAATCGTCGCGCAGGAAGCCGGACTGCTCCATGACCGCTTCAAACTTGCGCCGCAGCAGTGGTATGTCGGTCAACCGTTCGTTGTACGCCCGCGAGGTGTACAGTCCGAGCAGGCGCCGTTCGCCGACCACCTCGCCCTGGTCATTGAACTTTTTCACGGCGATATAGTCCGGGTAGGCGGGCCGGTGCACCCGGGAGCGCTGGGACGATTTGGCAAAAATGAAGATATTGTCGGTGCGGGTCATTTCATAACGGGTGCGCTGGGGCAGTTCATTCAGCAATACCTTGGCGGGTCGTTCGTTGTTCACCCGTAAAATGCCCAGCTCGGATTTGGCCACCCGGCGCACGACCGTGTCGTCCGGGGAGGTCAGAAAATCGTATTCGTCGTACCCCAGAAACGTAAAGTGGTCACTGACCAGCCATTCGAGAAAAGCCTGAGCTTCGCTCCGGTCCTCATCGCTGATCTTGGCCACGGTGGTGTTCAGCTCCTCCAGCATGCCAGCCACCTTGTCCTTCACCAGCGGGAAGTCTTCCACCGCAATGCGCACTTCGTGGAGTACCCGGCTCAGCTCCTCTTCAAGAACTTTCCGATCCTGCGGATCACTGTGACGGTCGATTTCCAGTACAATGAAGGCCTCGTAATCAGGCTTGGAACTCTTGAGCTTGCCGCCGCGCAGTTTCTTGAGCTGGCCGGTCCGGTCCCGGTCTGCCTGTACGATGCAGTGATTGATGGAATGGGTACGCACTTCCCGTTGATTGATGGCAATGCGCAGCGAATCAATCAGAAAGGGAATATTGGGGTGCAGGATAAAGATAATGGTGTGAGGTGACTGCCAGCCGTCGCTTTCCAGGTCCGGATTGAACACCGCCACCGGCGCTTCATCCGGCTGGCGTTTTTGCAGAAACTGCCAGGCAGCCAGAACCGCCCCGTAGGTGTCCGAAAAGTGCCTGGTCAAGAGTTCGTCCAAGGGCACATGATCGAGCAGCCGAACGGCAAAATCATTGATCCGTTTTGCTTCCTTCGCTTCGATTTTTTGCTCGACCGCCGTCCTCAGCTGCTCAAAAAACTGATCTTTGCTGGCCACCGTGCGCACATTCATAGTCAACCTCTGAATAGTGTGAAAGGACCGTAATAAAACCGGCGAACATCGTGGCTGATGAGCAACCACGCGCTGTTACTGCAGAGCGCTTTTCTGCACAGGCTCCAAAAAACAACACGACTGTCACACAAGCATAGTCAAGCCCTTGATTTTTGCAGCTCTTGCCCACAAAACTAGTGCTGCTTCGTCATCAACCTATTCGGGCCAAGAGGCATCTATTGTCCATGTCGTTACAGCCAACCTTCAGTGAGTTGCAAGCTCAGCTCAAACAACGTGTCATCGGTCAGGAGCGCCTGGTTGAGCGCTTGTTGATAACCCTTCTGGCGGACGGCCACCTGCTGGTTGAGGGAGCACCGGGTCTGGCCAAAACAACCGCGGTAAAAGCCCTGGCCGATCACCTGCAGGGTGATTTCCACCGGATCCAGTTCACCCCGGACCTGTTGCCCTCTGACGTGACCGGCAGCGAGATATACCGTCCCGAAACCGGACAGTTCGAGTTCCAGCGTGGCCCCATCTTCCACAACCTGGTGCTGGCCGATGAAATCAACCGGGCACCCGCCAAGGTTCAGTCGGCGCTGCTGGAAGCCATGGGGGAGCGACAGGTCAGTGTGGGCCTCCGTACCTTCGCGCTTGATCGTCTGTTTATGGTTATGGCGACCCAAAACCCCATCGAACAGGAAGGCACCTACCCCCTGCCGGAAGCCCAGCTGGACCGGTTCATGATGCAGGTGTTGATTGGCTACCCCGATGCCGCTTCCGAACGGGCCATTCTTCAGCTGGCACGCAACGATTACCGGATGGGCCAGCCGCAAGCGACCGTCCGGATCAGCGCTGAGCAGGTGTTTGCAGCGCGTCAGGCGGTGGCGGACGTGTACATGGCGGAGGCCGTTGAAGACTATGTGCTGGCGCTGATTCTCGCCAGTCGCGATGCGGCGGCACTCGATCCGGAGCTGGCCCGCTGGATTGCCTACGGGTCCAGCCCCCGGGGAACCATTGCGCTGGACCGGTGTGCCCGCGCGCTGGCCTGGTTGCAGGGCCGGGATTATGTCACCCCCGACGATGTGCGCGCGATGGCGTTTGATGTGCTGCGCCACCGGCTGCTGCTGACCTTCGAGGCGGAGGCCGAAGGGGTCACTACCGATCAGGTCATTCAGCGGCTGATTGAGCACCTGCCGGTAGCCGCGTGAGTCTGACATGCCCGCCCTGATCGCCACCGACCAGTCCACCCGCATCGGTCTCACCAGACTGATCAGCCTGCAGGCCGACGCGCGGGCGTTACGCCTGCCCCCGGCCAGCAGCGTCCGCCGCCAGGCCGGTGCCCGCCGGTCACCCCACCGGGGCCGGGGCATGGTGTTTTCGGAAGTCCGTCCCTATCAGCCCGGTGACGACATCCGCAGCATTGACTGGCGGGTGACAGCACGGCGTCAGGCTCCCCACACCAAACTCTTTGAAGAAGAAAAAGAACGGCCGGTGTTGCTGATCTGCGATCTCGGACCCAGCATGTTTTTCAGCAGCACCGGGGCCTACAAACAGGTTCGCGCGGCACAGCTGACCGGCATTCTGGCGTGGCTGACCCTCTGGTCCGGTGACCAGGTGGGCGGCATCGTCTTCAATCAGGATCAGATTGTGACCCAGCGTCCGGCACGCCGGAAGAAGTCGGTGCTGGAGTTGCTCGGCACCCTGGCTGCCTTGCAACAAGACGGGACCGACACGGGCCGGTCGCGGTCCGCTCTGGCCCTCGACACCGCGTTGCAGGAGGCACGGAGGGTCAGCCATACCGGCAGCCGGGTCTTTGTGATCAGTGATTTTATGCGCGTCACGGATGACACCCCCAGTCTGCTGGGTGCGCTGTCGCAACACAACGACGTTACGGCTGTTCGCATCGTCGATCCGCTGGAGCGCCACCTGCCCGACAAGGGGCGGTTTGCCGTCGCAAGCCCCGAGGGTCCCGTGTGGTTCGATGGCGCCAACCCTGAATTCCAACGGGCCTTCCAGCACCGGGTACGCACACACGAAGCCCGTTTGACGCGGTGTTTTTCGGCGACCGCGACCCACCATCACACCGTATTTACCGACGAGGACCCGGCCCCGGCGCTGCAACAACTGCTGGGCCCACGGGGAACCATCGGGTAGCCGGGAGCCGCATGATGACACCAGACCCCCTCAGCCAGCTGCGAGACATCCACCTGCCCATGCCCGGCGGCGTCTGGCCGCCCGCCCCCGGCTGGTGGTTGTTGGCCGCTGTGCTGCTTGTGATTATCTGGGTCCTGGTCGTGCGGTTGAGGCGCCACTACCGCCGTAATCGCTGGCTCAAAGCGGCGAAGGCTGAACTTAACCGCCTGCATGAGGCACAGGTTTTCGACACTGCCTGGTTTGGCGAGCTCAACGGTCTGCTCAAACGCTGCGCCCGCACCCGCTACCCCGAGCGTCAACCGCACAGCCTCAGTGGCCGGGCCTGGGGGGAGTTTCTGCTGCAAACCGGCGGGCACACCCCTCCTCTGTGCACCGCGGTCATTGACGCGATGGTGGCCGCCAGCTGGCAAGCCACGCCTGAGTGTGATCCGCAGCAGGCGCTTGCCCAGGCGCGTCTCTGGCTCCGGAGACAGCGATGTTGACGCTGGCTTATCCCTGGTTGTTGCTGCTGCTGTTGCTGCCGCTGCCCTTGCTGTACAAACGTCGGTCGATCCGACCGGTGGCGGCACCCGCCATGCCGGTCGGTCACTGGCTGGCCGATTTGCCCGGGGTCAGCAAAACCGGCCACCGCAGCCCCCGCTGGCAACAATTGATGCTGCTGACTGCCTGGGGCCTGCTGGTAGTGGCCATAGCCCGGCCACAGCAGGTGGGCGATGCTGTCGACCTGCCGGTGAGCGGGCGTGACTTGTTGCTGGCGGTGGATTTGTCGCCCAGCATGCAGGAGCGGGACATGGTCTGGCAGGGGCGCAGCATTAATCGTTTACACGCGGTGAAAGCGGTGGTCAACGATTTCATCAGCCAGCGCGAAGGCGACCGCTTGGGTTTACTGTTATTTGCCACCGAGGCCCATATGCATGTCCCCCTGTCGTTCGACCACGCCACCCTCGCCACCCTGCTGGACGAGGCGGAAATCGGCATGGCCGGGCGCGCCACCGCGATCGGCGATGCCATCGGCCTGGCGGTCAAACATCTCCGTGACCGTCCCCAGGAGCAACGGGTGGTAATTTTGCTCACCGACGGGGCCAACACCGCCGGGGCAGTGACCCCCGACAAAGCCACCGAAATCGCCGCCGCGACGGGCGTGCGCCTCTACACCATCGGCATAGGCGCTGAAACCATGATCCAGCGTGGCTTGCTGGGACCGAGACGCGTCAATCCGTCCGCTGACCTCGACGAACCGCTGCTGATACGCATGGCGGAACAGACCGGGGGCCGCTACTTCCGGGCACGCAATCTGGCGGAACTGGAAAGTATCTACGCCAGCATCAACCAGCTGGAGCCCATTGAACTGGAGGGTCAATCCTACCGCCCGACCGATGAGCTGTATGTCTGGCCGGTGGCCGGGGCATCGCTGTTATGGCTGCTGTCCCTGTTGCTGCGCAGCATCGGTCACGTTGCATGGAGGCGAACCCGTGACTGAGTTTCATTTCCTGCGGCCCTGGTGGTTGCTGGCGTTGATGTTCCTGCCGCTGCTGCCTTGGTTGTTACGCCACGGGCTCAGACAGGACAGTGGCTGGCGCCGGATCATTCCACCCCACCTGCTGGCCCCGCTGGTCGGCGCCCGGGGCCAGCCCGCCGCTACCGGCCGTGTCGCCGGGGTGCTCCCGGTCTTGATGATCGCCTTGGGTGCTGTCACCCTGGCGGGACCGGCCTGGCGCGAGGCACCCACGCCTCTGCAGCAGCAAAACGACAACCTGGTGATCGTCCTCGACTTGTCGCTGTCCATGCTGGCAACCGACGTCAGCCCCGACCGCCTGACCCTGGCCAAACGCAAAATTCGGGATCTTCTCGAAGCCCGGCCGGGCAGCCTGACTGCGCTGGTGGTGTACGCAGCTGATGGCCATGTGGTCACCCCCCTGACCGACGACCGGCGCACCATCGAAGGCATGCTCGTGGCACTGGATCCGTTCACTATGCCCGCTGCGGGTAACCGTGCGGATCTCGGTGTCGCCCGGGCCGTCACCTTGCTGGATCAGGGCGCTCGCGGCCAGGGGCGTATTGTTCTGATCGCCGATGACCTTGCGGACACCTACGCCCAGCGGATTGAGCGGCAGCTTGCCAAAACACCCTATACCTTGAGTACGCTGGTGGTAGGCACTGAAGAGGGCGGCCCCATGCCCCTGCCGAAACACGGCTTCATCCGTGACAACGACCGGATTGTGATGGCGCAGGCCCGCCCCGCCGCACTGGCGGCCCTGGCCCGTGCCAGCGGGGGAGCCAGTCATGCCCTGACACTGGATGACCGCGATATCCGTGCACTCCGGTTGCGTTCGGCCGACAGCGACAACTGGCAACAGACCGAACGCCAACTGACCGTAAGCCGCTGGCAGGATGACGGTTATTGGCTGCTCTGGCTGTTGCTGCCGCTGACCCTGTGGAGTTGGCGCCGAGGCACACTGCTACTTCTGTTGGTTGTGCTGCTACCGGCGCTGCCACGGCCCTCCCTGGCCCTGGATTGGGCCGGTCTGTGGGCACGACCCGACCAACGCGGCTCGGACCTCATCGAACAGGATCCGGAACAGGCGGCCCGCCGGTTTACGGATCCCGCATGGAAAGGAAGCGCGCTCTACCGGGCCGGCGAGTACGCGGCCGCCGCCGAGCAATTCGGCTTGCAAGACCATGCCGATGCGCACTATAACCGGGGTAATGCGCTCGCCCGGGCGAACCGTCTGGAAGAAGCCCTGCGCGCCTATCAGACTGCTCTGAAAAAGGAGCCGCGTCATGCCGACGCCCGGGCCAATGCAGAGCTCGTGCAATCACTGCTTGAACAGCAACAGGACCAACAGGGCCAGGAGGGCCAGGAGGGCGAACCCCAGCCGGGGGACGCCAGTCAGGCCGGGCAGGACAATCAGCGGTCCACAAACGGTGACTCTGAATCACAGCCAGGCCAGTCACCTGCCCCGTCGGCGCCCGACAGCCCGGCAGGTTCCCCCCCCGATGTGGCAGAAGGCGATGCCCCCGGCAGTTCCGACGAGCCTGATGGCGTGCCTGCCAAGCCCCCCGCCGCAGACTCCCCTCGGGGCGGCGACGCAGGGGCAGCAGACCAGCCGGCTGACCTGACCCCCTCGCCACTCAACCAGGAACAGGAGCAATGGCTGCGCCGGATACCGGACCACCCCGGCAGTCTGTTGCAACGCAAATTTCTGCAGCAGTACCAGTCCCGCAAGACGCAACCAGACGAGAGTGATACACCATGGTAATACGGCAGTTGTTAACCCTGGCGCTCGTGTTGTTGTGGGCCTCGGCGACCCTCGCCCAGACCACCCTGACCGTGGAGCCCAGCCGCACCGAATTGCATGAAACCGAAACCCTGACCCTTACGGTCACCGGCACGCTGGCACTGTCACGGAATCCCGGCGGCGTGTTCGACCTGAACCTGGCCGAGTTGCCGTCACCCGACCTCAGCGGGCTGGAACACCACTTCAAAATCCTGTCCCGCAATCAGCAATACAGCATGCGCACCGTCAATGGCCAGTCAAGTGGCGAGCTTGTCTGGACCTATCACCTGGCCCCCCTCAGCAGCGGCGAGTTGCTGATTCCTCCGCTCACCTTCAAAGGGGCCACCTCCAGCGCCCACACCATTTCGGTCAAACCCGGCGCGCCTGCCACCGGCGGCGCACCGGGGGAGCGTCAGGCGTTTATTGAATTGGTTGCAGATAAAGACTCGGTCTATGTGCAGGAGCAGCTCCGGCTCACCGTACGTCTGTATTTCAGCGGTAATCTGCTGCAGGGAGAACTCAGCGAGCCCTCCCATGCCAGTGCGTTGATTGAACCCCTGGGCAAGCAGCGTGAATTCCGCCGTTTTCGGGATGGGCGTGAGTACCGCGTGGTCGAGCGTCGCTACGCGGTGTTCCCACAGCAGGTCGGGGAGTTCTCGCTCGCTCCCATTGAATTTCAGGGCCAGGTGAGAGACCCGTCCGGACGGCTCCAGTTCCTTCGGGACAGCGCCCGGTTTTTCGATGTGCCGGTCAAAGCCCCCCCGGGCAGCTTCAGCGGGGACACCTGGTTACCGGCCCGCAGCCTGACTCTCACCGAGTCCGGCATTCCCGATGGCCTGTCGCTGCAGCAAGGCGACAGTCTGACCCGGACGCTGACCCTGAGGGCCGAGGGTCTGACCGCGGAAGTGCTCGCCGTGCCCGAAACCGGCGGCACCGCCGGGCTGAAGAGCTACCCGGAGCAGCCCCGGCGCGTGACCGATCGCGACCTTGACGGCCTCACTGGCACCCTGATTACTGAGTCCGCCCTGGTCGGCGTGACGGCGGGCACCACCACCCTGCCGGAAATCCGCATTCCCTGGTGGGACACCACCACCGATAGTGAACAGCTGGCGATTCTGCCTGCCAAAACCATCACCATTGTCGCGGCTCCCCCAACCCCCACCGCAGCGCCACAACCCACCGACGGCAGCGGCGCCGGCGAACTGCCATCCGGGAGCACGGCGGACAACGGGGTGCCGGCGGTATCCCATCGATGGCTCTGGCTTGCGGCCATCATGGGCGCCGGCTGGCTGGTTACCCTGTTGTTGTGGGCACGACAGGTCCGGCGTCCGGCACCCGTCCGTACGGCCCTGATGGACGACCGCGAGCCGCAGCTGTACGCGGAATTGACTGCGGCGGCGAAAAGCGGGGAAGCCCGGGTGTTCAGTCTCCTGCCCGCATGGATGGGCCTGCGGGTAGCGGGAGCAACCTTTACCAGCGTCAATGACGTGCTTGCCTGGGCGGACGATCCGCAGCTGAGGACAGCGATCCAGCGGCTGGAACGGCGGGTGTTCGGGGCGCACCAGCAACCCGCTGCCGGCCCGTGGGACGGTCAAGAATTGGTGAACGGGTTGCAACGGTTGCGGGCACACCAGCCGGCGGCCCGCGCGCAATCGTCCGGGCTGCTGCCACCGCTGTACCCGCCGGCGCTCACCGACCGGCGCTGAACCGGCCGGCCGAGAGGGACCGGGTTAGCGCAGACGCTGATCGATCACGATGCGAGTGTCCGGCCCGGAGTCGTCCGTCACCTCCAGCAAGTCGGCCGCTTGTCCCTGCCAGTCGCCCGGTTGTGCCGACGGGTTGCCCGACCGGCTTAGGCGAGCCACCACCCGCACTCGCTCCGCGTCCGACAGGCGGGCGCTCGGGGTCATGTTGTAACGGTCATCCAGGCGCAGGGTGTGCGGCAAGTCGGCTGCGGTCAACCGGGCGACCGCCAACGGGGGGGCACTGCTATTTCCCGGCTGGCGGGCGAACACAAACAAGACCGTATCATCGGGTACTTCCGCCGCAAACGCATCCGCCAGCTCAATAGTGACGGTGACGCCGGCTGCGCTGACCGCGTCCGGGCGATCCACCGCTGCATCCGGCATCGCCCGGCCAAGATTCGCATACGCCTGTTTGATACCCTCGCGAATGGATTCCAGTTGTGGATGATCCGGCGCCACGGCAACGATGCGCTCCCAGTACTGGATGGCGTCCTCATAGCGCTGCTCGCCGAATGACCGGATACCTAAAAGTCCCAGTGCATTCACTTCGTCCGGATTGAGAGCCCGGGCTGTGTCCACCGCACCGTTCACCGCGGCGGTCCACTCGCCCCGACTGTCGAAAAACCGGGCCTGGGCCACCAGCCCCCAGGCCGCTGCCCGGGCGCCGGCTTCATCCACCTGCTCCGCCAGGCGTTCAAAAGCCCAGGCGGCGTCGGCGTATTGTTCAATGCGCATGTAGGAGCGCGCCAGCATGGCCCAGCCGTCCGGGTTGGCGGGACTGGCTTCCAGGCGCTGTCGCAACTGCTGGGTCAGTTCCACCATCTGCGCCATGCGGCCAGCCCCGGTGGCCGACATCTCGGTCATCGTCTGCCACTGCTCCAGCCGTTCCATGGCCCCCCATTGCTGGTACAGATACACCGCCGCGGCCGGCACCAGCAACACACTCGCCAGTACCACCACTATGGCTGCGGTGCGGCGCGAATCCACCGCACGGGGGGCGGTTTCCAGTCCGGACACGTCGTCCAGCAAGCCCCCCGCCAGCTCGTCTTTCAGTTGCTGGTAGTTGTCGTCATCCACCAGGCCGGCGGCATACTCGGTATCCAGTTCCGCCAGCCGGGAGCGGTAGGCCATCAGGTTGTGGTTGCGCAAATCGGACTGGGCCCGTTTTGCCGCGCGGTTAAAGAACAACGGGTAGAGAATGAACGCCAGTGCCAGTGCCACCAGCAAAGTTGCGGTAAGCCAAAACGTGGTTGTCATAAAAAGCCATTGGTTGATCAGTAAAGCGGGTGAACTTACGGCTTCGGATTGCCGTCTTCCAGTATCTGTTGCGCCCGTTGACGCTCTTCATCCGTCAGGGTAGCCGTCGCTTGGGGTTGACGTTTAGCGCGCACCACCGTGCCGATGACCACCAGCAAGCCGATCAACACCACGATGATGGGAGTGGTCCACAGCAAGGCGGTGCGGCGGTCAAACTGGGGTTTGTAGCGGACAAACTCACCGAAACGGGCGATCAGGGCTTCAAAGACTTCTTCATTGCTGGCGCCGTCGCGCACCATCCGATAGGTCTCGTCACGCATATCCTGCGCAATGGGGGCGTCCGAATCGGCAATGTTCTGGTTCTGGCACTTGGGGCAACGCAACTCCGCCAGCAGCCCCTGGAAGCGCTCCCGTTCCTCCGCCGTGGCTAACGGATAGACTTCCGTCGCGGCCAGCAGACTGCTCGGCAGGAGGGCCACCAGAATGAATAAAAAGATGAGATTACGCATCAACCTTGCTCCTGATATTGGCGTACCACCGGTTCCAGCAGCTCCCGCCAGACCTGCTCTGTCACCACGCCCACATGACGAAAGCGCACAATGCCGTCACCGTCGATCACGTAGGTTTCCGGGGCACCGTACACCCCCAGATCAAACCCCACCCGGCCTGCCGGGTCATACAGGGTAACCGCGTAGGGGTTACCCAGACCGCTCAGCCACTGCAACGCCAGATCCCGTTGATCCTTGTAGTTGAGCCCGACAATGCGCACCCCTTCGCTGCGAGCCAGACGTACCAGCTCGCCATGCTCGTCCCGGCAGGCCGGACACCAGGTACCCCAGACGTTCAGCAAAGATACCTGGCCCTTGAATACTTGCTCGTCCAGCTGTTCCCCGGGCGCCAGCAAATTGGTCAACTCGAAGGCCGGTACCGGCTTGCCGATCAAGGCCGACTCGAGATGACTGGGGTCTTTACCGATGCCGGCAAACAACACCATCCCAAGGGTGACCGCCAAAATGACCGGAATGAACAGTAATAAGCGCTTCACGACCGCGCCTCCACAACCGGGCCGCCAGCTGCGAGTGTCCCCGGCTGGCCGGCGGTGACCGGTGCTGTTTGCCCGGCCCGGTCGCGAATCCGGTACCGCCGATCGGCAACCGCCAGGCAACCGCCCAGCGCCATCAACAGCGCCCCCAACCAGAGCCAGCGAATCAACGGCTTGTATTGCACCCGTACCGCCCAGGCGTCATCGGCCACCTGCTCGCCTACGGCGATGAACAAATCGCGGAACAGGCCCGCATCTATGCCCGCTTCAGTCATGGTGCTGCGCTGCACCAGATACTGGCGTTTCTCGGGATACAGGGTGGCCACCCTGCGGCCATCGGCGGTGATCTCAAAGCGGCCGTACTGAGCGGTGAAGTTGGCCCCCTGGCGTTGCCCCACCTCGGTGAAGGTGAACTGATAACCCGCCAGTTCGTAACTGTCGCCCACAGACATGCGCACATCCCGCTCAATCCCGTAATTGGACACCACCGTGGCACCGGCCATGGTCAGAGCCAGCCCGATATGGCCGAGTACCATGCCGTAGTAACTTCTGGACTGACGGCGCAGACCGTGCCAACGCCCCTTGCGGGAAACCGACTTCTGCCACAGATCGGCCAGCGTGGCCACCACCACCCAGGAGGCAGACAGGCAACCGAAGAAGGCCCAGGGGTTGAAATCACCGTGGGCCAGCATCACCGCGGTAGCCACAATCACACTGATCGCCGCGGGCCACAGCAGCTTGCGCCCCAGCCAGCCACCGTCGGTTTTTTTCCAGCGGGAGAAAATACCGGCCCCTACCAAAAAGCCGACTGCGATGGCCAGGGGACTGAAGGTCAGGTTGAAAAACGGTTCGCCGATGGACAGGCGCCCCATGTCCAGATAATCCAGCACCAGCGGATACAGGGTGCCCACCAGCACCAGCAAGGTGGCTGCCACCAGCAACACGTTGTTGAGCAACAGGAATACTTCCCGCGACAGAGCCTCGTACTGGGTGCGGGCGTGCACCACCGGGGCACGGAACGCATACAGCGCCAGGCTGGACACCACGGTAATGGCCAGCAGCGCCAACAGGAAGGTCCCGCGCGTGGGGTCGGAGGCAAACGAATGCACCGACGTCAGTACTCCCGAACGCACCAGAAACGCGCCCAGCAGACTCAGAGAAAAGGTGACAATGGCCAGCAATACGGTCCAACTCTTGAACACGCCGCGTTTTTCGGTCACCGCCAGAGAGTGCATCAGTGCGGTCCCCGCCAGCCAGGGCAACAGGGAAGCGTTTTCCACCGGATCCCAGAACCACCAGCCCCCCAGCCCAGCTCGTAGTAGGCCCACCAGCTGCCCAGCGCAATCCCCATGGACAGGAACGCCCAGGCCACGGTGGTCCAGGGGCGGGTCCAGCGCGCCCAGGCCGCATCCAGACGTCCATTGATCAATGCCGCAATGGCGAACGCGAACGCCACCGAAAAACCCACATAGCCCATATAAAGCATGGGCGGGTGCACGATCAGGCCAAAATCCTGCAACAGCGGGTTCAGATCGGCGCCATCAGCGGGCACATTGGGGAGGAGCCGATCAAACGGATTCGACGTGAGCAGAATAAACAACAGGAAACCCACGCTGACGATGCCGAGCACCGCCAGGACCTGAGCAATCATCACCGCAGGCAGGCGCCGGCTGAACACCGAAACCGCCAGGGTCCACCCGGCCAGCATCAACATCCACAACAGCAAGGAGCCCTCATGGCCCCCCCAGACCGCACTGAATTTATAATACCAGGGCAGCAGGCTGTTGCTGTTGTTGGCCACGTACGCCACGGAAAAATCGTCGGTCATGAACGCATGGGTCAGAAACACAAAGGATATGGCGACAAACACAAACTGCCCCGCAGCCAGTGGACGGGCGAACGCCTGCAGACTGTCACGGCCGCTGAGCGCCCCAACCAAAGGCACGACCGCCAGCAACACGGCGATCAACAGTGCCAGAATCAGCGCGAAATGACCTACTTCCGGATACATAATTCCCCCTTGCTAAAGCCTCGTCGTGGCTGCGCTCAGTAGCCCGCGCTGGATGTGGTGGCGGCCGCCGCTTTTTTGGCTTCGGCACGCTGGATCGCCTCGTGCACTTCCGGTGGCATATAGTTCTCGTCGTGCTTGGCCAGTACCTGATCCGCCACAAAGGTGCCGTCGGCGCGCAGCCGCCCCATGGCCACTATGCCCTGCCCTTCGGCAAACAGATCCGGCAATATGCCTTCGTATTCCATGGCCACGGACGAGCTGAAATCGGTGACCCGGAAGCGCACCAGCAAGCTGTCTTCATCCCGGCTCACCGAGCCGTCTTCCACCATGCCCCCCGCCCGTATGCGCACGTCATGGGGTGCCTCACCGGAGGCTATCTGGCTGGGATCGTAAAACAGATTGATATTCTGTCGAAACGCATAGGTGGCCAGTCCCACGGCCAGCCCCAGTCCTGCGACCAGAAAAAGGATGATGGTTAACCGTTTTTTTCGTACCGGATGCATGTAAAAAATCACTCTGCGTCAAGATGGATGAATGCGTGAAAAGCTTGCGGCGGGAGTTCCGCTCCCGTCGGTTGCCGTGTGAGCGTCAGCGCTGGCCTGCCGGCGCTCGGCGCGCAGCTGGGCATGGTACTGCTGGCGAATGACCGCAGTGCGTTGCTTCAGCGACCACCACGCCAACCCCACCAGGGCCAGGGTGAACACGGCGTAACAGGTCCATACATAGGGCCCATGCCCTTCCATAAACAGAAAGGCCGCGAACGAGTCAAACTGCATAACCTTTAAACCCCTTGAGACCTGACCAGTGCTCGGACCCAACTGGTGCGGTGTTCACGCACCAGAATCCCGGTTTGCATGCGCACACAGGTCAGCCAGCCAAACAACAAATACAACCCGACAACCGACAGCAACAATGGCGCCCACATTTCCACCGGCATGCTGGGACGTTTCGTCAACGTAAAGGTGGCCGGTTGGTGCAGGGTGTTCCACCAGTCAACGGAATACTTGATGATCGGAATGTTCACGACCCCGACCAGTACCAGCACGGCAACCGCCCGCGCCGACGACTTTTCGTCGGCAATGGCCCGTCCGAGAACGATTACGCCGCAATACAGAAACAGCAGTATCAGCATGGAGGTCAGGCGTGCGTCCCACACCCACCAGGTGCCCCAGGTCGGCTTGCCCCACACGGCGCCGGTAAACAGGGCCAGGAACGTCAACAGCGCGCCAACCGGTGCCATGGTCTGCACGAACACATCCGCCAGTTTCATTTTCCACACCAACGTGACCACCGCCGCCGACGCCATCATCAGATACACCGACTGGGCCAGAAACGCACTGGGAACGTGAATGAAAATAATGCGGTAGCTGTTGCCCTGCAGATAATCCTGGGGTGCAAAGGCCAGCCCCCAGACCAGCCCGGTCAGCAACAGGACCAGGCCCGTGCCCAGCAGCCAGGGGATCAGCCGGGAGGCTATGTCAAAAAACCATTTCGGGGAACCGAATTTATGAAACCATCGCCACATGGACATGAGGCCACTACCCTCTTCTTAACTGTTCGACAGACTGATGCGCAACGCGGCCGCTGACGCAAACGGCGCCAAGGTAACCGACAGCACCAGAAATGCCCCCATGAGTGCCAGATAGGCCCCCACCGAGGCACCTCCGGCGGCCGCCGCTACGGTGCCGGTACCAAAAATCAGCACCGGGATGTACAGAGGAATGATGAGCAGCGATAACAATACACCGCCCGACCTCAGTCCCAGAGTCAGCGCCGCACCTACCGAACCGATAAAACTCAACACCGGTGTGCCGATCAGCAACGTTAGACATAATATCGCTATGGAGTTCCCCTCAAGGTGCAGCATCACCGCCAGCACCGGGGCGAGCAGCACCAGTGGCAAGCCGGTCACCAGCCAATGGGCCAGAGTCTTCGCCAGCACCAGCAAGTAGAGTGGCTGTGGCTGCAGCACCAGTTGTTCCAGGGTACCGTTGTCAAAATCATGACGGAACAGGTGATCCAGCGACAGCAGCGTCGACAACAGCGCCGCCACCCAGAGAATCCCGCTGCCGGACTGGCGCAAAAAAGATTCCTCCGGACTGACCCCGAGGGGAAACAGGGTCACCACCATCATAAAAAACAGCAGCGGGTTCAATAAATCCTGCGGTTGGCGGAAACTGGCCTGCAAATCCCGCCGCACCACCCCGCCCATGGCAGCCACCACCCCCACGGGTACGGTGGTTGCAGCCTGCAACTTTGCGGTCATACAGCCACCTTGTCCGGAACCAGCCGGATTCTCTGCATGCCGGGCACCTCCAGATCGTGGTGAGTGGTCACCACCACGGCACCGCCTCGCTGGGCATGATCGCTCAGTAACCGTTCCAGCGCCGCGACGCCATGGGTATCCAGCGCGGTAAACGCTTCATCCAGAATCCACAGGGGCTCGTCCGAGATCAACAGTCGGGCCAGGGCCACGCGCCGCTGCTGGCCCGCCGACAACTGGCTGCAGGGGACGTCCTCGTAGCCCGCCAACCCGGTTCCCGCCAGGGCGGCACGCAGCGTGGCAGCCGACACGGCGTGACGGCCCGCCATCAGCGCGGCCAGGTTTTCCTGTGCGGTCAAGGCGGCTTTAATACCCGTCCGGTGGCCGATGTACAACAGATTGCGCTGAAACATTTCCCGCTGTGCGGCTCTGGGGGCGCCCAGCCAGTGCACCTCGCCGCTGTAGTTTTCGTTGAGCCCGGCCAATATTCGCAACAGTGTGGTTTTTCCCGCGCCATTCGGACCCTCGACACGGGTCAGGGTCGCGGGCATTATGGTCAGGGACAGGTCATCAAACAGAACCCGTCCGTCACGTTCACATTGTAGATTGGTCGCCTGTAATAGCGGCTTGGACATCAGCGCCTCAAAGCATGCGGTCTGACCACACCAGCAGACCAGAAATTGACAACACAGCAGACAGCCCCGTCTGGACCGGGCCGGCTGGACAACACGTTTTCCAGCGCGGCACAGTATAACGAAAGCGCGACAAGATTACTCTTTTCTGACATCGATTCGACACCATGAAACTACCGGACACACAGCCACCCCCGCCTGCCGGGCTTCATACGGAACGCGGTACGCGCAGTGCGGCCCCGCCGGCAGCCAATGCCGAGCTGCTGGCGGTCGCCCGCCGGCAGCTGGACCAGCTTGACCTGGTGCACCAGCAGACGGTAACGGCCCGGGTTACCGAGGTGTTGGTCACCCGCAAGGGCTTGCCGGAACAGCTCACTCTGGATATTCAGGGGCGCAGTCTCAGGGTGCAGGCCGCGCTTGGCGACACCGCCCTTGAAGCCGGTGATCTGGTCAGACTGATGCGTTCCCACAATGAGCTGCAGCTGATTGGCAAGCTGGCCGCAACCAGCCACCAGCAAGTGGCACAGGCGCTGGCCCAAAGATTAGCCTGGCAGCACCGGCCGGACACTGCGCTGGCCCAGCTGCTCGCCGCTGTGGATCAGGGGGTCAGAACGCCAACGTCGGCGCCGGGCACGCCACCACAAGCTTTGCCCGTCGAGGTTCGGCAAGCAATTCAGGGGTTGCTGGCCCTGGTGCCCGGCAGCACGGAGTTGACGTCCGAGGCGGGCAATACGGGGACCCGATCGGGGCTGATTAAACAATGGCTGAAGGGCAGCGGGTTGTTCGCCGAGTCGCAGCTGGTGCGCACACCCGAGACAGCAACCACGGACACCAAGTTCGCCATAGGGCGTATTATCACCGCGTTGCTTGCCAGCCAGCAGGCGCCCCCGACAGAGTTCAACCGCCTCACGCCCCTGGCCAGCCACGAGCTGGTCCAGGCCCCCCTGCAATTTCCCAACACCCTGCCAGCGCCCGCGCCGATGGCCTCACACCCGCCCCCCACTGCAGGGCAACTGCTCAAACTGATGGCGGGCGTGCTGAACCGGCTCACCGTCAATCAGTTACACAGCCAGATTCTGAGTACCCGTGGAAGCAGTGACGGCCCCGCCCAAGCCACCTGGCTATTCGATTTGCCCTGGCTGTCCCCTCTGGGGGAACCGAAGCTGGCACAGATCCGCATTGAGCACCAGGACCACCGCGGACCGCAGACGTCCGCAGCCCGCGCCACAGTGACCGAGTGGTACCTGAACCTGGCCCTGGAACCGGACCATACCGGCCCGCTGCATTTCGAGGTGAGACTTCGACAGGAATCGGTGTCTGCCCGGGTGTGGGCGGAGCGGCCGGCGACCCTCAGACGCATCCACGACGGGTTACCGGCGTTGCGTCAGGGGCTTGGTGCGCTTGGTCTGGAGGTGGGAGAGGTGGACTGTAAACAGGGTAGCCCGCACAACCGACGCACCCAACTGGAACAACGAATGGTGGACACCAAAGCATGAGCACACAATCCAGGGCCCCGGCGGCGGTGGCACTCACTTACGGGGGCCAGACCGCGCCAACCATCAGCGCCACGGGCACCTTCGAACTGGCCGACGAAATCGTCCGGATTGCCCGGCAACACGGCGTGCCCCTGTATGAGAACCCGGAACTGGCTGGCCTGCTGTCCCGCCTCGCCCTGCACGACGAGATTCCTGAAACCCTGTATCAGGTGATCGCCGAAATTCTGGCCTTTGCCTTTCATTTGCAGGGCAAAACACCGGACGATCCGGTCTGATCGGTCGCCGCTCAGGCAACCTGTTTGCGTTTCAGCGCAGAGACCAACTCGGCTTCCGGGCGTGAAATGCCACAGGTGTTCATCAGATCGTCAATATCCGCGCCGAGTTCGACCAATCGTGACGCTTCATCGTAGGTCACCCGCAGCGGATCATTCTGGCGCATTTCCTCCAGCGTCCGACGCAACTCATGCAGCTGACGCTCACAGTCAACGATTCGGTGCCCCATGCCAACGTTGCCACTGACGTTGGCATGCAGTTCCCGCCCCAGCAGATCACAGCGCTGTTTGAGCTGCGCCTCCAGCGCCAGGATGCGGCGACGGGACACCACAATGTGCACCAGCAAAAGCGCGCCGACCCCGGCGGCAAGCAGTAAAGGTAAATGGGTTGCCCATGGTGCCAACATAATGGCCACTCCTCCGGTTCAAGATTCCACGCCTGGGTGACTGTCGGGCAACTGATTCCAGCTATTGGCCGTGTTACAGCGCCGCGATCTCATCCCATTCGTGCTCTGACAGCATTTTGTCGAACTCAACCAGAATGATGAGTTCGCCATCCTTGTTGCACACGCCCTGGATAAACTTCGCGCTTTCTTCGTTACCCACGTTCGGTGCAGTTTCAATTTCGCTGGCCTTGAGATACATCACTTCCGCAACCGAATCGACCAGAATCCCCATCACCTGATCCGCCGACTCCATGACCACGATGCGGGACGCATCGGTAATGCTGGCTTCGGCAAGACCAAACCGGGTGCGCGTATCAATCACCGTGACCACATTGCCCCGCAGGTTAATGATGCCGAGCACGTATTCCGGAGCCCCCGGTACCGGCGCTATCTCGCTGTAACGCAACACCTCCTGGATCTGCATCACATTGATGCCGTAGGTTTCCTCATCCAGACGGAAGGTTACGTACTGCAGTACGCGATCGCTCAAATCCTGACTCTGTTGTCCGATTGCGGATGTCATATTGCTGTATCTCCTCGGCAGGTCACCAGGGTGGCAACCTGATCGTCAAAAAAACATCTTCGTTGCCCCCGCATCAAACAGGAGCACAAACCGTGCCAGCGTGGTCTGACTGCAACCACATGCCGGGTGTAAGCAAGCCGCTACTCCAGGCTCAGGTGCTGCTCCCGCTCAGCCCGGCTCAGCAAGGACGCCATGGCCCCTACATCGATGAGCGCACACATGTGGCTGGTCACCGTACCCGCCAGCCAGGGTCGCTTGCTGCGGGCGGTACGCCATTTGACCTGTTCGGGGCGCAGGGTGAAAGATTGCGCAACCTGGTCACAGGCGAGCCCCCACTCACTGTCGTTCAGGCGGATCACGAACCGGTAATCGGCGCGCGCATCTGCCGGCACGCGGCCGGCCATCACCCACTGTGCGGTATCGACCACGCGGATATTGCGGTCCGCCCCCGGCAGCATGCCCATGTACCATGCGGGGCTGCCGGGCAATGGGGTGACCGCATCGTCCAGACGCTGGATGGCTCCCAGCAGCACCAGAGGCACCGCCAACTGCAGCCCGGCCACCTTGAAAATCAGGCATTCAAACGGGCGTCCGGCCCACTCGGGCTGATCCGCTGGTTCGTGTATGTCTGGCCGACCAGTCGACTCCGGCAACGCTGCGGGCTCCGCCGCTGCCGGTATCGGCAGCGCCGTGACAGGTGCGGGCGCCACCACCGGCACCTCCTCCGCCAGCACCCGATCTTCTTGCGCCGCTTCCTGGGTGGCGGTTTTCAACAAGTCGTCCAGATAGCTGCTCAGTGCATCGGCCGGCTCAAAAGACTCGTCCACCAGGCCGGCAACCGGTCCGCGGTCCCGGGCTGTCAATTTATCGACGCCGGTCATTGCGCCTCCGCTCCCGAGTGACTCTCGGCCAGCAATTCATCCAGCAGGTGCCGGTAGGCCCGCACGCCGTGGGTGGTGCTGTCCAGCGCCGACGGTACCACCCCCGCCTGACTGGCGTCGCGGAACTTGGTATCAACGGGCACCGCAAAGCGACTGAGCGTGTTCGGGTAGTCCTTGCGCAACTGGTTCAGGCTTTTGACGGAAGCCTGGGTGCGCCGGTCAAACAGGGTGGGCACCACTGTGTGGGGCAGGACGTTTTTTTGTGAGCGCATCACCATCTGCAGGGTGTGCAACATGCGTTCCAGGCCCTTAATCGCCAGAAATTCCGTCTGCACCGGAATCACCAAATGACGGGCGGCGGCCAGCGCATTGACCATCAGCACGCCCAAAGACGGCGTGTTATCCAGCAGCACGTAATCATAGTCATCCCAGAGCTGCGCCAACGCGCGGGAGACGATCAGCCCCATGCCTTCCACGCCCACCATTCTCCGCTCCAGGGTGGCAAGCGCAGTATTGGCGGGTAGCAGGGACAAATTGGCGCAACCGGTGCTGGTCACCAGCTGGGCGGGCAAATCCGCCGGCACCTTGCCCTGGTGCTGGAACAGATTGAAACTACTGTTGCTGATGCTGTCCGGGTCATACCCAAACCAGCTGGTCAGCGAGCCATGGGGATCCAGATCGACCACCAGCACCCGGTGCCCGCGCTCGGCCAGCAACCCCCCGAGGGTCACGACAGAGGTCGTTTTACCCACCCCCCCTTTCTGATTGGCTACAGCCCAGATTCGCACGTCGTGTTCTCCAAGGAATATCCATAACGGTTACCGGTTATGCCGGGTTAACGGCACGGCCGGACATAACTTTAAGGGTTCGCCGGGGTTAGCGTACCGCCCCGCGGATGCCGGCCTCACGGGAAATCAGCACCACCACCCGCCGATTGCGGCTGCGGCCTTCAACGGTGTCGTTGCCGGCGACCGGCTGGAACTCGCCGTAACCGATGGCGGCCATGCGATCAGGCGCTACCCCGTCCATGGCGAGCATTCGCACCACGGCCGCTGCCCGGGCACTGGAAAGCTCCCAGTTGGACGGGTATCTGCCGGTGTGAATGGGCTGATTATCGGTAAAACCTTCCACCCGGATGGCGTGTTCCCGCCCCCGCAAAACCCTGGCAATGCGTTTGACCACCTCGAAGGCGTCGTAATGGGGTTCGGCGTCACCGCTGGCAAACAACAAACTGCCCCGCAACCCCAGCTCCAGCCAGTCGTCGCTGATTTCCAGGGTGGCGACGCCTTGCTGAATCAGCTCACCAAATTCCGCCGCCAGGGCGTCCGCCATGGCCCGCATGGCCTCTGCGCCGTTGTGCCGATCCGTTACCGGGCTCTGCCCGGGGCGGGCCACCGGCAGTGACACCAACTCCGTCCCCGCGGGAAGCGCATTGGAACCAGGCGGTGTGCCGTCGGCCTGTACCGGAGTGATGGCGCGCTGAGGGGCGTTGAACACCCCGGTCAACGAATCCGACAGCACCTTGTACTTACCTTCATTCACCGATGACACCGAGTACATGACCACAAAAAAAGCGAACAAGAGGGTGATAAAGTCGGCGTAGGAAATCAGCCACCGCTCTTGGTTAGGGGGCTCTTCTTGCCATCGCCGTCTGCGACTCATGGCAAAAACCCGCGCAGACGCATTTCAATGGCGCGGGGGTTTTCCCCCTCCGCAATGGCCACTATGCCGTCAACCATCATGTCCTCGTACAGGGAACGTTCCCGGGCGATGCTGCGCAACTTGTTGCCGACCGGAAAAAACAACAGGTTCGCCAGAGCCACACCGTAGATGGTGGCCACAAAAGCGGTGGCGATGCCGCTGCCCAATGCGGCCGGGTCCTCCAGATTGGTCATCACCTGAATCAACCCCATGACCGCGCCGATAATCCCGATCGTCGGCGAGTAGCCGCCCATAGCGTCAAACACCCGGGCGGAATCCAGATCCCGCTGTTCCCGCGCACTCAGATCCACCTCCAGAATGCTGCGGATGGTATCTGTTTCCGCGCCGTCCACCAGCAACTGCAGCCCTTTGCGGGCGAACCGCTCGGGCTCGAGTTCCGCCAGCCCTTCCAGCCCCAACAGCCCCTGCTTGCGGGCTTTGACACTCCAGTCGACCACCTTGCCGATGCCGTCTTCCAGATCCAGGTAAGGCGGGACAAACACCCAGCGCGCTTGCACCACGGCACGGCGTAACACGGGCCAGGACGTCTGCAAGACGGTGGCGGCCAGCGTACCGCCGATAACAATCAACGCGGCAGGGCCGTTGAACAGTGAAGCCAGGGCACCCCCTTCCAGCAGGTTGCCCCCCAGAATCGCGGCAAAGGCGAGCACCATCCCCCAGCAGGCTGAGTATATCCATCAGTGCACGCCATCCAGCAGCCGCGGTCCGAACTCCTCCAGCGACAACACCTCGTCACTCAGGCCCGCCTTGGCAACCGCCATGGGCATGCCGTAAATGACCGACGACTGCTCATCCTGCGACCAGACCACCGAACCGGACTGTTTCATCAGCCGACAGCCTTCCCGGCCGTCCGCTCCCATGCCGGTGAGCACAATGCCCAGGGTTTCCCCCGGGAAGCTGCGGGCCAGCGAGCCAAAGGTGAGGTCAACACTGGGCTTGTAGTTCAGCCGATCATCCCCGGACAGGATCCGCACCCGCCCCCGCCCGCCGCGCTGCTCGACCATCATCTGCTTGCCACCGGGGGCCAGCAATGCCAGGCCGGGTTCGAGCAGATCGCCATCTTCCGCCTGTCGGACGTCAATCCGACACAACTTGTTGAGGCGCTCTGCAAACGCCGGGGTGAAACTGGCGGGCATGTGCTGCACCAAAAGCAGCGGCGCCGGGAAGTTTGCGGGCAAACCGGACAGCACCCGCTGCAGGGCGATGGGGCCGCCGGTGGAGGTGCCAATCCCCACCGCACGGTAGCGGCGGGAGGCGACCTTACGGGCCGCGGTCCTTACTGGCGTTCCGGGCACAGCATCCGCGGCCTCTGCGCTGGTCTCCCGGCGGGGCGCCCGCACCGCAGGGCGCACCGGGGCGACGGGCGTCGGCGTTACCGGGCGGGGCGCGGCCGCCAGGCGCTGACCGGGGCGGCTGCGCGCCACATCCAGGATGCGGTCAATGAGGATTTTCTGGAGCTGACTGGAATTCCCGGCGATTTCTTCAAAGTTTTTCGGCAAGAAGTCGACCGCCCCCGCCTCCAGCGCGTCGAGGGTGACCCGGGCGCCTTCGTAGGTCAGGGAGGAGAACATCAGCACCGGGACCGGCCGGCGCTTCATGATTTCCCGAACCGCCGTGATGCCGTCCATGACCGGCATCTCGTAGTCCATAGTGATGACATCAGGGCGCAACTGTTCCGCCAGTTCCACCCCTTCCCTGCCGTTACGGGCAGCACCCACCACCTTGATTTTATCGGAGGCATTGAGGACTTCGGTCAGTCGCTTGCGAAAGAAGCCTGAGTCATCAACGACCAGAACAGACACTGCCATCGTCCTTTCCCTTAAACGAATTATCAGTCCGCGCGGCGTCAGCCGTAATGTTGCAAGAGGCTGGCCACATCGACAATCAGTGCAACGCGCCCGTCACCGGTAATGGTGGCGCCGGCGACCCCCGGGGTGCCCATCAGTCCGCGCCCCAGGGGTTTGATCACCACCTCTTCCTGGCCGATCAACTGATCTACCACAAACCCTACGTGCTGGGTGCCCAGGGCAACAATGACCACGTGACCGTTCACCGGTGACGACTCACCCGTTGCCCCTTTGACCAGCCAGCGTTTGATATGGAAAAGCGGAAACACCTTGTCACGCACCACTATGCATTCGCGGCCATCCACAATGTTCTTCTTGGTGAGATCAAGATGAAAAATCTCCACCACGTTCACCAGGGGCAAGGCAAAGGACTGATCGCCCAGCATGACCATCAAGGTGGGCATGATGGCCAGGGTCAGCGGCACTTTGATGACAATCCGTGAGCCTTCGCCCAGCTTGGACTCAACATTGAGAATGCCGTTCAGCTGGTTGATTTTGGTTTTTACCACGTCCATGCCGACCCCACGGCCGGATACGTCCGAAACCTCGGTTTTGGTGGAAAAACCTGCCGCAAAAATCAGGTTGAAACAGTCAGATTCAGTCAGGCGGTCGGCGGCTTCCTGGTCGTACAGACCTCTCTCAACGGCCAACCGACGCAATTTATTCGCATCCATACCGGCACCGTCGTCCGCAATGGTCAGCAGAATGTGATCGCCCTCCTGCTCGGCCGTCAGGGTCACGGTGCCCACCCGGGGCTTGCCGGCTTGCTCGCGCGCGTCCGGCATCTCGACGCCGTGGTCCACCGCGTTGCGCACCAGGTGAACCAGCGGATCTGCCAGCGCCTCAACCAGATTCTTGTCCAGATCGGTATCTTCGCCGTGCATCACCAGGCTGACTTCTTTGTTCAGACTTCGCGCCAGATCCCGCACCACCCGTGGAAAGCGGCCGAACACCTTTCTGATCGGCTGCATCCGGGTGTGCATGACCGCCGCCTGCAGGTCGGTGGTCACCACGTCCAGATTGGAGACCGCTTGCTGCATGTGCTCATCCCCGCTCTCGCCCCCCAGGCGCTGCAACCGGTTGCGCACCAAAACCAGCTCACCGACCATGTTCATGATATCGTCGAGGCGTCGGGTATCCACCCGGACGGTGGTTTCCGCAGCCGGTGCGGTATCCCGTGCCGGCGCCGTTTTCTGAGAGGCGACCGCCGCCGTCACCGGCGCGGCGTCCGCCTGTGAGCTGGCGTGCTCCGGGGGCGCAGACGAAGGCCCCGCCGCCGTCGGGCCGGTACCTTGGCCATGCAGTTCATCCAGCAGGCTGTTGAATTCAGCGTCGCTCATGGCGTCGTCAGCGGCGGCAGATCCGGGCTCCGCCGACACCGCCCCCTTGAACTGCCCTGCTCCGTGCAGCTCGTCCAGCAGCGCTTCGAACTCGTCGTCGGTGATGGCATCGTCCCCGACGGTGTCTCCGGCTGTCGCCACCGCCCCCTTGAACTGCC
Source organism: Marinobacter sp. X15-166B (assembly GCF_001752365.1). Lineage (GTDB taxonomy): Bacteria > Pseudomonadota > Gammaproteobacteria > Pseudomonadales > Oleiphilaceae > Marinobacter. The sequence goes on along the minus strand of NZ_MEIY01000001.1, from coordinate 2,530,635 downwards.
CTTCCCCGTGCAGCTGGTCCAGGAGCGCCTCGAATTCGTCGTCGGTGATGTCATCGCCGCCGGTGCCTGAGTCGTCGGACGGCACCTGACCCGATACCGGTGCTGCGGGTGCGTCTTCCGTCAACGCATCCAGCAAACGCTCGAATTCGTCGTCGGTAATATCGCCATTCCCGGGGTTCTCAACAACGGGCTGCCCGGCAGTGGCCGCATCCGCGACCTCGGCGGATGCGGGTATCGCAAACGCATCCAGCGCGGCAATCAACTCGACGGGTGCCGGCGTCAGCGCCTCCTGTCGTCGCAGTTGCTCGAATATGGCAATGATGTGGTCGTGGGTTTCCAGCACCACGTCCATCAACTCGGCATCGACACGGCGTTTGTGGTTTCGGAGGATATCAAACACATTCTCCGCAGAATGGAGGCAATCCACCAGGGCATCCAGCTGCAAAAAGCCTGCACCGCCCTTGACGGTATGAAAACCGCGGAAAATTGCGTTGAGAAGTTCGCTGTCGTCCGGGTTCTGCTCCAGTTCAACCAGCTGTTCCGAAAGTTTCTCCAGGATCTCGCCGGCTTCAACCAGAAAGTCCTGCAGGATTTCGTCATCCGCATCAAAGGCCATGCCACATCCTCACTCAGAAACCAAGACTGGACAACAGGTCGTCAACATCACTCTGCCCAGATACCACATCCGTCCGTTCCGCAGCATTCATTTGCGGGCCCACGCCCTGCTCGGCACTGATCGCCATGCTGCTCAGGTCATGCACCGTGCCGGTCATCTGATCGACATGGCTGGCCATCACCACCAGACTCAACAGGTTTTCTTCCACCTCCCGCACCAGGCTGGTCACTTTTTGGATCACCTGCCCGGTCAGGTCCTGGAAGTCCTGTGCCAGCAAAATTTCCGACAGGCTGTTGTAAATGCCCTCGGACTCTTCACTCAGGCTGACGAAAAACCGGTCAATGCGACCGTAGAGTTCCCGAAACTCGGCCGGCTGCATTTCGCGACGGCGCAAGCGCTGCCAGTCGTCCCGCAATGAGGTCGCCTGAGCCTGCAGGGCCCGGGCGCGGGGCATCGCATCCTCCACCAGGTCCATGGTGCGGTTGGCCGCCTGACTGGTCATCTGCACCACGTACTCCAGCCGGTCCGAAGCATCCGCCATTTTAGACAGGGCTTCTTTTTGCTCGGAGTTGCGCGGGTCGATCTGAAAGTTATTGATGGCCTCATGGAGGCTCCGCGTCAGCCTGCCCACTTCCCGGTAGAGACTTTGATCACGCACCTCATTGAGATCATTGATCAACGTCATGGCGCGGGCATAGTCGCCGGCATTGACCTGCGCCACCAGCTCGGTCGCCTGGGATTTCAGCGCGTCCACAACGTCCGGATCAAAACTGGAATTTTCTATGCTGTTATTGCCCATGGATAAACATCCGGAAACAGTTACTGAATACGCTCGAAAATCTTCTCGATTTTTTCTTTTAGCACGGCCGCGGTAAACGGCTTCACCACGTAACCGTTCACGCCCGCCTGAGCGGCCGCGACGATCTGGTCCCGCTTGGCCTCGGCGGTCACCATCAGTATCGGCAGGGTATTCAGATTCTCGTCGGCCCTGACTGCCTTGAGCAGGTCAAAGCCTGACATGCCCGGCATATTCCAGTCGGTGACCAGAAAATCGTATTTGCCCGTTTTCAACATGGGCAAGGCTGTGGTGCCATCGTCCGCTTCGTCCGTGTTAGCAAACCCAAGATCTCGTAACAGGTTTTTTATAATCCGACGCATTGTGGAAAAATCGTCCACAATCAGGATCTTCATATCTTTGTCCAATGGGACCTCCAGTTAATAGCGCCCGGGAAAACACCGCGTATTGTGTTAGCTTTGCTCGCTGTGTAAAGCGACAGTTACCAAATGACTACAGTAATGCAACGAGACTGACCATGTGCACCGGGGTTAACCGGTGTTCGGTTGCTGCCAGTCAGCCAGCCTCGCCCGCAACCGCAGGGCAGCCTGACTGTGTATCTGACTGACCCGGCTCTCACTCACGCCGATCACTGCACCGATTTCTTTAAGGTTCAGCTCTTGATCGTAATACAGGCTCAGCACCAGCTGTTCCCGTTCGGACAGCTCGGTAATGGCCTGTGCCAGGCTCTTGCGAAACGAACCTGCCGCCAGGGCCCGCAGCGGATTATCTTCACCGTCTGATTCTTCTATCGGCAGCTCGCCCGATTCATTGAGCTCGTCAAGGCTGAACAGGCGACCACTGCTGGCGTCGTTCAGGCAGGCGTGGTACTCATCGAGCGTCATACCCAGCTCGTCGGCCACCTCAGAGACTTGCGCTTCCCGTCCGTGACGGTCTTCGACCGCCTTGATGGCGCCGGCGACCCGCCGGGCGTTCCGGTGCACGGAACGGGGTACCCAGTCGCCCCGGCGCATTTCGTCGATAATGGCCCCGCGAATGCGAATGCCGGCATAGGTCTCGAAAGACGCGCCCTTGTTGGCCTGGTATTTCTGGGCGGCCTCCAACAGCCCTACCATACCGGCCTGCACGAGGTCATCCAGCTGCACGGAGTCGGGTAGCCGCCCTAGAATATGGAGGGCTATTTTCTTGACCAGCGCGGCATGCTGCTCCACCAGTTGGCGGGTTTGCTGTGCCCCTGTCCGCTGATACACATCAGGACTGGTTGTCAAAGTCATGTATCCCGCTCGCCCACCTCAAACACCCACGAGCCGCTCGACAAAAAACTCCAGATGGCCCCGCGGCGCGGACAAGGGGGGCCAGCGATCCACGTTTGCAGCCAATTCCTTGAGGGCGAGAGACGCCGGAGCGCGGGGGTAAGCGTCGATGACCGCCCGCTGCCGCTGAACCGACTTTTTGACCGCCTCGTCATAGGGCACGTGCCCCTCGTATTGCAAGGCAACGTCAAGGAACCGCTCAGTGACCCGGGCCAGCTTGGCAAATAACTGACGCCCCTCGGCGTCGCTGCGCACCTGGTTGGCCAGCACCCGGAAACGGTCTACCGCGTAATCCCGCTCCATCAGCTTGATCAGGGCATAGGCATCGGTGATGGAGGTGGGTTCATCACACACCACCAGCAACACCTCCTGAGCCGCTCGTAAAAAACTGACCACCGACTCGTTGATTCCGGCGGCGGTATCAATGATCAGCACATCGATCTGATCACTCAGTTCGCTGAAGGCGTTGATCAGACCGGCATGTTCCATGGCGCTCAACTGGGTCATTCTCTGGGTGCCAGACGACGCGGGCACCACCTTGATACCACCCGGCCCGTCCACCAGCACCTCGCTCAGGCTGCACTCACCGGCGAGTACATCCGCCAGGTTGCGCCTGGCCGTGAGCCCCAGCAACACATCCAGGTTTGCCAACCCCAGATCCGCGTCCAGCAACACCACCCGGCGCCCCATCTGGGCCAGCGCAATACCAAGATTGACGGACACATTACTCTTGCCAACGCCACCCTTGCCGCCGGACACTGCAATCACCTGCACAGGACGTGATTTACCCATACCCAATTAATCTCTTGCGATATAGTCGCTGACGCCCGCCCAGCGGGACGCCAGAATGTATTCCCGGGCCGCGTTCACGCGCCCTCCGCCATTATTTGCTGCTGCCGCATCTGCTTTACGCGACCCACTGCCTGTCGCACCAGTGACACCGCACTGGCGGGATGAAGATCGTCGGGGATTTTCTGGCCGTCGGTATAATAGGCCACCGGCAGAGACGTCTCTACGGCAAAACCGAGCGCCTCGCCCAGCGTAAGTGCTTCATCAAGCTTGGTTAATACACAGCCTGCGAGGTTGGTTATCTTATAACAATGCCAAACAGATTTCATGATGCGCGCCTGACTGGTGGCCGCCACCACCAAATGGGAGCGGACGCCGTGACGACTTTGCGCCAGCTCGGTCAGCTGCTCCTGATACCCCTTATCCGAAGGCGTCAATCCCGCAGTGTCAATCAGCACCAGGTGGCGATCGGACAATTCATCAAGAATCGCATCCAGTGAATGGCTGTCGTCGACAACCCGCACCGGCACATTCAGAATCCGGCCAAACACAAACAGCTGCTCATGGGCAGCGATACGATACCGGTCGGTGGTAACCAGGGCCAGCGAGTCAGCACCGTGCTCCAACACGTAGCGCGCCGCCAGTTTGCCGATGGTGGTGGTTTTCCCCGAGCCGGTCGGCCCCACCAGCGCGTACACCCCACCGGTCTCCATCCATTCCGTCCGTGGCGTTTTCACGCCGGCCGCCAGGGTCTTGAGCGCCTGTTTCCAGCCGTCTTCCAGACGCCGGCCTCCCTGGTTAGCGGCGATAGCCTCGGCCAAAGTGGTGCTCAACCCGAACTCCTGCAAGCGTTCCACCAGCCGCTGCTGCACCGCACCCACCGGCGCTGCCGCTGCAGCAACCGCAGTCTGACCCTGCACCAGGTCCCGCAGGGAACTGATCTCCGCCCGCATCATGGCCAGCTCGTCGGTACGGGCACCCCCCGCCTCAACCCTGGCACTACCTTCCGCAGCGACCTCCCCCGCGCGTCTTTCGCGCACCTCCAGAATGCGCTCCCGGGAACGCCCCAATTCCTGTTCGAGGCGGCGATGCTGCTCAGCCTGCAATTCGGCCAGACGCGCACCGTTAGGTGCGGCAAGCCCTGCCTCCCCCAACCGCTGACGCGCCATATTCTCGTCGTAATCCAGCGCCGTCACAATTTCAACGCCATCGTCTACTTTGCGATTGGAGAGGATGACCGCATCCGGCCCCATTTCTGCCCGAACCTGCTTGAGCGCTTCTGCCATGCTCGCTGCAAAGAACCGTTTGACTTTCATCTCTTCCTCCACCGATACCGGCTCACGCCGCCACCTGATTTACCGTTGCGTCTGTAGGGTCACTGCCCCACCGACGCTACTATCGTAATTTGCTTGTTGTCCGGCACTTCCTGGTACGACAGGACGTGCAAGCGATCCACACCGTAACTGGCGAACCTGGCCAGCACCGGGCGCAGCGGTGCCGAAACCAGCAGTATCGCCGGCTTACCCATCATTTCCTGCCGCTGCACGCTGTCCTGCAACGACCGCTGCAGTTTTTCGACCATATTGGGCTCGAGCACCAGACCGATATCCTCGTGGCCGCCGGATTGTTGACTCTGTTGCACTGACTGAAGCAACAACTGTTCCAACTCCGGATCCAGGGTGATGACCGGTATTTCCGCGTCATCGCCACAGATGCTCTGCACGATCATGCGTTTTAACGCCTGGCGGGCGGCTACGGTCAGCACTTTGGGGTCCTGGCTACGGGGATGGATATTCACCATCGCCTCGGCAATCGAGCGCATATCCCGGATCGGTACCTCTTCCTGCAACAGATTCTGGAGCACGCGTAACAGCAGGCTGATGGTGACCGTCGCGGGTACCAGTTCCTCGGCGAGTTTCGGCGAGATTCTCTCCAGTTGATCCAACCACTGCTGCACCTCTTCATGGCCCAACAGCTCGTGAGCGTGTTTTTGCAGTATCTGGTTGAGATGGGTCGCCACCACAGTGCTGGCGTCCACCACCGTATACCCAAGGGTCTGGGCCTGGTCCTTTTTGTCCTCTTCGATCCAGCACGCATCCAGCCCGAACGCCGGATCCTTGCCTTCAATCCCTTCAACTTTCCCGAACACCTGCCCCGGGTCGATGGCCAACTCCCGGTCCGGATGAATTTCCGCTTCGGCAATGGTGACCCCCATCAAGGTGATGCGATAGACGTTGGGCATCAGATCCAGATTGTCGCGAATGTGCACCGACGGCATCAGAAAACCCAAATCCTGCGACAGCTTCTTGCGCACCCCCTTGATGCGCGTCAGCAACTGGCCGCCCTGGGTTTTATCCACCAGAGGGATCAGCCGATACCCCACCTCCAGACCGACAATGTCCACCGTCGGTACGTCGTCCCAACCTAACTCCCGGGTTTCCTGGGGCGCCGACAACAGGGCGCCGTCCTCACCGGTCGCCCCCGGCAACTCCTGACCGCCCGCAGACGCCCGGGGGGCACCTCCCCGGGCCGGGAAGACCGCACCGGTTTCCACCGTTTGCCGGTCACGCTTCCAGATCAGGTAGGCAGCCCCGGCAGCCAGCCCCCCCAGCCCCAGAAAGGCCAGGTGCGGCATGCCCGGAATAAGCCCCAGCAGGATTAAAATGCCTGCTGCAATCGCCAACGCCCGTGGGGCGGTGAACATTTGCTGCAGAATCTGACCGCCCATGTCCTGGGACACGGTTACCCGGGTGACCATGATAGCCGCCGAGGTGGACAGCAGCAGCGACGGAATCTGGGCGACGAGTCCGTCGCCGATCGTCAGCAGGGCGTAATTCTGCATCGCGGTGCCAAACGCCAGCCCGTGCTGCAGCATACCGATGGCAACCCCGCCAATGATATTGATGGCCAGGATCAGCAGCCCAGCCACCGCATCGCCTTTCACAAATTTGCTGGCGCCGTCCATGGAACCGTAGAAGTCAGCCTCCTGGGCAACCTCTTCCCGCCGGGCACGGGCATCGTCCTGACCGATCAGCCCCGCATTCAGATCGGCATCGATGGCCATCTGCTTGCCCGGCATGGCGTCCAGGGTAAAGCGGGCGCTCACTTCCGAGACCCGTCCGGCCCCCTTGGTCACCACCAGAAAGTTAATGATCATCAGAATGGCAAACACCACCAGACCGACGGCGTAGTTTCCGCCAATCAGCACCGCACCAAACGACTCGATCACTTTCCCGGCAGCGTCGCCGCCCTCGTGCCCGTGCAGCAACACCACCCGGGTTGACGCCACGTTCAGCGCCAACCGCAACAGGGTGGCCACCAGCAGCACCGTGGGAAACGCCGCAAATTCCATGGGCCTAAGGGCGTAGACACACACCAGCAGGATCACAATGGACAGGGTTATGTTGAAGGTGAACAGCACATCCAGCAGAAACGCAGGCACCGGCAGGATCATCATGCCCAGCAAAGCCATCAGCAGCAGCGGGACCCCCAGACTCCCCTGAGTCAAGAATTTGACGTTATTCAACATTGACACTCGATCCATGCCAGCATTCACTCCCCATGCCACCCTCCCTTGCGGGATCGGGTTGGTATTTTGACGCTTTCGCGCTTGCCGGGGGAATTAGCGCAAGATCTGTACCAGTCTTGAAAATCAATCAATGAGCGCCTGACGTCAACGCCCATATACGCTATCCTTGCGCTGGATATTTTGCGCCCACTGACAACTGATCCTATAGAAGGTAACCCCATGCCCATTCACGAGGTTCGACACCCGCTGATCCGCCATAAACTGGGACTGATGCGCCGCCGCGAAATCAGCACCAAAAACTTCCGCGAGCTGGCTCAGGAACTGGCCGCATTGCTGACCTATGAAGCCACCAAGGACTTTTCGCTGCACGAGCAGACCATTGACGGCTGGGCAGGCCCGGTCACCATTGAACAAATTTCCGGCAAGAAGGTCACGGTTGTCCCGATTCTGCGTGCGGGTCTGGGCATGCTGGACGGGGTGCTCAGCCTGATCCCCAGCGCCCGGGTCAGTGTGGTGGGCCAGGTACGCAACGAGGAGACCCTCGAAGCCAGCACCTATCTGGAAAAACTCGTGGGTGAGCTCGACCAGCGCATGGCCATCATCGTTGATCCCATGCTGGCCACCGGCAACTCGCTGATCGCCACCATCGATCTACTGAAAAAAGCCGGCAGCACCGAAATTCGTGCGCTGATCCTGGTGGCCGCACCGGAAGGGATCCAGAAAGTTCTGGAAGCTCACCCGGATGTGTCCATCTACACCGCGTCGATCGACCAGGGTCTGAACGACAAAAGCTACATTCTTCCGGGGCTTGGTGACGCCGGCGACAAAATATTCGGCACCAAGCAAAAGGACAACTAAACATGCAAGCAGTACCCGACAACTCCCACTGGCGCAACGCCCTGGCCGGTTCACAAATGCTGCTGGTGGCCTTCGGCGCATTGGTGCTCATGCCGCTGATCACCGGCCTCGATCCGAACGTTGCGCTGTTTACGGCGGGGATGGGCACGCTGGTTTTCCAGGTGGTGACCGGCGGCCAGATTCCAATCTTCCTGGCCTCATCGTTTGCGTTCATCGCGCCGATCCTGGCGTCAAAAACCCGCTTCGGGCTGGAAGAGACCCTCGGTGGGCTGGTCGCAGCCGGGGTGCTCTATGTCATTCTCAGCGGCGTCATCCGGCTGCGCGGTACCGGTTTCATCAGCCGGCTGCTGCCCCCGGTGGTGATCGGCCCGGTGATCATGGTGATCGGCCTGAGTCTGGCACCGGTGGCGGTGCACATGGCATCCGGGCGCAGCGGAGACGGCAGTGCGGTACTGGTGCCTGAAACTCTGGCGCTGGCCATTGCGATGGTGTCCCTGGCGGTGACGGTAATCGCCACCGTCTGGTTCAAGGGGATCTTCCGGCTGCTGCCCATCATGTTTGGCGTGGTGGCCGGCTATGTACTGTCGGTGGTTGCCGGCATTGTAGACTTCACTCCGGTGCAACAGGCCCCCTGGCTGGCAGTGCCCAATTTTGTCGCGCCTGCGTTCGGCTGGTCAGCGATCCTGTTTATGATACCGGTCGCCATCGCACCGGCAATCGAACACATTGGTGACGTCCTGGCGATCGGTAACGTTACCGGCAGAAACTACCTCAGCAAACCCGGTTTGCATCGCACTCTGCTGGGCGACGGTCTGGCCACCAGTTCGGCGGCGCTGCTGGGTGGCCCGCCCAACACCACCTACTCCGAAGTTACCGGGGCGGTCATGCTGACCAAAAACTTCAACCCGAAGGTGATGATCTGGGCCGCCTTCACCGCCATTGTGCTGGCCTTTGTGGGCAAATTCGGGGCGGTCTTGCAGACCATTCCGGTGCCGGTGATGGGGGGCATTCTGTGCCTGCTGTTTGGCTCGATCGCGGTGGTTGGAATGAGCACCCTGATCCGTCATCAGGTGGATCTGTCCGCCGCGCGCAATCTGGTGATCACCGGGGTGACGCTGGTGTTTGGCATCGGCGGCATGATCATCGGCCACATGGAAGGCATTGCGCTGTGCGCGGTGGTCGCTATTGCCCTGAACTGGTCGTTACCGGGCGACCGGGAGGCCTGGGGCAAGGCGGTTCACCAGAACGACAGCGTCTGAATACCGCGCTGACCTGCGGCCGGCTCAGCGGTCACGGCGCAGGTCACCGGGAATCGGAAATTCCGGCAGGGTGGGTTTCTCACCCTGCCCCCGGCGGAATTGGCGCAACTGAAACAGGTACGCCAGCACCTGGGCTATCGCCATATACAGACCGTCCGGAATCTCGCCCCCTATGTCGGTGTTGTGGTAAACCGCCCGGGTCAGCGGCGGCGTACGCAACACATCCACCTTGTGCTCCCGGGCGATTTCCATAATCTTGAACGCGACCTGATCGGCCCCTTTGGCCACCACTATGGGCGCCGCCATGGTGTTCTGGTCGTACTTCAGGGCGACCGCGTAATGGGACGGGTTGGTGATGACCACGTCGGCGCCCGGCACATCCTGCATCATCCGGCGCTGCGCCATTTCACGCTGCAGTTGACGAATGCGGCCCTTCACCTCCGGCTTGCCTTCGGTGTCCTTGTACTCGTCCTTGACTTCCTGCTTGCTCATTCTGAGCTTTTTATGATGGTCGTAGATCTGGAACGGCACGTCGATGGCGGCAATAACCACCGTGGCACAGGCCAGCAGAAAGAAACTCCAGCCAAGGGTCGTGACCACATGCGCCATCGCCGGCACAGCCGGCTGCGAGGCAATGCTGAGCAGGTCATCCGTGCGCAGCCGGAGTATCAGTATGGCGACCGCCATCACCAGCCCCACCTTGGCGATTGCTTTGACCAGTTCCACCAGCGAGCGGGTCGAGAACATCCGCTTGAGCCCTTTGAGCGGGTCCATCCGGTTCAGCTTTGGCATGATCGCCTTGCCGCTGAACAACAAGCCGCCTATACCAATCGACCCGGCAATGGCAGCGATCAACACCAGCAGCATGAAGGGCGCCAGCGCCAGCGCGGCCTCCTGTGCTGCCGCCAGCAGCTTCAGCCCCATAAAATGGGTGTCGAACGCCTGCTCCCGCGCAAAGGAAAAACTGAACCGCATGATGCGCTCGAGGGCCTCTCCCAGCATGGCGCCGAATATCAGCAAACCACTGGCACCGGCCAGCAGGACCGCCATGGTGGCCAGTTCTCTGGAACGCGCGGTCTGGCCATCCTCCCGTGATTTTTCCAGTCGTCGGGGGGTGGCTTCTTCGGTTTTCTCCTGACTGTCGTCGCCGGCTTCGGCCATCGGACACCCTCAGCAAATGTGCGGCTGCGCCCTCAGGGCTGCCCCTGCAACTGCCGCATGAATTCAAAGGTTTGTTCGGTGTACAGCTGAAAGTGGGGCGCAAAATTGGCGTGCAACACCCAGATCGAAAACAGCCCGAAGATGAGCCCGATGGGGAAGCCCAGGGCAAAAATGTTCATCTGCGGCGCCGCCCGGGTCATTACCCCGAACGAAATGTTGACGATCAGCACCGCGGTCACCGCCGGCAGCGCCAACAGCATGGCCGACACAAAAATCCAGCTGATTCGATGGGCCAGATCCCACGCGCCCATCTGCCCCAGACCGGCCAATCCGATCGGCAGGGTGTAGAAACTTTCGATAAACACCTCAAAAGCCACCAGATGGCCGTTCATGGCCAGATACAGCAGGGTGATGGTGATGCTGTACAACTGGGACAAAACCGGCACGCTGACGCCATTCGTCGGATCCACCATGGACGCAAAGCCCAGCCCCATTTGCATGGCGATCATCTGCCCGGCCACCACAAACAACTGAAACAAGGCGGTGAGCGCAAACCCCATCCCCACACCGATCAGGATCTGTTGCAGGGTAATGATGACCGCGTCCGCGCTGAGCGCGTCCACCTGGGGCACCGGCCCGATCATCGGCACCACCAGAATGGTGATCAGCAACGCCAGTCCCAGTCGCACCCGCGCAGGCACCAACTGGGTGCCGATGAACGGGATCACCATCATGAAACTGCCGAGCCGGAACAGCGGCCACAGGTATTGGCCCACCCACTGGCCCAGCAAATCCGCACTGAGTTCGACGCCCATGACGGTGTTACCCGATCAGGAAGGGTATGCTGGATATCAACCCCTGGGCGTGGTCAAGCAGCTGCCCCAGCATCCAGGGCCCGGCAAATATGATGACCAGCAGGGTGATGATAAGGCGGGGCAAAAAACTCAGGGTTTGTTCGTTGATCTGGGTCGCCGCCTGAAAGGTACTGACCACCAACCCGATCACCAGCCCGGGGGTAATGATCAGCCCGGCCAGCATCACTATCATCCACAAGGCATCCCGCATGATGTCGATTACGGTTTCCGGCGTCATCGCAAACGATCCTCTCTGGCAGCCTGTCGGACTTGACCGGTCGTCACGGGGGGAAGTCCGTATTGAGGCCGTGTTAATACGCTTTGGGGACGATTCGTGGTGCTGTTTATCGAACCAGAGCTTGAACAGCCACCAAAACCGGCGTTTTGGCAGCAGGTCCGTGGCAAGCCCGATCGGTTACTAGATGCCATAACTCGCCGCCAGGGTGCCAATGATCAGCGCCCAGCCGTCCACCAGCACGAACAGCATGATCTTGAAGGGCAGCGAGATGATGATGGGCGACAGCATCATCATTCCCATGGCCATGAGCACGCTGGCCACCACCATGTCGATGATCAGGAACGGGATAAACAGGATGAACCCGATCTGGAACGCGGTCTTCAGCTCGCTGGTGACAAACGCCGGCATCAGCACCCAGAACGACACCTCCTCGGCACTGTGGTATTGCTCGTCGGCGATGCGGATAAACAGCGCCAGATCGTCTTCCCGGGTCTGCGCCAGCATAAACGCGCGGAACGGTTCACTGGCTCGGGCCACCGCCTCCAGGGGGGATATTTCCTCCGCCATGTAAGGCTGCAAGGCCACCCGATTGGCTTCTTCGAGCACCGGCTTCATGATGAATATACTGAGAAACAACGCCAGCCCCAGCAGGATCTGATTCGACGGGGTCGCCTGCAGTCCCAGGGCCTGGCGGAGAATGGCGAACACCACGATGATGCGGGTGAACGAGGTCATCATCATCAGCATCGCCGGCAGAAAGGTCAGCGCGGTCATGACCGCCAGAATCTGCAGGGTCACCGAATACTCGGCAACACCTTCGCTTTCACCCGGCGTTACGGTGAACGCGGGAATACCGGGAATACCAGGGGTATCGGCCAGTGCCAGGGGCGCGCCCAGCATCAGCAAGAGTCCCAACCACGCAAGCCTGTTAGCTTTTTTCATTTCTTACCGATCAGTCCTTGCAATCGCTGGGCAAACACACTGGACTCGAACTCACCTGCGTTCACCACCGGCTCAGCAAATACATGCAGCGTGCGGATCGCGGAGGGCGTGATACCCACCAGGATCTGCTGCCCCCCCACATCAATCAGGGCAATGCGCTCGCGGGCCCCCAGGGCCATCACCGACACCACCTTCATGGACTGATTGTGCATGCCACTCAACCCGTTCATGCGTCGCACGAACCAGGCGCAGGCAAAAATCACCGCCAGCACCACCAGCAGGCCCAGCCCCAGACTGACCAGCGAACCGGCCGAGCCGCTGACCGAAGCGGGCGCAGCGGCGGCGGGCTGCGCGGATACGCCATAATGAGGCCCCAGCCAAAGCACGGGCATTGCCAGCGACAGCGATCCGAAGCGCATGTTATTTCTGCAACCGTTTTATGCGTTCTGCGGGGCTGATGACATCGGTCAGCCGAATACCGAACTTGTCGTTAACCATCACCACTTCCCCATGGGCAATGAGGGTGCCGTTCACCAGCACATCCAGCGGCTCACCCGCCAGACGGTCCAGTTCAATCACCGAGCCCTGATTCAACTGCAGCAGATTGCGGATGGGGATCTGGGTGTTGCCCACTTCCATGGAGATAACCACCGGTATGTCCAGGATAACGTCCAGATCCGGGGCTTCACCGGTAGCGGCAGTACCCTGATCGAATTCTTCCATGGGCGCGGTCCGCACACCCGGGGCTGAGGCCTGGTCCACTTCTCCCGCTTCCGCCATGGCGGCTGCCCATTCATCGGCACGGTCCCCCGTGTCGCCGGCCGGTTCGGCATCATCCGATTCGGCCATAGCGACTTGCCATTCGGCGGCAAGCTTTTCATCCTCACTCATTTCCTGCTCGCTTCTGATTCCGTCGTCAGCCATTTCGCCCTACCTTCAGTTGTTTTTTAACTTTGGGCCGGTCGGCCCGATCACTGATCCGCAACGCCAACTTGCCATCCCGGGTGCCCAGAGTCGCCTTGTAGACCGGGATACCGTTGGCGGTAACCATCAACTCGTCCGGCACTTCAACCGGAATGATGTCTCCGGTCTTGAACCCGGCCACCTCCCGCAACGAGATCCGACGCCGGCACAAGGTGGTATTGATGGGCACCAACACCTCTTTGATGTCCTCCTGCAACGCATTGACCCAACGCTCATCCAGGTCATCAATGTCACTTTGCACACCGGCGTCGAGCACGTCGCGGACAGGCTCAATCATGGAATATGGCAACGCCATGTGCACCTCGCCGCCACCGCCATCCAGTTCCACATGGAAGGTGCTGACCACCACCACTTCACTGGGGCTGACTATATTGGCCATTGCAGGGTTGACCTCCGAGTTGATGTACTCGAAATCGATTTTCATTACCGCCTGCCACGCTTCCTGCATGTCATGGAACATCTGGTCAAGCACCATCTGCACTATGCGGCTTTCGGTCGGGGTAAACTCACGGCCCTCAATCTTAGCGTGCCGGCCTTCGCCGCCGAAAAAGTTGTCAACCAGCTTGAACACCAGTTTGGCGTCGAGAATGAACAACCCCGTGCCCCGCAACGGCCGGACCTTCACCAGATTGAGACTGGTGGGCACGTAAAGGGTATGGATATACTCGCCGAATTTCATGATCTGGACGCCGGCGGCAGACACGTCGGCGGTGCGCCGCAACAGATTAAACAGACTGATGCGGGTATAGCGGGCAAATCGTTCGTTGATCATTTCCAGCGTGGGCATGCGGCCGCGCACGATCCGGTCCTGACTGGCGAGGTCGTAGGTTTTGACGCCCGCCCCGTCCGTTTCCTCATAGGTGTCGATATCACCGTCATCAACACCGTGCAACAGCGCGTCGATTTCTTCCTGTGAGAGTAAATCCTGCATACTCAGCCCTGCTCCCGACCGTTGTTAGTCCGCATGGGGACGTTATTGCAATACAAAATTCCGCAGCAACACCGCACGCAGACCCGGTGCGCCTTCCTGTTCGAGGACACGATTGACCGCCGCCAACAGCTCGGAGGTCAACGCGGCACGCCCGTTGGGCGCCTGCAGCGCCATAAAGTCGCTGCCGCTGAGCACCCCGATCATCTGGCTCCGCAGCAACGGCAGGTGTAACCTGGCGGCTGCCAGCGCCTCGCCGTTATCGGCCTCAAAAGCCAGGTGCACTTGCACATACCGTTGCCGGCCTTCCGCCTGCACGGTGGTCACCAATGCCTTATCAAGCACCTGATACTGACTCGGGGTGAATGCCGGTTCCTGAGCGGCCGCCAGCTCTGCCGGATCATCGGTGCCCCCGCCCGCCTCACTGCGGTCTGCCAAAAACCAGAGTGTGCCGGCAATCGACAGGCCGATGGCCAACACCGCCAGGGTCGCAAGTAAAACCGTGGTTTTCAGTGTGCCGCTTCGCGGAGTCACATCCGCCTCAGGTTCCGCTGCCATAATTCGCTTCTGCCAAATTTCCGCCGTTTCAAGAGTCGCACCCAGGATAAAGCAAGAGATGGGCCAACATGCCGTGCCTGCAGCGCGAACGCAGCAGTTTAGCGCCACTGCACGCAGGGGGCAAAAGAGATGGGAAAACGCTGGCGTGGCCGGCGGCTATCAGGCGTAGAGGTCTATGGCTCCGGTCCAGCCCAGATCGATGCTGGTGGCGGTGGCCGCCAGATCTTCGTCGTCCTGACCGGTCGCGGCGGCAACCACGCTGCCGCTGCTCTGGCCCTGTGCATCCGGTTCCTCACCGGACTGGTTTGCTGAGGAGTCGGTCACATCAAACCCGCTCAGCTCCATACCCTGTTCACTCAACATGTCCCGCAGGCGGTGGCTGTTCTGTTCCAGCTGATCCCGCACCGCCTGATTGGCCGAATGCATGCTGATGTGGGCCTGATCCTGCTGCACCTGCACCCTGACCTCCATGGGCCCCATATCCGGCGGGGTCAGGTGAATCTCTGCCGCGGTTAATTTGTTGGCGGCCAGCCAGGTGAGCTTGCCAACCACCTGCTCGCCCCACTGCTGGTGACCCACCGGCAGCTCGACACTGGTTGTATAGGCGCGCAGGACCGGCGTCGCCTCGGGGAGTTTGTGACTGGCCACGGACGTCAGCGAAGACGCACCCGGGGCGACCCGCGCCGCTGGGGTGCGGGCTTCAAGCTCTGCGAAGCTGCCGCTGTCTGCACCTTGCCCTTCAAGGAAGTTTTGCAGTGCCTGAGTAAGGCCCGGATCCGCCCCCAGCACCGCGGCCGGGCCAGACTGTGCCCCCGCTGCCAGCGCCGGGCTCAACAAAGCCGAACCCGTCGCAGATTCGCCGGTAACGCCCCCCGCGCCGCTCCCGGGTAACGGGCTGACCCACGCTTGCAGGGCGGCGAAGGTAAACCCGGCCGAGGCGTCGTCAGCCCCGGCACCGGTCGTTTCCGCCAGGCCGGTGGCGGGGGGCACGGCAGTTTTTGGGGGGGGACTGATCGACCGGCGGGGTCCCGTCTCCGGACCCGCTGCTCTCGGGCTCGGTGTTGCGGGCAGCGCCCTGGCGCTGATCGAGCTTGCGTTGCTCGGCACGGGAGATCGTGTCGTACTGACTGTCACCGCGTTTGTCACGGGGTGAGGCAGATTTTTGTGCCGCCGGCCCGACGGATTCGGGGGCCGGCACCTGGGGAAACACCATTCCGGACATGGCAACCTCTTGCCGCTTAGTGGGATCAGATGCATCTACCACAGTAGCTCAGCAATTAGGATGCCAACATCGACCGCCGGCCCACTGCCCGGCGTATCAGGTTGCCGAGCACAACCAACGTTCAAACAGCAACTCCACGACATGAAACTCATTTTCGATTTCCGCAAGCAGGGCGCGCACTTCGGTCATCTGTCCGGCCCGCCCGGCGACCTCGGCCTGGGCGCACAGCAAACCCAATTGTGGCGCCCCGATGTTGGTGGAACTGCCTTTCAAGCTGTGCACCGAGTTCATGAACGCGTCGTTATCACCGCTCGCCAGGGTCTGCCGCAACGTGGCGATCCGGCTTTTGGAGTCCTCTATAAAGGTTCGGATCAGCACCCCAAATTCGTCTTCCATTACATCTTGCAGTTCGGCCAGTGCGTCCTGGTCCAGGTGCGGTCGGATAGTCATGCCAACTCCCCCGTGATTACGGAAGCCGCCAGTGATAGACGACTTCAATGTGATTACCTTGTGCGTGAAACCGGACGGACTCACTCAGTCCCTGGATGAGAGCCAGCCCTCGCCCCGCATAGGGTGTCCGCCCATGTCCGTTATTCAGGTATTGCTGGACATCGAAACCTTTGCCGGAATCTTCGCAGGCGATAACGAGTTTTCCGCCGGTGTCGGTTGCCGTGTGTCGGAAATGAAAGCGGATGAAGTGTCCGTGGATGTTCTTCAGCCGACGTTCTCTTTCAGCATAGTACCGGCTGAAGCCTTCGGGTGAGTTTTTCCACGCCGATGACAGTTCGAGCACGCCGTGCTCCAGAGCATTCGCGTACAGCTCGGAGAGCAAGGTGTACACGTCGCTGCTGCGATGGCGCAGACCGGGCACTTCAAGACAAATGTGTAGCAGCAATGGCAGCGGATTGAAACTGCTTAACGTGGGCCCCTCGATTTTGTAACTCGATTCCCAGTGCATTGGCCCGTTGCGCGCCTCCAGCACCAGCTGGGCCGACACGGCGGGCAACAGGCTCCCGCTGACCATTTCCAGCACCACCAGGGTCGCATCGTCCTGCATTTGCTGGTCGCCGGTGAACGCCTGCAAGCCTTCCTGCAGGGCCTCAAAGACCGCCGCTGCTCCGGTGTGCGGGCCCAACGCCGCCTGCAAACGCGCTTCACCGTACATTTCACCGTCCCGGTTGGTGGCTTCGACCACACCGTCTGTCGCCATAAGCAGCACATCGCCCGGATCCGTTTTAATGATGACCACGTCGGTGGAAAAGCGGTCGGCATCCAACACCCCCAGGGGCAGATGCGCCGAGCGGACCAGCTGAAACTCGCCATTGGGTCGCAGCAGGTAGCCGTCCGGCAAGCCGCCGTTCCAGATGCGCAGTTCACCCTGATGGAAATTGGCCTGCACCAGACAGGCGCAGCAAAACATGCCGGTGGGCAGTATCCGGTTTAACTTCTGATTGATTTCGCGCAGGATTTCCCCGAGATCAAACCCTTTACTGGTCATGCCGTAAAACATTTCGGCAATGGGCAGCGCTCCGACTGCGGCCGGCAACCCGTAGCCGGTGAAATCGCCGATAAATATGTGCAGTCCGCCGGAAGGCCGGGGGCACGCCAGCAACAGGTCCCCGCTGAACACAGACAAGGGTGAGGCGCGATACATGATATGGGGGGCGTCAAGGCACCCGGTGTGGGCGATGTTGTCGAACACCTTTCTGGCAAGGCGCTGCTCGGCCAGCAATTGCTGATTGTGGGCGTGAATCACGTCCCGTTGCCGACTCAGGGTTTCATGCATCTGCCGCATGCGGTTGAAGGCCTTGATTTTGGCTTCAATGATGACCCGGTTGTAGGGTTTGGGCAAAAAGTCATCGCCCCCCGCCTCCAGACAACGGGCCAGCGCATCCGCCTCTGACAGCGAGGTCAGAAAGATCACCGGCACCATCTGTTCGCCCGCCAGTGCTTTGATTTGCCGGGCCGCCTCCAGACCATCCATCACCGGCATCATCACGTCCAACAACACAATATCAGGGCGGTGCTGGCGGTACCTGTCCACCGCTTCGGCGCCGCTGACCGCTTGGTAGACCCGGTGCCCCAGCCGTCGCACCAGAGATTTCAGAATCAGCCGGTCGACGTCATTGTCGTCCGCAATGAGTATCCGCAATGGGTGTTTTTCCGGCAGATCCTGGTCCATCACAGCGTCCATTCCCGCAGCCCCGACGATTGATCAGCGTGTGATCAGCGGATGTCGAACAATTGCTCGAAGTTGGAAATCGCAAGTATCCGGCGGACGTCACCGTTACAGTTTTCAATGTGGATTCTGGCGGCATCCCCACCGGCGTAATCCCTCAGTAACAGCAACATGCCCAGGGCCGAGCTGTCCAGGTAGGTGGTTTCCGTCATATCGATCACGTAGTGCCCGGTGTCCGTGTTGCCGTCTTCGTAGGCGTCTCGGAATGCCTGATGGGTGCTGAAATCGAACCGTCCGGTAATTTTAATCGTCAGAGTCTGGCCATCGTCACTTCGGCGCGTCTGAATCGGCATTCAGGTATCTCCCTGTAAGGTTGCACGGGTTGGGTATTAGAAGGATAGCGCAGCGCCAACCAACGCACCGAATTTTTACCGCGCCCTACCTCCGCCGCCGGAAGGCAGCAGCGGCCGCTTCGTCCTGTTCTTGCTGCTCGCGGCGGTCGGCTTCCCGCTGCTCCTGTTGGCGACAGCTGGCGATGAAGTTCTCCATGCCCCGCCGCCGTTGGTAGGCTTGCTGCCAGTGTTGCCGGCATTCAGCCAGCCTGGCGTCGGCCTGATCCAGTTGCTGTTGCTGCTGGGCCAGCACCTGATTCAGTTGCGCCACAAAGGCCTGCAAACCTTGCAGGCGATTTACGGCAACCACTCCCAGCTGACTTTCCCGCAGCTGGGCGCAGTAGTCCCGCTGGTAGTCTTCAAGCTCTTGGCGGCGTTGTTGCATGGTCTGGTAGGCCTCCCGGGCCTTGGCCAGTTGCTCCAACGCCTCCTGCTCGCGGCGCCGCTCCAGCGTCAGTACCACTTCCAGTCGCTGAGATCGCAACATTACCCTGCTCCGTTCCCGGCCGCCGGAACAACGCCCAGCAACCCGTCAATGCACTGGTCCATGGGTGCCCGCTCACGCAGCCCCTGTTGCAGGAACCGTCGCATGCTCTCGATATGGGCCATGGCCAGATCGGTTTCAGGGTCGCTGCCCTGCACGTATGCCCCGACGCTGATCAAGTCGCGGGCCTGCTGGTAACGGGCATACACCTGCTTGAAGCGTTGCGCCTGCGCAAAATGAGCGTCGTCGGTCACCTGCGGCATCACCCGGCTGACGGATGCCTCCACATCGATAGCCGGGTAATGGCCTTCTTCGGCCAGTCGGCGGGACAGCACAATGTGGCCGTCCAGAATGGCGCGCGCCGAGTCGGCGATTGGATCCTGCTGATCGTCCCCTTCAGTGAGCACGGTATAAAACGCGGTGATCGAGCCGCCCCCGGGACGGCCGTTGCCGGTACGCTCGACCAGCTGCGGCAATTTGGCGAATACCGACGGCGGGTAACCTTTGGTTGCCGGGGGTTCTCCCACCGCGAGCGCGATTTCCCGCTGCGCCTGGGCGAAACGGGTCAAGGAATCCATCAGCAACAACACACGCTTACCCTGGTCCCGGTAATATTCGGCGATGCGCGTGGTCAGCATCGCGGCCCGGAGGCGCATCAGCGGGGAATCGTCAGCCGGAGAGGCGACCACCACAGCGCGGGCCAATCCTTCTTCACCGAGAATGTCCTCAATGAACTCCTTGACCTCACGGCCACGCTCGCCGATCAACCCGACCACGGTGATGTCGGCATCGGTAAACCGGGTCATCATGCCCAACAGGACACTTTTCCCGACCCCACTGCCGGCAAACAGCCCGAGCCGCTGCCCCTGACCGACCGTCAGCAGGGCATTGATCGCACGGATCCCCACGTCCATGGGCTGGCGCACCGGGGCGCGATCGAGCGGATTGATGATCTCGCCGTGCAAGCTGACGTGGGCCGATGGGGACAAGGGCCCCTTACTATCCAGCGGCACCCCCACGCCATTGATGACCCGGCCGAGCATTTCCGGGCCCACCGGGACCCGGCTGGCGGCCGCCAGAGGGACCACCCGGGCACCGGGGCGCAACCCTTCGATGGCCGTCAGCGGCATGAGGTACACCCGGTCGTCGTCAAAGCCGATGACCTCCGCCTCCACGCTGTCACCGCCCTGTCCCTGAATAAGGCAGCGGTCGCCGACCACCATGGGGCAGCCCACACATTCGAGGGTCAACCCCACCATGCGGGTCAGCCGGCCGGACAATTCCGGGGTGATGTTATCGGGCAGGTAATTTTGCAAGTGCCGAAGACGGTCAGCCAGCGTTGTGGTCGTCATGCTCACCCTGAGTTTCGCCCTCTGTCAGCAGGTCGCGGTGGAAATCGGTTAACTCCCCCATGGCCGCCCCCAACGCCGGCGAATCACCGCCGACGTCGCTGGCAAGCTCCCTGTCCAGCATACTCTGTACCGCTTTCTGGAAGCGCTTTTCAACCGTGAAATCCACCAGACTCTGGCGGGTCTCGAGCGTGCAGCCGCCCGCCAGAATACCGGCGTCTTCCACAATGCTGGTGGCGGCGTCGAACCGCTCAGCCACCTCGCGCACCCACTTGGCATCCTCGGGGTTGACCCGCACAGTGACGCTGTCACTGCTGGAAGGTAAGGAGGCCAGGGCCTGGGCCACCACCTGGCCCACATGGGACGAATCCATGCGCAGTTCCCGATAGACCACCGCCCGCGCCAAGGCCGTGGTCAAATTGACCAGCGCGGCTTCCACCTCGTCCTGATGTTGGCGGACCGGGGCCAGCAATGCCCCCATCAGTGTTTCGAGTCGCGCCAGACGGGCCTCCACTTCGGCCCGGGTATCCCTGACTGCCGTGTCATGGCCTTCAGCTCTGCCGGCGGCCAGGCCGGTTTCGTACCCCTCCTGATAGCCGGCTTCCCGCCCTGCGGCAAACCCTTCGGCATGACCGGTCTGCCGCCCTTCAGCGTGTCCGTCTTCAATGGCTGCCGTACGGATTGCTTCCAGGTCGGCCGCAGTCAGGGGCTGCACGGGACGAACTTCTTCCCGGGGCACCTCGTTACCCTGCTGATCAAGCAGCGGCAACTCCCAGCGCTCGTAGGCGGTCAGCTCCCGATCAGGAGCGTCGCGGTAGTCCTTGTCGTCATCTTTCATCACATCATTTCTTCGCCTGAGCCGCCGAGACTGATCTCACCCGCCTCCGCCATCCGGCGGGCTATGGTGATTACGTCTTTCTGCGCCGCTTCAACCTCACTGACGCGCACCGGGCCCTTCGCTTCCAGGTCATCCTGGAGCAATTCCGCCGCCCGCCTGGACATATTGCGGAAGATTTTTTCCTGCACCGCTTCGTCCGACCCTTTGAGCGCGATCACCAGCACATCGGACGACACTTCGCGCAGCAGCGCTTGTATTCCGCGATCTTCAATATCCTTGAGGTTATCGAATACGAACATCAGGTCTTCGATGGTGGTCGCCAGATCGGCGTCGAGATCCTTGATGGAGTCCATCAGGCTACCCTCAATGCTGCGGTCCATGAAGTTCATGATGTCCGCTGCCCGTTTGACGCCGCCGATGCGACTGGTCTTGGCGGCATTGCCGCCGGAGAACTGTTTTTCGAGTATGTCGTTGAGTTCCTGCAAGGCCTGCGGCTGAATGGTTTCCAGTGAGGCCACCCGCATCATCACGTCCAGGCGGACCTTGTCGTTGAGTGTCGCCAGTATTTCGGCGGCCTGATCGGGGTCCAGATAGGAAATGACAATGGCTTGAATCTGCGGATGCTCGTAGCGGATGATATCGGCCACGGCACGGGGTTCCATCCATTTGAGCGTGTCCAGCCCGGTGGTGTTGCCACCGATCAGAATGCGGTCAATCAGACTGGCGGCTTTGTCGTCGCCCAGGGCCTGGGTGAACATGGCGCGGATATATTCATCGTTGCCCACCCCGAGGCCGGTCTGCCCGCCCACCGCATCCACAAACTGGTTCAGCACAAAAACCACATCGTCCTTGCTGACGTCCTTCATCTGGGCCATGGCGATGCCTACACGCTCCACTTCTTTGGGGCCCATGTGTTTGAGAATGGCCGCCGCGTCTGTTTCCCCCAAGGTCATCAGCAGGATGGCGGCTTGCTCAACCCGGGAAATCTTGCGTTTCGGCGCCG
Source organism: Marinobacter sp. X15-166B (assembly GCF_001752365.1). Classification (GTDB taxonomy): domain Bacteria; phylum Pseudomonadota; class Gammaproteobacteria; order Pseudomonadales; family Oleiphilaceae; genus Marinobacter. Next base: position 2,508,343 of record NZ_MEIY01000001.1, on the reverse strand, counting down.
GGGGCGTTTGCCCTGCTGCGTTGTTCTGATCAGTCATCGACGTTCACCCACTGGCGCATCACCTGAGCTACCCGGGCCGGGTCCTCAGCAATCAGCCCTCTAAGCGCATTAAGCTGCCTATCATAGCCATCTGTGGCGCCGGGCAAAAGCAACTCGTTGCTTGAGCCCAAGGCGGCCTGCAACGCGTCGTCGCCGCTTTGGTCTTCAATACCGTCAAAACTGTCATTGCCCGCCAACTGGCGGTCGCGACCCAGCCGACTGCCGCCAGACAGGCTTTTCAGCGTCGGCCGCAGTAACCCCAGCACCAGCACCAGAATAACCAGCCCTGCCAGTACCTGCTTCATCAGATCCCAGAACCAGGGCTGCTCCCAGAAACCCGGAGGGTCGAACACCAGCGCTTCTTCGGGCGCAAACGCGGTGTTCATGACGGTCACGCTGTCCCCACGGACCGCCGAGTAACCAACCGCGTCGCGCACCAGCATGGTCAGACTCTGGAGTTCGTTTTCAGGCCAGGGTTTGTAGCTGACTTGCCCGGTTTGCGGATCCACCACTTTCATATCGTCGACGGCGACCGCCACCGTCAATCGTTTGATCCGTCCCTGCTGCTGGCGCACATAACTGACCGTGCGATCCATTTCATAATTGCGGGTCGATTCACTGCGCACATTGACGGGGGGAGACGCGGGTTCGCCGGTATCGTCCACAACCGTAATTTCATTGTCCGCCACTTCAGGAACGGTGGCTGCCGCCGGAGGCTGGTTGGACAATGCCCCGGGCACACCGCCCTGAAAACCACTGGTGCGCTGTTCTGTTAACTGACGCTCACTGCGAATGGCCTGGGGCTCGGGCCTGAACTGCTCTTCTGCCTGTTCCACCGATGAAAAATCCAGATCAGCGGCTACTTCGGCGCGGAAGCGGCCCCCCCCACAATGGGGCTCACAATCGATGCGACCCGCTGGGTCAGGCGTGCCTCCACCCGGGCGTGGTAATCGTACTGATCCTGCATCTGCTGGCGACCGGTGCCTTCATCCCGCCCGGTCAACAGGTTGCCGTTCTGGTCCACCACGGTCACATTGTCTTTACTCAGTTCCGGAATGCTGCCCGCCACCAGATTGACGATCGCGGCGATCTGCTCCTTCTCCGGTACCCGCCCGGCCAGCACCTCAAGAAACACCGACGCGGTAGGCGCCCGGGCATCGCGGACAAACACCGAGCGCTTGGGAATGGCAAGATGCACCCGGGCGTTGCGCACCTGCCGCATGCTGCTGATGGTGCGGGCCAGCTCCCCCTCCAGGCCGCGCCGATAGCTGATGGTTTCCATAAACTGCGACGTGCCCAGCCCCCGGTCCTGGTCGAGCAGCTCGAACCCGATGGCCCGGTCGTCGGTCACGCCCTGGGCTGCAAGCCTGAGTCGGGCGTTGTACACCTGATCGGAACGCACCAACAGCGCGCCTGATCTGGGGTCCATCCGGTAATCAATGCTGCTTTGATCCAGGATGGTGGTAACGTCCTGAGGGTTGTAACTGGAAAGATCGCCCAACACCGGCTGGTAATTGGGCTCCTGAGCCCACAGCACCACAGCGACGCCCAGCGCGACGCTGGCCGCCAGCCCGACCATCAGGCCGATTTGCCGGAGCAAGGTCAGGCGGTTGAAGCCGAAAAACAACTCACTGTGCTTCTCCAGTCCGCCGCCGGAGTCGGTCGCGGGCAGGCTGCTGGCTGTTGGTTCTGCAGGTACACTCGCCATCTCGGGACTCCGCTATTACATCGGCATGTTCATGATGTCTTCGTAAGCTTTCACCACCCGGTTGCGCACCTGGGTGAGCGCTTCAAAAGACACAGTCGCTTTTTGCGAGGCGATCATAACCCGGGTTATATCCACCGACGGATCGCCCATATCATAAGCGGTACGCAATTCGTTCGAATTCTGTTGTAACTCGTTGACCGAGCCGACCGCCTTGCTGAGCATATCGGTAAACGTGGCGGGTTCCCGGGTTTTTTGCACCCTGGCGGGGTTGTCCACCCCGCCGCGGATCGCATTCTCCTGCTCGACCCGCTGGTTTTGCATCATTTGCGAACGCAAGGAACGAATGTCTGCAAGAACACTGTTGATGTCAGCGCGCTGAACCATGATTACCTCTCTGCCTCCCGGCCGCAGCCGAAGACCGTCTTAATTGTTAACCTTACCCCCACTCAAGCAAGTTACCGGCCACTTATAAATTACCATTTAACATCAACAGCTTATGACGACAAAATCGCACACTAACTGACATCACGCCAAACATTTGACGCCTCCTGCGCGTACAAAAAACGGCACCCGAAGGTGCCGCTTGAAGACATCTGGGTGCACCGGCTCAGGCAACTGCCAGCTCGGCCTCCAGATCAATGCCGGCCTCACGCATTTGCGCCAGCTTGTAACGCAATGTACGGGGACTGATGCCCAACGCCTCGGCGGCCCTGTTACGGCGCCCTCCCTCACGTTTCAGGGTGTCAATAATGATGCGAAACTCCTGCTGCCTCAGGTCCTCGCCCAGCGACCCCGGCTCTGCCTCTGGCACCGCATCGACCGGGTCGGCAGCCACCACTTCAGCTCCCCGGGGTGGCGCCACCGCCGCGGACGGGGTAGTCGTCGTCACAGGGACACTGCCATCAACCCGGCCTGAAATGCCCAGATCGAGACATAAATCGCCGGCGTGAATCACGTTGCCCTGGTGCAACACCAGGGCCCGCTGGATGGCGTTGTCCAGTTCCCGTACGTTGCCGTACCAGGGGTGCGCCATGAGCGCTGCCTGCGCATCCGCGGCAAAGCGGATACCCGCGAGTTTCATTTTCCGGCAATGCTGCCTCAACAATGCCCGCGCCAGAGGCATTATGTCGAGCGGGCGCTCGCGCAAGGGCTGCCAGTGCATGGGGAAAACCGTCAACCGGTAATACAAATCTTCACGAAACTGTCCTTCCCGGACGTAGTCCGACAACTCCCGGTTGGTGGTGGCCAGTACCCGGACATCCAGCTTGATCGGTTTCCGGCCACCCACCCGCTCGACCTCCCGCTCCTGCAGCACGCGCAGCAATTTGGACTGCAGTCCAAGCTCCATTTCGGAGATCTCATCCAGCAGGATGGTGCCGCCATTTGCCTGCTCAAACTTGCCCGGCGACGACGCATGGGCACCGGTGAAGGCACCTCGCTCATGGCCAAACAGGATGGCTTCCAGCATATTTTCAGGGATGGCGGCGCAGTTGATGGCCACAAAAGGTTGCTTGGCGCGGGGTGATTGCTCATGAATATAACGGGCCAGCACCTCTTTACCGGTACCACTCTCACCGGAAATCATCACTGTGGAATCGGTTGCCGCTACCTTAGCCGCCAACTGAAACAGGCGCTTGCTGACCGGATCTTCGGCCACCGGCGCGTCCGCTGAGGCCGACTGGGCACCGCCGACAATGCGCCGGACGGCATCCGTGAGCACCTGCGGCTCAAAGGGCTTGACCAGATAATCCGTGGCTCCTGCTTGCATCGCAGACACGGCGTGACTGATCTGGCCGTAGGCGGTGATCAGCATCATCGGCAACCCCGGGTACAGGCGTTTCACCTCACCCAGCAAATCATGCCCGGACATGCCGGGCATGTTGACGTCGCTGACCACCATATCGACCGGACCTTCCGCGAGTCGCCGCAATGCCTGCTCGGCACTGTCCGCCTCAGAGACCCGAAATTTGGCCAGCTCCAGTGTTGTTACCAGAGCCTCCCGCAAACCATGATCATCTTCCACAATCAGTATGTTCGGCCTTGACACAATGCTTCCCCCCTATTGCTGACAGCCACTCGATACCGGCGCACCGGTCATTGCTGGCAGGCGGATAACGGCGCGCACCCCCCCTTCCGCCGGTGACGTCATCACAAATTCCCCCTGGTGCGCCTTGGCGACCGCCTGGACCACCGCGAGCCCCAGGCCGGTGCCGTGGGATTTGGTGGTGTAAAACGCCTCCATCAGCTGCTCGCGCAGGGCGCCGTCAAATCCCGGTCCGTCATCGGTCACCCGAATTTCAAGCTCCCCGCCGGCAGCCACCACCGCCAGTTCAACATGACTGGCGCCGGCCTCAAGTCCGTTATTGACCAGATTCATGCAGGCGCCAACCAACGCCTCCCGGTTGCACATCAGGCGCACTTCCGTGGTCGTCTCGGCAAAGTGGATCAGCTTCCTGGATGCGGGGGGCAGGCCCTCAAGCGCGGACTGCAAGGACTGCACCAAGGCAGCCGAGCTCAATTCTTCCGCCAACCGGGTTTCACCCCGGGCGAAAATCAGCATATCCCGGACCTGCTGTTCCAGATGGGCCAGTCGTTCCATCAACCGGGTGGCACAGCGTTGGCGCAGCTCGACATCCAGATCGTCCTGGCACAAGTGGCCTCCGTACAGGATCGCTGCAGACAAGGGGGTGCGGATCTGGTGGGCCAGTGACGCCACCATCTTCCCCATGGCCGATAACCGTTGGGCATGGGCCAGCTGAGCCTGCAGCTGCCGGGTTTCGGTGAGGTCGGTCAGCAAAATCAGCTGGCCCGGCTGGTTTTCCATGGTGCGAATCTCAATGCTGACCCGCCGACCGTCCCGCAAGGAGATCTCGTGACCGTCATCGCTTCGGGGCGCAAAACAGCGTTGAATCACGCTCAGCCAGCGCTCTCCCTCAAGCGGTTCCCCCAACAGATTAACAGCGGCGGGGTTGGTCTGGGTGATCACCCCGTGGCTGTCCAACACCACAACGGCGGCCGGCAAGGCTGACAACAGGGTCGACAGCCGGTCCGCCAGACGTTCCTTTTCCTCCAGCTCGCGCTGGCGCTGCTGGGTTTCCTCGTTCAACTCCCCGGACAGCTGATTAACACGGGACTCCAGGGTGCGGTAGGAATCGGTAATCTGGCGGGACATCTGATTGAACAGTTCCAACGCAGAGTCAACGGGCTGCTTTGCCTGGTGTTGCGGAAACAGTGCGGTGACTTTGTCGTTGGCATCGGCGGCGGCACCGGCGCCTGCGGCCAGATGCGACGACGATCCTATGGACTGCAGTTGACTCATGACATCCCCCTGATGAACACCTCGACCCCAGCAAACGGAAGCCGACACAATCACTTTGAGGGATACTATGCCACTTCTGTGCCACCACAGTTATTGCCAATTAAATCAATAAGTTACCAGAGGCGGCCAAATCGCAGCGTCATTATTTTGTCGCTCAACCCTGCTCCGCCTCGGTTTCGCGGAGCCCGTACTTGCGCACCTTTTCTACCAGCGTGGTGCGGCGTATGCGCAGTTTCTCCGCCGCCCGGGCCACCACCCCGGCAGTGTCCTCCAGCGCCTGCTGAATCAACTGCTTTTCGAGACTGGCCAGATACTCACGCAGGTCCAGGCCGTTCACGGGCAGTAACGCGGGCGAATCCATCCCGGTCAGACCCGGCGACGCGGAGGGCAGGGTAAATTCGTCCACCTCGCGACCTTCATCAATGTCGTCAACGTAACGAAATTTCTTTGGCAACTCTTGCACCCCGATCACACCATAGGGGTTCATGATCGCCAGACGCTCCACCAGATTAGCCAGTTCACGCACATTGCCCGGCCAGTCGTGCCGGCACAGGCTCATGATCACCGCCGAGTTCATGCGCAACGAACCCCGCTTTTCCTGCTCCATGCGGGACACCAGCTCGTTGATGAGCAGCGGTATGTCCTCGACCCGCTCCCGCAGGGCCGGCATCTCGATGGGGAACACATTCAGACGGTAATACAGGTCTTCGCGGAAATCACCGCTCTCAATCATGTCTTCCAGATGCTGGTGCGTCGCGGCAATGATGCGCACATTGGCGTGCAAGGTGCGGTTGCCGCCCACCCGCTCGTAGGTACGCTCCTGCAACACCCGCAGAATTTTCACCTGCATCCCCAGCGGCATATCTCCGATTTCATCCAGAAACAGGGTACCGCCCTCGGCCATTTCAAACCGTCCGGCCCGGGCGGTGATGGCGCCGGTGAACGCGCCTTTTTCATGGCCAAACAATTCACTTTCCAACAGCTCGGCCGGTATGGCACCGCAGTTTACCGGGACAAACGGCTTGTCACGGCGACTGCTATGGTAATGCAAATTGCGGGCAACCACTTCTTTGCCGGTACCGGATTCACCGGTGATCAACACACTGACGTCTTTGTCGGCGACCTGTTCAATCAACCGTCTGACCGCCTGAATACCCCGACTGGTGCCCACGAGGCTGCGGAACAGTTTCACGCTGCGCTGTTGCCCCTGTGGCCGGGAGTGCCTGTGCTGGTCGCTGAAAACGTGGGCGCGATACAAAGAGTCGATAACTTTGGTGTAGTTCAGCGGCCAGGCGAGGCGGGCGATAATGCGTTTGCTCTCCTGCTCCGACAGCCGGGGCAAATCCGGGTCGCCGATCAACAGGATGGGGACACTCTCGCCGAGCGCGCAGACCGCCTGCACGGCCCGGGTGGCACCGGTGTCTTCACCATTAATGACCGCAACCGATACCGCCATTGCCTGCTGGGGATCAGCGGTTTCAAGCAGCTGCCAGGCCTGTTCGCCAGAACAAAGCTGCGCCTCACCGACAAAACCAAAAATCGTCTCAAGATCATGCCGACGAGCTTCGTCCTCACTTAAAATCAAAGCGATGTTGTTGCTGGACATTCCGTGAAATCTCTCTTTCTGGACCTTGCCGGTTTGGGTGCCGCAATGGGCACGTTGATCAGAAGCGGCGTGAAGTTGAAGATTACAGGGCTGTCATTTAAGACTGTTCGCACAACCGAGTCAATTTAATGGCGCGGAATCTAAGGTTATTTCAGCTGATTCATGGCGATCTTGTGGTACGCGGATACCGCTTGTCGGTTTTGCCGCATCTCATCCAGTGCGGTTTTAGCCGCTGCGCGGGCGGCCTGCGCGCCCTGTAGCCCCAGATCACACACCCGGCGCAGTTCCTCCAGTCGCTGCCGCACCACGTCAGCACTGTATGCCCCGGTGGCAACAGCGTTCATAACCCGGGCCACATTCGGCTGCACCGCTTCATGGAGTTCACTCAGACGGTCCCAGTTTTCGGTGGCTGCGGCGTGACGCAGGTCATCGATCAACTGATCAAGCTGTTCCAGGTTTTCGGCCATGCTGTTCTCCTGTGTAACAAGTAGGGGGACGTGCCGCTCCGATCATACCGCAAACGGTTCAGCCCGGCGGCATGCTGCGCATGCCGCCCGGGGCATTGCATGATGCTGCCTGAACGTCGATTAGAGGCGCCCCAGCCATGACGCCTCCCGGGCGCTGGTTCTGACCGCCACCCACAGATCTCCACCCTGCCGCCCGTGGTTGCGGTGCGGTTATCTCACAAAGCAGGCAACGGGACTGGTTAGCTGGTATGATGGAGGGCTTGTAGATTCAAAACTAAAGGTTAACGGCATGTCACCATCTTTTTTCGAAATAATACAACTGAGTGACGGGGACTACGCACTGCGTCGTGTTGATGATGACAGCGCCCCTCTGGTACGGATCGCCTTCTCTGAGGAAGCCCGGGAGATTATGGACGGCCGGGATCTGGCCGTCGCCAAGGCCATGATTGCCGCCGGCATCGAGGCGGTGGGCAATATTGCGCACGACATTGACTGGGAAGACGAAGACCTCGAAACATTTGAAGCGCGCCCTGCCTATACCCTGCACTGAGCCGGGCGTTGCCGCAAAACGACTCCGTGACTGTTACCGCTGGCGGACGCTTGCTGTAAGGTGACCAGCGCACTGCGGCTCAGCTTGCCGGTCCACATGACCACGGCGTGACAGGTGCCGGCGCGGAGTGCGCGCTCGGCGAGCTGCTGGGCGGAATAGCCTGCGGTCGAGCGCAACACCAGCAACTGGTTGGCAACGATTCCGTGCATGGTCTGCCACCTGGCCACCAGACGCTGTGGTGGATCAATCCATGCCAGCCAGCGATGCTCCCGGTTCAACTGCGTCAGCATGGGCAACAATAACTGGAAATTCTCCACCTGCCCCTCGGGCACGATGATTTCCGTTACATTGCCTTCCACGGCCGGTGCCGCGTCCGGTTGCGCCTGCGGCACCGTCAGAGCTCCCGTGCGCCGGCCCCGCCCTCCAGCCCGCGCCAGGGCAGCGACGCTGAACAGCTGGTCATGGTTGAAACTCGGACCCTGATTGAAACTTAGTTGCTCCATGATGCTCCGTACCCCCGAACCTGGTTCTCTGTCTGCGTCAGCTGCGCTCAATGCATGTCGGAACGGCGAATGACGCCCACCCCGAGCCCTTCGATAAATAGTTCGCTCTCGCGCAGGTCGATCTCAATGGGTGCAAAATCCTCATTTTCCGCCAGCAGAAACACCTTGCTACCGTCCCGCCGGAAGCGCTTCACGGTCACTTCATCGCCCACCCGGGCGACCACTATCTGGCCGTTGTGCACATCCTGGGTACGGTGCACCGCCAGCAAATCACCCTCCAGAATGCCAATATCTTTCATGCTCATGCCGCGCACCCGCAGCAGGTAATCAGCGGCCGGCGCAAAAAAATCAGGCGCCAGCGCACAGTAGTCTTCAATGTGCTCCTGGGCCAGGATCGGGCTACCGGCGGCAACCAGACCGACCACCGGCAAACCGGTATCGTCCGCAGTTTCTGGTAAACGGATGCCCCGACTGGTGCCCGGGACCATTTCAATGGCGCCTTTGCGAGCCAGCGCACGCAAATGTTCCTCCGCCGAGTTGGCTGAGCGGAACCCCAGCTCAGAGGCGATCTCGGCCCGCGTGGGGGGGTAACCGGTTTCATCAAGGTGGCGCTTGATGATGTCCAGCACCTGGCTTTGACGTACAGTCAGCTTCATGATCAGCCCCTGTTCTTTTATACAGTAACTGGAATATATACAGTGTTTTGACCTGTGTAAAGGCTTACCGGGGCATTCCCGCTCCTCCGGCGAGGCAGGGGTGCGCGAAATCCGGTCTGCAGGGTCAGAAGTCCCGGGTGTAGAAAATATCCAGTGACGCGGCCAGGCCGCTGGCCGCCTCCAGGTAAAAATAGCGCCCCAGGTCATAACGCAAAGCCACCGTAGTGGTCGGGCTGAATATGCCGACCCCGTAACGCAGACTCAGATCCTCGGTGATATAACCACTGGCCACCACCGAAGCGTCTTCACCCGCCCCTTCGGCTTCGAGCGTCAGCTCGCGAATACCCAGCTCCTCGCCCAGCCCCTGAGTCACCTTGCTGGCCTGGGTAAGCCCCAGTGACAATGCCGCCTGGCGCATATCCCCTTGTTCGCCACTGTCCTGCAGCGGCCGGCCGAGTATGACGTAAGACAGGGCTTGATCCTGGGGCATGTCCGGCTCCGAAAATACTTCGGTTTCCGGACTGGCTGCAGGGCCGCTCAACCGGATCCCGGCCACCACATCGTCGACCCGGCGAATCGCCTCGATGTCCAGATAGGGCTCGGAGATGGGGCCCACAAAAACCAGTCGCGCACGCCGCAGAGTCAGCTCCTGGCCGTAGGCTTCGTACTTGCCGTCCACCAGCTGGAGAGCCCCCCGGGTATCCATGGCGTTACCTATACGGATGCTGCCCTCCAGATTTCCCTCGACACCAAAACCGCGAAAACTGACCCGGTCCTCCCCGACCACTACGGTCACGTCCATATTCAGCGCCCGCAACGCCGGCGCTTCTTTTTCCACACCCACGATTTCTTCATCGGCAGACACGGATACCGCCTGGTCTGGCAGCCGGCGCACTTCAATCGAGCCACGGGGAACCGCGACCCTGCCACTCACGGTGAGATCGCCACCACGGAAGGCGATGGTCAGGTCCGGGCTAAGCTGCACCTGGGCGTAAGGCTCGTAATGCAGCGGAATCCGGTCACCACGGATCGCCAGCTCCAGCGACGGCTCACCGGCCCAGTCAATATGCCCGCCCAGCTGACCCTGGCCCTGCTCAGCACTGCGCCAGCGGCCGTTGAAATCCCCCTCGGTGCCGGTCAGCGTTAACCCCAACTCAATGGCTTCCAGAGGCACGGGGATGCGTTCATCGATCAGTCGGCCGCCGCTGAGGGTGACGTCCCCATAGATTTCCGGCGCCAGCAACGGCCCGCGGATCCGGCCTGCACCGCTCAACTCCCCGGCTACCTCGTCCAGATCGGCGAGGGCAACCAGCAACGCCAGATCCAGACCGGTGAGGCTGAAGTCACCTGTTACCGGGCGCTCTGCCGCATGGGGGTCAACCTGTATGTTGATCGCCAGCTGGCCCAGATCCGGCCCTTCCAGATTGAATGCCAGCTCGGCGACATCCGGTTTCAGATTGACACTCAGTCCAAGCCTGCTGTAATCGAGAGCGACCCAGTCATCGTCGACACTCACGTCAATACTGCCAGGGGACACGTTGAGTTCGATGCGACCATCGGGCTGCCCCTGATTCATTTGCACCCGCAGTTCCGCGTCAATTTCTGCCTGCCAGCGCACACCCTCCGGAAGCAACGGAGCCAGTGCCAGCGTGGGGAAGCGTTCCAGCCGGTAATGGATATCCGGCTCCGGCAACAAAGTCTGGTCCTGCGCGCACACGGCACTGCCTTGCCAGCGCCAGCAGTGAGCCCCCACACTCAGATGATTATCGTCCGTTCTGTAACGAATATCGGCAGGCCCGGCAAGTCGCCACAACTGTTGCTGCTCGATCAGGTCCAGCCTTCCTTCACTCAACTGCCCGTCCCACCCCCGGTGCCACCGGCCATTGAAACGCAGGTAGGATTTCAACTGGTCGAGTACGCCGGCCACCGTCAGCTGATGGTCATCCGGGGTGCCCGTTAACCGCACCTCAAGCTCATCAATGACCTGCCCGGCTGCTTCAATACGGGCCGCGGCCAGATCACTGTCAAGAGTCAGCTGGTCACGGAGACGGGCAGTCAGGGTGAGGGTGTCAACCTTGAGGCTGTCCTGCCAGGCGAAATCACTGCCCTGCAATTCGAGCTGACCATTGGGTTCGTCAAGGGTTCCCGACGCCGACGCCCGCCCTTTGATCTGGCCCTGCAGTTGCGGCACAAACGCACTCAGGTCGGGGAACGCCACAGTCACTTCGGCCGTCAACCCTTGCCCCAGCTGGCCATTCCCGGTCAGGGTATTCTGTCCCACCTGCAGGTCCAGACCGGTCAACGCCCAATCGCCCTGCTGCGCGTTCAAGCGGCCCGCAACCCGAGTCTCCTGATCCCGCCAGCTGCCCGTCAGGCGCCAGTTCGCCGCCAGTTCGGGGGCTCCGTTGGGTGGCAGCGCACCCCGGGTGGTCACTTCGCCGTCCAGACTGGCCTGCAAAGGGGGTACCCAGTAACCCGGATTGAATCCGGCCAGCTGCAGACGGGCCTGCCAGGTCAAGGGTCCGTCGAAACCCAGCGTGCCCTCACCCTGCAGACTGCCCGCCCCGGTTTGCGCGTTGAATTCGGTGATTTTCACCCCGGCGAGGTCACCGGTGAGTGTGGCAGACGCCCGGGCATCGCCCATGGGCCCGCTGGAGGTTAGTGTCAGGGAGCCCTGGTAGCGACCGTCGTCGTATCGGACACGGCCGCTCAGATGCTCGAGTGCGACCGGTGGCGGCTCCACCCCGGGCAGCAGGCTGTACCATGGGAAACGGTCGAGCTGAAGATCGGCGCTCGCCTGCAACCCCTCGCTCCAACCCGCCTCTCCGGTGATTTTCACCGTCCCTTGAGGGGTGTCCCCACTCACCGCAGTGTGTTCCTGCGGCCCGGTCAATTCAATCTCCAGATCGCGGGCGCCGGTGGCCGTCACCACACCACCGACCGACGCCGCAATGTCGCCTTCGGTCCCGGGCAGCCGCGCCCCCGTTGTCACCCGGACACCGTTGGTCAGGTCGCCTTCCAGGGTGGCACGCCAGTCCTTCAGGGTCAGCGTGGCGGGAAGTGCACTGTGGGTCCGAAATCGGTCTGCCTCGAGTTCCAGGCGCAAGGGCAGGTCCGGCTGCAGCGGTGCGACCCGCCCCTCAAAATCCGCATCCAGGTAACCGGAACTGGATCCCAGCAAGCGCAGATCGGCCACACTGCCCCGCGCATCAATCTCTATGCGCCACTGGTCGCCCTCCGGCGGTGGCAAACTTGCGCCCAGATCCACAGCAACCGGCCAGTCTCCCCGGGTCGACACCCGTCCGGAGGCGTCCACCACCATGTCGTCACGCTGATAGCGCAGTGTGGTCAGCTCCCAGTCGGCCCCCGACCCCCGGGCGCTCGCGTCGAGACGATCCCAGACAGGCGTGCCGTTGAGCGTAAAAGGGCCGAGACGGACATCCTCGACCACCACCCCCAAGGGCGACCGCAGGGTGGGTAAGGTTAGGGTCTGGCGGTCTGCCTGGGCAGTCGGTTCCCGCGGCTGTATTCTGAGATCGAGGTGGTCGGCATGGATCACATCCACACACAGCCGCTTCTCAAACAGGCACCCCGGCGACCATTCGACCACCGGGGAATCCACGTCCAGCCCCACGCCATACCCCTGCCAGTGGAGACTGTCGGCCTGCCACCGGCCCAACAGGGAACCCTGCCCGCGCGCTACGTGCAATCCGGGAATCTGATCGATCACCCATTGGGTGCCGGTTTCGGAGCGCAGCGCCAGCAACACGCCCGCGACCAGCAACATCGGAACAATGACCGCCACCAGCGAGACCACAAGCAGCCAACGCTGATACCGTTTCATTTTGTTCCAGAATGCTTTCATGGTTATGCCAGCCTGGTCATAGCTCGGGGCCCATGGAAAAGTGCAGCCGCCAACCGCCCCCGAAATCGGGGTTAAGGCCTTTCGCGATATCGAGCCGCAAGGGTCCTACCGGACTGATCCAGCGCACCCCGACACCCGCGCCGGAGGCCAACGGGTCGTTCAGGTTATTGATCGCATTGCCCGCGTCGTAAAATGCAGCAACGCGCCAACGATTGGCGAACGCATACTGATACTCCGCACTGCCCACCAACAGATACCGCCCACCCTCAGTATTCCCCGCGTCGTCCTGCGGAGAGAGGGTTTCATAACCGTAGCCCCGCACACTCTGATCACCACCGGCGAAGAAACGCAACGAGGGCGGAACATCGTCAAAACTGCTGGTTGCTACCCCACCCGCTTCCAGCCTGACCAGCAAGCGGTGTTTGTCGGCCAGGGTCATCAGCCCTTTGGCCATGATTTGCAGGTGCAGCAGGTCAACGTCTGACAACACACCACGGTGTGCACCGGCCACGCCAAGCTGCAGGCGGTACCCCTTGGAAGGATCGAGGGCCGAATCCGCCTGCAGCTTGGTATAGTCCGCCCCCGGCAACAACAGCTGACTGGACTGTTTCACTTCACGGCCGATCCGGTAGCGCTCGCCCTCCCAACGCAACGACAAGATCTGCATCCACCCCGACTCGAGCCCATGCTGCCATTGCTGCCCGAAGGTCAGGCGCTCAGAGGTCACATCTTCAATATCTTCACTCTGGTAACCCGTGGTAAAGCGGATGGCATCCGTCATCGGCGGGTCCAATGGCAACTCGTACCAGGCGCTGATGTTTTGCCGGGGCGCAGAAAGCTCGGTGTCCGCACCGCGGCGGTGCCCGCTCGGGTTCACCCAGTGTTCGGTCCAGGTACCGCGAAAACGGGGGCCGACATCGGTCGAGAAGCCCACACCGGCGGCCACCGACCGCGGCGCCCGGGGCCGTAACCGTACGTTTACCGGTATCACGCGATCCTCTGCGTCCGAAGGCACGGCATCGACCAGCACCTGGGCAAAGTAACCACTGTTGAGCAGGTCCCGGTTGAGGCCCGCCACCTTGTCGGCGTGGTAAGGCTCGCCGGGCTCGATGGTCACGAATTGCCGCAACAGCATCTCATCAAAGCCGTGGCCGTCTTCGAACGTTACCGCACCAAGCTGGTAGCGCTCACCGCTCTCATAGACCAGCACAATATCGGCAACCCCGGCTTCCGGGTCGACAATCAGTTTGTGAGTGGTGAATTCGGCATCGAAATACCCCAGCCGTGACCCGCGGTTTTGCAGGGTCTGCCGCAACGCGTCGTAACGACCGTGATGCAGCACATCGCCCACCTCGGGCCGGCGAGGCAGGGTCGCCGAAAACTGGGGGTCCGACCGGGCGGGGCCGGAAATGTCCACGGTGCGACTGCGAATGCGCACCGGTTCGCCGGGCACTGCGGTCAGCCGCAGTTGTGGTTCCGCGCCGTTCGTCAGCTCCCAGCGCACCTCCGGGTGGTAATAACCCAGTGCCTGAAAGGCCTGCTTAACCTGCGCGACGGCGGTGGGTGCATAACGCCGCAAACTCGATTTGCTGCGTCCGCTGACTTCGCCCAAGAATACCCGCGCATTATCTTGCAGTTCAGGATAATCCCCCTCCACGGTGACACTAACCTGCTGCGCCACCAAAGGAAGCGGCAAGAACAGCAGCAACAGTAGGCGTCGCAGTATCAGCATGCGCAATGTCCGTATCGCCGGGCGCTCAGGGTGGACTGGCAGCAGATCCAGGGTGACCGCCACTCGCAGGTAACATGGACCCTTGAGTGTACCGGCACACAGGCCACCCATGCCAGCTTCACGCTGCGCTCGTCCCTTGTCTGTGCTCTGCGACCGGCCATGCTATTCAATGTGCATTACTCTACCGCTAACCTTATGATCAAGACAGACAATCATCCACATGCCTGCGGACACCCTGCCACATGGTAACAATCAACAGAGCAAACCTCCGGGCCAGTCACCAGCTTCCCTGGTTCCTTCTCGACTTGCTGATGCTCGGGCTACTGCTGCTCAATCTGGCGCTGCTGGTTTTTGATTCCGTATACAGTTTTATAGCCGTTCAGAACCTGCTGGCACAACACGCCCCGGTGATTACTCAGTATTACCAGCCCGTTCACGAAAACTTTATTTTTTACGACTTGCTGTTCGTCACCGTGTTTCTTGCCGAGTTTCTGCTGCGCTGGGGTTACGCCGTCAAATCCAACAGTTACGCCCGCTGGTACTTTTACCCCTTCATCCACTGGTACGACCTGGTGGGTTGCATTCCCGTCGGAAGCCTGCGTTTTTTGAGGATATTGCGCGTTATTTCAATCCTGTATCGACTGCACAAATACAACATCATCGACGTTACCCGCAACCGGCTGTTCCAATTTGCCAATTTTTACTACGAAGCCTTCATGGAAGAGCTGTCCGACAAAATTGCCCTTAAGATTCTCTCCGGCATCCAGCTAGAAATCAGTCGCGGTGCGCCATTGCTGGACCGCGTCAAAAACGACATCCTGTACCCGCGCCGGGACCTGCTGACGGGATGGCTGTCAAACCGGATCGCCGAGACCGCGCAACAAGGCTACGTGCCCAACCGGGGTGCGCTGACGCGGTATATTGAAAGTCGCGTCGACATTGCCCTGCAGGACAACCTTGAGATCTCCCGGCTGCGTTACGTGCCGGTGGTCGGAGGCACCATCAAGGACACGCTGGAAGACGCCATCGGTGACATAGTGGCCAGAGTCATCCACCAGATCCTCGACGACCTTGCCACCTCCTCCAATCACGGTTTTATTGAAGACATAGTGCAGGTGCTGCTTCCGGAGCCGGGCAATCCGGACGACCAGCACGCCACCAATGAGGCCCTGATCGCCCTGATCAACGAGATTATCGAGGCCGTGAAGGCCCAGATCCGAATCAAGCACTGGCGTGCGGAACTCTGACGCCCGCTACAAGGAATTGCCATTCGCCGAAAACCGGGGTAGCAACACCGCAATAAACAGCAGCATCAACAGGGTGAACACCCCACCGAGGGTAAACGCAACAGCAAAACTGGTGTATTCGGCCAGCGCGCCCAACAGAAACGGGGCCAGAAACTGAACCCCGCGGTTTGCCATCAACCGCATGCCCAGTGCGCTGGGCCTGCGCTCGGGGGCAACATGTTCCGCCAAAATGACCATGGACAGGGGTTGCGACACCCCCGAGCCGATACCCACCAGCACCGTCAGCAGGGCCAACACAAGCACATTGTTTATAACACCGGTGAATACAATGCCCAGCACCAGGCACACCACGCACCCAACAACCGCTTGGCCGCGCCCCCCCACCAGCATGATCACAGTCGACATAAACGGGCGCACCGCCATGGCGCTCAAGGCGCGCAAACTCAACAGCGCGCCAATGGTAGTGGCGGAAATCTCGAGGTTTTCCAGGTAGACCGGCAGGAACCCCCCGTGGGCGCCGAGAACAAACATCCCGGCCACCGTGAGAGCAATGGACATCTGCACGCCGTGGTTACTTTTCAGCAAGCGCGCCTGGGCGCGGTACCCCGACAGGGCTCTATCGTTAGCATACCGCCGGCTCGCGTCTCCGACCAGAAATGCGGCCCCCAGTACGCCGATCAGCGCCAGGGTGCTCATCACCCCGAAGGTCAGCCCCATCCCGCGCTGATCGATCAGCCAGCCGGCGAGTAACGGACCGACCAGCTGGCCGCCGGAAAGACTGGTGGTGTACCAGCCAAAATACTTTTCCAACGTTGTTCCGGACCCCATCGCAGAGATCACCGTCTGTGCAGCAAGAACCATCAGAATCTGCGCCAACCCGACCATCACCTGCGCGAGGATCAGCCCCGGGTAACCCGGCACCAGCAGCAAGATGACGGGGGCCAGACTCATACCTGCGCCGCCCAGCAGAATCACCTTGCGTCCCCCGAGCGTGGTGATCACGCCACCCATGGGGATCGCCAGTATCAGCGGCAGCAGATAGGGCGCACTGATCACCGCGCCAATCACGAGGGGAGTCGCACCCAGTTGCAGGGCGTACAAAGGGATGGCGATCAGCAGCATCGACTGCACCAGCAGCGCGCTGGTCAGCGCGACGCAGACGGCGTACAGGTTGCGGGTGATGTTGGTGGGAGCTGTGGGATCGGTCGCCTGCACTGGTAGTACACCTGTCCGCTCCGGCAAGAGCGTTGCTGATTGGTAAATGGTGCCGGAAAGGTCGATTGGGCCCGGACACTCTCGGCACCGACCCTGTCGAACCGCCCCTCCGCTGTCAATGCTGACGCCAGAGCCGCCCTCTAAGCACTGGCGATATCAACGGGAGAAGACAGCAAAGTATCCAGAAGCGCCTGCCCCGCAACCGACAATTCGTGATCAGAACGCTGCAAAACACCCACCGGCCGTTCAATGACCGGGGCACGCAGCGGGATACAGACGGCCCCCAATTCGTTCATCTGCCTGATGCACAGAGTGGGAACCGCACTCACTCCCAACCCTCTGGCCACCATGCGACCCACCGTTGCCAGATGATGGCTTTCAAACTCCACCGGAAGGGCGTGCCCACTGGCGGCCAGTGCCTCCTCCAGGGTGTAGCGCACCGCGGACGGCCGTTGCAAAGCGATGAACGGGTGGCACAGCAGCTGATCCCAGACAAGTTCGCTGGCGCCGGCCAAGGGCGAATCCTGGGGCACCACGGCCACAAACCGGTCCCGGTAAAGCGGGGTAAACTGCAGCCTGGACGCGGCGGGAGGCTCAAAAGCGATGCCCAGCTCTACCTTGCCGATCTGCAAGAGATCGAACACCTCTTCATTGATGACGTCCTGAATGGTTACGCCTATATTAGGGTATCGGACCCGAAACTTCTTGAGAATGTCGGGCAGGGTGTTGCCGGCAAATGAGGGGATGGCGGCGATGGTCACCCGCCCCAGGTCCAGACTGAATCGCTGGCGCAATTCATCCTGGGCATTGTCCCAATCTGCGAGCAAACGGCGCGCCAACGGCAACAAGGCTTCCCCTTCTGGCGTTAACTGGACACTCCGGGTGGTGCGACTGAACAGCGCCCCTCCCAGACTCTCCTCAAGCGCCTTGATCGACAGACTGAGGGCTGGCTGGGACAGATGCAGGCGCTCACAGGCCTGAGCAAAACTCAACGTCTGCGCCACGGCAAGAAACGCACGGATCTGTTTCACGGTCATGGGGTCATACCTTCGGTCACGCACTGGTAAGTCCCAGTTTAGCGCCACCAATTAATTTGGAAACCCTATTAATGAATTAGTATTTCAAACTTAACAAATTAACCAACGAGCGTTAGACTTTAATCGATACGCCAACAAAAAAGAGGAAGCGGCACTATGTCCGGTTTTGATAAGCGAGTCAGTTCTTACGAGGAAGCCCTGCAAGGGCTGGAAGACGGGATGACCCTTCTGGCTGGAGGATTCGGCCTGTGCGGTATCCCCGAAAACCTGATCACTGAAATTAAACGCAAGGGCACCCGTGATCTGACGGTGGTGTCAAACAATTGCGGCGTTGACGGGTTTGGCCTGGGTCTCTTGCTTGAAGATCGCCAAATTCGCAAGATGATCGCCTCTTACGTCGGCGAGAACGCCCTTTTTGAGAAACAACTGCTGAATGGCGACCTGGAAGTAGAGCTCACCCCGCAAGGCAACCTGGCAGAACGTTTGCGTGCCGGCGGCGCAGGCATCCCCGCCTTTTTCACCGCCACCGGCTACGGCACCCCCGTCGCGGAAGGCAAGGAAGTGCGCGATTTTAACGGCCGCCCCCACATCCTTGAGCCCGCCATCACCGGCGATTTCGCTATTGTGAAAGGCTGGAAGGCCGACACCTATGGCAACGTGATCTATCGCCACACGGCGCGCAACTTCAACCCGTTGGCAGCCATGGCCGCCAAAGTCACGGTGGTTGAAGTGGAAGAAATTGTTGAACCGGGCATGCTGGACCCCGACGCTATCCATACTCCGGGCATCTACGTCAATCGCCTCATCTGCGGTACTTTCGAGAAGCGGATAGAGCAGCGAACCGTCCGTAGCTAATGGCCAGGCGTTTCAAGTTATCCGACGACCGATACAGAATAAGAGGAAAGGACAATGGCACTCACCCGTGAACAAATGGCACAGCGCATCGCCCAAGAGCTGGAAGACGGATTTTACGTAAACCTGGGCATCGGCATTCCCACCCTGGTGGCAAACTACGTCCCCGACGATATCGAGGTCATGTTGCAATCCGAAAACGGCTTGCTCGGTATGGGCCAGTTTCCCACCGAAGATGAAATCGATGCCGACATGATCAATGCGGGCAAACAAACGGTCACCGCTCTGAAGGGCGCGTCCATCATGGACTCCGCCGATTCCTTTGCAATGATCCGCGGTGGTCATATTGACCTCACAGTTCTGGGCGCCTTCGAGGTGGACGTGAACGGCAACATCGCCTCCTGGATGATCCCCGGAAAGCTGGTCAAGGGCATGGGCGGCGCCATGGACCTGGTAGCCGGTGCAGAAAACATCATCGTCACCATGACCCACGCCTCCAAGTCGGGGGAGTCAAAACTGCTGCAAGAGTGCACCCTGCCCCTCACCGGTGCAGGCTGCATCAGACGCATACTGACCGACCTGGCGTATCTGGAAATCGAAAACGGCGCCTTCGTTCTGAAAGAACGGGCCCCCGGTGTAAGTGTCGACGAGATTGTTGCCAAGACCGCCGGCGAACTGGTGGTCCCCGACCACGTACCGGAAATGAACATCCCCGCCTGACGGCCCGATGTTCGCCTCGGCTAAACAACAAAGCCCCGCCCAGCGGGGCTTTGTTGTTTGACAGCCTCCCCGTACTCCATCCCGGTCGCCTCTCCCGCCTCGCCCAATCGCAATCTGCCAGGTAATCTTCAGGCCGTGCGTTTACTTACTGGCAGGCCGCTGTTAATAGTGGGGACGCTCTTCAGACCAACAACAACCTACTTGCGGGACTTCGCCAATGCAGCAATTCAACCCACGTGCCCTGGAATATCTGAACGCTGTGAAGCGCTTTGGCTCTATCCGTAAAGCAGCGGCCCGCCTGAATGTTGACCCATCCGCCATCAGTCGCCAGATATCGCAACTTGAAGACACGGTCGGCATGGCTGTGTGGGACCGGATGAACACCAGCAACCCTGTTACTCCCGCCGGAGCCGAGCTGCTGCGTTACTATAAACAAATGAAGGCCAGCGAAGCTGCGACACTTTCCCGCCTTCAGGATTTGATTGGCCTGCGCACCGGTGACGTCAGGATCGCGGTCGGTGAAGGTTTCATCAGCGACCTGATATCCTCCTCGCTACAGAGTTTCCTGACGGCCTACACCGGCATTCACATCGACGTGGAGATTGCCGGCGCCAAGGATGCAGTGCAAATGCTGGAAGACGATCAGATTGATTTTGCCGTCACTTACGCACCAGCCCGCAACCCCAAGATGCACTGCCTGGTGGAGAAACACCATCCGCTGGATCTGATTACCCCATACGGCCACCCGCTGTCGCGCACCGATACCCCGTTAACCTTCAGCGACATTGTCAATACCCCCCTGGCCCTCATTGACAGTTCCACCGGTATCGGCCGTCTGGTGAGTCTGGTGCAGGAGGTCAGCCATGTTCGCCTTGAGCCCCGCCTGAAAACCAATTCCGTGGCGGTGGTGAAGAACTTCGTCACCTCCGGTATGGGCATCACGTTTATGCCCCGGCTAACGGTCATCGGGGAAATCCGGGCCCGCAAGATCAGCACGGTGACCATGGCCCACTCTGCGCTGTCGCAGGCACGCGTGTGTGTGCTCTGCGTCAAAGGCCGGGAACTCACGCTGGCAGCCCAGGCGTTTCTGGACCACCTGAAGCAATCGATGTCGTTTCTGATGGTCAACGCTGACGAGGTCGGGTGTTGACTTAAGTGCAACGGCACAGGCCTTGCGATGTCAACACCGCAACAGCTAAAGTACGGGCGCATTCTAAAACTACAAAAAAGGTGATAGTAATATGAAAGTCCTTCGTTTTTTGAAGCCACTGACACTCGGTATCAGCCTCGCAGCGCTGGCCGGCGCCCTCCAGGCGGCTACCATCAACCTCAGCTATAACGGTGCTCCGGATGCCGAAAAAAACGCAGTCCATCTGTTCGCCACTAACCTGAAGCGACTGACGGAGGAGAAGACCGGCGGTGAAGTGACCATCAAGCTGTACCCAAACAGCATGCTCGGTGAAGAACAGGAGCGCATGGAGCAGGTGATCAACACCCCGAGTCTGAACATTGCGTCCTTCGGGGGTATCTCTCCCCTGTTCCCGGAGATCTTCGTCAGTTCCATACCTTTCCTGTTCGACGGCTTTGACACCGCCCGCGCGTTTTTCGACGAGGGCGAGTACTGGCAAGCGGCACGCAAGGCGTTCCATGAAAAAACCGGTGCGCACCTGATGACGGTTGTTGAAGAAGGGGGGTTTCTGGCGTTCACCAACAACAAGCGCCCCATCCGTACTCCGGATGATTTCAAAGGTCTTCGATTCCGGGCCATGGACAGAAGCCAGGTAGCGCTTTACGAGGCCTTTGGTGCGTCCGGGACACCCATCCCCTGGACTGAGGTTTACCTGGCCCTGCGCACTGGTGTCGCTGACGGTCAGATGAACCCGCCGATGTACATCATTCTCGGCAGTCTGCATGAAGTACAGCAATACATGACGCTGGCCAACATTCAGTACTCCGACCAGTTTCTGGTGGCCAATGACGGCCTGCTTAACAATCTGAGCGCCCAGCATCGCACCGCATTGGAAGAAGCTGCCGCCGAAGCCAACGCGATCAATCGCACAGCGGTTCAAAACCAGGTCGAATCACGCATTCAGTTCCTCGCTGATAATGGCGTCGAAGTATACCGCCCCACCGCAGAAGACCTGCGCAAGTTCAAAGAAATAGGCCAGCCGTCTTACCTTGAATGGCTGGAAGAGCAGTCCATCGACAAGAAGTGGATCGACATGGCTCTGCGGGATGCAGAGACCCTGCGGTAACCGGATCAACCAGGGTGCTCGAACGAGCACCCCTGTGAGACTCTCCATGAACATCAAAAAAATCAGGTCCGGTCTGGCCGCAGCTTTGCTGACCGTGGCGACCCTGTTGCTGTGCGCCAACGTCGCTGTGCTTCTGTACGGCGTCGTGACCCGCTATCTGTTAAACCAGTCACCCTTTTGGATGGACGAATTATCACGCTACCTGATCATAGCCAGCGTGATGCTGGTAATGGGCGTGGTCTATCTCAAAGATGCCCACATGCGCGTCACCGTGTTGCAAAACAAACTGCAGGGCAAACTCAGAAAACCCCTCCTGATCTACCACTGGATCATCATTACTACTCTGAGCAGCTATGTATGTTACATCAGCGCACAATACGCGTTATCGGTGGCCAAATTCACCACAATCGGTCTTGGTGTCAGTAAAGCCATTCCCCTGATGGCACTGCCCATCGGCTTTGGCTTGCTCGCCTTGACGTCTTTATTGATGGGGCCTTTTTACCATGAAAACAATAAAGACCTGGAGCACCCCTCATGCTACTAGCGATTTTGGGCACCTTCATAACCAACGTCCTGCTGGGACTGCCGTTATTCATCTGTTTAATTGTCGCGGCCATTATTGGTTTTACCTTTGTGGACATCAGCCTGCTCAGCCGGATGCTTCCGCAGCAGGTGTTCAGTGGCATTGACGTATTTTCACTGATGGCCATTCCCCTGTTTATTCTGGCCGGGAACCTGATGAACGGTTCGGGCCTGACCCCTCAGCTTATCCGTCTGGCCAACTCGATCGTCGGCCACCTCCGGGGCGGCCTCGGTTATGTCAACGTGGTATCCAGTGTGTTTTTTGCCGGCGTTAACGGCTCTGCGGTCGCGGACACCTCGGCCCTGGGGTCGTTACTTGTGCCGCCAATGAAAAAAGAAGGCTACGCGGCCAGCTACGCAGCCGGTCTGACCGCGGGGAGCTCCCTGATAGGCCCCATCATACCGCCAAGTATTTTCATGATCCTGTACGCCTCGCTTACCAACACGTCCGTGGGCGACCTGTTTCTGGCCGGTGTTGTTCCCGGCCTGGTCCTGGGGCTGGCGTTCATGGTCATGAACTGGTTCTACGCGCGTAAAGCCAACATTGCGCCGCAGCACGAACGCGCCAGCATCCAACGCATCCTGATTTCCTTTATTCACGCGTCGCCGGCGCTGATTGCTCCGTTCATCATTGTGGCCGGCATCGTATTCGGTTTTGTAACGCCCACCGAATCGGGTGCCTTGATTGTGGCCTATGCCTTTGCGGTCGGGTTCATCAGTCGCAATCTGACCCTGAAGGCGGCCTGGCAGGCAGTCGCAGAAACCGCGCTCTTGTCCGGCGCCATTTTCCTGATCATTGCCGCGTCAGCCGTGGTCAGCTGGCTGCTCGCCTATGCCCAGGTGCCGGAACACTTTGCCATCTTTTTACAACCCTTTGTGGACAACCCGATAACCATTCTG
The DNA here is from genome assembly GCF_001752365.1 of Marinobacter sp. X15-166B. Classification (GTDB taxonomy): domain Bacteria; phylum Pseudomonadota; class Gammaproteobacteria; order Pseudomonadales; family Oleiphilaceae; genus Marinobacter. The sequence goes on along the minus strand of NZ_MEIY01000001.1, from coordinate 2,485,090 downwards.
TTGCTGCTGAGCCTGATTACCTTTGGCGTGGGCATGCTGATGGAAGAAGTGTCTGCACTGATGCTGCTTACCCCGGTGTTTCTGCCGGTTGCGCTGCAGGCCGGCATTGACCCGGTGCATCTGGGCATCGTAATTACCATGAACATCACCATCGCGCTCATCACCCCTCCCATGGGTGCCTGTGTCTTTGTCGCGGCCGCAGTCAGCAAGCTGGATATTACGGTCATGTTCAAAGCCATCTGGCCGTTTGTGCTGGTGGCGCTTATGGCCTTGCTGGTCATTATTTTATTCCCGTCCCTGACGCTATTTCTTCCGAGACTGTTTCAATAAATCATGAATATTTTTAACAATAAAATGATACCTGAACGACCGATGCCCGATTGGAACAAATATCAGGCCACGCCCATCCACGAGAGTTCCGACCCCCTGGTGCCGGTCAGTGTGTCGAAAAAGGTAGGCGTTTATCCGGCCTATTATAAAATGAATGTGGCTAACGCCGTCCCCGAGTGCTACGTGCGCGCACAAGTATTTGAACGGCTGTTGCATGCGGCGAGCCTGCTGCCGGAGGACATCCAACTGGTGGTGCTCGATGGCTGGCGACCTTTCTCGGTACAACAATACTTGTTTGATACGCTGATCGACCTCATCCGGCAGGCCAACACGTATTTAAGCCATGAGCAGGTCGAACTGGAAGCCCGCAATCTGGTATCACCGCCCAGCGCAAACCCCCGAGCACCCAGTCCCCATCTTACCGGCGGATCGGTGGATGTAACTCTGGCCGACCTGGATGGCCGCTTCCTTGATATGGGCACCCTGTTCGACGAAGCAAGCCCCCTGTCCTGGACTTGCGCGCTGGAACGCAAAAACCGCGATCCTAAAGAGCAACAGGCGCGGGACAACCGGCGCCTGCTGTATTCCGCCATGAGCAAGGCGGGGTTTACCAACTTGCCCAGTGAATGGTGGCACTACGATTACGGCAACCAGCTTTGGGCGTACCATTCGGGGGCTGATGCCGCCGCTTACGGGGCCGTCACGCTGCCCGGCATCGATCAGTTATGGCAGAACCAGCTCACCACTCACGCGGCATCGCGCTAGTGTGCAGCCTGCTGGCTGTTCTGAACACCAGGTTTGCAACACGTGGTTATAGCGCGAGTTTCCGGGGATGAAGAAGGGCCAGTCATTGACTGCCGCGCATTCATGCCCACCTGTACCATTTAGAAGTTTACGCAGACTTCAACCAGCCTCGCTCCTTCGCCACACCAGCAACGGAGTGACGAAAAGCGGAACTGTTACCGGGCAAGTCAGCCGGTAACGGCCGCGCCGACCCGGGGGCGAGGTTTCATGCCGCCAGGACCGGCGTCATGCAGAAACACACTGGATTTGGAGTTGATCACCAGACCAATTTCAGAGCCGTCCTGCAACAGTTTACCGTCGGCGCTGTGGCTCTGGTCCACCACAAGCTGGGTGCCGGCAGCGTCAATCAGATAACGCACCTGGGCGCCCAAAAATTCGCGATGGGCGATCTTGCCAACCATCATGCCCGGTGTAATCTGCTCCGACAAGCTGATATTCTGCGGCCGCAGGACCAGGTTGCCCGGGCCCGGCTGCGTGGCGTGCAAACTGACTTTCTCGCCCGATTTCAGGGTCATGATATGCGCACCGTTTTCGACCGACACCTCTCCCGCAATGATGTTGGCGGTGCCTAGGAATTTCGCCACAAACAGGTTTTCCGGATGATCGTACAGGTGCTGGGGAGTGCCCACCTGCTGGACAATCCCCTGATCCAGCAGGGCCATGCGATCGGATGTGGTGTTGGCCTCTTCCTGGTCGTGGGTCACGAAGATTGTGGTCAGCCCCAGCGTGCGTTGCAAACGCAGTATCTCCCGCCGCATTTGGACGCGCAGATTGGCGTCCAGGTTCGACAAGGGTTCATCCAGCAATAATACGTCCGGTTCGATGGCTACCGTGCGGGCAAGAGCCACCCGCTGTTGTTGGCCACCGGACAGTTGCGACGGCATCCGTGCATGAAAATCCAGAAGCCCGACCAACTCCAGCGCCGCATCCACTTTTTCGTTGATCTGCTTTTTCGGCATCTTTTTCTCAACCAGACCAAAGGCCACATTGTCACGGACGGACAGGTGGGGCCACAGGGCATAGCTCTGGAACACCATGCCCACGTTCCGTTCCCATGGGGGCAGCTTGGTGATATCGCGCCCACCGATTTCAATGCGCCCAACCGGAGCCGGGCCAAAGCCGGCAATCGCCCGCAACAGGGTGGATTTCCCCGACCCTGACGGGCCAAGAAACGCAAAAAACTCACCTGGCTCGATGGACAGGTTCACGCCTTTAAGGACTTTGGTTTTGCCAAACGACAGGTGGACATCCGAAATCTCGATACCCAGTTTTTTTGATTGTTTCATGTCGATTCCTTATGCAGCTTCGCTGCCGCTGCGATTTTTACGTTCTTTGTCAATGATGAACTGCGCAGTGAGTGTACCCAGCGCAACAATCACCACGGCAAGAATGCCGAGGGCTGCACCGGTACCGCGCCCGGACGGTGTTTGCATGAACACATAGATGCCGTAGGACAGTGGCGCGTCGTTGGCGGAACTGACCAGCATAAGCGTCGCTGACAGCTCAACGGCGGCTGTGGCAAAGCTGGTGACAAATCCGGCCAGAATACCGCCCGACATCAACGGCACCACCACCCTGCGTATGGTGGACCCTTTGGTGGCACCCAGGCTCTCGGCCGCTTCTTCAAGACTGAGACTGATCTGTTGCAGTGCCGCCATACAGGCACGCAACGCATAGGGTAGCCGGCGAATAGTGAGCGCAATCACAATAATGACCCACCAGGACGCCAGTGGTTTGCCGATCAACGGCACATCAAAGTCATTGAAGGTTCTGAGATAGCCGATGCCAAGCACAACCCCGGGAATGGCAAGCGCTGCCGTTGCCATATAGTCCAGCCACTGTCGCCCCACCAGTTTGGTGCGCAAGACAATGTAGGCAATGGCCGTCCCCAGAATAATATCCAGGAATGCCGCCGCTCCAGCGTAGATCAGCGTATTCATGATGTAGCCGCCGGACTGACTAAACATGTCGACGAAGTTTTGAATCGTGTAGCCGTCTGGCAGCGGTGCAAAAGACCAGATGGTGCCAAACGCAAGCAGCAACAATGCGATGTGCGGTGACAACACCAACAGAAGAATCAAGCCCACGATGGCGTACGCCAGCAGGTTTTCTGAAGGCGATAAACTTCGGCGTGCCAAGCCTCCGCCACCCTTTTGTGTGGTGGTGTAATCCTTGCCTCGCATGAACAGAAAACTGACCCAGAGCGAAAACACGGAGAAGGCCACAAGGATGAAACTGATTACATAGCCCATCGGATCCGAAATACCAATGGAGGTGATCCGCAGATAGGCTTGCGGGGCCAGCATATTGTTGACGTTGAGCAGCAGCGGCGTGCCCAGATCATCAAACACCTTGATGAACACCAGGGCGGCACCCGCCAAATAACCCGGCGAGGCAAGTGGAAAGACCACCCGCCGAAACAGCCGGAAGCCATGGGCGCCAAGGTTCTGGGCGCTCTCTTCCATGGAGCGATCTATGTTGCGCAAGCTGGTTGAGAGATTGATCAGAATGAAGGGGAAGTAATGCACGCTTTGCACAAGAATCACGCCGTTCAGCCCCTCCATGAACGGAATGTTAATGCCGTAATCTGCCAGCAGCAGGTTGATCGTGCCATTTCGGCCGAACAATAGCTGCATCGCCACCGCGCCGACGAACGGCGGCATGATCAGCGGAATAAAGCCCAAACTCTGGATTACGGTAGAACCGCTGAATTCGAAGCGGGTCGTGATATAGGCGAGCGGCAGCGCAATGATGGTCGCAAGAACCACCGACATTGCGGAGGCGTAGAAACTGTTAAAGAAGGATTCGCGAAACAGCGAAGAGCTAAAGAAGTCCCCGAAGTTTTGAAGCGTGAATGCGCCGGTGCCTGGATCAAGAAAGGCAACGTAAATCACCTTGGCCACCGGCAGGATCAAAAACCCGAACAAGAAGATCGTGATACATATCGCAGCAATTACCGGACCAGACAGGCGTGGGAACAATCGATCGGCAAACCCGGACCAACCCCTCTTTATCGTCACAGAAGAACTCATGGCAATATCCCTTTTAAACCGGAAACCATGCCAGGCCTGGCGGCCCGGCATGGACGGGGAAGAGGCTTAGAGCAGGCTGGCTGCCCGATCGGCAAGCTCTGTGGCTTTGGCGTAGTTGGCAACGACCTCAGCATCCCACTGCTGCTCGATCTGTGCCTGACGTCCTTCGACAACGTCCGTTGCGGCTTTGCGCTTTTGCTTGAAGATCGCAACGAATTCCGGGTCATGGGCTCTGGCTTTATCGACTGGCATCGCGGCTATCAGAGCACGGGCTTCATCGATCAGCTTCTGGGCTTCTGCATTATTCTGGCTGCCCAGTTTTTTCTCCGCCTTCTGCACAGCTTGCACGGCTTTTTGCAGATCGTTCAGGCGGTAGGTGATCATCACGTCGAACAAGGAGTTGACCACGTTGTAGCGCTGGCCTGACAGGTCTACGTCAAAATTTACGGTTGCCTTGATCGAGCCATCAAACGGGTTGGGAAAACCTTCCGGGGTGTTTTTATAGGCGTCGACGTTCACCGGCAGACGGCGAATTTCAGGTAGCATCAAGATCTCCTGCCCTTCAGTGGACAACAGAAACTTCACGAAATCCGCAGCAATCTCGGCATTCGGTGCATTTTTTACAATACCGACATTGGCCGGCACAATGGCGGTTGTACTTGGATAAACAAAATCAACCGGGAATCCTGAGGCCTTGGAGGCGAGGCCAAAGAAATCGATCACTATGCCGAGGCCGGTCTGGCCAGAGTTGACGCCGTCGGGCACACCAAAGCTGCGCTCGGTAACGGTTGAGAAGTTACCCGCAATGAACTTCCATTTAGCCCAGCCGTCTTCCCAGCCATCCCCTTGCAGCAACGCTTCCACCGTCAGATGCGTGGTGCCGGAGCGTGACGGCGCGGACATACCCACATGGCCAAAATATTCCGGTTTGGCCAGATCTTCCCACTCGGCAGGAACAGGAAGCTTTTTTGCGGCCAGATAACGTTCGTTATACATGATGCCGTAACCGGCGGCCGCGAACCCCTGGTAATAGCCTTCCGGGTCATTCATCGGAAAGCCGCTTATGTTATCCGGGATTTGCTCATTCGCAATACCAGTCTTCAGCAGCAAACCATCATTTTTCAATACTTCGAAGGCATCCGGTGCAGATGCCCAAAACAAATCAGTGGTGTTTGATGAGGCAGTTTCCTGAATGTATTTCACGCCAGAAGACGTGGACTTGTTAATGATTTCCACATCGACATTGGGGTACTTCTTTTCAAAAGCCGCTTCGAATGGCCCGGTCAGGGTCACAGGGAAAGATGTGACGACCACAAGCTTTTCGGCTGCCAAGGCTGGCGTTGCGAGACTCACAACCAGGGCGGAGGCGCTGAGCGCGCGGGTCAAGAACTTCATAGCGTTTCCTCTTGTTTATTATTGTTAAGGTGTTGCCCACCTTACCAAACAAGAGTCGTGCCAAACCTGCAGCTACGCTAACAACCTGAATTACAGAGCATTGACGGATTAGCCGCCGAACCAATGTGTCAAAACCGACTCACGAAGGGTCATAACCGTCCCAAAGCATCAGCCCCGGAACCGCTCTTTGAGGAGTCCGTATTTTTTCATTCGCAGATAAAGCCGTTTGCGCGGAATTTCCATCAACTCAGCCGCACTGGATATTGCGCCATTGGTTTTTTTCAGTTGGTCTGCAATAAAGCGCTTTTCAAAGGCGCCGAGCGCTTCATCAAGATTGGATGCATTTGATGAAGCGGCACTTGAGTCGGGCTGTTCAACGTCAAGCTGGGGTGATAGGCCAACCACGAAACGCTCGGCAAAATTGCGCAACTCCCGGACATTCCCAGGCCATGCCTGTCTGCGAACTTTGTCGAGAAACTTCTGCGTTGGCTCTTCGAATTCAATGTTATGCGCGGTAGCCGCCAGCCTGCAAAAATGCAAAAAAAGCAGATCAATATCCGGCTGTCGCTCCCGCAGAGGCGGCAAACTAATCGAAGCAACATTAAGCCGGTAAACCAGATCGGAGCGTAAGCGCCCTTCGGCCACCAGTTTGTTCACGTCGCCTTTGACCGCGGCAATCACCCGCACATCAAGCTGTTTCGGCCCGTCATTACTGCCAAGGCGCTCTATACTTCTGCTTTCAAGCACGCGCAGCAATCTGGCCTGCAATTCCAGGGGCATGGATTCCAGCTCATCCAGAAACAACGTGCCCTGGTGCGCCCTCTCAAAATAGCCAAGGTGCCGGTTCTCAGCCCCGGTAAACGCACCCCGTTCATGCCCAAAAAAAGCGCTATCCACCAGTGTGTCGGGCAGGGCACCGCAATTGACCGCGATAAACGGGCCATTTCTCCGGGTGGAAAATTCGTGCAGGCAGCCGGCGACTACATCTTTTCCTGTGCCGGTCTCACCGATTACAAGTGCGTCGATATCGATGGCGGCCAGCGCGCCGATATTTTTTCTCACCTCAATTGCCGCTTCCGATCTGCCGATGAACGTCTTGGCCAGACTGTTACTGTCCACGGAGTCGGCTTGCAACTTACGGCTTTCCAACACGAGAGAACGTTGGTCGTGTGCGCGACGAAGGGTTTGGCCCAGGGTCTGCAGATCCACAGGCTTTTCCAGAAAGTCGAAAGCGCCGGTCTTTACCGCCGATATGGCGTCTTTGATCTCGCCATAACCAGTGATCATGATGAAGGGTATGTCTGGATCAATGCGCTGGACCTCATCCAGAAACTGATGTCCGTTCAGTCCCGCCATGCGCAAATCGCTGACAATGACGCCGGGCCAATCGTCACTGAGCTCTTTCAGCGCATCTTCGGCGTGGCAAAAGGCCGATACCGGATAGCCCTCCAGGCCAAAACTTTCGGCAATTTCCTCCAACAGATCGAGATCATCGTCGATAAAGAAAACTGGCTGATTAGCGGTCGAATCGAGCGTCATTTTGCTACCCTTGGCACCAATTCCGTAGACTTATCGATAATTTTAAGACCCAGAGTAGCACGAACGCCCCCACGGGCCTCATTCTTCAGCGTCAGGAAGCCTTTCAGGTCCTGGGCGATATTGTAGGAAATACTCAAGCCCAGGCCGGTGCCCTCGCCCGTCTCTTTCGTCGTCACAAACGGGTCGAACACGGATTGCGACACATCTGGCAAACCTGCGCCGTTGTCAGTGATTTCAACAAGAAAACAACCATTTTTTCGAGAACCAGAGATGGTGATTTCCCCCTCAGCCGTACCGCTAACACGAATCGAGTCCCGGGCATTTGAAATCAGGTTAACCAATACCTGTTCAATCAGAATCAAATCCCCCATTACTTTGATTCCCTCAAACGAAGCTCGGTCAACTCGAATTACAAGTCCGCTCTTATCATTGTATTGCGGGCGAAACAGATCAATGGCACCTTCCACGGCCGCGGCCAGTGTGACCGCTTTGAGCTCAAAGTCCGCGCGCCGGGCAAAGCGGGAGAACTGCTTCACCAAGGCGGCCATGCGGTCGGATACCCGGATGATTTTGCCAAGCGCGTTGGCCTGAGTGACCCGCAATTCGCCGGGGTCATTGTCACACCTTGCCAGCTTGAACCGTGCATTCTGGGCCGCGTATTGAATGGCCGTGATGGGCTGGATCAGTTCGTGTGAGATACCGGCTGAGAGTTGCCCAAGTGCCGCGAGCTTTCCGGCCTGTATCAGTTCAGTCTGCGTGCGTCGCAATTCCTGAACCACTTCTTCACGCTGGGCTATTTCAACCTGCAACCGTTGCAGGTTGCGTTCCCGATCAACGACGGATTGACGAAAAACCTCAATGGCATGGGCCATGCGCCCTATTTCATCGCCTCCGGCATCCAGTGCAGCCACATCGGTCTCACCACGCACAATGGCCTGCATGGCATGGGATATGGCTTTCAGGCGTCTGGTAATTCGGTTACGCACATAAAACCACATAATGGCGACAACGGCGACCAGCCCCAGCACGGCAAGCATCATAATACGAAGCCCGGCACGACGGGTTTCATCGGCGGAATAGTCTGCAACCGCAAGAGCAGTCTGGCGTTTCTCCATGCCCAAATCCTTGAGCGCATTTTGCAGCCCCTCAATTTGACCATGCAGGTGCACTAAAGACTGCAGGGCAGCATCTCTGGCAATGAGATAATCCAAACGCGCCTCCAAAACACTGCCCGGACCTGAAACCATCCCATGCAGTAACAGGATCGATTGCCTTAATGTGATTAATTCCGACAACACCCCAAGCACCTGCAAGTGGTGATCAAGCGAGTCGAGAGTCTCGCCTGCAATATCCTTGAATTCGTTGAGTATTTTAACGTCGTTCGCAGTGGCTCCTTGCAGGATGGTATTGATCGCGAAAGCGCCATCCCGTTCAATTTCCTGCACTATGGCCCGGCGCTTTTCATCTCTCGCCAACCAGGATGCAGCCTGCGCACGTTCCGCCTCGTTCGTGGCATTGACCGCCTGGCGCGCCGAATTGTCCATGTTATAAGACAAGTCTCGCAATAACGGCCTGATCTCACTCTGGAAGTCCGATTGCAACCATCTCAGCTCGTTTATCGAACGGTTTATTGTAGCTTCAAGGGTTTGGCGCCTGGCTGAAAGCTTGGAGAGCAGATCAAGCGCTTGAGCGATTTCCTTCTGGTATTCAGTCAGCTGGTGTTTTTCAATATTGGCTGACTCATCAATTCGGTCAATCAATATTCGCAAGTTATCCAACACCGGCTGATACCCGAGACTCTGCTTATCTGTCACGGCTTTCAGTCGCGGCTCCGCCAGTTTCGTGGCAACGTTGGATAGGTGGTTCGCACTGCTTGCAAGTTCGTTTGCCAGCGTAATGTCGGGGATATGATCCTGGACCAAATCAGAGATGTGCTTTTGTACCTGGGCAAATTGCCAGAGCGTCAGCACCGTAACAATTGAGAGAATTCCGCCGATCAGGACAAACGACGCCAGCAGACGCCCCCAAACACTTTTCATAAATCTTGGTGTTTTGGCTGCTTGCCACACAGACGCAAAAAGAGGGTTACTCATGGTGCCCCAGCCGCGTTGCCGCTGCTTCCAGCCATTCCAATGCAAGATCGCCCCATTCGTTTATCGCTTGTTTTTGTATTGGAAGCAGCGTCGCATAAAGCGAGCCTGGCCCCGGTGCCACACGTAATTTTTCCGCCATGGCCTCAGCTTCAGGTACCGGCATTCGGGTCAGCAGCTGCCTCACCTTTGCCAGATCCGCTCGCATTGCCGGATCCTGCCTCGCCTCCAGAACCCTCAATTTCCGCCAAAGTTCCCTGCGTTGATTCAACTGCAGGGTGATAAACTGATCAAACAATGCATTCACCGCCCAGTAACGATCGGCGGCAAGCTTGGGATCATAGTGAGTCCAGCTGAACTGCAACGCCGCTTCAAGTGCTGGAAAGTCGCTATAATCAACCTGCGCTCTCACACCGGGATCGACTGGAACTCTTCGGATTGAGGGCGTTAAAAGCAAGCGTTGCCCCTCTTCCGATCCCACAAACCGGATGAATCGGTCGGCCAACTCAGGTGACGTACTATTCTCCAGCTTGGCAATCCTGGCTGTTGCCAGAGTTACCGGCCGAGCATAGCGAAATTTCAGGCCATTGCCGGCCTCTGACAGCGCCAGAAAATCAATGTTCAGACCCAACAAAAATCTGGAAGATTTCAGGCCGTCGATAACACCAAAACTGCGCGATGTGATGGTGGCAAGGTTGGCACTCAGTTCAAGCAAGTACGCCCAGCCGTTGTCCCAGCCTCTGTTCTGCAGTATCTGTTCAACAAGCATGTGCGTGGTCCCCGATCGGGACGGGCGCGCTATCCCTATTTGCCCTGCAAATCGCCCATCCAGCAAATCGTTCCACTGCGTGGGTGCCGGCCCGGTCAGTCTGTCCTCGCGCCAACTCCACCCAACAGAAGACAAGGCAAACCCTCTATAGGGCACACCATCCAGGGTTGAGAGATGACCGGACTCACTCAGAAGTTCGAAAGCCTCGGGAGAAGAAGCCCAAAATATGTCAAACCCTCTCTGATTGCCAAGAGCGATCTCGCCCACCGCAAAGTTGGTGTTCTTGTTCAACACCAAAACGTCAACCCCGGGGTTTCTGGCTCTAAAAGCTGCCACGTAGGGTTCGTACACCTGCTCTGTCATTGACGTCAGAATGCGCAAATTCGGTTCTGCATCCGCCACCGTGGAAAGTACCAACAGCACCATGGTTCGAGTAAGAGCGCGAAACCAGTCTCTACAATTCATATACTTTTCCATAAGTATCAGAGCAATCCTTCAAAGGTGGAATCCGAAAGGTTTCGACTAACCCTCTGCACACGCTTTCAACTATGCCTTAAATCTGACGCATGCGTAACCAGCGCTCTCCAAGCGTTGATACTGCGAACGGAGAACGGCAACTGGTGACTGACCTGCACCAGCGGTGCGGGGTCAGTGAACGCCAGGCGGTTGGGGTGCTGTAATTTTCAATGGGCGTCCTGTCGACAGCAAGCCATGGCGCAGGATTCCTCAGCCCCCCCCTTCATTCCAGCAATCGACCTGTGTAACTCCAGCGGCAACGGAAAGGCTGGCGTGAAAGCCACACCTGGGTCTGCCGGCATCATCGCAACCAGGGACTATCACTCCGCCTTAAACGCCCGTAGCGAAACAAGGCGGTCAGGATCCGACAGCCTCCCACGCAGGCGACCAGGTCTGCCGACGATCTTTAAATTGTTCTCTCGCGAGCGCCTTGGCATCGCGGTTGGACAAAGCTTGAAAGGACAGGGTGCTCAGGAAGCCCGGACCGATTGCACCCTTTCGGGGGCACCCCAAATCTCAAAACCGACAACGCAACGGTGCAATCTTTAAAGGGCGACACCGGCAGGAGTGTCTGATCGAAAACCGGTCCTTGTCATTGGCGGACGCCAGAAAGCAGAAAGGCCAGTCATTGACTGGCCTTTTTCAATAGTGGTAACCGGGAGTACAAGCGACCAGCTGCTGCGGCCGCAGCACTACCGCGCGAGGTGCTCCTGAAAGGTGCTGACTCAAATGCCCCACCAATAAAGACAAAAAAGACCAGCTATTCACTGGTCTTTTTTCATGTGGTAGCGGGGAGCAGAAGCGCTCAGCTTCTGCGGCAACAACATCTGGCGCGAAGCGCTCATAAACAGGGCTGCCCCAAAAGCCCCCACAAAAAATCAAAAAAAATGACCAGTCAGTGACTGGTCTTTTTTGATTTGGTAGCGGGGGTCTGGATTCGAACCAACGACCTTCGGGTTATGAG
>NZ_MEIY01000001.1:2038472-2473626 GCF_001752365.1 Marinobacter sp. X15-166B | reverse complement strand
AAACTGTGTCATCTTTTCTGGTTTTGAGCCTGTCTCTGGGTCGGGCTCGAACACGAAGGTCGATGACTCCCTTCGGCTCTTTCAGGTTGGGAGCCCGATAAACGATCAGACTGCTCCACCCCGCATCAAACTGTGTCATCTTTTCTGGTTCTGAGCCTGCCTCTGGGTCGGGCTCAAACACGAAGGTCGATGACTCCCTTCGGCTCATTCAGGTTGGGAGCCCGATAAACGATCAGACCGCTCCACCCCGCATCAAACTGGTCCGCCTTTCGGGGTCTCCCCGATCAGCGAGGTGCGTATAATAGGCACTTACCGATCATCTGTCAACTGTAATCTGCAAATAAATCCGTCGGATAGCTTAGCTCTTGCCCGCCTGCGCCCGGGTTCAGGCCAACGCTGGCGATGGCTTCCTGCACCGGTCGAAACGAACGGCGGTGGATGGGGGTGGCCCCCAGCCGGCGCAGGGCCTCCAGGTGCGCGGGGGTTGGGTAACCCTTGTGCCCGGCCAGCCCATACCCCGGATAGGTTTGCTCGAGGGCCGTCATTTCGCGATCACGAGTCACTTTGGCCAGAATGGACGCAGCACTGATGGCTTCCACACGGGTATCCCCTTTGATCACCGATTCGGACGGCCAGCGCCAGCGCGGACAGCGATTACCATCAACCAGCACATACTCCGGTGCAACAGCAAGACCGGCAACCGCCCGCTCCATGGCGAGCATGGTCGCCTGAAAAATATTGAGCCGATCGATCTCGTCGCTGTCACAGCGGCCAATGCAGAACGCCAGCGCATGCTCCTGGATCTGCTCAAACAATTCGTTACGCCGTTTCTCAGTGAGTTTCTTGGAATCCGCCAATCCGGCAATCGGCACCGCCGGGTCAAGAATGACCGCTGCGGTCACCACTGGGCCAGCCAGGGGACCGCGCCCTACCTCATCAACACCTGCCAGCAGGTGACCCTGGTAACGACACTGGAACGGCGGTAACTCGCGTTTACTCATGATGCCCGGCCCTCCAGCAGCGACGAGACTGCGGACGCCGCGCGCTCGTCTGCACCCTGGCGCAATTGCTGGTGGAGGTCGCTGAATGCGGTTTTCAAGCGCGCTATTTCCTGTTCGTTTTGCAACCGTTCCAGCACCGCCCTGCCCAGGCTTTCCGGACTGGCGGCGTCTTGCAGCAGCTCGGGCACCAGCGGTTGTCGTGCCAGCAGGTTGGGCAGTGCCACATACGGCACTTTGATCAGTCTGGACAGAACCGCGAAACTCAATCCGCTTAACCGATAGCCGACCACCATGGGTTTCTTGAGCAGCATCGCCTCCAGGGTTGCGGTACCCGAGGCCAGCAACACCACATCACTGGCGGCCATCACATCTCTGGAGCGTCCTCTGATCACCGTCAGCGGTAATTCAACACCCACCTGCTGCACCAGAGCCTGTACCTGTTCCTCGCGCTCCCGGTTGATACAGGGAATCACCAGCTGAAGATCGCTGCGCCGTTCCTGTAACCATTTGGCGGCGGCCAGAAACAGCCCCCCCAGCCGCTCCACCTCGCCGGCACGACTGCCCGGGAGGATGGCCAGCACCGGCGCGTTTTGCTTCAGGCCCAGCGCGTGGCGGGCGTGAGCGGTGTCGGTTTCCATGGGTATGCGATCGGCCAGCGGGTGACCGACGAAGGCGACCGGGACCTGGTGCGCTTCGTAGAATTGCGCTTCGAAGGGCAGCAAGGTCAACATCAAATCCACCGATTTGGCGATTTTGAAAATGCGTTTCTGTCGCCAGGCCCAGACGGACGGACTGACGTAATGAACCGTGGGGATGCCCGCTTCGCGACACCGACGCTCTACCCCGAGAGTAAAATCCGGCGAATCGATGCCGATAACGACATCAGGGGGCGTCGCCAGAAAGTAATCCAGCAGGCGATCGCGGACACGGAACAACTCGCGCAGGCGGCCCAGCACCTCCACCAGTCCCATGACCGACAAGCGCTCCATGGGAACCAGTGAATGAAAGCCTTCGGCGATCATTTCATCGCCGCCAATGCCCACAAACCGCGCCCGCGGATAGCGCGCCCGGAGCGCACGGATCAGACCCGCCCCCAGAATATCCCCGGACGCTTCTCCGGCCACCATGCCAATGGTTAGGTTTCGCTGGCTGACGACCTGGACGCGTTCTCCGGGCACTTCACCAACCACTAGCGGACAATGCCACGGTGGGCATTGCGCAAGGAGTCAATCAGTGGCTGGACTTCGCTGTTGTCGCTGAACGTGCGCTGCAACTCATCCACCGCCTGCTCGGTCGTCAACCCGTGGCGGTAAACGATTTTGTAGGCACGACGCAGGTTCAGCAGCGCGTTCTTATCGAACCCCCGGCGCTTCAGTCCTTCCACATTGATGCCAAACGGAGCAGCAGACTGGCCACTGGCCATCACGTACGCGGGAATATCCTTGAGCACAATACTGCCACCCGCACTCATGCTGTGGGCGCCGATCTGGCAGAACTGGTGCACCATGGTGCCGCCCCCAAGAATGGCCCAGTCGCCCACCCTGACGTGGCCCGCGAGGGTGGAGCAATTCGCCAGAATGGTGTGGTCGCCGATGACGCAGTCATGGGCCACATGCACATAGGCCATCAGCAGGTTACCGCTGCCGATTCGGGTCTCTCCGCGATCCTGCACGGTTCCGCGATGGACGGTACAATTTTCGCGGATGGTATTGTTGTCACCAATGATCAGCCGGGTGGGCTCGCCGGCGTATTTTTTATCCTGACACTCTTCACCAATGCTGGAGAACTGAAATATCCGGTTGTTGCGGCCGATAACCGTCGGGCCTTTGACCACAACGTGGGACATGATCTCCGTGCCATCACCCACTTCCACACCGGGACCGATGTAGCTCCAGGGACCCACGACCACGTCGGCACCCAGTATTGCAGACGGGTCAACCAATGCTTGCGGGTGTACTCCTGACCAGTCCTGCGTTGCCATTAAACATCTCTCTCGGCGGACATGATTTCCGCCACGCAAGCGACTTCGCCGTCAACCAGAGCCCGACAGTCAAACTTCCAGATGCCGTGCTTGTTGGAAAGCAGAGTGGCTTCCAGTCGCAGCTGGTCGCCCGGCACGACCGGACGTTTGAAGCGCAGTTTGTTGGACCCGGCGAGGTAATGGATCACACCGTCGGCAGGCTTGCGGCCAGCGGTGACAAAACCGAGTATTCCTGCCAGCTGGGCCATGGCTTCGACCACCAGTACTCCTGGCATGATGGGCCGCACCGGAAAGTGACCGTTAAAAAACGGTTCGTTGACGGTCACATTTTTATAACCAACAATCGATTCGCCCTTCTTCACCTCCACCACACGGTCTACCAACAAAAACGGGTAGCGATGGGGTAGGTATTCTTTAATCTCTTCAATTTGCATCATCAGGAACGGCCTCAGCCTTCAATTTTTTTCTCTAGTTCTTTCAGTCGCCGCGCCATTGCGTCTAACTGTCGGAATCGAACTGCATTCTTCCGCCACTGGCGATTGGTATCAAAGTTGGTTCCTGAAGAATAGACTCCAGGTTCCTTGATGTTACCCGTCACCATGGTCATACCGGTCATGTGCACCTGATCTCCGATGGTCAGATGACCGGCCACACCTGTGGCCCCTCCAAATACACAGTGCCTGCCTATTCGGGTGCTGCCAGCGATCCCCACCATTGCGGCCATGGCGCTGTGTTCGCCGATGGTCACGTTATGGGCAATCTGGACAAGATTATCCAGCTTGACGCCGTTTTCCAGCCGGGTATCGTCGAGCGCACCCCGATCAATGGTGGTGTTGGCACCCACTTCCACGTCATCACCCAGGACCACCCGGCCCAGCTGCGCGATACGGTGCCAGACACCCTTCTCATTGGCAAAACCGAACCCGTCCGAGCCCAGCACCGCACCGCTGAGGATGTGACACCGTTTACCAAGAATGGTGTGATGACCGAGGGTGACCCGCGGCTGCAACACCGTGTGATCGCCGATCTGGCAGTGCGCACCAACGACGCAACCTGCGCCGATGGTTACTGATTCCCCCAGAACCACGCCCGCTTCGATAACCGCCAGAGGGCCAATGCTCGCGCTGGCCGGTATGACTGCATCCTCTGCGACGACCGCACTGGGGTGGACACCCGGAGCGGCCGCAGGCGTCTGGTCAAACCAGTGACTCAAGCGGGCGTAACAGAGGTAGGGGTCAGCAACGACCAGTGCGTTGACCGGTGGGGGCACGTCCACCCCCTCACCGACAATGATGGCCGACGCCTTGGTGTCCGCCAGATAGCGTGCATAGGATGCGCTGGATAAAAACGATATCTGTCCCTTGTCCGCCGCTTGCAGCGTGGCGATGCCGACAATCACCGCTTCGGGGTCACCGCGCAACTCGGCGCCCAGAAACCTCGCTATTTCTCCCAGCGTATACTCACCCTGCGCCATATCTCACTCCGAAAATTCCAGGCTGAATAACAGTGCACTTCACGCAGATGCGCCCCTAGCGTCGATTAGCGATTGAGCTGTTCCAGCAACTGTTCGGTCAGGTTCAGATCGGGCCGTACATACACGACCGCTTCGCTGGGCAGAATGATATCGAGATTGTGCTCTTCCAGCAGCGCCTTTACGGCCCTATCGACATCCGGGCGCGCCTGTTCCAGAAACTCCTGTTTGCGGCCGGCCACGGTGGAGTCCAGCCGTTGTTTGAGGAAATTGAACTCCTGCACTTTTTCCTGGAATTCGGTGCCCAGCTTGGTGCGCTCCGCTTCGTTCATCATGGGGCCGTCTTTTTCCAGACGCTCTTGCAGCTTGCGCGCCGCCTCCTGCACCTCACGCACTTTGGCTTCGTCCCCCGAAAAGTCCCGCTGCAGAGTTTCACTGAATGCTTTCGCGGCATCGGATGAAAATAACGCCTGCCGCAGATCGACTACGCCAATGCGGGTTTCTGCCACTGCCGGAACCGCCAACACCAACGCCAGCAAAGCCGCGATACCAGATCTTTTCAACATATCAACACTCCTCGATTGTATCCGTTCAGCACTCAGAAACTCTGCCCCAAAGAGAACTGGAATACCTGGGCTCTGTCTCCGGATTTCTTGTTCAACGGCTTGGCCAGACTGAAGGCCAGCGGCCCGACAGCGGTAATCCACTGGAAGCCCACCCCGACCGATGCACGGATTTCCTCCACAGCGGGATCAAACCCGCGGTCAGAATCAAACACCTGTCCGGCATCCAGGAAAAAGGCAGTCCGCATGGACCGGCTGTCGCCCGCGAAGGGGGTCGGGAATATCAGTTCCAGACTGCCTTCGGTCAGCAGGTTGCCCCCGAATGGGTCGGGTTCCGACAAATCGAACTCGCTGTTCGTTGCCCTGGGGCCCAGGGAGTTGGCTTCAAATCCCCGCACGGAACCATAACCACCCGCGAAATAATGTTCGTAGAACGGCATCACGTCCCGGTCACCGTAACCGTCGCCATAACCGATTTCTGTGCGCGCACGCAGCACCCAGCTATGATTTGTATTCAATGGCTGGTAAAAATCCGTCCGGTGGCTCAACTTATAATAGGTCAGATCACTGCCCGGTACCGCCACGTCAGCCGACAGGGAATGACTGAAGCCCTGGGTGGGCAACACCCCCCGGTTCAGGGTACTGCGCCGCCAGGAGCCAAACAGGAAGTAGTTATTAAAGCTGTTCCCTTCGTCGGCAATAAAATCCTCGACTTCCTGGGCGGTGAATTGACCGGTTTTCACTTTCGACAGGGTGTAACCCGTGCCGAAATTAAGCCGGGTGATGTTGTCGATGGGGTAACCAAAGGTGAGACGCCCCCCATACTCGTCCAGCAGGTAGGAGGAGATATCCTGGGCTTCGAAGTCGGTTTCCCGGGCAAACACACTGAACCCCCGGCTGACCCCATCCACGGTGTAATACGGGTTCAGGTAAGAAAAATTGGCGCTCTTGACGGAATCACTGACGTTGGCGCCGATGGATACCCGTTTGCCGCTGCCGAAGAAGTTATTTTCGGAGATGTTGGCCCCCAGGATAACGCCGGAGGTCTGCGAAAAACCAATCGACGCAGAGAGGCTTCCGGTAGGCTGCTCCTCGACCGTGTAATTGACATCGACCAAATCATCGGTGCCGGGTACAGGCTGGGTCTGCACGTCAACTGATTTGAAAAAGCCGAGCCGCTCCAGCCGGGTTTTGGAAAACTCGATACGGTCGGTGGAAGCCACGCCCCCTTCCATCTGGGTCATTTCCTGACGCAGCACGTCGTCGCGGGTGGACACATTGCCCCGGAAGTTTACCCGGCGCACATAGGCACGTTTGCCGGGTTCCAAGTAAAAGGTCACCGTCGCGGTGTGGTCGTCGCGGGTTTCCGGTATCGCGTTAACGTTGGCAAACGCGTAACCCTCGGTGCCCAGGCGTCGGGAGATCAGCTCGGAGGTGCTGACCATGCGGGCACGGGAAAATGTATCCCCCGCCTCGATGCGAATCAAATCCCGCAATTCCTGTTCGTCGACAATCAGGTTGCCACGCAGCTGCACGTCAGAAATGGTGTATTGCGGCCCTTCATTGATGGCGATGGCAATAAACACGTCCTTCTTGTCAGGCGAGATCGACACCTGGCTGGACTCAACCGTAAAATCGATATACCCCCGGTCCAGATAGTAAGACCGGAGTTTCTCGAGGTCGCCGCTCAAGCGCTCCCGGGCGTATTTATCCTTGCTGGTCAGCGACGCCCAGAAGCCGCTGGTACGCAGTTCAAACAGACCCAGCAGCTCGTCGTCGGAAAACGCTGCGTTGCCCACAATGTTAATGTGCTGGATGGCGGCCACGTCGCCCTCGTTAATGTCCAGCTTGATCGCCACCCGGTTGCGGGGCAGCTCGGTGGCGGTCGCCTTCACCCGGGCGTTGTAACGACCCTGACTCACATAGGACCGCAGAATCTCCAGCTCCAGGCGCTCCAGGGTCGCCCGGCGGAACACTTGCCCTTCGTCCATTCCGGCATTGGAAAGCGCATCCCGCAACATGCTGGTCTCAATGTTTTTGTTGCCCTCTATGTCGATGGAGCTGATCGACGGCCGCTCCTTCACGGTCAGGATCAAGACGCCTTCGTCGCGACTGGCTTCAATGTCGGTGAACAAACCGGACCGGAACAGGGTTTTGATGGCATCGGCCAGCAGGGCCTCGTCAACGGCCTCACCAATCCCCACCGGGAAGGCAGAGAACACTGTGCCCGCGGAAACCCGCTGCAATCCCTCCACCTCGATATCCGACACAACAAACTCATCTGCATGAACCGCCTGTAGATTCAGGACAGCAAATGCCAGGCCGGTAACAGTGCCAAAAAAAGTACGTCTCATTCGGAAATTTCGCCTGTGGATACGCGTTAAAGAGTTGGCAATTCTCACAACCGCATCAGGTCGTTGTAAAGTGCAAACACCATTAAAGTTAGAATCAATGCCAAACCAATTCGTAACCCCAGCGCCTGGGCCGCATCGGACAGCGGCTTACGCCGAATTGCTTCTATGGTGTAAAACACAATGTGGCCGCCATCGAGTATCGGTACGGGCAGCAGATTCAATACCCCGAGACTCACGCTCAGGTACGCCAGAAAGCGCACAAAGTCTTCAAACCCCGAACTCACGCTCGCTTCGGCGACGCGCGCGATGGTAATCGGCCCACTCAGATTACTGGGTGACAACAACCCGGTGAGCATTTTGTGGATCGCCACCAGGGTAAGGCGGGTATCGCTCCAGGTCTCATGCAGGGCCACCGGAATCGCCGCCAGCGGATTGTAACTGACTTGCCGCAACATTTCGTCCGGCCAGTCTACCGGTGCAACCCCTGCGCCCACAAATCCGAACGTGCCGTCGTCGTCGGTTGTTTTCGCGGCCGGGGTCACCGTCAGCTCAACCAGTGCACCTTGCCGCCGGACGGTGAGTAAAAGCGGCTGTTCCGGTGCGCGGCGAATCCTGTCAACGAGCGCAAACCAGTCGGCCACGGGCTCGCCGTCCACCGCCACCACCTGGTCACCCTCTCTCAGCCCGCCGGCGTAGGCCCGGCCGGAGTCGGCCACCATACCAATGGTGGCCGGCACGTCGGGGCGCAGCGGTTGAACGCCAAACTCTTTGAGCGGATTGGGGTCTTCCTCACTGAGGCGCCAGCCATTGAGTGTCCCGGTGAGATGGCCGGAGACGCCCTGCCCGACCACCTCAACCTGAATATTTCCCTGCTCGCCTGCCCGCTCAAGCAAGCGCATGTTGATGTCCCGCCAGGAAGTTACCCGGTGACCATCAATCTCGCGGATCTCCATGCCCGTCGTCAGCCCCACCCGTTCAGCCACGGACCGGGGCGTGACCTCGCCCACCACCGGTGCGAGGACGGTGAACCCGACCACACTGAGCAGCCAGTAGGCCAGGATGGCAAACAGGAAGTTGGCGACCGGCCCGGCCGCGGCAATCGCAATGCGTTGACCCGGTGACTTGGAGGTGAAGGCCTGATCTTTCAGCGCCTCGGGCACAGGGCCTTCGCGCTCGTCCAGCATTTTTACGTACCCACCCAGGGGAATCGCGGCTACCGCGAATTCCGTGCCCTGCCGGTCGTACCAGGAAAACAGCGGCTTGCCGAATCCCACGGAAAAACGCAGTACCTTGACCCCGCAGCGGCGCGCCACCCAGAAGTGACCATACTCGTGAATGGTCACCAGGATACCCAGGGTCAGAGCCAGTGCCAGAATAGCCTGAATTAACTGCATAACACCCTCAAACGGTCCAACTCAATGCCACCTGACAATCAGATCGCCCGCTGTGCAATCAGTTCCCGGGCTCCGGCCCGTGCCTGGCGATCACACGCAAAAATGACATCCAGGTCGGTTGCAGGCTGTACCTCAGTGGCCGCCAGGACCCGCTCGATGACCACCGGGATGTCGGCAAAACACAGTCGCCCGGCGAGGAAGGCCGCGACCGCCTCTTCGTTGGCCGCATTCAGGGCGGCCGGCGCGGTGCCACCGGCCTCAAACGCCTCAGCGGCCAACCGCAGGCACGGAAAACGCTGCACATCCGGACGTTCGAAATGAAACCGGCCCAGCGCAAATAAATCCAGGGGCGCGACCCCGGCATCGATGCGCTCGGGCCAGGCCAGACCATTGGCAATGGGAGTGCGCATGTCGGGACTGCCCAACTGGGCCAGCACCGACCCGTCCAGATATTCCACCATGGAATGGATAATGCTTTCCGGGTGTACGTGCACCTCGACGCAACCGGGGGTGGTATCAAACAGCCAGCAGGCCTCAATCAGTTCCAGCCCCTTGTTCATCAGGGTGGCCGAGTCCACGGAGATTTTCTGTCCCATCGACCAATTGGGGTGCGCACAGGCCTGTGCGGGGGTCACGGTTTTCAGCTGTTCTGCGGTATAAGAGCGGAAGGGTCCGCCGGAGGCCGTCAGCAGAATGCGCCGTACCCCCGCGCCGTCAAGATTGCGCACATGGGTGGGTGGCAAGCACTGAAAGATCGCATTATGCTCGCTGTCGATCGGCAGCAGTTCTGCGCCTGAGGCCGTCACCGCATCCATGAACAGCTGACCGGACATCACCAGCGCTTCCTTATTCGCCAGCAGCACCCGCTTGCCCGCGCGGACGGCCGCCAGAGTCGGCAGCAAGCCGGCCGCGCCAACGATGGCGGCGACCACCGTACAGGCTGCCGTATCTTCGGCGGCCTGGCACAGCCCGTCTTGCCCCGAAAGCACCTGAATGGCAGGAAGATCCGCAAGCTCCAGACGCAGCCGGGCTGCGGCCGGTTCGTCCGCCATCACCACCAGGGCCGGTGCAAATTCGCGGCACAGGGTGGCCATTTCGGCCACCCGGGTACAGGCGGTCAGCGCATGGACCGAAAACCGCTCCGGATGACGGCGGACCACGTCCAGGGTATTCAGACCCACAGAGCCGGTGGCCCCCAGAATTGTTAACTTACGCATGGTCAACCACCTGCAACCAGCCAGCCGAGCAGTATTGCCAGTAAGGTGAACACGGGCAATGCTGCCGTCAGACTGTCAATACGATCGAGAATGCCGCCGTGCCCCGGCAGTAACTGGCTGCTGTCTTTGACCCCGCGGAAGCGCTTCATCATGCTTTCCAGCAAATCGCCCAGTACCGACACCAATCCAACGGCCACGCTCACCACCACCAACAGGCTGGCCTCAACCAGACCAGCGTTGGCCCACTGGCCGGCGAGGATCGCCAGAACCGCGACCGCAATCAGGCCGCCCCACACGCCTGCCCAGGATTTGCCCGGGCTAACCCGGGGCGCCAATTTGGTCTTGCCAAACGCCCGTCCGGAAAAGTACGCGCCGACATCGGCCACCCACACAGTGGCGAACACATACACGATCAGCCACAGGCCGGTGTCGATGTCGCCAAATGCCGGGCTGCCGTTACGCAACACATTCAGACCAATCCACGCCGGCACGAGCACCAGCGCCCCCATCACCGCCCGCACGGCCACCGGTTGCCACAAGCCACTGGTACCGGGATAGCTGCGCACCAGAAAAAAACAGATCAGCCACCACAGCAGGGCAAGCCATAGCACAACGGTCGAGGGCTGATAGCACAGATAGAGAATCGCGCCGATAACCAGCGCATAGGTGACGCGCTGCCATTGCGGCACCAAACCCGCGAGATTGGCCCACTCCCAGGCGCCCAGCAGGATGATCGCGCCGGTAAACAGCGCAAATCCGAGGGGCCCCAGAAAAAAGATACCACCGATCGCCAGAGGGGCCAGTATCAAAGCAGTGATAATGCGGGTTTTGAGCACAGTAAGGTTCGCTTTATATCGTTGTTATTGCTGCTGGCCAGCAACCTGATCATCTGTCTGTCCGAAACGACGCCGGCGCCCGGCATACACCTGAAGCGCCTCGCGCATTTGCGCTGCGTCAAAATCCGGCCAGAAGACGGGGGAAAAGTAGAGTTCGGTATAGGCGAGGTGCCACAGCATAAAGTTGCTGATCCGCTGCTCACCGGCGGTGCGTATCATCAGGTCGGGTACGGGCAGATCGCCTATGGATAAATGCTGCTGGATCAGATCATCGGTGATGTCGGTGGGCGCCAGCCTGCCCTGCTGGACCTGCTCGGCCACCTTTTGCGTGGCCTGTACAATATCCCAATGACCGCCGTAATTGGCGGCAATCACCAGCGTCATAAGGGTATTGTCTTTGGTCAGGTTTTCCGCCTTGGCCATATGCTCTTGCAACGCCGGGCTGAATGCCGTGCGATCACCGATGATCCGCAGCCGGATGTTGTTTTTATGCAGCTTTTTCACTTCACGCTCCAGCGCAAATAAAAACAGCCGCATCAACGCGGATACTTCGTCTTCCGGGCGGCGCCAGTTTTCACTGGAGAACGCGAACAGGGTTAACACCTCCACGCCCTCCCGCGCACAAACCTCAACGGTGGACTTGACCGCGTTCACCCCCGCCTTGTGTCCGGCCACTCCGGTTAGCCGCCGGGCTTTGGCCCAGCGGTTGTTACCATCCATGATAATCGCCACGTGCCGGGGCCGGCTGCTTGCCGAAACCGGAATCTGTGCGGATACGCTTCCCGTCATGCCATCCCCTCACCAATGCCCTGCGATACCCACCAAGGCACCGATGTCTGATTCGCGAACAATTCCTGATGGATCACACTTCCATCAGGTCCTCTTCCTTGGCTTTCAGCATTGTTTCCACTTCGGCGATGAAGCGGTCGGTCAACTTCTGGATTTCATCCTCGCCACGGCGCAAATCGTCTTCGCTGATTTCCTTCTCTTTCAGCAACTCTTTCAGGTCGTTGTTGGCATCACGGCGGGCATTGCGAATGGAAACGCGCCCGTGCTCCGCGTCGGCGCGAGCCTGTCTGACCATATCCTTACGGGTTTCCTGGGTCAGCATGGGCATGGGCACCCGGATAACATCGCCCGTGCTGGAGGGGTTGAGTCCGAGATCCGAGGTCATGATCGCCTTCTCGATCGCGGAAACCAGGTTTTTTTCCCACGGCGAGATCGCCAGGGTCCGGCTGTCTTCCACGTTCACCGCGGCCACCTGTTTCAACGGTGTATCCTGGCCGTAGTAGTTCACCATAACGCCATCAAGGATGGACGGATGCGCGCGTCCGGTGCGAATTTTGTTGAACGCCGAAGACAGGGCTTCGAGGCTCTTGTTCATGCGCTTCTCGGCATCTTTCTTGATTTCATTAATCACAAACATCTCCTCAATTCGTTATCTGACTGAGCGTGTCAGGCTTCAACACGTTCTTCAATAAGCGTACCTTCAGGCTCACCGGTTACCACTCGCGTCAACGCGCCCGGCTTGTTCATGTCAAACACTCGCAACGGCATGGCGTGATCCTGCGCGAGACAAATGGCTGTCAGGTCCATCACTTCAAGCTTCTTCTCCAACACCTCATCGTAGGTGAGCCGGTCGTACTTGATCGCCGTTGGGTCTTTGACAGGGTCGGCTGAGTAAACACCGTCTACCTTGGTGGCCTTGAGCACCGCATCCGCCTGGATTTCAATGCCCCGCAAACAGGCTGCGGAGTCCGTGGTAAAGAAAGGGTTGCCGGTACCGGCACAAAAAATAACAACATCACCGTCTTTCAGGTCACGCACCGCGCGGCGACGATCGTAATGCTCCACAATACCACTCATCGGGATGGCCGACATAACCCGGGTGCGGATGTTGGAGCGCTCCAGCGCATCGCGCATGGCCAGACCGTTCATAACCGTGGCGAGCATGCCCATGTGGTCGCCGGTCACCCGGTCCATGCCCGCTTCACTCAGCGCGGCGCCCCGAAACAGGTTGCCGCCCCCCAGCACCAGGCCCACCTGGATGCCGATTCCCACCAGCGTACCGATCTCAAGGGCCATACGATCAAGCACTTTGGGATCGATGCCAAACTCGTGTTCGCCATTAAGAGCCTCACCGCTGAGTTTAAGCAGAATGCGCTTGTATCTGGGTTGAGTGGTCGCTGACTTCTGCATGGTAATCCCCTTGTGGTGTCTGGCAGGAACGAGTTATTGCGGGCAAGCCACACCGTCAGAGCAGTGTAACCCTATTTCCGGACTTGTATCGGACATACCCCTGAAAAAAGGGTATCTCAGATACAAGCCCGCCACGAGAACCGGGAGTCCCCGGCCACCGTGGCAGACTAATCAGGCAGTTACGACGCAAAAACGCCGTTACCCGAAGAAGATCAGGCTTTACCGGTACCGGCTGCAGCAGCAACCTCGGCCGCAAAGTCCACTTCTTCTACTTCGATGCCTTCGCCAACTTCAAGGCGCACAAAACCAACCAGCTCACCACCGCCTGACTTGATCAGCTCGGCAACGGTTTGCTCAGGGTTCTTGACGAACGGCTGATCAACCAGGCTGTTTTCTTTCAGGAACTTGTTGATCCGGCCACCCATCATCTTCTCGACGATTTCGGCGGGCTTGCCTTCCATGTCAGGCTGACTGCGGATGATGTTCTTTTCCGCTTCCAGCTCTGCTTCGGGCATGTCTTCCGGCTTGGCAACACGCGGGTTGATCGCAGCCACGTGCATGGCTACATCACGGGCGATTTCAACATCGCCAGCGGTGATCGCGACCAGCGCAGCAATCTTGCTGTTGCTGTGCACGTAACCACCGACCACCGCTCCCTCGATTTTAACGAGGCGACGAACGGTGATGTTTTCGCCGATTTTCTGGACCAGCGCTTCGCGCTTGGACTCCAGCTCGCCTTCCATCAGCTTGGCGACGTCGGTTTCACCTTTCTCAAAGGCCACATCCAGAACTTCGTTGGCGAAGGTCATGAAGTTGTCGTCACGGGCAACAAAGTCCGTCTCGGAGTTCACTTCCAGGATGTAACCCACGGTGTTGTCGTCTGACACCTTGATCAGGGACACACCTTCAGCGGCAGTACGGCCTGCTTTCTTGGCGGCCTTGAGGCCAGAAGACTTACGCAATTCTTCAATTGCCGCCTCTACGCTACCCTCAGACTCAACCAGTGCTTTCTTGCACTCCATCATGCCCAGACCAGTACGATCGCGCAGCTCTTTGACCATTGCAGCGGTAATAGCAGCCATGTTCAATCCTCTCAAATTCAGTCTTCTGAAAGCCTGTACCGGAATACCGACTCGTACAGGCGTTAAATGTGGCTGACTCTGTCGTCACAAGGGGCCGAACCCATTTATCGGCCCCGTCACGCAACCAACACAACAGAGTCAGCAAGCAACACGCAGGATCTTACTCAGCGGCAGGTGCTTCGCCTTCTACAGCGTCACTTACTTCAACAAACTCGCCGGCGCCCGGCGTGGCAGCCTCCAGACAGGTGTCTGCAACGGCCTTCACGTAAATCTGGATCGCGCGGATGGCATCATCGTTACCGGGAATGACGTAGTCCACACCGTCCGGATCGCTGTTGGTATCAACCACACCGATGACAGGAATACCCAGCTTGTTGGCTTCTTTGATGGCAATGCGCTCGTGATCAACGTCGATCACGAACAACGCGTCGGGCAGACCACCCATGTCCTTGATGCCGCCGATGCTGCGCTCAAGCTTGTCCATTTCGCGCGTGCGCTCCAGCGCCTCTTTCTTGGTCAGCTTGTCGAACGTGCCGTCTTTGGCCTGGGTTTCCAGGTCGCGGTAGCGACGGATCGACTGACGAATGGTT
Source organism: Marinobacter sp. X15-166B (assembly GCF_001752365.1). Classification (GTDB taxonomy): domain Bacteria; phylum Pseudomonadota; class Gammaproteobacteria; order Pseudomonadales; family Oleiphilaceae; genus Marinobacter. Next base: position 2,458,938 of record NZ_MEIY01000001.1, on the reverse strand, counting down.
TTGTAGTTCGTCAGCATGCCGCCCAACCAGCGATGGTTGACGAACGGCTGGCCAGAGCGCTCTGCTTCTTCTTTGATGATTTTGGCGGCGGCACGCTTGGTGCCCACAAACAGAACCTTGTTCTTGTTCTCGGCCAGCTGCTGAACAAACGCCAGCGCTTCGTTCATGGCAGGAACAGTCTGCTCAAGGTTGATGATGTGAATCTTGTTGCGGGCACCGAAAATGTATTTACCCATTTTCGGGTTCCAGTAACGTGTCTGGTGTCCAAAGTGAGCGCCTGCCTTGAGCAGGTCACGCATATTTACCTGAGCCATGATAATTACCTTAGTTAGCTTCGGGTTAGTCCTCCACACGTCCAATTGACCCAACCTGTCAGACAGGCACCCTGGGTCAACGTGTCGACGCGTGTGCGAATTTGCCAGAATTGTTTCCGGCGGCGCGTTTATACCACAAAAACACCACCCGGCACCACCGTTTTTCATCTCCGGCTGGTGTCGGCGTGAGCCCCCTTATCGGCGGCCCGCCTTGTACCCGACTGCCGTCCCCCCTAAAATGGTGCATTGATCCAATTTTACGGGAAGTTCCATGCAGGTATCGATTAAAACGCCAGAAGAAATCGAAAAGATGCGCGTGGCTGGCCGCCTGGCCGCCGAAGTTCTTGAGATGATCGGTGATTACGTCAAGCCGGGAGTATCGACAGAGGAGCTCGACCGTATTTGTCACGATTATATCGTGAACGTGCAGAATGCCATTCCGGCACCCCTGAATTACAAAGGTTTTCCAAAATCGATCTGCACCTCGGTGAATCACGTCGTGTGTCACGGCATCCCCTCCGAGAAAAAGATTCTCAAACACGGTGACATCATCAATATCGACGTCACGGTGATTAAAGACGAATACCACGGTGACACCAGCAAGATGTTCATTGTCGGCAAACCCAAACCCGGCACCGAGCGGCTGATCAGGGTTACCCAGGAGTGCCTGTACCTGGGTATGGACCTGGTCAAACCCGGCGCACGCCTGGGCGATATCGGCCACGTCATCCAGCAGCACGCCGAGAAACACCGCTTCTCGGTGGTACGGGACTATTGCGGCCACGGGATTGGCAAAGTGTTTCACGAAGAACCCCAGGTGATGCATTACGGCACCCCCGGCACCGGCCTGGAGCTCCGTGAAGGCATGACCTTCACCATCGAGCCGATGATCAACCAGGGCAAATACCACACCACCCTGATGCGGGATGGCTGGACCGTGGTCACCCGGGACCGCAAACTGTCCGCCCAGTGGGAACACACTCTGGTGGTGACTGCCGACGGTTTCGAGGCGTTCACCAAACGATCGGAAGAGTCCTTCTAAATGGACCTCCGGGCACTGGAACAACGCATTACGGCTGACCCGTCACCTGTTGTTCCAGCCCGGGAACTGCTGCAATTCCGCTACGACACCGATGCCGAAGCCTTTCGCCAGGGCGCGGATGTCCGCGAGCTGATTCACGCCCGCGCCCACACGGTTGACCGGGTACTGCAGCTGATCTGGTCCCGCTACCCGCGCCTTGACTCCCCTAACATTGCCCTGGTCGCTGTGGGAGGCTATGGCCGCGGGGAGCTCCACCCCCATTCCGATATTGATTTGCTGATCCTCACCCGTAACGGTGTCCAGCCGGGCTGGCAAGAGGACCTGAGCGCCTTTATAACCCAACTCTGGGATCTGAAACTGGACATCAGCCACAGCGTGCGCAGCCTCACGCAATGTGAAGAGGCCGCCCGCCAGGACGTCACCATCCTCACCAATCTGCTGGAAACACGCACCATCGCCGGTCCGGACGGCCTCCGCCAGCAAATCAACAACGCCGTTTACTCGGATCGCATCTGTACCGATCGCGACTACTTCATCGCCAAACGGGACGAACAGAGGCGCCGCCATCGCAAGTTCAGCGATACCGATTACAACCTGGAACCCAACATCAAGGGCGCTCCCGGGGCCCTCCGGGACATCCAGACCATCAGCTGGATCACCAAGCGGCATTTCGGGCTGTCCAGCGTTGCCGAGCTCGCCGGCATCAATGCCCTGTCGGAAGAGGAATATCAGATCCTGTGGGAGGGCGAAACCTTTCTGTGGCGCTTGCGCTATGGCCTGCAACTCATTGCCAACCGCAACGAAAACCGGCTGCTGTTTGACCATCAGCGCGCCCTTGCACAGATGCTCGGCTATCAGGATAAAGGCGACCGTCTGGGAGTCGAGCTGATGATGCAGGCGTACTACCGCACCGTGCTTGCCCTGGCCGAACTTGCCGACGTGATCCTGCAATACTACGACGAGGCCATTCTGGGCAGCCGGGGCCGCTGCAACATTCAGCCCCTGAACAACCGGTTTCAGATCCGCAACAACTACATCGAGGCCATCAACAGCCAGGTGTTTGCCTACGCCCCTTACGCGATTCTGGAAATCTTCCTGCTGATGGCCCAGAACCCGGACATCAAAGGGATCCGGGCAACCACCATCCGCTCATTGCGGGCCCACCGGCACCTCATCGACGACGCTTTCCGCACCGACCTGGCCGTCACCTCCCTGTTCATGGAGTTACTGCGCACCCCCCACGACCTGAACCAAACCCTTGCGGCGATGAAAAAGTACAACGTTCTGGGGCGCTATTTGCCGGAATTTGGCCAGATCATCGGGCAAATGCAACACGACCTCTTTCACATATACACGGTCGATGCGCACACCCTGCGGGTGATTCGCAACATGGACAGACTGCGTGGTGGCGAGGCGCGCACCGAATTTCCGCTGGGCTCGCGACTGATTCAACGCCTGCCCAAAATGGACGTGCTCTACATCGCGGGCCTCTACCACGACATTGCCAAAGGCCGGGGCGGTGACCATTCCGAGCTGGGGGCCGTCGATGCTGAGGCCTTCTGCCAGCGTCACCATTTGAGCGACCGGGACACCCAGCTGGTGTGCTGGCTGGTGGAAAACCACCTGCTGATGTCGATGACCGCTCAGCGGAAAGACATCTCTGATCCGCACATTATTCACGGGTTTGCGCGCACCGTCTTGAGCGAGACGCACCTGGACTACCTGTACGTGCTCACCGTCTGCGACATCAGCGCCACCAACCCCAAACTCTGGAACACCTGGCGTGCGTCGCTGTTGCGCCAGCTGTACATTGAAACCAAACGGGCCCTGACCCGCGGAACAGATAACCCGGTCAACCGGCTGGAGTGGGTACGTGCCACCCAGCTGGAAGCCCGGGAAATTCTCAACGCCCAGAGCATCGCCGACGACCAGATTGACCGGGTGTGGAACACTCTGGACGAAGAATATTTCCTGCAGGACTCGACCATTGATATTGCCTGGCAAACGGCGGAAATCATCCGCCACGGCGACAACCCGGATCCCCTGGTGATGATCCGGGATACCCGGGGCGGTCCCACCGACGGTTATTCCCAGATCACCATCTACATGAAAGACCGCATTGCCCTGTTCGCGGCCACGACCGCCGTGCTCGAACAGTTGCATCTGAATATTGCCGCTGCCCGCATCAGTGTTAACAGCGTAGGGCACTCCATCAGCTCCTACGTGGTTCTGGACAACAAAAACCAGGCGCTGGGTATCGATCCGGCACGCAAAGAGCGGGTGCGCAAACGGCTGGTTGAAGAGCTGGACGACCCCAACGACTACCCGCACATCATTCAACGGCGCACGTCCCGCCAACTCAAGCACTTTGCTTTCCCGACGGAAATCACGTTTTCCAACGATACGTTCAACCTGCGCACCGTCATCGACGTAGTCACGCCGGACCGACCCGGCCTGCTGGCCCGGGTCGGGCGCGTGTTTCTGCAACACCGGGTGCGGCTGACCAACGCCAAAATTGCCACCCTGGGCGAGCGCGTGGAAGACATTTTCTTTATCACCGACGAGCGGGGGCGTGCGCTGCGCGACCCGGCCGCGTGCCAGGCCCTGCAGGATGACCTGCGCACCATGCTGGATGACACTCAATGAACCCGAACCTGTCCCGGTTACACCCATACCCGTTTGAAAAGCTCAACAAACTGAAAGCGGGCATCAACACTCCGGCCCACCTGGCGCCGATATCCCTCGGCATTGGCGAACCCCAGCACCCGGCCCCCGGGTTTGTCCGCCAGACTCTGGCCGACAATCTGGACCGGCTGGCGAACTACCCCACCACCAAAGGCATGGATGCGTTCCGGGAAGCCATGGCGGCCTGGGCTACCCGCCGTTTTCAACTGCCCCCCGGCACCCTGACCGCTGCGCGCAACCTGGTCCCGGTCAACGGCACCCGCGAGGGCATTTTTTCGCTGGTGCAGGCGGTGATCGATGCCAGTCGCCCCGCAGCCGTGGTCAGCCCGAACCCCTTCTATCAGATTTACGAGGGCGCGGCGTTACTGGCCGGAGCATCCCCCGTGTATCTGCCCTGCGACGGCAGCAATGGCTTTATTCCTGATTTCGATGCGGTACCGGAATCCGTGTGGCGGGACTGCCAGATCCTGTTTCTGTGTTCCCCCGGCAACCCCAGCGGCGCGGTGATTCCGATGGCAACCCTGATCAAAGTGATCGAACTGGCAGACCGCCATGATTTTATTGTAGCGTCTGACGAGTGCTACTCGGAACTCTACCCGGACGAAAACTCGCCACCGGTCGGTCTGCTGCAGGCCTGTGCAACCATGGGCCGGCACGATTACCGGAACTGCATCGTGTTCCACAGCCTGTCCAAGCGCAGCAACCTGCCCGGGCTGCGCTCCGGTTTTGTCGCCGGCGACGGCGAGGTTCTGGCCCGCTACCTTCAATACCGCACCTACCACGGTTGCGCCATGCCCATCCACAATCAGTTGGCGAGCATTGCCGCCTGGCAGGATGAAGACCATGTGCGCGACAACCGAAGGGCCTACCGGGAAAAATTCGACGCCGTTGTGCCCATTTTGCGACAGGTGATGGCGGTGGATTACCCCGCTGCCGGCTTCTATTTATGGCCGGAAACACCGGTGGATGATGAAACCTTTGCACTGGAACTCGCCGCACAACAAAATGTGCACCTGCTGCCGGGGCGTTATCTGTCCCGGGAGGTGGATGGCTACAACCCCGGGGCTAACCGGGTCCGCATGGCGCTGGTTGCCCCGCTGGAAGAATGTGTGGAAGCGGCCCAACGCATTGTCACTTACCTGCAAGCCCGCGGTACCGGGCAATAGCCCCCCAACCGGGATGGACCCACGGCCCTGCAATGAACCAGACACTCTGAGACAACACGGAATTCTGCTATGAAACTGTACGGCATCAACAACTGCGACACGGTGAGAAAAGCCCGCAAATGGCTGAATGAGGCCAACATCCCTTACACCTTTCACGATTTCAGAAAGGATGGCCTCAGCAGCGAAAAACTCAGCCAGTGGGAGGCAAGTCTTGGCTGGGAGGCACTGATCAACCGGCGCGGCACCACCTGGCGGCAACTGCCGCAAGAGGTGCGTGACGGCATGACAGCCGAATCGGCTCACCGCATCATGCTCGACAACCCGGCAATCATCAAACGCCCGGTCAGCGAACACACCACCGGCACCCGCATCGGTTTTAATGCCGGCGAGTGGGCGCAATTTCTCCAGGGGGAGGCCGTCCTATGAGCTTTGCATTCGGAATCGGTGTGGGCACCCACAACCAACAAGGTGACTGGCTGGAGGTGTTTTATCCGCGCCCCATACTGAGCCCCGACCGGCGCCTGATCGACACCTGCGCCAAGGTGTTGAACTACCCGGGCGGCAATCAGGCCATGGAGCCCACCGCCGAGCAGCTTACGGAGCTGGCCACGGCCCTGCGCCAGGCTGGCCTGGACGAACAGGCGCAACTGGCGGCACGATTCGCCACCGCCACCCGGCCGTTGAGCCTGACCATCCTGGAAACCGACACCACCGCCGCAAGCACCCCCGAGGTCTACCTGAAGCTGCACCTGATTTCCCACCGGCTGGCGAAACCTCACCAGGTGAAACTGGACGGGATCTTCGGATTGCTGCCCAACGTGGCCTGGACCAGCGAAGGCGCGATTGATTTGGCCGAGTTGCCGGAACGCCAGCTGAGCGCCCGGCTGGCTGGCCGCCCACTGGCGGTGAAATCCGTCGATAAATTTCCCCAGATGACCGACTACGTGGTACCAGCCGGGGTGCGCATTGCCGACGCCGCGCGGGTGCGTCTGGGGGCCTACGTGGGTGAAGGCACCACGGTCATGCATGAAGGGTTTATTAACTTCAATGCCGGGACCGAAGGCACCAGCATGGTGGAAGGCCGGATTTCGGCAGGGGTGGTCGTCGGCCGTGGTTCTGATCTGGGCGGCGGCTGCTCGACCATGGGCACCCTCTCCGGTGGCGGTAACCTGGTCATTGCCGTCGGGAAAAACTGCCTGATCGGCGCGAACGCCGGTATCGGCATTCCCCTGGGCGACCGCTGCACGGTGGAAGCGGGGCTGTACATCACCGCCGGCACCAAGGTAGCGTTGCTGGACGAGCACAACACCCTGGTTGAGTGGGTCAAGGCACGGGATCTGGCCAACAAGGCCGACCTGCTGTTCCGCCGAAACAGCACCAGCGGGGCGGTCGAGTGCAAAACCAACAAGACCGCCATCGAGCTGAACGATCAACTCCACGCCAACAATTAACACGTTCAATGGACGCCGGATTCACCCATGCCCGACACCCCGACACTGGAACTCGCGATTGAATTGATGCGCCGCCGCTCGATTACCCCGGAGGACGCTGGCTGTCAGCAGCTGATGATGTCCCGCCTGGCCCCCCTGGGCTTTGCCGGCGAATCCATGCGCTTTGGCGATACCGACAATCTGTGGGCCCGCAAAGGCACTGAGGGGCCGGTGCTGGCCTTTGCCGGACACACCGACGTGGTCCCTACCGGCCCCGGAAAAAAACTGGGCGTACCCGCCCTTCGAGCCCGTCATCAAGGACGGTTTTTTGTACGGCCGCGGGGCGGCCGACATGAAAGGCAGCCTGGCCGCTTTTATCACCGCCTGTGAACGGTTTGTGGCCAGGCACCCGCACCATCGCGGCTCAATCGCCCTGCTGATCACCAGTGATGAAGAAGGCCCGGCCCAGGATGGCACCGTCAAGGTGATCGAAACCCTGGAGGCCCGCCAGGAAAAAATCGACTGGTGCCTGATCGGTGAGCCGTCCAGCACCAGCGAACTGGGTGACGTCATCAAAAATGGCCGCCGCGGTTCGCTGCACGGCTACCTGAATATTCACGGGGTGCAGGGCCACGTGGCCTACCCGCATCTGGCGGAGAACCCGGTCCACAGGGCCGCCCTCGCGCTGCACGATCTGGCGCATGAATACTGGGACAACGGCAACGACTTTTTTCCGGCGACCACCTTTCAGATAACCAAAGCCGAAGCCGGCACCGGCAGCAACATCATTCCCGGTGAATTTCTGGTGCACTTCAACTTTCGCTATTGCACCGAAAACACCGCCGAAAGTCTGGCCGAGCGGGTGGCCGCAATCCTTGACCGCCACCAGTTAAACTACGACCTGGACTGGCATCTGAGCGGCCGGCCGTTCCTCACCGACCGGGGCGCACTGGTTGCGGCGGCGCAAGCGGCAATCCGCAAGGTCACCGGCCGGGAAACCGAACTGTCCACCTCGGGGGGCACCTCAGACGGCCGTTTCATTGCACCGACCGGCGCGCAAGTGGTCGAGCTGGGTCCGGTCAACGCAACCATTCACAAAGTGAACGAGTGTGTCCGCGCCGCAGACCTGAATGCCCTGTCCGATGTTTACGAACAGATACTGATCGAGTTGCTGGCCTGAGCCCCGGGCGGGTACCGGGCACTGCCGGTTAGTAGTGTGGCGGGGGTGTTTCGTCTTCTTCCGCCCGGATATTGGAGGGGGCCATATCCTTGAGTTGCTTGTGCAGGTGCTGCTTGGCGTGCCACAGCTCACGGATATCCAGCTCCTGGCGGGCAATCTGTTCACTGAGTGTATTGATCACATCATCCTGAAAGGCTACCCGGATTTCGAGTTCGTTAAGCCGTTCTTCGATCGTTGCTTCATTCATACCTTTCTGGTCCAAATGCACAGGTTGCTTGGTCAGTGGTTCGGTTTATCTGTTATCATGCCGCTTTTACCCCTCACTGCTCCCAGATATACGAATGACAGTGATGGATTCAACGGCCGACGTTCCAAGTGTACGCGATATTCGGCTTATATTTGTTAGTGTTTGATTAACGGAGAATCTCTCGTCAATGCGTAATCCAGCAAAAGCGATCCTTCTGGCTATTCTGATCGCTATTCCAGCGCCTTTTATTTTAACCTTTGCCCTGCTTGCCTTTACACCGGAAGTTTTCCTGATTCTGTCTCAAGCCGGTTCCAATGAATCAGCATCCAACCCTGCGTTCGTGATAGGCAGCGCGCAGGGCATTGCCGCTTACCTGATCGCGGTATTGCTGTTCGGTCTGGCGGGGTTTCTTGCCATTGCTTTCGCCGGGCGTCAGCGCACCGGTAATCGTGCCGCCCCGGCCCGCCACGCCGCCGGGACCAATGACTACGAAGACGACTACGATGACGAAGACGAAGGTCCGGAAGGTGACGAAGACGGCACCGTCAAGTGGTTCAATGTGAAGAAAGGCTTTGGCTTTATTGTCCGTGAAAACGGCGAGGAAGTGTTTGTCCATTTCCGCGCCATCCGCGGGCGCGGTCGCCGCGTGCTGCGCCAGGGACAACTGGTTCGGTTTAACGTGATTGATGCCGATAAAGGTCTTCAGGCGGACAACGTGTCCATTCTGAGCGACGAGTAAGGTTCCGCTGACAGAAGCGGCGGGTCCGCTTCTGTCAGTGCTCCCCCGGGCCATAGCCCGACATCAGTTCCAGACGACCAGTTGCTCTCCTCGGGCGTCCACCCGCCACCATTTGTCATCTTCAACCGCGTCCCCTTCTTTCCATTCGCCGGCACTGCAGCGAATTTCCACCGCCAGGCCATGGTAGGCGCTGCGGGCACAGGACAGGTCGGTCTCCCAGGGTAAGGTTGCGCCCTCCAGTACCACCGAGCTGTACCGTTTGCCCATCACCCCGCGGTAAACACTGAGCTGCACCGGATCGCCCTGATAGACTGCCCGCCCCTTGATGGCCCGGTCTGTGTCACTACTAACCTCCACCTGCTCGAAGTGCCCCGCCAGCCACTTGATCAGGTCTTCTGTTTCCAGATCGCGTACGTATATTTCGAGATCCTGCACTTGCGCGCTCTCCTGCGTCATCAATTCGTGACCGCCATAGTGACGGCGGACACGCAAGGCTGCAACTATGTTGTCGTCCAGCACTGACGCTCCCGCTCAAGATCCGCGACCGCCAGACGCCGGGACTCGCCCCGGGCTTTGCGGGCCGACCATTGCGTATCAATCGCCGCCCGCTGTGACGCCAGCTCAGCCAGGGTCTCTTCCAGCGCCGCCACCGGCTCATTGCGGGCCAGACGAATCAGGATCTGCCGGCGCAAACTGTCGATTTCACCGCCCAGGCACTGGCTTTCAAGCGGCGTCCGTTCAACCGCCAGAGCCAGCCGGGCGCAAGCCCGCTCCAGCCATTGCAACGCCATGCCGGGGGATGTGCAGAATCCGGGTTGGCCGAAGGCCACGTAGTGGAGCGTTTCTGCCGTCACCTCTACTTGCCAGCGTTTTTCGATGGCGGACTGATGGGAGGTCACCACCGCGTGAATCTGACCCGGGCTCGAGGGTGGCATGTTCACAACGTCCAGGGCACGCCCAAGACGACGTTCCAACAGCCGGCCCGCGTTGCTGTCGTCCGCGGTCTGGGGACTGATCAACAGGACCGGGCCGTGATAGGACAGGAGCAACCGGGCAATGGAGTCGGGCAGCTGGAGTATCTGTTCCAGATCCGCGGGCGAGGTGTTATCCAGAATCAACACCGGGGCCGGGTCGCTTTCCCGGGGCAGACAGGTTTGCTCCAGCCGCCCCATGACTTCCGTTTCGGTGCGCAGGTCCAGCCAGAGAAACCCCGCGTCCAGCGAAGGCACCAAGGTGTGCAACCAGGTCGTCTTGCCGCTGCCGCGGTCGCCCTTGAGCCACACCAGGGCCTGGGGGTTGGCGGACAGGAGTACCGCAATATCCTCGGACAGTGCCAGCCAGCGGGGATCCGTGACCACCACCGGCTGAGCTGATGGCAATCCGGCGGCAGCGCCCGGGCAGATCCCGGGTAATGCGGCCCAGTCGGTAATCTGCTCCAGCACACTCACATAGGCTTTGTTTTGCAGGCGGTCCGCCCGGCGCACCAGCGCCTCAAACAATTCGGACCAATCCAGGGCGGGGGCTTCGGACGCCTCCCGCGCCGTAGCGAACCAGTACTGCAGCTGCGAGGACAGGCCACTCTCACCGTCCACCGCCGTCACGATGGGCTGTTCGCATTGAATGGTGCGGATCAGCTCATCCAGATCAACCCCGCGAACACGGAGAAACCGGGGGATTTCGGGGTCGTACTCAATCAGCATCAGCAGAAAATCTTCGACGGTGATGGCATAACCACCCCGCTGCACCACCTGTTCCCGGGTGCGTTGCAACACAACCTGACACTGTGGACTGAGGCACTCCTGCCATGAGTTCATCGCAAATTCCTTTTGCCAGTCAGAGCATAGCTGCCGGCCTTCCTGGCCGGCAGGGTTCTGCGCTGTCTATGCCGACAGAGGGTTAAACCCGGTTATAGCTGTCCTCAAAGCGGACTATGTCGTCTTCGCCCAGATAACTGCCGGTTTGCACCTCAATCAACCCCAGTGGAATAACCCCCGGGTTGGTCAGCCGGTGGGTCACCCCCAACGGAATGTAGGTGGACTCATCCTCGCTCAGCAACAGGGTCTCGTCGCCCCGGGTGACACTGGCCGTGCCTTCCACCACAATCCAGTGCTCGGCGCGGTGATGGTGCTTTTGCAAGGACAGCGACGCACCGGGGTTTACGGTAATGCGTTTGACCTGAAAGCGTTTGCCCATCGCAATGCCTTCGTAGGTGCCCCAGGGGCGATGCACTTGTTTGTGAAAACGGTGTTCTTCCCGCCCCTGCGCCCTGACCTGTTCGACCAGTTTTTTCACATCCTGAACCCGGGCGCGATCTGCCACCAGCACCACGTCGCCCGTCTCCACAATGACGTGATCACTGACCCCGAGGGCGGCAATCAACCGGCCTTCGGAGTGGATGTAGGAACCGCTCACGTCTTCGGTAATCACGTCACCGTGGCAGACGTTGTTGTTGTCGTCGTGGGGCTGCAGCTCCCAGAGTGCCGACCAGGAGCCGACATCCGACCAGCCGGCATCCAGAGGCACCACCACCGCATCACGGGTTTTTTCCATAACGGCGTAATCGATGGAGTCGTCCGGACAGGTCGCAAACGCCTCTGCACCGACGCGTACAAAGTCCAGGTCACCTTCTTTCTGGGCCCAGGCCTGCTGGCAGGCCGCCAGCATCTCCGGCTGGTGCTCCCCCAGTTCCTGCAGATAACGGTCGGCACGGAACAGGAACATGCCGCTGTTCCACAAGTAGCTGCCGTCCTCCACATAACCCAGTGCGGTTTGCTCATCGGGCTTTTCAACAAAGGCCGCCACATCCGCATAGCCGTCCTGGTCGTTGCCGGCCTTGATATAGCCGTAACCGGTATGGGGTGCGGTCGGTACCACGCCAAAGGTGACCAGTTTCCCCCGGGCGGCAACCTCTGTCCCCAGGGCGACTGCCCGCTTGAACGCATCTTGATCCGTCAGCACATGATCCGACGGCATCACCAGCAACAGTTCTTCCGGGTTCTGCTCCGCCGCAGCCAGCGCGGCCAGTGCGATCGCCGGGGCGGTGTTGCGACCCACCGGTTCAAGAATAATATTTGCCATGTTGTCCGCAGCCAGCCCTTGCAAATGAGCGGCCACTACAAACCGGTGATCCTCATTGGTAATCGCCATCACCCGAATGGATGCATCCAGTTTGAGGCTGCGGTTGATGGTTTCTCCCAACATAGACTCTTCCGTCACCACCGGAAGAAACTGCTTGGGGTAGGTTTCCCGTGATAACGGCCAAAGGCGGGTCCCAGACCCACCGGAAAGAATAACTGCCAGCATCGCTCGTCCTTGGAAAGTGAGTAGTGCAAAGGTTAGTGTAACGGCGATCCTGTTTACCAGCTACCGGTGTTTTCCATACTGGCCCAGGGTTCCTGGGGCGCTAACGGCTCCCCTTTCTGCAGCAGCTCTACCGAGATGCCGTCCGGCGATTTCACAAACGCCATATAGCCGTCCCGGGGCGGCCGGTTGATGGTCACGCCACGGTTCTGCAGGTGTTCGCACAGCGCATAGATATCATCCACCCGGTAGGCCAGATGACCAAAATTGCGCCCGCCCGTATATTCCTCCGGGTCCCAGTTGTAGGTTAACTCCAGCGTCGGCGCCTGTTCTTTTTCGGCCCGGGCTACATCACCGGGGGCCGCCAGAAACACCAGCGTAAAACGGCCCTTGTCGTTGTCCTTGCGGCGGACCTCTTCAAGCCCCAGGCCATCACAGTAAAACTTGAGCGATGCGTCCAGATCACGAACACGGACCATGGTGTGCAGGTACTGCATGATTGTTGTCCTCTTGCTGCCAAAAACTGATAGGTGTGGGTTACTGTCTCAACTAATCCGGAACAAGGGAATGCGGGAAGTTGCCCATACAGCATAATTCTGCGGCCCGCCGCTTACCCCGGTAAGTCGTCCGGCAAGCCGTCAGGCAGCCGGGGCAATGCTGCGGCCTGACCACTGCCCCGTGCCGGCGCCCCGCCCGAATTAATCTTCACCACCGGCCCGCTCAGACACACCCCGCTGGCGTCGAGTGAGATGAAACTGCCACCGCCGGCAAGGGTCAGTTCGGAACCGGCGTCGAGCACCACTTTGGTACCCGCCTGGTGGTGCACTTCAGAACCGGCTTCGCTGAGTGTGGCACCTGCGGTCTGCTGATGAAAAGTGCCGCCGATGCGGTGGCTGCATTCGCCCCTCACGGCCTGACGTTGCTCGCCATTTACGGTGAGGTGCTCGTCGCCGTTCACCTGACAGAATGCGTCCTTCCCGACGGTCAGATGGCTGTCGTTGTCGATGGTTTCGGTACAATTATGGCCGATCAGCAGATCCAAATCTCTCTGCGCGTGCACGAACACCTGTTCCTCACCGGCTTCGTCTTCAAAGCGCAGCTCGTTGCTGCCCACGCCCTTGTGGGTCTTGGTTTTCAGCACCGTGCGGGTCTTGTGGGCCGGCAGGGGGTATGGCGGCAGATTGGTGGCGTGATAGGTGCCCCCGGTAATGATGGGTTGATCCGGGTCGCCGTCGAAGAAGGACACCAGCACTTCGTGACCCACCCGTGGCAGGGCCATGAATCCATACCCGTCGCCGGCCCAGCCCTGACTGACCCGCAGCCAGGCGCTGCTGCGATCGGCCGTGTGGCCGGGTTGTCCCGCCCCCGGTGGCAGGCCCCGATCCCAGGGAAAACGGACTTTTACCCGCCCGTATGCATCGCAATGAATTTCTTCGCCCTCGGGTCCGGTGACGATGGCCACCTGCGGGCCGTCCATACGCGGCCGGCGGCCGGGGCGTGGGCGCCAGATGAGACTGGCTGGTATGGCGCGGAACGCGTTGCTGTAGGTGGTTGGATCGGCACCTCCCTCCTCTTCCAGGGCTTGCGGTTGGGTGCCAGCGTGCACCACCGTGGTCAGCAGCCACGGCTGGTTCAGCTCGGGCTGGTCGTGCTCCTGCAGGGAAAATTTGCTGCCTGGGACGAAATCGGGGCGGTTGCTTTGACCGGTGGCTTCGCGGGCGTCGTTGCGCAGGGCATCGAGACGCGCGCGGGCAAAGGGGGCGCCACTGGTGTCGCTCTTGAAGCGGCCGGGGTAATCGTAATGTTGGTAGTCATCCCGTTGGTGACGATCGGCGGCGATTTGCGCATGCAACAGGGTATAGGCGGGGTTTTTTGAAGGTGTAGTCCTGCAGTACCACTGAGGTAGCGCGCACCCGCCGGTGATGATGGAACTGAAACACCGCCGGTTGCCGGATGCTGCCACCGGTGTGGGCGTTGTAGGGCGCGGGGGCAAGGTGCGGCGCGTTGCCGTGATGGTCGGCGATCACCAGTGCGGGCCGGCCATCGGTTGCATCAATGCGGTAATGCCAGCCTTCTTCTGCCGCCAGCCGGTGCACAAATGCCAGATCGCTCTCCCGGTATTGCACGCAATACTCACGCACCGCCGGTGGTCGTCGCAAATCGAACCGGGTGCGGGTGACCCCGCGTTCCGCCAGCAAGCCGCGCAGGATGGTGTCGGTGGCCTGCGCCTGAAACATGCGACAAGCGTGCACCAGTTCCAAACGCCACCAGGGCGGCTTGACGATCACCTGATACCGGCTGCGGCGATGGCCGCTGTCGCCCCGACTGGCTTCAGCGACTACCCCGGCAAACCGGCGCCGGGGCGTGCGGTCCTGCCAAACGGTGAGTTCCGTGGGCTGTTCCAACAGATCCGTCAAAACCAGGTCCGGGTTGTAACTGGCCAGATCCAGGGTCAGCCGGAAGGGGCTGGACAGGGTTTCGGTGAGTTCAAACCCCACCACCACAAACACATCCGCGGGTACACCGCCAATCCGGGCGGTGAACCGCAAACCAGAGCTGCAGAGCATGCCTTCAATCCTTGAAGTTCCGGGTGTTCACAGGGGCGCCGCAGGGCGCCCGGCTCTTCCTGAGCCACGCACAGTATAGCCCTCCGTCAGGGGTTTGAAAGCCTCCCTACCGGTACCCCATCGCAGATTCGCAAGTTTGTGCCTACCCGCCCGGTCTGCGAGACTGCGGGTATCGACCACCCAGTTGCCGACCAGAAAGAGCCCTATGCCGCAGGATTCCGTTCGCATTGAACATCGTTATCTCGAACTGCCCGACGCCTTCTACACCCGCGTCGCGCCCACCCCCCTGCGTGACGCCAAGCTGGTGTGTTTCAACCAGTCTCTGGCCGCAGAGATGGGCTTTCACACCGCCAACCCGGCGCAGTGGACCGGCATCGGCGCCGGCACTGAACTGCTGGCAGGCATGGATCCGGTGGCGATGAAATACACCGGTCATCAGTTTGGCGCCTACAACCCGGAATTGGGGGATGGCCGGGGCTTGCTGTTGTGGGAAACCCTCGGGCCCGATGGCCGCCGCTGGGACTGGCACCTGAAAGGGGCCGGTACCACGCCCTACTCCCGGTTTGGCGACGGCCGGGCCGTCTTGCGCTCCACCATTCGCGAGTACCTGTGCAGTGAAGCCATGGCCGCCCTCGGCATCCCCACCACCCGCGCGCTGTTCATGGTCAGCGCCAAAGATCCGGTGCGACGGGAAAGCCTGGAAACCGCAGCCACCCTGGTCCGGGTGGCACAGACCCACATCCGTTTCGGTCACTTCGAATTTGCCGCCTACCATCAGGGCGAAGATGCCCTGAAGGCCCTGCTCGAGCACACCATCCGCTACCACTTCCCCCACCTGCTGGCGTTGCCGGACGAGCAGCGCAACCGCCGCTGGCTGGAGGAGGTGGTAACCCGCACCGCCACTCTGATCGCCCAGTGGCAGGTGGTCGGATTCTGCCACGGGGTAATGAACAGCGATAACATGTCGATCATCGGCGACACCTTCGATTACGGCCCCTTCGCCTTCCTCGACGATTTCGACGCCGGCCACATCTGCAACCACACCGATCAGGGCGGGCGATACGCCTACAACCGCCAGCCCCACATTGGCTACATCAACTGCCAGTATCTGGCCCGGGCGCTGATGCCCATCCTGCCCGAAGAGGATATCCGCCAGGCCCTGGAGCTGTATGGTGACGCCTACAACAGCCATTTTCTGGACAGCATGCGCGCCAAACTGGGGCTTGCCGAAGACGACGCCAGCGACATTGACCTGACCATGGCACTGTTCGCGCTGCTGCACACCCACAAAGTGGATTACACTCTGTTTTTCCGCAACTTATCCAACCTGGCAGGCAATGGCGACGCACCGGTGCGGGATCTGTTCGTCGACCGGGAAGCGGCGGATGTCTGGCTGGCGCGCTACCGGGCCCGGCTGACAAAAGAAACCCGCTCGGCGGAGGCGCGGGAAGCCGCCATGCGTGCGGTCAACCCCAAATACGTACTGCGGAACTATCTGGCGCAGCTGGTGATCCAGGAGGCGCAGAACGGCGATTACGGCCCCCTGGAGGAACTGTTAAAGGTGCTCGCGCAGCCTTTTGCCGAGCAGCCGGAATTTGAGCGCTACGCGGCGCCGCCACCGGACTGGGGCAAGCACCTGAACATCAGCTGCTCCTCCTGAGCGCTGCTGGCACCAGCTGCCGGCCAGAAACGGCCGGGCCGGCGCAGAATGACTCTGGGCCGGCCCGGCTGGTTTCACAGGTGCGTGACCACCCGTTATCGATACACGATCACACGGCTTTGGCAGCGATGATCTTCTCGTGCCACTGCACCGGTCCGGTCTGGTGCACCGAGGTGCCGTTGGAATCGACCGCCACGGTCACCGGCATGTCCTCCACCTCGAATTCGTAGATGGCTTCCATCCCCAAATCTTCAAACGCCACCACTTTGGCGGCCTTGATGGCCTTGGAGACCAGATAGGCGGAACCACCGACCGCCATCAGATACACCGCGCCAAATTCCTTGATGGCATCGATCGCCACCTGACCGCGCTCGGCTTTACCGATCATGCCGGTGAGGCCGGTTTTATCCAGAATGGTGCGGGTGAACTTGTCCATGCGGGTGGCCGTGGTCGGACCGGCGGGCCCGACGACTTCTTCCCGTACCGGATCAACCGGCCCCACGTAATAGATGAAGCGACCTTGCAGATCCACCGGCAGCTGTTCGCCCCGTTCAATGAATTCAACCATGCGCTTGTGGGCCGCGTCACGGCCGGTCAGCATTTTGCCGGACAGGAGCACGGTTTCACCGGGCTGCCACTCTTTGACGTCTTCCGGCTTGAGCGTATCGAGATTGACCCGGCGCACGTTGTCGCCCACGTCCCAGGTAATTTCCGGCCAGTCGTCCAGACTCGGCGGGGTCTGTAGCGCCGGACCGGAGCCGTCCAGTACAAAGTGGGCGTGACGGGTCGCCGCACAGTTGGGGATAATGGCGACCGGCTTGTTGGCGGCGTGGGTGGGGTAATCTTTTACTTTTACGTCCAGCACCGTGGTCAGGCCACCCAGCCCCTGAGCCCCAATCCCCAGCTCGTTGACCTTCTCGTACAGCTCCAGACGCAGCTCTTCCGCCCGGTTGGAGGCGCCGCGCTCCTGCAGGTCGTGGATGTCGATCGGATCCAGCAAGGACTCCTTGGCCAGTTCCATCGCCTTCTCGGCGGTACCGCCAATACCAATACCCAGCATCCCCGGCGGGCACCAGCCGGCCCCCATCTCGGGCACCACCTTCAACACCCAGTCGACCACCGAATCCGACGGATTCAGCATCGCGAACTTGGCTTTGGCCTCGGAACCACCGCCCTTGGCCGCCACGTGCACTTCAACGGTGTTACCGGGCACCACCTTGTAATGGATGATCGCCGGAGTGTTGTCTTTGGTGTTCACCCGCTTGCCGTCCGGGTCGGCCAGCACCGAGGCGCGCAGCACATTGTCCGGGTGGCTGTACGCCCGGCGCACGCCTTCGTTGATGATGTCGTCCAACGCCATATCCGCGTCCCACTGCACGTCCATGCCGATGTTGACAAACACTGTCACGATGCCGGTGTCCTGGCACATCGGGCGACGGCCCTGGGCAGACATCCGCGAGTTGATCAGAATCTGGGCCATGGCGTCCTTGGCCGCCTGGGACTCTTCTTTCTGATACGCCTCGTGCACGGCGTCGATGAAGTCTTTCGGATGGTAGTAAGAGATGAACTGAAGCGCGTCCGCTACGCTCTCGATCAGATCGTCCTGGCGTATTACAGTGGTCATAGAGGCTCTCATCGGGTGGGTCGGTTTTTGCGCGCACGCCCGGCGCACGCGCCTTGCTTGGAATATAAAATTTGGCTCCGAAGTTTATCAGCCGGCACGCATTTAGGACAGTCTGCGGCAGCCGCCGCCCCTGCCGCGAACCGCCGGCGGCAATCAACTTTGCTTTCAAACGCCCACCTGGGGTTAAATCGCTAATCATAAGTCACTGTCAGGAGACGCTTTGTGAACGACCACATTCTCACCCAACAACAAAACCAAACGCTGGTGGTACGCCTGAACCGTCTGGAGCGTAAAAACGCCCTGACCCATGACATGTACACCCGCCTGGGCGACGCGCTGGAACAGGCCCACGCCAACGACGACATACGCTGCATTCTGTTCACCGGTGACGCGAGCTGCTTTACCGCCGGCAACGATCTGGGCGATTTTGCCGCCGGCCTGGACGGTGACTTTGAATCAACTCCGGTGGGCCGGTTTTTATCCCTGCTGGCCAAGGCGACCAAACCCATCGTCGCCGCGGTCAACGGCGCCGCCGTCGGCGTCGGCACCACCATGCTGCTGCACTGCGATCTGGTGTACGCAGGCGACAACACCGGGTTCCAGATGCCGTTTGTGAACCTCGGTCTGAGCCCGGAGGCCGGCTCCAGCCTGCTGCTGCCGATGTGGTTCGGGCGGGTGCGGGCGGCTGAAATGCTGCTGCTCGGTGGCACCTTCAGTGCCGAAGACGCCCTGCGACTGGGGCTCATCAACCAGATCTGTAGCCCGGAAGAGACCGAGGCCAGGGCCCTGGCCGCCTGCGAACGACTCTGCGCGCAACCGGCGGCGGCAGTCCGTGCCACCAAGCAATTACTGAACCGCGGTTCGCACCAACAGCTGCAGGACTCCATGAGAGAAGAAGGCCGGGTGTTTCTGGAACGGCTGAAATCGCCGGAAGTGGCCGAGGCCCTGGCGGCTTTTCTGGAGAAGCGCACCCCCGATTTTTCCAAATTTTCCTGAAACCAGGCGGGCGCCCGGAGGCAGGCTCGACAAACCATCTGCCTCCATCTACTTTGCATAGGGAGCCGAACGCATCCGGCAAGCGGGACAAAATCACTCTTTAGAGCGATCAACAGTATCCAACCAGTTTCGATATAGTCAGAGTAACAGGAAGTGACAAAGTGCGCTGACCCTATATTCAACCGACTGATTTTGAACAAGACAGGCCACTGACCCAAGGGCTTACCGGCTCACACCAGACCGGCCCCGTCAGCCGCCATGTATAACGATACAACAACAGAAAAGGTTCCACCCATGTTCAAGAAAACTCTCTTATGTCTTGCCGTGGCGTCGTCCGTTGGGCTTACAGGCTGCTTTGATGACAGTTCTACTGGGGGTAATGCGGATCCGGTTTATGAGATCAGCAACCCAAATTTTACGGGCAAGACCTGGCCGGTTTTTAACCCGCTAACCAGCGAACTGCCTGTTCCCAGTGATCTTCAGTTTGAGCAGGGAGCGGACGCTGACGGCACCTTGAGTGGTTCCACAGAAAACCCGATCACCAACGCTCTGGATTTCATGGACGGGTCATCAACAACGGCTCAGTTCGACATTAAATTGTCCGGATCCATCGATCCAGAGACCGTGAATGCCGTTCCGGTGATTGACGCAGGTGATGGCACCCCGGTCCCTAATCCGGCGCAAAACGTATTCCTTTTGTCTCTGGATTTTCCAGGTGGCGACTCGTTGGTGAATGATTCCTCCTTCTATACCAGCCTTATAAATGACCTGGTGGACAGCGGCGCTATTTCTCCCGCGCCGGAACGCACTGCGTTTCCGGGTGAAACCCCCACGTTTGACCTTGGTTTGGCGTTTGCTGCGCTGCAAGAGTCACCCGGGCCAGCCACGGCAGGTGCGGTGTTTGATTTCAACAACGAATTCCGGACAGAAGTCATTTCCCTGGATGGCGGCACCGATAATGTGCTGCGCATTACCCCCCTTCGTCCGCTGAATCCGAAAAAGAAGTATCTTGTTGTCGTAACCAATGAAGTGAAGGATTCGGTCGGACAACCACTGATTGGCTCGCCCTCTTATCAGAATATCCGCAATGAAAATGAGCCCTTGGGCAGTTCAGCCCTCGAGCCGGTTCGCGGCGCCATTCAGAGCTGGGAGACACTCGCAACCGGTTACTTCACTGCATTGACCAATCCCAGTCGTGCAGCTGCATCTTTACCCGCCCTGACGGCGGATGACATCGCCTTATCGCTAACGTTCACCACCGGCGGCACCACCGACGTCTTGGAAGCGGCAGTTTCTCCGGCACAGTTCTTCTACAAAAAAGCCATTGTAGACACCCGCCAAGAAGCGATTGCCAAGTACCTGGCTGACAACGCTGATGCATTTGAAGCAATGGATCCGACCACCCAATACGGTGCGCTCCTGACCGTAGCCGATGCAGCCATTGAGGATGTCGGCGATGCCACACTTCGCGCCACTGCCGCTGGTACGGCGGCAAACCTCGCTGGAAATGGGGCGGACTTTAGCAATCCCGCACCAAGAGACATCGTTACATATGAGGCAACAAGGATTCCTGCGGCAGCGGCACTGGTAGATTCAGTCGAGGAGGGCTGGATCCTCCAGGCCAGTATAGAGCTGCCCTATTACCTGGACACCCCCACTGCCGAAGCCCCGTCCGCTCTTGATTCCACTTGGACTGCGTCAACCACCGTCGGCGCTTTGATCGACGCTGGCGCGGGGAATGAGTCTGGAACCACCCCACCCTCGGATAAGGTAACCTACCGTTACCCGTTTGCCGAGCAGAAGGATACTGTATCAGTCCCCCTGATGCTCTCGGTCCCGCATGCGACCACCTGTGGTGCAAACAAACCCTATGATGTGGTCATCTATCAACATGGTATCTTCGGCAACCGCTCTCACAGCCTCGCCTTGGGAAACCAGCTGGCAGGCAACTGCTTCGTCACTGTCGCGATGGATCTCCCCCACCACGGCATAGCTCCTAAACTGGCCACGGGCGGATTGGATCCCTCACTGGCTTTTAGCGTAGATAAATCCCAGCAGCCCGACGGAACATTTACCGATAGCTTACTGCCAATGAGTGAACGCCACTTCGGCTGGGGGCAGCAAACTGTTAACGGGGACCAAGTGCCCGCGAGAATGGTTTACTCGACCGATGTCGATGAAGCCGTCGGTTCTTCAGGCCAGTTTTTCCTGAACCTGAGCAACCTGCCCGCCGCGCGCGACAATACCCGACAAGGCGTAGTCGATTTACTGAATCTTAACGCCAGCTTGGTCAAGCTCAATGATATTGACCTTGACGGTGATGGGTCCAACGGCGATGTCGCTGTAACCGGTGCAAGCCAGATTTACTTTGTAGGACACTCCCTTGGCGGCATTCTGGGGACTTCCTTCGTTGCGATCGCCAATGGCGCAGCCCAAGCCAGCACGATAGGCAACTCCAGCATCAACCCCATTGCTGCGGCCGCTCTGGTAACGCCAGGCGCTGGCATTGCAAAACTGCTGGAAAATTCACCGTCCATCGGTGCGACTGTTCTTGCTGGCCTGGGCAAGTCCGGCCTGACACAGGGCACCAGTAATCTGGAGCTGTTTCTGAATGTTGCTCAAGCCTCGCTCGATAGCGTCGAACCCCACAATTTCGTCGGGTCAATTATCGACAGCAACAGCAAGGTTTATTTGAATGAAATTTACGGGGATGGGTCTGACAGGTCGACCCAGGACCAAACGGTGCCGGTCGCTGCCGATGTTGCTTATGCGGGCACCTACACCAGACCGCTGAACAGTGCCCTGCCAGCACCGCTGGCCGGAACTGAGCCACTCATCATGCAATTAGGCGCCGATACCATTACGACAGATACTGACCCGCTATCGGCTGATGTGAATGTCGTCCGCTTCACTGCTGGAACGCACACCACCATTATCAATCCTGAAGACGCTACCCAATTAGCGGTGTTTGGCGATATGGCGGAAAACATCATAACTTTCTTTGAAAATAACGGAACCGCCCTTCAATTCAACAATTCTGCGTTTGTGAAGAGCGAGGAACCAACACCGACCAACCCCTAAACGGCGACAGCCAAGAAAAGCCCCGGTTCATAGCCGGGGCTTTTTGCTTTCCACAGTCCCGCCGCTTCGTCCTTCGGCGAAGGCTGCGCTCCTAAGGACCGGTGACCGTCACCTCGCCGCCTGGCACCAGCAGACTCGCGCTGATCTCATCCTCGGTGAACGGCAGTTTCCGGTAGATTTTGTCGGAATACATCTGACTCTGGTCCTTGAAATAGGGCGACATGGCATCGGTGGACTGTGAATAACTCACCAACCCGTAGGCTTCGGGGCCGTTCTCCGTAAACTCCAGGCCGAAGTGCCAGGTGGTGCCCCGGGATATCAACCACTTGTCGACGCCGCCACTGCCATCCGCAAGTCCGCCAGTATCGGCGAGCACTGTGGGTGCAATCCGGGGGAATCGTGTGTCTTCCGCAACGTCCCCGGTATACACGCCGACCGCATTGAATGCCCCGTCAATCGCGCCGTCGCCCCCGTGCCAGGGAATCGGCTCCATGAGGAACTCCGGCGCAGCACCCGACGCCGGCACCACCCCGCCGGACGCGCGGTAATACTGCAGATCCCCCAGTGTGTCGGTGGGCTGGATGCCCTGGGACTCCAGCGCGCCCACCCCGGTTGATAAAGCCTTCAGCATGGTGTCGTCCGGCGTACCCGCGTTATCCTCACTGGGCAGTGCCGGGGTGCCCACCGGGTCTGCCGGGCTGAACGGCTTGGTCAGGTCTGTGTCGACGTCCTTCAGATAGTTGGCCATGAACACCCGGAAAATGTGCGCCCCCACACTGTCCAGATTGTACAGACCGTCCCAGTTGCCGAGGGCCTCACACCAGGGAGATAGATCACGGTCGGCTACGGGTGTGCTGCCAATGGCGTCGCATCGTTCCCGCAACTCCGGCAGGAATTGCTCGGCGTGCCAGGCCCGGTTATTCCAGATCACGCCAAGCAGCTCCTGCGCGCTGAATTTGCCGTCCTGACCGGCAACCAGAGGTGCCAAGGGGAAACCCGAATCCATGGGGTTTTGCAGCATTTTCAGGGCCAGACGGGTACGGGGGTTCACCGGTGCGTTTTCGTCACCATACAAGGGTGAATACCCGGTCAGAAACTCAGCGGGGTTGGTGGCCCAATGACTGCTGTTGGAATTCTGCACCCAGTCGGTGCGCACCAGTTTCGGTTTCTGAGCGTAGGTGGTTAATCCGCCACACTCGGTTTCTACCCAGTCCTCGATCGATTGGCCACCGTCCAGCAGGGTAACCCCTTCGTCAAACAGACCCGCGTAGGAAGGGTCCAGGCGGCGCAGATTGACCAGTGCAGCGGCTTTCTCCGACAGGTTCGGTACGGAACTGCTGTCGATATGAAAGGCGTTGCCCTGATCATCGGCGTAGGTGGTATTCACCCACAGGGTCGAGCCACAGTTCTGGAATACGTCCTGAAACTCAGCCAGATTTTTTGCCCGGCTCATCTGCAGCCAGGTGTCCAGCAGGCCACCCGTGTCGGCGTTGGCATCGCGATAGGTCATGGCCACCGTTTGCCCCGCGTTCAACAGCCCTTCCCCTCCCCAGCCGGGCAGTTGTGGGTTAACGGCATTGGCCGCAATCATCGGCCCGTACTCGGAGTAGTAAAAATCCCGCGCCAGCACCAGTGGTTCCGCCATGCCGGGTAGTTTCACTTCAATCTGATGGTTTTCAACGGTGATGGGTTTTTCCTGGCCATCTTTTACATACGTGAGGGGATCGCCGTCTTTCAGCACCAGTTCGTACCAGGTGAATCGCCGGCTGGTGGACACCGTATGCGACCAGGCCAGATTCTCATTGAAGCTGATCAGCGGCAGCGCGGTGCCCAGCAATCCGGCGCCGTGCACATTCAGATAACCCGGCACGGTCAACTGCGACTCATACAGGCGGCGGTGGCCGGTGTACGGAAAATGAGGGTTGGACAGCAGCGCACCGCGCCCCTGCTCGGTCATCTCTTTGCCGATACCCCAGGCGTTACTGGCCAGACCCGTGTCAGTGAAATCCTGAACGGCCCCGGCGGCTGCCAAGGCGGTGCCCACCACCTCGTGTTGCAATTGCTGTATCCGGTCGTTGACCACGACGCCTGCCGCCGGCTCCGGTGCCGGGTTCGCCCCCGGCGGGACTGCCAGAAAAACCACCCCGGTGGCAAACAGGTTCCCACTGGCGTAGCGCCCCACAATGCGATAATGGGCGAGCAAATCAACCGGCGTGATGGGCTTGACCCATTCCTGATTGCGACACTCTGCCGGCAAGGCTGCGGGATCCGTCTCGCTAACGTAGCGGTTATAACCTTCCACAAACCCCTGCACCAGAGCGCGGCTCTCCGCACTCAGGGTCTGCAGTTCTGTTTCCGCGCCGCTGTGTATTTGTTGCGCTTTGTAGCTGAAGTCTGTGACGATGTTGATACCGACACCAAAGGCGGTGTCCGGCCCCGGTCCGAAATACTTCGACCGCTCACTGCGGGCTTTTACTATGGCCTCTGCCAGCAGGCACACATTGTCCTGCGCCTGGGCGTAACCGTGGCCGAAGGCCGCCGATGCCAGGGTGTCGGCTTTTACGTGGGGCACCCCACCCTCGGTGCGTCTGATCGTGGCCTCGAATTGGCCGTTGGCAGGAAACAGCGGCGGTTCCACCACCGGCTTGCCACCGCCGTTGCCATCAAAGCAGCCACTCAGCAATAAACCACCCGCCAAACTGACCATTACGCCGGCTTTTTTGATACACAGCCGGCCAGCTCCGAGAATTGCACAGCGTTCCATAGCGCGTTCCTTATGCTTGTTTTTTTCACACTGACCTACGCCAAAGTCGCGTGACTAGCCGTCAACACCTTGTTTTGAGACTAGCACAGGGCGTGTGTTGCGCTAACGAACAGCGGCGCCGGAACGGGATGACAGGGTGCTGATATTGGGGGGGGTGACTGGATTGGCGTCCGGGGGCAGCGGTCCGTCTGCCCCCGGTATTGTTAATCGGGGGTCTGCAACCGACGGATCAACCGCCCCAGGGTCTGTGCCACTTCGGTGGCGCGCTCCCGGTTGTTGCCCAATTGCAGCAGGCGGGAACCGTCCCGGGGGTCGTATACCCAACAGGTGGGCGCGGTCGGCTCACAGGCGGACCTGACCTGGGGGCTGATGCCGTACACGCCGATGGCCTGGGTGGACACCGCCATTTCCCCCTGGGGATTGCGGCGGGATTCCTGCACGTGAATCTCGCCCTCGGCCGCCCGAACCTTGTATACCACGTCCGCAGGCGCATCTTCCTTGACGATCCGTTGGTCGCCACGCCAGGCACTCATTCCCAGCAGGCTGTTCAGGTGCGCTTCCAGTGCGGTGGTGGCGGAGGGCGTCAAGTAGAGCTTTTTCAGGTCGGGCAAGCCGGCTTGCCCCTCTGCGGATTCAATCGTGGCCACCGGCGTTTCCGCCGCTCCCGTCACCGCAGCCTGCACGCTTTGCGCCTGCCGTTTCTCGATGTCGGTGATCAACAACAGGGATTGTTTGTAATGCTGACCCTCCTCCCCCGCTGCTTCAACGTATTTTTCCAGCGCCGAGCGCGCCTCGTTGAAGTGTTGCGCCTCCATCATCACCCGGCCACGGTAAAACAGATAATCAGCGGGCTTCTCGGCCACCAGTACTTGCAGCCGATTGAGGTATTCGCTGGCTTCTCGCCAGTTTTCGGCCTTGACCGCGGTTTCCGTGGCCAGCATTAGCCGCCGCATCTCGTGTTCGGGCGGCAAGGCATGGGCAAATATTGCCCAGAGCGCGGCCACACAGGCCACCCCCGCCATGATCGCTGGCCGGACTCTGCGCCCGCCTGCGCTTGTATTGCATCCCCTATCCATACCGTCACTCCTATACGTTGACTATTCAAGCTTGGTCTGTAAGTTCGGTTTCTGCATCATCGTCAATCTCTACTTCTGCCTGATCGGTCACGGTTTTGGGCAATTCTTTCTTGACCCGCACACCCAGTTCCACAAACCGGTTTGCCTGGGAGATCAGGTTGCCACGCCCCGGGTCAGCGTATTCATGGCGCTGTCGTAGGTGCCCTGCACGGTGTGCAACTGGGCGCCCATTTTTTCCATCGCTTCCACAAACACACGCAATTTGTCGTACACCGCACCGGCCCGCTCGGCTATGTCGCGGGCATTCTGACTCTGGCGCTCGTAGCGCCAGATGTTTTCGATGGTGCGCAAGGTGGCTAATAAAGTGGTTGGGGTAACTACAATAATCTTCCGTTCAAAGGCTTCTGCGAACAGGTTCTCGTCTTGCTGGAAAGCCGCCACAAACGCCGGCTCAATGGGCATGAACAACAGCACAAAATCCGGTGAATGCAGCCCGCTCAGGTGGCTGTAATCCTTGGCACTCAGGGTTCGTATGTGCTGACGCACGGCCTCCACATGTTGTTTGAGGGCCTGGGCGCGGCGGCCGTCATCCTCTTCAACCACCCACTGCTGGTAGGCAATCAGTGACACCTTGGAGTCAATCACCAGGTGGCGCTGGTCCGGCAGGTTGACCACCACGTCCGGCCTGAGCAATTCGCCCTCAGCGCTGCGGTAACTGCCCTGGGTTTCATACTCGACGCCTTTGCGCAGCCCGGAGCGCTCCAGCACTTTCTCGAGAATCAGCTCACCCCAGTTGCCCTGCACCTGTTTGTCTCCCTTCAGCGCCCGGGTCAGGTTGGCCGCGTCTTCGGTGATCTGCTGGTTCAGCTCCTGCAGGGACTTGATTTCACTGCGCAGGGCCTGGCGCTCACGGGTTTCAGAGGTGTGTACGTCGTCGACCCGTTTGCGAAAATCCTGCAACTGCTCTTTAAAAGGGGTCAACAACGAGTCCAGGCTGGCCCGGCTTTGCTGACTGAAGCGTTCGTTATTCTGTTGGAATATATGATTCGCCAGGTTCTCGAACTCCTGCTTGAGTGCGTCCCGGTTGCGCTCCAGCAAGGCCAGCTTTTCGGCGGCGGCACGTTGCTCTTTCTGCAAGCTTACCTCGTATTCGCGCAATTGCAGCCGGGCCTCTCCCAGCTCCGTGGCTCGTGTTTCGGCACGCTGCTGTTCGGCCTGCAGGTCCGTTTCCAGTTGTTCGACCCGCGCGGCGCTGATCCGCCATTCCGCTTCCAGTCTGGCCAGATCCTGTTGCAACGACGCCTGGCGCCTCAGCCGGATCAGGGCCACCACCAACGCCAGGGCGACCACGACCAGCAAGGTGGCGAGCACCGCCAGGACACTCGCCATGGGCAGGGCAGCGTTTACAGAGGTCAGGTTTTGCAGAGCGTCCGGCACGGGCTTTCCTTTCATTCAGTGGGTTATACAAGTGTGGTCAGTCTAGCGCATCTGCACCAGGGATTGTCCGGGTTTGTTCCCGCTACCGATGTCCAGTGCTTTCTGCAAAAATGCCGAGGAGTCAGCATATTTGAGCAATGGCAGCCCCCCTGGCTGGACGATACCGGTGCGATACGCTAGAACAGTCGGTGACTCAAAGCAGAGATCGTTGGCAACTGCTCCGGCTGCTGTAGATAGGGATTCAACATGCTCAAAGAGCTCTGGCGTAAAACACTCGGACAACCGGTCGCGGTCGGCAGTGAAGCCCCTGCGGAGCGACCTATACGCCTGGCCCCTCATCTTACCCATACCGGTGAGCTTCATCTTGAACGGCTGACCATGCTGCTGTCCAAGCGTTACGGCCAGTCTTTTGACGACAGTCAGGATGAGGGGGTCCGTCACCTGCTCCGATATGCCGCACGTATTCAAGACCGGGAAATCCAGACTGAATTCCTGCTTTTTTTCCTCAATTGCTCGCCCGTCATTCAGGATTACCTGCGCGCCGAGGGCATTATCGACACCGGACACTTTCTGACCAAAAACAAAGCGATGCGGTGCGGCTAGCCGTTCCTCCGAAAAACCCGGTAGTAACACAGCAACGTCCCCTGCCGAGTGTTACGCGACTGTAAAACACCAGCACCGCCAGAGTGTTGTATACTTCTGCCTATAATCTATACCCTTGGCATGCAGGCTGCCGTCACTCACCACCGGCAGGCCGGCTGTTCCCAATCGTGCCACAACCGCGCCAACCCGAGACGTTTCGAATGCCCTCAACCCACACACCTTACCGTTTGTTGTCATTGGCTTTGCTGGCCACCACCGTGCTGTTCGCTGGCTGTGCCAGTGATCAATATTTCATGGTGCCGAAAAACGACCTGAACGAGTTGCATGCCCAGCTGCACGGACAAACAGCCGAGTTGAGTTCCCTGCTGGTCACCGCCACCGCCCGGCACGATTCCCTCAGCCGCCAGCATCAGGCGCAAACGGAGGCGTTGCTGTTGAACCTCAGCCGTCAGGTTGACAACTTTTCCTGTCCACCGGCACCCGCCCCTCTGGCCTGCCCTCAGCCCAGCCCCATGAGCCAGGCCGACCGGGCCGCCGCAGACCGGCTGAAAGGCAAGATCATTGTGGGTGAGCGCGAGAAAATCCTGCTGGCAGACACCGGTGTTGTCTACACCGCACGCATTGACAGCGGTGCGGAAACCTCGTCATTGGATGCACGCAACATCACCCGGTTCGAACGCGACGGCAAAAACTGGGTGCGCTTCGATGTGCCCACGCCGTCCACCAATAAAGATGAAGCGCCGACCTTCACCACCCTCGAGCGCGAGATTGTCCGCAACGTCAGGATCATTCAGTCCAACACCGATAGCTACGAACGCCGGGCGGTGGTGGAACTGCAGTTTGCCATCGGCAACTACCAACAGAAGGCTGAATTCACCCTGTCCGACCGCGAGCACCTGACCTTTACCGTGCTCATCGGGCGCAACATTCTCAGAGACGTGGCGCTGGTCGACGTGGGCAAAGAGTTCACCACCGAAATTCCCGCCGAACTGCTGAAACAGATGGGTAACCGCAAGTGAGCACCCGCTCCCGGTCCCGTTATCCGTTCTATTTTGCCATTTTTCTGCTGATCACCGCCGGGCTTGCGCTGGCGGTGCTGCGCCATGTGGAAATGGGCATTCCCTGGCTGACCGGCGAACAGCGTCCGGTGTGGATGGTGGAGGCCCGCATTGATTTTGAAGCGCTCAACGAGCCGGTGCTCGCCAGCCTGAACATTCCCGACAACCCGCCGGGGTTTCGTTTGCTGTCGGAACAGGCCGCCTCGCCGGGCTACGGGTTTTCGATCGTTCAGCAGTCCGGAAACCGCCGTGCCGAGTGGTCCAAACGTATCGCCAGTGGCCCCCAAACGCTGTATTTCAAAGCCCAGCTGATCCCCGATAGCAGCCGCCACTCGCCCCCGCCCAGACGCCAGCCACAGCCCAACACCGTGTTCTGGGAAGAAGCCCAGGCCACCGTGGTCCAGGAAGTGCTTCAGGAAGCCGCGGCCAAATCCAGTAATGCGGAGAGCATGACCCGGGAACTGATCAAACTGATGCAACCGGATAACCCGGTGCAAAATACCACCCTGCTTACCCAGGGCGAGGACTACATTGAGCTGTTGGCGCGTATGCTCAATCATGCCGGTATTCCTGCCCGCATCGCGGATGGCCTGCAACTCGAAGACGCCCGGCGCCGGCAGTCGCTCCGCCCGTTTCTGCAGATTTACAATGGCGAACGCTGGTTGACCTTCAACCCCCAGACCGGCGAGCAAGGGCTGCCGGAGAGCGTGCTGCTCTGGCGTCAGGCCGCCGTGTCCCTGCTGGATGTCACCGGCGGCGCAGACTCGCGGGTGTCCTTCGCCATGCTCAGACAAACCGTGCCGGCCCTGCAGTTGGCCCGGGCGGAATCCGCCGCCAATGGCCTCGGTTTCCTCAGCCTGTACCAGTTGCCCATCGAGGAACAGAGCATGTTCCGCATGCTGCTGCTGTTGCCCTTGGGTGCCCTGGTGGTGGCGTTTATGCGCATAATCATCGGCATTCGCACCTCCGGCACTTTCATGCCGGTGCTGATTGCGGTGGCGTTTGTGCAAACCTCCCTGGTACCGGGGCTGATTGCGTTCATCACCGTGGTTTCCCTCGGCTTGCTGATGCGTGGCTATCTGTCGAGTCTCAATTTACTGTTGGTGTCGCGCATCTCTGCGCTGATCATCCTGGTGATTTTTATCACCACCGGCATCAGCATCGTCGGCTACCAGATGGGCTTCAACACCGGTATGACGGTCACCTTTTTCCCCATGATCATTCTGGCGTGGACCATCGAGCGCATGTCCATTCTCTGGGAAGAGGAAGGCCCCCACGAAGTCCTGATACAGGGCTCTGGCAGCCTGTTTGTGGCGGTCGCGGCTTATCTGGTCATGAGCGTGCCTCTGGCGGGCCACCTGACCTTCAACTTTCCCGAACTGCACCTGGTGGTGCTGGGACTGCTGTTGTTGATGGGGCAGTACACCGGCTACAAACTCAGTGAGCTGCGCCGCTTCCATCCGGTGAAGGCGTTCAGGCAATGAGCTGGATATCGCCCATGCGGCTGCGGCGGGCCGGCATTCTCAGCATGAACCGGCGCAATGTCGCCTACATAGGCCGCTACAACGACCGGCGCGATTACCCGGTGGTGGACAACAAGCTGAAAACCAAACGGCTGGCCGAAGAGTACCAGATCCCCACGCCGGCCTTGTTGCAGGTGGTCAGCCAGCAACACGAGATCCAGCACTTTCGCGAACGCATCAGTACCCTCGACGGCTTCGCGATCAAACCGGCCAAGGGCTCGGGGGGAAAAGGCATTACCGTGATCACCCGTCGCGACGGCGACGAGTATCAGAAGGCTTCCGGGGACAATGTTGGTATAGATCTGCTGGAACGCCACTTGTCCAACATTCTGGCCGGGCTCTACTCCCTCGGTGGCACGCCGGATGTCGCCGTGGTCGAGAGCCTGGTGCAGCCGTCCGCCGAGCTGGCCCGGTTCTCTTATCAGGGGGTGCCGGACATCCGCATTGTGGTGTTTCAGGGGTACCCGGTCATGGCCATGCTGCGCTTATCGACCCGGGCGTCGGACGGCAAGGCCAATCTCCATCAGGGGGCGGTCGGTGTCGGTCTCGATATTGGCAGTGGCCGCAGCCTGAATGCGGTGCAATTCAACCGGCCGATCACCCTGCACCCGGATACGGGCCTGTCGATGGCCAATCTGGCCATTGACGCCTGGCAAAAAATGCTGGTAATGGCCGCCCGCTGCTACGAAGCAACCGGGCTGGGATACATGGGGGTGGATCTGGTGGTGGACGACCGGGACGGTCCGCTCCTGCTGGAACTGAACGCCCGTCCCGGGCTGGCCATTCAAATGGCGAACGGCCGGGGGCTGGTGCCGCGTCTGCAGGCCGTTGAACGCCTCAAGCGTCCGCACTTCAACCCCGAAGAGCGGGTGGAGTATGCGATGACGGCCTTTTCGATCCCCCGTTAACTCACAACTTACCTTCTGCAATCAGCAGATTGCGTTCATGGGTCAGGCCTTTGAGCAAGCCCCACGACATGATCAGCAAGATGGCCGCAAACGGCAATCCCGCCGAGACCGCAGCCGCCTGGATGGCCCCCAGGGCATCGGCCCCGCCGCCAAAAATCAGCGCGGCGGCTATGGCGCCTTCCATCACCACCCAGAACACGCGCTGGGCCGTGGGGGCATCGGTTTTGCCGCCGGCGGTGATGCTGTCGATCACCAAGGATCCGGAGTCTGATGAGGTGATAAAGAACACCAGCACCAACACCACACCCACAAACGAGGTAAGGCTCACCCAGGGCAGATTTTCCAGCATCTGGAAGGTGGCCAGCGGGACCTCAGTCAGGCCGTTTTCAGCCAGCGAGCCTAGCCCGGCCTGAATCTGTTCCAGTGCGGCGCCTCCGAAGCTGCTCATCCACACCACGGTAATCAG
The DNA here is from genome assembly GCF_001752365.1 of Marinobacter sp. X15-166B. Classification (GTDB taxonomy): domain Bacteria; phylum Pseudomonadota; class Gammaproteobacteria; order Pseudomonadales; family Oleiphilaceae; genus Marinobacter. The sequence continues at coordinate 2,427,072 of NZ_MEIY01000001.1, read as the reverse complement.
CGTGGGCACCAGCAATACTGCGGTAACAAACTCACGCACCGTGCGGCCTTTGGAGACCCGCGCAATGAACATGCCCACAAAGGGTGACCAGGACATCCACCAGGCCCAGTAAAACACCGTCCAGCCGTGGAACCAGGTTTCATCGTCGCGCCCGAAGGGGTTACTCAGCGGCACCACCTGGGTGACGTAGGTTGAACTGGTCACCCACACCGTTTCCAGAATGCTCATGGTGGGGCCGGCAAAAATCACAAAGAACAGCAGCAACCCGGCCAAAACCATGTTGATATTACTCAGCACCTTGACGCCGCCCTCGAGGCCCCGCAGCACCGAGATCAATGCCACCGCGGTCACCCCGGTGATGATCCCCATCTGCACATTGATGGTGGCGCTCAGGCCAAACAGGTACTCGATGCCGGACGCCGCCTGTTGCGCCCCGAAACCCAGAGAGGCGGCCAGTCCGAAGATGGTGGCCACCACCGCCAGCACGTCAATCACATGCCCCGGCCAGCCCCACACGCGGTCTTTGAGCAACGGGAAAAACGCCGAGCGAATGGTCAGCGGCATGCCCTTGTTGTAGGCAAAAAAGGCCAGCGACAAGGCGACAATCGCGTACACCGCCCAGGGGTGAAGCCCCCAGTGGTACATGGTGCCCCCCATTGCCATCGCCGCGCCACGGGCGGTAAAGGGTTCCGCATCCAGAGGCGTTCCATACCAGTCGGTGTAATAGGCCACCGGCTCGGCCACCGCCCAGAACATCAGGCCGATCCCCATGCCCGCCGCAAACAACATGGAAAACCAGGAGACGGTCGAAAAATCGGGTTTGGCATCCATGCCCCCCAGGCGGATCTTGCCAATCGGCAAAAAGATCAACGCCAGGCACACAAGCACAAAGACATTGGCACTGAGTAAGAAAAACCAGTCAAATGTGTTGATGATCCAGCTCTTGGTGCCATCCAGAAGTTCCTTGGCCTCGCCCGGAAACATCAAGGTGCCGACCACGAACAGCACCACAAGCGCGGCGGTGATCGGGAACACCGGGGCATGCAAATCCAGCCCCAGCGGGTTGATATTGTCCTGACCGACGACGTAATCGGTTTGGTACTCGTCTTTTACCACTCTGCCCACGGGGGCCTCCTGTTTTTATCTTACAAACCCGCCAGTTTATTGCTTTGAACTCAAAACATCAAAACCCGATACACTGACGATCACAGCGATACCGGTTACTCTAGACCATTAACCTGACAACCCCGTTCCTGATCCGCGAGGCATTCATGCGCAAGCTGCTTACCACCCACCCCCGCTACTGGCTGTACACCCTCAGCCTGGTCGGGCTGGCCACGTCACTGATTATGGCGGTTGCCTACGGCAGCGGCTTCACCACCCCGCTGCTGTTCAGCCTGCCGGTGCTGGTGGGCACGTACGACCTGGCCCAACGCAGCCGGACTCTGAGCCGTAACTATCCTATTCTGGTTCACTTTCGTTACTTTCTCGAGTCGATCGGCCCCGAAATCCGACAATATTTTATTCAGTCGGATACGGAGGAGCGCCCCTTCTCCCGGGATCAGCGGGCGCTTGTTTACCAGCGGGCGAAGAACACCCTCGACAAGCGCCCCTTCGGCTCGCAACTGGAAATGTACGCCGACGGGTTTGAGTGGATGAGTCATTCCCTGGCGCCGCTGGACTGCGACCCGGAAACCTTCCGGGTGCTGGTTGGCAAAAACCGTCGCCAACCCTACAGCGCCAGCGTGTTCAACATCTCGGCGATGAGCTTTGGCTCGCTGTCCGCCAACGCCATACTGGCGCTCAACACCGGCGCCCGACAGGGTGGTTTCTACCACGACACCGGGGAAGGCTCGATCTCCCGGTACCACCGCCAACCCGGCGGGGATCTGGTCTGGGAAATTGGTTCCGGCTACTTTGGCTGCCGCAACCCGGACGGTTCGTTCAGTGAACAGAACTTTGTCCGGAACGCCACCCTGGAGCAGGTAAAAATGATAGAGATCAAACTATCTCAGGGAGCCAAACCCGGACACGGGGGCATCTTGCCCGGCGCCAAGGTCACCCCCGAAATCGCCGAAGCCCGCGGGGTGCCGGTGGGTCGGGACGTGGTTTCGCCCGCGCGCCACTCCGCCTTTGACACCCCCCTCGGGTTGCTCGCCTTCATTGCACGCCTGCGCACCCTGTCCGGGGACAAACCGGTCGGTTTTAAACTGGCCATCGGCCACCCGTGGGAATGGTTTGCCATCGTCAAAGCCATGCTGGACACCCGCATCACTCCGGATTTCATTGTGGTGGACGGCGGTGAAGGGGGCACCGGTGCGGCGCCCCTGGAATTCATCAATCGGCTGGGTATGCCTTTGACGGAAGCCCTGTTGCTGGTGCACAACACGCTGGTTGGCACGAATTTGCGGGACGACATCGCCATTGGTGCCGCCGGCAAAATCACCTCGGCTTTCGACATGGCCCGCACCCTCGCCCTCGGGGCGGACTGGTGCAACTCGGCCCGTGGCTATATGTTCTCCCTGGGCTGCATTCAGGCCCTCAACTGCCACAGTGGCAAGTGCCCCAGTGGTATTGCCACCCAGGACGTCAGCCGCAGTGGCAAACTGGATGTGCGAGACAAAAGCCAACGGGTCTATCACTTCCACCACAACACGGTGGCGGCGCTGAGCAACCTGCTGGGGGCTGCCGGGCTGTCCCACCCGTCTCAACTCGGCCCGGAACATATCCTCCGCCGGGTGTCCCGGACGGACGCCCGCACTTACATGGACCTGTACGAGTTCCTGGAACCCGGTGCACTGCTGGCCGGAAATACAACGGGGATCGGTGTATTTGACCGCTACTGGAGCGCCGCCGACGCCGCCAGTTTTGCCCCGCCCCGGTTTGTCGCCGAGTTGCGGGAAACAAAATTACGCTGATTTTTGGATTTAGGTGTTTCTTTTGGGAAAGCTCTCGTGTAGTATTCGCTCCCGCTAAGCCACTGAAGATACATATCTTTAGCAGGACTCCAGAAAAGCACGGCTTTTTCAACCACGGAGTGCTGATTAGCGAATCGGGGCGTAGCGCAGCTTGGTAGCGCATCTGCATGGGGTGCAGAGGGTCGCAGGTTCAAATCCTGCCGTCCCGACCAATTGATGACGAAAAGGGTACACCTTCGGGTGTGCCCTTTTTCTTTTGTTGCTCCAGGCCCCCGACGCTTTACCCAACCGGCCCCATCCGGCCTGCAAAGAAAACAACTCTTTGTTCTGTTATAATATAACCGGCATTCGCTGCCCCTCCGTTTCTCGCCCTGTCCCTTGGGCCCCGGCAGCGGCGCTACGTTTTTCAGTACCCGGCCCACCAGTAAACAGAGCGGGCTCACAAGGAGAAACCACTTTGGAGCTGCTTCAGTTCGCACTCGACAATCTGGATCTGTTGATCACCCGAACCCTTGAACACATCGCTCTGGTCGGCGTCGCCGTTGGCATCGCCACTCTGACCGGCGTTCCCATTGGCATTGCCATTACCAGAAACGAACGGGTCGCGCGACGGGTGCTCTATGCCGCCTCGATCATCGTCACCATCCCGTCCATCGCCCTGTTCGGGATCATGATTCCGATCCTGTCGCTGATTGGTCACGGTATCGGCTACCTGCCGGCGGTGATCGCCGTGTTGCTGTATTCCCAGCTGCCGATTATCCGCAACACCTATACCGCCATTAACGACGTTGACCCGGCGCTGCGGGAGGCCGCCCGCGGCATCGGCATGAATCACTATCAACGCCTGCGCCTGGTGGAAATTCCGCTGGCCGTGCCGGTGATCATGGCCGGGGTGCGGACTGCGGTGGTTCTCAACATCGGGGTAATGACCATTGCCACCTACATCGGCGCCGGCGGCCTGGGCACCTTCATCAGCCGGGGAATCTCCCAGTCGGATCCGCGCCAACTCATTGTTGGCGCAGTGGCCGTCAGCCTGTTGGCGATCATCGTCGACTACACCCTGCTGGCGCTGCAAAAGTATCTGACACCGAGACAGGCTGAGCGCCTGGACGCCAACGCCTGAGCCATCACCCACTACACAAGGTTTTCTGCATGATTCGACTCGATAATCTGACCAAGGTTTTCGACACCCCCAAAGGGGCTGTGGTTGCCGCCGACCGGATCAGCCTGGAAGTTCCTCCCGGCGAAATCTGCATCCTGCTCGGCCCCTCCGGGTGCGGCAAAACCACGATCCTGAAGATGATCAACCGCATCGTCCAACCCACTTCCGGCAAGGTCTTCATCAACGGCGAAGACGCGCTGAACATGAATCTGGAGGAGTTGCGCCGCGGCATTGGTTATGTAATCCAGCAGATTGGCCTGTTCCCCAACATGACCATCGAAGAGAACATCACCATCGTGCCCAAGCTGTTGGGCTGGGACCCGGCCAAGTACAAGGAGCGCGCCCGGGAATTGATGGCGATGATCAGCATGGAACCCGACAGTTTTCTTAACCGCTACCCCAGTGAACTGTCCGGCGGTCAGCAGCAACGCATTGGCGTCGCCCGGGCCCTGGCCGCTGATCCCCCGGTGATGCTGATGGATGAGCCTTTCGGTGCCATCGACCCCATCAATCGGGCGACCATCCAGGATGAGTTTCTCATCATGCAGGAGCAGCTCAAGAAAACCATCATGTTTGTCAGCCACGACATCGACGAAGCGATCAAGATGGGCGATCGCATCGCCGTATTCCGCAAGGGACATCTGGTGCAGTACGACACCCCGGACGACCTGCTGGCGGCGCCCCGGAATACGTTCATCGAGTCCTTCCTCGGTGAGGATCGCGCCTTCAAGCGGTTGAGCCTGGTCAAGGTACGGGAAGTGGTCAGTGACAACATCGGGACGGTCACCCCCGACGACAGCCTTGAAACGGCGTTAAAACGCATGGACGATTTCGGTTATCAGCTCTCGATCCTGGTAGTGAACAACCGGCACCAACCGGTGGGCATGGTCTCCCGTGCCGTGGCCCGCACCACCCGCGGTTTTTGCGGAGATCACCTGCAGAACGTGCCCGCCACCATTGAGCTGGACGACAATCTGCACAAGGCTGCCGCGCTGATGTTCGCCAAGGACACCGTGTGGCTGCCCTGTGTGGATGCCGAAGGTCGGGTGCGCGGGCAGATCAGCCAGCGGGCCATGACGCATCACCTGGGCGCGCGCTTCCGTTCCCAGGAAAATGGCAGCCATCATTCTTCCACCCCGGTCGAGGAGTGACGCGATGCCCATCCAGAGCCTGAATATGGCCCTGCGCGCGCTGGTACTGGTGGCGATCTTCTTTGCCGGTGCCTGGGGGCAATCCAGCGGTGTCATCGACGACTTTCTGTTTTATATACCCGATGTGCAGTACCTGATGGGTCAGCACCTGTGGCTGACGGCGGTGTCTGGCGGGCTCGCCATTCTGGTCGCTATCCCGGTGGGCATTGTGTTGTCGCGCCCCAGCATGGAGCGCTGGGCCGAAACCGTCATGCAGGTGTTTAACATCGGTACCACCATACCCACGCTGGCGGTGCTGGCACTGGCCATGAGTTTTCTCGGTATCGGCACGGTGCCGTCGGTGTTCGCGCTGTTTGTTGCCACCCTGTTACCTATTGTGCGCAACACCTACACCGGACTCCGGGGCGTCGACCCGGCCCTGCTGGAAGCGGCCGCGGGCATCGGCATGTCTCCCATGCAGCGTCTCTTTCGGGTGGAACTGCCCAACGCTCTGTACGTGATCTTTGCCGGCATCCGCACGGCGCTGGTTCTTAACGTGGGGACAGTGCCACTGGCGTTTCTGATCGGCGGGGGCGGACTGGGGGAACTGATTTTTACCGGCATCGATCTGTTTGATCCGGTCATGATGCTTGCCGGCGCCATTCCGACGGCCCTGTTGGCGGTCCTGGTGGACGCCTGCATTGCGGTCGCGGCGTTTTTAATGATTCAACGGGGGGTCAACCCCGACCGGGCTTGATGACGCTGCACTCTGGCAACAGGGCCAGCTCCCCGTAATGGCAGTAACAATTCAAACCAAAACCAGGAGTAACATCTATGAAACGTCTGTTAACATTTCTCAGTGGGCTGATCCTGGCCGGCGCAATCGCCACCACCGCCCAGGCTGAAGCGGTTGTCGTCGGTGGCAAAGGCTTCACCGAACAACTGATCATGGCCAGCATGACCAGCCAATACCTGGAAGGACTGGGCTATGAGGTCAACCAGCGCGACGGCATGGGTTCTGCGGTATTGCGGCGCGCCCAGGAAAGCGGTCAAATCGATCTGTACTGGGAGTACACGGGCACCGCGCTGTTCGTTTACCGCGACGTCGCCGAAGTCCTCAATCCGGAAGAGAGTTACAAACGGATCAAAGCCCTGGATGCGGACAAAAACCTCGTCTGGCTGAACCCTTCCCGGGCCAATAACACCTACGCCCTGGCCATCCGCGAAGAAACCGTCGAGGAAACCGGCATCACCTCCCTCTCCGACCTTGCCGAGGCCATCAACGCCGGCACCGATCTGACCTTTGCCGTGAACGCTGAATTTTATGCCCGCGACGATGGCTGGTCGCCCTTGCAGAAAACCTACGATTTCCGCGTCAGCCGCCGCCATGTCAAACGCATGGAGTCGGGGCTGGTCTACCAGGCGCTGCGTAACGGCGACGTGGATGTAGGTCTGGTCTTTGCGACCGATGGCCGCATTCCGGCCTTCAATTTTCATGTACTCGAAGACGACCAGGGGTTCTTCCCCGCCTATGCCATGACCCCGGTGGTCCGACAGGAGACGCTCGAGAAGCACCCACAACTCGCCGAGCAGATGAACGCCCTCTCCGCCTTGCTGGACGATCAGTCCATGGCGGCCCTCAACGCCAGCGTGGACGTCGAGCGCCAGCCGATCGAAGTGGTCGCCCGTAACTTTCTTGAAGACAACGGCTTGCTGTAACCCCTTCCGGCAGGCGGTTCCGAACCCTCAGCCTGCCAACTGAATTGTCTTGCCCATCCCCTCGCCACCCGGGCTGAAACATCGGCACGGGTGGCGAGGTGGGGGCATGAGTCTGTTATCATGGTGCAAACCTCATAACAAGAGTGGATGCACCATGGATACAACCAAGTTTTATATTGACGGCGGCTGGGTCACACCCGCAAGCACCCAACGGGTGGATGTAATCAACCCGTCCGACGAAACCGGGTTTGCCCAGATTACCTTGGGTTCCGCAGCCGACACCAACCGGGCGGTCAGCGCGGCCAAACAGGCCTTTCCGGCCTGGTCAACCACCCCCAAAGCACGCCGTGTCGAACTGCTGGAGCGCTTGCTGGAGATCTACACCGAGCGCGCCGAAGAGATGGCGCAAACCATCAGCCAGGAAATGGGTGCACCCATTAATCTGGCCCGCACCGCCCAGGTTGGCGCGGGCGCGACGCACCTGAAAAACACCATCCGCGCCCTGAAAGCGTTCGAATTCGAACACCCGCTGGGTGACCACGCACCGGATAACCTGATCATTCACGAACCGGTGGGGGTGTGTGCCCTGATCACCCCGTGGAACTGGCCCATGAATCAGATCATGCTGAAAGTGCCGGCGGCTCTGGCGGCAGGCTGCACCGTGGTGCTCAAGCCTTCCGAGATTTCTCCCCTGTCGGCCATGCTGCTGGCGGATATGATCGACAGCCTGGATCTGCCCGCCGGGGTGTTCAACCTGGTCAATGGCGACGGTGAAGGCGTTGGCACCCAGCTGTCCAGTCACCCGGATATCGACCTGGTCAGTTTTACCGGCTCAACCCGGGCGGGCAAAGCCATCACCATTGCAGCCGCAGACACCGTGAAGCGGGTGGGACTGGAGTTGGGCGGTAAAGGCGCCAACATCATCTTTGCGGATGCCGACGAAAAGGCCGTCACCCGTGGTGTACGCCACTGTTTCAACAACTCGGGGCAGTCCTGCAACGCGCCCACCCGGATGCTGGTCGAAAAATCCGTTTACCAGCAGGCGGTTGAGACCGCCACCGCGATTGCCAGGAAAACCGAAGTCGATCAGGCCGGCAGCGAAGGACGTCACATAGGCCCGGTCGTGTCCGAGCAGCAGTTCCTGAAAATTCAGGCACTGATCAAACAGGGCATCGATGAAGGGGCGACCCTGCTGCACGGCGGCGAAGGCCGGCCCGAGGGACTGGCCAGGGGCTACTTTGTCAAACCGACCGTGTTTGCGGATGTCACCCCCGAGATGACCCTCTGGCGCGAGGAGATCTTCGGCCCGGTGCTGGCGATCACGCCGTTTGAAACCGAAGAAGAGGCGGTCCGGCTGGCCAACGACACCGTCTACGGACTGACCAACTACATCCAGACCGCCGATAAAGACAGGGCCCGCCGGGTGGCAAGGCAGCTGCGCTCGGGGATGGTGGAAATTAACGGCAAATCCGGCTCCGCCGGTTTCCCGTTTGGGGGCATGAAGCAGTCGGGGAACGGCAGCCGGGAAGGCGGGGTCTGGGGACTGGAAGAGTTCCTGGAGGTGAAATCGGTCACCGACTGGTAAGCCAGCCGGCCCGGCCAATAATAACCGCCTCAACCTTCACCGGTCTGCGGGCGGTTTCACCACCCAGTCCGGCTCTTCAAACTCGCCCAGCGTGCGGATCTCGCAAAACGGGGCCGCACTGCGAATGATGGCCGCCACTTCAGGGCTGTGCTGCGACTCCATGGCGTCGCGGCTGGCCTTGCTGTCCCAGTGGGCAATCGCAATGAGGGTATACGGATCACCGATTTTGCGGTGCAACTCCGTGCCCCGCGCCCCCGGCGCCCGCTGAATCAGCTCACTGGCACGCACCCAGGCGTCCGCGTAGTCCTCGGCAGAGTAGCCCTCGCGGATACGAACCTCGAAGATGTATTTCATGCTTCCCCCTGTTCCGGCTCGTCTATGAATCGGCGCTGCGACACGCGGCGGTTTGACTAACTGATCACTATAGTCCAACAATTAGTATGAATCCGTCGCAGCGGAGTAACCATTATGACTGGAAGCCATAATGCTCAAACCCTGCCAGACCCTGATGCATCCGATTCAGAGCTCCACCGTGCAATTTCCGGGTTACTGGCCACAGCCGACATCCACATCGGTGGCAAGCGCCCCTGGGATATCAGGCTCAACGCCCCCGGGGTGATCGAACGTGCCATAACCAAGGGCAACCTGGGGTTCGGCGAAGCCTATATGGACGGCGACTGGGACGTCGACCGGCTGGATGAGTTTTTCTACCGGTTGCTAAGCCATCGGCTCAATCACCATTTCAAACCTCGCCAGCAATTCATCTATTTTCTCAGCGCCACTTTGCGCAACCTGCAACAGGGCAAACGCGCCTGGGAGGTGGCCAAAGTCCATTACGATCTGGGGAACGATTTCTATCAGGCCATGCTTGATCCACGGATGACCTACAGTTGCGGCTACTGGAAGAAGGCCGACACTCTGGCGGCCGCCCAGGAAGCAAAGCTGGATTTGATCTGTCGCAAACTGGGCCTGCAAGCGGGTATGCGGGTGCTGGACATTGGCTGCGGCTGGGGCAGTTTTATGGGCTACGCGGCGGAACACTATGGCGTCGAATGCGTGGGGTTAACCGTTTCCCAGGCCCAGGCCGACTGGGTACAGGCGCATTACGCAGGCCTCCCCATCGAGATCCGGCTGCAGGATTACCGGGATCTGCACGGCAAATACGACCGCATCGCCAGTGTCGGTATGTTTGAACATGTAGGCCGAAAGAATCATCACGAATTTCTGCGCATCGCGGCCAACGCCCTCACCGACGACGGGTTGTTTCTGCTGCACACCATTGGCAAGGCCAAAACCACGACCGTGCCCGACCCCTGGACCGGAAAATACATTTTCCCCAACGGGGACTTACCCTCCATCCGCCAGATCGCCGATGCCTGCGAAGGCCGGTTTATCGTCGAAGATCTGCAAAATTTCGGTGCCGATTACGACAAGACACTGATGGCCTGGCACGCCAATTTCGAGGCGGCCTGGCCACGATTCCGCGACACTCTGGGGGATCGCTTTCACCGGATGTGGCGCTATTACCTGCTGTCTTGTGCCGGAGCCTTCCGTGCCCGGGATCTGCAATTATGGCAATGGGTGCTCGCCAAAAAAGGCGTCCCCGGCGGCTACGTACGCCCGTCCGATTGATCCGTGCGACTGCCGTTTATCTTGTCCAGCACAAACGCCTCCATGGCCTGAGCGGCCGGGGTCAGGCTGCGTTGACTGGCCTTCACCAAACCGATCCTGCGCACAACCGAAGGGTCATGGAGCGGGATGAACCGTAATTCCGGACGATGCTCCGGAAAAGCCAGTTGCGGCAGAGTGGTGACACCCGCCCCCGCCTCCAGCATCGCGATCAACGAGATCATATTGGAGATATAGAATTCGCTGTTCTCCACCAGACTGGCGGCGGCGGTGTTGAGCAACAGCCGGGAGGTGCCGTTGCGGATGAGCTTCTCCCCCTGTAACTCCCGCCACCCCAGACTGCGCTGTGCCGCCAGCGGATGATCCTGCCGGCAGACCACCCCGACTTCATCCGCAAACAAATGACTGTAGTCCAGGCTGTCATTGTTCTGCCACAGGCTGGTGATGCCCAGCTCCACCTCACCGGCGGTCACCATGTTGCACACCGCCTCAGCGTTTTCATCGTGAAGGTTGATGTTCAGGCCCGGGAAACGGGTGATGAACTCGGCCAGCAACGCGGGCATGACCCGGCTGGCGACCGAGGGGACGACGGCGATGTGGATGTGGCCCTCCCGCCCCTCGGCCTGCAAACTGACGTCCCGGGCGATGCGGTCGTGCATACCGAGCAGTTCGCGAAATCGGGGCACGCAATAAGCACCGAAAGGCGTGAGCCCCGTTTTCGACCCGCGCTCGAACAACGCCTGCTCCAGCCGTTGCTCCAGCTCGCGCACCGCCATGGACAGAGCCGGCTGGGAACGGTGCATACGTCGCGCCGCACCATGAAAACTGCCCTCGTCGACGATGGCCACAATGTACCGTAATTGTTGAATCTTCAGTTCTGGCAGCATCCTCCCTCCTGATAAATATACCTTACCGCTTAATCCTAATTATTGATTATATTTATTATGACACCTTGGCTACCATCGGCCCATGCCTAAAATTTAATCAGGAGCCTTTCATGTCCCAATCTCATCCGCTTTTTATCGATGGCCAGTGGGTCCCGGGCGAGACCCGCATCAACAACATCAACCCGTCCGATGTGAGTGACCGTGTGGGCGAATTCGACCAGGCCACCGTGCAGCAGGCCCGGGACGCGATCCGCGCCGCCAGAAAAGGTTTTTCAGAATGGCGCAACAGTGGTCTGGAGCAGCGTTACAACATTCTGATGGCCATTGGTGACCAGTTGATTGCCCGTAAAGACGAACTGGGCGAACTCTTGTCCCGGGAAGAAGGCAAGCCTCTGGCGGAAGGTAAAGGGGAAGTGTATCGCTCCGGTCAGTTTTTCCATTACTACGCTGCGGAGGTGTTACGCCAGATTGACGAGCGCGCCGAATCCGTGCGCCCGGGGGTGGAAATCGACATCCGCCGGGAGCCCCTGGGGGTGGTGGGCATCATCAGCCCCTGGAACTTCCCCATGGCCACCGCCGTCTGGAAGATTGCGCCGGCGCTGGCGTTTGGCAACGCAGTGGTGTTCAAGCCCGCCAACCTCGTGCCCGCCAGCGCCTGGGCGTTAACCGAAATCATCAGCCAGCAGGATCTGCCTGCCGGCACCTTCAATCTGGTGATGGGCTCCGGAGCGCAAATCGGTGACACCCTGATCAACAGCCCCGACATTGACGCCATTACCTTCACCGGCTCCCTTGAAGTGGGCCGTCAGGTGGCCGCGGCCACCGCCGGTAACCTGGTCAAATGCCAGCTGGAAATGGGCTCCAAGAACGCCCTCATTGTGCTCGACGATGCGGATCTCGATCTGGCGGTAGAAGCGGCATTCAACGGTGCCTACTCGGGTTCCGGCCAAAAGTGTACCGCTTCGTCCCGCCTGATTGTGACCGATGGCATACACGATGCGTTCGTCGCCCGCCTGAAAGCCCGCCTGGAATCAGCCACCGTGGGGCATGCCCTCCGGGACGGTGTGCAGATCGGCCCCATCGCCGACCAGCGACAACTGGCATCCAATCTGGAGTGGATTGACCGCGCTCAGCAAGACGGCGCCACGCTGGCGTTTGGCGGCTCCCGGATCAACGCCGAAACCGAAGGTTACTACATGCAGCCAGCCCTGTTCACCGACACCACCAACGACATGGCCATTAACCGTGAGGAGATCTTCGGCCCCATTGCCTGCGTGATTCGCGTCCCCGATTACGAAACCGCTCTGGCGACCCTGAACGATACCCAGTACGGGCTCACGGCGGGCATCATCACCAACTCCCTGAAAATCGCGTCCGATTTCAAGGCCCGCGCTGAAACCGGCTGTGTGATGGTTAACCTGCCGACGGCGGGCACCGACTACCATGTACCCTTTGGCGGTCGCAAAAACTCCAGCTTTGGCCCCCGCGAACAGGGTCAGTACGCCCGTGAGTTTTATACCGTGGTCAAAACCTGTTACGTGCGAGCCTGATGCCATGACAACCAACCCCATGCTCACCATAGACGGGCTCCAATACTCCAACTGGTCCCGGGAGATTTTTGAACAGATGCGCGAGGGTGGCGTCAATGCCGTGCACGCCACGCTGGTGTATCACGAAAACACCCGTGAGACCCTGTCGCGCTTCGGCGACTGGCATCGCCGCTTCGAGCAGCACGCCGACCTGATCATGCCGGTGTATGAGCCGGCGGATATTGAACGCGCGCGGGACAGCAACCGCGTCGGGGTGTTCTTCGGAGCCCAGAACTGCTCACCCATCGAAGACGATATTGATATGGTCGCGGTGATGCGCCGGCTCGGCCTGCTGATCATGCAGCTGACCTACAACAACCAGAGTCTGTTGGCGACAGGGTGTTACGAGGCCAACGACCCCGGCATCACCCGTTTTGGGCGGCAGGTGATCGAAGAAATGAACCGGGTGGGCATGATCATCGACATGTCCCACAGTTCCGAGCGCTCCACTCTGGAAGCCATCGAGCTGTCCCGGCGGCCGGTGATTATCTCCCACGCCAACCCTGCCAGTTTTCACCCGGCCAAACGCAACAAGTCGGACGAAGTGTTAAAAGCCCTCGCCGACAGTGGCGGGCTGCTAGGCTTTAGTGTGTACCCCTTCCACCTGAAAGACGGCCCCGATTGCACTCTGGAGAGCTTTTGTAACATGGTCGCGGATACCGCCGAACTGATGGGCGTCGACCACATCGGTATTGGCACCGACCTCTGCCAGGGCCAGCCACAGTCGGTACTGGATTGGATGCGCAACGGGCGCTGGTCCAAGGAAATGGATTTTGGTGAAGGCAATAAAAGCAACGCGGGTTGGCCCGCGCCCCTGGAGTGGTTCCGCGACAACCGCGACTTCCCCAACCTGATCAGTGGCTTGCGCCAAAAAGGGTTTGCCGTAACCGACATCGAAAAGATCATGGGGCGTAACTGGCTGCATCAGTTAACTCAGGGCACACCGGCAGAAAGTTAGCCGCTGGCTACCGTCAACGTTAATAATTTGAATAAAAAGGGACGCGCTATGAACAACAACACCAGCCACGCACACCGCCAGACCCTCGGGGACCCCATTGTACTGACGCTCAGCGTGGGTTTTATTGTCCTCTTCGTCGCGTTGTCCCTGTTCGACCTAGACGGGATTGCCAGCTTGATCGGTACCGGATTCGCCTGGACCGCCAAGGTCTTCGGGTCCTATTTTCAGCTCCTGTTGATGATGACCTTCTTTATTGCCATCGGGCTGGCCTGCACCCCCGCGGCGCGGGCCAAGATCGGCAATCTGGATCAGCCGGAAATGAGCACGTTCAAATGGCTGGCCATTATCATGTGCACCCTGCTCGCCGGCGGCGGCGTGTTTTTTGCCGCAGGTGAACCCATTTACCATTTTGTCGTCACCCCGCCCAGTTTCAGCAGTGAAGCAGGCACGGCAGAGGCCATTCCCGGGGCCATGGCCCAGTCCTTCATGCATTGGGGTTTTCTCGCCTGGGCGGTGCTGGGTACCTTAGCCGCGGTGGTCTTTGCCCACAGCCATTATGTGCAGGGCAAACCCTTGCAACCGCGCACCCTGCTCTACCCGGTGTTTGGTGAGCGTGTCATGGGCGGCTGGTTCGGCAGCGTGGTTGATGCCTGCTGCGTGATTGCGGTGGTCGCGGGAACCGTCGGTCCCATTGGTTTTCTGGCGACCCAGGTGAGCTTTGGGTTCAACCAACTGTTTGGCTTCTCGGATGGCATTGGCACCCAGATGGTCATTCTGGTCATTCTGGCCTGTGTCTATGTGACCTCGGCGGTGACCGGCATACATCGGGGCATTCAGCTCTTGAGTCAACTGAATGTGTTACTGGCGCTGGCGGTTGCCGCGGTTATTTTCATCTTCGGGCCGACCATCTTCCTCATCAACACCTACTTTCAGGGGTTCGGGCAATACCTGTCTTCTTTTGTTGAAATGGCCACCATGACGGCCGGCACGGCACCGGACTGGTGGATGCAGTGGTGGACGGTGTTCTTTTTTGCCTGGTTCATGGGCTATGCCCCGCTGATGGCAATCTTTGTGGCCCGCATCTCCCGCGGCCGCAGCATCCGTGAAATGATTCTGGCGGTGGCGGTGATGGCCCCGATAGCCACCACCATCTGGTTTACCCTGCTGGGCGGTTCGGGAATTTTCTATCAGCTGAACGGCACCATCGATCTCACCGAAGCTCTGAACACCTTCCAGTTTGATGTCGCCACACTGACGGTCGCCCAGGCACTGCCGGGTGGCTCCCTGATGGCGCTGGCGATCCTGTTGCTGACCACTGTGTTCGTAGCCACCACCGGCGACTCCATGAGCTACGCCATTGCCGTGGTCAGCTCCGGGCACGACCGCCCCAAAACCGTTGTACGGGCCTTCTGGGGCATTACCATGGCCGTTATGGCGGCCATCCTGTTGTACATGGGCGCCGGTCAAATCAGCGTGCTGCAACAGTTTATTGTGCTTACCGCCATACCGGTCTCGCTGATCCTGCTGCCGTCCTTATGGCTGGGCCCGAAACTGGCCTATGCCATGGCAAGGGAGCAGGGTTTGATCGCCACCCCGGTTGCCCCCAAACCTGCTGACAGTCGCAAAGTAGAGGAAGCGCCATGACCCCGGTCGTATCAACCGCCCGCATCGATGGCCTGCGGCCCGCCAGCCTGGTCATGGACCTGGCCCGCTTGGGCAGCATGCACGCGAGCAGGCTGAGCTTTGTTCGTTCACTGACCCGCAAGATGCTGACAGAGCACTGGCAGATCACCCGCACCCGGTTTGATCTGGATGCCAATGGCCACGGCCTCGCCATCTATCGCCTGAACACACCCACCAACCGCTATCACTGCGTCATATTTTCCAGAGAACTGCCCCCCGAGGCACGCTCTGACCGGGTGATCGCGGAAGCCTGGGACCTGACCTTTGCGCTGGTTGACGGCGAGGTTGAGGACTCGCTGCTGGCCCATATGGCGGACAATGTTCCTTTGCAGGAAGCCGGCCGACAGCACCCCAGGGTTCTGGTGTTGTCCCGGGCCAACAAAAGCCTGCGCAATTTCAGCCACTTTGTGACCGCTCTCGCCGATGGCCGCCAGCCGGATCCGGCCTGGCTCACGGCGGTGGGTTATCTCTACCGCACCACCGCAGTGTACGGCAACGGCAAGTTTGGTATCGCCGATTTTGCCCGCCTGAAAGGCAACCCGGATTTCAACCGACCGTTTGCCGCGGAAATGTGTGCGGTGTATATGCTTCGCCATTTTTCCATCGAGCAACTGAACCACCTTGCCCGGGCCCGGGCTCCGGAGCGCGCCGTCAGTCTCGACCCCGACCTGCAACGCTATCTGGGCATTGGCAACTCCACCGGGCTGGGCATGGCGCCGTTTCTGATCAACCATCCGCAACTGATCCAGCAATGGATATACGGCCGTGAACGAGCGCTCGCATACGCGCAGCAGCAGCCGGCGAGTCCGCCCAAACGGGACCAGCTGTTGGCGCTGTTGCGCCGCGCCCGGGTGTATCTGCAGCAGACCGTCACCGAGGACGCTGCACAAACCGCCCGCAATCAGGCTACGGTAGCCGCTGTGGTGACCATCATCGACTGGCTGCAGCAAACACCGGCCAGCGGTGACTTGTACCGGCAACTCACCGCCTGGGCGTTGCAGCACTGCCCCCTGGAAGCACAGGAATTGATCCATTCGCTGCTGATCGAGCTGTACCCGGAATTTACCGACACCCTGGACGATGAATTCGGATATCAGGAATCCATGGACCTGAAGCCGGACATGAAGGCGGAGCACCTGAAAGCCCTGATCGAGGACAAGTTTGGCTGGGCCCTGAACTATTCCGAACAGGACCCTGCTGATAATTACTGGTTCTGGTACCGCTCTGCGGAGAAGGAAGAACCCAGACTGGGCATCCGCCACCAGGAAGCCGGTGCGGACAAAGAGCTGCCGCTGGCCATTGGACCGCGCCTCTGTCGCTGCTACCACAGACTGGTGGCGTTTCTGCAGAACTGCCCGACCGCCATGGTGGTTGAATTTTTGCTGGCCCACCCGGAGCAGAAATCCTGCGTGCGCCGCCTTCAGACCATGGCCGATACGCCTTACGGCGAGATTCGCGCCAATTTATGGCACCGGGACATGAAGCCCATGCATTTGCTGCGAACCAAATTGTCGTTCTTCGGTGCTGGCCGGTTTGATCCCAAATCGGAACGCTGGGTCAGGATTACCCTGTTTCAGGGCGCGCCTCTGGTGCATGAACTGAACGATGCCACGCTGAGTGTCGCGGAGCTGGATGACTGGAGTTTTCCCGCTGAACCGGTTCTGCAGGACAACCACCCTGAACCCGGGCACATTCGGAGCATCGTCTGATGAAAGTCTCACTCAACGAGTTGCAGGGGCTGGCCCGCAAGGCGTTTGGCGGCATCGGTTTTCAGGAAGGTGACGCCATGGATGCGGCGGACATGGTGGCCTGGATGGAGGCCCATGGCCTGAACGGCATTGAGGCGCTGAAAAAAGGACTCGACTTCCTGCTTAATGAAGATGCGTCGCAACCCCCTGCCATCATTTATCAGGACGCCGACGTCTGTGTGGTCGATGCGGGCAAACGCACCATCCTGGGGAACGCCAGCCTGGCCATTGAGCTGGGCTACGCCAAATGCCGGGCGCGGGGCCTGTCCGTCACCAAGATTCGCCATTGCCATAACCGCATGCTGATTGTCGGCTATCTGTCCCGCATAGCGCGCCGCAACATGAATGTGACCGCCTTCTGGCGCAATGCCCACGAACCGTTGACCGAAATACTGGTGAGTTTCAAAGCCGGCGACACCGAACCCGAGATCTGCATGTACAGCCTGGATGCCGTACCGGACGAGACCGAAGCCAATGACGGTATCACCCTGATCATGGCGAACCACGCCAATCTGCTGGCGAATCTGAATTCGGATGAGCCCTTGAACGACCTGTTGCTGCAAACCAGAGACACCATGACCTCCTGGTATGAGCGTTCGCTGTCTGAAGGTATAGATGTGGACGAAGCACTGTGGGAACGGCTCAAAGTGCTGGCCATACGTACACTGGTGGAAGCCTCTGAGGATTCCCGTATGGGTGCGGGAGCCGGCACCAGTGACAACGATTGAGCAACCGGTTAATCTGCAGGCATCCGCCCCCCCTTATTGCCGACGGTAATTGCGGGGGCTGAGCGGACCTGACCCGGTCGCTTCGGTGGCGACAACCTCTCACTGATTTTTTGAGCGCCATATCGCCATGATGACCCTCGATCACACCACGGCTCAGCGCATTGTCGACCGGGCGATGCAGGTGATTGGCCACTCGGTGAACGTGATGACGCCAAACGGGGTGATCATTGCGTCCGGCGACCGGTTGCGCGTGGGTGAAGTTCACCAGGGTGCCCGTCAGGTGGCGCTGCAAGGCGAACCGTTGACGGTTGACGTGGACAATGCCCATCAGTTTCCCGGCGTACGGCCCGGCGTTAACCTGCCCATCATGGTCAGCAAGCAGGTGGTGGCGGTCGTGGGTATCTCCGGTGAGCCCGACAAGGTGCTGCGGTTTGCCGATCTGGTGAAAGTCACCGCGGAGCTGATGCTGGAGCAGTCAGCACTGCTGGAACTGGGTCAGCAACGTCGTCGCCAGGTTGAAGAAACCCTGCTGGCGCTGATCAGCGGCCGCGCTGTGCCCCAGGTCTGGCTCGATCAGCTTCGGCTGGATATGGATCAACCCCGCGTTGCCCTGATTGTAGAACCCGCCCGGCCACCCGGCAGTGCGGATTTCGTTATTACCCTGATGCGCCTGCTGGAACACAGCGACCGAGGCTTGCTGCTCGCCCAGACCGCCCCTCAACGGCTGTTGGTGCTGGTACCGGTAAGGTTACCCGGGACGTCCGACCCAGGTTCTGTTACAGCGCAGGCACTGGCGCGGATACAGCGCTTGCTGCCCGCGACGACACTCCCCACTCTGGCGATTGCCGCCGGCCAGTATGTCGCCGGCAATCTGCGGGCGGGTTACGAGTCTGCCTGTGCCACCATGACCACCGGCCGCCACAACGCTCCACACCAGCGGGTTTATCGCTACTCCGATCACCCGGTGGCCACTCTGTGGCAAAGCCTGCAGCCAGGCTGGCAACAACAGGCGCTGCAAGAGCCCTTGCTGGCCCTGCACGAGCACCCTCGCGCGCAATTGTACATACGCACATTGCAGTCTTTTATCTCGTCCAACGGGGACATTCAGCAGTGCGCCGCGACCTTACACCTGCATCGCAACACCATCCGCTATCGTCTGAAAAATATAGAACAGCTCACCGGATTATCACCTTTCAGGCTCGCTGACTTGCTTCGTCTGCAGTTGGCGCTTCACTCCGGCGACATTTCTCCCGCTCAGCCATTTGTGCAAGCGCACAAACCCTGACCCCCTGCCAGTAGAAGGTCAGGCCGTTTGGCCAACGACGAAACCGACCCCACCTTCTAAACTGTACGTTTGAACCAGCTCCCCCCGCGGGAAAATAATAATTAAGGCGTTGCCGGAGACTCCCCATGTACATGGTTATTGTTTTGATCGCAGTCATTGCGTTCATTGTGTTCGCAACCAGCAAGTTGCGTCTCAACCCTTTCATCACCCTGTTGCTGGCATCGTTCATCGCCGCATTTGCTTTTGGCCTGCCGATCAACTCTATTGAAGCCACCATTCGCGGTGGATTTGGCAATATCCTCGGCTACATCGGTCTGGTGATTGTCCTCGGTACCATCATCGGTGTCATTCTGGAGCGCACCGGCGCGGCCATTGTTATGGCAGAGACCATCATTAAATTCCTCGGCAAAAGGTTTCCCACCGTGACCATGTCGATTGTGGGCTTTATGGTTGCCATTCCGGTGTTCTGTGATTCCGGTTTTGTCATTCTCAACAGTCTGAAACGCTCCGTGACCCGCACCCTGAGCGTGTCACCCGTGGCGATGACCGTGGCACTGTCGACCGGTCTGTTTGCGACCCATACACTGGTGCCACCCACACCCGGGCCAATTGCCGCCGCCGGCAATCTGGGTCTGGAAGACAACCTGGGGCTGGTGATTGCGGTGGGCTTCGGTTTTGCGCTGATTGCGGCCCTGGCCGGGCTGGTTTGGGCGTACGTGTCCAGGGAGCTGCCCAGCACCGAACTGGAGTTTGCCGAAGAGGCCTATCAGGAAGGCACAGAGCACTACGGTGAATTGCCGCGCCCGTGGCAGGCCTTTGCGCCCATATTTATTCCCATTGCGTTGATTTGCCTGGGTTCGGTGGCCAACTACCCGACCGCGCCTCTGGGTGACGGATTTGTGTACGAGCTGCTGAACTTCCTGGGCAAGCCGCTGAATGCCCTGTTGATCGGCCTGGGCTTTGCGTTGTTGCTGATTCAGGACGATGACAAACTGAAAGCTTTTGCCCGCCATACCGAAAAAGGCCTGACCGTATCCGCCCCCATCATTTTGATTACTGGTGCGGGTGGCGCCTTCGGCGCAGTGCTGGCAGCGACACCGCTGGGCGAATTTCTGGGTCAGAACCTGTCAACCCTGGGGCTCGGCGTGTTGATGCCCTTCGTCGTGGCCGCTGCGCTCAAATCCGCCCAGGGTTCATCAACCGTCGCGCTGGTAACCGCCTCCGCGCTGGTCGCCCCGCTGCTCCCGCAACTGGGTCTCGATTCGGATTTGGGTCGGGTGTTGACGGTCATGGCCGTCGGTGCCGGAGCCATGACCGTCTCCCATGCCAACGACAGCTACTTCTGGGTGGTTGCCCAATTCAGTAAAATGGACGTAGCCACCGCCTACCGTTCCCACACAGCCGCTACACTGGTGATGGGTCTGGTCACAATTGCCGCGGTGTGGCTGGTCTCACTGGCAGCACTCTGAGGAGACTCCATGCGCGTCATTATTGCCCCCGATTCGTTCAAAGAGTGTCTGCCTGCCGAAACGGTCGCGGACGCCATTGCGACTGGCTGGTTGCGGGGGGCACCCGCTGACCGGGTGGTGAAGATTCCTTTGGCGGACGGTGGTGAAGGCACGACCACAACCCTGGTGGGGGCGATGCGCGGCACACTTCATCAGGCCCGGGTCTCCGGGCCCTCCGGGGCACCGGTGGACGCTGTCTACGGACTGATCGACGACGGAAAAACCGCCATTGTCGAGGTGGCCGAAGCCAGCGGGCTGCATTGTGTGGCCGAAGCAGACCGCAATGCCATGACCGCCTCCAGTTACGGCACCGGCGAGCTGATCATGGCGGCCCTGAAACACCGCCCTGAGACCCTCATTGTCTGTCTGGGCGGCAGCGCCACCACCGACGGTGGTGCCGGTTTGTTGCAGGCGTTGGGGGCGCAACTGCTGGACCGCGACGGGCGGCCGATCCCCCCCGGCGGCGCGGGGCTGCGTTACCTGAGCAAGGTGGACGTCAGGGCGGCACGAGCCTGCCTGGACGGCATCCGGCTGGTGGTGGCCTGCGACGTGACCAACCCCCTGCTGGGTGCTGACGGCGCCGCAGCTGTTTTCGGGCCGCAAAAGGGCGCCACGCCGGATAATGTGCACACCCTCGACAATAACCTGCGACACTTTGCGTCGTGCGTGGCCCGGCAAGGGTACGACATCAGCAGTTTTGCGGGCAGTGGTGCGGCCGGTGGGCTCGGCGGCACCGTGGCGGGGATTCTCAACGCCAC
The DNA here is from genome assembly GCF_001752365.1 of Marinobacter sp. X15-166B. Taxonomy (GTDB): domain Bacteria; phylum Pseudomonadota; class Gammaproteobacteria; order Pseudomonadales; family Oleiphilaceae; genus Marinobacter. Next base: position 2,405,785 of record NZ_MEIY01000001.1, on the reverse strand, counting down.
CCTCCAACCCGGTATCGAGCTGGTGATGAATGCGGTGGGTATGGACGCCCAGATGCAGCACGCCGATCTGGTGATTACCGCAGAAGGCGCAATCGACGGGCAAAGTGCTTCCGGCAAGACGCCGACAGGGGTCGCCCGTCTGGCGCAGAATTACGGCGTACCGGTGATTGGCCTGGCTGGCCAGCTTGGAGCCGGGCCCATGGACGCGGTGCACCAGGCAGGCGTTACCGCCCTTTTTGCCATTGCCCCGGGGCCGATCAGTAAAAACGATGCCATCGCTGGCGCGGCCCGCCTGCTGGAAGCCCAGGCGGAGCAACTGGCCCGTCTGACGTCAGCCCTGCAACAAAAAACCGGAGCCTGAGGCTCCGGTTTTTTATTTCACCACTGTCAGGGCGTCACCGGGTGGGCGTATTCAGCACCACCAGAACATCTTCAAGTTCCGCGATCATCTGCCGGATCAACTGCCGGTACTGGGAGGTGTCTTCCTTGGCTTCGTCACTGCCGAGCTTTTGCTTGGCGCCGCCAATGGTATAGCCCTGATCGTACAGCAGGCTGCGAATCTGCCGGATAGTCAGCACGTCCGCCCGCTGATAATAGCGACGGTTGCCGCGGCGCTTCACCGGAGACAGCTGGGGAAATTCCTGTTCCCAGTAGCGAAGCACGTGCGCCTTGACGGCGCACAGCTCCGCTACCTCGCCAATCGTGAAGTAGCGCTTACCCGGAATAGTCGGTAACTCGTTGTTATTACTCGGTTCCAACATAAGCTTCTACTTTTTGTTTAAGTTTTTGTCCCGGACGGAATGTCACAACCCGGCGGGCACTGATCGGAATTTCTTCCCCGGTTTTCGGGTTACGGCCAGGGCGCTCTTTTTTATCGCGCAAATCAAAGTTGCCAAAGCCCGACAATTTCACCTGCTCGTTATGACTCAAAGCGCCCCGAATCTCATCGAAAAAAGCTTCTACCATTTCTTTGGCTTCACGCTTGTTCAGTCCAAGCTCTTCGTACAAGCGTTCCGCCATTTCCGCTTTTGTCAAAGCCGCCATTCATCAACTCCTCAGTGTTGCCCCCAGCTCTTCAGTCAGTGCGGTGATCACCTCGTTGAACAGCTTGTGCACTTCTTCTTCATGGAGAGTGCGCTCGGGATGCTGCCAGAAAAGACTGAGGGCGACACTGCGCTTGCCTTCACCCACGCTCTGGCCTTCATACACATCAAACGCACGCAACGCGGTCAGATGATTGCCGGCTTGTTGCCGGACAACACGCTCAACATCTGCAAACGCGATTCCGTTCTCAATAATAATAGCCAAATCTCGACGAACTTCAGGAAATTTTGAAATTTCTTTGAAATTAGGCACATATCCCGAGAGAACTGCATCCAAGAATAGCTCAAACAGCAGAATCGTGCCATTAAGTTCCAGATTTTTCTGGACTTGTGGGTGCAGCGTGCCCAACCAGCCGATCGACTGCCCGGCCAGAAACAGCTCCGCGGTCTGCCCAGGGTGCAACGCCGGGTGTTCCCCTTTGGCGAAGTCCACCTGCACACCCAGCAACTGGAACAGTGCTTCCAACTCACCTTTGGTGTCGAAAAAGTCCGCGTCACGGCGGCCATTGGCCCAGTTTTCCGGGCTGTTGGGCCCCACCACCACCCCGCTCAACATGGGGCGCTGCTCAATGTCATCGCCCTCGCGCACAAACCGCAAGCCGCTTTCGAACAGACGAATACGGGGCTGCTGACGGTTTTGATTATGGGCAACGGTTTTCAGCAAACCACTCCACAGGGTGGTGCGCATCACCGACAGATCGGCGGAGATCGGATTGGCCAGGGCGATGCCGTCGCGGTCCGGATCCACCAGGGCCTGTACCTTGGGGTCCACGAAACTGTAGGTGATGGCTTCCTGATAGCCCCGGGACACAAAGAAACTCTGTACCGCTGACAACGGACGCACGGCTTCGGAATCCGCGCGCAGGGCCAGCGCGCCGACGGGCTCGGTCACCGGCAGGTTGTCGTAACCGTAAACGCGCCCGACTTCTTCGATCAGATCCACCTCGATGGACAGGTCGGGCCGGTAGCTCGGCACCCGGATGCGCCAGCCCTCAGGCAGCGGCTGATCGATACTCAGACCGAGGCGGGTCAGGATGTCTTCCACCGTGGCGCGGTCGATGTCCAGCCCCAGAACATCGGCGATGCGTTGGGCCCGCAAATCGATCAGGGTGGCTTGTGGCAGATGCGGCTCACTGGTGACGTCCACAATCTCGCCGGGTTCACCACCGACAATCGACATCAGCAGCTCGGTGGCCCGTTCCATGGCATCGCGGGCAAGTTGGTAATCCACACCCCGTTCGAAGCGATGGGAGGCATCGGTATGCAGACTGTATTCGCGAGCCTTGCCGGCCAGCGTGATGGGATCAAAATACGCCGCCTCGAGCACCAGGTCGCGGGTTGTTTCACTCACACCGGAATGTTCGCCCCCCATCACCCCGGCAATGGCGACCGGTTTTTCGTGGTCAGCAATGACCAGGGTATCCGCGCTCAGGGTCACTTCCTGGCCATCCAGCAGCACCAGGGTTTCGGCCGGCCTGGCCATGCGCACCACGATGCCGCCTTTGAGCTCGGCCCGGTCAAAGGCATGCATGGGCTGGCCCAGCTCAAGCATGACGTAGTTGGTCACATCCACCGCCGCATCGATCGAGCGGATCCCTGAGCGGCGCAACTTTTCCTGCATCCACATCGGCGACGGCACCGTCAGGTCGACATTTTTCAGGATCCGGCCCAGATAGCGGGGGCAGCCTTCCGGCGCGGTAACAGTCACTTCAATGACCTCACCGTGAGTGGCTGCAATGGGGGCGGTCTGCGGTGCCTCGACCTGCAACCGGTTAAGCACCGCTACTTCCCGGGCCAGGCCACGGATGGACAGGCAGTCGCTGCGGTTCGGGGTCAAGTCCACGTCAATGGTGACATCGTTCAGGCCCAGGTAGTCCACCAGACTCTGCCCCACCGGCGCATCCTCCGGCAACTCCATGATTCCGGCGTCCCGCTCGGACAACCCCAATTCGGTTTCGGAGCACAGCATACCCAGGGAAACCTGGCCGCGCAGTTTGGCCTTCTTGATTTTGAAGTTGCCGGGAAGGGTCGCGCCAACGACCGCAAACGGTACTTTCTGTCCCGCACGGACATTGGGGGCGCCACACACAACCTGCACCACCTCGTCACCACCGGCGACCTGACACACCCGCAACTTATCGGCGTCCGGATGGGGTTCTACCGATAGTACCTCGCCCACGATCACCCCCGAGAACTCGCCCGAGACCGGCTCTAAGCCATCGACTTCAAGCCCTGCCATGGTGATTTGATCGACCAATGCCTGTGTATCAAGCGCCGGGTTAACCCACTCGCGGAGCCACTGCTCACTGAATTTCATGGTGTATGCCTTGTTCTGAAACGGTTTAGCGGTATAGACGGAATTTGGAGACGCTCAGCGGAACTGCCGCAGAAAACGCAGATCGTTGTCAAAAAACATGCGCAGATCGTTGACGCCGTAACGGAGCATAGCCATTCGCTCTACGCCCAACCCGAAGGCAAATCCGCGATATTCTTCGGGATCGATGCCGCAATGCTCAAACACTTTGGGATGGACCATGCCACACCCCATGATTTCCAGCCATTTGATGGTGCCGTCGGCTTCCCGACCCCATTCGATATCCACCTCTGCGGAAGGCTCGGTGAACGGAAAATAGGAGGGACGGAACCGGACCTTGAGGTCATCACGCTCGAAGAACACCCGCAAAAACTCTTCCACGGTGCTTTTCAGATCGGCGAAACTGACGTTTCTGTCCACCAGCAGCCCTTCAATCTGGTGAAACATCGGTGTGTGGGTCATATCGGAATCACACCGGTACACACGGCCCGGGCAAATCATCCTGAATGGCGGTTTGGCCGCTTCCATGGTACGAATCTGCACGGGTGATGTATGGGTGCGCAGCACCGTGCCCGGGTTAAAATAGAAGGTATCGTGCATGGCCCGAGCGGGATGGTGATCGGGGATGTTGAGAGCTTCGAAATTGTGGTATTCGTCTTCGATTTCGGGCCCCTGCTCGACGGTATAACCGGCCCGGCTGAAAAAGTCCTCTATGCGCTGCAAGGTGCGGGTCACCGGATGCAGCCCACCCAGATCCTGGCCACGGCCCGGCAGGGTCACGTCAATCGACTCGCTGGCCAGTTGCTGGTCGATTGCGGCTTTTTCCAGCGCCGCACGACTGGCGGTGATGGCATTCTGAACCCGAGCCTTGGCGTCGTTAATTTTTTGTCCGGCGGCAGGGCGCTCTTCCGGAGACAACTTACCCAGCGATTTTAATTGCTGCGTCAGTACGCCTTTTTTGCCGAGGTAGTCGACGCGTACCTGATCCAGCATTTGCAGGCTGTTGGCCTTTTCAACGGCGGCCAGCCCTTCCTGAACGAGTTGTTCCAGGTTTTCCATTGACCCTGCTCCGAAACATTAAATGGGGCGAAAAAAAGGGGAAGAGCGCGCCCTTCCCCTATCAGCGGGCGCCCGCTCGCAGGCACCCGAATCGATCAGATATCGATAAAAGAGCTAAGCGATCACAAAGATGCTTTGGCCTTTTCAACAACGGCCGCAAAGGCCTGCTGCTCGTTCATGGCCAGATCGGCCAGAACCTTACGATCGATTTCAACATTGGCTTTTTTCAGGCCAGCAATCAGACGGCTATAGGACAGGCCATTCATGCGCGCACCGGCGTTGATCCGGGCAATCCACAGTGCACGGAACGCGCGCTTGCGATTACGACGGTCGCGGTAAGCGTACTGACCGGCTTTGATGACCGCCTGCTTGGCGACGCGGAAAACCCGGCTACGGGCACCGTAGTAACCTTTGGCCTGACTCAGAATCTTCTTATGACGACGGCGTGCGACCACACCACGTTTAATGCGAGGCATACTCTAATCCTTCTTAAATAACCAGTGAGCGCTTAGCGCGCGAGCATCAATTTGACGGAAGCAATATCGGCCTTGGCAACCATTTTGGTTGCACGCAGCTGACGCTTACGCTTGGGGCTCTTCTTGGTCAGAATGTGACTGGTGAAGGACGACTTATGCTTGAATCCGTTGGCGGTTTTCTTAAACCGTTTGGCGGCTCCACTTTTGGTTTTCATCTTGGGCATTGCTACAACTCCGCATTCATTTTTTAAGTTTGATTGTGTTCCGAAACGACAAATCCCCCGCGTGCGCAGGGGATAGGTATGCTGTTCAGAATCACTTCTTTTTACGAGGTGCGACAACCATGGTCATCTGGCGGCCTTCCATTTTTGGCCGTTGCTCGACCTGAGCTATTTCAGCAACATCCGCCTCGATCCGGTTCATGAGCTGCATACCGATTTCCTGGTGGGCCATCTCACGTCCGCGGAATCGAATCGTCAATTTGCCGCGATCCCCGTTTTCAAGGAAACGTATCAGGTTGCGTAGTTTTACCTGATAATCCCCTTCTTCAGTTCCTGGACGGAACTTAAGCTCTTTTACCTGCACCTGCTTTTGCTTCTTTCTGGCAGCTGCTTTGGCCTTCTTCTCTTCGAAGACCTTCTTTCCGAAATCCATTATCTTACAGACGATCGGATCGGAATCGGTAACCTGAACCAGATCCAGAGAAGCTTCTTCCGCCTGTTTGATGGCATCCTCTAGCGAAACTACACCGACCTGATTGCCTTCGGCATCGATAAGGCGGACTTCAGTGGCTTGAATGTTCTCATTGATTGGCGCACGAGGCGCGCGCCCACCCCGATTCGTTCGCTGTTTAATAGTTAGTTCTCCATCTCGATTTTGCCTTTGCGCTCAACGTCTTTGGCCAGCAAAGACTCGAACGCTTCCAGCGTCATGGTTCCCAGATCCTCACCTTTGCGGGTTCTCACCGCAACGGTACCGGCGTCAACTTCTTTGTCGCCGGCAACGACCAGATACGGAACCTTATTAATTGTATGTTCACGAATTTTAAAGCCGATCTTCTCGTTTCTCAAGTCAGCATTTACCCTATAACCCTGCGACTCGAGTTTTTTCGCCAAACTTGCGCAGTATTCTGCCTGATTGTCGGTAATATTCAACACCGCAACCTGTGTCGGAGCCAGCCAGGTGGGGAAAGCCCCTTCATATTCCTCAATCAGAATACCGATGAAACGCTCGAACGAACCAAGCACCGCGCGATGCAGCATCACCGGAGTGCGCCGTTCAGAATTGTCCGCCACGTATTGGGCACCCAAACGCCCCGGCATGGAAAAGTCGACCTGTATGGTACCACACTGCCAGACCCGGCCGATGGTATCCTCCAGAGAGAACTCGATCTTGGGGCCATAAAAGGCACCTTCGCCCGGCAACAGTTCCCACTCGACGCTTTCGCGATTGAGGGCCTCCTCCAGCGCAGCCTCGGACTTGTCCCAGACTTCATCAGAACCGACGCGGTTTTCCGGACGGGTCGACAGCTTGTAGAGGATTTTTGAAAAACCGAAGTCGGCGTAGACTTCATGCAGCAGATCAATAAACCGGGACACTTCCTTCTGGATGTCGCCTTCTTCACAGAAGATGTGCGCGTCATCCTGGGTAAAACCGCGCACCCGCATCAGCCCGTGCAGGGCTCCGGACGCCTCGTTCCGGTGACAGGAGCCAAACTCCGCCAAGCGCAGCGGCAGATCCTTGTAACTTTTCAACCCCTGATTGAACACCTGAATGTGACAGGGGCAGTTCATCGGCTTGATGGCGAAATCGTGTTTTTCCGACTCGGTGGTGAACATCCCCTCGGCAAATTTGTCCCAATGACCGGACTGCTCCCACAAGGCACGGGAGACCACCTGAGGCGTATTGATCTCCTGGTAATCATGGCGGCGCAAGATGTCGCGCATGTACTGCTCGATGGTCTGGTAAATGGTCCAGCCAGCGGGGTGCCAGAACACCATGCCCGGTGCCTCTTCCTGCATGTGAAACAGGTTCAGCTTTTTGCCGATTCTGCGGTGATCACGCTTTTCCGCTTCTTCGATCCGGTGCAGGTAGGCTTTCAGTTCTTTCTTGCTGCCCCAGGCGGTGCCGTATACCCGCTGCAACTGTTCGTTGGCGGTATCTCCGCGCCAATAGGCACCGGCCACCTTGGTCAGCTTGAAGGCTTTCAGTTTACCGGTACTGGGCACGTGGGGCCCCCGGCACAGGTCGATGAAGTCACCCTGCCGGTAAAACGACAGGTCTTCGTCACCGGGAATGTCCTGAATGATCTTGACCTTGTACTCTTCACCCATGCTGTCAAACAGGGCGACCGCTTCCTCACGGGACAGCACCGAACGGGACACCGGGATATCCTGTTTGGCCAACTCTTCCATCCGCTTTTCAATGCGGCCGAGGTCTTCGTTGGTGAACGGCCGGTCATACTTGAAATCGTAATAGAAACCGTTGTCGATCACCGGCCCGATGGTCACCTGGGCACCAGGAAACAGCTCTTTGACGGCCATGGCCAGCAAATGCGCGGTGGAGTGACGGATGACATCGACACCGTCTTCGTCGCGCTCGGTAATGATGGCCAGTTCTGCGTCTTCCTGTATTTCATAGCTGGTATCCACCAGCGTGCCGTTGACGCGTCCGGCAAGGGCGGCTTTAGCAAGCCCGGCGCCGATGTCGGCGGCCACGTCGTGAACGGTAACAGGATTGGCAAAGCTGCGGTGACTGCCGTCAGGCAGAGTAATTACGGGCATGGTGAACTCCTTACAGCGGTGATCCCTACCAAAGATCACATGGTTTCGGTGTGCCGCGATACAGACGCGGTCCGTTGAGGAGCCGGATTCTAACAGGCAGGGGGAAGCGTGTCATGCGCAAAACCCGAACAAAAACACCCCCAAAGGCGAGTTTGAGGGTGTTTCGGGTCATGCCTGGTGCGCGGTGAGCGCCTGCTTTTGACGTCGTCGGATCTGACCGAACGCCAAAGCGGCCAACAGCAACAACGCAGGAATGAACATCAGTTCTTTCGGCGGTCGTTCCTGCCTGACCTGCACCTGCTCGATGACCCAGTCGAAATAGATACCGGCTTTCTCCGCCGCACTGCCGAAGCCGACAAAATCAACCACCATGCGGTCCTCCACCTGGCGCAACTCCAGACCGGCCTCCATCAGGCGCGCCTTGGGGGTGGCAGCGGGAGGCAACGGCACCCGCACAAAGGTGGACACCTCGCGACCGTCCAGAGACATGCCGGACGCTTTGACCACCAGGTCGCCATTAGCGGGTATGTCGCCGATATGCTGCTCAATTTCAGTGCCCGGGTATTCGACCGTGGCGGGATAAACCATGTCCCACCAGAAACCCGGGCGGAACAGGGTGAAGGTGATCAACAACAGGAGCCCGGTTTCCCATTTGTAGCTCCTGGTGAGCCAGTACCCCTGGGTCGCCGCGGAAAACACCAGCATGGCGGTCACCGCACTGAACACCGTGATCAACAGATCAAACCAGCCGGTCAGACCGATCAGCAGCAACTGGGTATTGAAGATAAACATGAACGGCAGAATGGCCGTGCGGATATCGTAGGTAAACCCCTGAACGGCGGTGCGGATCGGGTCAGCCCCGGAGATGGCGGCGGCGGCGTAAGCCGCCAGCCCAACGGGCGGTGTATCATCCGCCAGAATGCCAAAATAAAACACAAACATGTGCACCGCGATCAGTGGCACCAGCAAACCGTTCTGTGCCCCCAGGGTCACAATCACCGGAGCCATCAGGGTGGACACCACGATGTAGTTGGCTGTGGTCGGCAGGCCCATACCCAGCACCAGACTGATGATGGCGGTAAAGATCAGCATCAGCATCAGGTTGCCGCCGGAAATGAACTCCACAAACTCGGTCATCACCAGACCGATACCGGTCAGGGTTACCGTACCCACCACAATGCCGGCCGTGGCGGTAGCAACACCAATGCCAACCATGTTGCGTGCTCCGATCACCAGCGAACGGATCAGATCATGGCCGCCTTCACGCATTGCGGCCAGGGTGCCCTGCTGCTTCAGAAATAACGTCTTGAGCGGCCGCTGCGTCAGAATGATAAAGATCATGAATACCGTCGCCCAAAACGCCGACAACTGCGGTGAGAAGCGTTCCACCGTCAGACACCAGACCAGCACGACCACCGGCAACAGGAAGTACAAACCGGATTTGACGGTCACCCCGACCTCCGGCAACGTATCCATCGGCTGGTCCGGGTCGTCGACCTTCAACTCCGGGAAACGTGTGGCGTAACCCACCAGGAAAATATAGATGAGCAGCAGGATCGGCCCCAGCACCCACATGGCGGCATCCCCCAGCAGCGCTTTGGTCCAGCCAATGCCGTAGTACACCGCCAGGGTCAGCACCGACAGCCCGATCAAGAGCACCACCCAGGTCAGCATACGCTGGGCCAGGGTGGGTGCCTGCACACGCTCCACCCCTTGCATGTTCAACTTGCAGGCTTCGAGATGAACAATATAAATCAGCGCCACATAGGAAATGAGCGCTGGCAGTATGGCGTGTTTGATTACCTCGATATAGGGGATGCCGACGTACTCCACCATCAGGAAGGCGGCCGCTCCCATAATGGGTGGCGTCAGCTGACCATTGGTCGATGCCGCCACCTCCACAGCACCCGACTTCACGGCGGGGAACCCTACCCGCTTCATCAGCGGAATGGTGAAGGTCCCGGTGGTGACCACATTGGCAATGGACGACCCGGAAATAATGCCGCTCAAGCCACTGGCGACCACGGCCGCCTTGGCCGGGCCGCCGCGCATGTGCCCGAGCATGGCGTAGGCAACCTTAATGAAGTAGTTGCCGGCACCGGCTTTTTCGAGCATGGCGCCAAACAGCACGAACAGAAACACAAAGCTGGTGGACACACCCAGTGCCACCCCGAAGACCCCCTCGGTCCCCAGCCACTGATGGGACGCCAGCTTCTCGAGACTGGCCCCCTTGTGGGAGATGACGTCGGGCATGTAGGGGCCACCCACCGAATAGATGATGAACACCCCGGCGACGATCGCCAGCGGCAAGCCCAGGGCCCGACGGGTTGCTTCCAGCAACAGCAGCAGCCCTCCCAGAGCAACAATCAGATCCTGAGTGATGGGGGCTCCCGGACGGGTGGAGATTTCACGATAAAAAACATAAATGTAAGAAGCGGCAAAGGCCGCGGCCAGCGCCAGAATCCAGTCGTATACGGGCACATGATTGAGGGTCCTGCCCTTGATCATGGGGAAGGCGGCAAAGGACAAGAACACGGCGAACGCCAGATGGATAGAGCGTGCTTCGGTGGAATTGAAGACGCCGAAATTGACTATAAACGGCAAGGGCGAAGCGATCCACAACTGGAACAGTGACCAACACAAAGGCACGACAAACAGTATAATTCCTGCTGGCCCTGTGGCGATCCGCCCGCCGGATTCGGTCTGCAATAACGCGGCTAGCTTTGCTTTATCAACATCGCCACCGGCAGGAGCTTTACCAACAGCCATAATCACATCCCATCAATACCAAGTGGTAATAAAAACAAACAGGCAATGGCTGGGTAAACCATTGCCTGTCCGCAACGCGATCAGTCGATCAGGCCATGCTCCTTGTAGTACTTGGCCGCACCGGGATGCAGGGGCGCACTCAGCGCATCCGCCACCATTTCTTCTTTGGTCAGGTTACCAAAGGCCGGATGCAACCGTTTAAAACTGTCGAAGTTGTCGAATACAGCCTTGACCACCGCGTAGACCACCTCGTCGGGGACTTTGGCCGAGGTCACAAACGTGGCCGCCACCCCAAAGGTGGTGACATCCTCGTCGTTACCGCGGTACATGCCACCGGGGATCTTGACCGAGCGGTAGTATGGGTTATCGTCGATGAGTTTTTGGGTGGCGCTGTTTTCGACGGTCACCAACACGCTGTCGCAGGAGGTGGTGGCTTCTTTGATGGCGCCGGACGGGTGCCCGACGGTATAGAAGAAGGCATCAATGTTGCCGTCACACAGGGCCTGAGACTGCTCAGCCGCCTTGAGCTCCGCCGCCAGTGAAAACTTGTCCAGATCCCAACCCATCGCTTTCATCAGGGTTTCGGCGGTCGCCCGCTGGCCCGACCCCGGGTTACCCACCGAGACCCGTTTGCCGGCAAGGTCTTCGAAGGTGTTGATGTTGGAACCCTTGCTCGCCACCACGGTAAAGGGCTCCGGGTGCATCGAGAATACCGCGCGCAGATCGGTATTGGCGCCGTCTTTCTCGAACTGGTCGGTGCCGTTGTAGGCGTGATACTGCCAGTCGGACTGGGCTACCGCCAGATCCAGCTCACCCTGGCGGATGGCGTTCAGGTTGTAGACGGACCCCCCGGTACTCTCAACCGAACAGCGAATACCGTGCTCTTTGCGATCCATATTGACCAGTCGGCAAATGGCGCCGCCGGCAGGATAATAAACACCGGTGACACCACCGGTACCAATCGTCACGAATTGCTGTTCCTGCGCCGATACCGCGGTCGCGCCCAGCCCCAATGCGGCTGCAACAGTTATTGCGGAGAGGTTTTTCCGAAATGCCATGAGATCTTCCTTTTTTTATGATTCGTTATCGTTTCACCGGCCCGCATTGGCGACGCGGGCACACGTTTGCCTCGCCTTAAAATATAGACGAATTTTCTGGTAAGGGAAGCAAAAACTTCCCCTAACCAGTTGAACGCAAGCCAAAAAATCTGTTTTCGGCCTTTTTTCCTGTACTTTCAGTCCCTACTTGTCCGCCAGGGCTCTGGCGTGCATCTTTTCAGGCTTCAACACAAACCGCGCCAGCGCGGGCAGCAGCCAGATGGAACCAATCATGTTCCAGAGGAACATGAAGAACAGCAAGAAGCCCATATCGGCCTGGAATTTGATGGGCGAAAACACCCAGGTGATCACCCCAAGCCCAAGCGTCACCCCGGTAAACGCAACGGCCTTACCGGTGGAACGCAGAGTTTCGAAGTAGGATTCCTGCAACGTTTTGCCTTCCTTCAGGTACTTTTCAAGCTTGCTGTAGATGTAAATGCCGTAGTCCACACCGATACCGACCCCAAGGGCAATGACCGGCAGCGTGGCCACTTTGATGCCAATCCCCGAGATGGCCATGATGGCCTCGGCCAGGACGGAAGTCAGCCCCAGCGGGATAACGATGCACAACACCGCCCGCACTGAACGGAAGGTGAGCAGGCACAGGAGACTGACTACACTGTACACAAAGACCAGCATCCAGTTCTTGGCGCTGGAAATCACCTCGTTGGTCGCCGCCTCAACCCCGGCATTCCCTGCCGCGAGCAGGAACCTGTGTTCCTCTGCGTTGGTGTCAGCAGCAAACGCTTCTACCCGCTCTACCACGCGGCTGAGGGTTTCGGCTTTGTGATCTTCGAGGAACACCAGCACCGGCGTGAGACTGCAATCGGTGTTGATCAACCCGGCCGGAGCTTCCCGGATCGAGGCGTTGATGATGGTCTGGTTACGGGAGATTTCGTACCAGTTCCAGTTACCTTCGTTCAAGGCTTTGGTCACGATCTTGGACACATTGGCCAGGGAGGCAGAGGACTGCACCCCGGGGGTGTTTTGCAACTCCCACTGCAGACGGTCCATGGCGGTGAGCACGGAGTACTGAGTGCACTGCTCTACCGGGGTTTTGACCATGACCACCAGCACATCGGCGCTGGTGGAGTAGTTCTCAATCAGGTAAGCGTTATCCAGATTATAGCGTGAGTCTGCACGCAGCTCCGGAGCGCCCTTGTCCAGATCACCTACTTTCAGGTCCTGTTTGAAATAGAGCCCCACACCCAGGCCAATCGCCGCGATCAGCAATGACACCGGGGCAATTTTGGGATGAGCGAAATTGGACATGAGTCGCCACTTGCGATCCTGCTTTTCGCCATGGTTCTGTACGTGGCGGATACCGTTCCGGGTGATCCCGATGTACGACATGATCAACGGATGCAGCACCAGGTTGGTGATGATGACAATCGCCACCCCCAGGCCTGCGGCCACCGCCAGATCCTTGATCACATCGATCTCGATGAACAACAAGGTCAGGAAGCCAAACGCATCTGAAATCAACGCCAGCATGCCGGGAATGTACAGTGCCCGGAAGGCCAGCCGCGCGGCCATCACCGGGTTGAACCCTTTCGCCGCTTCCAGTGCCATGGCATTAACGACCTGCACACCGTGACTGATGCCGATCGCAAAGACCAGGAAGGGCACCAGAACCGAGTAGGGGTCCAGCCCGTAGCCCAGTAACCGCAGTGCACCCAGTTGCCAGAACACCGCCACAATCGAGGTAAACACCGGCACAAAGGTGCCTGCCAGGCATCGGGAATAGCCGTACAAGAGGATGGTGGTCAGCAGTATGGTGATGCCGGCAAACCAGGCGATGGCGCCAATTCCTTCGATGAGGTCACCGACCTTTTTGGCGAAACCGACGATGTGCACCTCAATATTCTGGTTCTGCTGCTGGTATTTCTCCCGCACCTTTTCTTCCAGCTGACGGGAAAACTCGCCATAATCCAGCGGCTCACCGGTTTCCGGGTTTTTCTCGTACAGGGGGGCGTACACGATGGTCGACTGGAAGTTGTCCGAAATCAGGCGGCCCACCTCGTTGGAGCGCAGAATGTTCTGCCGCAACGCTTCCAGACTCTCGGCGGAACCGTCGTAGCCGTCCGGAATGACCGTGCCTCCCTGAAATCCCTGTTCGGTAACTTCCACCCAGCGCACATTGGGGGTCCACAGGGATTTGAGCCCCGAGCGATCCACTCCGTTCAGATAAAAAACCTCGTCGGTGACCTCCTGCAGGGTTTCCATGTACTCCGGAGTGAAGATATCGCCGTCTTTGACCTTTACGGCGATACGCACAAAGTTGCCGAGGTTTTCCAGGTCGTCGCGGTGCTCCAACATATTGACGATGTAGGGGTGCTCCAGCGGGATCATCCGCTCAAAGCTGGCGTCCGGTTGGATTTTTACCGCGTTGTAGCCCAGAAACACCGTTATAAACAAAAAACCGACCAGGATCAGGGCACGGTTTCTGAATATAAACCGTTCCAGAAACGGCCCGGCATTTGGCGTGGTCAGATGAGGTTCGCCCTGCTCGTGCTTCGGGTTCGACATTCAATTGCCCCTTTTATAATCGTTCTGTTGTTGCCACATCAGGGCGTGTTTACAGGTCATTGCCATGGGCGTCGGTCGGCTTGACGCCGCTTTCGCCCATAACCAAAAGTTTGTTGGCCGATAAAGGCACCACCGCCATCACTCCCTCCCGGCCCCCACGGTAGTTCACCGTGAAGCGGGTGCGCTCGGGGTTGCTGGTCAGCACGGCCCCGCCGTTGCCCACCAAAACAATGCGGCCATCGTCGAGCAAGGCACCGCCGTTCAGGGTGGCGGACGCATCCGTGGGCACTGCCGACCAGCTCTCGCCCAGATCCGCTGACTGAAAGATGTGGCCGCGCAACCCGAATACCAGTATTTCCTCCGCCCGGTCGGTCCCCAGTACTCCGAACAATGATCCCTCATAGGGACTGTCCCGTTTGCTCCAGGTATCGCCGCGATCGGTGGACACAAAAATCTGCCCTTCCTCACCCACGATCACCAAAGCGCCGCCGGCTATCCGGGTGATGGCGTTCAGATGAAAGCCGGAGCCGTTTTCGATATGCCCGGACCAGTCGTGCCAGCTGTCGCCGCCATCGTTGGTGCGCAGAATCATGCCATATGCACCCACCACAAACCCGTGCCGGTCGTCTTCGAACCAAACATCCAACAGGGGGTTTACCGGCCCCACGTCGAGATCGGCCTGAAGATTTTCCAGAGCAAAATACAGATCATCCAGAGCCCATTCCAGATCCTCCCTGTCGGCCTCGGGCGCCTGCTCAATCTCCCGTTCAAGTTCGGCGGCGCGTTCCGTTTTAGCCGCAATGACCAATTCAGCGGCGCCAACTCCGGTGAGCTGCACGGCCCAGGTCTGCCCCGCATCTTCGGATTTCAGCACTACCCCGCTGTGGCCCACTGCCCAGCCGGTGTCCGCTGTGGGAAAGTCAATCCCGGTCAGGGTAACCGACACGGGCACCTGGCCCTGATGCCAGTCTGCTCCGCCATCGTCACTGTAGATGATGTGCCCGCGCTCACCTGCCGCCACAATACGATCCCCGGCCCGGCTTGCATCGGTCAACAGGTGTGAAGGGGCCAGGTCGGTCGCTCTCGCCGGCCGGTCGAGGGCATCCGTGAGCGCAACTGCGGCGGGCGCAGCAACGACCAGGGACAGCCCCAGAACGAGCGCACCGACCGTGGTGTCTGTGAATTGTATAGCCATTCAGATTGCCTATGGTTGATGTTGTCTCTTCGAAAAACTTCAGCGCACGCTTCGACGTCGCAGCGAAGCGGGCGAAAAATAACGCTTGTTCATAACATCGGCGGTAAACACCCGCGTCCCGGGCTCTTCTGTATCCAGTCCGAGCACGTGATAGCGCCTGGCCTGCAGATCGTGGTAGACATCCAGCGCGGTCCAGACCCCCGGCAACTCATAGTAGTTTTTTGCCAACCCCATGGTGACGCGCCACAACTCACCGCGCCCATCGTACTGATCGATCAGGAGCACATTCCAGCTGTCGGCATCCACATAAAAGCGCCGTTTACTGTAGATGTGACGCTGACCACTCTTCAGGGTCGCCTCGACGACATGGACCCGATGCAACTCCCAACGGGTAAAATCCGGGTTGACATGGGTAGCGCCCAGAATTTCGGAGTAAGGCAACCCCTGCTGGCCAATCGCATAGTTGTTATAGGGAAGGTAGATTTCCCGCAAACCTTCGTAGTGCCAGTCGTACCGGTCGAGGGCGCCGTTGAATATATCGGTGTCATCGGCCGTGCGCAGGTTTTCCGCGGCGGCGATGGGCGAATCGTAGCCCAGATTGGGCGCGCGGCGCACCCGGCGCTGGCCGGCGTTATACCCCCAGCCATTGCGGGGGTTAATGATCTGATTGAGGGTTTCATGAACCAGGATCGCGCCCCCGGCCAGCCGGGGCGGCGATTGGGTGAAAGACAGGTAGTAAAAAATAACATTATCGAGTGTTTCTTCGCTGCCTTCCGGGTTGTAGTAGTTGAAAAACACTTCCTGCTGGGAGGTAACCAGCGAATAACTGCCATTGGCACGGACGGCCACCTCACTGGAACGGCGGGTCCCCGACACCCCCCGCCAGCGGGTCAGATGATTCCAGATGGTCTGCCAGGCTTTTTGTTCGTCAGTGCCGGACAGGATGGGGAAGGGATACCCCCCGTAGGCCCCCGACAGGCCCTCGCCTTTGCCGACTATGCGGGCGCTGACTGCATTGTTCCGGGTGTTTTCAGCCACCCACTCGGGGATGGCGTGGGTGCGCCGGGACACGTATACAGGAACCCGGAAGGTTTCCGGGTAGGTCTGTAACATCGCCATGACGCCGTCCGACAGCTGGTCCCGGTACCGATCGGCATTGCCGGCATCAATGGTGAACAGCACTTCATCGTCCGCGAACGGGTCCGGGTGATGATGCCCGGGACCTTCATATTCAGGCGGTGGGCTGGTCAGCCCTCCGGTCCACGCGGGTATGGTGCCCGCGTCATTACCGGCCACCGGTGACCCAAACGGCGTCAGATCCTTGCCCAGGCGCGCCGCCTGGGTGCTGGAAACCGCTGCGTGCACCCCGCCCGACACCAGCAACAGCCATAAAAAACCGCACAACCACAGATTATATTTATTTTTCATTTTCTGAACCCTAGCGCGTCCAAACTCTCTTTGAAGGCTTTTGATTATTGTTGCACTTCAACTACCAACTAGGGCTCAGGGTATCCCAGGGCCATTCGGATTCCATCAACCGAAAGTGCGATTTTGCGCCGCGGTCACATTACGCCGACAAACTTTTGTGGACCACCTCGTACAAGTCGGGCGACAACCCCTGCTGGTCACGCACACCTTGCAGGGCCTGTTTCATCGGCACCCCGTGGCGGTCCGCAAACTTCGCCCAACGGGTCAACGGGGTAATCAGCCGGGCTGCTATCTGGGGATTGCTGCGATCCAGTCGCTTGACCTGTTCCGCCAGGAAGCGGTATCCGGCGCCATCCTGACGATGAAACTCGGTCAGGTTCTGATTGGCAAACACCCCCAGAACCGCCCGTATTTTATTGGGATTTTTCCAGTCGAACGCGGGATGCTGCAGCAGGTCGGTTACCGCCTCCAGGCGGCCCACAGCACCGGTACTGGCGGCCTGCACCGAGAACCACTGGTCCACGACCAGGGGGTCTGCCTGCCAGCGGTGATAAAATTCCGCCAGTGCCCGTTCCCGCTCCGCATCAAAATGGGAATTTACCAGTGCCCTGAGGGCGCCCAGCCGGTCGGTCATATTGCTGGCTGTGTCGAATTGCTCCACCGCCAAGGCTCGGCCCCGCTCATCGCCGATATGCAACAACCAGCTCAACGCCGTATTGCGCAGACTGCGGCGCGCGATGGCCTCCGGCGTCAATTCGTACCCGGCCGCGGTTGAGTGTCGTTCGTAACAGGCCATCAGTTCATCGCGGACGCCGTTGGCCACCCGGTCCAGCACTGACATTCTGGCCTGATGAATCGCCTGCACGTCGGGCTGGTCCGCCAACTCGATCAGGTAGGCTTCCGATGGCAGCTCCAGCATCTTCGCCACCAATGCCTGATCCAGGTCCACGTCGCTCAACAGGCGTCGGTAGGCGCTGACCAGTCGTTCATCCACCCCGGCATCAGCACCGGTGGCCAGCACCGACTGAATCACGTCCACCGCCAGACGCTGGCCCGCGTCCCAACGGTTAAAACCATCGGCATCGTGACTCATCAGAAACAGCAGCTGTTCACGGGTCCATGGGTATTGCACCCGCACCGGTGCGGAGAACCCGCGCAGCAAGGACGGCACCGGGCGCGCGGCCACCCCATGGAACTCGAAGGTCTGCTGTGCATCGGTCAATTCGAGCACCCGGGGCGCGGTGCCCCCATCGGCCGCCGCCGTTAACCGCAGCGGTACATCTGCGCCGTCATGGCCTAACAGCCCCACCGCAAAGGGAATGTGGTGCGGTTGTTTGGCGTGTTGGCCCGGCGTATCCGGGATCGATTGCGTCAGGGTCAGGCGGTACACCTGCTGGGCCTCGTCGTACTCGTCCTCGACCGCAACCACCGGGGTGCCAGCCTGTTCGTACCAAAGCCGGAACCGGGTCAGATCCCGGCCGCTCACATCTTCCATGGCGCGCAGGAAATCGTCGGTGGTCACCGCCTGGCCGTCATGGCGGTCGAAATACAGATCACTGCCCTTACGGAACAGTTCGGGGCCCAGCAGGGTGTGGATCATGCGCACCACTTCCGCACCCTTCTCGTAGATGGTCAGGGTGTAAAAGTTGGAGATTTCCATATAGGACTCCGGTCTGACCGGGTGCGCCATGGGACCGCCATCTTCGGCGAACTGCGCGGTCCGCATCAACGTGGCGTCCTCTATACGTTTGACCGTGGCAGACCCCATATCCGCAGAAAACTGACTGTCGCGGAAGACGGTAAAGCCTTCTTTCAGACTTAACTGGAACCAGTCACGACAGGTTACCCGGTTGCCCGACCAGTTATGGAAGTATTCGTGCGCGACGATGGATTCGATGCGCTGGAAGGCCGCATCCGTCGCGGTCTCGGGGCTCGCCAATACGCAGGAAGAGTTGAAGATATTGAGCCCCTTGTTTTCCATGGCGCCCATGTTGAAATCGTCGACCGCAACAATCATGTAGATGTCGAGATCGTACTCCCGGCCGTAGCGTTCTTCATCCCAGCGCATGGACCGTTTCAGGGACTCCAGCGCGTGCTCGCACTTGTCGGCGTTGCGGGGCTCCACATACATGCGCAACGCCACATCCCGGCCCGAACCGGTGGTGTAGGTGTCATTTTTTTCCACCAGATCCCCGGCCACCAGGGCAAACAGATAGCTCGGCTTGGGGAAGGGGTCTTCCCAGGTGACGAAATGCCGGTTATCCGCCAGCTCACCGCGCTCAACGGGGTTGCCGTTCGACAGCAGCACCGGACAGACGCTGCGGTCGGCTTCAATCCGGGTCCGGTAGCGGGCCATGACATCGGGCCGGTCGGGGAAATAGGTGATGCAACGAAAACCCTGCGCCTCGCACTGGGTGCAAAACATGCCGGATGAACGGTACAGGCCTTCCAGACGGGTATTGTGCTGGGGTTCGATCCAGGTAACCACGCCCAGCACAAAGCGGTCCGGAACCCCGTGCACCAGCAACCCGTGGCCGAGATCTTCGTACTCTGCAGCGTGCAACGGCCGCTCGTTCAGGGTCACCGCCTCCAGTTGCAGCCGGTCGCCGTCCAATTCGAGGGTGGTGGCGGTGGCGGCAGAAGCCGGATTGCGACGCACCGTGAGCCGGCTGTGCACCCGCGCGCCCTCCTCAAACAACTCGAACCGCAGATCAACATGATCCACCAGAAAGGGGGGCACCTCATATTCACGCAGATAAACGGTCTTCGGTTGATTGGTACGCATTAATATTCTCCAAAACGGACCTGCCACCCACACCGCAGGCTGCGTGGTGCAGGTATGAACAGGTTGCACACGCTAGGACGAGGGAAACACCTGCAAGCGAACCTGGTAGGCGGTGTATTTACGAATGTTGATTACGCCGGTATCCAGCAGCAGATACTGGCCCTTGATGCCCTGCAGCACCCCGGTCACCGACGGCGTCTTGTCCAGATTATGAGTTCTGACCTTCTCCGGCCACACCTCAACCGGATAGCTGAGGCTTAAACCGGCCTCGTCCACCTCGCGGATGGCGTCGTCACCATAGGCCTGCCGCAGCTCCGCCAGCCGCGGCTGAATGCGCGCCAGCAAGGCGGTTTTTTCAGCGTCCAGATCCAGTTCGGGGGCATCGCCCCGGAGCATCGCCCGCCAGTTGGTGCGATCGGCCACAAATTCTTTACAGGCCACCTCCACCAATCCGGACAATTGCCGGGTAGCCACGCGCAGCATGGGAATGGCGGCAATCGCGCCCTGATCGATCCAGCGGGTGGGTACTTGCGAGGCACGGGTAATTCCCACCTTAAGCCCCGACGAGTTGGCCAGGTACACGACATGCTCCGTCATGCAGTGGGTTTCGCCCCACTCCGGTTCGCGGCAGGTACCTTCGTGGTAATGACACTTTTCCGGACTCATGATGCAGGAGTCACAGGCCGCCAACTTGCGAAAGCACGGGTAACAATATCCCTGGTTGAAACTTTTTTTGGTCACTCGGTCACAGTGGACGCAGCGAATCGCCCCCTCAAAATCCAGTTGCAGGGCGTAGCCCACCAGATCATTCAGCGGCACCCGGGTATCACCAATCTTCAGGGTGTAATCCACGGGGTGGCCGGCCTGCACCGGCATTTTGGTCAGCCGACCGGACACATCAACAACAGCAGCAGTCAAGGTCAACCCTCATCAGCTCAAAATACGAATGGGCGCGGTATCGTCGTCCGGACCGCAACTGGAACCGTCACTTTTGGTACGGTCAAGGTAACCCACACGCTGGGTTTCGGGAACATTGTGTTCTTGCTCGTAGTAAATCACGGCTTCCATACAGATGGCCCGCTGTTCCGCCGATATCTGCCGACCGTCCGGCCATTTGCCCAGCTCAACCGCTCTGCGGAGGCTTTGGTACACCGCTGGGTCGAGGCGTTTGATCAGTTCCTCGTACGTCATCCTATGTTCCTGTCTGGCTTTCACATTGATTGAATAAACCCGGCAAAAGGGCTTGACCACCACAAATGATAACAATTATCATTACCACTCCAAATGACAACGGTCGTTAGCATTTGGTCTCTCTCATCAGGCGTGTATACGCCCTGTTTTTGCCTCACTTCCGGGTGAGGTTTTTTTATGGTCCTGCATCCCTCCGTCTGGCTGACGGTGCCCACAAGACAGCCACCAGCAGACCAGCCACAAACCCACCGAGGTGCGCTTCGTTGGCCATCCGGCCGATTCCCAGCCACTCGGGCAAAGGCGTAAAGCCGATGACCATCCATACTACCGAGAAAATGACCAGGGCCGGCGGAAAATGAAACCGGGCCCGGCGCTGCTGACTGAGCCAGCAATAACCCAACAAGCCATAAACCACCCCGGACAGCCCCCCGAACAGCGGCCCCGATACCATATACTGCAGGCCGTTGGCGAGCAGGCTGGTCACCACAAACAACACCAGCACCCGGCTTTTGCCATCGAACCACTCCACCTGGCTGCCCAGAAACCACAGCATGACACTGTTGAAAATGATGTGGGCCATGCTGAAATGCAGAAAGTCCGGTGACAACAGACGCCAGATCTGGCCCCGGGCCAGGGTGTCCGCCAGTGCGGTCATCCTTGCAGGCAGTGTGCTCCAGTCATAATAACGGGGGTCGACCATCATCAGCGCCGCCGACGCCATGTTGCTGCCCAGCCCGGTGACCCAGGCGAGCAGCCCCGCCAGAGCGATTATAACAAGCACCAGCGGCGCATGCTTCGGGGCCGGCTGCCAGCGCCCCCCCACAAACACCGGCGAATGAGCCACCTCCTCCACCCGGGCCCGCAGTTCGGGTTCCGCCAGGAAACGTTCCAGCGCCGCGGTTACCGGATCGGCGTTGTCGGCATGCTCCAGCCACAGCACCTGGTAGTTCCCTTCGACAGTGATGCGGTGTGCCACCCCCTGCTGACTCAGCCACCGGCTGAACCCGGCCAGGTTCACTCCCGTTTCAATCTGTTTGACCCGATACACCTTTTACCTCTTCAGGCTGTCTTCCATTTGCGGAGACTCGATCAGCCCCGGTCGTTCTACCTCCACTGAGACAAACTTGTCCCTGGACAGTTCACGCTCATCGTCCATCCGGTAAGCCACCAGCTTGCCGTACTTGACCGCGCTGTAGTCGAGACAGGCCACATTCGGAGCGATGGGCGCGGGTTCGCCACTCATCCAGTAATGACCGACAAACACCGGCAATTCGGTGGCCGGGTAAGTCAGCAGCTGGGCCTTCTCGGCGTCGCTCAACGGACGCTGGGCGATGGCCTCGGGCAAGGGGTCTGGCTGAAACACCACATCGGCGTATGTCTGCGGGTTGTCGGCCCAGAACTTGGTGCGGAAAAAGCGGCGCACGTAGCCGTCCCGTCCGGTGATGGTCATGCCCTCGGGCAGCATCAGGTCGGTGCCCCGCAGCAAGGTATCCATCACCTGGCCGGCGAAGGAATCCAGGGCGGCCGAGGCATGCAGGAAGTCCTCATCAATGCAGGCCCCCCCCTGGGTCTTTTTGAACTCCCGGATCAATTGCGCATCCCAGCAGGCGTGCACCACCCGAAAGTGTTCTTCCTCGATGAACAACGGCAGGGTGTAAAACCAGTCCAGAAACTCGTTCCACTCCTGGGGGTGATGGGCAAACTGGTCCAGGGTTTCACGAATGAGCCGGTCATGGCGCGGGTTCCGGTCACGGAGCCATTTTTGCTTGCTACCGGGGCGGGTACGGGTGCAGTAACCCAACGCATTGTATTCGTGGTTGCCCATGACGACCCGGGCAGAACCATGGTCCACCATGTCCCGCACCAGATGCAAAGCCTCACGAATGCGCGGGCCGCGATCAATGATATCCCCCACGAAGATCGCCTGACGGCGGGCGTGCTGGTACACACCGTTGATTTTTTTATACCCCATTTGTTCCAGAAGGCGGATCAGGGTGTTGGTGCATCCGTGAACGTCGCCGATGAGATCAAAGCCCCGGCTGGGCTTTCCTGAGTATCTTGTCATTATTAACCCGCTGTTATCTCGCTCGCCCAGCCCAGTTTGTCCCGGCAGGTGGCGTAGAAGTTGTGATCTGTTGGGTGAATCAACCGGATCTTGAAAGGTTTTTTGGTGATCCGGATGATGTCGCCCGGCGCACAGGAGATGTTCATCTGCCCGTCAAAACTGATCTGGGGGTAGGTCTCATTGGTTTCCCCCACCACCAGTTTGATCTCACTCTTGCCATCCACCACGATCGGGCGGCTGCTCAAGGTGTGCGGAAACATCGGTACCAACGCTATGGCATCCAGCTTCGGATGCATGATGGGGCCGCCCGCCGACAGGGAATAGGCGGTGGAGCCGGTGGGGGTCGCTACAATCAGTCCGTCAGATCGCTGGCTGTAGACAAAGTGGCCGTCGATGAACAAATCGAAGCCGATCATTCGTGTGGATTTACCGGGGTGCAACACCACGTCGTTCAGGGCGGTACCAAATCCGAGCGGCTGGCCATTGCGCTCTACAAAGCCGTCGAGCAGGAAGCGGGTCTCTTCAATGTAATCCCCCGCCAGCACCTTGCCGAGTTTCTCTTCGAGTTCCGCCGGGCCAATGTCCGTCAGAAACCCCAGCCGCCCGCGATTGACACCCAACAGCGGGATCTTGGACTTGGCCAGCTCCCTGGCCGCCCCCAACAAACTGCCATCACCACCCACCACGATCACCAGATCGCAAATTTCACCCAATAGTTTTTTGCTGGCAACTTGCAAACTGTGTCCGGGCAACATGGTTGCGGTTTCTTCTTCGATGATGACGTGGTAGTCATTGCTGATGAGGTATCGCTTCAGTTCGCGCAGTGATTCCACCACTTTTGCGCTACCCATTCGACCGATCACGCCAATGTTTTTGAATTGATCCATGTACATTCCCGTTGCTAACGTGCCTGTGGGTTCGACCTGAGCACACCCCTGCGGTGTTCAACCGGCTCAGTTAATGGCATCTTAACGAATTACGCCGCATTACTGAAAAATGTTCTGCCAGGTTCACACCGCGACAACAGGTTTGCCATGACCAACTGCACTCGCCCACTTTGGAACAGCCCCGCTGTCCGGCATCTGGACTGGCTGTGTCATGCCCAGCCCCTGATTGACTGCGGCCCGGTGTTTGCGGCATTCAGCGAACTGCCGGCAGACATCGACACCCGCCTGCACCGGCTGGACCGCAACCCGGCCCCGCTGGTGGAACATCTGGCGCGAAGCGCCAGCCATCGGCTGGGGCATTACTTTGAAAGTCTGTATCATTTTTTGTTGAGCGAGATCCTCGAATGGCCGGTCCTGTTGCGCAACACCCCGATCCGCGACACCCATGGCCGCACCCTCGGCGAGCTTGATTTCATTGTCCGCAACGGGCGCACCGGGGAACTGGAACACCATGAAGTGGCGGTCAAATTCTATCTTGGCTTGTCTCACGGCCAGACCACCCGCTGGTACGGCCCCAACGCGCAGGACCGGCTGGACATCAAGACCCAGCGCATGCTGACGCACCAGTGTCGCATGACCGAACGCCCGGAGACCCGGGCCGCACTGGATACTGCCGGGCTGGACGGCCCCATCCGTTCAGTACTGGCCAAGCCCGGCACGCTGTTTTCCCCCCACAGCCCTGAATCGGGCCCCGCCCGGCCACCTGGCTGGGCCAACCCTGGCCATGACCGCGGCGGGTGGGTCCGCCTGCAGCAAGTCACGCAATTGGACACCCGCCACTGGACCCTGCTCATAAAGCCCGAGTGGCTCAGCCGTCATCAGCATACGGCGGCACCTGATGCGGCCAGCACCCGCGCAGCTCTGACACACATCGCCCGCGACGGCCGGCCCAGACTGTTTGCCGAGATGACACCGCGCTCTGACCGGCGCGGCTATGAAGAGATCAATCGGTGGTTTGTGGTGCCGGACCATTGGCCGCAGCCGCATCCTGCGACACCCTGTGATCCTCACACCGATCGTTCACTCCCGGCGTGAATGCGGATGGCTGGCTGATGCGCATGATCGGGTGCTGGCAGACTTCTCCGTTCGGTTCCTGGTGCCCACATACCGGGTTTTCGTAATGCTGCAGCCATTCCCGGTAGACCGCTTCGGAGAGCCCTGCGTGGTTGGAGGCGTAGGTCAGCGGACTCGCAAAGTAACGATCAAGATCATCATAAGGCAGGGTCAGATGCCCCACTCCGGGATGGTATGCCACAAGAAACACTGTTTTGGCCTGCAAATGCCCGGTGATTGAGTCTTCAACGGGGGGGCGGTGCCGCAGTTCGTGGTTTTCTTTTTCAAGAGCCGCCAACTGGTCGTCGCGTAACGTCAGCTCACGCTGCTTGCGCGCCAACTGCTCGCGGAGTAAAGCCACTTCCGCCTTCGCGTTCCGATCGGCATGGTCCTGGGCTTCTTCCAGCTGCGCCTGCACAGTCTGCAGCGACCTCTGCATCTCCAGGTACTGTTCGTTACGCTCCGCCAGACGGTCTTTCAGCTGTTCGCTGGTCGCCCGCTGACGTTCGTATTCCTGCTGTAACTGGAGGTATTTGTCGCGCTCGGCCTGCAATTCCTGCTGGTGCTGCCGTTCCAGTTTTGCTTTGGTGTCGGCCGGTACGTTGCTCAGGGTTTTGATGCGCAGACGCTGTTCCCGGAGAATGCGGGCGATACGCACCCGGTCTATGTCCTGCTCCGTCGGGGCCTTGGGCTGCACGGCCAGCACCGGAATATCGTCCGCCCTGGCCACCCGGGGAAACTTCAGGCTGTTGGCCGCGACCGCCTTGCGAATGGCCTGGAAGGTGTTGCTTCCGGGCCTCATATCCGGGTCCCACATGTGTTTCACAAAGCGGGGTTCGGGGCACAGACTCCGGCACACCAGCCGTATTGGCCCCGCCCCGAGATCCGGCCCTTTGGCTCCCTGCCTGACCAGCCGCTCAATCGGCAAGTTCCAGCGGTTGTCGGCCCGGCCTTCTTCGTCAAACCAGATCCGGAAGAGCACCAGGGCCTCAACGTACAACTCGCTGTCGAGTTCCACCAGTGCGGCGTGCACGTCGGTATCCGCCAGATCGGACAGGCCCACGTAGCCATCCAGGAACGCTTCAAAATCCGGCACTTTCATTTGCCGTGACACCTGGGCGCCATCCATAAAGAAAATGGCGGAATGACCTGCTGACGTTTGATCCGGAGATACCATCACCAACTCCCTGGCACTGCCTGGCGGCGTTAAAACCCAATTGTAACGTCGGAGGTTACAGCGAACCGTTATTAAACATACAAAGTACGCCCCTTGTCTAATGCAGTATGCAATTACCTCTTAAAGTTCCGCCGCCAGCCGACTGCCCTGATCGATGGCTCGTTTGGCATCCAGCTCCGCGGCCACATCGGCACCGCCAATCAGATGCACGCTGAGCCCCGCCGCCTCAAGACCCTGCTGCAGATCCCGGCGGGGTTCCTGACCGGCACACAGGATGACGCTGTCCACGGCCAGCAGCCGGTCTTCACCCTGCTCCGCCCCCCGGGGGGTAACGGTGATGTGCAGGCCTTCATCATCAATCTTGCGGTAAGTCACCCCCGCAATCATTTGCACATCGCGTTGCGCCAGCGACGCGCGGTGAATCCAGCCGGTGGTTTTGCCCAGGTCCTTGCCTACCTTGGTGGGTCTGCGTTGCAACAAATACACCTTCCGCGCCGGTGCCGGCACCTCGGGCTGCACCCCTTTGACCCCGCCCCGGTGGGCCACCGTCAGATCCACCCCCCACTCGCGCATAAACTGTGCGGTATCCAGCGCGGCGGACTTGCCCTGGTGCACTATAAACTCGGACACATCGAACCCGATGCCGCCGGCACCAATGACGGCCACCGTCTCACCCACGGGCCTGCGACCCAGCAAGGCGTCGAGGTACCCCATGACTTTGGGGTGATCGACCCCCTCGATGTCCGGTGTGCGCGGTGTCACCCCGGTGGCGAGCACCACCTCATCGAACCCCCCGGCCGTCAGCAGGGCTGCATCCACGGGGGTATCCAGCCGTACTGTCACCTTGTGCTTGTCGAGCATGACCCGGAAATAACGCAGAGTTTCATAAAACTCTTCCTTGCCGGGAATCAGCTTGGCCACGTTGAACTGGCCGCCAATTTCGCTGGCGCTGTCAAACAGCGTGACCTGATGGCCACGCTCGGCCGCCACCGTTGCAAACGCCAGCCCCGCCGGGCCGGCACCAACCACCGCCAGCTTTTTGGGGGTCGCCGTTTTCACATAGGTCAGTTCGGTTTCGTGACAGGCTCTCGGGTTGACCAGACAGGAGGTTAACTTGCCATTGAAGGTGTGGTCGAGGCATGCCTGATTGCAGCCGATGCAAGTGTTGATTTCATCAGTGCGACCCTCAGCGGCCTTGTTGACCAGCTCGGCATCCGCCAGGAAGGGCCGCGCCATGGACACCATATCGGCCTCGCCGGCCGCCAGAATATTCTCCGCTTCCTCGGGCATGTTGATCCGGTTGGTGGTGACCAACGGGATGCTTACCGCCCCCCGGAGCTGTGCGGTCACCTGGGTGAAGGCACCTCTGGGTACGGAGGTAGCGATGGTGGGAATCCGCGCCTCATGCCAACCGATACCGGTATTGATGATCGTGGCGCCGGCTTCTTCCACAGCCTTGGCCAGCTGCACGACTTCCTGCCAGGTGCTGCCGTCCTCGATCAGATCCAGCATGGACAGTCGGTAGATGATGATAAAGTTTTCACCGACCCGTTCCCGAACCCGGCGGACTATTTCCAGGGGCAGACGGATGCGGTTGGCATAGCTGCCGCCCCAGCGGTCGGTGCGTTTGTTGGTGTGGGCCACAATGAACTGGTTAATGAAATAGCCTTCCGAACCCATTACCTCCACACCATCGTAACCGGCGCGCTGGGCTAGCGCCGCGCAATCCACGTAGGCCTGAATCTGGGCCTCGATGCCGGCCTCGTCCAGTTCCTTGGGGGTGAACGGGTTGATCGGTGCTTTCACTGCAGACGGCGCCACCAGCGCCGGAGAATAAGCATAGCGGCCGGCGTGCAGAATCTGCATGCAGATTTTACCACCCGCCTGATGAACCGCCTCGGTGATCACCTTGTGCTGATCTGACTCGGCTTCGGAATCCATTTTGGCGGCCCCGGCAAACACCGCCCCTTCCGGGTTGGGGCTGATCCCACCGGTCACGATCAGCGCCACCCCACCCCGGACCCGCTCGGTATAAAAAGCGGCAAGACGGTCAAAACCGTTTTTGGTCTCTTCCAAGCCCGTGTGCATGGACCCCATCAGCACCCGGTTGCGCAACCGGGTAAAACCAAGGTCCAGCGGCTCAAGCAAATTGGGGTAGCGGGACACGCCCGGCGTCGCATCGGCGTTGGTCATACGGACTCTCCTGAGAAACAGATGATACAGATCTGGATATAGCTCTAAAGTAACCGGCCCGCTTGCCCCTCTCAATATCCTCAAATAACATTCTATTATCCTGATACAACTATTCGGACACTATGAGCCAACCCAACACCACCGGCAAGCGCCGCAATACCCTTGGTGATATCAGTATCTTGTATGTTGATGTCCTGTGCCGCGCCGTTCGGCAAGCGGGCCAGACGGATCGCGGGTTGCGGCAAGAGTTTGGCATCAGCCAGACTCTGCTGCAGGCCCCTGACGCGCGCATCAGCATTCCCCATTATATGCGGTTGGGTGAGGCGGCCATCGCCCTGACCGGCGATCCGGCGCTGGGGTTACTCGCCGGCAGACTGACCCGCCCGGTGGACCTGGGCATGGCCGGACTGGCCGCGCACTGCGCGCCTACCGTGGGGGCAGCGCTGGCCACCCTGATACGCTACAGTTTGTTGACCAGTCGCAACAGTCGCGGGCACCCGAGCATGTCCGCCGACCTGTGCGAGGCGCGCTTCTATTCCATCCGCCCCTACAACAGGTTCAATTATTTCGTGGTGGATTCCGTATTGGCGGCGTGGACGCAATTGGTCCGCGCGCTCACCGGCACAACCCGGGTGTTGCAGGCCGTCGCGATTGAATACCCGTCGCAAGGGCTGGATGCGGAATTTGAAGCTTTTTTTCAGTGCCCGGTACACTTCAACGCGAAGCACAATGGCATCACCTTGGCACGGTCCCTGGCCAGTCATCCGTCCGTTAGCGCTCAGCCAGCCATGCACCGAAAATTAACAACCGATTGCGAGCTGGCGCTCGGACGCATCCGCTCAGGTTGGACCCTGCAAGACCGGATCAAGGAAAAAGTAGCACAAGCTCTGCAAGGCTCCGCCCCCAGACTGGAGAGCATTGCCGCAGAATTGGGGATGACGCCCTGGACGGTGCAGCGGCAGTTGCAACAGGAAGGCAGCGGCTACCGGCAGATACTGGACCTTGCCCGCCGAGATCTGGCGCAGGATTATATCCGGGAAACCACGTTATCACTGTCGGAAGTGTCGTGGCTGTTGGGTTTTTCGGGGCCGGCGGCCTTTCATAAGGCGTATCAGCGCTGGTTCGGCACCAGCCCGGGCCGGCATCGCGCCGACCTCACCCGGCAACGGGCACCTACAACTCGGTAGCGTCGCAGACCCCTTCATCGTCGTCGTAGTCCTCGTCGTGACTGGTCAGCAACTCTTCTTCATAATCAAGCATTCGTCTTGCCTCCGCGCAGTGTGCGGCCAGCATACCCGTCCAGGCATGACAATATGATGACGCCACTGGCTGCACCGCCCCATTGGCACCTGAATCTGACCAACTGCGCAACGAAAAAAGCCCCAAGCTTGCAATAAGCTTGGGGCTTTTCGAATATGGCGGAGCGGACGGGACTCGAACCCGCGACCCCCGGCGTGACAGGCCGGTATTCTAACCAACTGAACTACCGCTCCGTGCTGACTGGCCGTGCTATCTGGTTGATAACTCTGCGATGTCAACGGGGGTGAATTATATAGATCGCCCCCTTGATGTCAACGGCTTTGTTGAATCTTTTTTTAATTAGTCAGCCGGTTTCCGCACCAGCCACCGGCAGGGTAAAAAAGAACCGCGTGCCCTGCTCGGCCGGACGCTCAAAACCGATCTCGCCACCCTGGGTCTGAATCAGCGAGCGGCACATGGGCAAACCGATCCCCATGCCATCCTCTTTGGTGGTGTAAAACGGCAGGAACAGATTTTCCTCAGCGTCCTCGGGCAGTCCGATGCCCTTGTCGGTGACATCGAAGCGCACATAACCGGGGCGCACTACAAACGCACTGACCACCACCGGTGCCTCAACCCCGGCACTGCGGGTGGCTTCCAGGGCATTCCTGATCAGATTCAGCGCGACCTGCTGCACCTGCACCGCATCCGCCAGTACGTCGGGAATGTCATCCGCGATATTGACCACCAGGCGGCCGTTATTGTGCCGGATATCCACTTCGGCAAACTGACTGATGTCGTCCAGCAGGGTTTCCACTGACACCCGGCTCTTGCCGGACGCGGGCTGTTTGACGAACCGCCGGATGCGGCGAATCACCTCGCTGGCACGGTGGGATTGCGCCTCGATTTTCCCCAGGGTTTCCTGCAGCAGACTCTTGTCCACGGTGTCTGCAGCCAACACGCGGGTCGCAACGCGGGCGTAATTGGTGATGGCCGTCAGAGGCTGATTGACTTCATGGGCAAAACCGGCGGCCCATTCGCCCAGCGTGGACAGGCGGGACGCCTGGGCCAGCTGGTCGCGCTGCTCCTGCACCAGATCCCGGGCGGCTTCCAGCGCCCGCTCGTTTTCCAGCTCGGTGGTAATATCCCGGAAGACCACCACCGCACCCACCAGTTCTTCGCCTTCATACTTCGGTGTTAACCGGTACTCGGCTTCAAATACCGAGCCATCCAGCCGGTACATCATCACTCCGCGGCGATGATCGTACTCCCCCGGCTGACAAACCAACGAGGTGGGGTCACCGGCGCTCCCGGAGTCGCTACCCGCACAGTTGCAATGCAGTTCGAAGAAGTTGCGGCCGATCAACTGATCGGCCCGGCCACCGGCAATCTGCTCCGCAGCGGGGTTGGCAAATATGATGTTGCTCGCGTCGTCCAGGCCGTAGATACCTTCGCTGATGGCGTTGAGAATCCGGCTCTGGTCACCCTGCAGCTGCCGATTGCGCTGCTGCAGCTCCCGTTCCAGCCGCACCACCCGGGCATGGGTGCGCACACGGGCGATCACCTCAGCCGCCTGGAACGGCTTGGAAATGTAATCGGCCCCGCCCAGGGAGAAGCCCTTTATCTTGGCATCGATTTCGTCCAGAGCCGACAGGAACACCACGGCACTGTCAGCGGTCTGAGGGTCGGCCTTGAGGCGCTCACACACTTCGTAGCCATCCAGCTCGGGCATCATGATGTCGAGCAGGATGACCTCCGGTTGATCGCGCAGGGCCAGCGAAAGTGCTTTGTGGCCATCATTGGCAATGAGCAGGCGATATCCCTTGTCTTTCAGGGTCTCATAGAGAACCTTGAGGTTCTGAGGGTTATCATCCACCAGCAGGACGGTGCCCTCAGAATCCACACAGATATCTTCAG
This sequence comes from Marinobacter sp. X15-166B, assembly GCF_001752365.1. Classification (GTDB taxonomy): domain Bacteria; phylum Pseudomonadota; class Gammaproteobacteria; order Pseudomonadales; family Oleiphilaceae; genus Marinobacter. Next base: position 2,374,465 of record NZ_MEIY01000001.1, on the reverse strand, counting down.
TCATAAGTTAACGGCCAGATATGGAACATGGACGCATGATGACCCGCCATTTACTCCAAGTCGATACGGTCCTTTACGGACAGCACCATCCGCACCAGATGCGCCAGAGAGTGGGTACCCATCTTATGCATCACCCGGGAACGGTGAATCTCGACGGTCCGCTGACTGATCTCCAGCTCGATGGCAATGACCTTGTTGGCCTGCCCGGCAATCATGCGCCCCATGATTTCCGTTTCGCGGGGTGTGAGGGTGTTCACCCGGCGCAGAATTTCCTGCTTCTCACTCAGGGTTTCCCGCTGTTTCTGGTCCAGTTTCAGCGCCTGTTCAATTTTTTCCAGCAGCGCCTCTTCGCGGTACGGTTTCTGGATGAAATCGACCGCACCTTCTTTCATCGCATCCACCGCCATGGGCACGTCGCCGTGACCGGTGACAAATATGATCGGTAGAATGGAGTGCAGTTCGTTCAGCTTTTTCTGCAATTCCATACCGTCCATACCCGGCATGCGGATATCCAGGACGATACAACCGGCCATGTCTTCGGAATAGTCACTCAAAAACGCGTTGGCGTTGTCGTAGGTCTGGGTGGCCATGTTCGCCGACCGTAACAGCAGCTCCAGCGAGTCGCGTACCGCCTCGTCGTCTTCCACCACATACACAATCTGGGCTATACCACTCATCGTCTCATTCTCCATTCTTCTGTCTGTTTTTTTGGCCGCCGGTCAGTGCGCCGATGCGTCTTTGCTGTCGTGCCCGTGCTCCTGACGCTCGTGTTCACGCAGTTCTTCCAAGCGCTGCTGTATCGCGGCAAAGACGCTGCCGTCGGGATAACGGCCCTTGGCGTCGGCCACCCCGGCCGGGCGATCCATCAGCAAAGTCACCGCCTCTTCCACGGTGGTGACGGCGTAGACCGCGAAAGTGCCGGTCCGTACGGCTTCCACGACCTCACTGTCGAGCATCAGATTTTGCACATTGGTGCCAGGTAAAATAACACCTTGCGAGGGAGTGGCACCCGTAATCTGGCAGGTGTGGTAGAAACCTTCCACTTTTTCGTTCGCACCGCCAATGGGTTGCACCTCGCCAAACTGGTTGACTGAGCCGGTAATGGCCAGATCCTGGCGCACCGGGCAGCCCGATAACGCCGACACCAGGGCGCAGAGCTCTGCCAGAGACGCGCTGTCACCATCCACTTCGCCATAGTTTTGCTCGAACGCAATGCTCGCCGACAGGTGCAACGGCCCGTTCACCGCAAATTGCGCCATCAGCCAGGCGCTCAGTATCATCACGCCCTTCGAGTGTATATCACCACCCAGCTTCACTTCCCTTTCAATATCAATGATATCGCCGTCACCGTAATAGGTGGTCGCGGTGATCCGGTTGGACATGCCAAACTCGAACCCGCCCGTCGACAGCACCGACAGCGCATTGACCTGTCCCACCCGCGTGCCCCGGGTGGTCACCAGTGTGCTGCCATCCCGCACCGATTCGTACAATTGATCGCGGATGCGGCTGTTGCGATGCCGGGCACTGGCCAGCGCCTGAGTCACGTGTTGGGCGGTGATGGTCTTGGCACCCTGTTCACGCGCCCAGTAATCCGACTCCCGGAGTACATCGTTGATGTCTGCGGCGTGCAGCGACAGCCGGTCCTGATGCTCGGCCATGCGGGCACTGTGTTCGATCACCCGGGCAACGGCCTTCTGATCGCAATGCAGCAAGCCTTTGTCGTTGACCAGACTGGCAATGAATTTGGCGTAGAGCAACTGGCTTTCCGGGGTCCGCGGCATCTCGTTCTCAAAATCGGCGGTTACCCGGAACAGCTCCGCAAACTCGGGATCGTACTCCTGCAGCAACAACCAGGTTTCACGATCGCCAAACAACACCAGCTTGACACTCATCGGAATGACCTCGGGCTCCAGGGAAATGGCTCCCGACAGGGTCAACTCCCGCTCCAGCGAGTTGACCTGAATGGTCTTGGCTCGCAGGGCCCGTTTCAAGCCTTCCCATACAAAGGGCTGCTCCAGCACCTTGGCCGCGTCCATCAGCAGGTAGCCACCGTTTGCCCGGTGCAGACTGCCCCCACGGATGAGCGAGAAATCGGTGAAGACGGTACCCTTATAGGTCACACTTTCCACATAGCCAAACAGGTTGTGGTAGGTGGGGTTGTCTTCCACAATCACCGGCACTTCGTTGCCCTGCTGATGCACCAGCAGATTGATCTGATAGCGACGGGGCATTTTCTTGTCCAGCGACGCGTAGGCCATGGCGGCCTGCTCTTCGTTATCTTCCAGAAAGATATCAAGATTATCCACCAGGTCGTTGCGCACGGCCTCCAGATGAGCCACCACATCGGGCAGGTCCTGGTATTTGGCCACCAGCTGATCCAGCTGATGGCCGGAAATGCCTTCCAGGGTTTCCTGGTTCAGGGCGTGCTGTTTCTCGGCGTACTCCTGCTCCCAATCCGTAATTTTGCGCAGTGCCTGCCGCAACCGTTTTTCCAGACCGTTGATGATTTCTTCAAACTCGGCCCGCTGGGCGTCGGTAAGCTGGGCGAAGCTGTCTACGGTGTGCGGCTCATCGCCATTCATGGCGACCAGCCGATAGCCCCCCGGGGTGGTGACCGTTAGCCGGACTTTTTTGCGTTTGGATTGCTGGGCCACCTTTTCCAGCTCATCCTCCTGCTTCTTGCTGTATTCCTCCTTGAGCTGCTCGGCCCGCTCCAGAAAACTGTCGCTGTCGAAGGTCTGTGGAATGACCTTCATCAGCCGCACCATCAACCGGTCCAGGTCCTTTTTTAACTGATGACCCTGGCCCGCCGGCAGTTTGAGCACCCGGGGCACCCGGGGCTCCTCGAAATTGGCCACATAACACCAGTCGTGACTTTGATGACTTTTGTCGACATGATGCTGCAGGTAACGCAGCATCATGGTGCGCTTGCCCAGCCCGCTGCAGCCCACGGCATACACGTTGTAGCCGCCGTGGGGCATTGCCAGTGCAAATCTGACCGCCTCCCGGGCACGATCCTGACCCACAATTTCGGCCAGTGGTTCAAGCTGGCGCGTACTTTTGAATGGTAGGTCTTTTAGCACGCAGGTTTTGTATAGCTGGTTCAGAGGCAGTGACTTCAAGATGCGGACCTGTAACGACAAAGGGTTTGGCTGAGAATAGCGCGCTTCACGGTGGAATTCTTCCGCTGCAAGCGCACTCAGGCCGGCCATTGTAGAGTCTGGTTTCCCAACTGTCGCCCCCGGATCACTTTCTGCCAACAAAGCGCCGCGGGCGCAGGCGTGACACCTGTCTATACACCTGACCCCGGCAGCTGTTGCCCCGTGATTCCCTGCCCCGAATGCCGGGCAGCACGACCCGGCCGCTACATCGGCACCGCCTAGCCCCTGCTGCGGAATCGTACCCTGACGGACTGGGTTTTATGGTGGGGGGGTCCGCCAATGCTTGCTGTCTATACATTAACAACATTCCCGGGCAACTGTTGTCCGAAGATCCGCGCCATGGCCGGCGGTGAACGACGCCAGGTTTCCACCCCGAACCTGACAACGGCCGTCTAAACAGTTGATTCGGCGTACGCTGAGTGTTTTGATATCGCCCCTTGATGATGGCGAGTTTAGTGCACCGGTCATCCCGACCAATCAACGACCAACAAAAAAAGGGATATTCATGAATGCAATCATCCTGTCCGTACTGATCATGGTGACCCTGAGCCTGATGCGGGTGTCCGTTGTTTTCGCGCTGATCGCGGCCTCCGTGATTGGTGGCCTGTACGCAGGCCTGCCTGCGGGAGAGGTGGTCGCCGCGTTTAACGATGGCCTGGGCGGCGGTGCCACAGTGGCGCTGGCTTACGCCACCCTCGGTGCTTTTGCAGTGATGTTATCGCGCACGGGCATTACCCAGCGACTTTCCGCCCGCATCATCGACACCTTCCAGAGTGGCACCCACACCCAAGCCCATGCCCGGATGGTGACCTGGGGACTGTTCGTCAGCCTGATTCTGGCCGGGTTCGCCTCGGGCACCATCATCCCGGTGCATATCGCCTTCATCCCCATTCTGGTGCCGCCGTTGTTGGTGGTGATGAACCATCTGAATCTGGATCGCCGGGCCGTTGCCTGTGCCATCACCTTCAGTATCACCGTAATGTACATGACCACACCCATCGGCTTCGGTACCATTTTTCTCAACGACATTCTGATGGGGAATGTCAACGAAGCCGGACAGGCACTCGATTTCCAGATCGGGCGTGACGCTCCCCCCAAGGCCATGCTGATTCCCGCGGCGGGCATGGTGCTGGGTTTATTGATCGCCATTTTCGTCAGTTACCGCCACAAGCGCACCTATCAGGACCTTCCTATCGATGGCCAGGAGCAAGGCGGCAACGCGCCCTCCAGCGCCCCGCTCAAGACCTGGCAGCTGGGCGTCATTGTTGCCGCGCTGGTGGTCGCCCTGGTGGTACAGCTGTGGAGTGGCTCCATGATCTTCGGCGGTCTGGCCGGTTTCGCGCTGCTGTCCGTGAGCGGCATCACCCGTTGGGATGAGCAGGACGGCGTGTTTACCCAAGGCATGCGGTTGATGGCGATGGTGGGCTTTATCATGATTGCAGCTGCCGGTTTCGCGGGCGTGATGAAAGCGACTGGTCAAATCCCCGAATTGGTGCAAAACTCGGTGGACTTGATCGGCGATAATCGCTCACTGGCGGCCCTGGTGATGCTGTTGGTTGGGCTGTTCATCACCATGGGGATTGGATCCTCGTTTGCGACCATTCCGATCATTGCTGCCATCTATGTCCCCCTGTGTGTGAGCTTTGGCTTTTCGCCGCTGGCAACCACAGCGTTGGTGGGCACGGCGGCAGCTCTGGGCGATGCGGGCTCCCCGGCTTCGGACTCCACCCTGGGGCCCACGGCCGGACTGAACGCGGACCGCCAGCACGACCATATCTGGGACACGGTGGTGCCGACATTCCTGCATTTCAATATTCCACTGATCGTGTTTGGCTGGTTCGCCGCCATGACGCTCTGACTGCAAGGAGATAGCTCTATGACTCAACCGGTTGATGCGACCTCCCTGGTGACTCCCGAGATTGTCGAGGCGTACGAACGGGACGGAGCAGTGTGCATCCGCGGTCTGTTCAACACCCATCAGATCGCAGCGCTGGCGCAAGGCATTGAAGAAAACCTCAACAACCCGAGTCCGCGGGCCAAAGTAGCAAGCCAGCCGGACGACCCGGGCTGGTTTTTTGAAGACTTCTGCAATTGGCAGGAGAACGCCGCGTACCGGAAATTCATCTTCGAATCCGGCATTGGTGACCTGGTTGCCAAACTGATGGGCAGCCGCCAGGCGCGGCTGTATCATGATCACCTGCTGGTCAAGGAGCCCGGCACCCGTCAGCGGACGCCCTGGCATCAGGATCAGCCTTATTACAATGTGGAAGGTCATCAAAACGTCAGCATGTGGCTGCCAGTGGACCCGGTAGCCCGCGAAGCCAGTCTGGAGTTTGTCGCCGGGTCCCATAAAGGCCCCTGGCTGATGCCGCGCACCTTCATGGATAACGAAGCCAAGTGGTTTCCCGAGGGGAGCCTGGAGGATCTGCCGGATATCGAAGCCAACCGGGATGCCTACACCATTCTGAGCTGGGCGCTGGAACCCGGCGATGCGGTGTTCTTCAACATGCTGACCCTGCACGGCGCAGCCGGAGTCAGCGGCGGGCAGCGACGCCGGGCGTTTTCAGTGCGTTTTCTGGGGGACGACATGACCCACGCGCCCCGCCCCTGGACCACCTCGCCCCCGTTCCCCGGCCTGGATCAGGAACTGGCCGTCGGCGCACCGATGGATCATCCGTTGTTCCCGTTGCTGACCGGTTAACCCCAGGGTGTCGCCACGGCGCCAATATCAATACGTCAAACCAGGCCGGCATCCAGGCTGGCCGCCATATACATTCCCAGCTCCCGGCATTGTTCCGCAAACACGTCCTGATAGTCACCGCGACACAGCACCGGCTCCTGCACCAATCGCCAGCGCAGCCCGGTGGTGATGGATTCGATCGCCCGCCGGGTACCGGTGCCGTCGTGACCGGCGCGGATGTAAAAAGCGAAGGGCAATCCCTGGGTTTGCTCCAGACAGGGGTAATAACTGCGGTCGAAAAAGTCCTTCAACGCGCCGCTCATGTACCCCAGATTTTCGGTGGTGCCCAGAATGATGGCGTCGCACGCCAGCACATCGTCCGGCCCGGCGTCCAGCGGCGCCAGCACACGAACCTCCACAGATTCGATGTCGGGGTGGCGGGCGCCGTCCGCTACGGCATCGCGCAACAGAAGGGTGTTGGGGGAAGGTGCGTGGGCAACGATGAGCAACGATTTGTGAGGCATAACCGTTCTCCTTGAAAGACCGCGCTGGCTGCCGGACTAGCGGGCAAACCAGCGGGGCCTGTCAGACCGTGACCGGTGGAATCAGATCAACTCGCCCGTGCTTTCCGCACTGACCTCAGCGGCCGCCTTGTTGACCGGCTGCGGCATCAGTTTGTCGCGCACCTTGGCCTCAATCTCGTTGGCCATGTCCAGATTCTCTTCCAGGTATTTGCACGCGTTGGCCTTGCCCTGACCGATGCGGTCCCCGTTATAGGAATACCAGGCACCGGCCTTGTCAACAAACCCCTCTTTGACCCCCATGTCCAGCACTTCCGCCATATGGTAAATGCCCTTGCCGTACAGAATCTGGAACTCAGCCTGGCGGAAGGGGGGCGCCACCTTGTTCTTGACGACCTTGACGCGGGTCTCGTTACCCACCACTTCGTCGCCGTCTTTCACCGCCCCGATGCGGCGGATGTCCAGACGCACCGACGAGTAGAACTTCAGCGCGTTACCACCGGTGGTGGTTTCAGGGCTGCCGAACATCACGCCGATTTTCATGCGAATCTGGTTGATGAACACCAGCAGACAACCGGCATTTTTTACACTGCCGGTCAGCTTGCGCAGCGCCTGCGACATCAACCGTGCCTGCAAACCTACGTGGGAATCGCCCATTTCGCCTTCAATCTCGGCTTTCGGGGTCAGCGCGGCAACGGAGTCAACGATGATCACATCAATGGCGTTGGAGCGCACCAGCATGTCGGCAATTTCCAGCGCCTGCTCACCGGTGTCCGGCTGAGACACAAACAGATCGTCTACGTTCACCCCCAGCTGTTCCGCGTACTGCGGGTCCAGCGCGTGCTCGGCATCGATGAACGCACAGGTTTTACCCTGCTTTTGCGCCTCGGCGATCACCTGCAGGGTCAGCGTGGTTTTACCGGAACTTTCCGGACCGTAGATTTCGACAATGCGCCCGTAAGGCAACCCGCCAATACCCAGTGCCACGTCCAGTCCGAGAGACCCGGTTGATACCGCCGGCACCGCTTCCCGTGGCTGGTCGCCCATTTTCATGATCGCGCCCTTACCAAACTGGCGCTCGATTTGACCCAGCGCTGCAGTGAGTGCCTTCTTACGATTATCTTCCATTATCGCTATCCCCTTGTTCGCCGCACCGGGCATTTAACTGTATATTTGACCAGTATTAAAACACAACCGGCGAAGCAGACCAAGTGCTGCTGCTCACTGCTGCCGTAAAAAAGTGGTAACACCTTGTAACGCAAACAAAGCAGCCTGTCGTCGCACGGCCTCCCGGTCACCCCCGAAGGTTTTGACCTCCGCCTCCAGTGCCGCCGCTCCGGTGCCCCAGGCGAACCACACCGTCCCCACGGGTTTGTCGGCAGAGCCCCCGTCCGGGCCGGCGATGCCACTCACCGCCACGGCGACCTGGGCACCGGTCACCCGCAGCGCACCGGTCACCATTTCCCGGACCACCGCCTCGCTTACCGCCCCCTGCTCGATCAGCGTTGTCTCGGAAACCCCTAACAGGGTCTGCTTGGCGTGATTGCTGTAAGTGGTCAGGCCACTGTGGACATAGCCCGAAGACCCGGCCCGGTCGGTCAGCACCTTCACCACCCAGCCACCGGTGCAGCTTTCCGCGGTGCTGATCTGCCAGCCTTTATGGCTCAGGGCATCCCCTAACCTCACTCCGGCCTGATACAGTGCTTCGTCTGTTATCATCATATTGCTCTCCCTGTTTTCATCCTGAGCGTTATTTTCCTACAATCCGTTACCGCCGAACCCAATTCTTTATTCCGGACTTTTACATGTCAGCCGCGCAAACCGATTTATCCCAGCACACCCCGATGATGAGGCAGTACCTCAAAATTAAAAGCCAGCACCCCAACGAGCTGGTGTTTTATCGTATGGGCGACTTTTACGAACTGTTTTACGACGACGCCAAAAAAGCCGCGGAGCTGATGGACATTACCCTGACCGCCCGTGGCCAGTCCGGGGGCAGTGCAGTGCCCATGGCCGGCATCCCCTATCATTCTGCCGAGAACTACATTGCCCGCCTGGTGCGCGCGGGTCAATCCATCGCGGTGTGTGAACAGGTGGGCGATCCGGCCACCAGCAAGGGCCCGGTTGAACGCCAGGTGATGCGCATCATCACACCCGGTACCCTCACCGATGATGCGTTTCTGGAAGACCGGCGCGACAACTTGCTGGTCGCACTCTACAGCCATAAAGAACGCTTCGGGCTGTCGTCGCTGGACCTTTCCAGCGGCCGCTTTGCGGTGTCCGAACTGGACGATGTGGAAAGCCTCCTGGGTGAGCTGCAACGGCTGCAACCGGCCGAAATCCTGATCGGTGAGGATTTCCCTTACGAAGACGCACTGGCCGGATTCAGCGGCATTCGTCGTCAGGGCCCCTGGCTGTTCGAAGCCGACACCGCCCTGCGCCTGATCACCCAGCAATTGCAGGTGCGGGATCTGACCGGTTTTGGCTGTGAAGATTTGCAGCTGGCTATTTGCGCCGCCGGCTGTCTGCTGCACTACGCCCGGGAAACCCAGCGCACCGCCCTGCCCCACATCCGCAAACTGACCCGGGAACGCCGGGAAGACGCCGTGATTCTCGATGCCACCAGCCGCCGCAATCTGGAGATCGATACCAACCTCACTGGCGGGCACCAGCACACCCTGGCGTGGGTGATGGACCGAACCGCAACCGCCATGGGTGGCCGCCAGTTGCGCCGCTGGCTGAACCGGCCCCTGCGGGACACCGCCACGGTGCTGCTGCGGCAACAGGCGGTCGCCGCGCTGCTGGACGGTTTCCACTACGAAACGGTGCACACCCATCTGAAAACCGTCGGCGATATGGAACGCATTCTGGCCCGGGTTGCGCTGCGATCCGCCCGCCCCAGGGATCTGGCACGCCTGCGGGAGGCCTTTGCTGCCTTGCCGGCATTACAGCAACAGCTGGCCCCCATCGACTCCGTGCGCATCAACGAGCTGGCCACGGTCATCGGCGAGTACCCGGAACTGGCGGACCTGCTGGAGCGGGCGATCGTGGATAACCCACCGGTGGTGATCCGCGACGGCGGCGTGATCCGCGCAGGTTTTGATGGGGAACTGGACGAACTCAGCAACATCAGCGAAAACGCCGGCCAATACCTGATGGACGTGGAAACCCGGGAGCGGGAACGCACCGGCATCAGCACTCTGAAGGTTGGCTACAATCGGGTTCACGGCTACTACATTGAGATCAGCCGGGCGCAATCCGAGCAGGCCCCGGTGGACTACATCCGCCGCCAGACCCTGAAAAACGCCGAGCGCTTCATCACGCCGGAACTGAAGGAATTCGAAGACAAAGCCCTGAGCGCCAAGAGCCGCGCCCTGGCCCGCGAAAAAGCACTTTATGATGAGTTGGTGGAAACCCTGGCCAATCAGCTGGGTGCGCTGCAGGATAGCGCGCAGGCGTTGGCGGAACTGGATGTTCTGGCGAATTACGCCGAACGGGCCACCAGCCTGAGATTCTGCGCACCGGATTTCAGTGACAAACCCGGCTTTGATGTGGAAGACGGTCGCCACCCGGTGGTGGAGCAACTGCTAAGCGACCCCTACGTGCCCAACAACCTGCTGATGGACGACCAGCGCCGGATGCTGGTGATCACCGGCCCCAACATGGGCGGTAAGTCGACCTACATGCGTCAGGCGGCCCTGATTGCCCTGTTGGCGTATACCGGCAGTTTTGTACCCGCCAGCCGCGCCGTTCTCGGGCCGCTGGACCGGATCTTTACCCGCATGGGTTCATCCGACGACATCGCCGGGGGCCGTTCGACCTTCATGGTGGAAATGACCGAAACCGCCAACATTCTGCACAACGCCACCGAACACAGTCTGGTGCTGATGGACGAGGTCGGGCGGGGCACCAGCACCTTCGACGGCCTGTCGCTGGCCTGGGCGACCGCTGAGCATCTGGCCAGAGAGATTCGTTGCTACACCCTGTTTGCCACCCATTACTTCGAGCTGACGCAATTGGCGGAGCAGCTCGATCACGCGGTCAACGTGCACCTGACGGCCACCGAGCACGATGACAGCATCGTGTTCCTGCACAATGTGCAGGAGGGGCCCGCCAGCCAGAGTTACGGCCTGCAAGTGGCCAAGCTGGCCGGGGTGCCGCAGACTGTGATCGGCAACGCGCGCGCCCAGCTGGCGCACCTGGAAGGCAGCACCCCCCCGGTGCCCCCGGTGTCCCCGGGCCAGCAGCCACCGGCTGCACCCCAACCGGACACCGGCGCCTGCCAGGGCGACATGTTCGCAAACCTGGAACCCAGTGCGGTCGAGCAGGCCATCGCCGCCCTGAATCCGGACACCATGACCCCCATCGAAGCACTGAATCAGCTGTTCGAACTGAAAAAACAGCTGCGGGCATAACCTTATAGCCGGTTGACGGTTGCGGCCAGCGGGGCCGCTCCCTACAATATCGGCAAAATTATTACGTGCTGACTATATTCACACGGTTGAGAGCGACCACCGAACCAGGAACCTGACCATGGCATTTATCGTTACTGATAACTGTATCAAATGTAAATACACGGACTGCGTGGAAGTTTGCCCCGTTGACTGCTTCTACGAAGGTCCGAATTTTCTGGTCATCGACCCGGACGAATGCATCGATTGCGCTCTGTGCGAGCCCGAATGTCCGGCCGAAGCCATTTTCTCAGAAGACGAACTGCCAGCAGATCAGGTTCACTTTGTCGAGCTCAATGCGGAACTGTCCGGCATCTGGGACAATATCACCGAGAAGAAAGACCCACTGCCCGATGCCGCCGAGTGGGATGGCCAGCCCGACAAACTGCAGTATCTGGAGCGCTGACCGTCAGCCGCCGCTCGCTGGCACCATCCATAAAAAACGGGAGCACTGAGGCTCCGTTTTTTTATGGTCTGCAGTCAGGCCATCACTGCGGTGACAGCGCCAGCTTGGCCCCCAGCCCCACGAACACGCCGCCGGTCAGGCCACTGAGGAGCCGCTTGCGGGTGATGCTGACCACCCGCTGCCCGCTGCGATCCAGGACCACCGCCAGGCCGCATTGCCAGGCCATCGCGATCACAAAATGAGTGCCCGCCAGAGTCAACGACTGCCTCAGGACATGCCCTGCCGGATCGATGAATTGTGGCAAGAAGGCCATATAAAACAGCGCGGTTTTCGGGTTGAGCAGGTTGGAGAGCAGCCCCTCGCGGAACGCTTTAACCACCGGCGCCACCTGTCTGGCGGGCTGCCGCAGCGGCGCCGCACCCAAGTCCGGTGCCCACGCCTGCCGCAGACTGCTGATCCCTAACCACACCAAATAGCAGGCCCCCAGCCACTTTATCGCGGAAAAGGCCCACGCGGTCTGCACCAGGATCAACGATACACCCACCGCAAACAGCAGCGCATGCACAAACAAGCCACTGCACACGCCCAGGCTGGTCACTGCCCCGGCGCGGACCCCGCCGCTGGCGGCGTTGCGCAACACCAGCAAGGTATCCACACCCGGGGTGACCGTGAGCAAGGTAATGGCAATCAAGTACGCCCCGAACAGTTCCACTGATGGCATGGTGTTCATCCGCTTTTCACGTATGTTCCGGACCCTGCGCGCCAATATCCCGTGCTGTTCAGGCCATGGGCTGGCAGGATCTCCCAATAGTGTTGCTATGACAGGCCCCCAGTTCAGGAGATCTGTGGCTACCTAGGATAAACTATTGGCGTAGGGCCAACACCCACATCCGCAACTCAATCACAAGGATTCACCAGGTGCTGCACACGGTCTTGTCGATCCCGCTCGCGCCGCTTCTGCTGCTGCAAGGTAAGCGGGTCCGCGCCACTACCCCGGCGCTGCCCGAGCCGACCGGTGCACGCCGGGGCAAAGTGGGTCAGGGGCCTGCGCTCAATCTATTGATGCTGGGGGATTCCGCTGCGGCAGGAGTCGGTGTGAGCGCGCAGGAGCAAGCGCTGTCGGGCCAGCTGACCCGGCGCCTCAGCGACGTGTTCACCGTCACCTGGACATTACAGGCACAAACCGGCTTGCGGGTCGCCGATTACCTGCCGCCCCATGACCGCCTGCCCGCAGTCAGTGTGGACGTGCTGGTGCTTTCCCTGGGCGTGAACGATCTGACCTCCGGCGTGTCGATGCGCCGGTGGCGGCAACGGACTGGCCGGTTGCTGGACATTCTGGATCAACGCTACAGCCCACGCCTGATACTGTTTACCGCCGTGCCGCCCGTGCACAGATTTCCGGCCCTCCCGCAACCGTTGCGGTGGTATCTGGGCCAGCGGGCGCACAAACTCAACCGGCAGCTGGCCGACATCATTGCGCCGCGCAGCAATACCAAACTGGTCACCATTGCGTTCGAAGCAACTCCTGAGTCCATGGCTGTGGACGGGTTTCACCCGGGCCCCGGTGGGTACCACTGCTGGGCCGACGCCCTTGCGCGGATCATTCTTGCAAATCATCTAACCAAAAAAAGGGGAAGCCCGACCAGGTCGTGACTTCCCCAAAGACACACACTCTCTTTAGCTGTCTTTCGGCTTCGCCTCAATGCCGGGCGCTTCCGGGTCCGAGGTAAAACTGATGATTTTGGTGCGTTCGATCAGCAGATACAAAACAGCCCCCGTGGCCAGCCCCCAGCCAGCGCCGTACACCGCCAGCACCACCCCCATGGTGCCGGCAACGCCACGCTCGGTGTTGTTGGTCAGCTGCTCCAACCCGATCATCAGGCAGATATACCCCGTCAACAGCAGGGTTAGCGACAGCGCAATTGGCAAGACCGGCTGGAAAAAGCTCACCAGCGGTAACATAAACAACGCCACGAACCCGGTAATCCAGAAGGTGCCGCCGCCACTGTAGATCGAGTCCATGGCCTTGCGGCCGTATTTGTAGCGCTCCGCCATGGTTGCGGTGACCGCGGTCCAGATCGGTCCCGCCAGGCCCGGGTATGGGGCAAAGAAGGCGTGTATCCCATTCCGCAGGGCGGTAACCAGATGAACGCGGTCGACGCTGCTGTCGATGACCTCGTCGGTGCGCAGGTGGTCCACGCGCTCCATCAACGACTTACCGACAATGATGTCGCCAAACGCAATGATGTACGAAATGACTGCGGTCGGGATGGCGTACAGGAACACCATCGGGTCCGGGAAACCCACCGCGAACGGCAGATAGCTCCACAGCTGCCCGAACGCCGGCTTGGTGATGCCCCACTGCACATCCGGAACCGCGTACTCGCCCGTCGCGAAGCCCACCAGTATGGCCACCACCATGCCGGGCACCATGCCGTAATTGGCGATTTTACGGGCCCACGGATTGACGTCGACCAGGCCTTTGAAAGACACCGAGAACATCAGGTACAGACACACCAGACCGCCCACGATCAGCGAAATCGGCGTTTCCGCCAGTCGCCCCCCGGTCTCGATTTCGCCCATCAGCGCGGCAATGCCCGCGCCAATAATGATGCCGCCTTTCATGGAGCGGGGGATAAAGTCCACCAGTTTGGTGCCCAGCCGCGTAATCCCCAGGATCAGGAAGATCAAAAACACCAGAAACTGCAGTGCGAACAGCGCCTGAATGGCTTCCGCTCCGGGTTGGTAATCGCTCAGGAACAGCAGCACCACCGGAATCGCCGGGGTGATCCAGCCCGGCACCATGGGCACGCCCAACAGCGCCGGCAACATAAAGCCGATACCACACACCACCACGTACGCCAGGGCAACGTCATAGGGCACGCCCAGGTATTTCTCGAGCAACGGAATCATCGCCAGACTCACCACGAACATGATGAGGGCTTGCACCATCTCGGCGGATTCCCAGCGGTAATGCACAAACGGCAAACGGATCTTGAAAGGTCCGGCGGGCCAGAATGGCTGCTCTTCGCCGGTCTTGCGGTTCAGCATCTGCATGCTTCTCTCCTTGGCGCAGCACTGACCGCACCTGTTATTAATCTGGTTTCAGTCCGTTATTTCGGCAGGGCCCTGGCCTGGTCGCGCAGCACAAACTTCTGGATTTTGCCGGTGGAAGTTTTGGGCAGCTCCGTGAACACGATGGTTTTCGGTACCTTGAAGCGTGCCAGCTGTTCCCGGCAAAATTTGATCAGGTCTTCCTCGGTGACGTTGCCGGCTTCCGGTTTCAGCGTCACAAAGGCGCAAGGCGTCTCGCCCCACTTTTCATCCGGGCGGGCCACCACGGCGGCTTCCAGCACCGCTGGGTGCCGGTACAGGGTGTCTTCCACCTCAATCGTGGAGATGTTTTCACCCCCCGAAATGATGATGTCCTTCAGGCGATCCTTGATTTCAATGTAATTGTCCGCGTGCCACACCGCGAGGTCGCCGGTATGGAAATATCCGCCGCGAAACGCCTCTTCGGTGGCGCTGGGGTTTTTCAGATACCCCTTCATCACCGTATTGCCCCGCATGAAAATTTCACCGATGGTTTCACCGTCCTTGGGAACCGGCTTCATGGTGTTCGGGTCCGCCACCATCATGCCCGCCAGGGTCTGGTAACGTACCCCCTGACGGGCTTTAAAGCGGGCTTTTTCCGCCAGCGGCAGGTCATCCCAGCGCTCTTTCCAGGCGCACACGGTCACCGGACCGTAGGTTTCCGTCAGGCCGTACACATGGGTCACTTTGAAACCCATTTGTTCGATGTCACTGATCACCTGTGCCGGGGGCGCCGCACCGGCGGTCATGGTCTGGACGGTGTGCTCGATGCCGGCCTTGGCTTCGGCAGGTACGTTCAGCAATGCGGTGAGTACAATCGGTGCGCCGCACATGTGGGTCACCCGGTGGTCACGGATCAGTTGCAGGATCTTCTCCGGATCCACCCGGCGCAAACACACGTGCACACCCGCCATGGCGGTCACCGTCCACGGGAAACACCAGCCATTGCAGTGGAACATCGGCAGGGTCCACAGGTACACCGGGTGCTGGTTCATGGCCCACACCGCCTGGTTACCCAAGGCGTTCAGAAAGGCACCACGGTGATGGTACACCACCCCTTTGGGGTTGCCGGTGGTGCCCGAGGTGTAGTTCAGGGAGATGGCGTCCCATTCGTTTTCGGGCAGAGTCCACTCGAATTCAGGGTCCCCTTCCTGCAGGAAGGCTTCGTAATCCAGGTCGCTGACCGCTGCCCCTTCGCCATACTCCGGATCATCGACATCGATCACCAACGGTGCAGTATCCAGCTTGGCGACCGCCGCCCGGACAATTTCGCCAAATTCCCGGTCGGCAATGATCACCTTGGCTTCACCATGGCCCAACATGAACGCAATGGCGTCCGCGTCGAGACGCACGTTCAGGGTGTTCAGAACCGCGCCGACCATGGGCACACCGTAATGACACTCCAGCATCGCCGGCGTATTCGGCAGCATCACCGCAACGGTATCGCCACGACCAATCCCTCGCCCCGCCAGGGCGGAGGCCAGCCGGCGGCAACGCTCATAGGTTTGCTGCCAGGTATACCGCAGGGCACCGTGAATTACCGCTGGGTAATCAGGGTAAACATCTGCGGTCCGCTTGATGAAATCAATCGGAGATAACACGGAATAGTTGGCATCGATGGGCGCTAGCCCCTGGTCGAAAATGGAGGTCATGGCGGTGTTCCTCTGCGAGCGTGTTGTTCTTGTCAGTATTCAGAGCAGCAATCAAAGCGCTATACTCATTTCTATCAAACATTCTATTCCAGCATAGCCAGTATCACAACAACACCTAAGCGCTATAGTACTTTCACTATAAAGAACCAGTAAATGCCGGCAAAAAAACCTGTCAAGTTCATGAGTTTTCTGGAAGCGGATCCGGAAGCCTGTCTGTTGCTGGGCAGCTGTGGACAGATCCTCGGCAGCAATCCGGCCGCCGAGCGCCTGCGTCAGCGGGCTCAGTGCGACACCTTCGAGCACTTGCTCCCTCCAAACAGCTTAGCACTGATTGCCGCCTGCCAACACCAAAACCGCGCCATTTCAGGTGTGGAGAAGCGACTCGCGGCACGCTCATTGGTGTGGTCGTTTATTCCCGTCCCGGAGTCTGCTCAGGTGCTCGCGCGGGGGAGAGACGACACCCATACCTTGCGCAGCCTCGACGAGGCCGTCCGCGCCAATCGCTTGTATCGGCTGATTACCGAAAACACCACGGATCTCATTTCCCGCCACGACCAGGACGGCCGTTTCATTGATGCCTCCCCTGCCTCCTGGCGGTTGCTGGGTTATTGGCCGGAGGAGCTGCGTGGCAAAGTCCTGCGCGACATTGTGGGCACGGACACTGGGCACGATCAGCTGGAAGCCGCCCGCATCAGCCTGCGGGATAGCGGTTACGCCACCCTCACCTTGATGATCAGACACAAAGACGGCCGTCAACGGTGGTTTGAGATCGCCAGTCGCGCCATCCGCGAAACCTATACCGGAGCCGTGGTGGAAGTCGTCAGCGTCTCCCGGGATATCACCGCCCGGATCAATTCGGAGGAGAACAACCGGCGCCTGGCGCAGGTGGTGGAGGCCAACACCGATCTGGTGCTGTTTATGGACCAGAAGGAAAGTATCCACTACATGAACCCGGCGGCGCGGCGCGCGCTTGCCCTGAAGGCAGCGGCCAACCGACCGGCTCTGGCAGATTTCTTTGATGCCGGGGCTTTGGCCCGGATCCGGCGCGAAGGAGTGCCCGCAGCGGAACAGAGGGGCGTCTGGGAAACCGAAACCCGGTTACAGCTCTACCGGGATACGCGCACCTTGCCGGTGTCGCTGGTGCTGCTCGCCCACCGGGCCGCCAATGGGGCGCGCTACTATTCAATGGTCGGACGGGACATGACCGAACGGGAGTTGCGGGAACGGGAACAGCGCCGGCACCAGGACGAACTGGCCCAGAGTGCCCGGCTTGCCACTCTGGGGGAACTGGCTTCCGGCATTGCCCATGAAATGAATCAGCCGTTGGCGACGATCGTCAACTACGCCAGCGCCAGCCAACGCTATTTGTCCCGGGTGCCCACCGACCCGGCCCACCTGGCCAAGGTGAGCGATGGTCTGGCGCGCATCAACCAGCACGCCAATCATGCCGCCGAAGTCATCAAACGGTTGCGGGCGTTCTTGCGCAAGGGCCAGAAACGCAGCGCGCCAACGGCGCTCAACGGGATCGTCGTCGCGGCAGCCAGATTGTGCCAATGGGAGGCGGACAAGTACCAGATAGCCCTCGACCTGCAGTTGTCCACCCACGACCCCACACTGATGGCGGATCCGGTGCTGCTGCAACAGGTGTTGATCAACCTGATCCGCAACGCCATGGACGCCAACCGGGAACGCCACGGCAGCGCCCCGTCCACCATCACCCTGACCACCGTGCAGTCGGATCAGGGTGAGACCCAGATTTCCGTCACCGACCAGGGCGCCGGCCTCAAGGCGGAAGACCTGCGGCAGATGTTCACGCCCTTCTTTACCCGCAAACGCGACGGACTGGGGTTGGGGTTGTCCATGAGCCGCTCCATCGTGGAAGGATTCGGTGGTTTTCTGGATGCCACCAACATGCCTCAGGGTGGGTTACAATTGACCTGTCGTTTTCCCGGGCCCGCCCATATTCCTGACCGAAGAGAAATGTCATGACAGAACCTCAATCCGCCATCGTGTATGTGGTTGACGACGATGCCGGCATGCTGGAATCGACCCGGTGGCTGCTGGAGTCCGTGGGTTTGCGGGTTAAAGCCTATGCCGATGGCCAGCAATTTCTGGATGGTGTGACGGCGGACCAGTGCGGCTGCATCATTCTCGATGTGCGCATGCCCGGACTGGGGGGCCTCAATGTGCAAGACGAACTGCACCAACGGGGCTCCCGTTTGCCAGTCATTTTTATTTCCGGGCATGCTGATGTGCCTATTGTAGTGCGCGCGTTCAAGGCGGGGGCCTTCGATTTTATCGAAAAACCGTTCAACGAACAGTTGCTGTTGGACAGCGTGCAGCAGGCCCTGCAAAATCAGCAGGCCTCTTCCAGTCGCCAGCAATCCAACGAGGACACGGAAGCCTTGCTGGGCACACTCACCCCACGGGAAAGGGACGTGTTTTTGCCCTTGGCGCAGGGCTACACCAGTCGTGAGATAGCCGCACAACTGCACATCAGCGTCAAGACCGTCGACCTGTACCGCAGCCGGGTGATGAAACGGCTGGGTGCAGAGCGCCTGCCCGATATTACCGGCATCGCCATCGCCGCAGGCTGGCTCAACCCGTTGACGTTGCGGCCCGCCACACCGCCAGAATTCACCGTTTGAAACCACGCTGATTGACCCCAATGGCTATACTTAACAAATGAGGTAACCAAGGATAAAGGCCATGTCCACACTGCCCATCTATCAGGTCGACGCCTTCAGCCACGACCTTTTTGGCGGCAACCCAGCCGCTATCATGCCATTGTCTGAGTGGCTGCCAGATCCGCTGCTGCAGCAAATCGCCCGCGAGAACAACCTGTCCGAGACCGCGTTTTTTGTCGCCGAGCCTGACTACAGCGCGGCGGATTTCCACATTCGCTGGTTCACCCCCGACGCCGAGGTGCCCCTGTGCGGCCACGCCACTCTGGCCACGGCCTGGGTGTTGTTTCATAAGCTGGGCTTTGCCATGAACACCGTGCGTTTCAAATCCCTCAGTGGTCGCCTGGGGGTCACCCGCCGAGAGGACGACTGGCTGCAACTGGACTTTCCCAACCTGCCCTTCACCGAGGTGGACACGCCGCGGCTGATCCGCGAGAGTTTCCCGAACGCTCCGGAGCGCTGCTTTTATGTACCGGACGACTCCAACTACATGGTGGTGCTGGCCAGTGAAGACGAGGTCCAGCACGCCTGCCCCAACGTTACCGCCCTGCGGGAGCTGGGTAATCAAGGGGTGATCATTACCGCCCCCGGGCACCACTGTGATTTTGTCAGTCGTTATTTTGCGCCGGGTGTGGGCATCAATGAAGATCCGGTGACCGGTTCCATTCACAGCGCACTCACGCCCTACTGGGCCGCCCGCCTCGGTCGCGAACAGCTGACCGCCCGACAATTGTCGGCCCGGGGGGGTCGAGCTACACTGCCAGCTGCACGGGGAGCGGGTCCTGATTGCCGGTCAGGCCGCCTTCTATATGGAAGGACGTGTGCATTTACCCTATCTTTAAGCCCCTCCCGGGTACCGGTATACTGCGGCTCCATCCCCTGGCACACCGGTACCCATGACGCATTCCAACAGACGCCCCACGACTCCCCCACAGGCCCCGGACTACGACGTCATCATCATCGGCGCGGGTGCCGCGGGGCTGATGTGCGCCGCTACAGCCGGCTATCGGGGCCGGCGGGTGCTGGTGCTGGATCACGCCAACAAGGCCGGCAAGAAAATCCTGATGTCCGGAGGGGGCCGCTGCAACTTCACCAATCTCAACAGCAGCCCCGCGAATTTCTTGTCGGACAACCCTCATTTCTGCATTTCGGCGCTCAAACGCTATACGCCCCAGCATTTTCTGGAGCTGGTGGAACGCCACGGCATTGAGCACGAAGAGAAGGCCGCAGGGCAGCTGTTTTGCCGGGACAGCAGCAAGGACATCGTCAATCTGCTGCTCACCGAGTGCGACTGGGCCGGGGCCGAGATTCGGCTGAATACGCCGGTCAGCGGGGTACGCCAGACCGAGACCGGTTACCGGATCACCACAGCCGCCGGACCGTTCCGCTGCGCATCGCTGGTGGTGGCCTGCGGCGGGCTGTCCATACCGACCATGGGCGCCACCGGGTTTGGCTATCAGCTGGCACGGCAATTCGGACTGGAAGTGCTGCCGACGCGCGCCGGGCTGGTGCCCTTTACCCTGCACCCGGAGCTGAAAACCCAGCTGGCGCCGCTGGCCGGCGTCAGCTGTCCGGTCGAGGCACAGTGCAACGGGGAACGGTTTCAGGAACCCATGCTGGTCACCCATCGGGGGTTGAGTGGCCCGTCCATGCTGCAGATCTCCAGTTTCTGGCACCCGGGTGACCCCCTCACCATCAATTTACTGCCAGGGGAGGACGCGCTTTGCTCCTTGCAAGCCATGCGCGCCGCCAAGCCACAAGCCACCCTGGCCCAGTACCTCAATCTGCACCTGCCCCGCCGGTTCGCTCAGGCACTCGGTGAGCTCCACCAGTGGCACGGGCCACTGCAGGGCTATAAAAACAGCGATCTGGAAACGGTCGCCCGCCGGCTCAACCAGTGGGTCATCCATCCGGCCGGCACCGAAGGCTATCGCACCGCCGAGGTGACCCTCGGCGGTGTCGACACTCGTCAGCTGTCCTCCAAAACCATGGCCGCGCTCACCCACCCCAACCTGTTTTTCATCGGTGAAGTGGTGGATGTCACCGGCCACCTGGGCGGTCATAATTTCCAGTGGGCCTGGGCCTCCGGGGTGGCGGCGGGCGGGGTGGCCTGAGCCCGCTACCACAGGCCGCGGCAAAACCCGTATACTTCAACCGTCGCTCCCGGTTCGAAGGAAGGATCTATGCTTTTCCCCATCCTGATTGGTGGTCTGATCGGCTCACTGTTCGGTGGTTTCAAAGGTTTTTTGGTCGGTGCCATTGCCATGGTGTTGCTGTCCGGCTACCTGAAAAAGCGTCTCAGACAAGGGCTGGGTAATATCCAGACGCAGTTTGTGGAGTCCGTGTTTGCGGTGATGGGCGCCCTGTGCAAGGCCGACGGTGTGGTCACCAGCAATGAAATCCAGGCCGCCGAGGCCCTGTTCCGCCGATTCAGGCTATCCGGTGCCCAGCGCGCCCAGGCCCAGGCCGCATTCAATCGCGGTAAATCTGCGGACTTTGACCTGGACGCCGAGCTGGCCCGATTTGTGCGCATCAGTCGCCGGCAACCCTTGCTGCTACAGATGTTTTTGCAGGTCCAGATGTCGGCGGTTGCCGCCGACGGTCAGGTACACCCGGCGGAACATGCCATGCTGGTGCGCATCGCCCGCGGACTGGGGCTGCCGGAATCCCAGGTCGAGCAGCTTGAAGCCATGCTGCGCGGCGCCCACCCAGGTGCCTCCGGCGCTTCCCGTAGCCAGCAACTGCAAGATGCCTACAAGGTGCTGGGCGTGGCGCCGGAGGCCAGCGATGCCGAAGTGAAGCGCGCTTACCGCAAGCTGATGAGCGAAAACCATCCTGACAAGCTGGCCGGACGTGGGCTGCCGGAGAGTATGCGGGAGCTGGCGGAGGAAAAAACCCGCGACATCAGCCACGCCTATGATCTGATCAAGAGTGCCCGTGCGCAAACCGTCTAGGCCCGCCGTCAACCCCCGCCGAAGAGTGGACACCGAAGGGTGGGCTTGCCATAGTTAAACGGCTCTTAGCCAGCGGTATGACAGTCGCCAAGGTGTTGGGATCACCCTATGTCGGACAAGCGCGCATTTATTCGGTTTCATGAAAAACTGATGAAGCTGAGCCATGACCCAGAGTTCACAAACAGCACCAGACCGGAAAAGCTGGCCGCGCTGTGTCACCTGTGCGCCACCCAGTTGCAGGTCGATCGGGTCAGCGTGTGGCGTTTCAATTACGGCCGTGACCACCTGCTGTGCGAGCATCTGTTTGACCGTCAGTACCCAAACGGCGCCCCGAAAGCCCCGCCCTGGAAACGGGATGAATACCCGGCGTATTTTGCCCGTCTGACCCATGCCCGGGTGATCGACATCCAGGACGTGTACCACACCCCTCTGTTCCAGCCCTTGCGCACCGACTACTTTCGCAGTCTCGGCATTCACTCCATGCTCGATGCGCCGGTATTTTACGGCTCACGCCCCAGCGGCGTGGTGTGTCTCGAATCCCGCAGCACCTGGCGCTGGCAACTGGCGGAATTTTCGTTCGCCATGGCCATCGCCGATATCGTCAGTCTGCTCAACACCCACGAAGCCTGGACCGACTCCAAGCGCAAACTGGATCACGTCCGTTACTACGACCGGCTGACCGGGCTGCCGAATCTGGAATCGCTGCGCAACCGGATCGGCTACCTTACCCAGAAAATCAAACGCCGGGGCAGCGGTCAGTTTGCCTTGTTCTGGATCAATCTGGATCGCATGAAGATCATCAACGAGGGTATCGGCGCCAGTGTCGGCGACCTGGTCATCAACGAAGTTGCCCATCGCCTGGCGGACACGCCCCTCCTCGGCAAAGACCTGTTCGCGCACCTGGGAGGCGATGAGTTTGTGCTGATTTTACGCACCTATACCCGCCCGGATGCCCTATTGGCGGCCGCCCGGATTCTGCAGAAAACCATCAAACAACCTATCCATATCAACGACCAGCCCATCAACCTCAGCGCGGGTATCGGTGTCTGCCGGTTTCCGGAAGACGGCACCGAACCGCCGACCCTGCTGAGGCAGGCGGAAGCCGCCATGTACAGCGCCAAGAACCGTGGGGTGGCGCAGCTCAGCCTGTTTGACGACTCGATACAGGCCACCGCGCAATCACGGTTTGCGTTGGAGCGGGAGCTGCACACCGCCATCAAAAACCACCAGCTGGAAGTCTTCTATCAACCGATCTTCGAACGCAGCGGCACCCGCATGGCCAGCGCGGAAGCGCTGGTGCGCTGGCATCACCCCCACCGGGGATGGCTGACGCCGGCCACGTTTCTGGACATCGCCCGCGGGGCGGGGCTGATGTATGACTTGGGGGAATGTGTGATCCGGCGGGTGTGCGAACATCTGCGGGACGCCAAGATTGCCGATACCCGACTGCCGGTGATCAGCGTCAACCTGTCCGCCGAACAGGTGCAATCGCCCGGTTTACCGGCCCTGGTGGCCGCCCTGTGCGCCGAGTATGGGGTGGCGCACCGGCAACTGCACTTTGAAGTCACGGAAGATTCCATCCAGGATGCTTCGGAAACCGTCCGCAACACTCTGGATCAGCTGGTCAGGGCCGGTTCCGAATTGGCGATTGATGATTTCGGTACCGGTTATTCGTCCCTGTCCCGCCTGAAGGCGTTGCCCTTCACCAAACTGAAAATTGACCAGTCGTTCATCAGTGACATTCCCTACGATGAAGACGATTGCGCCATCACTCAGTCCATCTTCGGCCTGGCGCGGGGGCTGGCGATGTCGGTGATCGCAGAAGGAGTAGAAACCCGGGAGCACGAAAGCTGGTTGCAGGTGCGGGGCTGTGAATTCCTGCAAGGATTCCGGTACAGCGAACCCGTGCCCCTCGATACCCTGATAACCGAATTCCTCTAGCGCTCATCCGCTGCCCGACACCGGCACCAGCAGGCACACCAGAATCAGAAAGACCGTCAGTCCCAGCCCCACGCCGGCCAGCTTCAGTCCTTCCAGCAACTCATCGTCGGCTTCCATGACGGCCGTGTCCCTCGGTGATAGTGATCGTTTTACAAAACAACATCACCCCAACTATAAATGATAACAAGTCTCATTTAAACACTTGGGCAATCCGTGTGCCCACACGATCCCCCAGCACCAGCATCGCCGGGGTCAGCAACAGGGTCAACACGGTGGCAAAGCTCAAGCCGCCCGCGATGGCGCTCGACAGCTGGGTCCACCATTGGGTGGAAGGCGCGTTCAGACCCAGCGACGGGGTAAACAGATCCACATTGACCCCCACCACCATGGGCACCAACCCCAGCACCGTAGTAACGGCGGTCAACAGCACCGGCCGCAAACGCAGGCAACCGGTTTCCAGGGCCGCTTCGTAGGCAGTGGCGCCGGTGCGGCGGATCTGATTGTAAGTGTCGATGAGGATGATGTTGTTGTTGACCACAATACCGGCCAACGCGATGATCCCCATCCCCACCATCACGATACCGAACGCCTGGCCGTTCACCAGCAGCCCCAGCAACACCCCCGCCGTTGACAATACTATGGCCGACATCACCAATATTGTCTGATACAAGGAGTTGAACTGGGTGACCAACACCAGCAGCATCAGGCCGATGGCGACCAGAAAGGCACTGATCAGAAACGCGCCCGCTTCTTCCTGCTCCTCGTTCTCACCGGCAAATTCGATGACCACCTCCTCCGGCAAGGCGGGCAATTCCCGGGTCAGGCCCGCAAGCAATTCATCCACCTGACGCCCCGGGGCCAGATCGGACTTGATGGTGACCGTCTGCCGGCCATCCACCCGCACTATGGTGCCGGTTTTGACGCCTGGTTGCAGGGTGACAAATTGGGACAAGGGCACCTGCCCCCGGGGGGTGCGCAGGGTTTGCCGGTCAAACTGTTCCAGTTCCCGCCAGTTATTTGGAACCCGCACCGTAATGTCCACTTCGTCGCGCACCCCTTCCGGGCGATAACTGGCCAGCACCAGCCCATTGGTGACCAGACGGACAGCACTGCCGATACTGATGATGTCGGTGCCAAACCGCGCAGCTGCGGTGCGGTCCACCTCGAGCCGCCATTCGATGCCCGGCAGGCTGCGGTCGTCTTCAATATCAACAAAACCGCCCATCGCCACCATTTGCGCCTTGACCATATCCACCGCCTGATTCAGCGCCTGACTGTCGTGGCTGCTGATCTGCAGTTCAATGGGTTTGCCGCCACCTGGCCCGGCCTCCTGTTTGCGGAACTCCAGCTCAACCCCGGCAATATCGGCGGTGCGCTGGCGAAAATCGTCCAGTATGGCCGACGCCGGCCGACGTTCGTTCCAGTCCGTAAACTGGAATTGCAACACCCCGATAACATCCGGCGCCATCTGACTACCGGCACTGACCATGGAACGGGCGTACAAGGCCTGAACCTCCGGCATGCCCTGCAACCGACGCTCCACCTGCTGCACGATGGCATCCCGCTCATGAATGGACAGGTCACCGCGGGCGCGCACCTGCACCTGGGCCGAATCCGGTTCAATGGCCGGAAAAAACTCAACGCCGTAATTGAATCGGGCGTACACACCGTAAATCACCCCGATCACCAGCATGACCCCAAGCAGCGTCCGCCCCGGGTAGCGGAGCACCCTCGCCAGTAACTTGCGATACGCTCGGGTCAGGCGCCCATCATGGGTGTTCACGGCGGGCCGGCGGCCGCCACTGACGCTTCCCAGCACCGGCAAAAACACCAGTGCCATCGCCAGCGAGGCCAACAGACACAAAATCACCGTCATGGGCAGAAACTTCATAAACTCGCCCACCACGCCGGGCCAGAACAGCAGAGGCGAGAACACCACCAGGGTGGTCACCGTCGAGGCAATGACCGGCCAGGCCATGCGGCTGGCTGCCTCGGCCCAGGCGTCACGCACCGGCAGTCCGGTGGACAGATTTCGGTCGGCCAGCTCGGACACCACAATGGCACCATCCACCAGCATGCCCGCGACCAGGATCAGGCTGAACAGCACCACTATGTTGAGGGTGAAACCCAGACTCCAGATCATCAGTATGCCGGCCAGAAACGCCCCCGGGATGGTCAGGCCCACCAGCAACGCGGAACGCGGCCCCATCGCCGCCACAATGACAATGATCACCAGCACAATGGCGGTCAGTACGTTGTTGAGCAGGTCACTGAGGATATCCACCACATCGGTGGACTGATCCATGATGTAGCGGATCTCCAGCTCCTCCGGTAACTGGCCCTTGCCGGCCTCAAGCAGGGCTTTGACACTGGCCACGGTTTCGATGACGTTGGCCCCGGTGCGTTTGGATACCTCCAGCACCAGTGCGGGCTCGCCATTGATGCGCGCAAATCCGGTGGGGTCTTTGAACGTGCGTTGCAACAGGGCGACGTCGCCGAAGGTTATGACCGTGTCGCCGTCGACTTTGATGGGCATCGACATGACGTCTTCCAGAGTCTCAATGACCCCCGGCACTTTCAGGGTCATGCGGCCGGCACCGGTATCCAGACTGCCCGCCGCCACCAGCCGGTTATTGCGGATAACCATGCCGGCCAACTGATCAAAATCAATCCCGTAGCTCTCCAGCACCTGCGGGTTGACCACAATCTCCAGCACGTCTTCCCGGTCGCCCCCGATGCTCACTTCAAGCACTTCCGGAATACCCTCGATGGCGTCCTGCAGGTTACGGGCGACGGTGATCAGTTCCCGCTCAGACAGGGGCCCCGACAACCCGATGGACAGCACCGGAAACAGGGAGATATTGATTTCATTGACCCGCGGCTCATCCGCTTCCGAGGGCAGCTTGCTCCGCGCGGTGTCGACCTTTTCCCGCACATCCTGCAGCGCCTTGTCAGGATCAAACCCCGCATCAAATTCCAGCATCACCGACGCGTGACCTTCGGAGGCGATGCCGCGCATTTCCTTGATCCCCTCCAGCGAGCGCAACTCCTGCTCCATGGGCCGCACCAGCAGACGCTCGGCGTCTTCCGGGTTAATGCCGTCCAGGGTCATGGAGACATAGATAATGGGGATGGTGATATCGGGATTGGCCTCTTTGGGGATCGCCTGGAACGCCGCAATCCCGCCAACGATCAGAAACAGCAGGGTAATCACCGTGGTTCTGCTGCGGCCCATGGCGGCGTAGATCAGGGTGCGCATGGTCCTCAGCCCCTGACCGCGTCGACGTCGACAGGAAGGACTTCCTGCCCGGTGCTGACAAAGCCGGCCCCGCGGGTAATCAGGCGGATTTCGTCGGGCAGTCCGGTAACCCAGGCACCCTCAGTGGTCAGGGACAGCAGCGTCACCGGTGTAAATACCACCCGGTTGTGGTGATCGACGTAGCTTACCCCCGGGCGGCCGTCGTCACCCAGGGTCAGATACGCGGGCGAGAGAAACATCGCCTTCT
Source organism: Marinobacter sp. X15-166B (assembly GCF_001752365.1). Taxonomy (GTDB): domain Bacteria; phylum Pseudomonadota; class Gammaproteobacteria; order Pseudomonadales; family Oleiphilaceae; genus Marinobacter. Next base: position 2,347,416 of record NZ_MEIY01000001.1, on the reverse strand, counting down.
GCTCGGGCAGCTGAATCGCCAGGGTGGCGCTGCCGCCGGCCACCCGTTCCTGGCCGGGGTTGCGGACCGTGACTTCCACGGCAAAACTGCGGGTCGCCGGGTCTGCGGCACTGGCCACAAAACTCACTTCCCCCGCCAGGTGGCGGCCATCCAGCAGCCGGATGTTCACCGGCTGGCCTTCGCTCACCGCGCCCACAGACTGCTGCGGCAGCTGGCCGGTCGCTTTCAGGCGATCAATCTGTACCAGTTCCAGCAACGGCTGACCAACCTGCAGGAAACTGCCCAACTCCACCCGGCGATGGTTGACGATGCCATCAAAGGGCGCTGTCGGCGTCAGGTTGGCCAGTGCCAGGCGGGCCGCCCCCAATTCGGCCTCTGACGCGGCCAGTTCACTTTCCAGACGCATTTTTTCGGACCGGGAAACCAGATTGCCGGACCTCAGCCGGTCGGCCGCCTGCAGGTCCGCAGTCAGTTGGTTGACCTTGGCCCGCCAGCGGTCGACATTGGCGCGGCGGTTGTCTTCCGAAATCTGCACCAGCACCTCGCCGGCACGGACTCGCTGGCCCTGACGCACCGGCAATGCTTCCACAGTGCCCGCCACCCGGGCGCTGATTTCAACCCGGCGCCAGGGCTCCAGCTGGCCTTGCAACGTCAGGGTCGGGGTGTACCAGCGGGCTGCGCGGGTTTCCACCAGTACACTCATCAGCGACTCGGATGGCTGGATCACCGCCTCCGGGGCCCGGTCGAGGGAGGTTTTCACCTCACCACTGAGCAGCCACAACAGCAGCACCACCAGCACCAGCAGCGACAGCCCGATCGATCCCCACCTGAATTTACTCATGGATAAACCTTACGCATTACCGACCCCGACCCGTTGATGACAGAAAGCCCTAGCGTAACAAACAATGGACAGCGACAAAGTGTCCTGCATACCGCTTTGTGGGGCAAGCCTGCTGCCCCTCCCCGGGACAATATTCCGGTGGACGAAGATAACCTTGGACATGTGCTCCGGGATGGGGTAAGTTTTTCAGACGTTTCTATTCATGAATCCGGCAAGTATTACTTTTATGATCCTGAACACCGTAATCGTCCTGGCAATGCTCCTTCTGGTGGTCGTCGTACCAACCGGGGGCTTGTGCGTGGACAGCAAGGTGAACAGAACAGTGAATTAGCAACGACACCACACACGCAAAAGCCCCCGGCACCGCAAGGTCCCGGGGGCTTTTTTTTTGGCCCTGAACTTTGCTGCAACAAGGAACTGTGAACATGAACGGCGCAGAGCACATCATCCAGGCGTTTGCACGCCATCAGATCACCACCGTTTTCGGCTATCCGGGCGGCTGTATCATGCCCCTGTATGACGCCCTCGTTGGCGCTTCTGATGTGGTGGAGCACATTCTCTGTCGCCATGAGCAGGGGTGCGCTCTGGCCGCGGACGGTTACGCCCGGGCGAGCGGACGAATCGGGGTGTGCATCGCCACGTCCGGCCCGGGGGCGACCAATCTGATTACCGGCGTGGCCAACGCCTATCAGGACTCCATTCCCATGCTGGTCATCACCGGCCAGGTGCCCGCGGACCTGATCGGTACCGATGCGTTTCAGGAAACCGACGTGCTGGGCATGACCCTGGGCATCGTCAAGCACAGCTATCTGGTGTCGTCGGTTGAGGATTTACCCGCCGTCATGGAAGAAGCCATCACTCTGGCACAAAGCGGTCGGCCCGGCCCGGTATGGGTCGACATCCCCAAGGATGTCCTGCTGGCCACGCCAGCCGCCGCGCGCGCCTACCACCCCACTGCCCCGACGGTCACGCACACTCACCCGCACGCGGATCTCGAGGCAGCCCTGGCGCTGCTGGCAGGCGCCAAACGACCGGTGCTGTACAGCGGTGGCGGTGTGAGCCTGGCCAACGCTGTGGAGGCGTTCCGCGATTTCGCCACGGCGGCGGGTCTGCCCGGTGTGGTCACCCTGAAAGGCATTGGCAACCCCGGACGGCACAACCCGGACCATCTGGGCATGCTCGGCATGCACGGCTCCCGCGCCGCCAATAAAGCCATCGACCACAGTGACTTACTGTTTATCGTGGGAGCCAGACTGGACGACCGGGCCACCGGCCAGCTGGCCGGTTTTGCGCCCCACGCCCGCATAGTGCACATGGACACCGACCCGGCCGAGTTCAACAAACTGCGGGCCGCCGACGTGTGTCTGCACGGCGATATGAACAGTTTGCTCTCCGCGCTGACTGAACGCCTGCAACGCACCCCTCTGTCGATCCAGGACTGGCGTGCGCAATGCCGCACCTGGGCCACCACCCATGGTTTCCCAGCCGCGGAAAACCATGCCCCGGAGGCAGTCATCAGTGGCCCCGCGTTCATTCGGCAGCTGTCGCACATCACCGGCGACGATGCCGTCATCGCCTGCGACGTGGGGCAGCATCAAATGTGGGTGGCGCAACATTACGAGTTCGGTCACCCACGCCGGCATTTGTCCAGTGGCGGCCTGGGCACCATGGGCTTCGGACTGCCTGCTGCGATCGGTGCCCAGTTCGCCCGCCCCGACACGGTGGTGATCAACCTGACCGGTGACGGCTCCTTCATGATGAATGCCCAGGAGCTGGCCACCATCAAGCGGTATCAGCTGCCGGTCAAACTGATCATTCTGGACAACCAGTGTCTGGGGATGGTGCGGCAGCAACAGGAGCTGTTTTACGACAACCGGGAAAGCGAGATCAGTCTGGACGACAACCCGGATTTCACCGCCATGGCCCGCGCTTTTGACATTCCCGCTTTGCGAATCGAACGCAATGACCAGGTGCGCCGTGGCATCGAAACGATTCTCGCCTATCAGGGGCCGATGTTGCTGCACGTGTCCATCGCCCGTGAGGACAACGTCTGGCCCATCGTCAAACCCGGCGGCAGCAATCGCGACATGCTGGATGAGAGCAACCGTAAAAAAATCCCCCACACCCCAGGAGGATGTAGCATGAGCCCGACCGCCATTGCCAAGGACCCCAGTTATCAGATCACCTGCTACATGGCGAATGAAGCTGCCGCGCTGGAGCGCCTGTGTCAGGTGATCCGCATCCGCGGCTTCCGGGTCGAAACCATGCAGGTGGCGCCATGCGCACCCGACCAGCTGCGCATCCAGCTGACCCTGCGCGGCGCCCGCGCCATAGACATGCTGCAGTCCCAGCTTGAAAAGCTGCATACCGTGGCCCGGGTGGTCACCGAAGCGCCCCAGCATGCCTTGCTGACCGCCCGGGCGTGACCCGGAAGTGCCCGCTTGCCTGCGGGCTTCAGGCTTCAGGCTGGCCAGCTGAGCAGGCTATGCAGACCGGTACAATCGACCAGGGGGTCGTCCAGGTCCAGCAGCACCTCCGACCGGGCCAGCGTCCAGGCGCGCCCGGTGATCTCGCTGTGCACCGCAGGAAAGCCGCCCACCTGGCCAGCCCCCAACAACCGTCCGGTAAACGACGCACCGCGGGGTGACACCGTTTCGAGTGTCTGGCCACTGCTCAGCTGGCCGTGTTCATAGAGCAACGCCAGCCGCGCCGATGTTCCGGTGCCGGTCGGGCTGCGGCAGATAACACCGGGATGAACATAGGTCGCCGAGGGTGAGCGATAACCGTTAGCCGTGGGCCCCAGAGGCCCCATAAAATGTACAAACGGCAAGGGGCCCACGGCACCCAGACCGGGGTGATTCTGGGTCACCTGCGGGCGCGCAGCTTCCACAAACGCCCTGCCAAAAGCCGCCAGCGCCGGCATCTCTTCTGCGGTCAGGAAAAAGCCCAGGGTCCCGGCGTCGATCATGGCGAAATAGGCACCGCTCCAGACCAGATCGAAACTGACCCGGCCAATACCCGCGACCGGCACCTGCATTCCCTGTGCAGCGACAAACGCCGGCTCACTGCGTGCCGTTATCGATTCCACCCGGCCGCCACGATTGCTGACCAGAATACGCACCGGGCCTGCGGGGGACTCCAACAACAACTCCTGCTCGCCCTCCTCCATAAGCACCAACCCGTTCTCAAGCAGGGCGGTCGCCGTGCAAATGGTGTTCGAGCCGGAATAAAGCGGGTATCCCATCGCCTCCATGGTGATATAGCCGGCCCGGACTGTCGGCCGAACCGGCGGCACAACCAGGTTGACCGACATGTACGGATCACCATAAGGCTCATTCAACAGCCAGCGACGCAGTCCGTCGCCGTGCGCCTGTAAATAGCGCATCTGGGCCAGCACCGAGTCGCCGGGCAGCGCTACGACCCCGCGGACCAGAATGCGACTGACATCGCCGCCTGCGTGCATGTCGATCAGGTGAATCCGCCGGCGGCGTGAGGGGGCGTGGTGGTCAGTCGCGGGCATAGCAGGCCCCCACCTGGGCCCACTTGCGGTCAGGCACCACCACCAGTTTACCGACGTACTGTTTGGCCATGAATGCGGTTTGCGCACGGTGAAAATCCGACAGTTTGAAGGTCCGGTCCAGCAGCGGCCGGATGCGCCCTGCCTCGATGTAATCCAGCACCCGACGAAAATCCCCCCGGGTACCCTGGGAAGATCCGTGCAACTGCTGCTGTTTTAAATACAGGGTGCGCAGATCCAGCTGCACCACCGGGCCGCCTATGGCGCCGGCCGTGGTGTAACGGCCTTCCGTTTTCAGGATGCGCAGCAAATCATTGAACATCGGCCCGGCCACCAGGTCGGCGACCACATCGATGGCAGCACCGGCGGTCATGCGGTCCGCCTGCGCCACCAGATCGCCCTGCCCCCGGCAGATCACCCCTTCAGCGCCGATGGCACGCAACCTGCCCGCTTTGTCCACGCTGGTCACCGCGTAGGGAATCGCGCCCCGGGCCCGGGCCAGCTGAATGACCGCCGAGCCCACGCCGCCAGAAGCACCGGTCACCAGCACCCGTTCGCCGGCGGTGACCCGGGCCCGCTCCAGCATGTGCTCGGCCGTCAGGTACGCGCAACAGAAGGTAGCCAGCTCGGCATCCGTCAGCTCCGTGTCGATCACATGAGCGTTTGCCGCGGGCACCGCCACATAGTCCGCATAACCACCGTCACGGCCATGGCCGATGTAATCAATATCCGCCAGGCTGTCATCGCCCAACGGGCGATTGTAGATGCTGAAATCGACGATTACCCGCTCCCCCAGCCGGGACGCGGCCACCCCGGCGCCCACCGCCACGATGGTACCCACTGTATCGGCGCCCTGAATACGCGGGAACACCAGCGTGGAGCGCCCCCGCCGCCAGGTGGACACCGATGCGGGGTCGGTGTCGCTGCCATAAGCCCCTTGTCGCACCCACACATCGGTGTTGTTCATGCCACAGGCGCTGACCTCCAGCAGCACCTCATCCGCGGCAGGTGTGGGCACCGGGACCCGGTCATTGTAAACCAGCATCTCCAGCCCACCGTGGCCGGTGAGCTGAATAGCACTCATGGTGTGGGGAATCATGGCGAACACCCTCTGTGGCAAACGATCGCACGCATTCTCCGCTCAGCATAGGCCATATTTTGTACCGCACCACATCAGGAAATTGCCGGGCGGGCGCAAGCGCGGACGCATCAAAAAATCTGTTCCCGGATTCTATTGTTCCGTAGAATTCCGTGGATTGCGCCGCACTATCTTTCGTCGATCAGCTAACAGGACCTCGCAATGGGCAGAGCCTATCAGAACCGCAAAGAATCCATGGCCAAAACGGCCGAAGCCAAAACCAGGATTTACAGCAAATACGGACGCGAAATCTACGTCAACGCCAAAGCCGGTGGCTCCGACCCGGAGGGTAATCTGAGTCTGCGCGGTCTGATCGAGCGCGCCAAAAAAGACCAGGTGCCCTCCCATGTCATCGAAAAGGCGCTGGATAAAGCCCGGGGGGGCGCCGGTGAAGACTTCGCCACCGCCCGCTATGAAGGTTTCGGCCCGGGCAGCTGCATGGTGATTGTCGATTGCCTGACGGACAACCCTAATCGAACCTTCGGGGATGTGCGGCTGTGTTTCACCAAAACCAAATGCAAGATCGGCACCCCCGGCAGTGTCAGCCACATGTTTGACCACTGCGCCATTCTTGCCTTCCGGGGCAACGACGAAGACGCCGTTCTGGACGCGCTGATGCGGGCGGATGTCGACGTCTCCGACATCGAAAACGAAGCGGGCCTGATCACCGTGTTCACCCCCCACACCGAATACGCGCACGCCCGACAGGCGCTGACCGGTGCGTTTGACGAACTGGACTTTGACGTGGATGAAATCCAGTTTGTGCCCCAGATCACCACTCCGGTCGTTGGGGAGGATCTGGCGTTGTTTGAAAAGTTCCTGGCGATGCTGAATGACCTGGACGACGTACAAAACGTGTATCATAACGCCGAACTTTAACGTCCGGTCCGATACCGGCCCCAGTTTTCAGGATACCCAAATGAAACGTGTTGCCATTATTAAAACGGGAACCACTTACCCCGCTCTGCAAAGTCGTTTTGGCGATTTTGAAGACTGGTTTATTCGTGGGTTGTCCCCAGAGCTTGATCTGACTGTGATTGACGTCACCGCCGGTGAATCCCCCGGCGCGGCCACCGACTGGCAGGGTATAGTGGTGACCGGCTCACCCGCCATGGTCACCGACCGGGCCGAATGGAGCGAATCCAGCGCCCGCTGGCTGGCCACCGCAGTGGCTGCGGAGATTCCGGTGCTGGGCGTCTGTTACGGACATCAGTTGCTGGCCCACGCCCTCGGCGGCACCGTGGGCTACCACCCGCAGGGCCGTGAAACCGGCAGCTGGCCGCTGACCCTCAAACCGGCCGCGGCATCCGACCCGCTGTTTGGCCGGCTACCGCCCCGGTTTGTGGCCCAGTTGACCCACCTGCAATCGGTGCTGACCTTACCCGAGGGGGCAGTGTTGCTGGCGTCATCGGAATTCGAGCCGCATCAGGCGTTCCGGTTCGGCAACACCGCGTGGGGAGTGCAGTTCCACCCGGAATTCACCGCCGAAATAATGCGCGCCTATTTGCAGGTTCAGACACCGGCACTCCGGGAAGAAAAATTTTGTCCGGATGCACTGATGGCTGGCGTACAGGACGCCCCTGAAGCCAGCTCGCTGTTGCAGCGGTTTTCAGAGCTGGTGCTGGGCATCAGGCCTTCTTGACGAATTCAGACTTGAGTTTCATCGGGCCGATACCGTCCACCTTGCAGTCGATGTCGTGATCGCCGTCCACCAGGCGGATATTTTTCACCTTGGTGCCAACCTTCACCACCGACGACGAGCCTTTCACCTTGAGGTCCTTAATCACGGTCACGGTATCGCCGTCGTTGAGCTCATTGCCGTTGGCATCACGCACCACCGCTGCCGGGTCGGACGATTCGGCGGTTTCGGTGGCCGACCACTCATGGGCGCATTCGGGGCACACCAGCAGGACGCCGTCTTCATATGTGTATTCTGAGTTGCATTGCGGGCACGCAGGCAGCTTGGCCATGGTCGGCTCCTTTTCAAACGGGGTTGGACGACAGGGGTAAGTGAACACCCGCCATGATACCAGTAAAGCGGTCAGCCGCGGCGCCAGCGGGGCCCTATTTCAAGGCCAGCGCCAGTGGTTTGTGAAACAGGGCCACATCCTTGACCGGGATTTCCAGCTGCCAGCCCCGCCACGCTGCGACCCAGGCCAGGGTGGCTTCCCGATAAAACACCACGTGGGTGGGGTCACGGCGATAGTGCCAACGCTCGAAACGCCGGTCGTCCGTCTGAAAACAAGTCATTATTGCGAGCACGCCCCCGGGGGCCAGGCACTGGTCGAGCCGGGCAAAAATCTGCGCCGGCGCGTGCAGGTGCTCAATCACTTCTGTGCAGGTTATGACATCGTATTGCCGCGCCAGAACCCGGGTGTCCGGGAAAAACGCCGGATCATAGCGCGCCATGGATACCCCGTGCTGTTCCAACAGTTGCCCCAGCACCGGCCCGGGACCACACCCAAAATCCAGCCCCCGGCTGTCCCCGGGGGGCAGTCTCGCCAGCAGGGGCGTGACCAGCTTGCCCAGAAACGCCCGGTACCGCGGGTCATCCGGCCGGTTGTCGTGCCACTCATACACGGCCCGTTCCTGCTGGGGACTCAACCAGGCACTGGCATCCATCAGGGTCGCCTCGCATTGCGGGCACCGCCAGTACAAACGCTCGCCCACCGTGATCAACGGGGACAGCGCCTGACTCCGACAGAGGGTGCAGTGCTGCAGAGCCGGCGCCTGCCCGGGGTGCTCAGTGATGACTGTGATCCATCGCTTCAGACTCCGTGTCGTCCAGGGGGTCGACCGCCAGTTCTACCTGCACCTGCTGGCCACCGGCGAATTCCAGGGTCACCGGAATGCGCTCGCCCTCAACCAGAGTGCTGACGAGCTGCTCCAGCATCAGATGATACCCGAGGGGCTCCAACACCACGGCGGCACCCGCCGGAATGACCAGCCCCTTTTCCAGAGGTTGCATGCGCATCACCCCCTCGGTCATTCTGGTTTGGTGAATGGATATGTGGCCCGCCCGTGGCGAGGTCGCCGCGATCAGGGTTGCCGCCTCCTCGCCCCGGTTACTGATAACCATGTAGCCCACCCCCATGCTGACGCCGGGCGGTGTCGGCCGCGACCAGGGGTGGTCAATATGCAGGTTCCCACTGTGATACTCGTGGCCATGCAAGGCCGCTGGCATCCATACCGTCATCAACAGTGCCAGCACCGCAACACACATACGTTTCATCGACAAGCTCCCATCTGATCACCATATCAACCTCAGCAGCCATTCTGCCCTAGCCTGCGGGACAAACCAACGTAATCCGACGGGCCGGGCGCGACCTTCGCCTGCATTCAGGGTATCCTTAACGGAAATTCTGTGTTGGAGTGAATTATGCCAGTATGGGTCGATGCCGACGCCTGCCCGGTGGCCGTCAAGGACATCCTCTGCCGCGCGGCGAACCGCTGGCAGATTGCGGTCACCTTTGTTGCCAATCAGGCAATCCGGGTGCCGCCCAGTGCCTTCATCAAAACCCGCCAGGTACCTCAGGGATTTGACGTCGCTGACGACGAAATCATCAGCCAGCTCAGTAAAGGCGACCTGGTAATTACCCAGGATATTCCCCTCGCCGCCGAAGCCATTGAGCAAGGCGCGGACGTGTTCAATCCGCGGGGCGAGGCGTTTACCCGAGAAAACATCCGCCAGCGTCTGGCCATGCGTAATTTCATGGAGGAACTGCGCAACAGCGGTCAAGTGACCGGCGGCCCGGCGGCCTTCTCACAAACCGACCGCAAGGAATTTGCCGACCAGCTGGACCGTTGGCTGCAGAAAAATGCCCGGCGCTAGTTGCTAGTTGGGATCGCAGGCGCGTCCGGTTTTGTCAAATTGAGGGACGTCGTCGGTTATTTCAAACCAGTCCGCTTTTGAGCCCACGTATTCGTGGGCAAAAGGCACTTTGCCCAGCGGCTCATTCAGCACCCCGACCCGCAGCCGCAGGATGCCCGCAATGGCATCAAACCGGCTATAGAGCTGACTGCCGCAACGGCCGCAGAATCCGCGGTATTTTCCCGGGCGGGATTCGTACTCCTGCACCCGATCCGCTCCGGCGGTGTATTGAAAGCGCAGGGCCTGTACCGGTGTGCTGGCCGAAAACGCACTGCCATGGGCCCGCCGGCACTGGCTGCAATGACAGAGGATCAAGGGTCCCAGCGGGCCGTCGTAGCGGAACCTGACCTCGCCACACAGACACTGGCCGGTATACATCATCGGACCTCCCGATCATTCCGGTCTACAAAAAAAACACACCGACATAATACCCTGACTGGTGTCAACGGCTATCATTCTTGTTGTAATTTTAACCTGCTGACCTCACCCTACTAACGGGCAAACACCAGAGGAGGAATTCATGTCATTCGACACACTTCCAAGTATCGGGTTGGGCACCTTCCGGCTACAGGGTGATACTGCTCGGGAAGCCGTACGCAATGCGTTATCCGTTGGTTACCGTCATATTGACACCGCGCAGTTTTACGCCAATGAGTCCGCCGTGGGTGACGGCATCACGTCCAGCGGCATTCCCCGGCGGGAAATCTTTCTGACCACCAAGGTGTGGCACGAGAACCTGCACCCGAGTGATCTGATGAACAGCCTCAAAGGAAGCCTGCAACGGCTGAAAACCGATCATGTGGATCTGGCCCTGATACACTGGCCGTCGCCGGATGACCAAGTCCCCATGGAGGTGTATCTGCATGCGTTGCGGGATGCCCAGCGTGAGGGTCTGACCGAGCACATCGGTGTCTCCAATTTCACTTGCACGCAGCTGACGCAAGCGCAGCATATTCTCGGAGACGCAGCCATTTTCACCCACCAGGTGGAATCCCACCCCTTCTTCGCTAACCGCAAGGTGGTTGAACTCACCCAGAAACTCGGGATTCAGGTCACCGGATACATGCCCCTTGCGGCCGGCCGGGTGATGGAAGACACCACCCTGCAGCAGATCGGGCGGGATTACAACGCGTCCCCCGCGCAGATCGCCCTCGCCTGGTTGCTGGCCCGCCAGATCGTCCCCATCCCGGCATCCACCCGTCCGCAACATCAAAAGGCCAACCTCGATGCGCTGCAACTGAGCCTCAGCGCCGAAGACCTGCACGCCATCGACCGGCTGGACCGGGGCGAACGTCTGGCCGATCCGTCCTTCGCCCCCGACTGGGATTAACCGTCGGGCTTGCCGGCGGCCACCGGCAAGCCCTGCGCGGTTTTGGTTTGCTATAAAACTGCAATATAAACAATAGTCATACTTCAACTATCTAACGTCATGTATAGCTTTGCCACATAGTACGCGGAGTAAACATACGCTATGGTTAAATGACCTCTGGTATTTTCAAAACATCGAGTCTGTTTCTATGTCGCGCACCCTAACGGCCGCTACCTGCGCCCGCATTCATTTCGCCGCTGTCCGTATCTGTCGGGGGCTCCTGTACACGGGTTTGGTGCTGCTGGCCCCCCTGACCCAGGCTGCTGATGCTGTCGACAGGAACTGGAGTGCCGCCATCCGCGAGTATGCGGCCAGCTCGCTCGATGGTGCGGATGCGCTCGCCCTGGCGGCCATCCCGTTAAACGGACCGGGCATTGAGCAATACATCAACGCCGATCAGCCCATGAGTCCGGGGTCGATCATGAAGCTGGTCACCACTTACGCTGCGCTGGAAATTCTGGGCCCGGCCCATCACTGGCAAACCCGCTTTTATACCGATGGCCGGCTGACGGGGGACACCCTGGAGGGCAACTTGTATGTCCGATTCGGGGGCGACCCCAAGTTGACTCAGGAGCAGCTCTGGAGCGCCCTCGGTGAATTGCGCGGCATGGGTGTACGGACCATCCGCGGCAATCTGATTCTGGATGGCGGGTACTTCCGGATCAACGCTGGTCAGCCGGCGTTTAAGGATAACGGTGACAACCCCTATGCCCCCTTTCTGGTGGAACCTTCCGCTTACCTGACCAATCTGAACCTGATCCACTTTCAAGTGCGTTCCGACCAGCGGGGCACTCAGGCCTGGAGCACGCCGGCTCTGCCTGGGGTGGTCATCGACAACCGGGTGAGCACCGCCGCGCCAACGGTTTGCCCGGCGCGCACACAGTTCGAGTGGGAGCCCCGTTTCCATGATGACGGTGGCGTCACCATGAAAGTCAGCGGGGAATTACCGGAGGGGTGCCGGACGACGGCCTATTTTTCCCTGCTGCCCCACGCCCGCTACAGTGCGGCACTGATCCGCTCCCTGCTGCATGACATCGGCATTACGTTGGCGGGGCATGACCGAACCGGTACCACCCCCGAAGATGCCCGGCTGCTCATCAGTCTGTCGTCACCGGATCTGGTCACCATGGTGCGGGACATCAACAAGTGGAGCAGCAATGTTATGGCCCGTCAGTTGTTGCTCACTATCGGGGCCGAAAACCGCAAGCCCGGCGATGACGATGATCGCCTGGCGGGGATCCGCACCATCCATGAATGGCTCCATGCCCGGGGAATCAACACCAGCGGTCTGGTGATTGACAACGGCGCGGGGCTCACCCGGCATGGCCGTATCACGGCCCGTCAGGGTGCCCAGATATTGCGTCTCGCCTGGAACAGCCCCTATGGGGCTGACCTGATGGCTTCACTGCCGCTGATCGCGATGGACGGCACCATGGCGCGCCGGCTTCGCAATACCGGACTGGACGGTCTCGGGCGTATAAAAACCGGTTATCTGGAACATGTGCGCTCCATTGCCGGGTTTACCCGGGACAAGACCGCCACCACCTGGGCGGTGGTCAGCATCGTCAACCACGCCCCTGCCTGGAATGGCGCGGCGGTCCTTGACCGCGTGCTCTACTCGCTGTATTACCGGCCACCGGTGGGCCGATCGCTGTCTCAGGCTGAGCCCCGGGGTCAGACGGTGAGATAACCACCGTCCACGTTGATACAGGTTCCGGTGGTGTAAGTCGAGGCGGCGGATACCAGATACAGCACGGTGCCCGCCATCTCATCCGGGGCCGCCACCCGGTTCATCGGAATGTGCTGCAATGCCTGCTTTTTGATGGCCTCGTTGCTGGTCAGCGCGCGGGCGAACCGGGTGTCCGTCAGTCCCGGCAGTAACGCATTGACGCGGATGTTTTGCGCGCCCAGCTCTTTTGCAAATGACTTGGTCATTGCCATCACTGCCGCCTTGGTGATCGAGTAGATGCCCTGAAAATGACCCGGCACCACCCCGTTTACTGACGCTACATTGACAATGGCGCCCCCGCCGTGGGTTTTCATGAGTTGTACTGCCCGTGCACACATGAAGTAATAGCCACGAATGTTTACGTCGACGGTTTTCTGAAAAGCCCCAAGGTCGGTGTCTTCAACGGGACCGAAATAGGGGTTGGTGGCCGCATTGTTGACCAGTATGTCGAGCTTGCCGTGGGTCGCAGCGATGTGTTTCCACACTGCTTCAAGCTGGTCCATTTCGCCAATATGACAGGCGAACGCTTCCGCACTGCCGCCCCCTTCGCGGATGCGCTCGGCAACGAACTGACAGCCGTCGATGTTCCGACTGCTGACAATCACGTGAGCCCCGCTGGCCGCCAGCGTGCGGGCAATGCTTTCGCCGATGCCGCGACTGGCCCCCGTAACCAATGCCACCTTGCCGGACAGATCAAACATCTTGTTGTTCATTGCAGGACCTCACCTTGATTAGCGGAAAGTCACCAGGCTGGCGTCTGCCGCCTCCAGATGACTGTAGTTATTGAACACCGCCAGACTGCTGCGATCACCGGAATACAGCACTCGGGTCACACTGGTGTTGGCAATGACCTCATTCAGCGCCAGCGCGCGGCTGTCGGGAAGTGCCAGCAGATGCTGCACGACCACCGTGATCGGGCCACCCGACGTGGCCACCAGCACATCCGCACCTTCGGCGCGGTCCATCAACTGCGCAAATGCCGTCAATACACGGCGTTTGAACTGGCACCAGGGTTCGGCATACTCCCCATCATGAGTCCCACTCACCCAACGCTGCAGCGACTGCACAAATACCTGCTGAAACGCCCGGGCCGGTGTCGGCACCGCCGCCAGATCGCGAGCCATGACCCGAGGGTCGGCCCATTGTGGGCGGTACCGGGAGATGATCTGCCGGTGGTCAAATTCATTGAAGCCGGCCATCACCTGCATGTCCGGCAAGGGAGCGCCGAACCCCTCCGCCAGGGCGGCGATTGTTTCGCGGTGACGCTGCATACTCCCGCCAACCACCAGCGCGGGGTCGACCTTGCCCGCCAGCCAGGCCCCCAACACACGCCCCTGCTCCCAGCCACGGGCGGAAAGTGTGTCGTAATTCTCGTTCCCGAAGCTGGCCTGCCCGTGGCGCAGCAGATGCAGGGTGGCCATTACAACCCGCTGGCGTTGATGAGTCTGAGGCAGCGCTGTTCCAGATAGTTGGCGGCTTGACCAAACACCGCGAATCGCTGATCCCGGGTCTGGCCGTGGTAATAACGGAAGTAAATCTGCTGAATGATCACCGCCAGCCGGAACAGGCCATAAATCTCATAAAAATCAAAACAATCAATTCGCAAGCCGGACTGCCGCAAGTAGTAGGCCACCACGTCCGCCCGGCTCAGCATCCCCTCCCGATGGGTGGGTTGCCGGCGCAGCATCTGAAATGGACGTTCATCTCCCGCTTCAACCCAGTAGGCCAGGCTGCTGCCAAGATCCATCAGCGGATCACCGATGGTCGCCATCTCCCAATCCAGGACGCCGACAACTTCAAAGGGGTTGTCCGCATGCAGCACCACGTTGTCAAAGCGAAAATCATTGTGGATCACGCTCTGGGCGATATCGTCGGGCATCTTGTCCTGTAGCCAGGCCATCACCGTTTCAAAATCACCGACATCGTCGGTACGGGCGTGACGGAAACGAGTGCTCCAGCCACCGATTTGGCGCTGCACGTACCCGCTGCCCTTGCCGAGCCGGTCCAGGCCGGTGGCAACAGGGTCCACCCGGTGCAGCTCAACCAGCTTATCTATGACACTCAGGCAGAGCTTGCGCGTCCCTGCGGTATTGAGTGTCAGACCGTCCGGAAAGTCCTGACGCAAAATCACGCCCGGCAGACGCTCCATCACGTAAAAATCACACCCGAGGACATCTGGGTCGTCGCAGACGGCGATGATGTCCGGCACATAAGGGTAAGCGGGCCTCAATGCCTGCATAACCCGCGCTTCCCGCAACATGTCGTGGGCCGATTTGGCGATTTTCCCCAACGGCGGCCGCCGCAATACGAACGACTGGCCCCGGTATTCCACATGATAGGTCAGATTGGATGCCCCGCCGGGGTACTGGCGTATGTGGGGTCTCCCGACCAGGCCGGGAATCGCCGCTTTCATAAAACGGTCAACGCGCTGCACATCCAGCTCTTCACCGGCGCGCACGGCAACTGACGGATCAATATGGCTCATCGTCGGGTCTCCCTTTTATTCATCCAGCGTCTGCTTTGCTGATGCATCAACCAGTCAAACGCACGCGGGACATGGCGTTTGATCAACCACATCCGCCGCTCTTTGGCGTGGGGTAACACCCAGAAATCCCCTGCATTGACCGCGCGGGCAATGTCACGGGCAACGTCGTCGGCGCTGATGGGCGCGCGTTTCATCAAGGTGCCGACCTTCTGCTGCATTCCGGCGATATCGGAACGCATGGAGCGGGCCAGATTCGTCTGAAAAAAAGCCGGGCACACACAGCTGACACTGATGCCGGCATCGCGGAGTTCCTGGTGCAGCGTCTCCGACAGCGCAATGACTCCGGCTTTGGAGACGTTGTAACTGCTCATAATCGGCGCCAGCATGAGTCCCGCCATGGAGGCCACATTGACGAACGCTCCGGAACCCTGACGTTTGAACAACGGGGTAAACGCCTTGCACCCACGCACGACGCCGAGCAGATTGATGTCGAGAATCCACTCCCAATCGGCCATGGAGCTGGTTTCGATGGCGCCCGCGGCGGCTACGCCGGCGTTATTGACCACAATATCTACGCCGCCCCACTGTTCAAGGAGGTCGTCCCGTACCTTTTCGAGATCGCCCAACCGGCGGACATCACAGTCAGCATACAAGCCCACACCACCGGCCGCAGTCAGTTCGGCTGCTGTGACCGCACCCTGCTGCGGACTGACATCGCCAATACAGACCCTGGCGCCCTGCCGCGCGTATTGCAGCGCCAGGGCCCGCCCCAAACCGCTGGCCCCGCCGGTGATGAAAATTCGTTGCGCCTGACGGTTGATCACCCCTCATACCTGCGCAATTCCAGCCGTGCCACCGTGGCCCGATGCACTTCGTCGGGGCCGTCAGCCAACCGTAATACGCGGGCATAGGCGAACAACCGGGTCAGCGGGAAATCATCGTCGCTGACACCGCCCCCGCCGTGTATCTGAATCGCCTGGTCAACAACGGTCTGCAGCATTTGTGGCACCACCGCCTTGATCATGGCCACTTCGTTCAGGGCACCACCAATCCCTTGGGTGTCGAGCAACCAGGCGCACTTCAGAGTCAACAGGCGCGCCTGCTCAATCGCCATACGGGCGTTGGCGATAATATCGACGTTGCCCCCGAGTTTGGCCAGCGGCCGCCCGAACGCCTCACGACTGAGTGCTCGCTGAATCATCAGCTCCAGGGTGCGTTCTGCCGCCCCAATGGCACGCATACAATGGTGCACCCGACCGGGCCCGAGCCGCCCCTGGGCTACCTCAAAACCACGGCCCGGTCCCGCAATGAACGCACTGTGGGGCAGGCGTACATTATCAAACCGGACCACCCCATGACCGTAGGGCTCGTCATAGGTGCCGAACACCGGCAGCATGCGTTCAATGGTGATCCCCGCTGTGTCCATCGGCACCAGTACCATGGAGTGGCGACGGTGTTTGGGGGCGTCCGGCGCCGTCAGCCCCATGAATATGCCGACCTTGCAATTGGGGTGTCCGACACCGGTGCTCCACCATTTGCGGCCATTCAAGACCACCTGATCCCCTTCAATGGTGGCGGTGGCTGCCATGTTGGTGGCATCGGATGAGGCTACGTCCGGCTCCGTCATAAAAAACGCTGACCGAATTTCTCCGCTCAGCAAGCGTGGTAACCACGCCGTTTGCTGAGCCGGCGAACCGTAATGGATCAACACTTCCATGTTGCCGGTATCCGGCGCGTTGCAGTTGAAGATTTCCGGAGCGAGAAAACTTTTCCCCATTTCCTCGGCAAGCAGGGCGTAATCCGAGTTGAGCAAGCCGCAGCCATACTGTTCATCGGGAAAAAACAGGTTCCACAGCCCCTGCGCCTTCGCCTTGGCTTTCAGCTCCTCAATAACCGGGAGCACCACCCAGCGGTTGTCCAGAGCCGCCAGATCGCGGTAGTACTGCGCTTCGACCGGTAAAATTTCCTCCGCCATAAAGGCCTTAACCCGCTCAAGGTAGCTCCGACCTTTCGCGGTGATCGTAAAGTCCATGATGGGTCCCCCGGCAAATGACTCTGAGGAAGCAGTCTAGAATGCGGACATCCATAACACGAATGAATTATCCTTATCCGATACCATTAGCACTACTTATAGTTTAGGTTATTCAATCCGCTACCACGCCAATCAAATCGGGAGGTCTGACGGGTATGGCGCTGAATCGGCTCGACCTCAACCTGCTTCACGTGTTCGATACCATTTACCGGGAAGGTAACCTGACCCGGGCCGCGGACGCCCTGCATCTGACCCAGCCGGCAGTGAGTCAGGCCCTGGCGCGCTTGCGTGCTCAGTTTGATGACCCGCTGTTTGTTCGTCAGGGCAACCAGATGATGCCCACCCCGCTGGCGCGGCGCTTTCTGCGCTCGATGCGCCCGGGGCTCAACCAGATCAAAGGGGCGGTCAATCAGTTCCACAGCTTTGACCCGACATCCCAACGGAAAACTTACCGGATTGCGTTGCGGGACGTGCTGGAATCGACTTTTCTGCCGGCCCTGATGGCTGAGATCAATGACTACACGGGTCTCGAAATCGCCTGTCAGCGAACCCCCCGGCGGGCAATGGAGACCCACCTGGCCTCCGGGAAACTGGATTTTTCAGTGGATGTGTTACTACCGGTCTCGGCACAAACGGCGCACGAATTGCTGCGCCGCGACCGGCTGGTGGTGATTGCCCGTGGTGATCACCCGCTCGCCGGTGAATCGCTGTCGCTGGACAACTACCTCAGCGCGCATCACGTGCTGGTATCGTCGCGCTCCGAGGGCCCGGGTATCGAAGATTTTGAATTGTCGCGGCGTGGGTTGCAGCGCCGGATCCGGCTGCGGTGCCAGCATTACTTTGCCGCTTGCCGGGTGGTGGAGGCCAGCGATCTGCTGCTCACCATGCCGGAAACCTATGCGCGCATTATCCAGAGCCGCAGTAACATCCGGATTTTAACGCCGCCAACCGAACTGCCGTCACTCGACGTGCATCTGTATTGGCACAAGGCGTATGAAAGTGAGCCGGCGCTGGCGTGGTTCCGGCAGCGATTGCAGGCCATTGCCCGGCCGTAAGATCAAGGGGCGTGCTGCGTACGGCCCGGGGGCAGCTCAGAGAGCCCCGACCGCAAACAGGAACCCGACAAAGCCCGCCCCGGTCAAGCCCAGCGCCGCGACCACAATCGCCAGTCCCCACCAGATGGCCGCGCCATCCGAGATGTCCACATCGTGCCCCTGGAGGGCACGATAGAAAGCCCAGGGCCCGAGCAGAAAGGCCCCGGCGACCGCAAAGACCAAACCCACACTGACACCGGCAAAGGTCCAGGTTGCGAGCACCATGGCCCGATCGGACAAGTGCTCGACCACACCGTGGCGGCTCAGGAAGCTTTTGCAGAACAGCCACAGCAAACCAAACAGAACCGCAACAAATACGATGCCGCCAACCAGGGTCACGATTCGGTATATCACTTTGTATTCACTCCAGAAGTAATGGCCACACCGTCACTATAGACAGGTTGGCGGACCGGGTAAATGTCCTGTGGCTGGCGCAAGCGGCGTTGCCGACTACACTGAACACCAAGCCCCACCCACTGCTAAGGAGCTGTACATGTCCCAGGCAAACCGGATCGCAGTGATTCCCGGTGACGGCATAGGCCCGGAAGTCATTGCTGTCGCCCTTCGCTGCCTCGACTTGCTGACCCGACAACACCAACTCGACATCCGCTGGAACGAGCTTCCCTGGCCCTCCCACGCCTGGCACGAGCAGCACGGCGAGTCCATGCCGGCCGACGCCCTTGCCCGGTTGAAAAAGTTCGATGCCATCCTGCTCGGAGCCTTGGGCGACCCGGGGCCGATCACCGACCTGGAACGCTATCTGCTGCCGGACAGTGTCTCACTGGCCCCTTTACTGCAAATCCGCAAAGGCTTCGATCAGTGGGTGTGCGAACGCCCTGCGCGCCTGTTGCCCGGTGCCCGCCGGTACCTTGCCGATCCCCGCGCCAGCGAGGTCGACATGCTGGTGATCCGGGAGAACAGTGAGGGCGAGTACGTCGGCCAGGGCGGCCGGTTGCGCCAGGGCACGGCCGACGAAGTGGCGACCCAGATGGAGGTGTTTACCCGCCGGGGGGCGGAACGGATCATCCGTTACGGCTTCGAACAGGCCCGCCTGCGCGCCACCGCCCGCAGCCGTCGGGGGGAGGGGCGCAGTTTTACCACCCTGTCCGGTGCCTCCTGCAGCAGCCAGGTGTGCCTGGTCACCAAACGCAACGCGTTGCGCTACTGGGGCGACCTGTATACCGAGGTATTCGCGGAGGTCGCGCAAGACTACCCGGATGTTGCCACTCACCACGAACTGGTCGATGCCGCCTGCATGAAATTCGTGCAGTGCCCCTGGATCTTTGACGTGGTGGTTGCCAGTAACCTGCAGGGAGACATTCTCACTGACCTGGCGGCGGTGCTGTCCGGCGGCATGGGGGTGGCCCCCTCATGCAATTTGAATCCGGACGACCCCGGCATGCCGTCGATGTTTGAACCCACCCACGGCAGTGCACCGGACATTGCCGGTCAACAACGTGCCGATCCAACCGCGATGCTGTTGACCACCGCCCGCCTGCTGACCTGGCTGGGCCGCACCGACCCCGCCTGCGCCCACGCGGGCGAGCGTCTGGCGGATGCGGTGGCCGCCGATCTTGCCGGCGCACCGGCAACACCGCGTCCGACCGACACCATTGGCGACGCCATCTGTGAGCGCCTCCGGCAAACCCCATAACGACCAACGCCGCGCCCGCACCGGAGTGCGGGTACGGCCGATCTTGATCAACACGGGAGCTACACCATGACCAGCCAGAAAGGCAAGTTATCACCGCTGCTGAAACAGGCCACCGGTATCACCGCCGAGCGGGGTGAAGGGGCCTACATTTACGCATCGGATGGCCGGCGTTATCTGGACTTCACCTCCGGCATTGGCGTCACCAGTACCGGCCACTGCCACCCCAAAGTGGTGGCCGCGGCGCAACAACAGGTCGGCACCATGATCCACGCGCAGGCCACCACGGTGATGAACCCGCGGCTGCCTGAACTCGCCGCCAAACTGGGGGAACTCACCCCGGCACCTCTGGATGCATTCTTTTTCTCCAACGCCGGCACCGAGGTGGCAGAAGCGGCCATCCGCCTGGTCAGGCAGGTCACCGGACGGCCCAACATCATCGTGTTCCATGGTGGTTTCCATGGCCGGACCATGGGATCCCTGTCACTCACCACTTCCAGTGTCGCCCTGCGCGCGGGCGTCAGCCCGATGATGGGCGGTGTGGTGGTCGCCCCCTTTCCCCATGCCCATCACTACGGCTGGAACGAAACCCAGACCACCGACTTCTGTCTGCGGGAACTGGACCGGATTTTTGCCACATACTCCGCCCCCAGAGAAACCGCCGCTTTGCTGATCGAACCGGTGCAGGGTGAAGGCGGCTACGTGCCCGCCAACGCTCGCTTTATGCAAGGTCTGCGGGATCGTGCCGACCGGCACGGTATGCTGCTGGTGTTCGACGAAGTGCAGGCCGGCTTTGGCCGCAGTGGCAAGTTCTGGGCCCACGAACACTTCGGGGTGCAGCCGGATGCCATCATGATTGCCAAGGGCCTGGCCAGCGGCTTCCCGATCTCCGCGCTGGCGGCCTCGGAAGCCACCATGGCCAAGGGGTGGCCCGGCTCCCAGGGCGGCACCTACGGGGGTAACGCCGTCGCTGCCGCAGCCGCCATCGCCACCATTGAGGTGATTCAGGAAGAAGGGCTGGTGGCCAATGCGCGGACCATGGGTGAGCGGTTGCGCGCGGGACTGGAGGCGCTGCAGCAAGACTACCCGGAGATGGACGACGTCCGCGGTCAGGGCCTGATGATTGGTGTGGAAATGCGGCGCGACGGCAACCCGGACGGGGAGCGCGCCGGCAACATCCTGAAAGCCTGTGAAGACCGCGGCCTGCTGATGTTGCGCTGCGGTCCCTATCAGGAAATCGTGCGCTGGTTACCCCCGCTGATTGTCAGCGCCGAGCAGATTGACACCGCCCTGGGTATATTCGAAGAGGCTTTGCGGGCCACCGCCTGAGCTGGACGGCGACCCGGCAGGGTTCCGGTGCGGGCGTCACAACCCGCACCGGAACGGCCCGCTCAACCGGCGTAGCCGAGTTTCTTGTCCACCTGGTTGGCGATCGCCTTGCCCGCCAGCCAGCCATCGAGATTGTCCACAAACTGGTCGATCAACGCCTGCTCCCAACCGACCACATCCCCGGCCATGTGGGCGGTCATGATGACGTTGTCCATACCCCACAGCGGATGCGCGGCGGGCAGTGGTTCCTGTTCGAACACGTCCAGTCCCGCACCGGCGATCTCCCCTGCACGCAGGGCCTGCACCAGAGCGTCCGTATCGACAATCGGGCCACGGCCGATATTGATCAGTCGGGCGCTGCTGCGCATGACCGTGAAGGCTGCGCGGTCAAACAGGCCCCGGGTCTGGGGGGTCAGCGGGGCGGCGATCACCACGTAATCGGCACGGCCGAGCTCGCCATGGAGTTCGTCGTTGCCGTGCACGGCGACAAAATCCGGGTCCTGTTCCCTGGCCCGGCGCGCAATACCGTGCACCTCCATGCCCACGGCCGCCAGCAGCCGGGCGATCTGACGACCGATGGAGCCGGCGCCGACCACCAGGACCCGTTTGCCGTCAACCCGCTCGGTGGTGCGGTGCTGCCAGCGCTGCTCCAACTGCAGGCGGATGGAGCGCGGGAAATCCTTGGCGAACATCAGCACGGTGCACAACACATACTCGGCAATGGCGTGATCAAAGATTCCGCGGGCGTTAGAGACGGTCACCGGACCATTGACCAACGCCGGAAACATCAGCCGGTCAACGCCGGCACTGGCGGCGTGCACCCATTGCAGGCTGTCCGCGGCCTCCCAGGCGGCGGCCAGGGCATCGGTGCGGAAATCGGTGACCAGCAGCACATCGGTGCCGGGCAACGCAGCCCGCAGGCTCGGCTCATCACTCGCAAAGCGCACCTCCGCCCGTGACTTGAGCGCCTCCATACCGGGCGGTTCGGTGCCTGCGGAGGCGGTCAGTACAGTGACAACGGTGTCAGGTTTGTGATTCATGGGGGCTCCTCGGGCGCGGGTCGGATTTGCCTGACAGTCTGGTCCCTGAGGACGGCAGGGTCAACCGAAGGCGCCCCCCACACGATCCCGGCTGATCCCGCTAAGCCACTGTTCTTTTTAACCTTGTACCTGGGCACATTCGTTACTAGGCTGCATGATAGCAGTGCGCTTGAAGGCATTCTCAGGATTCCGGCAGGGAGATGGGCTATGTACGACGCAGAGCGGGAAGTCAGAACGGAAACACCCCGAAAAATCAAATATCGCAGGAATAAAATCCTCTGGCATCCATCCATGCAGGCCATCCCGGTACCGGGCATTCGCCGCATGGTGAACATGGCCGCCACCATGAAAGACGTCATTCACCTGTCCATCGGCCAGCCGGATCTGCCCACCCCGCCCCACGTGATCAACGCCTACGTGGAGGCTCTCAAGGCCGGCCAGACCGGCTACACCATGGACGCCGGCCTGCCCGAACTTCTGGTCGCGCTGCGGGATTATTACGGCAAACGCTACAACCGCAAGCTCACCCGCGACAACATCCTGGTAACCAACGGCGCCACGGAAGCCATGTACCTGGCGCTGTCCTCCACCTCAGCGCCAGGTCGCCAGTTTATCGTCGCCGACCCCTCGTTTTTGTTGTACGCCCCGCTGATCCGCATGAACGGCGGCGAGGTCAAGTACGTACCAACCTATGCGGAGAACAACCATCAACTTGACCCGGATGATGTGATCAGAGCCATGGGACAGCGGACCTTCGCGGTGGTGCTGAATTCCCCCAACAACCCGACCGGGGCGGTGTACCCGCGCAGCACCATTGAAACCATCGTGGAAGAGTGCGCCTACCGGGGCATCCAGGTTTACAGCGACGAAGTTTACGACCACCTGGTGTTTGACGATGAAGAATACGCCAGCGTGCTGAGTTGCGCGGTGGATCTCGACAACATCATGTGCATCAGCAGTTTTTCCAAAACCTACAGCATGGCAGGGTTACGGGTAGGCTGGGTGATTTCGAGCCAGGCTGCGATCAAGTCCCTGCGCCGCCTGCACATGTTCACGACCTCGGTGGCCAATACGCCGGCGCAGTTTGCCGGTGTGGCGGCCCTGACCGGCAGCAGGGAGTGCGTCACCGCGATGGTCAACACCTACCGTGAGCGGCGCGACCTGACGATGGAGCTCATCGACCAGACCCCGCACCTCAGTGGCTACAAGCCCGGCGGTGCTTTCTACTCGTTTCCCAATCTGCCCAAGCACGTCGACGGTTCCGATCTGGCACTGCGAATGCTGAAAGAAACCGGTGTGTGTGTGGTGCCCGGGGATGCCTTCGGCGAAGATACCGCCAATGCCCTGCGCATCAGTTTTTCAACCCCCGGCGAGAAGCTGCGAGCGGCCTTTGAGCGCATCATTCCCTGGATGGCCAAACAATCGATTTAGGAGCGCCCATGTCCGCTTTGGAGCCGGCCAGCATTCAGTGCCCGTATTGCTGGGAGACGCTGCACATCAGTGTCGACCCTTCGGTGCCCGACCAGACCTACGTCGAAGACTGCCAGGTCTGCTGCCAGCCCATCGTCATTCATGCGGTGTTCGACGCGACCGGCGCGCTTACGGTGACCGCCGAGCCGGAAAACCCGTGAGGAAACCCGCTGACAAATAAGCGCCATTCGTCCATACTTGGGCGGGTGCGCGCCCCTTCAACCCTGCGGGACCGAGCCGTACCTTCATGGAGAATCCGCATGCTGCGACTGTTGCTACCCTTGCTGCTGACCGTTGTGACCGTCAGTGGCTGTGCCAGCTTCTCACCCTATTCCATCAGTGAACAAACGCTGGAAAAGCACCTGCAGCGAACGGTCGCCGATATGGACCAGGCCCAGCTCAAAGCCGGTTCTCCGCTGAGTCTCACTCTGAGGCATGCGGACATCACCCTGGGGCCCGACGGCCGGGACGTGGCGGTCATCGATTTGTCCGGTCAGGTCGCCATGAATCTGCTGATGACCAAACTCCCGGTGGATGTATTCCTCAAAATGGAAGGCGCACCGGTGTATGACAGTCAGGAAAAAGCGGTTTATATCCGGCGCCTGCAATTACTCGACAGCCGTGTGGAGTCCACTCTGTTCAACCAGGATCTCACACCCGTCACCGATAGCGTGATGCGCGCGCTGGCCCAGTTGCTGGAGAATGTGCCGGTGTACCGTCTGGACGAGAGCGATATCAGGCAGAAATTGTTCGGTCTGGTGCCGATGGATATCCGCGTCGCCCCCGGACGGCTCGAGTTTGTGACCGCCGATTAACCGGCGGCAAATTTGCCCGCGGTCCAGACGTCCCCTGCTTTTGAGGCCTGGCAATCAACCGCCCGACAAGGACGTGTCCGCCGGGTCAATTTCCATTTGCTGAATGGCGATCACGGCCTGGGTCCGGTTGCGCACCCCCAGCTTACGGAACACCGCCGTAATGTGGGCTTTGATGGTTGCCTCGGATACATCCAGGTCGTAGGCAATCTGCTTGTTGAGCAACCCCTCCGCCAGCATACCCAAAACGCGGAACTGCTGCGGGGTCAGCGACGCCAGCTTCTCGGAGAAGTCGGTGGTGTCCCCTTGCATCCGCTCGATCTTTTCAGCGACCCCCTCCGGCAACCACACATCACCCTCCAATACCTCGCGGATGGCCTGGGTGATGGTTGGCAGCGGCGCTGACTTGGGGATAAATCCGGACGCGCCATAATCAATGGAACGCCGCATCACCTGCAGTTCTTCTGATCCTGACACCACCACCACCGGCAACCCGGGGTACTGGCCGCGCATAAACACCAAGCCCGAGTAGCCGTGTGCTCCCGGCATGTTGAGATCCAGCAGCACCAGATCCGCATCCGGATGAGCGTCCACCGCCGTCTGCAATGCCTTGATGCTTTCCACCTCTACGGTCTCCGCACCGGGCACGGCCTCACTCACTGCCTGTTTCAGTGCCGCACGAAACAGCGGGTGATCATCAGCGATGATAATTTGTTGGGTCATTCAAACCTTTCCTCGACAGTTACCGGCCTCTGGCCTGGAGCTACTTGAACGCACGATGGCTGATCAGGTCGTCCACCACACTCGGATCCGCGAGTGTAGAGGTGTCGCCCAGCTGATCATGCTCATTGGTGGCAATTTTACGCAAAATCCGCCGCATAATCTTGCCGGATCGCGTTTTGGGCAGATCATTCGCCCACTGGATCACATCCGGCGCAGCAATGGGGCCTATTTCCTGCCGTATCCACCGGGTCAGTTCCTGCTTGAGTTCGTCAGACGGTTCCACCCCGTGGTTAAGGGTGATGTACACATAGATGCCCTGGCCCTTGATATCGTGGGGGTATCCCACCACTGCGGCTTCCGCCACCTTGGCGTGGGCCACCAGGGCGCTTTCCACCTCGGCGGTCCCCATCCGGTGACCGGACACATTGAGCACGTCGTCCACGCGCCCGGTGATCCAGTAGTAGCCGTCCTCATCCCGGCGGGCCCCGTCCCCGGTGAAGTACATCCCCGGGTAGGTACTGAAATAGGTCTGGGCGAAGCGTTGATGGTCGCCATAGATGGTGCGCATCTGCCCGGGCCAGCTGTCCACAATCACCAGATTGCCTTCGGCCACCCCGTCCAGCAGTTGCCCCTCCGCGTCCACCAGTCCGGCCTTGATGCCGAAAAACGGCAGCGTCGCCGAACCGGGTTTCAGATCGAACGCACCCGGCAGCGGGGATATCAATATACCTCCGGTTTCGGTTTGCCACCAGGTATCGACAATGGGGCACTGACCGTTGCCGATATGCTTGTGGTACCACTGCCAGGCTTCCGGGTTGATCGGCTCGCCGACCGAGCCCAGCAGCCGCAGACTCTTGCGGGTGGTGCCGGCGGTACTGGCCGCGCCTTCTGCTTTCAGCGCACGGATCGCCGTCGGCGCCGTATACAGGATATTGACCGAATGCTTGTCAATGACTTGCGAAAGGCGAGAGCTGTCGGGGTAATTGGGTACCCCTTCAAACAACAGGGTGGTGGCGCCGTTGGCCAGCGGGCCATACAGGATGTAACTGTGCCCCGTTACCCAGCCAAAGTCCGCGGTGCACCAATACACATCGCCCGGATGATAGTCGAACACGTATTCGTGGGTCATGGCCACGTACACCAGATATCCTCCGGTGGTGTGCAACACCCCTTTGGGTGCGCCGGTTGAACCGGACGTGTACAGCATGAACAACGGGTCTTCGGCGTTCATGGTTTCAGCCGGACAGTCGGCTTCGGCGTCCTGCATCAACTCTTCATAACGCTGGTCCCGGCCCTGCTGCCATTGCACATCGGCACCGGTGCGGGCCACCACGATGACCTTCTCCACGCTGCTGGTATCGCCGCGGCTGAGCGCCTGATCGACATTTTTCTTCAACGGCACGCGGCGCCCGCCCCGCAGACCTTCATCCGCGGTGACCACAAAGCGGGAATTGCCATTGTCGATTCTCGATCTGAGCGCTTCCGGGGAAAAACCGCCAAACACCACCGAATGTATGGCACCGATACGGGTACACGCCAGCATGACGACAGCGGTCTCGACGATCATCGGCATGTAAATGGTGACCACATCGCCTTTACCGACGCCCAACGTTTTCAACACATTGGCGAACTTACAGGTCTCGGCATGCAATTCGCGGTAACTGACGTGCCGGGACTCCGAGGGGTCATCCCCCTCAAAGATGATCGCGGTCTGGTCACCGCGGGTTGGCAGATGCCGGTCCAGACAGTTGGCGGACACGTTCAGCTGGCCGTCCTCATACCACTTGATGCGCGGATCTGCGGCATCGAAAGAGGTGTTTTTCACCTTGCTGTACGGCGTTATCCAGTCGATCCGTTTGCCGTGCTCGCCCCAGAAAGCTTCCGGGTCACGCAGCGACTGTTCGTACATGGTGTCGTATTGTTCTCGGGTAATATGGGCCTTGCGGGCAAAGTCCGCGTTCACCGGAAAGACAGAGTGATCAGTCATTGGTATCCCCTCGTTGCCGTAGATTGTCGTTCTATTTACTACAACCAGATAGACTGCGATTCGGCGGACGGTCAAACCAAACTTTGGCCCCCCCCCGTGCTCATTGTTAAACTATAGAGCCTCCGCCGGGTTCGGGCCCAGTTATTTAAGCCGCCAGAGTGGGTGTCCAGCGCCCGGATGCGGGGGGTAAGTGCGGGCTCAGTTATTGCCGTGCCAATGGGGCACCAGCCTCTCGGACGGCAAGCCGATACTGGCCAGGTAGTGCTCGATCTGAGGAGGTGCGCTGCCGGTAAACAACGCGACTTCCAGGGGGTAGGCTCCGCCCATCGCCGGCTCCCCGCTGGGCCAGTCGGCCGCGGTCGCCTGCAACAGATGTACCGTGCGCCGGGCGATGGCCGCGCCCGAATCCACCCAATGCGCGACCCCGGGCAGCGCGCTCTGCAGCGTTTCCCGAATCAGCGGATAATGGGTGCACCCTAACACCACCGTATCCACCTCGGCCCGGGCCAGCGGCGCCAGGACCCGGGCGAGGTCGTCCAGGGGCAACGGCTGGCCCGCCACCCAGGCTTCGATCCATTGCACCAGAGCCCCGTGCCCGACCCGCACCACGGTGCAATCCGCGGCGAACTCGGCAATCAGCTGATCCAGATAGGGGCGACGAATGGTGGCCGGGGTCGCCAGAAGGCCAATGCGACGATTGCCGGAGACTGCGGCAGCGGGTTTGATCGCTGGCACGACCCCGACCACCGGCACCCGCAAGGCCGCCCGCAGGGCCGGCAGGGTCACCGTGCTGGCGGTATTGCAAGCCACCACCACCACATCCGCCGGAAACACCTCCAGAGCCGCCGTAATCAGCTGCACACAGCGGCCAACCACCACCGGCTCGGGCTGATCCCCGTAGGGGAAACAGGCATTGTCGGCAAGGTACCCCAGGCCGGCCGTCGGGATCATGTCATGAATGCAGGTGGTGATGCTCAGGCCACCCACTCCGGAATCAAACATCAACACTCGGGGGCGGTGCTGCTCCGCCCGGGACCCGGCTGGCTTCGTCACCCGCGAATCTCCGCTTCCATCGCGCGAATCAGCGCCCCGGAAATCGTGGTGGCCGGCGGGATTGGCGGTCGTTCGCCGGGATAAAACCAGCCGGCATCCGCCAGTTCGTCGGCCTGCAGCACCATGTCACCCCCGGCATAATCGGCAAAAAAACCCAGCATCAGCTGGTGGGGGAAGGGCCAGGGCTGCGAACTGTGATACCGGATGTTGGTCACCTCGAACCCGGTCTCCTCCCGCACTTCCCGGGCCACCGCCGCCTCGACGGTTTCGCCAGGCTCGACAAACCCGGCAATCAAACTGTAATAACCGCTGGTGGCACGGGAGGAGCGCGCCAGTAGCACCTGTTCGCCTTTGCGAATCACTACAATCACACAGGGTGCGAGCCGCGGATACCAAGGAATCTGGCAGCGCTCGCACCAGCGGGCCCGCTCCAGCGGGTGTTCTCCGGTCGGTTCGCCACACCGACCACAATAACGGTTGTCCAGGCGCCACTGTTTGACCTGAAACGCCATGCTCAACATCTCTGCTGGCGCCTGCGGCGAACCCAGCAGGGCTTCCCTGAGAGTGACCCGGCGATAACCCTGCCCTACCCGCGCCGGGTCCAATTCCATCACATACACCTCCCTGCCCTGCTGACGCCCCACGTACACGGGTTCATCCCGGTCGGCCTGCATGCTCCGCGCCTCGGGCAGATCGAGCAACCAGCCAGCCGGGGGCTTGATGATTTCGGTACCTGCCACGCCCACCACTTTGTCCTGCGGTGTGGGTGCCTGCCGGGACCAGCCCGCCTGCCAATGCGTCATTTTTCATAACCCTCATGCTGATAACCGCTAATGTATCACGGCTTGCCACTTTCTTTGGCTTTGCGCCAGGATGACAAGTCAGTAAACTTGGCGCCTCGAACGGTGCAAACGGAGCGACGATCTATGCGACTTTTCCCGGGCCTTCGCAGCCTGATCCTGACATTTTTGCGCAAAATCCTGTTTTTTTGGGTCAGGACAGATGTCAGCGGTGCCACCGTCGAAGCCCTTGGCCTGGACCCGGACAAACCTGTTTGCTATGTGCTGCATTACAGCTCCCTGTCCAACCGCCTGGTGCTGGAACAGGAAGTACGCCGTGCCGGCCTGCCGCGGGCGGAGGCCCCTCTGGCCATCAGCGGGGGACCCTCCCGTTCGTTCTTCTTTTTGTACCAGCGCAGCGGCGGCCTGCTGCGCCGCCGTAAGCCCCTGGTTCTGATGCCCCAGGTGAGGCAGTTGGTGCAGTCCAACTGCCGCCATCCGGATCAGGATGTGCAGATTGTACCGGTTTCACTGTTTTGGGGCCGCTCTCCCGACAAAGAAAAGTCCCTGTTCAAACTGTTGTTGTCGGACACCTGGGCGGTCGCCGGCCGCTTGCAGAAGTTGCTGATTATTCTGGTACACGGGCGCAACACCTACGTTCAGTTCAACGAGCCGGTTTCCCTGCAGCAGGTGGTCGAGGAATACGCGGACAGTGAGGAACGCGCCACTCGTAAACTGGCGCGGGTCCTGCGCACCCATTTTCGCCGGGTTCGTCAGGCCGTGCTGGGGCCGGACCTGTCCCACCGTCGCACGCTGGTCGATGAACTGGTGCGCAGCCCCGCCGTCAAAGAGGCGATCCAGGAAGCCGTGCGCAGGGATGGCCTGCCCCCGGAGGTCGCCAGGACCAAGGCGCGCAAATACGCTAATGAGATAGCCGCCAACATGTCGGTGGTCACCATTCGCATTATGGAGGTGCTGTTGACCTGGCTGTGGAACAGGATCTACAACGGCGTGGCCGTCAACAACATCCAGGTGGTAAAGGACGTCGCCCAGGACAATGCGGTGGTCTATGTACCCTGCCACCGGTCCCACGTCGACTACCTGCTGCTGTCCTATGTGCTCTACAAAAACGGGCTGATGCCACCCCACATTGCCGCCGGCATCAATCTGAACATGCCACTGGTGGGCCCCATTCTGCGTCGCGGCGGGGCGTTTTTCATGCGCCGCAGTTTCAGGGACAACCCCCTGTATGGCACGGTGTTCAATGAATACATGCATGTGATGTTTTCCCGCGGCTACTCCATGGAGTACTTCGTGGAGGGGGGCCGCAGTCGCACCGGGCGCATGCTGCAACCGCGCCCCGGTATGCTGTCGATGACGGTGCGCAGCTTCCTGCGTGATAACCGCAAACCCATCGTGTTTGTCCCCGTGTACATCGGCTATGAAAAAGTGATGGAAGGCCGTTCTTATCTGGGTGAGCTGCGGGGCAAAAAGAAGCAAAAGGAAAGCATTGTCGGACTTGCCAGAACGGCGCGCAAACTCAACAACACCTTCGGGCGCGTCGCGGTCAACTTCGGCGATGCCATTCACCTGTCCGCCGTGCTCGATGACTATCGCCCGGGCTGGCGTACCGAGACCTACAGTCACGATTACCGGCCACCCTGGCTGAACGGTGCCGTCACGCGGCTGGCGACTCAGGTCGCCACACACATTAACGCCGCGGTGGCAGTCAACCCGATTGGCATGGTCGCCACGGTGCTGCTGACCACCGACCGGCTGGCCATGGATGAGCGCCAGCTGATCCGGCTGATGGATACCTTTGCAACTTTGTTGCGTGCGTGTCCTTTTGCGCACACGGTAACCTGGCCGCAAGGCGAGGGGCATGAATGGCTGAGGTATTGCGAGAACATGGGGCTGGTCAGTCGTCACCCCCAGGCGCTGGGCGACATCGTCGGGCTGCAAGGGGTGAACGCCACCCTGATGACCTATTACCGCAACAACATTCAGCACCTGTTTGCGCTGCCGTCCCTGCTCGCCTGCCTGTTCGAGAGCAATACCGCTCTGCACCGCAGCAAACTGATCGCGCTCGCCAGTGTGGTCTATCCGTACATCAAGTCAGAATTGTTTTTGCCTTACCCCACCGAAGACGTGGCCCCGGTGCTTGACCAGTGGATTGACGCC
The DNA here is from genome assembly GCF_001752365.1 of Marinobacter sp. X15-166B. GTDB lineage: Bacteria > Pseudomonadota > Gammaproteobacteria > Pseudomonadales > Oleiphilaceae > Marinobacter. The sequence goes on along the minus strand of NZ_MEIY01000001.1, from coordinate 2,316,315 downwards.
CTTGTCGAGCAAGGCCTGTTGCGGGCCGATGGCGAACGGGTCTGCCGTCCTGAAGAAGGCACCCAGGCCATGTTGCAGCTCCGCTTCCTGTCACGCTTTATCATTCAGACGCTGGAGCGCTACCACATGGCGATCGCCATCCTGCGCAAACACGGCTCCGGAAACATCAGCGCGGCCGAACTCGAGGCCCAGAGCACACTGATGGCCGAGCGCCTGTCGATTCTGTTTGGTCTGAATGCGCCGGAGTTTTTCGACAAGAGCCTGTTCCGCAACTTCATTGCCAATCTGCAGGCCAACGAAGTCCTGATCACCGATGAACAGGGTCTGTTGTGTTACACCGAAGCTCTGGATGAGGTGGCCGAGGACGCCCGTCTGGTCTTGAGCGTGGAAAAACGCCAGGCCATCCAGCAGGTCACCATGCAGGACCAGGACTGAAGGCCGGCGGGGGCTGCTATTGGGGTAGCGCCCGCAGGGGGTATATATCGTAGCGGCTGCTTTTACCCTCAATGCGGGTCGCCGGTTCCGGTCCCGCAATGGCGGGAGCTTTGCGCGGCCGCTTGACCACCACCCGGTAGGTCGCCACCGCTAACGCGGCTTGCAACAATTGCGGGGCGTCATCGTCATCGCCCACCACCGGCCGGAATACCTGCATTTCCTTTTTGACCAGCGCGGCTTTGTCCCGGTGTGGAAACATCGGGTCCAGATAGATCACATCCGCCGCATTCGCACCGGCTTGCTGCAGCCACTCGATGCTGCTTCCGGGCATCAGCGTCATCCGTGCCAGAACGGGTGCCACCAGCTCACTCAGGCAGCCACGGGCCAACCCATCCGCCAGCAAGGCGTACACCACCGGGGAACGTTCAAACAGGGTCATCCGGCAGCCCAGTCCGGCCAGCACAAACGCGTCTTGCCCCAGCCCGGCGGTGGCATCGAGCACATGCAGTGGGTGTCGGGTCTTGCGCAAACCCACCGCCCGCGCCACCAACTGCCCGGTGCCACCACCGTGTTCCAGCCGGTAACCGGCCTTGCCCGTGGCAAACTCGGCCCGGACCGGTCCGGGAGCGCCTTTGCCGGTGACCTGAAGGGCCAATCCGTGTTCGTCACCGAATAACAGCAGCTCGTAACCGGTCACCCGGGCGGGTTTCACCACCCCCAGATAGGGGCAACCCAAAGCCTCGGCCAGCGCACGGCCCGCGGTGGCATCGCCCAGCGGGCTGCTGGCCACGGCCAGCCCCGGTGGGGCTGTAAACCCGGGGAACGCCCACTCGATAGAGCTGGCGGAAGGATGAGGCAACGCAGTACTGGCCATCAGACGTGGATATCTATACCGGCCAGATTAAGCTCATGGCCTTTACCCAAGGCGGCCACCCCGGCAAACGCCGACAGCGCCCGCACCGTCTGCAATGGCAGCTCGTCCGCACGAAAGCGCTCCAGACGGGTTGCATCAGCGGCCTGACGGGCAGCAACCCGGCGCACCACCGGCTGCTCGGACGCCGGCGTCGCGGCCTCCGTCGGCTGCCGGCCATCAACCGGCCGGCGGGCCGCAGCCGAAGGCTCTGCGGCGAGTGCCTTGCCGGGCAGAAGCGGGTAGGCGCCCCGCGGGTTAAGAGGACCGATCATGGTGAAGTTTCCGGCTGCGTCTGTTGGGACCTAAGCGGTCACGATTGCTCAATTATCCACCCTGTCACCATAGCATGACAAGCAGCAGTGCCCCCAACAGCAACCGGTAGATCACATAGGGCATCAGCCCGAGGCGCTCGAGAAAGCGCAGAAAGAAATGAATGCAGACCACCGCGCTGACAAATGACAGCGCGGTGCCGAGCCCAATGGCAAACCAGTCGGCGCCATTGCCCCGCTCGAGCAGCTCCAGGGTTTTCAGTAAGCCGGCGGCGGCGATCAACGGAATCGACAACAGGAAGGAGAACCGCGCGGCGGCCTCACGGCGAAACCCCAAAAACAACGCCGCGGTCATGGTGATACCGGAGCGCGAGGTGCCGGGTATCAACGCCAGTGCCTGGGCCACGCCGATAATCAGCGCATCTCTCAGGGTGAGTGCGGGCAGGCCACGCTGCTGACGGCCCACCGCATCCGACCACCACAGTACCAGACCAAAACCGATGGTGGAGGCGGCAATGACCAGCCCCGAGCGCAATCGGGCTTCAATCACATCGTTGAACACCAGGCCGGCCAGCCCGGCGGGAATGGTGGCCGCGATGATGGCCCAGGCCAGGGCGCTGTCGGCACCGATGCGGCGCCGGGCGGTGTCGGCGCTCCAGGCAACGGCGAGGCGGATAACATCACGACGGAAATACCAGACCACCGCCGTCAGGGTGCCGACATGCACGGCGACGTCAAACGCCAGCCCCTGATCAGCCCAGCCCAGCAAGACCGACGGCAGAATCAGATGGGCGGAGCTGCTGATGGGCAAAAACTCGGTCACACCCTGGATAACGGCCAGAGTGATAATGTGCCACAAATCCATGTTAAAACTTCCGAAAACAAAGGGTGGGTCAGCGACCGGGGAGTTTTTTCCAGGTCACTGTATCACGGAGGTACAGCGGTTGCGCTTGCGCGGCCGGCACACTGTCGCCGCGGTGGTAGCCGACTTCAGCAAGCCCGGCGACATAACGTGCGCGGGGGGTAACGGTGGAATCCACGGCGGTCATACAGGCCCGGACAGCGGCCGGCATCTGCTCCTGCAGCTGCCAGCCGGAACCCGCGCCCCACCATCTTGCCGGGGCCGCCGGGGCACTGGGCAAGCTGACCCGATCCGGCGCGCACACCCGTTGGTCGTCCAACGAGTGTGGCTGTCCGGAGCGACTGACAAAACAGCCCCAGTAGACTTCACTCATGCGGGCATCGAAAGCCACCGCCACGCCCTCACCCTCGTCGAGGCTATGACGGTCCATCACTTCGGCGGCGACCACTGCCAACGAGGAGACCGGCACCACCGGCAGTTCGAGGCCAAAGGCCAGCCCCTGGATGACGCCGGTCGCGATGCGCAGCCCGGTAAAAGAACCGGGGCCGGCGGCAAACGCCAGCACGTCCAGATCTGCCGGACTCAGCCGGTGTTCACCCAGCAGGCTGCGTACCATGGGCATCAGCAGCCGGGTATGACCACGAGGCGCCAGTTCAAAACGTTCGCTCACCACCCCATCCACGGACAGTGCGGCGGAACAGCCTTCGGAGGAAGTATCCAGAGCCAGAAGCTTCAAGGTTTCTCTCACTCGCGCTTATTGCAGCTTTGCGAGGATCTGGTTGCGGATATCCTCCAGCGAACCCACCCCCTCAACGCGCACGTATTTCGGAGCCGAGGCCGGATCTTCTTTGGCCAGGTTCTGGTAATAATCGATCAACGGTGCGGTCTGATTGTGATAGATTTCCAGGCGCTTGCGCACCGTTGCTTCTTGGTCGTCTTCCCGCTGCACCAGGGGCTCGCCGGTTTCGTCGTCCCGACCGGCCACTTTGGGCGGATCGTAACGCTCATGGTAGGTGCGGCCACTGGGGGCATGCACCCGACGACCCGACAGGCGGCTGACAATTTCTTCGTCGTCAACTGCAATTTCCACCACGTAATCGATGGCGATGCCCTGGGCCCGCAAGGCTTCCGCCTGGGGAATGGTGCGCGGAAATCCGTCAAACAGATAGCCGTTAGCGCAATCGGGTTGCTTGACCCGCTCTTCGATCAGGGCAATGATGATGTCGTCGGATACCAGTCCTCCGGTCGCCATCACTTCCTTGACCTGCAGCCCCAGCTCGGTGCCCGCCTTGACTGCCGCACGCAACATGTCGCCGGTGGATATCTGAGGGATACCAAATCGCTCGGTGATAAATTGGGCCTGGGTCCCCTTGCCCGCGCCGGGCGCGCCTAACATGATGAATCTCATAGCGTTTAACTCCCGCTTACAATTTAGAAAAGAAAAAGCTGTTGCAAAACAGTGGTGCTTTGCGACAGCTTCTTACTGGACAATCCCGAGGCAAGAAGGGCCGGTCTTGTACGAAATCTCCGGCAGGGGAGAAAACTGACGTTCGTCCCATGCCCACTGAAAAGGACCCACAAGATACGATATTTGGGGGACAAATGTCACGCAGAAAGTCAGATCGACAAGGAGCGGGCCAGATCATCAAGTTCCTCCGCCACCTCATCCACGTCATGACTTAACTGTGCCAGCTGGTCGGCATTGAGCCCCAGGCGCTGCGCCAGTTCCTCCAGGTTATCGGGATTGAACTCGTCCCCCACCCCCTTGCCTTTCAACAACCCGTTGGCGAGCTGCACCATCAGGACATAATGCTCGTGGTCACCGCGATAAGTTGGCTGCTGATGCACCCCCGCCGCTTTGACGACCGCCCCCGGCAACTGCCACAGATGGTGCAGCACCCCGCCAATGGCGCCATGCCCTACCGCCAGCACCGCCGCATCTTCCTGCCCACCAAACACCTGCTGCTCCAGAGCGCTCATGCTCAATTCCGGGTTGCTCTCACGCAGTCGGCTAAGCTGTTCATACTCGTCCGCAAACAGGTGGCCAATCAACAGCAGCCCGAAATTGTGCAACAGGCCGCACAGGTACGCCAGGCCCTGGTCGTGCCGGCACAGCAGCGCAATACGCTGACACAGGAACGCACAGTACAGCGAATGACGCCAGAACTGATCCACCCCCAGCACACCGTTGCGGGGCAACTCAAAGGCGCGCACCGACGCAATACCCAAAGCCACATGGACCACCCGGTCGAACCCCAGCACCCGGGTAACCGCGTCCTGCACCGACTGAATCTGTCCGGGGTAATTGAACAGCGCCGAGCGGGCGTAGCGCATAACCTGCGCGGTCAGACTGGGATCGCACTCAATGAGTTCCGCCAGCTCGCGGGCAGACGCATTCGGGTTGGTGGTCAATCGCAAGAGTCGTAACGCCAGCGAGGGCATGGGCGGCAGCCGGTAGAGCGTCTGCAACTGCTGAGCAACATCTTCCAGGGTTAATCGTTGTTGCGGAGCTTGGGTCAATGCGGCCTCCAGAGTGAGCGCGGGGTGAGCGTGGGCGTTTCGGGTACCCTGCCAGATAGTACCAGCGGGGCACCGGCTGTCCAGTGCCCCCGGGCGCTAACCGGTGTTGCGCATGCCCGCAGCAATACCCGCCATGGTGACTTTCAACGCCCGCTCCACGGTTTCGGTGACCTCCCCGGTGCGTTCGCTCTCCCGGTCCCGCCGCAGCAACTCCGCCTGCAGGTAATGCAGCGGGTCGGTATACGGGTTGCGCACGCGCATGGAGTGGGCAAACACCGGGTCGCTCTCGAGCAGGTTATCCAGCTGTTTGAGCTGTTTGACCTGACCGACACACTGTTCCAGACGGGCCCGCAGGTCGGCCCCCAACGGCAGCAAGGCCTCGTCCACCAGGGTTTGTTCGTAGTACTTGGCGATCCGCAGATCCGCCTTGGCCAGCACCATTTCCAGCATGTCCACATAGGTGGTAAAAAACGGCCAGCGCGCCATCATTTCCCGTAACACCGGCAAGCGCCCGGATTCCGCCGCCGCGGTGAGTGCGACCTCACTGCCCAGCCAGCTGGGCAGCATCAGCCGCATTTGCGTCCACGCGAAAATCCACGGGATCGCCCGCAGACTTTCCACGCCGCCGCCGGCCTTGCGGCGGGCCGGGCGACTGCCCAGTGCCAGCTTGCCCAGTGCCTGCTCGGGGGTGGCCTGACGGAAGTAAGGGACAAAATCCGGGTCATGCCGGACCACACCGCGGTAGGCCTGCAGCGACTGTTCACTCATCCACTCCATGAGCTCACGCCATTCCGGTTCCGGCGCCGGTGGCGGCGCAAGAGTGGCCTCGATCACGGCGGTCGTGTACAGCGTCAGACTCTGCTCGGCCAGCCGCGGCAGCCCGAATTTGAAACGAATCATTTCACCCTGCTCGGTGATCCGGAAACTGCCATTGACCGACCCCGGCGGCTGCGACAGGATCGCCCGGTTGGCGGGACCACCCCCGCGCCCGACCGTGCCGCCACGGCCGTGGAACAGGGTAAGATGAACGCCATGATGCCCGGCCACGTCGGTCAGTTGCTCCTGGGCCTTGTACTGGGCCCAGGCCGCCATCATCTGGCCCGCGTCCTTGGCTGAGTCCGAATAGCCGATCATCACTTCCTGCTGGCCCCGGCAATACTGGCGATACCAGTCGATCTCGTAGAGCGCGGCCATGCTTTGCGGGGCCCCGCTGAGGTCGTCCAGAGTTTCAAACAATGGGACCACACGCATCGGAAAAGTCATCCCCGCTTCCCGCAGCAGCAGAATCACACTCAGCACATCCGAGGGTTGGCTGGCCATGGAGATCACATAGGAACCCAGGGCTTCCGGGGTTTGTCCGGCCACCACCTCACAGGTCGCCAGCACCTCGGCCACCGCCGCCGACGGCTGCCAGTTTTTCGGTATCAGCGGACGCACCCCCTGCAGCTCGCGCACCAGAAACGCCTGACGCTCCGCCTCACTCCAGCTCAGGTAATCGCCCACCCCAAGGTAGCGGGTGATCTCGGCGACCGCCTCAGCGTGCCGGGAGGCCTCCTGACGGATATCCAGACGCACCAGTGACAGCCCCAGGGTGTGGGCTCGACGCAAGGTGTCCAGCAAAGGTCCGTTGGCCAGTGACTCCAGTCCGCAGTCCCGCAGAGACTGGTAACACAGCATCAACGGCTCGGTGAGATCGTGGTTTTCAAACAGGATGTCCGTCTCGTCGGCCACGTCACCGTTCAGACAGGCCTCCGCCCACTCCCGGGTGCGCAGCAGCCGGTCCCGCAAGCCCCCCAGCACTTCCCGGTAGGGCTCCCGGCTATCACCGGTGAGCGCCTTGAGGGTGTCGTTGGCCTGCCACATGGACAGTTCCGCCCGCAAGCTGACAATGTCCCGCAGGAACAGGTCCGCGGCCATCCAGCGGGCCAGCAAAAACACCCGGCGGCTGACTTTGTGGGTGACATTCGGGTTGCCGTCCCGGTCTCCTCCCATCCAGGAGGCGATATGAATGGGGGTGGCGTCTACCGGTAACCCCTCACCGGTGATCTCCAGCAACGACCGGTCGAGACTGCGCAAAAACTGGGGCAACGCCTGCCACAGACTGTTTTCAATAACCGCAAAGCCCCACTTGGCTTCATCCACCGCGGTCGGCCGGTCGTGTCTGATTTCATCGGTATGCCAGGCCTCGGCAATCAGGCGGCCCAGGCGGGTGACGATTTCGTCCCGTTCCGCCGGCAGCAGATCCTCGTGATCCAGTGCCTCAAGACAGGCGGTCATCTCGTCGTATTTCATGATCAGCGTACGCCGGGCTACTTCGGTCGGGTGCGCGGTCAGCACGAACTCGACCCGCAACCCGGTCACCCGGCGGTGCAATTCCTGTGGCGTGACCCCATCGGCAATCAGCCGCGCAAAAACCTCTTCGAAGGACTCCACCATCAAATCCGAGGTGTGTCCTTTTTTCCGGCGGATGCCGTGGTATTGCTCGGCCAGGTTGGCCAGATTGAGAAACTGGTTGAAGGCCCGGGTCACCGGCAACAGTTCCTCATCCCTGAGGTTGCTCAACAGGGTCACCAGACGCTGCCCGGAACCACTTTCCTGCAGGCGGTCCGCTTTGGCGGCGGCACGGATCTGTTCAATCAGATCAAAGCAGTCCCGCCCGGGGTGCTGCAAGATGCTCTGCCCCAGCAACTCGCCAAGCAAGCGTACGTTATCTCTGAGTTCCGGATGAAGTTCAGTCACAAATCACACCTTATCAATGGTTGACGCACAGGTCCTGCACTAGCTGTTTTCCACACCCTTCACAGCTTGCCAAATGCGATCCAGGGCCTCCAGGGGTTCTTCTTCCATGGTGCGGCCCTCCGCCGCCAGTCGTTGTTCGATGGCGCGGAATCTGGCTTCAAACTTGCGGTTGGTCCGCTGCAGCGCCTGTTCGGGGTTCACGTTCATGAACCGCGCCAGGTTGACGCAGACGAACAACAAGTCGCCCAGTTCATCTTCCACCGCCTCCTGCTTGGCCGGATCGCGGCCGGCTTCGGTCAGCGCCTGTTTCAGCTCTTCGGTTTCTTCATGCAGCTTGTCGAATACCGGCCCCACATCGGGCCAGTCAAACCCGGCTTGCGCCGCCCGCCGCTGCAGTTTTTCGGCGCGGGTCATGGCTGGCAAGCTGGCGGCTATGCCCTCCAGACGACTGGGGGGAGCGCTGTGTCCGGCCCGGTCGCCCGCCCGGCGTTCCTGGTCTTTGATCCGCTCCCAGTTCTGCCTGATTTCTGCTTCATCGGGGCGCTGACCGGCATCCACCTCGCTCTCCAGGGTGCCCGCAGGAAACACGTGGGGGTGGCGGCGGATAAGTTTGCGCACCAGCTGATCGACTATGCTGTCGAAATCAAAATGCCCCTGTTCGCGCCCCAACTCACCGTAAAAAACCACCTGAAACAGCAGATCCCCCAGTTCTTCCTCCAGATGGGGGTAATCTTCCCGGGCAATGGCATCGGCAACCTCGTAGGCCTCTTCCAGGGTGTGCGGTGCGATGCTGTGGAAGGTCTGTTGGAGATCCCAGGGACAGCCGGTGTCGGGATTGCGCAGACGCGCCATCAGGTACTTCAACTGCTCAAGGGAATAAGTCATCCTCGTTTCCGTCTGACGTCCAGTATGTTGGACAGGTTACGAATGTGCGCCAGCAACCGCGCCAGTTGTTCCAGACTGCTGATTTCCACGGTCACCACAATGGTGGCGATGTTGTCGTCCTTGTTGGTCAGGGTGTTCAGTGCCAGCACATTGCTTTTGGAGTTGGTCAGGACCTGGGTGATGTCCCGCAGCAACCCGGAGCGGTCGTAGGCCTCGATCTCGATGTCCACCGGGTACACAGATTCCGGTTTCCCCCCCCAGCTCACCTCAATGATGCGATTGGGCTCGACATCTTCCAGATTGAGAAAGGTGATGCAGTCCTGACGGTGCACGGTCACGCCGCGTCCCACGGTGATGTAACCACCGATGGCATCCCCCGGCAAGGGTTTGCAACACTTGGCCACCTGGGTTTTCAGCTTGCCCACTCCCTGGATCTGGATGTCCGACTCGGTGTCGTAGGGTTTGTCGCGCTTGCTCACCAGTTTGAGTGGTTGCCGGGCGTCCTCCGGCTCCAGCAACTGCTGGGCGTGATTGATCACCTGCGTGGGCCGCAGATCGCCGGCGCCGATGGCGGCATACATGTCGTCAGCGGACTCGAAATTGACCTTGCGCGCCAGCTTGCCCATGGCCACACCATGCAGTGACAGGCGCTTGAGTTCATCCTCCAGAATCGCCCGGCCATCGGCAACGTTGCGGTCACGGTCCTGCAGTTTGAACCACTGGGCAACCTTGTTCCGGGTGCGGGCCGAATGGATATACCCGAGACTCGGGTTCAACCAGTCGCGACTGGGAGCCGGTTTGTTGGTGGTCAGTACGAACACCTGATCACCGGTTTTCAAGGTGTAGGTCAAAGGCACAATGCGGCCATTTACCCGGGCGCCTCGACAGGCATGCCCCACCTCGGTATGCACCCGATACGCAAAATCCACGGGTGTGGCCCCCTGGGGCAGATCCACCACATGCCCTTCCGGCGTGAACACGTACACCCGGTCGGCAATGATTTCCGACTTGCGCTGGTCGTCCAGCCCCGACAGGTCGCCCAGGTCTTCCTGCCACTCCAGCACCTGGCGCAGCCAATTGATTTTGGCATCGTAGCCGGTGGAGCGGTTACCCTTGTCGGTGCCCTTGTAGATCCAGTGGGAACACACCCCCAACTCGGCTTCTTCGTGCATCTTATGGGTGCGGATCTGCACCTCCATGACCTTGCCTTCCGGCCCCACCACGGCGGTGTGCAGCGACTGGTACCCATTTTCCTTGGGGCTGGCGATGTAGTCGTCGAACTCGTTGGGGATGTGGGGCCACAGGCCATGCACAATGCCCAGCGCGCTGTAACAGTCACGCAGCTCGGGCACCAGAATCCGCACCGCGCGGATGTCGTAGACTTCAGAAAAATCGATATTCTTTTTGCGCATTTTGCGCCAGATGCTGTAAATGTGTTTGGCGCGTCCGGACACTTCGCCGCTGATACCGGCCTGTTCCAGTTCTTCGGTCAAAGACTCCAGAACCCGGCGAATGTAACTTTCCCGGTCCAGCCGTTTTTCATCGATCAGGCGGGCAATCTTCTTGTACGCAGACTCGTGCAGATAACGGAACGACAGATCCTCCAGCTCCCATTTGATGTGGCCGATGCCCAGCCGGTGGGCCAGGGGCGCATAGATGTCGAACACTTCCTTGGCGACGCGCATGCGTTTGTCCGCCGGCACATTCTTCACCGCCCGAATGGCGCAGGTGCGCTCCGCCAGTTTGATCAGCGCTACCCGCACGTCATCAATCATGGTGACCAGCATCTTGCGCACATTGTCCAACTGGCCTTCACTCTGACCCAGCACACTGCCCTGAAACGGGTGATGCAGGGTCGAAATGGCGGCCATTTGCAGCACCCCGCCAATCAGGCGGGCCACTTCGTCGCCGAATTCCGCATGAATCTCCGTCAGCGGCACGCGCTCTTCGCGCACCGAGCGGTAAAGTATGGCGGCGATCAGACTGGCCTGGTCAAGCCGCAGTTCCGCGAGCACCTGCGCCATCTCCAGACCGGTTCTGAAACTGCTGGCGCCCGGTGCCCACAGGCGGTCCTCCCGCACCGCTTGCTGATCGATGCGTTCCGCTTTTTCACAGGCACGGCGCAACTCGAAGGCATCCTCGACCTGGGTTAGCGACTCAATCTGTCGCACCCAGCGGTCAATATCCACCTCGCCGTCACTGGTCAGCAAGTAATCTTCGCGAACTTTTACCATAGCGCTCTAATCTGGGTGGTCTTATGGTTCGATGCGTTCAAATACGGCGATGGACTCCACATGGGTGGTGTGGGGGAACATATCCATCACCCCGGTACGCACCATGCGATACCCGTTTTTGACCATTACCCCGGCGTCTCTGGCCAGGGTGGCCGGGTTGCAGGACACGTACACAATCCGCTGGGCGCCAAACGCGACCAGATACTCACACACTTCTTCTGCGCCCGAACGGGGCGGATCGATGAGTATCTTATCGAAGCCCTCGGCGGCCCAGGGCTCGGCGGTAAAATCCCCCTGCAGATTGGCCCCGTAAAAGCGCACATTGTCGATGCCGTTCAGGGTGGCGTTTTCTTTGCCACGGACCACCATGGCCTCATCGCCTTCCACCCCCACCACCTGGCCGCCCTTGCGGGCCAGCGGCAAGGTGAAATTACCCAGCCCACAGAACAGATCCAGCACCCGCTCACCCGGCTGCACATCCAGCCAGTCGACCGCGCGGGCCACCATCCGGCGATTGATATCGGCGTTCACCTGGGTGAAATCCATGGGGTGGAATTTCATGGTCAGATCGAACTCCGGCAAGCGGAAACTCAGCCGTTCTTCGCCTTGCTGCGGCCAGATGCGGTGCACCGTATCGGGGCCTTTGGGCTGCAGGTAAATGTGCAGGTCGTGCTGCTCACCGAAGGCCTCCAGAATGGCCTGATCGGCGTCGCTCAGAGGATCCAGATTGCGGAACACCAGCGCCGCTTCGTCGTCTCCGCAGGCCACTTCAATCTGTGCAATGCGCTGATAGGCCGCCAGACTGTGCACCACCTCCCGCAAGGCGGTGATGCGCTCGCCAATACGCGGATCCAGGACAATGCATCGATCGATGTCCGTCAGAAAGCTGTTGCGTTTTTCCCGGAAGCCCACCAGCACCGACTCCCGTTTGGTCACATAGCGCACCCCCAGCCGCGCCTTGCGCCGGTAGCCCAGGGTGTCGGAGCGCATGGGTGCCACCCATTCCTGCGGCTCAATGCCGCCGAAGTGCGCCAGATGCTGCTTCAGGGTGTCTTCCTTGAACGCCACCTGGGCATCGTTGCTCATGTGCTGCAGACTGCAGCCGCCGCACAGGTCGGCAAACTCACAGGGCGGCGCAATGCGATCGGAGGCCGGCTGCTGCACCTCCAGAGTGCGCAACTCATCGAATTTTCGGCGGCTGCCCACCACCTTGGCCGTAACCGTTTCGCCCGGCAAGGCCCCATCAACGAACTGTATCTTGCCATCATCCTGATGGGCGATGCCCCGGCCGTCATGGCTCAGTCGTTCGATCACGCACGATACCGGTTCGGTGGGCAGGGCTTTTCTGCGTCTTCTACTCATAACCTTGTCTGTCTCTGTCTGTGGCCCGTGTCAGGCGTCTGAAAACACGCCGGTCGAAAGGTAGCGGTCGCCCCGGTCACAAATAATGGCGACGATCACGGCATTTTCAACGCGGCGCGATATCTGCAAGGCACCGGCGATGGCGCCGCCGGAGGACACCCCGCAAAAAATACCTTCTTCCCGGGCCAGCGCTTTCATGGTGTCCTCGGCCTCCTGCTGGCCAAGATCGATCACCTGGTCCACCTGGCCGGGGTCGAAAATGGCCGGCAGATAGGCTTCCGGCCAGCGGCGGATTCCCGGTATCGAGGCCCCGTCCCGGGGCTGCAAACCGATGATCCGCACATCGGGGTTGCGCTCTTTGAGGTACTTCGACACCCCCATGATGGTGCCGGTGGTGCCCATGGAGCTGACAAAATGGGTGATGCGCCCTTCGGTCTGCGCCCAGATCTCCGGCCCGGTGGTGCGATAGTGGGACAGGGGATTATCCGGGTTGCTGAACTGATCGAGCACCACACCCTCGCCCCGTTGTTGCATCTGCAGGGCCAGATCCCGGGCGCCCTCCATACCCTCTTCCTGTGTGACCGTGACCAGTTCAGCCCCGTACGCGCGCATGGAGGCACGTCGTTCTTCACTCATGTTGCCCGGCATGATCAAGATCATACGGTAGCCTTTGATCGCCGCCGCCATGGCCAGGGCGATACCGGTATTCCCGCTGGTGGCTTCGATCAGGGTATCACCCGGGCGGATGTCACCCCGGCGCTCGGCTTCCTGAATCATGCCCAGGGCCGGGCGGTCTTTGACCGAACCGGCAGGATTGTTGCCTTCCAGCTTGGCCAGTATGATGTTGCTGGTGTCCCCGGGCAGCCGCTGCAACCGCACCAGCGGGGTATGCCCTACGTAGTCTTCAATTGTCGGAAATTGCATATCAGGGTTCGCTCCTGTCCACTATGCCTGCAGACGTCTGATCGCCAGTTCAGTAGAATGCCTGTGCTACACTCTGGCTGTGCATCATACGCGCAACGGCCCCGGTGTCCCAATGCAGCCTGCTGCTATTACCATGACTGCCAGCTATATCCCCGGTTCCCGGTGCGCCGATATGTCCGGGTTAACAGGGACGACGGCCGGACTGGCGTGCGTGGCCCGGGCACCCTCTTGATCACAGGTTCATCATAATGCGTCGCTGGGGAATTAGAAAAAAAATACTGGTGGTGTCCTTGGCACCTACCCTGCTCACGACGATTGTGCTTGGGCTGTTTTTCACCTATAGCTGGATCAGTGATATCGAGCGTCTGTTGCACGATCGCGGCCACTCCCTGTCCCGGCAGCTGTCGTCCGCGGCCGAGTTCGGGTTACTGACCGGCGACCGCCGGCTGCTCAAGAACCTGTCCAATGCCTTGCTGGAAGAACCCGACGTGCACTCGGTTACCTTTTACGGTGCGCGGCAGCAGCGGTTGCTGCACAGCGGTGCGCCGGCGGCCGCGAAACTGTCCGCCCAGGTGTTCGACCAGGTAGAGGCCAGCCACTGGCACCTGCCCGGCAGCACCCAGTTTGTAGTGCCGGTGTTCGCCCAGGACCTGCTGCTTGACACCGCCGGGGGGCAAGGGACCAGCGCCGGGGCGCAAGAGCCGCTCGGCTGGGTGGCGATGGAAATGTCCCACCTGCGCACCGAAAAAGAAACCTATAAGGCCCTGCTGATTTCGTTGTTACTGGTGGTCACCGGGGTGCTGATCAGCCTGCTGCTGGTCATGCGCTTGAGCCGGGCGTTCATCAACCCGGTGCTTGAGTTGAACAAGGCGATCGCACTGCTGAAAGAAGGTCAACTGGCCACCCGGGTGTACACCCGCGCCGGCCCCGAATTCGAACAACTGGAATCGGGACTCAACGCCATGGCCGAGAAGCTGAGCAAAGCCCGGGCTGAAATGCAGCAGAACGTGGAACAGGCCACCGAAGACCTGCGGGAAACCCTGGAAACCATTGAAATCCAGAACATCGAGTTGGATCTGGCGCGCAAGGAAGCCCTGGAAGCCAGCCGGATCAAGTCCGAATTCCTGGCCAACATGTCCCATGAAATCCGCACCCCGCTGAATGGCATCATCGGGTTTACCGAATTACTGCTGAGAAGCCCACTGCCCCGCCAGCAACGGGATCACCTCAACACCATCCGCAAGTCGTCGGAAATTCTGTTAACCATCATCAATGACATTCTCGATTTCTCGAAAATCGAAGCCGGCAAACTGATCCTCGACCGGGTGCCTTACCAGCTGCGCGATATCATCGAAGAGGTGATGTCCATGCTGGCACCCGCCGCCCACCACAAGAATCTTGACCTGGTTCCGCTGGTCTACAATGACGTACCGGACAACGTGCTGGGCGACCCGCTGCGGGTCAAACAGGTGATCACCAACCTGGTGAACAACGCCATCAAATTTACCCAGACCGGCGAGGTGGTGTTGCGCGCCAGTCTGGACAGCGACGGCGATGCAGACGGCCAACCCGACGCCGTTGACAGCCACCGGGTAACCCTGCGCATCAGCATTACCGACTCCGGCGTGGGCTTGTCACGGGCGCAACAGCAATCGTTGTTCAACGCCTTCAGCCAGGCCGATGCGTCAACCGCCCGGCAATACGGTGGCACCGGCCTGGGTCTGGCAATTTCCAAACGGCTGGTAGAAGAGATGGGGGGCACCATTGGCCTGGAGAGCGAACTGGGCAAAGGTTCGACCTTCTGGTTCACCCTCACCTGCGATCTCTCCGCCAAACGCGACGCCCCGCCGTCCCGGGACGCGTTGCAGGGCGAACGGGTGATATATCTGGAACTGCAGCGGACCACCGGACTGGCGGTTGAGCATCTGCTGAACAATTGGGGGCTGGTGGTCGACTCCGTTAAATCACCTGAAGAACTGCTGGAACGGGTAGCCTTGGCACAACAGCAACAGGCGGGGTATGCGCTGGCGCTGATCGGCTTAACCCGCCATCTGGTAAATTCCAGCCAGTACGCCAAGCTGGTGCGCACCCTGGAGCTGGAGCACGACTGCCGCACCCTGACCCTGACCCCCACTCCGGATTCGCATGACTCACCGCTGACGGATCTGGCCAGCGGTCACATCATCAAACCGGTCTGCCGGGATGCCTTTTACGATGAACTGCTGTTCTTGATCCGGGGTGTTGGCTACAACGCCTACCCGGCACCCGGTCCCTCGCGCTGGGAGCGGCCAGAAACGGATCCCACCCCGCGGGTACTGGCGGTCGACGACAATGACGCCAATCTGAAACTGATCCTGACGCTGCTGGATGACAACCGGATTCGCACGGAGGGCGCCACCAGCGGTTTTGAAGCGCTGAGCAAGGCGCGCAGCAAGCCGTTCGATCTGATTTTCATGGATCTGCAAATGCCCGGCATGGACGGCGTGGAGACCACCGCCCGCCTCCGGCAGCTGGACGACCACACCCACCGGACACCGATCATCGCGCTCACGGCGCACGCGCTGGCGGACGAACAGGACCTTCTGAGGCAGCAGGGGTTCGACGGCTATATGGCCAAACCCATCGACAGCCGACAGCTGATGAGCATCATCCGTGAGCACACCGGCTACACCGCACCCCGGCTGCCGGAGCCGGATGCCCCGGAAATTTTTACCGTGCGGGATACCCGTGGCGAAGTGCGCCCGTCCGCCAGGCAATTGCAACCCGGCTGTGTCGATCTGGACGAAAGCGTCCGCCTTGCCGCAGGCAAGACGGATCTGGCGGAAGAGTTGCTCAGCATGCTGCTGGAACAACTGGCGACCGACCGGGAGCAGATTGCCAGCGACTGGCAACACGGCCGCCTTGATGCCCTGCTCGAACGGGTTCACAAACTCCATGGCGGAACCCGCTATTGCGGGGTACCGGAATTGCGGGCGGCCGCCGAACAACTGGAATCGGGGCTAAAGCGCTCAGCTCCGGATCTCGGGACACTGATCGATACGCTGCTCGCGGCGATGGAACGGGTGCAACGATGGAGCGAGCAAACCGACTGGCAGTCCCGGTTGCGCGCCCACTCCACCGATAACCAGACGAATTAGCGCCCTCAGTTGCGGGCGTTATCCAGAATGGCGCGCATATCCCTGACCGCTTCGTTCAATCCGGTAAATACGGCGCGCGCCACAATGGCGTGCCCGATGTTGAGTTCATTGATTCCGGGTATGGCGGCAATCCGCTGGGTATTGTGATAATGCAGGCCATGGCCGGCATTGACGATCAGCCCCTGAGAGCGGGCATAGGCGACTGCCTCGGCGATCGCCTGAAATGCCTTTTCCACCGCGTCAACGCTCTCGGCCGCTGCGTACTCGCCGGTATGCAGCTCGATCACCGGGGCCCCGCAACGCACCGCCGCATCAATCTGTGCAGGATCCGGGTCAACGAACAGGGACACTTCTGCTCCTATAGCCGCCATCCGGGCACAGGCTTTGGTCACCCGCGCTTCCTGGCCGATCACATCCAGCCCGCCTTCGGTGGTCAGTTCTTCGCGGGTTTCAGGAACCAGACAGACACACTGGGGGCGTATTTCTTCGGCGAAGGTCAGCATCTCCTCGGTAACCGCCATTTCCAGATTCATTTTGGTGTTGATCGTTTCTTTCAGCAGCCGGACATCACGATCCTGAATGTGACGACGGTCTTCCCGGGGATGAATGGTGATACCATCCGCGCCGGCTTCCTCGGCCACCAGGGCAGCCTGTACCGGATCAGGATAGCGGGTGCCCCGCGCCTGTCTCAGGGTAGCAACATGATCCACATTCACGCCGAGTAACACTCTGGAACTCATGAACTTCTCCTTAACGTTGACGGAACAGGGTACGGCTGTTCAAAGGCCGCCCCTGTAGCAAATAATCCACCAGCACGCGCATGACGCGCTTGGCCACACGCCGGCTGTCCAATGAAACTGGTTCGCCCGCCGCCAGGGCCTGCAGTGCCTTGCCGGGCAGGTCGGTGAGCGGGGTCTGTGCTTGAGGTAATTGCAGGATGCCCTGTTCGGGGTGGTAACCGTAGCTAAGGCCGGCCGCCACCGGGCGACCGGTGTCGGTTGCGCGCCCCCAGTCGAAACCGTAACCGAGTGCAATGGCGAAAGCCATTTCAAACTGCCGCAACACCGGTTCCACGTCCAGGGCCTCGGACAGAGCGGTCAAGGCCTCGATGTAAGCCGCGAACAGCTCCTGATGAGGGTCACCTGCGGGCAACACCCGCTGCAACAGCTCATTCAGATACAGTCCACTGTACAACGACAGAGTTCTGGTTAATCCGGGGCCCTGGCGGATCTCGGCGTGTGTCAGGTTTTTCAGGTCACCGCGCCCCCGCCAGTCGAGCAGCAGCGGCTGAAAGGGCTGCAACTGGGCTTTCAACGGGCTTTTCTGGCTGTTGCCGTTGCGGGCTACGAGGCTCAGACGGCCGTAATTCAAGGAAAACACGTCGACCAGCAAGCCGGTCTCCCGGTACGGCCGCCGGTGCAACACGTACGCGGGTTCCTGCTGCACCGCCGTGCTCATGGCAGACGCACCTCAGAAATCGTTCATACCCAGGCTTTTCAGCGCGCGCTCACTGTCCGCCCAGCCCCGCTTGACCTTGACCCACAACCGCAGCATGACTTTGGTATCGAACATGCGTTCCATGTCTGCCCGCGCCTCCTGGCCAATACTGCGCAGCCGCTCGCCCTTGTCGCCAATCACGATCTTCTTCTGTCCGTCCCGCTCCACCAGAATCAACGCCGAAATGTGCAGGACCTTGTCCTTGTGACGGAACTCTTCGATTTCGACCGCGATGGAATAGGGCAATTCGGCCCCCAGCTGGCGGGTGATTTTTTCGCGCACCATTTCCGCCGCCAGAAAGCGCTCGGTGCGGTCGGTGATCTGGTCGTCCGGATAAAAATGGATGCTCTGCGGCAAGAACCGGCTGACGGCGGTCTCCAGGGCGTCCAGATTCGCACCTTTCAGCGCGGACAGGGGAATGATCTCGGCAAATTCCATTTTTTTGGACAGCATGTCCAGGTGCGGCAGCAGTGCGTTCTTGTTGTCCAGTTGGTCCACTTTGTTGACCGCGAGAATAACCGGACAGCCCGCCCGCTGCAGTTTTTCCAGCACCAGCTCGTCGCCCGTCGTCCAGCTGGTCTGGTCCACCACAAAAATGGCCACATCCACGTCCACCAGCGCGGCGCTGGCAGCCTTGTTCATCACCCGGTTCAGCGCGCGCGGTTCGTCTTCATGCATGCCGGGGGTATCTACGTACACCGCCTGCACCGCCCCCTCGGTCTTGATACCCAATACCTGATGGCGGGTGGTTTGCGGCTTGCGCGAGGTGATGCTCAGTTTCTGCCCGAGAATGTGGTTCAGCAAAGTCGATTTGCCCACGTTCGGTCGCCCGACAATGGCCACAAAGCCGCAGCGGCTGTCCGGGTTGGCAGGCTGGGTAATATCCGTCATCAGTCGTTCTCCACACCAAGGGCCTGCAATGCGGCCTGCGCAGCTTGCTGCTCCGCGATTCGCCGGCTGCATCCGACCCCTTCGGTTTTTCGGTCAAGGGATGATAAGGCACAAGAGACATGAAATGTCTGGGCGTGTGCTTCGCCCTCTACGGAAACAACCTCATACTGAGGCAGTGGAAATTGCCGCGACTGCAAATATTCCTGCAAGCGGGTTTTCGGATCTTTCTGGGTGTCCTGAATATTGAGCTTTTGCAGACGAGGCTTGAACCAGCGCATCACCTGTTCGCGACAGGTGTAAAAATCACTGTCCAGATAGATGGCGCCGATAATGGCTTCCACCGTATCCGCGAGGATGGACTCGCGGCGGAAGCCGCCGCTCTTCATCTCGCCGGAGCCAAGGCGCAGGTACCGGCCTAAGTCGAACTCGCGCCCGATCTCCGCCAGGGTAACCCCTTTAACCATGCGCGCCCGCAAGCGACTCAACTGGCCTTCTTTGGCCTGTTCAAACTGCAGGAACAGATGTTCCGCAATGACCATATTCACAATCGAATCGCCCAGAAATTCCAGCCGCTCGTTGTTACGGTTACCGTAACTGCGATGGGTCAGCGCCAGAAGCAAATGCTCCGGGTTGCTGAACTGGTAACCAAGCCGTTGCTGCAGCTGTTTCAGATCTGGTTTCGAATTCACTTGCCGGTTATCTCGTATTCGTGATTAAAGCTGACCACCGCATCGACATTGCGGAACAGATTGGTGCTGGTTGCGTAGTCGACCTTGATGCGCACCACCTGGCCGTCTTTATCAATGGTGATGGCGTTGGCATCGAGTTGTCGCACGTTGTTCACACCCAACCGTTTATTGATGACACTGCGCACTTCCGCAGGCCCCATGGCCGCCAGCCCCTGCGTGCCGTCGAGCCCTTCAAAAATTTCCTGGATGGTCAGGTCATCCATATATATGGGCCCCAACTTGATGAGCAGTGCCAGCAGGCTGCCAAAAAACAGCACAAATACCAGCATGGTAAGACCCGATGCGCCCCGTTGCCTGGCCATTGCCGGCAGTGTGTTTTTAGTCATGTTGTATGCACACCCATGTAGCCATTGTTATTGTATTGCGCCCGCCCGCTTGAAACTGGGCAGACTGGTGAATGAATCCCAGTGCATCCAGATGGCAAACGCCTTGCCGACGACCAGTTCGTCGGCCACCGTGCCCCAGAAGCGACTGTCGTTGCTGTTATCCCGATTATCACCCATAACGAAGTACTCGCCTTGCGGGATCACCCACTCCCCTTCACCGACGCCACTGCGGCCACCCAGAGTAACAAAGATATCGTGTTCGGCTGCGCCCAGTTGTTCACGTTTCAGGACCACCGGCGGCAATCTGGCGACAAACCGGCTTTCCACCGGCTCGCCGTTGATGTACAGGGTCTTGTTGCGATAGCGGACGTGATCCCCGGGCAAACCAATCACCCGCTTGATGTAATTGGTTTTGCCGTCTTCCGGATACTTGAACACCATGACGTCTCCGCGCTCCGGATCGCCCAGGGGCACCACCTTGGTACCGATCACCGGCAAGCGCAGCCCATAGGAAAACTTGTTCACCAGAATAAAGTCCCCGACTTCCAGGGTGGGCAACATGGAGCCGGAGGGGATCTGAAAGGGCTCCAGCAAAAACGAGCGCAGCACCAGCACAATGGCCAGTACCGGGAAAAACGAACGGCTCAGCTCCACCAGATAGGGCTCGGTTACCTCATTGCCGTCGGCGCCGGCCGACCCCGCCTCGGCGGCCGCCCTGGCACCCTGCCGTCGACTGCGGAATAAAACGGAATCGGCCAGCCACACCAGACCGGTCGCAAAGGTCAGAACGACCAGTATCAGGGGAAAATCGATGTCCATTCGAGGGGCCTTAGTTATCCACTTTCAATACAGCAAGAAACGCTTCCTGGGGCACTTCGACGTTGCCGAGTTGCTTCATGCGCTTTTTACCTTCTTTCTGCTTTTGCAGCAGTTTTTTCTTCCGGCTGACGTCGCCGCCGTAACACTTGGCGGTGACGTTCTTGCGCAGCGCCTTCACGGTTACCCGGGAAATCACCTGGGTCCCGATGGCAGCCTGGATGGCAATGTCGAACATCTGACGGGGAATCAGCTCGCGCATTTTTTCGACCAGGGTACGCCCCCGCTGCTTGGCCACGTCACGGTGGACAATCAACGCCAGCGCGTCCACCCGCTCCTGATTGATCAACACGTCCAGCCGCACCAGATTGGCCTCCTGGAAGCGGACAAAGTGGTAATCCAACGAGGCAAAGCCACGGCTGGCGGATTTGACCCGGTCGAAGAAGTCCAGCACCACCTCCGCCATGGGAATTTCGTAGGACAGCTGCACCTGGGTGGCCATGAAGTGCATGCTTTTCTGCACACCGCGTTTCTGTTCACACAACGCGATGACGTTACCCAGGTGCTCCTGGGGCACCAGTATATTGGCCTGCACGATGGGCTCGCGCATCTCCTCGATGGAGCCGACATCCGGGAGCCGGGACGGGTTATCCACCCGCAGGGTCTCACCCTGTTTGGTGATCACCTCATAGATGACCGTCGGCGCGGTGGTGATCAGATCCAGATCGTACTCCCGCTCCAGCCGCTCCTGAATGATTTCCATGTGCAGCATGCCCAGAAAGCCGCACCGGAACCCAAACCCGAGGGCGTCCGAGGTTTCCGGTTCAAAAAACAGCGAGGCATCGTTCAGGGTCAGTTTATCGAGGGCGTCGCGGAAATCGTCGTAATCTTCCGAACTCACCGGGAACATGCCTGCGTAGACCTGCGGCTGTATCTGTTTGAACCCGGGCAGCATCGGCGTCTCTTCCGCCAGTTTCTGACTGACGATGGTGTCACCCACCGGCGCACCATGAATGTCTTTGATGCCCGCCACCACAAAACCCACTTCGCCGACGGTCAGAATGTCGGTGTCCGTCGCTTTCGGGGTGAAGATCCCGACCTTATCGGCACTCCACGCCCGGTTGGTGGATTTGATCACGATCCGCTCGCCCTTTCTGAGCGTGCCCTGTTTGACCCGGACCAAAGACACCACCCCCAGATAATTATCAAACCAGGAGTCGATGATCAGCGCCTGCAAGGGCGCGTCCGGATCGCCTTCGGGTGGGGGTATGCGTTTGATCAGATCTTCCAGGACGTCGTCGACGCCCAGACCGCTCTTGGCACTGCAGCGCACCGCATCGGAGGCTTCAATGCCGATGATGTCTTCAATTTCCTGCGCGACCCGTTCCGGCTCAGCCTGGGGCAGGTCCATTTTATTCAGCACCGGCACCACTTCCAGCCCCTGGTCCAGCGCGGTGTAACAGTTGGCCACGGATTGCGCCTCGACCCCCTGCCCCGCATCCACCACCAGCAAGGCCCCTTCGCAGGCGGACAGGGAGCGGGACACCTCGTAGGAAAAATCCACGTGACCCGGGGTGTCGATAAAGTTGAGTTTGTACTCGATCCCGTCTTTGGCCTGATAGTTCAGGGTGACGCACTGGGCCTTGATGGTGATACCACGCTCACGTTCCAGATCCATGGAGTCCAGCACCTGCTGGGCCATTTCCCGCTCGCTGAGACCGCCACAGGTCTGGATAAAACGGTCGGCCAGCGTGGATTTACCATGATCGATGTGGGCAATGATTGAAAAATTACGAATTCGGCTCAGTTCAGTCACGGACTATGGGTACTCGCGTAAGGCAAAGGATTCGGGCCCGAACGGCAGGAAAGACGGCGATTCGGGTATAAGGCTGTTCGGAGCTGCTGACACCGGTCAGCGCGCAATGCGGTGATTTTAACGGTTGTCGCCCCTCATTGCCATGATCAGGGTATGAGGGGTCGCTCATATTGACGAACCAGAAACCCGATCAGGGCCTCTTCACTCAACGGATAGCTGTACAAATTCCCCTGACACTGGGTACAACCCGCTGATTTGAGGAAACTTACCTGCTGGGTGGTTTCCACGCCTTCGGCAACCACCGTCAGACGCAGCTTTCTTGCCAGCGCAATCACCGCCGCGGTCACGTCGGTGGCACTGACGTCGTAGGGTATATCGCGAATGAAGCGCTGGTCGATCTTGACGGCACTGAAGGGTAGCTTCTGCAGCGCCGATGGCGAGCAGTCGCCCACGCCAAAATCCGCAAGAATCAGCCGCACCCCGATATCCCGCAGGGCTCCCAGCAGTTCCTGCAGCAGGCGCGGTTCCTCCGCCAGTATCGCGCCCGGCACTTCCACTTCCAGCCGCTGGGGCGACAGTCCGGTTTCCGCGATCACCCGCCGGAACCTGTCCACAAACCCGCTGGCCATGACCTGCCGCACCGAAAAACTGACCGCGATGCTCAAGGTCTCGAAGCCGGCTCGCTCCAAAGCCTGGATCTGGATGCAGGCCTGGCGCAAGCCAATTTCCACCAATCGCAACACCAGCCCGGATTCTTCGGCCAGATGAATAAACTGCTGCGCGGACATCAGCCCCTTTTCCGGGTGCTGCCAGCGGAGAAAGGCCGCCACCCCCACCACTTGACCGGTCGCCAGTTCAATCTTTGGCTGGTAGTGGAGAATGAGGTGGTCCGCATCAAGTGCGCTGACCAATTCCTCATACTGCAACAGGCGCCAGGCCGCCCTGGCGTTCAGGGTTGGAGTGAAAAACTGCACATTGTTGCGCCCCGCCTCTTTGGCCCGGTACATGGCCAGATCGGCGTATCTCATCAGTACGCCCGGCTCACCGCTGTCCGCAGGGATCATGGTGACCCCGATGCTGACTGTCACGCCGACGGTGTGGTCGTTCAGGCGGATGCGCTGGCGCAACCGCTGCAACAGCGAGTCCGCCAGCTGCGCGGCGGCGTCCGGACCGTCCGTGGAGGCCAGCAGCACCGCGAACTCGTCCCCCCCCCAACCGAGCAACCGCGCCCTCGTCACGCACACATTCGACCAACCACCGGGCAACCTGCCTGAGCAACTCATCACCCGCATCGTGGCCCAGGGTGTCGTTAACGCGTTTAAAACGATCAAGATCGAGAAACATCAGTGCCGCCGGTTTACAGCGGTGTTTGCTGTTGGTGACGGTGTGCCGCAAACGTTCCCGGAAATGCTCACGGTTGGGCAAGCCCGTAAGGGGGTCGTAATAGACCAGTTGGTGCAATTGTTCCCGGGCCGCTTGGAGCTCGGTCTGATCACGCAGATTCAGCACCACCCCATTGACGCCGGGCACCTCAAGCATCGCGGTGAAGCTGCCTTCCATCTCACGCCAGCCACCACTGGCATCCAGGACCCGGATTGTGTGGGCGGGGGCCGGGTGACCGGGCGCAGCTTTGGCGGCGGCAAATCCGGCCTGCACTTGCGGCCAGTCGTCCTGGTGCACGAACTGTTCCAGGTCCAGAGCAGGGAGGTCTGCGGCGCCAACGCCAAGAACGGTCTCACTGTTGGAACTCGCGTACCTGGGCCGCCCACGGCTATCCAGAACCAGGGTAGTGCTGGCGGTCCCCTCGGTGACCGCCCGGTAACGCCCCGCGCTCATCTGTGCCAGCAGCCGCGAGCGTATCAGCACCAGGGTAAAGGCGAACAGAAGCAGGGCGATCGCCACCCCGGCAACCAGGACAATCGCCGGCCGCGGGTCGGAAGCCAGGTAATCAAAGGCAGGGGTGGAACGGGTTTGCAGCAACCAGCTACGCCCGCCCTGGGTAATGCGCTGACTCTTCTGGAAGCTGTAGATGCCATCCAGGGAGCCCAGATTCGAGGCGTACATCAGGGCGTCCCGGTCGACCAGATCACCGTCGTAGATGCGCACGTCGAGAAAGGGGGACATCAGCCCGACAATGCCGTCCAGCAAGTTGTTGGTTCTGAAGACGCTGAACACGAACCCTTTGAGCCGTTTTCGGCGCTCTGCCAGTTCCGCCGGCACGCCCCCGCCTTCGTAGACCGGCGTAAACATGAAAAAGCTGGGCTGATCTCCGGTAAACGCTTCCTGAATCAGCACCAGCTTGCTGGTAACCGCAGGCATGCCCGTGTCCCGGGCCCGTTCCATCGCCTCCCGGCAGACCGGTTCATGGAGCGCATCGTACCCCTGCGCCTGCCGGTTCATCCCCGCCTCCGGTTCCAGAAACACCATCGGGAAATACTCCGCCTGCCGCCCCAGAGGGGTGACCCGATACTCCGGTAGCTGCTGACTGCGTGCCCACGCGGTGTGCGCAGGGACATGCGCTGCCGGCACGCGGACGGCGTAACCGATACCCTGGATGCCCGGGTAGTAACGCTGGATATCCACACTGGTTATGTAGTCCCGCCACGTCGCCCGGGTGACCTCCCCCGCCACGGCAAACAGCCCTGTAGCGCCCGCCAGCACCTGCTCATAGTTGAGCAAGCGCTCTTCAATGGCCGTTTTTAGCTGCAGGGATTCCATCTGGAAACGGGCTTCGGTGCGCTCTTCCACGAGACGCACGGACACATGCCAGAGCACACCGGTCGCAACCAGACCGCCAACAAGCACCAGCCAGGCAAGCCAGGCGTGGCGCAACTGCAGCAATTGCGGCAGGGGGACACCCTTAGAATGCATCATGGTGATCAGTCCGATCGATGGCCGGTTTGCAAGCGAATGCCCACGCCTGACGGCCAGCCGGAGTTTGTTATTGAGTATGCAAAATATAACAAAAGCCCGGCAAACTCTAGCCGTCAGCGGCTGAGATTGCCGGGCTTTGCAGGCCGCCCAGGGCCGGGCGCCTGATACTCCTGCTCAATTTAGGGCTTCATCACCAGGTAGATCGCCTGTCCCTGACGCACCACCCTGACCGGAATGGCTTTGCCCTTTGGCAGCGAAGCCGCTATGTCATTGAACTGGGAGACCGACTGGACACTTTGCCGGTTCAGCTCGGTAATCACGTCGTTCGGGCGGATCCCCGCCTGCAGAGCCGGTCCCTGGGCCACGCCGGTGACCAGCACCCCGCCCTCCAGGTTGAGTGCGTCTTTCTGCTCAGCGGTCAGAGGTCCCACCTTCAGCCCCAGCGGGGTGCTCGCCGACGGTGCCGGACTGCCCGCCGCCACTTGTGCCCCGTCGTCTTCCGGCAGCCGGCCGATCACCACGTCCAGTTTCATCCGCTTGCCATCGCGGAGGATGGTCAGGGTGGCGGCTTCGTCAACCGGCGTGCGGCCGACCTTGGGCGGCAAATCGGACGACAGACTGATTTCTTCGCCGTCATAGCTGAGAACAATATCGCCACTTCTGAGACCGGCCTTTTGTGCCGGTGAGCCCGCCAGGACCTCCGCGATCAGCGCGCCCCGCGGACGCTTGAGACCGAAGGATTCGGCCAGGTCCCGGTTAACCTCCTGAATCAGTACGCCGAGCCAGCCGCGGGCCACGGTGCCGTGATCGCGGATCTGGCGAAACACATTCATCGCATCGTCCATGGGAATGGCGAAAGAGACGCCCATAAACCCACCGGAACGGGTGTATATCTGCGAATTAATACCAATTACCTCGCCATCCAGATTGAACAGCGGCCCCCCCGAGTTTCCGGGGTTGATGGCGACATCTGTCTGAATGAAGGGCACGTAGTTTTCACTGGGCAGGGAACGTCCTACAGCACTGATGATGCCGGCAGTGACGGTGTGATCAAACCCGAAGGGCGAACCAATGGCGAACACCCACTGCCCCGGGCGCAGCTGACTGGAACGGCCGATTTTCACCACCGGCAAGTCTTCGCTGTGTTCAATTTTCAACACCGCAAGATCCGAGCGCGGGTCGGTTCCCACCAGCTTGGCCATCAATTCCCGCCGGTCGCTCAAGCGCACCACAATCTCATCCGCACCGTCAATCACGTGGTTGTTGGTGAGCACGTAGCCATCCGCGGAGACAATGAATCCCGACCCCATGGAACGCATCGGCTCAGGGCGGGATTCTGGCCCCCGCCGGCCGAAGGGCGCTTGTGGTCCCCGGAAAAAGTCCTGGAAAAACTCCGGCAACTGCTCCAGTTGGCGGTCGCTGAACGGCGATCCACCCGCCCGGCCCGAACGTTGCTGGGTGGTGCTGATGTTGACCACAGCACCGGAGTTTTGCTCCACCAACGCGGTGAAATCCGGTAATTCTCTGGCGGCGGCCGCCTGCAGGCTGAATAACGCCACCAGCAGCACCGCGGCGGCCCCTCTGACCCGCGCGGTTACCGAGTGACCCGTTATACGGTTACTGGGTACTTTCTGCATCGCGAACTCCCTAGCTTTTGTTTCAGAGCCTTATATATTGTGCTCGCAAAAATATTTCAACTCAGCCGCCAGCCGGATGCACGGTCGCCCCGGCCGGCGGGTGCACCGCAACCAGTTCCGGCGCATAGTGGCGCCCGCCCCGGTGGCTGTGCACACGGGCCCCGGCAAACCCCGCCGCCAATCCCAACGCCGCGCCACCTACGGCCACCCATTCGCTCTGCGGTGCCAGCCAGTGCCCCAGCGCCGTCCCTGCGACCAGCAACCCCAGGGGCAAGGCATACACCCAGACGGAGGCACTGAGCAGTGCCGCTTCGGCAATGGCAAGGGTAACTTCGTCGCCCAACCGGGCACCCAGGGTGTTGTTCACCAGAACCTGGTCGGCTTTGCCGCCACTGACACCGGCCAGCACCCGCTGGCCACACCCCGACCGCACCGCACAGGACTGACAGGCGCTCTGGCGTATGGTTTGCACCCAGACCTTGTCCGCCTCTACAGCCACCACGCGCCCTGTTTCGGTAATCACTGCACCCCCTCCTGGAACACCGCGACGTCTTCAATAGCAACCGATTCCGCCACCTGCATCGCCGTTTCCGGCGGAATCTCGCCGACCACGGTGACCAGAAAGCCGGTGCCGGCGGTCTGCAGGCTTCGCATGTACGCCGTGGTCGCCCCGATACGTGAGGCCCCGGTGGGCATGGCCAACTGGCCGACCGACTCGACAAACACGGAAAATGCCGCCAGCCCGTCTGAAAAGGCCACCGCCTGCGAACTGGCCGCACGGGGGGTAGCTGCGGGCATGAACCCTTCCGGCTGCCAGCCCAGAGTCCAGCCGGTCATCCGTGGCGCGAGGGACCGGGCGGGTTGGTCCAGCTGGCGCTTCTGTACTTCGCGGCCCGCGGACTGTACTTCAAATTCACTGTCCGGCAACTGGTCGACAATCTCCAGTTGGGTAAACTGGAAACTTTCCAGCACCTCGCCGGTGCGCGACCGTACGTAACTTTTGACCAGCAACCCGGTTTGTTTTTCCAGCCACAACTGATAACTGTAACGGTGCGGATCCTTGGCTTTCAGGGCGATCACCACGGTCTGATGCCCGGCGACCCGCCCCTCGCCCTGCAACTGTGGCTGATACCACCGGTTCACCGGGGTCAGCTGACGGGAAAAGGCTTCCGCAAACGGCCCGGAAGGAATCACTTCATCAAGCTGAATGTGGCCATGATCAGGCAACACACACACCACGCGCATGCCCTTGCGGACGATTTCACCATTGGCGCCGTCCTGCTGCACCAGCCGCTCTTCTACCTGCCCCTGGTGATAACGGTGGGCGACCTGCATGGTGTTGACCCGGTCACCCCGCGCATACACAAACACGCCCCGGTAAGTGGTCATGTTCAACGCCGGAGCCAGTCGTGCCAGCCACTGCTCCGCAGAGAGAGCGGTACCGTCGGCGGCCTGCAGCGGGGCAACAGCCAACAGCATCAGGGCGGCCATACCAACGCCGCGGAACACCCGCAGCAGACCATGCAACCGGTTCACTGACATATCCACCGACTCTAATCCCCTGGGCCGGATACGCTGGCCAGGCGCGCGTAGCCCAGCGCGCCCCGACCGGCCCCGACGCTGTTGTGTTGGGCATGCTCCAGCAAATAGCGGCTAAGGTGTTCCCATTGCTGCTCGTCCAGACCTTGCAGGGCGACTTCCGGCACCACCGTGGCCGCCGGCGGCCCTGACACCGCCACCATGGCATCGGAACCGGCCCCCTGCCAGTCCACCCCCAAACCGACGCCAGCCGCCACACCGACCACGATCATGGCAACCGCAGACCAGTACCAGTGTCGCCGCGGACGCGGTGCTGCCACGGGCGCCCCCGGTGCCTCCCGGCCCTGTCCGTCAATAGCCTCTCGCACCGGGCGCGTCACATCCCTCACCGGGTCTGCGAGCGCGCCATCCTGCATCAGGTCCCTGATTTGCTGCCAGCGTTGCCACTGTTCACGGACTTTCGCCTGGTCGCTGTAGCTGAGCACACGGCGCACACACAGCTCGTCGGCATGATCGTCCATCATCGCCGACAGTGTTTCTTTAAGACGATCATCCATAAAAACCCACCTCATTCACATCCAAATTTGCGTCGTACATGGTGTCAGCCCCCCGCCAGCAGCGGTCCCAGGCGACGATCCACAAAATCACGGGCGCGAAAGATCCGGGAACGCACAGTGCCTATCGGGCACTCCAGAATTTGGGCAATGTCGTCGTAACTCAGACCGTCGTATTCGCGCAGCAAAAACGCCGACCTGAGTTCTTCCGGCAGGCTGACGATCGCCTCCTGCAGCGCCTTGTGCAACTGATCCCGTTGCATCAGCCGCTCTGGTGAGGCGTTGTCCCGCAACCGCACACCGTCGTCGTAGTGTTCGGCGTCTTCAGCATCCGCACTGGGGTTGGGGCGCCGGCCCCGGGAGTCGAGAAAGTTTTTTGCGGTGTTGACCGCGATCCGATACAGCCAGGTGTAAAACGCACTGTCGCCACGAAAACGGTCGATCGCCCGGTAGGCTTTGATAAAGGTTTCCTGAGTCAGATCGAGCACTTCCTGGTTGTCATACACGTAACGGCTGACAATGGAGCCTACCCGTGACTGGTATTTGATCACCAACAGATCGAACGCAGATTTTTCGCCACGCTGCGCTCTGCGGACCAGTTGCATGTCCGTCTGACTGTCCGAAGCCCTGTCAGTAAGCGGATCCGTTTCCGAGGCCATAGATAAGTTGCCGGGGTTCACAGAGTTGGACGCCGGCGGAGGGGCCGGGCATCGTAGTAGTTGCGCCATGCGATTGTCAGTTCCAAGTAGCAGAGAGTGCTCCGTGTGAGCCCTGGTGTCTTTACTGGACCAATCAGATGTCTCGCTCCGCCGCGTCACTTGCGCGGCTTTTCCACTGGTCTCGACAGGGTGTCTGATCGGTCACCTACCCGTCCTGGCAAATAGACAGCAAGCGCAAAGTTTAGTTCAATACAGCCTTACATTATGGCCTGCGATACCGACCCGATGCCACACTCACACGAATACGACGTTCTCATCATCGGCAGCGGCGCTGCCGGCCTTACCGTGGCGCTCAATCTGCCGTCCCATTTACGCATAGCCGTTATCAGTAAAGCCGATATCAGCAGCGGTGCAACCCTCTGGGCACAAGGCGGGATCGCCGCGGTGCTGGATAACGAGGACTCGGTTGAAAACCACATCCAGGACACCCTGGTTTCCGGCGGCGGTCTCTGCCATGAAGACGCGGTGCGTTTTACCGTTGAAAACGCCCGCACCAGCGTGGAATGGCTGATCGACCGCGGCGTCAGCTTCACCCGCGACGAGCATGAACAGCTCCACCTGACCCGCGAAGGGGGGCACAGCCACAGACGCATCATTCATGCCGCGGATGCCACCGGTCAGGCGGTTTCGCTCACCCTCACCGACCAGGCGGCCAGCCGCCCGAACATCAGCTTGCTGTCCCAGCGGGTGGCGGTCGACCTGATCACCAACCGCAAACTCTCCCTGCCGGGTAACCGCTGTGTGGGGGCCTACGTCCTCAACCTGACAGATAATCACGTGGAATTATTCCGTGCCCGGTTTACCGTGATTGCCACCGGCGGTGCCAGTAAAGCCTACCGGTATACCACCAATCCCGACGGCGCCTCCGGCGACGGCATCGCCATGGCCTGGCGCGCCGGCTGCCGGGTCGCCAACATGGAGTTCAACCAGTTCCACCCCACCTGCCTGTATCACCCCCATGCCAAGTCGTTTCTGATCAGCGAGGCGGTGCGCGGGGAAGGCGGCCATTTACTGTTGCCGGACGGCCACCGGTTTATGGACCAGTTTGACCGGCGGGCCGAACTGGCCCCCCGGGATATCGTCGCCCGTGCCATCGACCACGAAATGAAACGCCTGGGGGCGGACCACCTGTTGCTGGACATCAGCCACAAACCGGCCGGCTTTGTACGCCGGCACTTCCCGACCATCCATGAGAAATGCCTGGCATACGGCATCGACATCACCCGCGAGCCCATCCCGGTGGTGCCCGCAGCGCACTACACCTGCGGCGGCGTCATTACCGACAAACGGGCCCGCACCGACATCAGTCAATTGTATGTGGTGGGCGAAGCCGCCTTCACCGGCCTCCACGGCGCCAACCGCATGGCCAGCAACTCGCTGCTGGAATGCCTGGTATACGGGCGCGCCGCCGCCGCAGACATCACCCGCCGGGAGTCCGACATACCCCCGGTACCGGCGGTGCCGGACTGGGACGAATCACAGGTACGCGACTCGGATGAAGACGTGGTGATCTCCCACAACTGGGATGAATTGCGACACTTCATGTGGGACTATGTAGGCATTGTCCGTACCACCAAGCGGTTGCAACGGGCCAAGCACCGGGTAGACTTGCTGGCACAGGAAATTGCAGAGTTTTACAGCAACTACCGAGTGAGCAATGACCTGCTGGAATTGCGCAACCTCGTCACCGTTGCCGACCTGATCATCTGCTCGGCGCTGCAACGCCGTGAAAGCCGCGGGCTGCATTACACCCTGGATTACCCCGGGCAGACAAGCGACCCTAAAGACACCGTGCTGGTGCCGACCAATTACCGAACGCCGTTATCCTGAGGCTGACGAACTGACCGCCAGCCCCGGTCCCCTGACAACTGATGAGAACCTGGTATGTCTGACATAACCCAATACAACCGCCTGTTCTGGCACAGCCGCCGCGGCATGCTCGAGCTCGACTTGCTGCTGCTGCCGTTTTTGGAGGAGGTGTATCGCGATCTGCCCGCCGAAGACCAAAAACGCTACGAACAACTGCTGACCTGTGAAGA
The DNA here is from genome assembly GCF_001752365.1 of Marinobacter sp. X15-166B. Taxonomy (GTDB): domain Bacteria; phylum Pseudomonadota; class Gammaproteobacteria; order Pseudomonadales; family Oleiphilaceae; genus Marinobacter. The sequence continues at coordinate 2,284,578 of NZ_MEIY01000001.1, read as the reverse complement.
CACCGACATGTTCGAGTGGTTTATGCAGCGCAGCCAGCCCAAGGATCCCGAGCTCCGGCGTATTGTCGAGCTGATCATCAAGCATGCCGGACCGGTCTGAGCTGGTTGTGGCGCCGTCCATGGCTGCGGGGCTGCTGGCCGCCGCGCCCTGGATCGTGCTGCTGGCGAGCACGCTGGTAACCAGCTGGGTCGGCACCCCCCTGTTGCTGATTTTCGTGCCGGTGGCCTTGGGAGGTGCCCTGACTGAAGTGCACCGTTGCGGCTTGCTGCGCAGCCCCCGCTCGGTGGTCCGCCTGGCCATGCGCGGACGGGAATTACGGGCAGAACTCGGCGACGGGCGGGAATTCCCGGTCAGCGTCAGCGCTGACAGCCGGCTGACCGCCCGGGTGGCGCTGTTGAAAATCATCCCCTGTGCCCCCACCTCTTCTTCTGCCCACCCACTCGCCACCGTGGTGTTGCTGGGTGGCTCAGGACGTTTCAACAACATCCGAAGCCAGCCATTCAGGGAGTTTCGCGTTTGGTTACGACTGAACCGTTCCCTCCCTGAAACTGCCTGATTTTCGGCACATGCGTCACTTTGTACAGAGCACGCCCACAGTTAGGTTTGGAGTATTCACATGTCAGAATCTGTCAGTCTGGCGGCCCCTCTGCCAGCATCGGCCAGTAACCGCGTGGTCCTGAACGATCAGGTCGTGGTGCGCGTGAGCGGGGCCACCGCAGACGCGTTTTTGCATGGCCAGTTCAGCCAGGATCTGGGCGAGGTAACCGCTGCCCGTGCGCCCCGTGCCGCAGCCTGCACCCATAAGGGCCGTGCCTATTGCCTGACCCGGCTGGTGCGTCAGGGCGAGGATGTACTGTTCGCGCTGCCCGCCTCACTGGCCGACGAAGTCATCGCCCAGCTCGACAAATACCGCATGCTGTACCGGGGTACCACCATGGCGATTGACCCGCAGATGCACATTGTCGGTCTGCTGGGGACAGCAGCGGCCGCCGTCATTGCCGGCGAACAGGTGGCCGAACTGACCACCGCCGACGCCGCCCTGGCAATCGGCCCACACACCCTGATCCGCACCCAGGACACCGCGGAGGGGCTGAGCCGCTATGAACTGTGGGTCGACAGTGAATCGGACGACGAGCTCGCTCAGGCACTGGCCACCATTGCCGAGGCCTCACCCGCCGACTGGCTGGCCTCGGAGATTGCCGCCGGCGTGGCCCACTTGACGCCCGCCACCAAAGAAGCCTATGTACCACAGCTCCTTAACTGGCAGCACCTGGGCGGCATCCACTTCAACAAAGGTTGCTACACCGGCCAGGAAGTGGTGGCCCGCATGCATTTTCTGGGGCAGCTGAAACGCAGTCTCTACCGCCTCGCGCTGGTTGGCACCGATACCCTGCCAACGCCGGGCCAGGCGCTGACCGCCAATGAACGAAAAGCCGGGGAAATCGTGACCGCCGTGCGCTACGAAGACGGTACCGTTGAAGCCCTCGCGGTCGTGCGTCACGACGCGCCGGCCGACGCACTGCGCCTGAGCGACAGCAGCGCGCGCGTCGAGATCAGACCTCTGCCCTACGAGGTGACTGAGCGCAGCGAAGCGCACCGGGACACAGATACATAAGTAGACAGGCGAAGAACACAGAATTTGCTATAACAGGACGCACACTTATTCATCGCCCATTTTTGCAACTGGACACCAAACGATTATGTCAACAATTGCTGAAACCATTGCCCGCGACCTTGTCAACGCCATTGAACAGGACAAACTGTTGCTGCCCACCTTGCCTGAAGCTGCGCTGCAGGTGCGGGAAATTGCGGAATCCGACGATTCGTCAATCGCCGAACTGGTCGACGTCATCAGTAACGATACCGCGTTGTCTGCCCGTCTGATCCGCGTGTGCAACAGCCCGCTGTTTCGTGGTGGCCGCGCCATCGACAATCTGAACATGGCGGTCAACCGGCTGGGAATGGCCTACACCAGCAGCCTCGCGATGGGCCTGGCGATGGAACAGATGTTCCAGGCCACCAATGAAATTATCGATGTACGCTTGCGCCAGACCTGGCAAGCCAGCACCGAGGTGGCGGGTATCTGCCACGTGCTGGCGCAACATTTCACCCGCCTGAAGCCCCACCAGGCAACCTTGGCCGGGCTGGTGCATCTGATCGGGGTGCTGCCGATCCTGCGCTATGTCGAGGACCATGACATTGATATTGAGCCGGCGCAGCTGGACGCCACCATTGAGCGGCTCCACGCCAAAATCGGCCATCTGATTCTCAAACGCTGGGATTTCTCCCCGGAACTGCAAATTGTTCCCGTGGAATTCACCAATTTCCAGCGGCAGGTGACCAGCGCCGACTACGCCGACCTGATCATGGTGGCAAATCTGCAACGGGTGGCGGGCAGCGACCACCCCTGGACCGAGCTGGACTGGAACGCCATTTCCGCCTTTGACCGTCTGGGCCTGGATCCGGACATCGATATGAGCGGCGAAGATGACCTGAACGCGCAGATGGAAGCGGCTATGGCACTGCTGCAGTAGCCGTCGCCAGCGCCTGCTTGGGGGGAAGCTGCCAGACGACCGGCGGCTTGCCCTGCTGTGCCAGCCAGGCATTCGCCCGGGAGAAGTGCTGACAGCCGAAAAATCCGCGGTAAGCGCTTAACGGCGAAGGGTGTGGCCCTTCCAGCACCTGATGGCGGTTACGGTCTATGGCCCGCCCCTTGTGGTGGGCGTACTTCCCCCACAACAAAAACACCACCCCCTCGGACCGCCGATTGATCAGTTCAACCACCCGGTCGGTGAAGGTTTCCCAGCCCTTACGCCGGTGGGCTCCGGCCTGTCCCCGGGTCACGGTCAGCACGCTGTTGAGCAGCAACACCCCCTGTTCCGCCCAAGGCTGCAGGCAACCGTGATCCGGTGGTGTCGCGTCCACATCCGCCTGCAGCTCTTTATAAATGTTCACCAGTGAGGGCGGCGGCGGTACATCCGCACGCACACTGAAACACAAGCCGTGGGCCTGACCGGGTCCGTGGTAAGGGTCCTGTCCGAGAATCACCACCTTGACCCGCTCCAGCGGCGTGCTGTTCAAAGCGTTGAACAGCAGGGGCCGGGCCGGGTAGATTTCCTTACCGGCGTCTTCCTCGGCCCTCAGGAATGCGGCCAAATCGTGCATGTACGGTTGCTCGAATTCGCCCCCCAGATGCTCAAGCCAGCCATTCCCCGGTGCCAGCAGAGTCACCAGGGGCCCCGATTCTGCCATGCTTTATTTGTGCTCGGGGCGCATGGCGGGGAACAGGATCACATCGCGAATGGAGGGCGAATCCGTCAGCAACATGGCCAGCCGGTCAATGCCGATGCCCTCGCCGGCGGTCGGCGGCAACCCGTACTCCAGCGCCATAACGTAATCCTCGTCATAGAACATGGCTTCGTCGTCACCGGCTTCTTTCTCAGCCACCTGGGCCTGAAAACGTTCCGCCTGGTCTTCCGCATCGTTCAGCTCGGAGAAGCCGTTGGCAATTTCGCGGCCCCCGACGAAAAACTCAAACCGCTCGGTCACGAACGGGTTGCTGTCCTTGCGACGGGCCAACGGGGAAACCTCAGTTGGGTACTCGGTGATGAAGGTCGGCTGCATCAGGCGATGCTCGACCGTGGCCTCAAAGATCTCGATCTGCACCTTGCCCAGGCCCCAGCCATCTTTGACCGCAATGCCCAGGGCATGGGCCAATTCACGGGCCTGCGCCTCGTCCGTCAACTGGGCTTCGCTCAGTTCAGGGTTGTACTTGAGGATGGCTTCCACCACGGTCAGACGCGCAAAGGGTTGGCCGAAATCATACTCGATGGTTTCCACTTCGCCGCCGGCGAGCGTTTTGGTGTTGGTAACCAGGGTGGTGCCCAGCACGCTCTTGGTCACGTCCCGCAGCATTTCTTCAGTCAGGTCCATCAGGTCGTTGTAGTCTGCGTACGCCTGATAGAACTCCAGCATGGTGAACTCGGGGTTGTGCCGGGTGGACAAACCCTCGTTACGGAAATTGCGGTTGATTTCAAAGACCCGCTCGAAGCCACCCACCACCAGCCGCTTCAGGTACAACTCCGGCGCGATCCGCAGGTACATGTCGATGTCCAGGGCATTGTGATGGGTCACAAACGGACGGGCGGTGGCGCCCCCCGGGATTACCTGCAACATGGGGGTTTCCACCTCCATGAAATCGCGCTGAATGAAGTAGTTACGAATGGCACTGATGATTTTGGAGCGCGCGTGAAACACCCGGCGGGTGTCTTCATTGACCATCAGGTCGACGTAGCGATGACGGTAACGGGCTTCGGTATCGGTCAGACCCTTATGTTTTTCCGGCAGCGGCCGCAGGGACTTGGTCAGCAGGGTGTACTCTTCCATGGTGACATACAGGTCGCCCTTACCCGACTTGGCCAGGGTGCCGCGTACCCCGATGATGTCGCCCAGATCCCAGCTGCGGGTTTCCTGCTGCACCGCCTTGGACGCATACACTTGCATACGCCCGGTCATGTCCTGCACCACTTTGAATGCCTTGCGATCCAGCATCAGACGGCCGGCAATGGCGACTTTCAGCCCCAGCGCTGCCAACTCTTCCTTGGATTTATCGCCGTATTCGGCCAGCAGCGACGCCGCCGTGGTATCGCGGCGAAAGTCGTTGGGGAACGGGTTGCCCTGCGCTCGCAGGTCCGCAAGTTTGGCGCGGCGCTCCGCAATCAACTTGTTGTCATCACTCTGGGCGGCGGGGTGCGTCTGATCAGTCATGGTGTCTCGCTAGCAATCGGTTCAAAATTTTTTTTAACTACGTCGTCGGGCTCAAGTTGAGTCGGGGTTACACCGCCATTTTCAGGCTGGCTTCGAGGAATTTATCGATATCACCGTCCAGCACCGCCTGGGTGTTACTGGTCTCAATGTTGGTGCGCAGATCCTTGACACGGCCATCGTCCAGCACGTAGGAACGAATCTGGCTGCCCCAGCCAATGTCGGCCTTGGAGTCTTCCTGCTTCTGTTTTTCAGCGTTGCGCTTTTGCATCTCGTATTCGAACAGTTTGGCGCGCAGCTGTTTCATCGCCTGGTCTTTGTTCTGGTGCTGACTGCGACCGGCCTGACAGGCGACCACAATGCCGGTGGGGTTATGGGTGAGCCGCACCGCGGATTCTGTGCGGTTAACGTGCTGACCACCGGCGCCCGAAGCGCGATACACATCCACCCGCAAGTCGGCCGGATTGATCTCAATTTCGAAGCTGTCGTCCACTTCCGGGGACACGAACACCGAGGTGAATGAGGTGTGACGGCGGTTACCGGAGTCGAACGGGGATTTGCGAACCAGCCGGTGAACCCCGGTTTCGGTGCGCAGCCAGCCATAGGCGTATTCGCCCTGGAAGTGCACCGTGGCACTTTTGATGCCGGCCACATCACCGTCCTGCAATTCGACAATTTCGGTTTTGAACCCGTGGCGCTCGCCCCAGCGCAAAAACATGCGCAGCAGCATATTGGCCCAGTCCTGGGCTTCGGTGCCGCCGGAACCGGCCTGGATATCCAGAAACGCGTTATTGGCGTCCATCTCGCCGGAAAACATCCGCCGGAATTCGAGCACCTCCAGTTCGCCATCCAGCCGGGCCAGGTCGGCGGAGATGTCGGCTGCGGTGCCTTCGTCGTCCTCTTCGACGGCCAGCTCCAGCAGCATTTCCGCATCGTCCAGACCGCTGGTCAGGTTGTCGATGGTGGACACAATCAGCTCGAGTTCGGAGCGCTCTTTACCCAGCCCCTGGGCACGCTCCGGGTTGTCCCAGACCGTGGGGACCTCCAGTTCGCGCTCTACTTCAACCAGTCGCTCTTTCCGCTGGTCGTAGTCAAAGATACCCCCTAAGCACATCGGTGCGCTCACGCAGCTCTTTGATTTTGGTCACAATGGGATTGATTTCCATGGATTCGTACTCGCCTGTCGGATACTAAAAAATCAGAGGCCGCATTTTACCCGAAATGGCGCAGCAAAGCAGCCGCAGGCCGTTCAAATCGGCTCGATGTAATCAATCAGCAGCTGCAGGCTGGTGCGCCCTCGGAAGGTATTGGCGTCCGGCTTGTAGACCACCCGGGCCCCGGTGAGGGTGTAATCCGGGACCACCGGTCCTGTGTTGAAAGCAATGGCATCGATGATATCGCCCCCCCAGTCCGGCTGCAGCACCAGTTTCAAATGGTTCTCACCCACGATACGCTGGCGGACCACGCGGAATTCGCCATCGAACAGTGGCTCGGGAAAATGTTGCCCCCAGGGGCCTGCGCGGCGCAGCAGGGCTGCGGTTTCCAGGGTCAGCTCTGCTGCTGACAAGGGACCGTCAGTGACCACCACCGCTTCCAGAGCGTCCGCAGTGAGGGTGTCGCGTACCGCGGCGTCAAAGGCATCAGCAAAGGGTTCCAGACCGGCCGCGTCTATCGTTATGCCGGCGGCCATGGCGTGACCCCCGAACTTTTTCAGCATGCCCGGATGCCGGGATGCAACCGTCGCCAGCAGGTCCCGGATATGCAAGCCGGGGATGGAACGGGCCGAACCTTTCAGCTCCGTGCCGTCTTCACCGCGGGCAAAAGCGATCACCGGCCGATGGGTCTGTTCCCGCAGGCGTGCCGCCAGAATGCCAATCACCCCCTGATGCCAATCGGGCTCATAGAGCGCCAACCCCCACGGCAAACCGTCAAGGTCCAGGGACATGGAGGCCAGCAGTTCCTGCGCCTGCGCTTTCATGCCGTCTTCTATGGTGCGCCGTTCGCGATTGAGCGTATCCAGTTCCTGCGCCAGCCGGCGAGCTTCGTCCTCGCCATCGGCCAGCAGGCAGGCAATGCCCACGCTCATGTCATCGAGCCGGCCGGCCGCATTCAGCCGGGGGCCGACCACAAACCCCAGATCGACTGCGCTGATCCGGGTATGATCCCGGCCGGCAATATCCAGCAGCGCCAGAATGCCGGGACGGGCCAGGCCCTGGCGGATCCGCCGCAACCCTTGCTCAACGAAGATGCGGTTGTTGTGATCCAGCGGCACCACGTCGGCCACCGTACCCAGGGCCACCAGATCCAGCAGACTGCCCAAATTCGGCTGCGGGTCCGGCAGTCGCCCGGCCTCCCGCAAATACCGTCGCAGGGCCGTCAACACGTAAAACATGACGCCCACACCGGCGGCGTGCTTGCTCAGGAAGGAACAGCCCGGCTGATTGGGATTGACGATGGCGTCCGCCGCCGGTAACCGCTCGCCGGCCAGATGATGATCGGTGACCAGCACACGGACACCCAGGTCCTTGGCCGCTTGCACCCCCTCGACTGCGGCGATGCCGTTGTCCACGGTAATCAGCAGGTCAGGCAAGGCATTCTCTTGCTGCAATCGTTCAATGATACCCGGGGTCAGGCCGTAACCATCGGCAAACCGGCTGGGCACCCGATAGTCGATGTGTTGCAGCCCGAGCATGGACAACCCCAACAGGGCCACGGCGGTGCTGGTGGCACCATCGGCGTCAAAATCCCCCAGTACCAGGACCCGCTGTTGTTCGGCGATGGCCTGCGTCAACAACTCGACCGCGCCGTCAATACCGCGCAGGTCGAGGGGGGAAGCCAACTGTTTCAGGGTGTAGTCCAGCTGCGCGTCGGAGGTCACCCCGCGGGCCGAATACAAACGCCTCAACAAGGGCGGCAGCTGCCCCCCCCAGTCCCGGCTGGCACCGGGAACAGGGCGGCGCTGGATCTTTTTGATGGTCATGCCAAATTACGCGTGCTGCCAGTGTTCGGCGATGAAGTCCTGCACCGAGGTCAGCTCGTTGTCCAGCACGGTGTACCGCTCGTCGCGCTCGAACAGATCGGCCATGTGGGCGGGCAGCTCCGCGTCCACATTGACACCGGCGGCGGCAATGGCGTCCGGGAACTTGGCGGGATGCGCGGTTGCCAGGGTGACCATGGGTACGCTGGCGTCCCGGCGGCAGCTGCGGGCCGCGCGCACGCCAATCGCGGTGTGCGGGTCCAGCAGATACTCGTTTTGCTGGTACACGTCGCGGATGGTGTCGCAGGTGGCCTGGTCGTCGACCGCTTCGCTGTCAAACAACTTGCGCGCCTGACGCCAGCGGTAATCTGCAATGCTGACCGGCCCTTTGCTGGCGTTCTCCAGCAGGGTTTTCACGGCGTCACCATCCCGGCCATGCAGATCAAACAACAAACGCTCGAAATTGCTCGACACCATGATGTCCATACTCGGCGACAGGGTGTGCTCCAACTGTTGCTGCTCGTATTTGTTGCCACTCATGAAGCGGTGCAGAATGTCGTTGCGGTTGGTGGCGATCACCAGCTGGGAAACAGGCAAGCCCATCTGCTTGGCCAGATAGCCCGCAAAAATGTCGCCGAAGTTGCCGGTGGGGACCGAGAAGGCCAGGCTGCGGTCGGGGCCACCCAACGCCAGCGAAGCGTGAAAATAGTAAACGATCTGAGCCATGATGCGGGCCCAGTTGATCGAATTGACGGCCGCCAGCTGGGTTTTCCCGCCGAGGAACGACTGGTCACCAAAGCTGGCTTTGACCATGCGCTGGCAATCGTCAAAATTGCCCCGTACGGCGATGTTGTGAATGTTGTCACCGGTCACCGTGGTCATCTGGCGACGCTGGACTTCCGACACCCGCTCGTGGGGGTGCAGGATGAAAATATCCACGTGTTTGCAATGGCGGCAACCTTCAATGGCGGCCGAACCGGTATCACCGGAGGTGGCCCCCATGATGACCACGTGCTGATTGCGCTTTTCCAGTACGTAATCCAGCAGGCGACCCAACAATTGCAGGGCAAAGTCCTTGAACGCCAGGGTGGGTCCGCGGAACAGCTCCATGACCCACTCGTTGCTGTCGAGCTGCACCAGCGGCGCCACCGCGCCGTGGGCAAATTGCTGGTAGGTTTCATCCAGCATGGTGCGGAAATCGTCTGCCGGAATGGTGTCTTCCACAAACGGGTGCATGACGTTGAACGCCAGCTCGCTGTAGGACAGCCCGCGCCAGCTGCGAATCTCTTCGATGCTGAAGTGCGGCAATGACTCGGGCACATACAAACCGCCATCCGGCGCGAGCCCGGTGAGCAGAACGTCCTCGAACCCCAATGCGGGGGCCTGGCCCCGCGTGCTGATGTATCTCACCTTGAATACCTGTTATTGAAAGTTTTCTGCACGGATCCGGACCACCCGACCGTCAATGTCGGTCAGCGCCTCCAGATCATCGATGGCACAGTTCATCTGCCGTTCCTGCACCGTATGGGTCAGGATAATGACCGGTATCCGGCCGTCTGTGAGCTCCGATTCTTTCTGCATGATCGACTCAATGTTAATGCCGTGTTCACTGAGAATCGAAGCCACCTTGGCCAGTACACCCGGGCGATCAAACGCCTGAATCCGCAGGTAGTAGGCCGACTGCACGTCGTCCATGGACAATACCGGCAGGTCCTCCAGAGCCGAGTCCACGAAGCCGAGGAAAGGTACCGTCTGGCCGCTGCCGCTGACCACCGAGCGGGCCACATCTACGATGTCCGCGATGACCGCCGACGCGGTCGCCTCGGCTCCGGCGCCCGGGCCGTAATACATGGTCTGACCGACCGCATCCCCGTCGACCAGCACCGCGTTAAGCACCCCGTCCACCTGCGCAATCAGGTGACTTTGCGGCACCAGTGTGGGGTGAACCCGCAGCTCAATGCCGTCCTCACGGCGGCGCGCGACTCCCAGATGCTTGATGCGGTAACCCAGCTGTTCGGCATGGGCGATGTCGAAGGGGGTAATCGCCGAAATACCCTCGGTGTACGCCTGTTCGAATTTCAGCGGCACACCGAAACCGGTGGACGCCAGAATGGTCAGTTTATGGGCCGCGTCTATGCCCTCGACGTCAAAGGTCGGATCCGCTTCAGCGTACCCCAGGGCCTGGGCTTCCCTGAGCACTTCCGCGAACTCGCGGCCGGCCCGCATTTCCGTGAGGATGTAGTTGCCGGTACCGTTGATGATGCCGGCCATCCAGTCGATGCGGTTGGCGGCCATGCCTTCGCGAATCGCTTTGATCACCGGGATGCCACCCGCGACGCCGGCCTCAAATGCGACCATGACGCCTTTTGCGGCAGCCGCCGCAAATATTTCATTGCCGTGAACGGCGATCAGGGCCTTGTTGGCGGTGACCACGTGCTTTCCCTGGGCGATGGCTGCCATCACGAGGTCTTTGGCGACGCCTTCGCCGCCGACCAGTTCGACCACAATATCAATGTCGGGATCGTTCACCACATCGAATACATCGGTCGTGAACGGAATCGCTCCCAGATCCATATCACTCCGGGGGGTCCGGCTGGCCACCCGGCCCACCCGAATGCGGCAGCCTGCGCGTCCGGCTATGATGCTGGCATTGCGGCCCAATACGTTGAACGTACCTCCGCCCACTGTTCCCAATCCACAGATTCCGACACTGACGTCTTTCAAGCTTTCACCTCTGATTCACATGAGTTGCTATGCGCTGCATAGTATACCGATTAACCGCGCCGACAAAACCACAATCACCCCCGTGGGTGGTGCTGATGATGCAAGGCGTGCAAGCGCTGCCGCGCGACATGGGTGTAGATCTGGGTGGTGGAGAGATCGGCGTGCCCCAACAACATCTGCACCACCCGCAAATCGGCTCCGTGATTCAACAGGTGGGTTGCAAACGCGTGCCGCAGGGTATGGGGTGACAGGGGTTTGGTGATGCCCGCGCGACTGGCGTACTGCTTGATCCGGTACCAGAACGCCTGTCGGGTCATGGCCTGCCCCCGGCTGCCCGGAAACAGCGCATCCGACAGCCGTCCCTTCAGCAAGGTCCCGCGCGCGGAGGCCAGATACTGCAGCACCCAGTCCACCGCTTCCTCCCCCAGTGGCACCAACCGCTCCTTGCCGCCTTTGCCACTGACCCGGGCCACACCCTGGCGCAGGTTGAGCTGATCCACCCGCAGGCCGACCAGTTCCGTCACCCGCAACCCGCAGCCGTACAAAACCTCCAACATCGCCCGGTCCCGCAACTCCAGCGGTACCTCCACATCCGGCTGGGCCAGCAAGGATTCCACATCCGCTTCCGACAGGGTGTCGGGCAGCCGCTTCGGCAGGCCCGGGCTTTCGATCAGCAAAGTCGGGTCTTCGGTGATGAGTTGCTCCCGCAGCAAATACCGGTAAAACCGTCGCAAGCCGGACAGCCGCCGGGCGGCCGTGGAGGTTTTCAGCCCCTCGGCCAGGCCGCTGGACACCCACGCCAACAGATCCGCTCGGGACAACGTCAGCAACCCGGGCCTCCCCGGCCGCTGTCCGGCCCAGGCACACAGCCGCTCCAGATCACCCTGATACGCCTTGCGGGTCAACTCCCCCAGCCCGTCCTCCAGCCAGAGCGCGTCAATGAAACGCTGGATCAGCGCCGCGTCGGCCGGCTGTACTGTCGCTTTCACTGTGTTTTCCCACCCTGCTGCAATCACAAAAAAAAGGCAGCCACTGGCTGCCTTTTCTGCTTGGTACCGAATTACCGGGGACCCCGGGTCCGCAGCACTCAGCCCAGCTTTTCTTTGATACGCGCCGCCTTACCGGACAGATCGCGCAGGTAGTACAGCTTGGCCGCGCGAACTGCACCGCGACGCTTGACTGTAATGCTGTCGATCAGCTTGGAGAAAGTCTGGAAGGTACGCTCAACGCCCACACCGTAAGAAATTTTACGCACGGTGAAAGACGAGTTCATGCCCCGGTTACGCTTACCCAGAACCACGCCTTCGAACGCCTGAAGACGCTCACGGGTTCCTTCTGTAACACGCACGTGCACAATAACTGTGTCACCCGGTGCAAAATCCGGGATGTCCTTGGTCATCTGTTCAGTTTCAATCTGATTGATGATGTTGTTCTTGCCGCTCATCGTATGCTCCTGATACCTAATCTTTTAATGCCTTGACGATTCAAAGGCACCGGGTTCATTCAAAATTTCTTCCAGCAGTTCACGCTCTTCGGCCGCTAAAACCCGTCGTTCCAACAGGTCGGGGCGTCGCTCCCGGGTTCGCCTCAGCGACTGTTTCAGCCGCCAACGCCGAATCTGCTCGTGATGGCCACCCAACAGCACTTCCGGCACCACAAGCCCTTCGTAAACCTCAGGCCGGGTGTAGTGCGGGCAATCCAGCAAACCGTCAGCAAAAGAGTCCTGCTCTGCTGATTGCGCATGCCCCAACACTCCGGGTATACAGCGCGCGACCGCATCAATGACAGCCATGGCTGCCAACTCGCCACCGGACAGAACAAAGTCACCCAGTGACACTTCCCGATCAACTTCCGTCGATATCAGGCGTTCATCGACCCCTTCGTAACGCCCCGCCACCAGAATGAGATTCTGTTCTGCGGCAAGCGATTCAACCAGGGCCTGATCCAGAGGCTCACCTTGCGGTGACAAATACACTACACAAGCTTTACCAGGCGCATCGTTTCGAGCCGCATGAATGGCATCGCGCAGGGGCTGAATCTTCATCAGCATGCCCGGACCGCCACCATAAGGCCGATCATCAACAGTGCGGTGACGATCGTGGGTGAAATCCCTGGGATTCCAGCTTCTGAACGTCAACAAACCATCCCGGACTGCCCGCCCCGTGATACCGTATTCGGTCACGGCGTCGAACATGCCAGGGAACAAACTGACTGCGCCAATCCACACCCGCTAGAACTCCGGATCCCAATCCACAACCATTTGACCGGCGGCCAGATCAATGCTTTTGACCACCTGATCGGGCAGGTATGGAATCAAGCGCTCTTTTTGGTCGATCGAAGCCGGCGTGGGCCTTACAACCAGAACGTCGTTCGAGCCTGTTTCCAGAAGATGGTGTACCGATCCGAAACACTCACCTTCGACCGTTTCGACGCTGAGCCCCTCCAGCTGATACCAGTAGTACTCGCCTTTCGGCAGCTCCGGCAACGCGGCGGTGGGCACAACGATGTCAGCCCCACAGTAATTGCGGGCCACATCACGATCATTCACCCCCTTGAACTTGACGGCAATCCCCGGGCCCTGCCGGCGGCTGTCCTCAACCTCAAGAGAAATACGCTTACCACCCTGGAGCAAAATCCAGTTGCGGTAATTCAACATGCCTTCTTTGGGGGCTGTGTAGGAGAAGACTTTCAGCCATCCCTTGACCCCAAACACCGAGGTAATACGGCCAATCACAGTTTCCTGCGGATGCTGTGTCATGCCCACACCCCAACTGGCAACTTATTGCGCTGCGTTCTTTTTCAACAACTGGGCAACACGCTCACTGGTCTGAGCACCCTGGCTCACCCAATAGTTCACGCGTTCCTGATCAATGCGCAGACGCTCTTCCTGTCCACGGGCAATCGGGTTAAAGAAACCAACACGCTCAATGAAGCTGCCATCGCGGGACTTACGGCTGTCAGTGACTGTCAGATGGTAGAACGGGCGCTTCTTGGAGCCACCACGAGCCAAACGGATTGTAACCATTTCGACCTATATCCTGTTCAGTTATACGAACTTTGTACGCTTCCCGGCACCCCCGCTCAGGGGTATCGGGAAGACCCATACTCGAAAGGGGCGCTATTCTATGCTAATTCAGCGCCAAAGAAAACAGCTAATAACTACGGCTTTTACATACGCCCGAATGGCGGCATACCGCCGCCGCCACCCATGCCACCGCCCATACCGCCAAGGCCGCGCATCATGTTGGCCATGCCGCCTTTTTTACTGAACCTTTTCATCATCTTCTGCATTTGCTTGTGCTGCTTCAGCAGGCGGTTGACGTCCTGGATCTGGGACCCGGAACCGGCGGCAATCCGGCGCTTGCGGGAATTATTGATGGTGTCCGGAAAGCGACGCTCTTTGGGGGTCATGGAACAGATGATTGCTTCCATCTGCCCGACACTCTTGTCGTTGACCTGTTGCTGAGCCATCTGGGCCATCTGCCCCATCCCCGGCAATTTGTCCAGCAAGCCGCCGATGCCGCCCATGTTTTTCATCTGCTGCAATTGATCGCGAAAATCTTCCAGATCAAAGCTTTTGCCTTTCTTGATCTTCTTGGTGAGCTTTTTGGCCTTGTCCTGATCAAGCTTGCGCTCCGCCTCCTCGATCAGCGACAGCACATCCCCCATACCCAGAATACGGGAAGCGACCCGATCGGGGTGGAAAGGCTCCAGCGCATCGGTTTTTTCACCGATCCCCAGGAACTTGATGGGCTTGCCGGTTATGTGGCGCACGGACAAAGCCGCACCACCCCGGGCATCACCGTCTGTTTTGGTCAGCACCACCCCCGTCAACGGCAGGGCATCGTTGAACGCCTTGGCGGTATTGGCAGCATCCTGACCGGTCATGGCATCGACCACAAACAGGGTTTCGACCGGATTAATGGCGCTGTGCAGACGGCCGATCTCGGCCATCATCTGCTCATCGACATGCAGCCGGCCCGCAGTATCAACAATGACCACGTCGAGGTGCTTTTTACGGGCGGCGTCGATGGCCCCCTCGGCAATCGCGACCGGATCCTGGTCCCCGGTACTGGGGTGAAACTCGACCCCCACTTCGGCCGCCAGGGTTTGCAACTGCTGAATGGCGGCCGGCCGGTAAACGTCGGCACTGACGACCATAACGGATTTTTTTTGCCGCTCTTTGAGCTGGCGCGCCAGCTTGGCAACGGTGGTGGTCTTACCGGCGCCCTGCAGTCCCGCCATCATGATAACCGCCGGGGGTTGCACAGCAAGGTTCAAGCCCTCGTTGCCCTCCCCCATGACGCGCTCCAGCTCCTGCTGCACCACGCGCACAAACACCTGCCCCGGCGTCAGACTGCGCTGGACCTCCTGGCCGATGGCACGCTTGCGCACCCCGTCGATAAACACTTTGACGACAGGCAAGGCAACATCGGCTTCAAGCAGCGCCATGCGCACTTCACGCAGCGTACTCTTGATATTGTCATCCGTCAGGCGGGCCTGGCCTGATATTTTTTTCAGACTGCCGGAAAGTCGGTCGGTCAGATTTTCAAACATGGTGTTATTCCGTACCCCTGATAATTGGGCGCATGAACACGGAACCGGTTGATTCCGGTTGCACTATCGCGACATTATACCCAGACTATCGCTCTGAAACGACTGGGCAGGCGAAATCCATACACAATCGAGCCGGTCAATCCAGCCCGTCGACTGAATTACTATACAAATCAACACTCAAAAAGGACAACATGGGAACGCTGATTCTCGCGGTGACTTCGCTTCTTCTTTACAGTATCGGAACCGCGCTGCAGGCGCTCAGCTTCCGCGGACGGGTACACGCAGGCGTTGCCATCACCTCGGTCATCGGCGGAGTAGCGCTGGTCAGCCACGGCCTGCTGGCCTGGCAAGTCGTGCACCTCGAGTCCGGATACAACCTGGGGCTCTTCGAGAGCTCAGCGGTGATCTCCTGGCTGATCGTCGCCATGCTGCTGGTCCTGAATTTACGCAAGCCGGTGCACAACCTGTTCCTGGGCATTTACCCACTGGCCTGTCTGTCCATCCTTGCCGTGCTGATCAACACCACGCCCCCGCGGATTGTGGCAGACAGCAGTTACGGCATCCTGGCGCACATTACCCTGTCCATAACCGCCTACAGCCTGCTGTCGCTGGCGGCGGCCCAGGCGCTCCTGCTGCACATCCAGAACAACCAACTGAAGAGCAACTACAACAGCGCGCTGATCCGCAACCTGCCCCCGTTGCAGACCATGGAATCGCTGCTGTTTGAAATGGTCTGGGCGGGAGTGGTCATGCTGACCTTCGCCATTCTCACCGGGGCGGTGTTTATCGACGACCTGTTTGCCCAGCACCTGGCCCACAAGACCGTATTCTCTCTGCTGTCTTTGGCGGTGTTTGTCGCCCTGCTGATCGGCCGCTACACCAAGGGCTGGCGTGGCACCACCGCAAGCCGCTGGACCCTGGCGGGGACCGCCCTGCTGATGCTCGCCTACTTTGGCAGCAAGCTGGCACTGGAGTTCATCTTCCAACTATAAGGCCGCCTCACCACGCAACACTTGACAGCAATGGCCATCAGCCCCTATTTTGCCAGATTATCCAAAACATAAGGACGGCACTTTTTGAACGAGGCATCGCTTACCGCGCTGTTTTCCCTTCTTGTAGGCCTCATTTTACTGTCTGCATTCTTCTCCAGCTCCGAAACCGGCATGATGGCCCTGAACCGGTACCGCCTGAGACACTTGGCAAAGACCGGCCACAAGGGTGCCCAGCGCGCGCAAAACCTGTTGCAACGCACTGACCAACTGATCGGCGTCATTCTGATCGGCAACAACTTTGTTAACATATTTGCGTCGGCAATCGCCACGGTGATCGCCATACGCATCTGGGGCGACGCCGGCATTGCCATTGCCACCGTGCTGCTCACCGTGGTCATCCTGATCTTCGCCGAGGTCACGCCCAAGACCCTGGCCGCGCTGTTTCCGGAGAAAATCGCATTTCCCGCCAGCGTCGTTCTGGGGCCGCTGCTGAAAGCGCTGTACCCGATTGTGTGGCTGGTAAACCTGCTCACCGGCGGCATCCTGAAACTGATGGGCATCTCTGCTGCGAACGCTGCGGACGACCACCTCAGCCGCGAAGAACTGCGCACCCTGGTCAACGAGGCTGGCGCACTCATTCCGCCCAAACACAAAGACATGCTGGTCAGCATTCTCGACCTGGAAAACGTCACCGTCAATGACATCATGGTGCCGCGCAACGACGTCATCGGCATCGACCTCGACGACGACATGGACACCATCATCCGCCAGCTCCGCGCCAGCCAGCACACCCGCCTGCCGGTCTACCAGGGGGACATCAACAACATTCAGGGCATCCTGCACCTGCGCAACGCCACCAAACTGCTGCTGCAGGACACGGTCAACAAAGCCATGCTGATGCAGCTGTGCCGGGAGCCCTTCTTCATTCCGGAAAGCACCCCGCTGAACACCCAGCTGATCAACTTCCAGAAAGACAAGCGGCGCTTTGGCATAGTAGTGGACGAGTATGGCGACGTGCTGGGCATAGCGACCCTGGAAGACATTCTCGAAGAAATCGTCGGCGAGTTCACCACCGACTTTGCCGCCACCAGCCCCGACATCATCCCGCAGAAAAATGGCACCTTTATTATTGACGGTACCGCACCGGTGCGCACCATCAACAAAAACCTCGGCTGGAAACTGCGCACCGACGGCCCCAAGACCCTGAACGGTCTGATCACCGAACAACTCGAAGCCATCCCGGAAACCAACGTTTGCCTGTACATTGACGGCCACCCCATTGAAGTGCTGCAAATCAAGGACAACGTAGTACAGGCTGCGATTGTCCACCCCATCAAACGGCGCAAGCGCTACGGGAAATCCTGACGCAAACCTCGCAGCCGAAGCAAAACCTTGACCAATCACCGTTCACCACCAAAACTAAAGAGGCGAGATTGAAGAATAATAAACAAAGGGGAATCATCCATGAGCCTGGGACACGCCTTCAGCCTGCTGGTAAAACCTGATCGCACATGGGAAGCCATCCGCAAAGACGCCGAACCCGTCAGCAAACTGTACATCGGCCACATCCTGCTCCTCTCGCTGATTCCGGCCGCCGCGGGGTATTACGGCAGCACCCATGTCGGCTGGCAAATCGGCGATGGCCCGGTCATACGATTGACGGCCACCAGCGCCTTGCAGCTTACCGTGCTGTTTTACCTCGCTCTGCTGGTCGGCATCTATATCATCGGGCGCTTTATTGATTTTTTCTCCGCCACCTACGCGGTGAAAGGCCGGCAGCGTTTTGGTACCACCCTGGCGGCTTACGCGGTGACCCCGGTGCTGCTGCTGGGCGCGTCCGCGGCTTACCCGCACATCTGGCTCAACATGTTCGTCGGCTTTATCGCCATTGCCTACGCGGTCTACCTGCTTTACGAAGGCCTGCCGATTCTGATGAACATTCCCGAAGGCCGCGGTTTCATGTTTGCATCGTCGGTACTCACGGTCGGTTTAGTGATGTTCGTCGCATTATTGGCAATCAGTGTGGTGATCTGGAGTGTAGGCATAGGTCCAGTCTACACTGGCTAGCAATTGCTTATTTAACCCGTACAGGATTTACGGTAGATTAACCCGGTTCTAGAAGATCAAACGCAAGGTCCGGTGGGTATCCGGTCACGGCAAACAGGGAGTCGGCCATGAACAAGCAGTCCGGCATACATCACCTCCACGGTCACGGGGACGGTGCCGCTGCGCCTGGCGCTCCCGGTGAAGTCGTAAGAATCCGCGACACGGTGGTGGCCGGACTCGGAGACCTGCTGCAGGGCGCCTTTGACGCCGTTGATGACTCCCTGTTCGAACTCGCCAATAACGCCCGCAGCAACAACGAGCAGAACCGCTACTTTGAAGCAATGCGCGAAATACGCATCAAGCGTAAAGGCATAGAAAAAAGCTTCCAGCACGCGGTGGGCCAGCTGTTCGCGAACCCGCCAACCTCCAGCTCCACCGAAACCACGCAGCTAAGCAGCAGTCCCGCCACCGCTGACAGCCTGTCCCTGGTGCAGGATGACGATCTGGAAGAGCAGGTCGCCCTGAACGCCATGATCAGCAAATCCCGTGCTTACTTTCAGGGTCCGCTGATTCAACTCCAGGCCCGCTTTTCGGCCGTCTATCCCGGTGCCGGAGAAGACAACCCGGTCAACCCGCTGGCCCCCGAACACCTGTGCAGCGCGTTCGTGGAAGCCGCCCAGGTCCTGGAGATCCAGATTCGTGAGCGTCTGATTGTCCTCAAACAATTCGACCGCTACGTGGTCGCCAATCTCGGCATGCTGCTCGATGAAGCCAACCGCATTCTGATCCACGCCGGAGTGATTCCCAATTTTCGCTACCACGGCAGGAAGCCCCCCCAGAACACAGCATCCAGCTCATCGGAACGGCCGGCGGATGCCGCCAGCAGCGCCAGCACCCGGGAGGAAGATGAAGCCCTGTTCCAGCAGATTCATCAGCTGCTGAGCCAGCAACGGCACCACGCCAACCAGCCGCCAAGGGGCTCCGACCCGAATCTGCAGGTGATTGGCGGCGCCGAGTTGGTGCAGATTTTACGCAACCTGCCGCAAAGACCGGCAGAGCAGGACACCAGCAACCTGAGCGCGGGCGACCCGGTGGTGATCGACCTGCGCGCCCTCGTGGCGCAACTCCTCAGCGGCGCCAGAACCGATGAGGGCAAGCAGGCCGCACTGACTGAAATCGATGAAGATCTGATCAGCCTCGTGGCCATGCTGTTCGAATTCATCCTGGATGACTATAACCTGTCAGCCCCGATTCAGGTGCTGATCAGCCGGTTGCAGATTCCCATCCTGAAAGTCGTCATCAAGGACCGCAGCTTTTTCAGCAAGTCGAGCCACCCTGCCCGGCGCCTGCTGAACTCGCTGGCCAAAGCGGGCATCGGCTGGAGCAACAGCGACGAAAAAGCCCGCGACAAACTGTACGAGCAAATCCATACCATTGTACTGCGCATTCTTGACGAATCTGATGGTGACGCTGTGTTGTTTGAAACGCTGAATGACGAGTTTGACCAGTTCCTGGCCCGGGAAAACCGGAAATCTTCACTGGTGGAGCAGCGCACGCGCGAATCTGAGCGGGGCCGCATCAAGTCACAAAAAGCACAGGAGACGGTCGACAAACTGCTCCACGACAAACTTGCCCGCTACCGGGTGCCGGAGGCCATCCGGGACATCCTGTTGAACGGCTGGAGCCGGGTGTTGTTTCTGGCCTATCTGCGCGACGACCTGGAGCACCGCTGGATCCAGTCTGTCAGGGTGGTGGACGACCTCATCTGGTGCCTGCACCCCCATCAGGACGACGACCGGCGAAGCCAATGGGTGCGGGTGGTGCCCGGCCTGCTTAAATCACTTCGGGCGGGACTGGAAGAAGTGTCCTACAGCTCGGCTCGCCTTGACGAGATGATGGGCGAGCTCAAGCGGGAACTCACCCAGGCGTTTCGTGCCCACGCGCTGGCAGAAGCCCAGGACACCCCGCCCGAGCCTGAATCCTTCGAGCCGGCGCCGGAAGTGCACCAAACCGCCATACAGCGCCAGCAAGAACTGGAAGACGCCGCCATCGCCGAACACGTCGGCAAGATCGATGCCATTGAAGTCGGTAACTGGGTTGAGTTCAATCTGGTAAACGGTGCCAGTTTTCGCTGCAAGTTGTCGGCGGTGATCGAAGAAGCGGACAGTTTTGTGTTCGTGAACCGGATGGGGCTCAAGGTGATCGAGAAAAGCCGGTTTGAACTGGCCCATGAACTGCGGCAAGGCCGGCTTACGGTGCTTGAGCAGGGCGCCTTGATAGACCGGGCCCTGAACGCGGTCGTGGGCAGTTTGCGGGGCAAGGCCTGACAAGCGCCTGAAACGGCGCCGGTCGGCAAAAATTCCGCTGCCGGGGCTGGTACAACCCGGCCCCCGGAGCGGCTGCGGCGGAATCAGGCTTCAGCTTTTTGTACGGCCGCCTTGACCATGGTAGCCAGTTCGCCACTCTCGGACATTTCCAGCACGATGTCACAACCGCCAACCAACTCACCGTCGATGTACAGCTGTGGATAGGTGGGCCAGCTCGAGTAGATTTTCAGTCCTTCGCGCAGCTCCTGATTGTCCAGGATGTTGACGAACGCGAAACGCTCGCCACATGCCATCAGGGCCTGCACTGTTTTCGCGGAGAAGCCGCACTGCGGCGCCTGGGGAGAACCTTTCATGTAGAGAATGACCGGGTTCTCTTGCAACTGGCTCTTGATGGTTTCGTTGATATCCATAAAACTTCACCCTTCATAAACAACGGAAGCACCGACCTGCGATGCACTTGAGCACATTGTACACACCCTGCGGGATACTCACCAAACAGGTTCGCTCTCTTCGGCCCGCCAATACCGCCACGGCGTTGTCATGCTAGGGGTTACCCGCTAGACTTGGATGTCTGCCAGCACATAGGCACCCCAGACCACCAACCTTCCCGCGAACCGGTGCAATGAATGCATGCCGGTAGTGTCGTTGTTCCCGGCTGGGCATGGTCTGACACTTCCACGATTGACGGTTTATATACAGAAGGCCGAGAACATGGCAACAAGACATTTCCTGACCCTCAACGACATGACGTCCGCTGAGCTGACCGATCTATTGGCGCACGCCAGCAAACTGCGTCAAGCCTGGCGAAAGGGAGCAACCCGGGATTCATTGAAAAATCGCGTGCTGGCCATGGTGTTCGAGAAATCGTCAACACGCACCCGGGTTTCGTTCGAAGCCGGCATGACCCAGCTTGGCGGCGCCGCCTTGTTCTTGTCGCCCCGGGACACCCAACTGGGCCGCGGCGAGCCGATCGAAGACTCCGCCCGAGTGATATCCAGTATGGTGGATGCGGTCATGGTGCGCACCTTCGCCCATGATATTGTCACCCGGTTTGCCCAAGCCTCCCGCGCCCCGGTCATCAATGCGCTGACGGATGATTACCACCCCTGTCAACTGCTGGCAGACATGCAGACCTACCAGGAGCACCGCGGCAGCATTGCCGGCGCAACAGTCACCTGGGTGGGAGATGGCAACAACATGTGCAACTCGTACATCAATGCGGCACGTCAGTTCGGTTTTAACCTGCGCATTGCCTGCCCCCAGGGCTATGAACCCGACGCCAGTCTGGTCGCGGAAGCCGGAGACCGGGTCCGGATCATGCCTGACCCCGCCGAAGCCGCCCGCGACGCCCACCTGCTGGTCACTGACGTGTGGGCCTCCATGGGTCAGGAAGAGGAGCAAAAGGCCCGTAAACAAGCCTTTGCCGGTTACCAGATCAATCCCGGGCTGATGCAACTGGCGGACAAAGACGCGCTGTTCATGCATTGCCTGCCCGCCCACCGCGGCGAAGAAGTGTCAGCAGACATGCTCGACCACCCGGGGTCGGTGGTGTGGGATGAGGCCGAAAACCGCCTCCATGCGCAGAAGGCGCTGTTGGAATTTCTCATTCTCGGCAAACTGGACTGACGTACATATGAGCAAGGGGCAACTCGACAACCCAGGCTGGCACCTTGAGGTCAAAAACCTGTCCTGCGGGTATGAGGGCGAGGCGGTGGTCCGGGACATCAGTTTCGTGCTGGGCTACGGCGACATTGGCTGCCTGCTGGGCCCCAGCGGGTGCGGCAAAAGCACCACTTTGCGGGCGCTGGCGGGTTTTTTGCCCATCTCCGGCGGTGAAATCCGGCTGGAGTCCCGCCCCATCAGCCTGCCGGGTCGCATGCTGCCCCCGGAGCAGCGCAAAATCGGGATGGTGTTTCAGGATTACGCTCTGTTCCCCCATCTCACCGTCGCCGACAACGTCGGGTTTGGCCTGCACAATGAAACCAAAACGGAACGGCGCCGCAAGATCATGGAACTGCTCGATCTGGTTCATTTGCAGGATCTCGCCAACCAGTACCCCCACGAGTTGTCGGGCGGTCAGCAGCAGCGGGTCGCCCTGGCGCGTGCTCTGGCACCGCAACCCACCCTGATCCTGCTGGATGAACCCTTTTCGAACCTGGACTCGGATTTACGGCGGCGGCTCAGCATCGATGTGCGCGAAATCCTGAAGAGTCTGGGCATCAGCGCCATGCTGGTTACCCACGATCAGCACGAGGCATTTGCCATGTGCGACCAGGTGGCCGTGCTGAAAGCGGGGGAAATTCAGCAGTGGGACGTGCCTTACAACCTGTACCATGAACCGGCCAACCGTTTTGTGGCCGGTTTTGTCGGTCAGGGGGGGTTCATACCGGGTGTCGCCCTGGGGCCGGATACGATCAAGTCCGATCTGGGGACAATTCACGGCAATCGCGCTTATAACTGGTCTGCTGGCACGTTGGTGGATGTGCTGATTCGACCGGACGACATCGTGTACGATCCGGAGTCGGCCCTGAAACCCAAGGTGGTTGAAAAGACCTTCGCCGGCACTTCCACCCTGTACCGCTTCCGCCTGTCGGACGATACCGAGTTTGAAGCCCTGTTCCGCAGCCACCTGGACTTTCACCTGGGCGAAGCCGTGCCTGTGGCTGTAGACGCGGATCATTTGATCGCGTTTGAGCGCCTGTAAGGCAGTCACGCCATCGCAGCCGGTTGCTGACAGGCTCGCCCCATGCGAAGCCAGCCGCCGGTTGTCACCCGGCCGCGCCACCTTGGCGGCGTGGCCACACCAGACTGAATTGCGCACCACCCAGGGCGTCGCTGCGCCCGACGAACGCCTGACCGTTGTGCCAGTAAAGAATGCGCCGCACGATGGACAACCCCAGCCCATAACCGCCTGAAGTCCGCGTCCGACTGTCGTCCAGCCGGGAAAACGCCGTGAACACTTTCTCCCAGTCCGCCTCCGGGATGCCGGCACCGTCGTCTTCGACGTCAATACGGCAATTCTCTGCGTCCAGCCGACAACGTACCCGCACTTCGCTTTCGGCATAGCGGGCCGCGTTGCCCACCAGATTCTGAATGGCCCGGTGCAGGTAGCGAGGCTCTACCTCGGCCAGCGCACCTTGCGCCGCCTCTCCGGCAAAATCAGCACGGATGGCAATACCGGGCTTCACCTGCTGTTGCTCCGCCACAACCTGGCGCACTATATCGGCCACCGAAGATTCCACCAACGCGAACACAGGGCCGCCCTGCTCCAGCCGCGCGTAGGTCAGAATCTCGTCGATCAGCTCATCCAGCTCCTGGATATCGCCGTCTATGCCTTCCAGCTGTCGGTGCAGGGTTTCGGGGCTGTTACTGCTTTCGATCATCTGGACGCCAAAGCGGATGCGTGCGACCGGGGTCCGCAATTCGTGAGAGACGGCGTGTATCATCTCCCGTTGCACCCCGACCAACCGCTGGATATGCTCGGCCATGCCATTGAACGCGGCCGCCAGCCGGTACACCAGATCCGCCGGTTGCGCCTCCATCCGCGCGCTCAGGTCGCCACGGGCAATGCGTGCCGCCACAGACTCGGCAGCTTGCAGGTTGCGATCCAGAATGCGCAACGCCAGGTACAGCAGCAGCGCGACTGAAAGCGCCGCCAGGATCACACTCAGCGCCACCACCGGCAGCGACCAGGGGTTAAACGGGGCCGGCACCGCTTGGTGCACCAGTGTGCCATCATCCAGACGCATCAGCACACGACCATGGCCAGCGGAGTCCCGATAGAAGGCCAGGCCACGCTCAGAAACCCGCTGCAACACCGCCGCCGGGGGAATCATCGCGTCATCACGCACGGTCACCAGCCCCACCTGCAGGGCCCGGGACAACTCGGCCAGCACATGCTCGCGGGCGGCCTCCGGAACTTCGTTCAGATGCCACAGGGTAATTAACGCAATCGACTCGGCCACATCCCGATAAACGGATCGGAACAACATGCCCTGAATATCGCCGTTGCGGGCTTGCACCAACACCCGCAGACCGAGGCTGTTCTCCAGCGCCACCACCTGGCCGTAACCAAGCCGCTCCTGAACCCGCCGGCTGAGGCCGCCGGCGGGTGCGTCCAGGACGGTGAAGTCATAATAATCGCTGAGCCATTGGTAACGCGACTCGGGGGACGGCATGCTGGCGAGCCACCGCATCAGCGGCGCCGGATAATGCTCGTTCCAGGCCTGCAACCGAACCGAGTTGATGCCCCAGAACACCCCCAGAGAAAGGGCCAGCACAAAGGCGACCAGAACGGCCAGGCGGGCATACAGGTTCAGGAAGGCCTTAGGCGTTGCAGTCACTGCATCAGGCTTCTTTCACGAACAGATAGCCTTTGCTGCGCACGGTCTTGATACGCCGGGGGTGTACCGGATCGTCCCCGATTTTCGGCCGGATGCGGGACACCCGCACGTCAATCGACCGGTCCTGGCCGTCGTATTCAATACCTCTGAGCGCAGTGAATATTTCTTCCCGGCTCAGGATCCGTCCCGCGCTGCTTGCCAGCAGCCACAGTAAATCAAACTCGGCACTGGTCAGATCGATGCTCACATCATTGAGC
The DNA here is from genome assembly GCF_001752365.1 of Marinobacter sp. X15-166B. GTDB lineage: Bacteria > Pseudomonadota > Gammaproteobacteria > Pseudomonadales > Oleiphilaceae > Marinobacter. The sequence continues at coordinate 2,259,590 of NZ_MEIY01000001.1, read as the reverse complement.
CAGGCTTCACGCATGGATCGATCCACCACCAGCTCATTGAACTGAAGCCGCACTGGCTCTTCGCCGTCCCCTGCACCGCTGCTCTCGGACACCCGTCGCAGCTGTGCGCGGATGCGCGCCAACAGCACCCGCGGCTGCACCGGCTTGCCGATGTAATCATCGGCGCCCATTTCCAGTCCAAGCACCTGATCCAGATCGTCAGTGCGCGCCGTCAGCACAATGATCGGACCGGCATACACCGGTCGCACCCGCCGACAAATAGAAAGTCCGTCTTCACCCGGCAGCATCAGATCCAGAACCACCAGGTCGGGCTGTTCATTCTTGATACGCTCAACGGCGCGACCACCATGATTTTCCACGGTCACGGAAAGTCCGTTTGACTCAAGGTACTCGCGGGTGAGGTTCGCCAGCCGCTCGTCGTCCTCTACAATGAGGATCCGCCAACTTTCATTTGTCTGTTCCACACCATCCATCTCTATCTTATTATTCCAGGGAGGCCTCGCTTATCCGCGTCGCCCGACATTTCCCGATTCTTCCTGTTAACCCCAGGCCGGTCGCCTGAGTCCCGTTGCGGTTAAGAAGACCGGTTGTTTTTATAACGTTTCAAATATCCCTCAAAACTATACCTCGGCCCACCCGATTGTAACACCCTGTGACACCATCACCACTGAGCCGGTCATTTTAAGCTCTCAATACAAGGGCATACCGGCTTCAATTTCATCTTCGCTGGCGTCGCGCCGGGCGACAATTTCCAGCTCAAAATACAACGTCAGTCCCGCCAGTGGATGATTGGCGTCCACCCGAATGAGGTTGCCGTCAATGCCCACCACCTTTACCACCTGAGCCTCCGCGGCAGTATTGGTCTGAAAAATCATACCAACGTGCAGATTCTCTACGCCCTCAAACGCCGAACGCGGCACCTTGCGTACCAGCTCGGCCTGATGCTCACCGTACGCCATTGCCGGGGGGATGGTCACTTCCAGGCAATCGCCGGGACCGCGATCACGGACGGCTTCCTGAATACCCTTGATGACACGGTCCGTGCCCAGCAAAAAGTGCAGGGGTTCACTGCCCTCGGAGGTATCGACCACCTTTCCCTGCTGATCTTTAAGACGATAATGAACGGTGTATACGGCTGATTTTTGCATTACGAATTCGTGGTTCCTTTGGGGACAGGGGTTGAAACGGACGAGATGAGCTCGCGCAAGGCGTATGTTAACAGACGCCGATCCAGCCGCGCACGCAGGCCCGTGGGCCGACTCAGCTGCATGCGTTGGAGCAAGGGTTCCAGCCCGGAGTGATCGCCTGAGTGCATCAGCGCGCGCCAGAGTGTGACCAGTTTACCACGTCGGGTCGCGGTTACCGCCTGTAATCGGCCCAGGGCTTTGGCCAGGGTGCGCTCCTGACCGGTCAGGTCAGTGCCAAAAGGAAACTCGGGAAACATTCCGGCGTACTCTTCACAACCGAAGGCCTGCGCCAGGGCCGCCGGGGTATTCTTGCGCCAGTCCGCGGGCAGTTTGAATTCCGCGGCCACCTTGCCCGCCTTTTGGGCCTGTTTCAAGAGTTCGGCCTGAAAGCGGGCATCAGCGATGCGGATCAGCTGCAAACAGACCGTTTCATCGGACCGTCCTCGCAGGTCGGCGATGCCGTATTCGGTAATCACGATATCCCTCAAATGACGGGGTATGGTGCAATGCCCGTAATGGAAGACGATGTTGGACACCGTCTTGCCGGCGGATTTCCGGGTACTTCTGAGACAGATAATGGAGCGGGCGGCTGGCAGTTCGTGGGCCATGGCCACAAAATTGTACTGTCCGCCCACACCGCTGACCACGCGGCCATCGTCGAGGCCGTCCGACACCACTGCCCCACCGAGGGTACAGATCATCGCCGAATTGATCAGACGGCTCTCGCGCCGCTGGGCGACTTTCAGCGCCTGCAACCCGAAGCGGTGGTCATACAAATGGTTGATGTAGTTGACACTGGTCATGCATATTTTATCCCGCACCTTCGCTGGCAAGGTCCGCAACCGCCGATAAAAATCATTCGGTCCCAGAAAAAAGCCGCCGTGCAGGACCGTGCCACCCGCCAGGCGCTGCCCCAAGACACTGGTCGCCATCTGCTGTCGGGCCCGGGCACTGTCCAGATCAGGCACCACCGACTGTCCACCCGCCACCAGCAGGCCATCACGGAACGTCACCGCCTGGTGGAACACTCCGTGGTGTTGCAACCACTGCACATCTCTGGCTCGCATCGGCGACTCAATCAGCCGTTCGGCACGCAAACAATCGAGGGTCGCCATGGATACCTCGGGGGCAATTGCGCCTGCATTGACCAGCTCCTGCAGGCGGGCATGGCCGTAGACCTCACGGGTGAGCACCCCCGCTTCAAGCAGCTGCAGAAAACCGTCAACCAGCATTTCACTGCAGCCATAGAGTCCCTGCCGGAACACGTCATCACCGCCGATCCGCTGCGCGAGCGGAAAGCGCGCAGCGACATTCAGCGTCTGATACACACGCCGCCACTGGGCATTACGGGTATGACGTACAATCGTGCTGTGCACCAGTGCCGTTCCCAACGAACCGATCCCCACCTGCAAGGTGCCACCGTCTTTCAGCAAGGTGCTGGCGTAAAACCCGATGGCGTGGTCGGCCTGACTGACGGCCATCTGGGGCACTGAAAACAACGGATACTCTGTGGACGGGCAGGCAAACAGCAGATCAAAAGTAGCGGCAGGCACCTCGGCATCACGGCCCATATAGGGCAGGTTAGCGTTCACTTCGGCCACCAGGGCCACCGGCGCGCCCTGCTGTTCACGGGCGCGCAACTCGGGGAACAGGTCCAGACTCAGATCGGGGTTACAGCTGAGGCTGACCTGATCCCCGGCCGTGAGCGACGGGGCTACCAGCTGGGTCACCACGTTCACTCCCTGGGCGAGTATGTCGCGCAGGGCATGGGTGTAATTGGTGCACATGTAATGGCGCTGTTGATCAGGGTTTGTCAGGGCGCTGCCGGCTTTGAAAAAGAACTCTGACACTTTGACATTAGCGGGCAACCGCTGCCGGGCTGCATCGCGGGCGTACTCCAGTTCCGGGATGTCACTGTACAGACGCGCCACCAATGGCTTGAGAAAACGCCGCTCCAAGGACGACTGGCCAACCGGGGCGAGCATGGATAGCGCGGTGACAATATGCAGCTGAAGCTCCGGGTCCTGGCGCGCTCGCCGATAGAGTGCGTTGACAATCCGCACCGGTTTGCCCAAGCCCAGGGGCAACCCCAGCACGATGTGTTTGCCCACTCGCGCGATGATCGCATCCACGCAGGCGTGTTCATCGCTCACCGCGACAGGTTTTGACACTGGCATTGCCCCCTCCATCCCTGGCCAGACCTGATACAGGTTTAGCGGAATCATCACACGGCTGGGGGTGGCAAACAACGATTATTAACGGTTCTTCGGGGCGGTCAGACCGAGGGGAAAGGCGGGATTAAAACTTCCATTTCAGGTTGAGGCAGGCACCTTGCTGAAGCAACGCAATGCCGTGATCGGCTTGTGCGGGGTGCGACGCGTAGCTGCGTCCGGTCCGGGCGGACTTGCTGAACCCCAGGTTCAGCAGGCGCGAGCCGACACGGAGCCACTCGTCCTGCTCGGTGCGCTCGAAGTCACCCGACATCTGTTCCTGCAGCACATACACATCGGCCGACAGGGCACCCTTGTGAATCTGCTCGGACGCTTCTGCACGAACCACAAAGGTCACCAGATTGAGCACCAGAAGTGCGAGGAAAATGCGGATTATCATAACGGGAGCAGGCCACCTTGGGAACGCCGACAATTCTATGTTCCCTTGCGGCTAAAGTCTAACCCGGCGACCCATTTTTAATGTGATTTCCGGCACAAAACCCCGCAATCATTTTGTACCGGAAACCGCCTGTTGCGCGAGCATTGGCCAGCGCCCTGCAACATCAGGCACCCCGGGTGCCGGTCACAGGCAGCCGCCCGGTCAGGGGCATGGGTAAGTATAGATTTGATGCAACTGTTCGATCTCGGTCAGCACCTCGTCAGTGAGAACCACCCGGGTAGAGTCCAGGTTTTCCCGTAGCTGCGCCACACTGGTTGCGCCGATGATGTTACTGGTCAGGAAACCGCGACTGGTGACGTACGCCAGCGCCATGTGCACAGGTGACAGCCCGTGTGCTCGGGCCAGCTCCACGTAGGCCTGGATCGCCGCGTCGCTGTGCTCGCCGGTATAGCGGCTGAAACGGCTGAACAGGGTCAGCCGCGCCCCTTCCGGTTTCATGCCATGCAAGTATTTGCCGGATAAAGCGCCGAAGGCCAGCGGTGAATAGGCCAGCAACCCCACTTGTTCACGGCAGGCGACCTCCGCCAGACCTACTTCGAATGAGCGGTTCAGCAGGTTGTACGGATTCTGAATGGCAACCGGGCGGGGCCAGTTGTGGCTCTCAGCCAGGCGCAGATACTCCATGACCCCCCAGGGGGTTTCGTTGGACAGCCCGATGTGACGGACCTTGCCGGCCTGCACCAGCTCCGCCAGTGCCCCCAGGGTCTCTTCGATGGGCGTTGCGTCTTCCGCCGGGTCGTGGTCATAGCCAAGCCGGCCAAAAAAATTGGTATTACGATCCGGCCAGTGCACCTGGTACAAATCGATGTAGTCGGTCTGCAACCGCCGGAGGCTGGCGTCGCAGGCGTGCCGGACCTGCGCGGCGGTCAGGCGCGGGCCATTGCGGATGTGGCCGAGGCTGTCGCCGGGGCCCACCACTTTCGTCGCGATCACCAGCCGCTCCCGACCGCCCCGTGCGGCAAGCCAGTTGCCCAGGTACTGCTCCGTCAGCCCCTGTGTTTCTGGCCGCGGCGGTACCGGGTACATCTCCGCCGCGTCGATAAAGTTGACCCCCTCGGCGGTGGCCAGGTCAAGCTGCGCCCAGGCCTCGGCCTCGGTGTTCTGCTCTCCCCAGGTCATGGTGCCCAGGCACAGCTCGCTGACGCTGATATCCGTGTGGCCAAGTTTACGCTGTTTCATACTTCCTCCCGTTAAGAACCTCTGCCCCATGAATGCCCAGGGCCATAGAGTGTCATGCAGCGGTCATCGCACTGTCATGAGTGCGTCACTGTCGTTTTCCAGAATGGTCTCAGGATAGAGGTCTGAGTGCATGGCCGCCATCCAGACAACCTTCTACCGGAGAACCGGGATGCCAGAACCAGCTCCAAACCTACGGCCAAGCCGCCACATAGCCATCGTGTCGGAGACCTTCGCGCCCGACGTCAACGGCGTGGCAAACACCCTGAAACACCTCCGTCGCGGTCTGCTGCGGCGCGGCCACACCGTGTCCGTGATTCGCCCCCGCCAGCCTCACGAAAACCGTCGTGACCGCAGCAGTGCCGACAACCGCCTGCTGAGCGACGAGTACGTGGTGAGTGGCTTCCCGTTGCCGGGGTACACAGCTTTGCGCTTTGGCCTGGTGCGCTCCTCCGTGCTCATCCGGCTATGGCAAGCACGCCGTCCCGATGTCATTTACGTCGCGACTCAAGGGCCGCTGGGGGTGGCCGCAACCATCGCCGCACGCAAGCTCGGTATTGATCTGTGTTCGGGTTTTCACACCAACTTCCATGCCTACAGCCGTTATTACGGCGTCCGCTTTCTGGAATCCTGGTTGTGTCGCTACGGTCGCTGGTTCCATAACCGCACCCAGATGACCCTGGTGCCAACCGCAGAAGTGGCAACAAACGTGCGTGCGATGGCCATTCAGCCCACCGCCGTATGGAGTCGCGGCGTGGACTGTCAGCAGTTTTCACCCGCCAAGCGGGACCATCAACTGCGGGCGCAGTGGGGGTTACAGCCTGACAGCTGCGCGGTGCTTTACGTGGGCAGGCTGGCAGCGGAAAAAAATCCTGCAACTGGCGGTGGCCTGCTTCGAGCGGATTCGCCGCTTGCACCCAAGCGCCCGATTCATTCTGGTGGGCGACGGCCCGCTCAAACACCCGTTAAGCACCAGCCACCCAGACTATGTTTTTTGCGGGGTCAAGCAGGGCCACGACCTTGCAAGGCACTACGCCTCGGGGGATGTGTTTTTGTTTCCCAGTCAAACCGACACGTTTGGCAATGTGGTCACCGAGGCCATGGCCAGCGGTCTCGCGGTCACCGCCTTCAAGTCCGCTGCGGCCCGCGAGCACATCAACCACGAACGCAACGGGCTGGTCTGCGAACCGGGCAACGACAGCGCCTTTATTGACGCGGCGATGAAACTGGCGGGCATACCCGCGCTGCGCCAGCGCGTGCGCACCCAAGCCCGACTGGACGCCCTGGAACTGAACTGGCACACGCAAATTGCACGTTTTGAAGAACTGATATTCAACTTACCCAAAAAGGCCAAACACCATGTCATCAAGCAGAGCCGGGCGCTTCTTTGAACGGGTGGATCAACGGGAATATGCACTCTGTCAACGCATCAACCGGTCGCTCCGCTTTACCCCCATCCACAATTACTTCCAGGTGATCAGCCGCCTGGGTGATGGCTGGTTGTGGTATGCGCTGATCTTGGTCCTGCCGGTGCTGCGCCCTGACGACGGCCTTGGCATTGCGCTGGGTATGACCGGGGCGGGACTGGCCTGCGCCCTCACCTACAAGGCCCTGAAACACTGGCTCATCCGAGAGCGCCCGTTTATTTCTTTCCCGGCCATCCGTTGCGGCACCCCTCCCCTTGACCGCTACAGCTTCCCTTCTGGACACACCCTGCACGCGGCGTGCTTCAATACCGTGCTGGCACTGACCGCGCCAGCCATCGCCTGGGTTGTGCTTCCTTTTACCCTCAGTGTGGCCGTATCACGGGTCGTGCTGGGACTGCATTACCCCAGCGATGTGTTCGCCGGCGCGATCATTGGCGCGAGTCTGGGAGCGTTGATGTGGTTTGCACTGCTCCAGCACTGAGCCATCCTTGTCTGACGCCTCATCCAGCCCATTCCTGCCGGCAACGCGGCAGGCGCCCGATACCGGCGAGTCAGTCGAACAGCCGCAACTGAAAAGTCGGCGCTTCATCGTTGCGAAAGCGCACACCCAGGCCCAGCAACCGCACCGGGCGTTGCAGGTCGGTCATCAGTTCAGCGAGCAAGGGCGTAAAGTCGTCCCTGTGCGGTGTGCTGACCCCCTCCCGAACCCGCTCCAGCGTGTGGGTTGAGAAGTCGCTGTAGCGAATTTTAACAAACAGTTTGTGAATGGGCTTAGCGGCAGACTTGCGCAACAGCCGGGCCTGCAGATCATCCACCAGGCCCTGAAGTACAAACTCACAAGCCTGCTGGCCGGACATGTCTTCGGCGAACGTACGCTCCACGCTGACGGATTTGACCAGGCGCGTCGCCATGACCGGCCGATCATCTTCACCGTGGGCCATCTGATACAACCGGTAGCCCTGCTTGCCCAGCGCCTCAGTCAACACTTCCGGCCGGGTGGCTTGCAGATCCTGACAGGTCCGTATGCCCATGGATTCCAGCTTGCCCGCCGTCACCTTCCCCACCCCAAAAAGCCTGGTCACTGGTAACTGGCGCACAAACTCTGCCACATCCTGCGGCGGTATCACCATCTGGCCGTCCGGCTTGTTCCAGTCGCTGGCGATCTTGGCCAGAAACTTGTTCGGAGCGACCCCTGCTGAGACGGTAATGCCAACCTCTTTTCTGACCCGCGCCCGCAGGTATTCTGCCATGAGGGTAGCGCTGCCACGGTGAGCGGTCACATCGCTGACATCGAGAAAAGCTTCGTCCAACGACAAGGGTTCAACCAGATCCGTCAGTTCCCGGTAAATGGCCATGACCTGCTGGGAAACCGCGCGGTATTTGGCCATATTCAACGGCACGGTGACCAGATCCGGACACAACCGACGCGCTTCGCCCCCGGGCATGGCGGATCGCACGCCGTAGGCCCGGGCCTTGTAATTGCAGGTCGTCACCACGCCCCGGCCCGACGCCCCGCCCACCGCCAGAGGCACGTTGCGCAAGCTGGGGTCATCGCGCATCTCGACCGCGGCGTAAAAACAGTCGCAATCAAGGTGGATAATTTTTCGCTGGCTCACCTTCCAAACCACCTCCCGAAAACAAATTGTACGCTACCGCATTAAACTACGTTTAAGAAGCCGGTCTTCCGGGCTGCGACATTTATACCCTCTGCGTCTTGCGGTAACATACCTGCTATCCTTGATTCACTGCACTCATTCGATGGATGTTAAATCAAATGTCATTACCTTCTTCAGATCAGCAGCGCATCGAAATTGAAGCCGCTGCGTTTCGCAGATTGGTCAGCCACTTGCAGGAACATACCGAGGTTCAGAATATTGACCTGATGAACCTGGCCGATTTCTGTCGCAACTGCCTGTCCAAATGGTACCGGGCAGAAGCACTGGAACGGGGCGTTGAATTGACCGACCCGGAAGCCCGTGAGCTGATTTACGGCATGCCCTACGACGAGTGGAAAGAACGCTACCAGCTAGGCGCCAAACAACCCCACAAGGGTGCACAACCTGGATGACCATTGCAGAGGCGATCAATATTCATCTGGCTGCGCTGCGGGCCGGACGTTCCGATTTTGAAGACACGCTGGCGTTGGTCGAGCGCTTTTTTGACTATACGCCAACCGGTTTTCACAATGGCTCGCTCGTCAACGCCGCCAATGAAAACCCCGGCTCGTGCAAAGTGTTCGCCCTCGGTCAGTATTGCAATCTGAACGAACCGGACACGCTGCTGTGCTTTGGTCGCCATTACCAACAGGTTCTTGACCATCCCGCCGGTGAATGCCACAGCAACATCCGGCAATTTATAAGCACGGGTTGGTCCGGCATCCGCTTTGAGCAACCGCCCCTGCGGCGGCGCCCGACCTGCCCACCCGACGCCAATACGGAAGGCACCCACGCATGATGGCTACCCAAACCACCGAACAGTGTTTCCAACTGAAGAGTGCCTCGGTTTCCTTAACCGCTCTGGAGCTCTACTACTTCGACAGTGACGATTTTGAAGCCACCCTGCGGGATAAAATCAGCCAGGCTCCAGGGTTCTTCCGTGACATTCCGCTGGTGATCAGTCTGGAGAAATACCGCGGCGTCGACAGCGAACTCGACTTTTTCAGCATGATCGGCACCTGCCGCCGGCACAACATCCACATCATCGGGGTGCGCGGTGGCAGCGACGATCAGCGGCGGCTGGCCCGCAATGCGGCTCTGGCGCTGTTGCCTGCCACACCGCCAAGACAGACACCGGAAGCCACCGAAACCGCTGTGACCGCCCCCAAGGAAGCAGCGCCTGCCGAGCCCGCTCCTGAGCTGGCCTTGGCAAAAGTCGTGACCCAGACGGTGCGCTCGGGGCAACAGGTCTACGCGCCCTCCGGTGATCTGGTGATCATGGCGCCGGTACAGGCTGGCGCCGAAGTGCTCGCGGCGGGTAATATCCATGTGTATGGCCCGCTGCGGGGCCGGGCTTTGGCAGGAATACACGGCGCCACTCAGGCCCGCATTTTCTGCCAGTCACTGGAAGCTGAGCTTGTCTCCATAGCCGGGCATTACAAAATCTCCGAAGACCTGCAGGACAGCGGCTGGCAGTCTGCTGTCCAGTTTCAGCTTCGGGGGGACCTGCTGGTGGCTTCGCCGCTGGACAAAAACTGATACAACGCAACTAAATACACCGAGAAGGGATTGCAATCTTGGCTAAAATCATTGTCATTACCTCAGGAAAGGGTGGCGTTGGCAAAACCACCACCAGCGCGTCCATCAGTACCGGTCTGGCCAAGCGCGGCCACCGGACCGTGGTTATCGATTTCGACGTCGGCTTGCGGAATCTCGACCTGATCATGAATTGCGAACGCAGGGTTGTGTACGATTTCGTCAACGTAATCCAGGGTGAAGCCACGCTGAATCAGGCGCTGATCAAAGACAAGCGGGTCGATACGCTGTACATCCTGCCCGCGTCCCAGACCCGTGAGAAAGAAGCTCTGACCAAAGACGGGGTGGAAAAGGTCATTAACGAGCTGTCGGAGACCTTTGAGTACATCATCTGCGACTCTCCGGCGGGGATAGAACACGGTGCCCTGATGGCCCTGTATTACGCCGATGAGGCGATTGTTGTCTCCAACCCGGAGGTGTCGTCGGTCAGAGACTCGGACCGCATTCTGGGTATCTTGCAGAGCAAATCCCGGCGCGCAGAACTGGGCCTGGATCCGGTGAAAGAACACCTGATGGTGACCCGGTACAACCCGCTGCGGGTCGAAAAGGGGGAAATGCTTTCGGTTGCGGACATCGAAGATATTCTGTCCATTCCTCTGCTGGGCGTCATTCCCGAGTCTCAGGTGGTGCTCAACGCCTCGAACCAGGGCATGCCGGTGATTCTTGATCTGGACAGCGACGCTGGCCAGGCCTACGACGATTCCGTTGCCAGATTGTTAGGAGAAGAACGTGAGCACCGGTTTATGACGGCACAGAAAAAGGGATTTTTCTCTCGCATGTTCAAGGGGTAATGGTAAATGAGCTTTCTGGATTATTTCAGGACTAAAAAGACCAACACCGCCAACGTGGCCAAGGAGCGACTGCAAATCATCGTTGCTCATGAACGTGGCCAGCGCGGGCAGCCGGATTACCTGCCACAGCTGCAGCAGGAGTTACTGGCCGTTATTCGTAAGTACGTGCAGATCGATGACGATATGGTGCAGGTAGAAATTGACCGCAACGACAGCTGTTCGGTTCTGGAACTGAACGTCACACTCCCCGAATACTGAGCCGCAGCCGGGCGTTTGCGCGGGCCGGATGAACCGCTCACCGGCCGGCGCACCTCCACTTGCCCCCTCACCCGCAACGCGACCGCAACCGCCCGCCGATCGTTGACCTCAACGTGGGGATGACGAGCCCTCCGAGAACCGTTAAGCTCTTATTCAGACTGTAAATAACCGTTTTCATCCTATGCCGGCGAGCCTCCCCGATGACCATTTTTGCAAATGCCATCTTCACACCCAGCAGCAAGGCGCTCCCCAACCATGAACCACAGATCGGTTGAGCCGGTTGCACCCCATAACATCGTCGTCTGCCAGAGAGGTAACGAGCCCTATGCCCAAAGCTTCACACGCTCGCAAAAAGTCGTACGTCCTCGACACCAATGTGCTCATCCACGACCCGAGTGCGCCACTGAATTTCGAAGAGCACGATGTCATCATTCCCATGACCGTGCTGGAAGAACTCGACAGTCTGAAAACCGGCAAACAATCGGTTGCGGCGGACTGCCGTCAGGCCATCCGTACCATTGACCGGCTGCTCGGCGACGCCGGCCCCCGGGAGATTGAACAGGGTGTCCCCATTGTACGGGCATTGAAAGCCGAGCCGCTGGGTACGCTGTCCATTCTGATGAGCACCGAACACACCGGCAACCACGCCCTGCCGGAACACCTCAACGACAACAGGATCATCAACTCCCTGGCGGCCTTGCAGGCCCAGCAGGAAAATCGCGACATCATTCTGGTCAGTAAAGACATCAACATGCGTCTGAAAGCACGCGGGTTCGGGGTCGAGGCCCAGGATTACCACAGTGATCAGCTGCTCGATGACATCAACCTGCTGCCGACCGGATACAAGGAGTTCGCGGGTTCGTTCTGGGACACCATCAGCAAGGTGGAAACGCTTCAACGGGCAGGGGTTACCGAGCACATTCTCAAACGGGAAGGTGAACTGGCCAGCCTCAACATCAACGAGTTTGTCGTCGATGAGCAGGGCTTTACCGGCAAGGTTTCCGAAGTGCAGGATGACAAGCTGGTCATACAGGATCTGCACCAGCACGACCTGATGAACGAAGAAGTCTGGGGGTTGGTGCCCCGGGACCGGTATCAGGCGCTGGCCCTCAACCTGTTGCTGGACCCGGACGTGCATCTGGTGAATCTGACCGGTTCGGCGGGGTCAGGGAAAACCATCCTCGCGCTGGCGGCGTCCATCGAAATGACGGTGGCCAACAAACAGTACAAACGCATCATCGTAACGCGCAGCACCCAAGGGCTGGATGAAGACATCGGGTTCCTGCCCGGGACCGAAGCTGAAAAAATGGAGCCCTGGCTTGGCGCCATCGTCGACAACCTGGAAGCGCTGCACGAGGACGATGAGAACATGACGGCGAGTGTGGACTACATCCTCAGCAAGGTGCCGCTGCACTTCAAATCCATGAACTACATCCGCGGCCGCAGCTTCCAACGCAGTCTGATTATTATTGACGAATCCCAAAACCTGACACCGCACCAGATGAAAACCATGCTCACCCGTGCCGGCACCGGCTCCAAGGTGATCTGTCTGGGTAACCTCGCGCAGATCGATACGCCCTACCTCAGCGCCCTGAGTTCAGGACTGACCTACATGACCGAACGCTTTAAAAATTTCAGCCATGGCGGGCATATCCATCTGCAAGGCGTGCCCCGTTCGTTGCTGGCCGAATACGCAGAAGCCAATCTGTAAGGCCCGGTCGGCCCCAGAGGCTACCAGACCGGTAGCCTCTGATACACCCCGCAGCGATCAGGCCAACGCACCCGTATTGGCGTCTTGCTGGAACTCCTTCGCGGCCTGCTGGCGCAACAGGAATCGCTGAATTTTGCCACTGGAAGTTTTGGGCAAGGCGTCCACAAACTCGATCTCACGGGGAAACGAGTGCGTCGACAGGCGCTTGCGCACATGCTGTTGCAGCGCCTTCACCAGCGTCTCATCGGCGGCTGTACCCGGGCGGGTCACCACATAGGCTTTGACAATCGTCCCCCGTTGGGTGTCCGGTTTGCCGATCACGGCACTTTCAACGACCGCGTCATGCTCCAGCAAGGCGCTTTCCACCTCCGCCGGCCCGATGCGGTAACCCGCGGACGCAATGATGTCATCGTCCCGGCCGGCATAAGAAAAAGACCCCTCGCCATTATTGGTAACCACATCACCGGTCAGATAGTAACGACCGTGGAACGGGGATTTTTCGCCCCAGGTGTAGCCTTCGAAGAAATGCAGTGGTGAATTGGCCGTATCTACCGCCAATTCCCCGGTCTCACCCACACCCACTTCCTGGTAATTCGCGTCCAGAGCGACCAGACGGTATCCCGGCAAGGGGTATCCCATACTGGCTTCACGGTAGGGGTGGGCCAGCTCGTGAAAGTTGGCTGAGGTCATGCCGGTCTCGGTTTGCCCGTAATGATCGTACACCTGGCAGCCGAATACCCGATTCATCCAGGTCACCACTTCCGGATTCAGCGCTTCCCCCGCACTGCTGGCCACCCGCAACCGAACGGTCGGGTAATTCGCAACCACTTGTTCATCGGACATCAGCAGCCGGTACACCGTAGGAGCCGCCGCCAGGTTGGTAATAGCATACCGGCGCATGAACTCACAGGCGTTGTCGGTGGTGAATCCGGCTTCATTGAGGTGGGTGGTGCAACCCAGCAGCAGGGGGCCCAGGATGGCGTAGTACAACCCATAGGCCCAACCGGGATCGGCCACGTTCCAGAAATTATCGTCCTGACGCAAACCCACCGCGTAGCGCATGTACACATAGAACGCGGGCAACGCCTTCACCGGCACCGATACACCTTTGGATTTACCGGTGGTGCCGGAGGTAAACATTTGCAGGAACGGGGCGTCGGGGCCCAGCCTTACCGGTTTGAATGTATCCGCTTGCGTTGCCAGCGCGTCTTCGAACAGGGCATCCGCCTCACCGGCGAAGGCATCACCGGCCCCGGCCAGCAACAAGGTCTCCGGCACCCCCTGTACGTCCTTCAGCTTGGGCCATTGTTCCGGATTGGTGACAATCAGTTTGGTGGCGGCCTGTTGGATACGGTACTCAATGGCACCGGCGCCGAAGGCGGTGAACAGGGGCTGATACACCGCCCCTGCCCGGAGTGTGCCAAGGACGGTAATCAACAGTTCTGGCGTACGCGGCAACAACCCGGCCACACGATCGCCCGGGCCAATACCCCGGGAGGCCAGAAACCCGGCAAATTGGGCCGAGCGTCGCTGCAACTCAGCAAAGGTCATCTCGCCACGTCGGCCGTCTGCCCGCTCATAGCGCAAGGCTACGCGGCCGGCATCGGCTGCGTGACGATCACAGATCGCCTCGCAGACGTTAATGCCGTCGTTATAATCCCCTGCAAACTTCTGTAAGATTGTCTCGACTGAAAAATCCGCTGCCAAATCATCATACGTGATCACTGTCATATCAAAACCTGCCTGTTTGACTTGTTCTCTCGTGCCGGTACGGTGGGTGCAAGAGCGACCGCTGGATACGCTTGCTCCAAACAGGTTAAGCAATCGCTGTTGCGAACAAAATGACAGGATCGGGCAGATAATTTGACAAGTATTGCAACCTCCAGAGCCTCCGGTTCATGAAACATCTGACGTTTTCCTCCCACTATGCCCGCGCGATTCTGTATGGCCTCGAGCAAACCGGGGAGTCGGTGGACCCACTGCTGGCGCGTGGGGGCATTGATGCGGAGGTGATTCGTCAACCCAAAGCGCGGGTGCCCACCGATCAGTTTATCCGCCTGTTCCGGCTGGTGTGGAAACACATGGATGATGAGTTCATGGGGCGCACCAGCAAACCCTGCCGGCTGGGCCACTTTCACCTGATGGGGTCACTGGCGGTGCACGCCGCCAATCTGGAAGAAGTGATCCGGCAAAGCATTCGGTGCTATGGGCTGTTTTCCGAGGATATCGTGATCTCGCTCAATCTTGACGGCGCCGAGGCCGAATTGAGCCTGACCCACCGCCGCCCGGAACTGGACCCGGACGCTTTTCTGGTGGAATGGTTGTTGCTGGTCTGGCACCGGCTCATTGGCTGGTTGATCGGCCGTAAAATCATTCTCAGCCACACCACCATGACCGGCCCGCTGCCGGCCCATTTCGATGAATACCGTTTTATGTTTCCCTGCCGCTGCTCCTTCGAGCAACCCCGTAACAGCCTGTTTTTCAGCAAGCAGTATCTGAGCATGCCGGTGACCCGCAGTCCCGGGGAACTGGACAGTTTTATGCGCAAATCACCGCGGGACCTGCTGATCTGGGCCGACGACGACGACAGTGTCACCACCCGGGTACGCCAGTTGCTGGAACAGAGCGAAACCCGCCGCCTGCCCAATCTTGAACGGGTGGCCGCCCGGTTGCACATGACCTCTTATACCCTGTCCCGGAAACTGAAAGCGGAAGGGTCGTCTTATCAGAAGATCAAGGACAACCTGCGCCGGGATCACGCGGTGACCCTGCTGACCCGGCAACACCTCAGCGTGGCGGAAATATCCCACCAACTGGGGTTCGCCGAGCCCGGGGCCTTCTCCCGTGCATTCAAGCACTGGACCGGGCTCAGCCCCCTGGCGTACCGCCAGCAAGATCAATGATGACGGCCTGGCCGGTATTGCTTACAGCAGTTCCACCGCCACTGCGGTTCCCTCGCCGCCGCCAATACACAATGAGGCAACCCCACGGCTCAGGCCGCGCTGACGCAAGGCACTGATCAGGGTTACCAGAATGCGGGAGCCGGAAGATCCGATCGGATGCCCCAATGCGCAGGCACCGCCGTACACGTTGACCTTGTCGCCATCCAGCCCCAACTGCTGTATGGCCAGCAACGTGACCACCGCAAAGGCTTCATTGATTTCGTACAAATCCACGTCGTCCTGGCGCCAGCCGGCCTTGTCGAGCACCTTCTGGATGGCGCCGATGGGCGCCAGGGTGAATTCGGCCGGCAAACGGGCGTGGGTGGCGTGCGCCACAATGCGTGCTATCGGCGTCAACCCTTTTTCCCGCGCCACCGCCGCAGTGGTCAGCACCAGGGCCGAGGCGCCGTCACTGATGGAACTGGAATTCGCGGCCGTCACGGTACCGTCTTTTTTAAAGGCGGGTTTCAACTGAGGAATCTTTTCCGGTTTCGCGTTGCCTGGCTGCTCGTCGGTATCCACCACCGTATCACCTCGGCGCCCCGGCACCTTCACGGCGGCAATTTCCTCGTTGAACCATCCGTTTTGGATCGCTTGCAGGGATTTCTGCAATGAACCAATGGCAAACTGGTCCATGGTTTCGCGGTCAATGCCGTACTCATCGGCGCTGCGCTGAGCGAACACCCCCATCAGTCCGCCGTCATAGGCGTCCTCCAGACCGTCGAAGAACATCGAATCCATCACCTGCCCGTGGCCCATGCGCATGCCTGCGCGGGCTTTGGGCAACAGATAAGGTGCCTGACTCATGTTCTCCATACCGCCGGCAACCATCACCTTGTTGGTGCCGGCCCTGATCTGGTCATGGGCTAAAATCACCGCCTGCATGCCCGAGCCACACATTTTGTTCACCGTGGTGCAACCGGACGCATCCGGAATACCCGCGGCCCGGGACGCCTGGCGGGCCGGTGCCTGACCCAACCCGGCGGGCAACACACAGCCCATCACCACCTCGTCGATATCGGCCGGCGTCAGCCCGGCCTTTTCAATGGCTGCAGCAATCGCCACGGCCCCCAATTCCGGAGAACGCACGCTACTCAATGCGCCCATCATGCCGCCCATCGGTGTGCGGGCGGCCCCGGCGATCACAACAGAATCGTCATTCATCATACTGTCCACCTGTCAGTTGCTTAAGCTATCAGTCTTTACCCAGCACCGAACGGGCGATGACTTCTTTCATCACCTCCGAGCTGCCACCGTAGATCCGCTGTACCCGCGCATCGATGAACGCACGGGAAATCGGGTACTCGGTGGTGTACCCATAGCCGCCGAATAATTGCAGACAGCCATCGGCGACCCGACACTGCATTTCCGTGGCGCTGTATTTCGCCATGGAGGCGGTGGCGGCATCCAGCGCCCCGCGGCTGTAATCAGCGATGCACTGGTTCACAAAAGCCTGGTTGATACGGTAATCGGTTTCCATCTCGGCGATGCGGAACCGGGTGTTCTGCAGCTGTTTCAGCTTCTGCCCGAACAACACCCGTTGATCGGCGTAATCGATGGTCAGATCCAGCGCCCCTCTTGCCGCCGCGACTCCGATGGCACCAATGACCAGACGCTCCCTCGGCAATTCCTGCATCAGATAAGCAAAGCCCTGACCTTCTTCTCCCAGCAAGGCCGAGCGTGGCAGGCGGACATCCTCAAAAAACAACTCCGAGGTGTCGCCGCTGTGCTGGCCGATTTTCTCCAGGTTACGACCCACGCTGAAGCCCGGCAAGGAGGTGTCCACCAGAAACAGACTGATCCCCCGGGCCCCCGCTGACGGGTCGGTTTTGGCCGCCACAATCACCAGCCCGGCGTACTGTCCGTTGGTGATAAACGTTTTGGAACCGTTGAGAACATAACCGTCGCCGTCAGCCACCGCGCTGCTGCGCATGGCCTGCAAATCACTGCCGGCACCGGGTTCGGTCATGGCAATAGCCCCCACCACCTCGCCGGACGCCATTTTCGGCAGCCAGTACTGACGCTGTTGGTCATTGCCCAGATGACTGATGTAAGGCGCCACAATATCCGAGTGCACCATGACATTGGTGGCCAGCCCGCCGAACCCCATACGCGCCAGTTCTTCAACCACCACCACCGAATACTCGAACGGCACGCCGGAACCACCGTATTCTTCGGCCACGTCCACGCACAACATGCCCGCATGCCCCAGGGTGCGCCACAATTCCCGGGGCACAATGCCGTCGGTGTCCCACTGTTCATAGTAGGGTTGCACTTCCGCTTGCAGGGCTTTTACGGCCATCTCGCGGAACATTTTTAACTCGTCTGAGTCACCATAATTACGCATCACTATACTCCAGCGCTATTTATCAAACCGCAGCCCGCGGTTAGCGGGGGGCCATCCTCAATGCACAGTCCAGCCGAATGGTCTCGCCGTTCAGCACCGGGTTTTTAACGATCTGTTCAACCAACATGCCAAACTCCGCCGGTTTACCCAGCCGCTGGGGAAACGGTAAAGTAGCAGCCAGGCTGTCCTGAACCTCCTGCGGCATCCCTTCCATCATGGGCGTCATAAACAGCCCCGGAGCAATCGTGTTCACGCGGATACCGCTGCGCGCCAGCTCACGGGCCGCCTGTAAAGTCATCGCCACCACGCCCCCCTTGGAAGCACTGTAAGCCACCTGGCCGATCTGACCTTCAAACGCAGCCACCGATGCGGTGGCGATAATCGCGCCGCGCTCGCCGTCGGCGTTGGGTTCACGCTGAGCCATATCCGCTGCCGCCAGACGCATGAGGTTGAAGGACCCCACCAGGTTAACCTGAACCACCTTGTTGAAGCTTTCCAAAGCCATCGGGCCGTCTTTACCCAAAATTTTCGCCGCGGGTGCGATGCCGGCACAATTCACCGCCACACCGCACAACCCATGGGCATCGCGAGCCTGAGCCATGGCGGTTTCGGCACTTTGTGCCGAAGACACGTCGCACTGTACGAACACGCCGCCCAACTCCCGGGCAACGGCCGTACCGCGCTGTTCATTCAGGTCCAGAATGGCGACCTTGCAACCCGCTGCCGCCAACGCCCGCGCCGCGCCCTCACCCAATCCCGACGCGCCGCCCGTGACGACCGCCGCAACACCTTGAAACTCCATAACCGTCCTCACTTATCAGCTACAGTGAATATAATTGATATGAGTTTAGTCTGAACCACACGCAAGGCGGGAGCCATGACATATTTGCGCAGGAAAATTGTTAAAACCTGCACAGGGTATGGTGGGAGGGGTTGCGCTTCAGATCATCCGTAACGCGGTGGTTAACGAAGCTGGAGGAAGCAGGCCGGTCGACTGCCCGGCAACCCCCAGGGGTACGTGTGCCTCAGGTCCGCAATCTGGCAATGGCAATCAGGGAGGACAATCCGATGAGCGACAGGTTATTTGCAACCGATGTGCTCTTCTTTCAACGGCTGCTGAAATCCGAAGGATTTTACAAGGGCGCCCTTGACGGCATTTGGGGGCCCCTGTCGGAGGCCGCCTCAGCGAGTTTTGACGCCGGCTACGACGCCCTGAAAAGCGAATTGGGCACCTTTGACCGTCGCACCGAACTGCACATTGCGTCACTGTCCATGCGCGCCCAGAGAGAAGCCCGCCAGTTCATGCACAGGGCCCTCAGCCGCGGGGTGAATGTAAAAATCATCTCGGCCACCCGCACCTACGAAGAACAGAACCGGCTGTTCCGCCAAGGGCGTTTTGGTAACGCCGGTAACATTGTCACCAAAGCTCGCGGCGGCCGCAGCAATCACAATTTCGGGATCGCCTGGGACATAGGCATCTTCAGGGACGACGGCTCCTACTCCACGGACGCCAGCGACTACACCGCGGTCGCCGAATACGCCACCGGCCCACTGGTCTGGGGCGGTGACTGGGTGTCGTTTCCGGACCCACCCCACTATCAGCTAGCGACCATCCAACCAAAAATTGCCTGGGTCCGGTCGCGGTTTGAAAACGGTGAAGCCTACGTCGTTTAAGCGGCGGCGCGTGGCTTACTTCTGCAAATCGTCCCACGGGTGCGCCGGCATGACCGCGTCGCTGCCGTCGCTGTCCATGGAGTCGCGGAAATAGCTCATGGCTTTTTCGGCTTCGCCGAGCTCCTCAAACCGGGCGATGTGGTAGATGGCTTCGCCTTCGTTCACCAGGGGCAGATTATTCACGCAGATCACTATGCCCGAACAGGGCGAGCTGATTTCCCGTTCGACCGCTCCGAACGGGTCAGCGACCATGGCCAGCTTCTGGCCTTTGCGCACTTGTTGCCCCAACCTGGCCAGCGGCCGCATGATGCCGTCCATATCGGTCCGGACCCATTGCGAACTGGCGGCTATTTCGCTGCGTTTGCGTGGCGCCCTGGGGCCGGTTTTCGGGGGCACCATGCCCAACTCGCGCATCACCCGGATGACCCCTTTCACGCCGCTGGTGATCACCACATCGTCAAACCGGAGCGCCTCCCCCCCTTCGAAGGTGACTGCAGGAATGTCCTGGGAATCGGCGTACGCCCGCAAGCTGCCATCGCGCAAGCCCGCGTTAATGACCACGGGTGCCCCAAAGGCCTGCGCCATGCGAATGGTTTCCGGGTTTTTCAGTTCAGCGCGGATCTGCGGCAGGTTGAAGCGGTGAATGGCGCCGGTATGCAGGTCAATAATGTGGGTCACCTGCGCCATGATTTTGGTGCGCAGCAGGTACGCAATGCGCCCCCCCAGCGAACCGGTCTCCGTCCCCGGGAAGCACCGGTTCAGGTCCCGGCGATCCGGCAGATAACGGGTACGCTGCACAAACCCGAACACGTTGACGATGGGGACCGCCACCAGAGTGCCACGCAAGTGACGCAGTACCGAGCTTCTTAATAGCCTTCGGATGATTTCAACGCCGTTGATCTCATCCCCGTGAATCGCCCCGCACACCAACAGCACCGGCCCCTTGCGCCGACCGTGCACCACTTCGATCGGAATGTTCAACGGGGTGTGGGTATACAATTTGGCCACCGGCATCTCCACCGTTTGTCGGCTGCCTGGTCGAATATCAACATCTGCAATCCGGTACGGGGCTCGGGCCATATCATCCGGTTCCTTTGGTACGTGTTTTGTGGGGCTTCTGATTTTTTTCGATCCAGTTGAGGATCAAACCGGCAACGTTTTTACCGGTGGCGTTTTCGATGCCCTCAAGCCCAGGCGACGAGTTGACTTCCATCACCAGCGGCCCGCGGCTGGAGCGCAATAAATCCACCCCCGCCACATTCAGCCCCATGGCTTTCGCGGCGGCGACTGCGGTACGGCGCTCTTCCGGGCTGATGCGCACCAGTGACGCAGTGCCGCCGCGATGCAAGTTGGATCGGAACTCGCCTTCCAGCGCCTGGCGTTTCATGGCGGCTATCACCTTGTCACCGATGACAAAACAGCGAATATCGGCCCCACCGGCTTCTTTGACAAACTCCTGCACCAGTATATCCGCCTTCAACCCCATGAAGGCTTCAATCACGCTCTCCGCGGCCTTGCGGGTTTCCGCCAGCACCACACCGATGCCCTGGGTGCCCTGCAGCAGCTTGATCACCACCGGCGCACCGCCCACCATTTTGATCAACTCCGGCACGTTGTCCGGCTTGTTGGCAAACCCCGTTACCGGCATGCCCACCCCTTTGCGCGCCAGCAACTGCAACGAACGCAACTTGTCCCGGGACCGGGAGATGGCCACCGATTCGTTCATCGGGAACACCCCCATCATTTCGAACTGGCGCAATACCGCGGTGCCGTAAAAGGTGACCGAGGCGCCGATCCGGGGGATGACCACATCAAAACCGTCCAGGGTTTCGCCGTGGTAGTGAATCGACGGTTTGGCCGAGGTAATGTTCATGTAGCAATGCAAAACATCGACTACCCGCACCTCGTGGCCGCGGTTCAGGCCTTCCTCGACCAGCCGGCGGGTGGAATACAGTGATGGGTTCCGTGACAGAATCGCTATTTTCATGGGGTCACCTGCTCGCCCGCTTCGTCAGTCAGGTAAGATGATTCCGGAATTACGATGCAGCGCCCGGCCATTGCGGTCCGGCCCAGCAGCATGCGAAACCGCATGGTGTCCCGGTTGGTCAGGGTCATTTCGATGGGCCACTGCTGGCCGCCGATCTGCAGGCTGGTGGTGATCACCAAGCGCAGTTCCTTATGGCCGCCGGAATCGGTCACCTGGCGTTCATCCACCACCAGTGCATCGCACTCCACCACCTGGTGCATGTCCTGCTGATCGGGGTGCACCCAGAAGCGCACCCGCCGTTCGCCGTCGTCCGTGGTGTAGGGTTCGGTGCGGAAGGTGTGCAGGCAGGAGGTGCGGGCGCCGGTGTCCACTTTGGCCTTGATGCGCGGGATATCCAGGTCCGGGAGCGTCACCCACTCCCGCCAGCCCAACTGCATTCGGGTTGTGTGGTCAGTGTCCGACAACTCTGTGTGCGGCTCCGCCGTTGGCATTGACATCATCTTGTTCCTCTTCCTTGTTGTGCTGGGGGGTCACCAATTCGATACGGAAGGGTTCCGAGTGACTGCCAGCATAAATGCTGGTGTGCGGGAAGGGTATTTCTATGCCCTCCCGATCCAGCATGCGTTTAACCGCGACCATCATGTCGCTGTGTCCCTCACGGACATTGTCCTTGGTTACCCAAAATGAAAACTGCAGATCCACCGACGAGGGTCCAAACCCGGTGACCAGAACAAACGGCTCGGGCTCTTCGAGTGTACCGGGACTTTTCGCCGCCAGCGCCATCAGCAATTGCTCTACCCGCTCAATATCCTCGGCGAAGGCAATCCGGATACTCAGGTCCAGCCGTCGAATGGGGAAGCGTGACCGGTTCACCACCAGCGTCTTGATCAGGGTTTCGTTGGGGATCCGGATGTACAGATTGTCCGGAGTCCGCAGTTTTACACTCAACACATCAACCCCCACGACCTCCCCCAAGGTGCCATCCACCTCAATATATTCGCCGATCCGGAACGGACTTTCGACCAACAGGAACAACCCGCTGATCATATTCGACGCGGAGGTTTGTGACGCGAAGCCAATTGCAACGGTGAGAATACCGGCGGCGCCCAGCATCACATCCATCGAAAACCCGGCTTCGTACATCGCCGCAATGCCAAAAAACACCAGGATCGCGTAAAACACCAGCCGCCGCACCAGCACGGCGTGGTGACGGGACGCCCGTTTGTGCATCAGGTGATTGATCCACCGGGCACTCATGGAGGCCAACACCACCCCGGCGAGTAACAGCACAATGGCGCTGAACCAATGCTCCCACTGTATGCCGGAAAACACCCCCAACACGCTCAGTCCGCTCTGCTCGCTCATCCAAACATCCTGTCAATGGCCCGATGAAGGTAAACCCGCTCGCTGTAGTCCCGTGCGGGGGCAATCAGGGTGCAGTTTCCGGCCAGCTCAATCAGATTCTTGTCAATTTTCAACCGCGCCGAGTTCATCTCGGTTTCACAGGTTACCGTGACCCGCGGGGTCCACAGCTCGCCGTGCTCGTTTTCATGAAGCGACAACAACCGGGTAGGCAAACTGAACCGTTCCACCAGCAATGGCTCATCGCGGCGATTGCGGATACGCACCGGGGTCACCGCACGCCAGGGCCGGCGGGGTACCGCGTCCAGCAGCAGACGGGCATAGCTCGGCGCGGTGTAACACAAATCGCCCTCCATGGTGGACGGGCCCACCCAGGTCAAGGACGGTTCCGACAACGGCAGATCGACGAGCTCCTGCCGCTGCGGACCGACACAGATACGCATCCACACCACGGTGCCAACGTAGATGGTGCACTCACCGCCGGCTAGGATGGTCAGCGGCTGATAGGGCCGGATTACGGTGGGCAGTTTGGCCATCACGGGCAGATACACCACCGTACTCTTGTCTTCCGGACGCATGAACCGCTGCAACGTCACCTCCGTGCCGGGGAGGACGTAATTCACGGTCTCACTCCAGCGCAACCGGTCGGGTTCATCGCCCGAGCGGTCTACCCGGATCTGCCATTCGCTGTCCAGCATGGTGACCCACAATCTCAACTGGGCGAGCTCGTGGTACTGGGTTTCACCCGAGTTAAAGGTATAAGGCGTGTTCCAGCGACCGTCTTTCACGACCGCTTCCGGGTTCAATAAATGTGTCACTGCGCCTGCATCCTCCCTATGCCACATGGCCCTGTGGGGCGCGAATTAGACGGCCGCGGCGGGTGACGAACAATACGCACAAACGCTCACCACACCGCAGCCCAGCTGAATTCCACTATAATCCAATCAGAGAGCCCCGGCGAATACCCAAGTCAGTGATTTTATTACGCCACTCACACACTTGAGGATAGACCATGACACGTCTGGTCTGGTTTAGAAATGACCTGCGGCTGGCCGACAACCCGGCCCTGCACGCGGCCTGCCAGGGCGACGCCCGGGTGATCGCCTGTTTTATGGTCACCGTGGATCAATGGCAACTGCATGACTGGTCACCGGCGCGCCTGCGCTTGGTGGTGGATAGCGTCAACCAGGTCAGCAAGGAGCTGGCCCGCCTGGGTATTCCGCTGACCCTGCTCAGCGCGCACCGGTTCGCGGACGGCATCGACCAGCTGGTCGACTGGTGCCGCACGGAGGGCATCCGCCAGGTTTACTGCAATGAAGAATACGGTGTTAACGAGCGTCGCCGCGACACCGAGACGCGACAACGACTCGCAGCGCTTGAGATTGAGTGGCGGCCACACCACGACCAGTGCGTCGCCCCGGTCGGCAGCATTCTGACCCGGCAAGAGCGGCCCTACTCGGTGTTCACACCCTTTGCACGCACCTGGCGGCAGTGGACGGACGCTCAAGCTCTACCCATTCATCCCATCCCCAAGGCCCGTGGGGAGCCGGTTCACGCGGCGCAGCTGAACACCGACCTGCCCGGCTATGCCGCCGCCCCGCCACCACTGGTTGCCAGCGGTGAATCTGCCGCCCACGATCAGCTGGAAGCGTTTCTGACGGAACGCGGCGGGGACTACCACCAGGCCCGGGAATATCCGGCCCTGGCGGGAACCAGCCAGATCTCTCCCTACCTGGCCAGCGGAGTGCTCTCCGGACGTCAATGTTTACAGGCGGTGAGGCAGTGCGCGGACGACACGGCCGCACAGGAAGGGCTGCAGACCTGGGTCAACGAAATTGCCTGGCGCGACTTCTACATCCACATTCTGTACCACTACCCCCGGATCAGCATGCACCGGGCGTTCAAAACGGAGACCGAACGGTTGCAGTGGAACCCGCCAGGGGAAGCATTCGAAGCCTGGAAAGAGGGGCGTACCGGGATTCCCATCGTGGATGCGGCCATGCGCCAGCTGAATCAGACAGGCTGGATGCACAACCGGTTGCGCATGATTAGCGCCATGTTTCTCAGCAAAAACCTGTTTGTGGACTGGCGGCTGGGGGAAGCTTACTTCATGTCAAAACTGATCGACGGCTTTCTCGCCGCCAACAATGGCGGCTGGCAATGGAGCGCGTCCACCGGAACCGACGCCGCGCCCTACTTTCGGATTTTTAATCCGGCCACGCAAAGTGAACGGTTTGACGCGCAGGGCCGGTTCATCCGTCAGTATGTACCGGAAGTTGCCGACCTGGATAACAAACAGATTCATCAGCCCTGGGTGGGTGGCCACATCCCACCGGGCTATTGCCGTCCCATTGTCGATCTGAAAACCAGCCGACAGGAGGCAATTGCGCGGTTTCAGGCGCTAAAGAACTGACGGGGCCGCGTGGGCGGGGGCGCACACCGGACAACCGGGATCGCGGGCCAGTTTCAGCTCGCGCCACTCCATTTGCCACACGTCCAGCAGCAACAGACGCCCCACCAGCGTACGACCGATACCGGTGATCATTTTGATGGCTTCCATGGCCTGGCTGGCCCCGATCATGCCCACCAGCGGTCCGATCACACCGGCTTCGGAACAACTGAGGGATTCGTTGCCCTGCTCGGAATACAGACAATGGTAGCAGGGGCTGTCTGCCTGGCGCACATCGTACACGGTGACCTGACCTTCACCGCGAATCGCCGCGCCGGACACCAGCGGTACCTGCGCCGCCACACAGGCTCGATTGAGGGCAAAACGGGTGGCAAAGTTGTCGGTGCAGTCCAGCACCAGGTGGGCCTTGCGGGCCTCGGCGGTCAGCTCTTCCACCCCCATACGCTGCACCAGCGGCACCGCCACGATTTCGGGGTTAATGGAGCTGATCCGCCGCGCCAGACTTTCTGCCTTGGGGGTATCCAGCAGCGTCTGGTCAAAGGCGATTTGCCGTTGCAAGTTGGGCAGTTCGACCAGGTCGTCGTCCACCAGGGTCAGATGGCCCACCCCCGCGCCCCCCAGATACATGGCCACCGGACAACCGAGGCCGCCGGCGCCAATCACCAGCACCCGCGCCGCTTTCAGTTTGAGCTGGCCGGCCACATCAAACGCCGGCATCAATACTTGCCGACTGTAGCGCAGTAACTCGTCATCGTTCAGCATGGTCATACTCCTGCGCCTGGCGCTTTGCAACCCAGCGTCAGACGCTCGTTGCCGCCATAATCTTTACGGGTTTCGATGGCCTGAAACCCGGCCTGGTTGAATAAAGCCCGCACGGCGGTGCCCTGATCGTGGCCATGCTCGACCAGCAATACCCCCCCCGCCACCAACCAGGCGGGCGCTTCGGCCACTATATGGCGCAGATCGGTCAGCCCGTCCGCACCGGACACCAGAGCGGTGGCCGGCTCGAACCGCAGGTCGCCGTTGGTTAAATGGGGGTCGTCTGCCGCAATGTAGGGCGGGTTGGAGACGATCAGCTCGAATGACTGGGCGGGCAGACCGGCAAACCAGTGACTCTGCACCACCGTCACCGGCAAGCCAAGCCGCTCGGCGTTAGCGCGCGCCAGAGCCACCGCCGCGGGCATGAGGTCGCAGGCGCTTACCTGCCAGTCTGGCCGCTCACTGGCCAGGGCCAGCGCAATGGCGCCGGTACCGGTGCCGAGATCCAGCACCCGGGTCTGGTCCGGCACCGCCAGTCCCAACGCGGTTTCCACCAGACACTCGGTATCCGGTCGCGGGATCAGGGTGGCCGCGTTGACCTGCAGCGGCAGTGACCAGAAGCCCTGCTCACCCAGCAGGTGGGCGACCGGTTGGCCCGTGGCACGTTGGCGGACCAACTGCCAGAAACGCACCGCCTGGGCTTCAGCCAGGGGCCGTTCGGGCCAGGCCCGCTGACTGGTGCGACTCCAGCCGGTGGCATGCTGCATCAGCAACTCCGCGTCCAGCAGGGGGCTGTCACTGTCAATATCGGCTGCGGCCTGCTGCACGGCATCCACGGTGGTCAGCGCTGCGTCACTCATCGCCAAGGCTGGCCAGCAAATCGGCCTGATGCTCTTGCTGCAACGGCTGAATGAGCGGTGCCAGATCTCCGGTAATGATTTCATCCAGCTTGTACAGGGTCAGGTTGATGCGGTGATCGGTGACCCGGCCCTGGGGAAAGTTGTAGGTGCGAATACGCTCGGAGCGGTCGCCACTGCCGACCAGACTCCGACGGGCTTCGGCCTGGGACTGCTGGTGACGTTCCGCCTCCATGTTTTTCAACCGCGCCGCCAGCAGACTCATGGCCCGTGCCCGGTTCTTGTGCTGGGAGCGTTCATCCTGACACTCCACCACTATGCCGCTGGGCAGGTGGGTAAGACGAATGGCGGAGTCGGTTTTGTTCACGTGCTGGCCACCGGCGCCGGACGCGCGGAACGTGTCCACCCGCAAATCGGCCTTGTTGATTTCGATGGCTTCGGCCTCATCGGCTTCGGGCATCACCGCCACGGTGCAAGCCGAGGTATGTATACGGCCCTGGGATTCAGTTTCCGGCACCCGTTGTACCCGGTGCGCACCGGATTCAAATTTCAGCGCTCCGTACACCCCGTCACCGGCCACTCGACTGATGATTTCTTTGTAGCCACCGTGTTCACCCACGCTTTCACTGAGTACTTCCACTTTCCAGCGGCGGGTCTCGGCGTAACGCAGGTACATACGGAACAGGTCACCGGCAAAAATAGCGGCCTCGTCACCGCCAGTGCCGGCGCGTATCTCCAAAAACACGTTTTTGCCGTCGTCCGGGTCTTTGGGCAGCATCAGCGCCTGCAGCTCGAGCTCCAGTTGTTCGCTGCGGGCCACGGCCCGGGCCTGCTCTTCGGCCGCCAACGCACGCATTTCCGCATCGCTGTCGGTCATCAGTTCCTGCGCGGCGGCAAGGTCGTCCTGTGATTCTCGGTAGGCCCGAAAGCAGCGCACCACCGGTTCAACTTCGGCGTACTCCCGGGACAAATCGCGGAACCGGTTCTGATCGGCAATCACACCCGGGTCGCTCAACAGCGCACTGACTTCATCAAATCGTTCGGTTAACTGCACAAGACGGGACTTGATCGACGGCTTCATAGACGTTCCGAAGTGGTAGAAATCTCATGGTCCTGAGTTTCCAGCTGATGCAATTCCCGCAGCCACTGGGTAACTTCAACCCGCCCTTCGGCGGTGGCTTTACGCAATTGAACGGATGGTTCATGCAGGAGTTTATTGGTCAGACCCCGCCCCAGACTGCGCAACACAGTTTCAGGGTCGCCCCCGTTGCGCAGGGCGCGCAACGCCTTTTCAACTTCCCCATCGCGCAGGGTTTCCGCACGCTCACGGAACTGTTTCAGCGTGGACACCGCCTCCAGGGCCCGCAGTTGTCCGAGGAATTCCTCGGTGCCGGCACTGACGAGGTGCTCGGCCTCCCGGGCGGCGCCTTCCCGGGAACGAATGTTTTCTTCGATGACCTGACGCAAATCATCCACGGTGTACAGGTATACGTCGTCAAGCGTGCCCACTTCCGGTTCGATGTCCCGGGGTACGGCAATATCGACCATAAAGAAGGGGCGGTGCTTGCGCTGCTTCAGGCTGCGTTCCACCGCACCCTTGCCCAGTATCGGCAACGGACTGGCGGTGGAAGAAATAATGATATCCACTTCGCGCAGGTAATCGGGTATTTCCGACAACACAATCCCCCGCCCTCCCCGCGCCTCAGCCAGTGCCTGGGCGCGCTCCAGAGTACGGTTGGCCACCAGAAAATCGGTGACTCCCGCTTCTGCCAGGTGGCGCGCTACCAGTTCCATGGTTTGCCCGGCACCGATCAACAAGGCCTTGTGGCGGGACATATCCGCGAAAATATGGCGCGCCATACTGACCGCGGCATAGGCCACTGACACCGGGTTTTCACCAATCGCTGTCTGGGTGCGTACCCGCTTGGCAACCGCAAACGTCTGCTGGAACAGACGCGACAAAAACCGGCCGCTGGCTCCGTGCTCATGCGCCAGATCATAAGCGTCCTTGAGTTGACCGAAAATCTGCGGTTCCCCCAGCACCATGGAATCGAGCCCGGCGGCCACCCGCATCATATGACGGACCGCATCGGCGTCGCGATGCACGTACATGGCTTCTTCGAGCTCAGCCGCATCCAGACCGTGAAAGCCTGACAACCAGCGCAACACCGTCGGGGCGCATTCATCGTCACCGGCAAGATACAATTCGGTACGGTTGCAGGTAGACAATATCGCAACTTCCGAGGCACCGGTGGTGGCCCGTATTTCGGCAAAGGCCGCCGCCATGCGTTCGGGGGTAAACGCCACGCGTTCACGCAACTCTACCGGCGCCGTCCGATGATTAAGTCCCAGAGTGAGCAATGCCATAGATATAGGGAAGACAACCTTGTTGTGACCTGTTAATTCCGCCATTTTAGCGGCCTGGGACGGTATCTGCCACCCTTAAGCCGCGGCATGACGGGAAGTGCTGATCCCCCGGCCGGCGGTGGATCCGGGTTTGACTGCACGGGGGGTTGGGCAAGATCCGGCGCTTATGCCATCATAAGAGCGCGCCGGAACAGCGAGCTACTGACGGCTTTTCCTGCCTGGCGTGATGCCGCACCAACACGGGATACCTCATGCAAAAAACTGCCTTGTTACTCGCTACCAGCCTGCTGGCCACCTTTATAGCAGGTTGTGCGGCCCTGAAAAGTGAGCCTGCAGAATCCAGCGACACGCCCGCCGACCAGGTCATCCGCATTACGCCAGCGGAAAACACTGCGCCCGTTGAATATGCGGAGCTGGACCCGGAAGTCCTCTATTTACTCACCTCGGCCGAAATTGCCGCACAGCGGGGACGCTATGATATCACGCTGGGCAACTATGTCCGGGCGGCGGAAATATCCCGGGACCGGAGCGTCATTACCCGAGCCATGCGGATTGCCCAATCCCTGAACGGCGATAACGCCCAGCTGCGCCTGGCCCAATTGTGGCTGGAGGTTGAGCCCGACAGCATGGCAGCCCTGCGCATCCTTGCCATCCAGGCCGTTCAGCGCAACGATCTTAAAACCGCGCTGCAGCACATGGAGCGCATAATGGATCTGGGGGGCGATGCAGATTTCGACAATCTGGCGGCCCTCGCCTCCAATCTGCCCCCAGAGAGTCAGCAAGAACTGCTGGTTTTGTACCAGCAGCTCAGCGAGCGCTACCCGGACAATCTCGAAATTGAATACAGCATCGCCCTGCTGTTGAAAATAGCCAAGCAACCCAACACCGCGCTGGTGCGACTGGAACCGATCCTGCAACAGCACCCGAATTTTCAGCCGGCGCTGGTGCTGAAGGGAGATCTGCTGTATCAGGCCGGACAACCCACCGCAGCGCTGGATTACCTGCAACGGACCACCCGCCGCTATCCGCAGAACCGTCAGATGGGCACCCTCTATGGCCGCATGCTGGTCAGCGAGGGGGAGATGCAGGGCGCTCAGGATGAATTCGCCCGCTTGATGAAAGCATTTCCGAACATTCCGGGGCTGCGCTTATCCCACGCCCTGATCGCCATTGAAAACGGCGAACCGGAGCTTGCCCGCGATGATCTGCACCTGTTGATAGAACAAGGCCACCACCTGGACGAAGCCCACTTTTACCTTGGCAAAATCGCCGATGAGCAGGATCTGACGGAGCAGGCCCTGAGTTATTACGAGCAGGTGACCGAAGGCGGCCATTACTTTGCCGCGCTCGCCCGGATCAGTGCGCTGCGCGCAGCCGACGGTGATGTAGACGGCGCTCTCACCCGCCTGCAGCAACTGAAAGCGGTCAACCCGGAGCAAGCGGAAAGTTTCTGGCTGCTGGAGATCAATCTGTTGCTGGACTCGGACCGCCATCAACAGGCGTTTGAGACGGCCGGTGCGGGATTGGCAGCGCTGCCCGACAGCATTCGCATTCGCTATGCCCGCGCCATGATGCACGACCGGGACGGCAACATCGCTGATGCGGAAAAGGATTTACGCGCCATCCTTGAGCGTGAACCGGAAAACGCCGTGACCCTGAATGCCCTGGGCTACATTCTCACCTCGCAACCGCAGCGCCTGGATGAGTCGGAAGCCCTGATCCGCCGGGCCCTGCAATTGGCACCCGACAACGCCGCTATTATGGACAGCATGGGCTGGGTTCTGTTCTTACAGGGTCACCCCGCAGAGGCACTGGACTATCTGAAACAAGCGTACAGCGCCTACCCGGATCCGGAGGTGGCCGCCCACTTGGGCGAGGTGTTGTGGGAAATGGGTGAGCAGGAGCAGGCCCGCATCATCTGGCGCGAAAGCCTGCAGGACTTCCCCGAGCACCCCACCCTGATTGAAACCATCGAGCGTCTGACGGACGGGCCGACCCGGTGAGCCGTCACAGCGCGGCCATGGCCGTTGTACTGCTGGCGCTGGTACTGAACGGCTGCGCCTCCTTCAGGACCGACCCGCTGCCGGAAGGTCTGACCAGTCAGCCGCCGGCAGACTGGGCCGACCGCCAGCAGCGCCTGCAAACCCTGACCCATTGGCAACTTGCCGGCAAACTCGCGGTGCGGCAGCCGTCGGACAGCGCCAGTGCGGTCATCAACAGCTGGGTGCAGCAGCACGAACACTACGCACTGTCCTTGTCGTCGGCTTTTCTCGGGCTCGGCCAGACGCATCTGGAGGGCACCCCGGCCTACGTCGAACTGACCCTCCCCGACGGGGAAACCTATTACTCCACCGAACCGGAGGTATTGATCGAAGCGGCGACCGGCTGGCAACTCCCCATGGACAGCCTGGCCTGGTGGATTCGCGGGCTGCCCGGCCCGGACGCTGACTTCCGCCTCTTTTTTGACAGCCAGGATCAGCTGGCCATGATCCGACAGCACGGCTGGGAGGTGCGCTATGATCGCTGGCGTACTTTCTTTCCGGACCAGCCGGATCTGCCGGCACGTATCACCGCCACCAAAGATGACAAGCGCGTCCGTATCGCGGTCACCGCCTGGCGCGCTCTGAAAACCCGGACCCAGCCATGAGCCTGACCTTACCTTCACCCGCCAAACTCAACCTGTTCCTGCACATCACCGGTCGCCGGGCGGACGGTTACCATGAGCTGCAGACGCTGTTCCAGTTTCTGGATTACGGCGATGAACTCACCTTCACCGCCCGGACCGATCGGGCCTTGGTGCTGTCGCCGCCCCTGCCGGGGGTCGCCGACGCCGACAACCTGATCCTGCGGGCGGCCTCGTTGCTGGCGCAAAAATACCCGCAACAGGCGTCCGGGGTGACCATCTCCCTCAATAAGCGTCTCCCCATGGGCGGCGGCCTGGGCGGCGGCAGTTCCAACGCCGCCACCACTTTACTGGCGTTAAACCGGTTGTGGCGGCTGCACCTGACTCTGGACGAGCTGGCAGACATGGGGCTGGCACTGGGGGCTGACGTACCCGTGTTTGTGCACGGCTTCGCCGCCGTGGGCGAAGGGGTGGGCGAGCAGCTGACCCCCGCAAACCCGCCCGAGGACTGGTTTCTGGTGATCAATCCGGAATGTAACATCAACACCGGAAAGATTTTTTCCGCAGATGGCTTGACAAGGGACACGCCACGGATGACAATAGCGCCCGCTTTTGAGGGAGACGCCTCAAGGTACCGAAACGATTGCGAGGAGACAGTTTGCGAGCTGTATCCCGAGGTCCGAAAAAGCCTCAATTGGCTTTCACAATTTGGACCCGCAAAATTAACCGGTACAGGGGCTTGCATTTTTGGACGTTTCCCTTCAGAATCCGCAGCCCGGATGATCTGGGAAAGCAAACCCTCCGGCATCAAGGGGTTCGTCGCTAAAGGGGTGAATAGATCACCACTTCACCAACAGCTGACAGAACTGAAATGATGCCAACAAAGCACGACACTGGGGTGTCGCCAAGTGGTAAGGCAACGGGTTTTGATCCCGTCATGCGCAGGTTCGAGTCCTGCCACCCCAGCCATCTTTCTTCTGCTTCCTCTGACTCCTGCGCTGATACCAAAAAGGACTCAACCGTGTCCAAATTGATGATCTTTACCGGCAACGCTCACCCTGAACTTGCCAAACGTATTGCCAAAAAACTCCAGGTTCCCGTAGGCAAGGCCCATGTTGGTGCATTCAGCGATGGTGAAACCACCGTTGAAATCAACGAAAACGTGCGTGGCCACGACGTTTTTATCATTCAGCCTACCTGCTACCCCACCAACGACAACCTGATGGAACTGGTCATGATGGCGGACGCCCTGCGGCGCGCCTCGGCCTCGCGCATAACCGCTGTTATCCCCTATTACGGTTACGCCCGTCAGGACAGACGCGTGCGCTCGACCCGAGTGGCCATCAGCGCCAAAGTTGTTGCGGGCATGATCGCCAGCATCGGCGTTGACCGCGTGCTCACGGTCGACCTGCATGCCGATCAGATTCAGGGCTTCTTTGACATCCCCGTGGACAACATTTACGCCACACCGGTGTTACTGGAAGACATCGACAAGCAGCGTTTTGAAAACGTGGTGGTGGTTTCCCCGGACGTGGGCGGCGTAGTGCGCGCCCGCGCCATTGCCAAGCGCATGAACGACGCCGATCTGGCCATTATTGACAAGCGTCGCCCCAAAGCGAACGTGTCCCAGGTCATGCACATTATCGGTGACGTCGAAGGCAAAACCTGCATCCTGGTGGACGACATCGTCGATACCGGCGGCACCCTGTGCAAAGCGGCCGACGCTCTGAAGGAGCGCGGGGCCGAGCGGGTCGTGGCCTACATTACCCACCCGGTACTGTCCGGCAAGGCCATCGACAACGTCAACAACTCCATTCTTGACGAACTGGTGGTCTGTGACACCATTCCGCTCAGTGACAAAGCGCAGCAGTGTGATAAAATCCGCCCCCTTGGCATGGCCGGCCTGCTGGCCGAATCCATTCGCCGTGTCAGCAATGAAGAGTCCATCAGCGCCTTGTTCGAATAACGTCGGTTGGACAGGCGCACACGGACACACGCATTCAAACCAGGAGCCCTGCACGGCTCCTGGTTTGTTTAACCCGCCGGGAATTTTGGTTCCGGCTTTTAAACCATGCTCGCCTGCAGCCAGGTCTGGTCGCGGACAGCTCAGGTGACGATTGAGGTAATAATCATGTCCCAGGAATTTGTTATTGAAGCATTCCTTCGTGATGACCAGGGGAAAGGTGCGAGCCGCCGCCTGCGTCGCGAAGAAAAGAAGATCCCTGCCGTTATTTACGGTGGTGGCAAGGACGCTGTGTCCGTGTCCATCTGGCACAACGAGCTGAGCAAGGCCATCGAGAATGAATCCTTCTTCTCCCAGGTTCTGACCATCAACCTCGATGGCAAAAAAGAAAGCGTCATCATCAAGGACCTGCAGCGTCACCCGTACAAGCCGCTGCTGAACCACGCAGACTTCCAGCGCATCAGCCAGGACGAAGTAATCCACGTTCACGTGCCGATTCATCTGCTCAACGAAGACGCCGCCCCGGCGATCAAGACCTACGGTGGCGTGGCTTTCCGCCTGTTGACCGAAGTCGAAGTCGTGTGTCTGCCAAAAGACCTGCCATCGTTCATCGAAGTGGATCTGATGGATGTGGAGATGGATCAGGTCATTCACCTGAGCGATCTGCAGCTGCCCGAGGGCGTACAGATAGTTGCTATCCAGCACGATCTGGAGCACGACCAGGCCGTCGTCAGCATCAACAAGCCACGTGGCGCGCAGGTTGATGAAGAAGCAGAAGACGCTGAAGAAGAAGGCGGCGAAGAAGGCGAGAAAGAGGCCTAAAACCTCTCAGGGTGACGGTAGATGACACAGGATATTGTCATGGTGGTTGGGCTGGGTAACCCCGGCTCTGATTATGAGAATACTCGTCACAACGCCGGCGCGCTGTTCGTCGAAGCCCTGGCCCGCCATGCGGGTCAGGTGCTGCGCCCCGAGAAGAAATACCACGGCCACTATGCCCGCATCCAGTGGCAGGGGCTTGATCTGCATTTACTCAACCCCACCACCTTCATGAACCGCAGCGGCCAGGCGATCAAGGCGCTGGCGGATTTTTACAAGATCTCTCCCGAACATATCCTGGTTGCCCACGACGAGCTTGACCTGCCCCCGGGTACCGCCAAATTCAAAAAAGGCGGCGGCCACGGCGGTCATAACGGCCTGCGGGACACCATTGCCCATCTCGGCGGTAACCAGTTTCAGCGTCTGCGCCTCGGCATAGGCCACCCCGGCGACAGCCGGCAGGTTACGGGCTACGTGCTCGGACGACTGGGCAAGCGGGAAACCGAACAACTGGACGACCTGATTGACGAGGTCATCCGGGTGTTGCCAGACGCGGCCAACGGTAAACTGGCGGCGGCCATGAACCGGCTCCACAGCTATACCCCTGTGCCCTAGCGCCCTGCCCGGCACACTCGCACCAGACATTGGTCGCCGGTATAATTCCGGCATTTTCACACACTCGTTTCGCATTCAGCAGAGGCTTTTCCATGGGTTTTAACTGCGGCATCGTCGGCCTGCCCAACGTCGGCAAATCCACCCTGTTCAACGCATTGACCAAGGCCGGCATCGGTGCCGAAAATTTCCCGTTTTGCACCATCGAGCCCAATGCGGGGGTCGTTGCCATGCCCGATCCGCGTCTGGACAAACTGGCCGCCATCGTCAAACCGGAACGCACCGTGCCCACCACCATGGAATTCGTAGACATTGCCGGATTGGTGGCGGGCGCCTCCAAAGGGGAAGGCCTGGGCAACCAGTTTCTGGCCAACATCCGCCAGACCGACGCCATCGCCCACGTGGTGCGCTGCTTTGATGACCCCAACGTCATTCACGTAGCCAATCAGATCGACCCTGCGGCCGACATCGAGATCATCAACACCGAACTGGCACTGGCCGACATGGACACGGTGGAAAAAGCCATCAAACGGGTGCAGCGGGTGGCCAAGAGTGGCGACAAGGACGCCAAAGCCCAGTTGGAAGTCTTCGAACGCCTATTGCCGGTACTGAACGAAGGCAAACCGGTGCGCAGCATGGGGCTGGATGACGACGACCTGCTGCTGATCCGCGAGCTGTGCCTGCTGACCATCAAGCCCACCATGTACATCGCCAATGTCAGCGAAGACGGCTTTGACAACAATCCCTATCTGGACACTGTGCGCGAGATCGCGGCCGCCGAGAATGCGGTGGTGGTGCCCATCTGCAACAAGATCGAATCGGAAATTTCCGAGCTGGACGATGACGAAAAGAGCATGTTCCTTGACGAAATGGGCATGGAAGAACCCGGCCTGGACCGGGTGATCCGCGCCGGTTACCGGCTGCTGGACCTGCAGACCTACTTCACCGCAGGCGTCAAGGAAGTGCGGGCCTGGACGGTCAGAGTGGGCGCCACCGCGCCCCAGGGAGCGGCGGTCATTCATACCGATTTCGAACGGGGCTTTATTCGCGCCGAAGTGATCGCCTACGATGATTTTATCCAGTACGGTGGTGAGGCCGGTGCCAAAGAGGCCGGTAAATGGCGTCTGGAAGGCAAGGATTATATTGTGCAGGATGGCGACGTCATCCACTTCCGGTTCAACGTCTAAGCGGTCGCATTCGCTCCGGTGCCCGTCCCGGCGGGGGTGGGCACCGGCACCGCATTTGTTCTCTCTAACCGGGCGGCCAATCCAACACCGCAGAAGGAGCATGTGTGAAGACTCCCCTTATTACCAAGCAGGGTTACGAAGACCTGCGCACCGAACTCGACACTCTGTGGCGGGTGGAGCGCCCCGAAATCACCAAAAAAGTGACCTGGGCGGCGAGTCTGGGCGATCGCAGTGAAAACGCCGATTACCAGTACAACAAGAAACGGCTGCGCGAAATTGACCGCCGGGTGCGCTACCTGCGCAAGTGCCTGGAAAACCTGAAGGTGGTCGAATACCACCCGCAGCAGGAAGGCAAGGTGTTTTTCGGGGCCCGGGTCGAGATAGAAAACGAAGACGGCCAGACGTTGAACTTCCGTATTGTGGGCTACGACGAAATTTTCAATCGCAAAGATTACATCTCCATCGACTCACCCATGGCCCGGGCGCTGCTGAAGAAAGAAGTGGGGGACGAAGCCGAAGTCACCACCGAAGCCGGCACCGTCATCTGGACCATTGTCTCCATCGACTATGGCCGCCCGACAGCCTGAGCGGGGCAGCCATGCTATTCAGCACAGAGGGAAAGCAGGCTCAGGGGCCGGCAGTGACTCGGAGCTGAACTGTCCGGTAATTTTACACATGCGCCGCAACGAAAATATAACCGGTTGAAATAAAGACGCTTTAAACGATGGCCCGGGGTTTGCTTGGGTTTCACCATGGGGGGTGGTCGCCCCTTCCTGAGGAAGGCGACACATCCACAACTGTGCTGAAACT
The DNA here is from genome assembly GCF_001752365.1 of Marinobacter sp. X15-166B. GTDB lineage: Bacteria > Pseudomonadota > Gammaproteobacteria > Pseudomonadales > Oleiphilaceae > Marinobacter. The sequence goes on along the minus strand of NZ_MEIY01000001.1, from coordinate 2,222,400 downwards.
GGAGCTCCAATAATGAAAAAACTCCTGCAGGGCGTAGCCCTAGTCTCCACCGCAGCGGTCTGCCAGACCGCTTCCGCACTGGTGATTGATGCCACCTCAACCGACGGTACCGCCATGGCGAATGCCTTGCTGGGATCGGGTGTCACCATCAGCAACGCCAATTACATCGGCGGCCCGAATCAGTCCGGTTTTTTTTCCGACGGGGCTGCGGTGCTGAACATTGATGAAGGCCTGATCATGACCACCGGCGACGCCACCGACGCACCCGGGCCGAATTCCGCCGGCGGCACCACCACGGTTGTTGGCGGTGCCGGTGATGCCGATCTGAGCGCGCTGATTGGCGGAGCGACTACCAATGACGCCGCGGTGCTGACCTTCGATTTCACCACCACCACGGGTGACCTGTTTTTCAATTACGTGTTTGCTTCCGAGGAATACAACGAGTTTGTGGGCACACAGTTTAACGATGTCTTTGCGTTCTTTGTCAACGGCGTCAACATCGCCGAGGCGCCCGACGGCCAGCCGGTCAGTATCAACAACGTCAACTGCGGAAATCCTTTTTCGGGTGCCGGTCCGAATTGCGATTTTTACAACAACAACGAGACAGGCGTTTTTGATATAGAGTACGACGGCTTCACCGACGTGTTCACCGCCTCCGTACTTGGCCTGGATCCCGAGGCCACCCATTCCATGAAAATCGCCATCGCCGACACCGGCGATTCTTCCTGGGATTCTGCAGTCTTTCTGCAAGGGGGCAGCTTCACGGATGCGCCGCCTCCCGTCAGCACGGTTCCGGAGCCGGGCAGCCTGGCACTGATGCTGCTGGGCCTGGGCGGCCTGCTGGCCAACCGGCGTCGACTGCACAGCTGAGGCTGTCGCCCGGGGAAAACCACCAGCCTCCTTCGGGAGGCTGTTTGCTGTGCTAGGCGCCCGCCACCACCGCGCGGCGTTCCAGTAACTTGTCCAGCCAATCCGGATCCATCTCCGGTTCGGAGGACAACAGCAGATCGGTGTAATCCTGATGGGGGGGCGTGAAGATGGTGGCCCGGCAGCCGCTGTCCACCACTTGTCCGGCCTGCATGACCACCACCTGATCGGCAATGGCCCTGACCGTGGCCACATCGTGGGTAATAAACAGGTAAGACACCCCGAACTGCTCCTGCACCCGGTTCAGCAACTTCAATATGCCTTCGGCCACCAGTTGATCCAGCGCCGAGGTGACTTCATCGCAGATGATGAAATCCGGCTCGGCAGCCAGCGCCCGGGCGATGCAGATGCGCTGCTTCTGCCCTCCTGACAACTCCGCCGGGCGGCGGTCAATGAACCGGTCCGGATCCAGTTCCACCAGTTGCAGCAGCTCTTTTACCTTGGTGCGCACCGCACTGCCGCCAAGCCCGTGGTAAAACTTCATGGGTCGCCCGATGATTTCGCCGATGGTCTGGCGCGGGTTGATCGCGGTATCGGGGATCTGGTAAATCATCTGCACCTTGCGCAGCATGTCCTTGTCGCGCTTGCGGTAATCGCCCGGCAGAACCTCACCGTTGTAACGTACCTCACCGCTACCCGGCGCCAACAAGCCGCTGATGACCCGCGCGGTGGTGCTTTTGCCACTGCCCGACTCACCGATCACCGCTACCGTTTGCCCTTTATAGACGCTGAACGATACATCCTCGAGCACCTGCTTGGCACCGTAACCGGCGGTGACGTTACGCAACTCCACCAGTGGCACCTCCGCGTCCGGACGGGGCTTGGGCGCCGTCTGGAACAGGCGCACCGCCCACAACGACTGGGTGTAACTTTCCTGGGGCGCGGCCAGCATCTGGCGGGTTTCAGCCTCTTCCACCAGCTTGCCATGACGCAACACCATGATGCGGTCAGCCATTTGCGCAACCACCGCCAGATCGTGGGAAATGTATAGCGCGGCGGTGCCAAACTTTTCGACCACTGCACGGATAGACGCCAACACCTCTATTTGGGTGGTCACGTCCAGCGCGGTGGTGGGTTCGTCAAAGATGATAAGGTCCGGCTGGCAGGCCATCGCCATGGCGGTCATCGCCCGCTGCAACTGGCCACCGGAGACCTGGTGCGGGTATCGTTCACCGATGTGCTCCGGGTCGGGCATGTTCAGACTGCGGTATAGCTCGATGGCCCCGGCACGCGCGGTGGCTCTGTCACTTACCCCGTGATGCAACGCAGCCTCGATGTGCTGGTCGATCAGCCGGTGCGCCGGATTGAATGAGGCCGCAGCACTCTGGGCCACGTAGGCAATGCGCACCCCGCGCAACCGGCGCAGGGTTTCTTCGCTGGCCCCCACCAGGTCCTCACCGTCGAAGCGCACTTGCCCCCCGGTGATTTTGCAGCCGTCCTTGCAATACCCCATCGCCGCCAGCCCCAGGGTGGACTTGCCCGCACCGGACTCGCCAATCAGACCCAGGATTTCACCCCGGTGAAGGGTCAGGTCGATGCCCTTGACGATGTCCTGCCACGCATCCTCGCTGTGGCCGGCGATGCGGAGGTCGCGGATTTCAAGCAGCAGGTCGGTCTTGTCATTGTTCTGCGTTATGGTCATTTGGCTCACCCCTTCAATCCGCTCGATTTGTGCAACATCCAGTCCACGACAAAGTTCACGCCCACCGTCAGAATGGCTACCGCGGCAGCCGGCAACAGCGGCGAGATGTCACCAAAGGTAATCAGTATGGCGTTGTCCCGCACCATGCTGCCCCAGTCGGCGGTGGGCGGCTGAATGCCCAGTCCCAGGAAGGACAACGCACTGATGAACAGAAATACAAAGCAGAACCGCAAGCCGAACTCGGCAATCAGCGGCGCGATGGTGTTGGGGAGAACTTCCCGGGTGATCAGCCACCACAGGCCCTCGCCACGCAACTTGGCGGCTTCCACAAAGTCCAGGGTCACCACCCCCATCGCTACCGACCGCGCCAGACGAAACACGCGGGTGGCGTCCAGCAAGGCAATTACCAGAATCAACGAGGTGGCGGTGGTGCCCACCACACTGAGGATCAGCAGCGCAAAGATCAGCTGGGGGATGGCCATCAGCACGTCGACGATGCGCGACAACCCCTGATCCACCCAACCGCCTTTTACGGCCGCGACCAGCCCCGCCAGTCCGCCGATCAGAAACGCCAGCGCGGTGGTTATAAACGCGATCCCCACGGTATTGCGGGCCCCGTACAGCAACCGGCTGTACATATCACGCCCCAGATTGTCGGTACCCAGCCAGTAGTCGCCACTCCAGGGCGCGAACCCCTCCCCCACCACCTCGGTTTCGCCATATGGCGCCAGCGCGGGGGCAAACACGGCCACAAAAATATACAGGGCAATGACCGCCAGGCCGAATTGCGCACTCAGGGGTGCCTGCCAAATCTGTTTAACCAGTGATTTCATGATCAGCCCCTCGGATGCATCAGACGTGGGTTGGTGGCGATCGCCAGAACGTCCGCCAGGGTATTCAGGGCGATATAGGTCACCGCGAATATCAGGCTGCAGGCCTGCACCACCGGAATATCGCGTTTGGCGACCGAATCGACCAGCAACTGCCCCAGTCCGGGGTACACGAATACCACCTCAACCACCACCACACCCACCACCAGGTAGGCCAGGTTCAAGGCCACCACGGTCACAATGGGCGCCAGGGCATTGGGCAGAGCGTGGTAATAGATGATGCGGGATTTTTTAACCCCTTTGAGGCGCGCCATCTCGATGTACGGGCTGGCCAACAGGTTGATCAGCGCCGCCCGGGTCATGCGCATCATCTGGGCGATCACCACCAGACTCAGGGTGAGGACCGGCAATAACGAGCGCTCCAGAACGGTCAGAAACGAGTCCTCCGGGGTGATGTTGGCGATACTGGGCAGCCAGTCCAATTTCACCGAGAGGAACAAAATCAGAATGTAGGCCACAAAAAACTCCGGGAAGGACACCGTGCTCAAGGCGGTGGTGTTGAGCATGCGGTCAAACCAGGAGTTGCGATACAGGGCCGCGAGCATCCCCAGCACCAACGCGACGGGCACCGAGATCAACGCGGCCAGTCCGGCCAGACGCAGGGTGTTGCCCAGCCGGGCCGACACCAGCTCGCCGATTTCCCGTTGATTGGCCAGCGAGGTGCCAAAGTCACCCTGCAACACGCCCGCCATCCAGCCGATAAAGCGCTGCACCGGTGGCTGATCCAGGCCCAACTGGGCCCGGAAGGCCGCCACCGTATCCGCAGTGGCGGCCTGTCCCAGCATGGCCTGCGCGAGATCTCCCGGCAGCAGCTCAACGGCCATGAAGATGATGACCGACACCGCCAGCAACGACAGCAGACCCAGAGCGACCCGCTGCGATAACAATCGAACAATACTTACCATGACCTGACTCCTGTGGGCCGAACGCTTCCGCTGGGGTCACAGACCTGAGCGCATGGCTCAGGCCTGCCACCAGCGCTCAATGACACGCAGACCATCCAGCTCGCCAAACGGCGCGGTGGTGCCGCCATGGGTGACGCGTGTCGAGCGGGCGGCCACGGAACTGGCGAAGACCGGGATGATGGAGCCGCCGTCATCGCAGCACAATTGCTGCATCTCGTTGTACATTTCCCGGCGCAAGCCATCGTCAAGCTCACCGCGGGCCTGGGTCAGCAGTCGATTGAAGCGCTCGTTGGCCCAGTAGGTTTCGTTCCAGGCCGCCGCTTTGGCGTAACCGAGACTGAACATGCGATCGGCAGTCAGGCTGCTGTAGAAAAACGACGTGGTCAGGGGCTGGCGCATCCACACGCTGGACCAGAAACCATCCGCCGGTTCGCGCACCACATCGATGTCGATGCCCGCTGACCGGGCATGCTCCTTGAACATCACCGAGGCGTCGACCGCACCGGTGTAAGCAGCTTCCGAGGCATGCAGTTTGATCCTGAGATTATCGAGACCCGCCTTGCGAAGGTAAAACCGCCCTTTTTCAGGATCATAGGGACGCTGAGCCAGTGCCTGATTGAAGTACCGGTTGCCCGGCTGAATCGGGTGGTCGTTACCGACGCTGCCATACCCCCGCAATATTTTGTCCAGAATCGCTTCCCGGTCGATGGAGTGTTTCATCGCCAGGCGCACGTTGTTGTCTTTGAATTCCGCGCTGTTCACCAGCATGGGGAAGGTAAAGTGCTGCGCCCCCTTGGTTTCCTCGATCACCAGTCTGGGATTGCGCTTAAGGAGGGCGATGGTTTTGACATCGACCTTGTTGATCACGTCGACTTCGCCGGTTACCAGGGCGTTGACCCGCGCTGCACCGTCGGTGATCCCCAGAAGTTCAGCGCGGTCAAAGTGGGCGCGGTCCGGTTTCCAGTAGTTGGGGTTGCGTTCCAGAACCATGCGCACCCCGGGCTCGAAACTCTTGATGACATAGCCGCCGGTGCCGACACCTGCCTGCCAGTCAATGCCGTCGCCCTGTGCGGGCATGATCGCCAGATGGTAGTCCGCCATGATGTAGGCGAAGTCGGCATTCCCGGCTTTCAACTCGATCACCACCGTGCTGGGGTCCGGTGAACGCACGGTCTGCACTTCACTGAGCACGGTTTTGGCCGCTGAGGTTGAATCGGTGCGCAGGTGGTGGTTGATGGACGCCAGGACATCGGCCGCTGTCAGGGTTTTGCCGTTATGAAACTCCACCCCCGGACGGATTTTGAAGGTCCAGATGCGGGCGTCGGGTGAATAGCTCCAGGACTCCGCCAGTTCGGGAATGGCCCGGCCGTCTACGTCAATTTCCACCAGCGTGTTGTACACCGCCGAGAAACCAACAAAAGTGAAGGTGTCGCTCCAGGTGCCCGGATCGTAGGAGTCGGTGGTGTTGCCACCGGCCAGTCCCAGCTTCAGGGTGCCCCCCTTTTTGGGTTGGGAAGTCGCCGCCCAACCGGCCGCCGGTAACCCCATGGCTGCGCCCGCGCCCACCACGCCGGCCGCTGCGCTCAGCTTCAGAAAATTGCGACGGGAAAACGGTTTGCCGCTACGATCCACGATATTGTTCATTGTCACACCTCTGTTTTTGTTTTAATTGTCCACCGCGCAGACCGGTCAGCCAGGCTGTTTGGCTCCGCGGGTTATATGTTTGACTTCCAGAAACTCATCGAGCCCCCAGGGGCCCAGTTCACGACCTATACCACTCTGTTTGAAACCGCCCCAAGAGGTCTCCACAAACAACTCCTGCGGCCCATTAATGAACACATGTCCCACCTCCAGGGATGCAGACAAACGTTGAATACGTTGCTCATCCTCGGTAATCACCCCCGCGACCAACCCGAAACAACTGTCATTGGCCAGGGCAAGCGCTTCCTCTTCGGTATCAAAGGCACGGACCGCCAAGACCGGTCCGAATATTTCTTCACACCAGAGGGCACTGTCCAGCGGCACCTCGGTGAAAACCGTGGGCTGCACAAAATAACCCCGCTCCTGACCGGGCACGGAACCACCGCCGGCGACCAGGGTGGCGCCACACTGTTTGCCCTGGGCGATAGCCGACAGCACCTTGTCGTACTGATCCCGGCTGGTGAGCGGCCCCATGGCGACCTGCGGCTCGAACGGGTCGCCCACCTGAATGCCCGCGACCGCCTGCACCAGGGCATCCAGCAATTGCGGGTAGATGCTGCGTTGCACCAACAGACGCGAAGTGGCAGAACACATTTGTCCGGCATTGGCGAATATGCCGCCACAGATCCACTCTACGGCAGCATCGATCCGGGCATCGTCAAACACCAGCATGGGTGACTTGCCCCCTAACTCAAGACTGACGCCCTTCACGCTTTGAGCGGCGGTGGCCATGATCCGGGTGCCCGTGGCGGTGCTGCCGGTGAACGACAGCTTGTCGACCCCCGGATGCTCACACAAAGGCGCTCCCACGCCCTGTCCGGTGCCGGTCACTATGTTGAGCACACCGGCCGGCAGGCCAACCTCCCGCGCTATGTCCCCCAACTCCAACTCGATCAGGGGCGTGATCTCGGAGGGTTTCACAATAACGGTACAACCGGCGGCCAGCGCCGGCGCAAGCTTCCAGGAGGTGGTCACCAGCGGATAATTCCAGGGGACAATCAGACCTGCCACTCCGGCGGATTCAAACCGGGTCCGCGAGGTGAATTCGGTGCTCGGCAACACCACCGGCTGGTTCTGGCGCTGCTCCAGTTGCTCGGCAAGCTTTGCATAATAGGCAAAACAGGCGCTGACCAGATCCATGTCATACTCTGCCTCGGCCAGGGTTTTGCCATTATTGAGCGTTTGCAGGGGGATCAGCCGGTCCTTGCGTTGCTGCACCGCCTCCGAGATCCGGCGCAGATAGCCCCCTCGCTCCCCCCCGCTCAGACTCCGCCATGCCGGTAACGCGCGCCGGGCTGCCTGCACCGCCCGCTCCGCATCTTCAGCGGTCGCGGCGGCCACCGTGGTAATCACCTCTTCTGTGGCCGGGTTGATCACCTCCAGGGTGCCCTGCCTGACTGGCGCCACCCACTGACCGTCTATAAAAAGCTGCGTTTGGTAGTGCACTCAGTCACCCCCCGTTTGTTGTTATCGCTTTTTTAACCGAGAATCTTGCCCGGATTCAGAATATTGTCAGGGTCCAGCAGGGCCTTGAGTTGCCGCATCAAGGCCAACTCTGCCGGCTCTCTGCTGACCGGCAGATAGGCTTTCTTTTCCAGCCCGATGCCGTGCTCCGCCGATACGGCGCCCCGATAGTGCTGCAGACAGTCATAGACGACGCGCTCGATCCGGTCGCGGGCAACCCGGTCATGCAACCCCACGGTCAGATGCAGATTGCCGTCGGCCAGATGCCCGAACACCAGCAGCACCGCGTCACCGCTCACCTCCGCCAGCCGGGCCTGCAACTGACGGACATAGGCATCCATATCCCGAATGGGCAGGCTGACATCAAACCCCAGCGTGGTGGTAAAACACCGTTCTTCCGGTTCGGAGGTCTCCCGGATCGCCCACAGGGCGGCCCGTTCCGCCGCCGATTGGGCAACCACCGCGTCGTCCAGCAATCCGGCTTCCAGCGCCTGCTCCAGCGCCACCTCAAAATGCTGGCGCAAGGCATCGGCCTGGTTCGCCTGACACTCCACCAGCGCATAAAAGGGGTAAGGGGCGGCAAACGGCGACTCAAGTTTTGACAATGCGCCGGTATTGAGGGCAAAAAAGTCGCCCCACATCACCTCAAAGGCATTCAGACTGCCACTCAACGACCGATCCAGGTGCTTCAATAATCCGGTGACCTGGGCAAACGACTGGCAGGCAACCAAGGCGGTTGTCTCGGCGCTTTGCAGCTCCTCCAGACGCAGCACGGCCCGGGTCACGACCCCCAGGGTGCCCTCACTGCCGATGAACAGCTGCTTGAGGTCATAGCCGGTGTTGTTTTTGAGGTAACCGTTGAGCGCTGTCACCACCGTGCCGTCGGCCAGCACGACTTCCACCCCCAACACCCGTTCACGCATCATGCCGTGACGCATCACCCCGAAACCGCCGGCATTGGTGGCAATCATGCCACCGATGGTGCAACTGCCTCGGGCCCCCAAATCAACCGGAAACATCAGCTGATGACTGACCGCCCGTTCCTGCACCGTTTGCAGAATGGCTCCGGCTTCCACCGTCATGGTGCGTCCCAGCTCATCCACGCTGTCAATCGCGGCCATGCGCTCGAGGGACAACATCACCCCGTCAGGCCCGCAGGCAGTGCCTTCAACCAGTCCGGTATTGCCGCCCAGAGGCACCACCGACATGCCCCGCTCATGGCAGCTGCGCAAACAGGCCGAGACTTCGGCCACCGACCGGGGCCGCAGAATCGCCGCCGCCTGCATGGGTTCGGGATTCCAGTAGGTACTGGCCCGGCTGCGCACGTCGTCGCCGGTTAACACCCCCTGCGGCCCCAAAAGCGCTTGCAACTCCATAACCAGATCCGTCATGGCTTTATCTCCCGGTGCGCTGACCACTGACTCACACCACGCTCTCATGCACTTCAATCAGCGTCACACCAGGAACACCCAGGGCTTCGCTGAGCGCCTGCCTTAGCGCGTCCATGGAGTCGGGCCGGGCCACGCGACAGCCAAACCCTGCGGCTATTTTGAGGTAATCGGGATTACGCGGTGTCACTCCAATGGGCGGGATGTCGAGGTCGACCATGTCGTCACGGATCTGTCCCAGACTGTCGTTGTTCCACAGCAGTACGAGCAACGGACGGTCCAGTTCTTCAACCGCGGTCGCCAGTTCCTGCAGGGTGTAAAGAAACCCTCCGTCACCCGCCAGCACCACGCCGACGCGGTTTGGCGCCGCCAGTTTGGCACCTATGGCGGCCGGCAGTCCGTAGCCCAGGGTGCCGAAGCCCACCGGGTGCAGCCAGGTCCGCGCTTGCTCTACCGGGTAATAATGGTTACCGGTGTAGGCAATCTGTGTCATGTCGGTGGCGATGAAGGCATTGTCCGGCAGCACCGAGTGCAATACATCCAGCACCCGGGTATGTGTTTGTTGCAGGGGTTCATAGCTCTCGGTTATCTGGCTGCGCAAACCGGCCAGTTGCGCCACGACCCGGGGGTACTCGGGATTGGCGCTCGTACCCGCCAGGGCCATCAGCAACTGGCGGGCAAACGAGGCCGCATCGGACAGGATTCCCAGGGTGGCGGGATGGCGATCATGCAACTTGCGGGTGTCAATATCGACGCGCACCAACCGGCCGGTCAGGGTCAGTTTGTCCCGCCACAGATCGGTGGACGCCAGTTCGGTACCGATGGCGAGCACTACATCCGCCTGCTCGACAAACTGCCACCCCTGCTCCAGACACAGCACCGCGCCGGCACACAGCGGGTGCGACTGGGGCAGCACGCCTTTGCCCGCGACCGTGGTGAATACGGCAGCACCCAGCTGGTCCGCCAGCTGCACCAGTTCCGCACTGGCGGCTATGGCACCACCACCGGCAATAATGACCGGCTGGCTGGCCTGCTGGAGCAGGCCTGCCGCCGCCGCAATATCCTGTTGGGTGGCGGCCGGCCGCCGGGCGGGGGTGGTCACCGGCTGGGTCCAGTCCCGGGTGACCGGTTCGGCCAGCACATCCATGGGGATTTCGATATGGACCGGTCGTGGCCGTTCGCTGTTGAACACGCTGAAGGCCCGGGCGATCAGATGGGGAATGTCTTCGGTCGAATAGGCGGTGGCACTGAAAGCGGTCAGCGGTGCCGTGATGGCTCGCTGATCCTGTGTTTCATGCAGCTCCCCCCAGCCTTTGCCAAGGGTTTCCACGTGATTTACGCTGCTGATCACCAGCATGGGGACCGAGTCTGCGTACGCCTCGCCGATGGCGGTGGCCGCATTGGTGAGCCCCGGCCCACTGATAACAAAACATACCCCGGGTTTGCCGCTGGCACGGGCGTAGCCGTCGGCCATAAAACCGGCCCCTTGCTCGTGCCGGGTGAGGACGTGCCGGATCGAGCTGCCGGGCAGGCCACGGTATAGTTCCAGCGTGTGCACCCCGGGGATTCCAAAGACGGTGTCTACACCGTAGTTTTCGAGCAGCGCAACCAGGGCTTCGCCGGCGCTCTGTGGACGTGTCTGCAGCATGGCAACCTCACTAAAGTACTTATTATTGTGTAGCAGTGTGTAACCGCCTGAACCCATACTGACAGTGCCTGCAAATTCGCACTTAATAAATTTCGACAGAATATTGCGATTTAACGTCACCAGGCGCCCAAGGATGAGCACAGCATGCATCTATCACCGGTGCTGGCGTGCGCACTGAATACGGCCAGGCAGAGTGCCCGCGCACAGAAAATCCGACCCACCAGCTCTTGCGAACATGACACGCAAGCAACTGATTTTAATTGCAAAACAAAGAGAAAGTGATTGTACCGACCGGCTAAAGGGAACAAGTTAGCAGTCCGACCCTTGACAGGCTATGCGTCCAGGCCTAATATACGCGCCTCGTTTGGGACAGCGCTGTCCGGAACGATTTGGCAAGGTAGCTCAGTTGGTTAGAGCACAGCACTCATAATGCTGGGGTCGGCGGTTCGACTCCGCCCCTTGCTACCAGATTTCAAAGGCTTACAGCTTACCCTGTAGGCCTTTTTTTCGACTGTGGGCATATTGTGGGCACTGCGGAATTTCACCACCGCCACCCCGTCCGAATCCGGCCCCCGTTTTTCGGCGATCAGCTCCACTGCATTCGCCAGCTCGGCAACCTCTGCCGACGAGTAATGAGTGGTGACCGATCCCCGGTTGTGGCCCAGCAGTTCGGCCCGCGTTTCCTCGTTCACCCCTACGGCTCTTAACCGTCGTCCAAACGTGTGCCGCAAATCGTGACCGCGGACGTGCACCAGGCCCGCTTTTTTCCTGCCCTTCCTCCAGGCGTTGTTGAAGATCGACGCTACCGGCCTCCCTGAGAACGTGAACACGCTTTCTTCGTGTCGCCCTCGCTGGCGGTTCACCACGGCTCGCGCCGTTGTATTGAGCACCACAAGGCGGTCACAGCCGTTCTTCGTAATGCTGGCGGGCAGAATGAACCCGAACCCCTTATTCGGCAGTGTTACCTCCCAGCCCCACTGCAGCGCACAGATCTCGCTTTCCCGGCAACCGGTGTGCACCGCGAATTCGGCCATCTCCCTGACGTGGTCCGGCAGCTCCTGTAGCAGCCTGCCCTGCTCCGCCCAGGTGATGGGTGCCGGTGCCCGGGCGTCCTGCCATTCCACATCCGGAATCATGGGTGCCGTCTCCAGCCAGGTCATGCCGTATTCATCCCGCCACAACTCCGCGCACAATCTCAGTATGCGCCGGGCCACTGCGAGCGACCGGTTGACCGTCGATGATTTCACGCCCTCTTTTTTACGAGCCTCGACAAATTCCTGCAGCGATCCCGAGTGCACATGATTCAAAGGCATTTTGCCGATATACGAGTCCAACGCCTTCAAGTCTTGCACGTCTCGTTTTATACTGCGCTTGTGTGCATGGTCCCGCACATATTTGAGAGCTGCTTCCCGCCAGATTCGGTTCGGCCGCACGCCGTACACCGAAGCCTGGCGGATCTCTTCAAGCCGCCGGATGAGATACTGCTCAGCCTCTACCCGATTGCCCGTGCCAGTGCTTTCTCGAAGCCTCCGTCCGTTAATTCGTTTCTCGATGTGCCAGACACCACCCCGAAGGGTGAGCCCGCTGATGTTTTTTGACATAATTCCTTGCTCCATTCTCGGGCTGGAGCACGCCCTCGCCGAGAAATATATTCGTCCAGTGCCCGGTCCAATTCAAGCCGGCAAAACCCAATACCCTGCTCGCCTATCTCTATTTCACTGATAAACGGGCGGATTTCATTAGAAAAGATATCCCGGCCCATGCCGCAATACGCGGGCGCCTGGCCCGCCCGCACGATTCTGGGTTGAAGTGTTACCTTCACTGATCACCTCTCTTAACATTCCAGCCGGACTCGTCAACGACGACAATCACGCCAACGATTTCAGCTGCTCGATATGCGCCAAACGCAAACATGGTGCCGCCTATATACGCCAGGACCACAAAGGCGGCGACAGACTTAAACGCTTTAACCCATTTACTCACCTCGCTCACCTCCCGCCTTGTCGGCACGCTCACGCAGCATGCACGCCATTTCCCGCAGAACATCGAAACTAGAAGCGCCAAAAACCTTTTTCAATCGCAAGCACTCACTGGCTGCGAGCTCTATGATTTCTGCCTGCTTGTTAAATATTAACGCCTCAGTTTTCGCCCCTCCCTCCGGATCCGCACCCTGTGCACTGGTACCCTCATCAGTGAGGGCACCATCTGGCTCAACCATATTGCTGACCTCCGCAAAATGGTTGGCCTGCCACCCGCGCCAAGCGTATTCAGCAATGTCGCTCATATACTGGCCGCTGCCATATCTCTCGAAACTATTCACCTGTAGCTCAGATGCGGCCCACGCCTCAAAAGCTTTTCTGTTAACACTCATCAGTAATACCTCGACTCAAAACACGCCGACGGCGGGGCCGGCTGGGTTAGAAACCGGGTCACCGGTGATGCTGGCAACTCGTCCAGCTCGACCGCCTTTCGCCGTTTCCTCGACTCATGGTTAACACGGCTGACACTGCAGCCCACCATCTGCGCTATCTTTGCTGCGGTGTGGTTCCCCGCGGTTTCGGCCGCCGCTTGTACAATTTCATACTCAGCTTCGACGATAGCCTGCTGCTGAGCGGTTAGGCTGGTCGCCTCCCGGGCCCTCGCCCTGACAATGATCTGCTCTGACACACCGAGCCGCTTTGCGGTTCTGGCTGCGGAGTATCTCGCAACCGTAGCCCGTGCTTGCTGGCGGACATCATCAAGCCGATGCAGCAGTTCCAGATCGATGTCGCCTACCTTCAATTTTCTGCGCATTAGTAGTACCTCGAATTACGGCAAGCCGATTTAGGGGCCGGCATGGTCAGGAACCGAAACGCGGGCGTATTAGAGAACCCCTGAGCCTGTTCTTCGCTGATCTCGCGTGTGTTGATGATCCGGTGAACTTTGTTGAAGCCCATACGCGCAACTTTGCACATCTGCTCGACGGAGTTTTCGCGCCGCTTCAAGGCGGCCGCCTTCATGATGTCGTGATCTTTTTTGACCTCGGCCAACTGCTTGTCGTTCAAGCTGGTAGGCCGGCCCGCCCGGGCGTTTATCACTCTCAGCACGGGAACCCCAATTCGTGCAGCGCTCTCTTTCGCGGTGACTTTGGCCAGCTCTGCGATCGCTTCGCGCCGCAGGTCGTCCATGCGATAAATAATTTCAACCCTGGGATCCATCGGTAACTCCATTCATCTCATAGCCCTTCATACACGCCGCGCCCTCTGGCAAATCGAACGGGCAATCACAGCTCGGATAGTTACAGGACAGCTTTGCCGGTCGTTTTAAATCCGCATACACCAAGGAGAGCAGGTATTCGGTCTGATCCACAAAGCCCATTCGTGACGCGCCTTTCCGGATGCTGTGGCGTTCACTCTCGGCCAGCTCCATTTGAAAGGTCGCCATGCCCAGACGTTTATCCCGCTCCCGCTGGCGGCGCTTCCGCTCTGCCGGTGTCATGGCCATTACGCGGCCTCCTTGACGGCCTGAATGATCCGTTTTACCGGCTCGGGGCACACCGCATTGCCCATCAGGTGAACGGCCAGCCGGTGGTTGTCCGGCAGCTGGTAGGTATCGGGGAAGCTCATCGCGTCCCGACACTCGAACCGGGACAGCATGCGCATGCGACCACCGTCAATGATTGCCCAACGGTCCCGGGTTGTGATCGTGCCGATGGGTCGGTTCAGGCTGCGCCCGGTCTTTGTGTTTCCGTAGTAGGAAATCAAAAACCGGTCCCCGAACGCCTCGCGGCCTGACCTGACCCGCTCAAGCGTGGCCTTTGCCCGACCTGGTTTGTCGATCTGCGACCAGTTGCCCGCGTCAAAATCGATGAAGCTGCTGGCGGGCTTGTGGTCCATTTTGGGCAGATCCAGAACCAGCGGGGTCTTTGTCTTTGTGAGTACCAGGAACATGCGCACCCGATTTTGAGGCGCGCCCAGGTCGGCGGCGTCCACAACGTGCGGGCTGACCGAATATCCCAGGGCTTTCATGGCCAGCTTCCATGGGCGATACAGTCGCCAGTCCAGAAACTCCGGCACATTCTCGACAATTGCGACCTGCGGCTGGTGGTATTCTGCGGCGGACACCACCGCCCAGGCCGTGCTCCGGCTAGCATCGTGCTGCGGGTTGCCGTGGGCCTTGCCTCGCGCCCGGCTGTGACCCTGGCAGCAAGGAGAGGCCAGCATCAAGTCGTGCTCTGGTACCAGTGACCAGTCCGCTTGGTGGAGATCCTGTAGCAAGTGCTGGGTGTCCGGGTGGTTCTTGGCGTGCCACTCCACCGCCTCTGGCCAGTGGTTGGCCGCCCAGACCACGTTGCACCCGGCCAGCGCTGCGCCGGTCGAGAATCCGCCAGCCCCTGAAAATAAATCGATTACGTCCATTAAGATTCTTTCCTTCGTTCTTCCAGATAATCCCGGTTCGACTGTTGCCACGTTTCATAGCGCTCTACGCTGTAGCCCGGCCCTGCCATGGATCGGATGGTGCGCTCATCGCTGCACACTTCGGCAATGATCGCTGGCGGTGCGTAGTAGTAGTGCCAGAGCTCCACATCGTCGCGGGGTTTCTCGCCTCTCCACGTCTGGGCAATCCAGCCCATATCGAACACCTGGTCGGTCCGTTGTGCGCTGAGCACGTCAGCCCGTAACTTGTGATAGGCGTCATCGATGTCTGACAGGCGATGGGACGGCAGATCGAATGTCTGGCTCTCCATCCACATGGCCCCGCCCGGGGTTCTGCACAGCGCTCTGACGCCGATCATCCAGTTACGCGGGTAATTCAGCAGGTGGCGCGCCAGATCCTCACCCATTGGGCACCAGCCGCCCATGCGCATGAACGCCTGCGCCGTGGTGTACTGGTAACCGTCAGCCGGGCTCAGCAGGCCCTCCCAGGTGAAAAGATGGCTGGATGAAAACAGCCGTTGATCTCGCGCCCAGTTGCTGTGCTTTTTCGTCCTGCGTTTTTTAGGCTTGGCCATCACGCCACCTCGCCAATCCACAAGCTGGCGGCATCCACCAGCGTTTGCAGATCGCGCTTGCTGCCCACGGCGAACCGCTGACGGGCAAACACAAAGAAGCATTCGCTCGCCTCAACCACCAGGGAGCTGTCATCGGGTAGCAGCTGCTGCAGCTGGCTCAGCAGATCGGTGGGTCTGGGTGTCTCTGCCTCCGGCACCGGTTCGAGCTTCGCCTCGGCTCTCGGGTGCAGGCTCTGGGCAATCGTCGGCACTGACTCCAGAAGATCCCGGCCCTTCCCGGTCATCGACCACAATCCCGGGTTGCTTTTTACGATCAGCCCTTCGTTTTTCATGTTCCCCAGGGTTGCGGACAGGTGCTTGCGGTTATCAAACTCATCCGCCAGCAGCCCCAGCAGCTGCTCCGCTTTCAGTTCTCCGTGGACTCTCAGCGCCCGAAGAATCACCAGAGTCTGTTTCACGCCTGCACCTCTTCCAGTTTCCTGCGGTAGATCTCTTCCCGATCGATGGCAATTTCCGGCGCTGCATCGAACCCGATGCGAACACTTCCGCTAATTTCCATAACCACCACTTCGATCACCTCTTGCCCCGGCACTCTGATCTCCATAACATCGCCCACCTGGTACCTGCCCCGCCTTGGAGCTACCACCTCTTCTGGTCCGCTCACGTCAATCCGGGCATCTTCGCCAATCCAGAGAACGGACAGGGTAATCAGCCCAACCCCGGGCGCTTTAATCATCACCGTTTCGCCCCGCTTACGGGTTAGCACAAGCATTCTTGCTCTCCATGTTGAGCTCCATTTCACTTCTGATCTGCGCGAGCCGATCCACCAGCTGAGAAAGCCTTGCCGGATATTGCGGGTCGTCCCAGAACACGCTTTCTTGCCAATACTGGCGCTGGTGGCAGTCGTAGCTGGACACGATCACGCCCTTGGGGTCGAGGCGCAGGGCCAGGGTGTCACCAGTGCCCAGTTCGTTTATCTCATCCACCAGGCCGACGATTGACTTCAGCCCGACTGACCGCCAGTGCGCCTGACTTAGTTTTGCTACGATGCTCATGCCGCCTCCTGCTTGCCCAGCTCAGCCGCTGCCTCTGTGGCCTTAACTTCGCTGAACCCTGCAAAGTAGACCGGCGCTCCGTGACTGATGATTACCGATACGCCGCCCTGCGATGCGATCAACACCGGCGACTTGCGCGCCCTATCTGTCAGCTCTTTCAACTGCCCCAAACCGCTAACGCTCATGCCGACTGCTCCATGTTGGTGCGCTTTGCAACGTAGTCCGCCAAGCGCTGGGCGTTGGTGCGGGTTTCTATACCTGCAAGTTCAACAGACACCAGCTGGCGGGATTTAGTCGCGCCGATGATTGGGCGCTTGTTTCCATTGAAGGTAAGACGTTCGATGGTGCTCATTGCCCCTGCTCCTTTATTCGATTAAGCGTAAAAGCTGGCAGAACCGTCTCTGCCAATGCGTACGGCGCTGGCGGTCGGTCTTGAAGGTATGCGTGAGCGAACGGTCGGCATCAGGGACGCCAGCGACATACTGAATACAGCGATCAACACTGCAGACCGGACCTGGAGAATGCCGTGCATCCAGCCCTGGCTAATCAGGTCCAGGCGGCTGCGAGCGTGAAACTGGTCTTTCAGTTCGTTGAGGTGCCACTCGACCGTGTCAGCAGAGATACCCATCACCCGGGCAATCTCTTTGGAGCTTTTGCCGCGTGCGGCCAGCTTGAGAACCAACCCTCTGCGGGCTGGCAGTGTTGACGTGTCCGCCAGCTCAACTTCCAGGCGGGGAAATGAAATTCTTGTTTTGCGTCCCATGATTTCGACTCCGTGTGCGTTAATCATGGCCAAACAATAGCAATGGCTATACTGCTAGTCAATAGCTTTTGCTATTGTTTGTTTAAACCTTTTTGCGGACCCACGCAAATTGGTCGGTACGGTGCCCTGCAGAGAGGAAACACCACCGGCTCTTGGATAGTCGTTGAGCCCGGCTCTTTGGGTGGCTGTCTATAGAGTTGTGCGGTGGAGGCTCCCCAAGGCCCTGGAGAGCGGAAACGCCATGAGAATGGCCTTGCTACAAGTTGACGATCAGTAAACCCAGCTAGTAAACTACACCCATGCATAAACTGACCTACAAGAAATCAGCCCTGAAGGCGATCCTGAAGATGCCCAAAGCGCAGGCGCAAAAGCTGCAGAGGGAGCTGGAAGCGATGGCCAGGAGCCCGTACACCTATCAAGGTGACTGGAAGCCTATGAAGGGCGAACCGTATTGGCGTTTGCGGCAAGGTAGCTACCGGGCCATTTGCAGCATTGATGATGGCGAGCTGGTGGTTTTGGTGCTGAAGGTTGGTTCAAGAGGAGATGTTTACAAATGAACGTACAAATTATTGAACGCGAGGGAAAGCCGGAGTATGCCGTGCTGCCCTACGACGAATACCTGAACCTATTGGCGCTGGCGGAAGATGTGCGGGACGCAGCGGATGCCAGCGCAGCCATGCAGGAACTGGTCAGCGGTGAGGATGAGGCGATACCAAGTGATGTGGCTGCCCGCCTTATAGCGGGAGACGATCACCCACTTAAAGTCTGGCGTGAATACCGTGGCCTGACTCAAGAGGCTCTGGGCAACTCCGCCAATGTTGGCAAGTCTTACATCAGTCAGATTGAAGCCGGCAGCAAGTCAGGCTCAGCCAAGGTGCTAAGAGCGCTGGCGGAAGCGCTGCAGGTGGATATGGATGATTTGATGGTGGAGGCGTGATGCTGGCGGATTGTTGCGAATAATAATAAAAAGCCTGTGAAGGCCAATAGCAAGCAAGGCTAAGCATTCGACTCGGGCGCAGCCTCAATAATTTTGGTTATTCTTGAGATCTCCGAGTCGCTACGAACCTCCTGAAGAACAACCAGCTTCTCATTGATTAACCTTCGCTCTTCCTCGGAAATATTTTGTTTATTTATTTGGCGTCTAAGCCTTTTTTCCATTTTGTCATACGCTCGATTCATTTTTATTAGAGGCCAGTCCTTAGCTAAGAAAAGGTAGCAAGCGTGGATCAGGTATCCTGAGAGAGCGGAAACAATCGGGACAGCAGAAATCGCCAGATCCCGATATGTGTGATCCCCAATCAGCTGGAGCGCCTGGATCAGGACAACCCCGAGCGCCCCGCCACCCGAGCCTTCAACAAACCTATTTCCGACCTGAACACTTTGAACTTGATTGCTCAATGCCCCTCAGCCTTTTTATTTTTCTTTGATTGAGATGCTATATCCGTCAGAAGCTTATCGAGTTCTTGGTCTCGCGAAACTCTAATTTGTCGACGATAGACACGACCATCAGATGCTGTGAATGTTATCTGAACACGGTCATCCATAACCGAATCCGTAATCAGGCGAGTTATAGCGCGAGAAACCACGAACAAAGCCGGGAGCATAGCCAAAAAAGCTAAGGTCACGATTAGATTTGTCTGCATACTTACTATCTCGCTTGGTGCAGCGCACCCGCCTCATTTGAGGGACTTATGATAGACCTTCTGGATTACATAGCTGGTTATTGGGTCTCGCCCTCGAGCCTCTTTAACCACCTTTTCTAGCTTCACCTTATACTTTTGCCCAAATAGAGTCGGGCTCTCTTGACTATGGATCAACTCCAAAAAAAGGTCATCCTTGATTTTAACATTATGGGCCTGTCCGAGGTATTCGATTCGCCACTGATTGGATTTATCAGCGTGAGCTGTCAGGAACTTAACTTGGGCCTCAACATCTTCACTGTTCTTCCTTTCTGCATACAACGCCCCTGGAGCTTTATAGTTGGAGGCTCCATTTTTTGACTCTTGAAGAAGCACTTTTCCATTCTTGTCCTTGATCTTGAAAGTTTCCGTCCCTTCTTTCCGAGTCGGGTTGTAAATTAGATCCTGCACAGCAGCCCTAACTGCTTTGGACGCAAGGAGCTGATCAACTTCTTTAGAGCACTCAACCTCTTCGCCATCAACATGTAGAACAACAGTCTCCGAACCTTCCAGCTCTTCAACAAGATCAATTTTCCGGCCCCGCAGCTTCTTTAAGATTTCAAGCAAGGATCCTGCGGCCACCGTCCCTCCAGCAAGCCCTATGTATGGAAGCACATCCTTATACTGCGCCGCAACTTGGGCAATTTCTACGAGGTATTCAAATGAGCCGGGCTCGAAACCTGTAACTTTAATCTCTATCGGAGAGTCAATTCCATTAATGAGCTTGTTGGACACCTGAACCAGTTCCCCAAGACCTTTGAGGCTTGTAGCCAGCTCTGAAATCTCTATCTCGTGCTGTTCATGCGCCTTTCCATCGTAACTAATGGAAAGATTTACCGTCCGCGCGGCCATTTACTACTCCTTTTTGTTGGATTTCCACTGTCTTATTGACCCGCACCCTGTTTCGTACCAATTTGAGAGAGCAGTACTGAAGTTTCGGCGCAAAATTGCCCGCAGCGATGCTATACGGCCGTTCCTACCACTTACCTCAACACCGACCACCAGAACACCCGCCCTATCACCCTCACTTGCTGCGCCATTTCCTCGGCGGTTAGCTCTTCAACGGGGTGCTCGCTGCTGTTCTGGCTGACGATCTTGATTCCGCCACCGGGTCTGCGGTGCAGGTACTTCACCCGCAGCATGCCTTCGTGGTCCATGGCGTAGATTTCGCCGTCTTTGATGCCCTTGTCAGCGGTGTTTACGCCAACACAGGTGCCGTCCGGCATGACTGGCTCCATGGAATTGCCCTTCACGAACGCGCAGGCGGCGTATTCCGGCAGAACCCCTGCCCTTGACAGGGTGGACTTGGCAAACCGCAGTTTGGGGCCGATACGCTCTTCTACCTGAGTCTGGCCCGCCCCCGCTGCCAGCTCGACTTCCATAAATAAGGGCACTTCCACCTCGTCTTCATCAAGCGGGGTTTTGCTGTCCCAGACGTCCATGTGCCCGGCAAACTGCAGCTCATGCGGGATATCGACAGGCGCACCTTCCATCTGCTCAGCAATTTTCCTTATGCGCGGATCGAGTCTCTCGTAGTCGGACGACCCTTTAACCCTGCTCACAAGGTCGAGAAGGTCCTTTGCCAACTTCTCGGGGTTATGATCAAGATATCCATCATGGAGCCTGAGCTTGCGCTCAATCTCGCGCGCGACCTTCTCCCCGATGTTCCTGTGCCCATTTAACCACTGCCAAACGGAAGCAGGAGATCGCCCTATCGCTCGCGCGAAATCAGCTTGATTCCCGCCATATTTTTCATCGATCAACGCCCTAAGGGCTTTAGCTCTATCCATAGCAGGAGTATAGCGCCTGCTAGTATCGCATTGGCTATTGACGTAATCGATAGCAAAAGCTACATTCTTGACCATGAAACTCACAACGTTCCTTAGTCAGCTGCCACCAGGTGGGCGATCCGACTTTGCAAAGCATATCGGCGCCTCTCCCGCATACCTCTACCAAATGGTAAGGGGGATTCGCCCTATTCCGCCAACGCGGGCTCTAGCTATCTGCGAGGCAACTAACTGGAAGGTCACCCCTCACGAACTACGCCCCGACATTTACCCGAACCCGTCTGATGGCCTCCCCACTGACCGGCTGGCTGACTTGATCGCCAGTGGTGTCATTAAGCCAAATCCGGCAGACGAGGGTACCCGGACTTCTGGTAGTGGTTATTTATACAGTGATGAGTGCAAAGAACGGCGCGAGAAAGAACGACGGGAGGCAGAAAGGCGCAAACAGGAGCGGCGCAAAGCTGAGAGGCGCAGCTGAAGTTAATTGAACGCCCGCCAGCCGCCGGCGGTAGTAGGCGGACACCTGTGCTGACTGAGGGTGAAGTATGCAGCTGGCGATGGGCGCCGGTCAGAGAATCAGCAGCAACACGGCCCGAAGCATCCACACGGTTTGATCGAACCGTACTCCTTGGCAGCCCTGGGTGACGTGGCGAGTGACTGGCGTAACCAGTCAGTACCTGAGATGAGCTTGGTACCCCGAAGGACTGCCCATGGTCACGCGGGGCTAAGCAGTGAGAAGCATGCAGCGGCCCTGAGCAACGGCCAGGCTCATCTCAGATGCTGGACAAGTCGGGATGGCGGAAAACTGGCCCGACACATTAAGCAGAATCGTGACATGTCACGGTTAGTGGTTTTGCAGAATGGAGCAGGAAATGCCGAAGCAGTGGGAGGTAATTCTTCCTTGGCCAGAAAAGGAGCTCAGCCCGAACTCTCGGGCTCACTGGGCTAAAAAATCCAGAGTCGCCAAGCGCTACCGCTACGCCTGCAGGATCAAAACGCTGCAGGCGATCCGTGCGGGCGGCTGGGATGTTCCGGCGTTGCGGGATCAAGTGGCCGATGGCGGACAGATTCACGTGTTTATCGACTTTTACCCACCCGACCGCCGCCATCGTGACGACGATAACACGACGGGCAGTTTCAAAAGCGGACGTGATGGGCTGGCGGATGCACTACAGATTGATGACAGACATTTTCGAACTCATCCGATCTTTCGACGTGATGAGCCAGTAAAGGGCGGAATGGTGAGAGTGGTAGTAACGACAAGCGGGCCAGAGGCCTAAAACGAAGAAACCCGCCTCAAGCGGTGCGGCAACACCATCGGCGGGTAACCAAACAACGAGGCAATTATGACCGAATTGAAGTTAAGCATCAACAACGTAAAGGGCCCGAGCACGGGCCCGGAGGCAGTGCAATGAGCATGATGCTGATGGCCCAGGCATTCGGTGTGCAGGTGGGAAACGCCGCACGCAAGCTGGTGCTGCTCAAGCTGGCGGACAATGCGAACGACCAGGGCGAGTGCTGGCCGTCTTACCAGTACATAGCTGACCAGTGCGAGATCAGCCGCCGCAGCGCCATGATGCACATCGATGCTCTGTGTGCTGCCGGGTTAGTCCAAAAACGCACCCGCAAGGGACCGAAGGGGAATTCAACGAATTTCTATGTCGTGACGCTGGGTGGTGAAACTAATGCACCCCCTGGTGAAAATTCTGCACTAGGTGGTGAAAAATCTGCACCAGCTGGTGAAACCGTTGCACCACCCCCTGGTGAAAATTCTGCACCCGGAATCAGTCACTCTTTTGAACCAGTCAGTGAATCAGTCAATGAACCTAACCCCTCTGTCGAGCTGGTGCCCGACGTTGCGGTTAAGGCGATTGAGTATCTGAACGAGAAAGCGGGCCGCAACTTCAAGCCCGTCCAAAGCAGCACCAGGCTGATCAACGGCAGGATCGCCGAGGGCCATACGCTGGACGACATCAAAGCGGTGGTTGATCGCAAGTGTGCGGAGTGGCTGGGCGACGCCAAGCGCGAGCAGTATCTACGCCCTGCCACCCTGTTCAATGCCGAAAAGTTTAACAACTACGTTGGCCAACTCAATACCCCCTTACCAACAATCAGTGGTGACAGAAATGACTCATATCGGACAGGTTCTCGAGCTGGTGGTGCCCTCGACAGGCAACTCACGGACTTTGAATACGCGCGGAGAAACTTCTGATGACTCTGGCTTCACTGACGAGCAGATCGAGAAGACTACTGCGTTCTTCGCTCGCATTGTCACGATCTACGGGCGCTCACGTGCAAAAACCTTGTGGGGCGACTCCGCTGACCAGTTCAGGCTCATGCGGCGAGAGTGGGCTGGCGTCATTGGCAGCATATCGCTCGATCAGGCTGAGGTTATCTTCGCCAGACTTAAAGATCGCCTGGCCACCGGTGACCCTGAATACAAGTGGCCCGACGTGCCCAAGATCATTGGCCTGGCCAAATCACCACAAACCAACCCGGCACACAAAGAGTTTGCCAAGGCCCTTCCAGAGCCCGAGTGGCGTAAAGAGCAGCGCCGGCAAGTCGGACTGCTTGCCAGCCAAACAGCAATGGCCGTCATGCGAGGCAAGGCCAGCTTCATTGAGGACCGGCGTGGACAATAAATATCAGCGCACTAGCTACTGCAAGCACTGCCTGAAGGGCGTCCCAAAGCAACTGGGAATCCACATGGGCGAGTTCGAGATGGTGCTCTGCAAGCGCCCTGCCCTTGCACTAGAGCCAATGGAGACGGAGCGCCCCCATCGCGACACCTGGTATCAACCAGCGGCCCGAAAGCCAGCCCCTTATACATTCGGGGGTGCGGCATGAGGGTACCACCGAATAACACCAATCTGGGCCGGGTACTGCGAGCCATGCAGGGCGGCCGGTGGATGACTGCGGGTGAGATTCGCAGGAAGGCAGGTATGCACCCCGACGCCGAGGTTACCGCTCGCGTCCGGGAGCTGCGCGACACCGAATCGCTGGGCTGCGTGGTTCCGCCAGCCCGGACATTTAAGAGTGCGTCCGGCAAGGTCGTGCATCGCTACCAGCTGGCGGATATTCCCAGCTGGATGCGGGAGGCGCTGGAGCGGGAGCGCAAAGATCAGGGGACGATGGCTTGACCAGCTACACGCCAGCACCAATGGCCCACACCCAGCACCTGGACCCCGGGCACCGCTACGGCTGCAACAGCAACAAGGTCGGTACGACGGTTGATTACCGGATGCAGGACGGATGGACAGACGACGGGCGTCGCATTATGCGCCCCCTCACAACCGAGTGGCTACCAATTGCGTGCGGCCACTCATACCGAGCCAGCGATCCGGCCTGCGCGGGCTGCCACCGGCGGGCTGAGTCGGGGTCTGGCGCGTGAAGCGGTCCGGGCCCCCGCTCAAGCAGCAAAAGAAACCGCTGGGGGTATGCGGGGAGTGCAATGGTCGCGGGCTGGTCAGGCCGATGTTTTATGAGCTGCCCTGCGACCACTGCCTGGCTTCGGGGATTGTAGACAAGGAAACCGGCGCCACCCTGCCGGCTGAGGAACTGATTCTTCAGTTGCAGCTGAGACTTAGAGAGGCCCGGGAGAGTAACCGGAATCTGCAAGAGCAGGTAAACCTTCTAAAAGCACAAGACGCCCGCGGATATGGCTACATGGGAAAGCGGTACCACGGAGATTGAAGTGACGAAACGCGAAAAGGATGAACTGCGGGAAAAGATCAAGCGCGACACCGCCGAATTTGAAAAGGCAGGCGGAGAGATCCGCGTACTGCCAGACAATCTGGGCTCTGGAAAGCTGCCCACTTGGGCTAACTATACGAACGTCGCGATGGAGGGTATCAAGTGAAGCGATCCAGTCTTGCACGAAAAACCCCATTCAAAGCTGGCGGGCCATTGAAGTCAAAAGCCCCGATGAGGGCGACACGCCCAAAGTCCAGCCGCATTCGCCAGAGCGCCCGGGGTATGGAGTGCCAGGTGCGGGTACCGGGAGTGTGCAACCGCGACCCGGATACTGTGGTGCTGGCACACCTGAACGGTGCCGGCGTGGGTATGAAAAACCCTGACTGGCAGGCGGCGTATGCGTGCAGCGCGTGCCACTCATGGCTTGATGGTGGCTACACGCAGACGGTCACGCGGCATTACCGCGACCTGCTGCACCTTGAGGGCGTCATCAGGTCGCAGCCGTTAATGGTCGATGAGGGGCTGATCGTTATCAAGGGGGCCGCATGATTCATTTGATTGCCAGCTCAGCGCTATGGGTAGTCGTCGGGGCCCGGATCGCCCAGTCAACGGGAGATCTGGCGGACGTGATGCTGACGTGCGGACTCGCCGTGACGGCTCTCGGAAACATACTGCTATCAAGGGGGCTGTGATGGGTTTCGACGAGACTCGCATGGACATCATTGGACAGAACGGCAACGACGGCGACCATTACGAAGATGGCGTGAAGTACGACGCAGAAAAGCCGGAGTTTGATCTGATTCCACCGCTGATGGAACTGGAGGTCGCAAAAGTGCTGACTGTCGGCGCTCAGAAGTACAGCCCGGACAACTGGCGCAGAGTGCCCGATCTACGCCGTCGCTACATTTCAGCCGCCCGACGACACATCAATGCGTTGCAGCAGGGCATTACATACGACGATGAGACAGGCCTGCATCACGCCGCCCATGCAGTGTGCTGCCTGATGTTTCTGGGCGAGGTAGAGCTGGAGGCGGGCGGCGTCGAGTCTGCCCCGTTCGCCTAATGATCCAGCTAACCGCCATCGTGAAAGGCACCGCCAGTACCGTGCTTACTGGCCGCACACTGGACGAGGCCGCGGAGAGTTGCCGCGATCGGTTCGGCAACCGGTTCGAGGGGTTCGCACCCATGCCGCTGGAGGTCGAGGCCGGCATTCGCTGGATTGAATACCGGGAGAGGCGCACCACTCGGGTAGACCTAGAGGCGTGGCTGTCAGGTCTGGACGAGGCGGACGAGAGGGCCGCCCGGGACATCTTCAACAGCAAGCGGAGCAGATGATGGCAGCTGACCAGCACCCAAACCCCGAGCGCTACTGGACGCACCGCCGCCGCGGGTACTACTACGGCATGGCTTGGGCGTTTGGGCAGACGCCTATCTGGTTGCTGGTAGCGGTATTGAACCCCGCCGCCCTTGAGGCACTGGGGCCGGTCATCGGTTGGTCATACGGAATCAGCGGCACGCTGATAGTCAGCTACTACGGCGGCAATATGGCGCAGGAAGTAGCGAAAGCTCGATGGGGGAGGCAATGATACTAAAGGCACTGACAGGGAGGGCCCTGCCCTACGTGGCTGGCGCCACCGCATTGCTGGTGATTGCGATGGCCGGTTCGATCTGCCTGCTGCTAATCGATCGTGACAGAACCAGCCAGCGGTTGGGTGAGCTCAGCCAGGTAAACCTACAGCACGCCGAAACCATCAGAGAGAACGCGGCAGAGTACGCCGACCTGCAGGCCGAACTGGACCGCCGGGACGCCCTCGCCACTCGCGCCCAGGTGGCGCAACAACATGCGGAGAGAAAGGCCGATGAAATCACCGAACGCTTACGGCTTGCGCTGCAAGCTGATGGCTGCGCTAACGCTCGCCACCCTCTCGCTGTTGGCGACAGCTTGCGCGCCTACTCAACCAGTAATAACGAGAACGGCGACTGAGTATGTATACCCTCCGCCAGCCCGCCTTCAGCATACGCCTGTCCCAGTATACGCCGGGGATTTCTGGGGCGACGTGTCGGCCCACTGCGTTCGTGTCCACTCGGCGCTCGAGCGGTGCAACACCGACAAAGAGCTGCTGCGCGAGTGGGCTGCCGACGCCAAGGCCTCGCGAAATAAAAAACGCGCGGGTCCTCCTGGGAGATAGAACGGTACGGGGGCGCGGAACCGCGGGTTTCGAGAGTTTTTCTGTGCCCTATGGGTTGTTGTTGGGGTCTGGTCTGTGACGAAAGTAGCGCAGCTGTCAAAAGCTCAGCAATTGCGCCGACTAAACAAGCGCGAGTTGGCGGAGTTCTTCGACGTTTCGGTCCAGTCGGTTGACGCCTGGTGCCGTAGAAACTGCCCGGTTGTCGAGCGCGGTGCGCCTGGCCGCCCCTGGGTGTTTGACGCGGTAGAGGTTGCCCGATGGCGCTTCGGGGCCGGCACAGAACCGGAGGGTGTGGATCCGGACGAGATGCTGCCCTCTGACCGAAAGGCCTGGTACGAGTCCGAGACCAAGCGGCGCGC
This sequence comes from Marinobacter sp. X15-166B, assembly GCF_001752365.1. Classification (GTDB taxonomy): domain Bacteria; phylum Pseudomonadota; class Gammaproteobacteria; order Pseudomonadales; family Oleiphilaceae; genus Marinobacter. The sequence continues at coordinate 2,195,320 of NZ_MEIY01000001.1, read as the reverse complement.
GCTGCAGGTTATGGACCGTGAACTGATCCCCACCGAGGAAGTCGAGCGAGTCGTGGCCACCGCGTTCAGCGCTATCGCGCAGGGTCTGCGCAGCCTGCCGGACAACATCGAGCGGCGCACCGGGTGCAGCCCGGATATTGTTGAGGCCATCGACCTCGCCCTCGATGCCGAGATGGAAGCGCTGGCGGACAAATTAACCGAACTGGGCTCACTGGAGCCGGCGACAGAGGAAACGAATTAAGTGGGCAGTTTTGGCACGGCTTTGCCGATCATCACCAGTGCCGCGGAGGCCTTCAGGCCCCCGAAACGGGTGTCGGTTTCGGATGGTGCCGCTTCGTCGCTGCGGATTGTCCAGCCCGGCGGGTATACCGGCTATTGGTCCGCCGCCGAAACGCCCTACATGGTCGAGCCCATGGACACCCTGGCCAGCCGCAAACACGAAGCGGTGATATTCGTCGGCCCTGCCCGATCCGGCAAAACCATGGGGTTGCTGGATGCCTGGGTTACCTACGCGGTCACCTGCGACCCCGGCGATATGCTCGTCGTGCAGATGACCCAGGACAAGGCCCGCGATTACTCGAAAACCAGGATCGACCGGGCCATCCGTAACAGCCCGAAAATGTCCGATCTGATGAGCGCACGCGGTCACGACGACAACACCCACGACAAACTTTTCCGGCATGGCATGTGGTTGAAAATCGGCTGGCCGTCTGCCTCGCAGCTGTCCGGTAGTGATTATCGTTATGTGGCCCTGACGGACTACGACCGCATGCCCGACAACGTGGACGGCGAAGGCTCCGCCTATGCCTTGGGATTAAAGCGGACCACCACCTACCTGTCACGCGGCATGTGCATGGTGGAGTCGTCACCCGGCAAGCCGATCACTGACCCGAATTTCAGGCTGGAAACCGAGCACGAAGCCCCGCCCGCCGGCGGCATCCTGGGAATTTACAACCGTGGCGACCGCCGCCGCTATTACTGGCCCTGCGGGCACTGTGGCGAGTTTTTCCAAGTGAAACCCGGGCTGGAGTTGTTCGCCAGCCTGCCCAGCGAAAACGACCTATTAAAAACCGTCCGCTCTGCCGACTTGAACGCCCTGGCCGTCGAGCACGCGGTGGTGTTCTGCCCCCACTGCGGCAGCGGCTCCGACGCCCGCGAAAAACACCGCATGCTGGTGGCCGGCGACTGGTTGCGCGACGGCCAGGAGATCAGCAAGAGCGGCCTGAAATCCGACGGCGGTATCCAGTCAAACATCGCCAGTTTCTGGCTGGGCGGGGCCGCCGCGGCCTATCAGTCATGGGAAAACCTGCTTCTGCGCTACCTGCAGGCCCTGCGCAGCTACTCCACCGCCGGCGACGAGGAATCACTGCGCGTCACCATCAACACCGACCAGGCTATGCCCTATTTGCCCATGGCGGTGCGTGAAGAGACCGGACGCGGCGAGCTGGCGGACATGGCCGAAGATTTCCCGCGCTACGTGGTGCCGGAGCAGGCCCGCTTTCTGGTTGCCAGCGCTGACGTGCAAGGCGGTCAGAGCGCCCGCTTCGTCGTCCAGGTTCACGCCTTCGGGCCACAGATGGAGCAGTGGCTGGTGGACCGTTTCGACATCACCGAGAGCGCCCGCACCGGCGTGGGTGGCGAGATGGCCCCCATCGATCCGGCCAGCTACCCGGAAGACTGGGACGTGCTCACCGAGCGGGTGCTGGGTTCCACCTATCGGACCACCCAGGACCGCCAAGAGCTCCGCGTGCGGCTGCTGGTGTGCGACTCCGGCGGAGAGGACGGCGTGACCGAGAACGCGAAACGCTGGTGGCGCCGTCTTCGCCGGCAGGGCCTGGGCGACAAGGCGAGGCTATACAAGGGCGGCAGCGCCCCGTCCGCGGCGATATTGCGCCGCACCCGCATTGGTGACGAGTCCCGCAAAGACGTTCACCAGCTGCTCTGCAATCCGAACCTGTTGAAAGACGCCGTTTACAACGCCAGCCGCCGGGCCACCAGCGGCCCCGCCCGCCTGCACTTTCCCACCTGGCTGGGCGCGGCGTTCTGGGACGAGATGCGCGCCGAGGTGCGCGAGGCTAACGGAAAGTGGCGGAAGGTACGCCGCCGGAACGAAGCCATCGACTTGTGCGCCATGATCTGGGCGGGCGCCCTGCACCTGGGTGCGGATCGGATCAACTGGGATGCCCCGACGCAGCCCTGGGCCAGACCGATCGAGCATAACTCCGAACGAGAAAGCACTGACGAACGACGGGCGAGAAAGCCCGGTACTAGAGCACGAAGGGCGCCCAAGCCCCGAGCCATTGGGAAATCTGAATGGAGTGGACGGCTATGATTAGCGACCTCAACCGCGACACTGATACCGCCGTGGAGTTGCACCGCATATTGACGGCCGCAATTATCCGGGGATTCTCGCTGACGGAATCAGCAGCCGCGGCGCTGGCGGACCAGTTAGCCGCCGAGGTTCGCCGGGAGGCCGGCGGCGGCCACGTCTACATACCGGGGCCGAATCTGAGCGTCAGGAACCGGGCCATTCGCGCCGCGTTCAGGGGCAACAACCTGGACGAACTGGCGAGAAAGTACAGCCTGAGCCGCCGCCAAGTGGAGCGCATTGTGCAAAACAACGACACCGCCCCGGTAAAAATGTCGGTCGGGGCGCGATAGTGTGAAACCCTCCGTTGATAGGTGCCGAATATGACGACCCCAACCGCCACAGAAATGCTTGCCAAATATCTTGCCGCTGAGGCCGCCGTGCTGCAGGGCCGGGAATTCCAGTTTGAAGGCCGGCGGGTATCGATGTCAGACTTGCCCGACATCATCCGGGGCCGGAAAGAGTGGGAGCAGCGAGTAAACGCCGAGCGCAGCCGCGCGTCACGGGCTCCGACCATTGGCGGCCTGGGCTTCTCCGTCGCGAGGCTGGACTGATGGCCGACCCAGTAACCCCCACCCTCCCTGATCGCCTTGTCAATTGGCTGAGCCCCGAAAAGGGCATCAGGCGCATGAATGCCCGCCGGATCCAGGCCTATTACGAAGCCGCAAAGCCGTCGCGCACGCGAAAATTCCGCCGCGATTCTGGCGGCCCCAACGTGCAAGTATTCCAGGGCGCGGTTGCCATCCGCAATCAGGTGCGCCACTTGGAGCAAAACCACGACATCACCCGCGGTATTTTGCGCACCCTGACCACCAACATCGTCGGCCCCAAGGGCATTGGCATCGAGCCCCAGCCCCGCAGCAGCGACGGCAAGGTTCACAAGGATTACGCCAAGGCCCTGCTGGACGCATGGCGCGAGTGGCAGATGAAACCCGAGGTGACCGGTCAATACCACTGGGCCCGGGTCCAGCGGTTACTGGCAAACACATGGATCAGGGATGGCGAAAGTTTCGCGCAGATGCTCACCGGCCCGGTGCCGGCGCTTACCCACGGGTCAAGCGTGCCGTTTTCGCTGGAGATGTTCGAGCCGGACATGGTGCCGTTTTTTAACGACACGAGGCTGGGGGTCCGTCAGGGCATAGAGCTGAGTGCATGGGGCAGGCCTCGCGCCTACTGGGTTCACAAAAACCACCCCACCGACGGCATCGTCATGCTGTCCAGCAGTCGGGACGACATGAAGCGGATCACCGCCGATAAAGTCCTGCACATTGCATCGACCGACCGTATCGGCCAGGTGCGTGGCGTGTCCGAATTCGCCAGTGTGATCACTCGCCTGGAGGATATAAAGGATTACGAGGAATCGGAGCGCGTCGCCGCCAAGATCTCCGCCCTGCTGACCGCCTACGTCAAGCGCGGCAATCCTGAGATGCTCGATCCTGACACATTGCCCAGGGACATCGAGGGCAACATCGAGCCCCGCGAGATCAGCATGCAGCCCGGGACGATAATCGACACCCTGGAGATCGGCGAAGAGATCGGTATGATCGACTCGAAACGCCCGAACCCCAACCTGATCACATTCCGTCAGGGCCAGCTAAAGGCGCTCGCCGCCGGCGTGGGTGCTACCTACAGCAGCGTAGCCCGTGACTACAACGGCACATTCTCGTCGCAGCGACAGGAACTGGTCGAGCAGTGGGTGAATTACGCCACTCTGACCGACGAGTTCGTCGGCAACATGGTCCAGCCCATCTGGGAGGGTTTCGTGAGGGCTGCCGATCTGTCCGGTGTGGTCCCGATCCCGCGCGGCATGAGCCCCGAATCCGCCAACGATGCGCTGTTTATTGGCCAGTCCATGCCGTGGATCGATCCGCTTAAAGAAGCGAAGGCCTGGACGGAGTTGGTACGTGCGGGCTTTGCCTCGGAGGCCGAGGTTATGCGCAAGCGTGGCGTAAACCCGCTGGACGTGCTTGATCAGATCGATAAATTCCGCCAGGACGCTAAGGCCCGCGGCCTGGTGTTCGACTCTGACGCGGCATGGAAGACGATCAGCGAGAATATGCACGCGGACGACGACGATTAATGCAGATCGCGACATGTCCCCGGTAAAAATGTCGCGTCCCATCTGAGAACCTGACAGCATCCAAAAATCTAGGGATGCCGTCATGTCCACCAAGCACAACCCGTTTTCAATCAAGGCCCGCGCCGACAATGCCGTCGAGATATTTATTTATGGCGACATTGGCGACAGCTGGGACGACGAAAGCACAACAGCCGCCACGTTCGTCAAGGATCTGGCGGCGCTCGATGCCGACGCTATCACTCTGCGCATAAACTCTCCCGGCGGGTCGGTTTCTGACGGCCTGGCCATATATAACGCCCTCAAGCGCCACCCCGCCACCGTCACCACTGAGATCGACGGCATTGCCGCCAGTATCTCCAGCCTGATCGCCATGGCCGGCGACGTTGTGAACATGGCCAGCAATGCCCTGTTCATGATCCATGCGCCCTGGGGCTTCAGTATGGGCAACGCCGCCGACATGCGCGAGATGGCCGACGTTATGGACAAGCACGCTCAGGCCATGGCCGCCGCCTATGCCGAGGGAACAGGCAAGGATCCCGAAGAGTTTATGGCGCTGATGGAAGACGGGAAAGATCACTGGTTTACAGCCGCTGAAGCTGAAGCCGCCGGCTACGTCAACCAGGTAACCGAAGCCCTACCCATCGCGGCCAGCATCGAAAAAGTTTTCGATCTGTCCCGCTTTCCGAGATTCGCCAAACAAACCCAAACCGCGGTAACCGCCGCACGTAAACCAGAGGAACCAGCTATGCCTGATCCCGTAAACCAGCCGGCGGTTGAGCCGCAGGCCAAAGCCCAAACCGAGGACGAGATCCGCGCCCGTCTGCAGCAGGAAGAGACCGCGCGCCGTGCCGGAATCAACGCCAAGTTTGACATGTTCAAAGGTCGCGACGATCTGGACGAGCTAAAAGCCGCCTGTCTCGATGATTTCAGCATTACTGCCGAGAAGGCCGGCGAAAAGATCCTGGCCAAGCTGGCGGAAGACGCCGCCCCCATTCAGGGCCGCGTGACCGTGGTCGAGGATGAGCGCGACGTAAAACGCGCCGCGGCGGTCGAGGCCATCGTGGCCCGGGCCGGTATTGCCGGGGTCAAAGCCGACCGCAACAACCCATACCGCGGGTATAAGTTGCTCGACATCGCCAAGGATTCGCTGGAGGCGTCCGGGTCCCGCACCCGCGGCCTGGATCAGATGGAAATTGTGGCCAACGCATTCACCCAGGGCACCAGCGATTTCCCGGTGATTCTGGAAGACGCCATGCACAAAACCCTCCAAACCGCCTACGCCTCCGCCTCTGATACCTGGTCGCGTTTCTGCGCCACCGGTTCAGTAAGCGATTTCCGCGCGCACAGCCGTTACCGCGTGGGCAGTCTGGGCAACCTGGACGCCCTGAACGAGCACGGCGAGTTCAAGCAAAAAGCCATCCCCGACGGTGAAAAGGCCAGCATTCAGGCCGACACCGTGGGCAACATCATCGCGCTGACCCGCAAGGCCATCGTAAACGACGACCTGGGCGCCTTCATCGGGCTGTCCAATATGCTGGGCCGGGCGGCCGCTCGCACCATCGAGGCCGCCGTTTATGCCCTGCTGGCGGAAAATGGCGGGAAAGGCCCGACCATGGACGACGGAAAGAGCCTGTTCCATGCGGATCACAACAACATCGGCACCGGCGCCGCGCTGTCCGTGGAAAGCCTGGAGGCCCTGCGCGTGCTGATGGCCAGCCAGAAAGACATCGGCGACCACGATTTCCTCGACCTGCGCCCGGCGAACCTGCTGGTCCCGATGGGGCTGGGCGGCACGGCGCGCGTGATCAATAGCGCCGAGTACGACCCCGACACCAGCGGCAAGATTCAAAAGCCCAACATGGTGCGCGGTCTGTTCTCCGACGTGATCGACACCCCACGCCTGGCCGGTACCGGTTATTACGCCTTCGCATCCCCTGACGAGGCGCCGGTAATCGAGGTTGCTTTCCTCGATGGCAACCAGGAGCCCTACCTGGAGATGCAGCAGGGCTTCGACGTAGACGGCACCAAGTACAAAGTCCGCCACGATTTTGGTGTGGCCGCCCTGGACTACCGTGGCGCCGCTTTTAACGCTGGCAAATAAGAGGATCAGACCATGGCCAACAATTTCATCCAACCGGGTCAGGTGCTGACCCTCACCGCCCCGGCCGGCGGTGTCGTTTCCGGTGGCGGGTACCTCGTCGGTGATCTGTTCGCGGTGGCCTTGCACAAGGCCGAGGCGGGCGATGCTTTCGAGGGCCAGCTTACCGGTGTATGGAGCCTGCCGAAAACCTCGGCGCAGGCGTGGACCGAAGGCGCAAAAATCTACTGGGACGGCAGCAAAGCCACGACCGTTTCCACGGATAACACGCTCATCGGTCACGCTGCCGCAGCGGCGGTCAACCCATCAGGCACCGGGCTGGTGCGGCTCAGCGCCTAATACGTGGTTTTTCCCAGCGCCTTGCTTCGGCAGGGCGTTGGACAAAGACCACCAATCACGAGGGGGATCCGGTGAATCGAGCACTGCTGAAAGACCAACTGGCCCGCCATGAGGGCCTGAAATATAAGCCCTATCTCGACACGGTGGGCAAGCTTACGGTCGGCTACGGACGCAACCTGGATGACATCGGAATCCGCCAGGACGAGGCCGAGCTGATGCTGAAAAACGACATCGACGAGGTGGAGCGCTACCTGGTCACGGTCGCCGAATACCGGGGGCTGGACCCGGTGCGCCAGACCGTAATCGCGAATATGTGTTTTAACCTCGGATTTAACGGCCTGATGGGGTTCCGCCGCATGTGGCGCGCCATTGGACGCAGGGATTACGCCGCCGCTGCACGCGAGATGCTTGATTCAAAATGGGCGGCTCAGGTCGGGAACAGATCCGTCGAACTGGCCAGCATCATGCAGTCGGGCAAGGTGTATTCATGAGCGGAGAACAAGCAACAGAAAGCCCAAGCGGCTGGTACGTGGACAAGAGGCTGCCCGCCGTAATATTCGTAACATTACTGGGCCTAGCTTGGACTGCCGCCAAGGATCAGGCCCGCCAGGACGAGCGGATCTCTCTGAATGAAACTTCAATCCAGAGCATCCGGCAGGCACAAGCCCGTGACCAGCTGCGCACCGAAAAGCAGCTGGACGACATGAAAACCGACCTGCGGCTGATAAGCGGCAAGCTGGACCGGCTTATAGAGAGCATAAACCGATGATCGATGTTGCAAGACTGACCGCTGAGAGCTGTATGGAGGCATTCGGCGAGCCGATCCAGTACAACGGCGCCGACCATCGGGCCATCCCCTCTATGGAGGTTGTCGAGCTGCCCGGATACGACCAAGTGGTCGAGACCCGTATGACCATCAGCGTGCTGGTGGGTGAGTATCCGCCCATCAAGCCCGGCGCCCTGGTCCATGTCGGTGGTAAGGATTACCGGGTGGACTATCAGCTGCCTGGCCGCGAGGACGAGCGCGTAATGATAAAACTGGTGCTGAGATGAGCCTAACGATAGACCGCCGCCAGTTCAGCCAGGCCCGCAAGTTCTTACAGGGCACGGTCCGCGCGGCCGAGCGGGCGCAGTTTCGCGCCGTGAACCGGGTGGCCTCGAAATACCGCACCGCGGCCAGCAAGGCCGTGCGCGAACAGGTGCGCTTGCCCGCCGCCTACGTTAACCAGAATCTGACCATCACCCAGAAAGCCACCGCCAAAAACCCCGAGGCGGTGATCTCCGGGCGCAAGCGCCCCACCCGCTTAGCTCGGTACGGGTCCAAGCAAATGGCCCGAGCTGCAGCCGGGGCCCGTGGTGACGGTGTTCGCGCTATCGCCCCGGGAAGAAAGCAGGCGGGGGTCTCTGTAGCAGTCCGGCGGGCTGGCGGGCGCAAAAAAATGCGCAAAGCGTTCATGGTTCCGCTGCAGGGGTCCGGCCAGATGGGGGTGTTCGTTCGGACTGGCCCCGGCCGCAAGGACATCAAGCACCTGTATGGCCCATCAGTCGATCAAGTGTTCCGGGGTGTGCGGGATGATTTGCGGCCAGATATACGTCGAAATCTGGTGACGGAGTACAAAAGCCAGTTGGCCTACGCCAACCAGCAGGAGAACAAACGATGATCGCACGGGGTACCGAGATTTCCGACCGGGTAATCCAGGCGCTGGAGGCGATCACCATGGCCGGTGGGTTCCACACCGACGCCGGACTGAGGGTAACCCGGGGACGGGCCGAGCTGCTGCAGGTCGAACAGACCGATCTGCCAATGATTGCTGTCAGCACATCGTCCAGCGCTAACGCCGCCGTTAAACCGCGCACCGTTCGCAAAACCCGCGAACTCGAAATCATCGGCCTGGTGGATGCGGCTGATCGAGACTACGAACCAGAGCTGGACGGGTTGGACGAGGACATCGCGCTCGCCCTGTCCGGACTGACCGGCATCGATGAGCTGCCGGGGACCATGAATATAGAGATCTCCGGCGGGGAATATCAACCCCCCGCTGGTGGGTCAAACATCGCCGGTGTCCTGCACACGGTAACCGTCAGTTACGTTCTGACAACAAAACCCCAGCCATAAGAGGATTTCACCATGGCATTACAGTCTACAACCCGCGGTTACCAGGGCCGTGGCCGTTTCATTCTCCGCCCCATCGGCGGAGGTCGCCCGTTCGAGCTTGGCAACGTGACTGGGTTCAGTGAGTCAATCGAGATCGACCGGCAATCCCGCCAGGACTACACCACCGCCGCCGGTGGCGAGCTGGACGTAACCGAGCGCGTCACCTCGTTTACGTTCGAGGCCACCTGTAACGACGTCACCCCGCAGAACCTCGCGGCCGCATTTCTGGCCAACGCGGATCTGGTCGGAGAGCAGGCCGTCAACGACGAGGTGGTGAGCGCGTGGTCAGGAGCCCGAGTGGGCCTCCGCTACATTCCCGACCCCGACCAAGCCATCACCGTCGCGACCGACGCGGAGACCCCGGTTTCTTTGGTCGAGGGCGACGATTACGACCGGACCCCTCACGGCATCCGCATCAAGGACGAGCCGGTCAACATCACATTTGCCGATGAGAACGAAGAGAAGCAGCTAAAGGTTTCTTATCAGCGGAATCCCCAGTACCTGATCCAGGCGCTGACTGCCGCGCAGCAGCTGTACGAACTGCGCTGGGAAGGTCTGAACGCGGTGGATGGTGGCAACCCGATGCACGCGACCTATTTCCGCATCAAGCTGTCGCCGACGTCCGGGTTCCAGCGCCATGGCGGCGATGATTTCGCCGAGCTCACCCTCGCCGGTACCGTGTTGGCGGACGAGACCCGCACCGGCGCCGGTCTGAGTAAGTTCCAAGAAATGGCGATGATCTAAACGGAGGCGGATAAGGCATGGCCGGAGGAAACGACGAGCGCGTCAATCTTTTGATTTCTGCAGCGGTCGATGGGCTCAAAAGCGTTGAGGGCCTGATCAGCGATCTGCAGGAGTTGGAAAAGTCCGGCCGTGTCGAATTGCCCGATAACTCCGCCGCTCTGCGTGACGGCCTGGGGAAAACCTCAGAAGAGATGCAGGGGCTGGCGGAGCGCCTAACCGACCTGCGCGAGCAGCAGGGGCTGGTGACCCAGTTCGCCGAGCTCAAACGCGAAACCAAGGAACTGGCCGATCAACAGCAGGCCGCCCGCGCCCGCGCCACCGAGCTGGGCAAGGCATTATCCGAAACAGAGGCCCCCACCCGCGCCCAGACCCTGGAGTTCGAGCGTGCCAAGAAAGCGGCCGCCGCTACCAGCTCCGCCTGGGTCGAAAACAACCGCAACTTGAACGACTTGCGCGGGGCACTGGAGGGTGCCGGCATCAGCACCAAGGATCTGGCCAGTGAACAGGTCCGCATCAATAAAGAGATCGAAGGTGTTAATGGCCAGGCGTCCGAGATGGCCGCCGAGCTGCGCAACGTCAAACAATCCGCCGAAGACGTCAGCAGGGGCACCGACCAAGCCGCCGACAGCACTGAAAAACTCGGCAAAGAGTCCGAAAAGTCCGCCGGCCTGCTGGGCAAGCTGGGCTCTGGCCTAAAAGTCGTGGCCACCGCCGCGGCCGGCATTGTGGCGGGCGTGGGTGCATCCGCGGCCACCCTGACCATATTTTCAAAAAGCCAGGCCGCTGTCGCTGACGAGCTCACCAATACGAAAAACGAAATCGACGTCAACCGCGAGGCCCTGCAAGCGTGGCAGATCGCCGGCGACCGGGTGGGCATATCCGGCAACGGCGTGGCCAAAATGCTGGGCAGCGTAACCGAGCGCCTGGGCCGCCTGTCCGCCACCGGTTCTGGCCGAGCGGCCCAGGTGTTCGACGCCCTGAACATGGACATCGAAGAGTTCAGCCGCCTGGCCCCGGACCAGCAGATGATAAAGCTGGCGGCCGCAGTTGAAACACTGCCCAAAGGCGATCAGGTCGGGCTGCTGAAAACCCTGGGCGCTGACGCCGCAAAAATGCAGCCGCTGCTGGAGAACAACGCCGCTGGGCTGCGGGCCATTGCTGAAGAGGCGTCGCAGGCAGGCGCGATCTACTCCGAAAAGGAACTGGACAGGCTCAACAAGGCCAACGACGTTTATAACGCGATCAATACCAAAATCCTCGGCCTGACCCGTCGAATCGGCGCTGAGCTGGCCCCGGCCGTTGGTGAAGCCACTAATCGGGTTATGGAGTTGTTCGACCAGTCCGGATCTGGTGACAAGCTGATCCAGATGTTCAGTGACCTAGTTAAATGGGGCGAAGATCTCGCAACCAGCCTACTCAGTAACACCGAGTCGATATCTGCTGGATTTACCGGCGTTTGGAATACGGTTAAATCGGTTAGCAGTGGCGTGATGGCCGTGTTTAACGGGTTGCGAACAGTTGTTGCAACATTCGTTACCTTCCTTTCTGTCAGCTTCTCAAACCTGATGAGCGCGGCCCAGGGCTTGACGTGGGCACTCAACCAGATAGGGGTAGTCAGTAACGAGGCATACAACAATATAAAGGCCAAGGCAGAAGCGGCTCGAGCTACCACTGCCGCATTAGCTGAAGAAACAGTTGAGTACGGTCGCAAAACCCTGGAAGCGGGCAAAGGCGTGGTTACTGCCTTCATCCCTGCCGAGCAGCAGTTAAAGAAAGTCGAAGAACAAGCCCGAAAGTCGGGTGATGCCATTTTAGGCCTGGCGGAAGATGCCAAAGAGGCAGGAAAAGAGACTGAAATCGCCACCAACAACGCGGAAGCGCTCGCTAATGCTTACAAAGACCTGGGCGTTACCAGTCAGGCCCAACTGGAAGAGACCACCAGAAAAGCCAAAGCCGCGTTTGAACAAATTACCCAAAGCGGTACCGCTACCCAGCGCGAGATAAAGGAAGCATTCCAGGCCTACGCCACCTCCGTGATCAATTCCGGCGACTCCGCCGCCGTTAAGGCCCTGGAGGTAACCGCCGCAAACCTAAGCCTGCGCGATGCGCTGCTCGAAGTTAAAGGACAAGCGGAAGAGGCTGGCGACATGCTGTCCGACAAGGCGGACAAGGCCGCGGACAGCACCCGACGGCTGGCCGAAGAAACCCAGAGGCTGGCAGAGGAAGTTGACGAGCTTAAAGACGCTGAGGAAGAGGCTGCAGAAGAGGCCCAAAAATTCCGAGAGGCACTAGGTAACGCCTTCGGCAAAGCCCTGTCCGCCGCTCGGGAGTCCGTCACCCAGCTGAGCGCTGCCGCCCGCAACCTGTTTGAAGAGAAGATCGGCAGCAATGCTTTTGTGGATGAAAGCGTCAGCGCAACCGAGGCCCTGGAGCAAGCCCGTCAGCGGACCGAAGAGCTCGCCGCCGCCCGGCGCAACCTCATGAATAGCAGCCTGGCGTCATGGTTCGCCGACACCGCGCTGGCGGCCTCGCAGGTGAAAAAGGAGTTCTACGAGCAGGCCGTGGCCATGGAGCAACTGGCCGGCCGAGTAAACGATGGTAGTTATTCGCTCGACCAGCTCAACCGCATTGCCGCCACCGCTGCCAATAAATTCAACCTGCTGGACAGCCAGCGCCTGGCGGGTCTGCAGGGGGCCATCGATCAAGCCCGTTCAAAAATGGAGAGCCTGAACGCCAGCGCCGAGTCCACCCTGAGCTCGCTGGAACAGCGGCTGGCGGACATTCAGGGCGACACCGAACGGGCGCAACAGATCCAATACGAAGCCGAGCGGGGCCGCCTCCAGAAAGAGCTGGAGGCCGCCCGCCAGGCCGGCGCCGACGCCGCCGCGGCCGACTATTACAAGGCCCTGCAGCAGCTGGAAAAAATCAACGAGATAGAGCAGCGCAACCGACGCGAGGCCGAGAACGAGCGCGAGAAAGCCGCCGCAGACCGGGCCCGCCAGCAACAGCAAGCCGAGCGGGAGCGGCAGCAGTTTGAGCGCCAGCGCAGCACCACCACCAACAACCAGAACAGCCAGGCCAGCGCCCCTCGCCAGACTATCGTCCTGCAGGCCCCCGGAGGTCGTCAGACCGAAGTGCTGACCGACGACGAGCAGGGCCTGCTAACGATACTGGAGCAAGCCGGGTTAAGGAGTATTTGATGGGCCTCGAAATCAGCATCACCAACGGGGTGACCGTTATCGACCTGCCGCCTGACTTGGACTGGCGCGACGAGTTCGACTGGACACCGGTCGAGCACAGCACCGATTACAGCCTGGCGGGTAACCTGGTGGTCCAGGAGGGTGAGCGCCAGGACGGGCGCCCCATCACCCTGTACGGCGGCCGCGAGGTGTGGGTGGAGCGCTCCACAGTCGAGGCCCTGTATGACCTGGCCAAAACCCCGGGTCAGCTTATGACGCTGGCGCTATGGGGTCGGAGCTTTTCTGTAATGTTTCGACGCCCGGCTATAGAAGCCAGGCCTATCCGCCGACTGGCCAACCCCGGCAGCGAACACTACTACGCCATCACCGTGAATTTAATGGAGATCACCCCGTGACTATTACCAGCGACCAGATCGTTCTCGCAGAATCCGAGGCCATGGCCGACACCGACGACGGCGGCGGGCGCATGAGTGGCCGCCTGGTCGTCAGCGGCCAGATCAACAACACCTTTCCCGATATATCGCGAGTGGATCGGGTCTATGGCCGCGTGAACCTCCGCAAACTTTACCTATTCATCAACGCCGCCAACCAGGACACGCTGCTGGGCGCCCACACGGTGCTGAGCCAGCTGCCCGCCGACCCCAACGTTCACGCCCTGCTATTCACCACCGGCAGCCACACCGACCGGCGCACGGACGCCCAGGACCGGATCGAGAGCTACGTGGTCGCCAGCAGCGAGGCGCCGTTCTGGATCTGGGGGCGTCAGCTGGAGGGCCAGCGCGCCATTCAGGCGCTCGCGTTCCCGCACAACCAGCGCGACCCGGAACCCGGCCAGATCTTTGTGCTGAACAGCGGCAACGATAACGAATACGTGCGGGTCACCGGCGTGGACATCGAAGATCAGGTGTTTGTTCAGGACCGCGGTAGCAGCTTTCACCGCTACACCCTGAAAGCCTACACCATCGAACTGGCGCAGCCGCTGCAGGCCGAGATCACCGGCAGCGACCCCGACCCCACCGGCAACCGGAACCCCGACACCAAAATCCTGCAAACGCAGGTGGCCGATGCTGCCCGGTACATGGGGGCATCCCCGCTAGCGCTTCCGGCGCAGTCGGGCGACCGCACCATCACGGTGAAAAGCGCTTATTCGCCCCTGGTGCCCAGCGCCCAGTCCGAGAACGCCATCACCGACCGAGCGGCCGGTGCCCAGGCGGCGATCATCCGGCCCACCAGCGCCGGTACTGTGACCATCAGCAACATCACGGGAGTGACGACCGACGGCAACGGCGCCGGCATTTACTACACCGGCCGCGCCATTGTGCCCGGGACGCTGAAAATCACCGGCAGCAACGGCACCTACATCGACCGCGGCGGGCGGCTGGAGCACGTGAGCGGCAACACCCGGCTGGACGAGGACGAGTCCGTCGTCGATTACCTGAACGGCGAGATCCGCGCGGTCTACACCGGTGGCAGCGTCAACTACTCCACCACCCTGGAGTTTACCCCCGGCACCGCCGTCAACCAGCAGACCAAGCAGGCGAAGCTGGAGGTCAATCAACAGACCCGCTCGCTGACGTGGGTGTACCAGACCGAGCCCGCCGCCATCGCCGCCACCCTGACCGTGGAATACCGCGCGCAGGGCAGCTGGTACCTGTTGCGTGAGGTCGGCGACGGGACGCTGGCGGGCGACGGTACCGGCACCCTCGATTTCGCCACCGGCACCGCATCGTTCACCCTCGCGGCGCTGCCCGATGCGGGTACGGACATCATCATCGCCTGGGGCGAAAAGCAGGGGTCGGTCATCGAAGCGGGCGCCACAATCACCGACACCCCCACCATCCGTTTTGAGGTCGGCGAACTCGCCGCATAAGGGATCACAGCATGAGCATGGGAACAGCAACCTATCACTACGCCAGCGCCTCGATTAAGCGCAGCCTGTCCCCGGGCAGCGTGGTCGTTAACTGGAACACTGGCGGCCAGCCGTACACGTTGACCGACGACGGCGCGGGCAACCTGACGGGCGACGGCAGCGGCACGGTGAGCTATTCAACGGGGCTGATCTTCATCAACCCCAACCCGGCCCCGACGCCCAGCGACGGCGATTACACCATCGATTACCAGGACTGGCAGGGCACCAACAAGGTCGCCGACTCATTCACCCTGAGCGAGCCCGGCAGCACCGACTACACCCCCAGCGCGGCCATGCGCGAGGGGTCGGTGAGCATCCAGATCACTCTGCAGCGGATCACCGAAAAGTGGATTCACCTGAGCGGCTCCGGCAAGTCGGACACAATCAACCACGAGGCCATCGAGGTCACACTGACCGACGACGGCGCGGGCAACCTGCGGCGCAGTAAGGGCGGCGCGTCGCTGGGTACGGTGAACTACGCCACCGGCGCCATCAGTCTCGACCCCCGCCAAGGCTACGTCTACAAGGTTTACAGGGAAAAATCCCGGTTCGGCAGCGGCAACTACTGGCAGAACGACACCGGCACCGCCACCGAGACCTACGCCGACACCAGCGCCAGCATCACCTGGGCCGACCCGGGCGATCCGGTGGAGGTGCGCAGCACGACGCGCCCCATCCCCGGGCTGACCATCGACCTGACCCCGACCAGCAACCGGCACATCGTGCCCAACAGCGTGATTTTCGAGTTGGGCGGCACCGAGTACCGAGACCAGAACGGCGCGATCATCAAGGACTGGTCACCGGTCACCAACGGCGGCACCGCGGTCGGCAGCATCGACTACGCCACCGGCCTGGTGACTCTGGAGGATTACCCGGCCAGCACCCCCACCAGCACCCCGGTCACGCTGGTGTCGTGCCTGACGACCTTGGGCCAGGCCCCGGCCAATCAGACGATATTCCGCACCGCGGGCGCGCCGCTGCGCGAGGGCAGTCTGATCGTCAACGCCACCGACATCACCGGCGCCCAGCTGATCCTGAACGCCGACACCGCGGGCAACCTGAGCGGGGCCGAGGGGGTAACCGGTTTCGTGGATACCCAGACCGGCCTGGTAACCATCGAGTGGGGCGGCGAGCCGATCATCCCCGGCACCGTGCGGTATAGCGCGGTCAGTTACTCGTTTCTGCCGCTGGACGCTTCGCTGGTGGGCCTCGATGCGACCCGCTTACCCAGCGACGGACGGGTGCCGCAGTTTAACCTGGGCGACGTGATCGTCGTCAGCAACACCCAGCAGCAGGAAGTGGTCACCGCCACCCCCGGCCAGGTGATCGACTTCGGGCGCGTCAATCAGGCCGAGGTGTGGGCGGAGGGGGCCAACGGCAACCGGCTGGCGGCGGATCAGTACACCCTGGACACCGACGCCGGTACCCTGACCCTCGCCGACCCGCTGAGCCTGGTGGACGACGAGGCCAACGCCGTGACCGAACCGCTGACCGTGTACAACCGCGTCGAGGACATGGGGCTGGCCACCGACGTGCAGATCGGCGGGCAGATCAGCCTGAACATTCCGCTGTCCCAGGACTACACCGCAGGCGACACCATCGCCAGCGCCGCACTTCTTTACGGCGACCTCAGAGCGCGAGCACACAACACATTCCACCAGCAGGCCTGGAGCGGGGTCTGGTCTGACGAACTGATCGGCAACGACACCACTGCCAAATACAATCTGGTCAGCCACCCCATCGAGGTCACCAACCAGGGGGCGATACAGGAACGCTGGGCCATCCGCTTCACCAGCTCCAGCGGCTTTGAGGTGATCGGCGAAACCGTGGGTGTGGTCGCCACCGGCAACACCGCCACCGACCTGGCACCCACCAACCTGGCCACCGGTGCGCCCTATTTCACCGTCCGCAAAGAGGGCTGGGGCAGCGGCTGGGTCAGTGGCAATACCCTGCGGTTTAACACTGACGGCGGCCAGGCGCCGTTCTGGGTCGCCCGCACCATCGTTGCAGGCCGAGCGGTGGAGGAAGAAGACCAATTCGCTACACAGAACAGGGGGGATGCAGACTGATGGAAGGCAAAGGAACAGCGCAAAGTCCATACCTTATAGCAACCGCTGAAGACCTGATTGCGATGGTAAATGACCCTCACGCTATATACGAACTGGCCGCTGACATCACCCTTCCAGGGCCTTGGGCACCGCTTCGTTTTTATGGGAAGTTAGACGGCAAGGGGCATACGATAAGCAACCTGGAAGTTGTCGCCACCGATGGCGCCGACCATTATGGCTTTTTTTCCCAGTTATTATCCTATGCGGAGGTCAGAAACCTTAACCTAATCACCAACGAGTCCGGCGTCCGAGGTAGCAGCAGCAAATATGGGGGCGTCTTGGCGGGCCTCGTTGATGGGTCGGCTGTAGTTGAACGCGTTTGCGCCATTGGTGTTGCTAACCACGGAGGCTCCCGGGGCGCCGGCCTACTGGGTTATGTGACCAATCTGGGCATTTTTCGTGAGACCGCAACGTTTGTCGTTGTTCCGAGCGGGTCATGGGGGACAGCCGTCATTTCAAACGGCTCCGG
Source organism: Marinobacter sp. X15-166B (assembly GCF_001752365.1). Classification (GTDB taxonomy): domain Bacteria; phylum Pseudomonadota; class Gammaproteobacteria; order Pseudomonadales; family Oleiphilaceae; genus Marinobacter. Next base: position 2,177,850 of record NZ_MEIY01000001.1, on the reverse strand, counting down.
ATCTGGGGCTTTCTACCGAAACTCTGGGGTTTGGAGTAGCGAATACTCCACCCGGGCATCCGCTGGACCTAGCTTCGTCGGTGTGAACCTGACTGTCGCCCAAGCCGCTGACCCGGCGAATTATCCCGAATATTTTGATTTTGATAACTATTGGGAAATTGTGGACGGTCTGCCACGTGTTAAAAAAATGAAGGAGACGGGAGACATCGTATCGCCCCAAACCGCCCTGGTCTCCGGCATCGTTCAGATCGACGGCACCCCCGCTGAGCGCGAGGTTCGCGCTTATGGCTACGACCCGACTATTCACGACATCGACGGCGCCACCATCAATCTGAGCAAAAGCCTGGGCCACGCCACCAGCGACCCGCAGACCGGCGAGTATTCGATCGATCTGCTGGGCGGGTATGGCGACGAGGTGTTTGTGGTCGCATTCGACGATTATGGGATGCCATTTACCCCTGATATGGCCGTGAATGTAGGTGACCGTGTGCATCCGAGCACCCCGAACGGCCACGTCTGGGAGACCACCGGAGCGGGCAACCTGCCTGCAGAGGAGCCCGTCTGGATCGTGGACACCGAGACCAGTCAGCCCTACGGTACCGCCGCCATGATTGCGCGGCCATTCTATCGCCCGATGGTGCATGGGCCAGTGGCGCCGGAAGTTACCGTAACCGTGGCCGGTGACCCGCATTGGGGCAAGGTTACACTTCTGATGAGAATGGACGGGCCGACCCTTGAGGACATCTCGGAAAATCCAGCAGTAATAACACCGCGTAAAGGCGCCTCGATCTCACCCAGCGGGGGCGTTTTTGGGGGATCTGTTCACTTGGACGGCAGTAATGGCACGCGGGTGGAAACGGACCGAATCCCTGATATTGGTTCCGGTCCGTTTACACTTGAAGCGTTTATGAAGGTTGAGGGCGCCCAAACGGGCCGCATCGTATCGGCTCAATCGCAATCGAACCCTAACCCGATTCTGGTGCTCAGGGTGAATTCTGACCAGTCCCTGCTTTTATACATGCGGAGCGCCGCAGGTGGCGACGATGAGTTGCTGTACTCGCCTGCGGGTGTTGTGGACGTTACCGGCCAGTCCTGGCACCACGTAGCGGCGACCCGGGATGCCCAAGGCGTGGCGAAGATCTGGTTGGACGGCTCAGAAGTCGCCAGTATGCAAAGCGCAGTGGACACAAGTGGAACCGCGCCCTGGTGGATTGGGGCTTTTCATGATACGTCCGAGGTTTTCAAGGGCTACATCGATGAGGTAAGGATTACCGAGGGCGTGGCTCGCTATACCGAGTATTTCACCCCACCGACAGAGCCGTCCCCGAACTTTGCGCCGGTTAGTAATGTATGGACGCCTGCGGAGCTTATCCTGGCCGATGATATAGGGGCCATGTACGACGTAAGCGACTTGTCTACCCTGTTCCAAGACGTCAACGGAACCATGCCGGTGACGAGTAGCGGACAGCGGGTTGCGCTAATGAGAGACCTGTCCGGCCAAAACAACCACGCTCTGCAAAACGACGAAGCCAGCCGCCCCGTGTACCAGACCGACGGCACGCGGCACTGGCTAGAAGCGAACGGCGAACATTACATGGTTATAGCTGGTTCAAAGAGTGGCATGCGGTTTTTGCATGACGGAACCGCCATGACAACCATGATGTCCGTGTGGGTAGATCCCACCGGAAGTGCCGGCACGACTCATGGCCTTCTGGGCGCAAACCAGGGAACCAGTGCGCACAGAGGAATGTATTACGCGGCCGTCAACGACAGCCCATCAACCAACAGTTTTACGTTCAGCTATTTCGCGGCGAAATCCCAGTCTCATAGTTCCCGGTATGCGGATTACCATCACTCGGCGGAGGTTGACCCACTGGAGGCGTCCCTGCTTGAACTAACGGTGAACACTGCCCGAGAGCCGGACGTTTCTCACGAGATCAATGGTGTAAACACCGGCACATACAATCTTGCCCTGGAGGCGTACACGGGGGATGCGACGTTCGATTACGAGCTGTTTTCTCTCGGCGGCGGAACCTACTTGATGGAGGGTCGTTTTTACGGCGCGCTGATAATTGACAGACTACTGACCCCCGAGGAAACGCTGGAGGCCCGCCAGTTTTTCATGGAAAAGGCGAGTGGCTAACCGATGACCTACGCCCCCGAAGCCGACCCGCTGGCGGTTGTCCTCGATCTGGGGACACCGTACAGCCCAGTAACCGACCCGCTGGCGCTGGACTTTGACCTGGCCGCAGCGGGCACCGGCTTCGTTTACCGCAAGCCGCCGCTGGCGGTCGGTCACCGGTACCTGAGCGCCCAGGCTCGCCCGCAGCTGGCGGAGGGGCGACTGCTGCCGCATGCCGACGGGTTACCCAGGGACGGGCGGGGGCGCCAGTTCGGCAGCACCCAGGCCCACGGCCTCGCCCTGCCCGCCGATGCCAAGCCCTGGGGGCCAGTACCACCGAAGGACGCACGGGGTCGGCAATTCAGTGGCCACACCGCCACCCCCCTCGACCTGACCGCCGAGCGGGCGCAATGGGGCGAGTACACCGCGCAGGACGATGCCAGCGATTACGGCGCCCATGCCTGGGACAAGCTGCCCGCCCGGGACACCGGCGAGGTGCAGGGCTTCAACGTGCCCCCGGCCCACGACGTGGCCAGCCCGCACACGGCCAGCGACAGCATACTGAACTGGCAGCCGCCACCCCCGGAGAAGGTGGAGCTCCAGCAGACCGAGACCCTGAACCTGCACCGCTCACCCTACACCCCGCCCGGGGCGCTGGTGGTGGATTTCGAGCTGGTGCCCAAGGCGATACTGGTAGCGCCGATCATCCCGACCCGCAGTGTGGACAGCCAGCCGGACATACCGGCTTGGTCGCTGAAGGACGCGCTCGACGGTCTCACTGTCCACCCCTGGGACAGAAAACCGCGCATCGGCACCGAGGTCGAATTCCCCAGCGCCATTGAGCCCGATGCGCCCCTGGGCGAGCCGCCCGAGGAACCCGAGAACAAAAGGACGTACATCATTATGAACGCCAGCAGCCTGATTGAAGTCAGCACCAACACCCCGCTGGATTTCAAGGATTTGCGGATCAGCCTGGACGCCGACAGCTTTGTCTGGTCGATGAGCTGCACCATTATGAACCGCGCCAGCATGAACCAGATCCGCCCGACCGCTGACGGCCCCGCCGAGGTGGACGCGACCGTTAACGGGCATACGTGGCGCTTCATCGTCGAGAGCTACCGGCTAGACCGGACGTTTGCCCGCGAAACGTATCAGATCAGCGGCGTATCCCGCGCCCAGCTGCTGGCGGCCCCCTACGCCCCCAAGCGGACCGGACGAGTGACCAGCCAGAGCACCGCCACCCAGGTCATGACCGACCAGTTGCAGTACACCGGATTTTCCATCGTCCGCCAGCAGGGGCTGAGCGATTACGTCATCCCATCAGGGGCGTGGGGCTGGAACGACAAGACCGCCATGGAAGTGGTCGCGGAACTGGCCCGCGCCCAGGGGGCCATCGTGGTACCCGACCAGGACACCGACGAGCTGCACATCAAACACCGGTACAAACAGCTAGGCCCCTGGGATTACGACGCCCAGCCCATCGAGTTTATCGACGCGATACTGCAGGACACGCTGGTCATCAGCTACGCCAGCCAGTGGGAGCCCCAGCCTGAATACAACGCGGTGTTTGTATCCGGCATTACCGATGGCGTGGCCGTGGACGTGGTGCGCCGCGACACTGCGGGCGACAAAGCCGCCCCCGATATATTCGACGATCTGAACGTGGAGGCCACCCAGTGCCGCGAGCGGGGTATGACCGCCATCGCCGCAGGCGGCGACCAGGAGATCGTCACCATTGAAACCGTGCTGCCCACCAGTGGCAGCCCCGGACTGATCGAACCTGCTATGGTGATCGAGTACCGCGACACGCAGGAGCCCGCCAACACCTGGCGCGGCAACGTGCTCAGTGTCAGTGTGGGTGTCAGCAAACCCGGCACCGGCCGAGTGATCCAAACGATAAAGGTAGAGAGGCATCATTACCAATGAGCAAGCAAGAGCGCACCGAACGCTGCACCCCAGCCGAGCGGGCCTTTCTGGACGCCTTGATAGAAGGCATGAACTTGGCCATTCCGGAGAGCTGCTTCGTTTGCCCGGTCTGCGAGTATGACGGACTGAGCCCGAAAACCGACGCGCTGAAAACCACGCTTGAAAATCTCGAATTGGAGCTGAAAGATGGCAACCGTTAACCCCTGGGCTCGATTCCAGAAGCTGCTACCCCGCGCGGGGCGTTACACCGTGACCATCGATCAGGTCAACACCGACGGCACCAGTTCGGCAACCCGCCGCGATGGGCAATTGGTACGATTAAAAGGCGGGCTGGTGGAGGCAGGTAAAAAAGCGTGGGTCGAGGGTGAACAGATCATCGGGGAAGCCCCTGACCTGCCGACCACGACGCAGTATGTTTGAGTGATGCTGTGAGAGCACCGAGGTCTCTATTCTTGGGGAGCAGCTCTCTCACTGCAGTCACACCATTGGGCAGGTGTCGCGTTCGCCTGGGCATTACTGCCGGCTCTGGCCTGGTTTCAGTCAGGCCGATATCGAGTTTTCGATTTCACGCTTAACGCTCATGGGATCATCGATGCCTTTGAAATTAAGATCGCTGATCCCCCGACCGGTGACGCGGACAGTCCCGAATCCGAAAACCCTGCCTAATATTCCTTGGTCGATCTGAACCGTTTCAATTGCGGAAAGCTTAATTTCATCCGTCTTACGGCTGATAATTCCTCGCTTGAGAATAACTCGTTTATTAGTTACCCCCTGCTCCATGTTCTTTAATACCAGCCCTTTATATACTGCATAGATCAGCGTGATTCCAAAGGTGAAGAAACCTAGAACTGCCCAAATAATTACGGGGACCCAGGCAAACCAGTGCAGCCCGAATATCTGCTCTATTTTCTCATCACGGGACAATGATTCTGTGATAAACGCCGACATTTACTTTTCCCTGTTTTAACTATTTATTATTCACTTAGGATGCGATTTCGTTCTTCTCGAAGCCTGTTTATTTCGCGGTCGGCACCATCGATTTCTGTTTGATACCTCTGACGCATAACGTCCGCCTCGCTTGCCAGTGAGCCCTCCCAAATGGCACCCGCTAAATTGTTGTTTGCTCGTGCTCGTTGCCGTTGGTAATCGATCAGAGCGTTATCCATGTTTCGCTGCGCCCTCGTCTTCTGCTTTTCCAACCGATCGATGTCCCGGTCTATTCTTTCAACCTGCTGTTTTTTCTCTCGGTGCCGTAAGAAGTCTTGCACCCCGTCCCCGGCCATCGACGCCCCGCCCTGAGTGGTCGGCGCTTTTATCTCAATCTTTTTCGCGTCATTTCCGCAAGGCTGATCCGAAAATACGGTCTGACCGTTAACCTTGCACTGATATACCGCGCTATAACTATAGGCCGGTGCGGTTATTGCGAATAAAAACAACATCCTTTTGAGCATGCCCCCTCCTTTGGCGGTCAACCATAGCCAATACGCAAAGAAACATCTGTTAAGAATTGTGAAAATGTGAGCAATCCCACCAAATTCTTCAAGTCATAGAATGTGACCTAGCCCGAACTAACGTTTCGGATACTGCTGTAATATACAGTGCGTAACTTGTTGATTGCGCTAGGCTGCGTCGCCCGCGCTAGATGCACCCTTTCTTAAACCAACCCACTGATTTTAAGGGATTTTTTTGCGACGAGGGGGTCACATTGACATAGTGGCGCTTAATCAGCCTGTTGCTCGGAGGCCAGGGCCAGCGCGTACCGTATGCCCTCGCTGGCGTTCCGCTTCTCTCCGCCCAGCTGGCGGGCTATCTCCCAGCTGGCGTCATCGATGTAGACGTTTCGGCGCTTGCCGCCTTCCATTTCTTTGGGCCTATGGCTCGGGCGCTTGGCAGATTTTTCGTTACTCATGCTTACTCCGATATGTTGCTGGCCGGCCCCACACTCCGGGCCGGCGCTGACTTGTTTACCCGTCTTGCTTGCTTATCAGGTCAGTGCGGGCCGCCTCAACCGCCTCGCGCCACTGATCCGCCGTAATACCCCACTGCTTCATGTCGATTTCATCGGGCTCGACGTTGGTTAGCTCCTCGATAGTGTTCATGTCGTAACAGGCCACTGCGAATGCACGGGTGGTATCGTCTTCGATTTTGCCAATCATGTCTGTCATGGTAATTCTCCGTGTTGCTTCTTCTTGTAAGCGCCTATCCCAAGCGCGGGGTTTAAATAATCGGGGTCAACTCTGTGCCTACAAACTCGTTTCGGGCGATATCAAAATAGATTTTATCCTCGATCAGCCGGCGCGCCGCACTGTTTGAAATTTTCTTGCCGTTCAGGTGGGCGATTGAGATGTTGCCGGTTCCGTAAAAATCGATGTCCAGTCCGAAAACAGCAGCCAGGCTTTCAATGTTTACGTAGATGCGCGCCTTGCCGAAATCTGCACCCCAAACGCTCAGCCCCAGGCTTTCCAGCTTCTGTTGCATGTTGTTTTTCAGCTCGCTGTACGCGGCTTTCAGGGCCAGGGAGAAAGCAATCATGTAGTCACCAACAATCGCGACGGTGGCCTTTGCAACTTTGTGTGCGTTTTTGAAGAGTTTGGACTTGTTCATGGCTGCGTTCCTTCTGCGTGTCTCGACTTGATGAATACTATTATACACACATAACTATGGGTGGCAATACTTTTGTGCGTATAAGTTCTGCTTGGCGTGACCGAGATCACAGAGATGAGGTTTTCTGGGGATGGCTGGAAATCACGCTGTGGGCATATTGTGGGCACCCTGTGGGCACCGTTAAGCACGTATAGACATTTGTGGGCGAGAGCGTACAATCCAGCGCTATGTAAATCAGTACCTTACGTTAGCTGGCAGCACTCATAATGCTGGGGTCGGCGGTTCGACTCCGCCCCTTGCTACCAGATTTCAAAGGTTACGATTCGCGTCGTAACCTTTTTTTTGCTTGCACTTCTGGGAACGACCCCACTGAATCCGGGCAGCGGGTCGGCCGGAGGTTTCGGAGATTCGCCATGCGCACCCCCAAAGACAGAATCCGCCAGGCTGTTGCGTTTGAAGCTATCGGCTTAGTGCTGGTTATTCCTCTGGGCACGTTGATGTTCCAATACCCCTTGGGGGAATTCGGCATGCTCAGCGTAATAGGCACCTCCATAGCCACCGGCTGGAACTATGCCTACAACCTGCTGTTCGACCGCGTTTTGAAAGCGCGCACCGGCTCCACAAAAAAATCCTTGCGCGCGCGCGTGGTGCACGCCCTCTGCTTTGAACTGGGACTGATGCTCGTGTTTTTGCCGATCGTGGCCTGGTGGCTGAATATCGGGCTGCTTGAGGCGCTGCTGGTCGACGTGGCGTTTGTGGTGTTTTATCTGGTGTACACCTTTGTATTTACCTGGTGTTACGACACGGTCTTCCCGGACGACGACCTCCCCCGTGACGCTATGACGGCAGACCCCCGCTCAACCACGTCATAGGGGCACCATGCCGGGAGCCAAAAAAACCTGCCGTCATACCATTGAGGGCAGGTTTTTACCGTAAGCAGTGGCGATCAGAAGAACAGAGTCGCACCCGCGAACAGACCAAAATCGCCATCCTGGATATCAACTTCGCCGGTCAGGCTCAGGTTGTCCTGCAGGCGGTAACGGCCATGGCCGGTCAAGCCCAGATAATCGAAATCACCGGTGACCAAACGGGCGCTGGCGCCCACTTCAATTTGCTCATCCAGCTGATGACGAATGCCGCCCCGGATAGCCGGTGCCGTGTCGTTGGCACTCCAGGAATTGAACTCCACCTTCTGATACTCGAGGCTCAACCCACCCCATACATCGGTGCTTGCGTCCAGCGCGTGCCGGTACCCGCCACCCAGATGCCAGTGGGTGTAATCGACGTCATCGGACAGCATGCGCAGACCGCCAAACGCGAAGATGTGTTCATCAATCGCGTAGGAGCCCCGAAGATCGAAGCCTGCCAGCGTCTGGCTGCCATCCGTACTCAGTATGCCCAAGCCACCCTCTGCATAGGTGTAGTTCAACTCCGCCGCGGCCGACCCCGAAATCAGCACACCCGCAACCAACAACCCCTTAATTCCCTTTTTGATCATTACCGCCTCGCTATGTAAATGAAGATCAGTTTCAACTTCACCTGCGGATGCTAACCGCCAGATATTTATTTGCAACTTCAATTGGTTACTACGAGCAGGCGCCAGCTAACCGCCCCACACAGCAAGCCATCTACATATACGCGGTGGCCATGGACGCCAGCACACACCACAACACCGCCCATAACGGTGAGCGTCGCCACACCGTCAGCATGACGAAAGCAATAATGGCGATGGCCAACTCAGTCGCCGAGGTGACGCCTGAGGTGAAAATCGGGTCATAGAGGGCGGCCAGCAACAACCCCACCACTGCCGCGTTGACACCGGCGATGGCCTGCACGGCGCGGGGACTGCGGCACAGGTTCTGCCACAGTGGCAGCGCCGCAGCGACCAGCAAAAACCCGGGCAAAAACATGAACCCAAGGGCGACGATCGCACCCGGCCATCCGCCGTGCGGGGCAGGCATAAGCGCGCCCAAGTACGCGGCGAAAGCAAACATGGGCCCCGGAATCGCCTGCGCGGCCCCGTAGCCGGCAAGAAACTGCTCATCGGTCACCCAACCGCTGGTCACCACCGATTCTTCAAGTAACGGCAATACCACGTGACCGCCGCCAAACACCAGCGCACCGGCCTGATAGAACGCACCGGCGAGGGAACCCAACCCCCCATTCACCGGTCCCCAGGAAAACACCACCAGCAGCCCTGCGAAGACCGCCAGCAGCCCAATGCCCAAGCGTCTGCCGTAGGGCAGCGGCACTTCCGAACTGCCCGGCCCGGGCTGCTCCCGGCACCAGATCAGCCCAGCCACTGCACCCCCGAGTACCACCAACACCTGGGACCAGACTGCTCCCAGCAACAACACCACCACCGCAGCCGCTGCTGCGAGGGTGCGGCGCCGGGCATCGGGGCACAGCTTGTTGAACATTCCAAGTACCGCGTCCGCCACCACTGCACAGGCCACCAGCTTCAATCCGTGGATAGCGGCCTGCGCTCCCCGCCCGGCCAAGAGCGGCAGTGCCGCGGCAAAACCAATCAGCAACAGCGCCGAGGGCAAGGTGAAGGCCACAAACGCCGCCACGGCCCCCCGCCAGCCGGCTCGCAGCAAGCCCAGGGTAAAACCCAACTGACTGCTGGCGGGCCCGGGCAGAAACTGACAAATCGCCAACAGCTGGGCAAATTGGCTGTCACTCAGCCACCCCCGCTTGTCCACCAGTTCCTTGTGAAAATACCCCAGGTGGGCCACCGGCCCACCAAAGGAGGTCAGCCCCAATTTCAGAAACACCCACAACACCTCGGCAACGGTCCCTCCGGGTGGCCGGGACGCCGGGGGCGGATTGTCCCGTTCCAGGGGCGCTGGCAGGTCACCCGGCTTGCGGTCGCTTGTTCGATGCCACATTCGTCATGCTCGCCTGCAGCCTAAAGACTGCGCAGTAAAGGGGTCCAAGATGCTGCCCCGGAAATTGATCTTAATCAAGAATTGCCCCCTTGACCGATATTTATTCCAGCCTGTAAATTAAACATTCATTTCACATACCACTTAAGGCGAGCCCATGCTTTCTGAACAAACCATTGCCACCGTCAAGTCGACGGTGCCGCTGCTGGCGGAACACGGCCAGGTTATTACTCAAGTGTTTTATAGAAAGCTGTTTGCGAACAACCCTGACCTGCAGCATATCTTTAACATGGCTAATCAACGGGACGGAGCCGGCGGCCAGTCTTCCGCGCTAGCGGATGCTGTGATCGCGTACGCCAACCATATTGACCAGATTGACGTCCTGGTACCCGCCGTCATGCGAATCGCCAGCAAGCACGCCAGCATAGGCATCGAGCCTGAACACTACCCGATTGTCGGCGAGAATCTGCTCGCCGCGATCCAGGAGGTGTTGCAGTTGCCGGATGACCACGACGCACTAAGCGCCTGGGGAGAAGCCTACGGCCTTCTGGCACAGATTTTTATCGATACAGAAGAAGGCCTGTACAGCGAAAAAGAAACACAGCCGGGCGGCTGGCGCGGCTTTCGCTCCTTCACCATTGACAAAATTGTCGAGGAAACGCCGGAAGTTAAATCGTTTTACTTCAAACCAACCGATGGTCGCGCCATTTGCGGGTATTCCGGCGGCCAGTACCTGGGTATCAAGCTGACTGGAACCGGTGACCGCTACGACGAGATCCGCCAGTACTCGCTGTCCTCCTGGGGCACCGAAGATTACTACCGGATTTCGGTCAAAGCTGAAGCGCACGGGGCCGCGTCGCAACAACTGCATCAATCCGCAGTCGGCGATACGGTGGCGTTAAGCGCCCCCCAGGGGCAGTTTGTGCTCAATAACAACGCGCCAAAGCACGTGTTCGTCTCCGGGGGCGTTGGCATCACCCCCCTGTACAGCATGCTGAACGAAGCGTTGGAGTCCGGCATTCCCGCCGACAAGCTCCAGTTTATAGATTGCTGCCGCAGCGCCGAGCACCAGATTTTCCGGGCGGAGCTGGCAGAGCTGCAGGAGTCAACCGGGGTGGACATTCGCCGCGCCTTCGAGTTTGGTGGTGGTGGCGACTGGAGCGGCTACCTGACCGCCGACATTCTCGATCAATGGTTGACCGACAAAACGGCGCACGTCTACTTCTGCGGCCCGATGGTGTTTATGGGTGCCCTGAAAAACATCCTCAACCGCATCGGGTTCGACGACGAACAGCTCCATTTTGAGGTGTTCGGTCCCACCGCCGAACTGCCGTGTGACCAGTTGTCAGCCTGACCCGCTGCCCCCGCTGCGCGCACGGCCCATGCACGCAGCGAGGCTTCAGATCTCGATTGTCCAGTCGGCGGTAAACAGGGGTGGGTCATACTCGCCCGGATAGCCGCCCGGATTGGCGACGATCCGCGTACCGCCGACAGTCAGGTCAACCGGTTCATGCACGTGTCCGTGTACCCATACATCCATACGCCCCATCAGTGCCCGCAGGTTCGACGCAAAGGCCGGTGAGAGTGCATCGTGATGGTATTTTGGTGGAATACACTCCGGTAGCGGGGCATGGTGGCTGATGACCACCCGGGGCCCGGTGTGCGGCTCCTTGAGCGCAGCTCTCAGCCAGTGCAGTGCCTGACCATGCAGCACCCGGCTCGCGGCAACGGTAAAGGTCTCCCCGCGGGGCTGTTCAATGATGCGAAAATCCGGCATGAACGCCACCGCCCGCTGCTCGGTCAGCCAGGGGTCGTCATGGGGTTGGCCGGTGTACAGGGCAAAGTCCGTCCATAGGGTGGTGCCATAAAACCGCACCCCGTCGAGGGTCACGGTGTCGTTATCGAGCAGGTGAATGCCCCATCGCTCAGCGGCGGTGCGCAGCTCACCCCGCATCTCGGGCATACTGGTGCCGTAAAACTCGTGGTTGCCGGGTACGTAAATAATGGTTTGCCCGGCGAACCGCTCCGCTGCCCAGGCCAGCCCTTCCGCTTTGCGGTGAATGTCGCCGGCCAGAATCACCACATCCGCGGCCACCGCCGGCAATTCACGCCCCCCCTGAAAACACTCCACATGCAGATCCGACAGTATTCTCAGGCGCACCATGCTCCCCCTGGCAACCCCGGCCAATGGACGTGTGACTATCCGCGTGTCCGGTCGTTCTGAGGCGCAGGGCTCTCCGACCAGACCGCCAGCTCGTTGCCGCTGGGTTCGACAAAGTGGAAGCGGCAGCCACCGGGAAATTCAAACAGCGGGCGGCTTACCACGCCCCCATGGCGCTCGATCCGGGCCTGGGTTGCTGCAATGTCGGCGCTGTAGAATACCAACAACGCGCCTCCGGTCGCGGGGGTCGACGCCAACGCTGCCCGGTAAAACCCGCCGTCCAGCCCCGCCCCCGAAAAGGCTGTGTACGCCTCACCGTAATCAACAAACCGCCAACCAAACACAGCGGTAAAAAACCGTTTGGTGGCGGCGAGGTCTTTGGCGGGAAACTCGACATAGTTTAACGTTTCACGGGTAATCATAAGCCCCACCCTGCTTTTCTTGCGCTAATTTATGACATACTGCAGGCCTCAACAAAAAGTACAACCGACCACCTGAAGCATAGAAGGAATTACTTGTTATGAAACTGGAAACTCTCGCTCTGCATGCTGGTTACAGTGGCGACCCCACCACCAAAGCGGCGGCGGTGCCCGTATACCAGACCACGTCATACACCTTTGATGACACCCAGCACGGTGCGGACCTGTTCGACCTCAAGGTCCCCGGCAACATTTACACCCGCATCACCAACCCCACCAACGCCATTCTGGAAGAGCGCATTGCCCAGCTCGAAGGCGGTATAGGTGCGCTGGCGGTTGCCTCCGGCATGGCCGCCATCACCTATGCCCTGCAGACCATTTGCAGCGTTGGTACCAACATCGTCAGCACCGGTGAGCTGTATGGCGGAACCTACAACCTGTTTGCCCACGCGCTGCCGAACCAGGGCATCGAGTGCCGCTTCGCGCCGTTTGACGACTTCGACGCGATTGAACGCGCCATTGACGACAACACCCGGGCGCTGTTCTGCGAATCCATTGGCAACCCGGCGGGGAACGTGGTCGACATTCAGCGCTGGGCCGAGATCGCTCACCGTCACGGCGTGCCGCTGATCGTGGACAACACCGTGGCCACACCCTTTTTGTGCCGACCGTTTGACCATGGTGCCGACATCGTGGTGCACTCACTGACCAAATACATCGGTGGCCATGGCACCAGCATCGCCGGCGCCATTGTGGATTCAGGCAAATTTGACTGGACCGCCAACAAAGCGCGCTTCCCGGTGATGAGCGAACCCGACCCTTCCTACCACGGGGTGGTCTTCACCGAAGCCCTGGGTGAGGCCGCCTTTATTGGCCGCTGCCGGGTAGCGCCGCTGCGCAATACCGGTGCGGCCCTGTCGCCCTTCAATGCCTTTCTGATCATGCAAGGTCTGGAAACCCTGGGGCTGCGGATGGAACGCCACTGCGAAAACGCCTTGCAAGTGGCCGAGTTTCTGGAACAGCACCCCAACGTGGAGTGGGTCAATTACGCCGGCCTGAGCAACAGCCCCCACCATGCCACCTGCCAGAAAATCTGTGGCGGCCGCGCCTCCGGTATTCTGAGTTTTGGCATCACGGGTGGTCGCGACAACGGCGCCAAATTCATTGACGCCCTGCAAATGATCTACCGGCTGGTCAACATCGGCGATGCCAAGTCCCTGGCCTGCCACCCGGCCTCCACCACCCATCGTCAGCTGAACGCGGAGGAGCTTAAAAACGCCGGAGCCAGTGAAGACCTGGTGCGCCTGTCCATCGGCATCGAACACATCGACGACATACTCGCCGACGTCTCCCAGGCGCTGGACGCTGCCTGCGCCTGAGTGCTGTGAATACGGCCGTTGCCGGGGGCACTTCCCGCAGCGGCCGTGTTTGTGCGTACTCCCCTTGTCACCACGCCCTCAGAGCATTACCCTTTAACCTTGCCCGATGTACTATACCCAGCCATCAACAAGAGTCCGGTTGTCATGAGTGACGGCGCCAAAGCCCGCATTGCCAGTGGTTCCAAGTTCCGCAACGAGCACGGTTTTTCAGCCATCAAGGATGGCATCAAAAAAAACAGTCACGCGGACACCCCGGTCGATCGCAAGCCCAAGTGGCTGCGCGCGCGCATGCCCGGCGGCAAGCGGTTTGAGGCCGTGCGCGAGAATGTGCAGCAGCACCGGCTCAGCACCGTGTGCCAGGAATCCCACTGCCCCAACATCGGCGAGTGCTGGAATAACGGCACCGCGACCATCATGGTCATGGGCTCGGTGTGCACCCGCGCGTGCAAATTCTGCGCCGTGGATACCGGCAACCCCAATGGCTGGCTGGATCGGGACGAGCCCGAAAACACGGCCAAATCGGTGGAGCTGATGGGCCTGCGCTACATAGTGCTGACCTCGGTCGATCGGGATGACTTGCCCGACGGCGGGGCCGCCCATTACGCCGCCTGTGTCGCCGCCATTAAACGGCGCACTCCGGAGGTGGCGGTGGAAGCACTGACGCCGGATTTCGACGCGGTGATGACGGACGTTGAAAAAGTGGTGGATTCCGGCCTCGATGTATTTGCCCAGAATATCGAAACCGTGGAGCGCCTCACCCATTACGTGCGCGATCCCCGCGCTGGCTACGAAAAAACCCTGAGCGTGCTGGCCCATGCCAAAGCCCACCGCCCGGAGGTGCTGACCAAAACCAGCCTGATGCTCGGACTCGGTGAAACCGATGAAGAAATTCTGGCCACCATGGACGACCTGCGCCGTATCGGGGTGGATATACTGACCCTCGGCCAGTACCTGCGCCCCACCCCCAACCACCTGCCGGTAGAACGCTACGTAACCCCGGAAGAGTTCAATCGCTACCGTGATCTGGGACTGGCAAAAGGCTTTATGGAAGTGCCCTCCGGCCCCATGGTGCGCTCCAGCTACCGCGCCGACCGGGTGTTCGAGAAGAACAACCTCGGCCTGTCCGTGCCGGAAGTGCCCACCAGCAACGCCGTCCAGATCCCGGTCAAGGTACTGGACTGAGCACAGCGCCAATTAGCAATACCGCCTGACTGACCCCGGGCGGTATTGTTTTATCCGGCTCTGGTGTCGGCGCAGAGCCTGCTTATTGCGACATCATTTCACGCTGCTGTTGCATTTTGCGCTGCCTTGCCTGCATCTGCTCAGCCAGGGTTGCACGCTGTTCGGCGGTGAACACACTGTCCACTTTCGCCTGCATCAGCGTGGACAGGGCGGAGATCTCACCGGTCAGGTCGCCCAGTTTTTCCGCATCGGCCCGGATCGCACGTTCGTTATATTGGGGTTTGATCTGGCTGAGCAGGTCTTGCTGCAGTTGCCGCACCTGGTCCTGCAGCTGGTGAATCTCGTGCTGCATGTCAGTCACGATGGCGCGAATATCCTGTTGCTGGTGATCATTCAGGCCGACCAGTTCAGCCAGTCGGTCGATCTGATCCTGCTGACGGGGCGACTCAGCCAACGCTGGCGTCAGCATTCCCATTGTTATCAAGGTGACCAGTACTGTGGCGACGAACTTCATAGCGGCTCTCCTGCTGGGATTGGCGGATGGGTTTCTCGATGCCGGTGATCACCCTAAACCAATCGGAAAACGCCAGCACCCCGTAATGATTACGTTTTAACCATTTTCCCGGGACGACCGCCCCGCCCCCGCGCCAGTCGCGGCGCGCATGAAATGTGAAAGTTTGGTCATTCCCCTTCATAATGTCGCCTTCCACGCATTACCGGAGGTTCAAGCATGGCAATTAACTGGTTTCCCGGCCACATGCACAAGGCCCGCAAAGAGATCAAAAAAATAATGCCGCAGATGGACCTCATCATTGAGGTGGTCGACGCCCGTCTGCCGTTCAGCAGTGAAAATCCGCTGGTGCCGTCCCTCCGGGGGGACACACCGGTGATCAAAGTGCTCAACAAACGGGATCTGGCCGACCCCGAGACGACGGCCCGCTGGGTGCACTATTTTGAGCAGGAACGGGGGGTGCGGCCAGTCACCCTGACCCACAACCAGCGCAGTGAAGCGCTGGACATTCTGCGGCTGGCCACCGAGATGTGTGCCGAACACGACCGGGGCTTGCGGGCGCTGCGGGTCATGATTCTGGGAATCCCCAACGTGGGCAAGTCAACGCTGATCAACACCCTGGCGGGACGGGTTATCGCCAAGACCGGCAACGAACCCGCGGTCACCCGCAGCCAGCAGGTGATCAAACTGCCCCACAACGTGCTGCTTTACGATACGCCGGGGTTTCTGTGGCCCAAGCTGGCACCGGAAGCCTGCGGTTACCGGTTGGCAGTCAGCGGTGCCATACGGAGCGCGGTCATCGAATACGAGGATGTCGCCTTGTTCGCCGCCGACTACCTGCTGGCGGCCTATCCGGCACAGGTGTGTGAGCGCTATGGGCTGACCGACCGGCCCAAGGATGGCCTGGCACTGATGGATGCCATCGCGGCCCGCCGCCGCTTCTTCGCCCGGGGTGGCGTACCGGATTTGCACAAGGTAGCGGAGGTTTTGCTGAATGAGTTGCGTTCGGGACAACTGGGGGCGATCTCCCTGGAAACTC
Organism: Marinobacter sp. X15-166B; assembly: GCF_001752365.1. Taxonomy (GTDB): domain Bacteria; phylum Pseudomonadota; class Gammaproteobacteria; order Pseudomonadales; family Oleiphilaceae; genus Marinobacter. The sequence goes on along the minus strand of NZ_MEIY01000001.1, from coordinate 2,161,619 downwards.
CGGAGATGGTCGCGCAGGAAGCCAGCGAACATGCCGCTCAGCAGGAGCGGGAGGCGGCCAAAAAAGCCGACCGGAAACAGGACCGCTAGGCGCCCCGGCGCCAGTGACCGCTAATCGCTGATGCGGGGATTCCGGCCTGCCGGGAGCCCCAGCTTGCGGGCCAGCTCGAGACTGACAAAGATGGGGCCGATCAGCAAGAACACCAGATCTTCAACAAAGGAGGGTTTCTTGCCTTCCACTTTATGGCCGTATACCTGCAATGCCCAGGCGACCAGCCAGATCGCGATACTGATCCACAGCAAGGAACCGCCGGCCTTCTGCACCGCAACGATGGCCCCCACCGATACCGCGAACCACCCCATCATAAGCACCAGCACCCCCGGGGACAGTTTGAGGTACACCAGCCCGGCAAGCGCCCCTGCGAGGGTCGCCCCATTCGCCCAGTAGGCCCAGGCACCGCTGAATCCCAGCCAGGCGCCAACCGGAAGGAGCCACAGCAACCCCAGGGTGGACACAAAGATGGCGGGCACACACAGGATGTGTATCCACTGATTGAGCGGATGTTGGTGACTGCTGCCGTAATCCGCCAGAAAACGCGACAACGAACGCACGGATTTTCTCCTTTTATCGTCCCTTATGCCCCAACCCCGTACAAAGGTCAAATGTCACTGCGGCGCAAAACGTCGTACACTGGAATCTGTCATTAAGTCAGCTGCCCGCCTGTGTCCACCCGGGTGCGGGGCAGGCATCAAGGAGATAAATATGAAACGGGTCGTGGTCACCGGAATGGGGGTTATCTCCTGCCTGGGCAACTCCGTCGAAGCCGTCACCGCCAGTTTGAAAGAGGGCAAGTCCGGCATTCGTTTTAACGAGATTTACAAGGACAAAGGCTTCCGCAGCCAGGTGGCCGGTTCTGTAGATGTAGACACCAGCGTAATTGAACGCAAGGTGCGCCGGTTCATGGGTCAGTCAGCCATGTACAGCTATCTGGCGATGCAGCAGGCGGTGGAGTCGGCGCAACTGACGGACGAACTGGTGTCCAGTGACCGCACCGGACTGATTGCCGGCTCCGGCGGTGCCTCGAGCGCCAGCCAGGCCGAAGCCATGGATCTGATGCGCGAGCGAGGCGTCAAGCGTATTGGCCCGTACATGGTGCCCCGTATCATGACCAGCACGGTGTCCGCCTGTCTGGCCACGGCGTTTAAAATTCGCGGCGTAAACTACTCCATGTCGTCCGCCTGCGCTACCAGCGCTCACTGCATCGGTCACGCCATGGAACAAATCCAGTCGGGCAAGCAGGACATAGTGTTTGCCGGCGGCGGCGAAGAGGAAGACTGGAGCCTGACCATGTTGTTTGACGCCATGGGTGCGTTGTCGACCAAATACAACGACGCTCCGGCAACCGCGTCACGACCGTTCAACAGCACTCGGGATGGTTTTGTTATTGCCGGTGGCGGCGGCATGCTGGTTCTGGAAGAACTGGAGCACGCCCGCAAGCGCGGCGCGCCGATCATTGCCGAGATCACCGGCTACGGTGCCACCTCGGACGGCTACGACATGGTGGCCCCGTCCGGCGAGGGCGCGCTGCGCTGCATGCAGCAGGCCCTGGCGACCACCCGGGGGCCGGTCGACTATATCAACGCCCACGGTACCAGCACCCCCGTCGGCGATGTCACCGAAATGAAGGCCGTCCGCAAGGCCTTTGGTGATGCCATCCCGGCGATTTCCTCGACAAAAGCCCTGTCCGGGCACTCTCTCGGTGCCGCCGGGGTCCACGAGGCCATCTATTCGTTGCTGATGCTGCAGCATGACTTTATCGCCGGCACGATCAATCTCGACAATGTCGATGAAGAAATTGCCGACATGCCTATCGTGGGTCCGGCAAGCCGGTCACAGCAGCTCAACACGGTAATGTCCAACAGCTTCGGCTTTGGTGGCACCAACGCGTCGCTGGTTTTTGAACGGCTGGAATAAGCACGCCGCCCGTCTGCGACCGGACGGGCGCCCTACTCCCGCTAACGCGGATGTTTCGCCGTGATCAGGGCGAGTTCATCCGCCAGCGCGGTTCGCCACGGCATCTGCTTGACGCCAAAGGTATTGCGTATTTTGGTGCACCCCAGCGTGGCGTTCTGCAACTCCAGGCTGGCCCAGGCCGGCGCCTCATCAACCACCCGCACCGTTTTGGGCATTTCCGGCATCGCCAGAATGGCCAAACCCAGCTCGTACTGGGAAATCTCCTCGGCCCCGGCATACTGATAGGTCCCCCACACCTCGGCACCACACCCAAGCTGCTGCACAATCGCCACAATGACCCGGGCCAGATCCCGGTGGGCCACAGGCTGCCCCAGGTTACGGCTCGACAGCTCAACCACGGTATTGCTCCCGGCGCTCAGCTGCAACTTGCGGAGAAAACGACCCAGGCCCCAGCCGGTGCGCAGCAAGATATGGCGCGGCACCAGAGCACGCACCGCCTGCTCACACTCCCACTGCCAATTGCCAAGCTGACCGAAGGGCTGCCCCGGGTTCGAGGCGAGATAAGCGCTCTGTTTACGGCCGTCAAACACATAACTGGAGGACAATTGCAGCAACGCCATGCCCCGTTCCCGGGCGTGCTCGGCAAACGCCACCGGCAGGGTAAAGGCGGCGTGGCGAATGCCTTCCGGGTCGGCCTCCGCCTCCTCCGGGTCCGTCAGCCAGAGGGCATTCACGATCAGATCGGTATCTTCCGGAACCCAGTCGGCCAGCGCCGAAAAATCGGCCTGGGCCGGTTCACTGATCAATAACGACCGGACCTGAACGGAGGCTTTCCTGAGTTGTTCCAGCAGAACCCGACCTAAGGGACCATAATCATGGGCGACAAGAACGTTCACAAGCTATCGGTTGCTCCATGTGATTATATTGAAGTGAAATTCAATCGGTGCCGGCCGGATGTTCGGCGGTGCTATACACCCTGGGAACCCGCCTGGTCAGCCCGGTGAGCAGCTCGTACCCGATGGTGCCGGCGTGTTTGGCGACCTCGTCCACACTGACCTGCTTGCCCCAGAGTTCGACTGTGTCACCGGGGGCCGGTTGCGGCACGCCGGTCAGATCGACCGCCAGCATGTCCATCGACACCCGACCAATCAGGGTCACTCGATGCCCGTTCACACTGGCAGGGGTGCCGGTACCGGCGTGACGCGGGTAGCCATCACCATACCCTGCGGCAACGATCCCCATGGTCACCTGACCGGGTGCGCGCCAGGTTTCCCCGTAACCCACCGGCTCACCCGGTTTTAACGTGCGCACTGCGATCAAGCGGGATTCAAAACTCATGGCGGGTTTCAACCCCAGTGACTGCGCACTCCGGTCAACAAACGGCGATGCCCCGTACAGCATGATGCCCGGCCGCGTCCAGTCGAACAAGGGCTGGCCGGCGCGGAAATGCGCCGCAGAGTTGGCCACACTGCGCAACTTGTCCGGCCAGGGCCGCACGGCCTCGACGAAGCAACGGGTCTGCGCCTCGGTTTTGTTGCTGCCGGCTTGATCCGCACTGGCAAAATGGCTCATGAACCCGCGCACCGACACCCCGCCTGTCTGCAAGCGCTGCACCAGCGCCGGCAACTCCTCCGGGCGAAACCCCAAGCGGTTCATTCCGGTGTTCACTTTGATCCATACCTGCGGCCGGGTCTGTTCAGCAAGCAGCCAGTCGGCCTGATACCCGCTGTGCAACACCGGTTCGAAGCCTTGGCGACCGCACAGCGCCATATCAGCGGCTTCATGCACGCCCTGCAGCAACACCACGGGGTGGACCGAGCCAGCGGCGCGGATCGCCAGCGCCTCTTCCAGACACGCCACTGCAAAACAGCCGACGTCCGCTTCCAGGGCCGCCGCCACCGCCCCGATGCCGTGCCCGTAACCGTTGGCCTTGACCACCGCCATGGCACGGGCGCTACCCGCCTGCGCGGCGGCTATCCGGTAGTTGTGGACAATCGCGCCCAGATCCACTCTGGCAAAAGTGGGCCGTGGCATCAGTACTCGTCCTCATAGTCCCCGTGGGCCAGATCCTCGAACTTGGTGAACTTGCCGACAAACGCCAGGCGCACGGTGCCGATGGGACCGTTACGCTGTTTGCCGATGATGATTTCCGCGATGCCCTTGTCCGGCGTGTCTTCGTTGTACACCTCGTCGCGGTATACAAACATGATCACGTCCGCATCCTGCTCAATCGCCCCGGATTCCCGCAAATCCGAGTTGACCGGGCGCTTGTTGGGGCGCTGCTCCAGACTGCGGTTCAGCTGGGACAGGGCAACCACCGGGCAGTTGAGCTCTTTCGCCAGGCCTTTGAGCGACCTGGAAATCTCAGAGATCTCAGCGGTCCGCCCCTCGTTCATACCCGGGACCCGCATCAGCTGCAGGTAGTCCACCATGATCAGACTCAGTTTACCGCCGTTCTCACGGGCTACCCGCCGCGCCCGGGACCGCATTTCCGTGGGACTCAGCCCCGCGCTGTCATCAATATACAGCGGTTTGTCCTTCAACAGAGACACCGCCGAGGTTAACCGCGGCCAATCGTCTTCTTCGAGACGGCCACTGCGCATGCGCGTCTGGTCGATGCGCCCCAGCGACGACAGCATCCGCATGACGATCGAGTCTGCGGGCATCTCCATACTGAACACCAGTATTGGTTCGCCGGAGCTCAGCAGGGCGTTCTCGACAATGTTCATCGCCAGCGTGGTCTTACCCATGGAGGGGCGCCCGGCGAGGATGATTAAATCCGCAGGCTGCATACCCGAAGTGCGCTCATCCAGATCATTGAAGCCGGTGGTCAACCCGGTGATGGCATCGCCCGATTCAAACAGCTCTTCGATCCGGCTCAGCGCCTGGGTCAGAATCGGGTTGATTGCTTGTGGCCCACTGCCCTGCTGGGTGCGCGACTCGGCGATGTTGAACACGTTGCGCTCGGCCTCGTCGAGAATCTCATCGCTGCTGCGGCCCTGGGGATTGAATGCGGCTTCCGCAATACCGCCGGACACGCTGATCAGCTGTCGCAGCACCGACCGCTCTCGAACAATCGCAGCGTAGGCACCAATGTTGGCTGCGCCGGGGGTTTTCTCGGCCAGCTCCGCCAGATAGCTCAGCCCTCCGGCGTCTTCGATGTCCCCGGCCCGCTCCAGGTATTCGGCCAGGGTGACCACATCCAGGGGCTCACTCTCACTGGCCAGACGCTCCGCCGCCCCGAATATCAACTGGTGATCCTGGCGGTAAAAGTCGTCGGCGGAAATCACCTCCGACACTTCGTCGAAACGACGGTTGTCCAGCATCAGCCCACCCAGAACAGCCTGCTCGGCTTCCAGTGAATGGGGCGGAATTTTTACCCGGCTGGTTTCGAGATCGGTCGATGTGGGTTTGAGATTAAAATTGGCCATGCAAGCGTCTTCGTTCAGGTCGTACGATGGTGTTCAGAAGTATTCAAGCATATCAGAAAGCAACGAGCCCGGAAGCCGCTTTCGCGGTCCGGGCTCGCTTTACTGCCAGAGCATTGCCGGGCTAACACCGGCGCTGCCACTGCTTACTCGGCGACGATCGTCAGTGTCACGTTGACCGTCACGTCAGAGTGCAGCTGAAGCTCAATCTCGTACTCGCCAACCGAACGCAGCGGGCCTTCGGGGAGACGAACTTCGTGCCGTTCCAGCTCGGTACCGGCAGCGGTCACCGCCTCAGCAATGTCACGCACACCGATCGAGCCGAACAGGCGGCCTTCTTCACCGGCTTTGGACGTGATCGTGAACGATGCACCTTCCAGAGCTTCGGCACGTGCCTGGGCGGAAGCCAGCTTGTCGGCGGCCGCTTTTTCCAACTCCGCGCGACGCTCTTCAAACGCCTGCAGGTTTTCTTTGGTTGCTGCAACAGCTTTGCCGTAGGGCAGCAGGTAGTTCCGGCCGTAACCGGACTTTACATTGACCTTGTCGCCCAGAGAGCCAAGGTTCACAACTTTTTCGAGCAGAATAACTTCCATCTCGTTAACCTCTTCGTGCTTTATTCAGCTGAATCCCCAGGCTTCATACGCCCACGAATGTTAAGCCAGCTATCCACATACGCCAGAACCAACAACAGAAACATAAGACTTGGGCCCAGCAGCAGCAATGCGATGTAAAACAACACCAGCCATTGCACGCCCATGTTTTTACGACCAATCACACCATGCACCAGAGCAACAGCCGCTACCAGCAAAGGCAGCCCTCCGGCCCAGACCAACAACACCGGGCTCAACCCCAGATAGGGTCCCACCAACGTGGTCGCCACACACAAGGTGGCAATCGGCACGGACAACCGGAGCGCATGAAACTCTCTCCGGAATCCGCCGGGGTTATCGATCCCGGCCTGCCAGGACCGGGCCAGCATGGTCATCGCCATTCCCGTCACCAGGAAGGAGCCAGCCATGGTGGCCTCCATGGTTTGCCGGATCACTACCTCCAGCGAGCTGCCCATACTGCGGGCCAGGTCGGCGTTGTATTGTTCGTAAAACTGCACCCCTGCATTCACCAGTTGATCCAGCAATCCGGGGTACAACGCAGGCAGCATGAATCCCGCCACTATGGCCAGAACACTCCCGCTGACGAGAGTTTTCTCCCAGGAGGATGTTGTTCTGAGCACCGCCGCCATCACCATGGTCATCAGCAGCACCGCCAGCGCGGTGGGGTCTTGCCCGACCCACGCCCAGCCGATGGCCGGCAGCAGTGCCCACAGGCCGATATTCAGCCCTTGCCTGATCCCCAAGCGGAGGATCACCAGACCGGTCACTGCGGCGCCAATCCAGAACAGCAGCGGTAGCGCTATCGAAGCCGCCGCGACCCCGCCTGCCTGCAGGGGACCGCGCATTACAAACCGGGCAAGTGCACGCATGGTCCCAAATCCTATCGTTTTATTCTGTTACTCAGTTATCGTGGCTGTCCGAGTACGGCAGCAGTGCCAGGAAACGCGCGCGTTTGATCGCGGTTGCCAACTGACGCTGATAACGTGCTTTGGTGCCGGTAATGCGGCTAGGCACGATTTTACCTGTTTCGGTTACATAACCTTTCAGGGTGTCCAGATCTTTGTAATCGATCTCTTTCACACCTTCTGCCGTGAACCGGCAGAACTTACGACGTCTGAAAAAACGAGCCATAAACTAACTCCTCACTTCCGGTAATGGTTTTACTCTTGTTCGCCCTGACTGTCGTCAGCCTGACTGGCTTCCCCGGCAGGACGGGGGCTGTCAGATTCTGCTGAACGACGCGGACGATCATCTCCGCCGGAACGACGGTCCTCACGGGACTCCGCGGCTTTCATTGGAGACAGATCGGTAACGGCTTCATCACGACGGAGAATCAGGTCGCGGATGATGGCATCGTTAAAGCGGAAGTTGTGGGTCAGCTCGTCCATGGCGGCTTGTGAACACTCAACGTTCATCAGCACGTAGTGAGCCTTGTGAATCTTGTTGATCGGGTATGCCAGATGACGACGGCCCCAATCTTCCAAGCGGTGTACCTGACCGCCATCTTCAGTGATGACTCCGGTATAACGCTCGATCATCGCGGGCACCTGCTCGCTCTGATCCGGGTGTACCATAAATACGATTTCGTAGTGACGCATGAGTTCTCCCTACGGTTTAAACAGCTTTCAACCGGCCCTCGGCCCGTTAAAAGCAAGGAGTAGGCAACCGGAGCTGCCAGCTTTTGCTGCGTTCCTGGGTAAAACAGAACACAATACCATACCACCCCTAAAAAAAGGGGTGGCACATTCTATGTAGTTGCCTGCGGCTATGCAAGTCTTTGTCGCAAGGCTTCGTAAAGACACACCCCGGTGGCCACGGACACATTGAGGCTGTCGACATGCCCCTGCATGGGGATATTGATCAACGTATCGCAATGATCCCGGGTTAACCGGCGCATGCCTTTGCCCTCGGCCCCCATCACCAGCCCGACCGGGCCGGTAAAATCGGCCTGATACAGAGTGGCACCGGCCTCCCCGGCAGTGCCGATCAGCCAGACGCCGTGATCCTGCAAGGCACGCATGGTGCGCGCCAGATTGGTCACCCGCACCAGGGGAACGGTTTCTGCCGCGCCACAGGCCACCTTGCGCACGGTCGGCGACAACGAAGCCGACTTGTCTTTTGGCACGATAACCGCCTGAATACCGGTGGCATCGGCGGTACGCAAACACGCCCCCAGATTGTGGGGGTCGGTGACGCCATCCAGAATCAGCAGAAACGGCGGCTGGCCGGATTTCTCCAGCATTGCCATCAAGTCGCCTTCCAGCCACTCCCGGCTTTCGCCAACCTGCGCAACAACGCCCTGATGCACCCCCCCCACACGCCGGTCGAGCTCGCGGCGATGCACCTCCTGCCAGGGCACACCCAAACTGTCGAGCTCATCGGTTATCGTTTTCACCCGCCGGTCCTGCCGACCGGTCTGTATCCACACTTGCTGCAAACGCGCCGGTTCTTGCTTGAGAACCGCTTCTACCGCATGCCAACCAAAAATAAACTCGTCACTCACGGGTTACTTTCCTGATTTGCGTGATTTGGCCGGCGCCTTGCGTTTGCCGCCCTTGTCGGCGGCGGCTTTGGCGGCGTCTTTAACCAGCTTCTCCTTCGCGGACTTGGGCGCCTTCGCCTTGCCTGCCGCCTTGCTCTTCACCGGCCGTTTGATTTTGGCCTTGCCCTTTCCTTTCGGACCGGAACTTTTTTTGGAATCCTCACCACGGCGCTTGCGGTTTACACTCAGGGCATCGCGGTCGGCTTTGCGGCGTCGCGGCGTACTCAACAGCTCCAGGTCGATTTTCCGGTCTTCCAGCCCCACACGCGCCACCTGCACCCGCACCTCATCCCCCAAACGGAAGCTGATAGCAGTCCGCTCACCAATCAGCCGGTGCTTGGCGGCGTCGTGCTGGAAGTAATCCCCGCTCAGGGTGGACACATGCACCAGGCCTTCAATGTAGATATCGCTCAGCTCGACAAAGAAACCAAACGGTACCACCGCCGAAATCACCCCGTCGAATTCTTGCCCGACGTGGTCGCTGAGGTACTCACACTTGAGCCAGGCCATCACATCACGGGTGGCATCATCGGCGCGACGCTCGGTCATCGACACATGCTCGCCCATTTGCTCCATGCGCGCATAGTCATAAGGGTACCTGGCCAGCTCCGGGTCCTTGTGTTTCGGCTGCACCACGCCGGCCCCGCGGCCGCCGCCCTGAAAGGCGGACCTGACGGACTTGACCGCGCGATTGACCACCGAACCACTGTCACCGTGAATGATCGACTTGATCGCCCGATGCACAATCAGATCCGGATAACGCCGGATGGGGGAAGTAAAGTGGGCGTAACTGGGGAAGCCCAGACCGAAGTGGCCCCCCTCCTCCGGGCTGTAGACCGCCTGACTCAGCGAACGCAACATCACGGTCTGGATCACCTGGGCGTCCGGACGATCCCCGATCTGCTGCAACAGCGCCTGATAATCCGCCGAACTGGGCTTGTCACCGCCCCCCAACTGCAACCCCAGTTCTCCGAGGAACAACCGTACCGACCCCAGCCGCTCTTCCGACGGTCCGTCGTGCACCCGGTACAGGGCGGGCACCTTGTATTTCTTGAGGAACCGGGCGGCCGCCACGTTGGCGCACAGCATGCATTCCTCGATAATCTTGTGGGCGTCGTTGCGGTGCACCGGCACAATTTCTTCGATCTTGCGGGCCACGTCGAAAATGATACGGGTCTCCGTCGTTTCGAAATCGATGGCGCCACGCTCCATGCGCGCCCCGCGCAAAGCCTTGTACAGGTCGTACAGGTCATGGAGGTGGGGCAACACGTGGGCGTACTGTTCACTGTACCGGTAGCCCGGCTCGGTATCCGGGTGCTCCAGCATGGCACTGACCTTGTTGTAGGTCAGCCGGGCATGGCTGTGGATCACCGCCTGATAGAAGGTGTACCCGGTCAGTTTGCCTGCGGCGCTGACCGACATATCCGCGACCATGCACAGACGGTCCACTTCCGGGTTCAGCGAGCACAGACCGTTAGACAGCTTTTCCGGCAGCATGGGCACCACGTGGTCGGGAAAATACACCGAGTTGCCACGGGCGTAGGCCTCTTCATCCAGAGGTGTGCCCGCCCGGACGTAGTGGGACACGTCGGCAATGGCCACGACGAGCCGGAACCCGCCACGGGGCTTGCGCTCACAATAGACCGCATCGTCGAAATCCCGGGCATCTTCGCCATCGATAGTAACCAGCGGCATGCTGCGCAAATCCACCCGGTCCTGCAAATCGGCGTCGCTGACCGAATCGGGAATCGCCGCGGTTTGCTCGCCCACCGCCTGGGACCAGCTATGGGGTATATCGTAGGAGCGGATCGCCACATCGATTTCCATGCCCGGCGCCATATGCTCCCCCAACACCTCGGCAATGCGCCCGGTGGGTTTCGAGCGTCTGGTCGGTTGCCGCACCACATCGGCCACCACATACTGGCCATGCAGCCCACCGCCACACAACTCCTCCGGGATCATCACCTCGTGGTTGATGCGGGCGTTCTCGGGCACCACATAGGAAATACCGCTTTCACGAAACAGCCGACCGACAATCTGCTGGGTATTGTGCTCCAGCACCTCGACAATCACGCCCTCGCGACGGCCACGATCATCCACACTGTCGACCCGTGCCGCCACCCGGTCGCCGTGAAACACCTGCCTCATCTGCCGGGCGCTGAGGAACAGATCGCTGCCCTCGCCCTCCACTGCCAGAAACCCGAAACCGTCCCGGTGCCCAATGACCCGTCCGGTCACCAGATCCGCTTCTTCCAGCGGCAGATACCCCCCGCGACGGTTACAGATCAGCTGACCGTCGCGGCACATCGCGATCAACCGCCGCCGCAATGCCTCGATACCGGCCTCGTCGGTCAGTCCCAGCTCACCGCATAACGTTTCATGAGTGGCCGGCGAGCCGCGTTGGCGCAGGTGCTCAATAATGAATTCGCGACTCTGGATGGGGTTGTCGTAGTTACTGGCCTCACGCTTGGCGTAAGGATCTTGGGATACTTTTTTTCTGGAAGTCATTAGGAACCTTGTCCTGACACCACCCTTATCAAGCGTGGGTGGCCTATGTATATGTAACCCGGAGTATAACGCCCGAAACCATCCCTGCCTAACCGACAGCGGCAGAATTTTGAAACTAGTTTAAAAAAGTATTTGACAGCCCCAGAGTGAGCCAGTAAAGTACGCGCCATCAACCAAGCAGACACATACTTGGTTTAGCAGATTAGTCCAGATATCAACGAAGTAAAGCTTCCGGATATCCACTGGACAGCTGCGAATCACCTGCCGAGGTGGTGAAATTGGTAGACACGCTAGCTTCAGGTGCTAGTGGGGGCAACCCCGTGGAGGTTCAAGTCCTCTCCTCGGCACCATTACTTCCCTCAAGTAATGGTCGAATCAATACCTTACAAGCTTCGCTAATGGTCTTAACAGCCCGGTGTTTGGGTTAGAAACGCCCGACTTTATTCCGCCTGGCCCGCTGATTCCTGCCCTCGGTTTCAAGCAAACTCTGCGCGTTTCTCCCGCATGGCCCAACAGCTCCTGCTCGTTAAGGGCACCTCCCTGTCAGCGATAGTCGCTCATGCCTGCTGGATAACCGTTTACTTGTCCTCGCCGTCGAGGGCATCCAATGCCAGGTGCGAATGCGCTACAGCACCGCCGGCGCGCATTTCCGCCGCCACCCAGATGGCTTCCATGATCTCAGCCTCCGTGGCACCCGCCCGTTTCGCCAAGGGCGCATGACCCTGAATGCAATACGGGCACTGGGTAACGTGCGCCACCGCCACTGCGATCAACTGCTTGGTTTTGACATCCAGCGCGCCCTCTGCGAACACTGCTTTGCTGAACTGTTTCCAGCTGGCGTCAATATCCGGGGCCAGTTCCTTTCGCCGTTGTCCAGCACTTTGAGCCATGACGATCTCCTGTTGTCATTACCCTGTTTCGTTGATGCTTGCTCTACCTATAGTCCATAAACGCAGCCCCGTGAACTGGTCAGGCATTCGCGCGTGGACCTATGACACCTCCAAGCGGATTAACTGCAAAGGATACTGTGTCCGGCGGGATCGTCACCACGGTCGTCGGCGTTTTCCGCGTAACGGCGCTCCGTTAAGTGAGGGTGTGCAACCCCCCTGCGCACACCACGACAAGGTTTTATTACCCTGCCAGAGCCGCCCGCTCACGGGATCCTTACGGCCCGGCGGGGCTTGCATCGGTACCCTCCAGCCGCCTGACCACCTCAAGAATCATACTGGCGGTCAGCTGGGAGCGCTCTATGGTACCGATGAAGACGCCTTCGCTGTTAATACAAGGCAGACTGTCCACCTTGAGCTTGTCCATCTGCTCCAGCACTTCCCACTTGCTCCTGGACCAGGCCACGGCCTGATCCGCGCCAACAAAGCCGGGCAGATTAACCAGTGACTGCTGCGCTTGGGTGTCGGCCTCATTCAGCCAACTGGCAAATTGCTCATAGGCACGAGACCCTTGGCTTCGAAAATACACATTCAAATCCAGCACGTTATAGATACCAAACAGTGTACTGTCGCTGTTTTTGATGATCAGATATTGGAGGTAGGAACTGGCGTATAGCGCGTCAAAGTATTGTTCAATAGCGGGACCGTAATAACCGCCATGCCCCAAACGGAAGGCTAGCGCTTCCGTTTTGTTTTCGATCAGCCGGGGGATGTCGCCGACACCGCGCTTGGACGCCACCTCAAGCATATTGACAACGTCTTCCACCCCCGGAGAGCTTTTGCTGGCAATCTGGCTTTCGATGGTCTTCTCGGCGGCATCCGCAAACAGCTCGGAGAGGTCGGCCCTGATGCCAAAGGCATCGAACACCGTCAGCTTGCCGCTCACCAGCAGCACTAACAACAGGGGCAAAACAATCAGGACCAGATCAATAACTTTGAGTTCGTATTTTTCCCCATATCGAGTTCGAAGAAAGACCGCAAACACCAACAGGCCCAGCCCTGCCAGCAGTAACAAAATGACGTGCATCCTGTCCATTCTCTCGTCTCCTTGACTACCGAGGCGCTACCCCGGTCGAGCATTTCGCGAGACCTTTCAACCGACTAAACCTTCCACATCTTGATAAATTTACGCCGGAGATCTTCGACGTCGTCAACATCGCCATTGGAGACCTTGATTCGCGCGAGGGGCGCGTAGTGATGATCGACCCCTTGGGGTGGCAAGGCTTTTGGGTCGTCCACCGGCCCGGGCCACTCCACATCCCCGGTCGCCGTGCGCGCCGGGATCAGCCAGTAATCACCGGTCCGATACACGTATGCGGGCTCGTTGTTCTCCGCTGCACCCGCGGGAAACTGTATTTCCACGCCGTCCTCAAGGGCAATCCAAGCGGTGTCCTCCGCGCCTGCCTTAACGGGTACGCCGTCTGCGTCACCCTCGGTCTGGTCCCAGCGGCGCAGATACGGATGTTTGCCCGGATCCGTGGCCACCGGTGATTGCGGCGCGCCCGTCAGGATCACCTGGGAGTTCGCGGTGTCAACTTCCTTGATTTGCAACAACGGCGCTGCCTGGTTTTGCAGAATGTAATCGTCGTCGACCAGTTCCACCCAGTCGTTCGGTTGCAACCCAAAGCGGCAGTCACGGCCCAGATGTTCGAGGGTCATCACCTCGCCACCGCTGAATTCGGTTATCGGGAAAATAACCGCGCCGTTCTCACGGGACCACTTGAAGCTGGGGCCGTTTGCGTCTTCACTGCTGTGGTGTATTTCGACCCGGTAGAGTTGATTCTCGGCACCGCGATAACTCGCTTCCGGAGCGGTCAGACACGGGTCGTTGTTGTCCTCCGGACTCGTCCTGGCCCGAGCCTTTAGCCGTCCCGTGCCGGGTTTGATGTCGTCGGCCAATAGCATCAGAAAGTCGTCGTAGGGCGTTTGTTTTTCTATTTCCACTTCCGCCCTGACTTTAACCTGCCATACCACCTGTGCCCGGGCGGCGGTGTCTGGCCCGCCCAGGGCCTTTTCGCGCATGTAATCGTCTTCGACGTAACTCAGGTGACGTTCCCAGACATCGAGGTAGACCAGATGGCCACCATCGGGCAGTCCTGTTTCTTTCTCTTCGGCGGTGAGCGGATTATCCGGTTGCTCGCTGTAAAGCAGGCCGTCACCGGATGCATCCTCCTGGCGATCATTCTGGCAAAGAACGCCGCCGACATAATAATGGCCCTGATGAATGCGAAACGACTTTCCATCCGCGGATATTTTGAAGCCCTCCCCGGTGGCACCGTCGTTTTGTCGAGGCGCCCCGTGGGGCCCGACCAGATCGGCGGTCAGGGTCCGTAAATAATGGGTGATGATGGACACCTGCTCGTTCCAGTCCGAGTCCATTTGCACCCGCCCCTGCTGCATCAATACCCGGCTGAACTGCCGGGAGGGATCGAAGGTATCCCGGGTAAAATCCCCCCTGAACTGGCCACGTGCACCTTTGGTGAAGTCGTCGTCGTGCATGTCATCCTCCTAGCTCGATACGATGATGCCAACGTCCATTCGAGCGGGTAAGTATTCGTCCAGGCGAACGGTTAAATTAGCCATTCGTTGCGGTTGATACAGGTTGTGAAACACCCCCATTTCGGACTCATCATCGGCGCCGGCTTTGATCTCCTGTGCACAGCACCCGGATAACTGGCAGTAGGCGGGGGTGCCATAGCGCACGCTGTTGAACTGCGGGCGAACACGCAAGCGTTCTATGAGCTGTTTCGCCTGCAGAGTTGCGGTATCGAGACCGGGGTCCTTTTCTTGTACGGTCTGTTCGACGAGGTCCGGTTGGCAGCGATAGCGGCGTGGGGTGCGGGAACCCGGTGTTACATAGCTAAAGCGCAAACACCCTTGCTGCCGCCGGGCAACGGTGACGCGACCCTCAAATATGCAGTTTTCACCCAGTTCCATGGCGTGGACCTGAAGCTGCCCGAACACGGTGCTGCGCACAATGTTCAGGCAGGCGTGGGCGACGGCGCAACCGGGCTCACCGATGGCTTCCCGCTGCGGATCGCTGGCATCCACAATGCTGTCGCTGATGCAGATCCGGATGGGGTCAAGACGGCCCCCCGGCACCTGCCCCTGGCATCGGGCCAGGGCCCGTTCATCGTCCGTCGCTGCCTGGTCGTCCAGCTCATCCGGCGTTTGCTCCGCGTCCTCCTCTGGCTCGGGAATCAGCGGGTTGATCTGAATGGACCCCAAAATGCTGTGCTCGATCCTGACGCAGACAGCAGGGCTGAAAATTTCCAGACTGGGTTCGGTGCCATGCACTGGCTCGCAGTCTTCGTCCAGCGTCCAGCCGGGAACCAGGGTGGTGTGGCGCAGCGTCAGCTCGCTCAAATCACCGGCTGCCTGCACCCCACGACCGGAAATCAGCAGGCCGTCCAGGGTGAAGTAACTGCCCGCCTCACCGGTGACCGCGAGTGCATCGGGCTGGTCAACTTGCCAGTCCAGCAAGCGGATCAGCGGCCGCTGACGGTTGGCGGCGCGCAATTGCAGGCTGGTGTGACCGGTTTTGAATTCGATACAGATGGGCTCAACGTAAACGCCGCTGTCGGTGATTTCGATGACGGCGTGCTCGGGACGCTGCTCGTCCCAGGCTTGCAGTGCGGCGTTAATAGTCGGGTAGGTTGCCCCTTTACCCACCGTATAAATCCCGGCTGCTCCGGGCTGTATCAGGGGGCGTTCGTACTCGCCACCGCCCAGATCCATGCTGAACCCGTAGTGATAACTGACCCACACGCCGTGCTTGGGGAAGTGGCGCACCGGGAAGGCAATGCGCCCCAGCCTGGGATCCACCGCCACCTTGCCGCGGCGCGGTGCGTAGCGCCAATCCGTCAGGTCTGCGGCGACTATTTGCTCCCCCGGTACCGGTTGCCTGATGATGTCGTTGCCGCGCTTTTTGCCGGTCCAGATCTGCAGGCTGTTGCCGGCGCCGTAGAGCCGGGGAAGGCTTCCCGCCGAAGCATCACCGGTTACGTCTGCCTGCAACCAACGGCGCCTGATGGGCACCGGTAAATTTATCTCTTCGGCTATATGAGTTGGGTCGGATTCCGCTTGCGCTCGGGTATAGAGGGGACTGTCATTGCCCAGCGCACTGAAGGTAAAGCAATGCTGGCCGCTGGATTCGTGCCGATACGCCGGCGTCCCGGTCACGCCATAGACTTTCAGTCGCCACACAAATACCGCCACACTCGCAATATTGTGCCGTCCGTGGGTATGCCGGGAGTTGATGCGACGCACATCGACGTTGTGGGCAAAGCTATCAAACGGGCTGCCCAGACCATCCAGCGCGGCGCCCTTACGGATATCCACGGTGCGCCCGCGCTCGAGCTGCAGGTGATTGAGGGCTTGCGTCCAGCCCAGCAGCGCATAAAACTCAACCGCCCGTGCCGGCCAACCGGCACTGTCCTGGCTTAACAGCTCCAGCAAGGCGAGTGCGCCCTTGCGCCGCCGGTAGCGAAGGGTATTGGCGACTTCGCGGCGCGGAATCAGAACATTGTTACGTTGCTGCCCCTGTGCGGTTTGAAGACTGGCAGGCTCCCCGGCTTCGTGCACGGGCTCGTAGCCCACCAGGTCACCGAGGTAGGGCACCACCCAATCTTCACAGGTTTCGATAAACCAGTTTTCATAGAGTTGCGCGATATCGTCTTCCACCAGATTGGCCTGTTCCGCGATCACCTTTAGCAGCGCCTTCAGCGGCTCGCCCTGCTCGGCATCGCGCATCCGATAGACCACCGGTAACAACTCATACAAACGATCTGCTCTGGTGTTGGTCATGACGACCTCACTCGATACGGTTGAGAATTAACGTTTCCGGGGCATCCGGCGCCAGGAAGGCCAGCTGGGCCGGCCGGATCATGCCCCCCGTCCGGGCCGCCAGATTCACTCTGACAACCTGTTGGGGGCGGTTGTGTTCCGCGCTCTCGCCGACCACCTGTTGCACGGTTTCAGCAATCTCGCGCGGGGTGAGCAAGCGACGCTCGAACCCCTGGCTGGCATCCCCTGGGGGCCGGTTCGCCTTCTCGGGAATGCCACCCAAGACGTCGACATCCACATAGGCCACACCGGGGACTGCCTGCATCACACTGATCACTTCACTGAGCAGCACCGCCTGGCCCAATGCCCGGCGCTCGAAACTGAAAGCGTCCAGCAAGGCCGTACGCACTGCGCTGACCACGGGCTCCCATTGATAGTCTGGCAGCAGACGAATTCGGGCACTGACAATCAGCAGCAACAATTCGCGGACCGCCAGCTCAATCGCCTGGTGCGGGTCGCCAAAGTCCTGCAGGGCCCGGCGCAGGTTCTGGAACAGATCCGAGTGCTCATCAATGGGAAGGTCGTCGGCACCGGCAATGGTCACGTGCACCAGCTGGCGGCGGCCGTCGCTGAGTTCGACGGCCCTCGCCTTGCCGACGCCGGCGAAAGTGCGGGAAAAATCCTGGTAGTCGCGCACCGAGACCAGCCGGTCCAGTGCCTGTATCGCCAGCGGTGCATTGCGGCGCGCCTGGTCGCGCCCTTCCCGGTTGGCGCCCCCGCTGGCCCGCAGCGGGTTGGTCACCGCTTTCACTCCCAGGGGTTTGGATTGCAACAGGGAAATCTGTTCCGCTTGTACATTACCCGGCCTGCCAATGCCCGAGCGGTAGTGCGCCTCGACGTTTTCGACCCCGCTGGGCAAGCGTGCACCTTTTTCGCCATTGCCGAACACCAGGGTGACTTTGTCGTCATCATCGGTCCGGGCGATGAAGGTGCGATCGGCAGGCTGGCGATCCGCCAGGGTGTCCACCTGGTGCCAGCGGAGTCCGTTAACGAATACTTCCAGGGTGCTGTCCACACCGGAGGGATTGGCGGCCGACACAAACGTCAGTGGTTTTTGCTTGAGCTCAAACGATTGCAGCGCCTTGCTGCCATCGCCGCTACCAAGCGTTTCCTGGCGGGTTTCGCCGTGAGTCGCTTTGGCCACATTACCGTGCAGGACAACGGTAGCGCGCCTGAAGCAATAAGCGAGGGGTTCCGCCAATTTGATGAAGGTATGGATTGTTTCACCGGATCGAGGCTCATCGCTGCCTGTGTCGGTGTCGATATGGGTGACCCCCTGAGTCACCGAGCCCAACATCGCCAGTTCGCTAAAACGAACCCCGCTCGTACCGGCCAGTTCGCGCTCACCGGACACAATGACCCAACGGCCGGAGTCCAGCCCTTCGTAAAAGCCATCCAGTTCGATCAGATCGTCCGTGCCACCGCATACCGGTGCGTCGATGGGTTCTTCGGCAAGCTCCAGCTGTTCACTGTGGCCGTGGAATGTGGCGGTGCGCAAGAGGGTGTTGGCCGCGTCGGCATCCCGCCAGGGCGCATCCAATTGCATGATGGTGGTTTTGATTCTTGCAGCCTCACCGACGGATACGCCCTGATTGGACGTCACCGTGACCGCAGGGCAGGTAGAAAAAAAGCTCAAATTTCCCGGTAACATTCCGCCTAGCGTTGCCGACGCCACGCGGGCAATCCTGACAACACGAACCTCGGTCCCCAGGTCAACAGCTGCCCAGGTGTCTTGTTTGAGTTCTTTATATTCAGTGTCCAACGCCAGCAATGTGGCTGGGTCAGCGTTGTCATCCAGTTCGATTGCCAGCGCACTGGGGTTCATAAACGCCGCGCCGAGCGTACCCAAAATGGACGATGACACACCACCTGCGTCCAGCCCTGCGGGTAAACAACAGGAGAGGTCCGGAGTATCCAGATTGTCAGGGCAGTGCGGCAGTGCCAGATGGTGGCCAAACAGGGGCGTTTTGATACGTAACGCATACACCTTCAGGTTGCTGCGTGCGGTCGCGGTGGCATTACCGAACGCAGCGGCCAGGGTCGACCTCAGCGCGGGTGTGATCGCCGCAGCCACCCCATACCCCGCATTGGCGCCTTTGCCAAATTGTTCACCGAGATCACGTTGCAGTTGTAAGCCGTTGCGCCGTTGGGTTGAAGGACGCTGTGTCAGGTCCTTGATTAACCGGGCATCATCCAGTGTTGCCGTGAGTGCCGACGACTCCAGCCGTTCGCCGGCAACGCCGCCCAGCGTTAAAGTCACCAGAGTGCGATCGGCCTCTGCATCCGGGTACACCGCAATGACCCGGCTGAATTCGGGGGCACCCTTGCCGTCACCAAAATCGATCAGCAACGGGTCGTTGGGTTTAAGATTGGTGGTGATGCCTTTTAAATAGAGCCTTGGCCCCTGGACGGTCGTTACCGTATCGCCCTCTTCGGCCTGGGGGTCGCCATCGCTTTGCGGTGCATTGAGAATGCTTGTACGGGTCTGCGGCTGGCTCAGCCGGGGCTGCAGATTATTCCAGGCCGCCCGTGCGCTTATAGCTTCGCTGGTCTCGAACAGTTGCGGCAATTCATCCGGCCCGGGAATACTCTGCGCCTTGCTGCCCCGTGGAATGGTGACTTCTGCTGCGGTATTTTCATCGATCGTGTAAGCCAGAAAGGCACTCGCGGATACACCCGGGCGCAAGGTGTAACCCACCAGATTGGCCAGTTCCAGTACCGACCGCCTTTCGGTGGCGGTGCGCAAGTAGCCCTCATTGGCGATGCGCTCCTGGTAAAAGGTGAGCACATCGGCAACGGTGGCCCACGCGTCCAGCAGCGCCAGCGATGCATCCCTCGCATCGCGGCTGGTCAGCCCGGCCAAGGCCGGGGAATCCGTGCCGGATAACCGTGCCGTCATGGTTTCCATAAAACTGGCGTGACGGCCAATACGATACGCCAGCGCGGTCAATCCCGGACGATTGTAGGTGGACAGCGGTGTGACAATTTCAATGCCTTCGCAGCACCCACAGGCCTCCGGGTCGGTGCGTTCGGGATGACAACAATCACGGCATCTTGTTTTCATCTTCCACCTCGCATATCCAGCGTGAGCAGCCCGTTTTCCGGAAAGCCGGGATCGTTATCCAGACGGGCGATCTCAACAGCTTCGAGGGCCAAGACGCCCTGCTCAATCTCATGATTGGCTGGCTCATGCAGCCGTTGCAGCCTGCGGATCTGGACACTCTCCACCCCCTCAACCCCTTGGGCCACCGCCACCAGTTTGCTTAAGTAAACGCCCTCGCCAAAGCTGAGATTATCGGGATGAAAAAAGCCCGGGCGACCATCGACCAGGGTGCGATTACTGAGCAGGTCCAGCAAGGTGGCTTTGACGTGACCGCGCAGATAGTTCGGCAACACGCATATCAGCATCTCAATATCCAGCGGCACCCGGCGGGCGGACTTGACCACCAGGTCATGGCCCATACGGCGGTAACGATGTAAACGTTTGCTTATCGCTGCAAGCAATTCAGCATCGGCTTGTTCCTGGCCATACGGATCGACCGCCACCAGCACTTCGTACCAGCTGCCGTTCCAGCGCAGTTTTGCTGCGGCGCGTTGCACCTGAGCGCTGAATTCACGCTCTACGAGAGCGACATAGTCGTCGGCGGTAATGGCCCGCTGCAGGTCTGTTCGAAACGCCCTCGGCGCAAACAGCTTCACCTCGGAGATGGGCTCGGGGGCGGTGCCGCCCTGTGCGGGCATCGGGTTGCGCAGGGTCAGGGTGACACCACTCAGCTGGCCATTGCGCAACACCAGATGACGGATGGTGCCCGCACCCACATTGCCCGCCAGGCCATTGCCCACGCGATAGTGACTGTGAAAGCTCAGACCCGCATCGGGCTGCTCGCCGCAGGTGTCATCGCCAAATCGCAGGTGCGCACGGCCGTGGTCATCCAGCTCGGTGACAAAGTGCTGGTCATCGGGGCCGCTGCCCAGCAGGTCAGATTGCGCTGTCCAGAAGGAAGGCTCGGCCTCAGCGCGGACAGAGGTGAGCGCAACCTGGGGTAACGCCTGGCGCACCTCCTGCTGCAAGATTTTCGAAGCCGGTGTATCTGGCGCCAACGGCTGGCTGAAGGTCAACGGTGCTGCGTCCAGCCGGGGGCGAAAGAGTCCGGGAATGAGCGTCTGGTCCGCCAGCACACCTTCAGATGTGCAGCATTCGAGCGCGTCCTTTACCGGCACCGTACCCAGGTCTTGCTCACGGCTATGGCCGTGGTCCACCAGAATAACATTGCCGCAGGCGATGCTGACCTCATCAATGACGGTGCACTCCGGCGGAGGGCCAAGCACCGAAAGACACAGCGGAAATGGCAAGGCATCGTCCCCGGCCCATTCAATGTGAACCACCGGCGTATTGTCATTAAGGGGGTCAACACCGGCCTCAACGGAGGTTAATCGTACCGCATGACGATGGCTGGGATTGGCATCGCCCGGATGCCCCGTTTCCGGGCCGATCACTTCTTCAAACAGCAGCACATCGCCCGTTTGCAGATGGAGCTGAGGTGTCGTGCTTTCAGCCGCTTCAACATCCGTGTCTGACGTCTTGTCCGGGTTGTTGTCCCACTCACAGTCAGGCGGTTGCGGCGGTGCTTGCGAAACCAGTTCGCCTTTCAGGGTGGCACGGGTGCTGCCTTTGGGCAGGCAACATTCCCTATCGCCCCAGCTATAGAAGGTTATCCGGCTGTTGTCCGGATAAAGTTGGATGGGTTGCTGTCCCATGGGCTCGAAGACTTCGTAGCTGCCGGCGTCCATCTGAGCCAGATCGGACTCAGGCAATACGCGGTCTGCAGCGGCGGCCCCCTCGTTGATGCCGGTGATGAAGTAAATCTGTTGTGGGTCGAGAGTCAATTTGCTGTCGGTGGCGACACACAGCCAAGCTCTGGCATTGCAGCCCTCATGCAGATGGTAGTCCACCAGGCGGGCGTGCCGGCGTACCGAAATGCGTTGGCGGGCCGTCGCCAGATAGGCTTCCGTGGCCACCGCGTCCTGATAATAACTGAGGTGATCGCCCACATAGGCCAGCACCTCGACCAGGGCGATGCCGATGTCGGGGACATGGCGTTCTTGCCAGTCCGGCATCACCAGTGCCAGGCGGTCCAGCATCAGCTGGCGAAAACTGCCGTAGTCCTTGGCCAGATAATTGATTTCCGGCTCCACCACGGGCTCCGGCGGGCAAACAAGCGGTTGCTTGCAGTCGAGATCACTGGGGCAATCGGTTTTGAAACTGAATTCAACGCGGTCATACCGTGGGTCAAAGGCGGAATGCGGCTGCCATTGCCCCTGCGCATCGCGCTCTGCTATTCGCAAGGTGTAGGTCGAGAAATCGCCCGTCTGATCAACGGTCACCTGCATAAAGTCATCGAGTTCAGCACTGTCAAAATGGTGCACTTTTACTTGCTCAACACCAATATCGCGAATGCGGCGTCCGCCCTCTATGAGCACCTGGGCCGGCTCAAGCTCAACGGGTGCCTTGCCCAGAAAATAAACCGTCAGGCGGCGTTGATCCGCCTCCACTTCGAGGTAGTCCAGTCCATTTAACTGCTGGTGCTGACGAACGCCTTCCCGACGTTGCTCGTTTTGACACAGGATGCGTTTCATTGCCCTGCCCCCTGAGTAAAGGTCGCGGTGCGCACTTCCCGGGTGCGCCGCACCAGATACCGGAGTTCCAGCCGCAGTACCGCGTCTGCGCTGGTCACCTCCAAGGCTTGCACTTCAACCAGATCACCCAGCCACTGCTGCAGGCCGGCCTGAACCGTAAATTGCAGCGTCGAAGCCAGCTCGGGACTGTTGGGCGCAAACATCAGTTGCAACAAACCGCTGCCAAAATCGGGGCGGTTAACCCGCTCGCCCGCATTGGTGAACAGAAACTGTTCGATCATGTCGCGGATATGATCGTTATCGTCGGTGGTCGCCGTGCGGCCACGGCGGTCGAAATGGAAGGGGAAGTCAATATTCATAAGCCCCTCACAACGCGCTCACGCGGGTTTGGCTGGCAGCGATCAGCAGCGGCGTACCGGTCGGAGCACAGATCGCCTGGCTGCTCTGCACCAGCAGCGGTTGACCATTGGACACTACCCGGGTGGTGCCGCTCAGCCATTGGGCGCTGATGCACGGCCCGTTGGCCGCCGTGGGTGGCGGCAAGGTGCACCCGGCCACCACATAAGGCACCGTCATCAATACCGTCGGCTGGCCGCTCACCGTCACCCGTGGATTGGGCGTGGTCGGTGTCGCCTGCCCCCCGTGGGCACACAACACCTGCGCCCCTGCGTGCAGTAAAAATCCGGGCATAGTGCCTCCCTGACCCTCGGTCAGATAATGACTAATGCGCCATTGTTGATGGTGACCGTCGGCCCGGTCATCACCAGGCTGGCGCCCTTGCCATTCTGGATATAAATGCCGGTGTCATTAACGATCAGCGTTGCCCCCGTGGCGCTCTTCAACATCAGCCCGCCGGTCGGGCCCGGCAAGTCACTGATCACCAGACTGTTCTGCCCTGCCGTCTGGAACACGATGTTGGGTGACACCGGCAGCCCCGCGTGCGCCAGCGGTGGTATATCGGACGACCCGCCCCAGCGACAACCGACCCATATGGGGTAATCGGGATCACCATGCTCAAACTCCACCCACACCCCGGCACCGATGGGCGGCACCATATAAACCCCCATGGCCGGACCGGTGGGCCCCGCCAGCGGTGTGCAGGGCTCGGCCCAGGTTGACGGCACCAGCCCCAGTACATCGGGTATGCTCAGCATCAGGCGGCCGCGCAGCTCGGGATCGATGTTGTTCAACACCGTGGCGCGGTATTTGCCCCAAAATCCCTGTGTTGCATTGGCATCATCGGTCATGGCATCACCACTGGTGTGTTGGAGATCAACCCGTCCCGGGACAGACTGAAATTCTGTTTGTACTCACCCTTTTTGATTTTGTGGGTGACACTGTCGACGTAATAGAGGCCGTCGTAGCTGATGCCCGCACCGCGCACGCCCACCAGGGTCCGGGCACGCAACAACTGCCCGTAGTGCACGACATCCAGGGAGCCACTGCCGCTGATCGCCGTGGAGCTGTTCATCAGGCTGCTGAGAATGTCCCGGGCCGCTTCCTCCGGTTGTAATTGCGCGCCTTTGTTGTGCAGCTCTATCTTTGCCGGTGGCGTTGGCCGCACCCCTAAAGGCGGCTTGGAGATGCTGACATTGGGTACCGGCACAGGGATGGGTATTTTTTTGGTGACCGGATCCAGCACGGTGAAGATTGAAATCTTTTTCGCCAGGCCATCCAGTGAGAAACTCAGCGACTCCACATTGGTGTGGGCGTCCATGTTCACACTCAGGGCCTGTTGTGGCACCGGCACGCTGATGTCCGGGCCGAAATAAGCCGTGTTCTGACCGGGCAAGGGCCCCGGCTCCAGGTAAAATACATAACCGTTCCTGCTGGCCAGACTTTTCAGGAACGCCAGATCGGTGATGCTGGCCTGACTCTCAATCTTGTTGGCCGGGTTTTGAGTAATCAAGGCGATGGGCGGAACGATGTTCGGCACAATCCCAAGGGCAGCATAAGGTGCCAACACCAGCGCCACTTTGGCGCCATCGGACATCCCCGGATAAGGCACCACCTTGTCAACAATATCCATGGCCACAGTCAAATCTTCCCCGGTCACCGTGAGTGTCGATTGACCCGGCTCGTTACTGGGTTGCAACTCCTGTCGGGTGACCAGGCCGTCCATAATCACACTGGGGATGCCGTTAAGCGTCACCATAATGATCACCCGGGTGACGATCGGGTCCAGATAACCCGCTGGCAATAACGCCAGCTGTAACGCCGATTTTTTACCCACGGCAAAGGTCAGCTGAAAGCCGCTGCGCTCCCGGGCGCTGGTCACCTGCACACTTTGCAGCGCCTCGATAACCGGCAGCGGTGCCGGTACCGGCACCGCGGGCCCGATCATCAGGGTGAGAATGGCGTTACTCAACCGCATTGGGCACCTCCGGAATGCCGTCGGGCAAGGTGATGCGCAAGCGCCGGCCAATGACGGCGGTTAACTCCACCGGGTTCATGGCGTTGTTGGCGTCACACACCCGCCAGAACTGCAGCGGGTCACCCAGATACAACGCGGTGATGTTGTCGAGTCGATCGCCTTCCACCACCGGGTGCTCCTGCAACAGCGTGAACCGGTCCGACGCGGGAACAAAGCGGCGTTTTAGATAGACCCGCTCTGTGCCGGAGGCGGTTTCATAGCGCGCCGTCTCGAGATTGTGATAACGACTGGTGGGCGGAAACAACAAGCTCAGTGACGTGTTCATAGTTGTAACCCCGACACAATATTCTCGGCGCTGTTCACCACATTCAGGGTGGCCATCACTTCCTTGGCCAGCTGATGGGCGAGGAACAGACTGTGCCCCGGATGCAGCACGCTGAAATCCTGATAACTCAGCACCGTCAACGACAATTCGACTTTGGCCAGAATCGGGTTTAACAGTGGATCGTAGGCTTCTTCGGTGATGCTGAAACTGCTGATCCGCACCGGCAGAACCCGGTTCGCGCCCCAGGCGAAGAGTACGAAGGGGCCTTCTACGGGCAAGATTTCGATGCTGCCAATGAGCGACAGCACGGTGTTGGCAATTACCGCGGCCGACTTGGGGTACAGCATCATTTCCAGGGCGGACAGGCTGGGGTAAATGCCCATCCCGGTGGCCAGGGGGTTGGCCTCTGCCAGTTGATCGGCGGCGTCTATTTCGACGCTGAGGGTGATGGTTTCCTTAGGCGGTCCGGTCAGGCGCGTGGCCTCGCCCGGGTCGCCGTCACCACCCGCGGCGCGTGCTTCCAGACGGCGGGTCATGGTGCCGGGGTTGTATTGAAACACCACCACGCTGGCCAGTGGATTGACGATATCCACCCCTACCAGAGCGCCTTTGATCAGGCGCGGGGATCCTGGAAAAGTTGTCATGGTGTTCCCCCCTGGCGGTCAGGCCGTTGTTACAGGTTTCCCACTCCAGCAGTTCTGTACCTGCTACTCTCCTTCTATCAATCGAGCCTCACTTCATCGGCGTTGTGGATTTACCGATAATTCCCGTGGTCAAAAAAATCCTGTAAATTTTGATTGCGCCGTATTTGAGCGCTGTTAAGAAGCCATTCCCGGTAGGCCTCTGCAAAGAATTCAACCAGGTTCGCAACGCAATTTTGCAGCGGGCACGTACCGATAGCGTTGATGAACCCCGCGTCCCTTAGCTGTCGGTTATCGTCAATTAATCTCTGGAATCGGACGAGGGCATCGGGATCAATGCAGCTCACCGCGTGCCCGACTTCATGCAATATCACGCCAACATTTCCATTACCCAACACACCCTGAGTAATGTCCATTCGGGAGTTGGCTGCTGCCGGATCGCAAAAATGCTCTGCCCCCGTGACCGTGTCATGGTCGCCCCCTGCAATGGTCAAAAGCTTACGCACCCCCATACCAGACAAAGCATCGTGATCCCTTGCAGGTACGTGTTCCAAAGCATTTCTGAGTACGGCGAGCTCATCAACGGTCCATTCCTCATTGAATATTTCGCTGATAATAGGCCCCAAATTGAAATCAGTTTGCAGGTTTTGTGCGAGCGTCTCGGCTGTATCGGCTGGAGTCTCTGCTGGACCGGATGACGGCGTCGCTGCATCCGACTCTTCGAGGGCGTCCTTTTCATCAATGCTCGTGGGTTGTGCCCCGGCAACGCTGACAAACCGGGCCAGTTGTGCCAGAAACCCGTCCTCCAACTCCGCTTTCAGATCCGGACTTTGTGAGGCAAGCAGGACAACGCGGCGCGCTCGCCTGACTCTAAGTCGACGTAGCGCCAGTATCTTTCCTTCGTCGAGACGCGTGATCCAGCGCATCACCGCCCCACTCCGTTTGAGCCTCAGGGCCCAGCGTTTGAGAATGCCCTCAAAGCGGGAGGCCTTGGCCAACGCCTCACCGCGTTCATCATCGGGAGCCTCTGCGACTCTCTGAATCGTCTCTCGCGACAATCCGACGGACGCTGAGCCCTGCTGTACAGTATGCACCAGCTCATGTGCCAACAACCTTCTCCCGGCAGTTGAACCGGGGTTGTATGATCCGGATTGAAAAACAACATCCTGCCCAACTGTGTAGGCTGTCGCATTCACGGCGTTTGCTGACTCTCCTGCTCTCCAATCGTCGTGAATCCTTACCTGACTGAAATCATGACCAAAGCGCGGCTCCATGTATGCTCTTGTCGCCGAGTCCAGGGCGCGCCCCGAAGAAGCCAGCACTTCTTGCACAATCGCTGGCACGTCAGTTGCTGAGCCCTCGCTTTGGGCGCTGCGCCGTTGCATGACAGGCCTGGCTTGAAGATAGGTATTCCTTTCGCAAGCAACCGGTTGCTGCATACTGACTACCTCATCTGCAACACGATCAGCTTCTGATTCATAGTTGTCATTGGCTGCACCGATGTGCAGTTTGGTCTGCAGCGGTTGCCTGGGCTTTTCATGATTCACACAGGCCGCGCACTCGCCACCGCCCGAGGTATGCTCGCCGCAGGCACACTTGCGTTGCAGTATGCGACCTGCCATCGGAGGCGCTTCGTGCATCCTGCTGCGCATATGGGCAATGCCTTTCTGCGTCATCTCCTGGTCCTCTATTCCAACCAATAGACGTCGACTCCTTTACGGATTGGCGGCATCAGCTTCGGCTTTCCGCACCCTCTCAGTTATGGACCCACAACCAGCCATGATCGTCGCAGCGGTGTGAGGAAGAGTGGCTCCACTGAGGTGGTGCCCTGCTTCATGGGAAAGGGATAGGTTACATGTACTATCTTCAAGTAACGTGTCGCCCGCGGCTGTTCCTCCACCAACCGCATCGACTCCCGCCGAAGCGACCAATTCGAACTCCCACACGAGGAAAACATTCCAGTCTCCGCCCGTACCAAATGCAACTACCTGCTTCCACTCCGGTGCGGCAGTGTTGGCCCCAACAATCTGTGCACCGAGGTTACCGGGTATTTTCGGGGAGTCGATCGTTCCGGTCGTGAACTGAACGTTAGCCTGTCGTTGCCAGACCCTGTTCAATTCCGCTGTCATGGCAGGTACTGATCCCACCGCCCGTGTAGTTGCGTGACTTGGGCTTGCTGGGATGAGCAAGAAAGCCGGACGAGCTGTATCGCTCATAAAATGGTAGTCAACCGTAATGGATCTTTGGTCTTTTACTTCGATTCGTAATGTATCTAGCACCGTAGCGCCTTGCCTGGCTTCAACGGTTGTGTTTCCGTCCGCAACACCCGTCGTTTCTATGCCAGTAGCCGTTGGGCTAACGGTGGCAATTGCTGAGTTTTTTGATACGAATGTGGCTATTGCACCCGCAGGGGTTGTCGTTACATCCGCGATTCTGCGTTCACCCACGGGCACCACCTGAAAATTGGGTGTAACGGAATCGTCGTAGCCGGCAAATCGTTGTGCGGGGGACTCCGAAAAAACGGCGCCAGTCGCTGGTACTGGAGGCGGAGGTGCAGCGAGGAGCGTTACCTTCGTCACTCTATTTGGGCCCAAGCCTGTTGAAAACTGGTCGGTTTCTCCATTAGCGAAAATATCAATAAAAGCAGCATCAATCCCTTGCAACGCTGGATTAGATGGATGTATTAACTCATGAGCAACCGCAAGAGCTCGTTTGCAAGAAAGCGGCCAGTTAGTGCTGGGGGAGCCATCACAACTGGCAAATCCATCTACTCGCACAGCATCAGTACCGCCAGCAAGGTGCCAGTTTTGAACTAAATTCTGTAGAGCAGCTACATCACTTCCACTTAAAGAATCATCTCCAACAGTAAACAGGACATCAAGGGTGGGGCCAAGAGGGGTCGAAGTCGCTATATCACACCCTATCGCAGGAGCTGTGGCAGGATCATTCTCGCAAACATGCGCCCTTTGTATCGCATTTGAATGGCCGTTCCTTTGTTGAACTACGTGCGTTAGTTCGTGTGCAATTAACCGCCGTCCCTCATACGTGCCCGGTGAAAACCTGCCTTTACCAAACACGACATTGTGACCTGCGGTGTAGGCATAGGCACTCACATCGCGGGCAGACTGTTCAGCAGCCGAATCGGAATGGACGCGCACTTGAGAAAAGTCATAGCCGAAACGTTGCCCCATGTCCTGGCGTAACGAGGGTTCCAAAGGCCTGCCGGGACTGGCAAGAACGCGATCAACGCTGGTGGGTGCTCCAGCACCTGGCTGCCCTGTCGGTTGTTCCGTAAGCCTCTGAATACGCGGTGGTGCAGCGCTAACGACAGAACGCCCTGTCATCGCCATTACTTGGTCCGCAACCCGGTCCGCCTCCTGCTCGTAGCGATCATTGGCGGCGCCAATTTTCAGCTTGGTCTGCAACGGTTGCCGGTGCTTTCCCTTGTCTGCACAGGCTGCGCACTGGCCGCCGCCTGGCGTATGCTGGCCACAGGCACACTTGCGTTGCAACACAGACCCTGTGACTGAAGATATGTCGTGCAATCGATTACCTGTGGCTGTAATGACATTGAATTTCATTGTCAGGTCCCAGTTTTCAACAAGTTGGCGCCGACCTTATTTCTCTGCATCAAAGATTTGCTCCTGTTATTGCTTGCCCTATCTTGGATAAAGTAAGACCTGCACCCGGCGATTGCGGTTTTCCTGCGGGCCGGGTGTATAACGCGCCCAGGTCGAGCCCAGCCCAAACGCAGCAATATTCTGTTTTTTAACATCTTTGTCGAGATAGTATTCATTGACGCCTTTGTCGATAAGGTAACGTTTGACCTTGTCGGCGCGTTGCTGTGAGATAGCAAAGGGGTCAGTTTCACCAGCGTCGGCAAAACCACCTACTTCAACAGACCACTTCGATAACCATTTTTTCTCTTTGAACCGCTTCGCAATTTCATCGAGTTGCGCCTTGTGGGCTGCGGTCAGTTCAGCTTTATTGGTTGTGAATCCTTCAAGGATCGCTGCGTAATGCTCTGCGCCTGGTCCGCCGAATGATGACTTTTTGCCTGGCTCTGGCGTGGCGTAAAAACGCTCAACGGCGACATTAAAGTCGGCCGATGGTGTGTCGGTACAATCTTTCTTTTCGCCCCCTTTCACCGTGCCCTTACTCTTGCCTCCAATGACGGTCCATTTCAACGCACCCAGTATTTGTGCGGTTTCTAATACCACCGCCACCGTTTCGAAGCTCTTTGTCTGACCGGGAGACACCGATGGCTGATCGTATAAATAGGCCGTTGGATCGGCGGCGCTGCTGGGGGCATTTTTATACTTGCCAGGCGCCGATTCAGGAATCCATTTCTTATCTTTACCTGAAAAGTCGGCACCGTAGAACGGATCGAAGGGTCTGTTTTGGCCAATATCGAGTAAGGCGGTGCTATCATCAGTCGATGCAGTCCGCTTCGAAAGCACTGTTTGCAGAAAGGTGATGGTTTTGTTTTGATCGGCCTTTTTGGGGGTGAACATAATCTGGACCCGCGCCGAGGCCTCACCCTTGAAGCCATCGGGGTATTTCATTGGAATCAACCACCAATCCATCGTGCCCTCTTTTAATGTTTTTGGGCCTTGATGGGTCCGGGATACAAGACGCTCACGTCTTATTTCAGCCCGGGGACGTTCCTGCTCGAGACAATCAAGCATCGGTTCCAGTTGATCTGATGAAAGTGATTCACTCAGGGTTTTGAGCAGCTTTTCGGCTTCATGGATACCGGCAAGTGACAGGCTTGCAGGATCTTTTTGGCACTGAGTTACACGAATGGCAACGATGACTTTATCGCTGGCTAAGGTACCCGGAGCAAGATAGCCAAGCAGGCCATGAAAATATCCTCGCTGAAACACCCCCGACAATACTCGGAGCAGGTAAGGTAACGAGTGTTGATTAAGTATATTGAAGGCTTTGTCGACGTTGCTGACCCCGGCAATATCACTTGTCTCCTCCATCGCCTTGATCACTGAATCAACGACACCGGCTACATCAGTGTCCTCGCCATCATTTTCTTTACGTTGAATAAGCTGAGGTACCGCTGATTCGCTCTGCATATCCGTGTCCCAATGTAACGGCGCCGATCTCCTATAACTTGCCCCCCATGTTGTCTGTTCAGATGGCGTCATCTGTAACGCCTTGGCTCCCATCACATCCGCTTCTCGTTCCAAGCTGTTATCATCATTAATCGACACACCTCTCGCCTGCAGCGTCGGTTTCACACGCCCCTGCTTCTGTTGCACGGTATGCCAACCTTCATGCGGAAGGTGATTCTCATAACCAGATCTCACGTAGATGTCCTGCCCCTGGGTATAAGCCAACGCATTGAATTGCGCCGGTTTGGAAGAGTTGACATGAACGCGAACTCCAGAGAGATCTCTTCCCGACAACGCCTCTAGTCCCGCCTTGAGCAAATCAGGCATACCGGTTCGATTCTTCGATGACGGCGCGTCGGGTGGAAATCGAGTTGGAGCAGAATTGGCCATTAATTTTCCGTTGGAACACGAACCACACTTCTCACTCGCCGTAATATGATTTCCACAGGCACACCTGCGCTGTAAAATTCCGCCAGCCCGTGAATCACTGGCTGGCGCTGCAATTTTTTCTGGGGCCCAACGTTCCAAATTCATCTCCCAATACCTCGATAAACAGCATCGCCAATTTGCCGGCCCAGGCTGGCCACCCCCTCGCTGTGTTGCATTGCAATTGACCCACCGCTAACGGCGGCGCGACTCTCTCCCGACAGCATCCCGGGGCCAACGCCCTGAGCGACTATTTGCTGCCGCAACGCCGCTACCACGGCCGCCGTCAATGCGTCGCTCTGCTGTGGCTGAATGCCGACGTCGTCCACGATCAGGCGCTCGATGTGTAAATTGATGTTCACAGCACCACCCCCGTCGGTCCCTGCCAGCGAAAATCCGACTCTTTGGCGGGCCGTTCCAGTTTTTGGTATTCGGTGCGCGCAGCATTCAGAATCAGCGGCATGGTGATCTGGCCGCCGTGCTGTGCCGCCAGAAATGCGGCGTTCAGGGCCACGTTGTGAATATTGCCGCCGGTCAGGCTCAGTTTGGCCAGACGCTGAAAATCGAGGTGGTCACTGACCGGCGTTTGCGGTGGAAACACCTTCTGCCAGATTTCGGCCCGTTGTTCGATACCCGGAAACGGGAAATCCACGATAAAACGCAGCCGTCGCACAAAGGCTTTATCGAGGGCGTTTTTCATGTTGGTGGCCAGAATCGCCAGGCCCCGGTAGCCTTCCATCCGCTGTAACAAATAATTGATTTCGATATTGGCGTAACGGTCGTGGCTGTCCTTCACTTCGCTGCGTTTGCCAAACAGAGCGTCGGCTTCGTCAAACAGCAGAATCGCACCGCTGTCTTCGGCGCCATCAAATAACTTGCGCAGGTTCTTTTCGGTCTCGCCGATGTACTTGCTGACCACGGACGACAAATCGATCCGGTACAGATCCAGTGCCAGCGCATTGGCGATCACCTCCGCGGCCATGGTTTTACCGGTGCCGCTGTCGCCGGCAAACAAGGCGTTGATGCCCAGTCCCCGGTTCATCTGCTCGCGAAAACCCCAGTCTTCGTAGACCCGGTTACGCTGGGCCACCTGGTCGGTAATTTGCTGCAGCAGGGCCTTTTGTTCTGCTGGTAACACCAGGTGGTCCCAGTCGGCTTTGGCATCGATCCGTTGTGCGAGTTGCTCCATGCCAGCGCGCGCCGCCAGGCGACACGCCTGCCATAATTCACCCGTGGCGGCGCTATCGCCGGCGTCGGTTTGGTTCGTTGCCGCCGTGGCAAGACGTTGGATCTCAGCTTGTGTGAAGGAAAACTGCTCCGCGAGACGCCGTGACTGGTGCTGCTGGCCCTGCAGCGCCTGATGCCAGAGCTGTTGCTGTTCTTGCGGCGTGGGTTTGTTGATTTCAAAGGCTATCCCGTGGCGAGCGGTGGGTGTGCCGGCTTCTTCCACATCAACAAAAATGAGACCGCTGCTGCGTTCCAGAAAGCGCTTGAGCAACGCTGGTTCGGCTCCGGATCCGACAACATACAAAGCCAGCGGCATCAACCGGGATTCCCGCTCCCACAGGCGCACAAAGGTTTCAAAATCTCCGGTTTGGCCGGGGATGTTTTTCTGGTCGATGGCAAACAGATTGAGCGCCAGCGACGCCGTTACCCGGGCAGCGATCATCTGCTTGCTCGCGGTGTCATGCCCCAACAGTTCGATCACCGGGGGGCGGGGCTGGCCGTTGCTGGCCTTTAAGCCGCCGACGATTTGATCGACCACCTGCCGCTGGGAGGGCGGCAATTCATCCGGGTCTGACTGCAGCACAATCGAGTCGAGTAACGGTGCCAGCCGGTCGTCCAGGTAGTTGAGCCCCTTGAGGTAATTCACGATGCGTTCGTCGGTGCCCAGCGTGGCGCTGGTCAAGGGTTGGCTGCCGGGCTGGTTGATTTCCAGCACGCGCCAGTAGCGCAACGGGGCATTCGGTGCCAGGGCATGCCAGTCGGGGTCGTCGAATAATGTAAAGGCCAGGGCAAACGTGGGGAAGTGTTTAGTGCCGTCATTTTGAGCTTTGGCACACAGATCGGCTATGCCGGTGTCCAGCTCCATGGCGGCGCACAGCGCCAACACTTCCCGGTCGAATGTGGACAAACCCAGCGCGTTGGCTAACAACGTCAACGCCGGCGGAGGCTCTGCGGCTTCGAGCTTGTGCATGGCCTCGTACGCCTGTGCCACCTGCTCGTCGTCGCTGTCCGCAGAGGGGCCGGGCAGCCGTATGGTATCGCCGCCTTTATTGCGTCTGAACCAGCCGGCGGCCCCTTTTGGCGACGCGTCGGATGGCGCGACGGCTGTCGACTCCGGTACCAGCCGCAACAATTTGAGGCGCAACCAGGCCACCGTTGCCGCCAGGTAACGCTCATTGAGCTCGAGCCAATCGGTCTGGGCACTCATGTGATGGTCACCTGCTGATTGGTTGCAAATTGCGGCGTCGCTGCGGAGAAATCGACCGGAATACTGTCCACTCCGTCCACCCTGAGGCGCACCACATAGGGCGTGGCCCGTGCAACCGCGTTACGGACCGTAAAGGTGAGCGTGCTGGTGGCGGTCGGATCTGCGGGCGTCACCACAGCGTCGGGCGCGACAATTTGATCGCTGAATAACAACGCCACCGGTTGATCGGTTTTTATCTGCGGCAGGCACTCGATACTCAGCACCACATCGCCGGCGGGCGCCGTGGTTGGGGTAAGGGTCTCGATTTGTGGCGACAATGGCATGGACAGCGGATTGCTTAACCAGGCCGGCGTGTCCGGGAATTGCTTTACCAGGTTGAGAGTGTAAAACCCCGCCGGCCAGTTGAAGCCCAGTTGTGCATCGTCGGCCAGTGCGGGCAGTTGTACGTCCATTTCTGTTTCATTGAACCCGGCTTGCGGCTGAATCTCGATCGGATCGGCTAACCGAGGGTGCAGCAGGCGCACGCGGGTATGCTCGGTGCTTAGCTGCTCGCCGAGCAAGGTAATGATGTCACCCAGTTCCGCGCCTGGCTTTTGGTTTGCGTAGCGCACCCCACTGAGCAATGCAGATGGCTCAGGCACGACATCCACGCCCTGATCCTGCTCGCCTCTGGTCAATACCGGCAACGGCGCCCGGCCAGCCCGGGTGCTTTCGATCAACACCACCGATACTTCATAACCAGTGGACAGCCGGTATTCGGCGGACTGAAAACTGGCCCAGAGTTTGGACATGTCGTCCAGCGTCAGGACATCCGGGGTGATGCGGATGCGCTCAATTTGCTGATGCAGATTGGAGTCCGGGATGATGCCGACAATGTCCGTCGGGCCGAGCAACGGATGATCGTGCAGCAGGCTCATCGCCTGCCCCATGAGTTGCTGCCCGGAAATATCGTCGTCGTTGGCGCCGTAGGCGGTAATCAAATACCTCAGCACCAACGGCATTGGCGGGTAAGCGTGTTCACCGTGACGGGTCTCGCCGGGCATGGGCGCATTGCTGAACGCGGTGTTGTAATAAGTGCTGTACAAAAAGATATTGAGTTGCTCACCGTTGCCGCCGTTACGGGCGGTACTGGGAGGCTGCGTGGTCACCGCAGCCCCGGGCACCACATTGGCCAGCAGGTGCTGCAGGGTCGCAGTCACCGTGGCCATCGCCGCCGGTGTACTCATGCTGGCCCCCTGCGGTCACGCTGTTGGAGATAGGCCTCCAGAGTCATCACCCCACTCGGCCGGTGGCGGGCTTGCGCCGGTTTGTCCGCTTTGTCCTGAATCGCGCGGACTTCGACCCGGCCAATGGTGACGTTGACCACGGGTTCGGACTGCGCCCGCTGGTTGCGCTCCCGCCAGCGGTTACCAAGCTCGCTCTGAATGGCAGCCAACCAGTCCGGTATCTGTAACGCGCCCGTTGCCTCCCGTTGCTGAGTGGTCTCGGCGGTCGCCGGTGTGGGCGGTGGCATCGGGCGGTGGCCCAAGGTTCCAGGGTCGGACGCATCTGCGGTATCGGGGATTACCCGGTTGTCAGCAGGTGTGAGCGTTGTTGGCGGCTCGCCGGCAGGCACCGGCTGATCCATTGAAGCGGGCAGCACAGCTTGCGCCGATTGGCTGAAGTCGCCAGTTTCAGGGCGGTCTGGAACCGCGCCTGGAATGGTGATGGCTGGCCGGGGCTCAAGCGGACTTTGGTGGCCGGCGGTGTGCGTTTGCCGGCGATTGAACGCTTGCAGAAGGGTTGCAATGCGCTGGCTTAATTCATCGCTAGCCTGCGCTTGAGGTTGGCGGTGTGGTGGCGGGGCGGGCTCCTGGTTCATAGCCCTGCGCGCCCCAGTGGACGGGGCACCCTGCGGAAAGCTCTGAGGGGCAACGACGCCGGGCGTTATTGCCTCACTCGCTGCGTGGTCGCCATCCGCCTTTGTTGGACCTGCTTGTTGTGGTACCGGCTGTTGTTTCGCTGGTTTGTGAGCGGGTTGCGGCTCAACTGGTTGTTGAGCCACGACAGGTGGCGCCGCCCCCCTGTGCCCCTGGATGCCCTCGTTCCATTCACGAGCTGCTCCCCGGTCGCCGCCAATGGTCGCAGACCGGGCCACTGTTGGTGAATCCGTTTCCGGCTGCGCTGCTGCAGCGCGAAGAAGCTGGTCATCGCGCCCCTCGTGAGTCTGAACAAACGTCTCAAGATCGTTTTCGAAGCGCGCTTGCGGTCGCGGTTGCACCATGTAGCTTTCCGGCAGACCGGGAGTGCCCGCCCGCTGGCTTGCCGATCCCAGCTGCTGCCGTCGCAGTACATTGTGCAGAAAAGTCATCATCGCGCCACCATCCCCAGATACAGTTGCCGGCGCACCGGACTGAGGTTGAGAATGTCCCGTTCACTCCACCCATAGGCCGCCGCCAACCGGCAGACCATGTGCAGCATCCGCTCTGCCCAGCCGTTGACTTCCGCCCAAAGAAAACTGGCAATATCAAACAGCGCACACCAATGGTGCGCACACTCCGGACAGGTCAGATCAGTACGAATGTCCGCCTGTGGATCTAACGCCTCCATCCGCTCGGCCAGCGCCTGAACAACCCCTTCGGGTAATGGTGCATTGGCGCAATTTACGCCGTCCTGTTCGATCTCAATCACGCAACGCAACAGCAGCTGTTGGACGGCGTCTTCGGCGCCCCCGGCGTTGGCGGCAGCGGCGACATCAAGGCTGTTGGGCAAGCGAAACCGCAGCTGGTAGCCCTCCGTTTGCAACTCAAACCCGCCGGCTTTGCAGTCGGCCCGGTCTGTGTCAACAAGCAAATCGGCAATGCAGCTCTGCCATTCGAGACGTTCGTTGCATTGCGGGCAGACTGCGGTATTGGACAGCTGCTGCCCGAACAGGCGTGCCCGCAGCTGCAGCAACCGCGAATCCCGCTCCCCGATGCTCAAGGTTGCCAACGTGTCGGGCGAGCAATCCGGACAAGCCACCGCCAGCAACATCAGTGCCCGTTGCAGCAAGGGCTGATTCAGGCCCTGCTCCCATACGTTGAGTAACTGCTCTGCCCCCGGGGTTATCATCGCGGCTCACCCTTCTGGCTCGGTGAACTCAGGCTCGGTGGGTTCAGGCACTTCGTAATCCCTTTCCCAACCCTCGTTTTCCAGTTTCAATGTTTGGATAGCGACCGCGTTAGCACTGGCATCCAGCTCTGGAAGTGCCTGATATTCTGACACCCAACAGCGAAACACCTTATAGGCAATGACCAGCTGGCCGGCCTCGTTGTACATTTCGATGATGAGGTCTTTACGGAAATCCTTGAGCGACACTTCGGCTCCCAACCCGGAGCCAAAATTCCACACCTTGTTGGCCCACTTCTCAAATTCTGGGTCATGGGTCACCCCCCGCTCCAGGGTGATTGCCTCGTATTTCGACTGCCCGGGGGACTTGCGCACGGTGCTGGGGTCACCGCCTTCCCGGTGTTCCACCATTTCGGTGGTGCGTTTGAGTGCGCCGACCTTGCTGACACCGGCGACAAACCGGCCGTCCCATTTCACGCGAAACTTGAAGTTTTTGTAGGGATCAAATCGTTGTGGATTGACACTGAACTGGGCCATGGTCTTCTCCTTTAAACCTCAAGTTCGCCAGCAATCTGCTGGAGCTTGATAATCACGAATTCGGCCGGCTTTAACGGCGCGAAACCCACCACGATGTTGACGATGCCCCGGTCAATATCGTTCTGCGGGGTGGTTTCTTTATCGCATTTAACGAAATAGGCCTGCCGCGGTGTGGTGCCCTGAAAGGCGCCCTGGCGAAACAGGTTATGCATGAACGCACCCACGTTCAGACGGATCTGCGCCCAGAGGGGCTCGTCATTGGGCTCGAACACCACCCATTGGGTGCCCCGGTACAGGCTTTCCTCGATAAACAGCGCCAGACGACGCACCGGAATGTACTTGTACTCGTCGGCCAGAATGTCGGCGCCGCGCAAGGTGCGTGCGCCCCAGACAATTCGGCCAATCACCGGAAAGGCCCGCAAGCAGTTGATCCCCAGAGGATTGAGTTGACCGTTTTCGGCGTTATTCAGTTTCACCGACAGCTCGGGCACACCCCGCAAGGTGGCCTCAAGACCCGCTGGCGCTTTCCATACCCCACGCTGGGTGTCGGTGCGCGCCATCACCCCGGCCACGGCACCGCAGGGTACAAACTCTTCCACCTGATTGCCCCGCAACGGATTGGGTTGTCTGAGGCGCGGAAAAAACAGCGCGGCATTTTTACTTTTGGTGGCGACGGCGTCGAGGCCGGCAATGGCATCACTGGGCTCGCTCCAGCCACTGGGTGAGTCCACCAATAGCAGAGCGCGCTCGTCGACACAGAGCGTTATGGCCGCATCCACCAGGCCTGCGGGGTAGTCCCCACTGCCGCCTTCGGGTGGCAGGCACAGCAGGTTGAATAAATCCACCTGCTTCAGCACATAAAGGCCCTGTTTGGCCGTGCTCAAGCCGGCACCGGTGTAATCGTCGATCTGCAACGCGGCACCGTCCGATGCCTCGGTGGTTACCACATAGTTGGTGGCGGGTTCGTTGTCGCCAAAAGGGTCTTCACCGGGTTGCGGATCGGCGCTGGCCGCAGGCCGGTTTTCCGCAAGTGCGCCATTCGTGCGCATTAAATCCGATTGCTGGGCTAACACATTGTCGATGCGCCGCGGACCGTCAGCCACGGATACGTTGAGGTAGCGCTCGGTATTGCCTGTCTTGGTATCACGGATGGTGAGATTGAACAGGTCAGTCTCCGCAAGCCCCTGCGCGGCCGCCACTTCAGCCGATACATCAAAATCAATCCGCACTCGCAAGGTGTTGCCCCAGGCGCCTTCATAGGCGGCCTGCAGCTGCAACGTGTCTGCGACGAGCAAGGCGTTCGCCGCAGCATCGTCGGCCCGGTACAGGC
Organism: Marinobacter sp. X15-166B; assembly: GCF_001752365.1. GTDB lineage: Bacteria > Pseudomonadota > Gammaproteobacteria > Pseudomonadales > Oleiphilaceae > Marinobacter. Next base: position 2,122,847 of record NZ_MEIY01000001.1, on the reverse strand, counting down.
GACCGATAATTGCCTGGCTACCTCCGTTGAGGAAATAGTCCCTGACCGCAAAACTCATGGCGCTGTTGAGATCCAGACCGCCAAACACGCGCTCGTAGTCGGGAAAACTGTTAATGGTCGTGGCTACATTGACCGGCCCACGTTTTGCCCGGCCGATGAATGCGGTAATGGACGTAGCAACTCCGGTGATGGTGCGCACACCGCTGGGAATTTCTTCGACATAGACGCCGGGGTATGTGGGGGATACAGGCATGATATTTACTCCTGTTAATCGGAAAGATCCGCCTATTGCTCGTTTTTGCGCGACGGCTTAACGCGAAAGTACAGATGGTCACCGCTGCGGCTGGCTTTGCGCTCGACGAGCGATTCCGCCACCAGATAATCCAGCGCCTGGCGCACCAGGAACGCCGACTCTTCAAGTCGCTGCCGTGGCAACCACCATTTGGTAATACCTTCGGCTGTATCAACTCCGTCGGGATGAGCACCAAGATAGCGCTTGATTTCATTAGCGACGCGCAACACTTCAGTATCATCACGCCTGTAATTCGACATAAGGTTTACCTTTAGTTGTCAGAGCCGAACGCGTAGCTGATAGCCCGGACAACACAAGATTCATGCCAGCCAACAGGCTGCTGATTATTAAAGGTAATTTTCTTTTCATGACGAAAAACCGGGTAAGAAACAACCCACATCCCGAGGCCAATGCAGGTGTTTTTATTTTTATCAGCAGTGTTTTTACGGCAGTACGCGGGATTGCGCTGTGGTGGGTGTGGGGGTGGGTTGCGTTTTTAACGCTTGCGCCATTCTTTACCCAGTGAGCATTTGTTCAGCGTCGTCGGTATCGTCATCTTGCGGGTGTGGCAATATACTAAACTGGCGTTGGCTGACTCCGGGAAGCGCCGTCATAAATCTCTGCGCAGACGCAGCCAATGCATAACGCCAATGTAATGCGACAAGAGGGGCGGACATGTCACCACGACACCCGGGGGTCTCCGCGGCCCCCAATCGTTGCGAAATAAAGCTGAGAGTTGTATCCGTCACCTGTAGCGAGCGATTTCCTGACAAGCAGGAACTGGTCTTTGAGTTACTGGCAGCCCGGCCCATTGAAGGTCCGGATTTCGCCACTCAACGGATTGGCCAAAGTGTCAATGGTTTTACCTTTGACACCTCCGTCACCCTCACTGCCGGCGTTCTCGCCAATGCAGAGGCCGAATATTTAGGCGGAGCACGCCAGGGCAGCTTTCAGCTCTCCAATCTGAAGGCCTCTACTCCCTGAAGCTCCCGCTCCAGCGGCTGCTAGAGCAGATACAAGCGGTACACCTTGTCGTCGTCGACATACACATTGACGTGACGGTTATTTGCCTGTGCAACGCACAGTGCCTGAAACATATTAGTGACACCGTCGGCACTGCCGGTGTCGATCTTGCGCCAACCCACATCCTGAATGTGGGCCCAGGCGTTCTGTCCATGATAAGTGGTGTAAGTCTGCAGCACCGCTTTATTGGTGTGCCACTCTGTCGCAGTTACTCCACCGACATTGATGTCGGCGGTGATCAAATCACCGGTGCGCTGGATGCTGGTCACCGCAACTTTTGAGTCTGAGCCGTCGTAGGCGTTGCTGTCAGGTATGGTGCCCTTCGCGAAGGCATGATTCGTTGCCGTCGGGAACGGATCTCCGGCGTCACCGGAGTTGGCGTTACTGTTGAGGTGAGCTTGCCCATCCGCTTGTTCGATGTCCACCAGGTAGTGCGTCTCGTCGGTGTTGTTAACCTGATTGTCGTCAATGTGTTCGATGATACAACCTGCCCCGGGCAATTGACTGTCGAATCTGGTCTGCTGCCGATTGGAGACGAGGAAATACTCTTTGCTGTCGTTAGCGCCGATGGGCAACTTGTACACATCCGGGTGAGTCGCATAGGGTTGGATAGTAACGTTTTGCTGACTGTTAAAGATGGTCGTCGGATTGATCCAGCCAGCTTTGAGTTTGCACCAGGCAGTGGGGTGCGCGGGAGTATTGCCTCCGTCATTCCAGCTGCCCCCCGCCATCAGATCCCAACGTCCGGTGCCGCGGGAGCTGTAATCCGTGTCGTAAAGATCCGGCCACTTCATTAACAGATGCCCCAGTTCGTGAGCCATTACGCCGACCCGACCATCCTCCGGTGCCATAAAGTAGGTTTGTACCTGCACCCCGTCTACGGCTTTGGGCGCAATGCCCCATTTGTGGGACCAGATGTCACCGGTGTTGCCGGTTACTTCCCCTCCCGAGCCTGCAGCGATGATGACCAGGGCATCGACGACGCCATCGCCGTCGTTATCGTATTGGGCAAAGTTGACATGTGGAGCAGCCAGGTCCACTGCATCTTCAACAAGTTTCTGGGCGTTACGCGGGTATGCGCCGAAGCCGTAGTCGTTGTTGGTATAGTACGCTTTGGTTTGCGGAACTCGGTACCACCCGTTGGTGGGCCCACCCGTGCCGCTGACTTCACCGTCGACATCAAGCTGGCTGTATGACGCCTCGCGGTAAAAATCCCGCATACTGCCGGTGGCGTAGCTGCCAACCGAAAAGAGCATGTTGTGATAATGCCCCTGGGTTTCATTAGCCGCCTTGTCCGAAAAATCCACGAGCAATACCAGAGCCCGGCGTGTCCCGATTACTGGCGCAAACTCAACGGTGGGCGAAACCAATGTGTGGGCCCGGGTCCCGGGAGCGCGAGTGAGAATGCGCGTGGCACTGCGTAAGTCGAGCACGTCCACCGTTGGCTCATCGGGAAGCGAGTGCCCGGCGAGTAGCATGTTCTTGGAGCGAATAATCTTCTCTTCCAATTCGGGAGAAGGGGGAACAATACAGCGATGGTTACACATAGCAGGCTCCTGTCTGTAGTCTGTCCGCTCACCCAATCACCTTGTCTTGTCGGTAAATCGACATGAGCGTCACTTCACTGCCTTGCCGCCTTTGGCGCGAGGTTTCTTAGTGGCGGCGGTGTCTTCGGCATAGGGCATCTGCGGCGCATCCGCTGCTTCAGGCCCCGGTGGCTCACCACTGATATTGTCCGGCGATGCACCGAACGTAGCGTCCTGAAAAAACTCCCCCGGGCCGGGGCAGCCTGCATGGCGGGTTTACCGGCGCCTCCCCTGGCGGCCTCGGCGGGACCCGGCGGCACCCCGGGGTCGATTGCATCTTGTCCTTCCACACGCCCGGCCCGGGCCATGCCCTCTTCGGGCGGCGGACCAAGAGCACGAAGGTCTTCCGCCACTGTTGCGGTTTTCACAACATCGCCGGCGAGATTAATATTAATGGTGATATCGGGATACATGGCGGGTTCTCCTGCCTCAATTCATATAGGCGCGCTCAATCAGATTGTTAACGACATAAACGTTCACCGTGCGGTTATTCGCCTGGGCCGTACTCAATAAACAAAAGGTATTGGTAACGCCGTCGGCCGCACTGGTGCGTATCTTGCGCCAGCCCACACCTTGAACGTGGGCCCAGGCATTTTGCGAGTGGTACGTGGTATAAACTTGCAGAACCAACTTTCCGTTACTCCACATGTCCGTTGCTCCTTATGGCGTGGTAAGCAGATGCTGCGGCCCGGCGTTACAGCTCTGTAGCGCTGACCGGGAGTGGCATCCGTGTGCTCACCGTGATGACCCGCTTGTCACTTACCGACAGGCAAAATGTACGCCAACCAACAACCCGCTGATTCAAAGAGGGTTCATTTTATTGGTGTGAAAATCCGGGTTAAAACCATCCCGGTTCTGTGCCCCAAACCGGGATTCCCCTGCTGTTGATCAACGCAATCGTATGCCAGTGCGAGGGGTTCAGGGGGTGGGTGGTGTAATCGATGAGCGGGGTGATTTTGACCCAGCACTCAGGATCGGGCGATGCTCGGGCGGGGTTGGACCAAAAATCATATCGTTTTCAAGCCATGTTTCTTAATCAATTTACCCAACGCTCGCCGCTCCTTACCGGCCATCTTCGCCGCTTTGGAAATGTTCCCACCGGTTCTTGAAAGGATGTGGGTTAAGTAGTTTTTTTCGAACGCATCGACGACCGTGCTTTTCGCGTCGTTAAAGCTGGCATTCCAGTTTACCCCTGTAATATCAACACAATAATTACCCGCATCCAGTTGCACAGGCGCACGGGGATGGAGTGTGGGACCCTCAGACTCCAGGAAGGCCAGCAACAGCACATTTTCAAGCTCGCGCACATTGCCTGGCCACGGGTAGAGACGCATCCAGGAATAGCTGACGGCAGACAAACTTCGCTCGACACCGCCATATTCAGCCCTGAATCGCCGTATCAAATGCGCTGTCAGTGAAGGCAGGTCCTCGATCCGCTCTCGCAGGGCGGGCAGCTTGATTTGCGCCACGTTCAGGCGGAAAAACAGATCGGCCCGGAACTGTCCGGCCGCGACCTGCTGGTTTAAATCTGCATTGCTTGCCGCGATAATCCGCACGTTGGCATTTTTGGTGCCTTGCGCTCCCAACGGGCGGTACTCATGGTCCTGCAAAAAACGTAACAGCACGACCTGGGATTTTAATGACAGTGCATCAATCTCATCCAGAAACAGGGTGCCGCCCTGCGCCTGCCCCACCAGGCCCAACTGGCTTTTCCTGGCGTCGGTATAGGCGCCTTGCTCATGTCCGAATACTTCATTCTCGAAAATTTCTTGCGGCAGCGCACCGCAGTTCACTGGAATGAAGGGGTGTTCAGCTCGAGCCCCCATATAATGGATCGCGCGGGCAGCTAATTCTTTCCCTGTTCCGGTCTCACCCAGCAGTAACACAGGGGCAGCGTGTCCGGCAGCCTGTTGTATAAGTAACAGGCTGTGCAGAAATACCTGAGAGGTACCAATCAGATTCATACTGATAAATTCTGCGCTGCGATCTTCACTCAGGCATGCAACGGAATCCGGCGCTGCGTAGTACCCCAGCATCCTGCTGAAACGATAACCCAGCTCCTCTGCGGTGCACGGCCAGGTAATAACGTCCTGACAGCGATCAATTATCCAGCGCTGTCTGAATGCATGGTTGTCTCCCAGGATACACAGCTTTGGCGTGTTTTCGAGCCGGTCGAGGCATTCGCAAAGCTTCTGGTTCCTGACCCCGTCGCCGGTGATGAAAACGGCCAGTGCGCCCGGCGGGACCGTCGATCCGGATTGCAACCAGTCATCCGCCGCAACAATTATTGTCTTATATTCAAGCGAACCGAGAATCGCCTTTACTCCATCGAAGCTTTCCGGATCGGCGAGCGGGAGGATCGTAATCAGGTCGTTTATCACATCTCTGCTCCCTTAGAGGCTTATAATAAACGGCTTCTTTTTTATTATAGGGCAAAAAAATAAAACAAAGCGTCAATACAAACAAATACAATCAGGTACAAGTCAATCATTCAATATGAACCCACCCTTATCACCATCAATTAACCACAGCAAAGCTACATGTATTTATTAAACACATATAATGCCTTGCTCATATATCTCGCCGCATATCGGATATTGAAAAGGGATATTGTCAACGGCTGACCTCGCCAGCGTTCGTGGTGAAACCGCCTACCATGGATTGATTGACGAGGTGCTGTAAAGCTGCCCCGACGGCGACAAGCGATACAGGTTCCGATGCTGCTGGCACGAACTATCTGCAGGCGCCGGTGTCAGCCCTGCTCAATTTTGCTGCGTACCCGTGCCTCGCCCCAGCGGGGCATCAGCTTCTGATCCAGCCCCAGATGGTCCAAAAGGCGCGCCACGATGAAATCGATCAGGTCCGTTATCGACTCCGGCTGGTGGTAGAAACCCGGGCTGGCCGGGATGATGGTGGCGCCCATCCGGGTTAGCCTGAGCATATTTTCCAGATGCACTTCCGAATACGGCGCCTCCCTGGGCACCAGAATCAGTGGGCGACGCTCCTTCAGCGCCACGTCACCGGCGCGCTCGATCAGGTTATCGCTGGCCCCTGTGGCCAGTGCCGACAGAGTGCCGGTGCTGCAGGGGCAGATGATCAGGGGGGCTTGCTCCCCGGAGCCCGACGCAGGAGGCGCAAACCAGTCGTCCCGCCCGAACACCAGTAACTGACCCGGTTGCGCCTGACAATAGGCCGATAACACCTGCTGCATTGCCTGGGTAGATCCGGGCAGTTTCAGATCGGTTTCCGTGGCAATCACCACCTGCGCGGCACGGCTGATCATCACGTGCACCCGACAGCCGGCCGCCACCAGACACTGCATCAGACGCAACCCGTAAGGCGCGCCGGACGCGCCGGTGATTGCAAGATTGATGGTGCGGGAAAAGCGTTTGTCCGTTGGCATGATGCATGGGTTCCGTGTGCAGGGATCAGTGATTGCGGGCGTTGAGCGCCGCCACCAGTTTTTGATGAATACCGCCAAACCCGCCATTACTCATGATCACTACATGGCAGGGTCGGTCGCTCTTGGCCAGCACCCGATCGACCAGCTGATCGATACTGGTTCCCACCTGATGTCGGTCGGACGGGTCCGCTGCTACTGCCGCATCGAGCCAGTCCATGCCGGTCAGGTTGGCCCAGATTACCGCATCGGCGGCTGCCGCGCTGGCCAGCAACTGATGCTGGTGCACACCCTGCTGCATGGTGTTGGAGCGCGGCTCGATCAGCGCCACTATGGTGTCGCCGCCCACGCTGTGGCGCAATCCTTCCAGAGTGGTGTTTATGGCGGTGGGGTGGTGGGCAAAATCATCGTAGACCCGCACGCCCCCGGTGTCCGCCAACAATTCCATGCGCCGTTTGACCCCGGAAAACCGGCACAGAGCCGCAATCGCGTGATCCGGAGTGACCCCCACATGGCGCGCTGCGGCAATCGCCGCCAGGGCATTACGGACATTGTGGATGCCGGTTTGCGTCCAGCGCACGACCGCTATGGGCTGCTCGCGGCGCACCACCATGAATGCGCTGCCGTCGTCCGCCAGCAGTTCCGCACGCCAGTCCGTGGTGCCGGTTTCCCCACCGACCGCGGTGGTCTGCACCCCACTCCAGCACCCCATGGCCAGGGTGCGATCAAGATGCTCATCGACCGCTGGCCGGACAATCAGGCCGTTGGACGGTACGGTGCGCACCAGATGGTGAAACTGTTGCTCAATCGCTTCGACGTTATCGAATATATCGGCGTGATCGAACTCCAGATTGTTGAGGATCACGGTGCCCGGCCGGTAATGGACAAACTTGGAGCGCTTGTCGAAAAAGGCGCTGTCGTACTCATCGGCCTCGATGACAAAAAAATCGCTGCTGCCAAGGCGCGCCGACACCGGGAAATCCTGGGGCACGCCGCCCACCAGATACCCCGGATCAAAGCCGGCCTGCTCCAGGATCCACAGCAACATGGCAGTGGTGGTGGTTTTGCCGTGGGTGCCGGCAACGGCCAGGACCCAGCGTTTGGACAGGACCTCCCGGGCCAGCCACTCAGGTCCGGAGAGATAATCAAGACGCTGGTTAAGCACCGCTTCCACTTCCGGGTTGCCGCGGGAAATGGCGTTGCCAATGAGCACCAGATCCGGGCGCCGCGCCAGATTGTCGGCGCTGTAACCGTGCATCAGGTTGATGCCCTGGGCTTCCAGCTGGGTACTCATGGGTGGGTAGACGCCCTGATCCGACCCGGTCACCTCATACCCCAGCTGTCGGGCGATCACCGCCAGACTGCCCATAAATGTCCCACAAATGCCCACAATGTGAATATGCATAACCGTGCCAGTTCCGATGAATGAATCGTGCCAAGCCTCCCGTATACGCCGGGACCCGTCAAGGGGCATTTTCCCTGTCTTTTGCTCGCCACTCATGAAAAAAAGCTGGTTTTGACGTATCATGCGCGGAACCCACTCACACAGTAGGAGACCGCAACCCAAGATGGCCATCAAAAACGCGTTGTACGCACAATCTGGCGGTGTTACCGCCGTTATCAATGCCAGTGCAGCCGGTGTCATTCAGACTGCACGCAAGCACTCCGACAAAATCGGAACCGTGTACGCGGCACGTAACGGCATCATCGGTGCGTTACGCGAAGAACTGTACGACACCAGCCTCGAATCCGATGAAACCATCGCAGAGTTGCTGCACACGCCTGCGGGCGCTTTCGGCTCCTGCCGCTACAAGCTCAAGAACCTGGACGAAAACAAACGCGAATACGAGCGCCTGATCGAGGTGTTTCGCGCCCACAACATCGGCTATTTCTTCTACAACGGCGGGGGGGACTCCCAGGATACCGCCTACAAAATCTCTCAGCTGGGCGACCGGATGGGCTACCCGATCACCTGCATCGGGGTTCCCAAAACCGTGGATAACGACTTGCCGTTCAGTGACTGCAGCCCGGGCTTTGGATCCGTGGCCAAGTACATCGCCACTTCAACCCAGGAAGCGAGTCTGGACATTCAGTCCATGTGCGAGTCGTCCACCAAGGTATTCATTCTGGAAGTGATGGGCCGCCACGCTGGCTGGATCGCTGCCTCCGGCGGACTGGCGGGCCAGGGCGAAGGGGAACCGCCCCACATCATTCTGTTCCCGGAGATTCCGTTCAACCGTGACAGTTTCCTGGAACGGGTTGATCAGTGCGTGAAAGACTATGGCTATTGCGTGGTTGTGGCGTCTGAAGGTGCGCAGTACGAAGACGGCCGTTTCGTTGCCGATGCCGGTGCCAAAGACGCCTTTGGTCACACCCAGCTGGGCGGCGTGGCGCCGGCCCTGGCCAACATGGTGCGTCAGGCACTGGGTCACAAGTACCACTGGGCGGTGGCGGATTATCTGCAGCGCGCCGCGCGTCACATTGCTTCGGGCACCGATGTCGAGCAAGCCTACACCGTTGGCAAGGCCGCGGTTGAAATGGCGCTGGCGGGTAAACAGGCGGTCATGCCGATCATCGTGCGCGAGCAGGACAAGCCCTACCGCTGGAGTATTGGCGAAGCGCCTCTGAGCGAAGTGGCCAACCAGGAAAAGAAAATGCCGATCCACTACATCACGGACGATGGCTACGGCATTACTCAGGATTGCCGCGATTACCTGCTGCCACTGATCGCCGGGGAAGATTTTCCTCCGTTCGACAATGGCCTGCCACGGGTTGCCAAGCTCAATAAAGTACTGGTACCGAAGAAACTGAAGACTGAGTTCGAGATCTGATCACCCAGTCTCATCCGGCATTAAAAAGGCGCTCATTTGAGCGCCTTTTTTGTCGATGACAACCTTGCGGCGGCATCCATCAGTTAGCAGCAGCGTTTTCCATCTCGGTGACGAAACTGGAAAACTGGTCAAACCCGCCGATGTGCTTCTGCCCGATGAAAATCTGAGGGACGGTTTCAACCGGCTTGCCGACGGTCTTTTCCAGATCTGCCTGACTGATCCCTTCTTCGATAATATCGACGTAACGGAACTTGAATCCCTTGATTTCGCACAGCTCGCGCGCTCTGGTGCAAAACCCACAACCGGCACGACCAAAAATGGTAACGCGTTCCATAAATTCCTCCCAAATTGTTACCGTTAATAGACGTCTGTTAGCTGACCATGGTGCCAGATCGGCAGGCGTGTGAACACTGAAGACTGTGCATCACCCCCATAGCCAGAATTGATAGCCAGCAGCGCGCATCGTGCGCTTCGCTGGCTTAATGCGTGCAAGCACGGCATCATCCTGTCGACACCCCACTCCCCCTAACCGGCAGGCGGGACTGGTTTTCCATAGTTTCTGCCCCCAAATGAGCTTAACCGTGTCTTATGCAAGTCTCTTTGTCAGTGCCTTTCTGGCGGCAACCATTCTGCCCGCCTATTCCGAAGTCTTGCTGGGCACACTGGTCACCCAAAACTATGCGCTCGGCTGGCTGTGGTTCTGGGCCACTTTGGGCAACACCCTGGGTTCGGTGGTCAATGGTGTAATTGGCCGGCAGGTGGACCGTTTTAAAGAAAAGCGCTGGTTCCCGGTCAGCGAGCGTCAGCTCGAACGGGCGCGGGCGCGCTTTATCCGTCACGGCCAATGGTCGTTACTGTTTGCCTGGCTGCCCATCATCGGCGACCCCCTGACCCTGATTGCGGGCATCATGCGGGTGCCCTGGCTGAATTTTGTGGTGCTCGTGGCGGTGGGCAAAAGCATTCGCTATGCGCTGGTCATCGGCGTGGTGCTGGGGGCCACCTCAGGCCCGTTTACCTTCCCCGGCTGACGGATCGGCCGGAAAAAGATGCTGACGCAGCAGCGCCTCGCCATTGAACTCGGCCCCCAGCACGGCAATAAAGGTGTACACCCCGATCAACTTGCGGTTGAGAAACACAAACTCCTTGGGCGGTATCTTGAAATAACGGCTGATGGCCTCCCGGGCCGCCTCCCGGGCCACCCGCGAGGGCAGATCGCTCTGCTTCCATCGGTACAGGCCCTGCGCGTTGACCGCCTCGGGCGGCCAGTCGCGATCGTCAGCCGCCAGGGGCTCCAACACCGAGGTGCACACGCGGGCAAAGGTGTACAGCACCTCTTCGGGCCAGTCCCGGCTCATAAAGCGCAGCTGCACCCCCCCCTCAATAACACCGTCCAGATCCCGCTCATAGGCGGCCCGGATCATCGCAATCACCGGTTTAAGAAAAGACTCGGGATACCGCTGCACCGCTCCGAAATCCAGCAGCACGATCTGGTCGTGACCGGTATCTGAGCCGTCGTCGCCGGCAATGCGGATACGGTAATTGCCAAAGTTGGGGTCGGTCTGGATTTCGCCCCAGACAAACAGTTCCCTAAAAAACAACCCCAGCGCAGCCTTGCCCAGGGCGTTGCGGCGGGCCTGCGGCAAAGCTTTCACCGCCGACGCACCCAGCGAATGCCCCGCCTCGAAGGTGGAGGCAATGACATGGGCAGTGGAATATTCCGGCAGCACCCGCGGCACCACAAAACGCGGATCGTCCTGCAACAGCAGGCGAAATCGCTCGGTGGTTTTGGCTTCCAGCCGGTAATCTACCTCCCGGTGCATCATTTCCCGGACTTCTTCCAGCCAGTCGTTGAACTCCGGGCCCAAAGACACCAGGCGCGCCACTTTCAACAACTGGGCGACGGCATTAAGGTCGCTGTCGACCGCTTCGTCCACACCGGGATACTGAACCTTCAACACCAGTTCCAGGCCGTCGCTTTTGCGTCGCGCCCGGTGCACCTGGCCCAGTGAGGCTGCACCGATTGGCTCGGGATCGACTTCCAGTTCCGCCAGGGGGCCGGCACCCAGTTCTGCCGCCAGTACCTTGCGAATGGCTTGCCACTCCAGCGAGGTGGTCTGGTCTTCCAGCGTATGCAAGGCTGCAGTGACTTCTTCTGGCAGGAAGTGCTCGCCATACAACGCCATGACCTGGCCGATTTTGACCACGCTGCCCTTCAGTTTGCCCAATTCCTCAACCAGGAATTCCGCCTGGCTGGACAGCATCGCCCGATGGCGCGTGTCCCGGGTATCTTTGCCCCCCAGCCAGTTGGTGGCCATATGGGTGGCCATCCGGGTGCCCGCAAACAGTCCGGCACGGGTAAGGGTCAAGCGCCGTTCGAAACTTCCGGTTTTAATACGAGCCACCGAATGTTTTCGGCGTTTGGATGCCATAAGCCCTGCCCAACTCCAGAAACAAAGAGAATTGTGGTTAACAATAGCCTATGCGGGGGTGGCGTTAAAGGCAGGCGGTGACGCAGGCGGCGATTCCGTCAACCCCAGCCCGACACCCGGCGCACCTGTGCATAGCCAAGTGTCCGGGTTAAGGCTGCGGCCAATAACGCGGTCACCTGCTCGAGCGTCACTCCGCCGATAAAGTCGGCGATCTGGCACATTTGCAGGCCGGCGTAGCCACAGGGGTTGATGCGACTGAAGGGGGCCATGTCCATGTCCACGTTCAGTGCCAGTCCGTGAAAGGAACACCCGCGCCGGACCCGCAGCCCCAGCGACGCGATTTTTGCGTCGCCCACATAAACGCCCGGTGCGTCACGACGGGCGGCGGCCGTAATCCCCAGCTCCGCCAGACAGCTGATGATGCTGAGTTCAATCTGCTCCACCAGGGAACGGACGCCCAGTTTCGAGCGGCTGAGGTCCAGCAGGACGTAGACCACCAGCTGCCCCGGACCGTGATAGGTAACCTGGCCACCGCGATCCACCTCGACCACCGGTATGTCGCCGGGCGCGAGGATATGCTCGGCCTTGCCCGCCTGCCCCTGGGTATACACCCGGGGGTGCTGCAGACACCAGAGTTCGTCCACCGTGGTGGCATCCCGCTGCGCGGTGAACGACTGCATCGCCTCCCAGACTTCGCGGTAGGGTTGCATCCCCAGTGTGCGCACGATCAGGTCAGTCATCGGCTTACAGCACCATATGAATCCGGCCGCTGGCCTTGAGTTCTTCAAACAACGCCTTCAGCTGGGGCTCCCCCGTCGCCACGATGGTGAGCCGCACTGAGGTAAACCGGCCGTTACGACTGTCGTGTACCGATACGTCGGCGTCGGTCAGTTCCGGGGCATGACGACCGACGACTTTCACCACAAATTCTTTAAAATCCGGGGCCGCGTTGCCAATCACCTTGATGGTGTAGGAACAGGGAAATTCAATTTTCGGGGCTTTGGGTTCAGCCATAATCAACCACCTTTTTCAATACGGCCGGAAATCAAGAAAGCAGATTGACAAAGAACAACTTGACCGAATCCCAGAGACGCTTGAAGAAGCCGCCCTCGGGGATGCTTTCCAGTGCAAGAACGGGCTGACTGAGCACCGTTTCACCATTCAGCACCACGCGTACGCGACCCAGTTCGTCACCCGCTGCCACCGGTGCTTTGATGACGGTGTCAACGTCCACGATGGTCTCCAGCGCGCCTTTTGAACCCCGTGGAATGGTGACGTGCACGGCCTCGTTTACGCCCAGAGCAAGCTGATCCGCCTCACCGCCCCAGACTCTGCTGTCGAGCAACTGCTGGCCCGCAGAAAACAGCCGCTCGGATTCATAGTAGCGGAACCCGTAGTTCAGCATTTTCTGGATCTCCTGCGCCCGCGCCGACGGGCTGGAGGTACCCATCACCACGCCAATGAAGCGGGTGTTGTCCCGCTTGGCCGACGCCGCCAGGCAGTAACCGGCCTCCTCGGTGTGTCCGGTTTTGAGGCCGTCCACACTCGGATCACGCCACAACAGGGTGTTGCGGTTGGGCTGCCGGATATTGTTGTAGGTAAAGTGCTTCTCGGCGTATATGGGGTAATTTTCAGGGTAGTCGTTGATGATTGCCTGCGCCAGAAGGGCCAGATCGTAAGCAGTTGAGTAGTGCTCCGGTGCTGGCAATCCGGTGGCATTCAAAAAATGGGTATTCTTCATTCCCAGCAACTGCGCTTGCTGGTTCATGATGTCGGTGAAGGCTTCCTCGCTGCCGGCAATGAATTCGGCCAGGGCCACCGAGGCGTCATTGCCCGACTGGATAATCACCCCCCGGAGCAGGTCGGCCACCGACACCTGGGTGCCCTCGCGCACGAAGGTACGGGAGCCTTTGGTCTGCCAGGCCTTCACACTGATCGGCACCATATCGGTCATGGCAATGCGGCCTTCGTGCAGCTCCCGCTCGACGATATAGGCGGTCATCATCTTGGTCAGACTGGCCGGCGGCAGGCGCTCATGGCTGTTGTTTTCCATCAGCACGCTGCCGCTCAGCGGGTCGATGAGAATGTACGAGCTGGCGCCGATCTGGGGCGGCGCCGGAATCAACGGTGCGGACGCAGCGCTGCTCACCGCAGGCACCACGGCCACAAGGAGGACAACAAACAGGGAACGGATTACAGAAGTGATAGCCATGGATCCACTTTTTTCAGTTTGAGTTTACAGTGCGAAACCCGGGGGCGGTCTGCCTCCGCAGGAAACGACCCTTCGGGATTTCAGTGCGTGTCAGTCAGCAGGATGGATCCCGCCACCCCGCCCTTTTCCAGCTGCTGTTGCGCCCGCGCCGCTTCCACGGTGTTCGCAAACGGCCCCACCTGCACCCGGTGGAACCGCCCCGCATCGGTATCAACAGTTTTCACCCGTACCTTGGACGACACCAGCGTCCGGGTTTGCGCGGACAGGGTGTGCGCGGCGGCGGCGGCGGTGAACGAGCCCACCTGAACAAACACCGAATGATTGGTGCCCCCAGCCGCGGGGGCATCACCAGCCGGTCCAACCGGACCAACCGGCTCACCCGCCACCGTCATGCGGCCATCCGGCGTTACCGTAATGGCCGCAACTTCGACGGTTGCGGTACCTTTATTGTGATAGCCCAGTTTTTTCGCGGCCGCGTAGGACAGATCGATGAGCCGGTCCCCGTGGAAGGGGCCCCGGTCATTGACCCGGACAACCACGGACCGGCCATTTTCCAGATTGGTTACCCGGGCGTAACTGGGTATGGGCAGGTTTTTGTGGGCGGCGGTCATGGTATACATGTCAAAGATTTCGCCATTCGACGTTTTATGGCCATGAAATTTCTCGCCATACCAGCTGGCGGTGCCCCGTTGCAGGTAGCCGTCTGCACTCGCCATCACCGTGTACTGCTTGCCCCACACCGTATAGGGTGATTTGTTGCCTGCGGTGCGGTAGGGCTCATACCGTGGCACCGCATCCTCCAGCCGGGACACATCGACCGAGCCCGACGGAGCGCGATCCTGACTGATGGTGTAGCGGGAGGAGTGATCGGGCCCTGCCGGGGGCCGCTCCGGCCCCGTGGCGCACCCGGCCAGCACCAGCAGCAGGGTCAGCAGCAGCGTGGGCCGGTATGGGAATGTGATTGTGTTCACGGGGTCAGTTACCTGTACAAAATTCAACAAAGCGTCATCGTCTGGAAATTTTTCGATTGGCCGGTGGCACCACTGCACTGCCTGACGGCGGCTCAGGTTAGCATGCCGGTGCACCGCCGAACATTACCCAACCTCCATGCTCCCGGAGGGCCGGCGCTCAGGCCACGATCATCCGTCGGTGAGCGTGAATGGACATCAATATACCGAAGGATGCCATCAGGGTCACACTGGAGGTGCCACCGTAACTGATCAGCGGTAACGGCACCCCCACGATGGGCAGCAGCCCGCTGACCATCCCGATGTTCACGACGATGTAGATGAAAAACGTCATGGTCAGCGCACCGGCCAGCAAACGCCCGAACGAGTCCTGGGCGTACACCGCAATATACAGGCAGCGCAACAGAATCAGCGCGTACAGGCCGAGCAGCATCAACATACCCACGAAACCAAACTCTTCAGCCAGTACCGCAACGATAAAGTCGGTGTGGCTCTCCGGCAGGAACTCCAGATGGGACTGGGTACCCTGCAACCAGCCTTTGCCGCTCCAGCCGCCGGAACCGATGGCGGTTTTTGACTGGATGATATTCCAGCCGGCCCCGAGGGGATCGCTTTGCGGATCCAGCAGGGTCATCACCCGCTGTTTCTGATAATCCCGCATTACAAAAAACCACATGGCTGGAGCGGATACCGACACCAGAGCCACAAACGCGGCCATCAGCTTCCAGCTGAGCCCGGCAAAGTACACCACAAACAGCCCCGCCGTGCCCACCAGCAGGGCGGTGCCCAGATCTGGCTGCTGGACAATCAGCACCATGGGCACCAGCACGATTGCCAGAGACACCACCACATGGGAAAACCGGGGCGGCAAGAAACGGCGGGACAGAAACCAGGCGGCCATCATCGGTACCAGCAGCTTCATGATTTCGGACGGCTGGAACCGGGGCAAACCGGGTAGCGCAAGCCACCGCTGGGCGCCTTTGGCCCCCACTCCCACCACCAGTACGGCTATCAGCCCCACCAGCCCGGCGATATACAGCCAGGGCGACCAGCGCCGATAGACCGCAGGGTCCAGCTGAGCAAACACCGCCATCACCAATAAGGCGACACCCATGCGCACTGCCTGTGCTTTGACCACCTGCAGGTCCCGGTCGGCGCCACTGTAAAGCACAAACAGTCCCGCGCCGACCAGCAGCAGAAGCAGAACCAGCAACAGGGGATCAATATGGAGCCGCGACCAGAGACCGGCAGGACGGCTGAAGGATTGGCCACTCATCCGGAGGACTCCCCGGCGCTGCCCGCCGCCGCGAGTTCCGCCCCGGTTTCCTCATCGGCAAAGCCTTCCAGCCAGGCGTCAAACAGGGCACGGACCACGGGCGCCGCGGCGGAACTGCCGCCGCCGCCATTTTCGATGATGACCGACACCACAATCTGAGGGTCCACGACCGGCGCAAACCCTACAAACAGCGCATGATCCCGCAGGCGCTCTTCTATCTCTTCGGCGTTATACTCTTCATCCTGACCCAGGCTGAACACCTGGGCGGTGCCCGACTTGCCGGCCATGGTGTACGAAGCCCCTACAGAGGCCCGCCGGGCCGAGCCGCGCCGGCCATGCATGACCTCGATCATCGATTTGGTGACAAAATTCCAGTCGTCCGGGTTTTTCAGGATCACATTGTCCCGGGTGGCTTTGGGCAATACCTCGTCCAGCGGGGTGTCCCCCACCACATCCTTCAGCAGCCGGGGTTGCCGCCACACCCCGTCGTTGGCAATGACTGCGGTGGCGGTGGCCAGTTGCAGCGGGGTGGCCAGCATAAAGCCCTGACCGATGCCCATGTTCACCGTGTCCCCCGGATACCAGGGCTGACTGTGGGCGCCCCGCTTCCAGTCCGGGGACGGCAGCAGGCCCGAGCGGGCACCGCGCACATCCAGCGCGTCGTTGCGGCCAAAACCAAACTGATCCAGATACTCGTGTATGACATCCACGCCCATGCGCACCGCCACGTCGTAAAAATAAGTGTCACAGGATTCTGCGACCGCTTTGATCAGATCCACCCAACCATGGCCACCGCGTTTCCAGTCGCGGTACCGGTGCCCCCCTTTGGTCAGCTGAAAATAACCCGGGTCCCAGATGGTCTCGTGGCGACCGATCACACCGCTGTCGAGCGCCGCTATCGCCATCATCGGCTTGACGGTAGAGGCCGGCGGGTACTGCCCGCCCAGCGCCCGATTGAACAGGGGCTTGTCGTGGGAATCGCGCAATTCGCGGTAAGCCTGCACACCGATGCCGGTGACGAACAAGTTGGCGTCGAATCCCGGTACACTGGCCAGCGCCAGCAAGCCGCCGGTGTTCGGATCAATGGCCACAATGGCTCCGCGGCGACCATCCAGCAGCTCATGGGCCAGTTGCTGCAAACGAATATCCAAATGCAGCTGGAGATCTTCCCCCGGCACCGGGTTTTGCCGCTCCAACACCCGCAGGGTGCGCCCGCGGGCGTTGGTTTCAACGTGTTGGTAACCAACCTTGCCGTGCAGGACCTCCTCGTAGAAGGCCTCTATGCCGGTTTTACCTATGTAGTTGCTGCCGGCGTAATTCACCGGGTCGATGCGCTGCAGTTCCTGGCGGTTAATGCGACCCACGTACCCCAGGGCGTGGGCGGTGAGTTCACCGTGGGGGTAATAACGCACCAGTTCGGCCGCCACTTCAACACCGGGCAATTCGTGACGATGCACCGCCAACCGGGCAATCTCGCCCTCGGTGAGGTCGTAGCGCAAGGGCAATTCCTGATAAGGACGCCGGGGTTCTCGCAAGCGTCGCCGGAAACGGTCGAGGTCTTCTTCGGAAATACTCAGCAGTTGTTGCAGTTTTTCCAGGGTTGCGTCCATGCCGGCCACACGCTCGGGCACCAGGGTGACACTGAACACCGGGCGGTTTTCCGCCAGCAGTACGCCGTTGCGGTCGTAGATCAGCCCCCGGGTCGGCGGGACAGACTGTACCTGCACCCGGTTTTTGTCGGACAAGGTCCGGTAGGTGTCATGCTCGGTGACCTGCAACTGATACATGCGCCCAATCAACACCCCCAGAAGCAATACCGCAACGCCAAGCATCACCAGGGTGCGACGCTGAAACATGCGACGCTCGGCTGCGGTATCTTTAATCTCGCCCCAGGGCATCCAGGATTACCTACGCACGGTGATATGGGTGGTTACGGGTCACTGTCCAGGCGCGATACAGCTGTTCGACCAGCAGTATGCGAACCAGCGGGTGGGGTAAGGTCAGCGGCGACAGAGACCACTGCTGATCGGCACGGGCCCGGCACTCCGGGGCCAGTCCATCCGGACCGCCCACCAGGAAACTGACGTCGCGGCCATCCTGCTGCCAACGTTCGAGCTGGTCCGCCAGCTGCTCAGTGGACCAGGAGCGCCCGCCGACCTCCAGCGCCACCACCCGGTCCCGCGGGCCGGCCGCAGTCAGGATCGCCTCGGCTTCACGCTGCCGGAGCCGGTTTATGTCGGGGTTCTTACCCCGGTGGGCCAGCGGAATTTCAACCAGATCTACCGGCAGTTCGGGCGGCATCCGGCGCACGTAATCCTGGTACCCCCGGGTGACCCAATCGGGCATTTTCTGCCCGACACAGATCAGCCGCAACCGCACGTTTATTCGCCGCCTGCGGCTTCGTCCACGTCCGGCCCGTCACGCCAGAAACGCTCCAGGTCGTAGAATTCGCGGGTGGCCGGCATCATCACGTGTACGATCACGTCACCCAGGTCGACCAGAATCCAGTCGCTGACGGCGGCCCCTTCCACGTTACCCATGGGCACGCCCCGCTCTTTTGCTTCCGCGATCACCGTATCCGCCAATGAGCGGACGTGCCGGTTAGAGGTACCCGATGCCAGAACCATAAAGTCCGCGACACTTGTGCGCTCGCGCACATCGATAATACTGATGTCTTTTGCTTTGACATCTTCCAGTGAATTCACCACCAGATCTTTCAGTTGTTCTGCCTGCATAATCACCCTGTTGCGCGTTTGGCAAGGCATTTTGCCAGTCCGCTATGTCATATTGTGCGCGATTGTAACACTAATTTGTGTTGCGGGGGCATGCCGGATGAACACCGTAAAGCCCCCGTTCACGGATCTCTGCCAATACCGCATCCGGCAGCAGGTACCTCGGCGAACGTCCCTGCTGCAAGTGCTCGCGGATGGCGGTGGCGGAGATATCCAGCAACGGCAGCTCCAGCCAGATAAAACCGCCCGCGGGCGCCGCCCAGAGAGCATCCAGCGTCCTGGCCGGACTGGTTTCCAGCAGCCTTGCCGGCACGCTCTGCGGCTCCAGCTCACCACCGGGTCTGGGTATCACCACCACGTGGGCCAATCCGGCAATGGCCTGCCAGTCGCGCCAGCTCTCAAACCCGGCAAAGGCGTCACTGCCCAACACCATTACCAGGGGTTCCTGTGCCCCCAGTTCCCGTCGTAACTGGCGCAGCGTATCTGCGGTGTAGGAGGCACCACCCCGGGAGAGCTCACGGTCGTCCACCACCAGCCCGGGCTCATCCGCCACCGCCCGGTGCAATAACGCCAGCCGGTCCGCACTGGTGGCCCCGGGGGCGCCCCGGTGGGGCGGGATATGACTGGGCACCAGCGATACGGCCGGCACCCCCAGGCGCTCCCGCAACTCTATCGCCAGCCGCAGATGGCCGTGATGGATCGGGTCGAAGGTACCGCCGTAAACTACCCGCATGGACGATCAGCCACGGATGTGGCCGTCACCGAACACCACATACTTTTGCGACGTCAGCCCTTCCAGACCGACGGGCCCCCGGGCATGTATTTTATCGGTGGAGATGCCGATTTCCGCCCCCAGGCCGTATTCGAACCCATCCGCAAACCGGGTCGAGGCGTTGACCATCACCGAGCTCGAATCCACCTCCGTCAGAAAGCGCCGGGCCCGGGTGTAGTTTTCGGTGATGATGCTGTCCGTATGCTGGGAACTGTAACGGGTAATATGCTCGATCGCCCCGTCCAGGCCGGCCACCACCCGCACCGACAGGATGGGTGCCAGGTACTCGGTCTGCCAGTCTGCCTCGGTTGCCGGCACCAGCTCGGGCAGCAGACCGCGACTTTGCGCACACCCCCTGAGCTCCACCCCTTTGGCTAGCAGCGCATCGGCCAGCAACGGCAGGATATCGCCGGCAATTTCCTCATCCACCAGCAGGGTCTCCATGGTGTTGCAGGTTCCGTAACGATGAGTTTTGGCGTTGACTACAACACGCAGTGCTTTGTCCGGATCGGCGTGACTGTCTACATAGACGTGGCAGATACCGTCCAGATGCTTGATCACCGGCACCGTGGCGTCGCGACTGATGCGCTCGATCAGGCTCTTGCCACCCCGGGGCACAATGACATCGACCGATTGGGGCATGGTGATCAACTCACCCACCGCAGCACGGTCAGTGGTTTTAATGACTTGTACGGCATGCTCAGGCAAGCCGGCATCGGCCAGTCCGGCGGCAATGCACCGTGCAATGGCCTGGTTGGAATGGATCGATTCCGAGCCACCGCGCAGTATTGTGGCGTTACCCGACTTCAGGCACAGGCTGGCTGCTTCAACCGTCACATTGGGACGGGATTCGTAGATGATCCCCACAACCCCCAGGGGCACCCGCATCCGACCTACCTGAATGCCGGATGGCCGGTAGGTCATGTCGGTGATTTCGCCAATAGGATCCGGCAGCCCCGCCACCTGGCGCAGGCCTTCAATCATGGTATCCACCACCGCCGGTGTCAGTGTCAGCCGGTCCAGCATGGCCGCATCGATGCCGTCCAAGCGGGCCTGCGCCAGGTCTTTGCTGTTCGCCTCCGCCAGAGCGGCCCGTGCTCCATCCAGCCGGTCCGCCATGCACAGCAACGCCTGATTGCGCACTGCGGTGGTGGATCGTGCCACCGCAGTGGCCGCTTGCCGCGCCTGGGCACCGACTTCGACCATATAACCTGCAATATCCATTGTTACACCCTTATTCGTGTATTCGACGCCAAATTCGGCTTACTTTACCTTCCCGGATTCAAGTACGCACCCCAAGCGTTTATTATACCGCTGCAGATGGGTTGGGGTATGCTGCGGTATGCTGATTTTGATGGACGCCTTGCAAAGGACGGAAACTATGCCGCAAAAGGCCGAACAATTCCTGCCAAGCCGGCTGGCCCGGTTCAGCAGTGTGGCACTGACAGCGCTGGCCCTGTACATGACCCTGTTGGCGGCCTGGCTGCCGGCCACCCTCGCCGTCGCCGGGGCGCTGCTGATCTGGAGCAGCAACACCCTTGCACCAGCCGGGCAGAGCGTCCTGCGCACTTTCCTGAACCGGCTGTTGCTGCTCGCGGTGATTCTGGCTGCCGTGCTGGGGCTGTGGCTGGGGCCACTCAGCCTCAGCCACTGGCTGTATGCCTTGCCACTGATTGCTTTCGGGTTACTGCCCCGGGGGTGGGCCACGCTGACTACTGTGCTGATCATGGCTGCGGCCATTGCCGCCAATCAAGCACTCACGGGCGATCCGACACGCCACCAGCTCATCAGTTCGCTGTTACTCACCGTCGCCTTGTCCGGTGTCCTGATTTTTCTTCGGGAGTACAAAGCCCGGCAACTGGCCCCCTTGCGACGCACCGACGAGCTGACCCGGGCGGCCAGCCGGGAATACCTGTCGGCCGACCTGCACAAAGAGATTCAACGCAGCGAACGGGAAGGCATCGACATGGCCGTGGTGATGCTTGGCCTTGATGCCCACCTGAGCGACACCGCTGCGGATGCGGATATCCGTTCGATACTGCCGCGCATCGGTCGTTTTCTCCATTCCCGGTTGCGGGATTTCGACACCTACTACCGGCTCGCCGACCTGCAGTTCCTGATCATCCTGCCCGGTGTCGCCACCGCGGAGGCCCGCCACACGGCGGACTCACTGCGACAGGGATTGAAATCGCTGCTGCAATCCCACCATCTCGCGCTGACCGTCAGCGCTGGCGTGGCCGGCCTCAATGTAGGGGACGATGCCGACAGCCTGCATCGAGCCGCCGCCAATGCCTTGCGGCAGGCCCAGCAACAGGGGGGCGACCGGGTGCAATCCTACAGCTCCTGGGCTCTTGGCGCAGCGCCCGCCCCACACTCCGGGGGAACCACACCATGACTGAAACCCGCTTGCGTACCCTGACCCACCTGAGCGGCTACGGGCTGGCGACCCTGTTCATCGCCACCCTGGCGGTGCAAAACCTGCTGTATGGTCTGTATCGCCACTTTTTTCTGGCCTCTGCGCTGGCGGCACTGACGCTGGCCGGTGTGGGGTACACGCTGCTCTCCCGGCGCCAGCAATTGAATGCGCGCGGCCACCTGTTTATTCTCGCCGGACTCAATGCACTTGCCATCACCGCCCTGTTTGCCCTGCAATCCACCATGATCAGCCATTGGTTATTGCCGCTGCTGGTGCTCAACATGCTGGTGCTGCCCTTGCGCCAGGGCGCAGCGCTCTCGGCCCTGACGATTCTGATGCTGGCCCTCCACCTGTGGGGGGCCAGTTCCGCTGCTGATACTTTGCTGGTCAGTGTGGCGGCCTGCATCCTGTTGACGGTGTGCGGTTTGTATGTGTGGCACTACGACCACATGGCGCAATCGGCGCAGGATCTGGCCATTACCGACCCTGTGACCGGCGCGCATAACGCCCGCTTCCTCGACGAAACCCTGCAAAAGGAGGTCAGCCGGGCGACGGCCACCGGGCACCCCCTGTCGACCATCGCACTGTCGCTCGACCATCTGGATGACTCCCAGCCCCTGTACCTGCAAGGTGCCAGCGCGCGACTGTACCGCGAGATAACGCAACACCTGTTCGGGGTCATCCGTGCCGGAGACACGCTCTACACTCTGGGAGATGGCCGGTTCTTTCTGGTGTTGCCGTTCACCCCGGAGGAAGGCGTGCGGGTGATTGCCGAGCGCATACGCCGCTCCATTGCCGAAGCCAGCTGGCCTTCGGTGGGTCACATTTCCGCCAGTCTGGGGTGTGCGACTCTCGGCGCCAGCGAAACTGACCCGGACACCCTGCGCCAGCGCACCGAACACGCGCTGACCACCGCCTGCAACCGTGGCTGCGATTCGGTTGCCTTCACCAGCGCAGCATCCATCCGGGCATGAGTTCCGCTTGGCTAGAGGCCCTGCTTGACTGGCTCGCCGGCGCGCCCGGCTGGGTCGCACTGGCCCTGTTTACGGTGTCGCTGATCGAATCGCTGGCGCTCGCCGGCATCCTCGTCCCCGGCGTGGCCCTGCTGTTTGCCATTGCGGCCCTGGCGGGCAGATCCGGCATGCCCCTGAGTGAGGCCTTGCTGTGGGCAACCCTTGGCGCCATTGCCGGTGACGGCCTCAGTTTTTGGCTGGGTCGCTGTTTTCAGGGACGGCTGCCGCAAACCTGGCCCCTGAGCCGATATCCGGCGCTTCTTGAAAAAAGGCGAGTGGTTTTTCCACAAGTATGGCGGCACCAGCGTGGTTATCGGACGCTTTGTCGGTCCGGTACGCCCGGTGATCCCGTTAATTGCCGGCGCCTTGCTGATGCCGTGGAAAAAATTCCTGAGCTATAACGTCGTCTCGGCAATCGCCTGGGCTCCGCTCTACATTATTCCCGGGTTTCTGGTGGGCAGCGCCCTCGGCAGCGACGTGACGTTGCCCGCCCACTTCTACCCGGCTCTGGCGATCAGCCTTGCGGTACTCGCGCTGCTGTACCTGGTGGCGTTCAGATTGCAGCTGGGTCTGGGGAACGACAGCCGGCTGTATACCCGCTTATCGCGCTGGGCGGACCGGCACCCCCGCAGCCGGCATTTCTGGCATTCCTTTACCAGTGCGCGGCCCGCTGGCCCGGCGGAGTTTCCTCTGCCCTCGTTTGCTCTGGCCCTGGTCTGCGGCACCCTGTTCCTGGGCTGGTCGCTGATCGCGACCAGCACCGGCTGGCTCACCACGCTGAACGAACACAGCTTGGCCCTGTTCTCCGGGTTGCGCAGCGCGGCGACCGACCCGGCCATGCGCACCATAACCTTGCTGGGCGACCCGCCGGTACTCATTGGCGGCGCGTTAATGGCCACCCTGGTGCTGCTGTTCAGGGGCTATTACGCCGCGGCAATTCACGCGCTGGCCGCAGCCTTTGCTACGGCGGCGCTGGTCTGGCTACTCAAGGCCGGATTTGCAATACCCCGGCCGGAGACCGTGTTCGGGCCGCCGGACAGTGGCGCCTACCCCAGTGGTCATGCCGCCGGAATTACGGTATTGCTGAGCCTGGCGGCGAGCTTCTGGGCGCGGGAGAAGTGTCGCCGCCAGCGGTGGCGGATTTATCTCGTGTTTACGCTGCCCATGGTACTGGTGTGCCTGAGCCGGGTGTATCTGGGCGTCCACTGGTTCACGGATGTCGTTGGTGGCGTCTTGCTGGGGTTGTGTATTTGCGGCGTTGTACGGGCCAGTTACAGCCGCTACGATCAGATTCCCTTGCGGGCTGAGGTGTTCACTCTGGTGGGGCTGGTCAGCTGGGTGCTGTTTACCGCTGGCTACATCTATTGGTCATGGACCTCGGCGCTCACCGCTTACAGCCCGCTGTAGCCGGGGGGAAACGCCCGCGGCCCCGGCCAGTCACTCCATGTCGTCAAGCAGCGCCTGCAAGCGCTCCAGCCGTTCCAGCGGATCCTGCAATTCAAGCAGCCGCTGTTTTTCATGCTTGTCCAGCGGCAGCAGTTCGGTCAGCCGCCAGCCCACATCCCGGGCATCGTCGTAGTCGACCACCATGTCCAGATCGTTGACCACCGGATGACGGCACAGGGCCCTCAGTATCCCGGTCAGCTCAGCGTAAGCCGCCGGAATGCCGACACTCTCTTCCTGCATCAGACACTCCACGTCGCCCACGTTCAAGCCGTCCGCCTGCTGCCAGCACTTAACGACGGCGACTTTCGACTCGCCCTGTACGGTAATACCCAGCAGACCACTGTCCAGTCGATGAAAGTCGGCGACCCGAACATAGGTGCCGATGTCATAAAACAACGCCGTGTTGCTGGTTTCACGCCCTTCCCGCAACAGTACCACCACGAACCCCCGGTCTTCCTTGAGACAGCGGGTCAGCATGTCAATATAGCGTGGTTCAAAAAGCTGAAGGGGAATTTTCCCCCCGGGCAAGATCACCGAATTCAATGGAAACAGCGGTACGTTCATAAATACAAACCGTCATCCCTGGAATGCTTCTGATACCCTGTAACCAATCCGCCGGGTGTTGCTTCAGCCTATGGACAGGAGTTCCTGAATTTCTTTGACCCGTGCTCTGGCCCGGGTAAGCATTTTGAGGCTGCGCGAGGCATTGAGTTCAAGCTCACCCAGCCGTCGATAGGCGGGAACATCCGCAAACGCCGGCAAGTCACGATTGAGGTTCGCGCCAATCAGCACGTGCAACTGCGCCACAATCACCACATCCACCAGCTGTGGCGAGGGCGCCCGGTCTTCATAGCCCCAGTTTTCCGCATGGCGAAGCGCGGTAATGAAGCGCTCGGCAAATCCCCAGTGCTCCAGCACTACCACACCTATGTCAGCCCGCAGGTCCGCCACTGCCTGTTGCAGGCTTGCGTCATCCCTGAACAGTTTCATGTGTTGCTCGGCATGGACCAGTACGGGGACGGCACCGATGTCATGGAGCAAGCCCGCCAGCAAGGCCTCTTCCGGATCAACACCGGTCACCTGATCCGCCAGCACCCAGGATACCGCGGCGACCTCCCGCGAGTGCTGCCACAGCCGCTGCATCGCCTGCTGCAATTGTGGCTGTCGGCTGCGAAACACCTCGCGCATGGAGTACACCGTCACCAGCTGACGGGTGGCGCGCGTGCCCAGCCGCATGACCGCCTCCCGCACATTGGTCACGTCAGCTCCCCCCCGGTACAGCGGGCTGTTGCCGGCGCGCACCAGTTTTGCGGCGATGGCCGGATCGGCGGTCACGGCGCGGGCAAGCTGGGCCACCGTCGCCTCCTCCTGATCGGCCATGCGCCTGATCTTCCAGGCTACCTCCGGCACGCTGGGAAGCTCCAGCCGGTTGGCACGAAGCTGGGTGTAGAAATTCATCAACACCTGACTCGCCCCGTCTCCGTTGCCGTCGAACTCCACCGGCTCGTGTTCCTGACTGTGGCTGACGGGGGCCGCTCGCAGCATCTGGCTGAGCGCATCCTGACTGATCACCAGAAACTCACACGCTTCGATGGCCGTCACGTCGTACATGCGGGGCTGCAGTCTTGCCAATACGTTCCGGGCCTTGTCACTGCGGGCGTCGATCTGCAGCGTTCGTCCGTCTGCCGATTCCAGTTCAACCGCGCCGGCCAGCAGAAAAAAATCCAGCCCGTCCCGGGTTCCCCGCTCCATGATTTTATGACCCGGCGCATGGACGCGCTTTTCGGCCCGGCTGGCCACCAGAATCAGCTGGTCATCCGTCAACCGGTTGAGGGGCTGATACTGCTTCAGACGGCTGAGCGTCAGGGGTTCCTGTCCAGCCATAACGTGAGTCCCTTCCTGTATAAATCCACGCGCACTGCGTCACTGATACACTGAGTCGCGGTTAACACTGTTACCTCAGTGTAACTGTGACCGCCACAAACAACCAAGCGTTGTGCCACCTACTATACCAATCAACGAATCTGTTATGCTTTGGGTTTTGACTCACCGCTGACCAAGAAGAGACCATAACTCCATGCCTCAGTACCGTTCGAAGACTTCAACCGCTGGCCGCAATATGGCGGGTGCCCGCGCACTCTGGCGTGCGACCGGGATGAAAGATGACGATTTTGGCAAGCCGATCATTGCCGTTGTTAACTCGTTTACCCAGTTTGTCCCTGGCCACGTGCACCTCAAAGACCTGGGCCAGCTGGTGTGCCGCGAGATTGAAGCCGCCGGCGGGGTCGCCAAGGAATTCAATACCATTGCAGTGGACGATGGCATTGCCATGGGCCACGACGGCATGCTCTATTCGCTGCCGTCTCGGGAAATCATCGCCGACTCGGTGGAGTACATGGCCAACGCCCATTGCGCGGATGCCCTGGTGTGTATTTCCAACTGTGACAAGATCACCCCGGGCATGCTGATGGCTTCGTTGCGCCTGAACATTCCCACCATCTTTGTGTCCGGCGGACCGATGGAAGCAGGCAAAACCAAGCTCAGCGAGCACAAACTCGACCTGGTCGACGCCATGGTGATTGCCGCCGACTCGGATGCCTCGGACGAAAAGGTCGCCGAATACGAGCGCAGCGCCTGCCCGACCTGCGGCTCCTGCTCCGGTATGTTCACCGCAAACTCCATGAACTGCCTGACCGAAGCCATCGGTCTGGCCCTGCCGGGCAATGGTTCGTTATTGGCCACCCACGCCGACCGTGAGCAGCTGTTCCTGAAGGCCGGCCGGCAGATCGTCGAGATCACCAAGCGTTATTACGAACAGGACGATGCCAGTGTCCTGCCCCTCAGCATTGCCACCCTGGAAGCCTTCAAGAATGCGATGGTGATGGACATTGCCATGGGCGGATCCACCAACACCATTCTGCATCTGCTGGCGGCCGCGCAGGAAGGCGGGGTGCCGTTCACGCTGGAACACATCGACCAGCTGTCCCGCAAGGTGCCACAGTTGTGCAAGATTGCCCCCAACTCCCCGGATTACCACATGGAAGATCTGCACCGTGCCGGCGGCATCATGGCGCTGATGGGCGAATTGGAACGGGGTGGTCTGATCGACACCAGCCTGCCTACGGTGTACAGCAACACCATGGCGGAGGCTCTGGACACCTGGGACATCATGCGCAACCCCACCCCCGAGGTGATCGAATTCTATAAAGCCGGCCCCGCCGGCATACCCACCCAGACCGCTTTCAGCCAAAGCACCCGCTGGCCGACCCTGGACGGTGACCGCGCCAACGGCTGCATCCGCTCGGTCGACCACGCCTACTCCAGTGAAGGCGGTCTGGCGGTGCTGTTTGGCAATATTGCGGTGGATGGCTGTGTCGTCAAAACCGCCGGCGTGGATGAGAGTATTTTTGTGTTCGAGGGTCCGGCGCGGATCTTCGAAAGCCAGGACACGGCGGTTACCGGCATTCTCAATGACGAGGTGCAACCCGGTGAAGTGGTGATCATCCGTTACGAAGGCCCCAAAGGCGGCCCCGGCATGCAGGAAATGCTGTACCCGACCAGCTATCTGAAATCCAAGGGTCTCGGTGAATCCTGCGCACTGCTGACCGACGGTCGTTTCTCCGGGGGCACCTCCGGTCTGTCCATCGGCCACGCCTCACCGGAAGCGGCCGCCGGTGGCGCGATCGGGCTGATTGAAGACGGCGACCTGATTCATATCGACATCCCCAACCGGTCGATCAACGTGCAGATTGACCAGCACGAGCTCGACCGGCGTCGCGCAGCCCGCGAAGAACTGGGCTGGAAGCCGGAGCAACCGCGCCCTCGCAAGGTCTCAGCGGCGCTGAAGGCTTACGCCCTGCTGGCCACCAGCGCCGACAAAGGCGCCGTGCGGGACGTAAGCAAGCTCGACTGACAGTCTCTCTGTAAACACGGGTCCCCGGCCGGCGGATGAGCGCCGCCAGGGGGCCCCTTCCTCACCCCCTTACCCGCGCGTTATTCTTCCTCGAGGTCTTGCTCGAGTGATTGCACCGGCACCTCGTCGTAGCTGCCGAATTCCCGAATGAAGATCCCCCAGAAGGCCATAAACAGGGCCGCCACCAAGGGCCCCATCACAAAGCCGTTGATACCGAACATAACAATACCGCCGAGGGTCGAGAGCAGCACGATGTAATCCGGCAATTTGGTGTCCCGGCCCACAAATATCGGCCGGAGGATGTTGTCCGCCAGGCCGATCACAATGACCCCGAACAAAGTCAGGATCGTGGCCGACAGCATCTCTCCGATGGCCGCCAGATAAATGGCCACCGGTACCCACACAATCGCCGCCCCAACGGCAGGCAGCAGCGACACGATGGCCATCACCACCCCCCACAGTAAGGCGCCGGACAAACCCAGCGCCCAGAATATAAAGCTGCCCAGCGCGCCCTGGATGATGGCAATCAGCAGGTTCCCCTTCACGGTGGCCCGGGTGACCTCGGCAAACTTGGCGAACAGCAGGCGCTCCCGCTCATCACCCAGGGGCAAGGCATGAATCATCAGGTCCACCAGCTTGGTGCCGTCCCGCAACAAAAAAAACGCCAGATACACCATCAGCGCCAGATTGAGAAAGAACTGGAAGGTGTTCTGCCCGAGTCCGAGGGCCCGCTTGGCCAGAAACTGGCTGGCGCCCACCACGGCAGTCACCGCTCGCTCGCGCAACTCATTGAAGTTGATATCAAACTGAGCCAGAAAACCCTGAATTGCCGGGAAGGACTGATTGACCCTGTCGATATACTCCCCGGGTTTGATCACCCCGTCCTGTATCTGCTGGTACAGCCACACCCCCTCGGCCACCAGCGACGAGACCAGCGCGATCACTGGCAGTACGACGATGACCACGCACAACAACAGGGTGATGAACGCGATGGTATTGGGGCGATTGCCCAGCTTGCTCAGCAACCACACCTGGATAGGGTAAAAAATTACCGCGATGGCGATCGCCCAGAAAATGGGTCCGATGAACGGCCGCATCAGAAACACAAAGGCCACCGACACCAACACCAGCATGGCGAGAAACGTGCGCTGCTCCAGTTTTTCGTACATGTAAACCACTTCCTGAATTGTGTTTGAGCCACCGGGGGCTCGATGAAACCCGAATCAATGGCCGGTAGCCTAACATGCCGGCGTGGTAAATCAGGTGCCATTACCGGTATAGTGATCGATTCTTGTCCAATTTTAAAAACGGGCTGAACTCTTGGATACGGCAACCTTCGACACCGAAACCGCTCTGGAAGCGGCGCTCGCTCTCAGTGAGGTCCTGTCTGCGCGCACCCACCGCAAGCAGTTCATGGGACAGGAGGTCATCATTCCCGGCCAGCTGGGGGAGGCCCTGCAGTTGCCGCTGATCATTCAACGCCTGCGCGGCAAGCAGGCGCGTCAGCGGGAAGCCGGATTGGCGGCTTTCCTGTGTCTGTGGCCCACGCTGTCAGCACGCACTCAGGAGCGGGTTCTCGAACAGATCGGCTGGTACGACCCGCAGGTTCTGAGCTGGGATGACAAACGCTCCAACCGACGCCCCGCGACCGACGTGTTCGATGACCCCCTCGAGTAACAACCGTCGCTGACTGATTCAAAGCCTCAACGCACTGTTACGCAAACCCCACACAGCGCCCGCCGTTCTGCATTATGCTGGCGTTTCACCAGCTGAAGATCGCCACCCCGCCCCAACTGTCAGGACGTGCAACCCGTAATGCGTATTCTGCGAACTGATGAGACCCGCTTTACCGGCCTCCCAGATTACCCGTTTTCGCCTCATTATCTGGATGTTCAGCCCAACCTGAGAATGCATTATGTCGACGAAGGCCCGGCGGATGCCCACCCGGTGATCATGCTGCACGGTGAGCCTTCCTGGTCGTACCTGTATCGTCATGTGATCCCCCTGGTAGCCGGGGCGGGTTCCCGGGTGCTGGCCCCCGACCTGATCGGCTTCGGCAAGTCGGACAAACCCGCAGCCCTCAGCGACTACAGCTACGAGCGCCACCTGCTGTGGCTAACCAGGTGGCTGGATGCGCTGGAGCTCAAAGACATCACTCTGGTGTGCCAGAACTGGGGCTCGCTGCTGGGCCTCCGGCTGATTGCCGAACAGCCCCGGCGGTTCGCGCGGGTCATCGTTGGCAACGGGCTGCTGCCGACGGGAAAACCCAGATCATTGACCGGCTATTCCTGGTGGCGGGCCTTCGCGGCCCACAGTCCATGGTTTCCCGTCAGCCGCATTGTTCAGCTCGGCACTTCCCGCCTGCTCAGCCCTCAGGAGCGCGCGGCCTACGAGGCCCCGTTTCCGACCCTGGCCCACAAGGCCGGTGCGCGGGCTTTCCCCCGGCTGGCGCTTCCTTCCGCCAGAGCCCCCGAGCATGAGATCAACAAAGCAACCTGGCTTGCGCTGGAGCGGTGGCACAAGCCTTTCATCACCTGTTTCAGCAACCGCGACCCCATCACCCGCGGCGCTGACCGCACCATGCAGCAACGAATTCCCGGCGCCCATGGCCAGCCGCACATTACCCTGGAGGGCGGTCACTTTTTACAGGAGGACTCACCGCAGGATTTTGCCCGCATTATTAATGACGCCTGCAAGGTTGATTTGCCTGCAGATCTCGCCGCTCACCGGCAACTACCTACGGATTGATCGCGGCCACACGTACAAAACCGCCATAAAAACGTCTATAATAATTGCCATCACGCATCGCCCAAGCGGTGCCCTACCCTCCGATTTCCGAGTACATTGATGTCAACACAATCTTTTGCTGAGCTTGGCCTCGACGCGTCTGTTCTGGCTGCGGTTTCCGCGGTCGGTTACGAGACCCCCTCTCCTATCCAGGCCCAGGCCATTCCCATTTTGCTGAAAGGTGAAAACCTTTTGGGCGTTGCGCAAACCGGTACGGGCAAAACCGCGGCGTTTGCACTGCCCCTGCTGAGCCGCATTGACGCCAGCTCCAACGACACCCAGATTCTGGTGCTGACCCCCACCCGGGAGCTGGCTATCCAGGTTGCGGAAGCGTTCAATACTTACGCCAACCATTTCAAGAATTTCAACGTCCTGCCTATTTACGGCGGCCAGGACTTTTACCCCCAGCTCAAGGCCCTGAAGCGGGGCGCCCAGGTTATTGTGGGCACGCCGGGGCGTACGCTGGACCACCTGCGCCGCGGCACGCTGAAACTGAACAACCTCAAGGCCATGATTCTCGACGAAGCCGACGAGATGCTGCGCATGGGCTTTATCGATGACGTCGAAACCATAATCGCGGAAACGCCCGCGGACTGTCAGCGGGCCCTCTTCTCGGCCACCATGCCCGCGCCAATCCGCAAAGTGGCGCAAAAATACCTGAGCAACGCCCAGGAAGTGAAGATTGAAAGCGCGACCCGCACTGTCGAGCGGATCGAGCAGTTTGTGCTGCCGGTGTACGCTGAGCGCAAACTCGATGCGCTGACCCGCATCCTCGAGGTCGAACCCTTTGACGCGGCCATCATTTTCGTCCGCACCAAGGCGGAAACGGTTGCTCTGGCGGAGAAAATGGCCGCCCGCGGTCACGCCGTGTCCCCGCTGAACGGTGACATCAATCAGCGTCAGCGTGAACAGACCGTGGAAGATCTGAAACGTGGCAAAAAAGACATCATCATCGCCACCGACGTGGCCGCCCGCGGTCTGGACGTTCCCCGGATCACTCACGTCATCAACTACGACGTGCCTTACGACACCGAAGCGTATATTCACCGCGTCGGCCGCACCGGGCGTGCCGGCCGGACCGGCAAGGCGATTCTGCTGGTCACCCCCCGTGAGCGCAGCTGGCTGAAAACCCTCGAGCGGGCGACCAACTCGCCGATGAAGGATTATCAGCTGCCGTCCCCGGTTGCCCTGCAAAAAATGCGGGAAGAACAGTTTGAGTCACAATTGCTGGGCTTTACGGAAGACCGCAGACTGGGCAAAGCCATCGCGCTGCTGGACGACATTGCCCAGCGTAACGAAATGGATATGGCGATGGTCGCCGGCGCCCTGGCGGCGTGGATGGAAACCGCCCAGCCCGGGGCCCTGCCACTCGAACAGCCGGCAGCCCTGCCGGTGCCGGTTCCCGGGGCCCGCCGGTCCCGTGACCGCCACCACCGCCCGGGTGGCGAGCGCCGCGGTCATCGGCCCGGTTTCAAGAAAGGCGGTGCCTCCCGGGGCAAGCCACCGGCCCGGGGCGGCAAGCGGCCCCCCCGTCAGTCCGACGCCAAGCGCTGATAGACCACGAAACTGTAGTCGTACGGATTGTTATCGGACGCGGAGAAATCCTCCCGTCCGATTTCCTCCCACTCGTCCCAGTTAACCACCGGAAAGCAGGCATCCCCCTCAACCTCAGCGTGCACCTGGGTGATGTACATCCGGTCCACCTGCGGCAACGCCTCGGCGTAGACCTGGCCGCCGCCGATAATCATCACTTCGTTACTGCCCTCCAGCTCGGCGTGGGCCTTCGCCTTGGCCACAGCCGCCGCCAGCGAAGGTGATACCACCGCCCCGGCCGGGACCGGCCAGTCCGCATTGCGAGTGACCACCAGATTCATGCGCCCCGGCAAGGGACGGCCGATCGAGTCCCAGGTCTTGCGGCCCATGATCACGGGCTTGCCCATGGTGACCTGCTTGAAGTAGCGCAGATCTCCCGGCAAATACCAGGGCAAGGCGTTGTTGCGCCCGATCACGCGGTTGCGGGCCATCGCCACAATCAATGCTGTTATCACAGTCTGTCCTCACTACGGGTTAGTTCCGGGTGCACATGGTAACGTGCGCCCGATGGTTATAAAATGCCCCTGGTCATTCCGAACCCCCAACCAACCGGATAACACATGAAGCAATACCTGGATCTTTGCCGCCGCATCATCAAAGACGGCGTATGGGTCGAAAACGACAGAACCGGCAAGCGCTGCCTGACGGTGATTGACGCCTCTCTGGATTACGATGCCGAAAACAACCAGTTTCCGTTAATCACCACCCGGAAGAGCTTTTACCGGAGTGCGATCGCCGAATTGCTGGGCTACCTGCGCGGCTACGACAGCGCCGCCCAGTTCCGTGCCATTGGCTGCAACACCTGGAATGCCAACGCCAATAAGACCCGGGCCTGGCTGGAGAACCCAAACCGCAAAGGTGAAGATGATATGGGGCGGGTGTATGGGGTCCAGGGCCGCCGCTGGGCCAAACCTGACGGCGGACAGGTCGACCAGCTCAGAAAAATTGTGGATAACCTGTCCCGGGGCATTGACGACCGGGGCGAAATCCTGACGTTTTACAACCCCGGTGAACTTCATCTGGGCTGCCTGCGTCCGTGCATGCATACCCACACCTTCTCACTGCTGGGCGACGACCTGTATTTGACCTCCTATCAGCGCAGCTGCGATGTGCCGCTGGGGCTGAACTTCAACCAGGTGCAGGTGTTTACCCTGCTGGCGCTGATGGCGCAGATCACCGGCAAAAACGCCAAAACCTGCTTTCACCGACTGGTCAACTGCCACATTTACGAAGATCAGCTGCCGCTGCTCCGGGATGTGCAATTGCAGCGGGAGCCTTATCCGTCTCCACAACTGCACATCAACCCCGACATCAAAACCCTGGAAGACATCGAAACCTGGGTGACCGTCGATGACTTCAGCGTCAGCGGCTATCAGCATCACGACCCGATCCGGTATCCGTTTTCGGAGTAACGACGGGCAGCGCAGCCGGGGCTCCCTGGCCGGCTAGGCCGGCTGCCGGCGATAGGCCAGGGCCAGCAACAGCAATCCCGCCAGGATCATCGGCAGCGACAACAGCTGCCCCATGGTCAACCAGTCGAAGGCCAGATAACCCAGTTGGGCATCCGGCTGGCGCACGAACTCCACCAGAAAGCGAAACAGGCCATAACAACCCAGAAACACTCCGGACACCGCCATTTTCGGTCGGGGCCGGGAGGAGAACCACCACAACACCGTAAACAGCAGCACGCCTTCCAGCGCAAACTGATACAACTGGGAGGGGTGCCGGGCCAGCGCGTCTGGCGCCTGTGGAAACACCATCCCCCAGGGCAGGTCAGTAGCCCTGCCCCAGAGTTCGCCGTTAATAAAGTTACCGATCCGGCCAGCTCCCAGGCCCACCGGTACCAGCGGCGCGACAAAATCGGCCAGCTCGAAAAAACTGCGCCCCGCTTTCCGTCCAAACCACCACATGGCGAACATCACCCCCAGGAGCCCGCCATGGAACGACATGCCGCCCTCCCAGATGCGCAACAACCACAGGGGGTCGGCCACAAAACTGTCGAAATTATAAAACACCACGTAGCCAAAACGGCCCCCCAGAATTACCCCCAGGGCAATATAAAACAGCAGATCACCCACCTGTTCTTCATTCAGCGGACTCCAGGGCTTGCGGGCCCGCACCCGACCCAACCACCAGCCCACCGCAAACCCCACCAGGTAAGTCAGGCCGTACCAGTGAATTTTGAGCGGCCCGACAGAAACTGCAACCGGATCAAACTGGGGGTGTTTAAGCATCATCAGCCTCTTGTTTCAAAACAGAAATCGTATGCCGACCACAATCAGCAACCCGGCAAAAATACGCTTCAGCAATACCGCATCCAGCCGGTGTGCCAGGCGGGCACCGAAGCGCGCGCAGACCATGCTGGTCAGCACAATGCCGAGCAAGGCGGGCAGGTAAATAAACCCGAGGCTGTACTCGGGAATACCGGGATGGCGCCAGCCCGTGGCAATGTTAGCGGCCGCGCCGGCCAAGGCTATGGGTAAGCCGCAGGCGGCCGAGGTGCCCACCGCCTGCTGCATCCGTACATTGCACCAGCTCAAAAACGGCACCGTCAGCGTGCCGCCGCCTATGCCGAATAACGCCGAGGCCCAGCCAATACCCGCGCCGGCGCCCATCAATCCTGGCGCACCTGGTACCTCACGGCCCGGCTTCGGACTGCCCCCAAACAACATCCGCAGGGCTACCACAATAACAAACACACCGATAATCAGTTTCAGCATGTCACCGCTTAACAACGAGGCGGTCCACGCACCCAGCACGGCACCGACAACAATTCCGGTGGCCATCAGCCGAAAAATGCCCCAATGCACCCCGCCACGCCGGTGATGGGAAACAATCGAACTCAACGACGTGAATACAATCGTAGCCAGCGAAGTTCCGATGGCCAGATGGGCCGCCACGCCGGCACTCACCCCCTGCAAACCAAAGGTGAAGATCAGTACAGGCACTATGATCAGGCCGCCACCGATGCCAAACAGGCCACTCAAAACACCCGCCACGGCCCCGAGGGCGAGGTACATTGCAAACAAAAATGTTAACGTCATGATAGTCCTGCACCACAGCAACACAGAGGCCAGTATGATACACACAACACCCCGTGAATTCGCCCCATCAACCGGACCCTGACCACATGTGCCTGATTGCTTTTTCCCTCGGACAGCATCCGGATTACCCCGTCGTGGTGGCGGCTAACCGGGACGAATTTTACCCCCGTCCCACCACCGCCATGAGCTGGTGGCCAGAGTCAGATCTGCTCGCCGGCAAGGATCTGCAATCCGGCGGTACCTGGCTTGCGGTTAACCGGCAAGGCGACATTGCCGCGGTGACCAATGTGCGCGAAGGCAGCCCGGAGCCCGGGCAGGTGACCCGCGGTGAACTCCCGATCCGCGCGCTCACGATGCCCGGTGCCGAGCTGGAAACCCATCTTTTGCAGCACCAGGACCAATACGCGGGATTCAATCTGCTGACCATCTCGGGCCAGCATGGCTGGTATTTCAGCAACCGGGACGCCCATCCCGGGCGCAGGGTATACCGAGGCTCCTATGGCTTGAGCAATCATTTGCTGCAAAGCCCATGGCCCAAACTGATCCGCTTACGCCAGAGGATCAGCCAGACTCTGGCGGCCGCCCGCTGCGGGCGTACCAGTTTGCTGCACGAGCGATTGATCTCCAACCTGCAAGACACCACCCCTGCGCCCGACCACCTGCTCCCGGATACCGGCGTGGCCCTCGAGACCGAGCGTTTTCTGTCATCGCCATTCATCAGCGGGACCGACTACGGCACCCGCGCTACCACCATCATCTCCCTCAGCCGGGAGGGCGAGATCATGGTCACCGAGCAGACCTGGCATGCCGAAGGAAGACCCGGAGGTACACAACAATTCTGCTGGCACCGGGATCCTCTGATATAATCCGCCAAAATCCGTGGACCCACCGGAGAACCACAAGCATGGCCGAGCAGACCAGCACCACTTCCATTGCCGATTTCGAAAAATCCCTGAACGAGCTTGAAACCCTGGTGCGGGAGCTTGAACAGGGCGAGCTGTCCCTCGAACAATCTCTTGGCGCGTTCGAGCAAGGCGTGCGTCTCACCCGTGATTGTCAGCAGGCCCTGAAGCTGGCCGAGCAACGGGTGGAGCAACTGGTGGAACGCAGCGATGGTACCCTGGAAACCCGACCGTTCAGCCCCGATGAGCCAACCGATGCCTGATCACTGCACCGCTGCCGATTTTATCGAGTCCAGCGCCCGTCGCATCGATGCCGCACTGAAACAGCGTCTGCCAACGACCGGCACCGCCTCGGCCCGTCTGGAAAGCGCCATGCAGTACAGCGTACTCGGTGGGGGCAAACGCATCCGTCCGATTCTCTGCCTGGCGTCGGCCCTGGCGGTGGGCCAGCCGGAAAGCCGCGCCATGGTGCCGGCCTGCGCCGTTGAACTGATCCATGCCTACTCACTGGTGCATGACGACTTGCCCGCCATGGACGACGATCATTTACGCCGGGGCCGCGCGACCACCCACATCGCTTACGACGAAGCTTCAGCCATCCTCGCCGGCGACGCGCTGCAGTCACTGGCGTTCGGCTGGCTGGCGGAAGCCCCCGAACTGAGTGACCGCACCCGTTTGCAGATGGTCACGGAACTGGCCCGGGCCAGCGGTTTTGCCGGCATGGTGGGCGGACAGGCCATCGATCTCGAATCGGTTGGCAAAAGCCTGACGCTGAGCGCTTTGGAGACCATGCACCGGTATAAAACCGGGGCCCTGATAGAAGCCAGTGTGCGTCTGGGTGCGCTCACCGCCGACCCGGCCGACCCGGCGGCACTGGAACGCCTGTCCGCGTACGCCCGGGCGCTGGGACTGGCATTTCAGGTACAGGACGATTTGCTGGATATTGAAGGGGACACCAAGGTGATTGGCAAACCTCAGGGTTCGGACATCGCCAAACACAAGCCCACCTACCCGGCCCTGCTCGGGGTAGCGGGCGCCAAAGATTACTTGACCGTATTGCTGGATCAGGCACTGTCCAGTTTGCAGGATTTCGGGCCGGAAGCGGAGGCGCTGCGCACCATGGCAAACTTTGTGGTGGCCCGCACTCATTAAAGTCAGCGCCAACCGTGAATAACCGATATTAACGCTCACGTATAACCTAAAAGACCCAAGCGGATGCAGGACACATATACCTTTAAAGAGATCCCGGCAGACCGGCCCAACACGCCACTGCTCGACCGGATTGACACCCCTCACCAGCTGCGCCTGCTCGACAGTGACCAGCTGCCACAACTGAGCCGTGAGCTGCGGGCTTTCTTGCTGTGGTCGGTGGGCCAGACCGGCGGGCATTTTGGGGCCGGACTGGGCGTGCTTGAACTGACCGTGGCCCTGCATTACACCTTCAATACGCCGGATGACCGGTTGGTGTGGGACGTGGGCCATCAGGCCTACCCCCATAAAATTCTCACCGGCCGGCGCGAACAGATGCACAGCATTCGCCGCAAGGGTGGCCTCGCCGGATTCCCCAAACGCGACGAAAGTGAATACGACACCTTTGGTGTCGGCCACTCCAGCACGTCGATCAGCGCGGCCCTGGGCATGGCCATTGCTGCGCGTATGCAAAACAGCCAGCGACGCAGTATCGCTGTCATTGGTGATGGAGCCATGACCGCCGGCATGGCGTTTGAGGCGTTAAACCACGCCGGTGATCTCGACGCCAACATGCTGGTGATTCTGAACGATAACGACATGTCGATCTCCCACAACGTGGGCGGTCTGTCGAACTATTTTGCCAAACTGCTGACCAGCCCGACCTACAACCAGATGCGCGACAGCGGCAAACGGGTATTGCAGAGTGCGCCAAACCTGATGGCCCTGGCGCGCAAAACCGAAGAACATTTCAAGGGTATGATTTCTCCCAGCACCCTGTTCGAAGAGCTGGGGTTCAATTACATCGGTCCCATCGACGGCCACGATCTGTCCGTATTGGTGGAAACTCTGGAGAATATCCGTGAGCTGGAGGGACCGCAGTTTTTGCACGTGGTCACCACCAAAGGCAAAGGGTTTGCTCCTGCCGAAGCCGACCCCATTGGCTATCACGCCATCAACAAGATCGAACCTCTGCCTGCAGATCAGGCGGTCCCAGTCCAACCCAGCACCCCACAACCGAAGTACGCCAATGTATTTGGCCAGTGGCTGCACGATGCGGCGGTACAGGATGAGCGGGTTGTGGGCATCACCCCGGCGATGTGTGAAGGTTCCGACTTGCTGGCTTTCGCCGAACGTTTTCCAGAGCGTTATTACGACGTGGCGATCGCCGAACAGCACGCCGTTACGCTGGCCGCCGGCCTGGCGTGCGATGGCGCCAAACCGGTGGTCGCGATCTATTCCACGTTTTTGCAGCGGGCCTACGATCAGCTGATCCA
Source organism: Marinobacter sp. X15-166B (assembly GCF_001752365.1). Classification (GTDB taxonomy): domain Bacteria; phylum Pseudomonadota; class Gammaproteobacteria; order Pseudomonadales; family Oleiphilaceae; genus Marinobacter. The sequence continues at coordinate 2,083,747 of NZ_MEIY01000001.1, read as the reverse complement.
CGACGTGGCCATTCAGAATCTGGACGTACTGTTTGCCATCGACCGGGCCGGGCTGGTGGGCGAAGACGGCCCGACTCACGCCGGCGCGTTTGACATCAGCTACTTGCGCTGTATCCCCAACATACTGCTGATGACCCCCGCCGATGAAAACGAAACCCGGCAGCTGCTGCATACGGGGCTGCAATACGCCGGCCCGGCGGCCGTGCGCTACCCGCGCGGTACCGGCCCCGGAAGCAGCATCGACGAGGATCTGAGCACCCTGCCTATTGGTAAAGGACGGCGTATGCGAGAGGGCACGCGGGTCGCGATTCTCAATTTCGGCACCCTGCTGCCCCGTGCGCTAGCCGCCGCCGAGGCGCTCGACGCCACGGTTGTGGACATGCGTTTTGTGAAGCCCATGGATGAGGCGCTGATCACCGAACTGGCCGCCCGGCACGAACTGCTGGTCACTCTTGAAGAAAACGCCATTGCCGGGGGCGCCGGCAGCGCGGTGGCCGAGTTTTTGAACCAGCAGGGACTGAGCCGCCCCATTCTGCATCTGGGGTTGCCCGACCGGTTCATTGACCACGGCCCGCACCATGAGCTGCTGGCCGACTGCGGTCTGGATGCGTCTGGCATCGAGCGCGCCATCGCAGCGCGCCTGGCACGCCTGGAGTCCCGGCCGGCGACCTGACGGAAGGTAATGCGGAATTGGGCCGCCCGGAAGGATGGGGCAAGCAAAACCCGGCACTCAGACCGGGTCGTCATCCTGATGGGTTTGCAGCCAGTGGCCCAATTTGCTCTGTTTGGTATCCAGATAACCTTCATTGTGCGGGTTACGGCCAACATGCAGGGACACCCGCTCCACCACTTCCACCCCGTAGGAACCCAGGGCAGCCACTTTGCGGGGGTTGTTGGTCATCAGTCGCACCCGGGTAATCCCCAGGTGAGCCAGCATCTCCCGACACATGCTGTAGTCGCGCAGGTCGGCGGCAAAGCCCAGACGCTCATTGGCTTCAACCGTGTCGGCCCCCTGATCCTGCAGATTGTACGCGCGGATCTTGTTGAGCAACCCTATGCCACGCCCCTCCTGTCGCAGGTACAGCAGTACACCCCGGCCTTCCCGGGCAATGCTGCGCAAGGCCTCTTCAAGCTGATAGCCACAGTCGCAACGCATGCTGTAGAGCGCATCGCCGGTGAGGCATTCCGAATGGGTGCGTGCCAGCATAGGTTCGTCACTATCCAGGGCGCCCAGGGTCAGGGCAACGTGCTCCTTGCCGGTCTCAAGCTCTTCAAAACCGTGCATGTCGAAGACGCCAAAGGGGGTTGGCAAACGGCAGGTCTCAACATAGCGAACAGCCACAGTGTTTCCTCGTGGTTAAATTCAATAAGCGGCGCATTTTAGCAGATGGCGGCCGCCCAGCACACAATTAACTAATCGACTTGGGGTCTCGTCCGGCCGGCTCATGAACCTACCGGACCGGTGATAATCCGAACAGCCAGTCACGGCCGTGAGGGCTTGCTAATTCCAAACCGACGCAGCGCTGCCCGGATTCTCACAGACTCCCCAAGCGCTTGTTGCCGAGAACTGCGGACCGATGCGGCGTGTCTTTGCAGCAGCAGATCCAGGCGCTAGTCCGACGGGGCACTCCAGTGCCCGCTGCGGCCGCCTTTTTTCTCCAGCAGACGCACCTGACCGATGACCATGCCCCGATCCACCGCCTTGCACATGTCGTACAGGGTCAGGGCGGCGATACTGGCTGCGGTCAGAGCTTCCATTTCCACTCCGGTCTGCGCAGCCAGTTTACAGCGGGCTTCAATGCGAATGGCGCAGGGCTCCTGCTGGGGGGTCAGCTCCAGCTTGACCGAGGTCAGATTCAATGCGTGACACAGGGGAATCAAATCGTGGGTGCGCTTGGCGGCCATAATCCCGGCAATGCGGGCAACCGCCAGCACGTCGCCCTTGGGGTGTTCACCATCGATAATCATGGCCAGGGTGGCGGGGGCCATGGTGATCAAGGCTTCTGCGCGGGCTTCCCGCTCGGTGGTTGCCTTGGCGGTGACATCCACCATTCTGGCCGCGCCCTGGTCGTCCAGGTGGGTTAGTTTACTCACATCAGCTCCTGTAACTTCAGCGATTGAATCAATGGGAGGTACAGCATAGCAGATAGCCGCTCACCACCAGAAACGTATCCCGGCCACGCCCTGCGCGCCCTGCCGCTGCGCCTGCTCCAACTGCTGCTCGTCCAGCCCGCCGAGGGCATAAACCGGCCGTGAACACCCCCCGACCAGCTCGTGGAAGGCCTGCCACCCAAGGGGCTCGGCATCAGGATGGGTTGCGGTCGGCCGAACCGGTGACAGGGTGATAAAATCCGCATCAATGGCAACGGCATGGGCCACTTCTGCGGCGTTGTGGCAGGAGACCGCAAACCATTGTGTGGCCGGCACCGGTCGGGCGCCAAGCGCTTGCGCCTGCCGGAAGGGCAGATGCAGCCCGGCATCGCTAAGGTGACGGGCCAGATCGGGCCGGCCGTGCAGCATCAGCTGGCTGCCCTGCCGGGCGCACAACGCCAGCGCCATCTCGGCCAGTTCGGCGTAGGTTTCGGTGGAAAGCTCAGGGGCCCGCAACAACACCAGTTCTGGCCGATGGGTCTGCATCTGGCGCTCCAGGCGCTGCACTCCTGCACGGAACGAGACAATAGAGCCGGTAATGGCGTAGGTGGCGGGCAGCCGCAGTGCCCGGAGAATGGGCCGGTTGGCCGCCGGGAAGTCCTCGTCCCGCAGCTGGCTCACCGGCATCCAGCCGATGGGCTGACCTTCCCGCCCTTCCGGTTCGCCGGCCACCTCAGCCGTGCTCCAGACGTCGAGCAGTACCCGCTTGTCACCGTAATCGTGCCGCACCTGAATCAGCGGTTGCAACGTGTGGCGGTCCAGCTGCAGCCCGGTTTCTTCCCGGATTTCACGCACCAGGGCAGCCAGTACCGACTCGCCCGGCTCGACCTTGCCACCGGGAAACTCCAGCAGCCCGCCCTGGTGGACACGGTCCGGCCGGCGGGCAATCAGCACGGTGTCAGCACGGCGAATCACCGCTACCGCGACATGAATCTCCGCCATATCAACTGCGGTACTCGGCATTGATGGTGACATAATCGTGGGAGAAATCGCAGGTCCACACCCGCTCAAACACCTCGCCACGCTGCAGATCGATATGGATCGTGATCTCTTCCTGATCCATGACGGCCTGACCACGCTCCTCACTGTAGTCTGCGGCCCGCCCCCCGTCACGCACCAGGCACACATCGCCCAGCCAGATTTCCAGCGCGTCCACATCCAGATTGGCCACTCCGGCCCGCCCGACGGCTGCCAGTATCCGGCCCCAGTTGGGGTCCGATGCGAACAGCGCCGTCTTGACCAGCGGGGAATGGGCCACGGTGTACGCCACATCCAGAGCCTCTTGCTGACTGCGGGCATGACTGACTTCAATGGTGACGAACTTGGTGGCCCCTTCACCGTCGCGCACTATGGCGTGGGCCAGCTCCAGATACACCTCCAGCAGCGCCGCGCGCAACTGGGGCAATTCGGTGCTCGCCAGGGTGATTTCAGGGCCGCCACACGCTCCTGTGGCCACCAGCATGCAGGCATCGTTGGTAGAGGTATCGCTGTCCACGGTGATGCGATTGAACGAGCGGTCCCCCAGCTCCGTGGCCAGCATCTGCAGTAACTCAGGCTGGATGCAGGCGTCGGTGGCAATAAAGCCCAGCATGGTGGCCATATTGGGACGAATCATTCCCGCGCCCTTGCTGATCCCGGAGATGGTCACGGTGGTGCCCCCCAGAGTCACTTGCCGGGACGCTCCCTTGGGGCGGGTATCGGTGGTCATGATACCCGCCGCCGCCTTCGCCCAGTTGCTGGGGGACAGGTCCGCCAACGCCCGGGGGATCGCGGCCACGATTTTCGACACCGGCAGGGGCTCGCCAATCACCCCGGTTGAAAACGGCAACACCGCCCGACTGCTGACCCCGGCCGCCGCCGCCAGGGCGTCGCAACAGGCATGGGCATCGGCCATCCCCTGGGCACCGGTGCCCGCATTGGCGTTGCCTGTATTGATCAACAGGTAGCGAGGTGCCTGCCGGCTCAGGTGGTCACGAGCCACGTGCACGGGTGCGGCGCAAAACTGGTTACGGGTGAACAGGCCGGCGACCCGACTGCCCTCGGCCAACGCCAGCACTACCACATCGTTGGTTTGCGGGTCTTTGATGCCTGCACTGGCCACCCCAAGCTGGACACCCGCTACTGGAAAAAACTCAGGCAACGTACCTGGCCCTACCGCCATCACACCACTCCTCACTGTACCCCTGACACATCAGGCTAAAACATAAAACCCGCAGCCTGACACTGTCAGGGTGCGGGTCGCTTATTCACCGGCTGCGGTCAGCTGACCCGGCCGTGGCACTGCTTGTATTTTCTGCCGGACCCGCACGGACAGGGCTCATTCCGCCCGATTTTTCGCTCCTGACGGACAAAGGTATCAGCCGCGCCTGCGGGGGTGCCCTCCTGGCCGCCCTGTTGTGCCGCCGGGGAGCCGTCGTGACGTAACCGGGCGGCGGCAAGCTCCCGCTCCAGCGCCTCTTTACGACGGCGCTCGACCTCTTCCATCTCTTCCTGGCTTTGCACTTTGACGTGGCACAACACCCGGATCACGTCGCTCTTCATGCTCTCAAGCATGCTCTCGAACAGGTTGAAGGCTTCGCGTTTGTATTCCTGCTTGGGGTTTTTCTGGGCATAACCCCGCAAATGGATGCCACGACGCAGATGATCCATGTTGGACAGGTGCTCTTTCCACAAGGTGTCCAACACCTGCAGGAACACCTGTTTTTCAAACTTGCGCATCGGTTCGGCGCCAACGACTGCTTCCTTGCTGGTATAGGCCTCCACCACCGCATCGAGGATCTTCTGATGCAGCGCTTCTTCATACAGATTGCTGTCTTCATCGAGCCACTGCTGCACCGGCAACTCGACCGCCAGGTCCGTTTGCAACTGCGCTTCCAGACCGGGGATATCCCACTGTTCCGGCATGCTCTGTGGCGGGATGAACTCCTGCACCAGACCTGCCACCACGTCTTCGCGGATGGTGGTGACCATGTCGGAAATGTCGTCCGACGCCATCACGCTGTTGCGCTGGTCGTAGATTACGGTGCGCTGGTCGTTAGCGACGTCGTCGTATTCCAGCAAAGTCTTGCGCATGTCGAAGTTGCGGCCTTCCACCTTGCGCTGGGATTTTTCGATGGCATTGGTGACCATGCGATGTTCGATGGCCTCGCCCTTCTTCATACCCATCGCCTGCATCAGGCTTTTGACCCGGTCCGGCGCAAAGATGCGCATCAGATTGTCTTCCAACGACAGGAAGAACCGGGACGAGCCTGGGTCACCCTGTCGTCCGGCACGGCCGCGTAACTGGTTATCAATCCGGCGTGACTCGTGCCGTTCGGTTCCGATAATGTGCAAGCCGCCGGCGGCCAACACCTGGGTATGGGCCTCGGTCCACTCCGCTTTCAGCTGTTCAAGCCGGGCCTCGGTGGGGTTCTCCAAAGCGGCCGCTTCGTATTCCCAGTTACCGCCAAGCACGATATCCGTACCCCGGCCGGCCATGTTGGTGGCGATGGTCACGGCACCGGGCCGCCCGGCCTGGGCAATGATCTGGGCCTCGCTCTCGTGCTGCTTGGCGTTGAGGATCTTGTGCTCAATCCCGGCTTTTTTCAGCAGGGCCGACAGCAACTCCGAGGCTTCAATGGACGCGGTACCCACCAGAATCGGCCGCCCCTCGGCCGTCACGTCTTTGATCTCATCTATGATCGCATGGAATTTCTCTTCCTGAGTCAGATAGATCAGGTCGTTATAGTCGATCCGCTGAATCTCTTTGTTGGGCGGGATGGCCACCACATCCAGAGCGTAGATCTGGCGAAATTCGAAGGCTTCCGTGTCGGCCGTACCGGTCATCCCGGCGAGCTTGTCATACAAGCGGAAATAGTTCTGGAAGGTGGTGGACGCCAGAGTCTGGCTTTCGGCCTGAATGTTGACCCCTTCTTTGGCCTCAACCGCCTGGTGCAAACCTTCACTCCAGCGACGCCCGGGCATGGTGCGGCCGGTATGCTCATCGACAATAACAACCTGGTCGCCCTGCACAATGTAGTCGACGTCTTTCTGGAACAGGTAATGGGCACGCAACGCCGAATGGATGTGGTGCAGCAGGCTCAGGTTGGTGGCGGAATACAGGCTCTCGCCTTCCCGCAGCAGGCCACGTGCCAGCAGCAGTTCCTCAACCTTTTCGTGCCCTGCTTCCGTCAGATCCACCTGACGGGTTTTCTCATCGATGGTGAAATCGCCGGTCGTTTCGCCGCCCTCCGGGTCTTCTTCGCCGCGCTCCAGATTCGGGATCAGTTCGTTGATATCCCGGTACATCTTGGAACTGTCTTCGGCCGCGCCCGAGATAATCAGCGGGGTACGGGCCTCATCAATCAGAATCGAATCAACTTCATCAACAATGGCGTAGTGCAGGCCCCGCTGAACCTTGTCCGCGGTGCTGAATGCCATGTTGTCCCGCAGGTAATCGAAGCCGAACTCGTTATTGGTGCCATAGGTGATGTCTGCCTGATAGGCGGCCCGCTTTTCCTCGATGGACTGGCCCGCGACAATAACGCCCACCTCCATGCCCAGATAGCGATACAGTTTGCCCATCCACTCGGCATCCCGTTTGGCCAGATAATCATTGACCGTAACGACATGAACCCCTTTACCCGACAGGGCGTTCAAATAAACCGCAGCGGTCGCCACCAGGGTCTTACCTTCCCCGGTTTTCATCTCGGCAATGCGGCCTTCGTGCAGGGTGATGCCGCCAATGAGCTGCACATCGTAATGACGCATGTTCATGCACCGGCGACTGGCTTCACGCACGGTTGCAAACACCTCGGGCAGCAACGCATCGAGCGTTTCCTTGTCTGCAAGACGACGACGAAACTCGGCGGTTTTGCCTTGCAGCTCGGCTTCAGTCAAACCACCAAATTGCTCTTCAAGTGCATTGATGCGCTCTACGTCCTTGCGCATTCTCTTGATTTCTCGAGCGTTCTTACTACCGAACATCTTGGTTGCAAGCTTTGTGAACATAGACCACTGCTTCTTTAGATTAAACGGAGGAAGCCGGCATTCTACCCTTATTTCACAAAAGTAAATAAGACAGGTAGCACGATACCGGCCAAAGTCTGTTAAATCGCTATACAAACCAGCCTGTTAGCGGCTGGCCCGGCGAATGTAATGCTCTGGATTTTCGGTTCTGCCATTACGCAAAACCTCGAAATGGACGTGGGGACCGGTGGAGCGGCCGGTGCTGCCCATCAAGGCAATGACCTGCCCCTTTTGTACTATGTCACCCACTTTGGCTTTCAGTGACTTGCAATGGGCATATCGGGTGACCAGCCCATTGCCATGATCCACCTCGATCAGGTTACCATAGCCGCCCCGATCTTCAGCAACGGTCACCACCCCCGCCGCCACGGCAATAATATCGCTGCCTTCCTTACCCGCCAGGTCGACACCGCCGTGCCAGGTACGCCGGCCCGTGAACGGATCAGTGCGGTACCCGTAGGGAGAGGACAGCCACCCCCAGGTGACCGGGCGGCCAGCAACAAAACGCTGGTCCTCCAGACGCTTACGCGACAGCAAGGAGTCCAGCAAGCGCAGTTGCTGTTCCCGACCGGCGATGCGTGACTCGAGCTCGGCGATCACCGCACTCAACTCGGGTGTGGCCAGGGACTCTCCGGGCATGCCCTCGTCCGGCCCACCCACGGCCGCGGGCTGCTCAAAGTCAAACTCTTCACTGGTCACCACCCCCGACTCGACAAAACGTTGCCCGAGGGCATCAAGGCGCAGCAGCCGACCCTGCATCTCACCCAGTCTCAGGGTCAGCGCGTCGACCTGCTGACTGGTGGTGAGCCGCACGGCATCCAACTCCCGCTGTTGCTCCGCCAGGTGTTGCTGCCACTGGGCTACCACAAAGGCGGGCACCATGTCGTCATTTGCGGGCGCGGTGGCGGTTGCCAGCACATAGCCCAGGCCGATCGCACTGGCGAGCAAGGTCACAACCAGGGCCACAATGGTCAAGCCAAGGACCGGACCCACCGCCACTACCCGGGACTGCCCGTGTCGTTTGCCTACAAATATTATGTTCATATCGTCATCTGAATACATTGCGGAGCCGCCACACATTCCAGTTGGGCTGCGTCTCCTGCGATCAGGCGGGGCTGCCGTACATCCGTATTCAGGCAATAACACCCTCGCCGGGGGAATCGAGTGCATTCCATCGCAGTGACCCGGGTCCGGTCAGGAGCCAGAAATGCACGGCATGGACACACTCCGGATAACAAGGTAAAAGAGTGTAATACAGGCGTTCTGACTTAACCGTGCCGAAGTGTAACCAATCGTATCCACTGCCGTCGAGCCCAAACCCGGTATGAAAAAGAAAACCAACCTGATCTTAACACCGGATACCCGCCGTCAGACTCCGGTTCTGAATGAACTGCTGACCAAAGCGCAGCAGCACCAACAAGCGGAAAAACAGGTGCTTGCTGCCATTCCGGACGCCTTGTCCCAGGGGGTGCGCTTCGTCAGCTGTGTCGATGGCGAGTTGTGCCTCAGCGTGGAGTCGGCCATTGTGGCCAGTCAACTCCGGTTCCGCCAGCATCAAATCATGGAGTCCCTGCGGGAGAATGCCCGGTTTCGCTACGTGTGGAAGTGCCGGATCAAAGTCAGTCCGCGCCGTCACACAACTTCGGTTCATCGGGAACCGGTGCCGTTGAGCGAAAAAAATGCCCGACTCCTCAGAGAGGAAGCCGGGCACACGAAGGATAAAAACTTACGCGAGATTCTCGAAAAGCTCGCGGGACACGCTCGCAGCTAACGCTTCCTGCGTTAACCCTGAACGGCCAGGACCGGTTTTACGTAAGAAATCGGCGCTTTTGCCTCGTCACTGAAGGTCACCACTTCCCAGGCATCTTCTTCGGCAATGAGCTTGCGCAACAGCTTATTGTTCAGCCCGTGGCCGGATTTGACGCCGTGGAATTCCCCAATCAGGCTGTTACCCAAAAGGTACAGGTCACCGATCGCATCCAGCACCTTGTGCTTGACGAACTCGTCTTCGTAACGAAGACCGTCCTCGTTGAGAATCTTATAATCGTCAACAACAATGGCGTTATCAACGCTGCCACCCAGCGCCAGGTTCATGGCCCGTAGCTGTTCAATATCACGCATGAAACCGAACGTACGCGCGCGACTCACTTCTTTTACAAACGAGGTGCTTGAAAAATCCACGGTTGCTGTTTGTGCCCGTCCTTTAAACACCGGGTGATCAAAGTCGATGCTGAAGCTGACTTTGAAGCCTTCGAAAGGCAAAAACGTGGCCTTTTTATCACCTTCTTCAACGGTTACTTCGCGCTTGATCCGAATGAAGCGTTTAGCCGTATCCTGCTCGGCTATGCCCGCCGACTGCAACAGGAACACAAACGGCCCCGCACTGCCATCCATAATCGGCACTTCGGCAGCGCTTAGCTCAACGAAGCAGTTATCGATGCCCAGACCGGCCATGGCAGACAACAGGTGCTCGACTGTTGCTACACGAACATCGTTTTTAACCAGTGTCGTCGACAGCATGGTTTCACCCACGTTTTCCGCACACGCCTTGATCTCCACTACCGGATCCAGGTCGGTACGCCGGAAAACGATACCTGAATCTACCGGCGCCGGTTTCAGGGTCAGATACACCTTTTCACCCGAGTGCAAACCTACGCCCGTAGCGCGGATGGTGTTTTTAAGCGTCCGTTGTCTGATCATCGCTACATATTTCCGTCACAAGGAATCGATATCTTTAGGCAAAATAATGCCCGCAGAGTACCAAAAAACGAAACTGAATACTATTCAGCCAGCCCGATATTACAGGGCGCTGATTCAGCTCATGATTTACGGTAATCCATATGGCGCCAGGTTGTGCCGGAGCAACGACCAGACCCTCACACAGAGTGTTACCGCCAGACTATCAGTCTGCCTGACGACGGAGGAATGCGGGAATATCGAGATACTCCACCCCCTGCTCCATCGCCTCTTTGCTCTGATCCAGCGCAACGTTACCCTCGGACACCGCGCGACGACGCAATACCGCGGGACGATCCAGTTGCCGGTAATCGGTGGTGCCATCCAGAGTGCGGGTGTTATCCACCACTTTGGTGGGCTTGTCCCGGTCGCCACCCAATCCGGTAGCCACCACGGTCACTTTGATTTCATCCACCATGTCGGGGTCAATCACCGTACCCACAACCACCGTTGCCGAGTCAGACGCAAACTCGCGGATGATGTCGCCCACCTCGGAGAATTCGCCCAGATTCAGGTCCATACCGGCGGTAATGTTGACCAGAATGCCTTTTGCCCCCTGCAGGTTCACGTCTTCCAGCAATGGACTGCGGACGGCTGCCTCGGCGGCTTCCTGGGCGCGGTTTTCACCGGTGGCCACGGCGGTGCCCATCATCGCCATGCCCATTTCCGACATCACCGTTTTCACGTCTGCAAAGTCCACGTTGATCATACCGTTGCGAGTGATCAGATCGGCAATGCCCTGAACCGCTCCCAGCAGGACGTCATTCGCGGCGGCGAAGGCATCCAGCAGACTGGTTTTCTTGCCCAGAACCGACAACAGCTTCTCGTTGGGAATGGTAATCAGCGAGTCCACGCATTCTTCCAGTTCCTTCAGTCCGGCCTCAGCCAGACTCATGCGCTTGGCACCTTCGAACATGAACGGTTTGGTGACCACCGCTACGGTGAGTATACCCAGCTCGCGGGCCACTTCGGCCACCACCGGAGCCGCACCGGTACCCGTTCCGCCACCCATCCCGGCGGTAATAAAGACCATGTCGGCGCCACTGATGGCTTCGGCAATACGGTCCCGATCTTCAAGGGCAGACTGGCGCCCGATTTCGGGGTTCGCGCCGGCCCCCAGACCTTTGGTGATGTTGCCACCCAACTGGATGACCTGACGGGCGTCCATATCAGCGAGGGCCTGCGCATCCGTGTTGGCGCAGAAAAACTCCACCCCCTCGACATCACTGTTAAACATGTGGCGTACGGCATTGCCACCGCCGCCGCCCACGCCGACGACCTTGATCACCGCGTTTTGCTGGATGCTATCCACTAATTCAAACATGTCCTTACTCCTTCGTGCTGTTGTCAGCCCATTGCCGGCTGATTATTTACTGAGGCCTTACGTTCGAGATACCTTCGTTTTCCGTCTTCTTCCGGACGGTTCAATGCGCAGGTTCGCGGTCAGAAATTGCCCGTGAACCAGCTCTTCATGCGCTCAACCAGGGACGGTGCATCCTCCGCTTTGAGCACCGGCTCCCGACCAAGATCCATTTGTCGGAAACCATGAATCAACAACCCGACGCCGGTGGCGTAAATCGGGTTGTTTACAACTTCCGTCATCCCGGAGACAGCCTGCGGACAGGCAAGCCGCACCGGCATGTGGAAAATTTCTTCCGCCAGTTCAACCACGCCTTCCATGGTGGATGAACCGCCGGTAATGACGACCCCGGCGGGAATCATTTCCTCAAAGCCGGACCGTCGCAATTCAGATTGCACCAGGGTAAACAACTCTTCGTAGCGCGGTTCCACCACCTCGGCGAGTGCCTGCCGCGACAAATCACGGGGGGCCCGGTCGCCGACGCTCGGTACCTTGATGGTTTCATCCGCCCCCGCCAGCTGGGTCAGGGCGCAGGCGTATTTGATTTTGATCTCTTCCGCATTCTGGGTAGGCGTGCGTAACGCCATGGCGATGTCGTTGGTGACCTGGTCACCGGCAATCGGGATAACCGAGGTATGGCGTATGGCTCCGCCGGTAAACACGGCGATGTCCGTGGTCCCGCCACCGAGATCCACCACACAGACGCCCAACTCTTTTTCGTCTTCGGTCAGTACCGCATGACTGGACGCCAGTTGTTCCAGAATGATGTCGTCGACATCCAGGCCGCAACGACGAATGCACTTGTCGATGTTCTGGGCCGCATTGACCGCACAGGTGACCAGATGCACCTTGGCTTCCAGACGCACACCGGACATGCCCATGGGCTCTTTGATCCCCTCCTGGTTATCAATCACAAATTCCTGCGGCAGAATGTGCAGGACTTTCTGATCCGCCGGGATCGCCACCGCCTGGGCTGCATCGATGACCCGGTCGATATCCGCCTGGGTCACCTCCCGATCGCGGATGGCAACAATGCCGTGGGAGTTGAGGCTTTTGATATGGCTGCCGGCGATCCCCGCGTACACCGAATGAATCCGGCAGCCGGCCATCAACTCGGCCTCTTCGATGGCCCGCTGGATCGCCTGCACCGTGGTCTCAATATTCACCACGACGCCCCGTTTCAGACCGCGGGATGGATGGGAACCCACGCCGACCACTTCGATGGTGCCGTCCAGGGTGCGCTTGCCAACGATCGCAACCACTTTGGAGGTTCCGATATCCAGGCCGACTATCATGTTTTCCGTATCAACCGATGACATGTATTTCACCAAACCGTGATTCTGTGAAGGTGATGCTATGATTTGTTTGCAGAGACCCCATTCAGTGGCCTCCACTGCACCGCGACACCATTGGTGTATCGCGCATCCACCCGTTTGACTTCATCCGCACGAGTGGCCAGCTGGCCCTCATAAACGGTTATAAAGCGTTCGAAACGCTGCTCAACCTGATCGCGCCCCAGCGCCACTTCGATGCCATTGGCCAGATGCAGGGTCCAGGCGCCCCGTTGTTCCAGCGTCAGACCCGCGAACACCAGGCCGTGGGCTGCGAGTACGTCGACCATGCTTCTCGCCATTTCGATCACGTCCCGCACCCGGTCATCCGGTCCCGACAGATGCGGCAGGGCACCTGCAGCGTCGCGACTCTCCGGTGCAAACAAGACCCCCGACCGGCTGACCAGTTTGTCGTCGTTCCAGTAGGCCAATGGTTTTTTCTCACGTATTTCCACCTGCAACCGGTCCGGCCACACCCGCTGCACGGCGGCGGTTTCGACCCAGGGGCGCTGCTCCAGATCGCGTTTGATTTCCGCCAGGTCGGTGGCAAAGAAACTCTTACCGACCCAAGTGTTGACCCGCTGCTCGAGCTCGGTGCGGTTTTCCCCGACCAGGGTGCCTTTGACGTCCACCGACATAATTTGCCGGTCCAGCGCGGTCAGCACCTGACTCGCCCCCCAGGGCACCAGTGCCGCGAGCAGCACAATGACCCCGCCCAGCCCCACCTGCGTCCACGGGATCGCGGCCCACAGGGCTCTGAAGGTGCCGAAGCGCTCTTGCTCCGCGGTGAAGGAGGTGGCTCCCCGCCGCTTGGGCGGATCTTCAGGCATGACCCGACTGCGCAACAGGACGCGTTCAATCACCGGCAACCTCCAGAGTGTCCGCAAGGATTCTCACCACCAGTTCTTCGAAACTGATACCCGCGGCCTTGGCCGCCATGGGGACCAGGCTGTGGTCGGTCATACCCGGAGCGGTATTCACTTCGAGCAGCCAGAACTGACCCTGCGCATCTTGCATGATGTCGACCCGGCCCCAGGTACGGCATCCGATCACCCGGAAGGCGTCCACCGACAACTGTTTCAGTGCCTGTTCCAGCTCTGGCGCAAGCCCGCTGGGAATCTGATAGCGGGTATCCTCAGCCAGATACTTGGCGTCGTAATCATAAAACTCGTTGTCGGTGCTGAGCCCGATAACCGGCAACGCCTGGCCTTGCAACACGGCGACCGTAAACTCCGGACCTTCCACCCATTCTTCCACCAACACCAGCGGGTCGTGCTGACTGGCATTGCGGTAGGCCGTCACCAGCTGGTCACGATTGGTGACTTTAAAAATACCGATACTGGACCCTTCCCGGGACGGCTTGACACTGAGCGGCAGGGTTAATTCGGCCAGAATGGCATCCGCCTCCTCTGCCGACGCCATGGCGCGGAACCGGGGGGTGGGCAAACCGCATCCCTGGAACACGTACTTGGTGCGCAATTTGTCCATAGCCAGCGCGGACGCCATCACTTCGCTCCCGGTATAGGGAATGCCCGCCTGCTCCAGAATGGCCTGCAGGGTGCCGTCCTCACCGCCACGTCCGTGCAAGGCGATGAAGACCCTGTCGAACTGCGGATTGGTCACGGTTTGCAGCAAACACCCCTGGACGTCCAGACCTATCGCGTCCACACCAGCTGCCAGCAGCCCATTGAGTACGGACCGTCCGCTGTTGAGGGACACTTCACGCTCGGCGGAGTCGCCGCCCATGAATACAGCGACCCGGCCAAGAGCTTTGCGGGTAGCGGCATCCACCTGGTAGTTTTGCAGAGGTGCTTTATTCACCGGGTATCACTCCTGCGGCCGCCAGCCGCGTCGCGACAGCACCGATATCACCGGCACCCTGGGTGATCAGCAAATCGCCGTCCCTCAGCGTTGCCTCGAGCAATCGTTCAATTTCACTGTGTTCCTCCACAAACACCGGCTCAACCGCACCCCGCAAGCGGATGCTGCGGCACAGCGCGCGACCATCGGCACCGGGGATGACGGCTTCTCCCGCGGAATACACATCCAGTAACAACAGCCCATCGACCTCGGACAGCACGCGCACAAAGTCTTCATACAGATCCCGGGTACGGCTGTAGCGATGGGGCTGGTAAAGCATCACCAGGCGCCGGTCCGGAAAGGCGCCACGGGCGGCTTTGATCACCGCATCCACTTCGGTGGGGTGATGGCCATAATCGTCCACCAGGGTGACCAGTCCGTTTTTGGTCTGGTAGTCGCCATAGACCTGAAAGCGGCGCCCCACCCCGGCAAAATCGGCCAATCCGGCAAGAATGGCCTGATCGTTCACCCCTTCATCGGTGGCCACCGCAATTGCCGCCAGGGCGTTCTCAACGTTGTGACGGCCGGGCATCTTGAGTTCCACCTCCAGATCTCGGCGGCCACCGGGACGTCTGGCGGTAAACCGCGTGGTCAGGCCACGGGACTCAATGTTTTCGGCCCGGTAATCCGCATCCGGGTTATCAATGCCGTAGGTAATGATGGCGCGGGATATACGCGGCAGAATGTCCCGCACGTAGGGGTCGTCCACACACATCACCGCCACGCCATAAAACGGCAGGTTGTGGAGAAAGTCGATAAACGTCTGCTTCAGACGGCCTACGTCACCACCATATGTGTCCATATGATCGGCTTCGATGTTGGTCACTACCGACACATTGGGCATCAAATGGAGAAACGAGGCGTCACTTTCATCCGCTTCGGCCACCAGATAACGGGAACCACCCAGCTTGGCGTTGCTGCCCGCGCTGTTCAACTTGCCACCAATCACAAAGGTCGGATCGAGTCCGGCCTCGCCCAGGATGGAGGCAATCAGACTGGTGGTGGTGGTTTTTCCGTGGGTACCGGCCACCGCAATGCCGTGACGGTAGCGCATGATCTCCGCCAGCATTTCGGCCCGGGGTACCACCGGTACCCGGCGCGCCCGGGCCGACACCAGTTCAGGATTGTCGTCGGCTACCGCTGACGACACCACGACCACATCTGCGGTGGCGCTGTTACTGGCCTGATGACCGATTTGCACGGTCACTCCCAGGGCTTTCAGCCGGTCGGTGACTGCGCTAACCCGCATATCCGAGCCAGAGACGTCGTATCCCTGGTTTTTCATGACTTCGGCAATGCCGCTCATGCCGGCTCCGCCAATACCGATAAAATGAATGTTACGGATGCGCCGCATTTCGGGTGCCTGGTAAGCCAGGGTCGAATTCGTCGGTTCAGGCATTTGCGGCCTCCAGGCAATAGTTCACTACTCTCTCCGTCGCGTCGGGACGTGCCAGCGCTCGAGCCGACTCCGCCATGGTTATCACCCGGGAACGACTGCTCCCGAGGTCCGTCAGTGTGTCTGCCAGCCGTTGCGCGGTCAGCCCGGCTTGCGGCATCAGAATGGCTGCCTGGGCAGCGGTCATTGGCTGACTGTTGTGGGTCTGGTGATCGTCCACCGCATGGGGAAAAGGCACCAGAATGGCGCCGATACCGGCGGCGCATAGTTCCGCCACCGTCAGCGCACCGGAGCGGCACAATACCAGATCCGCCCAGCCGTAGGCCTCCGCCATATCGTTGATAAAGGGCTCTATGGACGCACTCACGCCCGCTTCGGCATAGGCCTGCCGGGTCAGTTCCAGTTGGCGCTCACCGCACTGGTGCCGCACCTGCGGACGCTGCTCTTCCGGCAGCAGTGCCAGCGCTTGCGGCACCTGCTCATTGATGGCCTGGGCCCCCAGACTGCCGCCCAGTACCAACAGCCTCAAAGGGCCGCTCCGATCGGCCAGGCGCGCCTCCGGAGGCGGCAAGAGCGCCACGTCCTGGCGCACCGGATTACCGGTACACCGGGTGACCACGCCCTTGCCAAAGCTGCCCGCGAACGCTTCCATCACTGTGGTGGCAAAGCGCGCCAGAATCCGGTTGGTCAGCCCGGCAATCGCATTTTGTTCGTGCACCACCAAGGGGGTGCGGGTCAGCCAGGCGGCCAGCCCACCCGGTCCGGTTACAAAGCCTCCCATGCCGATGACACAGTCCGGCTGGACGGCACGCACCACCCGCAGTGCCTGCAGCAGCGCCCGCGTTAATTTGAACGGGGCCGCCAGCAACGCCAGCTTGCCTTTACCGCGCAAGCCGGACACCGCAATCAATGACAGCGGAATGTCGGTCTCACCGATCAGGCGCTGCTCCATCCGGCCCTCGGAACCGAGCCAGTGGACTTCGTGTCCTCTGGCCTGCAGTACCCGCGCCGTGGCCAGCGCCGGGAACACGTGCCCGCCGGTGCCACCCGCCATGATCAGAAAGCGTCGCTTACTCACCGCGCCCCCCCATAAGACTTGCGTTGCGGGGCCGGAGCCACCTTGGCCGGTGTCTGTTCCAGCTTGTCCAGCCGCTCCATCTCAACCCGCGCCAGAATTCCGAGGCTGACGCAGGTCACCATCAGACTGGAGCCGCCGTAACTGATCAGCGGCAACGTCAGCCCCTTGGTGGGCAGCAACCCGGTGTTGACGCCAATGTTGATGCAGGATTGCAGCCCGATCAGCAGGGTAATGCCATAGGCAAAACAGGCGGCAAATGGCATGTCCGCCTGCTCTGCATTACGGGCAATCACCAATCCGGCTATCACCAGAACCGCCAGCAGCACCAGCACCAGCAACGACCCCAGCAAGCCGAACTCTTCCGCCACGATGGCGAAAATAAAATCTGTGTGGGCCTCGGGCAGATAAAACAGTTTCTGGACCGAGTTACCCAGCCCCACGCCGGTCCAGTCACCCCGGCCGAAAGCGATCAGCGACTGGGTCAGCTGATAGCCACTGTTGAACTGGTCTTTCCACGGGTCGAGGTAGCTCACTACCCGCTTCAGCCGGTAGGGCTGGGTCACCACCAGCACCGCCCCCATGGACAGACAGAAACCGATCAGCAGGAACAGCCGGCTCATGCGCACCCCGCTGAGGAAGATCATCCCCAGAGCGGCGGCCATCAGCACCACCGTAGCGCCGAAATCGGGCTCGATCACCAGTAAAAAGGACGCCACACACAACACGCCAATGGGCCTGAAAAAACCGGACCAGCTGTTCATTAGCTCGTCCCGCCGGCGCACCACGTAACCGGCCAGATAAGCAATCAAACACAGTTTGGCGATTTCGGACACCTGCACGTTAAACAGTCCGAACGGAATCCACCGGGTCGAGCCGTTCACCGTATGTCCAAGGGGCGTCAATACAAGCACCAGAACTGCCAGACCGATACCCAACAGCAGCCAGCCACTGCGCTCCCACCAGGCCAATGGCACATTGGCAGCGCCAATGGCGAATGCACAACCCAGTCCGGCAAACAGCAACTGGCGGATCATGTAGTGATAGCCGTTACCCAGAGTTTCCGCGGCCATATCCATGGAGGCCGACGAAATCATGATGATCCCCAGCACCAGCAGCGCAACCGCACTGACCAGCAACCATGGCAAGGGGCGCAGATCGCTCATGACAAGCCCTCCACCAAAGTGCGGAACTGGTCGCCGCGCTCGCGATAGTCCTTGAACATGTCCAGACTGGCGCAGGCCGGGGACAGCAGTACACGGTCACCCGCCCGGGCCAGCCCCCGTGCTGCCAGCACGGCCTCCTGGAGGGAGCCGGCGCGGCTGACGGCGACCGTCTCAGGCAGCACAGAGGCCAACTGTGCGGCGTCCTCGCCGAACAGCACCACCGCGCGGCAGTGGGCACTGACAGGCTGGCGCAGCGGCTGGAAATCGGCCCCTTTCCCGGCTCCGCCCGCAATCAGCACCAGCTTGCCATCGGGGGGCGCCAGACTCTCAATGGCAGCAACGGTGGCCCCCACGTTGGTGCCCTTGGAGTCGTTGATATAGACCACCCCGGCCAGCTCCCGCACCCACTCGCAGCGGTGTGGTAATCCGCGGAAGTTCCGGGCCACGCTCACCATCACGTCCATGGGCAAACCGGCCGCTTGACCCAGCGCCAGCGCGGCCATGACGTTACTGATGTTATGGCGGCCCAGCATCTGCAGGCGATCGGCCAGCAGCAGGTTGTCGAATCCGAAGGTAATCCAGGTGCCCTGTTCATCCTCGCGGGTGCTGAAGGTGTCAGGGTTGACCCGGTTGAAGCCGAAACAGCGCAGTACCGGTTTATAGGGCGCCATGGGCGTGCTGAGTGCATCGTCCAGATTGACCACGGCTTGCCGGCAGCCGCGGAACACCCGCTGCTTCGCCTGGTAATAGGCCATCTTGTCGGGGTAACGGTCCATGTGGTCGTCACTGACGTTGAGCACCGTCGCCACCTGGGCTCCCAGGTCGTCCGTGGTCTCCAACTGGAAACTCGACAGTTCCAGAATATACAGCTCGACCGTGTCATCGAGCAGATCCAGAGCCGGGGTACCAATGTTGCCCCCCACGGCAACCTGCCACCCAGCGGCAATTGCCATCTCTCCCAGCAGCGTGGTCACCGTGGTTTTGCCATTGGAACCGGTGATGGCCACCACCGGGGCGTTGGCCTCGCGGCTGAACAGGTCGATATCGCCCACAATACGGGCACCGGCCGCCGCTGCCTGTTGAATGGCCGGTTCGGCCACACTGACCCCCGGACTGACCACCAATTCGCTGAAACCGGCAAACAGGTCACCGTCGAAGGGGCCCAGATGCACCACCACTTCCGGCCAGCCCGCCTTGAGCTCCGCCAACCCCGGCGGCTGCAGGCGGCTGTCGGCCACCACCACCGCGCGACCCTGGGCACGAAGAAAGCGCACGCAGGAAAGCCCGGTGATACCGAGCCCTACAACCAGTGTGCGACGATCCGACCCTATGATGCTCATAACACTCTGCTTCGCCTAGCGTATCTTCAGGGACGCCAGTCCAATCAGGACCAGCACCACGGTGACCACCCAAAACCGCACAATAACGCGGGGCTCCGGCCAGCCTTTCAGTTCAAAATGATGATGCAAGGGCGCCATGCGAAAAATCCGCCGGCCGGTCAGACGGAACGAGGCCACCTGCAAAATCACCGAGACGGTTTCCATGACAAACACACCGCCCATAATGAACAGCACAATTTCCTGACGCACAATCACGGCCACCACGCCGAGCGCAGCCCCCAGCGCCAGTGCCCCCACATCGCCCATAAACACCTGTGCCGGATAGGTGTTAAACCATAAAAAGCCCAGCCCGGCGCCCACGATCGCGCCACAAAATACGATCAGCTCCCCGGCGCCGGGCAGATGAGGTATGAGCAGGTAATTGGCAAATTGAACATGGCCCGAAACGTAGGCAAAGATTCCCAGCGCCCCCGCGACCATCACCGTAGGCATGATTGCCAGACCGTCCAGACCGTCGGTGAGGTTGACGGCGTTGCTGCTGCCGACAATGACGAAATAGGTCAGCAGGATGAACAGCAGCGGCCCCAGGGTCAGCGAGACGTTCTTGAAAAACGGCACATAAAGCGAGGTTTCCTGCGGCAGTACCGCGGTCACATAAAGCGCAACGGCCGCGGCCGCGCCAATCACCGACTGCCAGAAATACTTCCAGCGGCCCGGCAAACCACGGGGGTTGCGCTCGACCACCTTGCGATAGTCATCGACCCAACCAATCGCCCCGAACAGCAAGGTCACCAGAATGGTGACCCACACATAGCGGTTACCCAGATCCGCCCACAGCAGGGTACTGACCCCTATGGCCACCAGAATCAGTGCACCACCCATGGTGGGCGTACCGGCCTTGCTCAGATGGGTTTGCGGGCCGTCATCGCGCACCGCCTGCCCAATTTGATACTGGCTCAGTTTGCGGATCATGTAGGGACCCACCAGCAGCGAAATCAGCAGCGCGGTCAGCACCCCCAGAATTCCGCGCAGGGTCAGGTACTGAAACATGGTCAGTGCCGAAAAATGTTGTGACAAAACCTCTGTCAGCCAGAGCAGCATGTAGACTTCACCTTCTGTAAGAGACCATCCGCCACGACATCCATGGCGGAACTTCTGGATCCTTTCAGCAACAGGGTTGCCGGAAGCGTTGATGGGTTCGCGAGCACTTGCTCAGCGAGGTATTCGATCGCTGCTGCATGGGTGTCACAGTGTTCCGTCTGCTCGCCAAACCCTGAAGCGTAACCCTCTCCACCGGGGCCGACCACAATCAGGCGCTCGATTCCCAGGGCGCGGGCCTTTGCCCCCACTTCTTCATGCAGGCGCATGGACTCTGCGCCCAGTTCTGCCATGGCCCCCAGCACCGCGATGCGCTGTCCGTCAGCGGCCGCCAGCACACCCAGTGCGGCTTTCAGCGACGCCGGGTTGGCGTTGTAACTGTCATCGATCAGGGTCACCCCGGTCGTCAACATTCTGGTGTGCAGGCGACCCTTGACCGGTGTCACCGCAGCCAGACCCGCCGCAATGCTCGCCCGATCCACCCCCAGCTGGCGCGCAGCCGCAGTGGCCAGCAACGCGTTGACGATGTTATGACTCCCCTGCAGAGCAAGGCTCACCGACACGGTCCAACCTTCCGGTCCGAGCACCCGGAATGCCTGGGTTTCGCCGCTGCCCGGCAGCAATTCGTGGCTGTAATCCGCCTGCGAATCGGCCGCACCACTGACGCTGATCACGGTGCGTTCGCCGGCGCGCTGGCGCCACTGCGCATAGGCGGGGTCATCGGCACTCAAAATGACCGCGCCCCCGACACCGACGCCGTCGATGATCTCGCCCTTGGCGGTCACAATGTTCTGGTAACCGCCAAACCCTTCGAGATGCGCTTCCGAAGCGTTGGTGATGATGGCGACGTCCGGCCGGGTAATGGCCACGGTGTGCGCAATTTCCCCCAGCCCGCTGGCGCCCAGCTCGATCACCGCAAAACGGTGGTGGGGGCTGAGCCGCAACAGCGTAAGGGGGGCGCCAATGTGATTGTTCAGGTTGCCCTGGGTAGCCAGAGTCTCACCGGCCTGAGCCAGAATCGCGGCCAGCATCTCCTTGACCGTGGTTTTGCCACTGCTGCCGGTGATGGCCGCAACACGCAGCGTGGCGGCGTTACGATTGGCACCCGCCAGGATCGCCAGGGCGTGCACCGTATCCGGCACCACCAACTGAGGCAAGGCGACGTCACGCTGGAACTGGTCCACCACCGCCGCGACCGCGCCTGCGTCTTTGGCCGCCTGCAGGAACCGGTGGCCATCAAAATTCTCGCCCCGCAAAGCCACAAACAGGGCGCCCGGGCAACCGTTGCGGGTGTCGGTGAACACGTCACTGAATTCGGTCTGCCGGTCACCCGTCAGCCCTGCAGGATCTGCGCCCAGCCAGCCAGCCGCTTGCGCCAGAGTGAAGTTGCTCATCATGCGACACCGTCCCGGAGCCTGAGGGCCCGACGTACATGTGCCGCATCACTGAAGGGCAGTTTCTCGCCCGCGACTTCCTGCCAGCTCTCGTGCCCCTTGCCGGCGACAAGCACCACATCCCCGGCCTGAGCCAGGCTGACTGCGCGCCGAATGGCCTCCGCCCGGTCGTGTATCACCAACGCGGCTTGCGGGTTGGCAAATCCGGCCATAATATCCGCCACGATCGCGGCGGGGGATTCGGTCCGGGGGTTGTCATCGGTGACAATCACCAGATCAGCCCCGCGTTCGGCCTGCTCCGCCATTTCCGGACGTTTGCCGGCGTCCCGGTCGCCGCCGCAGCCAAACACACAAATCAGCCGCTGGCCGGTGTGGGCTCGCAAGGCAGCTAACGCATTGGCCAGTGCATCGGGGGTGTGGGCGTAATCCACCACCACCTGCACGCCATTGGCACCCAGATAGGACTCCAACCGACCGGGCGGGGATGTCAGTTTCGCCACGGCGGGGATCAGTTGCGCCACGGGCACGCCCAGACTGAGCACCACTCCCATGGCGGCGAGCAGGTTACTGGCATTGAAACTGCCAAGCAGCGGCGCAGAAATATCGAACGCCCCCCAAATCCCATCGACCGATGCCTCAAATCCGGTGGCCGAGGGCTGATAGCGGGTCAGCCACAGTTCAACCTGGGCCTCGTGCAGGCTGTATCGCACGCGATCACACTTGCCCTCCAGTTGCTGATACAGCTGACGACCAAACGGATCATCAAAATTCACTACGGCAAAATGCAGCTCTTCGCGGGCGAACAACCGCGCTTTGGCGGCCCCGTATGCTTCCATCGAGCCGTGATAATCCAGATGGTCCCGGGTGAGGTTGGTGAAGACCGCCCCGGTGATCATCACCCGGTCAATCCGGCCCTGGTCCAGAGCATGGGACGACACCTCCATCGCCACCGCACGACCTTGCTGGTCGTGGATTCTGGCGATGGCACGATTGACGGCCACCACGTCGGGGGTGGTGTGCGAACCCGGTTCGACGGCACCCAACAAACCGTTGCCGAGGGTACCAATGACGCCGCACAGGCTGCCGGTGTGGGTCAGCAATTGCGCCACATACTGGGCCACCGAGGTTTTACCGTTGGTCCCGGTGATCCCGATAACCCGCACACATTGCGAGGGATACTCGAAGAAACGATCGGCGATCTTGCCCAGCAAGCCTCGCAGCCTGGGCACCGGCACCCGCAGTGCACCGCGATGCTCGTAGCACTCGGTGCGAAGTTCGCCGTCCGCCAGAGCATCCTCCAACACAACAATCGCACCCCGATCGATGGCTTCGTCGATGTAATGGTCCGCCGGTGTCCGGCTACCCGCGAGCGCCACAAAGGCGTCGCCGGGCCTGACCTGTCGACTGTCGGTGGCCAGCCCGTGAATGGTGACATCAAACACCGACGGCACCTCGGCGATGTTCTGCAGCAACTTGCTGAGAGAAGTGATACACATAGTATTATCCTTGTCCCCCAGTGCTATTGACCGTGCCGCTCAGTTCCAGTTTCGGTTTGACGTCCAGCAAACGCAGCGCATCCCCCATCACCCGGGAAAACACCGGCGCCGCAACCTCACCGCCGTAATACTCGCCGGCCTGAGGCGCATCCACCGCCACCACGGTGACGATTTTCGGGTTATCAATCGGCGCCATGCCGGCAAACACCGCCTTGTACTGACTGTCTTCGTAGCCATGTTTGCCGACCAGGTGAACCGTGCCGGTTTTTCCCCCGGCCGAATAGAGTGCCGGCTGAGCGCGGCGGCCGGTGCCGTTTGCCACGGCTTCACGCAGCATGTCGCGCACCTCCCGGGTGACGGTTTCGGACAAGATGCGCGCGCCTGCCGGTGGGGTCTCAACCCGCAGCAAGCTGAGCGGGTAACGGATGCCGCCATTGGCGAGCACCATGTACGCCTGAGCCAGCTGCAACGCGTTCAGACTCAGACCATAACCGTACGACAGGGTGGCCTCTTCCACCGGTCGCCAGCGCGGCGGGGCCGGTAACACACCCACGGCCTCGCCGGGGAAACCAATGCCGGTCGACTGCCCGAGGCCCAGCTGAAAGTACAGATCGCGAATAACATCGCCGCCGATGTCGTTGGCGATTTTGCTGATGCCGACATTACTGGAGCGGGCAATGATGGTGGTCAGATCAACCTTGCCGAAATTGCCGGTATCACGAATGGTGAAACGGCCAAACCGGCGGTAGCCGGGAGAGGTATCGATGGTGCTCGACAAATGGTATTTACCGGTCGACAGTGCGGCGGCCATGGCCACCGGTTTCATGGGCGAGCCCGGTTCGAACAGATCGGTGACTGCCTTGTTGCGCATGCGGTCCGCACTGAGCTGGCTCCGGTCATTGGGGTTGTAGGACATCTGGTTCACCATGGCGAGGATTTCGCCGGTGTGGACGTCCAGCATCACCAGGGTGCCACCCCGGGCCTGATGCGCCGCCACTACCGCCTTCAGTTCCCGGTAGGCGAGGTACTGCAAGCGCAGGTCAAGGCTCAACGCCAGATCCCGCCCCGGACTGGCGTCCCGGATCAGCGACAAATCCTTGATGTTGCGACCGCGGTTATCCCTGAGCACGCGCTTGCTGCCGACGGTGCCACTGAGCCAGTCGTCATAGGACAGCTCAACGCCTTCCTGACCGCGTTCATCGATTCCGGTGAACCCTACCACGTGGGCGGTTACTTCGCCGGCGGGGTAAAAACGCTGATATTCACGACGGCTGTAAAAGCCCGGTATTTCCAGCGCCATGACCTCTCGGGCAAGGCCGGGGGCCAGTTTGCGCTGAAGGTATATAAACTGGCGGTCGGCGTATTGCCTCAGCCGTTCCCGCAAGCGGGCCTCGCTCACCCCCAGCAATCGGGAGGCCGCCGTCAGTCGCGGATCTTGCGGGTCGACTTCGCTCGGATTGGCCCACAAGGTCTGCACCGGCGTGCTGACAGCAAGCGGTTCGCCGTAGCGATCGGTAATCAGCCCCCGGTGCGCATCCAGGGTTTCCACGCGGATGGTGCGCACATCGCCCTGCTTGCGTAAAAACGCCTGATCAACCACGTGCAAGTCCACCAACCGCCACCCGAGAATGCCGACCACCGTCAAAAACACGACAAACACGGTACAAAAACGCCAGGCTTTGAGACCCGTCGTCAGCATCACCTTCCATGTTCGCTTGCGTTCCTGCCTGGGCAACGGACTCACCTTGATTATTGGGCTCGATGGTATTTGTTGGGTACCAGAACAATGTCCTGTTTGCCGGGCACGGTCATGCCCAGCTGTTGCGCGGCCTGCTGTTCGATGCGTCCGTGCGCACCCAGTGAGCTTTGCTCAAGCAGCAACTGGCTCCACTCCCGGTGATAGCCGTCGCGCTGTTGCTGCAGCTGCGACAGCGCATTGAACAGTTGCCGGTTCTGATGGGAGCTCACCACCACGCCGATGGCCGAAACGATCAACACGGTCACCAGGCCCAGAAACACCAGCACGTTACCCTGCCCGAGCCCACGGAAAATACGTTGTGACAACCGCAGGGCGGTGGACAACCCCTCACGGACCTTGTGTTTGTTCAGCACCGCCGTCTTGACGGGGCGCTCCAAAGTCACTGCGCCCATCGTTACCCCCTCCCTTGCCCGGATCCTGCGCGTCGCTCGAGCACACGCATGACCGCACTCCGGGCGCGCACGTTGTCGCGAATTTCGTGGGCACTGGCTTTCATAGCCTTACCGACCAGCCGAAAGGGCGATTCCGTTTGTTCGGCGGTTACCGGGATGCTTCTGTGCACCTGTGGCCCCCGGGCCAGATCCCGCATAAAGCGTTTGACGATGCGGTCTTCCAGCGAATGAAAGCTGATCACCACCAAGCGGCCACCGGGTAACAGCCGGTCGACCGCGGTTTCCAAGCCGGTCTCCAGATCCTCCAGCTCCCGATTGATAAAGATGCGGATGGCCTGGAAGGTGCGTGTCGCCGGGTGTTTGTGCTTGTCTTTTTTCGGTACCGCAGCACTGACCAGCTCCGCCAGCTCACGGGTCGTGGTCAGGGGCAGGTCCTGTCGGCGCGTGACGATCGAGCGGGCAATACGCCGTGAAAAGCGCTCTTCGCCGTACCGCCAAAGCACATCCGCGATGTCTTTCTCTTCCGCATACGCCAGCCATTCCGCCGCACTGGGCGATTGCTGGGGATTCATGCGCATATCCAGCGGTCCGTCGCGCATAAAACTGAACCCGCGGGCGGCATCATCCAGTTGGGGCGACGATACCCCCAGATCGAGCAATACCCCATTTACCGCATTCCAATGCTGTGCCCCCATGGCCTGATCCAGCTGGGCAAACGAACCGTGGTGAATTGCAAAGCGCGGGTCGGCGGCCGCCAGCTGCTCACCGAAGCCGATCGCCTGAGGGTCTTTGTCGATCCCCAGCAGCCGGCCCGAATCCGTTAACCGCGCCAGGATCAGACGGCTGTGCCCACCCCGTCCGAAGGTGCCGTCCACGTAGCAGCCGGCCGAATCATTGACCAGATAATCCACCGCCGAATCCAGCAGTACCGACCGGTGCAGCGCTTGCCCGGCCGGGTGGTCGTTGCGGGAACCGGTCATAATGAAAGCGCCTGCATTTCCGGGGGTATGTCGTCGCCATCACCACTGCCGTCGAGCCAGTCGTTCCAGCGTTCTTCGCTCCACAGCTCGAGCTTTTTACCCTGGCCGATCAGCATGAGTTTTTTCTCCAGGTGCGCATGGCGGCGCAGCGTCGGTGGTATCAGAATCCGTCCGGCCGCATCGAAATCTGCGGCCACTGCGTGCCCCAGCATCAGGCGCTGAAGCCGTCGGACGGCGCGGCTCATATTGGGGAGCCCGTCGATCTGGGCCCTGACTTCAGCCCACTGGGCCTCGGGATACAGTAAAATGCAGCGCTCACTTTCGTCATCGGCGGCATTCGCGGTTAAAACGACACGGCTACCGCCGGCATGCGAAAACTCTTCGCGCACCTTGGCGGGGATCGCCAAGCGACCCTTCGCATCCATATTGATGGCGTGACTGCCGAGAAAATTGCCCATGTATTACGCCGGCTCGATGGTGACCTTCCTACTGTCAGGGGCTATTTGCGCGCGTTCGTGCTGCGAAATACCACAAATAACCACGTTCTCCCACTTTTGCACACTATAGAAACACAACAGTCACAATGCAAGCACGCCAAACCTATGCGCTTCGGGAAACTTTCCTTTAATGACAATAGGTTACGAGCAATCCTGCATCGGAAACCCTAGATTACATATAAGATAATCTTCTAAATCAATTAGATGCAGGAGAAACTGAAGGCAAACAATGAAGTGTAAGAATATTTGGGCATATGACGCAGAAAGCGAACGCGACCCACTTCACACACGGGTCGCGCCCTCACCAAAGCTACTGGAAAATCTGAGCCCGCCGATAAGCCGGGTTTTGTCGTGGACAGTCATTCATCTAGGGCCTGCGTCGCCACAGACCTCAAGCAACCTACCCGGGTCCAGCGCGGGCCGCGCCATAGGACCCCTATTTGGTCTTGCTCCAGGTGGGGTTTACCATCGCCGTGAACTGTTACCAGTCACGCGGTGCGCTCTTACCGCACCCTTTCACCCTTACCGTCGCCCGAAGGCGCTTAGGCGGTATGCTTTCTGTTGCACTTTCCGTCGGCTCACGCCGCCCAGGCGTTACCTGGCACCTTGCCCTGTGGAGCCCGGACTTTCCTCCCCCAGTAAACTGGCGGCGACTGTCTGGCGAGCTCAGGCCAGACGATACTTGGGCGGCCCGGCCGACGCAAGTAAAAACTGCGCTAGCTGCCCTTGAGCTGCAGCGCCCTCTGGTACAACTCATTGCGTGACATGCCGGTCAGTTCAGCGGTAATTTTGGCTGCTTTTTTGACCGGCAACTCTGCCAGCAGCAACCGCAACAGCCGTTCGACATCCAGCTCTGGCATGGCCCCGTCATCGGAAGCCGCGCCATGGACCATCACCACATACTCCCCCTTGTCGCCGTGAGCGTCGTCCTGCAACTGCTGGCACACCTCGGTGGCCGAACCGGAGTAAAAAGTTTCAAAGGTTTTTGTCAGCTCCCGGGCCAGCACGACCCGGCGCTCCCCACCCAGGATCTCGGCGATATCTGCCATCGCATCACGGATGCGCCGGGGCGACTCATAGAACACCAGGGTCGCCTGCTGACGAACCACTGCTTCCAGCGCCGTCCGGCGCGCACCGCGCTTCGCCGGCAAAAACCCCTCAAACACAAAACGGTCCGTGGGCAATCCCGCGGCGCTCAACGCCACCACCAACGCGCAAGGCCCCGGCACAGGCACAACCTTGAGCCCGCGCGCCCGCGCTTCCCTCACCAGCACGTACCCCGGATCCGAAATCAGCGGGGTACCGGCATCCGATATCAACGCCACCTGCTCACCGCGGGCCACCCGATCCAGCAGGCCCGCCGCCCGGTCCCGTTCATTATGATCGTGCACGGCCACCATGGTTTTGCTTAACCCCAAATGGTGCAGCAGGCGACCGCTGTGCCGGGTATCTTCTGCGGCAATCACATCCGCCGCGGCAAGCACCTCGACCGCCCGGGAGGAGATATCCCCAAGATTACCAATGGGTGTTGCTACTATGTACAAAATACCCTGCGTGTCGGCAAAGCGGTCTGTCTCGGCGCTCACATATATTCCTTGATTGGTGGACGGGATGAACCCTTGGTCATGTGAAATGGTCACGGAGCTGGTAAACTTGCGGGCTCAGAGCATTATTGTAAGGACTCTGAAAAATTACCGCCGTTTGACCGGTGCCACTAGCGTAACGCCCCCAAGCTGTGCGAGCCAGACATGATCTCAATGTTGCAAAGAAAAAGCCTTTTTATCTGCCTGCTGACAAGCCTGCTCATGGCCGGAGGCTGCGCCCAGACGAGCCTGCAGTCCCAGGACGCAGCGACCGCAGCGGCTGCCATTCAGCTGGCTGCGGCAAGAGCGTCCAGCGACCGGCTTGGGGCTCAGACCTACCTGCTGCGCACCGCCGCCGATTACCAGCAGCAAGGGGATCATGAATCGGCCCGCCAAATATTAACCAGCGCCCCGCTCAGACAACCCTTGACCGAGCTCACCGACCAGTACCTGTTACTGGCCATGACCAGCGCCGGCGAGCTGAACGACCCGGCATGGGCTTCCCGCATTGCGCAAGCGGTCGATCTGGATCAGCCTCAAAACTATAGCGACGATCTCCGCGCCCGGGCGGTACAGTTGCAGGCAAACATCTACCGTCTCGCGCGGCGTTTTCTGGACGAAGCTCAGGTGCTGATGCAGCTGCCGCCTGAGTCGGGCGAGTCCGCCCCCCGCACCCTGGCAACCCACGACACTATCTGGCAGGCGCTCAAACAGGTCCCCGATAGCCGCCTGGACGCGGCAAGTCGTCGCGCAATTGGCTACACCACCCAGGGCTGGTTTGAACTCGCCGCCCTGCTGCGCCAGCCCGGCCAGACCCTCGAAGCCCAGAGTCAGGCGATACGCCAGTGGCAGAGCAACTGGCCGGACCACCCGGCAACCGCCATACTCCCCAGCGAACTGCAACTGATCACCACCCTGGTGCAGGAACGCCCGGAACGCATTGCGTTGGCAGTGCCCCTGAGCGGCCCTCTGGCCAGTGCGGGTGCGGCTATTCGTGACGGCTTCATGGCGGCTTTCTACGACGACCTGAACCAGACCGAACTCGCCCTGGAGATCAGCGTCCATGACACCCACGGGCAGCCCGCTGAGGCACTGTACACGGCGCTGGTTGCCGCAGGACCGGACCTGATTGTCGGACCGCTCGACAAAGACGCCGTCGCCGCCATCAACCGCCTCGAGACGCTCCCCGTCCCGGTGCTGGCCCTGAATTACCTGAACCCGCCGGCCACGCCCAGGGCGGCGCTGTACCAGTTCGGTCTGGCTGCGGAAGACGAGGCCCGCCAGATCGCCCGCCGCCTCCGTGAAGACAATAGCCCCCAGGTACTGGCCCTGATCCCCAAAGGCGAATGGGGCGACCGGTTTGAAGCCGCCCTGATCGAAGGCCTGGCAACCCACGACGGAACGGCGCTGAAGATTGAACGTTTCTTCGGCACCGACAACCTGCGTCAGGTGACCGCCGACCTGTTTGGCATCAATCAATCCCGCGCCCGTGCCGTCGACGTCGAACGCACCATCGGCACCAACGTGGAGTTTGAGCCCCGCCGCCGGCAAGACGCGGACGCCATTGTCATGGTGGCGCCCCCCGCAATCGGCCGCCAGTTCAAGCCGTTGTTTGCTTATTATTTCGGGGGCGATCTGCCGGTGTACTCCCCGTCAATCGTTTACGAAGGTCACCCGGATCCGTCCCGGGACCGGGATCTGAACGCGGTCATGTTCACCGACACCCCCTGGATGCTGGCCGAGGAAAATCCATTCCGGGACACCGCTACCAAAGCTTTTCAATCGATTCAGGGGCAACTGGGCCGACTGTTTGCACTCGGGGCAGATGCCTATCAGCTCAGCGCCCGGCTGCCCTTATTGCAGCACATACCCGATTCCAGCGTGGCCGGCCAGACGGGCCTGCTGACCATGTCGGCCGATGGCAGTATTCAGCGCACCCAGTTGTGGGCCCAGTTCCGCAACGGGTCGCCGGCGCCATTACCGACAACGTCTGCCGAGGAGTAACCCCCGGCACAAACACTTCAAGTCACGGACGACATGAACACAACAAAGCAAACCGGAGATTGGGCCGAGACTTACGCGGCCCGTTACCTTGAACAACACGGGGTGCGCATTATTGCCCGCAATGTATTCAGCCGCGGCGGCGAGATTGACCTGATCGGCAGACAGGGCGACACCCTGGTGTTTTTTGAGGTGCGGTTTCGCCGCGCCGGCAGCCTGGTCAGTGCGGCGGAGTCCATTACGCCGCAAAAGCAGCGCCGCCTGATCCGGGCGGCGTCCTATTACCTCCATCGCCACGGACTTTGGGATAATAGCGCCCGCTTCGATGTGATTGCCATCGATCCGGACGGGACCGGGACACACAACATCCAATGGATTAAAAATGCTATTCAGGCCTGAACATGAACGATTCGATCAGCGAAATTAACCAGCGCTTTGCCAGCCATATGGAGCACACTGCCCAGGCCGCCAGCCAGATCAGTGGCGACATTGCCAACGCAGCCAACGCCCTCGTAGCCACGCTGCTCGCTGACGGCAAAATCATTACCTGCGGAAACGGCAACGCCAATACCCTTGCCCAGTATTTCTGCACCCTGCTGCTCAACCGGTTTGAGCAGGACCGCCCGGCCCTGCCCGCCATCAATTTGGGGGCCGACGGCACCACTTTCTCGGCCATTTGCCGGGACAACCGCTTCAACGATACATTTTCCCGCCAGGTCCGCGCCATCGGCAAATCCAACGACCTGCTGATCGTTTTTGTGGACGACGGCCACAAAGCCAACCTGTTGCAGGCCGTGCAGGCCGCCCACGACCGTGACATGCGCGTTATCACCATCAGCGCCAGAGAGAAAACCGACGTAACCTCGCTGCTGCAACCGGAAGACCACGAGATTGCCCTGCACAACCTGGAAGCCAACGCTGCCGCGCCAGTGATGATGCTGATCATCAACACCCTGTGTGCACTGATTGACGGCCAACTGTTCGGCACTTGAACGGGCGCTGCCGGCAGAAACAAAAAAACCCTGCATGGCAGGGTTTTTTTCGTGGAACCAACTTCAAGTCACTTAACGACTTTGAGCGTTGGACGCCCGGAGGTCCGCTCTTCGGTCTTCGGGGCCGGACTCTCACCCGGATCCGTGCCATCTGGGTCGGGGGTTCCCGGCTCACTGCCAAACACCATGCCTTGTCCGTTCTCCTTGGCATAGATGGCAATCACCGCCCGCAAAGGAATAATCACCTGCATGGGCACACCGCCAAACCGGGCACTGAACTCCAATACCGAATTGCCGATCACCAACCCCTTCACGGCACCGGGCGTAATATTTAACACGATCTGCCCGTTGGCGACATGCTCCATGGGCACCTGAACCCCCTGAATGCCCGCATCAACGACAATATAAGGCGTGCATTCGTTATCCAGGATCCATTCATTAAACGCCCTGACCAGATAAGGGCGACTGGACATCATACTGACTGCATCTTCAGACACTCGCGCTCCTCCGGTATCGGCTGATGACTGGCTGCTTAACTGCGAATATCTTCTTCAAGGTCAGACAGGCTGGCCTTGGTACTTTCGCGGGCAAACATACGCTCCATATACTTATGGACTGGCTTGGCCTGCTTTTCGGGCAGCTCGACCCCCAACGCCGGCAAGCGCCACAGGATCGGTATGATGCAGCAATCGACGATGGTGAATTCTTCCGACATGAAATACGGCATTTCGTCAAACAACGGAGCCGCCGCGGTGAGACTTTCGCGCAGCTCTTTACGCGCAGCATCTGCGGCCTTGCCAGTGGGCTGAGCAACGATCTGATCCACCAGCCCGCACCAGTCACGCTGAATACGATGGATCATCAGGCGACTGTTGGCTCTGGCCACCGGATAGACCGGCAACAGAGGTGGATGCGGAAAACGCTCATCCAGATATTCCATCATGATATTGGGCTCATACAACACCAGATCCCGATCCACCAAGGTCGGCACCGCATTGTATGGGTTCATATCAGACAGTTCCTCAGGAGGATTGTCCGGCTCAACATCCACGATATCTACTGTAACGCCTTTCTCAGCCAAAACGATTCTAACCCGGTGGCTATACTGACTGGCCGGATCCGAGAAAAACGTCATTGATGACCGCTTGGTCACAACGCCCATAGAGATACCTCACGAGTAGTGAAACTGGATAATTCAATAACGCAAAATTCCAGCAAGCTGCCCTGAGCAACCTGCTGGAATACAAGTGGGCAGATTATACCCGAATTCTTAGTGTACGTCCTTCCAGTACTCGCGATTGAGCAGGTAAGCGAACACAAAGAAGATCGCAATAAAGATCAACACAAAGATCCCCAGGCGCTCCCGCTCGACTTTGACCGGATCTCCCATATAAGACAGGAAATTGGTCAGGTCGTACATGGCACCGTCAAACTCCGCCGCCGACATGCTGCCCTCAAGCGCGTAGTCCTGACATACATGACCGTTGCGGACCAGACCACTCAACGGATCGACGCTTGCCTTTTGACCCACGGTCGGCTTGCTGGCACACAGTCCCTGCAGATCAACCAGCACATGAGGCATGCCCACGTTGTCGAAGACCACGTTGTTGACCCCCAACGGACGGCTGTCATCTTTATAGAAGCCCCGCAGATAGGAGTAAACCCAGCTCTCCCCGCGCAGCCGGGTGACCAGCGTCAGATCCGGTGGCGGCGTACCAAACCAGTCGGCCGCCATGGCAGGGTCCATGGCGATTTTCATCAACTCACCGATTTTTGCGCCGGTAAAGATCAGATTCTCCTCATACAGATCCACTGGGATCTCCAGATCGTCAGCAACCCGCTTGTAACGCGCATACTCGGTCGAGTGGCACCCCATGCAATAGTTGGTAAACATGGCGGCACCACGTTGCAGGGAAGCCTTGTTGGTGTGGTCAGGACTCATTGAATCCAGAACCACGCCCGCTCCCGCCGCCAGCCCGAGGGTAGGCAGAACTAACATGAAAAGACCAACAATCAGTTTTCTCATTATCCGGTCACCCTCTCTGGAACTGGCTTGGTTTTCTCCATGCGTGTATAGAACGGCATCAGGAGGAAGTAGAGGAAGTAGAGTACGGTCAGAATCTGGGCAACGGCCGTACGGCCCGGAGTTGACGGAACAACTCCCAGATAGCCAAGAATCACAAAACTGACCACCAGAATCACCAGCGCAACCTTACTCATCCAGCCCTTGTAGCGAATGGAGCGGACCGGACTGCGATCCAGCCAGGGCAGCACGAACAGGATGGCGATCGCCGCACCCATGACCACCACACCCCAGAATTTCGCTGACAGACCGAACAGATCGACCGTTACCGCCCGCAGCA
Source organism: Marinobacter sp. X15-166B (assembly GCF_001752365.1). Classification (GTDB taxonomy): domain Bacteria; phylum Pseudomonadota; class Gammaproteobacteria; order Pseudomonadales; family Oleiphilaceae; genus Marinobacter. The sequence continues at coordinate 2,049,770 of NZ_MEIY01000001.1, read as the reverse complement.
TGGCGTAGAAGGGCGTGAAGTACCAGACAGGCGCGATGTGCTCCGGCGTTTTCAGACTGTTGGCCGGTTCAAAGTTCGGCTTTTCAATGAACAGCCCGCCGAATTCGGGGAAGTAGAACACCACAATACAGAACACAAACAGGAACACTGCCACACCGACCAGGTCGTGCACCGTGTAGTACGGGTGGAACGGAATGCCGTCTTTGGGTACGCCGTTTTCATCCTTGTGTTTTTTGATGTCCACACCGTCGGGGTTGTTGGAGCCGACTTCATGCAGCGCCAGCAGGTGCAGTACCACCAGACCCAGCAGCACAATGGGCAGGGCCACCACGTGCAGTGCAAAGAAACGGTTCAGGGTAATGCCGGATACCAGATAATCCCCGCGGATCCACAGGGACAGGTCATCGCCGATGACCGGAATCGCGCCGAACAGGTTCACGATCACCTGAGCACCCCAGTAGGACATCTGCCCCCAGGGCAACAGGTAACCCATAAAGGCTTCCGCCATCAACACCAGGTAGATCAGCATGCCGAACAGCCAGATCAACTCTCTGGGTTTCTGGTAAGAGCCGTACATGATGCCGCGGAACATGTGCAGGTAGACGACGATAAAGAACGCGGAGGCACCGGTGGAGTGCAGATAACGCAGCAACCAGCCCCACTCCACATCGCGCATGATGTATTCGATGGAAGCAAACGCGCCTTCCGCCGACGGGTTATAGCTCATCGTCAGCCAGATACCGGTCACCAGCTGGTTTACCAGCACCAGCATCGCCAGCGACCCGAAGAAGTACCACATATTGAAGTTCTTCGGCGCGTAGTATTTGCTCATGTGCTTTTCGTAGGCTTCTACGATTGGCAAACGCTCATCAATCCACTGAATCAGTTTTTGCATCACACTGTCTCCGGATCTAGACCGATGGTAACCGTCGCGTCGTTTTCATAACGATAAGGCGGGACCTCGAGATTCGACGGCGCCGGCTGACTGTCGTAAACACGACCGGCCAGATCGTACTTGGAGCCATGACACGGACAGAACAAACCACCCAGCCAGTCGCCCCCGAGATCCGCGGCGGCCACTTCCGGACGGTAAGAAGGCACACAACCCAAATGGGTACAGAGACCAACCAGAACCACCAACTCAGGTTTCAGGGAACGGAATTCGCCAGTAATATAGCCCGGCTGTTGCGAAGCCTCAGCAGACTCCGGATCCTTCACCCGGTCGTTCTGTTTCTTGATGTTCGCCAGCATCTCTTCAGTGCGCCGAATCAGCCATACCGGCTTGCCTCGCCACTCAACTGTTATCTGCTGACCCGGTTCCAGTTTGCTGACATTGACGGTGACCGGTGCTCCTGCTGCTTCCGCTTTGGCACTGGGATTCCAGGATGCCACGAAAGGGACAGCTGCACCGACGACGCCGACACCACCAACCACCGACGTTGCACCGATCAGAAACCGGCGCCGGCCTTGGCTCACGTCGCCATTACTCATTATGGTTTTCTCCCATCTGGCGATGGCGCAACCTGTCGGGACGACAGCCACGCATCGAAAAGGACATCACGATCCAAAATTATAAGCGCACAAATGGTAATGAAATTACCACCAGCTTACAAGTCGGAAAGGCAGTAGCTACAAGCGTTTCCACCCCCTCCCCGGGCCCCGAACGGGCTCCCGGAAAACAAAAAACCCGGCCTGCAGCCGGGTTTTTTGAGAGTCTTTCCAGGCGGTATTAACGCTTGGAGAACTGAGGACGCTTACGCGCCTTGCGCAGACCCACTTTCTTACGCTCTACGCGACGGGCGTCACGGGTAACAAAACCCGCCTCGCGCAGTGTTGGGCGCAGGGTTTCGTCGTATTCCATCAACGCACGGGTCAGACCGTGACGAATCGCGCCCGCCTGACCACTGATACCACCACCTTTTACGGTGATGTTGATGTCGAAGCGATCGACAGAATCAGCAGCGACCAGCGGCTGACGCACGATCATCTGCAGAGTCTCGCGACTGAAAAACTGATCCAGCGCACGACCGTTGATAGAAATGTTACCGCTTCCCGGCTTGATGAACACTCGCGCCGTGGATGTTTTGCGGCGACCGGTACCATAATTTTGTGCTACAGACATATCCGCCTTCCGTTAAATATCGAGTTCTTTGGGCTGCTGGGCTGCGTGAGTATGCTCAGCTCCGGCAAAGATCTTCAGCTTCTTGAGCATGGCACGGCCCAGAGGACCTTTCGGCATCATACCTTTTACAGCATGCTGAATAACCTGCTCAGGTGCCTTGTCGACCAACTTATCGAAACTGATGGATCGGAACCCACCCGGGAAGCCGGTATGGCTGTAATACATCTTGTCAGATGTTTTGTTGCCGGTAACCCGCACTTGGCTTGCATTGATAACAACGATGTAATCGCCAGTGTCTACATGAGGGGTGTACTCAGGCTTATGCTTGCCCCGCAGACGACGGGCGATTTCTGTTGACAGACGACCCAGCGTCTTGCCGGCTGCGTCTACAACGTACCAGTCACGTGTTACGGTTTCTGGTTTCGCACTCAGAGTCTTCATTGATTCCGCCTTGAACGCTATAAAAGAAACGTTAAAAACCACGACCGCTGCTCATCGCATCCGGTGAGGTTCTTGAACCTGTAAATGTTTTGTCGGCAGCGCCATCAAACGGGGCATTGACGTCACAGCCTTGAAAAGCCAGGGCGCGAAGTGTATCAAAGCCCCGACAAATGGCAACCCCGGATCGCCTATTTTAGTACAAAAAACTACCAGCGGTACAGCCGCCGGACATTGGCCCGCAACTGTCGTTCGATCTCGGCGGCCGGCTCCGGCCGCAACGCAGCCAGGGCCGTGAATATGCGCGGGATGTTCAGGGGGGTGTTCGCCCCGGGGGCGCAGCCGGCCGGCGGCATATCGGGGGCATCTGTTTCCAGCACCAATGACGCCAACGGCACCCGGGCAAGCGCGGCGGCGGTTTTTCTGGCCCGCGGATAAGTGATTACCCCGCCCACCCCGAGCAGACACCCCAGATCGATCAGCTGGGCGGCCTGTTGATAGCTGCCCGCAAACCCATGAACCAACACCGGCACGGATACGGACTTGCGCCGCAACAATGCGCACACCTCATCGTGAGTACGCACCGAGTGAATCACCAGCGGCAGATTCGCCGCCATGGCCAGATCGACCTGCACTTCAAACCATGGCTGCTGCTGCGCCAGATTGCCGCGCACCCGATCCAGCCCACACTCGCCGATGGCGACCAGCCCCGGGGGAGCGGCGGTGACCAGCTCCTCCAGTTCTGCCAGAGCCCGCTCGTCATGCTCTGCAATATACCAGGGGTGAATCCCCAGGCAGTAATCTACACCGGCAAAGGAATCGGCCACTGTCCGCACCCGCGCCCAATCGGCCTGCCGCACGCCCGGGATCACCAACCGGGAGATCCCCGCCGCCTGCGCTTGCCGCCACACCTCAGCGCGCCGGCCGTCAAACTGCGGAAAGTCGAAATGGCAGTGGGCGTCCACCCAGCGACCCATGATTACCTCCTGTTCAGTGCTCCCGGGTGGTGTGGAACTCGACCTCCGGGTAACGCTCCTGGGCCAGCTGCAGGTTCACCATGGTCGGGGCGATGTAGGTGAGATGGTCGCTGCCATCCAGGGCCAGAAACTCGCCCGCCTTGGTTTCGAACTCTTCCAGTTTGCGCGGATCCCGGGCCTCGACCCAGCGTGCCGTGGCCACATTGATGTGCTCATACACCGCCTCAACCTTGTATTCGGATTTCAGCCGGGAGACCACCACATCAAACTGCAAGACACCGACGGCGCCGACGATCAGATCGTTGTTCTTGCGCGGACGGAACACCTGCACGGCCCCCTCCTCAGACAACTGCAGCAACCCTTTTTGCAGCTGCTTGGCCTTGAGCGGATCCTTGAGGCGGATGCGACGGAACAACTCGGGCGCGAAATTGGGAATCCCGGTAAATTTCATCTCGTCACCATCCGTGAAGGTGTCCCCCAGACGGATGGTGCCGTGGTTGTGTAACCCGATAATGTCGCCGGCAAAGGCTTCTTCAGCATGCTCCCGGTCGCCAGCCATGAAGGTCAGCGCATCGGAGAAGCGCACGTCCTTGCCGATGCGCACGTGACGCGCCCTCATACCCTGACTGTATTTGCCGGACACGATGCGCATAAAGGCCACCCGATCCCGGTGCAGCGGATCCATATTGGCCTGAATCTTGAACACAAATCCTGAGAAGGTGTCGTCCGCCGGTGCCACCGTGCGCAGATCCGATTCCCGCGGCTGGGGCGCGGGGGCCCATTTAACGAGGCCGTCCAGCATGTGATCCACGCCGAAGTTGCCCAGCGCAGTACCGAAAAACACCGGGGTCAGCTCCCCCGCAAGAAACGCCTCATGGTCAAACTCATGGGACGCCCCCTTGACCAGCTCAACCTCGTCGCGCAGGTCAGCGGCGTAACTGCCGAGGACAGTATCCAATTCCGGGTTGTCCAGCCCCTTAATGGTGCGCCGCTCCTGAATGGTGTGCCCCTGGCCGGTGTGATACAGAATCACCTCATCGTCCAGCAGATGGTAAACCCCCTTGAACCCCTTGCCCATGCCGATCGGCCAGGTCACCGGGGAGCAGGCGATCTTGAGCACGTCTTCCACCTCATCCATCAGCTCGATCGGGTCGCGGGTATCCCGGTCCAGCTTGTTCATGAACGTCAGGATCGGTGTATCCCGCAGACGGGCCACCTCCATCAGCTTGATGGTACGTTCCTCAACCCCTTTACCGCTGTCAATCACCATCAGGCAAGAATCCACTGCGGTCAGGGTACGGTAAGTGTCTTCCGAGAAATCTTCGTGGCCCGGGGTATCCAGCAGATTCACCAGTTTGTCCGCGTAGGGAAACTGCATCACCGAAGTGGTGACCGAAATCCCCCGCTCTTTCTCCATCTCCATCCAGTCGGATTTGGCGTGCTGTCCGGACTTTTTACCCTTGACGGTACCCGCTTTTTGCAACGCATGACCGAACAGCAAGACCTTTTCGGTGATGGTGGTTTTACCGGCGTCGGGGTGAGAAATAATCGCAAAGGTCCGACGCTTGGCAACTTCATTCTGAAGGGACTTAGGCATTAAACTGGGTCTTCCGGTTATGCAGAGTGTGAATGGCGCATTGAATGGGTGGTATTTTCGCTGATATCACCTGCCCATACAATGGAGGGCGATACTTACTCGCTTCCACTCAGCGATGCCGCCAAAAACTCCACCAGCATGCGCACCTTGGTCGACAGGTGGCGATTATGGGGATAAACCGCCCAAATCACCTCCTTGCGCTCCCGATAATTTTCCAGCACCGGTATCAAGCGCCCCGTCTCGATCAGAGCCTGCACATAGTAGTCCGGCAGCTGCACCAACCCCATGCCTTTCTTGGCTGCATCCACCAGCGCCCAACCGCTGTTGCACTGAGTGCGTCCCTGCACACGGATCAGTGAGGCCTTGCCATCCTCCTGAAAGCGCCAGTAATCCGAGCCACCCCGCAGGCAGTTATGCTGCTCCAGTTCCGACAGGGAATAAGGGGTGCCGTAGGTTTCCAGATAGGTCGCCGAGGCACACACATACCGGGTGCGCACCCCCAACTTGCGGGCGACCAGCGTGGAATCTTCCAGCTGGCCAATACGGATCGCCAGATCCAGCCCCTCAGAGAGCAGGTCCAGGCGCTGATTGGTGAGCACCAGATCCACGTCCAACTCGGCATAGCGGATCGCAAAATCATTGATCAGCGGAGCAATTACGCCTTCGCCGTAGCTGATCGGCGCCGTCAGTCGCAACCGGCCTTTGGGCTTGTCCTGCAGGTTGGTTACCACCCGCTCGGCCTCTTCCAGCCCGTCCAGCAGTTGCCGGCAGTGCTGGTAATACAGCTGCCCGGTCTCAGTCACGCTGACGGTTCGGGTGGTGCGGTGCAGCAGGCGGCTGGCCAGGCGCTCCTCCAGTGCCCCGACCTGGCGACTCACCTGCGCGGTTGACATTTCCAGCCGCTGGCCTGCCGCGGTAAAACTTCCCGCCTCCACCACGGCAACAAATTCACGTATTCCGTCCCAGCGAACCATATAACCTCTTCTACACTTGCCCTAATGGATCGGCCCTTTCCCGCGCCGCCACCCATTATTACCCCACAGTAAAGGTAATTTGCATTTTAAGGGGATTATCACCACCAAGGTATAGAATATACTGATCTCCGTTACTGAATCGGTTTATTTTCACCGACCACCCGAAGAGGACTTCACTATGACTGCAAAAACAATCAAATCCAAAGCCGCTGTTGCCTGGAGTGCCGGGGCGCCCCTGAGCATTGAAGAAGTTGACGTGATGCCGCCGCAGAAAGGCGAAGTTCGCATCCGCATCCTGGCCACGGGTGTGTGCCACACCGACCTGTTTACCCTGTCCGGTGAAGATCCGGAAGGTGTGTTTCCTGCGATTCTCGGTCACGAAGGCGGCGGCATCGTTGAGTCCGTCGGTGAAGGTGTCACCAGCGTGGAGGTGGGCGATCACGTCATTCCGCTGTACACCCCCGAGTGTGGCGAGTGCAAGTCCTGCCTGTCCGGCAAAACCAACCTGTGTACCAAAATCCGTGCAACTCAGGGCAAAGGCCTGATGCCTGACGGCACCAGCCGTTTCTCCATCAACGGTGAGCCCATCTATCACTACATGGGTTGCTCGACGTTCTCGGAGTACACCGTGCTGCCGGAAATCTCCCTGGCCAAGGTCGACAAAAAAGCCCCTCTGGAAGAGGTGTGTCTGCTGGGCTGCGGTGTAACCACCGGTATGGGCGCCGTTGCGAACACTGCCAATGTTCAGGAAGGCGATACCGTCGCCGTGTTTGGCCTCGGCGGCATTGGCCTCGCAACCATCATTGGCGCCAGAATGGCCAAAGCCAGTCGCATCATCGGCATCGACATCAATGAGAGCAAGTTCGAGCTGGCCAAAGAACTGGGCGCCACCGAGTGCATCAACCCGAAAGACTACGACAAGCCCATTCAGGATGTAATCATCGAACTCACCGATGGTGGCGTCGACTTTTCCTTTGAGTGCATCGGCAACGTCGATGTGATGCGCTCCGCGCTGGAATGCTGCCACAGAGGCTGGGGCGAGTCGGTCATCATCGGCGTTGCCGGTGCGGGCCAGGAAATCTCCACGCGCCCATTCCAGCTGGTTACCGGCCGGGTGTGGAGAGGTTCTGCGTTTGGTGGTGTGAAAGGCCGTACCGAACTGCCCGAGTACGTTAACCGTTACCTCAACGGCGAGTTCAAACTGGATGACTTCATTACCCACACCATGGGGCTTGAGCAGATCAACGAAGCCTTTGATCTGATGAAAGAAGGCAAAAGTATCCGCACCGTCATCCATTACGACAAATAAGCTAATCTTGTCAGGAGTGTATTTATGAGCGTTGAAAACGTTAGTAGCAACAAGGTGTTTGGTGGGTGGCACAAGCAGTACACCCACCAGTCCAGCACCCTGGGCTGCACAATGCGTTTCGCCGTTTACCTGCCCCCGCAGGCTGCTGCGGGGGCCGAAGTGCCGGCGCTGTACTGGCTGTCGGGACTGACCTGCACCGATGAGAACTTCACCCAGAAAGCCGGTGCGTTTCGTGCCGCCGCCGAACTGGGCATGGCGCTGATTGTTCCCGACACCAGCCCTCGTGGCGAGTGTGTGGCCGACGATGACGCATACGATCTGGGTCAGGGCGCGGGCTTCTATGTGAATGCCACCGAAGCTCCCTGGAACCGCCATTACCAGATGTACGATTACGTGGTCAACGAGCTCCCGGAGTTGATCGAAGCCACCTTCCCGGTCAGTTCGGTACGGAGCATCTCGGGCCACTCCATGGGTGGCCACGGTGCATTGGTGATTGCCATGCGCAACCCGGACCGTTACCGGTCAGTGTCGGCGTTCAGCCCGATCACCAACCCGGTCAATTGCCCTTGGGGTCAAAAGGCGTTCACCGCCTACCTGGGGAAAGATACATCGAAGTGGAGCGAGTACGACAGTTCACTGTTGATGAAAAAAGCCACCGAACATGTGCCGGCAAGAGTGGATCAGGGCGAGGCCGACAACTTCCTCAATGAACAGTTAAAACCGGAAGTACTGGAGGCCGCGGCCAAGGAAAGCGGCTACCCGCTGGAATTGCACCGCCACGATGGTTACGATCACAGCTACTTCTTTATCAGCAGCTTTATCGAAGACCATCTGCACTTCCACGCTCCTTATATGGGGCTAAAGCAGAAATAAGGACAAGACCACCGCGTCTTCACGTCCTTGCGCAGAGGGGTAATACCCTCTGCGCACTCCTATTCGTTCAAACCCCGCACTCCGGTAGAGTCGCAGCGCTTTTTTGTTACTCCGGCGCACCTCCAGCAGCAAACGCTCCATACCGTCATTTTTAGCCCGCTTGATCAGATACGCCAACAACTGTCGCCCCAACCCCTGCCCCTGACACTCCGGGGACACACAGATGTTCACCAGATGGGCTTCATCAAACTGATTGGTCACTACGCAAAAGGCACGCAGCCCCCGGTGATCGGCGATCCCCGCAAAGCGGTACCCCGATCGCAAACAATCACGAAAGATCCCCTCGGACCAGGGGTGGGAATGCGCCTGTCGCTCAACCGTCAGCATGGCGGGTAAATCTTGTTCCGTTAACGGCTGAATTGACCAGGATTGGTCGGCGTTGGGCGGGGCCATCACTGACCCTGCTGCCAGGATTTCAGCTGCAGCCAAAGCTCCCGTTTGTAACTACCCTGCCCGGCAAGCGCTGCCACACTGTGGGGGCTGTCAACCGCAAGTGGTCCAACCAACTCGTCAAACCAGGCCTGGCGTTGCGCCTGGGGCCTATCCGGCCAGAGCCCCAGTGCGATGACCGGACGCCCCCCGAAGCCTTCGACGATGTCACCCAACAAGGTCTTCAGGCCGGCATTGTCGGTGCCCGGCACCTGCGCATTGTTAAACACCGGCCACTGCAGCACCAGAGTTGACTCGACCGCGTCACCCAACGCTTTAAGGATATTCTGAGCCAGCTCATCTTGCAGGGCGGCACTCGCATCAGCCGAGCGTTCACTGATCAGTACATGACGGGCCGCGACCCACAGCCCCCAATGAGCTTCCAGCCGGGTACCGGCAGGCGCAGGCCCCTGCGCTGCCGGCTGATCTCCGGCCAGCTCTTCGGACGCAGACGACGTATGGACTTCGGTCGTTGCTGGTGCCCCCTCATCGTCCGGCCTCCGGGACGGTGGTTGCGGACGGTTGGCGGGGGCTGGGGACTCGCCCGCGGTTTCACTCATCAAGCCCTGAAGGCGGGCGCGCGCGGTTTCCGTGGACACAGGCTGGCCAACTGGCCGTCGCGCCGGCGGGACCGGCGCCGACGTTTCCTCCTGCGGGGGCTCGAGCGGATCCGGCTCCGAAAAATCCAGCTCCGCGCTGGCTGCCGCCCCTGGCAACGGCGCGCGAGCGTACCACAGCCGGATACCCGCCGCCTCCAGATAATACTGGCGCTCCGCCTCGAGAATGCCCGCTTTCTCAGACATCGGCGGCCTGTGGGTGCTGCTTGCTACCCTCTGACGTGATCAGATTCAACGCCTGCACATAGGCTTTCGCCGAGGCAATCACAATATCGGTATCGGCTCCCAGGCCATTCACAATACGACCGCCGCGCTCCAGACGCACTGTGACCTCCCCTTGCGAGTCGGTACCCCCGGTGATGTTGTTTACCGAGTACAATTGCAGAGTACAGCCTGAATCCGTCAGGGACTCGATCGCCCTGAAGGTTGCGTCAACCGGACCGCTGCCTTCGGCCTCGGCGGTGCGTTCTTTGCCATCAACCATCAAGGTCAGTTCAGCCACCGGCACCACACCGGTTTCGGAACACACCCGCATGCACACCAGGGAAAAGCGGGCGTCGGCGTCCTTTCTCTTGGTATCGGTGGCTATGGCCTGTAAATCCTCATCAAATATTTCGTGCTTCAGATCTGCCAGGGCCTTGAAACGGGTAAAGGCCGCATTCAGCTCGGTTTCGGTCTCAAACTGGATCCCCAACTCCTGCAGGCGCGAGCGAAACGCGTTCCGTCCGGAGTGTTTGCCCAACACCAGACTGTTGGTGTGCCAACCCACGTCTTCCGCACGCATGATTTCATAGGTTTCCCGGTGTTTGATGACGCCGTCCTGATGGATGCCCGACTCATGGGCAAATGCGTTGGCACCCACGATGGCCTTGTTGGGCTGCACCGGAAATCCGGTGATGGTGGACACCAGCCGGGACGCGGGAACGATATGCCGGGTATCAATGCGGGTCTCGACGTGGAACAGGTCTTGCCGGGTACGCACCGCCATGACCAGCTCTTCCAGAGAAGCGTTACCGGCGCGCTCTCCCAGCCCGTTGATGGTGCACTCAACCTGACGGGCACCCTGGCCAACCGCGGCCAGCGAGTTAGCAACTGCCAACCCCAGATCGTTATGGCAATGTACCGAAAAGATGGCCTTGTCGGCATTGGGCACCCGCTGAATGATCTGCCCAACCGTTTCACCGAACTGTTCGGGAATCGCGTAACCCACGGTATCGGGGATATTAATGGTGGTGGCGCCAGCGTGGATCGCCGCTTCGATAATCCGGCAAAGAAAATCGAGCTCGGAGCGGCCGGCGTCTTCGCAGGAAAACTCCACATCATCAACGTGGTTCCGGGCCCGCTTGATGGCCCGCACCGCTTGCTCGACCACCTCGTCCGGCGTCATTTGCAACTTGTGCTGCATGTGGATGGGCGAAGTGGCAATAAAAGTATGGATACGTCCGCGCTGCGCGGGCCGGATAGCCTCTGCGGCCCGGTCAATATCCTTGTCGATCACCCGGGCAAGGCTGCAAACGGTGGAGTCCTTGATGGTTTCGGCAATCAGCTTTACCGCCTCGAAATCGCCCTGGCTGGCGATGGCAAACCCGGCCTCGATCACATCGACCCTGAGTTTTTCCAGAATTTTGGCGATGCGCAGCTTCTCTGTCTTGTTCATGGTCGCGCCGGGACTTTGCTCGCCGTCCCTCAGGGTGGTATCGAATATAACCAGATGCTCTTTGGCGGACATATCATTCTCCATCGCATGGTAGGGCCCCGTCCGACGACAGGAGCGGCAATTACCGGAAGTATATCACCGAAAAACAATGTTACCCGTTGCGCTGCTGTTTACCCGACCGTGGAAGTCCTGAAAATCAGACCCGGAGGCAAATTTTGGTCAAAAAAAAATGCCCCGGCAGCTAG
>NZ_MEIY01000001.1:1967002-2038447 GCF_001752365.1 Marinobacter sp. X15-166B | reverse complement strand
AATTCTACCGAACCCTGCCGCCTTGTCAACGGTTATTTTCGAGAGAGACTAAAAACAAACTCAATCGAATCAACCCGTTACTTCGTAAATCAGGTGGCGCATTATACCGCTTCCAACCACCCTGTCAACCGCTATTTTGCAATTCGTTTTGAAGCACTGCAACCCTCAAAACCACCCTTGCAAGCCTGCCGGCCAACTCATCAAGGCGGCGAATTATAGAGCAACTCACCACCTTGTCAACCGCTTTCTCAAAAGAATTCAAAACTCAAATTCTTTAACCTAATCAGACGGTTACTTCCGATTCCCGGACCACCTCAGCGGTGCTCCCCTCGAAAGAGATGCGCATTCTACAGCGCTGGACGGAGGTGTCAACGACCGTGACGCAAATTTTGCGTTTATTGCGGTTTCCACCTACAACCACCACCAGAAACCGCTCACTAACTATACAACCTGCTCACCAAACCGGCAACTCACCCCATCTTGCGCAACAGGGCTCGAACCGGGCCTGACAGCACATAAAGCAGGAAACCCGCAAACAGCACCGTTGCCGGATCCAGCGCAACCACCGCAAAACCGAGCACTACCAACAAAATGGCGGCAAAGGGCACCCGCCCCTTCAGATCCAGCTCTTTGAAACTATTGTAAAATACATTGCTCACCATCAATACACCTGAACCACCAACCACCACGATGGTCAGGAAGGTCAGCCACGCGGCCGGTTCAATCGTGTGAAAGGTCCACACCAGGCCGACCACCGCCGCCGCGGCCGCCGGACTGGGCAAGCCAACAAAGTACTTCTTATCGACCGAGCCAATCTGGGTATTGAACCGCGCCAGGCGCAGGGCCGCACCGGCCACATATATGAAGGTGATGACCCACCCCACTTTGTTCAGGCTGTTCAGCGACCAGAAGAAGGCCACCATTCCCGGGGCGACACCAAACGCCACCATGTCCGACAAACTGTCGTATTCGGCGCCAAACTTGCTCTGGGTATTGGTCATGCGCGCCACCCGACCGTCCAGCCCGTCCAGCATCATGGAAATAAATATGGCAATGGCGGCATTATCGAAGACGCCATTTGCGGCCGCCACGATCGCGTAGAAACCAGAAAACAGCGACGCAGTGGTCAGGGCGTTCGGCAGCAAATAGATGCCCTTGCGACGAACCGGCGCACCTTCAACCAGCTCCTCTTCCACCACCTCCCCACGAATGCTGGGGTCGTCCTGATCGGTATCTTCTAGGTTATGCTTTTCATTTGTCATTCCCGGTATTCCTGAACAGTATGGAAAACAGAGTATAACAGCCGATGAGCCCAACCATACAGCCTGCCGATCTGCCTGCTTCAGAAACAAAAAACGCGACCAGGATGGTCGCGTTTTTTTGTTCGAACGGAGCGTTACCGCTTAGTTCTTGTCCTTGTCTACGATTTTGTTCGCAGAGATCCACGGCATCATTCCGCGCAGTTGCTCACCAACCTTCTCGATCGGGTGGGCAGCGTTGTTGCGCCGTGCCGCAGTCATGGACGGATAGTTGAGCGCTCCTTCCGCGATGAACATTTTGGCGTACTCACCACTTTGAATGCGCTTCAGCGCATTACGCATGGCTTCCCGTGACTCAGCGTTGATGATTTCCGGGCCGGTCACATACTCGCCGTACTCCGCGTTGTTCGAGATGGAGTAGTTCATGTTGGCGATGCCACCTTCGTACATCAGATCCACAATCAGCTTCAGCTCGTGCAGGCACTCAAAGTAGGCCATTTCCGGCGCGTAACCCGCCTCGGTCAGGGTTTCAAAACCAGCCTTCACCAGCTCGACCGCGCCGCCGCACAAAACGGCTTGCTCGCCGAACAGGTCGGTTTCAGTCTCGTCTTTGAAGGTTGTTTCGATAATACCGGAACGACCACCACCCACACCCATCGCGTAGGACAGTGCTACTTCTTTGGCCTGACCTGAAACGTCCTGGAAGATCGCGATCAGATCAGGAATGCCACCGCCTTTGACGAACTCGGAACGGACCGTGTGTCCCGGTGCTTTAGGAGCAATCATGATGACGTCCAGGTCCTTGCGCGGCACGATCTGGTTGTAGTGAATCGCGAAACCATGGGCAAATGCCAGTGTTGCGCCCTGTTTCAGGTTGGGCTCGATTTCGCTGGTGTACAGCTGCGCCTGAAATTCATCCGGGGTAAGCATCATCACCACGTCGGCAGCGGCGACCGCAGTGGCCACGTCGGTCACCTTGAGACCGTGCGCTTCAGCCTTGGCAACCGAAGGGGAGCCTGTGCGCAGACCAACGGTCACTTCCACGCCGGAATCGTTCAGGTTGCAGGCGTGCGCGTGCCCCTGGGAACCGTAACCGATAATGGCAACTTTCTTGCCCTGGATGATCGACAGATCACAATCTTTATCGTAGTAAACCTGCATAACAAACCTCTTTAAATCGTTTGGATGGTCTCGTTACCGGACCATGACAATCATTAATTACGCCACTTAAAGGCTCAGCACCTTCTCGCCACGCGCTATACCCGAAACTCCGGAACGAACCACTTCAAGGACTACGGCGGTGCCAATTGCCTGGATAAAGGCATCCAGCTTGTCGCTGGCTCCGACCAGTTGCACCGTATAGATAGAGCTGGTGACATCCACGATCTGCCCGCGGAAAATATCCACGGTCCGCTTGACCTCGGCACGCTGGGCGCCGGTCGCCTTCAGCTTGACCAGCATCAACTCGCGTTCGATGTGCGATCCTTCAGTCAGGTCAACCAGCTTAACCACTTCGATCAGCTTGTTCAGCTGCTTGGTGATTTGCTCGATCACCCTGTCCGAGCCGGTGGTGGTGACCGTCAGGCGTGACAGCGTTCCGTCTTCCGTCGGCGCCACTGTCAGGGTTTCGATGTTGTAATTGCGCTGAGAGAACAGCCCGACAACCCGAGACAAAGCGCCCGGTTCGTTTTCCAGCAACACAGATATTATGTGACGCATGGTGATCAGACCCTCTCCGTTTTGCTGAGCCACATATCCTTCATCGAACCTCGCGCTACCTGCATCGGGTAGACGTGCTCAAAGCGATCCACGTAGATATCAAGAAATACCAGCTTGTCTTTCATCGCCAGGGCTTCTTTAAGCTTGGGCACCAGATCTTCCTTTTTCTCGATGCGAATACCCACGTGACCGTAAGCTTCCGCCAGTTTGACGAAATCGGGCAGCGATCCCATGTAGGACTCCGCGTGACGTGACTCGTAGTTCATGTCCTGCCACTGCTTCACCATGCCCAGCGCCTGGTTGTTCAGGTTGATAATCTTGACCGGAAGATTGTACTGCTTGCAGGTGGACAGCTCCTGGATGTTCATCTGGATGCTGCCTTCACCGGTGACACACAGCACTTCGTCGTCCGGGAAGTTAAGCTTGACCCCCATGGCCGCCGGCAGTCCAAAGCCCATGGTGCCCAGTCCGCCGGAGTTGATCCAGCGGTTCGGCTTGTCGAACTTGTAATACTGCGCAGCAAACATCTGATGCTGGCCCACGTCCGAGGTTACGAACGCCTCCCCATTGGTGAGTTCCCACAGAGCTTCAATGACTTCCTGCGGCTTGATCACATCATCACTGGTTTCATAGCGCATGCCATGATACGCGCGCCACTCGTCAATCTGTTTCCACCAGGCCGCCAGTGCTTCGGCGTCGGGCTTGCGCTTGCTCTCTTTGACCTGCGCGAGCATTTCCTTGAGCACCGAATCCACCGGCCCAACGATGGGCACATCCGCATCAATGGTTTTGGAAATCGACGCCGGATCGATGTCGATATGCACGATGCGCGCACCCGGACAGAACTTCTCCGTCGCGTTGGTGACCCGGTCATCGAACCGGGCGCCCACACAGAGGATCAGATCTGAATGATGCATGGCCATATTGGACTCATAGGTGCCGTGCATCCCCAGCCAGCCGATGTGCTGCTGGTCCGTTGCCGGATAGCAGCCAATACCCATCAGCGTGTTGGTGATCGGGTACCCCAGCTGGCGCACCAGCTCGGTCAACTGGGCGGTTGCCTTGCCCAGAATCACCCCTCCACCGGCGTAGATAACCGGCCGTTTGGCCGCCAGCAACATGTCCACGGCTTTCTTGATCTGCCCGGCATGGCCGCGCACCGCAGGGTTATACGAGCGCAGTTTGACCTTCTTGGGAAAAACATACTCGTAGCGCTCATTCGGCGTAGTCATATCCTTAGGGATATCCACCACCACCGGCCCGGGACGACCGGTAGACGCGATGTAGTAAGCCCGGCGAATAATCTCCGGAATTTCTTCCGGATGGCGCACGCTCAGGTTGTGTTTCACCACCGGCCGGGACACGCCGATCATGTCGGTTTCCTGGAACGCGTCCTCACCAATCAGCGTGGATGCCACCTGACCGCAGAGAACCACCATGGGAATGGAGTCCATAAATGCAGTAGCAATGCCGGTAATGGTGTTGGTGGCTCCCGGACCGGAGGTCACCAAAACGGTGCCTACCTTGCCGGTTGCACGGGCGTAGCCGTCGGCCATGTGCACCGCTGCCTGCTCGTGGCGAACCAGTATGTGTTTGACATGATCCTGTCTGAACAGCGCATCGTAAATATGCAGCGCTGCCCCCCCCGGATAGCCGTAAATGTATTCGATCCCCTCATCTTGCAAGGACCGGATCAGCATGTCGGCGCCAGACAATAACTCCACAATTTCTACCCTCTGTTACGAGTGAATGGTCCGGGAACACTCCCGGGTGCCTGGATACCCGCGCAACAAGCCTCTTGTGGAAGCTGAGCCGGATGTTCTGCCACACCATGTAGACGAGAGGTTGTCTCTTGGCCCACCGTGATCCTGAGGGTTCCGGATTACGGCTTTTCAACCGGGTGCCATGTACTGTCAATACATAGCCCACCGGCTGCGCGAAGCGTTCAGTGTGGTAATTAACGGGGAATACGTGCTCGGGGTTGCCTGCTGTATTTGCCCCTGTCTTCAGGCAGTCAGTAATTTTGACAGCGGGAAACTCCCTG
This sequence comes from Marinobacter sp. X15-166B, assembly GCF_001752365.1. GTDB lineage: Bacteria > Pseudomonadota > Gammaproteobacteria > Pseudomonadales > Oleiphilaceae > Marinobacter. The sequence goes on along the minus strand of NZ_MEIY01000001.1, from coordinate 2,033,425 downwards.
TCAATAGCGGCGGCCTGTTTCCCCTTGGTTATTCCATACCCAAGCGTGGATTTTCACCCATAGTTTGAACCAGCTTTGGGTATTGGGCCCAAATCAATGGCACTATAGCAGGAAGAGCAACAAGAACCCCCGCGGCGCAGGATACTCAGCCCGCCACTCGGGGTTGGGGACACAGGCAGGCACGCCTGCCTGAAACAGACCAGCATCACGGGTATTAACCATGATCCGAAAAACCCTTCTACTGGCGGCAACGCTCGCACTCGCACCGGCTCTGAGCTCTGCCAGCCCGGTCTACACCTGGACAGACGAACACGGTATCACCCATTTCGGGGACCGCCAGCCCCCGGGTACCCGTGCCGAGCCGATCAATATGCGCACCCCCAAACCTGCCCGCAGCGGCAACGATGACCAAACGTCGCCACAGCAACGACTGCAACAATTGCACGACAGGCAGGGTGCAGAAGCTGAAAACGCACGCCTGCAGGCGCAACAGGAAGCGCAGGAAAAGCAGCGCCAGGCAACATGCGCTGCCGCCGAGGAAAATCTTCGCATCCTGCGCACCAGGGGACGGATTCGCATCGAAGAGAATGGCGAGCAGCGTTACCTGACCCCGGAAGAGATCGATGAGAAACGGGTGACCTTTGAAACCATTGCCAGCGAGTCCTGCAGCGCGGAACTCTGACGGCTTGCGCATGGTGAGCATATAAAGAAGCCGGTGGCAGCCTTCAGGCTGCCACCGGCTTTGCAGAGACGTCCTGCGTACATCAACCGCGCGTGAAGACCAGTTGGTGCTGGTCGCCCACACTGGCGAGAATGTGATCTCCGGACACAAACTCCCCCTTGAGCAACAGTTGCGCCAACGGGTTTTCGACCAGCCGCTGAATGGCCCGCTTCAGGGGGCGCGCGCCGTATACCGGGTCGTACCCCACCTGCGCCAGCAAATCCATCGCTGCCTCATCAAGCTCCAGTGTCATGCCCTGCTCCTTGAGACGGTTGCCCAACAACTGAATCTGCACCTTGGCTATGCCATGAATCTGGCTCTCGCCCAGCGGATGGAACACCACCACTTCATCGATACGGTTAACGAACTCCGGCCGGAAATGGCTGCCTACCTCGTCCAGGACGGCCTGTTTCATGCTGTCGTACTGACCCTCACCGGATTTTTGCTGGATAACGTCGGATCCCAGATTAGAGGTCATCACGATCACCGTGTTACGGAAATCAACGGTGCGGCCCTGACCGTCGGTCAGGCGACCATCCTCCAACACCTGCAGCAGGACGTTGAACACATCCGGGTGCGCCTTTTCCACTTCGTCCAGCAACAGCACCGAGTAAGGACGGCGGCGGACCGCTTCGGTCAGATAACCGCCCTCTTCGTACCCCACGTACCCCGGCGGGGCACCAATCAGACGGGCAACCGAGTGCTTCTCCATGAACTCCGACATATCGATGCGCACCATCGCCTCATCGGTATCAAACAAAAACGCGGCCAGTGCCCTGCACAACTCGGTCTTGCCCACCCCCGTCGGCCCCAGGAACAGGAATGAACCGTTGGGGCGCTGGGGGTCGGCCAGTCCGGCCCGGGAACGGCGCACCGCATTGGCGACTGCCTCAACCGCCTCGCTCTGGCCAATCACCCGCTCGTGCAGCGCCTCTTCCATGCGCATGAGTTTGTCACGCTCACCTTCGAGCATTTTCGATACCGGAATGCCGGTCCATTTGGAGACAACCTCGGCAATTTCCTCGTCCGTTACCCGATTACGCAGCAGGGTCATTTCCATCATTTCGGCCTGGCTGGCCATGTCCAGTTGCCGCTCCAGTTCCGGAATGCGGCCGTATTGCAATTCGGACATTTCGGCCAGATTTCCAGCCCGACGGGCACTCTCGAGATCCGTGCGCGCCTGCTCCAGCTGACTTTTGATCTTCTGCGAGCCGTGCAGGGCGGCTTTTTCGGTGTTCCACACCTCTTCCAGGTCGGCGTACTCACGCTCCACGGTGCTGATCACCCCTTCCAACTCCTGCAAGCGCTTGAGGGAGGCCGCGTCGGTTTCTTTTTTCATCGCCTCACGCTCGATTTTGAGCTGAATCAGGCGCCGCTCCAACCGATCCAGAGGTTCCGGCTTGGAGTCCATTTCCATGCGAATCTGGCTGGCCGCCTCATCGACCAGGTCGATGGCCTTATCGGGCAACTGGCGGTCGGTTATGTATCGGTGGGAGAGCTTGGCGGCCGCAATTATGGCACCGTCGGTGACTTCGACCCCATGGTGCACCTCATACCGTTCTTTCAGTCCCCGCAGGATAGCGATGGTGTCTTCTTCGCTGGGCTCGGTGACCAGAACCTTCTGGAAGCGCCGCTCCAGCGCCGCGTCCTTTTCAATGTTCTCCCGGTATTCATTCAATGTGGTCGCGCCCACACAGTGCAACTCGCCCCGCGCGAGCACCGGCTTGAGCATGTTGCCTGCGTCCATGGAACCTTCCGCCTTGCCGGCGCCAACCATGGTGTGAAGCTCATCAATGAACAGAATGATGCGCCCTTCCTGTTTTTTCAGTTCATTCAGCAAGGCTTTCAGCCGTTCTTCGAACTCGCCCCGGAACTTGGCGCCGGCGATCAGCGCGCCCATGTCAAGAGACAACACCCGTTTGCCCTTCAGCCCTTCCGGCACCTCGCCGTTGACGATTCGCTGGGCGAGCCCCTCGGCGATCGCGGTTTTACCCACCCCGGGTTCGCCAATCAGCACCGGGTTGTTCTTGCGCCGCCGCTGGAGCACCTGAATGGTGCGGCGGATTTCGTCATCGCGGCCGATCACCGGATCCAGCTTGCCGTCCTCGGCCTGTCCGGTCAGATCGATGGTGTATTTTTCAAGGGCCTGACGATTGTCTTCCGCACCCGCATCGTTGACCGACTCGCCACCGCGCGCCTCATCGATGGCTTTGGCCAGGGCTTGCCTGTCTGCCCCCTGCTCCCGCAACAGCCGTCCCAGCGTGCCCCGGTCCTCCAGGGCCGCCAGCAACACCAGCTCACTGGAAATGAACTGGTCCTGCCGCTGCTGCGCCAGTTTATCGGTCATGTTGAACAGGCGCCCCAGATCCGTGGAGATGGAGACATCCCCTGCCGCACCCTTCACTTCCGGCAACAGGTCCACCTCGCGCACCAGGGCGTGACGCAAGCGCTGCGGATCCACTCCGGCCTGTTTCAACAGCGGGTTGACGGCACTGCCGTCCTGGTCGAGCAGTGCCAGCATCAAATGGACCGGCTCAATAAAGTTATGGTCCCGGCCAACCGCCAGGGACTGGGCTTCCGCCAACGCTGACTGCAACCTGCTGGTCAGTTTATCAATTCTCATAGTGGTCATATCCCCGATTGTTAAAAGGCTTAACGCACTTTCAATCTGTGTCGCATTGTTAATTAATGTAGGGGCATTGGGGGGGACTTCAAGCGGGCAGGGGCAAAGCCGTCAGAAAATTGACGGCTACTGTTCGATCCAGATCAGGCTGGCCATCCGGCCGGTGACGCCGTCACGGCGGTAGGAAAAGAAACGCGTTGAGTCAGTCACGGTGCACAACCCTCCCCCATACACCTGACTGACCCCGGCCAGTTCCAGGCGTGTACGGGCCAGCTGATAAATATCCGCCAGATAGCGGTCACCGCCGCCGGCCGAACGCACAAATGCGGACTCTGTCTGCGGGTGCCGGGCCACAAACGCGACCCGCACCTCTGGCCCTACTTCGAAGACTGCGGGACCGATGGCCGGTCCGAGCCAGGCCAAAATCTCTTCCGGGGGCGCGCCCAGCGCGGCCAGGGTGCGCTCCAGAACGCCTTCCGATAACCCGCGCCAGCCGGCATGGGCTGCTGCAACCCGGGTACCTTGCCGGTTGCAGAACAGCACCGGCAAACAATCGGCGGTCAAGATGGCGCACACCTGACCGGGGTGAGAAGTAACGCTGGCATCGGCTTGCGGCACCCCCTCTGCCGGCAAGGGGGCAACCTCTGTGCCGTGTACCTGCGATAGCCAGCCGATCGCTGGCTCCGCCACCCCCAGGCGGTCACCCAGCCGCTGCCGGTTGACGCTGACGTGGCGGGGCGCGTCCTGCACGTGGGTGCCGAGGTTCAGAGATGCCCAAGGTCCCTGACTGACCCCTCCCATGCGCAGGGTCGACACCGCCCGCACCCGGGACGGCGCCGGCCAGTCTGCAACAATCAGAGGCACTTCAGTAGTCACGGCTGTCCCGGTTTTGGTAATGGGTTCTCAGGGCCGCCAGCAAAACGTCCATGTCATCCGGCAAAGGCGCCTCCCAGCTCAGGGTCTCGCCGCTTGCGGGGTGCTCCAATGTCAGCTTCCGGGCATGCAACGCCTGTCGCTGGAACCCTGACAGCACCGCCCGCAACTCTTCTGTGGTGCCCTTGGGCAGGCGTATACGCCCGCCGTACAGCTGATCGCCAACCAGTGGGTGTTTAACGTGGGCCATGTGCACCCGGATCTGATGAGTGCGCCCGCTCTCAAGCTGACAGTGCACCAGGGTGTGCGCCGCAAACCGCTCCGCCAGCCGGTAATGGGTGACCGCCGGCTTGCCCGTCGCCACCACCGCCATCTTTTTGCGTTCCCGGGGGTGGCGGCCGATGGGCGCATCCACCGTGGCCCCACCGGTCAGAGTGCCGATCACCACCGCCGCATACTCCCGCCCCATGCTGCGGGTTTGCAACTGATCCACCAGAGAGGTGTGTGCTGTCAGACTGCGGGCCACCACCATGATGCCGGAGGTGTCTTTGTCCAGACGATGCACCACGCCGGCACGGGGCAGATTTTCCACTTCCGGGGCATGATTCAGTACCGCGTTGACCAGAGTGCCATCCATGTGCCCCGCCGCCGGATGCACCACCAGCCCGGCAGGTTTGTTGATCACGATCAGGTGCTCATCTTCGTAAACAATGTCGAGACTAATGGCCTCCGCCTGCCAACTTACCTGTGCTTCCGGCTCCGCATCCAGCCGCAACTGATCGTCCAGCATCACTTTGTCCCGGGGCCGGCAAGTCGCGCCATTCACTGTCAGGGCACCGCTTTTTATCCAGCTCTGCAGGCGCGAGCGGGAATGCTCCGGCATCAGTGTGGCCGCGGCCTGATCAAGCCGGCGGTTGCTGAGTTCGGGAGGGATGATAAAACTTGCGGTAATTCGGGTATCAGAGGTCATTAAGTGCCCAGTCAGGTTGGAAGAGCGTGTCATTGTGGACGGAATCGCCGGTTCCCGGGCAGCGGCTACTGCACAAGGAGCGTTAACCCCGTTACAATGTACGGTCAATCGATTATTTCTTCATTATACGGGATTCCGGCATGAGATCAGCGTTTCGATTATTCCTTCTGTCATTAGCCGTGCTGCTGATCAGTGCGTGCGCGTCCCAACAGCAGGAAGAAGTTCTGCCAGAAAAAACCTACTACGAAAACGCCCGCACAGCCATGAACGCCGGCAATTTCAATGAGGCCGAAACCAACCTCGACTATCTGGAATCTTACTACCCGTTCGGCCGCTATGCAGAACAGGCGCAACTGGACCTGATCTACGCCCGCTACAAAAACCTGGATCTGGAAGGCGCGCGGGCCGCAGCCGACCGGTTTTTACGCCTGAACCCGCAAAGCGACCACGCCGATTACGCCCTGTATATGCGCGGTCTGGCTTCCTATAATCTGGACATCAGTCTGGCGGGACGCTACTTTGCCGTGGACGTGGCCGCCCGGGACCCCGGCGAGCAGCGACAGGCCTTTAGTGATTTTTCCACGCTGCTCAACCGCTACCCGGATAGCGAATACGCCGCCGACGCCCGCCAGCGCATGATCGCGATCCGTAACCGGCTGGCCGATCTGGAAGTGCAGGCCGCCCGTTATTACATCAAACGGGAAGCCTACGTGGCCGCCAATAACCGCGCCCGCTATGTGGTGGAAAACTTTTCCAGCACGCCGGCGCTGGAAGAAGCGCTGATTATCTTGGTGGAAACCTACCAGTTTCTGAATCTTGACAAAGCCGCCGCCGAAGGCATTGAGTTGCTTGCCCTGAATTTTCCGGACAGTGACGCCTTCGACGACAACCGCAATTTCACACCCAGCGTACTCAAGCGGGAAAACCGTTCGCTGCTTAATGTGGTGACCTTCGGACTGTTGGGCAACTGAGCACGGCCCCGGTGACCGCTGGCGGGGCACCCGCATCTTGCCCGGTGCGCACGTGCCCTGCCCGCCAGGCGTGCGCCTGGCCCGACACGCCGGCGCGGCCCGAGTGATGCACCTGTAACTCTGCTCCGGTAACGGGCTATGATAGCCCTGCCCTGTCCATTTGCTCCGGATAAGAGACCCCGACCGACCCATGGCCCTGACAGACCCCGACACCCCATCCTTCTGGCACCCCTACCCCCAACAGGCCGGCCAGCGCACCAGACTGTTCCGGATTTACAACAACTACCGGTTGGTGGTCAGCGCCATGCTGATCGGGTTCGCAATCATCGCGCCGACCGACTTTGACATCCGCATGCTGGACCCCTACCAGGCCGGCGTATTCGGCTACGCGGTCCTCAACGGGTTTATCGGCCTGCTGCTGCTGTCCGGCTTTCGCCCCGAGGCGCGCCATATCAACCTGTCGATACTGGCTGACATTCTCTTTATGCACGCGTTTTTATTCTTCAGCACAGGCATATCCAGCGCCATGGCGAACCTGATCATTGTCTCTGTAGCGGCGGGAAATATTCTTACCCCGAGCCGGATCGGGACTTTTTATGCGGCCCTGGCGGCCCTCTGCTCACTGGGCCTCGCAGGCTGGGCGGTACTCGCGCAGGGCACAGATGTCGACGTCATTGTGCGGGCCGGCTCGCTGGGCATTCTGTATTTCCTCGCCGCCTTTGTGTTGCAATACATCACCCATCGCATGACCCGCAGTGAAGCCCTGGCCGATGATCGCGCCAAAAGCATTGCCGAACTGGAAAAGATCAATCAGCAAATCATTCAACGCATGCGCACCGGCATTATGGTAACCGACCAACACGGCACGGTGAGGGTTTCCAATGCGGCAGCGGATGAACTGCTGTTTGGCACGCCACCGTCGATACACGCCAGCACCCGGGGCCGACCCCTGCCCGCGCCGCTCCGAGAACGCCTGGACAGTTGGCTGCAAGCGCCACTGCAAAAAACAGCGCCCTTTCAGTCGGGCAGCACGTCCCCCTTGCTGCAGGCCAACTTTACCAGGCTGGACCAGCAGGGCGCCGACCTTATTCTGGTGTTTATTGACGACCTGAGCAAAGTGACCCAGCAGGCGCAGCAAATGAAGCTGGCCTCTCTGGGTCACCTGACCGCAGGCATCGCCCACGAGGTCCGCAACCCGCTGGGGGCCATCAGCCACGCCGCCCAGTTGATGAGCGAATCGAAACACGCCGACCCCCACGACCGCAAGATGCTCGAGATCATCCATCGCCACTCACGGCGGGTCAACCTGATCATTGAGAACATCCTGGACCTGTCGCGCCGGCAAACCCCCAACAGCGAACCGGTCATCGTCAACGACTGGCTGCCCACCTTTGTACAGGAGTACCGCCAATCTCTGCTGCACGGTGAGCGGCCGTCACCGGAAATTACCCTGGCCATCACCGCAGGACTGCCCATCGCCAGATTCGATCGCAGCCAGATCGAACAGGTGCTGATGAACCTGTGTGACAACGGCTTGCACTACAGTGTCCAGCAGACGGGCCGGGCGACCCTGTCCCTCACGGCCGGCATCACGTCGGACGGTGAACGGGTGTACATTGACATCCGGGATGACGGCCCGGGGGTGAAACCCGAGCATCGGGCCTCCATATTTGAGCCCTTCTTCACAACTGGCCACAGCGGCATCGGCCTCGGGCTTTATCTGGCGCGGGAACTGTGCGAGGCTAATCAGGCCCACCTTTCGTTACTGGATGGCTCCCCGCCGGGGTGTTGTTTTCGAATTATTTTCGCTCACCATGGACGAATGCTTTAGATAACGACCGGCACCGGCCGGCTGGATATTTAAAACGAACTGGACTCAGTAGTGACTAATGACCAATAACATTGCGCTGATTGTTGACGACGAACCCGACATTCGTGATCTGCTCGAGATCACCCTGACGCGAATGGGCATCACCGTGCTCACCGCAGAAGATGTGCGCTCAGCCAAAGCGTTCCTGGAAACGGAAACCATCCACCTGTGCCTGACCGACATGAACCTGCCGGATGGCAACGGCATTGAACTGGTGGCCTGGATCCAGCAGCACCGCCCCCAGATACCGGTGGCGGTGATCACCGCCTATGGCAGCATGGATACAGCGATAGAGTCCCTCAAGGCCGGGGCCTTTGATTTTGTTTCCAAGCCAGTGGAGCTGCCACGTCTGCGCGAACTGGTCCACAGTGCCCTCAAGTTGGCGGACACCAGTACAGTCCCGCCTTCACCTGCGAGCCGGGACAGCCTGATTCTGGGAGAATCCAGAAGCATTCAATCCCTGCGCAGCCAGATCCAGAAGCTCGCACGCAGCCAGGCGCCGGTGTTTATCAGCGGCGAATCGGGTAGCGGTAAGGAATTGGTGGCCCGCATGATTCACCAGCAAGGACCGCGGGCAAATGCACCGTTCGTGGCGGTCAACTGCGGCGCCATCCCGGCGGAACTCATGGAAAGTGAGTTTTTTGGTCACAAAAAAGGCAGTTTCACCGGCGCCGTCGACAACAAGGCGGGGCTGTTTCGCGCCGCCCACGGCGGCACCCTGCTGCTGGATGAAATTGCCGACCTGCCGGTGGCCATGCAAGTGAAACTGTTGCGGGGAATACAGGAGAAGGCCGTACGTCCGGTGGGTGATTCGCAGGAGTACCCGGTAGACGTACGTATCCTCAGTGCCACCCACAAAGACCTGTCAGCGCTGGTGGCAGCGGGTGAGTTCCGCCAGGACCTGTACTACCGGGTCAATGTGATCGGCGTACATGTACCGCCGCTGAGGGAACGCACCGATGACATCCCCCTGCTGGCCGAGCACATCCTTGGCCGGATCGCTGCGGAGTACGAGTGTCCTGCAGCCACGCTTTCGGCCGAGGCCATTGACCGACTGAGCCGCTACCACTTTCCGGGCAATATCCGTGAGCTGGAAAACATTCTGGAGCGGGCGTTTACCCTGTGCGACAGCGCTGTCATCAGTGCCGACGATTTGCACCTCAACCATCAGGGCCCGCCAACCGACGCCCCGGCCGGCAACCTCACCGAGGGCCCGGCACAGGCGATTCCGGTCGGTGCAATGGATCTGGAAAACTTTCTGGAAGGCATCGAACGACAAGCCATTGAGCAAGCCCTGGAGGCCACCCGCTGGAATAAAACCGCGGCAGCAAAGCGGCTGGGGATCAGCTTCCGGGCGCTGCGGTACCGGTTAAAGAAACTGGAGATGGAATAGACCACAGCGCGCACTGCGCAAGGAGGAACTCAGCCGGCGAAGGATTTTTGCAGCCGGTTTTTAACTGGATTCAAGCAGTAACATTCACTGCCAGGACAGGAAGTCCGGGCTACCTCACTTCAGGGATTGAAGATGACAACCTTTCGCTTGACCAAGGGGCTGACCCTTATTGAGCTTTGTGTTGCCTTGCTCGTCATGGCCACAATTGCCCTTTCCGTAGCCTCTGTAGCCCCCTCGATGATCCACACCCAGCGAGCCGATGCAGCGATAAAGGAATTACGCCAGCTATTCAGGTTTGCGCGAACCGAAGCCATCACCCGCACCACCATCGTGACCATTTGCCCCCTGGATGCGGCCAACCAGTGCTCCAACGACTGGCACCGGCCCATTTCGGTGTTCCGTGACCCGGACAATAGTCGTGCGCTCTCTCAGGGAGAGGTCATTATCAAACAGCTTGACCGCGCCGCCGGCGGTGTCCTCCGGGCGGCGCCGGCCCAGCGCCGCTACTTCCAGTTTGATGCCCTCGGCGGCTCCAAAGGGACCCTCGGCAACCTGACCTACTGCCCCACTTCCGGTGACCCGCGGTTTATACGCCGGCTCATTGTCAGTTTCCCGGGCAGAACACGGTTGGCGCAGGATACCGATCTGGACGGCCAGGTGGAGGATGCCCAGGGCAAGCCCATCACTTGTGACTGATGGCCCGCCCGGGCGTGCTGCTAGCGCCAGCAATCAGCATCGCCTGATTCGCTGCTCCTGGCGCCGGCCTGGTCAATTCTCAGCCAGCCGCACGCCTCCGTGCTTTGCCCGCCCACCGGCGTGGCCTGCAGGACAAAGGTTTCCCGGGCTACGGCGCCCTCGAACCCGTACTGGTAAAATTGCGGGCCGCCCTGCCTCGGTTGCGCGGTAAACGGCAGCGCCGGGGCGGTGCCGTCCGCGTCGCGGTAGTCGTACCCGTTGGTGTAGCGCCGCTCCATAAACTGAGCCAGTTCCAGCAGATCCCCCTGGGCGGTGGTTCGCCGGGTGGATTCCACATAACGCTGATAACTGGGCACCGCGATGGTCGCGATAATGCCGATGATGGCGACCGCAATCATAAGCTCGATGAGCGTGAAACCGTGATTCGTTGTGGGTGTTTTTCTGGTGATTCGCATCATTATAAGAACCCTTGAGATCGTGGAGGCCCCGGGTGGGCACCTCCACGCATCAGCGGTTAACGAAACTCTTCCCAATTCTGGCGGCCGAAATTGTACCCCTCAGCTTCACCGCACGCGGGCCCCTGACAGGGTGGATCGCCGTCTTCGTCATCGTCGTCATCTGCATCCGGGTCCGGATCCACCGGATCGACCGGGCCCGTATAATCCTCCGGCAAATCGACGATCACGGACTCGATATACAGATCCGTTTTGTTATCGAGCACAACCCTGAGTTCCTCTCCGGACACCACACCTTTGATGCCATTCACCACTTCGGAGCCATGGGCGTCTGCGGTGGTATATTTGCCGTCACGGTTCAGATCAAACACCGCATTGTCGGTCTGCCCGCCGGTCAGCAGATCAATGTCCATCAGATACCCATCCCGGCCACCGCCACAATCGTTGTTGTCGGGGATCAGGGTACTGAAACGTACCCGCTTTACGGGGTAACCCGACGGGAATGACGGTCTGCTGACAACCCGCTCACCGGCTATCTTGCCAAGGTCCAGGTACCAACCCCGGTCGCCTGTCTTCAGACTGTTCGCCGAAACAACCCTGACATCCACGGTCTCGGTGGTCATGACGCCGTTGCGATCAACCTTGTAATCCGTGGCGGCCTGGTCGGTGATGGTTTGCTTGAGCAACTGTCCCCGGGTGAGGTTATTGGCGGCTCCGTTGTCGAAAATACCGTAGAGACTCTGGGTCTGGTTATCGCCGCTGTCGGTCACCCGGAAGTAGGATCCGGTACCAACCACGACCACAAGATCGCCCGGACCGCCCCCGGGGTTGTGGGCAAGCGCCGGAGCCGAGGTGATGGGTTGCCGGGAGTTATCCGTCAGCTCGGCGGTGAACAGGTTGGTGACAGCTTTACCCCCGCCCAGGTTGCTGGCCGCCAGGCTAGCCCGCCATAAATTACCCTGCAGGTCGCCCGCGTAAGCGGCCTTGGCGATGCCGGTGTGCGGGTCTACCAGAATGACGGGCGGCGCCATGCCGTTCGGGTTGGTGGCCGTTCCTTCGCCGGTTTCGAGGCGGGCGATCAGGGAGCCGTCTTTCAGGTCGACAACAAACAGGACCGACTGGTCGGAGGCGCTGTTATAGCCGTTGCCAAACACGGCCACCCAGGTGCCCGAATCCAGACGGGTAATTTGCGCAGCCGTCACCCCCTGCCCCAGTTCAGGGTCGGTAAACTCCCACAGCACGTCACTCCCGGCGAAGTTGGCTGGATCGCTGACATCCAGGGCGAAAACGGTTTTGCCACCGGCGCCCATAGTGCCCACCAGAATCGACTTCCACTGGCCATCGAGATAGGCATCCCCGATGGTGGGTGTGCCGTCAACAAAATACCGGTGGTGGTAGTTGGGCTCCATCAGCGCATTGATGGGTGCAAAATCCTTACCGGACTCCGGTTCGATCAGCTCACCGGGCAAATAGGCAAACAATTCCTCGCCGGTGAGCGAGTGGAAACCGTGTAAATAGCCATCATTGGCGCCGACATAAATCACATCGGGCCGGCTCTGGTACTCGGTACTCGCCCGATAGGCTGCATAGGATTTACCTTCCGCACCCGGCAAGCGGCGATGCCCGAAGTTGGTCTTGCCGGCAAACTGGGGGTTCGAGCCGATGATGTCGCCCAGCAATCGCAGCCGGCTGGTGCCGCCGGTGGATGGCACATACAGACGATCGCGGAAGGACGCGTGGGCAGAGTTGCTGCCACGCAGCCAATCAATGCGGGCCTGCCCCAGATTGTCGGTGGAATTGTCGGTCGCAGTATTCAGCGCCGCCTGCTGTTGCGCCGACAAGCTCCCCAAGGCCTTAAACTCAACCCCTGCCGCGCCGTTGTGGGTGAACAAGGCACGGCCGGCGGCTCCTTTATTTTCGAGACCGTATTCGGCATCCCAGATCAGCCGTCCCCGCGCCCCGCCGGCCAGGATTTCCGCCGCCTGCAGGGCACCACTCCAGTCGGTACTGCGGAAGCCCGCGGAGTAGCTCAGGGCGTCTTTCCTCAGCACCGCAGAACTGGCTGCGGCGGAAGTGGACGACTCCTCTACCCGCGAGACGATGTCGGTCAGCACACCGGTCAACTCCTGGGCAAAGGTATCCGGATCGGCGGCGTTGAAAAAGCCCCCCCGGCCATTGACGGCGGCATGCAGCAGGTCGTCGACTTTGGCGGGGTCGCTGTTCTCGGGATCTGGCCAGTTGATGGTGTCACCGGTGGCAATGGCGCTGAACGCAGTGGCCGGATCAATGCTGCCGGTCACCCCCAGCCCGACGCCAAAGGTCACCATATGCTGCCAGAACGCCGGGTTGATGTTGCCAGCTTTGCTGCTGACGGGGACTTCGTTGGCCAGGTCCGGCCGCAAATCCCGCGCCCAGAAATGCATGGCCACGTCGGCCAGGGTATTGCTGTGGGTATCCTTGAACGGGGACTCCGGCTGGTATTTATATTCACCGATCGCCGCGCCGCTCTTGCCATCCACGTTGCCGACTGTGTTTGCCAGGGACCCGCTCCAGTACCCATCGGTCATCAGGATGGTGAACGACTGGCGGCACTCAAGGTGGTCGGCGGTTTTAGTGCCCCCGGGTTCCGCCGCCCAGGGGCCGGCGTCGTCCTTGCGTTCAAAATACCTGCCCGCCTGATAGAGCGCTTCGCGCAGGGGGGTGCCCTGAGCGGGCACACCATCGGTATACAAGCGGTCGAAAAAACTCTCCCGATCAGCGTCTTTGAACAGGCGCACGCCATTGACGATGACCGAGGTGCTCACGCCGTCAATTTTTTCAGACCCTTTATTGAGGCGACCGTAACCGACGCGCATGCCCTCGCCCTGCTTCGAAAAGGCGTTGCCAATGCCCGCCCTCGACGCCAGAGTGCGCGACCGGTAGTAGGTAAACCAGTTGGCAAAGTTCTGCTTTTCTTCCGCGACCGTGCGGGTAACCCCGTCGTGCTGGAATTCCGACACCTCGTATTCGTCATCGTCATCCAGATCGTCATTCACATAACCTTTATTGCCCCGAATCTGATAACGGGTGTAACTGTCTTCGTCCCACGGATCGTCATCCGGATCTTTGAGCACGTAATAGGTGATGGGCCAAAAATCGCGCTTCGTATTATCGTTATTACCGCTGTTATTCTTCCAGGCACTATGACTGTGCTTGACCGTCAGATTCAGCGTTGCGGACCCGGTACGCCCGGGAAAGTAATACGCCGCTTCAGGATCGGCCTGGGGCCACTGTGAGCGATCCCCCTTGAACCAGGGCTGGTAGGTTTTGGTGGGGTCGTAAAAAAACGGGTTGTTGGCGGCAGAGCGGAAATAGCGGTTGTATTCATTGCCATCCTCAAACGTGAAGATACGATTTGAATAAATACTACTTCCATACATATTACTGACGGGCGGGAACAGATAGCGGGTCCCGTGCACGTCATCGCTTTCAGGCACCTCAAATTGCATGGAGCCCGAATCGTCAATGATGAACATGATATTCGGCGCCACCGAGCCGCCAAGAAACGGCGGTACATCGGCAATCTGCACCGACGCCGCGAGGGCCGAGTTGAGGGTCAGCACACCGAACACACAGGACAGTAACCCGGTGCGCAGGCGCCGCATGAATGAGCTTCGGTCAGGTGTCATTAGTCTTCTCCCTGCCAACGTAAACCCGAGGTCTCTGTGCACATCACAGGGGTTCCGGCATAAACGTTGATTGCAAAATTGATACGGAGGTGGCTGTGCCTCCCTGTCCATGTGATGTCACCGCAAATCGGTCGAAGCAGGCAGCGCCCGCCTGCAGGCCCGGGCAAAACACCGCCACCCAGCCCACGTGGTAGGCCGGGTCGGCGGATAACTGCCCATCCCCGGATACGACGGTCACCGCCCCGGCACCAGTGCCATCCCAAACCTCCGGATTAGCCAGCCGGTCGTTGGTCAGCGCCGACAGGGCGTTGGGCGCCAGCCAGAGCTCGCCGGTCCGCAGCGCCCGCTCACTGGCCTGGAAGGCAATGTTACGGTCGTGGAGGTTTGCGGCCATGCGCTCCTGCAGCAAGGTGCTTTGCATGCTGCCCACCCCGATCAATGAAATGAGCAGCAACATGATCAACGACACGATGAGCACACTGCCCCTTTGGGTCGAACTTGAGTTATCACGAGTCATGGCGGTCACTCCAGGCGGTTCCTGATACCAATGGTGGAGGTTGCAACCAGTCGCGCCCGGCGGTCGGTTGCTGTGGTCACCTCGGTGCCCAGCAAATTGAACACCCGGGTGAGCGCTTCGCTGTTGGCGCCATCTTCACTGCGCACCATAAAGGCGACCCGGATACTGGCGACATTCTCCCAATTGGTGACGTTGTCTGCGGTGGTATACAGATCCGCGCGTTTAAACGGGCCGGTGGCGACCCCGTACAAAACCTGCATGGACTCCACTCCTTCGACTAATTCCTGCGGACCTTCGGGGCCTGTGTCCAGGCGCCTGCGGAACAGCGACGGCGCACCGGAGGTGCCGATACCGACGTAGTAGGCGGTGGTGCTGTAATCGACCACCTTGGCGCCGGCGTTGTAGGTGAGGGTAAACGTGGCGGGTGAGTTGCCCGGACTGAAACTCGCATCGGCGAGGGTGAGGAAATTGTCTGTGGCATTGTTGGCTTTCTGAAACAGTTCGCCGGCGGCACAATCGTCGGTGACCGCCAAAATAATCCGCCCCGAGGGGATGCCATTGGCGCCATCCACATTGATGCTGTTCGCGGAGCTGCCGGTTACCCCAACGGGCAAGGTCTCGGCACTGTTCACAAGCAGCACGTCGGTGCCGGCCACCACCGCGCCCACCAATTCTGCCGGGAACGCACCCGCGCCGCCCCCGGCGGACCAACCGGAAGCATCCGCAGCCAGAGCAGCGGTGACATTATGCGCATCGCCCAGTCCGGTGCCGTCGGCTTCCCAGCCCAGCACGCCCTCGCCAACAGGCACAACCCGCGTGCCCTGGAGCTTGACGATCAGATCGTCGGCATCCCGCAGGCACGCCAACCCGCCAGCCCCGCGGATGTCCCGTTGCATCATCGAGGTGGCAAAACGGATGTTCTCCTGGCTGTGGGCAATCGCATCGGTTAACCGGTAGGTCTGGCTGGTGCCCAGATAAACCTGGGTAACCCCCAGTGTTAAAATGACGCCCAGCAGCAGTGCGATCATCAATTCGATGAGGGACATACCCGCCATCGGCTGCCCTGCCGGGGCCACGCGGTCAGGTACCTTTTTACAACTTGCTTTGGGTGTCATGATTAAATCACCGTTCTCAGGGTCACCGCGACGCCATCCGCGTCGGCCTTTGTCCAGTCAATGGTCACCGTCACCTCTCCGGTTGCGTTATCTACCTCCACAGTTCCGGTACCTTCCGGCAGCAGACACACCACCAGGTTTGACCATTCCGTGATGTCATTGGCGCTCACCGTTGCCCCACCAGCGGGGGCATAGTCGGTGGCACAGTCGGTGGCATCCGGATCGACCGCGACACCGTCGTAGTCCGCGCGATTGCCCCGGTTGGCCCGGATTCTGTCCATCATGTCTGCCGTCAGCAGAATGGCTTGCGTCCGCTGCTCGGCACCGTTGGTCATCTGGCTTGATTGCACCTGCATGGCGGCCATCCCCAGCAACCCGATTCCCAGCACCAGCACCGCAACCAACACCTCTATCAGTGCAATGCCCGATGCCTGGCGCCTGCCCTGCCAATGAATGCTGTTCATGCCACCCCCTTTAGGTGCAATCGTCCAGAATGACCGTTGCGCGACCGGCCGGTGACACGGACACGCGGCGCATGCGGGTACTGCCGGGCGCGCAATCCAGCGGTTCGAACTCAATGCTGACGTCGGTGCCGGGCGCCGCCTGGTAGCCACGTTCGTCAAAGGTCACGCCGGTGAGAGCACCCTGACTGACACTTACACCATTGGTTGCGGGGAACCGTCTGATGACGGCCGCGTCATCACAGTCGACGCCCCCCAGGGCCGCTGCTATAACGCACCAGCCATTACCAAACCCACCGGGTTCATTCAGGATAGAGACGGGGCCACCCCGCCTGACCGCCTCGCTGCGGGCAAGCTGGAATGCAGAAAGTAAGGAGTTGGTTTCGGTGGTGACCTGATTGTTGCGCATCAGGTTTTGAAAGGACGGTGCCACCAGACCGACAAGAATTGCGGCCACCGCCAGGGTGACGATCAACTCAATCAGGGTAAAACCCGAGATCCGACGTATCATTAACATAGGTTCACTTCCGTTATGAACTAGTTGCAGATTAGTCAACGTTTGTAACGTCATAGGTGGAAAAGCGACGAGCGGTTCGATTCTGCTGACAAGCGGTAGCAGCATGGCTGGAAGTGTGATGCAGCGCTCAGTCAGGGGTGCCCGGCGGCGGGGCCGCGGGCTTCAGGCGGTTGAATATAGAGCTGAGAACAGTTGTGCAAAGATGGCCCCCCAGCCACCGGGCACGGGGGTGGAGGTCAGGTTTCGGCCTATGCGGCTGTCAATGAAAAAGAAAAAAAGGGTTATAGTGACTGGATAGCGGGACCACGGGTGAGTCCCGACGGGAAAGCCCTAATTAGACCAGGTTTGTTCCGCCGCCGTGAGATTTCCAGAATTATCCGCATCCCAGCCCCGCGCACCGTTTGAGCGCAATTGAAGAAACCCGTCACCGGCTTGGGGGCCACCTGCTATGGGTACGGCCCTTAACTCATATGCGTTTGCGGTAAGGTTGAAGATACGCAGGTTGTATACCGGATTACCATCGGTGGGCGATACACTGGCGAACACCGATGCGGCCGGGGCGGTCAAGGTATCACTGATGGCAGCAGCGCCTCCATCGGCGCCAATGTAGGAGTTGTTTTGGGTATAAAATCGCTCCATAGCATTGGCAAACGAGACCAATGCGCCTTGCGCATCGGCACGACGGGTGCTTCTTACCTGCTCCTGATAACTCGGATATGCGATGGCTGCAATGATGCCGATGATCGCCACTACAATCATCAACTCAATCAAGGTAAAGCCGGCACTCCGCTGCGGTAGTCGTATTCTGTTAATCATGCTTGAACCTATGCTCCTCATTCCTCGTATATCTCCCGCCAGCCCGAACGCCCCATTGAACTGCTTCCTCCTAAATTTACTTTGGTCTGATCAATCTTCCCATCAGAGGCCTGTCGATAGAGGTTATTGCCTAAAATGTTAGAGTTGAGAATCATCGCATCACCGTACCTCACACCACCGACAATATGATCATCCGAGTCAACCTTGCCGTCGTTATTCAGATCAAATACGGCCTGTAGCGGGGTGGTACCGTCGAATCGCAACGCCATTGTCCAGCTGGTTCCGCCACTCTGACACGGGTTTTGACTTGGCGTAACCGTATTGAAAAGCACGTACTCACCTCTGACCAGTGGGCTTGCGATCACCCGCTCGCCCTCCTCAGTTGTGAAATCCACAACCCAACCTTTCTTGGCTGACGCAGACTTGTCGGTCCAGTCAACGGCCGCCCCGTCGACCGTTCTCACATCCCGGCCTGATACAGTAAATTCAGTGATCGTGCGAGCGGCCAGTTGCGATCGTGTAACCGTCTCTCCTTCGTCCCACACTCCGTAAAAGCTCTGAGTCGCCTTACTGGCCGGGTCAGTATTGGTCAGATAACGCCCCGTACCGAAAAACACAAAGAGATTCGGTTGACCGCCGTAGGTGTTAAAAATATTTCTTCCCATGACGGGGGCAGTCGTAATCGGCTGGGGGTTCCCCGAATCGTCTTTGGCAACGAACAATGGCTTATTGCTGGCGTGTTTGCCATTGCCGGAACGGTGTACACTTCCCCACGTCTTGGTGGACCCGGTTGACAGGTCCACTGCCCACAGGTTGCCATCCAGATCCCCCGCATACACCCGATCCACAATTCCGTCACGGGCAGCGGTACCGTTTTCGTCCTGGTAATCGACGGCGCGAAGTGGAGACAGGCCGGTCCCGCTGGCTTCCAGTTCAATAAAGTGAAAGTCCGAGCCTTCGCTCCAACCATTTTGTCCGCCTTGGATATCAAGTACAAACAAGCCGGTTTTGCCGTTATCGCTGTTATAACCGTTGGGCACCAAGGCACTCCAGCGATAATCATTGTTGCCCCATTTCACCAGGGATATCATCGGTGGTTCGGTAATGTATCCCAAATCCGGATGGGAAAACTCCCACATCACAAGGTCTTCAGCAGCTGTGGAGCTACCGTCGAAGCTGGATGGGTCGGTGATATTCAAAGCAAACAAACCTCGTCCGCCTGAACGCATACCGCCGATCATTACGGTACGCCAGTCTGGGTTGCTGCCATTTGCATCGCCTATATAGACATCCGAGACAGCGGGAGACAGGTCTACATAAAATCGGTGGTTATAGCCGGGATCACTCAGATAATTGAGTCCCGACTTAGCAGCCTCCGAATAAGCAAAGCTCGGAATATAGGCGACGAGTTCTTCTCCCGTCTCCGCATTAAAACCATGCAGCATACCGTCGTTTGCTCCGGCATAAACCATGGGCGTGCGGCCTGTTTTTGCTTGTTTAAACGTCGAATAACGACCGGTGGACGCAACTCCAAAAGGGTCGCGGTCAGGCCAGCCGCTGGCTGGGACGCCGACGTACACGGGCGAGGAGTTCACGACATCCCCTAGCGGCGTTGAACGCTTCCGGAAAAGGCCGCTTTCCCGGGACCGGTCCCCACGAATATAGGCTAGCCGGTCGGGGCCGAGATTGTCGTTGCCAGGGCCGTTGAGATCGCCTTGCTGCGCGGTGGATAACCGGTTCCACACGAAGAGTACGCCACCGTTATTGTGGGTGACGATAAACCGGTCGTCGGGGCTCTTATTCTTCAATTCGACGGCCGCATCCCATAAAGTGCCACCGATACCCCCGGTAACCGGGTTCAGGGACCTTGCGGCAACCGACCCGCTCCAGTCACCGCTGTTAAAGGACGCTGTATACACCTCACTGCCCTGTTCCAGTGTGGCCGTATTGAAGGTAACATTCGTCGCACTGCCGGTCGAACGAACAATATCCCGGATGGCAGCAGAGATGGCGGCTCTCAGTTCATCAACGCTGTTTGCATTGTAAAACTCACCGCGCCCATTGACCGCAGCATGGAGAAGATCGTCGATCTGGTCCTCACTCCAGTCGTCAACCTTACCGAGTTTGCTCCAGTCCGGCGGCGAGGCATATACATCCTGAACGCTGGAATAACCTTTACCAACGAATTCTTTGCCGGTTGCACCAAAGCCCACCGTATACGTATTCATATGCAGATCGCTGTTGCAGTCTACCGAAGGGTCGTAAGAAGGATCGGATTTTTCCACCCGTTTCTGCTCGAGGTTACTGTATCCCGGATCGTTTTCCTGCTTATAACACGCTTCGGGAAGCCGAACCTTACCGGCGGGGAAGTCGCCGCTCCGAAGTTGCCGCTGGTAATAGTGCATGGCAATGTCCGCCAGGGTGTTCGAGGCAGAGTCAGCATAAGGCGAACCCTGGTTACCATCGGCGTTGCCAATGCCAGAGATGCTCGCGTTATTGAACCCATCGGTAAAAAGCAGGGTAAAGTTTTTTTGGCATTCCGCCTGGATCAGTTTTTTGTTGGTATCAAACTGCTTTCCAGCATGCACCAGCGCTGCCCTGAGCGGTGTGCCACCACCACCAAACCCGGGTCCAAACCGCTTGTAGGTGTCTTCGAGGAACACCGCTTTTTCGGTATCAAGATCGGCCATGGGTACGTCGCGACGATTATGGATCCAAAAAGTGCCAACCCTTATGCCCGACAGCCCCTCTAGCGACTCCGCGATTGCGCCACGCGTTGCATGGTGTAGCCGGCGATAATAAGTGAACCAGTTGGCGAAATTCTGCATCTGATCGGTGTCTTCCGGTATCTCCACCTTTTGCAGGCAGGCATCATCCGGACCAAACCCGACCACCCCGTCGGTGAATTTAAAGCGAGCCGGATAGTTCAGCCAGACGATGTATGCATTACCTGCCCCACACTGATAGGTCTTGTCGTTATATTCGAACGACAGGGTGTTGTGCTCTACTCTGGTAAAATAGGTGGCGGGGTAGAACTCCCTGTCGCCCGTATCCTTGGTGTCCTCGGTCAGATCCAGGGTCCTGCTTTTTGAGGAGGTCGGCTCATACGGAGCTTTCTCAGGGTTGGCATTTGTGAAGGCCATGCTGGACGAGTTCGGCCAGGGTTCGTACACCGAATCCGGGTTGTAATACGCCGCGTTGTAATCCGAAGATCGCAAAAAATAGTACCGGCGAGTAAACGGCACCTGGCCATTGGCGCCGGTGTTTGTCAGCCAACCGCCGTGGTTGCTGTCACTGACATTGCCGCTGTTGAACAAATATCGACTGCTGCCTGAGTAGTAGCGGCTCACTATTTCAAAATCCATACTGCCCGAGTCATCGACCGCATAAACGATGTTCGGTTGCACCGACCCGGCTATAAACAGCGGGGTGTCGGAAAAAGGCACACTGCCATAACCCGCGGTCGGCAGGCAGACGCTGAGTCCGATCAGTGCGTGCCAGATTCGACTGTAAATTCCCTTCATCTTCATGCCTCCTGCCAGCACGTTAAAACTCGCGCCGGTAATATTCTTCAAGGATTCGCTGGCCTTCCCCGGTCGCCCCGGTGCTTCTCGCCACGATCCGGAATGCCTTGGCCACTGTCGCGCCGGTCTCGTGGGTGTAGTTGGTCATATTGACATCGGCAGATTCCTTACCGATTTCTAGCTGAGCATCGCCGACAAACTCAACCAGGTACCTTGGCGCCTCGGGAAACAGAGGGTTACCATTAACCAGGGGTACGGGAACAGCGACCGAGTTTCCGCCTGCCCAGACACCGGCGGCGAACACGCCCGTGCCACGGGGCGCGGTCCCGGTTTCGTAAAAGCCATCCATGGCGTCAAACCCGGAGGGGCTAGCGAGCGCATCGATGGCCCTTTCAGCTTCCCGCAAAGCCAGTTCTGCGCCCTCCATTGCCATATAACCTTCGCGCTGGGCAGAAACCATGCGTTCCTGCATGCTGCTGTTCTGCATACTGGACACCGCCAGCAAACTCAGAATTAGCAGGATCAACAGACTGGTAAGCAAAGCGGCACCCCGCTGATGCTCTGGTGTTCTGCTATGTTTAACTTTCATTCTGCTCAACTTTTAATATCCGGTTGCGAATGGTGGCCGTGGTTGTAAATACGCGATAAAGGTGCCTCGAATCGGCCGCTATTTCCGCAGCCACGTCGAAATTCGGACCGCCCGAGCAGTCTGTCCAGGAGGGGTAACACAACTCCATCGGCGCATCGACAGTATTGTTGGCAGGTGATCGCGCAAGGATCGACATCTGAACCGCGACAACGTCGGCCGCCGCCGCCGCAGTGAGAGCCGTTGGCCCATCGATCTCTATCCACTGTGTGACTTCCCCATTGGATAGACCGGAGTCGATACCAACCCGTAGTTGCAAGTCCCAAACCCCGTCCATGACTTCCTGGGGGGCATCCGCGCCACTTTGCCGGAACAGAGCCCGGCGCCCATTCGCATCGGCGCTCAGGAAAAAAACGGTAGTAGTAAGGATTGTAAATTTGAGCGGCTTGGTCGTATTGTTTCGACATGCAGTTGGCAGGGTTACCTGGAGGACAATTGTTATCAACCGTTACGTCGACTCCCCCCCTCGGATGACTATTACCCGGCTTGACCGAGCCTCCGCTATTGGCACCAATACCCGGGTTGGCCCCCGTCTGCAGGTGGGTCACCTGGAATATATCACCGGCAATACAATCACTGATCAGCAAGATGTCCGAAACTGCAATTCCGGCCACGGTATTCACTTTGAGGTTAGCGGACGAGTTCGGCATAACCTCAGTAATCTGCACGTTTCCAGAACCACCGACACCCCGTAGTATAAGGGCGTCCGTGCCCGCCAATCCGGGTGTCGTACCATCGCTTTGATAGGCATAAAAACCATCAGAAAAGCTGAACAGATCCTCCGCAGCCTGGTAGGCCGGATCGGTATCATCGAGTTTATTCGCCACGGCCCCCCTGGGTATACACCCCCAGTAGTCCGCATTGCGCACCGCCTGATTGAGAATTTCAGTAGTCATCCGGCCTGTTTCCTGGACCCGGTTACTCGCCTCACCCACAATAAATGAACGCTGATTTCCAGCGAAAATCTGCACCAGCCCGGCAGTCAATATCAGGCCCAGAGTCAAGGCCACCATAAGCTCTACGATCGACAGTCCTTTTTGACGGGAAATCGGCGATATCATCTCAGCCTCACATACAAGGTATAACTTTGGGCAAGTGCATCATTGCCCATACCCCGTTCTGTCCAATCCACGGTAATTTCCGCAAATGCAAGATTGGCATTGGTGGTTACATCCACTGCTGTCACGGCAGTAGGCACGTCTTCAAGCAAACGGGTTTGCCAGGCACTCAATTTGGGGTGACAATCTTCACAGGTTGCGGATGATGTCTTCTCGAAAACGGTAAGATCATCTGATTCCGCCCGCATCCTTTCTGACAAGTCGTACGCGTGCATGGTTACAAGGGAGCGGATGCCGGAGTTTCCGCCCTGCTTCAATGACCAGGCCTGCATCCCGGCCACGCCAAGCAGCCCGATGGCAAGAATGATCATCGCCACGAGAATTTCAATCATCGTGAAGCCACTTTCACGACGCGCACTCTGGGTATAAGCTGTTGCTATGCGCATGTCAGGGCCTCCGAGCGAATACGCCCACCCAGGGTAATTGTTATAGAGCTGCCCGGCTCGCCACCGCGTCCATCGCATACCTGAATCGTCACAGCCACGGAGCCGGTGGGCAGGAGTCCATTTCCGGTAAACGAAAAACTGGGCGATGAGGAGGTAATGCTCACCGCCCCGGTCCCCCCAGTGGTCCGGCGTAATTCCTCAGACGCCTGCATGGAACCGTTGGCATTGCGATCCACCCAGACGCTCATACCATTGGTCCAATCAACGCCATCCGTCGGACTCACGATCACTTGACGTCCCGACTTTACCGCTTCACTTCGCGCGTAGTTCAATACACCGACAATATCGTTGGAAGCGCTCACCAGACGGTTGTTGGCGATCATTGTCGAAAACGAAGGGACAGCAAATGCTGCGACCACCCCGACCAGGGCCAAGGTGACCATCAATTCGACCAGGGTAAAACCGAAGATTTGCCTTTTTATGGACATACACTCACTTCCGAAAAAGATAGGGAGACGATAACCAGCACCGCTCATCGGATCTATGCCAAGACGATGAGCGGTTCGCGTCTAAAGACAAGTGGCAGGATCACTTGCGGAAACGTGAAACCCATCACAGACTGAAGCTGGATGAAACACGGTTACAAAGGCGAGGGGCATTAAAGATTTACAGTGTTAATCCGCAGTTCCTTCGGCATTGAAAACACGATGTTTTCTTCCCGGCCGGCGATCTCCTCGGGTTCGTCTCCACCCAGCTCACGCAGGCGGTTGATGACGTCGTTGACCAGCACTTCCGGCGCGGAAGCGCCGGCGGTGACGCCGACGGAGGTTTTGCCGTCGAGCCATTGCGGATCAATCTGCGCGGCTTCGTCGATCAGGTAGGCGGGGGTACCCATGCGCTCGGCCAGCTCCCGCAGCCGGTTGGAGTTGGAGCTGTTGGGGGAACCGACCACCAGCATCAGATCGCAGTCGCCGGCCAGTTGTTTGACGGCGTCCTGGCGATTCTGGGTGGCGTAGCAGATGTCGTCTTTGCGGGGGCCTTCGATTTTGGGGAAACGCGCCCGCAAAGCATCGATGACCCGGGCGGTGTCGTCCATGGACAAGGTAGTCTGGGTTACGTACGCCAGTCGGGACGGGTCTTTGACTTCCAGGGTCTCCACATCGCGCTCGTTTTCCACCAGGTAGATGTCGCCACCGGTACTGTGGTCGTACTGGCCCATGGTACCTTCCACTTCAGGGTGGCCGTGGTGACCGATCAGTACGCATTCGCGGCCATCCCGGCTGAAGCGCATCACTTCCATGTGCACCTTGGTGACCAGCGGACAGGTGGCGTCAAACACCTTCAAGCCCCGACGGGCGGCTTCGTTCTGCACCGCCTGGGAAACGCCGTGGGCGCTGAAAATCACCAGATGGTCGTCGGGCACCTCGGTCAGTTCATCGACAAACACCGCCCCGCGGTTGCGCAGATCATCCACCACGTAGCGGTTGTGCACCACTTCGTGACGCACGTAAATGGGGGCACCGAAGACCTCCAGCGCCCGATTGACGATTTCGATGGCGCGGTCTACACCGGCACAGAATCCACGGGGGTTAGCGAGTCGAATCTGCATAATAGCCTGCCTGTGTTATCGGAATCAGTGGGCTGGCTGCGCCAACTCCACCTGAATGATCTTGACTTCAAATACCAGTGTACGTCCGGCCAGCGGATGATTGAAATCCACTTCCACCTCATCGCCTTCCACCCGGCTGACCACTCCGGGCAGCTCGCTTTGACGGGCGTCGGCAAAGGAAATCACCACCCCGGGTTCCAGCACCATATCCGCACTGAATTCCGAACGCTTGAAGGTTTGCACGTTATTGGGGTTGCTCTGTCCGAAGCCTTTCTCGGGCGGCACCTCAAAGCTGGCCTGGTCCCCGGCCTGCAGCCCCATCAGGTAGGCCTCGAAATTTTCCGGCAGGTTGTCATCGCCTATTTCCAGCACCGCTGGCGCCTTGTCAAAGGTCGAATCAACCACCTGACCGTCGGTAAATTTGAGGGCAAAGTGCAAGGTGACGCGGGTGCCCTGATCAATTGAAAGTCCGCTCATGGGTAACTGTTACTCCTTTCCTGCGGCTGCGGAGGGTTTGCGGAATACGTCCAGAATCATCATTGCCGCCCCGACGGTGATGGCCACATCGGCCAGATTGAACGCGGGAAAATGGTGGTTCTGCCAATAAAAGTGCAAAAAATCGACCACGTAACCGTGCATGACCCGGTCGTACAGGTTTCCGAGGGCACCGCCGAGAATCAGCGCAACGGCGACGGCGGTCCAGGTTTCGTGCCGTTGCAGGGTGCGCAGCCAGGCCACCAGACCGATGCTGACTCCCACGGCCAGTGCGATAAAAAACCAGCGCTGCCAACCCGCCGCCCCGGCGAGGAAACTGAACGCCGCCCCGGTGTTGTGCAGCAGGGTCAGGTTGAACGACGGCATCACCGGTACCGGCTGGGCGTACACCAGGGACGCCGTGGCCAGTGCCTTGGTGGTCAGATCGGCGATCACCACCAGGGCCGTCAGCCAGAGCCAGCGCAGCATGGAGCCACCGGCCTTAACGTCGGTCATGGTGGCGTCCATCAGGCAAAGGCACGGGTCTCGCCCGCGCCTTCCACGTTGCTGATGCAGCGCCCACACAGATCCGGATAGGTCTCCACCGCGCCCACATCGCTGCGATGATGCCAGCAGCGCTCACACTTGGTTTTTTCGGTGGCGGTCACCCTTACTTTCAGGCCCGGGTAACCGGTGCTGGCGGCGTCACCGGCCTCGGCCAGCGGCTTGACCCCGGCCTCCGAGGTGATCAGCACAAAGCGCAGTTCTTCGCCCAACCGGGTCAGGTCTGCGGTCAGCTCGTCGTCGCAATACAGGGTGACTTCGGCGCTGAGGGAACCTTTGATTTCGCCCCGGCCGCGGGCGTCTTCCAGGCACTTGTTGACCGCGTCTTTAACGCTCTGCAAACGCCCCCAATACTCCCGTCCCTTGGCTTCATCGTCGGGCAGCGCGGTCAGGCCGGCGTACCAGGTTTCGTAAAATACGGTGTCGCCACGCTCGCCCGGCAGGTGCTGCCAGATTTCGTCGGCGGTAAAGCTCAGAATGGGCGCGATCCAGCGCACCAGCGCTTCTGCCACGTGGTACAGGGCGGTCTGACAGGAACGCCGCGCCAGGCTGTCGGCCTGAGTGGTGTACTGACGGTCTTTGATGATGTCCAGGTAAAAACCACCCAGAGTGGCTTCACAGAAGCTGTACAGCTTCTGATAGATGCGCAGGAAATCGTAATTCTGGTAATCCTGGTGCAGCTCTTCCTGCAGGCGCAGGGCGCGGTCGACCATCCAGCGATCCAGGGACAGCATGTTTTCCGGCGCCACCTGGTGCTCCGCCGGCTCGAAACCGGTGAGGTTGCTCAGCAGGAACCGGGCGGTGTTGCGGATGCGCCGGTAACCGTCGGCCGCCTGTCGCAGGATGTCTTTGGACACCGTCATCTCGCCGCTGTAATCGGTGGCCGAGACCCACAGGCGCAGAATGTCTGCGCCCAGCTCATTCATCACTTCCTGGGGAGCGATGACATTGCCGAGGGACTTGGACATCTTGCGCCCCTGACCGTCCACGGTAAAGCCGTGGGTCAGTACCTGCCTGTAGGGGGCGACGCCGTTCATGGCAATGGAGGTTTTCAGCGACGACTGGAACCAGCCCCGGTGCTGGTCGGAACCCTCCAGATACATGTCGGCCGGGAACTGACCCAGGTCCGGTCGCGGCCGCAACACCGCCTCGTGGGTGACCCCGGAATCAAACCACACGTCGAGGGTGTCGGTCACCTTGTCGTAGTGAGCGGCATCGGCCCCCAACAATTCGGTGGCATCCAGTTCATACCAGGCGTCGATACCATCGACTTCAATCTGCTGCGCCACCTTTTCGATCAGTGCGCTGGTGTCCGGGTGCAGTTCCTGGGTTTCTTTGTGGATAAACAGGGTAATCGGGACGCCCCAGGTGCGCTGGCGGGAAATACACCAGTCGGGAGACTGCTCGATCATCGCCTCGATGCGATTCTTGCCCCAGCCGGGCACCCAGCGCACCCCCTGGATCGCCTCCAGCGCGTCGGCGCGCAGATTTTTCTGGTCCATACTGATGAACCATTGCGGCGTGGCCCGGTAAATCAGCGGGGTTTTGGTGCGCCAGCAATGGGGGTAACTGTGGCTGAATTTTTCAGAGCGCACCAGCTTGCCCGCGCGGGTCAGCGCGGCACACACCGGCTCATCGGCCTTGTACACATGCACACCGGCAAATTCGCCGGCCGCCGAGGTATAGGTGCCGTCGGCCTGCACCAGACTCAGGGTACCGATGCCGTAGGCCTGTCCCACCTCGAAATCTTCCATCCCGTGGTCGGGGGCGGTATGCACCGCTCCGGTACCCGCGTCGGTCGACACATGCTCACCCAGCACCACCGGCACCTGCTTGTCGTACAGTGGGTGGTGAAGCGCCAGATGCTCGAGCGCGGCGCCGCGGCACGTTGCCAACACCTCAAACTCGGTCACCTGCCAACGCGCCATGATGTCGTCGACCATGTCGGCGGCCAAAATCATGCGTTCGGCGCCCTCACCGGCATCCAGTTGCACGAGCGCGTATGCAAGCTCGGCGTGCACGGAGACCGCCTGGTTGGCCGGGATGGTCCAGGGCGTGGTGGTCCAGATAACAATGGACACGTCACCGCGGCCCGACGGGCCATCAAAAGCGGCCAGCGCCTTGTCCGGTTCCACCAGGGTGAAGCGCACGTCGACCTGGGTGGAGACTTTATCCTGATATTCCACTTCGGCCTCGGCCAGCGCCGACTGCCCCACAACGCTCCAGTACACCGGTTTGAAACCGCGCACCAGGTGTCCGGCCTGCACAATTTTACCGAGAGCCCGCACAATTCCCGCTTCCACTTTCGGGTCCATGGTCAGGTAAGGCTTGTCCCATTCGCCCATCACACCCAGCCGGACGAAATCGGCCATCTGCCCGGCAATCTGTTCGCTGGCGTAATCGCGACAGGCCTGGCGGAACGTCTTGTAATCCACCTTGACCCCGGCCTTACCGATTTTCTGCTCGACCTTGTGTTCGATGGGCAGACCATGGCAATCCCAACCCGGGACATAGGGCGCGTCGTAACCCATAAAACTGCGGGACTTGACGATCATGTCCTTGAGAATCTTGTTGACCGCGTGACCAATGTGAATGCTGCCGTTCGCGTACGGAGGGCCGTCGTGCAGAATGAACTTTTCACGGCCTTCGCGCTGCTTGCGCAAATTGCCGTAGACGTCCATATCCTGCCAGCGTTTCAGCATGGCCGGTTCACGCTTGGCCAGATTGCCGCGCATGGGAAAGGCGGTTTCAGGTAGATTCAGGGTATGCTTGTAGTCGCTCATGGGTACCTGTGGGTGCTCTTTGTCGTTCAGTCAACATGGCTTGGCCGGCAGTCGTTAGCCGCTCACCGGCGGTCAATGCGCTGCGCCCTAGCGGCCATTCAGCCATGCTCTGGCGTTTTGAAAATCTTGTGCGATCCGAGTCTTGAGCGCCTCGACGGACTCAAATTTTTGCTCATCGCGCAGCGGGTGTTTAAACGTTACCCGAATTCGCTGGCCGTACAGTCTGCCAGTAAAGTCGAACAGGTGCACTTCCAGCGCGGGTTGGCGGCCATCCACCGTGGGCCGCAGACCTATATTGGCGACGCCGTGGTGCGCATCGCCATGGGCCAGTTCCACTGACACCACGTAGACGCCGCGCAGGGGCGGCATTTTTTTCAGCAGTATGTTGGCCGTTGGTGCGTCCAACTGCCGGCCTAACTGGCGCCCATACACGACTTTGCCTTCAATGGCATAGGGTCGCCCCAGCAGGGCGCGGGCCGCGGCCAGGTCGTTCTCGGCCAACACCCGGCGCACCCGGGTACTGCTCACCCGTTCGCCGTCGACCAACACGGTGCGGGTGTTTTCGACACTGAACCCCATGCTGTCACCGACGGTTTCCAGCAAGGAAAAGTCTCCGGATCGGTCACACCCAAAGCGGAAATCATCGCCGACCACCAGGTGCTTGACCGCCAATCCCTCGATCAACAATTCGTTGATGAATTCCATACCGGTGTAGCTGCGGAAGTGTTCGTCGAACTTCAGACAGACCACGAGATCGATCCCTGCGGCCAGCAAGGCCCGAAACTTCTGCCGAAAGGCGGTCAACCGGGGCGGAGCGTCCGCACCCTGGAAAAATTCACGGGGCTGGGGCTCGAAAATAACCGCAACAGCGGGTAAATTCCTGGCCGCAGCGCGATCCTTGACCTGTTCAATAATGGTTTGGTGACCAACATGAACCCCGTCAAAATTACCGATGGTGGCCACGCACCCCTGAGCTAATGGAGAAACCGCCTGCCGAGACAGCCACCGCAGGTTGGTCAGCCCTCTTATCAGCCGCATGAAGCGCGCACCCTCTTTGTCCTGTAGATAAAATAAACACCAAGGCTCGCGATTGTACCTTACCTGTGGCGGAAATGTCTTATCCGCACACCGGTTACCGCCAACACCAGGAAGTAAACAACCACGCCGGCCACCACCAGCACCGTCATGTCGGCCACCCGCTGCAGCCCGCCCACGGCCAACCAATGGCCCAGCGGTCGCTGCAAATACACCACAACGGCGATCAGTGCCGCATTGGCAGCCAGTAGCTGCAGCAAAAAGCGTCCCCAGCCCGGCTTCGCCCGCCAGGCGCCCTCTTTCGCCAACCCCCGCCACAACAGAAAGGTATTCAGCCAGGCCGACAGGGAGGTCGCTAACGCCAACCCCACGTGGGCCAGCGGCACAATCAGCAGCAAGTTAAACACCATGTTGGCCACCATGGCAATAATGCCGATGCGCACCGGCGTACGGGTGTCCTGACGGGCAAAATACCCGGGGGCCAGCACCTTGATCAGCATGAACGCCAACAAGCCCGCCGAATAGGCCCGCAGGCTGCCCGCGGACATGACCACGTCGTGATCGCTCACCTCGCCATAATGGAACAGAGTGGCGATCAGCGGTCCCGCCAGCAATGCCAGCGCAAGCGCCGCCGGCAGCCCGATCAGCAACACCGCGCGCACCGCCCAGTCGAGCGTCCCGGCAAACTCGTCGACCGACTCCGCTGCATGCTTGCGGGACAGGTGCGGCAGTATCACCGTGGCGATGGCGATGCCGAACACCCCCAGGGGAAGCTCCGACAGACGGTCGGAGTAATACAGCCAGGACACGCTGCCGGTCTCCAACAGAGAAGCGAGCACCGTATCCAGCAACAGGTTGAGCTGACTGACCGACACCCCAAACAAGGCCGGCACCATCAGCGTCATCACCCGCCGGACACCCTCGTGCCGGTAGTCCACCCTGGGCCGGGGCAGCAACCCCAGCCGCATTAAAAACGGCAACTGGAAAAACAGCTGCAAGGCTCCGGCAATAAACACCCCCCAGGCCAGCGCCAGAATCGGCGTGTCCAGCAGCGGCGACAGAAACACTGCGGCACAGATCATGGCCAGATTCAGCAGCACCGGGGTAAACGCTGGCACCGCAAAGCGGTCGTAACTGTTGAGGATCGAGCCGGCAAAGGCGGTCAGCGAAATCAGCAACAAATAAGGAAAGGTGATGCGCAGCATCTCGCTGGTCAGGGTGAACCTGGTGTCATCCCCGATGAACCCGGGGGCGAACAAGCCGGTCAACACCGGCGCCCCCAGCATGGCGACCAGGGTCACCCCCAACAGCACCAGCCCCAGCGTACCGGACACCGCATTGACGAGGCGCCGCACGTCATCCACAGAACCCCGCTCACGATAGGAGGAAAGCACGGGTATAAAGGCCTGGGAAAAGGCGCCTTCGGCGAACAGCCGCCGCAGAAAATTGGGAATCTTGAAGGCCACAAAAAACGCATCGGCGCTGGCGCCGGCACCGAAATACCGGGCAATCACCATGTCACGGACCAACCCCAGGACCCGGGAAAGCAGCGTCATGATGCCCACCACCCCGGACGAACGGAGCAGACCGGGTGGACGCGGTACCGGGGGTTTTTGCGGCTGCGATTGAGATTGATGGGGTTCCGCTGGCATACTGGGTCGGGCAATCCGTCATGAAGGTGGTTGTGCCGTATTTGCAGTGCGTGATCGCACCGGAAGACACGGAGTCGCGGCGAGTTTAGCACAAGGCTGTTAATTAGCAGGAGTCATAGCGCCTGCGTCTTGACATTTTCGTGCATTGGCGGCATAGTTCCGCGTCATTTATTGAGACGCGTTGGTTTTTTGGGCGCGCACGCGATTGCACAAATCGTTTCAGCAACGAATTCAGATTTTTCAGGAGTTACACGGTGGCAAATACCCCGCAAGCCAAAAAACGCGCACGCCAGAACGAGAAGAACCGCAAGCATAACGCCAGCCTGCGCTCAATGGCCCGCACGTACATGAAAAAAGTCAGCGCACAGATCGACGCTGGAAACTACGAAGGCGCGCAAGCGGCCTTCAAAACCGCTCAGCCTATCGTTGACAGCATGGTCAACAAAGGCATCTTCCCCAAGAACAAGGTCGCTCGCTACAAGAGCCGCACCAACAGCAAAATCAAGGCCCTGCAAAGCGCCTGATTGCCGCTGACTGTTCTTGCACAAAAAAACCCGGCTCATGGAGCCGGGATTTTTTTGTGTCCGGAAATCTTACAACACCACCAGGTTATCCCGGTGAATCATCTCCTCATCGGAGATGTAACCCAGCACATCGGCAATCCGGTCGCTTGAGCGTCCCGCGATGGCGCGCGCCTCATCCGCACTGTAGTTGACCAGCCCCCTGGCCACCTCCTTGCCGTCGGCATCCACACAGGAAACCATCTCGCCCCGCTGAAACTGTCCCGACACCGACTGGACCCCCACCGGGAGCAGACTGCGACCACCCTGACACAACACCCGCACCGCTCCGTCATCCAGCACCACCCGTCCCCGGGTTTTCAGATGACTGGCCAACCATTGCTTGCGGGCCGCCATCCGGCCTTGCTCGGGCAATAACAGGGTGCCCAGCGACTCGCCTTGCTTCAGGCGGGTAACCACCCCTTCAATGCGCCCACCCACGATCACCGTAAACGCACCCGAGCGGGCGGCCAGTCGCGCCGCCCGCACCTTGGTCTGCATGCCACCACGACCCAGGACGCCCGACCCACCCGAGGCCATCACATCCAACTCGCCGTCGCTGGCCTTGCGCTGATCGATCAGTACTGCATCGGCGTGTTTTCGGGGGTCCTTATCAAACAATCCGAGCTGATCGGTAAGAATGATCAGCCCATCGGCCTCCACCAGATTGGCCACCAGCGCGCCCAGGGTGTCGTTGTCACCAAAGCGGATTTCATCCGTGGCCACGGTGTCGTTTTCGTTGACGATGGGCACCACCCCAAAATCCAGCAACGCCCGCAGGGTGCCACGCGCATTGAGGTAGCGCTTGCGATCCGACAGATCGTCGTGGGTCAACAGAATTTGCGCGGTGTGGCGGCCGTGACGCCGAAACGCCTGCTCCCAGGTTTGCACCAGGCCCATCTGCCCCACGGCTGCGGCCGCCTGCAATTCGTGCAACTGCTCCGGCCGAACCGCCCAGCCCAACCGGCTCATGCCTTCGGCAACGGAGCCGGATGACACCACCACCACCTCCACACCGTCGGCGATGAGCGCTGCAATCTGGTCGACCCAGCCACCCAGAGCACGGACATCCAGCCCCTGCCCATCATTGGTTAACAAGGCACTGCCAATCTTGACGACCAGCCGCCGCGCCTGTGACAACTGCGAGCGTTTACTCATGTCAGGTCTCATTACTCCGGTGCATACACCACTTCAACGTCGTAGTCATCGTCGTCAAAGTCGTCATCGTCATCGTCGTCACTGGCGCGGGCCTGGCGGCGGGCCTGACGTTCGGCCTCGATACGCTGACGCGCCTCCTCATCCATCCGCTCACGGCGCTCCTGCTCGCGCCTGGCCGCCTCTGGATCCTGGGCCTCTTGTTCAGCCTGCTGCTCAATCCAGCGCATAATGGCTTGCGTCAGTGGTTTGGTGCCTTCGCCACTCAACGCGGA
This sequence comes from Marinobacter sp. X15-166B, assembly GCF_001752365.1. Taxonomy (GTDB): domain Bacteria; phylum Pseudomonadota; class Gammaproteobacteria; order Pseudomonadales; family Oleiphilaceae; genus Marinobacter. The sequence goes on along the minus strand of NZ_MEIY01000001.1, from coordinate 1,999,978 downwards.
AATCACAAACACCGGCCCGGTCCAGTTCAACTCATCGATGATGGCCTGGCAGTGGGCGGCGCGGTCGGCTTCGGCCACCATGTCGACCTTGTTCAACACCAGCCAGCGCTCCCGGCCGGCCAGGGTTGCGCTGAATTTTTCCAGTTCGTTGGCAATGGTACGCACGCTGTCCGCCGGCGAAGAACCGTCGTAAGGCGCCACATCCACCAGATGCAGCAGCAGTCGGGTGCGCACCAGATGTTTGAGGAAGCGGATACCCAGCCCCGCCCCTTCCGCAGCCCCTTCGATCAACCCGGGAATATCGGCGATCACAAAGCTCTGATGACTCTGCACGCTGACCACTCCCAGATTGGGCACCAACGTGGTGAACGGGTAGTCGGCCACCTTGGGCCGCGCGGCGGACACCGCACGGATAAAGGTGGACTTGCCCGCATTGGGCAAGCCCAGCAGACCGACGTCTGCCAGCACTTTGAGCTCCAGGCGCAGGTTGCGCAACTCGCCTTCCGACCCCTTACTGGTCTGCCGCGGTGCGCGGTTGACCGACGATTTGAAGCGGGTGTTACCCAGACCGTGGAAACCGCCCTGCGCGACTTTCAGACGCGCCCCCGGCTCGGTCAGATCACCCAGCACTTCGTGGGTATCCATATCCACCACCGTGGTGCCAACCGGCACCGGCAAGGTCAGATCTTCCCCCTTGGCGCCGGCACAGTTACGCCCCGAGCCCGGCTCACCATTCTTGGCCCGGTGTTTGCGCTGGAAGCGATAATCGATCAGCGTATTCAGGTTGCTGTCTGCCACCAGGTAGACCGAGCCACCGTCCCCGCCATCGCCCCCGTCGGGGCCACCTCTGGGTATATATTTTTCACGCCGGAAGCTGAGGCAGCCATGCCCCCCGTTACCGGCCTCTACAATGATGGTGGCTTCATCTACAAATTTCATCGGACAACCCTTTTGCGCACCGGGCGCATAAACTAAAAAGCCCCGTAGCCTCTGAGAAGCAATACGGGGCTCGGGATAGCAGTACGTGCTACAGAGTAGTCATCATACCAGCTCTATCCGCGGCTCTGCAGAACCTGTGGACCGTCACTGCTTAGGCAGCGGGAACGATGCTCACATACTTACGGTTCTTGGGGCCTCTGGTCTCGAACTTGACCTGGCCGTTCGCGGTCGCGAACAGGGTATGGTCCTTACCCAGACCAACGTTAGTGCCGGCGTGAAAACGTGTGCCGCGCTGACGTACGATGATGCTACCTGCAGAAACGGTCTCGCCACCGTAGCGCTTGACGCCAAGGCGTTTCGCTTCGGAATCGCGACCGTTACGGGTACTACCTGCTGCCTTCTTGTGAGCCATGATTAGCCTCCTGTTACAGGGTTAAAGAGCTGTCAGCCCTTGATACCCGTGATCTTGACTTCAGTAAACCACTGACGGTGGCCCTGACGCTTCATCGAGTGCTTACGACGACGGAACTTGATGATCTGAACCTTGTCATGACGGCCGTGGCTGACCACTTCCGCAGTAACCTTGGCACCCTCTACAACCGGAGCACCAACCTGAACATTATCACCGTCAGCAATCAATAATACACGATCAAAATCGACGCTGCCGCCTGTTTCCACCTCAAGCTTTTCCAGCTTCAGGGTCTCGCCTTCTTTTACACGGTGCTGTTTGCCACCGCTAACAATTACTGCGTACATGGAGTTTCTCCGCTAGTGACCCATCCCTGCTCTTATCCACCTGGTTCTAAGGGAAGCTCTCTGGCAACCCTATAACAGGGAGCGCAGGTTGGGATGAGTTGGGCGCGTGATTGTACGAAATGGCACCCGCTATTACAAGCCAAGTTGACACTAAGGTACGCAAAACCTAGCATGGCCGCTTCCCAGCCACACTTTGTTATCAACTTAACCGACCGGAACACGCCCGCATGACCGCCCAGCGTATATATGACACCGTCGCGGATGACTTTAACCGCGTCAATGATTTGATCACCACCCGGCTTGCGTCGGATGTGCCTCTGGTTGAAAAAATTGCCCAGCACATCATCGACAGCGGTGGCAAACGCCTGCGGCCACTGGTGGTGATGCTGTCGGCCCGGGCTCTGGCCTACCCGGGGGACGAGCACCTCAAACTGGCGGCAGTCATTGAGTTTCTGCACACCGCCACGCTGCTGCACGACGACGTGGTGGACACCTCTGACATGCGCCGCGGGCGCTCCACCGCCAATGCCCGCTGGGGCAACGCACCCAGTGTCCTGGTCGGTGATTTTCTCTACGCCCGGGCGTTCGAAATGATGGTCGAACTGAAAAGTTTGCCCATCATGGAGGTGCTGTCCCACGCCACTGCGGTCATTGCCCAGGGTGAAGTCATGCAACTGATGAACGTGAAGAACCCGGACATCAGTGAAGCCCGCTATATGGAGGTCATCCACAACAAGACCGCCATGCTGTTTGAAGCCTCGGCCCACACCGGCGCGCTGCTGTGCAACGCACCTGAGCCGCAGGCGCGGGCGCTGAAAGAGTACGGCCAGCATCTGGGCATGGCCTTTCAGCTGGTCGACGACGTGCTCGACTACCGGGGCGATGCAGAGTCCATGGGCAAAAATGTCGGCGACGACCTTGCCGAAGGCAAGGCCACCCTGCCGCTGATCTACGCCATGGCCAGCAGCGACGAGGCCCCCCGCAAACTTATCCGTCAGGCGATCCGCAAAGGCGGTCTGGACAATCTGGCCGAGGTACTGGCCATCGTCGAGCAGTCCGGTGCCATCGACTACACCATGGCGAAAGCCAGGGAGCAGGCCGCGCGGGCCCACGCCAGCCTGAACAACCTGCCCGACTCCGAGTTCAAGGAAGCACTGGCACTGCTGACCGAAGTAGCGGTGGCCCGGGTCAGCTGAACCGGGTCAGCGTGTTATTCGAACGCCCAGGTCAAAAACTCACGCTTTTCTTCGGCACTGGCTTTCTGCCAGAGAACCTTCAAACCCTCCAGCGTATCCAGTGCGTTATCCGCTGACTGCGCCGGAGTGACGCGACCTTGATCGCGCGCTACTTCGGTTCGCGCCTCATGGGGTTGCGCAGTGGCCACGGTGGCACCGGACTGATCGACCACCCGGCCGCTGAAGTCCGCTATTACGGCTTCGGCGGCTTGACGGTTTTTCGGACTGGGTACCTCGAAGCGATACATTGCACCGGGTTGCGCGACCAGGGTCACCTGCTGGGGCGCCGTTTCGACCACATGCACCTTGGACTCACCGTTTTTCACCACCCCGCCCTTGGCCCAGATGGTTTTGTAGGTAAATACAATCTGGTTGTCGCCGGGTAACAGCTCGTAGTCAAGCACCAGATCGTCCATCAGGAAATTGCCAACCCGCTTGCCGTTCACCTCTTTGACCTTGATTTCGGCAGGGGCCTTGAGCACCGCAACCCGGGCCGGGTCCACTGCCGCGCCATCCCAGGTCTGAACCCGACTTAACTGGCTGCTGCAACCTGCCACCACCAACGCCACCCACGTCAATGCGGCTGCGCGCACCATGGTTGAGATACGCCCCGTCATTCTGAATCCTCTCATCAGTCGCCCCTGTACTTTGAAATGAATCCGCCATTCTGACGACTGCCCGGGGCATGCGCAACCACAGGCTTGCCGGCGCCGGTGACGGCAAAGCCGGGCCGACCACGCAATTACGGGGTGGATTCATTGCATTTGCAACAAGATGGGTTAACTTAAAACAGACAATCGTCAACCACAGGGGAGACTTTATGAACAACCAGCACCGTGCCGGCGAAGCATGCGCCCTTCCCTTTCGCAGCGAGCGGATTTTCTGTGTGGACAATAAATGGTACTTCACCACCCGGGAAGGCTTTGACAGCGGCCCTTTTTACTCCCGCCAGCGGGCTGAAATCGGGGTACAGCGGTTTTTACATGTGGTTCAGCTGCTCCCCAAGACGCGCACCACGGAGCGGGGCCGCGGCTAAGCGAGCCCCGGAATAATGTAAGTTTCAATCAGCCAGAAACTCAGCAACGCCATCAAACCGGCCAGCAAGTCGTCAAACATGATGCCTAACCCGCCCGGCATCCGCCGGTCAAACCAGCTGATGGGCCACGGCTTGAGCACGTCGAAGAACCGGAACAGCAGAAACGCCATCAGCACCCCCACCAGCGTATCGGGAATCAACGCCAGCGCCACCCACATGCCCACAAACTCGTCCCACACGATGCCGCCGTGATCGTGCACCTTGAGGTGTCTGGCGGTCACACCGCACAACCAGATGCCCACCAGGAACGTCAGCGCCACGACCCCCCAGTACGCCAGGGGCGGCAGCCAGAAAAACAGCAGCCAGACCGGAATCGCCGCCAGGCTCCCCCAGGTGCCCGGTGCCCGCGCAAATGCGCCGCTACCGAAGCCGAAGGCCAGCAGGTGCACCGGGTTTTTCAGAAACCCGGGGGGCAAAATGGCATGGGCAAACTCAGGCTCTTCGACCGGCGGTTCCTCGGGATCCACAATACTCATCCGTGCTCTCCAAAGTGGTCATAACCCGCTGTGCGGGCGTGCGCATCGGCGTTCACCAGCTGCAACCCCGTCTCTGCGGTAATCTCGCCGATGACTGTCAAGTGCGCCTGCACCGCCGCGGGCAATTGCTGCCATCGTGCCGGGCTTATGGTGACGCACAACTCGTAATCGTCGCCACCACTCAACGCCAGACTCTGCGCCCGCTCCCCTTCCAGCCTGGCGACCGCCGGCAACACCGGCACGACAGCCGCATCGATGCGCGCGCCCACCCCGGAGGCGTCGAGAATGTGGGTCAGATCCGCGAGCAAACCGTCGGACACGTCAATGGCGGCGCTGGCCAGTCCTCGCAAAGCCTGGCCCAGCGCCAACCGGGGCATGGGGCGATGGTAGCGGGCCAACACCTCGGCGGCGTCGGCGGGGGGCCCGGCAACCGCCAGCCAACGCAAGGCGGCCGCGGCGGCCCCCAGCGTCCCCGACACACACACCTGATCGCCGGGACGGGCGCCGGAGCGCCGCAGAGCTTCACCGGCGGGTACCTCGCCGTGCACCTGCAAGGTCAGGGTGAGCGGGCCGCGGGTGGTATCGCCTCCCGCCAGCACCAGCCCGAAGGCCTGCGCTGCTTCGCCCAGACCGTGGGCGTAGCCGGCCACCCACTCCGGGGCGGCCACCGGTAACGTCAACGCCAGGGTGAAACAGACCGGTCTGGCACCCATGGCGGCCAGATCGCTGGCGGCCACCGCCAGACTGCGCCACCCCAGTTGTCGGGGATTATAACCGGAAGGAAAGTGAACCCCCTCCACCAGGGTGTCGGTGGAAAACACCAGATCGGTGCCGGGGGACAGTCGCTGCAGGGCGCAGTCGTCACCGGGGCCCAGCAGCAGCCCCTCGGATCCCGCTCCCTGTGCCAGTGGCACAAAGTACCGACGGATCAGCTCAAACTCACCCATAGCGGTGCTCGCGTTTACCGCGAACGGGTTTCTGCAAGGCGGGTACGGCGGCTCAACTTATCCAGAAGACCGTTGACGAACTTGTGCCCCTCTGTGCCACCAAATCGTTTAGCCATTTCGATGCCTTCGTTGATCACCACTTTGTAAGGCACGTCGATGCGGTGTTTCAACTCGTAGGCTCCGATACGCACGATGGCCAGTTCGATGGCATCCACTTCCTCCAGGGGGCGATCCAGAAAGGGCTCAATGATCCGATCCAGCTCCGCCTGCGCGCGGCTCACACCGCGCAGCAGGTCACGAAAATACGCAACGTCCACCTTGGACATGTCATTATCGACGATGAACTCCGCTTCAATATCCGCGATCGGGCTCTTGCTGAAGTGTCGCTGGTACAGGGCCTGCATGGCCAGCGCCCGCGCGCGGCGGCGCTCACCGGCTTTCGGCTGGCCACCCGGGCGGGCTGAAGGTGATTGCGGTGTGTCGTCGGTGTCTGTCATCACTCACCCAATTTCCGGAACAGGCTGACCATTTCCAGCGCAGTCGTTGCGGCTTCCGCGCCCTTGTTGCCGGCCTTGGTGCCGGAACGCTCAATGGCCTGTTCAATGGAATCCACGGTCAGAACGCCAAAGGCGACGGGCACATCGGTGTCGAGACTGACCGCACCCAGACCGCTGGCGGCTTCGCCGGCCACGTATTCAAAATGCGGGGTACCCCCACGGATGACCGCGCCCAGCGCGATAATGGCGTCGAAGCGCCCGGTTTCGGCGACCCGCTTGACCGCCAACGGCATTTCATAGGCCCCGGGAACGCGCACCACGGTAATGTCGTCTTCATCGATACCGTGACGCACCAGCGTATCGATTGCTCCGTCTACCAGACTCTCGACCACGAATCCGTTAAACCGGCCCACCACCAGCGCATACTGCCCGGCGCACTGCGTAAAATCGCCTTCCAGAACTTCAATACCTGCCATGTTCGGCTCCTGTCAGGGTCCGCACGGTTGAGCGGACCGATAAAATTAATATAGACACTCAGTTTTGTGTGTAAGGTACATACTCCACCACTTCGAGATCAAACCCCGAGATCGCGGAAAACTTGATCGGCGCACTCAGCAAGCGCATCTTGCTCACACCGATATCGCGCAGAATCTGGGAGCCGGTACCCACGGTGAAATAAACCCCGGAGCTGCCGGTTGAAGCGGAGGCCTGCCCTTCGTCAAAAAACTCGTGAATCCGGTCTTCAAGGTTGTAGCTGTCGCGGCCGCTGTTCAGCATGACCACCACCCCTTTGCCGGCCTCTGCGACCTTGCGCAGTGCGTGGTGCAGTGGCCAGCTGCTGGAGCCTTCGCGCCGCGCCCCGAGCAGATCGCGCAGGGTATCGGTGATGTGCACCCGCACCAGCACCGGCTCGCTGGCATCAACGTCACCCATCACCAGGGCAAGGTGAGTCACGCCGTGAATGGTGTCCCGGTAAGTGCGCAAATTGAACACGCCGTATTCGGTGTCCAGATCGTACTGCTCCACACACTCGACGGTACGCTCGTTCAGGGTGCGGTAATGAATCAGATCAGCAATGGTGCCGATTTTCAGATCATGCACCCGGGCAAACTCTTCGAGATCTTCCCGTCGCGCCATGGAGCCGTCGTCGTTCATGATTTCACAGATCACCCCGGCGGGCTCGCACCCGGCCAGCGAGGCCAGGTCGCAGGACGCTTCGGTATGCCCGGCGCGACTCAACACACCGCCCGGATCCGACATCAGCGGGAAAATGTGTCCCGGTTGCACCAGGTCGGCAGGCTTGGCATGCCGGGCCACCGCGGCCTGCACGGTGCGGGCCCGGTCGGCCGCGGAAATACCGGTGGTCACGCCTTCGGCGGCCTCGATGGACAGGGTGAATTTGGTGCCGAACCCGGAGGCGTTCTTTTGCACCATCAGCGGCAGCTCCAGCTGCTCACACCGCTCCCGGGTCATGGGCATGCAGATCAGCCCACGACCAAACCGCGCCATGAAATTGATGTCTTCGGCGGTGCAGTGCTCGGCGGCCATCACCAGGTCGCCCTCATTTTCCCGGTCTTCATCGTCCATCAGAATCACCATTTTACCCTGACGGATGTCTTCGATGATTTCTTCAATACTGTTCAGTGCCATATCGGTGTTGCACCCTCTGCAGCCCTGCTGATCCACGTTGGTGGGTCCAGGCTGTCCATGTAAGAATTCGTTATTGCGGGATCAGGATCAGACGCTGATCCACTCCCACCTGACGGCGGTCCTGCACGTGCCATTGCACCTTGTCGGCCATGGAGTCCAGCGGCAGGTGCGCAGTCGGACGGCCGGTGCTGCCCAGAAACACGGGGGCCTGATACAACCACAACTCATCCACCAGTCGCTCACTGATAAACGTGCCCGCCAGGGTGGGCCCGGCCTCGACCAGCAATTCGTTGATCCCCAGAGCGCCCAGCTCATCCAGCAGCTCACCCACGTCCACACCGACATTTTTCCAGGATACGCCCCGCACGCCGACGCCCAATGCGGCCAGGTCCTGTGCGGCCGCCGAGGTCAGTGCGCTGGACGAGCAGTATAACTGTACTTTGCCGCCCTGGAGGATGCGGGCCCCCGGAGGGGTGCGCGCATCCCGGTCGGCAATGACCCGCAGCGGCTGCCGGGACGGCGTGGTGCAGGGACCGAGATCACCCAGCTCCGCCAGACGCACGGTCAGCGAGGGGTCGTCTGCCAGCACCGTGCCCACCCCGGTCAGGATGGCATCACTGGTCGCGCGCAGACGCTGCACATCACGCCGGGCTTCAGGGCCGGTGATCCACTGGCTTTCCCCGGACGCCATGGCGGTGCGCCCGTCCAGGCTCGCCGCCATTTTCACCCGGACATAGGGCCGCCCGGTGGTCATGCGCGTCATGAACCCCGGGTTCAGCTTCGCCGCAGACTCCGCCAGCAAGCCTTCGGTAACCCGCAGCCCGGCGGCACGCAATTGCTCAAGCCCGCGCCCGGCCACAGACGGGTTGGGGTCTTGCGTGGCGGCCACCACCCGCGCAATGCCCGCATTGATCAGCGCCCGGGCACAGGGCGGGGTGCGCCCGAAATGGCCGCAAGGTTCAAGGGTCACGTAAGCCGTAGCGCCACGGGCCAACGCACCGGCCTGGCTCAATGCACGCACTTCTGCGTGCGCCTCCCCGGCGCGCTCGTGCCAGCCTTCGCCCACAATCTCGTTGCCCCGGGCAATCACGCACCCCACCCGCGGGTTCGGATGCGTCGAATAACGCCCCCGCCAGGCCAGCTGTATGGCCCGGGCCATCATGGCAACGTCCCGATTATCGATCATGAATCACCCTGGGTTGACGGGCCTTCCGCCGCCGGTCCTGACAGCCGCTCAATTTCTTCTTTGAATTCATTGACGTCCTGAAAGCTGCGGTACACCGAGGCAAAGCGGACGTAGGCCACCTTGTCGAGCTGGCGCAACTCGGTCATGACCTCTTCGCCCAGCTTCAAGGATTTGACTTCCCGCTCGCCAGCCGCCCGCAGGCGGAACCGGATACGGTTGACCGCAGCATCGATGGCTTCGATGCTGACCGGCCGTTTTTCCAGCGCAATCATGAAACCCGCGCGCAGTTTGCTTTCGTCAAACGGCTGCCGGGTGCCATCCTGCTTGACCACACGGGGCATCAACAACTCAGCGGTCTCAAAGGTGGTGAACCGCTCATGACAGGACAAACACTCCCTTCTGCGGCGCACCTGATCGCCCTCGACCACGAGGCGCGAGTCGATCACTTTGGTATCCGCTTCACCACAGAATGGGCAATGCATTCTTTTATACTCCCGCAAAGCACCGGTGCCACCCGCAGGCCGCACCGGCAAGTTGAGGAATCAGCCGGCGTAGACAGGGAACCGGGCACACAAAGCACCCACCTGTTCACGCACCCGCTCATTCACGCTTTCGTCTTCCAGGTTAGCCAGGATGTCGCACATCCAGCCGGCCAGCTCACGACACTCGGCCTCCCCGAAACCCCGGGTGGTGACCGCGGGTGTGCCGATGCGCAACCCGGAGGTCACGAACGGGGACCGCGGGTCGTTGGGCACGGCGTTTTTGTTGACGGTGATGTGGGCACGCTCCAGCGCCGCATCGGCGTCTTTGCCGGTGATGTCCTGCTTGATCAGGCTTACCAGGAACAGGTGGTTGCAGGTGCCTTCTGAGACCACATCGTAACCGCGATCGACGAATACCTGCGCCATGGCCTGGGCATTTTTGATGACCTGCTTCTGGTACGTCTTGAACTCGTCTTCCATGGCTTCTTTGAAGCAAATCGCCTTGGCCGCGATGACGTGCATCAGGGGACCACCCTGACCACCCGGGAAGACCGCTGAGTTCAGCTTCTTGTGCAGTGCTTCGTCGTCACACGCCAGAATCAGACCGCCACGGGGGCCGCGCAGGGTTTTGTGGGTGGTGGTGGTGACCACGTGGGCGTGGGGCATGGGGTCCGGGTAGACACCCGCCGCCACCAGGCCGGCCACATGGGCCATGTCGACAAACAGGTAGGCACCGACTTTGTCGGCAATGTCACGGAAACGGGCAAAATCCAGTTCCTGCGAATAGGCGGAAAAGCCCGCGATGATCATCTTCGGCTTGTGCTCAAGCGCCATGCGTTCGACGTCGTCGTAATCGATCAGTCCGGTGTTCAGGTCGATGCCGTACTGAACAGCGTTATAGATTTTGCCGGAAAAGTTGACACTGGCGCCGTGGGTCAGGTGTCCGCCGTGGGCCAGACTCATTCCCAACACAGTATCGCCGGGGTTGAGCAGGGCCATGAACACCGCCGAGTTGGCCTGGGAGCCGGAGTGCGGCTGGACGTTGGCGTAGGCCGCACCGAACAGTTGCTTGGCGCGATCGATGGCCAGTTGCTCAATCACATCCACGTGTTCGCAACCACCGTAATAGCGTTTGCCGGGATAGCCTTCTGCATATTTGTTGGTCAGCTCGGTGCCCTGGGCTTCCATGACCCGCGGGCTGGCGTAGTTTTCCGATGCGATCAGCTCAATATGCGCTTCCTGACGCTTTCTTTCTGCCTGGATCATGTTCCAGACATCATCGTCGTACCCGGCAATTTTCATATCACGATTAAACATGGACTCACGCCTCTGTGTGCTGTGCCTGCGACGCAGGCATTTAATATGCATGACCGGAAACCGCTAACGGCGGACAGTCCTGCCAGCCTCGTTTTCGATTTCGTGGAAAAGGGCCGCTATTCTAGCGTAATACGCCCCCTGAAATCATCTTTTCAGCCAGGGGACAAATAATCCCTGCGCCCATGCCCGTCGATTGCCATAACCGGACTCTTTCGCTACCGTACGGGGCTCTCTCACCACACCCGCACACCTGGCGCGCAATCCGCCGTTGCGGCCTTCAGACTGCAGAGGTAAAAACTGCTTATGGCTCAATACGTTTACACCATGAACCGCGTGGGCAAAATTGTGCCCCCGAAACGGGAAATTCTCAAAGACATCTCCCTCAGTTTCTTCCCTGGTGCCAAAATCGGTGTGCTGGGTCTGAACGGTGCGGGTAAATCGACCTTGTTGCGGATTATGGCCGGCGTCGATCAGGACTACATCGGTGAAGCCCGCCCCCAGCCCGGCATCAACGTGGGCTACCTGCCACAGGAACCCGAGCTGGACGACAGTAAAACCGTCAAAGAAATTGTCGACGAGGCGGTCGCCGGGGTCCACAACGCACTGGCCGAGCTCGACCAGGTGTACGCTGCCTACGCCGAACCCGATGCCGACTTTGACGCCCTGGCCAAAAAACAGGGGGAACTGGAAGCCTTCATTCAGGCCAGCGACGGTCACGACATCGAGCGCAAACTGGAAGTGGCCGCCGACGCCCTGCGGCTGCCGGCCTGGGACGCTCAGGTCGCCAATCTGTCCGGTGGTGAGCGCCGCCGGGTGGCGCTTTGCCGGTTGCTGCTGGCCAGCCCGGACATGCTGCTGCTGGACGAGCCCACCAACCACCTCGACGCCGAATCCGTCGCCTGGCTGGAGCGCTTTCTGCACGACTACACCGGCACCGTAGTGGCCATTACCCACGACCGTTACTTCCTCGACAACGTCGCTGGCTGGATTCTCGAGCTGGACCGGGGCCAGGGCATTCCGTTTGAGGGCAACTACAGCCAGTGGCTGGAAAACAAGGAACAGCGCCTGGCCACCGAAGCCAAACAGGAAGCGTCCCGCCAGAAAACCATCCGGCAGGAACTGGAATGGGTGCGCAGCAACGCCAAGGGCCGTCAGTCCAAGAGCAAGGCCCGTCTGGCCCGCTTTGAGGAAATGAGTTCGCAGGAATTCCAGAAACGTAACGAAACCAACGAGCTGTATATCCCACCCGGTCCCCGTCTGGGCGACAAGGTGATCGAAGTGAACGGCATCAGCAAAGCCTTCGGCGACCGCCTGCTTTACGAAGACGTGTCCCTGCGGGTGCCGCCGGGTGCCATTGTCGGCATCATTGGTGGTAACGGCGCCGGTAAATCCACCCTGTTCCGCATGATTGCCGGACACGAACAGCCGGACTCGGGCTCGATCGACATCGGTGAAACCGTGCAACTGGCGTATGTCGACCAGAGTCGTGATCTGGACGGCGACAAAACCGTGTGGGAGCTGCTCAGCGACGGCAACGACATCATCCGGGTGGGTAACTACGAAACACCGTCGCGGGCGTATGCGGGCCGGTTCAATTTCAAAGGCTCCGACCAGCAGAAACGGGTCGGCGACCTGTCCGGCGGGGAGCGCAACCGCCTCCATCTGGCCAAACTGCTGAAAGAGGGCGGCAACGTGTTGCTGCTGGACGAACCCACCAACGACCTGGACGTGGAAACCCTGCGCGCCCTGGAAGAAGCCCTGCTGAACTTCCCCGGCGCCGCCATGGTGATCTCTCACGACCGCTGGTTCCTGGACCGGGTCGCCACCCACATTCTGGCGTTTGAAGACGACGGTGAAGTGGTGTATTTCGAGGGTAACTTCAGCGAGTACGATGAAGACCACAAGCAACGCAAGGGCGATTCCGCACTGGTGCCCCAGCGCATGAAGTACAAGAAGCTGGCGTAAGGGGGAGCCCACTCCGATAGGCTGGACCGCCCCCTCTCCCCTGCCCTCTCCCGCCAGGGGAGAGGGGGCACACACTCTAAGGCTTGACATGGTGCATTAGCCCTCGCCCCCCGCGGGAGGGGAGCAAAACGCCCAGGCCTCAGGTGGTGCATCAGCCCCTCGCCCCTCAAGGGAGAGGAGCAAAACGCCCAGGCCTGAATTGGTGCATCAGCCCCTCGCCCCTGGCGGGAGAGGGGTTGGGGAGAGGGGGCACTTATTAAATCAATCAGGATCATCCAATGGCCAAAGCAAAAACCGCCTACGTCTGTACCGACTGCGGCGCCGATTACTCCAAGTGGCAAGGTCAGTGCGGCGAATGCCGGGCCTGGAACACGGTCAGCGAGGTGCGCGGCGTCAGTGGCGGCGGCCGCGGCAATCGGGGGGCTCGCTTTGAGGGCTTCTCCGGCAGCCTGTCGTCGGTACAGTCGCTGGAAACCGTCAGTCTCTCGGAGCAGCCACGCACCAGTACCGGCATGCAGGAGCTGGACCGGGTGCTGGGCGGCGGTTTGGTCGAGGGTTCGGCGATTCTGATGGGCGGCCACCCGGGCGCGGGCAAGAGCACCTTGCTGCTGCAAACCGTGTGCAACCTGGCCGGCCAGGTGCCCGCGCTCTACGTCACCGGTGAGGAATCCCTGCAGCAGGTAGCCATGCGTGCCAAACGGCTGGGGCTGGCCACCCGCAATGTGAACATGCTGTCGGAGACCAGTGTGGAGCGCATCATTCAGGTGGTGGAAGCCGAACAACCGAAAGTATTGGTCGTGGACAGTATTCAGGTGATGCACGTCAGCGACGTGGAGTCCGCGCCCGGCAGCGTCTCCCAGGTTCGGGAAAGCGCCGCTTACCTCACCCGCATGGCCAAGCAGACCGGCACCATCCTGTTCCTCATCGGCCATGTGACCAAGGACGGCAGCCTGGCTGGTCCGAAAGTACTGGAACACATGATCGACTGCTCGATCCTGCTGGAAGGCTCCAGCGACAGCCGTTACCGGACCTTGCGCGGCATTAAGAACCGCTTCGGAGCGGTGAACGAGCTGGGGGTGTTTGCCATGCTGGAACAGGGGCTGAAAGAGGTCAAAAACCCCAGCGCCATATTCCTCAACCGGGGCGAAGAACCCGCACCCGGCAGTGTGGTGATGGTGGTCTGGGAAGGCACCCGTCCCATGCTGGTGGAGATTCAGGCGCTGGTAGATATGGCCCAGGGCAGCTACCCGCGCCGGGTTGCGGTGGGTCTGGACCAGAACCGGCTCGCCATGCTACTGGCGGTGCTGCACCGCCACGGCGGGCTGCACATCAGTGATCAGGACGTGTTCGTCAACGTGGTCGGCGGCGTCAAAGTCAATGAAACCAGTGGCGATCTGGCGTTACTGGCAGCGATCGTGTCTTCCTTCCGTGACCGGGCCCTGCCGCAGGACCTGGTCATTTTTGGTGAGGTCGGTTTGTCGGGCGAAATCCGCCCGGTCCCCAATGGCCAGGAACGCATCCATGAAGCGGCCAAACACGGCTTTACCCGGGCGCTGGTGCCCAAAGCCAATGTGCCCCGCAAGGTGCCGGACACCATGAAGGTGGTGCCGGTTACCAAGCTCGGGGATGTCATCAGCGCCCTGGAAGACCTGTAACAGCGCGCTGACTCAGGAACCCAGCAACTGGCCGAGTTCCCGCTCCAGCAAAGCCGGGTCACCGAGATTGAGCTCTACCAGCCGTTTCAGGTGAGCGGCACTTGCCAGATCCAGGAGCTGGCACTGAAAACCCAGCCGGTGCGCCTCGATATGCTTGAGGCTCACTGCCATCACAATGCCCGCGTCCTGATCATTCAGACACACCACCACCTCACAGGGCTGCCCCAAGGGCTTGTCCCAACCGGCGGGCCGGGCCAGCAGCACCCCGTTGAAGGAGATATCGACCACCTCCGTCGGCCACACCTCATGCTCGCAGTGCAGCGTGCAGGCGGCGTCGAAGGGTATGCGCTGAAAGCGTCTCAGGTCCGGTGAGCGGTCGGTCAAGGGCGGACTCCGGTTACAGTGAAAGCGGGTAACGTTACCGGATGACTATAGTCCGTGGGGGTGGCACAAGCCAGCAGGAAAGGACAGTCTGCGGGGCGATTCTGGCGTGAACCACCCCGCAGTTGACCGGCTGACAGCCAGCCGGCCAGCGGATCACCGCTTACTGATGGTACTGAGGGCTCAGCTCCACCACCGCCTCGATAAAGGCTTTGGCGTGCTCGGGATCCACATCCGGGGTAATTCCATGGCCCAGATTGAAGATGTGGCCCGGGTTCGAGCCGAAGCGGGCCAGTATATCCGCCACTTCCTGACGAATGCGGGCGGGCGGTGCGTACAGCATGGAGGGATCCATATTGCCCTGCAACGCGACCCGGTCGCCGACCCGTTCTCTGGCGACGTTGATGTCGGTGGTCCAGTCCAGGCCCAACGCGTCGGCGCCGGTGTCGGCCATGGATTCCAGCCACTGGCCACCGTTCTTGGTGAACAGGATCACCGGCACCCGGCGACCGTCGTGTTCACGGATCAGACCGTCGACAATCTTGCGCATATAGGCCAGCGAAAACTCTTCATAGGCCCAGGTGCTAAGCAAGCCCCCCCAGGTATCAAAGATCTGTACAGCCTGGGCACCGGCGCGGATTTGACAGTTCAGGTAATCAATGATGGTAGTGGCCAGGTGATCCAGTAACCGGTGCATCACCTCGGGCTGCGCGTAGGCCAGTTTTTTAGGTTCACGGAAATCTTTCGACGATCCGCCTTCCACCATGTAAGTGGCCAGAGTCCACGGGCTGCCCGAGAAACCGATCAGCGGTACCCGGCCATTGAGGGCGCCGCGAATGGTGCTCACGGCGTTCATCACGTAGTCCAGGTCCACACTGGAATCCAGCGTTGGCAGGGCGTCGACATCGGCCGCGGTGCGAATGGTGTTGCGGAATTTCGGGCCTTCCCCGGTTTCAAAGTACAGCCCCAAGCCCATCGCATCCGGAATGGTCAGAATGTCCGAAAACAGGATAGCGGCATCCAGTGGAAAGCGCTCCAACGGCTGCAAGGTCACCTCACAAGCCAGCGGAGTGTTCTTGCACAGACTGAGAAAGTCGCCAGCTTTGGTGCGGGCTGCCCGGTATTCCGGCAAGTAACGCCCGGCCTGTCGCATCATCCACACCGGGGTGCGGTCAACGGGCTGGCGCATCAATGCGCGCAGAAAGCGGTCATTTTTCAGCTCAGACATAGACGTTTTCGATCTCTTAAAGGGAGTGTGGGCCGCTATGATACCGTTTCCGGCGCAATAAAAAAAACAAACTCAGATTTCCAGGTAATCCAGAATGCCTTCCGCCGCCTGCCGGCCCTCCCAGATAGCGGTGACCACCAGATCCGAGCCGCGCACCATATCCCCCCCGCAAACACTTTGGGATTGCTGGTCTGAAACGCATAGGCCCCCTGCTCAGGTGCCTTGACCCGGCCCGAGTCATCCATGGCGATCCCCTGGGTGCCGAACCAGTCGGCCGGACTGGGGCGGAAACCGAACGCCACCAGCACCACGTCTGCGGGAATGTCCTCTTCGCTGCCGGGCACCACTTCCGGGCGCTGGCGGCCGTGCTCGTCCGGTTCACCCAGGCGGGTCTGCACCACCCTCACCCCCTGAACGTGATCGTCGCCGATTATGCCCACGGGCTGACGGTTGAACATGAATTTCACGCCCTCTTCCCGGGCATTGACCACTTCCCGGTGGGACCCGGGCATGTTGTTTTCGTTGCGGCGGTACACACACATGACACTCCGGGCCTGCTGGCGAATGGCGGTGCGATTGCAGTCCATCGCCGTGTCGCCACCACCCAGCACCACCACCCGCTTGCCTTTCAGGTCGATCGCCCGGTCAATACTGCGGGCAAAGCCCAACCGCTGGTTTACGTTGGAGACCAGATAGGGCAGCGCATCGTGCACCCCCGGCAAGTCCTCACCGGGAAACCCGCCCTTCATATAGGTGTAAGTGCCCATGCCCAGGAACACGGCGTCGTAATCGTTGAGGAGATCCTCGATGCTGACGTCGCGCCCCACCTCGACCGACAACCGGAATTCCACCCCCATTTCTTCAAATACCTGACGGCGACGGCTCATCACCGTCTTTTCCAGCTTGAACTCGGGGATGCCGAATGTGAGCAGGC
This sequence comes from Marinobacter sp. X15-166B, assembly GCF_001752365.1. Taxonomy (GTDB): domain Bacteria; phylum Pseudomonadota; class Gammaproteobacteria; order Pseudomonadales; family Oleiphilaceae; genus Marinobacter. The sequence goes on along the minus strand of NZ_MEIY01000001.1, from coordinate 1,983,234 downwards.
CGCCAATCTCGGGGTAGCGGTCAAAGACCACCGGTTTGACCCCATTGCGGGCCAGAATATCCGCGCAACCCAGACCCGCCGGGCCGGCGCCGATGATGGCCACTTTCTTGTCGGTCCAGCGGACGTGGGACACGTCCGGTTTCCAGCCCAGCGCAAAGGCGGTATCGGTGATGTATTTTTCGATCGAACCGATGGTGACTGCACCGAAGCCGTCGTGCAGGGTACAGGCCCCCTCGCACAAGCGATCCTGCGGGCACACCCGGCCGCAGACCTCCGGCAGGGAGTTGGTCTGGTGGCAAAGTTCCGCCGCTTTCAGCACATTGCCCTCGGCCACCAGTTTCAGCCAGTTGGGAATGTAGTTGTGCACCGGGCATTTCCATTCACAGTAAGGATTGCCGCACTCGATGCACCGGTGCGCCTGCGCGGCCGCGTGGTCGGGTTTAAACGGCCGGTAAATCTCGGCAAATTCCTTTTTCCGCTTTTTGGCGGGTACTTTGGCGGGATCGACCCGCCCCACTTCGACAAACTGAAAATCGTTACTCAGGCGTTCTTTCATATTGCTGCTCTCATTCGATCAATTTTGATTACTCTGGACGGGCCCGGGTACTGGCCAACAGGCGCCGCAAATCGGCAGCCTTGGGTTTGACCAACCAGAACTGGCCGACGTAGTCATCAAAATTGTCAAGAATCTGCCCTGCCCACTCGCTTTGCGTTTCCGCCGCGTGTTCGCGAATCACCTTGCGCAGATGGTTTCGATAAGGCTCCATGTCTTCACTGCTGATGCGATGGATTTCCACCAGATCGTGGTTGTACTGGTCCACGAAGATGTTGCGCTCATCCAGCACGTAGGCGAACCCGCCGGTCATCCCTGCGCCGAAGTTGTTGCCGGTGGGTCCCAACACGGTAACCATCCCGCCGGTCATGTACTCGCAACAGTGGTCCCCCGCGCCTTCGACGACCGCCTGCGCACCGGAGTTGCGCACCCCGAAGCGCTCGCCGGCGGTGCCCGCGGCGAACAGCTTGCCGCCGGTGGCGCCATAGAGGCAGGTATTACCCATAATGGCTGAGTCCCGTGCCACAAAGGCACTGGCAGCGGGCGGACGGATGACCAGCTTGCCGCCGGTCATGCCTTTGCCGACATAGTCGTTGGCCTCGCCCTCCAGACTCAGGTGGAGTCCGCTGACGTTCCACACCCCGAAGCTTTGCCCGGCGGTGCCGCTGAGCTCCAGAGTGATCGGCGCATCCGCCATGCCGTGGTCACCGTGCAGCGCGGCAATCTCACCGCTCAGGCGGGCGCCGATGGAACGGTCGCAGTTGGTGACCTGGTAGCTCCAGGTGCCGCCGGTTTTTGCTTTGATGGCGGGCGCAATGTCGGCCACCATCCGGGTGGCCAGGGTGGCCTGATCGAAGGGCAGATTACGCTCCACCTGACAGGTGTGAGGCTTGTCGGCGGCGATGTGATCATTGGTCAGCAAACGGCGCAGATCGAGCTTGTGCTGCCGGGGCGTATCACCCGGCAGGCGCTGCAACAGATCCACGCGCCCCACCAGCTCTTCCAGACTGCGAACCCCCAGTCTGGCCAGCCATTCACGGGTCTCCTCAGCCACGAAGCGGAAGAAGTTCTTGGCCATTTCCACGGTGCCGCGGAAATGCTCATCCCGCAGAAAGTCGTCCTGGGTTGCCACCCCGGTGGCACAGTTGTTGAGGTGGCAAATCCGCAGGTATTTGCACCCCAGCGCCACCATGGGGGTGGTGCCAAACCCGAAACTTTCCGCCCCGAGAATGGCCGCTTTAACCACATCCAGGCCGGTTTTCAGGCCGCCGTCGGTTTGCAGCCGGATTTTGCCCCGGAGGTCGTTAACACGCAAAGCCTGCTGCGCTTCGCTCAAGCCCAGCTCCCAGGGTGAGCCGGCGTAGTGGATGGAAGACAGCGGGCTGGCCGCGGTGCCGCCATCGTAGCCGGACACGGTGATCAAATCGGCGTAGGCCTTGGCCACCCCGGCGGCGATGGTGCCCACGCCGGGTTCCGACACCAGCTTGACCGACACCAGCGCCTGCGGATTGACCTCTTTCAGATCAAAAATCAGCTGCGCCAGATCTTCGATCGAGTAAATATCGTGGTGCGGCGGCGGCGAAATCAGGGTCACCCCCGGCACCGAGTAGCGCAACCGGGCGATCAACGCGTTCACCTTGCTGCCTGGCAGCTGCCCCCCTTCACCGGGTTTGGCCCCCTGGGCAACCTTGATCTGCATGACCTCGGCGCTGCGCAGGTATTCGGCGGTGACCCCGAAACGACCCGAAGCCACCTGCTTTATTTTGGAGCGGCGCTCGGTGCCATGGCGGGCCGGATCTTCGCCCCCCTCCCCCGAATTGGACCGACCGCCGAGGGCGTTCATGGCTATGGCCAGGGCTTCGTGCGCCTCGGGCGACAAGGCCCCTAACGACATGGCCGCCGAATCAAAGCGGGGGTATATCGCCTCCACCGGCTCCACTTCCGCCAGCGGAACCGGTTCGATATTTCCACGGAAGGTGAGCAGGTCACGCAAGGTGGCCACCGGGCGCGCATTCACCTGGGCGGCGTATTCCTGATAATCGCCGTAGCGCCCGGTGGTCACCGCTTTGCGCAAGGTGTTCACCACGCCGGGGTTGAACGCATGGTATTCCTGACCATGCATGTACTTGATCAGCCCCCCGGGCGACAGAGGCTTGCGCGGATTCCAGGCTTCGCTGGCCAGGCGCTCCTGATCCTGCTGGAAATCATAGAAATCAGCGCCCTTGATCCGGCTGGGCACGCCGGTAAAGCACAGATCAACCACCTCGTCCGCCAGGCCAATGGCCTCGAACAACTGCGCGCCGCGATAGGACGCGATGGTGGAAATCCCCATTTTGGAGAGGATTTTCATCAACCCCTTGTTGATCCCTTTGCGGTAATTATTCTTGGCCTCGATCGGGTCCATGCGCATTTCTTCGGTACGAATCAGGTCGTTCAGCACCTGATACGCCAAATGGGGGTAGACCGCGGTCGCGCCAAAACCCAGCAATACCGCAAAATGGTGCGGATCCCGGGCCCACGCGGTCTCCACAATCAGGTTGCAATCGCACCGCAACCCCTCTTTTGACAGGTGATGGTGAATGGCGGCGGTGGCCATGAGGGCATTGACCGGCAATTCACCTCGGGTCAATTGTCGGTCACTCAGCACCAGCAACACCTTGCCAGTGCGCACCGCCGCGGCAGCCGTTTCGCACAAATGGCGGATGGCGGCCTCCAGCCCCATTTCCGGCGCATAACTCAGATTCAGGTGGGCCGTTTCAAACCCCGGCTGCCCCGAATTGATGACTTGCTGAAACTTGGCGGGGGACAACACCGGCGTCGACAGAATGATGCGGTTGGCATGCTCCGGTTTCTCTTCGAACACATTCTGTTCGGCGCCCAGGCAGGTTTCCAGCGACATCACGATGGCTTCACGCAGCGGATCAATCGGGGGGTTGGTGACCTGGGCAAACTTTTGTCGGAAATAATCCGCCAGATGCCGCACCCGGCTGGACAACACCGCCATGGGGGTGTCATCCCCCATGGAGCCGACCGCTTCCTGACCGGTTTCCGCCAGCGGCCGGAGGATCTGATCCCGCTCTTCGCCGGTCACCAGGAACATTTTTTGCTGGACCAGCAGCTCGGCCGGATCCAGCAGTTTGAAATCGGGAAACGCCTGATTGAGCGTGGCCTCGATGCGCAACCCGTTGTCCTGCAACCAGCGCCGGTAGGGCTGGGCGTTCTTGAGCCGGTCATCAATGTCATCGGTATGCAGCAAGCTGCCGGTTTCGGTATCGACCACCAGCATTTGCCCCGGACCGACCCGGCCCTTGGCGATCACCTCTTCCGGTGGGTAGTTGATGGTACCGGCTTCCGAGGCCACGGTGATAAACCCGTTGCGGGTGGTGACCCAGCGGGCCGGGCGCAAGCCGTTGCGATCCAGCATACACACCGCGTGGCGCCCGTCGGTCAGCACCAGACCGGCCGGGCCATCCCAGGGTTCCATATGCATGGAGTTGTATTCATAGAACGCCCGCAGCCGGGAACTCATATTGGTGACATTCTGCCAGGCCGGCGGAACCATCATCCGCGCGGCACGGAACAAATCGACCCCACCCGCCAGCAACAGCTCCAGCATGTTGTCCATGCTGGACGAATCGGACCCGGACAGGTTCACCAGCGGCTGCAGGGTCTTCATGTCCGGCAAGTCGGGCGAACTGAATTTGGTCACTCGCGCCAGCGCCCAGTTGCGGTTGGCATCAATGGTATTGATCTCACCGTTGTGGGCGAGATACCGGAACGGCTGGGCCAGCGGCCAGCGCGGCATGGTGTTGGTGGAGAAGCGTTGGTGAAACACGCAAATCGCCGTGTGCAGATCCGGATCCCCCAGATCTTTGTAAAAGCTGGCCAGATCCGCAGGCATCATCAGCCCCTTGTAGGACAGGGTATGCTGAGACAGGCTGCACACATAAAACTCGGGGTCGTCGGCCATGGCCTGTGCCGCTTTGCGACGGCTGACAAACAGGCTGATCTGGAATTCCCGGTCGCTTTTGCCGGCTGCGGTGACAAAGACCTGCTCAATCTGCGGCATAACCGCAAGTGCCATGGGCCCCAGACACTGACTGTCGACCGGCACGGTGCGCCAGCCCAGCACCTCCAGCCCCTGCTGGGTCAGACTGGACTCCAGGGCAGCGCGGCCCCGGGCGGCCAGCTCTCCATCAGGGTTGAGGAAAACCTGACCCACGGCAAACTCCGTTCCCGGGTCGCAGCCAAAAGCCGCTTTGGCAACTTTGCGCAGAAACGCCTTCGGGCTCTGAATCAGCAGCCCGCAACCATCGCCGGTTTTTCCATCGGCGGCGATACCGCCACGGTGGGTCATACAGGTCAGAGAGGTGATGGCGGTTTGTAGTAATTCGTGGCTGGCCTCGCCTTGCATGTGGGCAATCAGGCCAAAACCACAGTTGTCCCGGAATTCTCCCGGATGATACAAACCAGTCATCATAAGCGTTCTCTCTTGTTACGCCTTTGCATTCAAAGGCTAAATTCCAGCTATCGTTTCAGGCACCTTGCGATACATAAAAAATGGGGGGAACAATCTTACACACGTACAAATACTGACACAAATACCAATGCAAAAAAAATCCCGCCATGTTAGCGGGATTTTAGTCGGTGATTCATTCAAAAGCTCGTATAGGCCCGCAACCAGGGCTCGGTGTCACGTAAACTGGCCGGCCCCGTGGCGAGAGCGGCACGGGCACTGTCGCGGTCCGGGTATTCCCCCAGAAACACGACAAACCAGGGTCGGCCACGGCGCTCACTGCGGGTGTAGCGCAACTCGGTGGCGTCCGGATGCCGCGCCATGAAGCGCAACGCGGTACGTTCCTCGTGACCGGCAATGTATTGCGCCGTAAACCCGCGTCTGTTGCGCACTTCTGCCAGGGGCGTAAAGCGCTCGGCCAACGCTGGCTCAAACACCGATGGGGAGTCTGGCTCTGGCTCTGGCTCTGGCTCTGGCTCTGGCTCTGGCTCTGGCTCTGGCTCTGGCTCTGGCTCTGGCTCTGGCTCTGGCTCTGGCTCTGGCTCTGGCTCTGGCTCTGGCTCTGGCTCTGGCTCTGGCTCTGGCTCTGGCTCTGGCTCTGGCTCTGGCTCTGGCTCTGGCTCTGGCTCTGGAACAGCATCTGCGCTGGCCAGTCCGATTTCAACAAGGGGCGTCGATATCGAAGCGGGTTCGGAGGGCGACTGCAGCGCAAGGGCGGGCGGCGCCAGGGTTTCGTTTTCTGGCAACGTCGGATGGCCCGGCCCGATGGTGATGCTTTTGCGCTCGACTACCGCAGGAATCTGCTCGCTGTCCGCCACCGTCAGGGTCCTGTCGTATTGCTGCGCCACCAACCACCAGGAAGCGGCCAGCAATACCAGGGTCAGGGCGACCCAGTGCAATCCCGATCTGCGCCTGCCGGAGCGCAAAGCGCCAGTATTGCTGCCCCGGGGCGCCATACCCAGCCAGACAGCCGGCGCCACCCGCCGCAATCGACTGAAGCTGCCCTGACTCATGTCATGAATCTGCGCCAGTTGCGGCGCTGACAACAACGCCGCCACCTGCCCGCCGGCTTTTTGAATGCGCGCCTGCAGATAGGCACGCACATCTTCCCGGGCCAGAGGCGGCAGTGGCAGGTGCAAGACCCCGTCAGCGTCTGCGGGTGCCGCGGCTACCCCCAGGGTGTTGAGCAGTGCGTCGGTGCCGGTCAGTACCGGTATGGCGGCCGCCGACCGGTCTGACGCCCGAAAAGCGGCCAATAACTGGTGCAGCACCTCGGGTGCGGCCTGCTCTGCATCATCAATCAGCAACACCAGCCGTTCCCCTTTGCGGGTGGCCGCTGCGCTCCAGCGAAAAAACTCCAACGGGGTGTGGGCGGCGGCCACACCCGGTGCCGGGCCCCGAACTGGCAGCGCATGCAGCGCGCTCATCAGTGCGTCCGCACCGGTCAGCGCGGCAGCCTTGAGGGCATGGAATCTGAGCCGCTGTGATTCGCTGCGCACCAGTTCGGTCAGCAGCCGGGTGCGCCCCGACCCGAGGCTGCCGGTCAGCACCAGCGCCGTATCGCCAAAGCTGCACAGATGCCGCAGGGTTTCCAGGACCTGGCCGCGCTGGGCGGCGGTGTAAAACGGTTCCGCCATCGCCAGCGGGTTCTCCCGCAACCCATAGCGCTCCTGCAGCCTCAGAAACAAACTATCGCTGTCGTTGCTGCTCAGATATTTATCCGTCACGCGGTCGACCTGGGGGTGAAGCGCAAATCAGGGTTTGCAAAACGCATGCAAGGTGGCCAGCAATTGCTCGGCGGGGGCTTCGGCGGTCACCACCGCGTCCCCGAGTGCACGCATGAGTACCAGTCGCAAGCGCCCGTCGATGTTTTTCTTGTCCACCGCCATCAACCGCAAAAAATCGTCGGGGGTCATGCCTTCGGGGGCGCCCTCCGGCAGACCGGCACGGCGCAGCAACCTCACTGCACGCAAACGGTCAGCGTCGGTCAGCCATCCCAACCGAACCGACAGGTCCGCCGCCATCAGCATACCGCTGGCCACCGCTTCACCATGCAGCCAGGTGCCATAGCCGGTGTAGGTTTCAATGGCGTGCCCAAAGGTGTGCCCGAGATTCAAAATGGCGCGCAACCCTCCTTCGCGCTCATCCTCCGCCACCACCTCCGCTTTGCACGCGCAGGAACGGTAGATGGCCTCCACCAGCGCTTCCGGCTGCAGCGCCATCAGATCATCGATAGCGGATTCGAGCCACGCGAAGAAACCGGCGTCTCGAATCAGCCCGTACTTGATGACCTCCGCCATGCCCGCAGCCACCTCCCGGGGTGGCAGGCTCTCCAGGGTCGCGGTATCGATCAGCACCACCTCCGGCTGATGAAACGCACCGACCATATTCTTGCCCAGCGGATGATTGATCCCGGTTTTGCCCCCTACCGACGAGTCCACCTGAGACAACAGGGTTGTCGGTATCTGGATGAAGGCGACACCACGCTGGTAACACGCCGCAGCGAACCCGGTCATATCCCCGACTACGCCGCCGCCCAGCGCCACCAGGGTGGTTTTGCGGGTATGCTGTTTTTCCAACAGGGCATCAAAGACAAGGTTCAGGGTTTCCCAGTTTTTAAATTGCTCCCCGTCTGGCAGGACAACGGTATCCACCGTTTTGCCGGGAAAACGCTCCACGGTTTGCTGCAAATACAGCGGCGCGATCGACTCATTGGTGACGATCATCACCTGCTGGCCGGACACATAGGGTGACAGGTCCTGCTGCGTCAACAGCCCCGGACCAATCAGAATGGGGTAACTTCTCTCGCCCAGCTCAACCTGAAGCTGACGGGATAACTCATGCATGATTCCGACCTTCTTTTCGCAATTGACGTCTGTGACGGGGGGTTTTCGGATTGAACCGGTTGACCAGCTGACGCACCACCAGACGCGGGCTCTTCCGGTCGGTGTGCATCACAACATCCGCCAGCCCGGTATATATCGGATCCCGCACCACAAACAGACTGCGCAACACCGCTTCCGGATCGTCGTTTTGCAACAGGGGCCGGTTACGATCCCGTCGCGTACGCTCCACCTGCTGTTCGATCGACGTTTTCAGATAAACCACCTGGGCGGCACGCTGCAAGTACTCATGGTTTTCCGGCTTCATAACCGCGCCACCACCCGTGGCGATAACCATGCCTTCCGCCGAGGCCAGCTCCGCCAGCATGGCGGTTTCCCGCTGCCGGAATCCGGCCTCGCCCTCGACATCAAAAATCCAGGGAATATTGGCACCGCAACGCTCTTCGATCAGGCGATCGATGTCCACGAATTCGTAGCCCAGATCTCTGGCGAGCATCCGTCCGATGGTGGTTTTGCCCGCGCCCATGGGGCCAATCAGCACAATTCGTTTTGGCAACGACATGATTTCCGCTCTTACTGGTTCCGGCGCATGAGAATATCACAGGGTGCCGGTTTCCATAAGTTGGTAATCCCGCCATACAAAAAAACCGCCGGATCAGCGGCGGTTTTTCTGGGTTCGGTACTGATCAGCGGATCAGGTCTGTCTTGATGATTTTCGGAGTGATGAAAATCAGCAATTCACTACGTTCGTCTATGTTATCGGTGCGGCGGAACAAGGCGCCCAGGTAAGGGATATCCCCAAGGAAGGGCGTTTTGGTAACCGTGGTCGCTACTTCGGAGCGGAAGATACCGCCCAGCACCACGGTCTCTCCGTTGCCCACCAGCAATTGCGTGGTGACTTCGTTGGTGGTGATGGACGGCACTCCGGCCGTTTCCTGACCACGGGAGTCCTGATTGACCACCAGATCCATGATGACCTTATCGTCCGGGGTGATCTGCGGGGTCACTTCCAGAGACAAGGCCGCCTCTTTGAACGATACCGAGGTGGCACCGGAAGACGAGGCCTCCTGATAAGGAATTTCTTCACCGGACTTGATCTTGGCAGTCTGGCGGTCAGCCGTGACCACCCGTGGCTGCGACACCACTTCCGCCCGGCCGTCGGTTTCCAGCGCAGACAGCTCCAGATCCACCAGGAAATTATCCCGCCCCCAGCCGATGGCAAAGGACGAGGTACCCTCACCGGTTACCCCCAGATCAACGGCCAGCGCACCGGGCATGGAAATGGTGCCACCACCGAATGCGGCGGCATCGCGGGCCTCGCCCACACTCGCCAGGGAGCCGCCAGCGGCGAACACATTGCTGCCGTTAACCTTGTAACCCGCGCCACCCCAGCGGATCCCGAGGCTTTCGGCCACGTTGGTCTGCGCCCGAACGATGCGCGCTTCGATGGACACCTGGCGCACCGGGATATCCCAGGTGCCCACCAGGCGACGGATTTCTTCAAGCTTGTCGCTGGTCTCGCGCACACTGATGGTGTTGGTGCGCACGTCGGAAGAAATAAAGCCGCGCTCGGAAATCAGCTCGACGTCCTCACGGATGAGCGCGACAATGTCGGCCGCTTTGGCGTAGTTGACCTGAATAATGTCCAGGCGCACCGGTGCCAGCTCGGCGATCTGTTTATTGGTTTCCAGCTCCAGCTTCTCCCGGGCGGCAATTTCTTCGGCGGGCGCCACCAACAGGACATTACCGATCTGGCGCTTGTCGAGACCCTTGGTTTTCAGAATCAGGTCCAGCGCCTGATCCCAGGGCACACTTTGCAAACGGAGGGTGATACTGCCGCCCACCGTATCACTGGCTACCAGATTCAGGCCGGTGAAATCGGCGATCAACTGCAGCACCGAGCGTACTTCGATGTCCTGGAAGTTAAGGGACAGTTTTTCACCGGTGTACGGGAACTTCTGCTCGCGACGGGTTTCCGCCTCCTCTTCGCTCAGGCGTTCCACGCTTACCGTGAACTGGGTGCCCGACTGGTAGGCGATGTAGTCGTAATTGCCTTCGGGACGGATTTCGACAATGGCGTCACCGCCTTCAGTGAAGGTGTCGATCCGCGACACCGGGGTGGCAAAATCGGTCACGTCCAGCCGGCGGCGCAACTCAGCCGGCACATTGGCGCCTTCCATGGTAAGGCGAATCTTGCCACCGGTTTCGGACAAATCGACCGGTATTCTGGAACTGCTCAGATCGACCACTATGCGGCCTTCGCCATCCTTGCCCCGCCGGAAATCTACGCCGGTAAGCCCGCTTGCAGTGGTTGCCCGGCTTGGGGTGCCAGCGGCTGCCGGTGCTGCCACCGCCGCCGTTTGCAATTCTCCGTCACCACCGGATCCCACGGTCAGGATCAGCGAGTTTCCGGAACGGACTGTTTCATAGGGCTGAAGCTGAACCAGATTGAAGATCAGACGGGTGCGGTCTTTGGTCTCCACCACGGTCATACTCTGGGTGTTGCCGCCACCCAGAGATATGTTGCGTGAATCCAGCGCGCTGCGGGTGTCCCGCAAATCGACCGCAATACGGGCGGGACGCTCAATGGTGTAGCCGGTTGGTTCCGGCGGCGGTCCATCAAAATTCAGGGTTACTTCCGTGCGGTCACCCGGCAACGTCGAGAACGAGACATTTTCCAGCGTAACGGCACAAGCCAGGCCCGACCACATTCCGAAAGCAATCACGCCGGCATAAACTTTGAGTTTTCTTAACATCGCGAGCCTCGACCCAAAACGGTTTTTATAATGCATGTTTGTGTGTGTCATCATGTTTTCGCCTCAGCCCTCATCCATTGAAAGGGATCTGGGTCGCTCAATCCAGCCTCCCCGGCCATTGGGCACAATCTCAATCAGCTCAACGCGAGATTCCCCCACTCCGACAATCCGGCCATAACTTGTACCCATATAATTGCCAGCCCGGACCCGGTGAATACCGCCGGTGCTGTCAGCAATCAACGCGTACAGGTCGCTGTCCTTACCACTCAGGGTGCCTACCATCTGCAGCTCGTTCAGGCTGAAATTTTCCAGCACTTCCTTGGGTCGATCAAAGTCAGGCTCGATGTTGCTTTCCGGTTCCCGGTCGACGGTTGCCAACTGCACGTCCACGGGGGGCTCAAACGGGGACCGCCGGTCAACGGCGGAGTATACAAACGACTCGTAGGCCTTGAACTCCGGCAGGGGCTCGACGTACCCCCGGGGCTTGGCCCGTGTTTCTGCCATGAACTGATCCAGGTCCGCAAAGCCATTGCCCTGGCTGCAGGCCGTCAGCAGAGACGCCACACTAATCATCAGCCAGGCTCTTACCGCATGCTTCGGTTTCATGCTCACTCTCCAGCCCGGTAGCGATAGGTGCGGGCAAGCACGTGCATGTCGAGGCCCTCACCGTCAGCGCTGGTTGGTTTTATGGTCAAGTCATGCAGCGTCACGATACGCGGCAGACTCGCCACACTACTGATAAACGAGGCCAGCTCATGATAGGAGCCGGACACGCGGATATTGATGGGCAGTTCGGCATAGAAATCACGGCGGATCTCCGGCTGCAGCTTCACCTCTTGCAACGACAAACTGTTGCCCAGCGCCGTGTTGGTAATGTCCTCCAGCAACCCGGGCACTTCAGTGTCACTGGGCAGCTGTTTCACCAGGGCACCAAAGGTTTCTTCCATTTCCGCCATTTGCTGCTTGAACACCGCCAGGTTGGCCACCTGATAGGCTTTGGATTCGTACTGCTGGCGCAGTTCCTGCTCTTTGGCTACCACCCGATCCAGCTGGCTGACCTGGTCTTTCACGATGAACCAATAACAGCCACCCAGAATCAGGCCAAAGATGATCAACACCACTATGGCCTTGACCGGAGCGGGCCAGATACCGGCATTGCTGACGTCCAGGTCGTTGAGGTCAATTTCATTCAGGCTTCTGAGGGAGTCTGCGAGGCTCATTTCTGGTTCTCCCCTGCTATCTCTGTCGCCGGGGTTTGCTGTTCCACCGACAGGTTGAATTGGCTGTAGCCGGCGCGCCGGCTGTCTGCCGCGGCCACGTTGGTCAGATTGGGCGCGGTGAACCAGTCGGATTCCTCGAAGTGCCTCATCAACCCGGAAATGCGGCTGTTGGATTCAGCCATGCCCACCACCGCGATGCTGTCACCGACCTTCTTCAGGTCGGTGTAGTACACCCCATCCGGCAGGGTCTTCACCAGCTCATCAAATACCCGCACGATGACCGGACGTTTGCCCTGCAAGTCCTGGATGACCCGCATCCGGGCCAGCAGTTCGTCACGCTTGCGTCTCAGGTCTTCGATTTCCTTGATCTGCGCATCCAGCTGTCTGGCCGCTGTCTGGATGTAGGCATTGCGGGATTCCTGATAGGCAATTTTGCTTTCCATGTGGTTCTTCCACAGGAACCCCAGGCCGGCGGCGATCACCACGGTACCCACCAGCATGACCACAAACTGCTGTTGTTTTTCGGCCCGCAGTTCTTCCCGCCAGGGTCTTAAATTGATTTTTGCCATCAGTCAAAACTCCTCATGGCCAACCCACACGCAATCATCAGGGACGGGGCATCGTTGGCTAGTGCCGATGCGTTTACCCGTGACCCCACCGCCATATCCGCAAATGGATTGGCGACCAGTGTGGGGGTGGCCGTCTTCTCTTCGACCATTTCGGCCAGCCCTGCTATGGAGGCGGTGCCCCCGGCAAGAACCACATAATCAACGGCGTTGTACTGACTGGCACCGAAAAAGAATTGCAGGGCGCGGGTGACCTGTTGCACCACCGCCTCGCGGAAGGGGGTCAGCACCTCGGCCTCGTAATCGTCGGGCAAGCCGCCCTGCTTCTTGGCGAGCCCGGCCTCTTCCAGAGACAAACCGTAACGGCGCTGAATTTCTTCGGTCAGCTGTTTACCGCCAAAAATCTGTTCACGGGTGTACACCGTCTGGCCTTCTGCCAACACACTGAGCGTGGTCATGGTGGCGCCAACGTCAACGATGGCCACGATCAGGTCTTCTCCCTGGGATTCCAGCTGGGGTTCGACCAGGGTGAAGGCCCGTTCCAGCGCGTAAGCTTCCACATCCACGATCCTGGCCGACAAGGAAGCGATTTCCAGGGCGTCTTCGCGGATATCGACGTTTTCTTTGCGGCAAGCGGCCAGCAACACGTCGTGTTGGTCAGGGTTGTGTTCTGACGGGCCCTGCACTTCGAAGTCTATGGCGACTTCATCAAGCGGGTATGGAATGTACTGATCGGCCTCGAGCGCAATCTGATCTTCCATTTCAAATTCGTTCAGGTTGCCGTTCATCTGAATGACTTTGGTGATCACCGCTGCACCGGAAACCGCAACCGCGACCTGCTTCAAACTGCTGCGGGATTTAGTCGCAACCTTTTTCAGTGCTTCGCCAACGGCTTCCACGTCGGTGATGTTTTTCTCAACGACAGAGTTAGCCGGCAATGGCTCGACGGCATAACTTTCGACCTTGTAGCGGTCACCCTGTTTTGAGAGCTCTATCAGCTTGACTGAGCTGGAACTTATATCCACACCCAGAACTGCACTGGATTTTTTTCCAAACAATCCAAACACGCGCCCACCCTGTCCCGGTTATATATCCGGGTATGTGTTTTTTATGTAAGAGAATTTCTCTAGCTTTCCGTTTACAATAACCGCAATAATCCATGACGGCGTTGCTACTGGTGAAGTGAGTTAATCCTTCCTAAAGTAACTTCTCAAATGATAGACCTAAATCCAACAGTTGTCCGATAAAATGATTCAAATCTTTAGACTGTCCCGCATTTTCGCCTGGTTATTTTTAACCGGATTAAGTCTCGCGGCCATCGTCACATCGAGCTTTTATCTTTACCTCAGACCCACCTTGCCCGCGGTGGACCAACTGCTGGATATCAAACTGCAAACCCCGTTGAGGGTCTACAGCGCGGACAACAGATTAATAGCAGAATTCGGTGAAAAGAGAAGGACACCAGTCACAATAGAGCAGATCCCCACAATTCAGTTACAAGCGTTTCTGGCCGCTGAAGACGCGGGCTTTTACGACCACATGGGGGTCGATTTCAAAGGTTTGCTGCGGGCCGCGGTGGAACTGGCCACCACCGGAAGCATTCAGTCCGGGGGCAGCACCATCACGATGCAGGTTGCAAAAAATTACTTTTTGACACGGGACCGAACCTTTCTTCGCAAATTCAACGAAATACTGCTGGCCATCCAGATTGAGCGTGAACTGGAGAAGAATACCATTCTGGAGCTCTATCTGAACAAGATTTACCTGGGTAAACGTGCCTATGGTATCCAGGCTGCGGCACAGGTGTATTACAACAAAAACGTGGACGAACTCAACCTGGCGCAGATGGCGATGCTTGCGGGCCTGCCCAAAGCCCCCTCCGCGTACAACCCGCTCGCCAATCCCCGGCGCGCCATGATTCGCCGGAACTGGATCCTTGGGCGCATGCGGGACCTCCACATGATCAGTCCCGACGACTACGAGCGGGCGGTCAATGCCCCGCTGACCGCCAAATACAATGCCCCCGCCTCCGAAGTTGACGCAGATTATGTGGCCGAGATGGCGCGCATGGAAATGGTCAGCCGGTTTGGCGAGGCCGCCTACACCGATGGTTTCGATGTCATCCTGACGGTCAGGGGAGATCGCCAGCAGGCGGCCACTACCGCTTTGCGAGACGGCATTGCCAACTACGACAGCCGCCATGGCTACCGCGGTCCGATCGGGACGATCGATCTTGCCGGCGACCTCAGCGCCGCCGACATCGTCGGTGAACTGCGCAACTACCCGCGCATCGAATCCCTGTACCCGGCGGCCGTCACGGCCATCGACGACGAAGCCGGCACCGTAACGCTCCTGGCTCGCCGGCTCGGTCCTGCGGTGCTCGCCATGGAGGACCTCGTCTGGGCCAGACCCTACCGGAGCGTCAATGCGACGGGGCCCGAGCCCAAACGACCCTCGGACGTGCTCAGCGCGGGTGACGTTGTCTACGTTACCCCGAAACAGCAGCGGGACGACCGGCCCGTCCATGACGAAGCAGAAGGCGAGCCGGCAACCCCCCGGGACGCAGCACAACCACCGGTGGCGGTGGCGCTGTCGCAACTGCCCGAGGTCCAGGGTGCGCTGATTTCACTGAACGCACAGACCGGTGCCATCGAAGCTCTGACCGGGGGATACAGCTTCAGCCAGTCCAATTACAACCGGGCGACCCAGGCCAATCGTCAGCCCGGCTCAACCTTCAAACCGTTTCTGTACCTTGCCGCGCTTGAGCAAGGCATGACACCGGCGACCATCTACAACGACGCCCCCATCGTGTTCGACGATCCCAATCTGGAATCCACCTGGCGCCCACAGAACTCATCCGGCCAGTTCTACGGCCCGACCCGCCTGCGGGAGGCCCTGACCCGCTCCCGCAACCTGGTGTCGATCCGTCTGCTCAGGGACGTGGGCATCCAGCACACCCTCGACTATCTCGATCAGCTGGGCATCCCCACCGCCAACATGCAAAAGGATTTGTCGCTGGCCCTGGGGAGCGGACTGCTCACCCCCATGGAACTGGCGCGCGGCTTTGCGGTGATCGCCAATGGCGGTTACGACGTGCAGCCCTACCTGATCAGCGCCATCTACGACAGCAGCGGCAAAGAAGTGTATCGCGCGCCCACGGTGGAGCTCTGCGACGACCAGTGTGAGCATAAACAAGAGGCGGCCGAACTCACTGAGGACGGCGCGCCTGCCGTCCGTTATGCGCCCCGCCTGGCGGACGCGCGCTCGGTCTATATTCTGCACTCCATCCTGCGTGACGTGGTGCGTCGCGGCACCGGACGCCGCGCCCTCGCGCTGGGCCGGGACGACATTGGCGGCAAGACCGGCACCACCAATCAACAACGGGACACCTGGTTCGCCGGCTTCAATCACCACATGGCAACAACCGTGTGGCTGGGCTTTGACCAGCCAGCGCCTCTGGGACGCAGGGAATACGGTGCGTCCACCGCCCTGCCCCCGTGGCTGGAGTATATGAAAGTCGCGCTGGCCGATGAGCCCGCCGCCTTTATGCCCCAACCGAACGGGATCGTCAGCGTGCGGATTGACCCCAATACCGGGCATCGAGCCCGTCCGGGACAAGACGGCGCACTGTTTGAACTGTTCCGCGAAGAACAGGCGCCGGCGCCTCTTGAGCCCGACTTCAACGCCATTGGCAGCGAATCGCCGCAAAGCCTGCCGCAGAATATATTCTGAGTGCGTGCTGTATAGAAAACCCAGACACAAAAAAATCGCGCGCGTG
>NZ_MEIY01000001.1:1881568-1966977 GCF_001752365.1 Marinobacter sp. X15-166B | reverse complement strand
TTTTTTTGTGTCTCACCCCACTGAACGACTGCGGTTATTTGATGTCGTCCATGGACTTGAGCGGGTAGTGTGCCGGGTAAGGGTTGCGGGCCACACCCGAGTCTACCGCCGCACGGGCGACCGCCGCCGGCACCACCTCGAGCAAACGCAGATCCATAGGCTTCGGAATGATGTAATCATGTCCGAATTCGAAACCGGTGGAGCCGTAGGCTTCACAGATTTCCTGAGGCACCGGCTCTTTGGCCAGATCACGAATGGCGTGCACCGCCGCCAGCTTCATTTCCTCGTTGATCACGGAAGCCCGGACATCCAGTGCGCCACGGAAGATGAACGGGAAGCCCAGTACGTTGTTCACCTGATTGGGGTAGTCCGAACGGCCAGTTGCCATGATCAGATCATCACGGGCCGCCAGCGCAACCTCGGGATTGATCTCGGGGTCCGGGTTTGAACAGGCGAAAACAACCGGGTTGGGCGCCATCATCTTCAGACACTCCACCGGGAACAAATCCGGACCGGAAAGCCCCAGGAACACGTCGGCACCCGCAATGGCGTCTTCCATGGTGCGCTTGTCGGTGTCGTTGGCGAACCAGGATTTGTGCTCGTTCAGATCGTCACGGCCGGTATGAATCACCCCTTTGCGATCGAGCATGTAGATGTTTTTCATCTGAATGCCACAGGCGACCAACAGCTTCATGCAGGCAATCGCGGCCGCACCCGCACCCAGACACACCACTTTGGCGTCTTCGAACCGCTTGCCCTGCAACTCGAGTGCGTTGAGCATCCCGGCCGCCGTTACAATCGCGGTGCCGTGCTGATCGTCGTGGAACACCGGCACATTGCAACGCTTGATCAACTCGCGCTCGATCTCAAAACACTCCGGCGCTTTGATGTCTTCCAGGTTGATGCCACCAAAGGTGTCGGCGATGCGCTCCACGGTTTCGATGAAGGCCTGAGGGCTTTCGCTGTTCACTTCAATATCGAATACATCAATACCGGCAAACTGCTTGAACAGTACGCCTTTACCTTCCATGACCGGCTTGCTTGCCAGAGGCCCAAGGTTGCCCAGCCCCAAAATTGCGGTACCGTCAGAAATGACCGCCACCAGGTTACCTTTGGAGGTATACTTGTAGGCGGCTTCCGGATCTTTTGCGATCTCGCGGACCGGCTCAGCAACTCCTGGGCTATAGGCCAACGCCAAATCACGGGCAGTTTCGGTCGGCTTGGTGATTTCAACACTCAGCTTACCTGGCCGCGGGTTAGCGTGATAATCAAGGGCCGCTGATTTCAAATCTTGAGACATTGCCACTGTTCCGTTTGTCACGTTAAAAGGACGGAGATACGTTGTGACTGATTGGGCCAGCATCTTCTCTGGTACCTGATCCCAACCAGCTCAGCTCTCTTTAGAAACTGCCAAATGCAATCATGGCAGGGGCGACATTATGGCGTGATCGCCAAACTCAGACAAGGGTAATCGTGCAAGAAGCAACCAACCGCGCGCCTGAGACGCGGGTAAATTTTGCTGTCGCCATAAAAAAAGCGCCTCACAAGGCGCTTTTTTTTCAGCGACAACCAGATCAGTCTTTCTTGCCGCCGATACGACCGCCAAAGCGCTTCTGGAAACGGTCAATACGGCCGCCGGTATCCATAACCTTCTGCTTACCCGTATAAAAAGGGTGGCACTGTGAACACACGTCCAGCTGCAGGTCGTGACCAACCGTGGAACGGGTGTTGATGACATTGCCGCAGCTGCAAGTTGCAGTAATTGCGTCGTACTTAGGGTGAATACCTTCTTTCATGGCGAACCTCTGTATAGGTCATGCCGCTACCAAGTCACGGATTTGCATCACGATAAAAGCAATGCAAGCTGCCAGGCACCGCATGTTTGAATCAATTGAAAAGACCGTGCACAATCAGAGCCCGGTCAGAAACAGGCCGAGGATATTACTTGCAAACGCCGCACATAGCAAGCAACTCCTGACATTGCAAGCAGAGCTGTAAACGCCCACTTTACCCGCAGCCAACCCCCCCTTTCAAACCATGCCGGAGCCGTTGTGACCGATACCGCGCGCATTGCCCTGAACCGCCCTCTGCGCCGTCTGTTTGACTATCGCACCGGCTCGCTGACCCTGCACAAAGGCCAGCGGGTCAGCGTGCCTTTCGGCCGGCAGACGGCGACCGGTCTGGTGGTGGATACCGGCACCCCACCGCCCGCCGGTATCACCCTGAAAACGGTCACGGCCGTGCTGGAGGACTGGCCCGCCCTGCCACCGGAAACCTTTGCCCTGCTCAGCTGGGCGGCCAATTACTATCAACACCCCCTGGGCGAGTGCCTGTTCATGGCGCTGCCACCTGCCCTCAGACGCGGTCAGCCGGCTGCCCTCAAACAGGTAAGCGTCTGGCAAGCCGCCGATACAGAGCCACCGCCGGCACGAGCCCGGCGTCAGCGGGAACTTTTTGTGTGGCTGCAGCAACAGACCGAACCCCAACCCACCGCCGCGATTCTGCAGGCCGGATTTAGCCGTGCCCACCTGAACACCCTGAAACACAAGGCGCTGGTGATCGAAACCCTGCACACACCGGTGCCGGGGAGCGCCACGGCGACGCCCACAGTGGCGAAGCTGCCGGATCTGTCCGCGGCACAAAGCGTTGCTTTCAGCGCGCTGCCCGCCACCCCGGAGGGGTTTTCTGCCACCTTGCTGTACGGCATTACCGGCAGTGGCAAGACCGAACTCTACCTCCACTATTTGTACGACCATCTGCCGACGGACGGCCAGGCACTGGTGCTGGTACCGGAAATTAACCTGACCCCCCAGACCGTGGCCCGCTTCCAGCGCTATTTTGGCGACCGTATTGTGGTGTGGCACTCCGCCCTTAATGACAGCGAACGGCTGAACACCTGGCTGCGCATCCGCAATGGCGAACCGGTCATTCTGATTGGCACCCGGTCGGCGGTGCTGCTGCCCTTTACCCGCCTGAAAACCATCATTGTCGACGAAGAGCACGACAGCTCCTACAAACAGGGCGAAGGGTTTCGCTATTCGGGGCGGGATCTGGCGGTTTATCGCGCCCACCTGAATGGCTGCCCGGTCATTCTGGGGTCGGCCACCCCTTCGTTGGAGTCGTTCCACAACGCCCGGCAAGGGAAGTACCAACTGGTCAAACTGGAAGAGCGGGCCGGCAAGGCCAAACCGCCCGGCATACAGCTACTCGATATCCGCAGCCGTCCTCTGGAAGGCGGGCTGGCGCGCCCTGCCCTGAACGCCATACAGCAGACCCTGGAAAAAGGCGAGCAGGCGCTGGTGTTTGTGAACCGACGCGGGTTTGCCCCGGTGATGATGTGTTTTGATTGCGGCCATCTGGTGGAGTGCCCGCGCTGTGACACCCGCCTCACCTTCCATCGCCGCGACAACGCCATGCGCTGCCATCATTGTGATTACCAGACCGCCGCCAGCGCCACCTGCCCACAGTGTGCCAGCGAGGCGTTCAAACCGGTTGGCCAGGGCACCGAGCGTACCGAGGACATTCTGGCCCAGGAATTTCCGGACATCCCGGTGATCCGGGTGGATCGGGACAGCACCCAGCGCAAGGGCAGCATCCAGTCCATCCTCAACACCGTCAACACCGGCAAACCCTGTGTGTTGGTGGGCACCCAAATGCTTGCCAAAGGCCACGATTTCCCCAACGTAACCCTGGTGGTCGCGGTCAATGCCGACGGCGGCTTGTTCAGTGTCGACTTCCGCGCACCGGAACAGCTGTTGCAAACCCTGTTGCAAGTCAGCGGCCGGGCCGGCCGCGGCGACAAGCCCGGCAGAGTCCTGATTCAGACCTGCCACAGCGACCACCCGTTGTTGCAGAGCCTGTGTGCCGGTCATTACCTGCCCCTGGTGGAGCAGTTGATGGCGGAGCGGGAAAGTGGTCAGTTTCCGCCGTTTCGGGCCATGGCCATCTTTCGCGCCGAAGCGGACACCATGGCCCGGAGCCTGCAGTTGCTGACCGCCATCAAACCCCTGACTGAAGCGCCCGGCCTGGAAACCTGGGGACCCTTGCCGGCCATCATCGCCCGCCGTGCCAACCGCCATCGTGCCCAGCTGGTGGTGAATGCCGCCAACCGCAAACAGCTGAACAAAATCCTCAGTCATATTTGCCTGCATCTGGACCAGCACAAGCCACCCGCTGGGACCAAGTGGATGCTGGACGTTGACCCGCAGGACACCGGTTGAACCCGCGGCCCCGACGCTATCGCGTTTGAGTCGCCTCCGACTTTCCGCGATAATACCCGGCACTGTATTTTCGGCGGGCCTGTTTGCCTGCCGCTTCCCCACATTTGCAACCCGAGCCACCCGACAGCATGAAAGAAACCGTTACCGAACTGCTCCAGGCCGCCCTGGCGACCCTGCAATCTGAAGGCACCCTGCCTGCGGATGCGTCATTCAGCCCGCAAGTTGGCAACACCAAAGACAAATCCCACGGTGATTACGCCTGCAACATTGCCCTGGTGGCCGCCAAGATGGCTGGCTGTCCACCGCGCCAGCTGGCTGAAGCCCTGGTGGAGCGTCTGCCGGCAAGTGCGGCGGTGGACAAGGTGGAAATTGCCGGGCCCGGGTTTATAAACTTTTTCATGAGCACCGAGAGCGCTTTCGGTATTGTCGCCACCATTCTGCAGCAAGCGGAAGCGTTCGGCCGCAATAACAGCGGCCAGGGCGAATCCCTGCAGGTGGAATTTGTGTCTGCCAACCCCACCGGCCCCTTGCACGTGGGCCACGGCCGCGGTGCCGCCATTGGCGATTGCCTGTCGCGACTGCTGGAAGCAAACGGTTACCAGGTTACCCGCGAATTCTATTACAACGACGCCGGAGCCCAGATCGACAATCTTGCGCTGTCGGTACAGTCCCGCGTCAAGGGACTGACCCCGGAGGACGCCGGCTGGCCGGCCGATGGCTACCGGGGGGATTACATCATTGACGTGGCCAACGCTTATCTGGCGGGTGAAACCGTCACCGCGGACGACCGCGAAGTGACCGCCAAGGCCGATCCGGATGACCGGGACGCGATCCGCGAGTTTGCAGTCGCCTATTTGCGTCGCGAACAGGATCTGGACCTGAAGGCCTTCGGTGTGGAATTCGACGTTTACTTCCTGGAGTCCTCGCTGTACGAAGACGGCAAGGTCGCCGCCACCGTCGAGCGCCTGCGGGACAGTGGCTACACCTACGAACACGAAGGCGCCATGTGGCTGAAAACCACCGAGTTCGGCGACGACAAGGACCGGGTGATGCGCAAACAGGACGGCGGTTACACCTACTTCCTGCCGGATGTGGCTTACCATCTGGACAAGTGGCAACGTGGTTTTACCACCGTCATCAACGAGCAAGGTGCCGACCATCACTCCACCATTACCCGGGTGAGGGCCGGTTTGCAGGCGCTGGACGCCGGCATTCCCAAGGGCTGGCCCGACTACGTGCTGCACCAGATGGTGATGGTGACCCGCTCTGGCCAGGAAGTGAAAATTTCCAAACGGGCCGGCAGCTACGTGACCGTGCGCGATCTGATTGACGAAGTCGGCCGGGATGCCACCCGGTTCTTTTTGGCGGCACGCCGGGTGGATTCCCAGTTGACCTTCGACATTGACCTGGCCCGCTCGCAGACCAATGAAAACCCGGTGTATTACATTCAATACGCCCACGCGCGGATCTGCAGCGTGTTGCGCAAGCTGGCCGCCAGCGGCGACCGCCGCGGCCTGCAGGAGTGCCGGGGGGACCTGTCGCTGCTCACCCTGGACGAGGAAAAAGACCTCGCCAACCTGCTGGCCCGTTACCCGGAACTGATCACCAATGCTGCGGCGCAACGGGAACCGCACCAGCTGGCCCACTACCTGCGTGAACTGGCGGGCCAGTTCCACACCTATTACAACGCCCACAAGGTGTTGATTGAGGATACCGAACTGCGCGATGCCCGCGTCAGTCTGTATCTGGCGGTGCGCCAGGTGATCGCCAATGGCCTGGACTTGCTGGGCGTCAGTGCGCCGGAAGAAATGTAAACAGCAACGCTCATGCAGAATTGCAGGGAATGTATCGGCCATGCCAAAGGATTACGCCAGAAAAGACCGTGTCAAGACGGCGCCGCGCCCTGCACCACGAAACAAACCAGGCAAACGGCCGCCCCCCCGTCGGGCGGCACCGGCCAATCATCAGTCCGGAGGGTTATCGGTGCGTTGGATTTTGTCACTGGCCGCGGTGGGTGGCTTTATCGGCTTTATTGTTTATCTGAACTCCATGGAACCGGCGGGCAGCACCAGCCCGGCGCAACCCGCGCAGAGCGTGGCTGCGCCGGCCAGTAGCCAGGTTAAGCCACCGCAAACGCCGCCCAAAAAACAGGTGGTCAAAGAGAGCACCCCGAACTTCCGCTTCTATGAAATGCTGCCGGATTCGGAGGTGGTGCCCCCCAAGGTGAATGAATACACCCCCAACCCGACCCGTCAGAATTTCGATTATCTGATTCAGACCGGATCCTTCCGCCGCCAGGAAGACGCCGAACGGCAACGGGCCCAGATTGCCTTCCAGGGCATTCGCGCCTCGGTGGACCGGATCGATATGGACGGCGGCAACATCTGGTATCGGGTGAACGTGGGACCGTTCGAGTCCCGCAGCCGGATGAACGCCACGGTGGACAAGCTGGTGGGCATCAACATCCAGCCACTGGTGCGCAAAATACCCAAAAAAGGTTGACGCGGGCCCGGCCCGCTCCTTGAATTCTTCCCCCGCGCCTCCATTACTGCTGCATACCCGTTCAACCGGTACATTTTGCATAACCAATTGGAGCCAGCATGACCACGATTCTTTCCGTACGGCGCGACAATGAAGTTGCCATGGGTGGCGATGGCCAGGTATCTCTGGGTAATACCGTCATGAAAGGCAACGCCCGCAAGGTGCGGCGCCTGTATAACGATCAGGTGATCGCGGGGTTTGCCGGTGGTACGGCCGATGCGTTTACCCTGTTTGAACGTTTCGAAGCACAACTGGAAAAACACAACGGCAACCTCACCCGGGCCGCCGTGGAGCTGGCCAAAGACTGGCGCACGGACCGGGCCCTGCGACGACTGGAAGCCCTGCTGGCGGTGGCTGACCGCACCGCATCGCTGATCATTACCGGCAACGGCGATGTGATCGAGCCGGAGCAGGGGCTGATCGCCATTGGCTCCGGGGGACCGTTTGCACAATCGGCGGCCCGCGCCTTGCTGGAGAACACCGAACTCGGTGCCACCGACATTGTCGAGAAAGGTCTGACCATTGCGGCCGACATCTGTGTCTACACCAACCACCACCGCACGCTTGAAACTCTTTCTCTCAACGATTAATCCGGAGCCCCCATGTCTGCAATGACCCCTCGTGAAATTGTCCACGAACTCGACAAACACATCGTTGGCCAAAGCGACGCCAAACGTGCGGTTGCCGTGGCCCTGCGCAACCGCTGGCGCCGCATGCAGCTTGGCAGTGAGCTGCGTGACGAAATCACTCCCAAAAACATTCTGATGATAGGCCCCACCGGGGTCGGTAAAACCGAAATTGCTCGTCGCCTGGCCAAACTGGCCCATGCGCCCTTCCTGAAAATTGAAGCGACCAAATTCACCGAAGTCGGTTATGTGGGCCGGGATGTGGATTCCATCGTCCGCGATCTGGCCGATACGGCGGTAAAAATGCTGCGCGAGACGGAGATGAAGCGTCACGAGCACCAGGCTCTGGATGCCGCCGAAGAGCGCATCCTGGACGCCCTGCTGCCTCCGCCCCGGGATTTCAATGAAGACAGCAAACCGACCGACTCCTCCACGCGTCAACTGTTCCGCAAGCGTTTGCGGGAGGGTGAACTGGACGACAAGGAAATCGAGATTGATCTGGCCAGCGCCACCGCCGGCGTTGAGATCATGGCGCCTCCCGGTATGGAAGAGATGACCTCCCAGCTACAGAGCATGTTTTCGAGCATGTCGTCCGAGCGTCGCAAAACCCGCAAGATGACGGTGGCCGATGCGATGCGGCGGGTGCGTGACGAAGAAGCGGCCAAGCTGGTGAACGAAGAAGAAATCAAACACAAGGCGGTGACCACGGTCGAGCAGAACGGTATTGTGTTTCTGGATGAAATCGACAAGGTGGCGCGCCGGTCGGAGAACACCTCGTCCGACGTGTCCCGCGAGGGCGTGCAACGGGACCTGCTGCCCCTGATCGAAGGCACCACCGTCAGCACCAAGTACGGTTCCATTCGCACCGACCACATCCTGTTTATCGCCTCCGGTGCCTTTCATCTGTCCAAGCCTTCAGACCTGATCCCTGAATTGCAGGGGCGCCTGCCCATTCGGGTTGAACTGCAAGCGCTGACGCCGGATGATTTCAAGCGCATTCTGACCGAGCCCGATGCCTCGCTGGTACAACAATACGCGGCATTGATGGCCACCGAGGGGGTTAAGCTGACTTTCCAGGAAGAAGCCATCACCCGGATTGCGGAAGTGGCCTGGAAGGTGAACGAAAGCACCGAAAACATCGGCGCGCGCCGTCTGCACACGGTGCTGGAGCGCCTGCTGGAAGAGCTCTCCTACGACGCTGGCGACAGCGTGACCGAGCGCTACGAGGTGACGGCCGCCTACGTGGACGAAAAACTCGGCAGCCTGGCAGAAGACCAGGATCTGAGCCGTTACATCCTGTAAACCCGGGACGGACCGAGCCATGAGCAGCGCACAACCCCCGGTCAACATCCGGGTGCGGAAACAAAGCAGGGTACTTGAGTTGGAGTACGCCGATGGCACCCGCTATCAACTGGCGTTTGAGCTGCTCCGGGTTTATTCACCTTCCGCCGAGGTCCGGGGGCACGGCTCCGGACCGGGTGTCCTGCAGACCGGCAAGCGGGACGTGGCCATCACCGGTGTGAACAGTGTCGGTAACTATGCGCTGCAACTGGTGTTCAGCGACGGCCATGATTCCGGACTGTTTACCTGGCATTATCTGCGGGAGCTGGGTGAACAACAGGAGGCCTACTGGCAGCGCTATCTGCGCCGCCTGGCGGCGGAAGGTGGCAGCCGCGAGGGCTGACGGCTCAGACGGTCGCCACCCGCAGGGGCGGCACCTCCCCGTACAATCCGGTGCTGAGGGTTCGTTGCTCATCTTCCAGCAGATCACGGCGCAGCTGAATGCCATAACCGGCCAGCCGGGGCTCCAGACTGTCCGCGCGTGCCCGCAAATCCCGACGGGTCAACTGATAGGCGTATTCACAAATCATGCGTCGTGATTTACAGCTGAAAACGTTCGCAGCCAACAGCCGGGTATCCGCACCGGCAGGCTCGAACAACAGCAATTCTTTGCCGGGGTAATCGCGGGCGTACTGCGACACCCCGTTTTGCATGCGCGAGTGCACCAGGGTGCGGTACGCTTGCTGGAGCAATCCGGGCATACCGGATCGGGTCAATTCCTCCGGCCCCATGCTGCCCGCCCGAACCGCCGCGCCGGCATCCACCGGCACCAGCGGATTCACCGCCAACACCAGATCGGCCCCGTCCTCGAAGGCAACCGAGGCGTGCAACCCTTTCCGCAGAGTCCCGTCCACATAGCTGCGCTCACCGATTCTCACGGGCAGGTACAACCCCGGCGACGCCATACTGGCCTGAATAGCCTTCGATATGGGCACCTCAGTGAACCCCGGACCGCCAAAACTCACGGCCTCGGTGCTGTCTACATCGGTGGCAACCACATACAATTTACGATTCAACTGGCGAAAATCATTGGTGCGCCCGAGCATGCTGAAGGATCGCTGCAAGTAATCCTGCAGGCTCTCGTTGTCAAACAGCCCGACCGGCGCAGCCTGCGCCAGCACCGTCAAGGCTTCCAGCACACTCTGATCGTATGGATTAGCGACCAGCCGGCGTACCGCCGTGGCCATCAGTCCGGGTAGCGCCAGCAGGCGCTTGCCAAACTCACGGAACGCGGGGCGATAGAAAACCTCGGGCCGAAACGGGTGCACCTCCGTTTCGTTGCGCACAAATATCCTGCACAGCTGGGCCGTGGTGACCTGGTTGGCCAGATTGGCGGCCACAAAGGCGCCGGCGTTGACCCCGACGTAGACGTCAAGCCGGTTAAAATCCAGCCCCTCCAGGGCCTCATCCAGTGCCCGCAAGGCCCCTATTTCGTATAGACCACCGAAGGGCCCTCCGCCGCCAAGGGCGAGACCAATGCGCCTGTCAGCCTGCACTTCGGAGTGTGTCGCGATCACGGGGTACCCCCAACCTGCTCATTCGGCGCCCACGGCTAGGATGCCACTGCTTCTGACAGAGCCGCCATGGATGCCTTGCCGGGCCGCAGGTAACGGCCGAAACCGGCCTGACGCAAGGACAGGTCGATACAGCTTTTGACCACATGGGGGGAATCAAGCAGCAGCACATCGGCCAGTACGCCCCGCGCCCAATCCCGGGTCACACTGCGGATCACCGACTTCACCTTGGGCAAGCTGGCGGCGTTCATCGACAGGGCATCGTAGCCCATTGCCATCAGCAGCACCGCTCCCCCGGGGTCGCCCGCCAGCTCACCGCAGATACTCACCGGCTTACCCACCGCATGGGCGTCCTGGGCGATGCGCACCAGTGCCTGCAGGACCGCCGGGTGGTAACTGTGGTAGAGCGACGCCACCCGCGGGTTATTGCGATCGACCGCCAGCAGGTACTGGGTCAGGTCGTTGGAGCCCACCGACAGGAAATCCACCCGGTCTGCCAGCTCGCGCACCTGATAAACCGCCGCCGGCACCTCCAGCATCACCCCCACCCGGGGCATGTGGACATCGTAGCCTTCTTCGCGGACCTCGTGGTACACCCGGTAAATCAGGTGCAGCGATTCTTCCACTTCGGATACGTTACTGATCATCGGCAGCATGATCTGCAGATTGTTCAGGCCCTCACTGGCCTTGAGCATGGCGCGCACCTGCAGAATGAAGATTTCCGGGTGGTCGAGTGTTACCCGGATACCACGCCAGCCCAAAAAGGGGTTCTCTTCCTCAATCGGGAAATAGGGCAACGACTTGTCCCCCCCCACATCCAGGGTGCGCATGGTCACCGGATTGGGGGCGAAGGCCTCCAGCTGCTCGCGGTAGTATTCCCGCTGCTCCTGTTCGGAGGGGAAGCGGTCCTTGATCATGAATGGCACTTCGGTGCGGTACAGCCCGATGCCCTCGGCCCCGTGGGTCAGCGAGCGCACCACGTCGGTCATCAGGCCCGTGTTGACCAGCAAGGACACCCGATGCCCGTCCGAGGTTTCGCAGGGCAGGTCCCGAAGCGCTTCCAGACCTTTGACCAGTTCGTCCTCTTCCTTGCGGATGACCTCATAGAATGCCCGCATATCGGCAGAGGGTGAGGAGTATATCTGGCCCTCAAAACCATCCACGATCAGTTCTTTGCCATCCAGTTGGTGCACCGGGATCTCGACCAGTCCCATCACCGTAGGCACGCCCATGGCCCGCGCCAGAATGGCCACGTGGGAGTTGATCGAGCCCTTGACGGACACCAGCCCCATCAGCCGCCCCTTGGGCACTTCACCCAGCATTGCGGGTGTCAGTTCTTCACTGACCAGGATGGTCCGCTCGGGGTACACCACCTCAATGGGGTCGCCCTCCTGGATATGCGACAGCAGCCGGCGACCCAAATCCCGAATGTCCACCGCCCGCTCGCGCAGGTACAGATCATCCATCATTTCAAAGTGGCGCAGATACTGCTGCACGACCTGCTTCAGCGCGGTCTGGGCCCAGTAGCCTTCCTTGATGCGATTGACCACCTCGCCCGGCAACGCGTTGTCTTCCAGCATCCGCAGGTAGACATCGAACAAGGCCTGCTCTTCCCGGCGCAGCTGCGTTGCCAGCCGGTTGGCCACCTGCTGGATGTCGTTGCGGGTGTCCATAACGGCCTGCTCGAACAGGGCCAATTCGTGCTCAATGTCGTCGGTGGTTTTCTCCGGCACCACATCCAGATCCGCCACCGGATACACCACCACCCCCTCACCAATGGCCACCCCCGGTGCACCCGGTACCCCGTCGATGCTGACGTCGGTGGCGCGTTCACCGGTCAAGGACAGCCCGCTGATGGCACCGGTTGCCTCACTGTGGGCAATGACCCCCGCCAGCTGCGCGGACACGGTCACCAGAAACGCTTCTTCGCCTTCGTCAAAACAGCGGGAGTTTTCCCGCTGCTGCACCACCAGCACCCCCAGGACGCGGCGGTGGTGGATGATTGGCACCCCAAGGAAGGAACGGAAACGCTCTTCCCCGGTTTCCGGAAAATAGAGGTAGCGCGGATGGGACGGGGCGTCTTCAAGGTTGATCGGCTCCTCCCGGGAACCCACCAGCCCCACGAGCCCTTCGGAGGGGGCAATACTGACCTTGCCCACGGCCTGACGGTAGAGGCCCTCGGTTGCCATCAGAATGTAGCGGTCGGTGGTGGGGTCGAGCATGTACACCGAGCACACATCCGTACCCACGGCCTTCTGCACCCGCGACACGATGATATCCAATGCCTCGTTCAGATCACGGGCACTGTTCACCTCTTGTACTAAACTGCGCAGTAAGGTCAGCATGCGGTTTTATCCGACAGTGTGTGATTCGGTTATCTTAAAGGCTCAACGACGGCGAGCGATGTCGCGCTGATTGCCCTGTTCCAGACTGCGAAACAAGCGCGGGGCAAGTTCTCCCAGCGCACGCCGGTAAACCTCTCGCTTGAATGAAACCACCCGCCCCAACGGGTACCAGTAACTCACCCACTGCCAGCCATCAAATTCAGGCGAATCACTGCGGTCGACACGCACCTGGGCGTCTGGTGAGAGCATCCGCAGCAGGAACCATTTCTGTTTCTGCCCGATGCACACCGGGTGCGAATTATGCCGCACCATGCGCCGGGGAAGACGGTATCTGAGCCAGCCCCGGGTGCAGCTGATGATTTCCACATCCTCTGTCCCTAACCCGATCTCTTCCGCCAGCTCCCGGTACAGTGCCTGCTCCGGCGATTCGTTATGCTTGATGCCACCCTGGGGAAACTGCCAGGAGTCTTGCCCTATGCGCCTTGCCCACAGGACTTCACCCCGGTGATT
Source organism: Marinobacter sp. X15-166B (assembly GCF_001752365.1). Lineage (GTDB taxonomy): Bacteria > Pseudomonadota > Gammaproteobacteria > Pseudomonadales > Oleiphilaceae > Marinobacter. The sequence continues at coordinate 1,953,880 of NZ_MEIY01000001.1, read as the reverse complement.
TGCCAGAATAATGCCAACGTTGGGCCTGAAACCGTCTGCATCAATCACGGTACAGTCCTCTTGTTAGTCTGCTTATCGTTTACGACGATAAAAATTGTCCATGTTTTCCTCATTCTTACAGAAAGCCCAAGCGCCGGCAAACCAAGCTGTTCGCCCCACGGCATGATATGCTGTCGGATCGGTTTAATTCTGAACACAGCCACAAGGAGCCTGCGTTGACTCTCGCCATTTTTGATCTCGACAACACCCTGCTTGCCGGTGACAGCGACCATGCCTGGGGTGAGTTCCTGGTAGAGGAAGGCATTGTTGACCGCGATGACTACAAGCGCGCCAACGACCAGTTCTACCAGGACTACCTCAACGGAGAAATGGATATCCACCGGTACCTGTCGTTCGCGCTGGCCCCCCTGGCCCAGCACGACCTCAGCACCCTGCATGCCTGGCGGGCGCAGTTTGTGGAGGAAAAAATCAAACCGATGATGCAAGTGAAGGCGGCGCAACTGTTGGACCGCCACCGCCAGCAAGGCCATACGCTGATGATCATCACCGCGACCAACCGGTTTGTAACCGCGCCTATTGCGGAGCTGCTGGATATTGAGCACCTGATCGCGGTGGAGCCGGAAATGAAGGACGGCCGCTACACCGGCGGGGTGACCGGCGTGCCCAGCTTTCAGGAAGGCAAAATCACGCGCCTCAACGACTGGCTGTTGCAGCACCACAGAAACCTGGAGGGTGCCTGGTTCTACAGCGACTCGATTAACGACGCGCCGCTGCTGAAGCTGGTGCCTAACGCTGTGGCGGTTGACCCGGACCCCAGACTGGCCGACCTGGCCAAGGGGTCGGGCTGGGAGATCATGTCACTCAGGGATTAAATAAACCCGGTGAGTGAGCGCACAAAACACGCTTTCAGGTAGTTGGTTTCGGGGATTCCGGGCACCACGGGGTGATCCGGAGCCTGATGCCCCTGCTCCAGCAATTGCACAAAGCGGTCAATCTTGCGGCCGCTGCGGCGCACAATGTCCACCAACCGGTCCTGGGACAGATGCATGGAGCAGGACGCAGATACCAGCAGTCCGTCCCGGGCCAGCAACCGCAACCCCAGCTGGTTCAAGCGGGCGTAAGCCTGCTCACCGGTTTTCTGATCCCTGCGCCGGGCCATCAGCGCCGGCGGATCGAGCACTACTATGTCGAACTTCTGCCTGTCGTCGCAGAGCTGTTTCAACACCTCGAACGCCTCCCCCCGAAGGGTGTCCACCCCACTCAGATCATTCAGCGCGGCGTTACGGTGCACCGCCGCCAGAGAAGGCTCGGAGTTGTCCACACAGGTGACCTGCCGCGCTCCGGCCCGGGCCGCTTGCAGGCCCCAATCGCCCAGATAGCTGAACACATCGAGGACGCTTTTCCCTTCCGCATAGGCCTGCAGACGCTGGCGGTTCATGCGATGATCGTAGCGCCAGCCGGATTGGTGGCCGCCCCCTACCGGAACTTCATACCGGACGCCGTTTTCAGACACCATGACGGCGTCTACCGGCGCGCCGACCGGTTGCTCCACGTATCGGGGCAGACCTTCTATCTGTCGCAATTGACCGTCGTTTTTGAGAATGACGGCGGCCGGCTGAACCAGACGCTGCACCGCCCGAACAACAGAGTCTTTCAGGGTTTCCATACCAGCGGTGGATATCTCGATCACCACCACGTCACCGAACCGGTCGACCACCAGCCCCGACAGTCCATCGCTGTCCCCGAAGACCCAGCGATACCAGGGCTGCGGAAACAACGAGTCCCGCAACACCAGGGCGGTTTGCAGGCGTTGGGTCAGGCGTTGGGGCGTCATCCCCTGCGTCGGGTCACGACTGATCAGGCGGGCACAGATCAGCGTATGGGGGTTCACAAACACGGTGCCCAACGCTTTATCGGCCGAGGTACGCAGCTGCGCCTGAGCACCCGGGGGGAACTCCGTCAGCGGCGAGCGCCGGATGTCCACCTCGTTGCTGTAAACCCACAGATGGCCCGCGCGAATTCGGCGTTCGGCGCCCTTGCGCAAATACAACACCGGGAACTTCATCGATCAGTCCTGCTCGGCAAGCAACTCGGCGTAGGCGGCATCGTCCAGCAGGCTGTCCAGCTCGCCCTCATCGCTCAGTTTCACGCGAAACAGCCACCCCTCACCATAAGGGTCCTCGTTGACCTTTTCAGGCTCCTCTTCCAGAACTTCGTTAATGGCCACCACCTCACCACTGACCGGACTGAATACATCCGAGGCGGACTTGACCGATTCGGCCACACCGGCCTCCTCGCCCCCGCGCACACTGTCGCCTTCTTCGGGCAGGCCAATGTACACAACATCGCCCAATTGCTCCTGGGCGAAATCGGTGATGCCGACGGTGGCGGTCCCGTCGCCTTCGATACGGGCCCACTGGTGGGTCTCAAGGTATTTAAGATCTGCCGGAATATCGCTCATAGTCTGCTTCCTCAAGGATTTCCGGCAGTTTACCCGAAAGTGACCGGACTAAAACAGGGGTCGCCGCGGGTATCACTCGGATGGAAGTGAACATTCAGCATCAAGGCCAGCGGCACATCCGCCAGCGCCTCGGTCAACCGCTGTCGGGTTTCGCCCAATTCTACGACCTGGCCCACTTCGGCATCCACGTCCACAATCAGATAGCTGCCCACCTTGGCGAGACGCACGTTTCGGTCATCGAGGTTCTCATCCGCCAGCGCCCGCTCGACTTGTGCCCGCAGGCCGGCAGGCGGTGCCCCCAGCAGGACTTCATGCAACGCCGTCAGCGTCATCCGCGCGGGCACGGCCAGAAAGTAGGTGGAAGCAACAATGACCATCAGCGGATCGGCGTACACGGCGAGGTGCGCCCACGGGGTCAACTGCACCAGTTTGGCCACCACAAAACCCGCCATCACCGCCACGCTGATGATCAGATCCATAAACCACTGGCGACTTTCCGCCGCCACCAATCCCTCCTGACCGGAGGCATTGCGCACCAGGCAGATCCAGGTGAAGGCACAGCCCAGAATGTTGACAATGGAGAAACCCAGCGCCAGGTCTGCATCAACCACCCGGCCACCCTGGAAGAGCGCCAGAATTGCCGCCACCAGAGAGATGACACACACCCCCATGATGACCACCCCTTTGACGACGATTGCCAGAGGTTCAACCACCATGCGGCCAAAATTGTAACGCTCGTCTGCGGGCTGGCGGATCAGATGCCAGGCCAGCAGTGACAACATAGACAGCGCCAGGCTGAGCAGCGAATAACCGCCGTCGAAGATGATCACCAAGGAGCCGATCCACAGCCCCCAGGCAATGCCCGCCACGGCAAAAATTGCGGCTGAAATACTGGAAAACACCAGCAGTTTGCGCTCCAGAGCGTGACTCGTTTGTTTGTTCATGATCGGGTTCAGTTCAGCTGAATGGATGGAAGAAGCGGGCATTCTGCCGTGACGGGGTGAGTCGGCCTAACCAGTCAGCGACGGGAATACCGTCACCCAGTACAATCAGCCTTCACATCAGCAAGAGAGTGCGTTTATGCGAACCCAACAAGCGGAACTGTTTCTGATCGTTGCGGAGCTGCAGTCCGTATCGGCGGCTGCACGCAGGCTGGGCAAGAGCCGCTCGACGGTGAGTACGTCGCTCAGTGCGTTTGAAGAAGAGCTGGGCGCAGAGCTCTTTGAACGCACCGGCAACCAGCTGCGCCTGACCCCGATTGGCGCGGCTATCCGCTCGGATTGCCAGCGTTTGGTGCAGGCCAGCCGGCAGATTCATCATCGCTGTCGGCATCATCTGGAGGGGGTGGAGTCAGGACTGAGAATTGCGCGGGATGACGCCTTACCGGAAGCGTTCTGGCGCGATACCCTGAGCGCACTGAATGAACGCTTCCCGCTGACCGGGATTTCAGTGTACCTGGCACCGCCACAGGATTTACCGGATCTGGTGCATCAGCACTCCGTCGACATGGCTCTGGGGCTGGATGTTCGGGACGTCTACCCCAACGAACTCAGCGTCAACCTGTTGGGTGAGTTTCCGGTGCTGACCGTGGCTGCCCCCACTCACCCCTTGCACCAGCTGGCCCAAGCGTCACCGGACGATCTGGACCAGTACCGGGAAATCACCATGGCCTATCTGCACAACAACACTTTGGTGGCCGAACACACCTCAGCCGCCAGCTATCAGGCCATGACCATGTTTGAATTGATCCGCGATGCCGTTATTGCCGGCACCGGCTGGGCACGCCTGCCCGGTCCACTGATTGAAGCGGCCCTGGCCGCAAACCGACTGACGGCTTTCACCCACCGCGACACCATCAGCAGTGGCCGCTATGTCGCCCTCAGTGAAACCGGAGCGCTTCACGGCCCTGTGACTACCTGGCTGATCAACCGGGTGGAGGCGTATTTGGGCGGGCGTACAAAAACGCCAGGATCGCGGGTACCACGCGGTCAAACTGCTGGAAGCGGTGGTCGCCGCCCGCCTGCAGCCAGGTAGGCGAGTCTGGAAAACGGGCCAGCGCTTCCCGGTAATCGAGGGTTTCATCCCCGCTTTGCAGCAGCACCAGCAACCGCTCCGGATAGCGCAGCTTACCCGGGTCAAGCGCCAGCAGTGCGGCCATGTGATCCCGGGTCAACTCATAACGCTCATCGGTGTAGGGATTATGTTGCGGACCGAGGTAATCCTGCAGCAACCGGTACGGATAGACCGCCGGGTTGATCAACGCCGCGTTAACTCCGGTCTCCTCGCTGAGCGCGGCGGCATAATAGCCGCCCAGCGAACTGCCGATCACCCCGGCGGGACGGCCTTGCAGCGAGGCCAACGCCCGCCGGGCACGCTGATAAGCCCGGGCCGGATCAAACCCCAACTCCGGCACCAGCAGTTCTATTTCAGGGCACAGGCGGGGCAGCAACGCGCGCAGTTCTGAGACCTTCTGGGATTTGGGGGAACTGTTGAAACCGTGCAAATAAACAAGACCGGGCCTGCTGCTGTTCAATGTTTAACCCTTTAATAGCCGGTGCTGTGACGATCGATGCGCACCTGAAAATCACTGGCGCGCTTCACCTCGGTGATCAATTCACCACTGGGCAACAGCGTTAACCAGCGATAACCGGGCGCCCGCTCCTCCACCGAAAAGGTGTCGGAGCCGGCTTCAAACTGTATACAAGTGGACGGCGTCGCCAGCAGGCGAACCTTGCCGCGGTACTGATCCAGTGTTTGGTGAATGTGCCCCCACACCACTGCGCGCACCTGAGGGTGACGGTCGATGACTGCCCAGAACGCCTCCCGGTTATGCAGACCGATGCCGTCCATCCACCCGGACGCAATATCCACAGGATGATGGTGCAAGGCAATCAAGGCAGGCTGCTCGGCGTGTTGTTGCAGTGTGTGATCCAGAAACGCCAATTCCTCGTCGGCGAGCCAGCCGGCAACGTTGCCCCGCTGCGACGAATCCAGCAGCACGATTTGCCAGTCCTCCCGCAGCAGATGTTTGTGGCTGGCCAGTGGTCCGGCAACCGCCTTAAGTACGTCGGCGTTGTCGTGATTACCGGGGATCCAGTGGGAAGGGCAGTCAAACTCCGCCAGCTTGTCGGCCAGGGCCTGATAAGCGGCCGGGCTGGCATCCTGGGTAAGGTCACCGGTGACCAGAATCAGATCCGGTTGCACCGGCTCCGCCTTTACCGCGGCAATAACGGCATCCAGGCTGTCGCGGGTATTGACCCCCAACAGCGTCGCGTCCGCCGCCGCCATCAGGTGCGGATCGGTAAGCTGCAGCACCTGAATAGCTCGGGGGTGGCGTTGAGGGTGCGGGCCGGTACGCTGAAATTTGGCTTGTGTCATGGTTCCACTGATGCGTTATGGCGTGACGATTCAGATCTCTGCACACCGCAGGCTGCGATGCGTCTGATTATCAATACTATGGTGCTTCCCGGCAGACATGTCGCGTGCGGCTGTCACAAACTACAACACCTCGTCCCCTGCGGACCAGGCCGACTGGGACAAGGGGGCGTGACCATAACGCAGACAAAAGTCCAACCAGTCCGCCAGAAAGCTGTTGATCTGCATTTTTTCATCCGGGTGATGCATGAAGCGGTTCGGGTAGTTGTTCACCGCGGCGATGTGGCGGTCCCGGTAGCAGCTGATGACTTCCGCCATGTTGGCGTCGTGGTACACCCGCACCGTCATTTGCGGGTTATTCAGCCAGCGCCCGCCATTGTGGGTTTGCTCCAGCAGCAGGGTTTCGGTATAGCGGGCCTTTTGCAGCAGCTGTATCTGCACTCGTCCGAAGTACTCGGTCTCCCGGTAGAGTTCAAACTCGGAGACCGTCAGGCCGGGGGTTTCCAGCAGGCGCAAGCGCGCAATGCGCTGATAATTGCTGTCGCACAGAGCCCCCAGGCGCCGCAAATCCGGCACATACGGCTTCGGTTTCATTACCCACTCAGACATACTTATCTCCACTCCTGTCGCAATCGTGGACGATTCAGTTGCAGCCATTGCAGGGCAATAATGGCCGCTGCATTGTCGATGCGGCCGTCGGCCACCATGGCAATGGCCTGGTCTGCACCGAACACATGGGCACGGATGTCTTCGTGCTCGTGGTCAACTCCATACAGGCCGCCAGCCGCTGCGCTGCTGATCTGGCCACAGAACAGATAAACCCGCTCGGTGGTGCCTCCCGGAGACACCAGGTACTCGCAGATTTTATCCAATCGGCGGAAGGATAATCCGGCCTCCTCCTGCCCTTCCCGTTGCGCCACGTCCTCCGGACTTTCGCCCGTTTCGTTCATGCCGGCCACCAGTTCCAACAACCAGGGTGACTGCTCGCGCCCCAAGGCACCGGCACGGAACTGTTCCAGCAACACCACCTCATCCCGCTGTGGGTCGTAGGGCAGCACACAGGTGGCGTCTCCGCGGATAAATAACTCACGCGTGAACTCCGGCATCGGGCGGCCGTCAAACCGCGCGTGGGTCAGCCACAGTTTGTCCATGCGAAAAAAGCCCTGATACACGGTCTCTTGCCGTGTCAGTTTGACATCGTCGGCGGTGAACTGAAAAGGTGCAGACATAGGGTTCTCGGCTAACAAAACGATAAAGTACGATAGCGGCAGGATCGGGTTGTTGGCAAGTTGTCCGATAAACAACGGGGCAGTCTGAGGAGTCAGACGCAAGACCGGCCCCGGCCGGCGTGCAAGGGGGCCGGCTCCGGCCGGCCCCCGGTTGGGGTTTACACCTTGTCGTAGAGTTTGCTGCCTGCGTCCCGGAACTCTTTCGATTTCTGTTTCATGCCCGCGTCCACGGCGGCCGCGTCATCCAGTCCGTGTTCGGCGGCGTACTCCCGTACTTCCTGGGAAATTTTCATGGAGCAGAATTTGGGACCGCACATGGAGCAGAAGTGCGCCACCTTGGCGGATTCCTTGGGCAGGGTTTCATCGTGAAAGGCCCGAGCGGTGTCCGGATCGAGACCGAGGTTGAATTGATCTTCCCAGCGGAACTCGAAGCGCGCCTTGGACAGGGCGTCGTCGCGTACCTGCGCCCCCGGGTGGCCCTTGGCCAGATCCGCCGCATGGGCGGCAATTTTATAAGTGATGATGCCGGTTTTTACGTCATCCTTATCAGGCAGCCCCAGGTGTTCTTTGGGGGTGACATAGCACAGCATGGCACAGCCATACCAACCGATCATGGCGGCCCCTATACCCGAGGTGATGTGATCGTAACCGGGGGCGATGTCGGTGGTCAGTGGCCCCAGCGTGTAAAACGGTGCCTCATCACAACACGCCAGCTGTTTGTCCATGTTTTCTTTGATCAGCTGCATGGGCACATGCCCCGGGCCTTCGATCATCACCTGCACGTCGTGCTTCCAGGCAATTTTGGTGAGCTCGCCGAGGGTTTCCAGCTCGGCAAACTGGGCCTCATCATTGGCGTCGGCGACGGAGCCCGGACGCAGGCCGTCCCCCAGACTGAAGGACACGTCGTAGGCCTTCATGATCTCGCAAATGTCTTCAAAGTGGGTGTAGAGGAAGCTTTCGGTGTGGTGAGCCAGACACCATTTCGCCATGATCGAGCCCCCCCGGGAGACAATACCGGTAACCCGCTTGGCGGTCAGCGGCACGTGATGCAAACGCACCCCGGCGTGAATGGTAAAGTAATCCACGCCCTGTTCGGCCTGTTCAATCAGGGTGTCACGGAAGACTTCCCAACTCAGGTCTTCGGCCACGCCCCCGACTTTCTCCAGCGCCTGATAGATGGGCACGGTGCCGATGGGGACAGGCGAATTGCGGATGATCCATTCGCGGGTTTCGTGAATGTTCTTGCCGGTGGACAGATCCATAATGGTGTCCGCCCCCCACCGGGTGGCCCAGGTCAGTTTTTCCACCTCTTCTTCGATGGACGAGGTCACCGCCGAGTTGCCGATGTTGCCATTGATCTTGACCAGGAAATTGCGGCCGATGATCATCGGTTCCGACTCGGGGTGATTGATGTTGGCCGGAATGATGGCCCGCCCCCGGGCGACTTCGTCGCGCACGAATTCCGGGGTGATTTCCGCTGGCAGGGAGGCACCGAAAGACTGGCCGGGGTGTTGCGACTTCAGCAGCCCCTGCTCGCGGGCCAGGTGCAGTTTCTGATTTTCACGGATGGCGATGTATTCCATCTCCGGCGTGATGATGCCCTGACGGGCGTAGTGCATCTGGGTGACGTTGCGCCCGTCCCGGGCTTTCAGCGGCTTGCGCTCATCGTTGAAACGCAGCGGATCCAGCCGCGGATCCTGCAGGCGGCGACGGGTAAACTCCGAGGTATAACCCGGCAATTCCCGGGTGTCGGCCCGCTCGGCAATCCAGGCGGCACGCACCGGTGCCAACCCCCGGCGCAGATCAATGCGCACGTCGGGGTCGGTATAGGGCCCGGAGGTGTCATACACCGTGACCGGTGCGTTGTGCTCGCCTCCCATTTCGGTGGGTGTATCGCTGAGGGTGATTTCGCGCATGGGCACCCGTATGTCGGGGCGACTGCCGGTGACATACACCTTGCGGGAGTGGGGTAAGGGTTTTACAGCGGCAGAATCAACTTGCGCCGAATCACTGAGGTAGGTCGGAATCATCGTCATCAAAGCGTTCCCGGAATAAGTGTGTGGGTCGCGTATGACGAAGCGCCGGACGGCACTGACAGCTGCGTTTGCAGCGCGTGCTTCCCGGGACAGTCCGATGGTCTGTGTGCTGATGTGTTCTCATATTCCTACGCCGGCATTATCCGGATCAGGTATTCGGGTTCTGCAGTGCAATCTCAGCCGGCCAGTTGCCAGCACCCCGTCAAGACGCGAAAAATCAGTATGTGACACCCTGAATCAGTGCCAATCGCAAGTGTAGAGATCGAAACCGTTATTGTCCATAATGACCTCCCTGCTCACTCAGAGTCCACCGCCTTCGGGTCTTGTGACCTGGGCCTGACGCTCCTCCATATCTGCGTATTCGTATGTACTGACTCAGGAGATACCATGAAGAGAACACTGCTTTCCGGACTGATCGGCCTTCTGGTCGCTCAGCCCGCCCTGTCTTTGGACCTGATCGAGACCTATGAGAAAGCACTCTCCTACGATTCCGGCATTGCCGCAGCCCGGGCCAGTTTCGAAGCCCAGGAAGCCAACGTCGACGTCAGCAAAAGCACCCTGCTGCCCCAGATAAGCGCCTTCGGTGAAACCAGCTACACCGATAGCGACGGGCCCCAGACGGATAACGCGTTTACCGCGATTGCGTACGGGGTGCGCCTGACCCAGCCGGTGTTCCGCAGTGAGCGCTGGTACCAATACGACGCCAGCAAGTTTCAAAGCCAGGCCGCCCGGGCCAGTTACAATCTGGCCCAACAGCAGCTCATCCTCGATGTGGCCACGGCTTACTTCAACGTACTGCGCGCCAGCGATAACCTCACCGCCACCCGCGCCGCCGAAGCCGCCATTCAGCGCCAGTTCGAACAAGCCCAGGAGCGTTTTGAGGTGGGTCTGATCGCCATTACCGAGGTGCACGAAGCCCGGGCCGGCTACGATTCCACCAAAAGTCTGCGCATTGCGGCGGAAAGCGATCTGGACATCGCTCGCGAACAGCTGGCCCGGTTAACCGGCGAATTCCATGACGACCTGGAAAACCTGCGGCAAAACTTTCCCCTGAGCCGGCCGGAGCCCATGAACCCGACCCTGTGGGAAGCCACCGCCCTCGAACAGAACTGGACCATTCAATCTGCGCTTTATGACCTGAGTGCGAGCAAATCCACCTTGAACGTCGCCAAGTCCGGCCACTACCCGACGCTGGATCTGAACGCCGCCTACGGGGACACCCGTCTGAACGGCACCAACCTGCCCCAGCGGGACGGCACCACCACCGACGGCCAGATCAGCCTGACCCTGAATGTGCCGCTGTACCTGGGCGGCGGCACCCAGTCGCGGGTCCGGCAACAGCGTTCGCTGGTGGAAGTGGCCGAGCAAACTCTGGAAACCGTGCGCCGGGATGTGCGGGTGAACACCCGCAGCCTGTTCCGCACCGTGAACACCAACATCGAGTCGGCCTCGGCACTGGAACAGACCATTGTGTCGCGCCGCAGCGCGCTGGATGCCACCCGCGCCGGTTACGAGGTGGGCACCCGCAATATTGTGGAAGTCCTGGATGCGGAACAGGCGTATTACTTCGCCCTGCGCGATTTCGCCAACGCCCGCTACGACTATATTATCAACACGCTGCGTCTGAAGCTGGCCGCTGGCACCCTGAGCCCGCAGGACCTGCTTGACCTCAACAATTGGCTGAGTGCCACGGCGCCGGGCATAGAGGCGCTGGCAAACGACACCGAAACACTCACCGACCCACGGTTGCAGTAAACGTTATTGCTGACCGTGAAAACCGCACAATAGCGCACCACCCGCCAGGGCGTGCGCTTTTTCAGACCCGTTCGACAATGCCATCAACCACCTTGTGCAAGGCCCCCCGGTTAGCCGTTACCGTGGCCAGAGCGTTGGCACCCACCCGGCCCGCCACTTCCGGCCCGTCCATCAACCCACTCACACAGCGGGCCAACTCGGCGTCGTTGGCCACTTTGAACAACCCCTTGCCCTCCGCCAGCTGTGCGTAGATCGCTTCGAAGTTGAACACATGAGGGCCGGACAACACCGGGATCCCCCAAGCGGCCGGCTCCAGCGGATTGTGGCCCCCGCGCTCTACCAGTGAGCCTCCCACAAACGCCATGTCCGCCGCCCCGTAGAGCATCAGCAACTCGCCCATGGTATCGCCGAGATAGACCTGGGTATTGACTGGCCCGCTGTGCTCTGTCCGGCGGGTCAACGTCAACCCCTGCTCCCGGACCAGCGCGGCAACGCTGGCAAACCGTTCCGGGTGGCGGGGCACAAGAATGAGCAAAGCGTTGTGGTGTTTTTTCAATATCTGCTGATGGCACGCCAGAAGTTGCTGATCTTCTCCGACATGGGTGCTGGCGGCGATCCACACCGGGCGCGCCCCCAGATCCTGGCGCAGGCGGGCCGCCGCCGCCCGCAAGGGATCATCGACCACCACATCGTATTTGACACTGCCGGTGACCGAGACCGATTCGGGCCGCGCACCCAGGCGCAAAAACCGCTGTGCATCGTCATTGGCCTGGGCGGCGATCCAGGTAATGCGACTGAGGATGGTGCGGGCAAAGATCTGCAGCCGCTCGTACCCCTGCGCGGAACGCTCCGACAAACGCGCGTTGATTAAAAACACCGGGACATTGCGGGCGCGGGTCAGGCTGATCATGTTCGGCCAGAGTTCGGTTTCCATAATGACCAGCGCACTGGGGTTGATGCGATCCACAAAGCGGCGCACCGAGCCCGGGGTGTCGTAAGGCGAAAAGGCGTACCGAACCCGGTCACCAAATATGGCTTCGGCCTGTCGGGCCCCGGTGGCGGTCATCGCCGTCATCAGAATACGCGCCCCCGGCTCCCGCTCCAGCAACGCGGTCACCAGCGGCGCCGCTGCAATGGTTTCACCGACCGACACCGCGTGCACCCAAATGACCGGTTGCTCGGAGCGCGGCACAAACCCGAGGCGCTGTTGCCAGTGCAACCATTCTCCCGGACTCCTGCGGCTGTGCCACCAGAGTTTCACCATAATGAATGGCAGAGCGAGTCTGAAAAAGGTCGAATACAAAAAATGCAGCATGTGGTCTCCGGGTCAATTGCGCGCGGCCATTCTACCTAATCCGATGCTGAATCGCCCAGAGGACAGAGGCTTAAGCACCCCTCTCACTTTAGCCTATGGCCGGTGTCCTGCTAAACTGCCTTCACCTACAGTTACCGAATGACGGACGGCCCTGGCGAACGTGAAGAAGCACCGCAACACTACCCGCGACACCCGCTACAACCAATACATCCACCCCAGATGGTGGCCCACCTGGGTCTTGATCGGCCTCATCTGGCTGATGGCTCAATTGCCACGGCGCCTGCAACAGTGGCTTGGTATCGCCATTGGCGAGCTGGCGTTCCGCTGTCTGCCCCGTCGCCGACACATCGCCAGCGTCAATATCGGCCTGTGTTTTCCGGAGTTGTCCGCCAGCGAGCAACGGCAACTGGTGCGCAAAGCGTTTCACTCCAATGGCATCGGCATCATGGAAATCGGTCAGGCCTGGTTCCGCAACCCGGAAGGACTGCGGTCACGCACGGAAGTGCACGGCCTTGAACAGGTGACCGCAGCGCTGGATAAGGGCAAAGGCATATTACTGCTGGGCGGCCACTACAGCACGCTGGATTTAGGCGGCAGTCTGGTGTCCCTGTTCATCGACGCCGATGTCATGCAGCGGGATCACAACAACCCGCTGATGAATGCGGTGATGACCCGGGCCCGGGAGCGCCACTACGGCGTGGCGCTGAACAGCAAAGATTTGCGCGGCCTGTTGCGCCGCCTTAAGCAGAACCGCATCATCTGGTACGCCACCGACCAGGATTACGGCCGTAAGGGCATTGTGTTTGCGCCTTTCTTCGGTGTGGCTACCGGCAGCATCACGGCCACCTCCCGAATCGCCGAGCGCAGCGGCTGTGCGGTGATCCCGTTCAGCCACTTCCGGCACCCACAGGGCATCGGCTACGACATCTACTTTCATCCGCCGCTGGAAAACTTTCCGAGCGGCGACGACCTTGCCGACGCCACCCTGGTGAACGCCACCATAGAGGGTGAAATTCGGCGCTACCCGGATCAATACCTGTGGATGCACCGGCGTTTCAAGACCCGGCCGTCGCCAGACGACCCGGGCTTTTACTAGTACCCCACCCATGAGCAGCCCGAGCGCAAGCCCGACCCACCCTCCCGTCATCTGGCTGGTGTCCGACCTCAAGCCCGGCCACCGCAACCAGCTGAAAGGCCTGGGTAGCCGCCTGCAGGCGCTGACCGGCGCCGAGCTCCACTGGATTGACAGCACCGCCGTCAGGGTCCCGCTGTGGCGGGCACTGGCGGGCGTTCCGGTCACCATCAGTGATGCGCCCAAGCCGACCCTGATTATCGCTGCCGGCACCGGCACTCACCGATTGCTGCTGAGTTACCGTCGACTCAAAGGTGCCGCCACCGTGGTGCTGATGAATCCTGCGTTCCCCCGATCCTGGGTGGACGCGGCCATTATCCCCGAGCACGACGGTGTGCCGGCCAGCCGGCACACCTTGATCACCGAAGGCGTGATCAACGCCATATCACCGCAGACCGAGCTGCCCTCCGAGCCGGGCGCGCTGTTGCTGGTGGGCGGTCCCTCCCCCCACTACACCTGGGACAATGCCAGCGTGTTCATGCAGATCAACCGCCTGATCACCCTCTACCCGGACTGGCACTGGACCGTCAGCGGGTCCCGCCGGACGCCCCCGGGTCTGAGGGCCCAGCTTGCCGGGCTGACCGGCCCCGCCATTACCGTGGTGGATCCGGACCACACGCCCGAAAACTGGCTGGCGCAGCAACTGGCAATGTCCCGGGCCGTCTGGGTGACACCGGACAGCAGCAGCATGGTGTGCGAGGCCATGACGTCGGGCGTGCCCACCGGCCTTTTAGTCCTTACGCCGCAGCGCCGCAGCCGGGTGGTAAAGGGTAACGAAGCGTTGCTGGAACGCGGCCGGGTGATCCAGTGGCCCCACCATCATCGGGTGATGCACCCGCAACACACTCCGCCCACGCCGCCCTGGGAAGCCGACCGGGCCGCGCGCTGGCTGATCCACACTCTGGCGTTGGGGAGTCGTCGATGAAGGTTCTGCAAGTCCTGCCAGCCCTGCACAGCGGTGGCGTGGAACGGGGCACCGTCGAGTTTGCCGCAGACCTGGTAAAACAGGGACACGAGTCCATCGTGGTGTCATCAGGCGGCCCCTTGGTGGCTCAGCTGGAAAAGCAGGGCTCCCGCCACATCGACCGCCCGGTGCACCGCAAATCCCCCGCTTCGCTGCTGCAGGTCGCGCCCATGCGCGCGCTGCTGCAGGAACTGCAGGCCGACATCGTCCACGTGCGCTCCCGCGTGCCAGCCTGGATTACCTGGCTGGCCTGGCGCAAACTCTCTCCACAGAGCCGTCCGGCGCTGGTATCCACCTTTCATGGCATGTACTCGGTAAGCCCCTACAGCGCCATAATGGCCAAAGCCGAACACATGATTGCGGTATCGGAGTGCGTGCGCGATTACGTCCTCAACAACTACACCGTGGACCCGAACGCACTCACGGTGATTCAACGGGGGGTCGACCTGGAGGCGTTTCAGCCGCGGCCGCCTGGGGAGCACTGGCGCCAGACACTGCTGAACGAACACCCGCAACTCGCCGGCAAACGCATCCTGATGATGCCCGGTCGGCTCACCCGCTGGAAGGGTCAGTTGCAGTTTCTGGACGTTATGGCCGAGCTGATCCGCCAGCAACCGGACTGCCACGGCATCATTGTGGGGGGCGCGGAACCCAGCAAGGAACACTTCATGACAGAACTGGTCAGTCGCCGCCGCGAGCTGGGACTGGACGCCCACGTCAGCTTTCTTGGCCAGCGCGGCGACATCGCCGAGCTGTACCGACTCTCGGACCTGGTGTGCCACCTGTCCACCAAGCCCGAGCCGTTCGGGCGCACTCTGACCGAAGCCCTCGCCACCGGTACCCCCGTTGTCGCGTTCGATCGGGGCGGTGCCTCGGAAATCCTGCAAGCCTGTTTCAACGAGGGGTTGGTGCAGCCGGACGACCTTGCCGGCTTTGTGCAGACGGCCATCCGCCTGCTGAACCAGCCGCAACACACCATCGACATTCCCTACCGGTTCCGGCTGCAGGCGCAGACAGAGGCGACCCTGGGGGTGTACGCGCAGGCACTGGCTCGCCACAAGGAACAACATCGTGGATAAAGACGCTCCGCTGCACATCCTGCTGTTGATGATTTCGTCTCACGAGGGCGTGGGCGGCATGGAAAAACACACGCAGGAACTCGCCAACGGGCTGGTGCAACGGGGCCACCGGGTAACGGTGATGGCCGCGCCCCAACACTTGCAATTGCTGGCGGTGGCGGTGACGCGGGTGGCGTTAAATCCGCGGCGATCACGACGCGACCCTCGCCAATTGTTCAAGATTGCGCGTTTTATCGGCGCAGAAGGCTTCGATATCGTGCACGCCCAGGGAACCAAGGCGGCGGCGCTGCTCCGGTCACTGCGCCACTTTGTGGGCGACGTCCGCCTTATGGCAACCATTCACGGGTTCAAATCCCGTTACCCGGCGTCGCCCGCGTTTTTCCGGGTCATCGCGGTCAGTCAGACCCTGGGCAACACCATCCCGGGCGAAAACATTGCCGTGGTTTACAACGGCCTCGATTGCAAGACCTTAACGGCGGCTCATGGGGGTGCGTTCGCCGCCGCAGGTCAGCGGCCTGTTTGGTTGGCCGCAGGCCGCCTGGTCGACGCCAAGGGTTTCGATATGTTAATCGATGCATTCCGAACCACAGGGGGTTGCCTGTACATCGCCGGCGACGGCCCTGACCGGGCGGCTCTGCAAACGAGAATAAACGATTACCAGCTGAACGGACGCGTCACCCTGCTGGGTCACCGGAACGACGTACCCGAGCTGATGGCTTCCTGCGACGGTGTGGTGATTTCCTCGCGACGGGAGGGCTTTTCTTACGTGTTCGCCGAAGCCCTGCTGGCGGGCAAGCCGGTGATTGCCACCGATGTGCCGATTGCCAATGAGTTTTTGCCGCCGCAGCACATCTACAAGGGCCATGACGCTGAGGGTTTTTCGCGGCTGCTGAACACCAATCTGAGCGAGGTGTATGAGGAGCAACTCCCGGCGCGGAAGCGCGCGCAGACCGAGTTGACGCTCAATGCCATGGTGCAACATACCCTCGACCTCTATCGCGCCGCGGCCGCTGCCGGTTAACTAGCCGCCCAGCCGCTGTTGCAGTTGAATTTCCTTGGCTTTGGCCAACCTCATAAAGTTCCGGTTGGCGGCCACCATGGCCACGCTCAGTCCGAACCAGCCATTGCGGAACTGCTGATGCAGAACATAGTACTTCAAAAACTTCAGCGGAAACTCCACCGCCAAGCGCGCACTGGAAATCCGCCGGCCCTTTGCAGCCATAAAGCGCGCCTGCTCCGTCGATAACTGACAATACTTGCGCTCCATTTGCTCCAGGGATATCAATGTACGGTGCAGCACATCCCCCTGGAGCCTTTCAACCCGGCCGGTCAGGACCTGAGGGCGATCATTGTTGCTGTTCTTTTCTGCCTGTATCTGCGCTTTGTGGCGGTCGTACAAGCGCAATATCCACTTGCTTTTGTCGTACCGGAAAGGATGTTCGGGATTGGGCTGGGACAGCACCCAGCGCATCTGGTAGCCGGCAACGTCGGCCGGTAAGGGACTGCTGAACAGCGTCTGGATGTTCGCCACCAGTTCATCCGACAAGACTTCATCCCCATCCAGATCCAGCACCCAGCGATTGCGACACAGGCTGGCTGCAAACGCTTTCTGACAGGCGAATCCCCGCCAGTCGTTATGCACCACCCGCGCGCCGGCGGCCTCGGCAATGGCCCTGGTGTTGTCAGTGCTGCCGGAATCAACCACAACAATCTCATCGACCCAGCCCTTGACCTTGGCCAGAGACTCGGGGAGTCTTTGCTCCTCATTGAGCGTGATATAATACACTGATAGCGGTAATGTCATGCACACCTCGGCAGTAAGCCATTCATAGCCTTGAGGAAACCTGCTTGTTACAGTCACGGGCTGTTTTTGTACCCACAATCACGGGATAATGGCAGTTTTACGCAGATAAGTCTTTCTGGCCGCACTGTCCGGACACCGCTGGCACACAGCCTGTTGTGCACATACCCCGTTACTTTATCTTGGCTCCCATGAGAAAACTGAAGTATTACATTGTTACCTTTCTGTTTCGCATCTCCGCATTGTTGTGTTTGCCCGCCGCCCAGGCGATCGGGCGTTTTCTGGGCAGCTTGGCGTGGCGATTGAAAACCGATGCCCGGCGGGTGACCGATATCAACCTGGCCATTTGCTTGCCAGACACCCCGGAGGAAGAGCGCAGGCGCTTGTCACACCATTCCTTGCGTCATACCGGTATGACCGCGCTCGAAATTCCGCTGATGTGGGAATGGCCGGTCGAAAAATGCCTCAGTCTGGTCAAAGAAATCGAAGGTGAGCAACTTTTGAAAGCGGCCAGAGCCAGCAACAAAGGGTTGATCCTGCTGGCCCCTCATTTGGGCAACTGGGAACTGGCGGGCCTGTATTTTTCATCCCGTTACCAGATGGCTGCACTCTACAGCCCCCCCAAGATGCCCGAATTTGAACAATACATGATCCGGGTGCGCAGCCGCCTGGGCTCCGAACTGGTGCGGGGCGACCGCCGTGGTCTGGTGCGGATGACCACCCTGCTGCGGGAAGGCGGTGTCGCCGGCATCCTGCCTGACCAGTCCCCGCGGGGCAAAGGCAACGTGTATGCGCCTTTTTTCGGCATGGAAGTGCGCACCATGACCCTGGCGGCCAAACTCGCCCAGCGCACGCAAGCTGATGTACTGATTACCTATGCGGAGCGGTTGCCAAACAGTCAGGGGTTCCGCATTGTTGTCCGTGAGGTCGACGGAGCCATCCACAACGAAGATCCGGTAGTGGCGGCCACGGCCATGAACACCGCCGTCGAGCAGTGCGTGCGCGCGGTCCCGGCGCAGTATCAATGGGAATACAAACGCATGCGTCACCGGCCCGCCGGTGAAGTGAACCCCTACAATCCTGACCGGGTATGCTGACCATGAACAAAAGTGACTGGGCAATCCACCTGCTGCTAATGGTCGGTCTTGGTGGGGCTCTGGTTTCCTCCAGTGTGCTGGCAACGGCCACACTGGTGACCGCCCTCTGTGGCCTGCTGTACATAAAACGCCACACATTGGCCGCAACAGATTGGGACAAGCCCAAAGAGCTGCGTCTGATGCACTTCGCATTCTGGTTCTTTGTTCTGGTCAGCCTGATTGCCTGGGTGTTCGAATCCTTTACTTATGAGGGTGGAAAAAACCTGGGCACCGCCGCGCGCTTCATTCTGTTTTGGCCGTTGGTCGTGGCGTTCACCAAGTCGCAGCTCAGCGCTCGCAGTGTATTCATCGCCCTGGCACTGGTGCCGGCTGCGGCCATCGCCATGGTGGCTTACACGGTCCTGACCCAGGATGTTTCTCTGGCCGCGTTACGCGCGGGCCGATTTGGCGGCGGCATCAACGCCATATCCTTTGGCAACGTCGCCCTGTTGGGCAGTGTGCTCACCCTGCTCGGGGCCGGTTATTTCTTCAGCTGCAGGAACTCCAGTGCGGGCGCCCTGCTGATTATTGTTGGTCTGGGCGGGCTATACGTCGCTAATCTGTCAGAAACCCGCAGCAACCTGATCGCACTGCCGCTGTTGCTGCTGCTCTTTATGCCGCTGGTGAAACCCAAACTGCGCACCGTCATTGTACTGGTGGCGGTCGTCTTCACGTCGGTGTTCGCCTTTTCCAGCGGTCGCGCCATCGCCGCTCTGGGCACCCTGGCGCAACAAGGCGGTGTTGATACCAACATGCACATCCGCTTTGAACTCTGGGCGCTCGCCTGGCAGTTGTTTGTCGACAACCCTTTGGTGGGTGCCGGTCTTGGCGGTTTCACCGAGGCCGCCAGACACGCCGCTTCCAGCGGCGAGGTGTCTGCAGTGATCGCCAGCTGCTGCACCGGCCACCCCCACAACGACCTGCTCAATCTGGCAGCCACACGGGGTACCCCGGGCGCCTTCAGCTGGGCCTTTATACTGTTTATTCCCATGGTGTTATTCGGTAAGCAGATGTTCAATCCCCACAGACCCAGCGCCTATCTGGCCATCGCCGGGACCATGGTGTCCACCGGCTACCTGATGTTTGGGCTCACCGAAGCTGCCTTCGACCGCAGTCTGTTGCTGACGTTTTACTTACTGGCCATCAGCAGCCTGGCCGCAGCGCTGTATCACGAACTCGGCCAATCCTACACCCGCCAACGCCGTGTGCGCGTATCGGCCACCGTCATCACCAAAAATGAAGAAGACCACATTGCCGCCTGCCTGCAATCCGCCCGCCTGGTGGCCGATGAAATCATCGTACTGGACAGCGGCAGCAGCGACCGCACCGTTGAAATCGCTCGCCAGTACGCAGATATTGTTGAAGTCACCGACTGGCCAGGTTTTGGCGTGCAAAAACAGAGAGCACTGGAGAAAGCCAGCGGTGACTGGGTGCTGTCGATCGATGCCGACGAGCGGATTACGCCGGCGCTGGCGCGCGAGATCAACCATCGCCTCGCTGCCCCGGACGCAGACGCCTACAAACTGCCTTGGGCGGTGACCATCTACGGGGCACGCCTGGATTTTGGCCGCAGTGGCCGGGCACCCTTGCGGCTGTTCCGCCGCGAGGGCGTGCGCTTCTCCGACGCACTGGTGCATGAACGCATCCTGATCCCCGCAGGGCGCACCATCAAGACCCTGCGCGGCCGGCTCACCCATTACACCCACCGAAACTTCGGCCACTCATTGGAAAAAAGTGCGAAATACGCCTGGCTGGGCGCTCAGGAAAAGCGGCGGCAAGGCCAGAAGACACGCACCATGCTGTACCCCGCGTTCCGTGGCTGGCTCACCTTCGCTCATGTGTATCTGCTGCGGTTCGGGTTCCTCGACGGCGCGGTTGGCTACCTGACTGCGGTTACCTATGCCCAGGTCACCTTTAATAAATATGCGGGGTTGTGGACCCTGAGTGCGGAAAAGCGAAAGACCAACGACAGTTGAACAAGACGCGTCGCAAATGGCCAAAAAGCTATTTTTTGGCCAATTCCCGTTTGAGTCGCTGGCGAACTTTTAACTTACGGACCAGATTCAGCGGCTTGCGGCGCAGGCTGGTTTGCCCCCCCTGAAGAAACGCTTCCACGGCGTCGAGCACCCGGCCACTGGATTGCCCGTCCGTAAACGAGTGCAGCTCATGGCAGAGGGCTTTGGACGCACGCAACACATCCGTTGCATCCGCCACCGCCTGAGTCAGGGCGGACTCCAGCTCGCTTACTTCCTCCACATCGATCAGGTAGGGGCCAGGCATTTTGGTGCGATAAGTGACCACTGGGCGATCGAGGAACATAAACTCGAACATGATGGAGGATGTATCGCACAACATCACGTCCGCTTTGGGCAACACCTCCAGCAGGTCTTGGTCACTTTCGATAAAGTCCAGATGTTCACCGGCCAAACTGCGATAGGCCTCCACCACCCCGGGATCCATTTTGGGATGCAGGGTAACCAGAAATTTCCAGCGGCCACTGCGGGACAATTCAGCAATGGTTTCCAGCAGTGCGGGCGCGGAAGTGACCGAGCGGCTGAAGGTGGAGGCGTAAAAAACAACGGGGCGCGAATCTTCGCCGGTTTCCCTTCGGCCACTCACCCCGGCCTGCAGCAATGGATCCAGTTTGGGCCAACCGGTTTTGGCCACCGCAAAATGACCGTGTTTTCGGGCCAGCTGCTGGAACCTGGCGGTATCTTTGTCTGCGTGGGTGCAATAGAGGTCGAACCAGCCCCTTATCCGGTAGTGGTCGCTGTCGTCCTCACTGCCGTGCCCGCGCTTGTTGCGGGCCATGCCATGGAAAACTTCCACTTTGATGCCAGGGAAAAAATACGGCACCCAGTCGCCCGGCACAAAGGTCGCACAGGCGTTATAGTCCATGACCTCCTGAACCGTATGCAACCGTATTTCGTCAGCCATCAGGGGGTCGGCGGTGCAGCCGGCGACAAACCAGGCGGCCTCATCGCCCCGGCGGCGAATTTCCTCCTGCAACGGACGCAGGATCGAATAGGAGTAGGGTTGATTGACAAAAAACAGGTAACGACGCATTTATTGATGACCTGCCAGGGTTTGGTACAAATCCCCGGTCTGCTGAACGGTGCGTGACGTATGGAAATCGTCGGCGATGCGCTGGCGGGCGGCCGCCCCCATCTGTGTTAACAGGCCTCGATCGCGGTACAGCCGCGTCATGGCATCAGCCAGTGCCTGGGCGTCTCTGGGGGGGGCACCACCAGGCCGCTGACGCCGTCCTCAACCAGTTCCGGCATACCGCCCACCGCGGTCACCAATGGGGTGGTTCCATAGGCCATGGCTTCAATCACCGCCCGGGGCAAGCCTTCGCGCTCGGTCGAGGGCAACACGAACACATCACTGGCCGCCGCGACGGCGGGCGCATCCTGGCGATAACCGGCAAAATGGATTCGCTCAGGGCGTTTGGTCTGCGCCACCTGAGCCTGCAAGGTCTGGTTGTTGATGACGTCGCCCACCAACAACAGATGCACCTCGACGTCCGCGGGCAACAGATCCACGGCGTTCACCAGCACATCAAAGCCCTTGCGGGGCACATCCCGCCCGGTACAACACACCACAAAGGCACCCGCGGGTACGCCAACCTCACGCAGGTCAGCCGGCTGATCGGTGTACCAGCTTAAATCATGCCCCTTGTAGATACGCTGCAGTTTGTGAGACGGAATCCTGAGTCCCAGCAAGCGTATGGACGCCAAATAGTCTTTAATCGCATCCGCCACGCACACAATGCGACTGACCCGGGGGTGCAAGAAGGTGATCCAGGATTCCGGATTCAAAAAACTGATGTTGCCGATCACGCCCCGGTAAGCCACGATGCTGACTGGCAGGCCTTTGGACGCCCGCAATCCGCATGCCAGCGCCCTCGGATTGTAGGCGTGAATCACATCATACTGTTTCTGCGCCAACTGCTGCTTGATGGCCGCGGTGCCCGCTTTATCAAACCGGCCCTGCAACGCCAGGGTTCCGACCACCAGACCGGCGTCCATCAGGCGCTGATAATTCCGCCCTTTCGGATTGCACATGACCCCCACATCGAAGCCCGCTTTTGCAAGGCCTATAAAGAGTTCTGACTCGGGACGGTCACAGGCGTCCGTCAGACAAAGTATTGCCGGTAACGGCCGCCCCTCACTCACTTGTTGTACTCCGCTCGTATCCTGCCATCATTGTGTCCCAGACCCGTTGCTGTGCAGCCGCTCCCGCCACTTTACGCAATGACCGGGCCAGCCGTTCCAGACTGGCCGCTTTCCATTGCTGGCTTCTCCCGGCGCCCATCAGTTGCCCTTTGTCAAAGTCGATCAAATAAAATTCCTTCTGCCGCACCAGAATGTTGTAACAGTTCAGGTCTGCGTGTTTAACCCCCGCGTCATGAAACCGGCGCAGCAATGAACCCAGCGCAGCCCACCCGTCCAATGCCAGGGTATCAATCAGATCCGCCAGTGGCACCGCATCGGCGATACGCTCAATAATGATACCCGCCTGGTAATACGCGCCCGACGTTTTACCGTACCAGGCCGCCACCGGAGCTGGCACCGGCAATTGCAGATCGATCAGGTGTTCCAACAGGCGCAACTCGGCAAACGAGCGCACACGGTCTTCGCTGGTGTAGAGATAACTCGACCGGAGCAGTTTTGCCGCCATCCCTCCCCGGAGGTAGCGACGCAACACCATGGGGGTACCAGCGGCTTCCACAAACCACGCGCTGCCACGACCACCGCTGGTCACCGGCCGGGCGCGCCCACCCCAGTAATCAGGCTGGAACCAATCTGAGGTGATGCCGGCGTCGGTGTAACCTGAGCCAATCAGGCAAACCCCGTACCGGGTTTCCACCCTGTGTACTACTCCACCCATGTATAACCTTAACGTTTTTACGATATGATGTGCGCTTGTCGCATTGGTGGCGCGCAGTGTAGCAACGATTACCGCCCAAGCTCTACCGACCCGGACCAAGAACCTGTAACGGATCACCCTTCCCATGACTTCTATCTGCATTCTCCGCCTGTCCGCCATTGGCGACGTGACCCATGTCGTCCCGGTGGTACTCAGCCTTCAGCAACAACTGCCCGAGGTGAAACTGACCTGGGTCATCGGCAAACTGGAGGCCCGGCTGATCGGCGACTTGCCCGGCGTCGAATTCATCGTGTTTGATAAAAAGGCGGGCAAGCAGGCCTATGCGGAGTTGCGCCGGCAAATGAAAGGCCGGCATTTTGATGCGCTGTTGCACATGCAGGTGGCCTTTCGGGCCAACCTGGCAGCGGCGCTGATCCCGGCCAGGGTCAAAGTGGGTTACGACAAGGCCCGCAGCAAAGACCTGCACAGCCTGTTCATCAATCAGCGTATCGCGCCGGCACCGCAGCAGCATGTGCGGGATTGCCTGGCCAGTTTTCTGCAGCCGCTCGGGTTGCAGCCGGCGGCGCCGACCTGGCGCATTCCGCTCACCGCCGCCGACCACGACTTTGCCCGTGCGCACCTGGCGACGGACCGCCGCAACCTGATCATCAGTCCCTGCTCCAGCCACCCCCTCAGAAACTGGCCGGTGGAGCGCTACGCCCGGCTGGCGGACCACGCCATCAGTGCGCACAACATGCAGGTGACGCTGGTGGGCAGCCCGGCCCCGTTTGAACTCGATTACTGCCAGCGCATCGAACAGGCCATGACCCACCGCCCCCATAACATCTGCGGACAGGATACCCTCAAGCAATTGACCGCACTGTTGAGTGAGGCCGATCTGGTGGTGGCCCCGGATACCGGCCCGGCGCATATTGCCAGTGCGGTCGGCACGGATGTATTGGGATTGTTTGCCGCCAGCAATCCCTATCGGTCAGGCCCTTATAACTCGCTCAACTGGTGTGTAAACCGTTATCCCGACGCCCTGAAGAAGTTTACCGGCAAGTCGGTGAACGACGCCCGCTGGGGGACCAAAGCGGAGTTTGCAGGGGCGATGGAATTGGTGACTGTGGACGATGCGACGGCGATGCTGGACAGGTGGGTGGAGGCGCACTGACACCCCCACTCCCCAACCCCTCCCCCGCCAGGGGCGAGGGGCTACTGCACTGCAGAACGCTTGGAGTGTTTGCTCCCCCGGCCAGGGGCGGGGGCTCCTGCACTGCTGAAGGCTTGGGGTGCTTGCTCCCCTCGCCCCTGGCGGGAGAGGGGGGGCTTATTTGCGGGCGGTGTAGTCCCGGTAGGACTTTTCTTCCACAAAGCGCGAGCCCAGCGCCAGATTGATGTCTTTTTTCAGGGCAGCACGCTTGTCATTGGTTACGTACACGGCACGGGCCAGTTCGATAAAGCGCTCGCCAAAATTCTGATCGGCCTCTTCGTCGCGGATATCGTCTTCAATCACCCACAGTTCTTCATTGACCGCTTTGAGTTGTGCCCGCAGATCCGCAATGGCGGTCTGATCTTGCACCGCTTCATTCCACGTGGCGGTCAGCTCTTCCAGCTCCAGACGCACGTTTTTTACTTTGGCTTCGTCCTGAATCCGCTCTGACTTGATCTCAAGGATGGTGATTTTGTCGAGCACTTCGCCGAAAGAAACCGGCACCCTGATTACATCTGCCATTAGATCGTCCTGTAGGTAATAGATTGATAACACATAACAAAGCCGCCGGACGGAGGTTCAGTCAACGGCGGCCCGGAAGTTTGCTGATGTCAGTCTCGGACAGCGGTGAGCCAGTCACTGTGCTGCGGGGCCCGGCCCTTGACCGCATCAAAGTACATCTTTTGCAGTTTTTCGGTCAGCGGACCCCGTTTGCCGGTGCCGATGGCACGGCCATCCAGCTCGCGGATGGGCAACACTTCCGCGGCGGTTCCGGTAAAGAAAGCCTCGTCGGCGACGTACACTTCGTCACGGGTGATGCGGCGTTCTTTGACCGGTATATCCAGTTCCCGGGCAAACTCAATGATGGTGGCCCGGGTGATCCCCTCCAGACAGGAGGTGAGTTCCGGGGTGTGCAGTACACCGTCGCGCAGAATGAACACGTTCTCGCCGGAGCCTTCCGCCACGTAACCCTCGTTGTCCAGCAACAAGGCTTCTTCACAACCACTCTCAATGGCTTCATTCAGCGCCAGCATGGAGTTGATGTAGTTGCCGTTGGCCTTGGCCTTGCACATGGTAATGTTGACGTGGTGGCGCGTATACGAAGAGGTACGCACCTTGATGCCCACTTCCATGGCCTCGGGCGACATATAAGACGGCCAGCTCCAGGCGGCAACCATGACGTGCACCTTCAGGTTGTCGGCACGCAGGCCCATGCCCTCAGAACCCAGGAACACCATCGGGCGCAGGTAGGCTTCATCCAGGTTGTTTTCCCGCACGGTGGCCCGTTGTGCTTCGTTCAGCTGCTCTTTGCTGAACGGCATCTTCATTTTGAGGATATGGGCCGAGCGAAACAGACGGTCGGTGTGCTCCTGCAGACGGAAAATTGCCGGACCCTGGTCGGTGCTGTACGCCCTCACACCTTCGAAGCATCCCAATCCGTAGTGCAGTGTATGAGTCAGAACGTGAGTTTTGGCCTCCCGCCAGGGTACCATCTCACCATCCAACCAAATCAGGCCATCGCGATCCGCCATCGACATTGTTTGTGCTCCTAAGCAAGCAGGTTCTGTTGAGCTGGCATTCTAGCAGGAAAAACCACCAGCACGAAGCAACCCGATCATGCCAGCATCACCCGCTGCCACAGCGCCTGAATACACCGGCGCTCGTCCGCAAACGCATCGCCGGAAACCTGACTGTTGAGATTCTGCAGAGCCCGTCGGTGAATGGTCGAGCGCAGGGTAATGTAGGCGGCAATCAGCGTCTCGGTGTCCGCCACCGGCAGCACCCCGGCACGCCCAAGTTCTTCCAGTTGGCGGATATTGTCGGACCATTGGGTCAGCGCGGGGTGGGCGGCACTGTGGGCCAGCATCAGGTATTGCACCAGAAATTCAATGTCCACAATTCCACCGCGATCGTGCTTGATGTGAAACACCTCAACCGCTATCCCGCCCGTTTCCGGGGTACCCAGACTGGTGCGCATTTTCTCGCGCATGTCGACCACGTCCTGACGCAGGGTGTCCGGATCGCGCTTCATCCGCAACAAGTCGTGCCGCAGGGCCTCGACCCGGGCCAGGGTCCGCCGGTCACCGGCCACACCGCGGGCGCGGGCCAGGGCCTGGTGCTCCCAGGTCCAGGCGTCGTTGCGCTGATAGCGTTCGAACGCCGCCAGGGTCGTCACCAACAACCCCGAGTTTCCCGAGGGGCGCAGACGCATGTCCACATCGTACAACTGGCCGGCCGCCGTCTGGGTGCTGAGGATATGCACTATGCGCTGGCCCAGACGGGTATAGAACACCGCGTTGTCGATGGGTTTGTCACCGTTGGTGCTCTGCTCGGGGGCGGCATCGTGAACGAACACCAGATCTAGGTCCGAGGTGTACCCCAGTTCGATGCCCCCCAGTTTGCCATAACCGACGATGGCGAAACCGGTGTCACACACCGAGCCGTCCGCCTGGCAGGGGTAGCCGTGCCGGGCCACCAGATTGGCGAAGGCCACCGCAACCACATGATCCAGCACCACCTCGGCAATCCAGGTCAGATAATCGCTGACCTTCATCAATGGCAGGGTGCCCCGCACTTCGGAAGCGGCCACCCGCAACACGTGGGCCTTTTTGAAGTGACGCAGGGACTCCATTTGCTCTTCCAGGTCTTCGAACGGAATGCGCAGCATCTGCTGGCGCAAATCGTCCTGCAATTCGCTCTTCGGGGGCGGGTGATACAGACTCTCGGCATTCAGCAGCTCATCCAGCAGCAGAGGGGTTTCCGCCAGCTGGCTGGCGATCCACGGGCTTTCACTGCACAGCCAGACCAGCTGGCTGCGGGCACCGGGATTTTCCAGCAATAACACCAGGTACGCGGTGCGCCGCAACACCGCTTCCACCAGCGGCATGACCCGGCCGAGGGTTTCTGAGGGGCAATCCACCTGGGTCAGTTCTGCCAGCAACACCGGCATAAACCGGTTCAGGCGCTGCCGGCCCTGGGTTTGCATGGTCTGCAACGCACGCCCGTCACGCAGCTCGGCGAGCAGGCTCGCACTGGCTTCCGGCGCCTCGTAGCCCTGCCCGGCCAGCCAGGCTGCCGCAGTCGACGGGTCCATTTCCCCCAACCAGAGGGCCTGCCAGTCCTCATCCAGCACGGTGCCGTTCTGTTCCGGGTCATCAATCGCGATGATGTCGGCAAAATGACGGGCGACCCGCTCCCGGTGGGCGTTCAATGCGTCCATGCAGGCCTGCCAGTCGCTGAACCCCAGGATCAGGGCGATGCGCGCCTGGGTCAGCTGATCGGCGGGCAACAACTGGGTTTGCTGATCGGCCACCCCTTGCAGGGCATGCTCCAGATTGCGCAGAAACACATACGCGGCGCGCAATTCCTCAACCACCGGTTCGGGCAACAGCTCCAGCTCCACCAGTTCATCCAGAATGGTCAGCAGCTCCCGTTGCTGCAGTTCCCGGTCGCGGCCGCCGCGGATCAGCTGAAACGCCTGCACCACGAACTCCACCTCACGGATCCCGCCACTGCCCAACTTGATATTGTTTTCCAGACCCTGACGCCGGACCTCCCGACCGATCATCAGCTTCATGTTGCGCAACGATTCAAAGGCGCTGAAATCGATGTACTTGCGGTACACAAAGGGCCGCAAGGAGTCGATCAATACCTGGCCGGCACGCCGGTCGCCGGCCACAACCCGCGATTTGACCATGGCGTAACGTTCCCAGTCGCGTCCCTGATCCTGATAGTAGGCTTCCAGCGCGGCAAAACTCAACGCCAGGGCACCACTTTGCCCGTAGGGACGCAAGCGCATGTCCACCCGAAATACAAAGCCATCGGCGGTGATCTGATCCAGCGCCTGAATCAGCCGCTGGCCCACACGCACAAAAAACTGCTGATTATCCAGCGCTCGGCGCCCGCCCCGGGTTTCGCCGTTACTGGGGAAAGCAAAAATCAGGTCGATGTCGGAGGACACGTTCAGCTCACAGCCACCGAGCTTGCCCATGCCCAGCACCACCATCTGCTGCGGGGCCTCGTGACCGGTGACCGGGTCACGCCCCCAGGGCGTCCCGAACTGGGCGCAACTGTCGGCGTACACCCAATCGAGTGCCCCCTGGATACACACATCGGCAAACGCACTGGTGGCCTGCATGGTTTCCGCCAGATCGGCCCAGCCCAGCAGGTCCCGCCAGATGATCCGGAACTGCACCTCGCGGCGAAAGCGGCGCAACTGGGTGTGCAGAGAGGCCTCGTCGGTCACCTCGGCCAGAAAACCGCGCCAGCGCGACTGCAGATACTCCGCCGTGGTGGGTTCTGACAAAGACCGGGAGGCCGCCATGGCCGCCATCGCTGCGGGCTGCTGTTCCAGAGTGCGGCGCACAAACACGCTGCGGGCCAGGGCCCCGGCCAGATCGTGGACGCTGACCCGACCGTCGGCGGCCGGATGATCGGAGTCGGCCACCCAGTCCGGCAAGCCGTCCGGAAAGATGGTTGCCCAATGGTTCGCCACTTCAGCGGCCAGAATGGGCGGCAATGCACCCCACGGTTCAGGCATAATGCAAACCTCTGTATCTCTGTTATATTTTTGTACTGTAATAGGAAGATTCGATGAGCGCCATGGCGCTCGCCCGCCACGCCGTTATTACTGACGCCCATAGGCTTTACATGCTTCGCAACCGTCGTCCGCTCAACCCCGAGCACCAGTACTCCCACCTGCCCATTTCCGGCATCATCCGGGCCCGCATCAAGCGGTTGTTCTTGATACTGGGTGGACTGGTGGCCCTGCAAACGCTGATCATCTGGAGCGTTGAAGAACTGTCCCTGTTCGAATCGGCGTGGATGACCATGACTACCCTCGCCACCGTTGGCTACGGCGACTTCGCCCCCGCCACCACCCTGGGCCGGCTGAGCACCATCGCCCTGATTTTCGTCGCCTCCATCACCATCATGACGCTGATAATCAGTGATTTTATCGAGTACCGCTATTACCGGCGGGAACGCATTCTTACCGGACGCTGGATCTATAACATGAAAGACCACATAGTGATCATCAATACCCCCCGCCACGCCGGGGAGCAATACTTCATGCGCATTGCCACCCAATTGCGGGCGGTGCCGGGCTACGAAACCATCCCGATCCAGATCCTGACGCGGGAATACCCCAACGGCCTGCCCCAGGAATTGTCCGACATGGGGCTGGTGCATTATCACGGTTACGGTGCCGACCCCAAGGCCCTGAAGGCGGTGCACGCCGGTGACGCCCGTCATATTCTGTTGCTGGCGGCCGACGAGTCGGACCCGGTGTCCGACAGCCTCACCTTTGATATCGCCCACCGCCTGAGCGAGGTCAACCTGGCCTCCCGCACCACCCTTGAGTGCGTGGTGGATGAGAACCGAATGCGCTTTGTCCCGCTGGGTATCCGCACCATCATCCGCCCGGTGCGCACCTACCCCGAGATTATGGTCAGAGCCGTGGTGGCGCCGGGTTCGGAACAAGTGCTCGAGGACATGTTCAATTACGAAAAAGACCACCCCCACCGGTATGAGATCGACGTGGACGATCTGAACTGGGCGGACATCGTCAGCGCTTTGATCCGTCATGGCATAGGCACCGCACTGGCCTACATTGGCCCGGACGGCGAGGTGGTCTGTCACCCGCCGGTGACCAAGAAAATACAGGGCAAAGGACTGATCATTCTGGTCAAGTCCCAGGATACGCCCACCGTCGAGATCGTGCAGGAAGCGTTGGACCGGTACCGAAGTTTTCTGGAAAAGTGGCGGACAGTACAGGAAAATGCCACCATCCCCGCGGATTCCACCCCGGACACCGATTGATCCACCGCTACCCAGGGTTTTGCTATGCAGCCAGTACACTACCAACCCCTGATCGACGCCCTGTCAGGAGGCCAGCACCACGCGATAGTGGAAGCCGCCAGCCAGTTCAATGCCGCTGACCTGGCGGAATTTATTGAGCAGCACCCGGAAGACGGCATGGGTGAAGCCCTGTTCGAGCTGTTGCCCCTGGAAGCCCGGGCCAAGGTACTGGGTTACATCAGCCCCGAGACGCAACTGGAACTGACCGAAGACGCACCGGTTCCCGAGCTGGCCCTGCTCACCGCAGAAATGCCCTCGGACGAACGGGCCGATTTTTTCAGCCGCCTGGAGGAGCCCCTCCAGCAGCAGCTGATCAAATCCCTCGATCAGGACGACCGCGAAGACCTGACCACCCTGCTCGGGTATGAGGAGGGGACCGCGGGCTCTTTGATGAGCACCGATTTCGCCATTTTTGATTCCGGAATCACCGCCAGCGAAGCCATTACCATCCTGCGCAAGACCGCAATGGACAAAGAGACCATCTACCAGTCCTACGTGGTGGATGATCAGCACCACCTGATTGGCGTGGTGTCCCTGCGGCGACTGATTACCGCCCCGCCGGACACCATCGTTGATACCCTGATGGCCACCGGGCTGGTGTACACCTATACGGATACCCTGCAGGATGATGCCGCCAAGCTGATTGCCAAGTATGACTTGCTGGCGCTGCCGGTCCTGGACCGGGACCAGCAACTGATGGGGATCATCACCTACGATGACGCCATGGACGTGATCGAAGCCGAGGCCACCGAGGACATCCACAAAGGGGGCTCCGTCGGTGCCCTGGAGTCCAACGTCATCGTCGCATCGCCGTTTTCGCTGTACCGTTCCCGCATCCAGTGGCTGGTGATTCTGGTGTTCGCCAACATCTTCACCGGTGCCGGGATCGCCCATTTTGAGAGCATCATCGGTGCCCATCTGGCGCTGCTGTTCTTTATGCCCCTGCTGGTGGCCAGTGCGGGTAATGCCGGGGCCCAGTCCGCCACCCTGGTGATTCGGGGCATTGCCACCGGCGACGTGGTCAACCGGGACTGGTGGCGATTGTTCCGCAAGGAGCTGCTGGTGGCCTCGGCCCTGGGGCTGACCATGGCGCTCACCGTCTGGGGGGTGGGCGTGTTCCGCACCAACATCGACATTGCCACCACCGTGGCGCTGACCATGATTGCCGTGGTGCTGGCCGGCAGTCTGATCGGGGTGCTGCTGCCGCTGGTGCTCAACCGCCTGAAGATTGACCCGGCGGCGGCCAGCATTCCGCTGATCACCACCATTGCCGACGTCAGCGGGGTGCTGATCTACTTCAGCATTGCCACCGCCATTCTCGGCAGCGGCTGAGGGCGGTGCCCCCCTAGGCCAGCAGCGCCAGCTGCAGCTGTCCCAGGGTCGGGTCTTGCAGCAAGGTGGCGGGCTCTGCCCCCGCCTGCAGCTGGGTCATGACCCGCTGCAGTGCATCCGTCACCGCCTTCTGTCCGGCCCGGACGGCCAGCGCTTCCTCATCCAGCCCCTGCAGGTCCACCGCCGTTCCGCACAGCCAGGCCAGCGCCAGACGCCGGCACCAGGCAATCACCGCATCCGCCGGTTGTGCATCGGCTGCAGGCGCGTGCACACCGGCCAGGTAATAGCCCTGCTCGGCTTTGCTGATCAGGTTCACAAACACCGGGCACCGCTGGGCCAGGCGCCCGGCCCACTCCAGCAGCCGCTGGGGGTTGCCGGACTTGAGTTCGAATTCAACTTCACACAGGGGTTTTTGCCGCGAGCCGGCGACGACCACCCCGTGGTCCAGCGCACACTCGATCACCGCTTCGCCGTCGTCGATGATCACAATCTGGCGGCTGAAATTGGTCTCGAACACCGGCGCCAGCTGCGCCAGGTTCACGCCCTCCGCCAGCGGAGTGTCCGCCAGCAAACCGAGGTTCAGGGTCGCCGTTGCCAGGGGCCACTCCCACTCATCCCGCTGGTGCAGGCCGTTGACAAACCGCCCCTGGGTTTTCACCGTCTGCACACAGGCATCGCCCTGCTGGCGTACCCGCAGGGCCGCTTTTTGCCGGTTCAGGTCGGCCCCGGGGGTGTCGTAGTAGGTGTTCTCCAGCCGCTTGCTGGCGCCAAGGGCGGTGCAGGGCTGGGCCTTCAACCAGACCAGCACCGCCGCCAAATCGCACTCATTGAGGGTCAGTTTGATTTCCAGTTCCTGGGCCATGGGGTCATCCGTCATTTTTCATTACTGTAACAAAAAAAACCGGCGACCTTGCGGTCACCGGTTTTTCAGACTGCTTCAGACTGAGCTAACTCAGATCAGAAGTAGTAGGTAGCACCCAGAGCCAGAGTCGTGGTGTCCTGATCAGCCACGCCGCTGTCTTCGTTTTTCAGCTGACCTTCTACGTATACGTAGAGGTTGCTGGACACGTTGTGCAGGGCTTGCGCAGTGATGGTAGAAACTTCGCCATCGCCACCGTCTTCATCCTGAAAGCCGTAACCCAATGCGAAGGTGTTGGCGCCCACGTTGTAACCCGCCAGCAGACCCCAGGCATCGCCCACGTCTTTACGGGTCTGGAAGGAACCGGTCAGACTCAGGTCGCCCGCACGGTAAGTGGCGCGCACACCGTAGGTGTTTTCGTTGTTAACACTACTGTCAAAAACGTTGCTGCTATAGGCGGTGTTGCCGTCGTTGGAGTCCATGGCCACAGCCAGTTCCAGCGCGTCCATGGAGTAGACCGCCGCCAACTGGTACGGGTAGGACTTCTTGCCGGCGACTTTTGCACCTGTGCTGTCGACACGCTCTTCGCCGTTACCGTTGATCTGCACGGCGGCGCTCAGCTGCAGACCGCCGAAGCTCGGGGAGCTGTACTGGATCAGGTCGCCTTCACCGGTGTCGTGGCCGATTTTGGTACCGGAGCTGAGGGCTTCCCAGTAGTTGCTGATCTTGTCGATTGCGTCTTCGTAACGGGAATCGTCAGAACCGACCCAGATCTGACCGAAGCTGTCACCTTTCACACCGATGTAAGCTTCGTCAAGGGCACTGATACCATTGCTGCCAGCCTTATCGTCTGCGCCGATGCCTTCCAGCTCCATCTTGAAGAAGCCGGTGATGCCCGGAGCAATCTGGTGGCTGTGGGTTACACCCAGGGTGGAACCGTTATCGAAATGCTCAATCGTAGAAGAACCTTCAACGTCAACGTGAGTGACCGCGTACTGAATGTTACCGTAAACGGTCGGCAGGTTGCTGTCCTGAGCCAGTGCAGCGCCGGAGAAAGTTGCAGCAGCGATCGCTGAGGCAAGTAGCGTTTTTTTCATTTTTGCGTCTTCCTTATTAAGTTAACTCAAGTTTTGCGACGGGTTGGCCCCGTTCTTCTGTCGTAAAAACACCTGACACCGGGCAGGACTCATGGTGAATCAAGTGAAATCCCGGCTTCCATGACCTCTATAACACTCAATTGTTTACAGCGCATTTTTAAGGCACTGCATGATGAGCCATTTTTAATACAACCCAAAGTGTTTTGCAAACTTTTAACACGCCTTTATGTAACTTTTATTAACCGCCTTTCATTTCAATTGATAATTCAACGATATAGCGTCCATTTGCCGGCCAAAACAATCGTTCACACGCAATATACACATTAAATATCATACAGTTAGGCTGCGATATCGGCGCCCCGGGTCGTCAGCATAAAGGTGACCGGGCCGTCATTGGTCAGCGCCACCTGCATATCCGCCCCGAAGCGGCCGGCCTGAACCTGCGCTTCACCCAGCCCCAACTTCGCCTGCACCACAAACTGCTGAAACAGCTGGTCAGCAAGTTCGGGGGCGGCGGCCAAAGAAAATCCGGGTCGGGTACCTGAACGGGTATCGGCCGCCAGGGTAAACTGGGGCACCACGAGCAGTGAGCCTGAGGTATCTTTAAGGGAAAGGTTCATGCGGCCGGCGTCATCGGGGAAGACCCGATAACTCAGTATTTTCTGGCAAAGTTCCTTAACCTGCCCGGCACTGTCGGTGCGCTCGACGCCCAGAAACAGCAGCAGGCCTGCGGGGATAGCGGCTATGAGCTTTCCATCAACAACGACTTGTGCCTGGGTAACTCGCTGAATCAGTCCCTTCATACCATCCCGAACATGAGGCGGTTGTAATTTTTAGAACGGGATGGAGTCTAACCAGCCTAAAACGAGAGCGCAAGGCTGTCTGCGGCTTAACCAGCCACCCGCTGGGCAATTTCTTCCACAGCGTGAACCAGTGCATCAATTATGGCCGGTTCGGTCGCCGAATGACCCGCTTCGCGGATGATTCTCAGCTCCGCACCCGGCCAGGCCGCACTGAGCGCCAGCGCATTATCCAGCGGGCACACCATGTCGTAGCGACCGTGCACGATGATCCCGGGAATGCCCGCCAGCGCGGCGGCGTTACGGGTAATCTGGTCCGCTTCCAGAAACGCCCCGTTGATGAAGTAATGACACTCGATGCGTGCCAGGGCAATGGCAAAATGCGGATGCTCGAAGTGCGCAACCACCCCCGGGTTCGGCAGCAAGGTGGCGCAGCGCCCCTCCCACACCGACCAGGCTTTGGCGGCGCGGATCTGCTCCAGTTCGTCGGTACTGGTCAGGCGGCGGTAATAAGCCGCCACCAGGTCGCCTCGCTCGGCGACAGGTATAGGCTCAAGAAACGCCTGCCAGTAATCCGGGTAAACGCGGCTGGCCCCTTGCTGGTAAAACCAGTGGATGTCCTGATCACGGCACAAAAATATACCGCGCAGCACCAGCCCGAGCACCCGCTCGGGATACGCCTCGGCGTACACCAGACTCAGGGTGGAGCCCCAACTGCCGCCAAACAGCATCCAGCGCTCCACCCCCAGAAACTGGCGGATGGTTTCCATATCGGCGACCAGATCGGCGGTGGTGTTGCCGGCCAGCTCCGCCAAGGGTCGTGAGCGCCCCGCCCCGCGCTGATCGAACAGAATGATGCGGAATCGCTCCGCATCAAAAAACCGCCGGTGATTGTCGCTGCAGCCGCCCCCCGGACCTCCGTGCACCACCAGAATCGGGATGCCCTCGGGGTTGCCGCTCTCCTCTATATAGAGTTCGTGGGGCGACGCCACCGCCAGTCGATACACGGCGTTGGGTTTGATATCCGGGTAGAGGTTCAGCACGGCGGTTCATCCATGTCGGGGGTGTCCTTAAATTGTAGCCGACTATCGCCGGGCCACTGCGCAACCGCGGTGCGGGCCACCCGTATTGAACCCGTGCCGGCGTTCATGGACAAATAGCGCATATCCTTAACCGCCCAACCCCAGTACTATAGGCGGGTCGTGGCACCTTCCCCTTTGCAACCAGGAAAGCAGCAAATGTTTCTAGACAGTTTTTATTCCGTCCAGGACGGACGCCTACATATTTCCGCCCCCCAGGCCAGCCTGTTTGCCAAGGAAGTGGCCGGAGACTTCAACCCCATTCACGATCCGGACGCGCGGCGCTTCTGTGTGCCTGGTGACCTGCTGTTTGCGGTGGTGGTTTCACGCTTCGGGCTGTCCCGGCACATGAAGTTTCAGTTCCGCGCCCTGCTGGGTGACGGCGTACCTCTGGTGTTCCGGGAAAGCGGCGACGACATCATCGAGTTGTGCGATGACAGCGGCAAGATTTATCTGGAGGTCACACGGCAGGGCGAGGTGACCCGGGATGAACAGATCATCGAACAGTTCATCCGCAATTACGTGGCCGCCTCGGGCAAGAACTTTCCGCACACCCTGCAGCCATTGCTGGAATCCAACGGCGTAATGTTCAACCCGGATCGCCCCATGGTGATGTACGCGAGCATGAGTCTTACCCTTAACAGCACGGACGCCGCCTCGGCGAATCTGGAACTGCACCATACCGATCTGGCGGCCAACGGTAAGCGCGGCGATGTGTCCCTTGCATACCGCCTGATCGCTGACGGCGCGGTGGTGGGTGAAGTGGACAAACAACTGGTGCTGGGCGGGCTCAGACCTTATTGCGCGGAGGCCATGAGCGGCATTGTGGACGAGTTCTATCGCCTCAAGGCCCGTGGCCCCCGGTACGGAATTGAAACTACGGGTTCCTGATCCCCTTGCGCTAATGCCCTGACTCCTCGGTCGTTGACCACAAAAAAAGGGGTGCCGCAGCACCCCCTCTTGATTCAGCGCCGTGCTCGACACACGGTGGCTGGTCTATTTTCTGCTTGCCCGCTTGCGCTCGTTCTCGGTCAGCAGCTTTTTGCGCAGCCGGATCGAGCTGGGCGTTACTTCTACCAGCTCGTCGTCTTCGATGAACTCCAGCGCCTGCTCCAGCGTGAATTTGATCGGCGGCACCAGGCCGATGACCTCGTCCTTGCCGGACGCGCGCATGTTATCGAGCTTCTTGCCCTTGGTCGGGTTGATCACCAGATCGGTATCCCGGCTGTGGATACCGCACAACTGGCCTTCATAGATTTCCTGCCCGGGATCCAGGAACAGCTTGCCGCGGCTCTGCAGTGTTTCCAGAGAATAGGTCAACGCGGTCCCGGTGGCCATGGACACCAGCACGCCGTTCTGACGACTGGCCACCTCACCACTCTTGATGGGGCCGTAATGACTGAAGGTGGAGGTCAGGATACCGGTCCCGGAGGTCATGGTCAGGAAGCTGTTACGGAAACCGATCAGGCCGCGCGCCGGGATGGTGTACTCCAGCCGCATGCGTCCCTTGCCGTCGGGCACCATGTTGGTCAACTCGCCTTTACGCAACCCCATCTGCTCCATCAGGGAACCCTGGTGCTGCTCTTCAATGTCGATAATGACGTTCTCGTAGGGCTCCTGCTGCTCGCCGTCCACTTCGCGGATCACCACTTCCGGACGACCCACCGCCAGCTCGAAGTTTTCACGGCGCATGTTCTCGATCAACACCGACAGGTGCAGTTCACCCCGGCCTGACACCTTGAATTTGTCGGCCGAATCGCCTTCCTCAACCCGCAGGGCGACGTTGTGCAGCAGCTCTTTTTCCAGACGTTCTTTGATGTTACGGCTGGTAACGAACTTGCCTTCCTTGCCACAGAAGGGCGAGTCGTTCACCTGGAAGGTCATGGACACGGTGGGCTCGTCCACCGTCAACGGGGGCAGGGCCTCCACGTGGTTCATGTCGCACAGGGTGTCGGAAATGTACAGTTCGTCCAGACCGCTCACGCAGATGATGTCGCCCGCTTGCGCTTCGTCAACCTCAACCCGTTGCAGTCCGGAGTGCCCCATGATCTTGAGGATCCGGCCCTGGCGCTTTTTACCGTCAGCACCAACCGCCACCACCGGCGTGTTGGTGGTGACCTTGCCGCGCATGATGCGACCGATACCGATCACCCCCAGAAAGCTGTTGTAGTCGAGCTGGGAAATCTGCATCTGGAACGGACCGTCCAGATCCACGGCGGGTGCGGGGACGTGATCCACAATGGCCTGGAACACCGCGTCCATGTTGTCTTCCAGTTGCTCGTGATCGAGCCCGGCAATGCCGTTCAGGGCACTGGCATAGACAATGGGGAAGTCCAGCTGGTCATCGCTGGCCCCGAGGCTGTCGAACAGGTCAAACACCTGATCCACCACCCAGTCCGGACGGGCGCCGGGACGATCGATCTTGTTGACAATGACTATCGGCCGCAGCCCGGCCGCAAAGGCCTTCTGGGTAACAAAGCGGGTTTGTGGCATGGGACCGTCGATGGAATCGACCACCAGCAGCACACAATCCACCATGCTCATCACCCGCTCGACCTCGCCACCGAAGTCGGCGTGGCCCGGGGTGTCCACTATGTTGATGTCGTAACCGTTCCACTTGAGCGCGGTGTTCTTGGCCAGAATGGTGATGCCACGTTCTTTTTCCTGATCGTCGGAGTCCATGACCCGTTCATTTTCGAGTTCTTTCCGATCCAGCGTGCCCGAGAGACGCAGCAGTTTGTCTACGAGCGTGGTTTTACCATGGTCGACGTGGGCGATGATCGCGATATTACGAAGTTTTTCTATCACAAACAGTATCCTGAGGCATGCATAATGGCCTGAGAGGGGCATCGGAAGGTGACGGGGCAGCCTGCCGCATGGCCTCTCAAATCCGTGAAAGTGGACCGGACCTTCCAGAGTGGCCGGCCCTCCTGCCTGAGGCAGGTCAATTTGAAGCGGCGGATACTATAGCAAAATCCGGGCGGGTATTATACGCACTGATCGTATAGAAATCGAACAATTCCGCAGCGCACCCTTTTGGTGCGCATCGTTCGCACCTGCACCGCGGCGGTGCGGTCACCGCCCGCCTGGTCGGCCCGGTCCCGACCTGACACCCGCACCTGCGGAGGATTTGCAAATTCTGGCAAGCTATTTGCTCAGTTTCTGTTGCCAAATGTGGAGGCAACAACACCCGGCTTTTGTTAAGCTGCGCTGATCGACCATTTCGGCACCACATAATTGATACCGCCCGCTGCCAGGGCACCCTTACGGAGCTTGCGCAATGTCCAGAACCCTTGATCTGATCAACGAACACCAAGTCAAATGGATCGACCTGCGATTCACTGACAGCCGCGGCAAAGAGCAACACGTCACCATGCCCGCTTCCGAAGTAAGTGAGGATTTTTTCGCTGACGGCAAAATGTTCGACGGTTCCTCCATTGCCGGCTGGAAGGGCATCAACGAATCCGACATGATCCTGATGCCCGACGACAGCAGCTCGGTGCTGGACCCGTTCACCGAAGAGGCCACCGTCAACATC
The DNA here is from genome assembly GCF_001752365.1 of Marinobacter sp. X15-166B. GTDB lineage: Bacteria > Pseudomonadota > Gammaproteobacteria > Pseudomonadales > Oleiphilaceae > Marinobacter. Next base: position 1,914,948 of record NZ_MEIY01000001.1, on the reverse strand, counting down.
ACCTGCGACATCGTCGAGCCCACCACCATGCAGGGCTACGAGCGTGATCCGCGCTCGGTGGCCCGCCGGGCGGAAGAGTACCTGAAGTCCACCGGTATCGCCGACAGCGCCCTGTTCGGCCCGGAGCCGGAGTTTTTCGTGTTCGATTCCGTCAAGTGGAACACCGATATCAGCGGCTCCATGTACGCCATCCACTCGGAAGAAGCCGCCTGGGTGTCGGGGGATGATTTCGAGCGCAACAACATTGGCCACCGCCCGGCGGTCAAGGGTGGATACTTCCCGGTGCCACCGGTTGACAGCCTGCACGACCTGCGCGGCGCCATGTGTGCGGCCATGGAATCCATGGGACTGGACATTGAAGTGCACCACCACGAGGTGGGTACGGCGGGCCAGTGCGAAATCGGCGTCGGCCCCAACACCCTGGTCAAAAAAGCCGACGAAGTGCAGATTCTGAAGTACTGCGTCCATAACGTGGCCCACGCCTACGGCAAAACCGCCACCTTTATGCCCAAACCGCTGGTCGGTGACAACGGCTCCGGCATGCACGTACACATGTCCCTGAACAAGGACGGCAAGAATATTTTCGCCGGTGACGGCTACGCCGGCCTGAGCGAAACCGCGCTCTACTACATTGGCGGCATTATCCGCCATTCGAAAGCGATCAACGCGTTCACCAACGCCTCCACCAACAGTTACAAGCGCCTGGTACCCGGCTTTGAAGCCCCGGTTATGCTGGCCTATTCAGCCCGCAACCGCTCCGCCTCCATCCGCATCCCCTACGTTAACTCGCCGAAAGCGCGGCGGGTTGAAGTACGTTTCCCGGACGCGGCCTCGAACCCGTATCTGGCGTTTGCCGCGCTGATGATGGCGGGACTTGACGGCATCCAGAACAAGATTCACCCGGGCGATGCCATGGACAAGGATCTGTACGACCTGCCCAAAGAAGAGGCCCAGAACATTCCCACGGTGGCGGGCACCCTGCACGAGGCCCTCGATTGCCTCGAAGCGGATTTCGAGTTCCTGACCCGGGGCGGGGTGTTCACCGAAGATATGCTCAGCGGTTACATTGACCTGAAGCGCGGTGAAGTTGAGCGCCTTAACATGAGCACTCACCCCGTCGAGTTTGAGCTGTACTACTCCTGCTGATTGGCCGGCGTCCGCCCAACCCCCGGAAACCCCGCCCTGCGCGGGGTTTTTTATGGCTCTTCGACTGCCTCGGCGGGAGACAGAGAGACCCAGGTCTCACTCTGGCATTTCTTAACACTTGGTAACGGACAACGGTTTTCCCGGCGTTGCATAGTTGATCGGTGCTACCGATAATCAAGGGAATAAGAACGAGTGGACATGTGGATATGAACGTGAGATCTGGACTGCTAGCCGGACTGCTGGCCCTTGTGAGTGTGAGCGTGCACGCCGAGGTATACCGTTCTGTTGACGCTCAGGGCAACGTCACTTACTCCGACGAACCGACCAAAAACGCCAAGGTGGTCAACGTCAAACCGGTCACCACCATCACCTTGCCGAAACCGGAGACCGTGTCGGAAGTGTTGCAGTCACCGCCGCCCCGCGGCGACGCACCAGCCGCCTACAAGCGCGTCAGCTTTTCCGCCCCCAACGACCAGGACGCCTTTCACAGCGGCAGTGGCGACGTCGAATTTGTGGTCAGCAGCGATCCGGCCCTGCGCCCGGGCCACAAGTATGAGGTGCAGCTGGACGGCCAGCCGGTAGGCCAGAGCACCACCGGTTCAGTGACGGTGCGCAACGTCTACCGCGGCACCCACCGGGCGGATGTACACATCGTTGACCGGCAGGGCCTGCGGGTGATGTCAGGGGACAGCATTTCGTTCACCGTGCACCGCCCCACCGTCAACAATTAGCCCTCATTCGAGGCAACTGACGCACCATTCGAACGCGTTTCGGTTTATGCTGTCCTTTTGACACCGTTTGCAAGGAGCGTCATGGCAGCGCCTGCGGAACACATGCAGCTCATCGAACATCTGACGACGTCGGTGCTGGTGCTGGACCCCCAGCTGGTCATTCAATACCTGAACCCGGCCGCCGAAAACCTGTTCGAAACCAGCCTGACCCGGGCGGCCGGCTGCGCTCTGGCTGAGCTGCTGGCAGATGCCACGGAAACCCGCGCAACCCTGCGCGCCGCCGCCACCAGCGGCCAGTCCTACACCCGGCGCGAGACAGAGTTACTGCTCACCACGGGCACCAGCATGATCGTCGATTACTCCGTCATGCCCCTGGGCACCGACCAGCCCCTGCTGCTGATGGAGGTGCAATCCCGGGACCGGCTGCTGCGCATCATCCGCGAAGAGGACATACTCGCGCAGCAAGCCGCCAGCCGTATTCTGGTGCGGGGCATGGCCCACGAAATCAAGAACCCTCTGGGGGGCATTCGCGGGGCGGCCCAGTTGCTGCAGCGCGAACTCAGCCCTGCACAGCAAGAGTATACCCAGGTGATCATGGACGAGGTGGACCGCTTGCGCAGCCTGGTGGATCGCATGCTGGGCCCCAACCGCGCGCTCAACCTGACGCCGACCAACATTCATGAAGTGCTGGAGCGGGTGCGGGCATTGCTGGAAGCCGAAGCCGGTGACCGCCTTGTCTTCAAGCGGGATTATGACCCCAGCCTGCCGGAGTTTCCCGGGGACCGGGAGCAATTGATTCAGGCCGTGCTCAACATCGCCCGGAACGCCATGGAAGCCGCCTTCGAATTCGACCACCCCGCCGCCGGGGCGCGCCCCACCATCACCTTCCGGACTCGCGCCCTGCGTCAGTTCACCATTGGCCACACCCCCCACCGGCTGGTCTGTCGCATCGATATCATCGACAATGGCCCGGGCATACCCGCCGCCTTACTGCAGAATATTTTTTACCCCATGATCAGTGGTCGGGCCCAGGGTACCGGGCTGGGTCTCGCCATCACCCAGAGCATTATTGGTCAGCACCGCGGACTGGTGGAGTGCGAGAGTGTGCCCGGCGAGACGGACTTTATGATTTTCCTGCCCCTGGAGGACACCCCATGACCGCAACGGAACAGGTGTGGGTCATCGACGATGACCGCAGCATTCGCTGGGTACTGGAGCGTGCCCTGACCCAGGCCGGTCTCGCCTGCCGCGTGTTTGAGCGGGGCGACACCATCCCTGGCCTGCTGGAGCAGCAACAACCGGATGCGATCCTCAGTGATATCCGCATGCCCGGTATCGACGGCATCACCCTGCTGGCCGAGCTGGCCGCCGCCCACCCGGACCTGCCGGTGATCATCATGACGGCCCACTCCGACCTGGAAAGCGCGGTCAGCAGTTATCAATCCGGCGCGTTCGACTACCTTCCCAAGCCCTTCGATGTGGATGACGCGGTGGCCCTGGTCAAACGGGCAATTGCCCACCGCCGCGAGCAACGCAAGCACCGGGAAAGCCAGCATGAGCCCCCCTTACCCGCCACGGACATCATCGGCGCGGCACCCGCCATGCAGGCGGTGTTTCGGGCGATCGGCCGGCTGTCCCACTCCAACATCACGGTGCTGATTAACGGCCAGAGCGGCACCGGTAAAGAACTGGTGGCCCGGGCACTGCACAACCACAGTCCCCGCGCCCGGGAGCCGTTTATCGCCCTGAACATGGCGGCCATACCGAAGGAATTGATCGAGTCGGAACTGTTCGGTCATGAAAAGGGGGCGTTTACCGGGGCAACGGGGGTACGGCACGGCCGTTTCGAACAGGCCAGCGGCGGCACCCTGTTTCTGGATGAGATTGGCGACATGCCGGCCGAGACCCAGACACGCCTGCTGCGTGTGCTGGCGGACAGCGAATTCTACCGCGTTGGCGGCACCACCCCGATCAAAGTGGATGTACGCATCATCGCGGCGACCCATCAGGATCTGGAGCAACTGGTACAGCAAGGCTCGTTTCGTGAAGACCTGTTTCACCGCCTGAACGTGATCCGTATGCACCTGCCCACCCTGGCGGAGCGGCGGGAGGACATCCCGCAGCTGATCCAGCATTTTCTGCAACGGGCCGCCATGGAACTGTCCGTCGAGCCTAAAATACTGCGCGCGGATACCGAGGCCTACCTGTGTGCCCTGCCCTGGCCCGGCAACGTGCGCCAGCTGGAAAACACCTGTCGCTGGCTGACGGTGATGGCCAGCGGCCGTGAGGTCCATATCGATGACTTACCGGCCGAGTTGCGCCAACCGGCGGACCCGGCCACCGACGGTCAGCTTTGGCACCAATACCTGGGGGACTGGGCCCGTCTGGAGTTCAGCCGAGGCCACAGCAACCTGCTCACCACGGCACTGCCCCAGTTCGAGCGCATTCTGATGGAAGCGGCCCTGCAGCAGACCGGCGGCCGCAAAAAAGACGCGGCACTGCTGCTGGGCTGGGGCCGGAATACCCTGACCCGCAAACTTGGCGAGCTGGGGCTGGACGACCGTCAGGGGGCCGACGACTGAAACCGCCCTCCCGTTTAGTGCAAGCCTTCGCGGTAGCGGAACGCCTGTTGAATGTGCTCGCGAATCTGACGGTCATCCCAGGGTTTGGTCACGAACCGATAGATCGCCCCCTGGTTAATCGCCTCGGTGACCGACCGCAGATCTGTGTATCCGGACAGCACAATCCTGACGGTGTTGGGGTACAGCTCCTTCACCTGGCGGAAAAACTCCGTGCCCGACATCTCGGCCATCCGCTGGTCGGAGAGAATCACCTGGACTTCGTTTTCGGCCAGCAGATTAAAGGCTTCCTGAACGCTGGTGGTCGATAGTATGCGATACCCGTCACGACGCAATACACGGTTAAGCGCCCGCAGAATGTTTTCTTCATCATCCAGCAGCAATAAGGTTTTCTGCACCTCTCCTTCAATGACGCTATGACCGCCGGCAACAGCCCTGCTGCTGCTCAAATAGCGTTTGAGCTCTGCAAAGGGCATGGGCCGGGCAAAGACAAACCCCTGCAGCAGGTCGCACTTCTGGCGGCGCAAAAAGGCCGCTTGTGCTTCGGTTTCCACGCCCTCTGCCACCACCACCAACGACAGGTGATGCCCCATGGATATGACGCTCTGGGTAATCGCCGCATCGCTCGGACTGTGGATCACATCCTTGACAAACGAACGGTCAATTTTGATCTTGCTCACCGGCAACAGCTTGATGTAGCTGAGACTGGAAAATCCGGTACCGAAATCATCAATGGCGATCCGCACCCCGAGGTCACGCAATTCATGGAGTGTCTGTACCGCCCGGTCGGTGTAATTGAGCAACGCCGATTCCACGGTTTCCAGTTCAAGCGCCTCTGGGGTAAGGCCATTAGCCTTCAGGGCACGGCTGACGACGTCCGGAAAACCGGGTTTTTGAATCTGTTTGGGTGACACATTCACCGCAACGGCACAGTCTCTGAACCCCGCCTCGTGCAACGCCGCGATGTCCCGGCAGGCCTGATTCAACACCAGGGTACCAAGCTCGACAATCTGGCCGGTTTCCTCCGCCAGCGGAATAAATTCCGCCGGCTCGAGCATGCCGCGCACGGGGTGGGGCCAGCGGGCCAGCGCTTCCACATATTCAACCCGCCCGGTTTGGGCATTAATAATCGGTTGGTAATGGAGGGTAAGCGTCTGTTTGTTGATTGCGGACTGTAACTCATTGCGAAGCTTCATTCGCAGGCTGGTTTCAGCATTGAAATCTTCACAAAACCACTGATTGATATTTTTACCGGTCTGTTTGGCACGCACCATGGCCAGGCTGGCCTGTTGCACCAGCTCCATAGGTCGCTCAGGGCTGGCATCGCTCACCGTAATGCCAATACACGCCGTCAAATGAACGGTCTCGGACCCCAGCCGGTAAGGTCGCGCCAGTTCCAGATGCATTTTTTCGACGGGGATCATGATATCCCGGGGCTGCGCCAGATCGGTCAGCAGAACCACAAACTCATCCCCATTGATCCGGGCGACGGTATCCCCGGAGCGCACCAATGCCATTAACCGCCGGGCGGTTTCCACCAGCACCTGGTCTCCGACACGATGACCAAAAGCGCCATTGATCTGTTCGAACCCGTCAAGCCCTACCATTAACACACCGATGTGCCGGCCATGGCGACGGGCAAACTGGCAGGCCTGAGGCAGGCGGTCTTCCAGCAGCATGCGATTCGGCAGACGGGTGACCAGATCATGGCTGATGTGATAGGCGAGCCTTTGTTCGATATCCCGGCGCGCGGAAATATCATTCTGAATACCCACAACATGGGTCAGCTGTCCCGTATCGTCTGTTACCGGTGTCAGGTACAACTCGTTCCAGAAGGTGCTGCCATCCTTGCGATAGTTGCGCAGCACCCCGGACACTTCCGTACCTTCTTTCAGCGCCTTGCGAATGTCTGCCAGGGCCGGCTCGTTCATGGGGTCTGCGTGGTCATGCTGCAGAAACCGGCAGTTACGGCCCTGCACTTCTGCCCGGTCATACCCGGTAATACGCTCAAAACTCGGGTTCACATAGACCACCGGCATGTCGGGCTGGCGGGCATCGGCGATAATGATGCCGTTAGAACTGGCCTCGATACAGCGTTTGAACAAGCGCAACTGCTGGCTATGGGCCACCTGTTGGGTCAGATCTTTCAACACCCGCAGGCTCCGCGCGCGGCGATTGATTACTATGGGCGCGGCCAATACTTCTACGAAGAGCTCCTGACCGGAAGAGGTGCGATGCAATTCCAGTGTGGCGCCCGCCTGCAGCACCACCCCATCGATGACCGTGCCGCCCGGGCTGGGATCCACACACAAATCGCCCCACCTGAGCCCGGCGATGCTGCGAACGCCGCCTCCGTAACCATAAAGCCGTTGTGCGGCGGCGTTCATGCTGAGAACACGGCCCGACTGCGGCTCCACCAGACACTTGGGAGCGGGTGAGCTTTCAAACAGTAAGCGGTATTGGGCTTCGCTATCAGAAAACTGGGCAATGGCAGCGGCCTGTTCAACGGCATGGAGAACTCGAGATATGAGGTCCGGGCCGCCGAGATACTCTTTGCGCAAATAGTCGCTGGCTCCCAGCGCCGCGATCCGAGCGTGCAGGTCCCCGCCTTGCAGACCAAGCAGCAAAATGAAGGGCGTGGTCAGGCCCTCACTGCGCGCCTTCTGGATCAGGCTCTGGACGCCATCCGTACCCAGCCGCTGACCGGCCAGAACAACGTCAACCGCCTCAGCTCGCAAGGCCGCAAGGCCCGCCGCGGCAGTGTTTCGCCATATCAGCCGAAACATGCCACGATCGGTATGTTGCAGCTGATTGCGGATAACTTGATAGTCCTGCTCGTCATCATCAATAAGCAGAACGCAGAGTTCAGGATTGGTTTCGGTCATATTGCAGGATTCAGGATTGGTCACAGTCACATTGTCCGTGCTTTTATTGAAGCAGCGCCCTTACGGTCACATCGGTCGGTTATTATCTGGCCACGGGGTTCAGCTACAGCCGCTCCCACTCATCCATTACAGGTGCTCGGCCTCGAGAATCTGGGGCCCCAGCAAACGCAACACTTCGTCCGCGGTGGTGAGCCCGTCACGTAATTTTTCCAGGGCGTCGTCCAGCAGCACCCGCATCCCCCGGTCACGGGCGATGGTTTCGATCTGCATGGCACTGGCACCCTCCATGATCGCGACCCGCAGCTCTTCACTTATGGTCAACACCTCGTGGATTGCTACCCGGCCCCGATACCCTTGGTGGCATTGATCGCACCCCTGACCGCGATAGAAAGTAAGTTCGGCGTCCATAAACCGGGGACCAAGCTGAGCGAGCACCTCCGTCGGTGGCGGGACTTCCTCACGGCAGAGACTGCAGATTCTGCGCAACAGGCGCTGTGCTACTATGGCTTCGAGGGCAGACGCCAGTACAAACGGTTTCAGCCCCAGGTCCAGCAAGCGGGCTACGGTGGTTGCCGCCGAACCGGTGTGCAAGGTGGAATAGACCAGATGCCCGGTCATGGCCGCATGAAAAGCAACATCAGCGGTTTCTTCGTCGCGGATCTCGCCCAGCAAAATGACATCGGGGTCCTGGCGCAGAATGGCGCGCAGAATGCTGGCAAAACTCAATCCGATGCGTTCCTTCACCGGCACTTGCCCGGCCATGTCCACGTGGAATTCCACCGGATCTTCAATGGTGACGTAGTTCCGCTCGGCGGAGGCATTATGCTGCAGCAAGGCATAGAGGGTGGTGGTTTTGCCGCTGCCGGTTGGTCCGGTCGCCAGAATGATGCCCTGGGGTTTGGCCACTACATGCTTCAAGCGTTGCAAATTGTGGGCGGATAACCCCAGATCGGCCAGCGACTGGGCAGAGGACTGGCGTTCCAGTACCCGCATCACCACCTTCTCACCGTTGATCGTTGGCAGGGTGGAGATGCGCAGATCGACAATGCGCATGGGTGTTTTGACCGTGATACGACCGTCCTGGGGTTTGCGGCGCTCGGTGATGTCCAGCTCTGCCATCACTTTGATGCGGGATACGACCGACATCAACAGGTTCGAGGGGATGTGTATCTTATCCTGCAACACACCGTCGATCCGGTAACGCACCACCAGGGATTTCGTGCGCGGGTGCACGTGAATGTCACTGGCTCTGAGACGCAGGGCCTCCAGGATAATGGCGTTGACCAGACGTATCGCCGGCGGTTCCTCTGAGCTGCCCAGCAACTGCTCCAGGGATTCCTGATCGGATTCGTCGTCCAGTACTATCTCGATCCCTTCGTAAGGATCCTCGGTGCTGACTTGCGTCGCGATGTCGTCGAGTTGGTCTGCTCCGCCAAAAATTTCCGCCAGTTTTTGCTGCATCTGCGCGGTTTCGCACAACAGAGGGTGAATGCTGTACCCCGTCATGAACCCCAGTTCGTCGATCAGGTGGATGTCCATCGGATCCACCATGGCGAGGCGTAAGCGTGGCCCGTTTAGCCGCAAGGGCAGGACCATCTGGCGCATACAGATGTTTTGCGGAATCAAGGACAGCAATGCCGGGTCTGGCTGCGCTTCCGCCAGCTCAACGGTCTCAAACAGCATGTCATCCCGCAGCATCTCGAACATGCGCTGGAAATCGACCCATTCGTGTTGCAGCAACTGTCGGACCACCGGTGTTTTCTGACTCTGCATTTCCCGGTGCAGTTGCTGGATTTGCTGTGAATCCAGCCAGGCTTTTTTATGGAGCAGTATCGCCAGCGGACTGCGGTTGGTGGCGGTCAGTTTGCTGATGGTTTCCAGATCCCGACCCTGGCTCCGGTTTTGTTCGGTCAGCTTGCGGGACAGCTGAATCAGCTGATACTGCTCCAGAGCCAGCGCGATGGTCACCCGAAGCTCGTCATCGTTCCAGGGTTTGAGGATAAACCGATACACCGCCCCGTCTGCGACCGACCCCATCACCGCGTCGGTATTGGCGTGGCCGGTGAGCATCACACGGATGGTCTGCGGCCAGCGCTCACGCACTTCCCGCAGCAACTCACTGCCGGTCATGCGCGGCATCAGAAAATCGGTGACGATCAGATGCACCGGTTTCTTGTCCATAGTCGCCAGGGCTTCCTGGCCGCTGCCGGCGAACAGCAATTCGTAGTTTTCACGCTGAAACACCCGGGCCATGGCGGCGAGGATGTTGGGCTCGTCATCCACAAACAGCAACCGGTAAGGGGCCCGCTTTTTTTGTGCCGCAGGTGGTGCGTCTTGCCCCGATGAATCACGGTTGAACAGGGATGCGTAGCGACGGTTCATGTCCTCTGACCCTCGGCCAATGGCAGACTGAGGGTCACCCGTGTGCCGCCCCCTTCCTGGCTGTCAAGTTGCAGCGTACCATGATGCATGTGCACGATATCACGGGCGACCGTCAGCCCCAACCCGGTACCAGCACCCACCGGGCGTGTGGTAAAAAACGCATCAAACACCTGCGCGCGAACCGCATCCGGGATGCCACAGCCATTGTCCTGAATCGTCACCTGCACCCGTCCATGACTCACCTGGGTGCGCAGCAATATCTGCCCCCCCCCTGACCCGTTCCGGCCGCGTCCAGCGCTTGGGCGGCATTTTCGAGCAGATTGAAAAAGGCTTGCGCCAGGCGTGACGGTGACCCGTTGACAACCGACTGGTCATCCAGACGGTCGGTCACATTCAGCTGATGTCCGTATTCGGCCTGCACCAGATTCACCGCACTGAGCAACAGCTCATTGATACGGCAGCGCGTAAATTCATGCTGGTCAATGCTGGAAAACGTTTTCAGGTCCGCAACGATACCGGCAATTCGCCGGGTGCCGTCCATGGATTCCGCCAACAGGTCACGAAAGTCGGCAAGCAGACCGTGTTTGCCGTGCCCCTCCGGCAATGATCCCTCCAATACATCCACGTAATCCCGGGCCACCCCAAGGTTACTGCGGATGAACCCCACGGGGTTGTTGATTTCGTGGGCCACCCCGGCCGCCAGCTGCCCAACGGAGCGCATATGCGCAGACTCGTAGAGTTCCTGCTGGGTACGCTGCACCACCCTGACCTGCTCGTCGACTTTGCACTGCAGTTCGTCTGACAGTTGCCGATAACGCGCCTCGGACGCTTGCAATGCCTCATTTTTTTGCTGCAGTTCGTCGTAGCTGGCCGCCGTGACATCAAGATGAAGATTGGCCGCCCACCGGTACTTGGCAATGAACATCAGCAAAAACGACACCAACTCGGCAACTGCGCCCTGCTCTTCCTCGGAGCGCCCGCCTGAGAGCCAGCCAATGGTTTCCAGATTGAACTCCACCGGTGTGCCGTCCCCCCGTCTGGCGCTCCCGCAGCACCACCGGGACCTGACACAAGCGGCTCAGTATGTCATTCAACTGCTCCTGCTGTGCGTGGGTCAGCAAGTCGTCGAGATGGGGATCGTCTTCAAAATTACGCACAGGCGACCCCATGCCGGGCGCTCAGGCGCGCGATAAAGGTTTCGCGATCGATGCCATGGTCTCGGGCTAATGAAAACTCTGCGTCCGCGCTGGTGTACAATCGGTCGAGCAGCCGGCGAAAGGTTTCGATCACCCCATCACCCTGCAGCGCCGAGGCCATGGTTAACGGTGCCCAGGGGGTGTGCGCCCAGCATTGCTGCAGCTCGTCCTCTGGCACCACAGCGCCAACGTCCCGTTTGTTAAACTGAATGACCAAGGGCAAGGTTTCGATATCGAGCCCCACCTTATCCAGATTGTCCTCCAGATCGCCGAAGGCGGCCGCGTTGCTGTCCTGCGCGGATACCTTGGAATCAGCGACAAAGACAACCGCATTGGCCCGCGACAGCACTGCCTTGCGGGTACTGTCATGCTGAACCTGGCCGGGTACTGTGAACAGTTTCAACCGCAGATCCAGTCCCGAGGCTGCCCGCAAACCGATGGGCAGCATGTCAAAAAACAGGGTACGATCGCCTCGGGTTTCCAGCACCATCAGCTCACCCATGCGCTCCGGATGGAGCAAAGAATGCAATTGCATCAGATTGGTGGTTTTACCACTCAGAGCGGGCCCGTAGAACACCACCTTCAAGGTGAGTTTGCACGCTTTCTTGTTGTATACGGCCATGGCGCCTTACCTGTTCAGCTGTCATCACCGACAAGAATCGAACCCTCGGTATCCCGCAACACCTGGGTGATCCCGGGATGTTCTGCTTCCAGCCGCTGCAGTTCCTGCTCCCGCGCTTGCAGCATTGCTTTTTGGGTCGCCACCGTCTGGAGCAGCCGGTGGTTCTCGCGCACCAGCTGGTGGAGTTCTACCGCCGACTGAATCGCAGCCACGATTTCATAGTCGTTCCAGGGTTTGGTCAGGTACCGGTAGACCTCTGCCTGATTGATCGCTTTGATAACCGATTGCCGGTCACCGTGGGCCGTGAGCACCAGCCGCATTGCATCCGGACGGCGCTGTTTGGCAAATTGCAGATAGGTGACGCCATCCACCGCGGGCATCAGATAATCCGACACTATGACCGCGTAATCGTGTGCCAGCAGCCCGCCGAGCGCGTCGTCCACGTTGTCGTAGGCATCCACCTCCCAGCCTTGTGCCTTCAACAGGCGTTTGAGGGCCTTCAAAATATTGGGCTCATCGTCTACCAACTGAATCTTGATCATGAGGCAGTCTCCTTTTCCTCGTTCTCAGGGGGATACACATACAGCTCATAGCGCAGCCCATTCGGCTCGTTTTGCTCAAACGCGGTCAGTTTTTCAATCAGTGATGCAGTCAGCACCTTCCCTTCATTAAGCAACAGCATCCCCGAGGCGGCGTACAGGTTCCGCGCCAGCACCATGCCCGGGGTCACGCGCAAGGTGTCCAGGCGCAGAATGGCTGGGTCGTAACCTTCCACATCCGGGGCCTGCTGAACAATCATCTGCAGAAACTGATCCGCCATTTCAGGGTCGTACACGAGTCCTTTGTAGCGTCCGACAAGTGTGATCGCGTCCTCCCGGGATACCTTGCGCTCGAGGATCAATCCGAACTGAAATTCGACGAAGTCAACTGCCAGTTTCAGCACACGGGCCCCCAGCGGAATTTGCTCGCCCGCAAGCTGGTCGGGCACACCTTTTCCACTCCAGCGCTCCTGATGGTGGCGGATGATACAGGCCGCATTTCTCAGCGGTTCCAGCGCCATCAGCAGCTTCTCACCGGTGACGGGGTAGCGCTGATACTCTTCGCGCTGCACTTTGCCCATTAATTCCGAGGGCGTTTCAATCATCTGGTCCGGCCAGCTCAGTTTGCCGAGGTTGTAGAGCGCCGCCGCCATGGTTACATCCCAGGTGAGGGCACTGTCCAGCTGGCAGTGCTCAGCAAACGCCTTCACCAGGGCGATCACTTTGGCGTTCGGTTGGCGCTTGGCCGGCAACCGCTTGTTGATCAGCGCAGAAAAAACTTCAGCTGCGGTGGTGTAACTCTGCCGTAACTCCTGATAGGCAAGATCGAGCATACCGGCCGTTTGCTCGAGCTCTTCGGTGCGCGCCCGCACCTTATCCTCGAGGGTCGCATTCAAGACCTGCAGTTCCTGATTCTGGGCGCGGGTCAATTGCTCCAATGCCAGCCGGCGACGTTCGGAGTACTGAAAGGCCAGCGCCTGCCGTACCGTTAAACGCAACTCGTCCTCTTCCCACGGCTTGCTGATATACCGGTAAATCTGACCTTCATTAATGGCGGCGATGGTAGAGGCCAGGTCGGTGTACCCGGTCAACAGGATGCGGATGCACCCCGGGTACTTCTGTTTGATGCGTGCCAGCAGATCCGGGCCACTGATCCCCGGCATATGGGCGTCGGAAATCACCAGATCAAAGGTTTCGGTGGCCAGCCGCTGCAACGCCTCTTCTCCGGACCGGGCAAACGCCAGCTCATAAGGCTCCCGACGCATGACCCGGTGCAGGCTGCGTAAAATATTTTCTTCATCGTCCACCAGCAACAACCGCGCCTTGGCTGGCGGCTGCGACGGGAGAGTGTCAACGTCGGAGTAATTAATGTCCATGAGGTATCAGGAACAACGGCCGGTATCGGAAGTGCCAATGGGCAGAATGATACGAAAACAGGTGCCTTTGCCCGGGGTACTCGTTACGTCAATGCGACCGTTATGTTTCTCGACAATACTGAAAGACAATGACAACCCGAGACCGGTGCCCTCGCCGATAGGCTTGGTGGTGAAGAAGGGATCAAATACTTTATTGATGTGTTCCTGGGAAATACCTTTACCGGTATCTTCCACATCAATAACGACGTAGTTACTTTCGTGCCGGGTGCGTACGATGATTTTGCCAAACCCTTCGATGGAGTGGGCGGCGTTGGCGAGCAGGTTCAGGATCACCTGATTGATCTGGGAAATAATGCAGGACACCAACGGCAAGTCGCCGAAGTCTTTCACCACCTCCGCTTTATACTTGATCTCGTTATTGATCACGCTAAGCGTGGTGTTGATGCCCCAGTGAATATCGGCAAGTTTGAATTCTTCTTCATCCGCGTGGGTAAAATCCATGAGGGTCGTTATAATGGTTTTGACCCGCTCGATGCCCTCGCGGGACTCGGCCACCAGATCTTCCAGATCGCCGCGCAAAAACTCATAGTCAATGCTCTGTTTGAGTTCCTCCAGCTCTTCCTGCGTCGATGCCGAACCGATCGCATCGGTCAACCGGAACATGTCGACCAGGTATCGATCCAGACTCTGCAGGTTGGAGTAGACGTAGCCGATGGGGTTGTTGATCTCATGGGCCACGCCCGCCGCCAGCTGACCGATGGCCGCCATTTTTTCTGACTGCAGCAGCTGACGGTTTACACGCTCGAGCTGCTCATTTAAAGCGGTGTCGTCCGCCGGGGAGTTGGGAACATCTGTCATAATCGGGTCGCCGGACAAACAAATCGCCTGTCAATTATTGTTTGAAAAGGCCGCAATACGGCTGGAGTATAATGATTTTAAACGCCAAACTTCGTTACAGTTCGTATCTGGACACCCCACCGGATCATTCGCCTGAAAAACCAAATCCCGGTTCTTTTCGGGGGCGCTGAACAAGCGCACTTTTTCCTCCCCAAATAGCGAAAGCCCCGCGGTACGGGGCTTTCGAGCTGGATGCTTAATGACACACCCAGTATTCCCTTACTTGAGGGAGTCAGAACGGGATGTCATCGTCGAAATCATCCATCGGGTCGGGGGCGCCGCCCCCCTGAGCCGGCTGGTTGTAGCCGCCGGATTGCTGACCGGACGCCGGCGGCTGATTCTGTTGCTGGGCCGGAGGGGCGTTGTAGCTGGACGACTGCGGCCGGCCGGCTGGCGCGCCCTGCTGCATACCGCCTTCACCCCCACGGCTATCGAGCATCTGCATCTGGCCGTTGATGTCCACCACCACCTCGGTGGTGTACCGGTCGTTACCGTCCTGGCCCTGCCACTTGCGCGTCTGCAACTTGCCTTCAATGTAGACTTTGGACCCTTTGCGCAGATACTGGCCCGCAATCTCGGCGATCTTTCCGAACATTACGATCCGGTGCCACTCCGTTTTGGGAACCATCTGCCCGCTCTGCCGATCCCGGTAACTCTCGTCGGTCGCCAGGGACAGGTTGACCACGGCATTGCCGTTGGGGGTGAACCGGGTCTCGGGGTCCTGCCCCAGATTGCCAATCAGAATTACTTTGTTAACGCCTCGTGCCATGTCTTCTTGCTCCTGACTCAGTCTGTAATAATCTGGGCATTCCATTGCCGGATGTGTGGATTCAAGCCGGTGTGCGCGGCTGGATAAATTCGTAACCGGCTAGCAGCTCTTCTTTGAAATACTGGCGATCAACCTTCAGATACGCGGTATGGGCTTCTTCAAGAATCACCACATCCTGCACCCCGGGCAGTGTCCGCAACCGCTCGTCAATGACGGCAATCTGCTCAGGGCTGACCGTCCGCAACTGTAACATGAAACTGGTCGCGTGACTTGGCGGCGACATGGTCAGCGCGACCACCAGCCAACATAGTAGAACACCCACCATCAAACCAACAACACCGTAAAACCCGTAGGCTTCCAGCAACACACCCGCCAGGGTGCCCCCCAGAAAGGCCCCCATGAACTGAGAGGTGGAATACACCCCCATGGCGGTGCCCCGGCTGGCGGCGGGCGCTTCCTTGCTGACCAGAGACGGCAGGCAGGCCTCCAGCAGGTTGAAGGCCATGAAGAAGAAAAACAGTACAACCCATGCCCCCGCCAGACTGCCAGAGACCAGCACCAGTGCCGCGGTCGCCGCAGCCAACATCAGGATGGCGCCCGACAGCACCGCCTTCATCTGCCGGCGCTTTTCACCAATAATGATGAACGGCACCATGGCAAAGAATGAGGTCACCATCACCGTCAGATACAGCCACCAATGGGACTCAGCAGCCAGCCCAACGGTGTGCTCCAGCAACCCCGGTACCACCAGAAAGACCGCTGTGAGCACGAAGTGCAGCGCAAAGATACCAAAATCGAGGCGCAGCAAGCGACTGTCCCTCAACACCTGGGAAAGCATCGCCCGGTTCGGCCGGGTCTCCAACGAGTGGCTGGCCTGGTAGGGGTTAGGCACGGCAGCATAAACAATCACCATGGCCACCAGCGCCAACCCGGCGGTGGCGTAAAATATGCCCGCCAAGCCGTAGGCGGCAGCAATCAGCGGCCCCACCACCAGTGACAGTGAAAACGACAGACCGATGGATATGCCCACGGTGGCCATGGCCTTGGTGCGCTGCTCTTCCCGGGTCAGGTCGCTGAGCAACGCCATCAGCACGCTGGCGATGGCACCGGCGCCCTGTAACAGGCGACCGGCAATCACCCCGTAAATGGTGTCGGCTCCGGCCGCCAGCAAACTGCCCGCGGTAAATATCAGCAAACCCAGATAGATCATCCGTTTGCGACCGAACCGGTCGGACAGTACGCCGAACGGAATTTGCAGCACCGCCTGACTCAGCCCATAGGCGCCAATGGCAAAGCCGAGCAGCGCGGGCGTGGCCCCGCCAAGGCCACTGCCGTACAGCACGAACACCGGCATCACCATGAACAGGCCCAGCATTCGCACCGCATAGACCGAGGCCAACGCTGCAACCGAGCGTCTTTCCAAAGCAATCATACGCCTCCAGATCCTTAACTCTTAAAAGACGCGCATTGTAGCAGAAGCAGCCCTCCGTCGCGGCATTTAGCCGGATTGCCCGGAACACGGTATACTCAGCGTTTTTCTTTTCGAGGATGTTATGGATCATATCCAGATCAAAGGGGCCAGAACCCACAACCTGAAAAACATCGACCTGGATATCCCGCGCAACCAGCTCATTGTGATTACCGGCTTGTCCGGGTCGGGCAAGTCGTCGCTGGCCTTTGATACGCTCTACGCAGAGGGCCAAAGGCGTTATGTGGAATCCCTGTCCACCTACGCGCGCCAATTCCTGTCGATGATGGAAAAACCGGAGATCGACCACATTGAGGGTCTGTCGCCGGCCATCTCCATCGAACAGAAGTCGACCTCCCACAACCCCCGGTCGACGGTGGGCACCATCACAGAAATTTACGATTACCTGCGATTGCTGTTTGCCCGGGCCGGGGAACCCCGCTGCCCCGATCATGGCCAACCTTTGGAAGCGCAAACCGTCAGCCAGATGGTGGACCAGGTGATGGCCATGCCCGCCGACAGCCGCCTGATGATTCTGGCACCGGTGATCCGGGATCGTAAGGGAGAGCACCTGCAACTGATTGACACCATGCGCAGTCAGGGGTTCATCCGTTTGCGGGTCGACGGCACGGTGTACGACATCGACGAACTGCCCGCGCTGGATAAAAAGCGCAAGCATCAGATTGACGTGGTGATTGATCGTTTCAAGGTCCAGGCGGGGCTGGAGCAACGTCTGGCGGAGAGTTTTGAAACCGCGCTGCAGCTGGCGGACGGTCTGGCGCTGGTGGCGCCCATGTCGGAGACCGGCGAAGAGCATATTTTTTCCGCCCGCTACGCCTGCACCCAGTGCGGCTACGCCTTGAGCGAACTGGAGCCCCGGTTGTTCTCGTTCAATAATCCGGCCGGCGCCTGCCCGACCTGCGACGGTCTTGGTGTGCGCCAATTCTTTGACCGGGACAAAATCGTCCATCACCCGGAGGCGACCCTGGCAGCCGGCGCTGTGAAAGGCTGGGACCGGCGGGCGGTGTATTATTTTCAGCTACTGAGCAGCGTCGCCGAGCATTACGGGGTCGACCTTGACACGCCCTTCAATGAGTTGCCGGAGTCCTTCCGGGAGATCATCCTGCACGGTTCCGGCACTGAAGAGATCGCCTTTCGCTACGTGAATTCCCGTGGCCAGATGATGGAGCGCAGCCATCCCTTTGAAGGCATACTCCCCAATCTGGAGCGCCGTTACCGGGAGACGGATTCGCAAACCATGCGCGAGGAACTGGCCAAAAACCTGAGTCAGCAAGCCTGCAAGGACTGCCAGGGTAGCCGGTTACGTCGCAGCGCCCGCCATGTATTTATTGAACACAACAATCTACCCGCACTCACCCACCTGCCCATCGGCGACGCACTCAGATATTTTGAGACCCTGAGCCTGCCCGGCCGACGGGGCGAAATTGCCGAAAAGATCGTCAAAGAGGTGCACCAGCGGCTGCAGTTTCTGGTCAATGTGGGCCTGGATTACCTGACCCTGGAGCGCAGCGCGGACACCCTGTCGGGGGGCGAAGCCCAGCGCATCCGTCTCGCCAGCCAGATCGGCGCGGGCCTGGTGGGGGTCATGTACATTCTGGACGAACCCTCCATCGGCCTGCACCAGCGGGACAACGACCGCCTGCTGGCCACCCTCACCCACCTGCGCGACCTCGGCAACACTGTCATCGTGGTGGAGCACGACGAGGACGCGATACGCGCCGCCGACCACGTGATCGATATAGGTCCGGGTGCAGGCGTTCACGGTGGCCAGATCATTGCCCAGGGTTCCCCGCAAGCGATCATCGACAATCCGGCTTCGCTGACCGGCCAATACCTCAGTGGCAGCAAGGAAATCAGCGTGCCGGCCACCCGCAACCCCGGCTCGGGCAAATTCCTGACCCTCACCGGCGCCAGCGGCAATAACCTGCAAGACGTGTCCCTGGAAATTCCACTGGGGGTCATGACCTGCGTCACCGGGGTGTCCGGTTCCGGCAAGTCGACCCTGATCAACAGCACCCTCTACCCTATCTGCGCCACCAGCCTCAACAAGGCCACCACGCTGAGCCACGGGCCTTATCAATCCATCAGCGGTCTGGACCACCTGGACAAGGTGATCGATATCGACCAGAGCCCCATTGGCCGCACGCCCCGCTCCAACCCGGCCACCTACACCGGCCTGTTCACGCCCATCCGCGAGCTGTTTGCGGGCACCCAGGAATCCCGTTCCCGGGGCTACAAGCCCGGCCGCTTCAGCTTCAATGTGAAAGGCGGCCGCTGCGAGGCCTGCCAGGGTGACGGGGTCATCAAGGTAGAAATGCATTTTTTACCGGATGTGTATGTACCCTGCGATGTGTGCAAGGGGCAGCGGTACAACCGGGAAACCCTGGAAATCCGCTATAAGGGTAAAAACATCCACGAAGTGCTGTCGATGACTGTGGAAGAAGGCCGGGAGTTTTTTGACCCGGTGCCGTTTCTGGCCCGCAAATTACAAACCCTGATGGATGTGGGGCTGTCCTATATTCGCCTGGGGCAAAGCGCGGTGACCTTGTCGGGCGGTGAAGCCCAACGGGTCAAACTGGCCAAAGAACTGTCCAAGCGGGACACCGGCAAGACCCTGTACATTCTGGACGAGCCGACCACCGGGTTGCACTTCTACGATATCCAGCAGCTGCTTAACGTGCTGCAGCGTTTGCGGGATCACGGCAACACCATTGTGGTGATTGAACACAACCTGGATGTCATCAAAACCGCAGACTGGGTGGTGGACCTGGGGCCTGAAGGGGGCTCTGGCGGCGGCCGGATAATTGCTGAAGGCACCCCGGAGGAGGTCGCGGACAACCCGGCATCCCACACCGGCCGTTACCTGAAAGCCATGTTAACGAAATGAGCCCACCGCTTCCCTGCCAGCAACAAAAAAGCCGGTGACCCTGAGGGCACCGGCTTTTCTTTCAGCACGACTGGGAGCGTTTACTCTTCGTCGTCCATCTCTTCTGCTTCGATATCCAACGGACGTCCGATCAGCTCGACGTACGCCATAGGCGCATTGTCCCCGGCACGGAAGCCACACTTCATGATGCGAAGGTAACCACCCGGACGATCGGCGAAACGTGGGCCCAGCTCGGTGAAGAGCTTGGCGACCACGGCATCGTTACGCAGACGCGAGAACGCCAGACGACGATTTGCTACCGAATCATTTTTTGACAGCGTGATCAGTGGCTCTGCTACCCGGCGCAATTCTTTTGCCTTGGGCAGAGTTGTTTTGATCAGCTCATGCTCGACTAGTGACGCAGCCATGTTGCGAAACATGGCTTTGCGATGCGCACTGGTCCTACTAAATTTACGACCACTCTTGCGATGACGCATTGCTCTGATTCCTTACTTAAACTACCAGTTCGGCGATTAACCGCCCAGAACCCGGTCGTCACCACGAAGGCTTGCCGGCGGCCAGTTATCAAGACGCATACCCAGAGACAGACCGCGTGAAGCCAGCACATCTTTAATTTCTGTAAGCGACTTTTTGCCCAGATTAGGCGTCTTCAGCAGCTCTACTTCTGTACGCTGAATAAGATCGCCGATGTAGTAAATGTTTTCAGCTTTCAAGCAGTTAGCTGAACGCACGGTTAGCTCCAGATCATCCACCGGACGCAACAGAATCGGATCGACTTCTTCCTCTTCCTCAACGCGCTCGGGCTCTTTCTCATGATCGAAGTCAACAAATACTGCCAATTGCTGCTGGAGGATGGTCGCGGCCCGGCGAATTGCTTCTTCCGGATCGATCGTACCGTTGGTCTCCAGGTCAATCACCAGCTTGTCCAGATCCGTACGCTGCTCGACACGGGCACTATCGACCGTGTACGCCACACGACGGACCGGGCTGAACGTAGCGTCCAGCTGCAGGCGCCCGATTGCACGGGTTTCGCTCTCGTCGAAGCCGCGCTGATCTGCCGCTTCGTAGCCACGACCGCGAGCCACCGTCAACCGCATGTTGATTTCGCCATTCTCACTGAGATGACAGATCACATGGTCAGGGTTTGCGATCTCGACTTCATGATCCAGCGTGATATCACCAGCTGTAACAACGCCCGGACCTTTCTTGCTGAGGGTAAGCTCAGTCTCGTCCCGGTCGGCCATGGTTACCGCGACGCCCTTGAGATTCAACAGAATCTCGATGACGTCTTCCTGGACACCTTCAATTGCGCTGTACTCATGCAAAACACCGTCAATCTGCGCTTCAGTAACAGCGCAGCCCGGCATTGAGGACAAGAGAATCCGACGCAGTGCACTTCCCAGGGTATGCCCGAAGCCTCTTTCGAGAGGCTCCAGCGTCACCTTGGCACGCGTGTTATCGGCTTCTTTCACGTCAATGGTACGAGGTGTCAATAACTCTTGTACTGAACGCTGCATAGACGCCCCTATCTACTCTCGTTGCTAACAAGGCTTTACTTGGAGTAAAGCTCGACGATGAGGTTCTCATTGATGTCGGCCGGAAGCTCAGTACGCTCTGGCACCGACTTGTAAACGCCAGACATCTTGTTGGCGTCGACCTCTACCCAGCTCACCGCAGCACGGCCGGCTGAAAGCTCCAATGCACCTTTAACGCGCAGTTGGTTCTTCGCCTTTTCACGAATGCTCACTACGTCCCCTGCTTTAACCTGATAGGATGGAATGTTGACCACCTTATCGTTAACCAGGATCGCCTTGTGAGAAACGAGCTGACGGGATTCTGCACGGGTTGAACCAAAACCCATGCGGTAAACTACGTTATCCAGACGGCCTTCCAGAAGCTTCAACAGGTTCTCACCGGTTGCACCTTTCCGTCTGGCTGCCTCGACGTAATAACTGCGGAACTGCTTTTCAAGCACGCCGTACATACGACGGACTTTTTGCTTTTCACGAAGCTGAAGACCGTATTCGGACAAACGACCGCGACGTGCACCATGCATTCCCGGAGGAGTTTCAAGGTTACACTTGGTGTCGAGGGCGCGAACACCGCTCTTCAGAAAAAGATCTGTCCCTTCACGCCGAGACAGTTTGCACTTCGGGCCTATGTAACGAGCCATATCTCACTGTCTCCTGTGTTAGACGCGGCGCTTTTTGGGCGGGCGACAACCGTTGTGGGGAATCGGCGTCACATCTGTGATGTTTGTGATCTTGTAGCCACACGCGTTCAACGCGCGCACTGCAGATTCACGTCCAGGGCCGGGGCCCTTAACTTCAACATCCAGGTTTTTCAAGCCGTATTCAGCAGCCGCATTACCGGCTCTTTCAGCTGCTACCTGCGCAGCAAAAGGTGTACTCTTACGCGACCCGCGGAACCCGGAACCACCAGAAGTAGCCCAGGACAGGACATTGCCCTGACGGTCAGAAATGGTCACGATGGTGTTGTTGAAGGAAGCGTGGATGTGCGCGACGCCATCAACAACCGTCTTTTTCACCTTTTTACGGGTACGTGTACCTGGCTTTGCCATGTTTGCCTACCTGTTACTTGCGAATAGGTTTGCGTGGACCTTTACGGGTGCGAGCATTGGTCTTGGTGCGCTGCCCACGGACGGGTAGTCCATGACGGTGACGCAGACCACGGAAGCAACCGAGATCCTTCAAACGCTTGATGTTCATCTGTACTTCACGACGCAGATCGCCTTCAACAGTCAATTTACCTACTTCTGAACGAAGCGCTTCAAGCTCTTCGTCAGTGAGGTCTTTGACCTTGACGCCCGGCTTGACACCGGATGCATCGCAAAGCTTAAGAGCTGCTGTCTTGCCGATCCCGAATATATAGGTCAGCGAGATTGCAGCGTGTTTGTTGTCGGGTATATTGACACCGGCTATACGTGCCATCCAAATTACTCCGCGTTCAAAGCTTTGCTGTGTGAATTGTCCGCCACAAAAGGGCGCGAAATAATAACGCTTGACCAACTAGAGGTCAAGCGTTATCAGTTCGTACACTTTCATCGTTCGTTGCTTATTCCGGAGGAATTAGCCTTGACGCTGTTTGTGACGAGGTTCCGAGCAAATGACCCTTACCGAGCCATTGCGACGAATCGTTTTGCAGTTGCGGCAAATTTTCTTTACCGAAGCGCGTACTTTCATTGTCGACTCCAGTTTTCAAGTGGAACTGAACTTAGTTCCGACCGTAGCCCTTGAGGTTGGATTTCTTCATCAGCGATTCATACTGATGAGACATCAGGTGCGATTGAACCTGGGCCATAAAATCCATCACTACGACTACAACAATCAGCAGAGACGTACCGCCGAGATAAAACGGCACGTTCCCGAACACCATCAAAAACTGAGGGAACAGGGAAACTGCTGCGATATACATCGCTCCAAACAGCGTCAGACGCGTCAACACACCATCAATGTATCTGGATGTTTGTTCGCCAGGACGAATGCCTGGAATAAACGCCCCAGAGCGCTTAAGGTTGTCTGCTACTTCTTTCGGATTGTACATCAAAGCCGTATAGAAAAAGCAGAAAAATACAACCGCGGCGGCAAAAAGCAGGATATACAGCGGGCTGCTGGGTGCCAGCACCTGCGATATATCACTCAACCATTCCATGCCTTCACTTTGTCCGAACCACTGCCCGAGGGAGGCCGGGAACAGCAGAATGGACGACGCAAAGATCGGTGGAATCACACCGGCCATGTTTACTTTCAGTGGCAAGTGGCTGGACTGCTGCGCAAACACCTGACGCCCTTGCTGTCGCTTGGCGTAGTTGATCGTCAGCCGGCGCTGACCGCGCTCCATGAACACCACGAAACCGACCACGGCGATTGCCAGAATGGCGATCCCGAGAACCACCAACAAACTCATTTCGCCGTTGCGTGCCTGCTCCAGCGTTTGCCCGACAGCCCCTGGCAGGCCTGCCACGATACCGGCGAAGATAAGCAGCGAAATACCGTTACCTACACCCCGCTCCGTGATCTGCTCTCCCAGCCACATCATGAACACGGCACCGCTGACAAAAGAGATGACCGCGACGAAATGAAAGCTGAAGCTGTCATTGAACGTTATGCCTTGCGACGCCAGCCCGACCGAGATACCCATACCCTGGACAAGGGCCAGCACCACAGTGCCGTAGCGGGTGTACTGACTGATCTTGCGACGCCCTGCCTCACCCTCTTTTTTAAGCTGCTCAAGCTGCGGGTTTACCGCAGTCATGAGCTGCATAATAATCGAGGCCGAGATGTACGGCATAATCCCAAGTGCAAAGATACTCATGCGTTCGAGCGCACCACCGGAGAACATGTTGAACAGACTCAGGATGGTGCCCTGATTCTGATCAAACAGCGCCGCCAGGCGGTCGGGATTGATACCCGGCACAGGGATATGCGCACCGATGCGATAAACCAGCAATGCCAGAAAGACAAACCAGAGCCGCGAACGCAGCTCCGCCAGTCCTTTCCCCGCGCCCGAAGGCAATGATGCTGTCTTGGCCATTTGGTCCTCGACTCGTCTTAGTCTTCGACTTTCCCGCCCGCGGCTATGATTGCCTCGCGCGCGCCGTTTGTCACTCTCAGACCTTTGACGGTCATTGCGCGACTGACTTCGCCAGACAGGATCACCTTCGCTTCGCGAATTTCTTCACGAATGATGTCCGCCTTCTTCAGCGCCGCCAGATCGACCACATCACCTTCGACTTTGGTCAATTCGTTGAGACGAATCTCGGCCACATAACGCTGCTGACGCGAAGTGAAACCAAACTTCGGCAGACGACGTGCCAAAGGCTGCTGACCGCCTTCAAATCCGGGGGCAACGCTTCCTCCGGAGCGAGACTTCAGACCCTTGTGACCGCGACCACCGGTTTTACCCATGCCACTACCGATACCACGCCCAATCCGCTTAGGGGCTTTGCGTGAACCGGGCTCCGGACTAAGTTCGTTCAAACGCATCTTAGTTCTCCTCAACCCGTACCAGGTAATCCACCTGGTTGATCATGCCACGGATGGAAGGCGTATCTTCCAGCTCCACGGAATGACCGATTTTGCGAAGACCCAAGCCCTTGACGCACAACTTGTGCTTGGGCTTGCAACCGATTGGGCTGCGGGTCAGTGTTACTGTAATCTTTTTAGCATTCGCCATGACTTCAACCCAGAATATCTTCCACGGTCTTGCCGCGCTTGGCTGCAATATCTTCAGGCGCATGCATGCTCTGAAGACCCTTGATGGTGGAACGGACCACGTTGACCGGGTTGGTCGATCCGTAACACTTGGACAGTACGTTTTGAACGCCCGCCACTTCCAGTACCGCACGCATTGCACCGCCGGCGATAACACCGGTACCTTCTGAGGCCGGCATCATGAACACCTTGGATCCGCCGTGGGAGGCCTTCACCGGGTATTGCAGCGTCGTGCCGTCCAGCGGAACGTCGATCATGTTTTTGCGAGCAGCTTCCATCGCCTTCTGGATTGCAGCCGGCACTTCACGCGCCTTGCCACGACCAAAGCCAACACGGCCTTTGCCGTCACCAACAACAGTCAGTGCGGTGAACGCGAACACGCGTCCACCCTTGACCACTTTGGCCACTCGATTCACCTGAACCAGCTTCTCCTGGAGCTCAGGAGCCTTCTGTTCGTTAAAGCTCATTTCTCCACCCCTTAGAATTGCAAGCCAGCTTCACGGGCCGCATCGGCCAAAGCCTGCACACGACCATGATAACGGTAACCCGAGCGGTCAAAAGCGACCTGCTCCACCCCGGCGGCCTTGGCGCGCTCGGCGATCAGCTGACCAACTTTCTTGGCAGCCTCGATGTTACCGGTTGCACCCTGACGCAGTTCTTTATCCAAGGTGGAGGCAGTCGCCAGCACTTTACTGCCGTCAGCAGTAGTGATCTGGGCGTACATGTGCCGCGGTGTACGGTGTACACACAGGCGAGTCGCACCCAACTCACGGATTTTCATGCGCACTTTGCGTGCGCGACGCAATCTTTCGTTATTAGCGCTCATAGTCCCGCCTTATTTCTTCTTGGCTTCTTTACGTCTGACCTGCTCATCCGCATAACGAACACCCTTGCCCTTGTAAGGCTCGGGCGGACGGTAAGCGCGGATATCCGCAGCGACCTGGCCAACCTGTTGTTTATCGATTCCGCGAACAATAACTTCCGTCTGGGACGGAGTTTCAACGGTAATCCCCTCGGGCAGTTCGTGCTCAACCGGGTGAGAAAAACCCAGTGTCAGATTGAGCTTTTTCCCCTGTGCCTGGGCGCGATAACCAACACCAACCAGCTGGAGTTTACGCTCAAACCCTGCAGACACCCCTGTCACCATGTTGTTAACCAGGGCACGGGTCGTTCCTGCAAGTGCGCGGGACTGTTTTGCGCCGTCACGGGCCGCGAAGTGCAGGATGTTGTCTTCCTGCTTCACTTCCACCGCCTGATGTACGGTAAACTGAAGCGCTCCCTTGGAGCCCTTCACATTGATTTCCTGTCCGTTCAGCTTCACCTCAACACCGGTAGGCAGCACGACAGGATCATTGGCAATCCTGGACATGTGTTTCTCCTAGAATACGGTGCAGATGACTTCGCCACCCACGCCTGCCTCTCGTGCGGCGCGGTCTGTCATTACGCCACTGGACGTAGAGACAATCGCGACTCCCAAACCACCGGCAACTTTCGGCAGTTCCCCAGCGCCTTTGTACTGGCGCAGACTCGGACGGCTAACGCGCTTGATCTCTTCGATGACAGGCTTGCCTCCAAAATATTTGAGGACAACGGTCAACTCAGGCTTTACGTCGGCTGAAACCGAGAAGTCTTCTACGTAACCTTCGTCCTTGAGGACCTGGGCCACGGAGACCTTCAACTTTGACGACGGCATCACCACGTCGGCTTTCGATGCCATCTGGGCATTACGAATACGAGTGATCATATCCGCAAGCGTATCTTGCATGCTCATTAGTATGAGACTCCTGATCTTTTTAGTTGTGCAGCGGCATCCCGCTCCGCTTACCAACGGGCACCTTCGTGTAGCTTGAAGGTGCCTGCTTTACCAGCTTGACTTTGTCAGGCCCGGAACGTCACCACGCATGCCGGCTTCGCGCAACTTGATGCGGGAAAGCTGAAACTTGCGCAAAACGCCGTGAGGACGACCGGTCACCTGGCAACGGTTACGCAGACGCGAAGGGCTGGCATCGCGAGGAAGCTGCTGCAGCTTCATCTGTGCATCCCAACGGTCATCGTCGCTGGTATTCGGGTTTTTGATGATTGCTTTGAGCTCGGCGCGCTTGGCTGCGTACTTGGCAACCGTTTTTTCGCGCTTGAGCTCACGATTTCTCATTGAAACCTTAGCCATACTCTCGTTCCTTATTTCTTGAACGGAAAGCCAAATGCTTTCAGCAGTTCGCGGCCTTCGTCGTCGGTGGCGGCTGAGGTCGTGATGGTGATATCCAGCCCGCGAATCGCATCGATCTTGTCGTAGTCGATTTCCGGGAAGATGATTTGCTCACGAACACCCATGCTGTAGTTGCCACGTCCGTCGAACGATTTGGGGTTCAGACCGCGGAAGTCACGCACGCGAGGTATCGCGATGTGCACCAGACGATCCAGAAAATCCCACATACGCTCGCCGCGCAGGGTAACCTTGCAGCCAATGGGCCAACCTTCACGGATTTTGAAACCCGCGACCGATTTACGCGCTACGGTAACAACCGCTTTTTGTCCCGCCAGACGCTCAAGATCGGCGACTGCGTTTTCAATCAGCTTCTTGTCACCCACCGCTTCACCGACACCCATGTTCAGGGTGATTTTTTCGATGCGCGGCACCTGCATCACGTTCTTGTAACTGAACTCTTTCAGCAGGGCAGGTATGACTTCCTTGCTGTACTGCTCTTTCATATTAAGCATCGTGACCACCGCTTACTGGCTATCGATGGCTTCTTTCGTGGACTTGAAGATCCGCACTTTAGCGCCGGATTCCAGAGTCTGGAAGCCTACGCGATCGGCTTTGCCGGTCTGCGGATTAAAAATTGCCACGTTGGAAACCTGGATAGGTGCTTCTTTTTCGACGATGCCACCCGGAGTGCCCAGCATCGGGTTCGGCTTAGTGTGTTTCTTGATCATGTTGATCCCGGAAACGATCACTTTACCGTCGTTCTGAACCTTCAGAACTTTACCACGATTGCCTTTGTTTTTCCCCGCAATGACAATTACTTCGTCATCTCGTTTGATCTTTCTCATAACCGGCCTCTAGTTCTTACAGTACTTCGGGTGCCAGCGAAATAATCTTCATGAACTTTTCGTTACGCAGTTCGCGGGTAACCGGCCCAAAAATACGGGTGCCGATGGGCGCGTCCTGGTTGTTCAGAAGTACAGCCGCATTACCGTCGAAGCGAATCAACGATCCGTCCGGGCGACGAACGCCCTTCCGGGTGCGCACAACAACAGCGTTGAGAACCTGGCCTTTCTTCACTTTCCCGCGGGGGATGGCTTCCTTAACGGTCACCTTGATGATGTCTCCCACCCGGGCATAGCGCCGGTGTGACCCGCCCAGAACCTTGATGCACATAACACGACGCGCACCACTGTTGTCTGCGACTTCAAGCATAGTTTCAGTCTGAATCATGGTTGTTCTCCGGGCGAATTACACCTTCGATCCGTGCTCGGTGATCTCAACCAGGGCCCAGCTCTTGTTCTTTGAGAACGGGCGGGTTTCCTGGATGACGACTAGATCACCGATGTTGCACTGGTTGTTCTCATCGTGAGCGTGAATTTTAGTAGAACGCTTCAGGTACTTACCGTACAACGGGTGCTTAACCTGACGCTCCACCAGAACCACAATGGATTTCTCCATTTTGTTACTCACAACCTTTCCGCTCAGGGTCCTGGCAGTTTTGGTAGCTTCAGTCATCTTACTGTCCTGCCCTTTCTTTGATAACTGTTTTAACGCGAGCAATGTCACGCTTCAACTTGGGGAGAAGGTGAGACTGATTCAGCTGGCCCGTCGCCTTGCGCATGCGCAGGTTAAACTGCTCCTTCAGGAGATCGATCAGCTGCTGGTTCAGCTCTTCGACGGACTTTTCGCGCAGCTCTGTTGCTTTCATCACATCACCGTCCTCGTTACAAAGGTGGTCGACACGGGCAGTTTGGCGGCGGCCAGTGTAAAGGCCTCACGCGCAACGTCCTCGGCAACACCTTCCATCTCGTACAGCATCTTGCCGGGCTGGATTTCAGCCACCCAGTACTCGACGGAACCCTTACCCTTACCCATACGTACTTCCAGCGGCTTACCGGTAATCGGCTTGTCGGGGAATACCCGAATCCAGATTTTACCGCCCCGCTTAATTTTACGAGTCATGGTACGACGCGCCGCCTCAATCTGGCGTGCAGTTATACGTCCACGACTGGTCGCTTTCAATCCGTACTCACCGAAGCTCACCTTGTTACCGCGCTGAGCGAGACCGGTGTTACGGCCTTTCATTACTTTGCGAAATTTGGTGCGTTTTGGCTGCAGCATACGAGTGCCCCTTTACTTAGAACCTTTCTTGCGAGAGGCGTTCTTGTCAGCACGGACTTGCTCCATACCACCAAGAATCTCACCCTTAAAGATCCATACCTTAACGCCGATAATGCCGTACGTAGTATGCGCTTCGTAGGTTGCGTAATCGATGTCTGCACGCAGTGTGTGCAGCGGAACGCGACCTTCACGATACCACTCGGAACGGGCAATTTCGGCACCCCCAAGACGGCCACCGACCTGAATCTTGATACCCTTTGCGCCTTGACGCATCGCGTTCTGTACCGCGCGCTTCATAGCACGACGGAACATGACACGACGCTCCAGCTGACCAGCTACATTCTGGGCAACCAGGCGGGCATCCAGATCCGGCTTACGGACCTCTTCGATGTTGATGTGCACAGGCACACCCATCATGGCGCCGACTTCGCGACGCAGACGGTCAACATCTTCACCCTTCTTGCCGATAACAATACCGGGACGGGCTGTATGGATCGTGATACGGGCGTTCTGAGCAGGGCGCTCGATCACAATCTTGCTGACAGACGCCTTTTCCAGACGCTTGTCTAGGAATTCGCGAACCTGAATATCATTCAACAGGTTTTTCGCGTATTCCTGCTTCTCGGCGTACCAGACTGAGTTGTGCTCTTTTATCACACCCAGGCGGAAGCCGATTGGATTTACTTTATGACCCATCTGAGCATCTCCTACTTGTCGGCGACCTTGACGGTGATATGACAGCTGCGCTTGAAAATCCGATCAGCGCGCCCCTTGGCCCGGGCCTTGATTCGCTTCAGCGTCGGACCCTCGTCCACAAAAATCGTGGACACCCGCAGTTCGTCAACGTCCAGACCTTCGTTATGCTCAGCGTTGGCAATGGCGGATTCAAGAGCTTTCTTGATGATCCCAGCTGCCTTCTTCGGGCTGAAAGTCAGAATATTCAAGGCGTCCTCAACAGCCTTACCGCGAACCTGGTCGGCGACAAGACGTGCTTTCTGAGCAGAGAGGCGAGCGCCCTTGTACTTAGCCGCTACTTCCATTTCTATTCCCCTCGCAATCAGCGTTTAGCTTTCTTGTCGGCGGCATGGCCACGGAAGGTTCGCGTTGCCGCGAACTCACCCAGCTTATGCCCAACCATATCTTCGGTGACATAAACGGGCACGTGTTGCTTGCCGTTGTGGACTGCTATCGTCAGGCCTACCATCTCTGGGAATACGGTTGACCGGCGGGACCATGTCTTGATGGGCCGCTTGTCATTCGCTTCCAGAGCTGCTTCGACCTTCTTCAACAGGTGCAGGTCTATAAAAGGACCTTTCTTTAAAGAACGTGGCACAGCTTATACCTCTATGTTGTCGTTTACTTGGCCGAACGACGACGTACTATCAGGTTATCAGTACGTTTGTTCTTACGAGTCTTATGCCCTTTGGTCGGAACACCCCACGGAGTTACAGGGTGACGTCCACCAGAGGTACGCCCTTCACCACCACCATGCGGGTGGTCAACTGGGTTCATAGCAACACCACGTACTGTTGGCCGCTTGCCACGCCAACGTGATGCACCCGCTTTACCAAGTTGCTTCAGACTGTTTTCGCTGTTGGACACTTCGCCCAACGTGGCGCGGCAGTCAACAAGCACCTTACGCATTTCACCTGAGCGCAGGCGGAGGGTCGCGTACGCGCCTTCCCGAGCTACCAGCTGTACGGATGCGCCCGCAGAGCGAGCCAGCTGAGCACCTTTGCCAGGCTTGAGTTCGACGCAGTGGACGACAGAACCGACCGGCATATTCCGGAGCGGCAATGCACTACCCACTTTAATCGGCGCGTCGATACCGGAGCGCACTTGGTCTCCAGCTTTGACACCTTTGGGAGCGATGATGTAACGACGCTCGCCGTCGGCGTACTTCAGGAGCGCAATGTGCGCGGTGCGGTTCGGATCGTATTCCAGACGCTCAATTACGGCCGGGATACCATCTTTGGTCCGCTTGAAATCAATCAGACGGTAATGGCGTTTGTGTCCACCACCAATATGACGTGTGGTGATACGACCATAATGGTTACGTCCACCCGTCTTACTCAGTGCTTCCACCAACGGATCGTGAGGGCGCCCTTTGTGCAGGTCCGGGTTGTGGATCTTTACAACGTGACGGCGGCCAGGAGATGTTGGCTTGGTTTTGACGATCGGCATATTACGACCCCTTTACCTTATTCCACATCCAGAAAATCGATGTTCTGACCGTCCGCAAGCTGCACATAAGCCTTACGAATGTCATTGCGCTTGCCAAAACCGCGCATGGTACGCTTGAGCTTACCCTTGCGGTTCAGAACCTGAACACCTTCGACAGTGACGTTGAACAGCTGCTCAACGGCTTTCTTGATCTCTGGCTTGGTTGCGTCGGGGGCTACGTGAAACACCACCTGCCCGCGCTCTCCAGCCAAAGTTGCTTTCTCTGATACGAGCGGCCCCAGAAGAACCTTGTAGATACGTTCCTGATTCATCCCAGCATCTCCTCGATCTTCTTAAGAGCCGGCACAGTCACCACGACCTTCTCAAAGGCAACCAGACTGACTGGATCAAGACCAGCCACGTCACGCACGTCGACGTGAGGGACATTGCGAGAAGCCAGATGCAGGTTCTGCTCGACGCTCTCGGAGAGAATCAGCGCATTGCTTACACCCAAATCCTTCAGCTTGGCGGTAAACGCCTTGGTCTTGGGGGTGTCGACAACCATGTCATCGACCACAATCAGACGATCCTGACGAACCAGCTCGGACAAAATAGAACACATCGCTGCGCGATACATTTTGCGGTTAACTTTCTGCTCAAAATTCTGTGGCTTGGCAGCAAAAGTTACCCCACCGGAGCGCCAGATCGGGCTACGGATAGTACCGGCACGTGCGCGCCCTGTACCCTTCTGACGCCATGGCTTCTTACCACCACCGCGAACTTCAGAACGGGTTTTTTGCGCACGGGTTCCCTGACGACCACCGGCCATGTAAGCGGTGACAACCTGGTGAACCAATGCTTCATTAAATTCTTTGGCAAATGCGGCTTCAGATACAGTAATACCTTTACCACTGCCTGTAATAGTCAATTCCATCGAACCGCTCCTCAGGCTTTAACTGCAGGCTTGATGACAACATCGCCGCCGGTAGCACCAGGAACAGCACCACGAATCAGCAGCAGGTTGCGCTCGGCGTCAACACGGACAACCTGAAGATTCTGCACAGTTACCTGAGCATTACCCATCTGGCCGGCCATCTTTTTGCCCTTGAACACCTTGCCCGGAGTCTGGTTCTGACCGATAGAACCCGGAGCGCGGTGCGCCAAAGAGTTACCGTGAGTAGCGTCCTGCATCGCAAAGTTCCAGCGCTTCACACCGCCCTGAAAACCTTTACCTTTGGAACGACCTGTGGCGTCGACGATCTGCCCTTCTTCAAAGACAGAGGCGTTGATTTCACCGCCTGCGGCGAGATCTTCACCTTCACCGTCGGCGAGGCGGAATTCCCACACACCACGACCAGCCTCAACACCGGCTTTCGCGTAGTGGCCTGCCTCGGCCTTGGTCACACGGGAGGAACGACGGGTACCAACAGTTACCTGAACGGCACGATAACCATCGTTTTCGAGTGTTTTCAGTTGAGTAATGCGATTAGGCTCAACCTCAACAACAGTTACGGGCACTGACTGCCCGTCTTCCGTAAAAATACGGGTCATGCCCGCTTTACGGCCGACAATACCAATTGCCATGTTTCACCTCTTAAGTGTACGGGGCTTGCACCCTCTATGGCCTTATGACAGTTACACTGGCTGATGCAGGCGCATCAACCGAGGCTGATCTGAACGTCTACACCTGCTGCCAGGTCCAACTTCATCAAAGCATCAACCGTCTTTTCCGTTGGCTCGACAATGTCAAGCAAACGCTTGTGCGTACGAATCTCATACTGGTCGCGCGCGTCTTTATTGACGTGCGGTGAAACCAGAATGGTGTACTTTTCCTTCCGCGTCGGCAGAGGGATTGGTCCACGCACTTGAGCGCCGGTACGTTTTGCCGTATCGACGATCTCCTGCGTTGACTGGTCGATCAGGCGATAATCGAACGCCTTCAACCGAATTCTGATCTTTTGGCTTTGCATGATGCACCAAACTCCACTCGTTGCAGCTACTCTTAGCCGACCTTTGAAAAAAGGAGTCGCATTGTATGCAGAATACCCAACCCTGTCAAGCAACCATCACCGGCTGCTCGACAGAATTGGGCACCACTACTCCCGGACAAAAAAAGGGCTGCGTTGCAGCCCTTTTTCTGCAAATGAACCGAACGAGC
>NZ_MEIY01000001.1:1866121-1881543 GCF_001752365.1 Marinobacter sp. X15-166B | reverse complement strand
GGGCAGCGGTCAGGGTTGTCTTACCATGGTCAACGTGACCGATGGTGCCCACGTTCAGGTGGGGTTTGCTACGTTCAAACTTTGATTTAGACACGGTTACACCTCTTCCTCTTACTAAGTCTGGGATCAACCCTTTTTAATGATCGCTTCGGCTATGTTGGACGGTGCTTCCGAATAACGGGAGAACTCCATCGCATAGGATGCCCGCCCCTGAGTCGCAGAGCGCAGGTCCGTGGCATAACCAAACATTTCCGACAACGGAACTTCAGCCCGAACAACTTTGCCTGCAACACTGTCTTCCATGCCCTGAATCAGGCCACGACGACGGTTCAGATCACCGACTACATCACCCATGTAGTCTTCGGGCGTGACAACCTCTACACTCATGATCGGCTCCAACAGAGCCGGGTTCGCTTCCAGGGCACCTTTCTTCATGGCCATGGAACCCGCGATTTTGAACGCCAGTTCGTTGGAGTCCACATCGTGGTAGGAACCGTCATACAGGGTTGCCTTGACACCAAGAAGCGGATAACCGGCCAGACAGCCGTTTTGCATCTGCTCCACGATACCTTGCTGGACTGCAGGGATGTACTCCTTGGGAATCGCACCACCCACAATCTCGTTTTCGAAGATGAAGTTTTCACCACCTTCTACGTCCAGCGGCAGCGGCTCCAGCTTGACCTTAACGTGCCCGTACTGACCACGACCACCAGACTGACGAACAAACTTACCTTCCACATCCACCGCCTGGCGGATGCACTCACGGTAGGCCACCTGGGGCTTACCGATATTCGCCTCAACCTTGAACTCACGACGCATACGGTCGACCAGTACGTCCAGGTGCAGCTCACCCATACCAGAGATGATGGTCTGACCGGTCTCTTCGTCGGTGTTCACACGGAAAGACGGATCTTCCTGGGCCAGCTTACCGAGGGCAACGCCCATTTTCTCCTGGTCGGCCTTTGAGTTGGGCTCAACCGCGACAGAGATAACCGGCTCGGGGAATTCCATCCGCTCCAGAATGATCGGAGCACTTTCCGCACACAGCGTGTCACCAGTGGTGACGTTTTTCAGACCAATGGCTGCAGCGATGTCGCCCGCCAATACTTCTTTGATCTCTTCCCGGTCGTTGGCGTGCATCTGCACCATACGACCAACGCGCTCACGCTTGCCCTTGGCCGAGTTCAGTACCGCAGTACCGGACTCCAGCTTACCGGAATACACCCGGAAGAAGGTCAGCGTACCCACAAACGGGTCGGTGGCGACTTTAAACGCCAGCGCCGCAAAGGGTGCGTTGTCGTCGGCGGGACGGGTTTCTTCTTCACCGTCGTCACCCACTTCACCGCGAATCGCCTTGATTTCGTCAGGCGCCGGCAGGAACTCGATGACCGCATCCAGAACCGCTTGCACGCCCTTGTTCTTGAACGCAGAGCCACAGCATGCCAGGACAATCTCGTTGGCAATGGTGCGCGCGCGGAGGCCTTGCTTGATCTCTTCCAGGGTCAGTTCGCCCTCTTCGAGATACTTGTCCATCAGCTCTTCGCTGGCTTCGGCCGCAGACTCGACCAACTGCTCACGGTATTTGGCGACTTCGTCAGCCATCTCCGCAGGGATATCAGCCTGTTCGTAGGTCATCCCCATGTCTTCTTCGTGCCAGTAGATCGCCTTCATGCGCAGCAGATCGACAATGCCCTTGAAGTTCTCTTCCGCGCCAATCGGCAACTGCAGAGGAACCGGAGTTGAACCGAGACGGTCTTTAATCTGATTCACTACCCGCAGGAAATCCGCGCCGGAGCGGTCCAGCTTGTTGACGAAAACCAGACGGGGCACTTCGTATTTGTTGGCCTGACGCCAGACGGTTTCTGACTGCGGTTCAACACCGGAAGCGCCACAGAAAACCATGACCGCACCGTCCAGTACGCGCAGGGAACGCTCTACCTCGATGGTGAAGTCAACGTGACCCGGGGTGTCGATGACGTTAATGCGGTGCTCGTCAAACTGCTTGTCCATACCCTGCCAGAAGGTCGTTACAGCCGCAGAGGTGATGGTAATACCACGCTCCTGCTCCTGCTCCATCCAGTCAGTCGTAGACGCGCCGTCGTGAGTTTCGCCCATTTTATGGCTACGACCCGTATAGTAAAGAATACGCTCGGTCGTGGTGGTTTTGCCCGCATCAACGTGCGCACAAATGCCGATGTTTCTATATCGCTTGATTGGTGTTTTGCGTGCCACTGTGTAAACCTCAGCTGTTTAGAAACGGAAGTGAGAGAAAGCCTTGTTAGCTTCTGCCATGCGATGAACGTCTTCGCGTTTCCTAACCGCAGCGCCCTTGCTGTCTGCGGCATCCAGGATTTCTCCTGCCAGGCGCTGAGCCATGGATTTTTCACCACGCTTCCGCGAGAATTCAACGAGCCAACGCATCGCCAGCGCGTGCTGACGGGAAGGCCGTACTTCTACCGGCACCTGATAGGTCGCACCACCCACACGGCGGGACTTGACCTCAACCATGGGCTGGATGTTTTCCAGGGCCTTTTCGAACATGTCGATCGGCTCTTCTTTCGACTTTTCGGCAACGATTTCGAGGGCGCCATAAACAATGCGCTCAGCTACGGATTTCTTGCCGCTTTCCATCACGTGGTTGATGAACTTGGCCAGCCGTGCACTGCCGAATTTTGGATCGGGAATAATATCCCGTTTAGCTACAACTCTTCTTCTAGGCATCGATAAGCCCTTATCTGTAAAAGGTCTTCAGGAACCCCTGAGATGGCCTCTGCCACTCAGCCTTACTCTTATCGTGCATATGGCCACGATAAAAGACACCGCTATAAACGTCAGGACTTGGGTCGTTTTGCACCGTACTTGGAGCGGCCCTGCTTACGGTTCTGTACACCCTGGGTGTCCAGTGTTCCGCGAACAGTGTGATAGCGCACACCCGGAAGGTCTTTTACTCGACCGCCACGGATCAGCACAACACTGTGCTCCTGAAGGTTGTGACCTTCACCACCGATGTATGATGATACCTCGAAACCGTTAGTCAGTCGTACCCGGCACACCTTACGGAGTGCGGAGTTCGGCTTCTTCGGCGTAGTGGTGTATACACGAGTGCACACACCCCGACGCTGAGGGCAGCTTTGCAGCGCCGGAACGTCGCTTTTTGCCACTTTACGTTTACGAGGCTTACGTACCAACTGATTAATCGTTGCCATGTAAGCAATCTCCAAAAAATCTGGATCATTGAAACTTGCCCCAAGGGGCAAAATTTAAGGGACGCAAGTTTAATCCTGCGCCCCTTGTCAGTCAAGAAGACTGATTTCTTTTTAACCAACGCCGGGGTAGTAATAACCCCGACATTGATCAGCGGTTGAGCTCAGCGCTCAGCGCCTGTGCTACATCTTCCGCAGTAACGCCCTGCTCTTCCAGCTCACGCTTGCGGCGGCGCTCGTTATGATACGCCAGACCGGTACCGGCCGGAATCAGTCGGCCCACAACGACGTTTTCTTTCAGGCCGCGCAGGTAATCACGCTTGCCGGTCACCGCACCTTCGGTCAGCACCCGGGTGGTCTCCTGGAAGGACGC
Organism: Marinobacter sp. X15-166B; assembly: GCF_001752365.1. Taxonomy (GTDB): domain Bacteria; phylum Pseudomonadota; class Gammaproteobacteria; order Pseudomonadales; family Oleiphilaceae; genus Marinobacter. Next base: position 1,877,967 of record NZ_MEIY01000001.1, on the reverse strand, counting down.
GGCGGAGATAAACGACTCGGTCGCCAGGGACGCCTTGGTGATACCCAGCAACAAACGCTCGCACCGTGCCGGTTCCTTGTCCGCTGCAATGGCCGCTTCGTTGGCTTCAATGAACTGGTTGTACTCCACCTGCTCACCGGTCAACAGATCGGTATCGCCCGGATGGGTGATTTCCACCTTGCGCAGCATCTGGCGAACAATCACCTCGATGTGCTTGTCGTTGATCACAACGCCCTGCAGACGGTATACGTCCTGGATTTCGTTGGTGATGTACTTCGCCAGCTCCACCACACCCAGCAGTCGCAGGATATCGTGGGGGTTGGACGGCCCATCGGAAACCACCTCACCCTTCTCCACCGTCTCACCTTCGAACACGGTCATCTGGCGCCACTTGTGGATCAGCACCTCGTACGGATCACCGTCTTGCGGGGTGATCACCAGACGTTTCTTGCTCTTGGTTTCCTTACCAAAGGAGATCACACCACTGATCTCGGCAAGGATCGACGGCTCTTTGGGGCGACGGGCCTCAAACAGATCAGCAACCCGCGGCAGACCCCCGGTGATATCCCGGGTCTTCGAGCTTTCCTGTGGTATACGGGCCACCACATCACCCAATTCGACCTGGCCACCGTCGGTCACCATGATCATGGCGTTGGCCGGCAGGAAATACTGGGCCGGTGCACCGCCTGGCAGTACCGCTTCCTCGCCCTGGGCGTCAAACAGCTGAACCATCGGCCGGATGTCTTTACCCGCCGCCGGACGCTCTTTCGGGTCAATCACCTGAATGGTGGACAGCCCGGTCAGTTCGTCGGTCTGGGTACGGACAGTAATGCCCTGGTCCATACCTACAAACTTGGCCGTACCTGCGGCTTCGGCCACAATCGGACGGGTGTGCGGATCCCACTTGGCTACCGCTACGCCGGCTTCGACCACATCACCGGTCTTGACCGACAGCACCGCACCGTAAGGCAGCTTGTACCACTCCCGCTCCCGGCCCTGCTCATCGGCCACCGCCAGTGCGGACGACCGGGATACCACCACCAGCGTCCCATCGCTCTTCTCGATGGACTTGAGGTTGTGCAGGCGCACGGTACCACCGTGTTTCACTTCGATATTGTCGACCGCCGACGCCCGGCTGGCCGCGCCACCGATGTGGAACGTACGCATGGTCAGCTGAGTACCCGGCTCACCGATGGACTGTGCAGCGATAACACCCACAGCCTCACCCACGTTCACCAGGTGGCCCCGGGCCAGGTCACGTCCGTAGCAGTTCGAACACACCCCGTGCTTGGTGGCACAGGTGATGGCCGAGCGTACCCAGATTTCGTCCACACCGGAACGCTCGACCATTTCGATGGTCTTTTCGTCCAGCAGGGTACCGGCCGCAACCACGGCGTTGTCCTTGTCGGTGGGCGTGAACACGTCACGGGCAGTCACCCGTCCGAGCACCCGGTCACCCAGAGGCACAACTACGTCACCACCCTCGATGTGCGGCGTCATCAGCAGACCTTCATCGGTGCCACAGTCAACTTCCGTAACAACCAGATCCTGGGACACGTCAACCAGCCGGCGGGTCAGATACCCGGAGTTGGCCGTTTTCAGTGCGGTATCCGCCAGACCCTTACGGGCGCCGTGGGTGGAGATAAAGTACTGCAGTACGTTCAGTCCTTCCCGGAAGTTGGCAGTAATCGGCGTTTCGATGATGGAGCCATCCGGCTTCGCCATCAGGCCACGCATCCCCGCCAACTGGCGAATCTGGGCAGCCGAACCCCGTGCACCGGAATCCGCCATCATGTACACCGAGTTGAAGGATTCCTGGGTCAGCTCCTCGCCATCCTCGCCCTTGACCGGATTGCCCTCGGCGTCATAAACGGGCTCCTTGGACAGGCGCTCCATCATGGCCTTGGAGACCTTGTCGTTGGCGCGAGACCAGATATCGATAACCTTGTTGTACTTCTCCCCCTGGGTCAGCAGACCGGACGAGTACTGGGCCTCGATTTCCTTGACTTCGTCTTCCGCCGCTTCGACCATCTGGTACTTTTCGGGAGGAATCACAAAGTCGTTCACACCGATCGAGGTGCCCGATACGGTGGCGTAATGAAAACCGGTGTACATCAGCTGGTCAGCAAAGATAACCGATTCTTTCAGGCCTACCGTGCGGTAGCACACGTTGATCAGGTTGGAGATGGCCTTTTTCACCATCGGCCGGTTAACAATGTCAAACGGCATGCCGTCGGGCACGATCTCGGACAACAAGGCACGACCTACCGTGGTGTCGGTCAGGGTCAGGGTCTCAACCTTTTCACCGGCCTCGTTCACCGAGACTTCTTTCACACGGACTTTGATTTTGGCCTGCAAATCCACCTTGCCGGCACCGTAAGCCCGGTGCACTTCTTCGATATCGGCGAACACCATGCCTTCGCCCAGCGCACTTTTGCGCTCACGGGTCATGTAGTACAAGCCCAACACCACGTCCTGGGAGGGTACGATGATCGGCTCACCGTTGGCCGGCGACAGCACGTTGTTGGTGGACATCATCAGCGCCCGCGCTTCGAGCTGGGCTTCGATGGTCAACGGCACGTGTACCGCCATCTGGTCACCGTCAAAGTCGGCGTTATAGGCCGCACAAACCAACGGGTGCAACTGGATCGCCTTGCCCTCAATCAGGACCGGTTCGAACGCCTGGATGCCCAAACGGTGCAGGGTCGGGGCGCGGTTCAGCATGATCGGGTGTTCCCGGATCACTTCATCGAGAATGTCCCACACCACCGCTTCTTCGCGCTCGACCATTTTTTTGGCGGCCTTGATCGTCGTCGCCAGACCACGGTGCTCGAGCTTCGAGAAGATAAACGGCTTGAACAATTCCAGCGCCATCTTCTTGGGCAGACCGCACTGGTGCAGACGCAGCGACGGGCCCACGACGATGACCGAACGACCGGAGTAATCCACCCGCTTACCCAGCAGGTTCTGACGGAAACGACCCTGCTTACCCTTGATCATGTCAGCCAGGGATTTCAGCGGGCGCTTGTTGGTACCGGTGATCGCACGACCGCGACGACCGTTGTCCAGCAGGGCGTCGACCGCCTCCTGCAACATGCGCTTTTCGTTGCGCACGATGATGTCCGGGGCATTCAGCTCCAGCAGACGCTTGAGCCGGTTGTTCCGGTTGATCACCCGGCGATACAGATCGTTCAGATCCGAGGTTGCAAAACGACCGCCGTCCAGCGGAACCAGCGGGCGCAGATCCGGCGGCAGTACCGGCAATACGGTCATCACCATATCGCCCGGACGGTTACCGGAGTTGATGAACGCCTCGAGAATTTTCAGGCGCTGGCGGTACTTCTTCAGCCGGGTCTCGGAGTTGGTCTGCGGAATTTCCTCCCGCAGGGTGTCCACTTCGGCCTGCAGATCGATGTCTTCCAGCAACGCCTTGATGGCCTCGGCGCCCATACGGGCGTCGAACTCGTCGCCGAACTCTTCCAGGGCTTCGTAGTATTGTTCGTCATTGAGCAACTGACCGCGTTCCAGCATGGTCATGCCAGGCTCGATCACGATGAACGACTCGAAGTACAGCACCCGCTCGATGTCGCGCAGGGTCATGTCGAGCATCATGCCGATACGGGAGGGCAATGACTTGAGGAACCAGATGTGAGCGACCGGGCTGGCCAGCTCAATGTGCCCCATGCGGTCACGGCGGACATTCGCCAGCGCTACTTCAACACCGCACTTCTCACAGATGACCCCGCGATGCTTCAGACGCTTGTACTTGCCGCACAGGCACTCGTAATCCTTGATTGGGCCGAAAATTTTGGCACAAAAAAGTCCGTCACGCTCGGGCTTGAACGTACGGTAGTTGATGGTTTCAGGTTTCTTAACTTCGCCAAAAGACCATGAGCGAATCATGTCAGGTGAAGCCAGTCCGATGCGGATGGCGTCAAAGTCCTGCTTCTGGTTCTGGGTCTTGAGAAGATTCAGTAAATCTTTCATCAGTAACGGCTCCGGATGGCGTTAATCTCGGGCGGGCACCTGTCGGCACCCGCTCACGCTGCCAAAAAAACGATTCGGCTCAATCAGATTCCAGTTCGATGTCGATACCCAACGAACGGATTTCCTTGACGAGAACGTTGAAGGACTCAGGCATACCTGGCTCCATGCGATGATCACCATCGACAATGTTCTTGTACATTTTGGTCCGGCCGTTTACATCGTCAGATTTCACGGTGAGCATTTCCTGAAGTGTATAGGCGGCCCCGTAGGCTTCCAGGGCCCACACTTCCATCTCACCGAACCGCTGCCCACCAAACTGTGCCTTACCTCCCAGCGGCTGCTGGGTCACAAGGCTGTAGGAGCCGGTCGAACGGGCGTGCATCTTGTCATCAACCAGGTGGTTGAGCTTCAGCATATACATGTAGCCCACCGTGACCGGACGATCAAATTTGTTACCGGTACGGCCATCGTACAGGGTGATCTGGCCACTGGGATCCATGTCGGCGAGTTCCAGCATGCGCTTGACCTCGGCTTCCTCGGCACCGTCAAAGACGGCGGTCGCCATGGGCACACCTGCACGCAGGTTGTCGGCCAGCTCAAGCACTTCGGCGTCGCTCAGGCTGTCCAGATTTTCGTGCGCAACCTCATCGCTGTGGTTGTAAATCTGGCCCAGCAACTCGCGCAGCTCGCCGATTTTGCGCTGCTCTTCCAGCATGCCATTGATCTTGTGCCCCAGTCCCTTGGCTGCCGCACCCAGGTGAGTCTCCAGCACCTGCCCCACGTTCATACGGGAAGGCACCCCCAGCGGGTTCAAGACCACATCGACCGGGTTTCCGGCGTCATCGTAAGGCATGTCTTCGACCGGCATAACGGCGGAGATAACCCCTTTGTTACCGTGACGCCCGGCCATTTTATCACCCGGCTGGATGCGACGCTTGATCGCCAGGTACACCTTGACGATCTTGAGCACGCCCGGCGCCAGATCGTCGCCTTGCTGCAACTTGCCCCGCTTGTCATCAAACCGCTCTTCGTGCTCTTTCTTGCGGTCTTCCAGAGCCTGCTCGGATTTCTCCAGCAGTTCGTTCAGCGTTTCATCTTCAAGACGCAATCTGAACCAATCGGCACGGGGCAGTTCGGCCAGATAGCTTGCTTCCAGCTTGGCGCCCTTTTTCAGGCCCGGACCGCTGACCACCGTCTTGCCCTTGAGCGCGCTCATCAGTCGCTCAAAGGTCGCACCTTCAACAATGCGGTACTCGTCTTTGAGGTCTTTGCGGTACTGGTCCAACTGTTCTTTTTCAATGGCCAGGGCCCGCTGGTCCTTTTCAATACCATCGCGGGTAAAGACCTGCACGTCAATAACCGTGCCGTATGTGCCGGTCGATACGCGGGACGAGGTGTCTTTTACGTCGGACGCCTTTTCGCCGAAGATCGCTCTCAGCAGCTTTTCCTCCGGTGTCAGCTGGGTTTCACCTTTCGGCGTGACCTTACCGACCAGAATGTCGCCGGGGCCAACTTCGGCACCGATGTAGACGATTCCGGATTCATCCAGCTTGGCCAGCGCACTTTCACCGACGTTGGGAATATCCGCAGTGATTTCTTCGCTGCCCAGCTTGGTGTCACGGGCAACACAGGTCAGTTCCTGGATATGGATCGTGGTAAAGCGATCTTCCTCGACGACCTTCTCGGAAATCAGGATGGAATCCTCGAAGTTGAAACCGTTCCAGGGCATGAACGCAATACGCATGTTCTGACCCAGCGCCAGCTCACCCAAGTCCACAGACGGCCCGTCTGCCAGCACGTCGCCACGGGCGATCACATCACCCTGCTCGACGATAGAACGCTGGTTGATGCAGGTGTTCTGGTTCGACCGGGTGTACTTGGTGAGGTTGTAGATATCCACACCCGCATCACCGGCTTCGGTCTCGTCGTCATGGACGCGCACTACAATACGGGCGGCATCCACACTCTCGATAACACCACCACGTCTGGCGGTGACGCACACCCCGGAGTCCTGCGCCACGATGCGCTCCACGCCGGTACCAACCAGTGGCTTGTCGGCGCGCAAGGTGGGGACCGCCTGACGCTGCATGTTTGCACCCATCAGTGCCCGGTTGGCATCATCGTGCTCAAGGAACGGGATCAATGAAGCCGCCACTGAGACCACCTGACGGGGGGATACGTCCTTGAAGTTGACGTTTTCCGGCGTCGTAACGGTGGTTTCGTTCTGATGGCGCACGGTGACCAGCTCGTCGATCAGACGGTTGTTCTCGTCCACCGTCGCGCTCGCCTGAGCGATGACGTAGTTGCTCTCTTCAATGGCCGACAGGTACTGGACTTCATCGGTGACCACGCCGTCCACGACCTTACAGTACGGACTCTCAAGGAAGCCGTAGGAGTTGGTGCGGGCATAGGTGGCCAACGAGTTGATCAACCCGATGTTCGGACCTTCCGGTGTTTCAATGGGGCACACCCGGCCGTAATGGGTGGGGTGTACGTCCCGCACCTCAAAGCCGGCCCGCTCACGGGTCAGACCACCAGGGCCGAGTGCGGACACACGACGCTTGTGGGTGACTTCGGACAGCGGGTTGTTCTGGTCCATAAACTGGGACAACTGGCTGGAACCGAAAAACTCTTTGACCGCGGCTGCAACGGGTTTGGCGTTGATCAGATCCTGCGGCATCAGGCCTTCGCTTTCCGCCAGACTCAGGCGATCACGCACCGCGCGCTCGACCCGCACCAGACCGACCCGGAACTGGTTTTCGGCCATTTCGCCGACTGAACGGATACGACGGTTGCCCAGGTTGTCGATGTCATCGACGTTACCGTGACCGTTACGAATATCAATCAAGGTGCGCAGCACATCGATGATGTCTTCGTTGGTCAGGGTGCCGGAACCGACACTCTCTTCACGGGCCAGGCGCCGGTTGAGCTTCATCCGGCCAACCGCCGACAGGTCATAACGCTCATCCGAGAAGAACAGGTTGTTGAACAGGTTCTCGGCGGACTCTTTGGTGGGTGGCTCACCAGGACGCATCATGCGGTAGATTTCGACCAGCGCCTCAAACGGCGTACGGGTCGGGTCGATACGCAGGGTATCAGACATGAACGGACCGCAGTCCAGGTCATTGGTGTACAGGGTTTCCACCTCGGTAATACCGGCATTCAGCAGGGTTTCCATTACCTCTTCGGTAATTTCGGTATTACACTCGACCAGCACTTCACCGGTGTTGGTGTCGATCATGTCGCGGGCAATAACCCGGCCATAGAGGTACTCGGTCGGCACTTCCAGTTCAGAGATGCCGGACTTTTCCAACTGCCGGATGTGCCGTGCGGTGACCCGGCGTCCTTCTTCAACGATCACGCTGCCATCGGTGTCCTTGATATCGAAGGTGGCGATATCACCACGCAAACGACTGGGCACCAATTCCAGCTTTGATACTTCAGGTCCGATCACAAACTTGCTGGTATCAAAAAACATTTCCAGCATTTGCTCGGAGGTATAACCGATCGCCCGCAGCAGGATCGTGGCCGGCAATTTACGGCGACGGTCGATACGGACAAACACACAATCCTTGGGGTCGAACTCGAAGTCGAGCCACGAACCACGGTAAGGGATCACCCGTGCAGAGTAGAGCAACTTGCCCGACGAGTGGGTTTTACCCTTGTCGTGATCAAAAAACACACCGGGAGAGCGGTGGAGCTGAGAAACAATTACACGCTCGGTGCCGTTAACGACGAAGGTGCCGTTTTCCGTCATCAGGGGCATTTCGCCCATGTAGACTTCTTGCTCTTTGATGTCTTTAATCGCCTTGTTGGACGATTCTCTATCATAAATAATCAGACGTACCTTAACCCGCAGCGGTGCTGCGTACGTCACACCCCGAAGCTGGCATTCCTTGACATCAAATACCGGCTCGCCAATACGGTAACTCACGTATTCGAGCGCCGCATTGCCAGAGTAACTGGCAATCGGGAATACGGATTTGAATGCTGCGTGCAGGCCAGTTTCCTGGCGCGCTTCTGCAGCGGCTTCCATTTGCAGGAAGTCCCGATACGAATCTAACTGAATAGACAGCAAATAGGGGACATCCATCACGGAAGGCAATTTACTAAAATCTTTGCGAATCCGCTTTTTCTCAGTGTAGGAGTAAGTCATCTGCATTCCCCAGCTCTAGACCTGATACCTGGTATCAAGAAGCAATCATTAATTCTGCTTCGGGGCCGATTTGCTCGGCATACTGCGCCGTCTTGAACAAGACTCTGGCTGTAGGTTATAGAAGCCTCAGCCATGAAATCAGTTCACCGCGAGTTCTATAGCATATACAACAGAAAAAGGCCGGTGGCTCATGGCCACCAGCCTATCCATGCCTTAGTGCAGCACGGGTGCGATCAACAGTGGGCTATTACTTAAGCTCAACTGATGCGCCGGCTTCTTCAAGCTTGGCTTTCGCTGCTTCGGCTTCTTCTTTGTTGACGCCTTCTTTGATGGCAGACGGTGCTTCGTCAACCAGACCTTTGGCTTCTTTCAGACCCAGGCCAGTCAGTTCGCGAACTGCTTTGATCGCGTTAACTTTCTTGTCGCCTGCGGCGGTCAGAATTACGTCAAACTCGGTTTGCTCTTCAGCAGCAGCGGCTTCGCCAGCGGCAGCAGGAGCAGCGGCAACAGCGGCAGCTGCTGACACACCGAACTTCTCTTCCATTGCTTCAACAAGAGCAACAACGTCCATTACGCTCATTTCAGCGATTGCATTCAAAATATCGTCTTTAGACAGAGCCATGACTTTCTCCGAAATATAAAAAAATGGTGTTCAACAGAATCAAGCAGCTTCTTGCTTCTGGTCGCGAACTGCCGCTACGGCACGGGTAACTTTGGTCGGAACTTCGTTCAAAGTACGTGCGAGCTTGGTAATTGGTGCCTGTGTCACCGCTGCCAACATCGTCAGCGCCTGGTGACGTGTCGGGAGCTTGGCAAGACGATCGATCTGGTCTGCGCCCATCAGCTCACCGCCGACTGCAAGACCTTTGATTTCGAATGCGTCTTTCTCTTTGGCGAAATCCTTCAGCAAGCGCGCAGCTGCGCCCGGATCTTCCATTGAGAACGCCAGGATTGTCGGTCCTACCAGTGCTTCGTGAATGCACTCGAACTCGGTACCCTTGATTGCCAGCTTCGCCAGATTGTTACGAATAACTTTCAGGCGAATATTTTCGGCACGGGCCTTCGCTCGCAGAGCCGTCATGTCACCGGAGGTGACACCACGGTAATCGGCCAGAACGACAGACAAAGCACCACCGGCAGTCTCGTTGACTTCAGCGACGATCGCTTTCTTGTCTTCGAGTCTAATTGCCACTGGTTTTCTCCTCGATTTCGCTGACTGAGTCAGCAAACCCATCTTACCCTTGCGGGTGCCTTACGGTGTTTGGGTTCTGAGAACGTCTTCACACCGTCTGCGCAGGCGTTGCTTTAACCCTTATGACCCATAGGTCGCGGGGGCCTGCGGTCTTTGACAGCCTCGGCTTCTGCCTAGACTACAAAGTGACTATCGACTTCCGGGGATTAAATGTTTAACCCGCTTTGGTCGATAGCAAGACCAGGCCCCATCGTTGAAGAAAGGGTGATCTTCTTCAGATACACGCCCTTCGACGATGCCGGCTTGGCCCGTTTAAGGTCTGCAACAAGCGCCTCAAGGTTTTCCTTGATGGACTCGGCAGAAAATTCAACATTGCCCAGCGGGGAATGAATGATGCCGTTCTTGTCGGTGCGGTAACGCACCTGACCGGCCTTGGCATTCTTGACCGCAGTTTCCACGTCCGGGGTCACCGTGCCCACCTTCGGGTTCGGCATCAGCCCGCGGGGGCCCAGAATCTGACCCAGCTGACCGACAACGCGCATCGCGTCGGGCGTGGCGATAACCACGTCAAAATCCATGTTGCCGTTTTTAACTTCTTCCGCGAGATCGTCCATACCGACGACATCTGCACCAGCGGCAACCGCTTTTTCAGCATTCGCACCCTGTGTGAACACCGCCACCCGTACTGTCTTGCCAGTACCGTGTGGAAGTACGGTGCTGCTGCGCACCACCTGGTCAGATTTACGCGCATCAACACCCAGGTTAACGGCTACGTCAATCGACTCTTTGAACTTTACGTGCTGCCCCAGCTCTACCAGCAGCGACACGGCCTCATCTACCGAATAAGCACGGGTCGAATCGACTTTTTCCTGGATCAGCTTTTTACGCTTGCTCAACTTTGACATCTTACAGACCCTCCACGGTCAGGCCCATGCTGCGGGCAGTTCCAGCAATGGTGCGCAGCGCAGCGTCGAGATCGGCGGCGGTCAGATCCGGCTCCTTGGTCTTAACAATTTCCTCGAGCTGAGCCCGGGTCACTGTACCAACCTTCTCGGTATTCGGACGGGCCGAACCAGCCTTTACTCCGGCTGCTTTTTTCAGCAGTACGGGCGCAGGAGGGGTCTTGGTAACAAAGGTAAAACTGCGGTCACTGTAGACAGTAATCACGGTTGGAATCGGCAGACCGGGTTCCATACCCTGCGTCTGGGCGTTGAACGCCTTACAGAACTCCATGATATTGACACCGCGCTGGCCCAGTGCGGGACCAACAGGGGGACTCGGGTTGGCCTGGCCGGCAGCAACCTGAAGCTTCACATATGCTTCAATTTTCTTCGCCATCGCTTTTCTCCTATGGGTACAAGCGCCTTTCAGCTCCCCGCTTCAGACACGAAAAGCCCGCGACACTCAATGTGCGCGAGCTCTCAGTTTAGAGTCACCACTCAGTCTTTCTCGACCTGCCCAAACTCCAGCTCAACCGGAGTAGAACGCCCAAAAATAAGAACAGCGACTTTGACCCGACTCTTGTCGTAGTCCACTTCTTCAACAACACCGTTAAAGTCCGCGAACGGACCGGAAATAACGCGCACCACCTCGCCCGGCTCGAACAACGTCTTGGGCTTGGGCTTGTCGACACCGCTTTCTACGCGCTGCAGAATGGCCTGGGCTTCCTGCTCGGTAATGGGGGCGGGCTTTTCTTTGGTTCCACCAATGAAACCAAGAACACGGGGCGTGTTTTTCACAAGGTGCCAGCTTGCGTCGGCCATTTCCATTTGCACCAACACGTAACCGGGGTAGAACTTACGCTCGCTTTTGCGCTTTTTACCTTCGCGCATCTCAACGACTTCTTCCGTTGGCACCAGGATGTCGCCGAACAGGTCTTCCATGCCGTTAAGCGCTATGCGCTCCTTCAGAGTGCGCATCACATGCTTTTCAAAGCCAGAATACGCATGTATGACGTACCAGCGCTTAGACATTGCCCACTCCTGTTAACCTATAAAACCGGACACCAGCAAGCTGATCAGCGAATCCATACCCCACAAAAGAAGCGAGACCACCAACACAAACACGACCACAATGACCGTGGTTTGAATCAACTCAGGCCGGGTTGGCCATACAACCTTTCGAATTTCGACGCGAGCCTCTTTGAGCAACATCGCAAAGCGCCGGCCACGATCCGTCTGCAGCGCGACAAAGCCCGCCACCAACGCCACCGCAACCAACGCGAGCACACGATACAGCAATGACTCGGCATTGAAATACTGATTACCCACTACACCAGCGGCAATCAGAACAAAAACTACCAGCCACTTCACAACATCGAAACGACTGGCTGAGCTGTCAGCTTTTGACTCCATAGGAATCAACTTATCTATCCGAATGTTAAAAAATGGCAGGCCAGGAGGGAATCGAACCCCCAACCTGCGGTTTTGGAGACCGCTGCTCTGCCAATTGAGCTACTGGCCTGCACCGAAAACCTCGCGCTTACTCTCGCTTACTCTCGCTTACTCTCGC
>NZ_MEIY01000001.1:1860759-1864344 GCF_001752365.1 Marinobacter sp. X15-166B | reverse complement strand
GCGCAGCGGTCAGGGTTGTCTTACCATGGTCAACGTGACCGATGGTGCCCACGTTCAAGTGCGGCTTGCTACGTTCAAACTTAGACTTAGACATTCGACCAATCTCCCTAATCAACCAGAACCAACGTTGACCGGACCAAATAGTGGAGCTCATGACCGGAATTGAACCGGTGACCTCATCCTTACCAAGGATGTGCTCTACCGACTGAGCTACATGAGCGCTTATTGCAAACTGGAGCGGGCAGCGGGAATCGAACCCGCGTCATCAGCTTGGAAGGCTGAGGTAATAGCCACTATACGATGCCCGCAGCGATAAGTGGTGGAGGGGGCAGGATTCGAACCTGCGAAGCTTTCGCGTCAGAGTTACAGTCTGATCCCTTTAGCCACTCGGGAACCCCTCCCAAAATTGGAGCTGGCGGACGGAATCGAACCCCCGACCTGCTGATTACAAGTCAGCTGCTCTACCAACTGAGCTACGCCAGCTCACGCTCGCCTATCAAGCGAGGCCGGTATACTACGGAATTTATTCAGCGGTTGCAACACCTTCGCAACGTTTGATTGCCAACATTTCAAATTGCTGGCTTAAATCCCTGCCGACCTCACCCAGCTCCTCAGAATCAGGAGCATAGGCTGCTTTAAAATCGAGGGCGTAGCTTAGCCGATTTCGGGGGTACAAAACCAGTGTTGGGTGCAAATTCTTTTTACTTTTCTGCACAATAACGCTCTCGGCCGCCGCTCTGGACTCAAACAACCCAAGAGAGATGGCGTTTTCGTGGGGGCCACTGGTGACCATATAAGAGTCAACCCCCTGCCGCTGGAACTCCCGGACCCGCGCCAACGCGTCCGCCTTGGTATTGGCGGGGGGCAGCAACACCCAATACCAGGGCGCCAGGGCGCGCTCCCGCGCCACCACCGCAGCGTCTTGCGCCACCGGGATAGATTTCGCCGCCGCGCCCGCCTGCTCAGCGTCGTCAAACCAGCCTACGGTAAAGCAGTACTCCTGCACCGGGGCAGAATCCCGGGATTGGTGCTGAGGCGGCGCCGGCTGCAACTGCGCCACCCTCGGCAGCCGCCCATCCACCCCCTGCCGCTCCATTGCCGCCGGAGGCAGCCCGATTCCGAGCCACAGCGCGACATTGACGCACAACAGAATCAATGCGACCCACTTCATCCCTGGTCCAGCTCTGCAACGACAGCGGCCAACCCGTTGATCACCAGATCAGGTTCATGCCACCCCTCCAGCCCGAGCGCAATCAACTGACTGGCATCCCCTCCGGTAATATAAACACGGGCAATACCCTCGCGTGCGGCAACCGCTTTCACCTGCTCCACCATTCCCTGCCACATCCATGCAAAACCGTGATACACACACTCTGAGGTCGACTTTCCCAGCCCCACATCGTGCAGCGCATGCTCACCGAACCCGACCCGCGCCACATCCCGACGGAGACTGCGCAGCATCATCCCACGACCTGGCAATATATACCCCCCGAGATGGCGGCCTTCTGCGCCGACCACGTCGACAGTCACCGCGCTGCCCGCATCCACAACCATGAACGGAGCCGCGCCGACTGCCCAGCAGCCGTACAGAGCGTGCCAACGGTCTACACCCATGGTCTCGGGTGCCTGGTAAGCACACACCAGGCCGTTGCGCTCTGCCTCCGTCCAGTGAAAGCGAACCGGCGCCGGAGTCCATTCTCGGAGTATCGCTACCAAGTCCTGCTGGCGCTCCTCGGCTGCCACTGAAGACACTTCCACGCCTTTCAATTCGGCGCCATGCCGCTTGGCGGCATCGAAGAGCCTTGCGGCATGGAACTCGCCACGACCTGAACCGACCACCAGACTATCACGCCTCAGCTGCCACTTGAGGAACGTATTCCCCATATCGATGAAGAGCTTCACGATTCAACCCGCAAACTGATTTCTCCTGCCCGAACGGCTTGCCGACCGCTGTTGCTGTCAATCAGATAATTACCTTGCCCATCCACACCGACCCCCACGCCCGACAACTCACCGCCCAAAGCATTCAACGCCTTGCCAACCAGAAAATCCCGCTGAACCCAACGCTCACGGAACACTTCGAACCCCTGTGCGTCGAATCGCTCAGTCGCCGATACCACCGCACTGATCAGGGCAGCAATGATCTGGTTACGCTGCCAGGTAACCGCCGGAAACGCCCGCGCCAGACTCGTCCACGCCTGCTCGATACCCGGGGCGTCCTGCATGTGGACGTTGAGCCCGATTCCCGCGATCAGATTGACCCGCCCCTCTTCAAGCTCCCCCTGGAGTTCAATCAGAATCCCCCCGATCTTTGCACCGGCAACCAGCACATCATTGGGCCACTTTAACTGTACGCTGTCCGCACCGAGACTCTCCAGAGCCTCGGCAACCGCAATACCCAGCACCAGACTCAACCCATCCAGCGAAGCGAAGCCGCCGTGCAAGGTCAACCCGAAACTGGCGTAGACATTTTCGCCCCGCGGGCTCAGCCAATCCCGACCGCGTCGCCCCCGACCGGCGCTCTGCATATCAGCCACGCACACCAGAATACCCGTGTCACCCGCGCGCCGCGCCTCGGCAATCTCCGCATTAGTGGAGTTAACGCTGTCAAAAACCCGTAGCGAGACGCGGGAACGATCGGTTTCCGGCAAGGCACTGACAATCGTCTCGTGATCCAACAGATCCACCGCCCTGGTCAGCCGGTACCCCTGGCCGCGTAGCGTTTCGATTGGAAAACCCCGGTCGACCGCCCTTTGTACCTGCTTCCACACAGCGGTTCGGCTGACCCCAAGCACCTCGGCCAGCGACTGACCCGAATGTATTCTCTGATCTGCCAGCAGGCCCAACAGCACTTTTGTTTTCATAACCCTTCGCCCGTACGATAACACCAGAAAGTGAGCGAGATTAAACAACAGGCGAGTCCAAAAAACAAAACTGCTGACGCAATCTCCCACAACCCTTCGCGGGAGCAATCATCCAGAGCGCCGGCCACCCACTGCCGCCGGCTGCGCCCAGTGCGGGCGGTGTGGACACTTGGGCAGCCCCGGCCCCGAACCCTGCCCTACCCTCTGCCCCATGGCCCATAAGGGCCTCTGAGCCTTCTGCACCCTGATTTACACCCGGCAGACCCGGTCCCACTTCACAGGGCTGCACTGTAACCACAAAAAAGCCCCAACCGCATGAGCGATTGGGGCTTTTGGTAGTAAGCGTCTGACGATGACCTGCCTTGCCCAGGCCTGCGGCCCTTTGGGTTTATGCCCGTTAAGGTACCCGCCGACGCGGTGCCCTTGCGTCCTGTGCGTACTGTGCGTACTTACAGCACGCGGGTCACCTGGGAGCCGTGTTAGTGGCAGCAGGTGATCGTATTGGCAAAAAAAATGCCCCGGCAGCTAGGCTGCCGGGGCATTTTATATTTAAGAGTCTGACGATGACCTGCCTTGCTCAGGCCTGGCGGCCTTCGGCCCTTCGGGCCCGCCGTCGCTGCGCTCCCGCGTCCTGCGCGTGCCTTTGGCACGCGGGTCACATGGGGCCATGGTAGTACACAGCAGGCATCGTATCTGTAAATAAAAATGCCCCGGCAGCAGA
>NZ_MEIY01000001.1:1734798-1860734 GCF_001752365.1 Marinobacter sp. X15-166B | reverse complement strand
CATTCTACCGAACCCTGCCGCCTTGTCAACGGTTATTTTCGAGAGAGACTAAAAACAAACTCAATCGAATCAACCCGTTACTTCGTAAATCAGGTGGCGCATTATACCGCTTCCAACCACCCTGTCAACCGCTATGTTGCAATTCGTTTTGAAGCACTGCAACCCTCAAAACCACCCTTGCAAGCCTGCCGGCCAACTCATCAAGGCGGCGAATTATAGAGCAACTCACCACCTTGTCAACCGATTTCTCAAAAGAATTCAGAACTCAAATTCTTTAACCTAATCAAACGGTTACTTCCGATTACCGGACCACCTCAGCGGTGCTCCCCTCGAAAGAGATGCGCATTCTACAGCGCTGGGCGGAGGTGTCAACGGCTTTTTCGCTTTTTCGGCAAAAAACCGCTGACCACACCCATTCTGCTCAATCCGTGACCAAAATGCGAGCAATTTTCTTCTTTCCCGCCTGGATCACTGCACTGTCGCCCAGCGCAAACATCTTCTCGCCCTCTAACTGGACGCCGTCTATATAAACAGCGCCCCGCGCCAACACATCCCGGGCAGCCGCACCATTCTTCACCAACCCGGCTTTTCGCAGCGCTGTTGCCACCGGCAGCTGCTCCATCCCTTCGAGCGACACCTCCACTTCCGGGACGTTATCGGGGATCTGCCCCAAAGCAACCCGATTACCCGCGGAACTATGAGCCGTGCGGGCAGCTTCTGCTCCGTGGAAGCGGGTGATTATCTCATCGGCCAGCAGGCGCTTGTACTCCTGTGGATTGGCCCCGCCTGCAACCGCCTGTCGGTACTCTTCAACTTCATGAAGTGGACGGAAGCTCAACAACTCGAAATAACGCCACAGCAACTCATCCGGGATTGAGAGCAGCTTGGTGAACATTTCGCCAGGGGCATCATTCACTCCTATGTAGTTACCCAGGGACTTGGACATTTTCTGCACCCCGTCCAGCCCCTCCAGAATCGGCACGGTGAGAATGACCTGGGAGGCCTGTCCATAGGCCTTTTGCACTGCGCGCCCCATCAGCAGATTGAATTTCTGATCCGTGCCACCCAACTCTACATCCGCCTCAAGGGCAACGGAGTCGTAGCCCTGGATCAGGGGGTACAGAAACTCGTGGATGGCTATGGGCTGTTCTGTCTTGTAGCGCTTGCTGAAATCATCGCGCTCGAGCATGCGGGCCACGGTGTACTGCCCGGCAAGCTTGATCATATCTGCCGCACCGAGCTGGTCCATCCATTCTGAATTGAACACCACCCGGGTTTTAGCCGGATCCAGCACTTTGAACACTTGCTCTTTATAGGTCACGGCGTTCGCGGCCACCTGCTCTTTGGTGAGCGGCGGGCGGGTTGCACTCTTACCACTGGGATCGCCGATCATGCCGGTGAAATCGCCAATCAGAAAAATGACGTCATGCCCGAGATCCTGAAACTGACGCAATTTGTTCAGCAGCACGGTGTGCCCCAGGTGCAGATCCGGCGCGGTGGGATCAAAACCCGCCTTGATCCGGAGCGGCCGGCCCAACTTCAGCTTGGCGACAAGCTCTTCTTCAGGGATTAACTCATCTATACCGCGAGTTATTATGGCCAGCGCGTCGTCAATTGATGTCATGAACGAAGATTCTCCAATAATGAAGTTGACTACAGGAGGCTACAGAGCCCAACCACGTAACACCGGGCCTACCACCAGGACAGATACAATATACACTGCGCACTCAATGGGCAGTCGATCACGATGCAGGGGGCGCATTATAGCAATGCGCAATGAGAAAATCCGCGCCCGCAAGCTCTATGCTGTGTGCTTTTTATACGGTAATCTTAGTGGACTTGCTTAATAGGATGGCGGTGGCTCGGCTATTTACGCTATCAATCATTTCGAGACGTCCATTTTTATAGGTTTTTACGTGTTTAAAAAATTCCCCAGAGCACACCTGGCCGCCGCTATTGTTATTGGCGCAGTGATTGGCACGGCAATGATATTCAGCCCCAGCGCCGAGGTCGAAGCCAAGCGCATGTCGGTCGCCATAGACACCCATTACGGAACCGCCCTGCCCACCAGCCACACGCCATCGAGCCAATCCGCTGATGCCCTCGCCAGCCCCAAGGCCAGCCTGTCGCCGGCTGAGGCCACCTCCGCAGCACCCGGTGTAACGGCAACCACCGAGACAGACATCCCGGCCGAGCCTGCCCTCACCTGGACAGAATTTGAGGTAAAACGAGGGGACACCCTCTCGGGCCTGTTCAAGCGCGCCGGCTACAACGACGGACTCATGCTCTCGGTAATAAACGGGGAGGGCGTGGCCAGCGACATTCAAAAACTCTACGCCGGCGAAACCATCGCCTTTGCTGAAAATGCCGACCACGACCTCGAAGCGCTGGTTCTGACCCGCAGCCGCACCGAGTCGCTGCAAATTGAACGCACCGAAACAGGCTTTACCGGCAAACAGGTGTTACGGGAGCCCGAAGTGCGTACCGTCTATGCACAAGCGGAAATCACAAGTTCGCTGTTTGGAGCCGGCCAGGCTGCCGGCCTGAGCGACAAGCTGACCATGGAACTGGCCGGCATCTTCGGCTGGGACATCGACTTTGTGCTGGAAGTTCGGGAAGGTGACCGATTCAGTCTGGTCTACGAAGAGCTGTACCTGGACGGTGAAAAAATTGATCACGGCAAAATCCTGTCCGCCAGTTTCACCAACCGTGGCCGCGAACTGGCTGCGGTGCTGTACACCGATGAAAACGGGGTTTCCAACTATTACACCCCTGAGGGCCGCAGCATGCGCAAAGCCTTCTTGCGCACACCGGTTGATTTTGCGCGTATTTCGTCGAATTTTAATTTGCAGCGCCGCCACCCTGTGCTGAACACTATCCGTGCGCACAAGGGTACCGACTACGCTGCGGCAACCGGTACACCGATCAAGGCGACCGGGGACGGCCGGGTTATCCATGTGGGACGGAAAGGCGGATATGGCAACACGGTTGTGCTGCAGCACGGCAACAACATCACCACGTTGTACGCGCACATGAGCAAATACGGACGCGGTATCAAATCCGGCACACGGGTCAAGCAAGGGCAGATCATTGGTTATGTGGGCGCTACCGGCCTCGCGACCGGACCTCACTTGCACTATGAATTCCGGGTCAACGGCACCCACCGTAACCCGGTCACGGTCAAGCTGCCTGACGCAGCCCCCGTCCCCAAAGCGCAGTTAGCGCATTTCAAAGCGGCCACCCAGGGGGCTCTGGCCCAGCTTGCTGCTCATCAGGAAGTCAATCGGATCACCCTGGCCCAGGGCGAATAACATGGCGTCCGCCAGCGATCTGTACATCGGGCTGATGTCCGGCACCAGCATGGATGGCATCGACGCCGCGCTGGTGTCTTTCGCCGGCTCGCAGCCCGAACTTTTGGCCACGCACACCACCCACTACGGCACGACGCTCCGGCAGCGCATCATCGCTGCCAGTCAGAACAAGGCCAACCCGGACGAATTAGGCGAACTGGATCATCAGATCGGCCAATTGTTTGCGCAGGCCGCCTGCGCCGCACTGGAACTTAGCGGCCTGACTGCCAGCCAGGTCACCGCAATCGGCAGCCATGGCCAGACTGTGCGCCACCAGCCCCGCAGCGCACACCCGTTTTCGATGCAACTGGGGGACCCCAACATCATTGTTGAACGTACGGGCATCCCCACCGTTGCGGACTTTCGGCGGCGTGATCTCGCCGCCCACGGCGAAGGCGCACCACTGGCCCCCGCGTTTCATCAGGCGTTTTTTGCGCACCCGGACGAAGACCGCTGCATCCTCAATATCGGCGGCATCGCCAACATTAGCTGGTTACCGGGCAACTCAGGCCAAACCACCCTCGGTTTTGATACCGGACCCGGCAATGCGTTGCTGGACGCCTGGTGCCAGGACCAGACCGGCAAACCCTTTGACCAGAACGGCCGCTGGGCAAGCGAAGGACGCATCCATCAGGATCTGCTCAACGACTTGCTCTCGGACGCTTATTTTTCGCTCCCGCCCCCGAAAAGCACCGGAAAAGAGAAATTCAATCTGCAGTGGCTGAAAACGTTTCTCAACCGCCATCCCGATGCAACGGGCGCCGATATTCAACGCACCCTGCTGGAACTGACGGTGACCACCATTACCCACCAGCTCCCCGAGTCCGGATCACTCAAGATATTTGCCTGCGGCGGCGGGGTATACAACGACGAGTTGATGAACCAGCTCAGACGGGCCTGCGCGCCCTGCCCGGTGAGTATTACCGACGAACTGGGCATTCATGCCCAATGGGTGGAGGCCATTGCATTCGCCTGGCTGGCGCAACAGACCATGGAAAAACGTCCGGGCAATTTGCCGGACGTCACGGGCGCATCCGGCGGACGCATTCTGGGGGGGGTGTACTGGCCCTAGGTGCTCGCTCGGGCCCGTTCAATGAAAGCCGGCCGGAATGATGCCCGGTCAGATGGTGAAGGAAGCTCCGCAACCGCAGGTGGAGCTGGCGTTCGGGTTTTGGACCACAAACTGGGAGCCCTGCAGCCCCTCCTGATAATCAATTGTGGCACCGATGAGATACTGATAGCTCATCGGGTCGACCAGCAAAGTCATGCCGGCTTTTTCGATGGCAGTGTCGTCTTCTTCCTGATGGTCTTCAAAAGAAAACCCGTACTGAAACCCTGAACAGCCACCACCGGTGACAAACACTCTCAATTTAAGTGCCGGGTTCTCTTCCTCTTCCACCAGTGCTCGTACTTTGGCTACCGCGTTATCGCTGAAAAACAGCGGGGTGGGTATCTGTTCCTGTACTAAACTCAAGCTGGCCTCCGGTACACATTGAGCGAATCGTAAGCAATTATGGTATTCCCGACCAAAGCAGTCAACTACTCTGCAAGCTCGGCAACCTTCTCCTCACCGGCCCGCTCGTCCTGATCCAGGGTAACGGATTGGTTACCGGGATACTGCTCCAGCAAACCAGCGGATTCCTGCTGGTGCACCAGGTTGCCATTGACCGCCGCGCCCATGGCCATTTCGATCAGGTTGTAATAGACATTGCCATGGATGGACGCCTTGGCCGCCAATTCAAGGTGCACACCAGCGTAAACATCCCCATGCACGGTGCCGTTGACGATCACGTAGGGGGCAACTATATCGCCGCGCACTTCACCGGCTTCGGAAATGCGCAAGATGGCTTCGCCGGTGTCATCGGCGGTAATTTTACCGCGCACTTTACCGTCGACGTGCAGCCCTCCGGAAAAGTGGACATCGCCCTCGATGGCGGTTTTCGCGGACACCATGGTGTCAAATTGCCCAGCGGGCCGGCGAACGGCCTGTTTTTTCTTGCCAAACATCTGTTAACTCTCCGTCAACTCATGCCAATCAAATGTTCTTTCGGACTGCGTCGGCCTGCGTCCCTGAGACTTCGCCACCACCTGAACCTCGATCGGTTCGAACCCCTCGGGAAACGACAAACGCCCTTCAATATCCTGAAAATAACGAAATCTGAATTTCACCCCGAGGTCTTTAATATCCGGTGACAGATCCCGCAGGGCGATGATTTCCTGCTCACCGTGCCGCAGCCCCATCACACTCACCGCCACCACCCCGCTGATAAAGTTCTTGTTGCCACCGACCTGGGTGAGCACCAGCTTGAAGGCGTAGTCTTGTTCACCCCGGGCCGGCTGGATGGTCAGTTGATCGACCTGCAACCCTTTGCTGACCGCGGACGGCGCCATGATGGTCTTGTAAAATGTCAGGTCCGACTTTAACCCCGCAATCGTGGTTTCCAGTTCGGTCAGCGAACGTCGCGCCTGGTTGAGGGCCTGGGTGTCCATGCTTCGCCCCCGCTCGAGTTGGATCACCCGCTGCTCCGCTTCCATCAGCCGGGTTTTGAGGGTTGCTTCGGAAGCCAACAGGGCGTCGCGGGATTGCAGCACCCGAGTGAAGTGCTCGTCCCCCTGCGTCTGCCCGACCTGGTAACCCACTGCGGCCGCCGCGCAGGTGCACAGGATCAGCACCAACAGCCCCCACCAGACCCGGCCGGGCTGATGGCGCACCACCACATATTCAGGTTTTTTGCGACTCACCGGGAGACCTATGGCAGCATGGCCGGCGCAGTCAGCCCCGCCGTCTCGTCCAGTCCGAACATGATGTTCATGTTCTGCACGGCCTGGCCCGCAGCGCCTTTGACCAGATTGTCGATGACCGAGGTGACCACCACCACTGCACTGTCTTCCTGGCGGTGCAGCGCCATCCGGCACATATTCACACCACGCACACTGCGGGTTTCCGGGTGACTGCCGGCCGGCATCACGTCAACGAAGGGCTCGTGCAGATAGCGGGTTTCGTACAGGCTCTGCAAGCGTTCAAAATCCGCCGGATCATTCAGTTGCGCGTACAGTGTGGCCTCGATACCGCGAATCATCGGCACCAGATGGGGCACAAAGGTGACACCGACCGGCTGATTACCCGCCGCGGCCACCAATTCCTGGCGTATTTCGGGAAGATGACGATGGCCGGACGCCCCATAGGCCTTGAAACTCTCCCCGACTTCGCCCTGCAGCAAACCGATCGAACCCTGACGTCCACCACCACTGGTGCCGGATTTGGCATCCGCGATCAACATGGCCGGATTCACCAGGTTATTTTCCAACAAGGGCAGAAAACCCAGTTGCACAGCCGTCGGGTAGCAACCGGGGTTGGCCACCAATTGCGCCTCGCGAATCTGCTCCCGCGCCGTTTCCGGCAGACCGTACACGGCCCTGGCCGCCCATTCGCTGCTTTCGTGGGGCGTGCCGTACCATTGGGCCCAGACGTCCAGATCCCGCAGGCGGAAATCCGCCGACAGATCCACCACTCGTACACCCCGGGCCAGCAACTCGGGCACCATGTGCATGGCAACCCCGTGGGGTGTTGCGAAAAACACCAGATCACAGGCTGCCAGTGTGGCGGGGTCGGGTTCGCTGAAAGCGAGGTCGTAATGACCGCGCAAATTGGGATACATGTCTGCGACCGGCACACCGGCCTCCGACCGTGAAGTGATGCAACGCACGTCGGCCTCCGGGTGCGAGGCCAGAATCCGCAACAGCTCCACTCCGGTATAACCCGTGCCCCCAACAATGCCTATTTTAATCACGTGCCACTCCAGAGCCTGCCTGCCCCCCGACCAAAGCATCAGAGAGGCGATGAATGTAAAAGGTTAGTCTACCACGATAACCCTATGACTTATTGCACCCCTAACAGGGGTGGTTACAATATCTATACGAATCCTGCCCACTGTCAACCGGAACCCAGGCCACCATGCGCAATCCCCGGCGTCTGTTTGCCGACAATCTGATCCCCATGTTTCGCCGGCGGCTGTCCGGTGTTGATGCGCTGCCACAACTGGCCTTACTGGGCCTGTTGTCCGGAATTGGCACTGGCCTGGTGATCATTCTGTTTCGCCGCGCCATCGAGCTGCCGCTGGAACACTTCCTGCCAGGGAACGACTCGGAAGCCTTTGAGCACCTGGACATGCTGACCCGCGGGTTACTTCCGCTGGCCGGCGCCTTGTCCATCGGCCTGTTTCTGCACCGTCTTAGCACGTCGGATCGGAAAGTCGGTGTTGTGCACGTGATGGAGCGCCTTAACTACCACCAGGGCTACATTACCTTCCGCAGCGCGGTGATCCAGTTTGTGGTGGGGGTGGGTACCGTCATCACCGGGCAGTCCGCTGGCCGTGAAGGCCCCGCGGTGCATCTGGGCGCGGCCTTTTCCAGTCTCATGGGCCAGTGGATGCGCCTGCCCAACAACAGCATCCGGACGCTGGTTGCCTGCGGCTGCGCGGCCGCCATTGCGGCGTCCTTCAACACGCCGATTGCCGGCGTGATCTTTGCGATGGAGGTGGTGATGATGGAATACACCATCGCCGGGTTCACCCCCATCATACTTGCGGCGGTCAGTGCCGCGGTGGTGAGCCAGGTGTTTTACGGCTCCGATCCTGCCTTCAGCGTGCCGGTGCTGACCATGAACTCACTGCTGGAAATTCCGTGGATTCTGGCCATTGCGGTGTTTATTGGTGCAGCCGCAGCGCTGTTTATCTTTTTGGTGGAGTTCGCAGGGCGCTTTCATAAACGTCCGGTGTTGTTGCGGCTCGCCATTGCCGGACTGGTGATGGTGCCCTTTGCCCTGCTCGTCCCCGAGGTCATGGGCATTGGCTACGACACTGTGGGCCAGGCCATCGACGGCAACCTGCCCTTCTTGTTGCTGCTCACCGCCGGAGCCGCCAAAGTGGTGATAACCGCGATTACCCTGGGGCTGGGCCTGCCCAATAGCATTATCGGTCCGTCCATCTTTATGGGCGCCACCCTCGGCGGCGCCATGGGGCTGGTAGGCGCTTATCTGGCCCCGGACCTGGCGTCCTCAGTTGGTTTCTACGCCATGCTGGGCATGGGGGCGATGATGGGCGCGGTCTTGCAGGCACCGCTGGCCGCCTTAATGGCGCTGCTGGAGCTGACCATGAACCCTCATATCATTCTTCCGGGAATGCTCGTCATCACCGTGTCGGGCCTGATCACCAGCGAGGTGTTTGGCAAAAAATCCCTGTTTATCGCCACCCTCAAAAGCCAGGGGCTGAGTTATCAGAGCTCACCGGTTATTCAGGCCTTGCGGCGCGTATCCGTTGGCGCCATCATGAACCGTGATCTGCGGCGCACGCCCCGCAATCTGTCTTTCGATGAAGCCACTGACTTGCTGAGGTCAGAGCCAAAATGGCTGATTGTCGAAGGCAGCAAAGGCCCCACCAGTTTGATGCTGGGGGCGGATCTGGCCCGCTACCTGGAGGATGTGGCCACCGAGTCCAGAGAAAAGTCCACCGAACGGCCAGAGACCATCGACCTGATGGAAATCCCCGCCCACCGGCGTGATATCAGTGCGGTGCAATACCAGGCCACTCTGGAAGAAGCGATGGACATATTTGACCAGACCGAGACCGAAGCCCTCTATGTACACCGGCATGCGGCACCGATGATCCAGCGAATTTACGGGGTGGTGCTGAAGTCCGATATCGAGAGTTATTACCAATACCGCCGTAATTGACCCCTGGAGTATGTTCATGTTGTGGATTAAGGCCCTTCACCTGATTGCCATGGTGTGCTGGTTTGCCGGGCTGTTTTACCTGCCGCGCCTGTTCGTTTATCACGCGGCCTGTGAGGACGTCCCCGGACGGGAGCGCTTTAAGACCATGGAGCGCAAGCTGTACCGGGGCATTACCACACCGTCGATGGTGGCGACCCTTTTGTTCGGGGGCTGGCTGGTGAGCTACAATGCAGCAGGTTACCTGAGCCAGGGCTGGCTACACGCCAAACTGGCCCTGATCGCGGTGCTGGTGGCCTATCATTTTTATTGCGGTCATCTGGTCAAGGTGTTCCGGGATGACAGCAACACCCGTACGCATGTGTTCTATCGCTGGTTCAATGAATTTCCTGTGTTGATTCTGGTGGCCGTCATTATCCTGGCCACAGTACGACCTTTTTGAGGAGTGAGCACTATCAACCTTCAACATCGCCCCCAAGTACTGGTTTTGTCAGGTCTTGACCCTTCCGGCGGTGCCGGCATACAGGCGGATATCCAGGCGATTACCGCGCTGGGGGCGCACCCGCTGCCGGTACTGACCTGCCTGACGGTGCAGGATACCTGCAACGTACACGGCGCCACCCCGGTGGAAGCGGAACTGATCCGGGCACAGCTTGAATGCCTCGAAGGCGACACCCCGATCCATGCGGTCAAAACCGGCGCGCTCGGCAACGCCGGGGTGGTTGCCGTATTGCTGGAATTCCTGACCCGACATCCGGAGTTGCCCCTGATTGTTGACCCGGTGATCAAAGCGGCCGGCGGCGGTGATCTGGCGGACCAGGCGCTGATTGAGTCGATGACACAGCAGCTGTTCAGCCACGCCGACGTGATTACCCCCAATGGGGTCGAGGTAGCACTGCTGGGCCACAGTGACCAGGAAACCCAAGCAGTCGCCCGTCTTCTCGACGCCGGTTGTCCTTCAGTGCTGGTGACCGGCGGCCACGGTGAGGGACCGGACATTATTAACACTCTCTACCGCCAGCAGCGACACCCCCAGCAATGGGCGGTGAAGCGGGTCGGCGGCGAATACCACGGTACCGGCTGCACCCTGGCGGCCGCCATTGCCGCTGGCCGGGCGGCCGGGCTGCCCCTGGAAGCAGCCATAGAGAGTGCGCAACGTTTCGTCTCCGCGGCAATCGACCGCGCGCTGGCGGTGGGCAGCGGGCAACCTGTTCCTGATCGCAGCACTGCCCCGTCACCGGCGTCATCATGAGCGGCCGTACCTTTGCCAAAGGGCTCAAACCGGGCCTTTATGCGGTTACCGACAGCCAGCTCCTCTCTGCACACACCATTGCCGGTGCGGTCGACGCGGCAATCCGTGGGGGCGCCGTGATGGTCCAGTATCGTGATAAAACCTCTACCGATACGGAACGGTTGCACATCGCCCAAAGCCTGCAGGCGGTATGCCGGTCCCATGGTGTGCCCCTGCTAGTCAATGACGACCCGCGCCTGGCTCAGCGAATACAGGCCGCCGGCGTACACCTGGGGCAAGACGACGGCTCCGTCGCGGATGCCCGGGCATTGCTGGGCGACGAAGCGATTATTGGTGTTACCTGCCACGGCAGTCTCAAGCTGGCCCATCAGGCCCGCGCTGCCGGGGCGGACTATCTGGCGTTCGGGCGGTTTTTCCATTCCCACACCAAGTCGGACGCCAGCGCGGCCGACCCCCGCGTGCTGGCTGAAGCGGCGGCACTGGACCTGCCCATCACCGCGATCGGCGGCATTACCACCGCAAACGGCGACACCCTGATCAAAGCCGGCGCCGACCTGCTGGCGGTGGTCGGCGGGCTGTTTGCGACGGAGGACGTCGAACATCAGGCGCGTGCTATCAGCACACTGATCGCCCGCCATCATCCCCTATTTCTCTGATCTACCAACCGGAGTTGCATACCATGTCTCAATCCGAAAATCTGTTCGCCCAGGCCCAGAAATACATTCCCGGTGGCGTCAACTCACCGGTGCGGGCGTTTCGCGGGGTCGGCGGTACCCCGCTGTTTTTCAAACGCGCCGAGGGCGCCTACCTGTACGATGAAGACGACCGGCGTTACATCGATTTCATTGGCTCCTGGGGGCCGATGATTCTCGGCCATTCGGATCCGCGCATCAAAGCGGCCCTGCATCAGCAGGTCGATCTGGGTGTGGGCTATGGTGCCCCCACCGCCATTGAAACTGAAATGGCCAAAAAAGTGTGCGAACTGGTGCCCTCCATTGAGCTGGTGCGTATGGTCAATTCAGGCACCGAAGCCACCATGAGCGCCATTCGTCTGGCTCGCGGCTATACCGGTCGTGACAAGATCGTTAAATTTGAAGGCTGCTACCACGGCCACGTCGACTCGCTGCTGGTCAAAGCCGGTTCGGGCGCCCTGACCCTTGGCGAACCCAACTCACCGGGTATCCCCGCGAGTCTGGCGGAGCTCACCCTGACCCTGGATTACAACGACATTGAGGGCGTCCGCAATACCTTTGCCCGGATGGGCGATGAAATTGCGGCCATCATTGTTGAGCCCGTCGCCGGTAACATGAACTGCATTCCGCCGGTGCCAGGCTTTTTGGAAGCCTTGCGCGACGTCTGTGACCAACACGGCACCGTACTGATCTTTGACGAAGTGATGACCGGCTTCCGGGTGGCCCTCGGCGGTGCCCAGCAGCACTACGGCGTGACCCCGGACCTGACCACACTCGGCAAGGTGATTGGCGGTGGTCTGCCAGTCGGTGCCTTCGGTGGCAAGCGCGCCATCATGGAGCAAATTTCACCACTGGGGCCGGTGTATCAGGCGGGCACCTTGTCTGGCAATCCGCTGGCGATGACCGCCGGGCTGGCCGCACTGAACGCGATTACCGAAGCGGGCTTTCACGACCGGCTGGCGGCCAAAACCGCGCGGGTGCGTGATGGCATCAAGGCGGCGGCTGACGAGGCGGGTATCCCCCTCACCGTGCAGGGTGTGGGCGGCATGTTTGGCCTGTTCTTCACCGAAGAGCGCAGCATCACCCGGTTCGACCAGGTGATGCAATGCGATACCGAGCGCTTCGGCCGTTTTTTCCAGGGTATGTTAAAGGAAGGCGTGTATCTGGCCCCTTCCGCATTTGAAGCCGGTTTCGCCTCCGCGGCCATGTCCGACGAAGACGTTGACTACACCATCGCCGCCGCGGCACGGGTCATGGCGACCCTGTGACCGGTCGTCCGGACGTCCGGCCGAATCACAACGCGGCAGCTCTGGCCTCGGCCTGATCCGCGCCTGCTAGGTTACCGCGGGCGCGGCGGATGTCTGCCAGCAACGACCAACCGGCACGCTGCAGCCTGACGTTGCTGCCCGTCAACGACAACCCCTTGAGGGTAAACTGTTCGGCCGCGCCCAGGTTGTTCTGTGCCACGTAGGCTTGCGACAACTTGAAATACACTTCCGATGAGCGTGGCGAGATGCGCTGCGCCCGTTCCAGTCTGTTGATTGCCCCCCGAACCTCCCCGCGGGCCAGCAATGCATCTGCCTCGCGAATCAATCCGGCGGCCGCGGGCGACAGGCGTTCTGCGGCATCCTGATACCGTGGTGACGCCGGAGCGTCCCGCTGCGGCGCTGGCGCAGCGGGGGGCGCATGCCGCTCGGGTGGGGGGGTAGGCAGGCTGCGGCGCTTCCGGGGTGGGCGCTGGGCCAGGAGGGGCGTTCGCGGGCACATAAATGGTCCCGCCCGGACCACTGGCACACCCGGCAAGCATTACCGAAATGGCGATCAGGGCTGCAAACTGTCGTGGTAATCTGTTCATCGGAAGATACCCTCAAACCAACCTTGTAATTTTCGTGTCAGACCGCCATTGCAAGTGACCTTCTGCGTGGGCTCACTGCCCGCAATGAACGGCATGAGGCGGGCATTCTGGCAGTACTCCTCAGTCAGCGCCTGCGCCGATGGGTCCACCCAGTGATAATTCACCCCGTCCGGCACCACCGGAGCAAACCCGTGCTGGGGAACTTGCGCCATAAATCCGGACCAGATAGGCAGCGCACCGGTGGCACCGGTAAGCGATGTCTCGCCGTTATCATCCCGCCCCACCCAGGTTACCGCAAGCAGGTCCCCACTGAAGCCCGCAAACCAGCTGTCCCGACCTGCGTCGGTGGTTCCGGTCTTGCCGGCGAGACTCAAATCCGGCGACACAAAGCGGTAGGCCGAGCGCCCGGTGCCCTCACGCATGGTTTCCTGCATCGCGTATTGCACCAGATGCACCGCCGCCGGATCGACCACCTGATTGACCGCCAGATGGTAGCGGGACAAGGCGTTACCCTGCGCGTCGGTTACCTGACGGATGCTGCGCAATGGCGTATTGAAACCCGATGTCGCCAGCCCCTGGTAGATCTGCGCTACCGTCACTGGGGTCATTGAGGCTGCCCCCAGCAGCATCGACGGGTATTCCGACACTGCATGGTCGACACCCAGTTTCTGCAGGGTGTCAACCACTGCGTCCACGCCGACATCCAGACCGACACGTACCGCCGGCAAGTTGTATGAGCGGGACAGCGCCAGGTGCAGGGGCACCTCACCCCGCTCTTCCCGGTCGTAATTCCGTGGTTCCCAGCGTTGGCCATCATCGAACACCAGGGCAAACCCGGAGTCGGTCACCGGTGTGACCAAAGTGTATTTGTCCGCCTGCTGCAAGGCGGCAAGGTACACAAAGGGTTTCATCAAGGAGCCTATCGGGCGCCATGCATCCAGCGCCCGGTTGAAGCCCACAAATCCCGGGTCCTGACCGCCCACTACGCCCAGCACCTCGCCGCTGTCCCGTGCAGTGACCACCATGGCCGCTTCCAGTTCCCCTCCCCGGGCCCGCCCGGCCAGCTGCTTGACGGTATGCTGCACCGCGTATTCCGCGGCGTACTGAATCGAGGGGTTGAGTGTGGTGAAGATGCGCAGCCCTTCGCTTTGCAAGTCTTCCTCTCGGTAGTCCCGTGCCAGATGGCGGCGCACCAGATCGATAAACGCCGGGTAGCGGTTTTCGCTGTAGGAAGGTCGTGCGGTGACCCCCAACGGCCGGGCCTGAGCCCGGGCGGCTTGACCCGCATCGATCTGGCCACTGTCCTGCAACAGCCGGATCACCAGATTACGCCGCGCCATGGCGCGCTCGGGGTGACGGCGCGGATCGTAATAACTGGGGCCTTTGACCATACCCACCAGCAGTGCCAGTTGCGACAACGACAGGTCGCGCAAGGACTCACCAAAGTAAAACTGGCTGGCCAGCCCGAAGCCGTGGATGCCCCGCGCGCCCGCCTGCCCCAGATAGACCTCGTTCAGGTAGGTTTCCAGAATATCCTGTTTGTCGTAATGCAGTTCCAGCAACAGCGACATCAGGGCTTCGTTGCCCTTGCGCACCAAGGTCTGCTCGCGGCTCAGAAAGAAGTTCTTCACCAACTGCTGCGTCAAGGTACTGCCACCTTGAACAACCCGTCCGGCCTGCAGGTTTGCCCAGAGTGCGCGGGCAATGGACAGGGGCGCGACGCCGTGGTGGTGGTAAAAATCACGATCTTCCACGGCCAGCAAGGCGGCCTCAAAATAGGGGGGTAAATCGTCCAGCTGGATCAGCACGCGGTCTTCCTTGTGGGCCGGATAGATGCCGCCTATCTGGGCGGGCCGGAGCCGCACGATGGCCGATGGGGCTCCTTCCAGCACCCGGAACCGGGTGACCTGGTCCCCCGACACCGTCAACGCCATCCGTCGCCGGGGTTCGGCCCCGTCCGGGAACACAAACCCCCGGGAACTGATGACAAAGCGGCTGCCCGATACTGTGTAGCTGCCCGCCCGCACGCCGTCACCCTGCTGGTAACCGGCCAGTTCCAGCTCCCGTTTCAGGGCGCCCACACTGATACTGGCACCGTCGTACAGTTCCAGCGGCCGCGCATACACCCGGGACGGCACTTCAAAACGCCGGCCCTCAAACCGGGAGGTGACCACCGCATCCAAATACACCAGCCAGCCGGCGAGGATGACGACGGCGATCAGAAAAATCCTGATCATTAACCGCCAGAACCAGGGCTTCCGTTTGCTGCCAGATCGTCTGGGAGAGTTGTTTTTACGTGACTTTTTTTTCGGGGCTGTTTTTTTCATGGGGCGATTATAACGAAATCAGCACCCTGGCGCGGGCTCTGTCTGTGTCATTTATGTAATGTGGCAGCTATGATAGCGGGCAGAAAAACCTGCCCCGACCGAGGAGAGACTTGTGAGTTCAGTAACCACCGATGATCTGATTCTGGCCCTGCAGAACCCGGACGTGTACAACCACCCAGTCTCGCACATCCAGGTGATGGAGACTCATATTTCCTGGGTCATCCTCACCGGCGACTACGCCTACAAGATCAAAAAGCCCATGGACTTCGGCTTTCTGGACTTTTCCACCCTCGACCGCCGTCAGCACTTCTGCAATGAAGAGTTGCGCCTCAACAGCCGGCTGGCGGGCAAACTGTATCTCGAAGTGTTACCCATCACCGGTTCACCCCAGGCGCCGGTGCTTGGCGGCACCGGCGAAGCCTTCGAGTACGCCATTCGCATGCGTCAGTTCAACCAGCAGGATCTGTTTGATGCCAGGCAGGAGCAAGGCACCCTGTCCGCCGAACTGGTCACCGAACTGGCCCGGCAAACCGCCCTGTTTCACCAGACACTGACGCCGGTCGCAGCGGACAAACCGCTCGGCACACCGGAGGCGGTGTATGCCGCCATGCAGGAGAACTTCGACCAGATTCGGCCCCTGCTGCCCGCCCCGGAGCTGGCTCCGCAATTGGACAGTCTGGAACACTGGACCCGTACAACCTTTGAACGGCACCAGGCTCTGATCAGCCAGCGCCGCGAAGACGGCTTTGTCCGGGAATGCCATGGCGACCTGCATCTGGCCAACATCACCGTGTTTGACGATCAGGTTACCGTATTTGACGGCATCGAATTCAACGAACCGTTCCGCTGGATCGACGTCATCAACGATCTGGCGTTCTTGCTGATGGATCTGGAAGCGCGGCGCGAATACGGCCATGCCAACCGGGTGCTCAACACCTATCTGGAGTACCGCGACGATTTCGACGCACTCGCCCTGCTGCCACTCTACAAAGCCTACCGGGCACTGGTCCGCGCCAAAATCGCTTTGTTCACCATGGGTAATCCGTCGCTGGGCGACACCGAGAAAGCCGGACTGGTCCAGCAATACCGGGATTATGCCAACCTGGCAGAATCCTACAGCGAAATACCGGACCGCTATCTGCTTGCCACCTGTGGCTTGTCTGCCAGTGGTAAAACCGCGGTCAGTGGTGTGCTGGCCAACGAGCTGGGCCTGATTCGGCTGCGCTCAGACATCGAACGCAAACGGCTGCACGGCCTGCAACCGCTGGAGTCCAGCAATTCTGCCACCGGCAGCCGTATGTACACCCCCGAAGCCAGCGCGAAAACCTATCAGCGCCTGACCCGCCTGACCTCACAACTGCTGGCCGCCGGATTTTCGGTGATCGTGGACGCCGCCAGCCTGAAGACCAGTGAGCGCGCCCAGTTAGCGGCCGTGGCCGAAGAGCAAGGCGTGCCTTTTGTACTGGTCTACTGCGAAGCACCTCTGGCCCTGCGCCGGGAATGGATCCGCGCCCGCCAGGGAGACGCGTCCGAAGCCACCGAGGACCTGTTCGATGTGCAGGCCACCTGGCTTGAGCCTCTGAACGCGGAAGAACAAGCCTATACGGCGCACGTTCACACCGAGCAGGAGGGCGCTGCCGAAGCGCTGGCTGACCGTATTCGCCAGCGACTGGCCGGTGCATCGGCGCCTTCCTCAGGCACCGCTGACTGAGGGTACAGGGGATGGGCGCCGGGCACGCCTGGCAGCGGGTCTGCCGGGTCGATGATTTGCAGCGCAGCGGTGCCATCGAGTTCAACCTCGATGGCACCGCCTGCTTTGTCATCTCGCTGAACGGGCTGATTGCGGCCTACGTTAACCGCTGCCCGCACCTGGGCATTGAACTGAACTGGATGCCCGGTCGGTTTTTCGACCTGGAGCGCACGTTTATTCAGTGTGCGACCCACGGTGCGCTGTTCACGCCGGACCGGGGCACCTGCATTGCGGGCCCTTGCCAGGGGGACGCCCTGTCGCCGCTGGAATGGACCCTGGCAGACGGGGCCGTGCTGGTCAGGATGCCAGTATAACCGGCACCGGCGTGCGCAGCCGCAACGAGCCGTCCGCCAGATCATCCGCCCGGTACGCCAGAACTTCCACCCCCGCCGCTGCCGCTTCCCGCAACAGCTGTCCGTAGGCGGGATCGATATGATCCGCCGGGCGGACCACCTCAATACCGGTATGATTCACGCAAAAACACAACACCGCGCGACCGCCGGCCGCCACCTGCGCCATCAGCTCACGCAGGTGTTTCTGTCCCCGTACCGTGACCGCATCGGGAAAGTACCCCTGTGGCACGCTGTGCGCCCCGGCGATTTCTGCCAGGGTCACATTTTTGACCTCCACCCAGGCGTCCGGTTGCGACTCGTGCCCCGACAGGAGCCAGTCAATGCGGCTGTTCTCACTGCCGTACCTGACCTCCGACCGGCGGGTCGCATAACCCGCCAGCTCACCGATGACACCCGCTTCAATCGCTTCCCCGACTTGCCCATTGGGTCTGGCGGTGTTGATACAGGCGACGTGCCCCGACGCTACCTCGACCAACTCCCAGGTGTAGCGCAGTTTGCGCTTCGGGTTGTCATTGGTGGTCAGCCAGACGCGGGCGTTGTCCGGCTGGCAGCCGCGCATGGAGCCGGTGTTGGGGCAGTGGGCAGTGACCACCGAGCCGTCCGCCAGCTGCACATCGGCAAGAAACCTTTTATAGCGTTTGAGTAAACGTCCCTCGACCAACCGGGCAGACAATTGCATACTATTCTCCTGGTAAGCTCATTGCAGGCAGCCATCATACGGAAGCACCGTAACGGCGCCAATGCGATAGAGCAAAATCACAGGACTGGCACGCCTGACCCTTATCTGCTATTTTCCGCAGATTCCCGTTTCAGGACGGGCGCCCTGATCAGCTGAAGTGCACCCAGATCAGCGCGCTCTTTTGAAGGACAAGAAGAGAGGCCGGGTTCAATGGCAAAAACTGTAGAAAAAACACGCGAGAGTTTTACCAACTTCACCCCTTACGAATCGAAAAAAGGTGAAGAATACATGAGCGCGGACATGCTCGAACACTTCCGTACCCTGTTACTGTCCTGGAAACAGGAGCTGATGGAAGAGGTCGACCGCACCATGACCCACATGCAGGAGGAAGCGGCCAACTACGCAGACCCCAGTGACCGGGCCACCCAGGAAGAAGAATTCAGCCTGGAATTGCGCACCCGGGACCGGGAGCGCAAGCTGATCAAGAAAATTGACCAGACCATCGACCGCATGGACAAGGACGATTATGGTTTCTGCGACCAGTGCGGTATAGAAATCGGCATCCGCCGGCTGGAAGCACGACCCACCGCTACGCTGTGCATCGACTGCAAAACCCTGGCCGAAATCCGCGAGCGTCAGACTGGTATCTGACCCCCACCCCAGCGCCGGCAGGGACATCTGGCCGGCGCGGTTCTGACTATGGCACGGGAGCATGACTACCGCGGGCGCTTTGCGCCCTCGCCCACCGGTCCACTCCACTTTGGTTCGCTGGTAACCGCGCTTGCCAGCTACCTTGAGGCCCGCCACCACAACGGCTCCTGGCTTGTCCGCATCGAAGACATTGACCCTCTGCGGGACTCCCCGCTCGCCAGTGAGCAGATCCTTGCCAGCCTGGATGCGCACCAGCTGCACTCCGACGAGCCGGTGCGCTATCAGTCCGATCGGCTCGACGCCTACGCCGCCACGGTGAATGAATTGTTAGCCACAGGTCTGGCGTATCGCTGCATCTGCTCCCGCAAGGAATTGCGCGGCACCAACGGTTACCACCCCAACCACTGCCGGAGCAGGCCACAGACGGCGGCGGGGCACGCGATCCGGTTTGTGCTGCAGGATGCACACACCCACTGGCAGGACGATTTACACGGCCCCCAGCAGCAGCGGATCCGCGCTGAAGCCGACGACCCGGTCATCGTCCGCAAAGAAGGTTTTGTTGCCTACAAGCTGGCGGTGATCGTGGATGACATTGACCAGCGCATTTCCCACATTGTGCGGGGGTCTGACCTGCTGACCACGACCGCTCAGCAATTGCAGATGTACCACGCCCTTAAGGCGCCGCCCCCACGGTGGCTGCACGTCCCGGTGATCACTGACCGCAGCGGTCAGAAACTGAGCAAACAAAACCACGCCCCGGCGCTGGACGACACCCAGCCTGCCCGCAATCTGCTGCTGGCCTTGACCTTCCTCGGCCAGCAGCCGCCGGCCTCCCTTCGGGGCGCCTCCGCCCGCACCGTTCTGGAGTGGGCCAGCCAGCACTGGCAACGGACCGACATGCCCCGCCACTCACCGGTGTGCAACCCGACAGCAGCCGTGTTATAACCACCGCTCAAGGTAACAGCACGGACCCAACACCCGATGTATATATATCGCCTCGTTTTCTTGCTGGTGCTCGCCATCTACATTTTCTCCCCCACCATTCTGGACTGGTGGATCGCCCCCGGGAACGTCTGGTACAGCCCGTTCATCATTTGGGGTGGCATAGTGGCCATCGGTGTCTGGCTCGAGTGGCGCCGGGATCCCAATGAGTTTTAGTCCGTCTGCCCTGTTAATCATCAGTTTATTCTATCTGGCCCTGTTGTTTGCAGTGGCCCACCTCACCGAGCGCGGTATTGTGCCCCGGGCCATCGCCCGACACCCAATAACCTACGTGCTCAGTCTGGGGGTGTACGCCGGTATCTGGGCGATCTATGGCGCGGTGGGCATGGCAGCGGACACCGGTTACGGATTTCTGGCCTATTACCTGGGCATCAGCGGGGCCTTTTTGCTGGCGCCCGTGCTGCTCAACCCCATCATGCGCATCAGCCGGGTGTACCAACTGACCTCACTGGCCGACCTGTTTGCCTTCCGCTACCGCAGTCAATGGGCCGGCACCCTGGTCACCGTGTGCTCAGCGAGCGCCATTATGTCGTTGCTCAGCATGCAGATTCAGGCGGTATCGAGTTCGGCCAGCCTGCTCGCCCCGGACGTCTCCCCCACCCTGATTGGGGTGCTGTTCAGCCTCATCATTATTGTGTTTACCGTCCTGTTTGGCTCGCAGCGCAATCAGGGTTCGGACAGTCATCAGGGACTGGTGGTGGCCATTGCCTTTGATTCTCTGGTCAAATTGACGGCGATGCTCGCGCTGGGCGCGGTGATTCTGCTCGCGGTGTTTGAAGGCTTTGCCGGCCTGGATGCGTGGCTGGCTTCGCACCAGCACCAAACAGGCCCCATGGATCTCAGCATAGGTGATGGCAGCTGGCGCGCGTTGATGCTGATGTCTTTCGCTGCAGCGCTGGTGCTGCCGCATATGTACCATATGATTTTCAGCGAAAACCCGAGCCCCAAAGGGCTGTCGAAAGCCAGCTGGGGACTGCCGCTGTATTTGTTGCTGCTGGGCTTGCCGGTGCCGCTGATTCTTTGGGGTGGCCTTGAACTGAACGCGGCTTCTGCCCCGAGCTACTTTGCGCTTGGCGTTGCCATGACCCTTGAAAGCCCGGCGTTGACCCTGGCGCTGTACGTAGCCGGTCTGTCGGCCGCCAGCGGCCTGATGATTGTCAGCACCCTTGCGCTCGCGGGCATGGTGCTCAACCACATGGTGCTGCCCCTGCATCCCCCGCAGGACCAGGGTAATATTTATGCCTGGTTGCGCTGGGTCAGACGCCTGTTGATTGCCGCCATCATTCTCGCCGCACTCCTCTTCCACGAAGTACTGGGCAAGCACCTCAGCCTGCACATACTCGGGGTGCTCTCCCTGGCAGCCACCTTGCAGCTGTTGCCAGGGGCCCTGGCTATTATGTACTGGCCGGAAGGGAACCGCCGGGGTCTGCTGGCCGGTCTGGTGGCCGGCCTTACCGTCTGGGTATTTACGCTGGTGTTGCCGTTTTCGCACACCGCAGATCTGCTCGCCTGGCTGGGCTCTCCCATAGTGCCGGACTTCACCAACTGGCACGTCTTCACCTTCCTGAGCCTGACGGTCAATGTCACCGCGTTCGCCATGGTGTCCATGCTCAACAAACCCAGCGCCGAAGAGTACAGTGCTGCCCAGGCATGCTCTTGGGGGGCGCTGTCCCGCCCGCAACGCCGCGAACTCCTCGCCGGTTCATCCCGGGACTTTATCCAGCAGCTGGCCGAACCTCTCGGGCATAAGGTCGCCCGCCGGGAAGTTCAGCGGGCATTGGCACAGCTGCAGCTCCCCGCCGTGGAATACCGCCCCTACCAGCTGCGGCGCCTGCGCGACAAGATCGAAGCCAATCTGTCCGGTCTGTTGGGTCCCTCGGTTGCCCGGGACATGGTCAAACGCCACCTGGGCTTCAAACCCATGGCCGGTGACAACAATGCCCAGGATATCCGCTACGTCGAACGGGCCCTGGGCGACTACCAGAATCAGCTCACCGGGCTGGCCGGGGAACTGGACAACCTGCGCAGGCACTATCGCCAGACTCTGCAGAACCTGCCGATTCCGGCCTGTTCCCTGGGCGAGGATGGCGAGATTTTGATGTGGAACCACACCATGGAGCAACTCACCGGGATCTCGGCGGACGACGTAGTCGGGGCGCGCTTGAACGCCTTGCCCGAACACTGGCAGACATTGTTTGACGAGTTCGTCCGCGGCACCGAGCGCCACCGCTACAAGCACCGGCTGGATCTGCGCGGTCGTCCCCACTGGTTCAACCTGCACAAGGCCGCACTCAGCGGGGCCGACCACGCCGAAGGCGGCAGCATCATTCTGGTAGAAGACCAGACCGAAACCCGGTTACTCGAGGACGAACTGATACACAGTGAACGGCTGGCCTCGGTCGGTCGGCTGGCAGCTGGCGTCGCCCATGAAATCGGCAACCCGGTGACCGGCATCTCTTCACTGGCGCAGAATCTCAAACTGGAAACCGCCGACCCTGACATCCTGGCCACCGCCGACCAGATCCAGCAACAGACCCGCAGAATATCGAACATCCTGCAATCGCTGATGAATTTTGCCCGGTCGGGCAACCACACCCCGGCAAACCGCTACGAACCGGTACCGATCCGGCGCTGCATTGACGAGTCCATCAATCTGCTGTCGCTGAGCGAGCAGACCCGGGGAATCGCGTTCAGCAACGACTGCCCCGAAGACTTGCTGATCCTCGGTGACGAACAGCGACTGGTACAGGTTTTTATCAACCTGCTGGGCAACGCCCGGGATGCGTCCGCCCCAGACGGCCGCATACACATCAGTGGAAACAGGGAGGGATACTCCGCTATCATCGAGGTGATTGATGAAGGCAGTGGCATCCCGGCGGACCAGCTCGATCATATATTCGAACCCTTTTATACCACCAAAGGTCCAAGCCAGGGCACGGGCCTTGGCCTGTCGCTGGTTTACAGTATCGTTGAAGAACATTATGGCAATATACAAGTGGAGAGCCCGGCCAACCCGGACACCGGGCACGGCACCTGCGTCCGGCTGAGACTGCCTGCCTATGATGCGGATGCCTGAAACGGGGCTCTGGACACCCCGGAGCCCGCTGAACCAAAGGTCGTGAAATCGATATGCCCCGCGTGTTAATCGTTGAAGATGAAGAAATAATCCGTTCCGCCCTGCGCAAGCTGCTCGAGCATGCCGGCTATGAGGTGGCGGTAGCCGGTGCCGTGCATGAGGCCGAGCAGGGTTTCGACCTCGACAGCTTTGACCTTATCATTTCAGACCTGCGACTCCCCGGCGCGCCCGGAACCGAACTGATTCAGCGCGCACCCACTACGCCCGTGCTGATCATGACCAGCTACGCCAGCCTGCGATCTGCGGTGGACTCCATGAAAATGGGTGCCGTAGAGTACATCGCCAAACCCTTTGATCATGATGAGATGCTGGCCGCCATTGCCGCCATTCTCGCCCGCACCCCCGTGCACGATCGCGGTGCGGGCCCTTCGGCGGGCGTGGCCGACGCAGATCCGGCCAACATCATGTACGGTGAGTGTGACGCCATGCAGCAGGTGTTTACCCTGATCCGCAAGGTGGCCCCAACCGACACCACGGTTCTGGTGCAAGGCGAATCGGGCACCGGTAAGGAACTGGTTGCCCGGGCGCTGCACCTGCTCAGCCCGCGCCATGGCAGGCCGTTGATCTCAGTCAACTGCGCGGCCATCCCCGAAAGCCTGATCGAATCGGAGCTGTTCGGTCATGAAAAAGGCGCATTTACCGGGGCGGTGACCGCCCGTACCGGACTGATAGAAGCTGCCGATGGGGGCAGTCTGTTTCTGGACGAAATTGGCGAGCTGCCACCGGAGGCACAGGCCCGCCTGCTGCGGGTGCTGCAGGAAGGCGAGATACGCACGGTGGGCTCAACCCAGAGCCGCAAGGTGGATGTCCGCATGATTGCCGCGACTCACCGCAACCTGAAAGCCATGACGCGCACCGGTGAGTTCCGGGAGGACCTCTACTACCGTCTGAACGTCATGCAGATCCGCATACCGCCGCTGCGGGAACGCCAGACCGACGTTTTGGGGCTGGCGCAGCGCTTTGTGAACCAGCATAGCGAGCGTATGGGCAAGGCCAACCTGCATCTGAGCCCTGAAGCCATGCGCACCCTGCAACGGCACCGTTGGCCCGGCAACGTGCGCGAACTGGAAAACGCCATCGAACGGGCCAGCATTCTGTGCGAGGGCGACGTGATTACCCCGGCGGTGCTGGATCTGGACATGGAAAGTGAAGAGGTTGCTATTCCGGAATCGCTGGTGACCGGCGATAACCAACCCGCCCGCCCCCCGGCGACCGACGACGGTAACGACCTGTCGCTGGAGGACTACTTTCAGCATTTCGTGCTGGAAAACGAAGAGCGCATGAGTGAAACCGAACTGGCACAGAAGCTGGGGATCAGCCGCAAGTCTTTATGGGAGCGCCGCCAGCGTCTGGGCATCCCGAGAAAGAAGTCGACCTGAGACCGGGGTGTTACCCGGCGTTACCGCAAGGAACACTGTAAGTATAAAAACGGACCCGCGAGTAACACTTCCTTCTTAAAATCACCTGCCAAAAAAACCAACACCAGCGCAACCCACTGATTTATAACGTTTAATCAAAAGTGGCACAGGCTCTGCAATATCTACAGTGCACAACAACAAAAACAACGTGACAAAGCAGCGGAAAAAACAAAAACAAAAAGCTGCAGGCAAACGTTCAGCAACAAAAACAAAAATAGAACGTGAAACGAACTGAGTGTATTGGGTGCTAAGCTTTTTTAGTGGTGCTCTGATAAGTGCGAGCTGTAGGTGTAGAAAAGAAGCGTCGTCCAGATGCCGATATATCTGCTAGAACCTTGCCCTGTATCGTTGACCACACTCTAGTGCTCAAGGCGTTCCGTTTGTGCAGACTCGCCTCTTGTTGAGGCAACAAGCGAGGGGCAAGAACTCAAAGAAGAAGCCCGGCAAAAACAAAAACAATTCAGATCGTCATTTCTTCTGGGGCGGGGTCGCGAAAGCGGCCCCGCCTTTTGATTATCTGCAGCCTGATAATTCACCACAAATCACACAAAGCCGCTTTCATCGTGTGCAAATCCTGCGCAAACCGTTAAACTGACGGTTTTGCTCAGCGCAATAACGGATTTAAATGCTCACACACATCAGAAAAGTACTGTCACTTGTGCCCGGAAGTGGCCGCAGAAAAACTCGCACCTACCGGCGCCGGGATATCCCACGCGAACACCACAACGTCTCCCGAGCGGTGATCAGCGAGCCGGCCAAAAAAGTGCTGGCGCGCCTCAACAACGCCGGCTTTGAAGCTTATCTGGTTGGCGGCGGGGTACGCGACATACTGCTGGAAGACCGTCCCAAAGATTTCGATATCGCCACCAGCGCCACCCCGGAAGAAGTGCACGACCTGTTTCGTAACTCGCGCCTGATCGGTCGGCGGTTTCGCATCG
The DNA here is from genome assembly GCF_001752365.1 of Marinobacter sp. X15-166B. Taxonomy (GTDB): domain Bacteria; phylum Pseudomonadota; class Gammaproteobacteria; order Pseudomonadales; family Oleiphilaceae; genus Marinobacter. The sequence continues at coordinate 1,835,603 of NZ_MEIY01000001.1, read as the reverse complement.
TTCACGTGTTGTTTGGCCGTGAAGTCATCGAGGTCACCACCTTCCGCGGCAACGGTGCAGACGCCGATGCCGAGCCCGACCACCTGCGCAAATCGAACGAACACGGTCTGCTGCTGCGCGATAACGTTTACGGTTCGCTGGAAGAAGACGCCCTGCGACGGGATTTCACCGTTAATGCCCTCTACTACTGCATTCGCGATTTCACCGTTATCGACTTTGCCGACGGCATCGAAGATCTGCATAACCGGCAATTGCGCCTGATTGGCGACCCCGAAACCCGCTACCGGGAAGATCCGGTGCGCATGCTGCGGGCGATCCGCTTTGCGGCCAAACTCGATTTCGATATCGAGCCCCTGACCGAAGCGCCTATCCGCACCCTCGCACCGCTGCTGTCGCTCATCCCGCCGGCACGGCTATTTGAGGAGGTGCTGAAATTGCTGTCCGCCGGGCACGGCGAGGCCACCTACGATCTGCTGATCGAATACGATTTGCTGGCCCCGCTGTTTCCGGCCACCGCCAAGGCTCTCGCGGCGGGCGAACCGGACGAACTGATTCGTCAGGCCCTGCGCAATACCGACGACCGCGTCGCCCAAGGCAAATCAGTCACCCCCTACTTTCTGTTTGCGGCCCTGCTTTGGCCGGCACTGCAAATCGAGTGGCGCCGACTTCAGGATCGCGGCGAACCCGTACAACCCGCGTTGCATCAGGCCATCGGCCAGGTCATCGGCCGCCAGGTCAAAGCAACCGCCATCCCCAAACGGGTGTCGGTGCCCATGAAGGAAGTGTGGGAACTGCAGATGCGCTTGCCACGGCGCCAGGGCAAGCGGGCACTTGCCTCACTGGACCATCCCCGGTTCCGGGCGGCCTACGACTTCTTGCTGATTCGCGAGTCCGCCGGCGAGCTTGAACCGGGTCTGGGCAAATGGTGGACGGATTTTCAACGGGTCGATGACCGCGCCCGCGAACGCATGCTTTCGGAATTGTCCGGCAGCGAACCCCGCAGACGCAGACGGCGACGCAGTCCATCCAAAGGAGCCTCCAGGTGAACGGTGTGGAGGCCTACATCGGATTAGGCAGTAATCTTGCCGAACCCTTGCAGCAATTGGCCAGGGCTATTGCGGCCCTGGCGGCTTTGCCGCACACCACGTTGGTGGCCCAATCTCCCTTCTACGCCAGCCGCCCGGTGGGTCCGCAGGACCAGCCCGATTTTATCAACGGCGCGGTTCAATTACGGACCACCCTGCCCCCACTGGCATTGCTGGACGAACTCCAGCGCATCGAACAGCAACACGGGCGGGAACGCAGCCAGCGCTGGGGACCGCGCACTCTCGATCTGGACCTGCTTCTTTACGGCGATCAGGTGGTCCATCACCCGCGCCTGAAGGTGCCTCACGTGGAACTTCACAACCGGGACTTTGTACTGCAGCCCCTGCTGGACCTGACGCCGACCCTACGGACCCCGTCTGGCCGGTCTGTGGCGGCGTTGCGTCAGCAATGCGCTGATAATAACCTGCGGCGGCTGCAGCCCGCCGCCTGCCCACCGGTTCCGCACAGCGCCTGAGCTTGCCTCACGGTCGTGCCAGGATTACCCTTAGCACTTTAAACGTACCAGCATGCTTTGCCCGTTCACCCGTATCCATTGATCATAAGGCTCGTATTCTATGGCTATTACCATCAATACCCTGCGAGAGTACAAACAGAAGGGCCAGGCCTTCGCTGCGCTGACCTCGTATGATGCCACCTTTGCCCATGTTGTCAGCGAAGCGGGTGTCGATGTCATTTTGATTGGTGATTCACTCGGCATGGTGTTGCAAGGCCACGACAGCACTCTGCCGGTGACTATGGAAGAAATATGCTACCACGTGCAGTCCGTCGCCAAAGGCAACCGCGGCGCGCTCATCATGGCCGACATGCCCTTCATGAGTTACGGCACCACGGAAGCGGCGCTGGCAAACGCTGCTGAACTGATGCGCTCCGGCGCTCACATGGTCAAACTGGAAGGCACCGACTGGATGGTGGAGACCATTACTGCGTTGAGCGAGCGGGGCGTTCCGGTCTGCGCGCACCTCGGCCTGACCCCGCAGTTCGTCAACAAGTTTGGCGGTTACAAAGTCCAGGGCCGCGGTGACAAACAGGCCGAACTGATGATCGAGCACGCCTGCCAGCTGGAAGCCGCCGGGGCCGACGTCATTCTGCTGGAGTGTGTCCCCGCGCCATTGGCCGCGCGCATCACCCAGGCGGTCAAGGCACCGGTCATCGGCATTGGCGCCGGCGCGGATACCGACGGTCAGGTTCTGGTGCTGCACGATATGCTGGGCGTGACCATGGGCCGCACCCCCCGATTTGTGAAAAACTTTCTTGCTGAAAACGACTCCATCCAGGCGGCGGTCGCCGCCTATGTCGACGAAGTCAGGCAGCGTACTTTCCCCGGCGAAGAGCATACATTCAAGGCATGAGAACCGTACACACACTGAAAGAGCTGCGGGTTATCCTGCAAAGCTACCGGCAGCAGGGCAAGCGCATCGGCCTGGTGCCCACCATGGGCAACCTGCACGACGGTCATTTATCACTGGTGCAAAAAGCCATGGAAGCCGCGGATGTGGTGGTTACCAGCATCTTCGTGAACCCCATGCAATTTGCCGCCGGCGAGGATCTGGACAATTACCCCCGCACCCTCAAGGACGATCAGCACAAGCTGTCTGCCACCGGCAACACCCTGGTGTTTGCACCGTCGGTTGAGGAGATCTACCCCCGGGGGCTCACCAACCAGACTCAGGTTGTGGTTCCCGACGTCAGTGAAGGTCATTGCGGCGCCAGCCGCCCCGGTCATTACGACGGTGTTGCCACGGTGGTCACCATGCTGTTCAACATGGTGCAACCGGACGTGGCGGTGTTTGGCGAGAAGGACTTTCAGCAACTGGCGGTGATCCGCAAACTGACCACCGATCTGTTCCTGCCCATTGATATCATCGGGGTGGCGACGGTGCGCGAAGACGACGGGCTCGCCAAAAGCTCGCGCAACGGGTACCTGAGCGCGGAACAACGCAGCCTTGCACCGGCCCTGTTCCGGGTCCTGAGGGACACCGCCGAGCAACTGGAAACCGACCCTCAGGCGTCGTTTGCGGCGCTGGAAGCGGCCGCACGGCAACAACTGAGCGACCAGGGGCTGCGCCCGGATTACATCAACATCGTCCACAGCCAGACCCTGAAGGCCGCCCAGCCCCAGGACACCCAGCTCACCATTCTGGCAGCGGCTTACCTGGGTTCGACCCGCCTTATCGACAATATTTCGATAACCCGATAGAAAGGAATCTATATGTCCCAGCCGCGCCCTTCTCTCGTCCGGATGCCGGAATGGCAAGCCTTGCTGGACCACCAGAGCAGCATCGCGCAGGTCCACATGCGCGACCTGTTTGCCCAGGACGAACAGCGGTTTGAACGGTTTTTTATCGAGGCCGCCGGGATTTCTCTGGATTATTCCAAAAACCGGATCACCGCCGAGACCATGGAACTGCTGATCAAGCTGGCGCAAAGCTGCCAGCTGCCGCAGCGGATCGATGCCATGTTCCGCGGTGAGGCGGTGAACCGCAGTGAAAACCGGCCCGCCTTGCACACCGCGTTGCGCAACCTGTCCGACCGGCCGGTCCACGTGGACGGTGTCGACATCATGCCGGAAGTGCGGGACACCCTGGCACGCATGGAACAGTTTGTCTGGCGGGTACGCAGTACCCAGTGGCGGGGTTTTTCCAACCGCCCGTTTACCGATGTGGTCAGTATCGGCATCGGCGGCTCGTTTCTGGGCCCCAAACTGGTGTCAGCGGCCCTCAAACCGTATTGGCACGGCCACCTGAACTGCCACTACGTGGCCAACATCGACGGCAGCCACATCACCGAAGTACTGCGGCATATCAACCCGGAAACCACCCTGTTCCTGATTCAGTCAAAGTCCTTCAAGACCCAGGAAACCCTCGAAAACACGCGCGTCGCCCGGGACTGGTTTTTGCACAACGGCGGTTCCCACGAATCCATTGCCAAACACTTCGTGGCGGTGACCGCCAACACCGATGCAGCGGTTGAGTTTGGCATCAGCGCCGACAACATTTTCCCCATGTGGGACTGGGTGGGGGGCCGCTATTCACTGTGGTCGGCCATCGGCCTGCCCACCGCCCTGACCATCGGCATGGACAATTTCCGTGCGCTGCTGTCCGGCGCCCACGCCATGGACAAACACTTCCATAGTGCACCGTTGGAGCACAACCTGCCGGTGGTGCTGGCGCTGCTGGGGATCTGGTACGGCAATTTCTGGGGCGCGGACGCGCACGCCATCTTGCCTTACGATCACTACCTCCGAGGCCTGCCCGCCCACATCCAGCAGGTGGATATGGAAAGTAACGGCAAATGCGTCACCCAGCAGGGCGCGCGGGTTGACTACCAGACGGGCCAGATCATCTGGGGCGGTGCCGGCGCCAATGGCCAGCACGCGTACCATCAACTGTTGCATCAGGGTACCCGGTTGTCTCCGGCAGACTTTATTATCCCGCTGCACAGCCACAACCCGGTCGCCCATCACCACGCCATTTTATTCGCCAACTGTCTGAGCCAGGCCCAGGCGCTGATGCAAGGAAAAACGGCGGACGAAGCCCGGGCAGAACTGGAAGCACAAGGACTCAGCCCGGCCGAAGCGGAGCGCCTGACCCCTCACAAGGTGATTCCCGGCAACAAGCCCAGCAACACCCTGCTGTTTGACCGCGCCACCCCGCGTACGGTGGGCGCGCTCATCGCGCTGTACGAACACAAGACCTATGCGCAGGGCGTGATCTGGGCGGTGGATTCCTTTGACCAGTGGGGGGTGGAACTCGGCAAGCAACTGGGCAATGAAATTCTCGATCAGCTGCTCGGCAAGGCGGTGCCTTCACCCACCCACCCTGGTCCTGCGGACAGTTCCACGGAGGGTCTGATTCGCCTGTTTCGCCAACGCAACAACAACTACAGCGGGTAGACCGCCCTGTCCGCGCAGGCGGTTACAGGGGCGAAATAGTCCTCCCGCGCCAGCAAAACGGGATCGGCCACAGCTTCTGATCCCGGTCATAGGCCTGCCAGAGCTGGCGATAAGTTTGTTGAGCCACCGGGTGCACCCGGTCCGGTGCAATTTCCGCCAGGGGTAACAGGACAAAGGCGTTGCTGAGGATTTCGGCCCGCGGCAACTCCACACTGTCCACCCGGCCCACCCGATCGTCATACAGCAGAATATCGAGATCCAGCGTCCGCGCACTGAATTTGGGCGCGTTGCGGCGGCGGCCATGGGAGGTTTCAAGCTGTTTGAAGAACTGCGTCAAGCCGGCCACCGTCAGCTCGGTTTTCACCCCCACCACCAGATTGTAAAAAGGGCTGCCGTCGAACCCGACGGCTTCACTCTCGTAAACGGACGAGATATCCAGCTCGCCAAACCGGTCCGCCAAAGCGTCCAGGGCCGCCAGCACGTGATGCTCACGGTCGATATTGCTGCCGATACTGATGTAGACCTGTGCCGCTTGTGTCACCCGCGCACTCCCCGCTCTATCCGCACACCCACTGCCTCGGCCTCGGGTACGGCCCCCGGTTTGCGCAGTGTCAGCCGCAACCATGGCATGCCAAACTCCGCCCGCAAGCAGGCGGCCAGCCCTTCCGCCGCGGTCTCCAGCAGTTCGGGGGACGCACTTTGCAGATAGTCCCGCACCCGCGCGCTCACCGTCGCGTAATCCAGCGCCAGGGCAACATCGTCGCTGGCAGCAGGCCGGGTGTTATCCCAGGCCATTTCGAGATCAATCAGCAACCGCTGGGTGACTTCCCGCTCCCACTCATAAACTCCAATAACGGCTTCGACCGCCAACCCTTCTATAAGAACCAAATCCGACACCCGCTGCTTCCTCTGACATATGTGCTAGCCTGAGTGGGTCGGCGACATGCTTCGACACAAGGCTAATTGAACGGTGGCCCGCCCCCGGCTAGGATAATCGCCAGGAGCTGATGGCTAACGCGGGAGATTTTCGCATACTTAAGCAGCGCGCGTCCTGATTGATGATGTTTGTTAACGACCCGATACTCACCGTGCTGTTGTGCACGCTGGCCTATCTGCTGGGGTCCGTGCTGTTTGCGTTACCCGTCAGCCGGCTGTGGCGCCTGCCGGACCCGCGCGCGCAGGGTTCTGGCAACCCCGGTGCATCCAACGTCTATCGCACCGGCGGTTGGGCCCCTGCACTGCTGACGCTGGCACTGGACGCCGCCAAAGGCTGGCTGCCGGTGTGGCTGGCGGTGACCTTCGGGTTGCCCGTGCTGAGCCAGGCCATGGTGGCCCTGTGCGCGGTTACCGGCCACATGATTCCACTGTTTCTGCGCTTCCAGGGTGGCAAAGGCGTCGCTACCGCACTGGGCGCGGGGCTGGCCCTGGCGCCCGCCACCACCGCGCTGCTGGCGATCATCTGGGGCCTGACTCTGTGGCGCTGGCGTATTTCCGCCCTGGCCTCCATTGTGGCCAGCGTCAGCGGCCCGTTGATCAGCGCCCTGATCGAACCCGATACTTTAACCTTATTCGGCCTGCTGGCGATTCTCATCGTGGTGCGTCACCGCAACAATCTGATTCGCCTGGCCCAGGGCCGGGAAACCCGCCTCTGAGCTAGTCCGCCAAACCGTTGGTGCGGGGCTCATGGAGGGGGGGCAGGGTATCCATGGGCCACCGCGGAACAGCGACGATGCGGTCGCCATCCCGCTGACCGGCCAGCAATCGCTGGCAGCCGGCGTAGGCGATCATGGCACCGTTGTCGGTACAAAACTCGGGCCGGGCGTAATACACCTGGCTGTTGAGCTTCCGGGCCATCTCGTTCAGCCCCTCGCGCAGACGGTGATTGGCGCTCACCCCTCCCGCAATCACCAACCGCTGACACCCGGATTGTTCCAGCGCCCGCCGGCACTTGATGGCCAGGGTTTCCACCACCGCCGTTTCAAAAGCGCGCGCAATGTCGGCCCGGGTCTGCTCATCCAGCGTGCCGGCGGCTTCCGCTGCGGCCACGGTATTCAAGGTGTAGGTTTTTAACCCGCTGAAACTGAAGTCCAGACCGGGCCGGTCCGTCATCGGCCGCGGGAAACGGTAAACCCCCACCCGGCCCTGTTGCGCCAAAGCCGCCACACGCGGACCGCCGGGGTAATCCAGCCCCAGCATTTTAGCGGCCTTATCGAAAGCTTCACCGGCGGCGTCATCGACCGACTCGCCCATCAGGGTGTATTCGCCGACACCATCAACCCGCACCAGCTGGGTGTGCCCACCCGACACCAGCAGCGCGATGAATGGAAAGGCCGGCGGGTTCGTTTCCAGCATCGGCGCCAATAAGTGCCCTTCCATGTGATGCACACCCAGTACCGGTACGCCGAGCGCAAATCCCAGCGCGTGCGCCACGGAACCGCCCACCATTAACGCACCCACCAGCCCGGGTCCGGCGGTGTAGGCAATCGCATCAATATCGTGACGCTGCTGCCCGGCGTCTGCCAGCACCTGCTCACACAGGGGCAGCAGCTTGCGCACATGATCCCGGGAGGCCAGTTCAGGCACCACACCGCCATAATCAGCGTGCATGTCGATTTGGCTGAACAACGCATGGGCGCGCAGGCCGGATTCACTGTCGTAAAGCGCTACCCCGGTTTCATCGCAGGACGTTTCAATACCAAGAACCAACATAAACGACCGCACCCCACTTCCCGTTGCTGATGAACAAGGTCGGTTGACCGACCCGCATTAAGTGGCGTACTTTAACAGATACCGCCCCGCAGACGCAGTCTTCTGCACCCGGATTTGACCTCGGGCGGTAATCAGCGCTATCATTACCGCCCTTAAATGCGCACTGTCCAAATTTTAACCGAATCGGGGCGGGCATCAACCGAAGAGTCGCAGTCCCAGTACACAACTGGAAAGTACTGTAAAGTCGCGTGTCACCACTGAAAGACAACGCAGACTTGCCTGCCCTCTTCCAAAATTGAAACCGAATCTATCAGGTAGGTGATTGTCGAATGCCAGCTGTTAAAGTGAAAGAGAATGAGCCGTTTGACGTAGCATTGCGTCGCTTCAAGCGCTCCTGCGAAAAAGCAGGTGTTTTGTCGGAAGTGCGTCGTCGCGAACATTACGAGAAGCCGACTTCCGTACGCAAGCGCAAGGCCGCTGCTGCCGTCAAGCGTCATCTCAAGAAGCTTCAGCGGGAACAGCGCAAGTTCGAACGTCTGTACTGAGTTAGCCACAGACTCGAACTGCCTGCACGTCGTAATTCGCGCTGCCGGCCAGCAGGCCAGCAAGTGCGATCCAAAAATGCGCCGGAGCACCCTTCGGCGGCATTTTTGACTATATTGTTCTAACCCCGTGTCCTCTGTCTAACCGGAGAGATCATTGAGCGGACTGATTCCCCAGCGCTTTGTTGAAGAACTGCTGGACAGAACCGATCTGGCCGAACTGATTGGGTCACGTCTGACTCTGAAAAAAGCGGGCGGCAGCTTCAAGGCCCGATGCCCGTTTCACGACGAGAAAACACCCTCATTTAACGTCCGGCCCGACAAAGGCTTCTATCATTGCTTTGGCTGCGGTGCCCATGGCGATGCGATCAGTTTTATCCGCGAATTTGATGGCCTGGGCTTCACCGAGGCGGTAGAAGATCTGGCCAAACGCGTGGGCCTGGAAGTGCCCTACGACCAGAACGTGCGCCAGGAAATGCAGCAGGCGCGCACCCTGACCGATGCGCTGGATTATGCCAGCCAGTTTTACGCCCAGGCTCTGGCCAGCCCGCAGGGCAGTTTTGCCAGAGATTACCTGGCGCAGCGCGGCCTCAATGACACGATTACCGCCGAGTATCAGGTGGGCTATGCCCCGGGCACGGGGACCGCGCTCTATGATGCGGCCGCGCAGGAGCTTAAAGCTCCTCTGATTGAAACCGGCACGGTCTCTGATCGTTACGGCCGCCCCCGGGACCTGTTCCGCAACCGGGTAATGTTTCCGCTGCGCAATCAGCGGGGCCGAACCGTGGCCTTTGGCGGGCGCACCCTGGGGGACGACAAGGCCAAGTACATCAATTCACCGGAGTCGGACGTATTTCACAAAAGCCGTGAAATTTACGGCCTTTACGAGGCGCGGCAGGCGTTGCGCCATCTGGACCGGTTGCTGGTGGTCGAAGGCTATATGGACGTCATCGCCCTCGCCCAGCACGGCATCCGCTATGCGGTGGCAACCCTGGGCACCGCCACCAACCAGGACAGTTTGACGGCCCTGCTCCGGCATGTACGCCACCTGGTGTTTTGTTTTGATGGCGATGCCGCTGGTTACCGCGCCGCCGACAAAGCCATGGAAAATGCGCTGGAACTGATGGCGGACGGTCTGCATCTGCAGTTTTTGATGCTTCCGGAGGGTGAAGATCCGGACACACTGGTGCGCAAGGAAGGCCCCGAGGCTTTCCAGCAGCGCATCGATGGCGCCACGCCGCTGTCCAGGTATCTGTTCAACCGGCAAAGCGAAGGACTGGATCTGGCGCTGCCCGAACATCGCGGCGAACTGCGTGCCCGGGTCGAACCGCTGCTGAACAAAATGCCGCGCAGCACCTTGCGGGACGCCATGTGGCACGAAATGATGCGCCTGTGCAACGCCCGCCAGGAGCGCTACAACCGCGGCACCGGGGGCCGGGATGAGCGTTTCGGCAACCGTCGTGAACGGATCCGCGAAGAACGGATCGACGTCCGTCTCAGCAAAGACAGCGCCCTGTGCATGGCGCTGCTGGAGGCGCCCGACATGGCCGCGGACATTGCCGAGCTCTGCCGGAACGAACGCCAGCTGCAGCAAAGCCGGGGGTTCAGCGACTGGATTCTCAGCAACAAGATAGGCAGTCAGCGCCAGCTGCTGAAGGCTTTGGCGCTGGACCCTGAAGCCCACGAGCGGTTTTACCGCCTGTTTGACGGCATTGAACACGTGCCCTCCCGGGAACGCACCCTGGAAAGCGCCCGCGAGATGCTGTCACCCAATCAGGAAACGGCTCGCAAGCAGAGACTGGCCGCCTTGCTGACCGAAAAACGCAGCCTGGCGGACCTGACGGCGGAAGAACGCCGGGAACTGCAAATGCTCAGCCGGCAAGACCCGGGCTGAGGGTCTGCAACACGACCCGAACGGCACATTCAGGCGAAATTAGCAGCACCACCCTTGAAACTTAATACTCTGGCCACCATCTAACAGCAAGTGGCAGTGCAAACACACGGCAGCTATAATAGCTGTTTAACTTTTTTCCCATTTTTTCCAGCGAGCTCACAAGGTGTCTATGTCAGGTAATTCGCAAAAATCACGGTTGAAAGACCTCATCGCCCGAGGCAAAGAACAAGGTTACCTGACGTACGCCGAGGTAAACGACCACCTGCCCGAAGATATCGCGGATCCCGATCAGGTTGAAGACATCATCCGCATGATCAACGACATGGGCATCCAGGTTACGGAAGAAACCCCGGATGCCGACACGCTGATCATGACCGAAGGCGACACCGCTGCGGACGAGGCGGCCGCCGCTGAAGCCGCTGCCGCACTGGCCGCGGTCGAATCCGATGCAGGCCGGACCACCGATCCCGTGCGCATGTACATGCGCGAGATGGGCACGGTTGAACTGCTGACCCGGGAAGGCGAGATTGTGATCGCCAAGCGCATCGAAGAAGGCATCCGTGACGTGATGGCCGCCATTGCCCACTTTCCCGGCACCACGGCCACAGTCATCCAGGCTTACGAGCGTATTGTCGAGAATGATGGCCGGCTGACCGACATCATTGCCGGTTACCTGGATCCTGACGACGCCGAACCGTTCATGGCAGATCCCGCTGAAGCCAGTGAAACCGAAGACGGCGAAGAACTGGAAGACGGCGAGGAACTGGAAGTCGAGCCGGAAGAAGAAGAGGAAGTGGAAAGCGGCCCCAACCCGGAAGAGACCCGCTTGCGGTTCGCGTTGCTGAAAGAAAAGCTCGACATCGCCAACGCCGCACTGGCCGAGCACGGACGCAGCCACAAGATCACCCAGCAGGCGCTCAATGAACTGGGGCAGGTGTTTGCCCCGTTCAAACTGCACGCCAAGGCCTTTGACGAGCTGGTCAACATGGTCCGCACCACGAACGAAATGCTGCGCGAGAATGAGCGCACCATCATGCGGGTGTGCACCCGGGTCGCCAAGATGCCCCGGAAAGAGTTCATCAAATCTTTCCCGGGCAATGAAACCAACCTGGACTGGGCGGTCAAACTGTCCAAGAGCAAAAAGCCCTACGCGGCGGCGATTGGCGAAAACCTGGATGAAATCATTCGCATGCAAAAACGCATCGCGAACATCCAGAGCGAAGTGGATCTGGACACCTCGGACATCAAGGAAATCAACCGTCGGGTTTCCATCGGCGAGGCCAAGGCCCGCCGTGCCAAGAAAGAGATGGTGGAAGCGAACCTGCGTCTGGTTATTTCGATCGCCAAAAAGTACACCAACCGTGGTCTGCAGTTCCTGGACCTGATTCAGGAAGGCAACATTGGATTGATGAAGGCGGTCGACAAGTTCGAGTATCGCCGCGGGTACAAATTTTCGACCTACGCCACCTGGTGGATCCGTCAGGCGATCACCCGGTCCATCGCGGACCAGGCCCGCACCATCCGGATTCCGGTGCACATGATCGAAACCATCAACAAACTGAACCGTATCTCACGGCAGATGTTGCAGGAAATGGGACGTGAGCCCACCCCGGAAGAACTCGGTGAGCGCATGGAAATGCCTGAAGACCGGGTACTCAAGGTGTTGAAAATCGCCAAAGAACCGATCTCCATGGAAACCCCGATCGGCGACGATGAAGACTCCCATCTGGGCGACTTTATCGAGGATATTCAGGCGCTATCGCCGGTTGATTCGGCTACCTCCGAAGGCCTGCGGGAAGCCACCCGTTCCGTCCTGGCGGGGCTGACGGCGCGGGAGTCCAAAGTATTGCGCATGCGCTTCGGCATCGAGATGAACACCGATCACACCCTCGAGGAGGTCGGCAAACAATTTGATGTCACCCGCGAGCGCATCCGCCAAATCGAAGCCAAGGCACTGCGCAAGCTGCGTCATCCGTCCCGCTCCGATCACCTGCGCGGCTTCATCGACGACCAGGGCTCTTAATTCCACACAGCACTAGCGGGCGCCACACCTCACGGGTATAATGGCGCTCGCTTTGTTTTAGGGCCTATAGCTCAGTTGGTTAGAGCAGAGGACTCATAATCCTTTGGTCCCTGGTTCGAGTCCAGGTGGGCCCACCATGTTTTCTCCCTGCAACACCTCGCCACCACCAATCGGGGCACTCCCGGTGCGCGACAATTCGCGTCTGCGTCGAAATTTCCTTTGTCGAACAGCGGCCAATCGTATACAACTAGACTCTGGCTCTGACAATTCCATGCGAGGACACGCCATGTCTTTTTCAGCTGATCATCTTCATGAGCTCAACCTGCTGGCCCTGTTTGAATCCTCATCCGGTCATGAGGGCATCAAGGTTCATCAGCACAGTGCCGCCCCCGAGCTGGTGGCCGCCGCCGCCCGGCTGCATCAGAAGGGCCTGATCACCCAGAACGACGGAGGCTACCTGACCCCACTGGGGTGTGAAATCGCGGAATCCACCCAGCGTTTGCTGTCCGTACTGTCCAGCAGCTGACACGAGCCGCTGCCTGCCCCGGCGGGTGGCGATGACGACCACCCTGACCATGTCACACCAACCAGTGTTTAATCACTGCTAAGGAGAAGCACCCCCATGCCTGTCTGGCTTCAATGGGCGCTGATAATCGCCGGCGTCGCAGCAAGTGTGTTCCTGACCCTGTTTATCCGCAAACAGTCAGGCCGCATCCGGCGCAGCAAAACCGCCGCACAAAAGACCGCAACCTTTACCGAGCAACGCCGCGCCAGCATGATCGAGAGTGTGCGGATTATCGCCATGGCGATTGAACAGGATCAGGTGGAATACTCGGAGGCCTGCATCCGCATCAAAGGCCTGCTCGACCATCTGGAGCCGAGTCTGATGGAACGGGAGCCCTATCGGGTGTTTCTGGAAGTCAGCGACCTGCTGCAACACATGCCGACCCATAAGGCACGCCAGCAGACCAACCCCAGATTCGTACGCAAAATGGACAAGGAGCGGTTCGAGATCGAAGGCCGCCATGCCGACGCCATTCGCCGCGGTGCCACCGCTCTGCGACAGCACTCCTTTTAGACCGGGAGCCCGTTCGCCAGACCCGCCATGGCCATGACGCTGTCCTGGCGGTTTATCAACTCATCAAACTGAGCCGCAACCGCTGTTTTGTCCAGCCCCAATTCCTCATAACAGGCGTCCGGGACAACCTCTGCCGGCCCCAGCGCAACGCCGCGTGCAATCAGCAACTGTCTGCCCAGCCAGAGCAATCGGGCGTACACCGAGTGTTCGCCCTGGTAACGGGGGTTTTTCTGGTGCCGTATGGCCTGGGTAATTTCATCGGGCATACCCCAGTTCGCCATCAGCTGACTGGCAACAGATTCCCGGGTAATACCCAGAAAGTGCCGCTCCAGCACAGCGGTATCCAGGTGTGCGTTCACCTCAAACCCGCGGCACAGCAATTTGAAATGAGGAGGAAACACATGGGCCAGCACCAGGTAACCAAAGTTGTGCAACAGCCCCGTCAGGTACGCCAGGCCCTCCGCCGGGCGCTTTCCAGCTGGCATCAGGCGGGTCAGTGTGGCCGCCGCCTGAGCCTGCCAGATGGCTTGCTTCCAATAACCGAGGTGGCCTTCGGGATGATCATCCGGCTGATTGAGCGCGCGCCCCAGCGCCAGCCCCATGGCCAGATTCATGACCAGATCAAAACCCAATACCCGGGCCACCGCATCCTTGACGGAATGAATCTGGCTTCCCGCAGCATAGAAAGACGACGACGCCCAACTGACCACCTGGGCCGCCAGACTGGGGTCACTCTCTACAATGGCGGTCAGATCTCCCAGCACGGCATTGGGACTCACCCGCAGCTGAATGATTCGTTGCGCCGTTTCCGGCAATGGCGGTAATTCCAAAGTATCGTCAAGACGCTGGCGGATGCGCAACAAGGTAAAGCGTTTCAAGGTCGCGTGTAACTGGGCGGCGTCGTCTTCGGGGCTGTGTCCGTGGTCGCCGGGGACGCTCTCCACCGGTACGGCAAAGGTTTCGCGGTCCGCGCCAGCGGCCAGATCGTTGAAATGCGCGCAGGGCAACAGCATCACCTGCCCGCAACTCTGCAATTCCACCGCCACCCCCGGCAGCCCACCCACCGCGCTATCGATCACCACCGGCAGGTTGATGATGCCGGGCAGCGCCGCCAGCTCCGCAAGCCCGGCCTGCTGGCACAGGCGCGTCACATCGGCAGCCGGCATGGGCCGCAGGTGGCGCTGCAGACGCTCATTCAGTGCCGCGATATCGAGTATGTCCTGGTGGCGGGTTATGGCCTGCACCACGCCCTGCTGATCCCGTAACAACACCGTGCGTAACATGCAGCCCGCTGCACGGCCCGCCTCCTCACGCCCCACGAGCTTCACAGCTGTCTCGCCCGACAACCCGCGAACAACGGCCGGCAGTTCCATAGTCTTTCCTTCTACTGTTGGTCCTGGCGTGAGCGCTGACTCACACGTCACCATAGCGAATCTTTTCACCCAGCCAGCGGTTGATCAACCCTGTCACCCGCTCCGGGTGTTCCATTATTCGGGGCGCGAGTTCACGCACCGGCTCAATCCAGCCTTTGTCCCGCTCAAAATCCACCAGCCGGAATTGCATCAGCCCGGTCTGCCGGGTTCCCAGTACCTCCCCCGGCCCGCGGATTTCCAGGTCTTTTTCGGCGATGACAAAACCGTCCTGACTGTCCCGTAATACCTGCAAGCGAGCTTTACCATTGTGGGACAGGGGCGGGTGGTACATCAACACACAAAAACTCGCCTCTGCGCCACGCCCCACCCGGCCCCGCAACTGGTGCAGCTGGGCCAAGCCCAGCCGTTCCGGATTTTCGATGATGATCAGCGAGGCGTTGGGCACATCCACCCCCACCTCGATCACGGTAGTGGCTACCAGCAAATCCAGCTCGCCCGCTTTAAAGGACGCCATGATCGCCGCTTTTTCATCGGCTTTGAGACGCCCATGGATCAGCCCGACGTTCAGCTGTGGCAATTGTTCGCGCAGAACCTCCGCCGTGGCTTCTGCGGCCTGAGACTCAAGCACTTCTGATTCCTCAATCAGGGTGCAGACCCAATACGCCTGCCGGCCACTCAGACAGGCGGTTGACACCCGGTCAATGATTTCATCGCGACGGCTGTCCGGAACCACAATGGTTTCAACCGGCTGCCGTCCCGGCGGCAATTCGTCGATCAGCGACGTATCGAGATCCGCATAGGCGCTCATGGCCAGCGTTCGGGGAATGGGGGTGGCCGTCATGATCAGCTGATGGGGTGCTGCGCTCGCCGCGACGCCTTTTTCGCGCAGCGCCAGGCGCTGATGCACCCCGAAGCGGTGCTGCTCATCGACGATCACCAGCGCCAGTCGGCTGAACACCACGTCGTCCTGGAACAGGGCATGGGTGCCGATGGTGATCGCCGCCTGACCACTGCCGATCCGCGCCAGGGTAGTCGCCCGGGACTTGCCTTTGATCTTGCCGGACAACCAGGCGAGTTCCAGACCGAGGGGCTCCAGCCATTGCCTGAAATTGTCGAAATGCTGTTCGGCCAGGATTTCGGTGGGCGCCATCAGCGCCACCTGAGCGCCGGCGGCGATGGCCTGTAGCGCGGCAAGCGCGGCCACGACGGTTTTCCCGGAGCCCACGTCGCCCTGCACCAGCCTCAGCATCGGCAGCGGTTGACTCAGATCCTGGCGGATTTCTCGGCTGACCCGTTGCTGGGCCTGGGTTAACCGAAATGGCAGGGTGTCCAGAAACCGCTCCACCAGCGTGCCTTGCGGCAACAACGGCAGAGCGGCTTTCGCTTGAATCTGCTGACGCACCTGCAACAGACTGAGCTGATGCGCCAGCAATTCCTCCATCACCAGGCGCTGCTGGGCCGGATGTTGCCCGGCCATCAGTAAATGCACCGGGGCCTCGGCCGGGGGCGCATGCACCAGTGCGACGGCCGCGGTGATGTCCGGCAACTGCAGATCCCGAAGTACGGTTTCCGGCAACAGCTCCCGTATCCGGTAGCGCTGCAAATAGCTGAGCGCCTGCCGGCACAAACTGCGCACCCGGGGTTGCTGGATGCCTTCCGTCAACGGGTAGATCGGGGTAAGGGTCGCGGTGCCCTGGGCCGGCATAGGCTCCGGATTAACCTGGTACTCCGGGTGGTAGAACTCATAGCCTGAGCGCCCCGGGCGAACCTCGCCATAACAGCGTACCCGCTGGCCAGGGGCGAGCTGCGCTTTCTGCGCCGCATTGAAATGGAAAAAACGCAGCACCAGAAAACCGCTGGCATCGCGCACCGTGACCT
The DNA here is from genome assembly GCF_001752365.1 of Marinobacter sp. X15-166B. Lineage (GTDB taxonomy): Bacteria > Pseudomonadota > Gammaproteobacteria > Pseudomonadales > Oleiphilaceae > Marinobacter. The sequence goes on along the minus strand of NZ_MEIY01000001.1, from coordinate 1,819,107 downwards.
GCAGACTTCGACGCCGCCCCATGACCAGATCGGTTTTCACGATCTCACCCTCGATCACGGCGGTATCGCCCACCCGCAAACTGCCCAGCGGAATCACCCGGGTGCGGTCTTCATACCGGTAAGGCAAATGAAACAGCAGGTCCTGCAGGGTATGGATGCCCAGCTTGGCGAGGGTGCCCGCCAACACGGCCCCCACCCCCTTCAGCACCGTCACATCGATTTCATCCAGTGATGGCATACGGCATCAGGCCCCGGCGCTGGTGACCGGTGTATCGTGACTGGCCTTTTCAATGACCCGGCACTGACTGGCGGCCAGCGACAGGACATCAATCGCCTGCGGCCGCGGAAAGGTCACCCGCCACGCCAGTGCCACCGTACGGAAGGGCACGGGGGCCACAAACGGTCGCACTTCCAGCAGGTTTTTCTGGTATTGCATGGCGGTAGCTGCCGACAGGGGCAGCACCGTAATTCCCAACCCGGACGCGACCATATGCCGGATGGTTTCCAGCGAACTGCCCTCGGTCACCAGAGACGGTGCGTCCTCCGCATCCGCTTTGCGGGTCATGGCCTCCACCAGCGGCGGGCAGGCGTCCAGCACCTGATCTCGAAAACAGTGTCCCGGCCCCAGCAGCAGCAACTGCTCGGTGGCCAACTGCTCCGCAGTGAGCGCTTGCTGTGCCGTGAGCGGGTGGCCCGCGGGCAACAGCACCACAAAGGGCTCATCGTACAGCGGCAGCGTGACCACCTCCGGCTCATCAAAGGGTAACGCAATAATGATGGCGTCCAGTTCGGCCTGGCGGAGTTTCTGGCGCAAGGTGGCGGTATAGTTTTCCTCGATGTACAGGGGCATATCCACCGCCACCCGGCGCAGCTCGGGGAGCAGGTGGGGAAACAGATAAGGGCCGATGGTGTAAATGGCCCCCACCTTTACCGGCGAGTTGAGCTGGTTTTTGCCATCTTGGGCCAAATCCCGGATAACCCCGACCTGATCGAGCACCCGCTGGGCCTGCGCAATGATGCGCTCCCCCGCCTCGGTGACCCGGATGCGGCTTTTGCTGCGTTCGAACAGCAATACGTCCAGCTCGTCTTCAAGTTTTTTAACCGCTACACTCAAGGTTGGCTGACTGACATGACAGCGTTCGGCGGCCCGGCCAAAGTGTTTTTCCTTGGCCAGGGTTACCACGTACCGCAGCTCGGTAAGGGTCATCGTGCACTCCGGTGAATAGGGGTCACTAATTTATGAGTTTAAGCATAAGGATTGAAGCAGACTATGGCAATCTCCCCGGACATGGAGCGCGCGCACATTCTTGTTGCCGGCTGCGGCAAATTGGGCGGTCGAATCGCCAGCGCACTCACAGACAGTGCCCGCGTATTCGGGCTGCGTCGTAACGCCGATAAGGTTCCTGCGGGGGTAACCGGTATCGGCGCCGACCTGTATCAACCGAGCACCCTGTTTGGACAACTGCCCCCCCATCTGGATGCGGTGGTCTATTGCCTGACACCGTCAAGTTATGACGAACAAGGGTATCGCAACGCCTATGTGGATGGCCTCGCCAACCTGCTGGATGTACTCAAGGGTCATTCTCTGAAGCGGTTGTTTTTCATCAGCAGTACCAGTGTTTACGCACAGGATGACGACAGTTGGGTAGATGAATCCAGTCCGACAGAACCGGATCGTTACAGCGGCCAGCACATTCTGGCCGGCGAACAACTGGCCCTGGGCAGCGGTCACCCGGCCACAATCATCCGTTACAGCGGTATTTACGGGCCCGGCCGGCTACGGTTTGTGGAGGAGGTGAAGGCCGGCCGTTTGGCCCCGGTGGCGCCGGCTCCGTTCAGTAACCGCATTCATGAGGAAGACGCGGTGGCCGCCGCAGTGCACCTGACCCACCGGGCCCTGACCGGCGCAGCGCTGGATTCCTGTTACATCGTCAGTGATTGTGAGCCGGTGAGGCTCGATGAAGTGGTCGCCTGGGTGCGCCAACAGACACCCTGTGCCGAGGCCCTGCCCGACGCACGACGAGGCGGTCGGGCGGGCAGCAAACGGTGCTCCAACCAGCGGCTGCTGGCCAGCGGGTTTGATTTCCGGTATCCGGACTTCCGCAGCGGATACGCCCCGCTGATCGGTTAACTCAGTACCATCACCGCTTCCATTTCTACCGGCACGTCTTTCGGCAGGGCGGCCACGCCTATGGCCGCACGCGCCGGGTATGGCTGATGGAAGTAGGTCGCCATGACCTCATTGACCGTGGCAAAGTTGCTGAGGTCGGTCATGTAGATATTCAGCTTGACGATGTCGTCCAGGCCGCCGCCCGCTGCTTCACACACTGCTTTCAGGTTTTCAAATACCTGCCGCGTCTGGGCGGCAAAATCACCACCGACAATCTCCATGGTTTCGGCCACCAGCGGGAGCTGCCCCGACAGATACACGGTGTCTCCGACTTTCACCGCCTGCGAGTAGGTACCAATCGCCGCGGGCGCCTTGTCCGTTGTGATAACTGATTTGTTTGCCATATTTTTCTGTCCTTGTCGTTCTGAAATCAGGCTGCGACTTCCCAGCCCTGCTTAATAGCGGACGCGACTGATGTGCGTAACCGCCCGAACATGCTTCACCCGGCGCATCACCCGCGCCAGGTGCTTGCGCCCTTGCACATGCACTTCCAGACTGACCACGCCCATACGCGCGTTCTGCTCTTCCACGTTGATGCGGGCGATGTTACCTTCGGCAAAAGCGACCGCTTTGGCAATTTCCGCAATCGCCCCGCGCTGGCGTTCCAGCTCGACCCGCAACTCTACCGCAAATTCGTCGGTAATGTCTTTGGCCCAGGTGAGGTGGGTCACGCGCTCGGCATGCTTGTCGATGTTCGGCAATCGCGGACAAGTATCGGAATGAATGACCATGCCATTACCGGAATCCATCACCCCGACCACCGCGTCCCCCGGTATGGGTTTGCAGCAACTGGCAAAGCGCACCAGCAGGCCTTCCGTGCCCTGGATGGTGATCACGTCTTTGTCCGCACTGTCGGATTTGAGCGCCACGGGGTGCTCATCGCCCTCACCGCCCACGCCACTCACCAGCTGCCTTGCCACCAGATAGGCCATCCGGTTGCCCAGGCCGATGTCGCTGAGCAGATCGTCCAGACTCGTCATCTGGTTGTGCTTGAGCACCGCGGCGATCTGCTGCTCGCCCAGATCGGCGTACGTGTAGCCCAATTGTTTCAGCGAGCGATTCAGGAGTGTCCGGCCCAGCTCGCAGGACTCCGTGCGTTTCTGGTGTTTCAGTGCATGACGGATGCTGCTGGTGGCCTTACCCGTGACCACAAAACCCAGCCAGGCGGCGCTGGGCCGGGCCCCCGGTGCAGTAATAATCTCCACCGTCTGCCCGCTTTGCAGTGGCTGACTCAGCGAGGCGAGGTTACGGTTGATGCGACAGGCCACACAGGCATTCCCTATATCGGTATGGATCGCGTAGGCAAAATCCACCGGGGTCGCTCCCCGGGGCAACTCCATAATTTTTCCACGGGGCGTAAACACATACACCTCGTCGGGGAACAGATCTTCTTTTACGTGAGTGATAAATTCCAGCGAGTCATCCGCTCGCTCACGCATTTCCATCAAGCCTTTCACCCAGCGGTCCACCCGTTTCTGGTTGACACTGCTGACATCGGGCTGATCGTTTTTATACAACCAGTGGGCCGCAATGCCATTGTTGGCAATGTGCTCCATTTCTTCGGTGCGGATCTGGATCTCGATATTGACGTGCATGCCAAACAAGGTGGTGTGCAACGACTGGTAGCCGTTGGCTTTGGGCATGGCGATATAATCTTTGAAACGCCCGGGTAGCGGCTTGTACAGGCTGTGCACCGCACCCAGAATCCGGTAACAGTCGTCCTCGCTGTCGGTGATGATGCGGAACGCGTAGACGTCCATGATTTCATGGAACGACTTCTGTTTAAGTTTCATTTTTTTGTAGATGCTGTTCAGGTGCTTCTCGCGCCCGAAGATCCGCCCCGGCAACCCCCGTTCCGCCAGCTTCTCCTCCAGTTTGCTGCGAATCTCGGCAATGATTTCCTGATGGCTGCCCCGCAGTTTGGACACCGCTTTGGATATAAAGCGGGAGCGCATCGGGTGAATGGCAGAAAAACTCAGGTCTTCCAGCTCGGTCCGGATCGCATGCATACCCAAGCGATTGGCGATAGGCGCGTAGATATCCAGAGTTTCAGTGGCAATGCGGAGGCGCTTGGCATAGGGCATGTGCCCCAGGGTGCGCATATTGTGGAGCCGGTCGGCCAGTTTGACGAGGATCACCCGGATGTCCCGGGACATGGCCAGCGCCATTTTCTGGAAATTCTCAGCCTGAGCTTCGGCACGGGTGCGAAATTCAATTTGCGTCAACTTGCTGACCCCGTCCACCAGTTCGGCAACCGCTTCACCGAACTGCTCTTCCAGCGCGTCCTTGGGGATGCCGGTGTCTTCGATAACATCGTGCAACATGGCGGCCATCAGGCTCTGATGATCCAGCTTGAGACCTGCCAGTATGTGGGCTACAGCCAGAGGGTGGGTGACATACGGCTCGCCGCTGCGACGGGTCTGCCCCTGATGGGCCTGTTCCGCATAATAGTATGCCCTCCGCACCTGATTGATGCGGGCCGTGTCCAGATAGGTACTCAGCTCCTTTGAGAGCCCGTCAACCGTAACCTCTGCTATCACCGCGCCTCCCGAGAAAGTCAAAAACCAACTCACAAAAAAACCCGAATGCGCACATTCGGGTCCTTCCGAGATCCATCATCGACGTGCGGATTCTGCACTCTTTACGAATAAGCTACCATTTTTACTGGCTCGCAAGAAACCGCCCGGACAGAAATCTGTGTGCCACGGCCACGCGGCTGACGTGCCCTGACACCGACGATCTTAATCTTCGTCTTGTTCATGCAGCAAATCGCGACTGACCAGGCCTTCGGCAATCTCACGCAAGGCCAGCACCGTTGGCTTGTCGTTTTCTTCAGGAACCATGGGCTCAGCGCCTTTGGTGGCAATCTGGCGCGCCCGCTTGGTGGCCAGCATAACCAGCTGAAAGCGGTTATCGACGTGTTCCAGACAATCTTCAACGGTAACTCGAGCCATAATATTCCCCGATATAATCTAGGTAACTGTAAACGTGCGCTGCGGCGTTGCTCAAACACCACGGACGCAAACCCCGGCAGACGCAACAGTTTACGTCAACCGGCTCAATTTGTATACAAGCGAACAGGGGCGGTAGGGCCTCAGCCCGCGGCAATCAACTGGCTCAGCAGGCTGGCGTGCCGGGTCTGCTGGGCGCTCACCCGCAAGCGCTGGGTGCGTACGATGGCCAGCAGATCGGCCAACGCGATTTCAAAATCGTCATTGACCACCAGAAAGTCGAACTCCAGCGCATGGGCGCACTCCGCTGAGGCCTCCTGCAAGCGCCGCTCAATGACCTCTGGCGCATCGGTGCCCCGCCCTTCCAATCGCTGGCGCAGCACCACCGGGGACGGCGGCACGATAAAGATACCCACGCATTCCGGCATCAGCCGGCGCACCTGCGCGGCGCCCTGCCAGTCGATTTCCAGGATCACATCCTGCCCCTGGGCCAGCCTTTGCTCGACCCAGCGCTGAGAGGTGCCGTAGTAATTGCCAAACACCTCCGCGTACTCCAGGAAGTCGTTTTGCTGAATCAGGGCTTCGAAGGTGTCCCGGGCAACAAAATGGTAATTTTTGCCATCCTGCTCGCCGGGCCGCATCGGTCGGGTGGTGTGCGACACTGACACCCCCAGACGCTCATCCCGCTGCAGCATTTGCGCCACCAGGCTGGTTTTACCCGCACCGGAAGGGGCAGAAATGACAAACAGGGTGCCTGTTTCAACGGCCTGACTCATGTCGCACAACACTCCAGCAATGGCGATAATGGAACCCCAAGCCGGCCCTGCAATCAGTGGCCCGGCTCGGATTGGGCGCAAATTATACGGAGTTTGCCTGCCGCTGACACCCCTGCCCGCGCTTTTAGCCGGGCGCGGCGCAGGCCCCCACCAGCTGCATGCGCTGGCGGGCGTCCTCGCGGATGGCACCGGGCTGCTGGCGACGCTCGAACCGTCGGAACTCAATGAGCTGGTACTGACAGCCGCGGTGTTCCAGCCGTTGCTCCGGTTGCAACAGGTGCGTCCCCCCGTTCAAGGTCAACGCCACTCCGGCGGCCCGCTGCTCAAACCACCCCTGGGGCAGTCGCCCGCGATACTGCTGGGACTGCACCAGAAACCAGCGCAACCGGCCCGCGCCGTCGTTCAGCGCCAGCACCAGATCGGCGCCTTCCGGATAGTCCCTGCGCTCAACCGTCAACTGACACTCGGTGCATTCCGGGGCGGCATACCGCCAGGGCGCCAGCCGGGTGCTGCCCAACTGCAGGACGCTTCCCTGCAACGCGGGGGTCACTCCCTCCTGTGCTTGCGGATAAGCCACACTGACGACGGGCGCCGGCACCGGTGAGAACAGCGCACAGCCCGACAATAACACGACCGCCGTCATTACCAGCGTTTGGCTGATACGCATCCTGAGACCACTCAATTGATTCACTGAAACCTCATCATTCCTGCCCACAAGGACCCCACGCCGACCGGCGGGGGTCATTCAATATTCTGCACCTGCTCTCGCATCTGCTCAATCCACACCTTCATGTCCACCGCCGCCCGGGTGAGTCGGGTGTCGATGGATTTACTGCTCAGGGTATTGGCTTCGCGGTTGAGTTCCTGCATGAGAAAGTCGAGACGTCGGCCGATGGCCTCGCCCTTTTGCAGGGTGTCGGTCACCTCGCGAATGTGGGCATCGAGGCGGTCGAGTTCTTCGGCAACATCGGTTTTCTGGGCCAGCATCACCATTTCCTGGGCGAGGCGGTCGGCATCCAGGTCAATCTTGGCGCTTTCGAACCGGTCGCGTAGCTGCTGCTCCTGCTGTTGAAGGATATCCGGCATCCAGCTGCGCACCTCGGTAACACTCTGGCTCATGGCATTCAGGCGCTGTTCGAACAGTGGCCGTAACCGTTCCCCTTCCCGTTCCCGCGCGGCAATCAGGTCGTCCAGGGCCTGCCCGAACACCTCCCCGGCCGCTTCGCTCACGGGCCCGAGATCCGGCTCGGGACTGACCAGCACACCGGGCCAGCGGAGAATCTCCAGGGCGTTGATATGGTCAGGGTTGTCCAGAATCTTGTTCAGCTGGTTGGCGGCCTCATTGATCGCGGCCACCAGCGCTTGATTGATCTCCAACTGCTGATTGGCCGCCTCGGCCCACTGGATTTTCAGACTGACGTCAACCTTGCCCCGCTTGAGACTGCCACGCAGGTGTTCGCGAAAGCGGTTTTCCAACTCCCGCAGGGCGTCCGGCAAGCGGAACACCGGTTCCAGGTAACGATGATTCACCGCCCGGATTTCACAGGTCATCATGCCCCACTCGCCCTGGATATCCCGGCGTGAAAAAGCCGTCATACTTCTGATCATAAAGTCTCCGCAAGGCCTTGTCCGAATGAATTTACAGTCTACCAGTCAGCGGGGCTGTGCCGCTAACTTACCAACAGAGATTCGTGGTCGTGGTACACTGCGCGCCCTATCGTCACACTCACAACCCTGTCAGGACAAACTATGCGCCCTAGTGGAAGAACACCGGAACAACCCAGAGACATTCGCATCACCCGCAACTACACCCGGCACGCCGAAGGCTCGGTGCTGGTGGAGTTTGGTGATACCAAAGTGATTTGTACCGCATCGGTAGAAAACAAGGTGCCGTCGTTCCTGCGCGGTGAGGGCCAGGGGTGGATTACCGCCGAGTACGGGATGCTGCCCCGTTCCACCGGCAGCCGCATGGGTCGTGAAGCGGCCCGGGGCAAGCAGGGCGGACGCACGGTGGAGATCCAGCGGCTGATCGGACGCTCCCTGCGCGCCGCGGTCGACCTGAAAGCGCTGGGCGAACACACCATCACCGTGGATTGCGACGTCATTCAGGCGGATGGGGGCACCCGGACTGCGGCCATCAGCGGCGGATGCGTGGCGCTGGTGGATGCACTGAACTTTCTGGTGGCGCAAAAGCGCCTGAAAAAGTCGCCCCTGAAACAGATGGTGGCAGCGCTGTCTGTCGGTGTTTATCAGGGTGCCGCAGTGGTCGACCTGGACTACCCGGAGGATGCGGGCGCAGAAACCGACATGAACGTGGTGATGACCGATCAGGGTGGGTTTATCGAAATTCAGGGTACTGCGGAAGGGGCGCCCTTTGTGCAGGCAGAGCTGGACAGCATGCTGGCGTTGGCCCGGCAGGGCATTGAGCAGGTATTCGAGATTCAGAAGGCGGCGCTGGCCGGGTAATGGCGAGGTGCGGCGGAGCCAAAGGCTCCGCCGCCATTCAGAAACCTATGTCGATGTCGTAATCCATAACGACCGGCGCGTGATCGGAAAAGCGAGTCCGGTCGTCGATCCAGCCGTCCAGAATGGTTTTCCGGATCCCCGGCGTGAGCAACTGGTAATCTATGCGGATACCGGCGTTCTGGCGCCAGCCTTCGGCCCACTCAGGCCAGCAGGTGAACTGGTTGCTTTGCTTGTTGATCTCCCGGAACGCATCAATACACCCCATTTCATCGAACAGACGGTCCATAAAGGCACGCTCATGGGGTAAAAACCCGGATACATCCAGCTTGTGGAACTGGGGACTGGCATCGGTCACGTGATGGGCGGTTTGCAGGTTGGCGCAAATGATGAACTGCCGGCGCTTGCGCAAGGTTTTCTGCATGTGCAGTCCGAAGCCTTCCAGAAATGCGTCCTTGTGATCGAGCATGGTGAGGTCGTCGTCACCGATCACCTCATCTTCCAGCCCAAGTGCGGAGGGCGCCAGCACACTGGCCACACTGACCTTGTCGAAGTCGGCCTGAATGTAACGGCCTTCGCGGTCGGCCTGTTCATTGGCAAAACCGTAGATGATGGCCTTGGGGAAATGCCGGGTATAAATACCCACGCCGCCATCTTCGTTGTGCTCACCATCGATGAAGTAGGCTTCATAACCTTCCGGAATCAAGCCACGGTCTTCAATTTCGTAGGCGCGCATTCGGTGGTCCTGAACGCAGATAACGTCAGCATCCTGCGTTTTCACCCACTCAAAAAAACCTTTCTCAACAGCCTGCTCCAGGCCGTTGACGCTGATTGATACAACGCGCATACATGTTCCCTGATTCGGTTTGTGTGTATGATACCGGAATCATACACGTTAAAAAAACCCGCCACGCCAGAAGCCTTGCTATGCACGACTATCAGCACGAATTTATCGAATTTGCCATTCGTCGAAACGTTCTGCGTTTTGGGGAATTCACACTCAAGTCCGGGCGTACCAGCCCTTACTTTTTCAATGCTGGGTTATTCAACACCGGCGACGATTTGGCCCAGTTGAGCCGCGCCTACGCTGCCGCTCTGCAACGCAGCAAGCTGAATTATGACATTATTTTTGGCCCCGCCTATAAGGGCATTCCGCTGGCCACCACCACGGCGATGGCTCTGGCAGCCAATGGCGACAACCGTCCGTTCGCGTACAACCGCAAGGAAAAGAAAGACCACGGTGAAGGCGGTCAGGTAGTCGGCGCCCCATTGCAGGGCAAGGTGCTGATCATTGACGATGTGATCACTGCCGGTACGGCCATTCGCGAATCGATCGAGCTGATCCGCCAGGCCGGGGCCGAGCCCGCCGGGGTGCTGATCGCCCTGGACCGGCAGGAACGCGGCACAGGCGCACTCTCGGCCATCCAGGAGGTAGAGTCAGAATTCCGCATTCCGGTGGTCAGCATCATCCAGCTGGACCAGGTGCTGGCTTATCTGCAGGCCCGGCCCGACTTCAGTGCCTACGCACAAAGCGTGGCGGCTTACCGGGCCCGCTACGGCATCTGACCGCCGATTGCGCAGCACGTCATGGTGTCAGGCCCAGTTTCTGATATGCTCTTGATTATCATGCCAGGCAGGATTAAAGGGAGGCAGCACTGCACTGTATGAGTCGCCTGACAAGAACAACCGCTTCTGCGCTCACCATGACTCTGGTTTTGCTCGCAAGCACTGCCGATGCGCGCATTTACCGTTACACCGACGAGCACGGCCAGCTGGTAATCGGTACTTCGGTGCCGCAGCGCGCCACGGCCCGCGGTTATGAGGTTCTGAACGACGCTGGCCGGGTAGTAGAAGTCATTGCCCCGGCCCCCACCGCCGAACAACTGGCCGAGCGGGAACGACAGGCACAGGAGCGTGCCCGGGCGGAGCGGCAACTGCAGTTGGACCAGCAATTGCTGAGGCGTTTCAGCCACCCCGACGACGCAGTGCGTGCCATGAACCGGAAGCTGCAGGAATTAGGCAGCCTGATCCAACTCAAGCGCGGCAACATTTCCAGCCTCGTCCAGCAGATTGACGAAGAGCAACGTCGGGCCGCCAATCTGGAGCGCTCGGGGCGGGCTGTGCCCGACTCGACAATGGAAAAAATCAATCGCTTACAGGCGCAGATCCGCACCATCGAACAGGAAATCGCGATCCAGACTGTCGAAATGGATACCCTGAAAAGCGAGTTCATCCAGGACATTACGCGGCTGGAACAAATCACCGGGCACGAACGCACCCTGACGGTCTACACCGCCCCGGCGGAGCACCCGGACAGGCAATAACGCCGGGCACCCCGCTCCCGGATTTCTGGCAAGCGGACAGCCCGGGCCGCACTTACGCCGGGGCCGACTCTTTCCTGGTGGCCGTTTTCTTGTTGCCGGAAGCTTTTTTGGCCTTGGTTTTGGGCGCCGCGGGTGTGTCCGCGCTCACCGCATCCTGGAGGTCTTCGGCGACTTCCACCACGGCGTCCGCGCCCTCCTGGACATCCTTTTCAAGACGGGCAATCAAATCGGCCGCGAAGTTGCCGAATCGGCCGTTCAGCTTGCGCAACCGCTCAAACACGTTTTCACTGCAGCCATAATAACGGTTGCGCAGCCCCTGGACGCTGTATTCGCGCACATCCGCCTCCAACTTTTCAGCAAACTCAAACGGCTTCGCGCTGAGTTTTTTCTGCCGTTCCTCGGCGGCGTTGATGCCTTTTTCGACAATGTCCTGCAACTGCTGTTGGTACGCTTTCAATTTACTCATGGTGAGACTCCTGACTGGCACGGTCATGTATTTACCTGCTCAGACTACGGAGTTAAATTAGAGTGTTCATACTAATTTCAGACGCACCCGCGATGGCGCTGCAGGGCTACCAGCGCAACAGAATCCAGCTGGGTATCAGGGTCTGTGAACGTTCCTCCCGAATCCAGCCGCCTTCGGAGGGCACCAGGTAATAGCTCGGTCCCACCTCGGGCACCACCTTGATTTCCAGCAACTCACCGTTCACCCGATACTCGTAATAAACCTCGTTGTCGCCACTGCGGATGATGATTTGTGACTCTTCCGGCCCCGGTTGATAATCGGGCACCACCACCGGTTCTTTTGGCACCGGGACGTCTTGGGGCAAAGGATCCTGGGCGGCCGCCGCGGACACCCAGCCGCCCAGGAGCAGTGTAAGCAAGCCGGAGATTCGCAACATTTCGTGATACCCTCTAAGTCACCTAATACTGGCCGCGTCAGCCCGTCTGACTCTTGTTCACCGTTAAGAGTTGCACAAGGCTCACCCGGCTTCAATCAAAATCCGGACTCGATGTGCTATGACTCAGCAGCAGATACCCCCTGTCGTCCTGGTTGACGGCTCTTCGTACCTTTTTCGCGCTTTTCATGCCTTGCCACCGCTGACCAACAGCAAAAACCACCCCACCGGAGCCATCCGCGGGGTGATCAGCATGCTGCGCCGCATGGATCAGGATTTTCCCGGCTCGAAAATCGTGGTGGTCTTTGACGCCAAAGGGAAAACCTTCCGTCACGACCTGTACGAGGACTACAAGGCCAACCGCCCCCGATGCCGGATGACCTGGCCTGCCAGATCGAGCCAATCCACCAGATCGTCAGAGCCATGGGGCTACCGCTGCTGATAGTGCCCGGTGTGGAGGCCGATGACGTCATCGGCACCCTGGCCCATGAAGCCACCGCCAAAGGCATCGATGTGGTGATCTCCACCGGCGACAAAGACATGGCGCAACTGGTGAGCGACCATGTCACGCTCATCAACACCATGAACAACACCCTCACCGACCGGGACGAAGTGATCACCCGGTTCGGGGTCACCCCCGAGCAGATTGTTGATTACCTGGCGCTGGTGGGTGATCCCGTGGACAACATCCCCGGGGTAAATAAATGCGGTCCCAAGACCGCCGCCAAGTGGCTGCAGGCGTATGACAACATTGACAACCTGGTGGCCCGTGCCGGGGAAATCAAAGGCAAAATTGGGGAGTACCTGCGCGACGCCCTGGACACCTTGCCCCTCAGCCGTGAGCTGGCCACCATCAAACGGGACGTCGAGCTGGAGTTCGGCCTGGAAACCCTCACGGATGAGGCGCCGGACGAGGCCGCGTTGCTGGCCCTGTTTGAAGAATTCGAGTTTAAAGGCTGGGTGGCCGAACTGAGCCAGCAACAGCAGGAGGGCAGCACCGCGCGCACCACCGAATCGACGGATAGCGCCGACCCGGCGGGACTCGAGACCCGTTACGAGATCATCACCGAACAGGCGGATCTGGACCGCTGGGTGGAGCGTCTGGCGGCGGCGGAATTGTTTGCGTTCGACACGGAGACCACCAGCCTGAGCTACAGCAAAGCGGAAGTAGTGGGGGTATCCTTTGCGCTGGAGCCCGGTGAAGCCGCCTATGTGCCTTTCGGCCACGACTATCTCGGCGCGCCGGAACAACTGGACCGTGACCGGGTGCTGGCACAGCTCAAGCCCATCCTGGAAGGTACCCTCCCGGGGAAAATTGGCCAGAACCTGAAGTACGACAAAAACGTACTGGCCAATCACGGTATTGAGCTGAACGGTATTGCCGAGGACTCCATGCTGGAATCCTACGTACTCAACTCCGTCGGTTCCCGCCATGACATGGACACCCTCGCCCTCAGGCACCTCGGCATCACCACCACCTCGTTTGAATCGCTGGCCGGCAAAGGGGCCAAGCAACTGACGTTCAACCAGATTGAACTCGACAAGGCCGGTTACTACGCCGCGCAAGACGCCGACATCACCCTGCGCCTGCACCAGACCTTGCGCCCCCAACTGGCGGCCACCGGTCGCCTGCAGCAGGTTTATGAAGAGATTGAGCTGCCGCTGGTGCCGGTATTGTCCCGGATGGAACAACGGGGCGCGCTGGCAGACGCGGGGCTGTTGAAAATTCAGAGCCAGGAGCTGGCCGAACGCATGGCAGAGCTTGAAAGCGCCGCCCACGAAGAGGCGGGGGAAGCTTTCAATCTCGGTTCGCCCAAACAGCTGCAGGTGATTTTTTACGACAAACTGGGGCTGCCGGTCATCAAGAAGACCCCCAAAGGAGCCCCGTCCACGGCGGAACCGGTACTCCAGGAACTCGCTCATGAACACGCCCTGCCCCGGCTGATTCTGGAGCATCGCAGCCTGAGCAAGCTGAAATCAACCTACACGGACAGCCTGCCGGGAATGATCAATCCGCGCACCGGCCGTATTCACACCTCTTACCATCAGGCGGTTACCGCCACCGGCCGACTGTCGTCGTCAGAGCCCAACCTGCAAAACATCCCCATACGCACGCCCCAGGGCCGGCGTATTCGCCAGGCATTTGTGGCACCGCAAGGCTTCCAGCTGGTGGCTGCGGATTACTCCCAGATCGAACTGCGCATCATGGCACACCTGTCCGGCGACCGCGGGTTACTCACCGCGTTCGAGAACGGCGAAGACATCCACAAAGCGACCGCCGCGGAAGTCTTCGGGGTCCCTCTGGACGACGTGTCTCCCGATCAGCGCCGCAGCGCCAAGGCCATCAATTTCGGACTGATTTACGGCATGTCGGCCTTCGGCCTCGCCCGCCAACTGGAGGTTGAGCGCAAAGTCGCTCAGCAGTACATCGAGCGTTACTTCGAGCGTTACCCGGGAGTACTGCAGTACATGGACGACATCCGCAAACAGGCCCATGACGACGGCTATGTCGAGACCCTGTTCGGCCGGCGCTTGTATTTACCGGACATCAACGCCCGCAACAAACAGATGCAGCAGGCCGCCGAACGCACCGCCATCAATGCCCCCATGCAGGGAACGGCGGCGGATATCATCAAGCGGGCCATGCTCACGGTGGAAGCCTGGCTGCTTGACGAACACCCGGACGATGCCCGCATGATCATGCAGGTACATGATGAACTCATTCTGGAAGTGCGGGACTCAAAGCTGGAGGTGATTCGCGAAGGCCTGACCCGCCGAATGTCTGCGGCCGCCACCCTCGACGTGCCCCTGCTGGTGGAGGCGGGCAGCGGCAACAACTGGGATGAGGCCCACTGACCCGGTCCCGCCCGGGCACCAGGCAAGCAACCAGGAGAGCCCCGGGGGCTCTCCTGGTTATTCAGTAGATGTCGTAGCTCAGAAGGCTTTGCTGAACTGCACCCCGGCGCTCCAGGCATCCAGCTCATAAGTACCACTGAAACGCGCCGCTCCGGGCATAGGCTGGTTGTTGACGTTGTAGTTACGCTCATCGACCCGGGTGTCATCGAACAACAGCACACCCGCGGCAACATCAACGGTCCAGCCACTTTGCAGATGCGCATACCGGGCACCGAGGGTCAACCACTCGCGGTCACCGGATGGAATACGGGCGGTCCGGAAGTTGTCGTTCACCGGCGACTGATCGTAGGCATAACCCGCTTTGAACGCCCACTCGGGGGTGGCTTGCCAGATACCCCCCAGGTTCACCTGCCAGGTGTCCTGCCAGTTTTCTGATATATGCGCCACCAGCGCCGGGTCACCCAGACCGCCACCAACATTACCGGAAACCGGCCCCGGGGATTCTCGGCTGACGATATCCAGGGCCTCAAACCGGCTCCATTTGGACCAGGTAGCCCCGGCCAGCAGGGTGACGCGGTCGGAGACCCGGTGCCGGAGACCGACGGTGAGACTTTCAGGTATCTGCAGCGGCACTTCCACCCGTTCAGTGACCAACTGCTGGGTGACCGACGGGGCGCTCAGATCCACCACCGGGAAGTTGTGGATTCTGGCGTCACCCTTGAGTTTGAGTTCCGTACCCGATTGACCGGACAACCCCAGCTGGGTGCGCTCATTCAACGCCCACAGCAAGCCAAAACTGAAGGTAACGGCCAGATCCTCGCCAGAGATGTCCGCATAACCGTCGTCCAGCTTTGCACCCAGGGCAGCCAATTTTGCCTCGGTTGCGGAGTAATCCTGGAACTTGGTCAGCGTCCCCTCGGCGTACATCAGATTCACACCGAAACCGAGCGAAAAGCCGGCGCCGTCGTTCAAGGCAATGGAGGGGCTGAACGCGATCGCCTTCAACTCGGTTTCGTCCGCGAAAAACCGGCCCACAAACCGATCGTCGTAATCCGCCGCCAACCCATAGGGGGCGTGGAGCCCAAAGCCCACGTCCAGCCAGTCGTTCAGTTCATGGGTCAGATAGACATTGGGCAAGACGGCAAGATCGGCAATATCACCACCATGGGTGCCGGCCACAGGTTGGCCGTTGTCGCGGGTGGCGCCGCCGGTGCCCGGTTTCATGGCCGCGTCGATGCTCAGTGCGGCGGCACCGAACGACAGGTTGGTCCCCTTGAGCTGACTCATGCCCGCCGGGTTGAAAAACACGGTGGTCGCATTCTCAGGGTTTGCGGCGGTACCGGCGTTGGCCACCCCCATGGCACTGGCGCTTTGCTCGTTGAGTGAAAAGCCCCCCGCCTGAACGGCGGCCGGGCTGGCCATGATCAATGCCGGAATCAAAAATCCTGCTGTTTTTTTCATATACCCCCAGTTTAATTCGGCGGGGAGTATACGGACTTCAAACCAGCAACAACAATTGCCAACCCTACCCATTCAATTTGCCAACTACCCACGGCCACTGCCCGCCATGGGCAGTCGGGCGTCAATCCTCCTGCATGGTTAACCGGTCCGCGCTGGCCGCCAATTGGTCGGCGCCCTCTGCGGAGGTATCCAGTTTGATCATCAGCCGCAAATCGTTGGCCGAGTCGGCGTGGGCCAGGGCGTCTTCGTAGGTAATCGAACCTTCCGCGTACAAGTCGTACAGGGCCTGATCAAAAGTGCGCATGCCCGATTCGGTCGACTTGGTCATCAGTTCCTTCAGACGGTGCACCTCGCCCTTGCGGATCAGGTCGGACACCAGCGGCGTATTGATCAGCACTTCGATGGCCGCCCGGCGGCCTTTCTGGTCCGGGGTGGGCACCAGCTGCTGAGCCACTATGGCCCGCAGGTTCAAGGACAGATCCATCCAGATCTGGTTGTGCTGGTCGGCGTTAAAGAACTGGATAATGCGGTCCAGCGCCTGGTTGGCGTTGTTGGCGTGCAGGGTGGCGAGACACAGGTGACCGGTTTCGGCGAACTGGATCGCGTAACTCATGGTATCCCGGGTACGGATTTCGCCAATCAGAATGACGTCCGGCGCCTGTCGCAAGGTATTTTTCAGTGCCACCTCAAAACTTTCGGTATCCAGCCCCACCTCGCGCTGGGTGACGATACAGCCCTGGTGCTGATGAATGAACTCGATCGGGTCTTCGATGGAAATAATGTGGCCCCGGCTGTTGCGGTTGCGGTGTCCCAGCATGGCCGCCAGCGAGGTGGACTTGCCGGTACCGGTGGCGCCCACAAAGATGATCAGACCACGCTTGGTCATGGCCAGATCCTTGACGATGTCGGGCAAACCCAGATCGTCAATCTGGGGGATTTTCATTTCAATCCGGCGCAGCACCATGCCGCACAGGTTGCGCTGAAAGAAGGCGCTGACCCGGAAGCGGCCAATGCCCCGGGCACTGATCGCAAAGTTGCTTTCCTGGGTCTCCTCGAATTCGGCCCGCTGTTTGGCGTTCATCGCGCCGTACACCAGTTCCCGGGTCTGCTCGGGCGTCAGGGCGGTTTTGGTCACCGGCAGTACCTGACCGTGCAATTTCATGCTGGGCGGTACACCTGCGGTGATAAACAGATCCGACCCGCCCTTCTCGACCATCAGCCGAAGCAGCTTTTCAAAGTCCATGTGTTCCCCTATTTGTCACTATCCATCTGATCAGAGTTGTGTCTGATGACCTGCTTAAAAGTTACTCGGCGTTTTAGCCAACAGCCTGGCCGCGTCCCGCGAAATCAGCCCCTTGTGCAGCATCTGCTCAAGACACTGGTCGAGGGTTTGCATGCCCTGGGACCCGCCGGTCTGGATGGCGGAGTACATCTGCGCGATCTTGTCTTCACGAATCAGGTTACGAATGGCCGGCGTACCGATCATGATTTCATGGGCCGCCACCCGGCCACCCCCCATTTTTTTCAACAGCGTCTGCGAGATGACGGCTTGTAAGGATTCCGACAACATGGAGCGCACCATGGACTTTTCTTCCGCGGGGAAGACGTCCACCACCCGGTCAATGGTTTTCGCCGCTGAAGTGGTGTGCAGGGTACCGAACACCAGGTGCCCGGTTTCCGCCGCCGTCAGCGCCAGCCGGATGGTTTCCAGATCCCGCAACTCACCCACCAGGATGATGTCCGGGTCTTCCCGCAGCGCCGAGCGCAGCGCTTCGCTGAACCCCAGGGTATCCCGGTGGACTTCACGCTGGTTCACCAGACACTTTTTGGAATCGTGGACAAATTCGATGGGGTCCTCAATGGTGAGGATGTGTTCGTAGCGGGTGTCGTTGATGTAATCCACCATGGCCGCCAGTGTGGTCGACTTACCCGAACCGGTGGGTCCGGTAACCAGCACCAGCCCCCGGGGTACCGATGCGATGTCCTTGAACACCTGCCCCATGCCCAGATCTTCCATGGTGAGGACTTTGGAGGGGATGGTACGGAACACCGCACTGGCGCCCCGGTTCTGGTTGAACGCGTTCACCCGGAAGCGCGCCACCCCCGGCACTTCGAAGGAGAAGTCGGTTTCCAGGAACTCTTCGAAATCTTTCCGCTGCTTGTCGTTCATGATGTCATAAATCAGTCCATGGACGTCTTTATGCTCCATCGGCGGTAAGTTAATCCGGCGTACATCTCCGTCCACACGAATCATGGGCGGCAACCCGGACGACAGGTGCAGGTCAGACGCGCCTTGTTTTGCCGAGAAGGCAAGCAGTTCGGTTATATCCATTAGAGTCCTCGGAAGGATTATTCTTTATAATCTGATGATACGAACGATTCGGTTCCAGCAGAGCGTTTGGCTTGGCATTTCAGCAGCCCGAAGGTAACGTGTCAGCGTTTAAGAGCCCCTGTGAACCGCCGGATTTACACTATGAGCAGCATAGCAGACAACATTGAGAGCGTAACCAGACGCATACAAAAAGCAACAGTCGAGGCCGGACGGGATGTCAATAGCGTGCGCTTGTTGGCAGTCAGCAAGTCCCGCCCCGCGGCCGAGATCCGCGCGGCGGTCGCGGCCGAGCAATATGCATTCGGTGAAAACTACGTCCAGGAAGCCTGCGACAAGATGGCCGAACTGGCCGATCTGACCGGCATTGAATGGCATTTCATTGGCCCCGTTCAGGCGAACAAAACCCGGCAGATCGCCGAAAACTTTGCCTGGGTTCACAGCGTTGACCGTTTCCGTATTGCCGGCCGGCTCAGCAGCCAGCGCCCACCCCATCTGCCGCCCCTGAACGTGTGCATCCAGGTGAACATCAACGCCGAAGACAGCAAATCCGGCTGTTCGCTCAGTGACCTGCCGGAGCTGGCAGAGGCCATCATTGCGCTGCCCGGTCTGCGGCTGCGCGGTCTCATGGCGCTGCCCGCGCCTGCCCAGTCCGAGGACGAACTACGCGCCAGCTTCCGGCATCTGGCGGATCTGCAAACCATGCTGAACCAAACGCCTTCTATCAATGGCATCATGGACACCCTGTCCATGGGCATGTCGGCCGACCTTGAGCTGGCCATTGCAGAGGGCGCGACCTGGGTGCGCATTGGCACGGCGCTGTTCGGGAAGCGCTGACGGTGTTGATAAAAGGTGACCGGTGCCGCCAAGGGGCATCATATCCTGCTACTATCAGCGTGACCGTCTATGTTGTCACGCTAACCACACCCGCCAATCGGAGCCTATTTTGACCACATCAGCAACCATCTCATTTATCGGGGCCGGCAACATGGCCAGCGCCATTATCGGCGGCATGCTCGAAAACGGTTTCAAAGCCGCTGACATCTGGGTGAGCGCCCCCGTGGACAAGGAACTGCAGAGCCTGCGTAAACGGTTCGGCGTCAGCGTCACCACCGACAACCGCCATTGTGCCGAGCAAGGGGATGTGGTGGTTCTGGCCGTCAAACCCCAGGTGATGGCTCAGGTCTGTCAGGATCTGGCTCCGGTGGTCCAGAACACCCGCCCCCTGGTGGTGTCGATCGCCGCCGGCGTCACCAGTGACACCTTGAATGCCTGGCTCGGCGGAGATCTGCCCGTCGCCCGGGTCATGCCCAACACGCCGTCCCTGGTGGGCAAAGGAGCCGCCGGCTTGTCGGCCAACGACCAGGTCAGCGAGCCGCAGCGCCAGCAGGTTGAAACCATCTTCAGCAGCATAGGCACCGCCCTGTGGGTGGCTGACGAGTCGCAGCTGCACGCGGTGACCGCCTTGTCGGGCAGTGGCCCGGCGTATTTTTTCCTGATGCTCGAGGCGCTTGAAGAGGCCGCTGCCCGGGCCGGCATGGCCGCAGACACCGCCCGTGAACTGGCCATTCAAACCATGGCCGGTGCGGCTGAAATGGCACGCACCAGTGAGCACGACCCCGCACAACTGAAACGCAACGTCATGTCACCGGGAGGCACCACGGAACAGGCCGTGAATACGTTTGAACAGGGGGGCCTGCGGGAACTGGTGACCGAAGCGTTTCAGGCCGCCCTGGCCCGCTCCGAAAGCATGGCGGCAGAATTCACCCAAGATCACTGAACAGGAGACTCGGCTTCATGCTGGCACAGATACTGATTACCATTTTGCAGATAGTGTCGATGTTTTATCTCACCATCGTGCTGCTTCGTTTTTTGTTGCAATTGGCCAGAGCCGATTTTTACAACCCGATATCCCAGTTTGCCGTCAAAATAACCAACCCCTTGTTGCGTCCCATGCGCCGGTTTGTGCCCGGCTGGGGCGGAATTGACGGCGCGGCACTGGTGTTGGCGGTGCTGATCCAGGCCCTCACCCTGTTCCTGATTCTGGTGGCCCTGAACCAGGGCGTGCCTGCCATCAACCCGGTCACCTTGCTGGCCTGGTCGGTGTTGGCGGTGCTTAATCTGATCGTCAAAATCTACTTCTGGTCGGTTATTGCGGTGGTCATCGTCAGCTGGGTAGCCCCGGGCAGCCATCATCCCGCGATTCAACTGGTGGCCCAGATCACCGAGCCGGTCATGCGGCCGGTACGCAAGCTGATGCCTTCCGTCGGTGGTCTGGATTTGTCGCCGATCATCGTGTTTCTGATTCTCAACGTGCTGACCGTGGTCATCCAGCACATGGCCATGTCGATCGGTCTGGCCAGCATCGGTGTGGCACTTTAAGCCCCAAACTGTGACAGCCGTCACAATGCGCGCATTTAATCCACCCCAAAACGACCGTTCTGTTCCAAACTAGTTACTTGTTTTGTCGGAGTTTTCCGGCCTCAGCCCGCAGCGACCGAGGCCGGTTATCAGCGCACCCTCAGGTGCGCAGGGCACTCAAGCAACCAAGGGTCAGAGCGATGAGCATGCAGGGAAGTTTGTCTCAGCAGGTCGAGGCGTATC
The DNA here is from genome assembly GCF_001752365.1 of Marinobacter sp. X15-166B. Taxonomy (GTDB): domain Bacteria; phylum Pseudomonadota; class Gammaproteobacteria; order Pseudomonadales; family Oleiphilaceae; genus Marinobacter. The sequence continues at coordinate 1,798,274 of NZ_MEIY01000001.1, read as the reverse complement.
ATTCGTGGAAAAAAGAGCTGATCCGGCAGATCAGTCGCTATCGCCTCTGGCTCCAGGACAACGACCTGTTTTCCGACGACATCGGGGCCCGCATTCGCACCGGGCTGGAATTGCTGATTGAAGATGAACTCACCATAGCTTTCGTCGGGGAATATTCCCGCGGCAAGACCGAACTGATCAACGCCCTGTTTTTTGCCGATTACGGTCAGCGTCTGCTGCCTTCCCAGGCCGGTCGTACCACCATGTGCCCCACCGAACTCTTTTACGACCGCCACCAAAAAGCCGATTATCTGCTGTTGCTGCCTATTGAAACCCGCATTGGCTCCCTGTCGTTACAGCAACTGCGCAAGCAGCACGAGCACTGGGTGCGCCACGAGCTCGACGCCGACAACCCGGAACTCATGCGCGAGGCCCTCGCCGAGGTGGCGCGCGTAAAAAGCACCACGCCGGCTGAAGCCCGCGCCCTCGGGTTCGAAGACAGCAAGCTGGAGCCCGACCGCAATGCACCGGGCAAAGTGCTGATCCCGGCCTGGCGCAGCGCCCAGATCAGCATCCGCCATCCCCTGTTCGAGCGCGGCTTGCGTGTTCTGGATACGCCCGGCCTCAACGCCCTGGGGTCCGAGCCTGAATTGACCATCAGCATGCTGCCCAGCGCCCACGCCATTCTGTTTCTGTTGAGCGCCGATACCGGGGTAACAGCCAGCGACATGGCAATCTGGAAAGAGTGCATCGACACCAGCGACTCCGATCACCGCGCCGGGCGGTTTGCCGTCCTCAACAAGATCGATGTGCTATGGGACGATCTCCAGGGCGAGGCCCACACCCGGGCGGCCATCGCCAAGGTGCGGGATTACACTGCGGACCATCTGGGCATCCGCCAGAACGAGGTTATTCCGGTGTCGGCCAAACAGGCCTTACTGGGCCGGGTGCGCGACGACCAACAAACCTTTGTTCGCAGCAATGTGGATCAGCTGGAACGGCTCATTGTCGACCGCATTCTGATCCATAAAGAACAACTCATTACGCAAAGCCTGATCAACGACCTCTTGGGGATGCTGCAAAACAGCCAGGCCAACCTGCAAAGCCGGCTGTCAAGTCTGCAAGAGGAGCTGGACGCCCGCTCCGGAACCAGCGTGGACCGAGTCGCCCTGAAACGACTGGCGGACCGGACCCAGCGGGATTACGATTTTTATTACCGCCAACTGATCACCCTGCGTTCCAGCCGGCGCCTGATGGACTCCCAGGGTGAACAGCTGCGCGAACTGGTAAGCCCGGAGCGTTTCGAGGCGCACGTCAACAAAGTGCGCGTGCAGCTGGCGAAAAGTTGGACCACCGCGGGCATGGGCCGCAGCATGGATCATTTTTTTGAGTTGCTGGAACACGATTTCAGCAACCTGCTGAGCGAGGGCCAGCTGGCCGAAAAAATGGTGGCGGCGATCTACCAACGCTACAACGACGCCAACCGGACCCGTCACCTGCAACCTGCCCCGCTGCGGGCCGGGCGCCATGTGATAGCGGTGCGCGAACTGCGCAAGAAAGCCCATCGCTTTCGTCTCAACCCAAAAAACATGCTGACCGAGCAAAGCCTGTTGATCCGTCGGTTTTTCAACGTCTTGGTGAGCGAGGCGCGCACGCTCCACGAGCGGGTTGCCCGGGATGTGGAGCGCTGGCCCGGAGAGGCCCTGTTGCCCATCGTGCAATACTCGCTGGAACAAAAGCAGCTGCTGGAACATCAGATCCAACGCTTGAAAGAGGTGGTGCGCAGCGATCGCGATGAGGCTGCCGAGCGGGTGCAGTTACTCAATACCCTGGACGATCTGCGCCGGCAGTTGGAACTGGTGGATAATATCCAACGTCAGATCCGCAAGCCCGCACCTACCCTGATCCAGCAGAAAGTCGTCAATATTTCCGGCATCGCCTGAGTCAGTCGGCGCACGCTGGCAGCGATACGCCCGGCCGCAAGGTTGCAGGCATGGCTGTCGGCCTTTAGACTGGCCAGCCGGCCGTTGCAATCACGCGCCGCCAGACCTTACAGCTTGAACCCAGGAACCTGTTGCGCCGATGCCCGATTCCCTGCCTCCGGACTCTGTCGGGATTGTCACCCCGGAGACCTTGCATTTTGACACGCCCATTACGCTTGCCTGCGGCCAGACACTGACCGAGTACGATCTGGTGGTCGAAACTTACGGCACCCTGAACGGCGACGCCAGTAACGCGGTACTTATCTGCCATGCCCTCAGTGGCCACCACCATGCGGCCGGGTACCACAGTCTGGCGGATCGCAAGCCGGGCTGGTGGGACAGCTGCATAGGCCCCGGCAAACCGATAGACACCAACAAGTTCTTTGTGGTCTGTCTGAACAATCTGGGAGGCTGTAACGGCAGCACCGGCCCCAGCTCCATCGACCCGTGCACCGGCCAGCCGTTTGGTCCGGACTTTCCCGTGGTCACCGTCAAGGACTGGGTACACACGCAAGCCGCTCTGGCCGACCGGCTGGGTATCGCCTGCTGGGCCGCCGTCGTTGGTGGGTCCCTGGGGGGGATGCAGGCGCTGCAATGGAGCCTCACCTACCCGGACCGCTTGCGGCACGCCCTCATCATCGCCTCAACCCCGCGGCTGTCTGCGCAGAACATCGCGTTCAACGAAGTGGCACGCCGGGCCATCACTTCCGACCCCGATTTTCACGCGGGGCGCTATCAGGATTTCGGGGTGGTGCCCCGCCGGGGGCTGATGCTGGCCCGCATGGTCGGCCACATCACTTATTTGTCCGACGCCTCCATGGGAGAAAAATTCGGCCGGGAACTGCGGGAACAGGTCTACCAGTTCGGTTACGACGCTGAGTTTCAGGTGGAAAGTTACCTGCGCTACCAGGGCGAGCGCTTTTCTGAATCCTTCGACGCCAACACCTATCTGTTGATGACCAAGGCGCTGGATTATTTCGATCCCGCCTATGAGTTCGACAACGATCTGGCCCGGGCGCTCCAGCAGGCCCGGTGTCAGTTTCTGGTGCTGTCCTTCAGCACCGACTGGCGGTTTACACCGGCACGCTCGGAGGAGTTGGTCAAGGCCATGATCGCGGCAAAAAATCGCGTCAGCTATGCGGAAATCGATTCGCCCTGGGGGCACGACGCCTTTTTGATTCCGTCCCCCCGCTACATGCAGGTCTTTGGCGCCTATATGGATCGCGTCGCACGGGAGGTCAACAAGTGAGAGCCGATCTGGAAATCATTGCGCAATGGATTCAACCGGGCAGTCACGTGCTGGATCTGGGGTGCGGGGATGGCACCTTGCTGGATTTCCTGCAGCAGGAAAAACAGGCCACCGGTTTCGGTCTGGAAATCAATCCGGATCACATTACCACCTGCATGGCCCGCGGGGTTTCGGTGATCGAGCAAAACCTGGACACCCAGGGGCTGAAAAACTTTGACGATCAGTCCTTTGATGTGGTCCTGATGACCCAGGCCCTGCAAGCGGTGCGGCGTCCGGACCGGGTTCTCGAAGAAATGCTGCGCCTGGGCCGTGAGGTCATTGTTACCTTCCCCAACTTCGCCCACTGGCGACTGCGTTGGTACCTGATGCGCCGCGGGCGCATGCCGGAATCCAAAACTTTGCCCTACCGCTGGTATAATACACCTAACATTCACCTGTGTACCTTCAAGGATTTCGAAGCGCTGTGTCACAGCAGACAATTCCGGATCATGGACCGATCAGTGGTTGACGGCCAGCACCGGAATCATTGGTTCAGCCAGCTCTGGCCCAACATGCTGGGGCAGATCGCCATATACCGGATCACCCGACAGGAGGATATACAATGACCCGCCTACGTCACTACGTCATGGTTCTGGTGGCCACCCTTGGGTTGGCCGGCCTGAGCGCTCAGGTCGCCGCGGAAGTGGTGGATTTTGGTGCCCATCAGGTGCACTACAGCGTATTTCCAAGCACTTTCCTGAGCCCCGAAGTGGCCGCGGCGAACAACCTCAACCGCAGTCGGGCCATTGGCATTGTCAACGTCAGCGTCATGCAGAAAAACGAGCTGGGCGGCCTCCAGACGGTGCCCGCCCAGATGGAAGGCCGGGTGATCAATGACATCCAGCAGGTGCGCTTTCTGGCGTTCCGGCGCATCAAGGAAGGCGATGCCATCTACTTCATCGCCGAGTTCCAGTACCGCGAAGCGGAGTTGCTGACCTTTCAAATCACCGCGCGGCCGACCGGCAGCAACGCTGAACTGCCGGTCCGCTTCGCGCACACTCTGTATAACGAGAAGCCATGAACACACCCACACAACTGGTGATCGCCAGCAACAACAAAGGCAAGCTGGCCGAGTTTGCCGCGCTGCTGGCCCCGCTGGGGATAACCCCGATCGCCCAGGCCGAACTGGGCGTCAGTGACGCCGAAGAACCCGCCATTACCTTCGTCGAAAACGCCCTGCTTAAAGCCCGCCACGCGGCGCAGGTGACCGGGCTGGCGGCGCTGGCCGACGACTCGGGCATTGCGGTGGACATACTCAAAGGCGCGCCCGGGGTGCGCTCGGCCCGTTACGCCGGCGATAATGCCAGCGATGCCGATAACGTGGACGCCCTGCTCCGCGCGCTCAAGGACGTGCCGGACGAGGAGCGCAGCGCCCAGTTTCATAGCGTGTTGGCGTATGTGCGCCACGCCGACGATCCGGTGCCCATCATTTGTCACGGCCGCTGGGCCGGGCGCATCCTGCACAGCCCCAGGGGCCAAGGCGGCTTCGGCTATGATCCGGTGTTTTGGGTACCGGAAGAAAACTGCAGCGCGGCCGAACTCAGCCGCGCGCACAAAAACCGCATCAGCCATCGCGGCAAGGCGCTGCAACTGCTGGCCAAAGAACTGTCAGCGCACCCATGAGCGTTTACGCAATGCCTGCCGTCCCCGGGTTGCCGCCATTGAGCCTGTACATTCACGTCCCCTGGTGCGTGCGCAAGTGCCCCTATTGCGATTTCAACTCCCATACCTTTCAAGGCGAATTGCCGGAACAAGCGTATCTGAACGCCTTACGTGACGACCTGCTGGCAGATCTGGCGCTGAGCGCCGGACGGACGGTCGAAACCATCTTCATCGGCGGGGGGACCCCCTCGTTGATGTCGCCGCGGTTTTATGAGCAGCTGTTCGCCCTGCTGGCGCAGCACCTGCGCATCGCCAAAGATGCTGAAATCACGCTCGAGGCCAATCCGGGCACGCTCGAACAAGGCCGCTTTGAAGGCTTCCGCCGAGCCGGCATCAACCGGTTGTCCATTGGCGTGCAGAGTTTCAATCCGGTCCACCTGCAGACGTTGGGGCGTATCCACGACGATCAGGCGGCTCACCGGGCCATCGCAGCCGCACAGGCGGCCGGGTTCGACAATTTCAACATTGATCTGATGCACGGTCTGCCCGCGCAGTCCGTCGACGATGCCCTCGCCGATCTGGATGCCGCGCTGCAATGGCAGCCCACCCACCTGTCCTGGTATCAGCTGACGGTGGAACCCAACACCGAGTTTTACAGCAAACCGCCCGTGCTGCCCGACGACGAGCGTCTCTGGGCGATTTATGAGGCGGGCAAACAGCGCCTGCAGCAGGCCGGATTCAGCGACTATGAGGTGTCCGCCTGGGCGCGGCCGGGCACCGCCTCCCGTCATAATTTGAACTATTGGCAGTTTGGTGACTATCTGGCCTTGGGGGCTGGTGCCCACGGCAAAATCACCTATGCTAACGGTGACATAGAGCGTTACTGGAAAACCCGCCAGCCAGACGCTTACCTCAACCGAATTGGCAGTCGAACCTCCGGGCGGCAACCCATAGCGCCGGAGGAGCGTACCCTGGAGTTTATGATGAACGCCTTACGGCTCACCGCCGGTGTTGACGAGTCGCTCTACCCGCGCCGCACCGGCTTACCTCTGGCCCCCCTTGCCGGGGTACTCGCAGAACTCCGCGACCAACACTTGCTGCATCCCCGCAGACTGCAGACCACCCTGCTGGGGCAGCGCTATCTGAACACTTTGCTGGAGCGTTTTTTGTGAGTACCTTGCCTCCCATGCCACGCACGCTCAAGTCCGGACTGGTGCTGTCGCTGGTTTTTTTTGCGGTGTTGGTCCTGATCAATCAGACACTGCACACGGACGCCGCCCCCCGGGGGCTGTTCAGCTTGCAGATGGCCGCTACCGCTGAGCATGCCAGTCTGGTGATTGCCAGCTGGGGCGAGTCAGGATTGTTCTGGGCCCGGTTGCTGCTGTGGCTGGATCTGGGGTTTGTGGCGGTCTACCTGAGCACTTTGCTAATCCTGTGCCGCTACCTGTTGCTGGATCGTCCGGGCGTACGGGAACGACAAATCGGCACCTTCGTCAAGGTGCTGTTTGCCACCGCCGGGGCGAGCCAGGTGGTCGAAAGCCTGTTACTGCTGAGCAATCTGCACTCACCTTCCGATGCCATCGCGCTGACCGCCACCGTGTTATCGTTGCTCAAATTTACCTGCCTGCTGGTTGGGGCCGCCGGACTGGTGGTGGTGCGTGCCGCCCGGCGCCGGCCCCTGAATGGCTAGTATCCCGCCGGGCTAATTGGTGCGCCGGAACAGCAAGTCCCACACCCCATGCCCCAGGCGTTCACCGCGCTGCTCGAATTTGGTGACCGGACGGTCATCCGGGCGCGGCGCAAACTCATGACCGGCCACTGTATTGGCGAACCCTTCCGAGTCGGCCATGACCGCCATCATGTGTTCTGCATAGGGCTCCCAATCGGTCGCCAGATGGCAGATACCGCCCACCCGCAGCTTGTGGCGGATGCGCTGAATGAACTCGTGCTGTACCAGGCGGCGCTTGTGGTGACGTTTCTTGTGCCAGGGATCGGGGAAGAACACCATGACCCGGTCCAGCGCAGCGTCCGGCAAGCACAGGTCAATCACGTCATTGGCGTCGATGGCGTAGATACGGATGTTCTCCAGCCCCCGGTCTTCAATTTCCTTCAGCAAGGCACCGACACCGGGCAGATGCACTTCCACCCCGATGAAATCCTGCTCGGGTGCCGCCGCCGCCATCTCCGCCAGTGATTTCCCCATGCCGAAACCAATCTCCAGATTCAGCATGGCTTCCCGGCCAAACACTTCACGGGGGTCAATCACACCCTGCTCACGGGTCAGACCGAATTTGGGCCAGCTGCGCTCATAAGCGCTTTTTTGCCCCACGGTCATGCGCCCCTGGCGCAGTACAAAACTGCGGATACCCCGGCGGGTGGTGATCGGTGACTCTTCGGACGGCTGTTGTGGATCTGTCATGCTGACTCCTCAGCGACCGGCTGACCGGTCAGGTGATTCTGATAAACGATTCGGTGTCTAGTTTATCAGACTCACCCCCCCCTGCTGCCCGTTGCGGCAGTGCCTGTTCACTCAATCCGCACTGGACTGGCTGTTCCGCTCGACCGCTTTCTCAGGCTTGGGCACCTCACCAGGGCCTGCGGGCCAGCCTTCCCGCTGTCGGGCCCGGTCGCCATCGACTTCCTCGGTCTGATCGTGGAACAGATGCACCTGGGTCGGATACGGCATGTCGATGCCCTTTTCATCCAGTGCCTTGTACACCGCCTGCAGGACCGCACCGAAGGTGTGGATCTGGGACGCCCGATCCGATTGGGTCCACCAGCGCAGGCGCACCACATTGGCGAAATCGCCCAGCGCGATGGGAATGGTTTCCGGGGCCGGATCGCTGCACACCCCCTCAACGGACGCGCAGGTTTTCTCCATAATCGCGCGCGCGGTGTGCCAGTCGTCGTTGCAGCCGATGCCAATGTCGTACTCGGAGCGCCGGGTTGCAAAGGCGGTGTTCACCACCACGCTGTCGGTATAGATGGTTGAATTGGGGATGACCACACGCCGGCCGTCATATGTCTTGATCAGGGTGGCGCGGGTTTCGATCTTCTCAACCGTCCCCTCATGCCCACCCGAGACAATCTGGTCGCCCACCTCGAAAGGCTGGCGCAACAGGATGAGAATGCCCGCCAACATGTTTTGCAGGATATCCTTGAACGCAAAACCAATCGCTACCGAGCTGACCCCGAGACCGGCAATCAGGTCACCCGGGGTCACGGTGGGGGCCACAATGGTCACCGCCAGCATAACCCCCACCACGACCAGCGCCCAGCGCACCAGCGAGCCGCCAACGTCCCCCAAACTGCTGCGCCCCCGCTTGTTGGCAACCCGGATTACCAGGCGGGCGGCGCCCAGGCCCAGGAACCAGAACAACACCGCCACCACCACTGCCACCACAATGTTCGGCAGCAGCACAAAGAGTCCGTCCAGCCATTCGTTCAGCTTGCTGAAGATCAGTCCCACATTGGTATCTATTTCATCCATCGCATCACCTCCTGTGCCGGGTGGCCGTTGCCATCGTGCTGGGGGCCACACTCAGTGCCCGACTGTGTGTGCACAACGCCTTAAGAATAGTCGATTCTGCCGACCGGGCCGGATTACAGATGCGGGGCAAAGCCGCTAGGGTGTGCCGCGAAACGCCGGCCGGTCCAGCTGACGGTACCCCAGAGCCTCCACCAGATGCTGTTGACTCACCGCCCCGGTCTCGTCCAGATCAGCCAGGGTGCGCGCGACCCGCAGCACCCGGTGCAAGGCCCGCGCCGACAACCCCAGGCGTTCCATGGCCTGCGTCAGTAACGCTTCGCTGGCGGCGTCGAGCGCACACAGGCGCTGCAGCTGGCTGCCTGTCAAGGCCGCGTTGATGCTGCCGCGGGCCAACTGACGGTGCCGGGCGGCGGCCACCCGCTGGCGCACCCGGCTGCTGGATTCGCTCTGGCAGTGCCGGTTGAGCAAGACCTCACCCTGCTGCACCGGGACCTCCACGTGCAGGTCGAACCGGTCGAGCAGGGGACCGGACAGTTTGGTCTGATAGCGCAACACCTGCTGCGGGGTGCACTGGCAATCAATTTTGGGGTGACCACGGTAACCACACGGGCAGGGGTTCATGGCCGCGATCACCTGAAAAGAGGCCGGGAAGGTCACCTGCCGACTGGCGCGGGAAATGACGATGTGCCCTGACTCCATCGGCTCCCGCAGAACTTCGAGGACTTTGCGATCGAATTCCGGCAGCTCATCGAGAAACAATACACCGCGGTGGGCCAGGGAAATTTCCCCCGGGCGGGGGTTGCCCCCACCGCCCACCAACGCGACCGCCGAAGCGGTGTGGTGTGGGGCCCGGAACGGAGGCTGATGCCAGTTGGCATATGGCGCCTCCCCCGCGATGGAATACACACTGGCCACCTCCAGCGCCGCTTCGGTTTCCAGGGGCGGCAGAATACCCGGCAGACGGCTGGCCAGCATACTTTTGCCGGTCCCCGGCGGGCCGAAAAACAGCAGGTTGTGGCCGCCTGCGGCGGCAATTTCCAGAGCCCGGCGCGGTACCTGCTGACCTCTGACATCGGCAAGATCCGGCGCATGCACCACCACCTCTGCAACCGGCCTGGGCGCCAGCGGAGCAATCCGGGCTGTACCGGCCAGATGCTCGCACACCCGCAGCAGGTGGTCGGTGGCCAGCACATCCTCACCGGCCGCCAGCGCGGCTTCGGTTCCGTTAGCCGCCGGCAATATCAACGCCCGACCTTCGGCGCGGGCCGCTACCACCGCCGGCAACACACCGCGAACCGGCCTCAATCCGCCGTCCAGCGACAATTCGCCGAGGCACTCATAGCCGTGCAAGGCGTCGACCGGAATTTGTGCGGACGCCGCCAGAATGCCCAGAGCGATGGGTAAATCAAAGCGACCGCCTTCTTTGGGCAGGTCTGCCGGGGCCAGATTGATGGTGATGCGTTTGGCGGGAAACTCAAACCCCGAATTGAGCAGCGCACTGCGCACGCGGTCTTTGCTTTCTTTGACGCCGGTTTCCGGCAGGCCAACGATCGACAGGGACGGCAGGCCGTTCGACAGGTGGATTTCGACGGTCACCAGCGGCGCGGACACGCCGAGGCACGCACGGGTGTAGATGGTGGCAAGCATGAGTTCCTTCCATGGTTTGATCCGGTTGCATACGGGTGCCTGATCCCTGGCACCCGTTGTTCACTGCAGGCGGGCATGGCGGTCGCCACGCCGGTCAGTGGTTCACTGTTTGGCCAGGGTCTGCTCGAGTTCGGCCACCCGCAACTCCAGCGCGTCGACTTTCGCCCGTGTTCTGAGCAGTACCGCCTGCTGGGCATCAAACTCTTCCCGGGTCACCAGCTCAAGCCGGGCCAATACCGACAGCACCGTGGCCCGGGCGTGGCTTTCAAAATCATCTTTGGCGGCCTTGGCCATATCCGGTACGAACTGCCCCAACTGTCCCTGGAGCTGGGCTAACAAATCCTGCGGACCCTTCACATATCACCTCGTTTTTTCAAATTACCGTGGGCGGTAAAACTGGCGGCCACGCCGCGAACGACAAGGTTACCGATGGCAAGGAGTGTAACACATCGTGTGTCCTGCCATACTGTGACCACGCTGGCGGCGCGGGCACGCACCGAAATGGTTCGGCCCCCTGACCGGTGCACCAACAGGGTGCACAACTGCGCGAACTGCGGCCCTCAGCAGCCTTTAACAGACTGGTTCTGAATGTTTTTTTTGCGTTGGCACACACAGTGCTTTCTACCTTGCATGCCGTCCGCACGATGGGTGTGCGAGGAACGGGCACTGACTCGACTAGACCAAGGAGAAAGCAATGAAACTTGTGACTGCGATCATCAAGCCGTTCAAGCTGGATGACGTCCGTGAGGCGCTGTCCGAGATTGGCGTACAAGGCGTCACCGTGACCGAAGTCAAAGGCTTCGGCAGACAGAAGGGCCACACCGAGCTCTACCGGGGTGCCGAGTACGTGGTCGATTTCCTGCCCAAAGTCAAAGTGGAGGTCGCTATCGGTGACAGCTTGCTGGATCAGGTCATCGAAGCCATCACCAAGGCAGCCAACACCGGCAAAATCGGCGACGGCAAGATCTTCGTTACCGAACTGCAGCAAGCCATCCGGATACGGACTGGCGAGACCGGCGAAGAAGCGGTTTAAGGCGCCCAGCCAACCACCTGCAAACCAACGCAAAAAACACCTTACTCTAACCAAGCCTCGTGCGGAGGGCTTCGTATGGAAAGCAATGTTTATCAGTTGCAATACGCCATAGACACTTTTTACTTTTTGATGTGCGGTGCCTTGGTCATGTGGATGGCCGCCGGTTTTGCCATGCTGGAAGCCGGTCTGGTCCGCGCCAAAAACACCACCGAAATCCTTACCAAAAACGTCGCCTTGTTTGCGACGTCCTGTACCATGTATCTGGTGTGCGGCTACGCCATTATGTACGACGGCCCGCTGCTTCTGGCCGGCATCAGCACCGTTGACGTCAGCGGAGTGCTGGGTGACTTTGCCGGCCGCGAAGACGGCTTTGAAGGCGGCTCTATCTATTCCGGCGCGTCGGACTTTTTCTTTCAGGTGGTGTTCGTCGCCACCGCCATGTCCATTGTGTCCGGCTCGGTCGCCGAGCGCATGAAGCTGTGGGCATTCTTGCTCTTCGCCATTGTGATGACCGGATTCATCTATCCCCTCGAAGGGGCCTGGACCTGGGGCGGCGCTGCGGTATTCGGACTTTACTCCCTCGGTGATCTTGGGTTCAGTGACTTCGCCGGGTCCGGCATTGTGCATCTGGCCGGAGCCACGGCGGCCCTCGCTGGCGTGCTGTTGTTGGGTGCCCGCAAAGGCAAGTACGGCCCCAGAGGCGAGATCCGCGCCATCCCCGGCGCCAACCTGCCGCTGGCGACCCTGGGCACCTTCATTCTGTGGATGGGCTGGTTCGGTTTTAACGGCGGTTCGGTCCTGAAACTGGGGGACATCGCCAGCGCCAATGCGGTCGCCATGGTGTTTCTGAACACCAACGCCGCCGCCGCGGGTGGCGCGATTGCCGCTTTGCTGGCCGCGCGCCTGCGCTTCGGCAAGGCCGACCTGACCATGATGCTGAACGGTGCCCTCGCGGGTCTGGTGGTGATCACCGCAGAACCCTCCACCCCCTCGGCACTGACCGCCCTGCTGTTCGGTTTGCTCGCCGGAGCGGTGGTGGTGTTCAGCATTCTCACCCTCGACAAACTGCGCATAGATGACCCGGTGGGGGCCATTTCGGTGCACGGCGTCTGTGGCTTGCTGGGCCTGCTGCTGGTCCCGGTGACCAACGCCGACGCCAGCCTGGTCGGGCAGATCGCGGGTGCCCTGACAATCTTTGTCTGGGTGTTCGCCGCCAGCCTGGTTGTCTGGAGTCTCATCAAGGTGGCCATGGGGCTGCGGGTGAGCGCGGAAGACGAGTACGACGGCGTGGATCTGGCGGAGTGCGGTATGGAGGCCTACCCCGAGTTTGTGGTCAGCAAACCCTAACCCCCCTCGCAAGCATACAGGGCACCCGCGGGTGCCCTGTTGACGTTCAGTCTTCCAGCGCGTCGAGCATAAACTGTGGCATGGCCAGGGCGCCGTGATGGGTGCCCGGGTTGTAGTATCGGGTAACAAACGGCCGGTTGGCGGCGTCTTCCTCGCGAAAATACCTGACCGGGTTGTCCCTGCTGGCCATGGTGCAACTCCACCAGCCGGTCGGATACACCGGCTGGGGAAACGGCAGGGTGTGCACATGTTCGAAGCCCGCCTTGCGCATATCGCTGTGGATGCCTTTGATAATAGTATCGGTATGCAACAGCGGTGACTCACTCTGCTGCACAAGGATCCCTCCCGGGCGCAACGCCAGCATGGCATCCCGGTAGAAATCGAGGGCAAACAGGCCTTCCGCCGCCCCCACCGGGTCGGTACTGTCGACAATGATCAGATCGAGGCTGTCGGGGTCGACCTCGGTCATCCACTTGACCCCGTCTCCGAAAAAGAAGTTGGCGCGGGGATCGTTGTTGGCTTCGCACAGCTCGGGAAACCAGGTTTCCGCCAGGCGGGTGACCCGCTCGTCGATCTCCACCTGCCAGGCTTCTTCAACGCCGGGGTGTTTGAGCACTTCTCTGAGGGTGCCGCAGTCCCCACCGCCGACGATGACCACCTTTTTCGGGTCTTTATGGGTAAATAACGCCGGATGGGTCATCATCTCGTGGTACAGGAAATTGTCACGGGTGGTCAGCATCACACAGCCGTCCAGCACCATCAGATTTCCGAAGGTTTCGGTTTCATAGATTTCCAGTTTCTGGAACTCACTTTGCTCTTCGTGCAGCTTGCGCTTGACCTGGAGCGAGAAGGCCGTGCCTTCGTTCTGAAATACTTCTGTAAACCAACCGTCTGCTAGTGTGGTCATGCCTGCTCTCCGATAATGTACGGTTCCGGGTTGTCCGGGTAGGTTGCTGGCTGCCATTGTAGGTGCCCGCAGCCGCGAGCTGAAGCCTTTCATCAGTCGCGGGCCTTCCCGGGCCGCGATTCATTATTGTCTGCTTTTAGAGCGCCGCCTTAACTCATACAATAGCGGGCTGAAGTCAGTTTTACCCCATCGTCTTTTGGACAGGTAGTTACCCGATGAATGAATCTTCCGGTGCGCACGCCCACAGGATCTACAACATCCGCCATTGGGGCGAAGATTATATCGACGTTGATCAGCAGGGCGATGTGTTGATTCGAACCGACCGCGATCAACCGGACACCACCATCAACCTGCCCGCGCTGGTCAACCGCCTCGCCAGTAAAGGCATTCACCTGCCGGTGCTGGTGCGTTTTACCGACATCCTGCACAGCCGGGTCAACACCCTGTGCGATGCCTTTAACCAGGTGGCGCAGGAGCAGGACTACCAGGGACGCTACACCGTGGTGTACCCCATCAAGGTCAACCAGCAACGGCAGGTCGTGGAGGAACTGATCCGCACCGAACCCGCCGCCAGCATGGATCAAATCGGTCTGGAGGCGGGCAGCAAGCCGGAACTGATGGCGGTTCTCGGGGTCTGTCCGGCCAATTCGGTGATCGTCTGCAACGGTTACAAAGACCGCGAATACATTCGGCTGGCGCTGATTGGCCAGCTGCTGGGCCACCGGGTGTATATTGTGGTGGAAAAGCCGTCTGAATTACCGCTGATACTGGCTGAGGCCGCCGCGCTCAAGGTCACCCCCCTGCTGGGGGTGCGGGCGCGTCTGGCCACCATTGGCAAAGGCAACTGGCAAAACACCGGCGGCGAAAAATCCAAATTTGGCCTGTCGGCCACCCAGATTTTGGAGGTGCTGGCGACCCTGCGGGCGGCCGGGGCCCTGGACAGTCTGCAACTGCTGCATTTTCACCTCGGTTCCCAGATCGCCAATATCCGCGACATCCAGACCGGCCTGCGGGAGTGCGCGCGCTTCTACAGCGAATTGCGGCAGTTGGGCGCACCGGTTACCACGGTGGATATTGGCGGCGGTCTGGGTGTGGATTACGAAGGCACCCGCACCCGCAGCAGCTGTTCCATGAACTACAGCGTGGCTGAGTACGCCTACACCGTCATTCACACCCTGCAGGCGGAGTGCGATCGTACCGGTTGCCCCCACCCGGACCTGATCAGCGAGTCCGGGCGGGCCTTGACCGCGCACCACGCCGTATTGATTACCAACGTGATAGACCGGGAACCCCCGGAAACGGAGATTCCCTCGCGCCCGGAATCCGACGCCCCGGCGCCCCTGCTGGACCTGTGGCGCAATTTCGAAAGCCTGTACGAGGACAATTCGCCCCGCTCCCATGTGGAAATCTACCACGACGTGCTGCACGCCATGAGCGATGTGCACACCCAGTTTCCACTCGGCTTGCTGACCCTGTCCGAGCGTGCCGACGCCGAACGCATCTATACCGCCTGCTGCCGGGCCCTGCAACGGGCGCTGGACAGCAGCAACCGCGCCCACCGGGAAATCATTGACGACCTCAACGAAAAGCTCGCCGACAAGTTGTTCGTCAATTTTTCCCTGTTTCAATCCCTGCCGGATGTATGGGGAATAGACCAGATTTTCCCGATTCTGCCCCTGTCGCGGCTGAACACCCCGCTGACCCGCCGGGCGGTGATTCAGGACATCACCTGCGATTCCGACGGGCGGATCGATCAGTATGTGGACGGCCAGGGGATCGAAACCACCCTGCCGATCCCGGAGCACGACCCGGACCACCCTTTGCTGATGGGCTTCTTCATGACCGGTGCCTATCAGGAAATACTCGGCGACATGCACAACCTGTTCGGCGACACCCACTCGGTGGATGTGCGTCTCAACGACGCCGGCCAATACATCATCAGCGAATCGGTCGCCGGTGACACCGTGGCCAAGGTGTTGCGGTACGTCAATTTTGAACCCCAGGAACTGCTGCAAGCCTACCAGGCGAAGTTCCGCGCCAGCGATCTCGACGGTGACCGGCAGCAGGCGTTGATGGCCGAACTGGAGAGTGGTCTCAGCGGTTATACCTACCTGGAAGACTGAGCGGCACCGGGGGCTGATCCGCGCCGGGCGCGGAATCGTACCATCAACACTGACAACCCGGCAGCGAGTGCATAGAATGATGGGACAGTCACAGGCCGCCTCAGCCCACAGCAAGGAGCACACTGTGGTGCCAACAGACAAGCCGGTGCGCACGGACGGCCCGCAAGACCACTGGAGCCAGCTGCTGCGCGCGGTCGGCAAACATCAGGATCGGGCCGCGTTTCACGCCCTGTTTGTGCACTTCGGCCCGAAAATAAAGTATTACGCCCTCGCCAATGGTCTCACCAGCCATGCGGATGAGCTGGTGCAGGAGGTGTTTGTGTCGATTTGGCGCAAGGGGGCGTCCTATGACTGGCGCAAAGCGGCCGCCTCCACCTGGATATTCACCATCGTCCGCAATCAGCGCATCGACATGCTGCGCAAACAGCAGCGCACCGGCGCCGAAGTGCCGGTGGCAACCGACGACCTCTGGCAGATTCCCGGTACCGACGAGGACGACCCCACGGCCTCTCTGCACCGGCTGATGTCGGAACGCCGGGTGCGCGCCTCGTTAAGCCAGTTACCGGAAGATCAGATCACCGTCATCACCAAAGTCTATATGGAGTACAAGTCACACCAGCAGGTTGCCGAGGAACTGGGCATTCCGCTGGGCACCGTCAAAAGCCGGGTGCGCCTGGCGCTGAAAAAGCTGCGCGTCATCCTGCAGGACCCGCCATGATGATCCGCCACCACCCCGACCTCCATCGCCTGCTGGAGTTCAGCGCAGGCAACCTGGGCGATGCTGAAGCTCTGTGTATCCGCCTGCATCTGGACCTGTGTGGTGAATGCCGCAACCGCGTCGATGCGCTCGACAGTCTGGGCGCGGTGGTGATGGAGCGGCAACCGGAGCTCGGCCTGTCGCCCTCGGTGTTCGAACGCGTACTGGAACGGATCGATGCCGACCGAGCGGCCCCGCCTGCCTCTGCGGGCGGCGCTACCGGGGTGTTGACCCGCATCCTCGGCACCGACCTGTCCTCAGTCCCCTGGAAACAGTCACTCAAGAACGTCGGTGTGGTTGATCTGACCAGCCGTTTTCCTGCCCAAGGTCACCGGGTGCTGCTGCTCAAACTGGCCGCCGGGGGGACCGCACCGGCGCACACCCATCGCGGCGAAGAAATCACCGTTGTGCTGCAGGGCGCGTTTGCCGATCAACAGGGCGTGTTTCATCAGGGGGATTTTGTGGTGCTTGATTGCCAAGACAATCATCGCCCGGTGGCGGTGGGTCAGGAGGACTGCATCACCCTGTCCGTACTGAGTGCGCCGCTCCGGTTAACCGGCCGGTTCACCCGCTTGCTCAATCCGTTTATCCGCTAAGGGTGCGCCGGCCTGTGCTGGGCCGACACCACGGCCAGGCCGGCGCGGCTTTTGCTTCGGCCCACCGGGTTTTTTGCTACACTTCCGCCTTATTTGTCCGGAGCAGATATGGGGCTGGTGCAATGATGACTGATGACTACGGCTTCCGCTTCGGCGGTATTGAGCGTTTGTATGGCCGCAAAGCCCTTGAGGCCTTTCGCAATGCCCACATTGTGATTGCGGGTTTGGGGGGGGTAGGTTCCTGGGCCGCAGAGGCGGTGGCCCGTACCGGCATCGGCACCATTACGCTGATCGATATGGACGACATCTGTGTCTCCAACACCAATCGCCAGTCCCACGCGTTGCAGGGGCAATACGGGCGGACCAAGACCGATGTGCTGGCGGAGCGGCTGGCGGCCATCAATCCGCAGGCCGATGTGCGTATCCATTTTGGATTTATTAACCCCAAAAACGTCGCCGAACTGATCACCGCAGACCATACTGGGGTAATCGACACCATCGACAGCGTCAAGTCCAAGGCCGCGTTGATTGCGCACTGCAAACGCCACAAAATCCCGTTGATCTGTTCGGGCGGGGCCGGCGGCCAAATGGACCCGACCCAGATCCAGGTGGCGGATCTGAGCCGCACCACCCAGGATCCGTTGCTGGCCAAAGTGCGCAACCTGTTGCGGCGGGAGTACAACTTCACCCGCAACCCCAAACGCCGCTTCGGGGTGGAGGCCATCTACTCGCTGGAGCAGCTGACGTATCCGGCCGCCGGTGGCGAGGTGTGTCGGCAAAAGCCGGTGGCCGACGGCCCGATGCGGCTGGACTGTGCAACCGGCTTTGGTGCCGCCTGTCCGGTCACCGCGTCGTTTGGGTTGTTCGCCGCTTCCCGGTTGATCAACCGCATTGCCACACAGGCCCGGCAAGGCTAACCGCCGCTGTGCGGGTGACATCTGACCTGCAAGGAGCCTGAGTCTTTATGTCTGTCAGCGTGATCGTTCTACTCGCCATGATCGGCGTACTGTCGCTTGTCTGCCAATGGCTGGCCTGGCGCCTGCGGGTGCCCGCCATCCTCTTTCTGCTGGCCAGCGGACTGGTGGTGGGCCCGCTGTTGGGCTGGCTCAACCCGGAGCCGCTGTTCGGCCAGCTGCTGTTTCCCATGATTTCCCTGTCGGTGGCCATTATCCTGTTTGAGGGCAGCCTCACCCTCCGTTACGAGGAGATCCGCGGCCACGGCAACATGGTGCGCAATCTGATCCCCATTGGCTCTCTGGTGACCGCTCTGGTCGGCACTCTGGCGGCCCGCTGGGCGCTGGGGGTGTCCTGGGAAGTGGCGTTGCTGTTCGGGGCCATTTCGGTGGTCACTGGCCCCACGGTCATTGTGCCCCTGCTGCGTTCCGTCAAGCCGACCGCCAAGCTCGCCAACATCCTGCGCTGGGAAGGCATTATCATCGACCCGATCGGCGCGTTGCTGGCGGTGCTGGTGTTCGAAGGCATTGTTTCCTGGGGCCAAAGCAACGTCTTCAGCCATTCCCTGTACATTTTCGGCAAGACCCTGCTGGTGGGACTGGTCATCGGCGGGGTGGCTGGCTGGCTGAATGGTCTGGCGCTGCGCAATCACTGGTTGCCCCAGTATCTGCACAACCCCGGTACGCTGATGTTCATGCTGGGGGTGTACACCCTGTCCAATGAGTTTGCCCACGAATCCGGGCTGGTGACTGTAACCGTCATGGGGATCTGGATGGCCAACATGAAACGGGTCCCGACCGACAGCCTCATCGAGTTCAAGGAATCCCTCAGTGTGCTGCTGATTTCGGCGCTGTTTATTATTCTGGCGGCGCGGGTGCAGTTCAGCGCCATCGCCGATCTGGGCTGGGCGCTGATTATTGTGTTACTGGCGCTGATCCTGGTGGCCCGGCCGGCCAGCGTTTTCCTGTCGGCGATTGGCACCAGCCTGAACTGGCGCGACAAATTGTTTCTCAGCTGGGTCGCGCCCCGGGGTATAGTGGCGGCCGCGGTGTCAGCGCTGTTTGCCCTGCAATTGCAAAACAGCGGTCAGGGCAACGCGGAGGCGCTGGTGCCTTTGGTGTTCATCCTGATCATCACCACGGTCACCCTGCAAAGCCTGACTGCCCGACCGGTGGCGCGCCTGCTGAAAGTGGCCGAACCGGCTGAGTACGGTTTTCTGATCCTGGGTGCCAACCCGCTGGCGCGGCAGATAGGGGCCGCGCTGGCCCACCACGAAGTGCCGGTGGTGCTGACCGACACCAACTGGGAAAACGTGCGTCAGGCGCGCATGGACAATCTGAAAGTCTATTTCGGTAACCCGGTGTCCGAGTATGCAGCCACTCATCTGGACCTGACCGGGATTGGCAACCTGCTGGTGATATCGCCCTACAAGCATCTGAACTCGCTGGCCACCTACCATTTTCTCGACTGGTTTGGCGACCGCCATGTCTACAACCTGACGGAAGGCGATCAGGATCCGGATGCCCGTCACCAGACCGCGGCGAAGATCCGGGAAACCCGCGGACTGTTTGGCCAGCTCAGCTATTCCCGGCTGGCCAGCCTGATTCACGAAGGGTATGGGGTCAAGACCACTCAGCTGAGCGATGCGTTCGGCTATGAGGAATTTCAGGCGCAATACGACCAGCAGGCGATCGTCCTGTTTGTGATCGACGGCAAGGGCCACATCAACCCGGTGACCGCGGATCAGGAACTGTCCCCGGACAGTGGCTCGGTGCTGATCAGTCTGGTGCCCCCGCAGCCCGAGAAAGAGCGCGGGGAACAAGCCTCCGGCCAGCCCCCGTCGGACCAGCCGGCGGCCTGAATCAGGCCTGTCGGCAGTCGAACACCAGCTTGCCCCGCACCCGTCCGGTTTCCAGGGTGCGGTGCGCGTCGGCCGCGGCTTCCAGCGGATAGCGCTGGTCGATGTGAATGGTGACGTCACCGTCTTCAATCAGCTCGGCAATCTCTTCCAGATGGAACACATCCGGTCTCACCGTCATGCCGTGGGCCCGCAGCCCCAGTTCTTCCGCAGCGGAGATGATTTCATCCGCGGTGACCGTAGGCACGGTCACCAGTACGCCCTGCTCCCCCAGAGTGCGCAGGGCTCGTTTACCCGCTTCACCACCGAGCAGGTCCAGCACTAGATCCAGGCCGTAACACTCTTCCTCTACATTGGTGGTGTGATAATCGATAATCTCGTGCGCACCCAGCTTGTCGAGAAAATCGGTGTTGCGTTCCGATGTGGTGGCAATCACGTGGGCGCCCCGGGCAAAGGCAAACTGCACCGCAAAATGACCAACGCCCCCGGCGCCGGCGAGAATCAGCACCTTCTGTTCGGGCTCCAGCTTGCCCACCTCAAACAGCGCCTGCCAGGCGGTCAAGGCCGCCAGCGGCAGCGCACCGGCAGTCACCAGGTCCAGTTCTTCCGGCACCATCACCAACTCGTCGGCACGGGCGATGGCGTAGTCGGCGTACCCGCCACCCGCACTGGGAAACCCGATCATGCCCATCACTCGGTCACCAACCGCAAAGGTGGTGACGCCACTTCCGATGGCCACCACTTCTCCGGACATGTCATAGCCCGGGGTCCAGGGCAGCGAATCTTCGATCTGACGGGCCGCAAAGCCCAACCCTTTGCGGGTTTTCCAGTCGATGGGATTGAGTCCGGCGCCGGCCACCCGCACACAGACCTCACCCGCCTCAGGCTCCGGCACCGCCATAGTGGCCGTGCGCAACACCTCCGCTTCACCAAACCGGTCATAAACCACGCACCGGGCTTCTTGATCGCCCGCAGGCATTACGTCGCTCATTGGGTGTTCTCCTGTTCAATCTGTGTAGATAAGGCCAAAGCCTGTGTTGAGCTGCGAACCTCAGAGTAGCAGATATCCGTCACACACTATTACCGCACCGGATCGGGATTACAACGACCGGCTCAAAAAGGCCTGGCAGCACGCGACGAACTCGGCGGTTTGTTCGGCGTGCAACCAGTGGCCTGCGTCTTCAATCACCCGTATCTCGGCATCCGGAAACAGCCGGTTGATCTGCTCATGATGCTTGGTCTGAATGTACGCTGAATTGGCCCCTTTGAGAAACAGCACCGGGCCGTCGAATGCCCCCTCCCCCTCCGGCGCCCGCGCCAGTTTGGGGTAATCGGCCACGATCACCGGGACGTTCAGGCGCCATTGAAACTGCAGATTGTCATCCTCACGCTCATCCGCGGGCAGACGCACCAGGTTTTTTAACAAAAACTGGCGCACCCCCGGCGTGTCCACATACGGCGCCAGTGCTTCATCCGCCTGCTTGCGGCTGGTGACCCCGTGCAGATCCAGTGCCTGCAAACCTTCCAGCACTTCGTTGTGGTGGGGCGGGTAGGTCACGGGGGAGATATCGGCAACGATCAGCCGGGCGACCCGCTGGGGATAGCTCAACGCCAGTTGCATGGCGACCTTGCCGCCCATCGAGTGCCCCAGGAAATGGGCCTGCCCGAGGCCCTGCGCATCCATATAAGCGATGACATCTGCGGCCATGCCGGGGTAGTCCATCGAGTCGGTATGGGGCGAGCCACCGTGATTGCGCAGATCCAGGCCATGAATTTCATAATCCTGTTTGAGCTGCTGGGAGACGGCCCCCAGATTCTCCAGGGAACCAAACAACCCGTGGAGCACAATCAGGGGTTCTCCCTGCCCTGTCACCCGACTGTTCAATGCTACACTCATTCTAAGCCACCCCCATGAACTGAAACACATTATGGAAGCGGGCATTCTGCGTCCCCGGGGTGCGCCACGTCAATGCAACCCAGGCGACCAACACCCCGGGATCGCCCTATCGCCTTGCCCGCACAAGGAACATTCAGCCCATGGAGCATTTGTCTTTTGTCACGCTGGGCATAACCCTGCTCTATGCTACGGCGTTGTTTAGCGTTTACCGCATACTGCTGTCCTACCGAACGCCGCAAGGCGCCATTGCGTGGATCATCGCCCTGCTGGGTCTGCCCTTTCTGGCGGTGCCTCTGTTTGCCCTGTTTGGCCGCAACCGGTTCAGCGGCTACGTGCAGGCGCGGCGGCTCGGCGAGCGCTCACTGGCGCCGCTGCTGACCCATTTTGAGCACAAGATCGATCGGGTGGCCAGTCCCGAGCACCAGCATGCCCTGGATGAGTTGCACCTGCTGAGCCGGCTCGGCGGCCAGCCCTTCACCAACGGCAATCACTGCGAACTGCTGCGCAACGGCGAAGCCACCTTTCAGGCGCTGTTTACGGCCATGGAGCAGGCCCAACACTACATTCTGCTGGAATTCTATATCGTTCGTTCTGACAAGGTCGGGCGACGTATAAAAAATGTGCTGCAACGGAAACTGGCGGAAGGCGTGAAGGTGTTTTTTTTGATACGACGACATCGGCAGTTTCGGCCTGTCGCGGGGCTACCTCAACGCCCTCAGCAAAGCGGGCGCCAGCGTGGCGTCCTTCGGCGATGGCAACATCCGCCGGCGCCGCTTTCAGATCAATTTCCGCAATCATCGCAAGCTGTTGATTTGCGATGGCACCATTGGTTTTGTGGGTGGCATCAATCTGGCGGATGAATATCTCGGCAGCGTCGCCCATCAGGCCCCATGGCGGGACACCCATTGCCAGATTACCGGCCCAGCGGTGCTGGGGCTGCAACTGGCGTGGGTTGAAGACTGGAGCTGGGCCACCGGGGCCACGCCGCAGCTGAACTGGCAGCTACCCGACCCGTTGCCGGGGGATCAGGAGGTGTTGATTCTACCGACGGGCCCCGCGGATACCCATGAAACCTGCACCCTGTTTTTTCTCAACTGCATCAACAATGCCCGCACCCGGCTGTGGATTGCCTCGCCCTATTTCGTGCCGGATTTGCAGGTGGTCAATGCCCTGCAGCTGGCGGCTTTGCGGGGCGTGGACGTCAAGATCCTGATCCCGCAGAAATCAGACAATATCTTCGTGCAGCTGGCGGCCTATTCCTATCTGGTGCAAGCCAGTCACGCGGGCGTCGGCATCTACCGCTACCAACCGGGGTTCATGCACCAGAAAGTGGTGTTGGTGGACGACCGTTACGCGGCCGTGGGCACCGCCAACCTGGACAACCGCTCCATGCGTCTAAACTTTGAAATCACCGCGCTCAATACCGCCCCCGCGTTCGTTGCCCAGGTCACCGCCATGCTGGAACAGGATTTGCAGCTGTGCCGCAAAATGACGGAGACCGATTACAGCCACCGATCTCTGTTATTCCGGATCACCTGCCGCGCGATCCGCCTGCTGGCCCCGGTTCTGTAACGGGCGCTGGCCCCATCGGGGGGATCCGCTAGTCGAACAGGCGCCCCAGGCTATAACCGATTTTCAGATACCCGGACCAGCCGGTGTCGTTGTTGTAGGCACCGGCCACCTGGACGGGACCCAGGAAGGTGTCGATGCCGGCAAACAGGCTCCAGGAGCGCAACAGGGTGGCACTGCGGATATCCGCCAGACTGTCCCAGGCATTGCCGGTCTCCACCCCGGCACCGGCAAAATAAGGCACAAAGGGGCCGCCAAACTTGCGATAGCCGAACACGGATACCAGCGCCGCATCCTGGCCGGCAATTTCACCGTGACTGAACGACGACAGGCGGCGAAAGCCGCCCAGCAGCACATAATCTTCCACCCCTGCTTCACCACGGACCACCGTGTCCGCATACAGCAGGCCCACCAGATGATACTGACGCCACTGCAGCGCCTCGGAGAAGATCGCGGTCACCCGATCGTAATCCCGTTCTCCGCCGAGCCCGGGGCGTTCAAAGGTGGTTTTCAGACCGACAATCCGACCCTCACCGGGCAGGTGGGCGTCGTCCATGGTGTCGTAGAGGTAGCGCAGATGCCAGCTGCCCCGACTGACTCTGGTATCGCCACCCGGCGCGCCGCCGAACCGCCCGTCGGTCGTGGCGTACCCCCGGGTCAACCCCAACCGCAGCTCGCCCCGGGTTTCCAGTTCGTAGCCAAACGCAAAGTCGGCCTGGCTGCGGG
Organism: Marinobacter sp. X15-166B; assembly: GCF_001752365.1. Lineage (GTDB taxonomy): Bacteria > Pseudomonadota > Gammaproteobacteria > Pseudomonadales > Oleiphilaceae > Marinobacter. The sequence continues at coordinate 1,774,519 of NZ_MEIY01000001.1, read as the reverse complement.
CCACATTGACCTCGGATATCCGGTTACCGGCGCCATCAAACCCGTTCAGGTTTCGTTGTTCGTATTCAGCCCCCGCGATCACAAACCGGTGGAAGCTGTAATCCAGCGGCTGGAACCACTCGGTTCGCACATAAGGTTCGGTGCCCAGCTGCACCCCGGTCAGCCACTCGCCCCCCCGAGCGTTCAACTCGGTCATGCGCAGGGCAGCGGCGATGTTGAAGTGAGTGTCACCGGTAAAGGTATCTTCGTAGCCGAGGCCAAAACTCAGGTAATTGGGCCCCCAGCTTTTTTCGTCGACGTCCAATTCCAGCACCGAACCCCCGTCCGCCGGCGCCAGGCTGTAGGCGACCGTCTCGTAGTAGCCCAGGCCATAAATCTGCTTCAGGTCTTCTTCCAGTTGCTGCACGTCCAGCGGCTCGCCGATGCGCTGGCTCACCCGGGAGCTGATAAACTGCGCGGACAGGCGTGAATCTTTATTGACGGTGATGTCGGTGATGAGGCCCGGCTCGAACTGTCGCCGCCGGCGCCGGTCGGTATAGCGCTGCCAGGCGGCGGCGTCCACACTGAGGCGGTTGAGGGCAACGGCTCGTTTGCGGGCGGAGGTGGCACCACGCTCGATGATAATGGGGGCGTCGTAAAAATCGGCCGATGTAATGGCCTCCAGATCCGGCTGGATCAACACATCGGCCGCACTCAGTCGCTCAAGCTGTGCTTCGGAGTTGAGCCGCGTCATCAGGGTGGTCAGCTGATTGACCACCGAGAACGCCCCGGCCAGACTGTCTCCGGCCGCCAGGGTGTCGGAGATGTCCACCACGATCACCACTTCGGCCCCCATCTGCTGGGCCACACTGACGGGAATATTATTGGCCACCCCGCCATCGACCAACAGCCGGCCGTCTTTGCTGACCGGGGCATAGACCCCGGGGATGCTCATGCTGGCGCGCACCGCTTCCGCCAGATGGCCGTCTCCGATGACCACCTGGCGACCGGTTTCCAGGTCCGTTGCCACCGCCCGAAACGGTATGGGCAGCTGATCAAAGTCCTTCACCAGAGCGGCATCCCGGGTCAGTTCGTTCAGAATAAAACCCAGATTCTGACCGGAAATCAGCCCACGACCGAGGTGCACACCGTCGGCCCGCAGACCGATCCCGGGCGTCACCGGATAGCGCCAGTCTTCCTGTTTGCGCCGCACCGGTTTGTAGGCCCGCCCCGGACTGTCCTGAAAACTGGATAACCAGTTCATGTCGACAAAGCGGTCTTCAATTTCGTCAACCGGCATGCCCAGGGCATACAGGGCCGCAACCGCCGAGCCGGCACTGGTGCCGACAATCAGATCGACCGGCACCTTGATTTCTTCCAGCACCCGCAAGACCCCCACATGCGCGAGTCCCTTGGCACCGCCGCCGCTGAGCACCAGCCCGACCACCGGTCGGGTTACCGGCGCTTCGGTGGTTTCATTTGCGTGTCCGGCGGTCCCCAGCAGCAGTGCCACCAACAACAGCAGCAGCCGTTCAGTGCTCACCCCGTGCGCCATTTACCGGTCATGCTCGTCGCCCGGGTCATCGGCCAGTGACAGGTGCGAGGTGTCGGGAACGATGGGCGGCGGCGGCTCCGTGGGTTCCGACAGATCACTGCCGGGTGCTGCCAGGGTCCAGTCGTCCAGATGCTCGAACATCGGCGCTTCGATGTTGCCGGGTTCACTGAGCGTCACGCCAACGGGAGCCAGTGACAACGCGGACCCGGTGAGGATTTTGTCCACCCGGTCACCGGCCAGTCTGGGACGCTCGCCCGGCTCCACCCGGGGGCCTGAAGCTGGCGGTGCGGCCGGTGCAGCTGCGGGTTCGGGTGCCTCGGAAGCCGCAGGTGATGGTTCCGGTTCCACCCGGGTCATGGGCTGGGCGTAGGCTTTCAACCCGTGCCGGGCGAGCACAGCGATGTACTTTTCAGCCTGGGCCTGCTCGAGCTGGTTGCGGATCACCACCGGCTGCCCACTGAACATTCGGTCGATCTGCTCCAGCGATGCCTTGAATAAGGTTCTGGCGTTGGCACGGGCCGCCTCGGGGGCCACCCCGGGCAAACACTCACCTTTGAATATCAGTTGAAACATTGGCCTGTCCCTCCCTGTGGGCTCCATTGCGCGTGTTTTTTAACCACCAGTCAGATGATAAGTGATTTCCGCTGACAAGTACGACGCAAACAGTTGAAAAATATCAGCGACACAGCAACCCGTGGCCACTAAAGTCTGCAATAATACCTGTAACAGTGCTTGTCGCTGCGTTACAGTGCGTAAAGGGAGGTTCTTATGGCGCCAGGGATGTTTGTCCGAGCCAGTGCGTTGCTTTGCGGTCTCGCCGCATCCTCTGCGGCACTTGCAGAAAATCTCGATGTGCTGATGAGCAGCCTGTTTGCCCCCACCGAAGTTCGCTACATTGGTTTCGACAGTGTTGAGCGCGAGGACATTCCGCGGACCTCCGCGGTTGATCGAAAATATCTGATTGTGGACTTTCGCTTCGACATTGAGCCGCCGGCGGAACAACTACAGGCCAACGTCCACAAGATCTGCATGGCGCTCATTGGCGACCGCGAGCTGATTCGCTCGCTCTCGGCCGAAGGGTACGACATGATCGCCGTGGCGTTTGACCGCCACAGCCAATACGACTGCCTTTAACCGAGGGTGCTGCTTGGGGTTTCCAGCAGTCCCGGGAAAGCCTCCAGCGCATGGTTCACCGCATCCAGATTGAAGGCCTCCACGTCGGCGAGCAGTTTTTCGCCGTACAAGGTCACCCGCCGCGAGCGGAACTGCTCGCCCCAGGCGATCACCCGTAACGCAAACGCCTTCATTTCTTCCGGGTCGCCACTTTCACGCACCACCTTCCACTCATCACCGAAGTCGCCCAGAAGCTGGTTTCTGAGCCAGCCCCGCTCCCGCATGTTCAGGGTCTCGATCAACGGCTGCTCAGCCTGGGGGAGCTCCGATTCCGATTCCTCGGTCAGCGCCGTGACCTGCACCTGCGGCAATCGGACCACAAACGTGGAGCCTGCGCCCAGCTCACTGGTCACCGTCAGTTCGCCGCCCATCATGGTGGCCAGTTTGCGGCTGATGGCCAGCCCCAGCCCCGTGCCGCCGTATCGCCGGGTACTTTGCCCTTCCTGTTGCTCGAAGGCATCAAAAATCAGGTGCTGCTGATCGGGCGCGATACCAATCCCGGTGTCTACCACGGTGATCTCCAGCGCATAATACTGCAGCGCTTTGTAGGGGCGCTTGCCCTCGGCGGCGGGGGCCTCCGCCGACAGCTGCGGAGCGCTGACCGGGGTGGCCGTAGCGGTCACCGTCACGCCGCCCTGGTGGGTAAACTTGATCGCATTACCCACCAGATTGAACAGCACCTGCCGCAACCGGGTTCCGTCCAGCATCATGGCCGCGGGCATGTCCGAAGCGACATTCACTTCGAGGGTGATGCCCTGTTCCACCGCCCGCAGGTCAAAAATATGCCGCACATCATCCAGTAAGCGCCGCACGGACAAGGGGTTGTACTCCAGTCGCAGCTTGCCCGCTTCGATCCGGGACAAATCCAGAATGTCATTGATCAGCATCAGCAGGCTGCGGCTGCCCGCGCGTATGGCCTCGATATAGGTGCGTTGATGGGGGTCGGTGACGGTTTTCTCCAGCAGATCACTGTAGCCAATCACCGCATTCATGGGGGTGCGTATTTCATGGGACATGTTGGCGAGAAATTCGCTTTTGGCCCGGTTGGCGCTTTCTGCCTCCCGGGCCAGTCGCTCAGCTTCCAGCTTGGCCGCGCGCAGCTGATCTTCGCTGAAGCGCAACGCGGTTTCCGAACTGATCCGTTCGTCCACTTCCCGGGACAGTTTGCGGTTCCAGTACAAAAAGATCAGCACCACCAGCACGGCCACCAGAATGACCCGTTTGACCACGGTGTAATCAGTGGCGTGTTCAATATCCAGCTGCACCCAGCGCTTATAAATCGACTCGGTTTCGACCGCGTCCATGCTCCCCAGGGTTTTGTTGATGATGCGCAACAATTCGGGCCGGTCTTTGCGCACCGCCATGCGCAACTGGTACTGATAGGGGGTGATGCTGGTAATACGCAGATTCGACAATCCCAGGCGGGACACGATATAACTGACCGCCGGGATGTTGGTCACCATCACGTCCAGATCGCCGTTCGACAGCGCCAGCAATCCGTCTTCCACGGTGGGCACCGGGTACAAGTTCAGATCCGGATGGTTGATCAGCAGATAGGCATGCCCCGCCTGTTCGCGAACCACCCCCACGCGCTCCCTGCGCAGCTCCCGCAAGTCACCGATGAAGCGCCCATCGTCACGAATCACCAGCACGATGGGCAGGCTGAGGTAAGGCCGGCTGAACAGAAACTCCCCTTCCAGTTGGGGAGTTTGCGATAACGCGGGCAGGATATCGATCTCGCCACTGCGCAACTGCTCCTCGGCCCGGCCCAGGCGATCAAAAGCCCGACGGTCGAACTTGACCCCCAGATTGGTTTCAAAACGGGCGAGCAGGTCGGGGGCCAGGCCACGAAACTGACCCTCTTCGAAAAACTCAAACGGGGGCCAGCTGGAGCGCAGCCCCACACGCAGCTCCGGATTGCGCTTGAGCCAGTCCAGCTCCGCCCCACTGAGTTCCACGTCCTGCGCTTCCCCGGCCTTGGGAACCACAAACGGCAGCCACGACTGACGAATGCTGCGGTGCTCGTTATGACTGATCGATTCAACGGCCCGGTCAAGCACGCGGTGCATTCGCGGGTGCTCGTCCGGCACTTCAAGGAACACGTCCACGGACTGGCTGTCCAGCAGCACCGCCAGACCGATGCCGTTGATCAGCGCCGCTTGCAGGTAATCGGTGACCACCGGCACCGGCCCCACGAAGGCGTCCGCCTGACCCGACATGATCATGCTGACCGCTTCGCTGACGTTCGCCACCGGCACCGGCACAAAATTCTCGACCGGATCAAGAAACACAAACTGGTTGGGGTCGCCCTCGATCAGGGCAATGCGTCGCCGCTCGAGGTCCCCCAGCTTGCGGACACTGGCATCCCCGGCATCCACGAACACTCCGTAGGTCAGCGTCATCAGGGGTGCAGTGGACAGCACCCCGGTGCCCAGAGTCTGTCCGGGCACCAGAGCGACCAGGCGGGCGTCGATGTCGCCCCTGAGCAGCCAAGATTCCAGCTCGGTGGCTGTGCCGGCGACCCCGCGCACCGCCACCCCCAGTTTGGTCGCCAGCATGTCCATGTAATCCAGATAGGTGCCCGCCAACCCATCGTTCAGGGTTTCAAAGGCCAGCGGCACCTGGCCCGGTTGCACCCCGATGGTTATGCCTTCCAGCTGATCGAGCCACGCCAGTTCTTCCACGCCCAGCACCGGCGCGGGCGATGCCACCGGCGGCTCGGCCATCACCGGCAGCGTCCCGAATCCGAGCACCGCTATAATGACCCGTAGCAATACCTTGATCACTGGATATTTTCTCCGCTTCCACTACATTAAAACTGAGCGTTACCGCTTCCCGGATAGTACCACCATCCAGCGTCTTTGGAGGTGAAAGTATGGACACCAGCCAACACTCGTTAAGCACCCTGTTCGATCAGCTGGGCCTCGACTCGGACCCCGACAGCATCGAACATTTTATTCGCACGCACTCACCGCTGCCGCAAGAAACCCCGCTGTCCGAAGCCCCGTTCTGGAGCAGCAGCCAGGCCACTTTTCTCCGCGAAGGGCTGGCGGATGACTCCGATTGGGCCGAAGTAATTGATGAACTGAATGCCCTGCTGCGCCACTAATCGTCCGTTCGCCGGCGCCGGCGTGCCCGGGGGTGGCTGCGATCATACACGTTGGCGAGGTGCTGATAATCGAGGTGGGTGTAGATCTGCGTGGTGGCAATATCCGCGTGCCCCAACAACTCCTGCACCGCACGCAGATCACCGCTGGACTCGAGCATGTGGCTGGCAAAGGAATGGCGTAACAGGTGGGGATACAGGGTTTGCTCCGCGCCCTTCACCGCCCCCCAGCGTCGCAGGCGCAGCTGCACGGAACGGGCGCCTAACCGCCGTCCCCTGCGCCCCACAAAAAGCGCCGGTTCCCCCTCGGCAGCCAGGCCGGCACGCACCACCAGCCAGGCCCGGATGGCGGCGCAGGCTTTCCGCCCTACCGGCAGCAGACGCTCCTTGCGACCTTTACCCAGCACCCGTATCTCAGCGGCCGTCAGGTCGATCGTGCTGACATCCGTTGCCACCAGTTCAGCAACCCGCAGACCGGCCGAATACAACAGTTCAAACATGGCCCGATCCCGCACTTCCAGCGCGTCGTCGGGGGGGGCCTCCAGCAGGCTGTGCAGTTGGTCTACATCGGCGACCGCGGGCAGTTTGCGGGCCGCTTTCGGGGCACGAAGACCCAGCGCCGGGTTGCCCCTGACCCGCTGTTCACGCACCAGGTAACGGTAGAACCGACGAATGGCCGACAAATGCCGGGCGATGCTGCGCCCGCCCAGACCGGAACGGCTGAGGCTGGCCACGTACTGACGCAGATGATGGGTGCGCAGCTCCGCCCACGTCAGCCCCTCGCCGTGCGCATGATTGGCCAACCGGAGCAGATCCCGCCGGTAATGTCTGCAGGTGTCGGCAGATTGGCGGCGCTCGGTCGTCAGGTAAGCAATAAACTCATTAACCGGCGCAAGCCACGGTTCGGGCAAGGCGCAGTCGCCATAGACGGAGACGTCCGTTGCGCCGCTGACGGGTGACGCCATCAGAGCGGCTCGGCGATCGCTTCAACCAGGGTGGCTCTGGTTTGGTGTTGCTGCAGCATGGCGGGCAGGAGTCGACTGAGGGTGTCGCTGATGTAGGTCAAAAACAGCGAGCCCATGCTCTGGTCAAAATAGCCTGGCTGACGGCAGCCCACCGCAAATACACCGCGCAACTGGTGATCCCGCAGGGGGATCAGGGCAACGGAGGCAATCGGGTCTTCAATCTGCGGAAACAGGAAGGCCCGTTCGCTGTCGCGGAACTGGCCACAGACCGCCCGGTCGCCGTCCAGAAACGCGCCGATGCGGGCCTGGGCTTCCGCCGGGGAGACCAGATGCAACGCCCCTTCCGCACTGACCGGCAAGGGTTTGTCACTGAACAATACCAGGGAGGCCGCATCCAGGCCAAAGTCGCGGCGGATGCTGTCGTCGATGGCGGCGGCCATCTCATTCAGGTTGCGCGCTTCAATCACCTGCAGCAGCAGGCGCTTGCTCTTGGCAAACAAGCGATCGTTGTGGCGGGCGATGGCGACCAGTTCAAGCAACTCCTGCCGCAAGGTGTCCCGCTGCTCGCGGAACAGGTGCACCTGACGCTCCACCAGCGAAATAGCGCGCCCACTGTGATGGGGCAGCGTCAGACTGCGCAACAGTTCGTCCTGGTCCAGAAAGAACTCCGGATGGGCACGCAGGTAGTCGGCAACCGCCTCTTTGCTCAGTTCTCCGGCCTTCTTGCGGGCCGTTTGATCGGTCATCACACTCTCCTTTTGTTATACAGCAGTCACCGGGCGCGACTGCGATTTTTTGGCCGACCAGACACCCGAACCTGCCCTTCAAAGACACTTTCGGTGGGCCCTTCCATCATAACAGGGGCTCCCTGGCCCTGCCATTCCACGGTCAGTGGTCCGCCCGGCAACTCCACCCTGACCCGGGGGTCCAGCAAGCCGCGCAAACGTCCGCTCACCACCGCTGCACAGGCGCCACTGCCGCACGCCAGGGTTTCTCCACAGCCACGCTCGAACACCCGCAGGCGCACCTTCTTGCGATCCACGATTTGCATGAACCCGATATTGGCCCGGGCCGGAAAGCGCGGGTGCTGTTCCAGCGCCGGGCCCAGGGTATCCACCGGCGCGCGGGCCACATCATCGACCACCAGGACGCCGTGGGGGTTACCCATGGAAACGGCGCTCAAGGCCACCGTCTGGCCCGCCACCGATACGGTGTACACCGGTTCGCGGGCATCGGCGACAAACGGTATGGCTGCGGGCTCCAATTCGGGAACCCCCATGTTGACGGTGACCCAGCCGTCCCGCCCCACGCGCAACTCCAGCACGCCGCGGGTCGTTTCCGCCCGGATCAGGGTCTTATTGGTAAGCCGGCGATCGCGGACAAAACGGGCGAAACAACGCGCCCCGTTGCCGCACTGTTCCACCTCCGATCCATCGGCATTGTAAATGCGGTAGCGGAAGTCCACGTCTGGCGAGCCCGGGGGTTCCACCACCAGCAACTGGTCAAAGCCGACGCCGAAGTTCCGGTCGGACAAACTCTGGATCTGCTCTGCAGTCAGCCGGCACGACTGACTGATGGCATCCACCACCATAAAGTCGTTCCCCAGCCCGTGCATTTTGGTAAATGCGAGCATCTGAGGCAGCGGCTTACGGCGGGTCTGGCGGGTCATTCCGGCAGACAGCTTTCGGGGGCAAGCTGATCGTCCAGGGTTTCCCGACGGCGGACGACGTGGACCTGTTCACCGTCCACCATCAGCTCGGGTGGCCGGTTACGGCTGTTATAATTGGAACTCATCACAAACCCGTAAGCCCCCGCAGACTTCACCGCCAGCAGGTCGCCGGCCGCCAGGCGCAGTCGCCGGTCCTTGCCCAGGAAATCGCCGGTTTCACACACCGGTCCGACCAGATCCCAGAGCTTTTCTTCGCCCTCGCTGTGTTCGGTCACCGGTATGATTTTCTGCCAGGCCCCGTACAGGGCCGGACGCAGCAAGTCGTTCATGGCCCCGTCGATGATGGCGAAATTGCGGTGCGCGGTGCATTTGAGAAACTCGACCCGGGTCAGCAGGATGCCGGCATTGGCGGCGATCGAGCGCCCCGGTTCCAGGACCAGTTCCAACTGGCGGTCGCCCAGTTTTTGCTTCAGCCGGGCGATGTACTCTGCCGGCGTCGGCGGGGTCTCATCGTTGTAGCGCACCCCCAGGCCCCCGCCCATATCGAGGTGTCGGATGGCAATACCCTGGGTTTCCAGGTCATCAATCAGGGCGAGCACCCGGTCCAGCGCGTCCAGAAATGGCTCCACGGTGGTCAGTTGCGAACCGATATGGCAATCGACGCCGATGATCTCGAGGTGCGGCATTTGGGCGGCCCGGGCATACACCGCCGGCGCTTCGGCGATATCAATCCCGAACTTGTTTTCTTTGAGACCGGTGGAGATATACGGGTGGGTGCCCGCGTCCACATCCGGATTCACCCGCAGGGATACGGGCGCCCGCACCCCCAGTTCCCCGGCGATCTCGTTGAGGCGGTCGAGTTCGGCGTCCGACTCTACGTTGAAGCACCGTACCCCGGCTTCCAGCGCGCGCCGGAGTTCCCAGGGTTGCTTGCCGACGCCCGAAAACACCACCTTGGCCGGGTCCGCGCCGGCACGAATGACCCGCTCCAGCTCACCGGCGGAGACAATGTCAAACCCGGCCCCCAGCCGGGCAAGTACGTCCAGCACCGCCAGATTGCTGTTGGCCTTGACGGCGTAGCACACCAAATGTGGGCGGTTGGCCAGCGCGTCGGCGTAGGCGCGGTAATTCTGTTCCAGCGCCGCCCGGGAGTATACATACGCGGGGGTACCAAAACGCGTGGCAATTTCGGTCGCGGACACAGCCTCTGCATGCAGCTGGCCGTCACGGTAGTTGAAATGATCCATTAACATTCCCGATAGATAAGTGGCTGATTAATCTTGAAGAGGCTGCGGCTGTGCCCGGGCAGCGCCGGTTTCACGGTCGCCGCCCGGGGCACTCTGGCTTGCCGAAGGGGGCGCGGCTCCTGCTTCCCGGTAGAGCGCTCCCTTCTGGCCACACCCGCCCAGCAGCGTCACCGCGGCGAGCACCAACACCCAGGTGGCCGGCCCGGTCACCGCTTTGAACTTAACCGCCATCGTCGGCCCCTCTTGCGTTACTGTTGTGCAGAGTATACCTGAGGAGTCGCGCAGGGTTCGACATTCTGCGCCCGCTCCAGCCCCCCCCGGTCAGCGGCAACCGGCAGCACCGCAAAGATTCACATACTCCAGTTTACCAGTATGATAAAGCGGCCAGTCCGATGACCTTGCCCGGAGACCGATCAACGTGAAAGAGTATTGTATCCGCCGTTACCGCTCTGATACCGGAGCAGCCGACAGCCAGGGCACGCTGATCCGCATCGACGATAGTGGGCGAATCGTTCATGCGGACCACCACTGCGAACCGGTACTGGGTTACCACGCCAGCGAATTGGAAGGCAGACCAATCATGCACCTGGTCGCGGCGCAGCAGGACGACCTGTTTGCCCCCACGCAACGACTTCGCTTCGCCAAGGACCAGCCTGTCCTGATCACCCTGCGCCACAAAGACGGTTTCTTTTTTGGTGCGCACGTCACCCTGCACTTTCAGGTGCGCGATACCGACAAGCCGGCCAGTGCACACATTGCCCTGCGGGACCCGGCCCAGCCCGACCCGCACTCCCAGCCATTGATAGAACTCACCGGCAACCTGGGCTCCTGGGAGCTGGCCATTCACAATAACCGGGTGACCTGGTCCGCGGGCATGTACCGGCTGCTCGACCTGCGGGCGGGCAGTGACATTACCGCGGAACAGGCGCTGTCCTATTGCGCCGGCAAACAAGAGCGTGTGCGGGCCCTGTTTCGCCGCTGCCTGCGCACCGGCCGGCCCTTCAGCATCGATCTGAAGCTGCTCACGGCCCGCCAGCGAACCCGCCATGTTCGCCTTACCGGGCAGGCGCTCAAATCCGGCAAGCGGGTCACCCGACTGGCCGGTACGGCGGTGGACCGCACGCGCGTGGTGCAACTGGATCAGCGCCGGCGCGCCACCGACCAGTTGCTGAAGACGGTGCTGGCAGCCAATCAGGATCTGGTCGCTGCGCTGGACCCTCAGCTCAATCTGACCCATATGAACGCCGCCTGGGAGCAACAATTCAGTACGACCTTCAAGCTCACGCCACGCGTCGGCGACAACCTGGGCACCCTGCTGTCTTCGTTCGCCAGCGAACAGGGGTTACAAACGCGCCTGTGGCAACAGGCCATGGAACGCGTCGTGTTTCAGGCTGAAATGCCCCTGGCCCGTCGCAGCCGGCTGCTGCAAGGCCACGAAACCCGCCTGACCACCTTGCAGGACCTGGAGGGAAACACCATCGGTGCGCTGCTCATTGCCCGCGACGCCCGGTCCCACTCACCCGGTGCCGGCCAGGGGGGGCCGCACAGCGCACAGGATCCGGTTACAGGCCTGCCGACCCGGAGCCAATTCCTGGCACACTTTGACGGTCTGCTGAACCCGCCTGCCCCCAGCACCCCGCAGGGCGGGTTGCTGTTTATCGGCCTGGACAACTTCACGCCGCTTAATATCGCCGCGGGCAACGCCGCCGGTGACCGCTACCTGCGCGAACTGGCCGCCATCATGGCGGCCCATACCAACCGCACCGATCTGCTGACCCGGCTGGCCGGCGACACCTTTGCATTATGGCTGGACAACCACAGTGACATGGAAGCCCGGCGCACCGCGCAACACCTGCTCGAAGCCATTGCCGCCTTTGCCTTTGACTGGCAAGGGAAGCTGTTGCAAACCACCGCCAGCGCGGGGCTGGTGTTTGTTGACGGCAACGCCTCCCGCGCTCCCGAGCAGTTGCTGTCAGAGGCAGCCGAGCTGTGCCATACCGCCAAATCGGCGGGCCGTAACCGTGTGCATGCCGACCGGGCCAGTCAGAGGCTGCCCAGTGAACGCGACCACCGGCAGCAGCTGGCTCACCTGCAACACTGCCTCGATCATGACGGTCTGATTCTGCACTACCAGATGCTCCGCCCGGTTGCCAGCGCCACCTGGGGCGATCACATTGAGATACTTGCCCGCCTCGCCGACAATGACGCAGATAACCCGTCCGTGCAACCCGAGGCCTTTCTGCCCATTGCCAACCAGTTCAGTCTGGGCAAGCAGCTGGATCAGCAAATCATCCGCAAGGCGCTGGCGGTGCTGGACGAACAACCGTTACTGGTACACCGGCTGAAATACTGTGGCTTCAACCTCTCTCAGGCGAGTGTGCTGGATGAAGGGTTTGCGGACTGGGTTCAGGCCCTGCTGGCGCCGTCACCTTTCGCTCCGGACATATTCTGTTTTGAGGTCAATGAATCCGTCGCCGCCCGCTATCCGGATGAGGTTGCCATACTCTGCGATTCGCTCCACGCGGTGGGCTGCAAAGTTGCACTGGATGGTGCCGGAGCCTCAGTGGAAAGTTACCATCTGGCGGGCACCCTGCCGGTGGACATAGTCAAACTGGACCACTCCATGATGCAGCAACTGCCCGGCAACCCGGTCCAACAGGTCATGGTCGAGGCGCTGCACAAAATCAGCACGGCGGCGGGTAAACTGACGGTGGCAACCTTTATCGAGGATGAAGACACGCTGCGTCAGGCCCGCCGACTCGGCATTCATTTCGGGCAGGGGTTCCACCTGGGAAGCCCTGCGCCGCTGGCCAGCCTGATTCCGCAGACGGTCACCTCGCGACTGCAGACAGAATCAGAGGGCTGACCGATTACCCGCCCAGCAGCTGCTTCCGGGCACGGGTCACCGCAGCCCGGACCTGGTCCGGAGCGGTGCCACCCAAATGGTTTCGCGCCTGCACCGAGCCATCAAGGGTGAGCACATCGAACACATCGTCAGCAATGACGTCAGAGAACTGCGCCAACTCCGCCAGGGTCATTTCGGACAGATCACGGGACTCGGCCACCCCGAAGGCCACCGCTTTACCGACAATCTCATGGGCATCGCGGAAGGCCACGCCTTTTTTCACCAGATAATCCGCCAGATCGGTGGCCGTGGAGAACCCTTTTTTGGCCGCTTCGCGCATCGGTCCGGCCTTGGCTGCAATCGCCGGCACCATATCGGCGTAGGCCCGCAGACACCCTTTGACGGTATCAATGGTGTCGAACAGGGGTTCTTTGTCTTCCTGGTTGTCCTTGTTATAGGCCAGCGGCTGCCCTTTCATCAGGGTCAGCAGGCTGATCAGGTGGCCGTTCACCCGGCCGGTCTTGCCCCGCACCAGTTCCGGTACGTCAGGATTTTTCTTTTGCGGCATGATGGACGAGCCGGTACAGAACCGGTCCGGCAGATCAATAAAGTCAAACTGCGCGGACGTCCACAGCACCAGTTCTTCGCTGAAGCGGGACAGGTGGGTCATCAACAGGGCGGCAAAACTGCAGAATTCGATGGCAAAGTCGCGATCACTGACCGAATCCAGTGAGTTTTCCGACGCCCGGTCAAAGCCCAGCAGGCGCGCCGTCATGGCCCGGTCAATGGGGTAGGTGGTCCCTGCCAGCGCCGCCGCTCCCAGGGGCAGGACATTGACGCGCTTGCGACAATCCTGCAGTCGTTCCGCATCCCTGGCCAGCATTTCATACCAGGCCATCAGGTGATGTCCGAAGGTGACCGGCTGGGCTGTCTGCAGATGGGTAAAACCCGGCATGATGGTCGCGGCTTCGCGCTCGGCCAGGTCCAGCAGCCCGGTTTGCAGGCGTTTCAGTTCGTCGGCAATGACATCAATCTCGTCACGCAGGTACAGACGGATATCGGTGGCCACCTGATCGTTGCGACTGCGGCCGGTGTGCAGCTTTTTACCGGTGATACCGATGCGTTCGGTGAGTCGCGCCTCGATGTTCATGTGCACGTCTTCCAGACTCACGGACCACTCGAACCGTCCGGCTTCTATGTCCGCCTTGACCTCATTGAGACCATTGATAATCTGGTCGCGCTCGGCATCGGTCAGGACCCCGACCGCGGCCAGCATGGTGGCGTGGGCAATGGAACCGGTAATATCGTGGTGATAGAGACGCTGGTCAAACCCCACCGAGGCGGTAAAGCGCTCGACAAAGGCATCGGTCGGCTCGCTGAATCGACCGCCCCAGGGTTTTTCGGAAGTCTTGGTCTGATCGGACATGGTCTGTCTTTCCTGCTGACTGCCCTGCGGTTCGCGGCAGGACGTAGTGGATTGTGTTGATTGTGACGCCTGAACTGGACGAAATGGGCGCATTATAGCACCCTCATCCCCGGCCCACCCGTTTTTATCCTGAGGATACTATGGCCCGTAAACCCCTGCGCCGACCGGATGTTTCATCCGCGCAAAGCGATGACTTTTTCATACCGGATCTGTGCCGGGTGCGGGCGGTGTTCATGCTGCTGGTAACCAGTGAACTGACGGTGTTTCTGCTGGCGGTGGTGCAGGCACACCAGCAATGGATCGACTGGAGCTATTTCGGCCTGCTGTCCCTGTTTGTCCAGTGGACCCTGCTCACCAGTGCGGCCCTGGTCTGCGTGCTGCGCAACTGGTTAAAGCAGTTTTCAACCGCCAAAACCAGCGCGCTGGTTGCCTTGCTGGTGGTGGCTGACGTGTTTGTATTCAGCGTGTTCGCCGACAAGGTCCTGCACCCCGAACCGGGGCTGAGCAGCTGGATGGCCATCGGTAAAAAATTGCTGGCGGCGCTGCTCATTACTCTCATGGTGCTGCGCTATTTTTATCTGCAACATCAACACCAGCTGCAGCGTCAGGCCGAAATGCAGTCCCGCCTGACGGCGTTGCAGGCCCGGATCCAGCCTCACTTTCTGTTCAACAGCATGAACACCATCGCCAGCCTGATAGCAACCCGCCCGGAACAGGCCGAAGAGGCGGTCGTGGACCTGTCGGAACTGTTTCGCGCCAGCCTGCGCACCCAGAACCGGTTGATCCCGCTGCAGGATGAGCTGTCCCTGTGCCGGCGCTATCTGACCATCGAAACCCTGCGCCTGGGGCCTCGCTTGCAGGTCGTCTGGGATCTGGCCAGCGGCCTCGAGCAGCAAGCCATACCGCCGCTGACCCTGCAGCCCCTGCTGGAAAACGCCATTTACCACGGGATTCAGCCACGACCGGGCGGAGGCACCGTAACCATCAGGGTGTACCGCAATCAGTATTTCGTTTACCTCATGGTGCAAAATCCCCGCCCCGACAGTGGCGCGGCTGCGCACCAAGGCAACCGGATCGCGCTGGACAACACCCAAGCGCGCCTGCAGGCGCTGTTCGGCGAGCCGGCGGTGCTTAA
Source organism: Marinobacter sp. X15-166B (assembly GCF_001752365.1). GTDB lineage: Bacteria > Pseudomonadota > Gammaproteobacteria > Pseudomonadales > Oleiphilaceae > Marinobacter. The sequence continues at coordinate 1,759,419 of NZ_MEIY01000001.1, read as the reverse complement.
ACACAGCCAGCAGAACGACATTTACACGGTGACCCTGAGGTTGCCCTGGCGCACGTTGCCCCAAGCTACCCAACCACTGACAGAGCCACTGACATGACACACTCCAGCTTCCAACATGTGGTGATTGCCGACGACGAGCCGCTGGCGCGGGAGCGCATTCGCCGGCTGGTTGAAACCATTCCCGGGTACCGGGTGTCCGCCGAGGCCGCCGACGGCCACGAAGTGTTGAGCGCGGTTGCCGCGCACCCCGCCGACATCGTGCTGCTCGACATCCGCATGCCGGGTATGGACGGTATGGACGCAGCGATGCAGCTGCAATCCCTCAGCAATCCCCCGGCCATTATTTTCTGTACCGCGTTCGACCACTACGCCATCACCGCCTTTGAAGTGCAGGCGGTGGCGTATCTGATGAAACCGGTACGCAAGGAGACTCTCAGCGCCGCGCTCGCCCGGGCAGGGCGCGTCAACCGGGTACAGTTGCAGGCCCTGCAAGTGCGCGAACAGGCCTCGCCCGGACAGTTGGCGGTGAAAACCCACCGCGGCACCGAACTGATCGACATGGCCGAGGTGCGTTACTGTGCCGCCGACCAGAAGTACGTCACTCTGCATCACTCCAGGGGTGAAACCATCACCGACTACACCCTCAAGGAACTGGAGGCAGCGTTTGCCGATACCCTGCTGCGCATCCATCGCAACACGCTGGTGGGCGTCGATCATATTCAGGGCCTGAGTCGCACGGCGGAAGGCCACTGGCAGCTTAACCTACGTGACCAGCCAGTGGCACTGGCGGTCAGCCGCCGCCACGTCAGCCGGGTGCGCCAATGGTTGCAGGAACACCTGCCCGGCTAGCGTGCCCCCCCTGGGGAGTGAGGCTCGCAGACACTCGGCAGGTTGACGAACTGACCAGCCGGGACTCACCCCTTGAACGGGACATTGGTGTGGTAAAGCGTTACCCTTAAGGCACACTTTTTACCTATCTGGCAGACAACATCACTATGTCACAACGTACCCTTCGCATCGCAACCCGCAACAGCGCCCTCGCGCTGTGGCAAGCCGAGTTCATCAAGTCCGAGCTGGAGCGGCTGCACAGTCATATCAAGGTCGAGCTGCTGGGCATCACCACCCAAGGCGACAAAATTCTGGATGTGCCTTTGGCAAAGGTCGGCGGCAAGGGGCTGTTCGTCAAGGAGCTTGAAGAAGCCATGCTGGACGGGCGTGCCGACCTGGCGGTGCACTCGATGAAAGACGTGCCCATGGTGCTGCCCGAGGGGCTTGGGCTGGTCGCCATCTGTGAGCGTGAGGACCCCACCGACGCGTTCGTCAGCAACACCTTCGAATCCATCGACGCCTTGCCCGAGGGCGCCGTGGTGGGCACATCCAGTATGCGGCGCGAATGCCAGTTGCGCGCGAATCGCCCCGATCTGCAAATTCGCACCCTGCGTGGCAACGTCAACACCCGGCTGGCCAAACTGGACGCCGGCGAATACGACGCCATCATCCTGGCTACTGCCGGGTTGATCCGCCTCGGCTTTGAGGACCGCATCCGCTCCACCATCTCCCACACCATGTCCCTGCCGGCGGTTGGCCAGGGCGCCATCGGTATCGAATGCCGCCTGGACGATACCGAGCTGCACGATCTGCTCAAGCCCCTGAGTCATGCCGACTCCGCCGACCGGGTGACCGCCGAGCGCGCCCTCAACCGCCGGCTTGAGGGGGGCTGTCAGGTGCCCATCGCGGCTTACGCGGAGCTGGAAGACGAGCACACCCTCTGGCTGCGCGGTCTGGTGGGTTCGGTCGACGGCACCGAGATCTTCCGGGTTGAGGGCCGGGCCCCCCGGGAGGAGGCGGAGCGGCTCGGTATTGAACTGGCGGAAGACTTGCTGGCGCTGGGCGCCGGCCGTGTGCTGGCCGAGATCTATGGTCGCTCCGTCGAGTAAGTACCCCCCTGGCCGGTCGCCGCATATTGGTGTGCCGGCCGGAGCCGGAGGCCAGTCGACTGGCACAGTGCTTTCGCAACGCCGGGGCGGACGCCCGGGCCCTGCCCATGCTCGAGCGTGCGCCCTTGCCGGAAACTCCGGCGCAACGGACCCTCATCCAGAATCTGGACCGGTTTCAGCACGTGGTTGCCGTCAGCCCCTACGCTGCGGAGTTACTGCTCGCCCTGATCGACACCTGGTGGCCACAGTTGCCACAGGGTCTGAACTGGTACGGTGTCGGGGCGGGTACCGCTAAAGTCTTGGCGGACGCCGGCCTGTCGCCGCAATGGCCCCCCCAGGGGGTCAGCAGCGAGGATCTGTTGCGGCTTCCAGTGCTGAACAACATCCGCGGCGAGCGGGTCCTGATTGCCCGAGGGGAGTCGGGCCGCGAACTGCTGCGGGAGACCCTGCTCGCCCGTGGCGCCGAGGTGACCGCCATGCCCATTTACCGGCGGCAGGCGCCGGATTACTCGCCCCAGCAGCTGCAACAGGCGCTGGGCGACTTCGCGCCCGACGCAATCATTGCGTTATCCGCCGAAACATTGAACAATTTCATCGCGCTAAACCGGATTAGCGGCCATAATCTAAAACAACAACTGCTGGTGCTGCCGGTGCAACGCGTCGCGGAGCTGGCGGCAAGCGCCGGTTACACCAACGTGTGTATTCCCGCCAGCCTCACCGACCCGGAGGTGGTGGCTGCGGTTGCCCAACGATTGGCCCAGAAAGGATGCCCGTGACTGATTCCACAGATTCCAATTCACAACTACCGGTGACGGTAACGCCCCCCGCGGCTTCCGCCCGCCGACTCTGGCCGCTGTGGGTTGCCATAGGGGTGATCCTGGTCCTGACCATTGTTCTGGCATTGTGGAACTGGCAGCAGTGGCAAAGCCGACAATCCCTCGACCAGACCCTGGCCCACCTGCAGCAGGATACCACCCGGCTGGAGCAACAGCTCAACCACTCTGGCAGCGACCGCAATGAGCGCCTGCGCAGCCTGGAGCAGGCGCTGGCAAACCAGCGGCAACAGCTGAATGACCAGCAACGGCAAATCGAGCACACTGCCCGCGAACTGCTGGAAGCCGGGAACCGCTCGCGCACCGACTGGCTGCTGGCCGAAGCGGAATACCTGATCCGCGTTGCCAACCAGCGCTTGTCGGTGGAAAAAGACATAGGCGGCACTTTAGCGGCCTTGCAGGCTGCGGATCAGGTGCTGGTGGAGACCGACGACGTCGGCGTATTCCCCGTCCGCAAACAACTGGCCAAGGACATTCTCGCCCTGAAAGCAGTCGCTGACGTGGACCGCACCGGGCTTTACCTGAGTCTGGAAGCGGCGATCGAAGAGGTCCATGCGATTACCGAAGAGGCGCTGATTCACGAGCGCGCCCCGGGCTTTGTCAGCACCGCCCCGGGCAACGAGCCGCTGGCGGAAGCCGCCGACACGATCACCAGTGCCTGGTCGCAGTTCAAGCACACCCTGCAGAACGTCGTGGTGGTGCGCCGCCTGGATGAGCCGGCCAAGCCCTTGTTATCCCCTGATCAAAGCGCCTACGCCCGCCTCAATATGCAGCTGATGCTGGAGCAGGCGGAAGCGGCCGTGCTGCGCGCCAACCAGCCCCTGTACGACCGCGCCCTGGCGAAAGCGCAGGCCGCGCTGAGCCAATGGTACGACGGCAGCGACAGCCGCATTCAAGCACTGCAGGCCACTCTGGCGGATCTGGCCAGCCGTGCGGTCGATCCGGAGCTTCCCGACATCAGCCAGTCACTGACCTTGCTGAAAGCACGCCTGGCCGGCGGTAACCCACCCCCGGCCGACGCGGACAGCAGCAACGCCAGCGATGAGGGTGAGCGGCCATGATCCGCGTGCTGCTGATCATTCTGGTGGCCCTGCTGCTCGGCACCGCCTTGAGCTTTGGCCTGCAATACGACCTGGGCTATGTGCGCATCAGCCTGGGCAACTACCTGATCGAAACCAATTTCTGGGTGGGGCTGCTGCTGGTGATCGCGCTGGTGATGGTGGTGATGTTTACCATCGGACTGCTGCGCCAAATCAGTCGCAGCACCAGGGTCTTGGGCCACTGGCGGGCGCGGGGTAAAGAACGCCGGGCGCGCAAACGGACCACCCAGGGACTGCTGGCGCTGGCCGAAGGCAATTGGCCGCGCTCCCGAAAACTGCTCGAGGCCTCGGCCAACCATGCGGATACGCCCCTGATCAATTATCTGGCCGCGGCTCAGGCGGCCTATGAGTCGGGCGATCACGACGACGTGGACGTGCTGCTGCGCAAAGCCTTTGACAGCACCCCCGGGTCGGATCTGGCGGTCGGCATTACTCAGGCGCAATTGCAGCTGGCCGGCAACCGCCTCGAACAAGCGCTCGCCACCCTGGTGCGCCTGCGCAAAAAAACGCCCCACCACCCGTTTGTGCTCAAATTACTGAAAACCACTTACCTGCGGCTGGAAGACTGGCGCGAACTGGCGCGCCTGCTGCCCGAGCTGCGCAAGCGTGACCTGCTTCCCAAGGCCGAACTGGATGAACTGGAACGCACTACCTGGCGCAACCTGCTACAGCGCGCGGCTGCAGAGGGCCACCAACGGTTGACAGAGTATGACGACCCGGCCACGGCGCTGGCGCCGTTCACCAGATTGTGGGACGAACTGCCCGGGGTATTGCGGCGGGATGACGACACCATTTACGAATACACCCGCCTGCTGGCGGAACTGGGGGACGAAGCTCAGGCGGAGACCCTGATGCGCAAGGTATTGCGCAATCACTGGAACGATGACCTGGTAAACCTCTACGGCCGGGTCAGGGGGGCAGAGCCGGACGAGCAGCTGATGGTCGCCGAGCGCTGGTTGCAGGACCGTCCCAACAACCCCGAGCTGCTGCTGGCGCTGGGCCGCCTCAGTCTGCGGAACGAGCTGTGGGGCAAGGCCAGGGAGTATTTTGAAACCAGCCTGCGGCTGCGCCACAGCCAGGAAGCCATCGCGGAACTCAGCCGGCTGAACGCGCACATGGGGGAAGATCAGGCCAGCGTCAAATTGCTGATGCAAGGATTGATCAAAGACAGCGGCCTGCCCGACTTGCCGATGCCCAGAGCGTGAGCCTGAGCCTGCGGGCCAGAGCCGCGCCGACTCAGCCGCGCGGCGCATACTCCAGAACATCGGACAGGAACTCGGCGGCCGGTAACCCGGCTGCCAGCAGGCTGTCCATCAGCGTATACACCATGGCCGGTGACCCGCTGGCCACCACTCGCACGTTGCTCCAGTCAACAGCCGACGCCAGCACCGCATGGGCCAGCTGATCGTGATGCCCGGTCCAGTCGTTATCGGCATTATCCCCGACCACCGGGACAAAAGTGAACGCCGGTGACTCTGCCTGCCATTGTTGCGCCAGTGAAAGCAGGTACATGTCTTGCTGGCAGCGCACGCCCCAATACAGCGTGACGGGCTGGCGACAACCGTTCGCGCGCAGGTAATCCATCATACTCTTGGCCTGGGCAAAACCGGTACCGGCCACCACCAGCAGCAGGGGCTTGTCGGGCACCGTCTGCAGACAGGCCTTGCCGTGGGGCACACTCAGGGTCACCTGTGACCCGGGCGTCAGGGTGTCGATCACTCGGCGGGCGGACACTGACTCCGGCACGGCCTGGATATGCAATTCCAGATGCGGGGCATCGGGGCCACTGGCGATGGAAAAGTAACACGGCCCGGCACCGGGCAGCTCTACAGCCAGATACTGTCCGGCAAAAAACTTGAGCTCATGCCGGTGCAACAGACTCAGCTCCACTCGATAAACGTCATGGCTGAGTGATAGCACCCCCACCACTTGTGCGCGCATTTTTCTAGGGGGGTAGCTTTGTGCAGCCATAACCTGCCTGATCTCCAATTCAACGGTCATACATTGTTCCCCGCGCCGGCTGGCAACTCGATACCGAGCCGCTCCCAGAGTTCGTCCACACGTTGACGCACGGCCGGCGTCATGACTATCGGCTCACCCCATTCGCGATCGGTTTCCCCGGGCCACTTGTTAGTGGCATCCAGCCCCATTTTCGACCCCAGCCCCGCCACCGGGGACGCGAAATCGAGATAATCGATGGGCGTGTGGTCAACCAGGGTGGTGTCACGGGTCGGATCCATGCGGGTGGTAATCGCCCAGATCACATCGTTCCAGTCCCGGGCGTTGATATCGTCGTCGGTGACAATAACAAACTTGGTGTACATAAACTGGCGTAAAAATGACCACACCCCCATCATCACCCGTTTGGCGTGTCCGGGGTACTGTTTTTTCATGGTCACCACCGCCAACCGGTAGGAACAGCCTTCCGGTGGCAGGTAAAAATCCACAATTTCCGGAAACTGTTTTTGCAGTATCGGAATGAACACTTCGTTGAGCGCCACCCCCAGGATGGCCGGCTCATCGGGCGGCCGGCCGGTGTAGGTGCTGTGGTAGATGGGGGCGGTGCGGTGGGTGATCCGTTCCACCGTGAACACCGGGAAGTCTTCCACTTCGTTGTAGTAGCCGGTGTGGTCACCGAAGGGGCCTTCGGGGGCCATATCGTCCGCGTAGATGAACCCTTCGAGCACGATTTCCGCGCTGGCCGGCACCTGCAGATCACTCAGCCCGGCCTGCACCAGTTCGGTGCGCGAGCCCCGCAACAACCCGGCAAACGCGTATTCAGACAGGGAGTCAGGCACCGGGGTCACCGCCCCCAGAATCGTCGCCGGATCCGCCCCCAGTGCCACCGCCACCGGGAAAGGCTCACCCGGGTGCGTCTGCTGCCACTCCAGAAAATCCAGCGCCCCGCCGCGGTGGCTCAACCAGCGCATGATCAGCCGGTTACGCCCCAGCAGTTGCTGCCGGTAGATGCCCAGATTCTGGCGTTCCTTGTGGGGCCCACGGGTGATCACCAGAGGCCAGGTAACCAGTGGGGCCGCGTCACCGGGCCAGCAGTGCTGGATCGGTATCTGGTACAAATCCACGTCGTCTTTTTCAATGACGACCTCCTGGCAGGGTGCCGAACGGAGCACCTTGGGGCTCATGCGCATCACCTGACGGAACAGCGGCAGCTTGTCGATCGCGTCTTTGAACCCTTTGGGGGGATCCGGTTCCTTCAAAAACGCCAACAGCCTGCCCACGTCCCGCAAGGCGGTAACGTCTTCCTGGCCCATGCCCAGCGCGACCCGCTTGGGGGTGCCAAATAAATTGGCCAGCACCGGCATGCTGTGTCCTTTGGGATTTTCGAACAGCAAGGCGGGACCACCGGCCCGCAAAGTGCGGTCGCAGATTTCGGTCATTTCCAGATAGGGATCGACTTCGGCGGAGATGCGTATCAATTCGCCCTGTTGTTCAAGCTGGTGAATAAAATCACGCAAATCATTGTATTTCATCGATTGACCCGGTCGGCTGTGTCAGGGGAACAACTACGAGGGAAGGGCTGGCAGGACCGGACGAAGCCGCAAGACGGCCCCGCCCTGTCCGGCGTCAACGGCGTTTCATTGACTGGAAGAATTCATCGTTGGTCTTGGTTTCACGCAGTTTGTCCAACAGGAACTCCAGCGCGGCGGTGTCGTCGTCCATGGAGTGCAACAGTTTGCGCAGGATCCAGACCCGCTGAATGTCTGCTTCGGCCATCAACAGGTCTTCGCGGCGGGTGCCGGAGCGGCGGATATTGATCGCCGGATAGACCCGCTTCTCCGCAATACGCCGGTCCAGATGGACCTCCATGTTGCCGGTGCCTTTAAACTCTTCGTAAATCACTTCGTCCATTTTGGAACCGGTGTCAACCAGTGCGGTGGCCAGAATGGTCAGGCTGCCACCCTCTTCCACATTCCGGGCGGCACCGAAGAAACGCTTGGGTTTTTCCAGCGCGTGGGCATCGACACCACCGGTCAGTACTTTTCCGGAGGACGGAATCACGGTGTTGTAAGCCCGGGCCAGGCGGGTGATGGAGTCCAGCAGGATCACCACGTCTTTTTTGTGTTCCACCAGGCGCTTGGCTTTCTCGATCACCATCTCGGCCACCTGGACGTGGCGCGCGGGCGGTTCGTCAAAGGTTGAAGCAATGACTTCGCCACGCACGGTGCGCTGCATTTCGGTCACTTCTTCCGGGCGCTCATCAATCAGCAACACCATCACGTGACATTCCGGGTTGTTGCGGGTGATGGACTGGGCGATGGTTTGCATCAACAGCGTCTTACCGGCCTTGGGCGGCGATACAATCAGACCACGCTGACCTTTACCGATGGGCGCCACCAGATCCAGCACCCGCGAGGACAGATCCTCGGTACTGCCACTGCCGGTTTCCAGTCCCAGACGTTCGTCGGGAAACAAGGGAGTCAGGTTTTCAAACAGGATTTTGCTGCGCGCATTTTCCGGCTTGTCGAAGTTGATTTCGCTGACTTTCAACAGGGCAAAGTAGCGCTCACCGTCCTTGGGCGGCCGGATCTTGCCCGCTACCGTATCGCCGGTACGCAGGTTGAACCGGCGGATCTGGCTGGGGGAAACGTAAATATCGTCAGGGCCGGCCAGATAGGAGGCATCGGCAGACCGCAGAAAGCCGAAACCATCCTGCAGAATCTCCAGTACACCATCGCCGTAAATGTCTTCGCCGCTTTTCGCATGTTTCTTCAGGATGGAGAAAATAACATCCTGTTTGCGTGAACGAGCCAAATTGTCGAGACCCATTCCCTGCGCGATGTCTAGCAGTTCGGGTACAGATTTCTGCTTGAGTTCAGTAAGGTTCATAAGTTGTTAGATGTTCAGGATTGGAAGTAATCAGGGTTTGATTGGACAGAGGAAACCTAACTGGTCGGAATAACCGCGTCAGGGGCCGCTGAACGAATGTAATGAAGCTAAGGCTAGAGGCTGAGTAGAGTAACCAGCCCGTCAGACAGTCCGATCTTTCACCAAGACGTTGCTCTGTGTCAAGTACTAATGCGATCGCATTGGGGTGAATTATAACAACAATGGCGTGTAATACCAGCCCTTCCAATCTCTGCCAGTGATCGGGATACTAGATGGCTACTGGTGCGACCGCCCTTTCCGGCATAACTGTTATGGAGACAATAAGACGCATGACTACCCATTCACCGTCTGAGGCACACACTCTCAACATTGCCCTGTTAACCATCTCTGACAGCCGCGGTCCGGATGAGGACAAGTCCGGTCAGTTCCTCGAAGACGCGGCCACGGAAGCGGGTCACACCGTTCTGGTGCGCCGACTGATCCCCGATGACGTCTACATGATGCGGGCCCTGGTGTCGGCCTGGATTGCCGACCCGGAGATTCACGCGGTGCTGATCACCGGCGGCACCGGGTTCCAGGAGCGCGACAGCACACCGGATGCCCTTGCACCCCTGTTCGACAAGACCATTGACGGCTTTGGCGAGGAGTTCCGCCGACTGTCGCAACTGGACATTGGCAGCTCCACCATCCAGTCGCGGGCCGTGGCCGGCCTGGCCAACCATACCGTTATCTTCTGCCTGCCCGGCTCGACCGGTGCTTGCCGTACCGGCTGGAACGACATCATCAAAGAGCAGTTGGACTACCGCCATAAACCCTGCAACTTTGTCGGTCTGCTGGCGCGCAAACCGGAGCGTCCGGTGGCGCGTCTGAACGAAGTCATTGGCACGCGGGCGGTGCGCTGATGCCTGGCTCCAATCTGTCCCCCCTGGAAGACGCCCTGACGCACCTGCTGGCCGAAGCACAGCCGGTTGCGCAACAGGAGACCCTGGCACTCACCTCCGCGCTGGATCGTGTGCTGGCCGAAGACGTTCGGGTCCCCGCCGATGTGCCCCCCGCTGACAACAGCGCCGTCGACGGCTACGCGTTGCGCAGCGCCGATTATCAGCCGGGCACCCCCTTGCCGGTCTCGGCCCGGTTACCCGCCGGCCAGGCACCGGAGCCGCTGATGCCAGGCACCGCGGTGCGGATCTTCACCGGTTCGGAAGTGCCGCACGGCGCTGATACGGTGGTCATGCAGGAACGCGTCACCGCAACCGAGGCCGGCATTGTCATCGACGGCGAGCTCAGACCCGACCAGAACATCCGTCGCCGGGGCCAGGACCTGCGCCAGGGCGAGATTGCCCTGGAAAGGGGCGCGGTGATCCGCCCCCAGGAACTGGGGTTGCTGGCGTCCATGGGCATGGCCGAGGTACCGGTCTACCGGCGCCTGAAAGTCGCGGTCTTCTCCACCGGCAACGAACTGGTGGAACCCGGCACGCCTCTGGCTCCCGGTCAGATCTACAACACCAACCGTTACACCCTGATGGGCTTGCTGGCAAAAGCCGGCTGCGAGCTGGTGCTGGCGGAGACACTGGCCGATACCCGCGCAGCCACCGAGTCCGGCCTGAAGCGCGCAGCGCAGCAGGCCGACCTGATCATTACCAGCGGCGGTGTGTCGGTGGGTGAAGAGGATCATGTGCGGGTGGTGCTGGAGCAGTCGGGCGAACTGTCCCTGTGGCGCCTGGCGATCAAGCCCGGCAAGCCGCTGGCGTTTGGCGCGATCGACGGCACACCGGTGCTCGGCCTGCCCGGCAATCCCGCCTCGGTTCTGGTAACCTTTCTGATGGTGGGGATGCCCTATATTCGCACCTGCCAGGGGCGCTTGCATGTTGCTCCTGTAGGCCAGCAGTTGCCTGCTGGGTTTAACGTTACGTCACCCTCGATACGCCGGGAATTCCTGCGGGCACGGACGGAATCCGTTAACGGTAAAATTCAGGTGACTGCCTATACCAACCAAAGCTCTGGCATGTTGAGTTCTGCATGCTGGTCCGATGGGCTGGCGGTGGTTCCGGAACACGCGTTGATCGCAGAGGGAGACCAGCTAACCTATTACCCATTTACAGAGTTGTTGAGCTGATATGACTGACCAAAACCTGACCGTTCGTTTTTTTGCCCGTCTCCGGGAAGAACTGGGTACGGACCAACTGACGCTGCCGGCTGGCAAGGACCAGACTGCGGGCGACTTGCTTGCAGCACTGGCAAGCCGAGGTGGTCCCTGGGCACAACTGCAAGACGGCCAGCCGGTGATGATTGCCATCAACCAGGCTATGGCCAAGCCGGGTTCGGCTGTGAAGGCCGGGGATGAAGTGGCTTTCTTCCCACCGGTAACCGGGGGTTAATATGATTAGTATTCAGACCGAGGATTTTGATTCCGGGGCCGAGTACGCTGCGCTACGGGACAGTGGTGCCGGTACCGGGGCCATTGCCACCTTCACCGGGCTGGTGCGGGACAGCGGCGATACGCAGGATGTGTCGGCCTTGTTTCTGGAGCACTATCCGGGGATGACGGAGCAGGTGATTGCCGACTTGATCGAGGAGGCGTCGAGGCGCTGGGATGTGCGCAAGGCGCGGGTGATTCACCGGGTTGGCAGGTTGTTGCTGCAGGAGCAGATCGTGTTCGTGGGTATTTGCAGTGCCCACAGAGCCGATGCCTTTGCGGCGTGCGAGTTTATTATGGATGTCTTGAAGACTTCGGCGCCCTTCTGGAAGAAGGAGCTGTCCGGAGCCGGTGAACACTGGGTGGAGCAGAAGGCTTCGGATGTGGCTCGGGGCGAGACCTGGGACAAGTAGCCCCGTAGTCACTTATGCCAGACAGATGCCATAACGGAAAACACCCCCGCCCTCTTCCCGGATCCATTCGATCCTGTGGCCGGTTATCTCGCAAAGGGCCTGCAAGTCCCGGCGGCCAGTGGGGTCATCGGCCAGAAACTCGACCTGTGTCCCGCTGGGCATACCCTGGGTGCGCTTTTTAAAACGCAAAATAGGGAGCGGGCACACCAAACCGACAGCATCGATTTGGTGCACTGCGGATTGATCAGTCAAGACGCACACTCGTGGCGCTGCTGCCTTGCTCGGCTGAGGACCAACCGAACTGCCCCAGAACCACCGGGGCGGCGAAGGCGATCACCAGGGAAGCGACAAATGCCGCAATCATAACTTTCACGAAAGCTCTCCTTTACCGCGTTCAGCCTCGACCTCGGCCACCCACAGATCGTGGTGCTGGCGGGCCCATTCCACATCCACCTCACCGCTACCCATGGCATCAAACGCGCCTTCCATACCCACGGTACCAATATAAATGTGGGCAATGATGGCCAGCATCATGACGAAAGCCACAATAGAGTGCCAAAGATTGGCATATTGCATTTCTTCATGGGGTGTCAGGACCGTAGCGAAGTCTGTTCCGAAGACACTGTTCAGGATGCTGAATGTCTCGGCAAACATGGGCATTTGAAACGGGAACAGCAGCGACAGGCCGCTCAGAGAGACCGAGAAACCCAGCACCATAACGGTCCAGAAAACGATCTTCTGACCGGCGTTGAATTTTTTTGCTGACGGATGGGATTTGGTAAAAATACCGCCGCCCGCCTTGAGCCACTGCCAATCCACCTTGTTTGGGATGTTGTGCGCGACCCACATAACAAACGTCATCACCAGGCCCAGCATGAACGACCAGGAAATGTTGTTATGAACCCACTTGGAGCCGGCTGCCAGAGTCGCAAAGACGTCGGGCCCCAGCACGGGGATCAGGAAGCTGCGCCCCATCAAGGTTATAAGCCCGGTTATCCCCAGCGCAATAAACGAGCCGGCCAACAACCAATGCGCAAATCGCTCGATGGCTTTGAAACGTTGAATCGTGGTGCCTGACGGGCCGCCCTCGATCATGATTTTGCCGCGAACAAGATAAAACACCGCCAGCAGGGCAATGAAACCCAACAGCGCGCCGCCGCCATAGGTGATGACCGGCCCCTCGCGCAACTTAAGCCAGGCCATCCCTCCGTCCTGGACGAGGACGTCCGCCGCAGGGCCCCGAACCTGTGTGTTGGCATCAAATTTGTTATAGCGAATGGAACGGTAGGTGTCTGAGATTGAAACCCCGCCCCGTGTACCTAATTGATCGGTGGCCGGCGCCGCATGGGCTGGATCACCCAGATTTTCAGAGCGGAATGCCCCGTCAACTTTCAGCTTCTGCTGACGGGCCATTATATCTTCCAGGGTTTGCGCACCCCCGGTCGCTGTTCGATCAACTGCGTGGGCCTCGTCCGCCCAGACAGAGTTCAGTGACAGTGTCACCAGCAAAAAAACAGTGGCACCCCATACTTTTAAACTCATGAAAGCACTCCAACGGAATCAGCAAGAAGGGTTGTTTGCCTGAACCTGCTCCGGGGCCAAAAGGCCCCGGACTACTCAGGCAAACTTATGCACCCTTCTTCTCGTAGGCTGTGCCCCACCCCCAGGCGCCCGACCCGAAACCACGGGCCACGACGCGCTGGCGATAGATGTCCGCCACCTCGTTGCCGTCACCGGCCAGCAAGGCTTTGGTAGAGCACATTTCCGCACAGAGGGGCAGTTTACCCTCGGCAATGCGGTTGCGTCCGTACTTGGCGAACTCGACCGATGAGTGGTCCTCTTCAGGGCCGCCTGCACAGAAGGTACACTTGTCCATCTTGCCCCGGCTACCAAAATTACCCGCTTGCGGGAATTGGGGCGCGCCGAAGGGGCAAGCATAGAAGCAGTACCCACACCCGATACACAGATCCTTGGAGTGCAGAACGATTCCGTCTTTGGTCTGGTAGAAGCAATCGACCGGGCAGACGGCCATGCAAGGCGCGTCTGAACAGTGCATGCAGGCTACCGAGATCGACCGTTCGCCCGGTTTACCATCCTCAATGGTCACTACGCGCCGACGGTTGATCCCCCAGGGGACTTCATGCTCATTTTTACAGGCCGTTACGCAGGCATTGCATTCGATGCAGCGTTCGGCGTCGCAAAGGAATTTTGCGCGTGCTTGTCCTTGTCCTTCAAGTGCCATGATCTACACCTCTTGTTATGCCGGCATAATCGAACACAGGGTGGCTTTGGTCTCTTGCATCTGCGTGACCGAATCATACCCGTAGGTTTGCACAACGTTTGAAGACTCACCCAGAACATAGGGATCGGAGCCTTTGGGGTACTTATCCCGCAGCGATTTACCCTCCAGATGCCCGCCGAAGTGGTACGGCATGAAAGCTACGCCTTCGCCGACACGTTCGGTCACCATTGCCTTGACTTTAATCCGTCCCCCTTCCGGTCCGGTTACCCAGACAAACCTGCCGTCGCGAATGTTCAGGTTGTTCGCATCACGGGGATTCACCTCGATGAACATATCCTGCTGCAATTCGGCCAGCCAGGGGTTAGAGCGCGACTCATCGCCGCCGCCTTCGTACTCAACCAAACGACCGGAGGTCAGAATGATGGGAAACTCCTTGCTGAAGTCCTTCTTCTGAATGGATTCGTACAAGGTCGGAAGACGCCAGAACGTCTTGTCCTTATAGGTCGGATAATCAGCCACCAGGTCGCGACGTGAGGTGTAGAGCGGCTCGCGATGGACGGGCACTGGATCAGGGAAGTTCCACACCACCGTCCGCGCTTTGGCGTTGCCAAAAGGTGCGCATTCGTGTTTGATGGCGACACGCTGAATACCCCCTGAAAGGTCGGTCTTCCAGTTGGTCTCGGGGCCGGCCACCGCTTCGATGCTGGCACGCTCCTCCGCCGTCAGATCACCATCCCAGCCCAGATCCATCAGCATCTGCATGGTGAACTCGGGATAGCCGTCCCTGATCTCCGAGTTTTTCGAGTAAACGCCTTCTGCCAGCAGGTTTTCACCATTGCGCTCGACACCAAACCGGGCACGGAAAGTGAGACCGCCCTTGGAAACCGGCAAGGACATATCGTAAAGGTTGGGCGTTCCCGGGTGGTTCATTTCTGCGGTACCCCAGCAAGGCCAGGGCAAACCATAGATGTCGCCATCGCAAGGCCCGCCATTTGCACGAAGGGTGGTTCTGTCGAAGTGGTGCTGGTACTCCATATGCTTCTTGAGGCGCTCGGGCGATTGCCCGGTATAACCGATGGTCCACATGCCGCGGTTGAACTCACGGGTGAGGTCCTCGATCACCGGCTCATCGCCTTCAATGGCAATGTTGCGGAACAGGCGATCGGTGAAGCCGAACTTGTCCGCAAACAGCTTCATGATCTCGTGATCAACCTTGGAATCGAACAGCGGCTCAACCACTTTTTCACGCCACTGAAGCGACCGGTTCGATGCGGTTACGGAACCGCTGGTCTCGTATTGAGTGGTCGTGGGCAGCAGATATGCGCCGTCTTTGCGATCGTGCAACACGGCTGACACGGTCGGATAGGGGTCCACCACCACTAACAGATCCAGCTTTTCCATGGCTTCTTTCATGTCAAGCATACGGGTCTGGGAGTTGGGCGCGTGCCCCCAAAGCACCATGGCTCGGGTGTTGTCCGGCTGTTCAAGGTTTTCCTTGGCTTCCAGAACGCCATCGATCCAGCGGGATACCGGGATGCCCTTCTCATTCATCATGGCCCTGGATTTGCCGCTCTTGTCCCATACGGCGAATCGGCCTTTCAACCAATCGATGTCTTCTTCCCAGACACGCGCCCAGTGGGCCCAGGCACCCGCACTCAGACCGTAATAGCCTGGCAGGGTGTCGGCCAGAACACCGAGGTCGGTGGCGCCCTGAACGTTATCGTGACCACGGAAAATGTTGGTGCCGCCGCCGGAAACACCCATGTTCCCCAAGGCCAGCTGCAGAATGCAGTAAGCTCGCGTGTTGTTGTTACCGTTGGCGTGCTGGGTACCCCCCATGCACCAGATCACCGTACCAGGGCGGTTGTTCGCCAGGGTGCGGGCGACACGTTCCAGCTGAGCGCCGGGTACATCGGTTACGCGCTCAACCTCTTCCGGGTTCCAGCGTTTCACCTCCTGGCGGATCTCATCCATACCCCAGACCCGGGTGCGGATAAACTCCCTGTCTTCCCATTTGTTTTCGAAGATGTGCCAGAGAAGGCCCCAGATCAGGGCAACGTCTGAGCCCGGGCGGAAACGGACGAACTCATCGGCGTGAGCGGCAGTGCGAGTGAAGCGCGGATCACAGACAATCAGTGGCGCGTTGTTTTCTTCCTTGGCTTTCAGAATGTGCAGAAGCGACACGGGATGTGCTTCGGCGGGGTTGCCCCCGATCAGGAAAATCGCCTTGGAGTTGTGGATATCGTTGTACGAGTTGGTCATCGCACCGTAGCCCCAGGTGTTAGCTACGCCAGCGACCGTTGTTGAGTGGCAGATCCGGGCCTGGTGATCAACGTTGTTAGTGCCCCAATAAGCTGCGAATTTGCGATAAAGGTACGCCTGTTCATTATTGAACTTGGCGCTACCCAGCCAATAGACGGAATCAGGCCCGCTCTCTTCGCGAATCTGCAACATCTTGTCGCCAATTTCATTGATGGCCTGATCCCAGGGAATCTTCTGCCACTGGCCGTTGACCATTTTCATCGGGGACTTGAGACGACGTTCGCCGTGAGCATGCTCGCGGACTGCAGCGCCCTTGGCGCAGTGAGAGCCTAGATTGAAGGGGCTGTCCCAGCCTGGTTCCTGTCCGGTCCACACGCCGTTCTGCACTTCAGCTTCGACGGTGCAGCCGACCGAACAGTGGGTACACACTGATTTCTTGCGAACGACCTCGCCACCGCCCGTGGATGGGGTCGCAGCTTCGACCCGCCCCGACGTCAGCGATAAAGCCGCCATGCCACCCACTGCAACCCCGGAAGCCGTTAAAAATTGACGGCGATCCAACGTCTTGGCAGCGAGAGATGAAAGCAAAGAGCCTGCACGGGGGCCTTTCGCTACCCCGTTGGTCTTCTTCCTTAACATGTCTCTTACCTCTCTTGTTGTTATTCTCGTTTTTTGGAGGGGTGATCATCCAAGAGCATCACGCAACCTTGAATGATTCACGCTTCCTCAAAAGCGAGCCGACTCGAAATACTTGCGGGTGTGTTCAGTGTCACGCAAACCGCTGCTGTTCGGTACGTTTTGATTGACGACCTCGGCTGCGGCGTTCGGTGCAACCGCCATGGCTACTGCAGCCGGTGCTGCGGCAGCTGCCATTTTCAGGAAACGGCGGCGGCTGTTTTCACGCTTCGGGTTGTCCATAGGACACCTCCCCATGGGTTAAGGGATCGCTCTGACCCCGGTTACTGAATTGCAAAGGCATCGGTTTCTACAGCCATGAAAGCCCGCCCCAGCGAGCCCACCGGGCCATAAAAGATGGCACTTTGCGCTTCTTCCAAATCGGTAAAAAACAAGGCGGCCCACTGTGCCAGGTGCGCGTCGAAAAAGGCTTTTTGCGACGCCAGATCACTGTCACACGGGAATTGGCCGGTAATGATGCCCGACATGATTTCGCACAGGGTGCCAATGTGGTCTTCCGGTTCTTTTACATCGCTACGGGCTTTGATGCCCCTGGCCATAAGGTCAGTACGCAGCTCCGCTAGTGGCTTCTCGTTCAAAAATCCGGTGAGGTAATAGCTGGTGTAAGGCAGCAGTTCGCCACGCCCAAGCCCAACAAAAAGGTTGTTGTACTCGCGCTCGGCGTCAGAAGGGGTGGTGCGCTCGGCAAGCACTGCCAGGTTTTTGGAAGCTACGCCCAGAGGGGTGTCATCACCCTGCAAAGACGCCAATCCTTTCAACAGCTCGCTGGAGGGTGGTCCGGAAAGCAGAACACCCAAAAGCTGATAGATCTGGGCCCGGGCGCGATCTTGTTCGGTGACCGAACGCGGGCACTGAGTTTCCGCAGTGTTGTTCAAACCGTTTTCCTTTAATTATTATTAACATCCTGAGCTGTCATTCTAGACCACGCACATGAATAGTCGAATGACTGTGCTACCACTCGCTTTTATCAGAAACAAACTCCGTTTAATAGTGGAAGCGCATCCGAGGACGAAAACGAGGCGTCTGGTCCTCATCCGTTTGACTCGGTTCACTGTCTACATGACTCACTTCAGCTGGGCCCTCTGGTTGGTCAGCAGCATCCGTTTCAAGGGGGGCATCTGATTCCGAGGCTTCGGCGGCCCCTGGTGGCCTGACATAATCCGTAGTGCTGGCAACCGCTTCGGCCTCCCCATCAACCTGCCCAGCAAGCTTTTTGGCTCGATCAACGAAACCCTGCCCCACCTTGTAAAGGCTCTTTGCCCCTTTTACCGTCAAGCCGGCGTCAGTGAAATCTTCGTCGTAGTCATTAAGGCCATCCAACACCGCCAGCACAGGGTTGGACTTCCATAACGCCCGCAGAGCCTTACGGCGCAGGAGCTCGGGAATCTCTTTTCGCATGAACCCGGTAATGTCCGTACCCAGTACAATGGCATCCGGATCGGGCAGCCCGTACTTCACCAGAACGTCTTGCTCCGGCAAAGTCTCATTAACAGCGAGTTCCTGCGCTTCAGGTGACAGTTCGGCTTCAACGACCGGAGGTGGCGGAGCTTCCTGCTTTCTGGCAGCTTCCGCTTTTTGACGCGACCAACGCTGCAAACGTGACTCGGCCATCACTGCAGTCTCGATTTTTTGATGTTGCCGGGGGCGCGATAGACATCACTCGCCTGGCGGATACGTGGATCGCCTTTAGCGTCTTCGGTGCCATCAACCCGGACCTCATTTCGACGGCGTTTCTTGAAGGGCTCTTCGATGTAGTGCAGGTCGACAAACTCCTTGATCCAGCCCGCAAGGGATTCCGGAATGGCAACGGCCTCGACAATGCTTTCGCCGCTATCAAGCGCGTCTAACGCTTCATGGGCGCTGGCGGTAACGGTGCTGAGTACCCACCCGGAGGGCGACTGGCTCGTGACATCTTTGTCCATCACGACCCAGACCGAAGGGGACGCCATATTCAGGGATATCAGATAGCCCTCCACATCGGCGCGGAACAGTTCCATCGTGACCGTGCCCGCGTGGTAATCGACCACCTCCCCCTCTCGAACCAACTCCTTCCAGAACGCTTCCGGTGCTCCCGGTATCACAGCCGTTGGTGTCCAGATATCACGTGCCCAGCGAGTCACCCCGGGCGACCGGCGCACAACGGCACCTACCTGTAATTCGCGTCTCCAACCCTCTGTCCGACTACTCATGGCGCTTCTCGTTATATTCTTATAGCCTCAAGTTTTACAACTTCAAAATAGCAGGGCTCCAACAATAATCCAACTGCCTAAAAGTAAAACGATAATCCAACTGTCCAAAAATAAACGGCTGTGGCATGCTCGGTGGTAAACGGGATGTATGCCCTTATAAAAACAACGAAAGAGTCTAACTTCCGATGACCGCAAACAAGACACTGCTCTTATGCAGTTGTGACCAGACACAGACTTTCAATCCGCAAGCGCTGCAGAAAGCAGCCGCAGCCGCACAGGTGATCACCGCTGATCAACTGTGTGGAACAGAATTGAACGTCGCCGCGGAACATCTGAGCGCGACAAATGAAGTGCTCATAGCGTGCGGCCAGCAGTCAGCTTTATTTGAGCGGCTGTCCGAGGAGGTGTACGCGGAAATAAACCATGCCGCGCCTCTTCATACGATTGACATCCGGGACAGAGCGGGTTGGAGCGCACCCGATGCCAAGCCGGAGCGCCAACACGCCAAACAGGCCGCGCTGATGGCTGCTGCGCAGTTGCCGGCCCCCATCGCACCGGCAAAAACCATTCAATCCAATGGCGTCTGCTGTATTGTCGGCCCCACCGAACAGGCCATCAGAATGGCCGAACTGGTTCATGACGAGCTGGGTGTCACCTGTGTGGTGACTGACGCCGGCCCGATTCAACTCCCTTCCGCGTCCTACGATGTAGCAAAGGGGCAATTGACGAGCGCCCATGGCGCCCTTGGCAATTTCAAACTGGAATTTGCCCACTTGCAAACCCTCCATCCGGCCGGCCGAGGTGAACCGGGTTATGGCGAAGTAAAACTTGCCGCCCGTAGCGAATGCGATGTATTCATCGATCTGCGAGGGGGAGCCCCGGCATTTCCGAGTCATGAGAAGCGCAACGGCTATTTCTGGGCGGATCCGATGAAAACCGGTGAGCTGGAGCGTATTGCCCTGACCGCCCGGGAGCGGGTGGGTGAATTCGAGAAAACCGTCTATTTCAGATTGGAAGAATCCCTGTGCGCACACACGCGCGCCAGTAAATCCGGGTGCACACGCTGCCTCGACGTCTGCCCCACTGAGGCCATTTTTTCTGCAGGGGATCATATCCAGATCGACTCGGACATATGCGCCGGCTGCGGATCCTGTGCCGCCGTCTGTCCCACATCGGCCATTACCATGAACGAAACCCCGTTCGAGGCGATCACCCGAACCGTTGAAGTGATGGCCCAGGTCTATCGGGAGCACACCGGCGAATCTCCACGCCTGGCGTTTCATACCCTGGGCGCTGGAGCCGACGCCATTGCCAACCTGGCGCGATACGATGACGGACTGGCGGACGATCTGCTGCCGATTGGGCTGGAGCATATCGATCGGGTCGGTCATGCTGAAATAATGGCCGCATTCGGCGCCGGTTACGCTGAGGTGCTCATCCTTGCGGACCATGAGTTGGATCGGCGGGCGGTAGCTGCGGAAGTTGAACTGGCCCAGGCCTTGCTCCGGGGTACCCATAATTCGCCCAGTCGGGTTCGGGTTATCTCCGCCATTGAGCTCTGCGATGCAGGCGCCAACGCCGGGCGCGTGAGTGATCCGGTTCTGCTGGTGGGCGGTCGCCGCGACATAACACGAGTCACCGTTGCCGCCATGTCAGAAAAAATCGAAGAACCGATTCCACTCCCCGCAGGTGCACCTTATGGTGCGATCGCAATCGATTCCGATAAATGTACGCTTTGCCTGGCCTGCGTATCGCTGTGCCCGACCGGTGCGCTTGGTGATCACGCGGACCGGCCGGAAGTTCAGTTTACGGAAAATGCCTGTGTTCAGTGCGGCATCTGCGACAGCACCTGCCCGGAGACCGCCATCACCCTGCAGCCCAGGCTGGATGTGTCCAAGGCAGCCTTGAGTGCCCGGACATTGCATGGCGAGGATCCGTTCGAGTGCATTCAATGTGGCACTCCGTTTGGCGTTGCGAGCACCATTAACCGAATCGTCGAAAAACTGGAAAACCAGCACTGGATGTACACGAATTCCGATAATGTCCAACTCATCAAGATGTGTGACGACTGCCGGGTCAAGGCCCAGTTCCATGGGGACAGTGCACCCCTGGCGGGCGGTGAGCGGCCTCGAATCCGTACCACTGATGACTATCTGGACAGTTAGAGAACAGGACACACCATGGTTGAATACGTCGAAGTTGGTAAAAAACCGAATTTGATTGGCACGGATGCCCCCCGCCCGCAAGACAAGAACCCCAGGGGCGTGGATCGGATCATCGCCATTGCCTCGGGCAAGGGTGGCGTTGGAAAATCCACTGTGTCGTCCAATCTGGCCGTTGCGCTGGCCTCGAAAGGTCTCAAGGTAGGCCTGCTGGATGCCGACATCTACGGCCCCAGCCAGCCCCGCATGCTGGGTGTTTCCGGCCGCCCATCCAGCCCGGATGGAAGTACCATTCTGCCCCTGAGAAACCACGGGGTGACGTTAATGTCTTTGGGCCTGATGACGCCGGACGATGAGGCCATTGTCTGGCGTGGGCCCATGTTGATGGGTGCCCTGCAACAGATGATGAACCAGGTTGAGTGGGGGCGGCTCGATGTGCTGCTGGTGGACCTGCCGCCAGGCACCGGCGATGTGCAGATGACGCTGACCCAGAAATTCTTCGTTGCCGGAGCGGTGGTGGTCTCCACACCCCAGGACATCGCCTTGATGGACGCCCGCAAAGGCATCGACATGTTCCAGCGCATGGACGTGCCGCTTTTTGGTTTGATCGAAAACATGGCCTCGTTCGTCTGTGATGGTTGTCATAAAGAACACCATCCATTCGGGCATGGTGGCGCGCGGTCAGAAGCCGAAAAACTGGGCGCCCCTTTCCTTGGGGAGATTCCGCTGGATCTCGATATCCGAATCGGTTCAGACGGTGGTGTCCCCATTGTGGTTTCGAAGCCTGACAGCCCTCAGGCCCAGGCTTTCCAGCGCATCGCCGATGAAATTGTTGCCTCAGACGCATACGCCCGGGCTATCCAATGATTGAGTCACCCCAATTCCCGCCATTATTGACCGGAGAAGTGGTGCCGAGGCACTCCGATCCTTTCAACAAAGCGGTCAGCCGGGCCATCGCGGGTGTTGATTCCGGCTCGGTTTTCTACTCTGAAGCAGACGACAGCTTGAATGCGGCTCTGGTACTGGCACCGGAAACACCCCTGGAAGATGCCATTCAAGCGGTCTATGTGGCCCAGATCGGCCTGGCCGAAAGTCTGGGTGCCCTGGCGCCACCCGAAGTACCGGTGCACTTTCAATGGCCTGATCGAATCAAGGTCAATGGTGCTCTCTGCGGTAACATTCGGTTCGCAGCCGATGTTTCGGATCCCAAGGCTCATCCAAACTGGCTGATCATCGGCATCAGTGTGCCATTCAGCCAGAATGACGGCGAGCCCGGAGACACCCCGAATGAAACCTGTCTGTATGAGGAAGGCTGTGTAAACATTACACCAATGGCCTTGCTGGAGAGCTGGTCCAAGCACACGCTCTTATGGCTGACCTATTTTATGGACAGTGGCTTTGAACGGGTGCACAACGATTGGCGGCCACGCTGCGATGCTCTGGGCAAGAGGATCGAACAGCCCCGGCCGGGCATCTTTGTGGGCCTGGATGAAAAAGGCCGAATGCTGCTGCGTCAGGGTGTCATGACCGAGACGTTAAGCTTGATTGAATTCGCGGAGCACGTATGAAACTGGCCCGAATACTGCAGTTGGATATATCGGACGAAAAGGTCTTTGAAAAGCCTGCGCCCAGCGGCGAATGGGCGATCTCCGGTGGCTTCGAGTTTTCCAACTGGACCGAAGCGGACCTGAAGGGGAAAGCCCGCCAGGCGTTCAGTAACGGCTGGTACAGCATCGAGTCTGGCGGCCGTGCCAGTTTCGTAGGCGTTTGCAAGATCACCGACGCGGAACTGGAGCAGATTCGCGCCACCCTGGCCCAAACGTTCGTCGACCATTACGGTGCACCGGATATTGACGCCGCCTACCCGGTCGCCTGTGACGAGATCGACCAAATGCGCGCTATGTGTGAGGACTTCGAGGAGAACACCCTGCTGATGGTCAGCCGCACACTGACCGAGCTGGGTATTGAGGAAACCTACCGCTCCCGGCCCCCGCAGGATGCCTCTCTTGAGGCATTTGCGGTCCATGGCAGCGTTGACTGATTACAACCCGAAGCTGCCGTAAGGAATAAACCGCACAAGGGTTCCCGGCTCGATTTGTCGGGCGCTCTCATCCAGCTCCACCAGGCCCTCGGACCAGGCCAGACCGGTCACCCGGCCGGAGCCTTCAGAGCCGAACACCTCAACCTGTCCTTGCCGGATCCTGGCCCGCAGCATCTCGCTGCGCCCTGGTCTTTTACGCTTCGAGAAATTGGCCGGCATAGCATAGCCCTGGGGTTCGAACCATTCTCCTCCTGCCAGCAACGCCATCGCCGGAGCGCCGAACCGCAGTGCACAAACCCAGGCGCCCACCGGGTTACCCGGCAAGCCCACCACCGGCGTTCCATGGAACATGGCCAGCGCGAGCGGCCTCCCGGGCTTGATGGCGATACGCCAGTTACTGATCTCCCCGTGTTTTTTCAGCGTCTCGGAAACGCGGTCTTCGTCACCGGCAGACACCCCGCCGCTGGTCAGGATCAAGTCACACTGTTCCGCTCCCCGCTCCAATGCCGCTTTCACCGCCTCCGGGCGATCAAGCACATGGCCCAGATCAATCAGCTCATAGCCAAGCTGCTCGACCAGGGCACCCAGCATCGGGCGGTTGGCATCGTAGATCTGCCAATCGGTCACCGGTGCACCGACCGGCTTTACCTCGTCACCGGTGGAAAGAACCCCCACACGCAAGCGCTCATACACATCGACCGAGCCAATTCCGACGCTGGCCAGTACGGAAATCTGGGTCGGGCTCAGCCGGGTGCCCGCAGTGAGGATCCGGTCCTCCACGTTAATGTCTTCAGCAGCTTTGCGGACATTGGCACCGGCTTTCAATGTGCCGTCCAGATGCAGCTGACCCTCCTTGATGTCGCAGTCTTCCTCCAGAACGACCGTGTCCGTGCCGGCCGGAACCACCGCGCCGGTCAGAATCCGGATGGCATAGCCTTCGGGTACCCGATCCCTGTAGGGTTCCCCCGCGGCACTGCGGCCATCCACCAGAGGCAGTGTGCTGGGCACCTCTGTTACAGGGCCTGCGAAGGCATAGCCATCGACCGCAGAATTATCACTTGGGGGATGGGCTCGGGGCGCATAGACGTCGCTTGCCAGGATGCGGCCATTGACCTGGGCCAACGGAACGGAGCGCTGCACAGCGACGACAGGGTGCAAGCGTGAACGCAACCGCTCCAGCGCCTCTTCGACCGGCGTCCAGTTAACGCCGGGGGGGAGTGCAAAACAGTCGTTACGAAGCTTGGCCATAGTTTTTATTATCCGCTAATTTGGTATCCGGTAGCTTGGTATCCGCGAGTGCCGCCTATGATGGTTCACGATTCAGAACAAAGTCTGCGATAGCGGGGACATCATTAACGTCGAGGACGGGGCCCTGAAAATCTGCAGGGTAGTCCGCGGCGACCGCCACAATGCTGGCATCTTCTTTAAACAATGGCGAGCGCGAACTTTCCCGGCGGTGCACCTCGATTTTGGGTGCGCGTG
>NZ_MEIY01000001.1:1189043-1734773 GCF_001752365.1 Marinobacter sp. X15-166B | reverse complement strand
CCCTCCACCACCACCCAGTCACAAGGGCCCAGCCTGGCCAGCAAGGCATCCAGCGTCGGCTCTTTGGCACCTCGCAGTTCGTGCATGATGGCAAAACGCTGACCACCCGCCAGAATCACCTCCTGGGCGCCCGCTTCGCGGTGCCTGTAGCTGTCTGTGCCGGGCTGATCCACGTCCACCCTGTGATGGGCATGCTTGATCGCATTGACCGTCAGCCCTCTACCGGAAAGTTCACGAATCAATGCACTGGCCAGGGTTGTCTTGCCCGAGTTTTTCCAGCCCACAATGCCTATAACCTTCACTGGAGATGCTGCTCCGCCCAAGCCAGGTCGTCTGGCGTATTGATGTTGAAAAAATCGCCTTCGTCGAACACTGCCAGTGTTTCACCCTGGGACTGCGTCCACTGGCGGATCTTGCGCACACCGTCGTTCAAGGCCGCTCTCAGATCGTGGCGCAAGGCCACCTGCCAGCGGCCAAAGGTGGGTTGGGGCAAGCGACCGCGCTCAGGGTCCGGCGTGGCGGCCAATACCACCGGGGTATCGTGCCTGGCCAGCCGCTCCACCAGATCCCGGGGGAAAAATGGCGTATCAGCGGCGACGCTGATCAGCCAGTCGTGACCCTGTTCCGCCGCCCAGTCCATGCCCGCCAGAATTCCGGCCAGTGGGCCTGGAAAGTCACCGATCGAATCGGCGACCACGGGCAGGCCCAGATCATCAAAGCGACTCAGGTCCCCGTTCGCGTTCAACACCACGGTGTCGACCTGGGGTGTGATCCGCTCAATAACTCTCAGGATCAACGACTGATCTCCCAGCATGAGCCGTCCCTTGTCGCCTCCGCCCATGCGGTTGGCCTGACCACCGGCCAGAATAACGGCGCAATCAGTCATGTTTTGCCCCTTTTCGCCGCAATTTCTTGTCTTCATCCGGCACCTGCGACACGTCCTGATCGAACACCAGACGATGCTCGCCACTCAGGCAAGTGAACCTTTTGCCTCGCATCCGCCCGATCAGTGTCAGGCCGACCTGACGCGCAATGTCCACACCCCAGGCGGTAAAGCCTGACCGGCTGATGAGTGTGGGAATCCCCATCAGCGCGGTTTTGATCACCATTTCGGAGGTCAGGCGCCCCGTGCTATAGAGGACCTTGTCGGCAGCCGTAATGCCATTCAGGTGCATCCAGCCGGCGATTTTGTCGACGGCGTTGTGGCGCCCGACATCTTCCATATAGGCCAGGATCTGTCGGCCCTGACACAGGGCCGTGCCATGAATGGCACCGGTTTCCATATACAGACTGGGCGTGTGGTTGATCTGAAAGGACAAATCGTAAAAGGTGCTGGTGTGCACCGGGGTGTCCGGCAACGCCAAGCCTTCGAGCCCCGCCATCATATCGCCAAAGACCGTACCGACGGCGCAGCCCGACGTGCGGGTTTTCTTTTCCAGCTTGTCCTCGACATCGGTAATGCCCTCCGTTCGCACCACCGCGACTTCAAGCTCTTCGTCGAAATCAATTCCGGTGACCTGATCGCCCTCTTTCAGCATGCCCTGATTCAGCAAGAACCCGAGTGCCAGGTACTCCGGGTGATCGCCGATGGTCATCGCCGTAACGATTTCCTGGCTGTTCAGGTAGATGGTCAGAGGGCGCTCTTCGATCACACGGATGGATTTGCGTTGGCCGTTTTCATCAACGCCCTCAATTGCGCGGGACAGCCGGGGGTCTTGCGGATCGGGAAGTAATGGGTCCATCGTCATGTTATTTTTATAGTCACCTCGTGGGCGCCACAGAGTGGGTTATGTAGTTATAATGCCAGAGAATAATCTATTTGGCATTGGGGAAAAACAGTTGCTGCCCGCTCACCCGGAAGTCGGATATCGCCTGCTGACCCTCTGCAGAGAGCAGCCAGCTGTGCCATTTTGAAGCCATCTCATGCTTGAGGTGCGGGTGTTTTTCACTGGACAGCAGCAAACTGCCATACTGATTGAACAGTACCTTGTCACCTTCGAAAAGCAACTTCAGGTCCTGGCGGTTTCCAAAGGCCACCCAGGTGGCGCGATCCGACATCACATAGGCACCCATGGCTGCGGCGGTGTTGAGGGTGGGTCCCATGCCGCTACCCAGTTCGCGGTACCAGTCGCCATCGGGGTCAACGCCTGCGTGTTTCCAGTGCCGCAACTCGGCGCGATTGGTACCGCTGTCATCGCCCCGTGACGCGAACGGCGCCTCTGCCTCAGCGATTGCCGCAAAGGCTTCCCTGGCGCTCTGTGCCTGGCTGATATTGGCGGGGTCACCGGCGGGGCCGATCAATACGAAGTCGTTGTACATGACATCCGCACGCTCGGTGGCAAAGCCATTCTCGACAAATCGCTCTTCACCGGTCGTATCGTGTACCAGAAGACTGTCAGCGTCACCGCGACGAGCAATCTCAAATGCCTGACCGGTACCCACGGCCACGACGCGAACCTGAATCCCGGTGGCGTCTTCAAACTTCGGCAAAATAGATGCGAACAAGCCCGAATTCTCGGTTGATGTGGTTGAGGCAAGGGTGATGTAATCCTCGGCATAGGCGCCGAGCGACAGACCAAGACTGGTGACGCCCGCGAGCAGCAGATTTAGTGATTTCTTCATGTTGTTCTCTCTTTGTTTTTGTTTTCTCTTTGTTTTAGTAAAGCCGAGTTACTCGACCAGCCCTCCTGCAATAAACGCTTGCGCCTCTTGCGAGACGGGCGCATCAAAAAACGCATCAGCGGAGGTGTGCTCACGCACTTTGCCGCCCGAAAGAAAAAGAATATCCCCCGCAAGTCGCTTGGCCTGGTGCAGGTCGTGAGTCGTCATCACGATGCGGGTTCCCCGCTGATGAAACTCCCGCACCGCCGCCTCCACCGCTTGAATGGCGGCCGGGTCAAGCGCGGAGGTGGGTTCATCCAGAAACAGCACCTGCGGTGAAAGTACCCAGGCGCGCGCCAGTGCCAGGCGCTGTTTCTCACCGCCAGACAGCACCCGTGCGGGTGTATTACAGCAGTCGATAAGGCCGAAACGCTCAAGCGCATCGCGAGCCAGCTTCAGGCGTTTTCGGCGCGGCACTTTATTGACCGCCAGGGCATGAATCAGATTGGCAATGGCCGAACGGCGCAAGAGTACAGGATGCTGAAACACCATTGCCTGGCGGGGACTCGCTTCACCACTCCATGTTATCCGACCCTGTGTCGGTTGAAGCAGGCTGTGGGACAGTCGTAACAGAAGACTTTTTCCTGCTCCGTTAGGTCCCATCACCAGCGTGGGGCCGGAGCCGTTGAGAGTGAACGAGCAAGGTCCCAGCAGCACCTTGTCCTCATTGTTGAAGGTGACACCCTCAAAGCGCAGCTCTGGCAGCGGCGACACGCTGAACGACGCGAGACTTGGAACCTGTAAGGAGGTCACCCTACCCGCCTCCTGGACAACTCACCCAACAGATACGCGCCGGCGTTAATCAGCATCACCAGCGCGAGCAATACCATGCCCAGAGCCAGCGCGAGCGGCAGATTACCCTTACCGGTTTCCAGCACGATGGAGGTCGTCATTACTCGGGTAACACCGTCAATATTACCGCCGACCATCATTACCGCGCCTACTTCGGCACTGGCGCGGCCAAAACCTGCAAGCAGAACGGTTAACAACGCAAAACGTGCATCCCACAAAAGAGTGGGCATCATGCGTAACTTTGACATGCCCAGTGAAACAAACTGTTCCCGATATTCACCCAGAAGATCTTCTACCTTCTGCCGCGATAGCGCGGCCAGTATGGGTAAAACCAGCACCACCTGCGCAAGTACCATGGCGCCTGGTGTAAACAGCAGCCCCCAGTCTCCAAGAGGCCCCGCACGGGAGAGCAGTAAATACACCATCAGCCCGGCCACCACGGGCGGCAGGCCCATGAGGGCGTTGAGCGCAACAATCATTCCACCGCGCCCGGGAAAGCGCCATATCGCCACCGCCGCGCCCAGCGGAAAACCGAACAGTGCGGCTATCAGCACCGCAAGAAGCGAAACCTGGAGTGAGAGCGCGACGATCTGATACAGCGAAGCGTCGAGATTGAATAGTAGCGTCAGCGCGACATAAAACGCGTTATTTTCCACAGCTGCGTCTCCTTGACATTGAGCATCCTCACGTTTATGTCTACGCTTTGCACCGCCTACTGAAATTTATGCAGCTATAAACAGCCTTGTGCCAGACTCGACCAACTGGAGAGATAGATGCCACTTCCCAACTACTTCACTACCGCTGAAGTTGCCGAGTATCTGCGTCTTAAAGAGCGCAAGGTCTACGACCTGGTCAGCCAGGGGGTCATACCCTGTGTGCGAGTAACCGGGAAGCTCTTGTTTCCTCGCCAACGCATCGATTTGTGGCTGATGAACCACCTGGAGGGTGATGAGTCCGTCAGTTCCGCTATTCCCCCGGTTTTGGCGGGCAGCCAGGACCCTCTTCTGGAATGGGCGTTAAAGGAGAGTGGCGCCGAGCTGGCGTTGTTGTGCAATGGCAGTGGAGATGGCGTACAACGGCTCGTCGAGGGGCGGGCCATGGTCGCAGGCATGCATATCTGGCATGCTGAAAACCAGAATTACAACGACCCCGATACCCTGGGCTTGAGCGGGATGCGTGACCTGGTGCTGATACGTTGGGCAAAACGCCAGCAGGGACTTCTGCTGGCCGCCGATAACCCCTATGGTATTACGCAGCTGGGAGATATTGTACGCCCTGGCATACGTGTCGCGCACCGCCAGCCGGACGCCGGGGTGAGCCATTTATTGCAAAGTTTGCTGACTCACCACCACATCGAT
The DNA here is from genome assembly GCF_001752365.1 of Marinobacter sp. X15-166B. Lineage (GTDB taxonomy): Bacteria > Pseudomonadota > Gammaproteobacteria > Pseudomonadales > Oleiphilaceae > Marinobacter. Next base: position 1,729,962 of record NZ_MEIY01000001.1, on the reverse strand, counting down.
GCCCGGCAACTGACATGGGCCCCGCACCCATCGCTCAGCGAAGACGATCTGGCGTTGGCTATCCGCCAGGGTGAGGCAGATATTGGTGTGGGGATCGAAGCGGCGGCGCGGCGCCAGGGACTGGGCTTTATTCCCTTGCAACCGGAGCACTTTGATTTGGCAATGCGTCGGCGTCATTATTTTGAAGCGGCGATGCAACGTCTGCTGGTGTTTGCCGGCAGCGAGCGTTTTCGTCTACGCGCCGAAGCGCTCGGTGGTTACGACATCAGTGAGCTGGGAAAAGTCGTTTATAATGCTTGATATAGCGCCAATAACAACAAAATGGCGGAGTAATCATGCTTTCAGGGAGAAAACACCTGGCGAGGAATGCCAGCGGCGCGTTGGGTGACCTTGGCACCCTGATTCCCCTTGGTCTCGGGGTTGTTGGGCTGGCAGGCCTGGCACCGGTACCCGTGTTGCTGGGGTTTGCCGTATTTTACATCGCCACGGGGCTGTATTACCGCCTGCCCGTGCCGGTGCAGCCGATGAAAGCGGTTGCTGCGTTGTTACTGACCACCCAGGTCAGCTCCCAGAGCCTGGTCGCCAGCGGTGCCCTTATCGGGGGCATACTATTGCTTCTCGGCCTGACCGGATGGATCAACGGGGCTGCTCGCCTGATACCTCGATCCGTGTTGAGTGGCCTTCAGTTGGGCCTGGGGCTGATGCTGGCCCACATGAGCTTCGCTCTGATGGCTACTTCCCTGCCACTGGGCGTTGTCACGCTGGCCTTGTTGGGCATCACCCTGAAGCTGTGTCCACACTGGCCGGCCGCCTTGATAGGGCTCATGGTCTCTGTTGCTCTCGGCACTTTTCTGGGAGCCCCCGGGCTCACACTGCCCGAGGCCGGGCCGGCCGTATCATTATTGCCTGAATTACCCGGGATTGAAGATTGGCAGCAAGGGCTCTCCACCCTGGTCTTACCCCAGCTGGCTTTGACTCTGTCCAACGCCATCGTTCTGACAGCTCTCGTGGTGGGGGATTACTTCGGCGAGCAATCCCATCGGGTGACACCCGCTCGTTTATCCGTGTCCACCGGACTGGCCAATCTGTTTCTGGTTCCCCTCGGCGCGGTGCCCATGTGCCACGGAGCCGGTGGTGTGGCCGCACATCACCGCTTTGGTGCCCGGACTGGCATGGCGCCTGTCCTACTCGGATCCGGCTTACTCCTGATTGCGTTCATGCCAGGCGGCCTTGCAATGCTTGCAGCGATTCCGATGGCAGGGCTCGGAGCCTTGTTATTCGTGGCGGCAGCGGAGCTTGGGGTGTCCAGACGCCTGTGGACGGCGAAACCGTCCTGCTGGCCGGTTATCGCCATAACGGCTGCGGTAACCGTTTGGGCTGACCCGTTTTTCGGGCTTCTGGCCGGGGCCGCTGCGGAGAAAGTGCGCACGGCCTGGCTGCGCAGACGGGAGATTGCCTAGACGAAAAAACCGCCCAAGAGCAGGCCCCGGGGCGGTTGTCTGGCAGTCAGGATGCAATCAGAGATTGCTGTCGAGGAACGCGGCCAGCTGGGACTTCGACAACGCGCCCACTTTGGTGGCGTCCACGTTGCCGTTTTTAAACAGCATCAAGGTGGGAATGCCACGGATGTTGAACTTGGGTGGCGTCTGCTCGTTTTCATCAATGTTGAGCTTACAAACCTTCAGCTTGCCGGCATATTCTTCGGCAATTTCTTCCAGGACCGGGGCAATCATTTTGCAAGGGCCACACCATTCGGCCCAGTAATCCACCAGCACCGGGGTATCTGCCTGCAACACATCCTGTTCGAACGATGCATCGGTTACGTTTACGATATTTCCGCTCATTACCTTGTCCTGATTCAGGCACACTCGCCGCATTCTTCCGCCGCTTGTGCGCAATGGTCTTCGCAGCGCAGCAGCCGGTTTGTCCCATGCTGCTCACCACTCTCGCTACGCGCTACTCTACGCGATTAGCCTGCCTTCTGTGAAGTGCCAGTTCCGGCCCTCAAGCGCGGTGCGCCCCTCTTATTCAGCCGAACTGCGCGCTTGAGCTGACAGTTACCCGGCACTTGGCTTATAGTAGGCGCCTAAACGGTATGGCCCGAGTGCCGCCACAAGGGCCACTCCACGCTCTGGTTACTACCAGTTACTATAAGGTCAGCATAGGGGATTTCAAGACTCGTGCCGGAAGCGACAACCGCCACCCAACCCGGATTACTCGCGGCCATTGATCTGGGCTCTAACAGCTTCCACATGGTGGTCGCCCAGCTGGATCATGGCGAAATACGTACCCTTGAGCGCATGGGGGAAAAGGTGCAGCTCGGAGCGGGCATCGACTCGGACTGCAGACTGACCGACGAAGTGCAGGAGCGCGCCCTGGCCTGCCTGGGCCGGTTCGCCCAGCGCCTGAAATGCATGCCCCGCGAGACCGTCCAGGTCGTCGGCACCAACGCCCTGCGCGTGGCCCGTAACGCCGAACAGTTTATGGATCGGGCGGAAGAGGCGCTTGGCTTTCCGGTCGCGGTGATTTCCGGCCGGGAAGAGGCGCGGCTGATTTACCTCGGTGTGTCCCACACCTTATCCGATGATCAGGGCCGACGCCTGGTGATGGATATTGGCGGAGGCAGCTCGGAACTGATCATCGGCGAACGCTTCGAAGCACACGCCCTGGACAGCCTGCACATGGGGTGTGTGTCGTTCCGCAACCTGTATTTTGCCGACGGCCGCATCACCCGCCGGCAGATGGACCGGGCCATTACCCACGCGGCGCAGGAGTTGCTGCACATCCGCGAGCGTTTTCTCGCCTTGGGCTGGAGCAGTGCGGTGGGCTCCTCCGGCTCGGTCAAAGCCATCGTCAACGCACTCACCAATTTGCGGATCACCGATGGCGTCATCACCATGAAGGCCATGAAAGAACTGCGTACCCGGCTGATCGATATGGGCCACACCGACCGTCTGGCGGATATCGGCGTGCGGGAAGACCGGCAGAGCATCTTTCCTGCCGGTTTCGCCATCCTGATGGCGGCGTTCGAATCCCTCAACATAGACGAAATGACCTATGCCGACGGCGCGTTGCGGGAGGGTCTGCTGTACGACATGCTGGGGCGGATCCAGCACGAGGACGTGCGCGAACGCACCATCCAGGCGCTGCAGGAACGGTACCACGTCGACATCCCGCAAAGCCGCGCGGTGGAGAACACCGCCATCGCCATCTGGGGTCAGGTGGCGGCCGATTGGGGACTGGCAGCGGGCGATGATGAGGACCTGTTGCGCTGGGCTTGCCGCCTGCACGAGATCGGTCTGACCATCGCCAGCAGCCAATACCACAAGCATGGTGCTTATCTGCTGCAGTACTCCGATCTGCCGGGGTTCAGCCAGCAACTGCAGTACGACCTGGCCAAACTGGTGCGGGTTCACCGGCGCAAATTTGTGGCCTCCGTGTTTGACGACTCCGATCCGGCCGAAACCCGGCGACTGAAGCGTCTGTGCATCATCTTACGGCTGGGGGTGTTGCTGCAGCATGCCCGCCGACAGGAACCGCCCCCGGAGATGCAGATCTGCGTCGCCAATTGCGCCATGACCATCCAGTTTCCGCAAGGCTGGTTCGCGGCACATCCGCTGACCCTCGCTGATCTGAAAGATGAGCGCAATTACCTGTCCCGGGATGATTTCACCCTCACCGTAGCGGACTGAGGGCGCTGCCCCGTCAACCCAGCTCAAGCTCCATTCTTTCGACGGTCTCACACACGTCCAGCCACTCCAGCTCGGCTGTTTCCAGCAGCCGTTTCTGTTCGGCCTGCCGGGCCAGCAGGGTTTTGAGGCGGTCCTTGTTCTCCGGGGCATAAATCTCCGGGTCGGCCAGACGCTCCTCCACTTCGCACAGCGCGCTTTGCAGCTGATCCATTTGCTGCTCCAGCTGCGCCTGACGTTTCCGGAACGGGCTCAACTTCTGCCGCAGGCCGGCTTCCGCGCGTTTGCGTTCGCGGCGCTCGTCCGAGCTTTCCGCGCCCCCACTCGCGCTGCTAGCGACCTTGCCAGCGGGCATCGCCGCTGCAGACGGTCGCCGCGGAGCGGCGACCTCATCTTTGCGGCGGTCCGCCAGCCAGCGCTCATAGTCTTCCAGATCGCCCTCATAGTCAGTCACCCGGCCTTCGTTGACCAGCCAGAACTCGTCCACCGTGTTGCGCAATAGATGCCGGTCGTGGGAGACCAGTACAATGGCCCCGTCAAACGCTTGCAGCGCCATGGTCAGCGCCTGACGCATTTCCAGGTCCAGATGGTTGGTGGGCTCGTCCAGCAGCAACAGGTTGGGCCGCTGCCAGGCGATCACCGCCAACGCGACCCGGGCCTTCTCCCCACCGGAGAAGTTGCGGATGGCTGCGAGCGCGTCGTCACCGTGGAAGTTGAAGCCCCCCAGAAAATTGCGGATGCTCTGCTCGGACGCAGTCGGTGCCAGGCGCTGCAGGTGCAAAAATGGACTGGCGTCCAGATCCAGCGACTCCAGCTGGTGCTGGGCGAAGTAACCAACCGCCAGATGTTCACCGGTGGTCCGCTCCCCCGCCAGCAGGGCTCCCTGCCCCCGGAGCGCATCGATCAGGGTCGATTTACCGGCGCCATTAGGGCCCAGCAGGCCGATACGACTCCCCGGCAACAGGGTCAGATCAAGCGGTGCGAGCACCACCGTGTCGCCATGGCCGGCCTGGCCCTGACGGATGGACAACAACGGATTGGAAACCTTTTCGGCCACCGGGAACTCGAAATTAAACGGCGAATCCACATGGGCCGGCGCAATCATTTCCATGCGTTCCAGCGCTTTCACCCGACTCTGGGCCTGACGCGCCTTGGTGGCCTTGGCCTTGAAACGGTCGATGAAGCCCTGTATTTCCGCGATGCGGGCCTGCTGACGTTCATAACCGGCCTGTTGCTGAGCCAGCCGCTCACTGCGCTGGCGTTCGAACGCTGAGTAGTTACCGGTATAGGCTTCCAGCTTGCGGCGATCAAAGTGCACCAGATGGGTCGCCACCCGGTCCATAAAATCCCGGTCATGGGAAATGAACAACAAGGTGCCCGGGTAGCGCCGCAGCCAGTTTTCCAACCAGAAACAGGCGTCCAGATCCAGGTGGTTGGTGGGCTCATCCAGCAACAAAAAATCGGATGGCCGCATCAGGGCCTGCGCCAGATTCAGGCGAATCCGCCAGCCACCGGAGAAATCCGACACCGGCCGATCGGCGTCCGCCTCGGCAAAACCCAGCCCGCGCATTAAGGTTTCGGCGCGGCGGCCCGCCGCCCAGGCTTCGCGCAGGTCCAGCTCGCCATGAATGCGCGCCATGGCCTGATGATCATCCGCCGCTTCCGCCTGCGCCAATTCAGCCTCCAGGTGCCGCAATTCGTGATCGCCATCAAGAATAAAATCCCGCGCCGAACGTGCCGAGGCGTGCACTTCCTGAGCCATGTGGGCGATGCGGCATCCCCCGGGCAGACTGATCTGCCCCCGTTCCGGAGACAACTGCCCCAGCAGCAGCTGAAACAAACTGGATTTGCCGGCCCCATTGGCACCGACAATCGCCACCCGCTGGCCGGGTTGTATGGTAAGAGAGGCACCTTCTAGCAACCAGGTGCCCCCACGTTGTAAACTGAGGTCTGATAGTGTGAGCATGGCGGCATTCTAACAGGGAAATTGCGCAAGCTGTTATCGCCAGACTGTGGCGCCGCATGAGAACATCCGGTACCGTCACCGCCCGAAGACAGCAGGCCCGATAACATGGTTACAAACAGCGCCGACATACCCGAGTCTCTGGATCTGGCGTCTCCGCTCTGGACCTTCGCTGTGAACTGCTGGCAGATACCGGGCGTGGAATCTTTGTGTCTGACCCTGCAGGACAACGGCTGGAGCGTGACCCGGTTGCTGTCAGCCTGCTGGCTGGCCTCCCGGGGGCGGGAGTTTACCGGCGAGCCGGCGACCGTCAGACAGTGGCGCGAACAGATGACCACCCCGTTGCGAACCCGGAAAAAGGCACTGCCGAAACAGCATCCGGCGCTGGCCGCGCTGAGGGCACAGCTGGCGGGCACCGAGCTGGAAGCTGAGCGCGTTGAACTGGCGTTGGCCTGGCAGGCGCTCCGCGCGCTCCCCCCGGCCGCTAGCCCAACCGACTCAACCCTTGCACTGGCGCGGCATAACCTGCATGCCGCAGGCCCGGACACACACATGAACCAGGAAGTCAGCGAGCGGATTGACCAACTCGTCACCCTGCTCTTTTCTGACGCTCTCCTGCACACAGACTGGTGATGATTATGCGTTGGCTTATCCGGCTGGCATTTCCCGCACTGGGCTTGTTGGTGTTGCTGATCTTTTTTGGGATCAAAGACCCACAAAGCCTTACCAACGGGAGCGCTGCCGACAACACCGCCAAACAGATTCCTGCATTTGAAGGACTGGTGCCATCCCCCACTCCGAACACCGGCCCCAGCATCGTGTTTAAATGGCAGGACAGCAGTGGTGGCTGGCACTATGCAGACAGTCCGCCACGACAGGGCCTGTGGAACGCCCTGGCCATTGAACCCGGCGGCCCTGCCAAGCCGCCCCAGTCTGACTGGCAAGCCCCCTATCAGGCGCCCTTCGCCCTCAACCCGCCGGGGTTCGGCAAGGACAGCTGAGAGCCTGGCTGAACCCCGTCCCGATTAACACATGTTCAGTAGCGTAATGGGCCGGAACCGGTTACCGTTGCAGATCTTGGATCCATATGCACATCAATAACACGATAAGGGAAGCTTCCATGAAAAAAACCATACTCGCCCTGGCCGTCGCAGGTGTTTTCGCGGGTTGTTCCACGGCCAGCCAGCCCGAGGCTGAACCGGACCTGAGCTCCACCGTGCAACAAGTCAGCTATGGCATGGGACTGGTACTGGGCGAGCGCATGCGCAACGACCTGCCTGATCTGCAAATCGAGCAGTTTCTGCAAGGCATAGAGCATGGCCAGAGTGACGACGACGCGGCCAAGCGCATGAGCCCCGAGGAAGTACAGCAGGCGCTAACGGCGTACCAACAGCAGCTGCAGGAAGAACAGCTGGCCGAAATGGAGGCGCTGGCGGCCGAAAACAAGGCGACCGGGGAAGAGTTTCTGGCTGAAAACGCCCAAAAAGACGGCGTGACCGTTACCGCCTCCGGTCTGCAATACGAAGTGATCGAAGAAGGCGTGGGCAACAAACCGTCCGAAACCGACCGGGTTAAGGTCCACTATACCGGGGAACTGTTGTCCGGCGATGTATTCGACAGTTCCCGCGAGCGCGGTGAGCCGGTTACTTTCGGCCTGAATCAGGTAATTCCTGGCTGGACCGAAGGCTTGCAGCTGATGGCAGAAGGCAGCCGCTACAAGCTGTATATCCCCTCGGACCTGGCCTACGGCCCGGGAGGCAACCGCGGCATTGCGCCCAATGAAACCCTGATTTTCGACGTTGAATTGCTGGAAATCAATCCCGAGTAAGCCCCCCCCGCAACCGGTCGTCAGCCATTCTGGCTGCCGGCCGGCCCTGCCGGGATCTACCCCACCTTGGGGGCCGCCTGCGGGCGGAACACCATCAACACACCGACCACCACCAGAGCGGTAAAAAACACCGCAGTCCAGCCCGGGATACTCAACCCCAGAAACCGCCAGACCACCGCAGCACAATCGCCGGTGCCTTGCATCGCCGTCAACAACACCTCGGCCAACGGCATAACCTCCAGCATATATTCCACCGACGGACCGCACGCAGGCACCTGGTCAGCGGGCAGATTTTGCAACCACAGTTGCCGACCCGCCAGCGCCAGACCGGAACCGGCCGCCACCGCCAGCAAGCCTCCGTAGACCCTGCCGGCCACGTTACCGGGGTTATGAACGACCGCCAGCAGGCAGACACCCGCCACCGCCATAAAGGCAAAGCGCTGCAACCAGCACAACGGGCAAGGCTCCAGCCCCATGACGTGTTCCATGTAAAACGCGACACCCAGCAGCGCCGCGCACACAAGCCCAATCAGAAAAAAAGGTTTCTGGCGTTCAACGGATTCTGTCTCCTGTGGAAAGTGATCGTCACTGCGCCCTTTTCGCCTCAGACATACCTGCAACCTTAGGGCGGGCCTGTTATCCTGCCGGTAAACTTTAAACCTGCAAGCCAATCAAGAATATGAAAGACACCACGATGCCACGATTGTTCCTGTTGTTTGTCGTTCTGGCGGCCCTGGTGCTGCCGCCACCGGGCCTGACCGCGCACGCGGACGAAACTTCGCCGGCCCAGCCCGCCCGCCCGCGAACCACCGATTATATTGAACTGAAGCCGGATTTCGTGACCAACGTCGGTCTCCCCGGTCACCGGTTGAGCTACCTGAAAGCGGCGGTTACCTTGCGGGCGTCAGACACCGCCACCCGTGCCGCAGTGGAAGCCCACATGCCGCGGATGCGGCATGAACTGGTGCTGTTGTTTGCCGAGCAAACCGATGCAGAGGTATTAACCTCAACCACCGGGCAGTCTAGCCTGAGGGACGAAGCGGCACGCCGCCTCAATGCCGCGCTGGCCGCGCAACAAACCGGCGCACAGATCGATAGCGTCCTGTTTACCACTTTTGTGGTCCAGCGCTGACCGGCTGCGAGGTCATTCGGGGGCCGGATTAGAGGCCAGATACTCGGCCAGGAATTCGTCGAAGGACTGAGTATCCGCCTGCTCCAGCGCCGCCTGCTCCGCGAGCGAATCGGCCGCCATTTTTTCAAACGTCCGGTTGAGTTCGGGGGACAGTGATTCGGCCCGCAGGGCATGCTGATGTTGCGCGGAGAGCTGCAGCACCCAGTCCCGATGCCCGAGTCCGGCCTCACTCATGGCCGCGATCACCTGGTTCGAGGGCAGCAAGTCGGGCTGCGCCACCTTGCGCCGTTGCACCGCCAGCGCAGCACTGTAATCAGAACCATTCGTGAGTTGGTCCAGACGCTCCGCCAACGGCTGCAACCGGTCCAGCAGTTCCTCCGCCAGCGAGCGCAGCGGCACTGACGCCCCCGGCAGCATCAGATTGCCGGCCCGCCCTTCATTGACCACATCCTTGAACATATCATCCAGCCGGTCGCACTCGGCGCGGGCGATGCGGGGGCTTTCGCTGAGCAGGCAATCCAGCAGGAACAGATCCAGAAAATCGATTTGCTCCCGGTTCACCCCCACCGGCGAGAAGGGGTCCAGATCCAGACAGCGCACTTCAATGTATTCGACGCCACGGGCGGTCAGGGCCTGCACCGGTTTCTCGTGGCGGCGGGCGGTGCGTTTCGGCCGTATCGCACTGTAGTACTCGTTCTCGATTTGCAGGATGCTGGTATTGATCTGTATATGCTGGTCGCCGCGTTTGGTGCCAATGGCTTCGTACGCCGGCCAGGGTGTATGAATCGCCTTGGTCAGCGTGTTGGTATAGGTCTTGAGCTCGTTAAAACAGATGTTCAGCGAGGCCTGGGCGTCGGTGTGATAGCCCAGATCCCCCATACGCAGGGAAGTCGCATGGGGACCCACCCAGGTATCGTCACTGAATCTGGCCAAGCGGTGTTCGACATCCGCCACAAAGCTTGCATCCAGCGCGGGTGAAGCCCCAAACAGCAGCATCAGCAACCAGCTGCGACGCCGGAAGTTGCGCACCAGCCAGAAGTACTGCCCGGTTTTGAAGTCCTGCAAACTCTGGGTATCCCCCAACGCCTGCTGCCAGAACGTCCAGAAACTGTCCGGCAACGACAGGTTGTAATGGGTTCCGGCGATGCTCTGCATCATCCGGCCGTAGCGCACCGCCAGACCCTGCCGGTACACATGACGAAGCTGGCCATTGTTGGAACTGCCGTATTCCCCGATGGGGATGCTCTCATCGCCGCGCAGCTCACAGGGCATGCTGGAGGCCCAGAAAACTTCGTTTTGCAGGTGTTTCTGTACAAAAATGTGGGTGTTGCGCAGCTCCGACAGCAAGGCGTCGGTGGAATCACACACCGGGGTGATCAACTCCAGCAATGCTTCCGAATAATCTGTGGTGATGGTCGGGTGCGTCAGGGTGGAGCCGAGTTCGCGCGGGTGGGGCGTCTGGGCGATGAACCCCTGTGGATCGACCCTGAGGCCCTCTTTCTCAATGCCTTTCCGGAAACCATGCCACTGGCTGTCGGTAAGCTTCTGGAAAATCTGGTGGCGGGAATCGCCCATGAGACACTCCTGTTCAAACGGGTGTTAACAGAGCCGCGTTAACGGCTCCCTTTGCGGGCCGAAGCCAGCGCTTGTGCGAGTGCACCTGCCATTGCACCCTGTGGGGCCGGCTGCGCGCCCTTGGCGGATTTGCCCGATGCCCGCCGGTTCCCCGCCGGGCGCGCTCCTGAACGGCTGGCCGACGGAGCTTGGGCGCCGGGCTGGTCATCCATGCGCATGCTCAAGGCTATGCGCTTGCGGGGAATATCCACGTCCATCACTTTGACTTTAACGATGTCGCCCGCTTTCACAACCTCCCGCGGGTCCTTCACGAACTGGTGGGACAACGCGGAAATGTGCACCAGACCGTCCTGGTGCACACCAATATCGACAAACGCCCCAAAATTGGTGACGTTGGTGACCGTACCCTCAAGCATCATGCCCGGGTTGAGGTCATTCAGGGTTTCCACCCCCTCCTCAAAACTGGCGAACCGGAATTCGGGGCGCGGGTCGCGACCCGGTTTTTCCAACTCGGCAATGATGTCTTTGACGGTCGGCACCCCGAACTGCGCGGTGACGTAATCTTCCGGTTTCAGGCTCCGCAGGAATTGGCTGTCCCCCAGCAAACTGGCCACCTCGCGGCCGTGTTTGGTGGCGATGGCTTCGACCACCGAATAGGCCTCCGGATGCACCGAGGAGCGGTCCAGCGGGTTATCGCCGTCGGCGATGCGCAAGAAGCCGGCGGCCTGCTCGAAGGTGCGCGGCCCCAACCGGGCGACTTTCAACAGCTGTTTGCGACTCCGGAACATGCCGTTGCTGCTGCGGAATTCCACGATATTGCGCGCCAGCGTCTGGTTCAGACCGGACACCCGTGCCAGCAGGGGAACGGACGCGGTATTCAGATCCACCCCCACGCCATTCACGCAATCTTCCACCACCGCGTCCAGGCTGCGAGCCAGTTGCACCTGCGAAACGTCGTGCTGGTATTGGCCGACACCGATGGATTTGGGTTCGATTTTGACCAATTCCGCCAGTGGGTCCTGCAGCCGGCGGCCAATCGACACCGCGCCCCGGATGGTGACATCCAGCTCCGGCAGTTCCTGGGAGGCAAATTCCGAGGCGGAATAAATGGACGCACCGGATTCATTCACCACGATGCGGGCAAGATCCAGCTCAGGGTGGCGTTTGCACAACTCGGCCACCAGTTTTTCGGTTTCCCGGGACGCGGTGCCATTCCCGATCGCGACCAGCTCGATGCGGAATTCGCGACACCAGCGGGCCAGTTGGTCCAGCGACTGCTCCCACTGGTTGCGGGGCACATGGGGGAAAATCGTGCCATGCCCGGTAACCTGCCCGGTCCCGTCGATGATCGCAACCTTGACGCCGGTTCGCAAACCCGGGTCCAGCGCCAGGGTGGGCCGGGGACCGGCGGGCGCCAGCAACAGCAAGTCCTTGAGGTTGGCGGCAAACACTTCGATTGCTTCGGCTTCTGCGGTTTCCCGTACCTGGGCCATCAGATCGGTTTCGATCTGGGTGCCGAGCCGCACCCGCCAGGTCCAGCGGACCACCTCGGACAACCAGCGATCCGCCGGCCGGCCCTCATCGCGAATGTTCCAGTGCGCCGCAATCCGCTGCTCGGCCGGGTGGGGCTGACGCCGGTCGTCTTCGCTGTCACCCACCGCAATGACGTAGCTCAGCACGCCTTCGTTGCGGCCCCGCAATATGGCCAAGGCCCGGTGGGATGGCACTTTCTTCAGCGCTTCGGTGTGGTCGAAGTAATCGCGGAACTTGGCCCCTTCGATCTCTTTACCTTCGATGACGGAGACTTTCAGCTGGCCTTGCTGCCAGATGAAGTCACGCAACTGGCCGAGCAACTCGGCGTCTTCGGAAAAACGCTCCATGAGAATATAGCGGGCACCATCCAGGGCCGCCTTGGTATCGGCAATCCCGGCCTCGGCGTTGAGGTATCGGGCGGCCTGCTCTTCCGGCTCCAGCAGCGGGTCGTTGTAGAGGCTGTCCGCCAGGGGCTCCAGCCCCGCCTCGCGGGCGATCTGGGCCTTGGTACGACGCTTGGGTTTATAAGGCAGATACAGATCTTCGAGGCGATTCTTGGTTTCCGCCGTGGCAATCTGGTGGCGCAGTTCCTCGGTCAGCTTCCCTTGCGCGTCGATGGTGCTGAGTATGGTGGTGCGCCGTTCCTCGAGTTCCCGCAAATACCGCAAGCGGTCTTCCAGCGTCCGCAACTGGCTGTCGTCCATGGCACCGGTAATTTCTTTTCGGTATCGGGCAATAAACGGCACCGTTGAGCCTTCGTCCAACAAGGCCACAGTCGCGCTCACCTGTTCTTCACGAACCCCCAGTTCATCCGCTATACGCCTGGAAATACTGTTCATGCATCCTCGCTTGATACTGGCAATCGAATGCGCAAAGGTACAGCGGCTTACCCCTGCAGGCAAGCCAAACGGTGGTGGGCCGGCGGGCAAACAACGGTCGGTCGAGGTACACGGGCTCCCAGTGGTGTAGAATACACCGCTCCGTACATCAATGGCAGATCATCCGTGTCCAAGCTTAATCCCCGTCAACGCGAAGCCGTGCATTATGTGGACGGCCCCCTGCTGGTGCTGGCCGGTGCCGGCAGTGGTAAAACCAGTGTGATCACCCGCAAGATCGCGCACCTGATCGAAGGGGTGGGCATTCCCGGCCGACACATCGCCGCCTTGACCTTTACCAACAAGGCGGCCCGGGAAATGAAGGAGCGGGTGGGCAAGCTGGTGAGCCGGCCGCAGACCCGTGGGCTGACCGTGTCCACCTTCCACAACCTGGGGCTCAACATCATCCGCGAGGAGCATGTGCATCTGGGGTACCACCCCGGCTTTTCCATTTTCGACGCCGAAGACGCCAAAGCCTTGCTGCACGACCTGATGATGACCGACGGCAGCGTGGAAGCCGGGGATGAAGTGGCCACCGTGCAGATGTCCATCTCCAACTGGAAGAACGACCTGCGCTCGCCGGCCGAGGCGCTGAGCCGGGCCGCCGATGAGCGCGATCAGCGCATGGCGCTGGTGTATGCGCGCTACAACGAATACCTGAAAGCCTACAACGCGGTCGATTTTGACGATCTGATTCTGTTGCCCGTGCAACTGTTCATGAGCCAGCCCGAGACCCTGCAGAAATGGCGGCGGAAAATCCGCTACTTGCTGGTGGACGAGTATCAGGACACCAACACCTGCCAGTACGAACTGGTCAAATTGCTGGTGGCCGAACGCGCCGCCTTCACCGTGGTCGGCGATGACGACCAGTCGATTTATGCCTGGCGCGGTGCCCGTCCGGAAAACCTTGCCCAGCTCAAGGAAGACTTCCCCAGCCTGAAAGTCACCATGCTGGAGCAGAACTACCGCTCCACCGGGCGCATCCTGCGCAGCGCCAACACCGTGATTGCCAATAATCCCCACGTGTTCGACAAGGCACTGTGGAGTGAGCACACCATTGGCGAAGAGATCCGCATCGTCCGCTGTCGCAACGAAGACGCCGAAGCGGATCGGGTGGCCACCGAAATCATTGACCAGAAACTGAAAAAGGGCCTGGCCTGGCGGGATTTTGCGGTGCTTTACCGGGGCAACCATCAATCCCGCCTGCTGGAAATGAAGCTCCAGGCCTACCAGATTCCCTATCACATCTCCGGTGGTCAGTCGTTTTTTTCCAAGAACGAGATCAAGGATGCCATGTCCTACCTGCGCCTGCTGGTCAACCCGGATGACGACGCCGCGTTTTTGCGGGTGGTCAACGTACCCCGCCGGGAAATCGGCCCCCGTACGCTGGAGCAGCTCAGCCATTACGCCCGCAGTCGCAACGTCAGTCTGTTCCGCTCCCTGGGGGACATAGGCGCGGAAACCCAGGTCACCGAACGGGGGCTGGACCGGCTGCGCCGCTTCGCCCACTGGGTGGACACCACCTGTCAGCGCCTCCACCAGGAAGACCCGATACCGGTGATCAAGCAGTTGTTTACCGACATCGAATACGAAGAGTGGCAGCACCAGCATGCCGGCTCCCCCAAGCAGGCAGAGCGCCGCATGAGCAACATCTGGTACCTCATTGATGGTCTGCAGCGCATGCTCGAGGATGGCAAAGGCACCGCCGACGAGCTGGGCATCGAGGACGCCATCAGCAAAATGATTCTGCGGGACATGATGGAACAACGGGAAGAGGAAGACGACAGCGACAAGGTGCAACTGCTGACCCTGCATGCGTCCAAGGGGCTGGAGTTTCCCCATGTATTTATTATGGGTCTGGAGGAAGAAATTCTGCCCCATCGCGCCAGCATCGAAGAGGGCAATATCGAAGAAGAGCGTCGCCTGATGTACGTGGGCATCACCCGCGCCCGAGAGACGCTGACGCTGACCTACGCCGCCCAGCGCAGTCAGTATGGTGAGAAACTGGAAACCATTCCCAGCCGCTTTCTGGACGAATTGCCGGATGAGGATGTTCGCTGGGAGGGCACCGGCGACCTGGACGTGGAGGCCAACCAGAAAAAAGGCAAGGCGACCCTTAAAGCTTTGCTGGGCGACCTCGGGGTCTGATCGCCACCCATAAAAAAGCCAGCACCGCAGTGCTGGCTTTCTATGGTCGGTGCCGCCGGCCGTTTACTGGGACTGGCCCACCATGTACTCGACGGCCGCCTGAATTTCTTCATCGGGGCAGCTGGCGCAACCGCCTTTGGCGGGCATGGCATTGAACCCGTTGATGGCGTGATTAATCAGCGTTTCCATTCCCTTGTCAATGTGTGACGCCCAGGCTCCGGCATCCCCCACCACCGGTGCGCCGGCCACCCCGGTAGAATGACAGGCGGCGCACACGGCACCGTACACATCTTCGCCAGAACGAGGCCCTGCACTCTCTGCCGCCGCCGGTGCCGCGGCCATGCCGCAGTCTTCGCCCTGCAAGCAGACTTCGCCCACCGGGGCAATCCGGGCACGGATTTCATCTTCTACACTTGCCGTAGCAATACCCGCGGTCAGGCCTAAGCCAAGCAGTACCGCAGCCAGGACTCTCTTCATCATCACCATGCTCCTCGCATCTGAGCGTTATAATAGTCTGCGGCGCATTATAGCCACTGCCGCCTGTCAAAAAAACCACAGTGTACCTGACGCCGACTTTTTATCGCAGTTTTGGCACAATCAGGGGCAACCAGGGCAGCTCTGCCCGACCCCGTCATTATGGAGATTCCTATGGACCCGTCACCGCACCCTGTGCCCGTCCGCCACCCCTGGCGCAAGCCGCTGCTGATCATAGAGTTTACCGCACTGGCGGTGTTGGTCGGGTCCATGGCGCTGCTGGGCAAAATGAACGTCGGGGACCCACCCCTCAACCCGGTCTGGTTGCTGATTCCCGCGCTCGCCAGTCTGGTGGTCTTCACCAGCTTTATCGGTCTGATGTACCTGCGCTGGGTAGTGGCCGCCCGGGCCGAAGCCTTGTGGCGGCATAAACTCATCTTCGCCCTGCTCGCCCTGACCCTGCTGTCGGTATGGTTGTACGGCGTCGCCAACACCTGGCTGGCCATCAACGCGGGCTAGCGGCCTCCGGAGGTGCTCAAGCGATCCATGTGGGCCAGTAACTCGGCGGTTTTCTGCTCCATCAGCGGCCGGTCACCCCGGGACTCCACATTGAGCCGGACCACGGGCTCGGTGTTGGACATGCGCACGTTGAAGCGCCAATTCTCAAACTCGACGCTCAGTCCGTCCACATAATTCACTGACCGCGCCTCCCCGGCGTACAACGCCTCGATCGCGGCAATCACTTCCGGCGGGTTGGCGATGGTGCGGTTGATTTCGCCGCTGGCCGGGTAGGCGTCAATGCGGGCGTCGATCAGGCTGGACAGCGTCTGGCCCGACTGGCACAGGCGCTCGGCGACCAGCAGCCACGGAATCATGCCACTGTCACAATAGGCAAAATCACGGAAGTAATGGTGGGCACTCATTTCGCCGCCGTAGACCGCATCTTCGTCGCGCATGCGTTGCTTGATGAAGGCGTGTCCGGTTTTGCTTTCAATGGCTTCGCCACCGGCGGCGGCCACCAGGTCCAGGGTGTTCCAGGTCAGCCGGGGGTCATGAATGACCTTGCCACCGCCGGTTTTACGCAAAAACTGGTCCGCCAGCAAACCGACGATGTAGTAGCCTTCGATGAAGCGGCCCGTTTCGTCGAAGAAGAAACACCGGTCGTAATCACCGTCCCAGGCAATGCCCAGATCGGCCTGTGCACGCACCACCGCCTCGGCGGTGACTGTCTGGTTTTCAAGCAGAATAGGGTTGGGCACGCCATTCGGGAAACTGCCATCGGGGGTGTGGTGCAAGCGGATGAACTCAAACGGCAGGTGCTTTGCCAACACATCAATGACCAGCCCGGCGCCGCCGTTCCCGGGGTTGGCGACAATTTTAAGCGGCTTTAAAGTCGCCGTATCGACGTAACCCAGCAGATGGTCGATATACGCCGCTTCGGTGGCCAGGGTGTCATAACGACCCGGTTGCGGTGCGTCGGCAAACGGCTCCGGCACCCGATCCCGGATCTCATTGAGGCCGTTGTCAGAACTGATGGGACGGGATTGGGGGCCAACCATTTTCATGCCGTTGTGGTCTTTAGGGTTGTGACTGGCGGTGACCATGATGCCACCGTCCATACCAAAGTGATCGGTGGCAAAATACACCTGTTCGGTACCGCACAGGCCGATATCAAACACGTCGGCACCGGCGGCCATCAAACCGGCGGTCAAGGCTTCGGTGATCGCGATACTGGTTGCGCGGATATCGTAACCGACGACGACCCTGCGCGCGCCGGTGACCGCAACGTACGCCCGCCCGATGCGTTCCGCCAGTTCCGGATTCAACTGGTCCGGTACGCGGCCGCGCAGGTCGTAGGCTTTAAAACAAGACAGATCCATTACAGCACATTCTCCAGGTGAGCCGCGTAACTGCATCGGTGTGGCAGTCGGGAAGGACAACAGCGGCGCGAATGAATAACGCGCATTCTAACGGTTAATGGAGGGCGTCGCAGTAATTTGCGTAAGATGTCGCATCCGGCACGGGGGCGGTGTGGGACCGCCCCGGGAGCAGCGGGCTAGTCGGCTGCGGAAGACTGCAGCTGAATATAGTTTTCAAGCCCCATCAGCTTGATCATTTCGAGCTGGGTTTCCAGCCAGCCGATGTGCTCTTCTTCGCTGTCGAGAATGTTGCGCAGCAGCGCACGACTGGTGAAATCCTGCACTGCCTCGCAGTGCTGGATGGCCTTGAGCAGGTCGGCGTGGGCCGCGTGCTCGAGTTTGAGGTCACACTCAAGCATCTCCTGAGTGTCTTCACCGATCATCAACTTGTTGAGGTCTTGCAGGTTGGGCAGTCCACCCAAAAACAGAATACGCTCGATCAGGCGATCCGCGTGTTTCATTTCGTCGATGGATTCTTCGTAGGCTTTATCCGCCAGTTTGGTGACCCCCCAGTCTTTGAGCATGCGCGAATGCAGAAAGTACTGGTTGATAGCGGTCAATTCGTTGGCCAGTATCTTGTTCAGAAACTGAATAACGTCTTTATCACCTTTCACGGCTGATCCTCCTCTCACGGGTGTGATGAGGTAAGCATAGACGCTATGGCCGCAATAAAAAGTTTCCCAAATGCATTAGCACCAATAGTGCCGCAGGGCCAGGCACGTCAGGCGGGCGACGCCAACAGATCCGCCAGCGCGAGATAGTCTTCCGCCCGGCTCTCCCGAAGAATGCCCCGTGCCATGCTGGCACAGCGACCACACTGGGTGCCGACACCGAGTTCTTTGCCAAGCTGGCGCATGGAAGCGCAGCCGTTTTCGGCGGCGGCGCGGATGTCCCTATCGGTCACCCCGTGGCACAGGCATACATACATAGTGCGGTACTCTTAATCATCATCGTCAATATGAGTGATAATTATTACCATTTGCGCCCTCAAAAACAACCCCATCGCGGTAACATTTCAGCAACCAGGATCAGGATAAATACCGCCGCGTCAGGTTGTCACTGCCGGCGGCGGTCACCACCAGATTGTCCTCTATGCGGATGCCTCCGCAGGGCCGCAATTCGTCCAGCATGGGCCGGTTGATATGCTTGCCGAGCGCGCCTGCCAGCAAGGGTTCAAGCAGTGACGGGATGAAGTACACGCCGGGTTCAATGGTGACTACCATGCCAGTTTCCAGGGGACGGGTCAGGCGCAAAAACGGCGCGTGGTCCGGCGCCTTGCGGGGCTTGCCGGCCACGTCGTGCACCTGCACCCCCAGCAGATGTCCCAGGCCGTGGGGGAAAAAGACCCGGGTGATGCCGCGGGTCACTATCGCCTCTTCAGTCAGCCCGGTCACCAGTCCGAGGGCACGCAGCAAGGTCGCCAGGGCCCGATGGGTGGTGTCGTGCAGGGCAACAAAATCCACCCCGGGCGCGACCGCGGCGCAAACCCGCCGCTGGATGGCCTCCAGGCCGTCAATCAGCGCCTGGAACAGATCCTGGCCGGGGGCCGCATAGGTGCGGGTGATGTCCGATCCGTAGCCCCGGTACCGGTAGCCCGCATCGATCAGCAAACTGCGGCCCTCGGGCGGCCGCTCGGACGCATAATATTGGTAATGCAGGATTCCTGCATGCTCATTGAGCCCGATGATGCTGTGATAGGGCGCTTCTGCGGCACGCTGGGCGGTCGCCTGCTGATAGGCCAGACTGATGTCAAACTCGCTGCCGCCGGCTAAAAAGGTGTGAGCCGCCGCTTGGTGTCCTCGCGCGGCACGTGCACTGGCCACCTCCAGACAATGCAGTTCATAGGGGGTTTTGTGGACCCGGGCAGCCTCCACGCCGCCCAGTAAGGCCGCTGGATTGGGGTCCGCAGCCACCCCGACAAGACACGCCGGATCCCCCAGCACTGCCACCCGGCCACAATCGCTCAGGTCCGGTACCGAACGGCTGCGCATTCCCTGCACATCGAGCAAATCGGTCCAGGGAGCCTGGGGTAGCGCCGGCGTGGCGTGCCAGAAATCCTCCGGTGTATACACCCACAGCACCGGTCGGTGACCGGGACGTATAAGCAACCAGCTGTGCTCCAGTTCCGGCAGGCCGGTCCAGTGCACAAACGGGCCGTAGCCCTGAAACACATAACTGTGGTCGTCACCGTACCGCAAGGGTGCCGCCCCGGAACTGATGAGCAAGGCGTCGTATCCGGCCTGGGTCACCGCCTGCTCGTAGCGTTGTTGCAGGGTTGCTACGTGCTCAACTTGCAGTCGTTCGATGCTGATCTCCGCCATGGCCTCGTCTCTTCGCTGGATGGGTTAGAGCCGGCCTTCCTCAACCCCATGGCAGGCCACCCGGGTGCCGTCGTCGGTCGCGATCAAGCGAGGAATTTCTTCCTTGCAGCGGGCGTTGGCATAGGGGCAACGCCCGTGGAACACGCACCCCGAGGGCAGCTGCACCGGCGTGGGTACCTCACCCTGCAGCCGGATATGGTTGGGCCGTTCATCCTCCAGACGGGGAATGGCCGACAGCAAGGCCTGAGTATAAGGGTGTCGGGGTTTGGCGAACAGTGTGGCGGTGGTTGCCAACTCGCAAATGCGCCCCAGGTACATGACCGCCACCCGGGTGCCAAAATGTTCCACCACGGCCAGATCGTGGGTGATAAAAAGATACGTCAGCCCGCGGGAGTCCTGGGCTTCCTTCAGCAGGTTCAGAACCTGCGCCTGGATGGAGACATCCAGCGCGGAGATGGGTTCGTCCGCGACAATAAATTCCGGATCAACCACCAGCGCACGGGCAATGGCGATGCGCTGGCGCTGGCCCCCGGAAAACTCGTGACCGAAGCGCTTCCCCCAGTCCGGATCAATGCCCACCGAGGCCATGACTTCGGCCACCTTGGCTTGTACCTGCTCCGGTTTCCAGTCGCGGCGATGAAACCGGATGGGTTCTTCCAGTGTTTGCTGGATGGTCATGCGCGGGTTCAGCGAAGCATAGGGATTCTGGAAGATCATCTGCATTTTGCGACGATAGGGCATGGCCGCAGCACGACTCAGGTTATCGATCCGCTGGCCTTCGTAATGCACCTCGCCAGCCGTCGGCGACAGCAACCCCATCACGGTGCGCGCCACGGTGGACTTGCCACACCCCGACTCGCCCACCACGCACAGTGCTTCGCCCGGTTCTATGTCCAGATCCACGCCATTGATGGCGTGCACGTATTCCCGGTGCCGGGTCAGGCGCCCCTCGCGAAAACGCAACTGGTCCAGCAAACCGCCGGACAGATCGAACCGCTTTTCCAGCTGGCGCACGCGAACCAGCGGGGCCTTGTCTGCGCTCATTGACCCACCTCCAGTATCGCCTTGCCTGCTGCCAGACGGTCCTCAACCTCGTAGCAGGCCACATCGACCGCACCGGAGCGGACATAGTCCGGCATGGTCTCAAGACAGCGCTCCATCACAAACGGACACCGGGGGTTGAACGGACACCCCGGTGGCACCCGGTTAAGCGACGGCATGGAACCCGGTATCTGATAGAGTCGCGTGCCCGGCTCACCTACCTGGGGTAACGCTTTGATCAATCCCTGGGTGTAGGGGTGCCGCGGGTGATGGATGATGTCCCGTGTCGGCCCCTGCTCAATGATGCGCCCCGAGTACATCACCAGCATGCGCTGGGTCACTTGCGCCACCACCCCGAGGTCGTGGGTGATCAGCATCAGCGCCACCTGTTCCTGCTCACACAACTCCAGCAGCAGCGCCATGATCTCGGCCTGGATGGTCACGTCCAGGGCGGTGGTGGGTTCATCGGCAATGATGATCTCCGGCTCCAGCAACAGCGCAATGGCGATGATCACCCGCTGGCGCATTCCGCCTGAGAGTTCATGGGGGTATTGGTCGAGCCGTTTTTCCGGTGACGGGATCTGCACTTTGCGCAGATTGTCTATGGCGATGGCACGGGCATCCGCGGTGCTGATTCGCCGGTGTGCCTGCAGGGTTTCCACCATCTGGGTGCCGATGGAGATGACCGGATTCAGCGTCATCATCGGGTCCTGAAAGATCATCGCGATGCGGTGGCCCCGAATATCGCGCAACTCCCGCGGTTTCATGGTCGCCAGATTACGCCCGTCAAACAGCACTTCACCGCCGGCAATGTAGCCGGGCCGGGCAATCAGGTTCAGGATCGCGAACGCCGCCACCGATTTGCCGGCGCCGGACTCCCCCACCAGCCCCAACCGCTCGCCCTTGTCCAGCGAAAAGCTGATCCCGCGCAACGCTTTCAGATCTCCGCCGCGCACCGCAAACCGGACATCCAGATTATTTACTTCCAGCAGTGCCATGGGTGGCCCTCTTTGCTCCTCAACCTTTGTACAACCGCGGGTTCATGACGTCGCGGAGCCAGTCGCCCAACAAGTTGATCACCAGCACCAAGACCACCAGCACCACCCCTGGGATCAGGGTGATCCACCAGGAACCGCTCTGGATGTAATCAAACCCGGATTTGATCAACGAGCCCAATGATGGCTGGGTTTCCGGCATCCCCAGACCGAGAAACGACAGGGCCGCTTCGGAGATGATCGCATTGGCAATCTGTACGGTGCCAATCACCAGTATGGGCGACAGGGTGTTGGGCAGAATGTGGCGGAACATAATGCGCCGGGCCCCGAAGCCCATGACTCTGGCGGCATCCACGTACTCTTTCTTCTTTTCCGCCAGCACCGAGGCGCGCACCGTGCGGGCGATCTGCGGCCATTCCGCCACGCCGATGATGAAGATCAGCAGGTACACCGCAATGTCGCCAAACATCAGGTTGCCGAAACTGGCCTTGAACACCGCCCCCACAATGATGGCCACCATGAGGGTGGAAAACGACAACTGCACATCGGCAATGCGCATCAGAATGGCGTCCACTCGGCCCCCGAAGTAACCCGCCAGCAGACCGAACAGGATACCCAGCACGGATTGCAGCACCACAGCACCAAAGCCGATCAGCAGCGACACCCGGGTGCCGTAGAGAATCGTGGACAGCATGTCCCGACCCTGGGCATCGGTACCCAGCGGGAACGCCGGGTCGCTGCCCGCGCTGCCCATGGGGGGCAGCTCCGAGTTCATGATATTGATTTGCGCCAGGTCGTAAGGGTTGGTCGGCGCCAGCAGCGGCGCCAACAGCGCCGCACACACCATCAACACAAACACCAGCAGACTGAGCATGGCCACTTTGTCGCGCACAAAACTGTGCCACAGATCGGACTGGCGCAACCGTTGCCAGCGGGAAAGCGTTACCGCAGTCATGCTTTCTTCCCGGTCAGGTTAACGGTGGGATTGACCAGACCGTAGATCAGATCCACCACCGTATTGGTAATGACAAAAATCAGCCCCACCACCATCAGATACGCCACGATCAGTGGAATGTCGCTGCGGGTGATGGCTTCCAGGAACATCAGCCCCACCCCCGGCCACTGAAACACGGTTTCCGTCAGAATGGTGTAGGCCACCATGGTGCCCACCTGCACCCCGCCCACGGTGATCACCGGCAACATGGTGTTTTTCAACGCGTGCAAGAAATGAATCCGCCGGGGGGCCAAGCCCTTGGCCTGGGCGAAGCGGATGTAATCGCTTTGCAGCACTTCCAGCATCTCCGCGCGGATCAGCCGGATAAACAGCGGCAGCATGATGGACGCCAGCGATATGGACGGCAGGATGAGGTGCAACAACCCGCGCTGGCTGAAAAACCCGGATTCCCAGGTGCCGAACAGTGGCACCAAGGCGTCGCCGCGCCCGTACGAGGGCATGCCGCCGTTGGTACTCAACGCCTCATTCAGCCAGTGCCCCCAACCGGTATCTTCGGGGAATACGGTGACCGTCACACCAATGGAAAACAGCTGGATCAGAACAATGGCGGTGAGAAACACCGGAATGGAGATGCCGACGATGCTGACGCCCATGAAAAACCGGGACAGCAGCGCCCGGGGTTTGATGGCCGCGTAGACGCCAATCGGCACCGACAGGAAAAATATGATCAGACTGGCGCCAATGACCAGTTCGAGGGTGGCCGGCAGGTGGTTCAGAATCACCTCGACCGTGGGTTCGCCGTAGAAATAGGACACCCCCAGATCTCCCCGCAGAGCCTTCCCGGCGAAGCGGGCGTACTGCACCACCAGTGGATCGTTCAGCCCCAGCTCCTCACGGATCTGTTGCCGTTCCTCCATGGAAACCGACAGCCCCACCAGTTCCTGCAGCGGGTCACCCAGCCCGTCCTGGATGGCAAAACTGACCAGGCTGATGACAAACATCACCAGCATGGCCTGGGCAACCCGCTTGATCAGAAACGCCAGCATGGGGCTACTCGATCACCAGATCCCCGAGATAGGGGAAGTTCATTACGTTGAGGATGGGTTCGATCTGCACATTTTTACGCGCGGCCCACGCCAGATCCTGCCAGTGCAGCGGCACAAAAGCAGCGTCGTCGTGCAGGCGCCGCTCAATGTCCTGCAGCATCGCAGTGCGCGTGTCCGGGTCGGTTTCCACGTTGGCCCGGGTCACCAGGGCATCGATCTCCTCGTTGCAATAATTACCGGCGTTGTACTGGCCGCGCCCGGTTTCCGTGTCGGGGCACATGGTGAGAAACTCGAAGAAGTTGGCCGAGTCCTCGGTATCCGAATGCCAGCCGATCATCATCATATCGGCAGCGCGGGCATCAAACTCGGGCCAGTACTGGGCTTTGGGCAGAGTTTTCAGATCCACTTTGATGTTGATCTGCGCCAGCATCGCGGCCACCGCCTGAGCGATTTTGTCGTCGTTCACATAACGGTTGTTGGGGGCCATCATGGTGATGGTAAAACCGTCCTCGTAACCCGCTTCTTTCATCAGCGCCTTCGCCTTGTCCACATCGAACCGCGGTTTCAGGTCCGGGTTGTACCCCTGGTAACCCTCCGGTGACAGCTGTGCGGCCGGGGTGGCAAAATCTTTCATGATGCGCGCCACTATGCCTTCCTGATTGACCGCGTAGGCAATCGCCTGGCGCACCCGCACATCCCGAAACGGCTCGAAGCGCTGTTGATCCAGGTGAAACAGGATGATCCGGGTACCGCTCATGGTCACCAGCTGGCTGTTGGCGTCCCGGCGAATACGGTCCAGATCCGTGGGCGGCACCGGGGCAATAAAGTCCACCCCACCGGACAGCAAAGCGGACACCCGGGTGTTGTTTTCCTTGATCGGGGTCATCACAATTTTGCCCACGTTACCGGGTGATTGCGTATCCCAGTAACCCGGAAAACGATCAAACACCGTGCGCACCCCTTGTTGGCGGGAGGTGACGGTGTAAGGACCGGTACCGGAGACATTGCGCGAGGCAAACGAATTGCCGTGCTTGGTGATCGTCGCCTTGTCGTTGCCCTTGTCGTCCTGACCGCTGTAGAACTCTTTGTCCAGCGGGAACAGATAAGTCATCGCATTCAGGACCAACGGGTAAGGCTCGCTGGTGATCAGCTCAAAGGTGTAGTCGTCGATGATCTTGAGCTCGGTGAACGGCTCGAAAATGGCCTTGAAATCCGGACTGACCTTCAACCGCTCAAAAGTGAACAGCACATCCGCACTCGTGAGCGTGTTGCCGGAATGGAAGGACACGCCCTCCCGCAGTTTGAATCGCATGGTGTTGTCGTCCACCCGCTCCCAGCTTTCCGCCAGCCGGGGCTCGAAGTCGATGTCCTGGGTCCAGCGCAGCAGCGGGTCAAACACCATGTGGGACAACTGCAGAATGCCACCGGAGAGTTGCTCATGAATGTCCAGAGTCACCGGGTCGGCGTCATAAGCCAGTCTGAGGGTTTTGTCGGCCTCCGCAGCCAGCGTCATGGGGGCTATCGACAGCGCAGCGGCGAACATCACACTGCTGGTAAACGTTGTGATCAATGTTTTCATCGCGTATTCCGTCGCTCTTGTAAGTGTTGTTGGCGGTGCACCGAATACTGCCTTCGTTTCGTTCCGATGCAATGCCATACAACATAGCCTTCCCGGACACGTTTTCCCAGTCGAGATAACAAGATAGTGATGGCCATCGCAGTCGGCGGCATTCCGTGTAAACTACCGGCATCAATCAACAGGGAGCTGACATGGCACTCAAGGCCACCATATTCAAAGCCGAACTCGGCATCGCCGACCTGGACCGGGGTTATTACCACACCCACCAGCTCACGCTCGCGCGCCACCCCTCGGAAACCGACGAGCGGCTGATGCTGCGCCTGCTCGCCTTCGCACTTAACGCCAGTGATACCCTTGAGTTCTGCCGAGGCATCAGCACCGACGATGAACCCGCGTTATGGCAGAAAAGCCAGAGTGACGACATCGAACTGTGGATCGAACTGGGACTGCCGGATGAAAGCCGGTTGCGCAAAGCCTGCAACCGTGCCCAGCAGGTCATTTTGTACACCTACGGGGGCCGGGCGGTGCCCGTGTGGTGGGACAAAATCCGCACCCGACTGACCCGCTTCAACAACCTGCGGGTGATCAACCTGCCCACATCGCAATGCGAGCAACTGGCGGGGATGGCGGCACGCACCATGCAATTGCAATGCACCATTCAGGACGGTGAACTCAGCCTCGGTGACCACCACCAGCTGACGGCGGTCAGCCCTGAACCCATTTATCCTGCGCAATAACCGCGCGGGGGCTGGACACTTCATCAGGACACACGTAAGATTGCGCTCTCGAATTTGACGTAGCACACCAACGTCACCTTCGATTGCGCCCGTAGCTCAGCTGGATAGAGCGCTGCCCTCCGGAGGCAGAGGTCTCAGGTTCGAATCCTGACGGGCGCGCCATATTGCAAAAGGCCCCACGTGAACGCGTGGGGCCTTTTTTGGTTGGCTGTGTTCCATGCAGAACAAAGCTTACGCCTTGGCCAGCGGCGCCGGCGCCTCCCGCCTGCTCGCCCACCAGTTCCCACCAATCGCAATCACCATCACCGCCGCACCGGCCATTTCAGCCAGCAGGCTGGGGTAGAACACGCCCACAATGGCCGCGGTGATGGCCAGCCGGGGCAGCCACGACATACGGGTAAACAGGTAGCCTTCCAGGGCCGCCGCAAAGGCGCCCAGGGCCACCAGGGCAATGGCCCCGTTCCAGATGATCTCCGCCGGGGTGCCGCCCACAATGATCTCCGGGTTGAACACCATGAACAGCGGGATCAGGTAGAGCCCCTTGGCAAACTTCCACGCCTGGAAGGCGGTTTCCATGGGTTTGCTGCCCGCGATCGCCGCCCCGGCAAAGCCGGCCAGGGCGATGGGCGGCGTCACGTTGGAATCCTGGGAGTACCAGAACACCACCAGATGGGCGACCAGCAAGGGAATGCCGAACTCCTGAGTCAGCGCCGGGCCGACAAGGACAATCAACACGATATAACTGGCGGTGACCGGCAGCCCCATGCCCAGAATCAGGCTGGCCAGCAACACCATGATCAGCGCCAGCAGTATATTGCCGCCGGAGAAGGCCAGCATCATCGCAGAGAATTTCAGCCCCAACCCGGTCAATCCGACTACCCCGACGATGATTCCGGCCACCGCGCAGGCCATGGACACCGCCACCGCATTGCGCGCGCCCAGCTCCAGACCCTCCCTCAGTTTGGCCAATCCGGCCCGCATCACCCGTTTAACCTCGGCGCTGGTCACCGGCTGACCCTGTTGGGGTGCCACGAAGAAAAACCACAGGGCATAACGCAACACCGCCACCGCCACGGTGGTGACCACGGCATAAAACCCGACACGCATCGGCGACATACTCAACGCCAGCAGCCAGACCAGCACCGCCAGCGGCAGCAAAAAGTGCCAGCCGGCGCTCATCACCTGACGCATTTGCGGCAGCTCGTCTTTGGGCAGTCCCTGCATGCCCTGCTTGAGGGCGATGATGTGCACAAACAGGTACACGGTGGCGAAATACATAATCGCGGGCAAGATGCTGATCTTGACGATCTCCACGTAGGGCGTGTTGGTGTACTCGGCGATCAGGAAGGCCCCTGCGCCCATCAACGGCGGCATGATCTGCCCGCCAGTCGAGGCCGCCGCTTCGACCCCGCCCGCCTGCTTGGGCTTGTAGCCCAGCCGCTTCATCAGGGGAATGGTGAAGGCGCCCGTGGTGACCACGTTGGCAATGGCGCTGCCGGAGATGGACCCCATCCCCGCCGACGCCAGCACCGCAGCCTTCGCCGGCCCGCCGCGCTGGCGACCGGTGGCCGCATAGGCCATATCGATGAAGAATTTGCCCGCCCCGGTGCACTCCAAAAAGGCCCCGAACAGCACGAAAATGAAGATGTAGGTGGCCGCGACGCCCAGCGGCAGACCGAAGATCCCCTCCTGGCCCAGATAGAGGTGACCGGCGACCCGGTCGATGGTGTAACCCCGGTGTTCCAGAATGCCCGGCATCCATTCGCCCAACCACGGCAGTTCACCCCGCGGCCCCGCGAACGCGTAGGCAACCGCCAGTACGCCAATCACGGTCATGCCAAAGCCCACTGCGCGGCGACTGGCTTCCAGTACGGTCACCGTGGCGATACAGGCCACCACTATATCGGTTTGGTTCCAAAACCCCGCCCGATTGAAAATCTCATCCAGGTTGAGCGCCAGATAGCCACCCGTCACCACCGCACCGGCCAGAAACAGCGCGTCCAGCGCCCACCCCAGCGGCCCGCGTGTCCGGGTTGCCCCGAACACGGGGTAGATTAAAAACGCCAGGATCATGATCAGTGACAGGTGGATGCTGCGCTGGTAAAACAGTCCCAGAGGCTGCAGACCCGCAGCGTAGAGTTGAAACAGGGATAGGCCCACCGCCACGAAGGTGATAGTCCACAGCACTGCGCGAGGCTGGACGACCAACCGTTTTGCCTGCGCGGGCGATGATTGCCTGGATTCGTTCATAGTCAGTTCCGTCAAACGCTGTCTTGGTTGTTGTTAGGGACGGGGGGCGCACCGGATCAGCTGGATGGTGACCCGTTCGCCCGGTGCTTGCGCACTCAGGCTGACTTCCCGGCGCTGGGTGCCGTCTCGCCAGACCACCCGATGATTGACCGCGATGGTGCCCACACGCAATACATATCGATTGTGGGCCACCGGTTCGTCAATGCCATTGATCCAATACCCGCCCTGGCCGTCCGAGATTTGCTCACCCCGCCCCACCGTGTGCCCCAGACCGGCGGCAAAATCAGGCTGA
Source organism: Marinobacter sp. X15-166B (assembly GCF_001752365.1). Classification (GTDB taxonomy): domain Bacteria; phylum Pseudomonadota; class Gammaproteobacteria; order Pseudomonadales; family Oleiphilaceae; genus Marinobacter. The sequence continues at coordinate 1,701,610 of NZ_MEIY01000001.1, read as the reverse complement.
TGACTGCGCTCCAGTTGCAGCACGCCGGCACGGTTGCGATAGCAGTCTTTGACGGTGAACCCTTGCACCGAATGGTTCCACTCCATACACCAGCGCATACCCGGGGGAACTGCGATATCCATCAGTAACTCACCTTGCCCGGTCACCGCTTGCAGACGGTGGGGTGGATGGGCCGCAGCAGGGGGCGGCCCCGCTGCGGCGAGTGGCAAGCCAGTCATCCAAAACACGGTCAACCAGCGACCGGTCGCCAGCAAGCGCAACCGCGCCGCACTGCCTTGGCGTTGCATGGCTGGTTGCCCTGCTACAGGTTAAAGACGCAGACGATCCGGAATCTCGGCGCCCACCTCTTCAAAATAACGCAGTGCCCCTGGATGCAGCGGCACCGGTGTCGAGTCCATGGTGAACTTGACGGTCGTGTTGTTGGCTGCCGGGTGAACCGCGATCAACTCGTCGGTCTTCTCGAACAGCAGTTTGGTCAACTGATAGGCCAGCTCTTCGTCCATGTCTGCATTGACCACCAGCACGTTGGGGATACTGATGACCTGCACCGCTTCGTCCATGCCGTCGTAGGTCCCGGCGGCCAGCTCATAGGGCGCAAACACGGGGTCTTCCTTCAGCGCCTTGGCCAGTTCTTCTTCCGACAGGCCAATCAGACGGACGTCCCGGGTGGCGGCCAGGTTCAGAATGGAACTGGTGGGTGGCCCGACGCTCCAGAAACCGGCATCGATATCACCGTCGCGAATCGCATCGGCGGTCTCGTTGAAGTTAAAGCGCTGCGGAGTGAAATCACTGTAGTCGATCCCATTGGCTTCCAGCAGCGCCCGCACATTGAGTTCGGTGCCGCTGCCCGGCGCGCCTACAGACACCCGCTTGCCTTTCAGATCGGCAATCGAATGAACATCGGATCCCGCCAGGGTCACCAGCTGCACGGCGTTGGGGTACACCGAGGCCAAAGCGCGGATCTTGTCAATCCGGCGCCCCTCAAAGTTGTCGGTGCCGGTGTACGCCTGGTACACGGTATCGGCCAGCGCCAGCGCCAGGTCGGCGTCGCCGCGCATGATCAGCCCCATATTCTCGACCGACGCTCCGGTGACTTCGGCGGTGGCCTTGGCGCCATCGATATGTTTGTTGATCATTTCAGCGAAACCGCCACCGATGGGGTAGTACACGCCACCGGTCCCGCCGGTGGCAATCGAGAGCTGTTGGGCGCTAGCCGGGAGTGCAACCGCCAGCATGGCCACGGCAGCAGCTTGTTTGAGAATTCGCATGAGCTTTCCTCCGTCCTTTTTGGACTTGTTGGTTTTATTGACGTTTCAAGGATGTGTTGAAGTCAACGCAGATGCGTGTGACTGCAGGGTAAGCAATTGGTAGCGAACGGTTAGGGCGTCTTGGGTGTTAAGGCCTCCTGACAGCAGTTGATCTTGTTATAAAATTGTCAGATTTATAAGCAGTGTACGCAACTATCTGATAAAAAGCAGTAGCTTAACCCAGCAGATTTGCGGCGACCGACCGGCGGCGAACATGCCTAAAAAACGATGAAATTACAAACGAATATATAACACTATGCCAAGTTGTTAACATTTGCCCATAATATCCGCCAGCTTACATTTTTCGTTCAGACCGTCAGGAGCCCCACCGTTATGGAGTCAGCTGCGCCGCGCCAGAATCTGGCGACCAATGCTTACCGCCAATTGAAGCAAGACATCATTCGCGGCCGTTATGCTCCCGAACAGCGACTGTTGATGGAGCGCCTGAAAGAAGATTACGGCACCAGCACCGGGCCCCTGCGGGAGGCCTTGTCGCAGCTGGTGGCGGACCGCCTGGTGGTCGCCATCAGTCAGCGTGGCTTTCGTGTGGCGCCCATGTCGCTGGCCGAACTTAACGATATTTACGATGCCCGGGCCCAGTTTGAAGGGCTGGTGCTGCGTCTTGCCATCGAGCGCGGCGACGACGACTGGGAAGCCCAGGTACTGGCCACGGCCCACCGCCTCGCCAAGGTGAACGTCATTACCAGTGCCGACGACCTGCTCGACATCTGGGACGAGCGTCACAAAGCCTTCCACACCGCCATTGCCAGCGGCTGCGGCTCCCCCCATCTGCTGCAAATGCGCAACACCCTGTTCGATCAGGTGGAACGCTACCGTCACTTGTGGCTGCAGAAGATCGTGATGTCCCCGCAGGCGCTGGAACTCAAGCGTCAGGAACACGCTACACTGGTGGATGTGATTCTGGCCCGCGATGCCACCCGGGCGGACGCGCTGATGCGCGATCATCTGATGACCCCGGTGCCGATCATTACCCGTATTCTGGAGGCCCGCGGCATCACTTAAAATCTTCGTTTTAAAAAAACGTAGATAATTTGTAGAATCGACGATATATTTGCAGTCATTCATCGCGCTGCTCGTCCCTGTTCTTGTGGACGCCCTGTAGCACCTGTAAGTACACAACAAAGAGATCTGAGTCATGATGCATTTCAATTGGGACGACCCGCTGCTACTGGAACAACAACTCACCGAGGACGAGCGCCAGATTCGCGATGCGGCCCACGATTATTGCCAGCAAAGCCTCCAGCCCCGCGTGTTGAGCGCCTTTCGGGAGGAGCGCTTTGACCGCGAAATCATGAGCGAAATGGGCAAATTGGGCCTGCTCGGTGCCACCGTGTCGCCTGAGTACGGCGGCGCCGGAGTCAATCACGTGGCCTACGGGCTGATTGCCCGCGAAGTCGAGCGGGTCGATTCCGGTTACCGCTCCGCCATGAGTGTGCAGTCATCGCTGGTGATGCATCCCATCGAGGCCTACGGGACCGAAGAGCAAAAACACAAGTATCTGCCCCAACTGGCCAGTGGTGACATGGTCGGCTGTTTCGGTCTGACCGAGCCGGATCACGGCTCGGACCCCGGCTCCATGATTACCCGCGCGAAGAAAGTCGACGGTGGTTACCGCCTGACCGGCGCCAAGATGTGGATCACCAACAGCCCAATTGCAGACATCGCTGTGGTCTGGGCCAAATCCGACGCCCACGACAACCAGATCAAAGGCTTTATTGTCGAGCGTGGGACCGAAGGATTCAGCACCCCGACCATCGAGGGCAAAGTCTCCCTGCGGGCCTCCATCACCGGCGAAATCGTTCTCGATAATGCCTTTGTGCCCGACGAAAATCTGTTGCCCAATGTGAGCGGGCTGAAAGGTCCTTTTGGCTGTCTGAACAAGGCCCGATACGGCATCGCTTGGGGCGTCATGGGTACCGCCGAGTTCTGTTGGCACGCGGCACGCCAGTACACCCTGGACCGCAAGCAGTTCGGCCGCCCGCTGGCGGCCAACCAATTGATCCAGAAAAAACTCGCCGACATGCAAACTGAAATCACCCTGGGCTTGCAGGCCGCCCTGCAGGTGGGCCGGTTGCTGGACAGCGGCAACTGGGCGCCGGAAATGATTTCCCTGATCAAGCGCAACAACTGTGGCAAGGCGCTGGACATTGCCCGCCAGTCCCGCGACATGCACGGTGGCAACGGGGTATCCGACGAGTACGGGGTGATCCGCCATATGGTCAACCTGGAATCGGTGAACACCTACGAAGGCACCCACGATGTCCACGCCCTGATTCTCGGGCGGGCACAGACGGGCATTCAATCGTTTTATTGATGACTCTGGACGCGCATTTATGAGCAACATCCCGAAACCCCTGGCCGGCATCAAGGTACTCGACCTGTCTCGGGTGCTGGCCGGCCCATGGTGCGGGCAGATGCTCGCCGACATGGGCGCAGAGGTCATCAAGGTGGAACGGCCCGGCAGTGGCGATGACACCCGCCACTGGGGCCCTCCCTGGCTGACGGGTACCGAAGAATCGGCGTATTACCTGTGCGCCAACCGCGGCAAGCGGTCACTGACCGTGGACATCGCCACCCCTGAAGGTCAGGCACTGATCAGACAGTTGGCGGCACAATCCGACGTACTGCTGGAAAACTTCAAGGTCGGCGGCTTGCAACGCTACGGCCTGGATTACGCCAGTCTGAAGGCGCTGAACCCCAGGTTGATTTACTGCTCGATCACCGGCTTTGGCCAGGAGAGCCCCTACGCCCATCGCGCCGGATACGATTTCATGATACAGGCCATGGGCGGAATCATGAGCCTGACGGGCAAACCCGACGACGAACCGGGGGGCGAGCCGGTTAAAATCGGAGTGGCGTTTACCGATGTGTTCACCGGTATTTACGCGGCAAACGCGGTGCTTGCGGCGCTCTACCAGCGCCGCGACAGCGGCATCGGCTGCCACATTGACATGGCGCTGATGGACGTTCAGGTCGGGGTGCTCGCCAATCAGGCGCTCAACTATCTGACCTCGGGCGAAGTGCCCGGACGACTGGGCAACGCCCACCCCAATATCGTGCCTTACCAGGCGGTTGCCACCCGGGATGGCCATATGATTGTGGCGGTCGGCAACGACGAACAGTTCAAGCGGTTTTGCACGGCACTGGCGTTACCGGCTCTGGCCGATGACTCACGCTTTGCCACCAACGCCGCCCGCGTGGCCCACCGCGCGCTGCTGATGCCGCAACTGGAAGCGGCACTGGCCGAGCGCAGCACCGATGAGTGGCTGGCCACGTTGGAGGCCGTTGGCGTGCCCTGCGGCCCCATCAATACGCTCGACCGGGTGTTCGCAGACCCCCATGTACAGGCACGCAGTCTGAAACAGACCCTGCCCCACTCGCAAGCGGGCCAGGTGGATCTGGTCGCCAACCCGATCCGTTTTGACGGCGTCCAGATGAGTGCCTCCACGGCGCCGCCCCGGCTGGGCGAGCACACCGACAGCGTCCTCGACGAGTTGGGGATAACCCCCGAGCAACGCACCGCGTTGCGCGCCGCCGGCATCATATGACCGCTGCCGGGCCCAACGCTTCGCTGGATTAGTGCCCTGGATCGGGCAGCACCTTGTGACGGTTCAGCAGCTGCAGCGGATCCAGGGCGTCCTTCATCCGCTGCATCAGGGCTATTTCCGCCGGGTTACGGGACAGTTGCAACTGGTTGCGTTTGTGCAGGCCGATGCCGTGTTCGGCGGAGATCGACCCGCCCAGAGCCTGTAATGGCTCATACACCAGCGCTTCAACCCGCTGGCGGGTCACTTCGTCCTTGCCGCCGGTGGCCACCGACACATGCAGGTTGCCGTCCCCCAGGTGCCCGAACACCACCACCCGTGCATCCGTCCAGTGCTCGGCCACCGCGGTCTCCAGATTACGCACGTAGAGCTCCATGTCCGGTATGGGCAGGCTGATATCGAAGGCAAAACGTGGCGCCAGCAAATGGGACAGACCTTCGACGTCTTCCCTGATGGCCCACAGCCGCTCGCGCTGATGCTCCGAACTGGCCACCACCGCATCCACCAGCAGCTCTTTTTCAAACGCAGACCCGATCGCCCGCTCGAAGCGCTCGGCAGACCCGGCTTGCTGACTGCAGAGTGCTTCAATCAGCACATAGTAGGGCGCGTCGGCGGATATTGGAGCGGTGTGGCGCCCACTCTCGTCGGTCAACAACGCGTAGAAACTGTGCCACATCACTTCAAAAGCGCCGAGCTCGCCCCCCAAAGACTGGCGGATATCCTGCAACAGTCCGGTGAGACTGGCAAAATCGGCGCAGGCCACCAGTGCCGTGTGTGTTGCCGCGGGTTGTGGCTGCAGCCTGAGCACCGCCCGGGTGACAATACCGAGGGTGCCCTCGGTGCCGATGAACAATTGTTTGAGGTCATAGCCGGCGTTGTTCTTCAGCATGCGATTCATGGAACTGACCAGGGTGCCGTCCGCCAGCACCGCCTCCAGACCCAGGACCAGATCACGCATCATTCCATAGCGGATGACCCGCACGCCCCCGGCATTGGTGGCGATGTTGCCGCCGATGGTGCAGGAGCCACGGGCACCCAGGTCCAGCGCAAACTGCATGCCCGCCTCGGCAGCGGCCTCCTGAACGAGTTGCAAGGGAGCCCCGGCCTGCACCGTCATGGTGCCACTGACCGGGTCGACCGCCTCAATGGCGGTCATGCGCTCCAGCGAAATCACCAATTCCTCCGCGCCGGCCACGGCCCCGCCCACCAGCCCGGTGAGTCCGCCGTGGGTCACGATGGGCTGTCCGGCGGCGTGGCACAGTGCCACCACCTGCGCCAACTGGTCGGTATTGGCCGGCCTTACCAGAGCTCGGGCCAAACAGGCCTCACCGCTCAGCCAGTCCGCTCGTCGGGCGTGTACATCCTCGTCGCGCAGTACGTGATTGGGGCCGACCAGCTCTGCGACGGCGTCCAGCAGTGCGTCCATAAATTGCCTCTTGGTTGTGTTCAAATTTAGATTGGTCCAGATCAGCCCCATTGCCCCGAACAGCGTCCGGAGGCATTACCTGCCAGGCCTTCCTGAAGAGAAACCGCCCGAATCGATCTGCCGACCCCGGGCGATGGGCACCGCAACCGTCCCGGTCGCGGCGCAAACACTCCGCTACAGCGCATGGGCGGCAAATCTGCCGCCAGCGCGCTGTTATTGCTGCCGGATACCAGCCTCTGCGGCGACCATCTGCCAGCGCGCCACTTCTGACGCGATGAACGCATCGAATGCATCGCCCGACAGGGTTATGGTTTCGGCTCCGGCCTGCTCAATAAACGTGAGGAAGGTCGGATTTTGCTTGACCTGCTGCAGCGCTTTGCGCAGGGCCGCGACCCCCTCGTCCGGGAAGGTTTTATGAGCGATTACGCCGTTCCAGGAAGCGGTGGTGAAGGTATCCAGATCGTACCCTTGCGACTCCCGTACCGTGGGTACTTCGGGCAGGTAGCGGGAACGCTGGGCCGAGGTGACGGCCAACGGCTTCAACGCGCCCGATCTGATGTGGGGGAGCACGGTGGTGATATTCTCGAACGAGACGTTCACATCCCCGGTCAACAGCGCGGGCAAGGCTGCGCCGCTGCCCGGGTAGGGCACCGCAGTCAGCTGCGTTTTGGTAAACGTCTTGAACAGCTCGCCAGACATGTGAATGGAGCTGCCAACTCCGGGGTGACTGAAGGTCATGTTCTGGTGTTTCGCCGCGTCGATGAATTCGTCTACGGTGTTGTACGGGCTGTCAGCCGGCACCACCATGACATTGGGGATCTGGATGATCTTCTCAATGAACCGAAAATCGTTCACCGGATCGTATTGCAGATTGGGGTAGATAGCGGGTCCGATCACATGTCCGGGCGATGCCATAAGAATGGTATGGTCCGCATCGCGCCCTCCCCGGGCCAGCCGTCCGGTCGCTATGGTGGAACCGGCCCCGGGGCGATTTTCAACGACCACCGTGGCTTGGAGTTCTTCCTGCAACAGGTCGGCGATGCGGCGGGAGACAAGATCCGTGTTCCCCCCTGCAGAATAGGGCACGATCAGATGAATGTTTTTGGTGGGCCAGTCCGCCGCGGCCACTGAGACAGAAAACGCGCTGAGTGCCAGGAGCGCGCCCCCGGCCAGCCGGGACATTGCTTTGCCTATCGCGTTCTTTTTCATGGTGCTTCCTTCCCTTTGTCTTATTAGAATTGTTGTCAACAGTCGTGCGCAGCCACCGCCTGAAAGCCGCGTGGCTGCGCGCTATGCCCCTGGTAGCTTTGGTTTGTGTTTGCACTTCGCCTGACGTGAGGGGGCATGGCGATACGGAAGTGAACCTTCAGCCATCAGATGATCGGGGATTAACCCGCGCCAAACAAACTGATAATCTGCACCTGATTCGTTCAGTTTATGAATACTCCACCCTGCGGGCAGGAAACCAACCAGACAACGATCCGAGCTGAACATGAACCCAAGGCGTCTCACTCCCTCGATGTCATGGCTGATCGCCTTCGAAGCCGCGGCAAAGCATCTGAGTTTCACCCGGGCGGCCGAAGAACTTTCGCTCACCCAGAGCGTGGTCAGCCGCCATGTCCAGTCGCTGGAGGCGTTGCTGGAGGTCCGGTTGTTTGTGCGGGATGGCCGGCAACTCAGACTGAGCGAAGCGGGGGCGATGTATCTGCGGGAAGTCCGCAGCGGTCTGCAGCAGATACGCAACGCCTCGCGTCAGGTGAGCGCATATCGGGCATCCGGCGGATCCATCAATCTGGCCTGCCTGCCCACCTTTGCCGCCATGTGGCTCATGCCGCGCCTCTCCGATTTCTATGCCCGGCACCCGGATACCCTGGTGCACATCCACGCCAGAATCCGCCCGTTCGATATGGAGCTTGCCGGCATGGACGCGGTGATCAGCGGTGGCGACAGTGTCTGGCCCGGACTGGTGACTTATCCGCTGATTCAGGATCAGCTGGTGCCGGTCATCAGCCCCGCCCTGCTGGCGAAGGTTCCGTTGCAGTGTCCGGCTGACGCGACCGCGCACACCCTGCTGCAGGTTGCGACCCGACCGGATGACTGGAGCCAGTGGTTCTCGGCCCACGATATTCCCACGGCGACCATGCGGCCCGGGCCCCAGTTCGAAATGACCTCCCACCTGATTCAGGCCGCCGTGGCGGGCATCGGCATTGCGTTGGTGCCCTCCTGCCTGGTGGAAGAGGAACGCCATAACGGATCCTTGCTGATTCCCTTTCAATCGCCGGCCAACGCAACCCTGAACTACGACTACCGCCTGTATGTCACCCCGCACCGGGAGCTGCCGTCCACGGTCGTCGCGTTCAAGGCGTGGTTATTGGGCATGGCCAACGACAGCGGGCACAGACGCAGCTTCTGAGCGGTGGATCTGATCCGGCAAACCGCCACTCAGGTGCCAGCCAGGTGGCGGTTTGCCCGGCAACGCGCTTCAGGTAAGCGGTTGCGGGCGCGCGGGGACTCTCCCGACGCTTAATCCGAGGCGTGCAATTTTGCCAGCACCTGGGTTTTGGAGGCGTGTTCCCGCTCCGCGTACAGCGCCAGCTCGTCGGTCACCGGCGCGCCCAGCGCTTGTTCGAAGGCGGTCTGGTTGGCGTTCCCGGCGTAGGCCTCGTTTGCCCCTCCGCCCAGGTTCGACTGGAAGATACCGGCGGCGCTCACCGGCAAAAAGTCTTCGTAGGTAATCGGCTGCGCTTCCACCAGACCCTGTGCGAGCAGCGTGTCGATGTCTTCGGTGGTCACGCCCCTGGCAGCCTGCCCCTGTTCGGTCAGGTGATAGTGGAAGTAAGCCAGTCCCTCACGGCGCATGGTCTCATTGTCATCGGGGAAAGCGGCGAATACTTTTTCCATAACCGCCTGATGCGCTTCGTTATCCAGACCCGCCGTCTGTTTGCGACCTTCGTTCAACAGCTGGTCATAGAGCGCCCGCCCCTTCGGCGTCAGCGCCATGCCACGTTGTTCGATCTCGCCAAACCGGGCGGTGTGGGTGCCCTGGGCATCACCGGCAAAACGAATCGGTTCTTCCAGTGCCTTAAAGCTGGTTTGGCGCAGCAAAATCGGGCTCTGGCGACGGGGCGGACCCTCGATCACCGCTTTGGGGTTCATGCCCATCGCCGGCATACGGCGCTGCGCTTCGTCGATGTCCAGGGTGCGCGGTGTCAGGTGATTAATGTGCGGCCCGCGGAAACACACCACATCCGCAATCAGGCGGTGTTCGTCGTGCAAGGCCTGGTAGGTGTCCAGATCCACGGTGGCATCCTGATGCCAGCGGAAGGTTTCCAGCGCCTCCTGCACAAATTGATCCGCTTCTGCGTCTGTTAACCCGCCCTGGGATTCATGGCGTGCGATCAGCTCGCGAACTTTGGGGGTGAAAATGTCGCGCTGGGCCAGCACCGCTTCGGCCCGCTGTCGCAGCGCGTCACTGTCAATCAGTTCCAACCGCAGCAGGGAGGTAAACACCCGAAACGGGTTACGGGCCAGGGCCGCGTCGGTAATCGGGCGGAACGCCGTTGAATGCACCGGCACGCCCGCCTCGGACAGGTCGTAGTAACCGACCGGGTGCATGCCCATGACCGCGAACAGCCGCCGCAGCATGGCCAGCTCGGCCGCCGTGCCGACCCGGATCGCCCCGTGGCGCTCCACGTTCAGTCGGGCCAGCTCGCCTTGTGCCTGCAGGCGGCGGCGCAGCTCAGGCTGTTGCTCCAGCGTTTCCTGGTTAACCTGCTCGACAAGCTCCAGCAAGGTCCCGTATTGCGGCACCTCGGCCTGATACAGGGCAGACATAGCTTTGGAAAAGCGATCGCGCACATCGTCGGTTGAAAGAAACTGGTTTGGGGTCATGGTACGGCTCTCTATAGCGTATGGATAAAGTGTTACGGGTTGGCAGACTTTGCCTGGCTCAGCAACGCCTGCAACGGATGGCGCAAGCCAAGGTCAGAGTAGCGTTTTACCTGGCTGCGACAGGAGTAACCGGTCGCCAACAGCCGGCCCGCGTTCTCCGGCGCCTCGACGTGCGGCTGCCAGGATTGTGCATAAATGATTTGCGAAGTGGCCCCGTTGCGGGTTTCATGGCCGTAAGTACCTGACATGCCACAACAGCCGGCGGACACCAGTTCGAGTTCCAGGCCAAAGGCAGCGAATACCTGTTGCCACGCTCTCGGGCTGCCGGGCACATTGGTCTTTTCCGTGCAATGGGCGAGCAATTTGAAGCCGGGGGCAGACGCCGCTTGCGGGCCGGGTGCCCGGGTGCTGAGCCGCTCTGCCAGCCACTCTTGCAGCATCCACACCTGCGGCACGGCCTCCGGCCCCAGCGCCTTCACGTATTCCTGGCGGTACGTCAGGGTCATCGCCGGATCTATGCCGACCATCGGGATTCCGAAGCGGGCCAGCAGGCGTAACCGCTCGGCCTGTTTGGCCGCGGTCCGCTCAAACGCCCCGAGGAAGCCCTGGACGTGAAGTGGCTTGCCGTTGGCGGAGAACGGCATCACGAACACCCGCAAACCAAGACGGGACAGCAGTTCCACCACGTCCATGACCAGACTGGCTTCAAAATGGGTCGTAAACGCATCCTGTATCAATATCACGCTGTCTGCGCGCTGCTGCTCGGTGAGGAACGCCAGCGAGGCCGGGGTGGCTGCTGCCACACCCCAGGCGCGCAGCTGCTTGCTCACGCTGGCCCGGGAGAGCGGCGGGGAATCGCTGATGCCCAGGGTGCGCCGCATAAGCTGTTCCACCCACCGCTGGCCCAGGAGCGCATTATAAAGCGGGGCAACCCGGGCCAGGGCCGGCACCATAACCTCGGTGGCGGCCATGACGTAGTCGCGCACCGGGCGCAGGTAGCGGCCGTGGTACACCTCTAAAAACTGCGAACGGAACTGGGGTACGTTGACCTTGATGGGGCACTGGCCCGCACAGGATTTGCACGCCAGACAACCCGCCATGGCGTCATACACCTGATGGGAATAATCGTGCCGCTGTTTTTTGCTGAGGGTGTTGGCCAGCCGTCGCGGCCAGCGTTTAACAAAGCCCCAAAGACCTTCCGTTTGTTGCCTGCGGGATTCTTCCACGACGTCAATCCCCGCCTGGGATTGCAGCCGCAACCATTCACGGATCAAACTGGCGCGGCCTTTGGGTGAATGGCGGCGATCCCGGGTGGCCTTCCAGGACGGGCACATGGGGTCGTCCACATCGTAGTTGTAGCAAGCGCCGTTGCCGTTGCAGTAGACCGCCGCGTCGTAGGCTTGCCAGGCACGCTCATCGATGCTCCGGTCGAGCTGGCCACGGGTGACTACCCCATCCACGGTGAGCAAATCCGGGTCGCTGTCACGGGCGATCAGTCTGTCCGGCTCCGCAGCTGCAGCGTCCTTGGCGGGGGTGGCAATTTTGCCGGGATTAAGCTGGTTGTAGGGGTCAAAAGCCGCCTTGACCCGTTGCAGACTGGGATAAAGTTCACCGAAAAACCGGGGCGCATACTCCGAGCGCACGCCCTTACCGTGTTCACCCCACAACAGGCCGCCGTATTTTTGCGCCAGCGCGGCGACTTCATCCGACACCGCGCGGATCAGCTGTTCCTGCTCGGGGTCTTTCATATCAATGGCGGGGCGCACGTGCAGCACCCCCGCATCGACATGACCGAACATACCGTAGGATAGCCCGCGGGCATCCAGAGCGGCCCGGAATTCCGCAATAAAATCCGCCAGATGCTCCGGTGGCACTGCCGTGTCTTCCACAAACGGAATGGGGCGTTTTTCGCCCTGAACGTTGCCCAGCAGGCCGACCGAGCGCTTGCGCATGCCGTACACCTTCTGAATCTGCGCTCGTCCTTGCGCCAGGGTGTAGCCCAGCCGCTCCACCGAGGCGTCCTGCCCCAGATGCTGGGTAAACGCGTGCACCCGCTCCGCCAGGGCGTCCGGGTCGTTGTCATTGAACTCAATCAGATTTATGCCACGAATCGGTGCCTCGCCGGTCACCGGGAAAAACTCCGCGACGCTGTCCCAGACAAAGTCTTCCATGGCCAGCTGCAGCACTTTGTCGTCGATGGTTTCGATGGACGTTGGCCGGGCGACACTGCCCATCAGCGCTTTGGCATCGCGCAACGCGTCCATGAAACTGGCGTAGCGCACATTCACCAGCGTGGCGTGTGTGGGGATCGGCAGTACGTTCAATACCGCTTCGTTCAGAAAGCCCAGTGAACCCTCCGAGCCGCACAACACGCTGTTGAGGTTGAGCTGGCCGTCCTCATCACGCAGATGCGCCAGGTCGTAACCGGTCAGGCAGCGGTTAAGCGGTGGGAATGTTGCCTCGATCAGCGCCCGTTGCCCATCAATGATCTCGGCGGCGGTGGCGTGCACCTGCCCCAGCAGGCCTTGCTGCTGGCGTGCCGTTTGCTCTTCGTCCGCGGTCAGTGCGCGGCTGTGGAGGTGCTGACCGCCCAGCAAAATGGTGTCCAGTTCGAGCACATGATCACGGGTTTTACCGTATTCACAGCTGCCCTGACCGCTGGCGTCGGTGGAAATCATGCCGCCGATGGTGGCGCGATTCGAGGTCGACAGTTCGGGGGCAAAGAACAACCCATGGGGCTTCAGCGCGGCATTGAGCTGGTCCTTGACCACTCCCGCCTGAACGCGCACCCGGCGCGCCTCTACGTCGATGTCAAGAATCCGGTTCATGTGGCGCGACACATCCACCACAATGCCGGTGGTCAGTGACTGCCCATTGGTGCCGGTGCCGCCGCCGCGGGGGGTCAGGACGATAGCGCGGTGGAGCGGTTCCGCAGCGAGGCGGGCCAGCAGTTCCAGGTCGCCAGCGTGTTTGGGAAACACCGCCGCCTGGGGCAGACGCTGGTAGATCGAGTTGTCGGTGGCCAGTACCGTGCGACTGCCATGGTCCATGGCAATCTCGCCCGCGAATCCGCGTGCCCGCAGGGCCTCAAGAAACGCCGCATACCCCTTCTCCACTGCCACTTCGCTTACCACTTCAATCATGACCGCAGCGCCTCCAACGCCTGCTTTATCAAGATAGGACCTGTTGTCATTGCTTTGACACTGAACTGCGGCCTGATGCGGTATTTAACCGGCTTCCGGGCCATGGCTCAAACGAAAAAAAGTCCCCAACTGATTCCATTATGGAATCCATTGGCCGTTAATGAGGTGTATTCCCTCCTCATGCGAGGATCACCACCATCGTCTACTACTCGCCTATCGTGGCATTGCGCGGATACAATCAGACCTGCCCCATCGGCCTCTGGATGCCTGAAACTCATAATACCGACGGCTGGCACCGGGTGGTGTCAAACCCCAGAGTCTGAAATGATGGGCGCCGGCCGGCCGATCATTCAGGTGGGCGGGTTTTCTTTCACGAACGAGGCGCGCTTCAGGAGTACCCGGTTTTGTCGACACGCAATCTTCCTTCCACCACCGCCATGCAATGCTTTGAAGCGGCAGCGCGTCATATGAGCTTTACGCGGGCGGCCAACGAGCTCAACCTCACCCAAAGCGCGGTCAGCAAACAAATCGCGCAGCTGGAAACCACGTTGCAACACAAACTGTTCCGGCGGGTACGCCGCAGCCTGTTGTTGACCCCGGAAGGCGCGATGTTTTTGAGTGACGTGCGCAAGGTGCTGACACAGATCGAGATGTCGACCCAGGCGATCATGACCTACAGCGGCAACAGTGAGGTGCTCAAAATTGCCACCCTGCCCAGCTTTGGCAGCCGCTGGCTGGCCAAGCGGCTGCCCGCGTTTCTGTCCGCCCACCCCAACATCAGCCTGGAGTTTCACGACCGGGTGACGGATTTCGATCTGGAGCAGCACAGCATCGATATCGCGTTCTTTTATGGCCACGGCAGCTGGCCCAGTCTTGCCTGTCACAAGCTGATCGACGAAGTCATGGTTGCGGTAGCCTCGTCACAACTATTGGCGCAGCAGCCGGTGCACACCGTCGACGATCTGGCCCGCTTACCACTGTTGCATCTGTCGACACGCCCGGATGCCTGGCACCACTGGTTTTCAGACCAGGCCGTGGCCACCGACCGCAGCTACCACGGCACCCGCTTCGAGACCTTTCCGATGCTGGTACGCACGGCCATGGCCGGGGGTGGCGTGGCCCTGGTGCCTCACTTTACCGTCGACGAAGAGCTGGACAGTGGCCAACTGGAACTTGCCTGGCCGTACCGACTGCCCAGCGACAACGCCTATTATCTGGTTTATCCGGAGCATCTGGGGGAACTGGCCAAGGTACGCTGTTTTGTCGAGCACATTACAGCATCCCGGCGGTGATACCGGCGAGCCGGCGCATCGGACCCGCAAACAAAAAAGGCGGGACCGTCTGTATGGACACGCCCCGCCCCGCTGACCGCAATCGTTAGCGTTTCAGGTTGGCTTCTTCGGAAACCTCTGCCCACTTCGCCACTTCGTTCTGAATAAACTGACGGAAGTCATCGCCTACAACCTGACCCGCCTGGGCACCAAACTGAGGTAAAAATGTCTTGAACTCCTCACTCGACATGACGTTATCCAGCGCTGCCTGGAGTTTGGCCATACCCGCTTCCGGGAAAGATTTGTGCGCAATCAGACCGAACCAGGCGTAGGTTTCGAAGTTTTCCAGACCGTAGTCTTTGCCCGCTTGCTGGATGGACGGAACATCCGGCAGAAACTCGGAGGCTTCCGGCGTCGTCACCGCCAGGGCTTTGAGTTTGCCCGCCTGGATGTGGGGGTAAACCGACGGCATGTTGTCGAACGACACATCTACGTCACCGGACAGCAGTGCCGGCAACATTTCACCGGAACCGCGAAACGGCACATGGGCCAGATCGAGTTTGGCGATGTACTTGAACAATTCGCCAGACATGTGGATCGAGGTGCCGATTCCCGACGAACTGAACGTCAAGTCCTCTGTTTGCGCACCTTCGATAAACTCAGCCACGCTGCTATAGGGGCTGCTCGCAGGCACCACCATCACGTTGGGGATATTGATTACATTGCGTACGAAGGCAAAATCCGCCACCGGATCGTAACGCAAGTTCGGGTAGAGGGATGCGCCAATGGTGTGGCCGGGCGAGGCCATCAACAGCGTGTGGTCGGCACCACGACCACCGCGCGCCAGTTGACCGGTGGCGACGGTAGACCCCGCGCCGGGGCGGTTCTCCACGACTATGGAGGTGTCCAGTTCCCGCTGCAACAGATCGGCCACCTTGCGCGACAGCAAATCCGTGGTCCCTCCCGCAGAATAAGGAACGATCAGGCGGATGTTATCCGTGGGCCACTCACTGGCCTGCGTTAACCCGGCAAAGCACAGCGTTGCGGCGGCCAGGGTGGACAGAATTCAGGTCTTCACTGATTTCATCATTGTTATAGTGTTTCCATTGTCTTGTTCGTTTAGCGAACTCATGTTCACATATTGACTGTCAATGCAATCTTACATATAAACCCCTGAGGCGCAAGAACCCCAGTTCTGCCCGGCCCCGCGCTCCCGCTGCGAACCGGGGCATCACTTGCTCTGACAACCAATAATGCCATGCTGGAACCTTGCCGGTGCGCGACCATACGGCCGCAAATGCTGCGTCGCCGGGCTCCTCTGGTGACAACGCTCACACTGGCAATGGACCAGTCGACCCACGTACTCAAAGGATATCTCGATGAGCCCAGATTCAGCTCAGAACACACCTGTACATCAACCCTGTGCGGTCGTCACCGGTGGCGCCAGAAATATCGGTCAGGCCATCGCCCTGCGGCTCCGGCAGGATGGCTACCGCGTGATCGTGGCAGACATCGTGGCGCCGGAGGCGGACGCCCTGAAAGCGGACGCGCACCAAATCGACCTGAGCGACGCCGAGGCCACCCATGAGCTTATGGTCGACATCGCCGGCCGTTATCCGGTGTCCCGTCTGGTCAATAATGTGGGGGTTGTTGCGCCGGCTTCCCTGGAAGAGACCAGGCTGGCGGATTTCGATCACCTCATGCATCTGAACGTGCGTTCAGCCCTGGTCTGCACCCAGGCTTTGTTGCCGGGTATGAAGGCTCTGGGCATGGGCCGCATCGTACTGAATACAAGCCGCGTGGTATTGGGCAAAGAGGAGCGCACCATTTACAGTGCCACCAAAGGCGCCCTGCAATCCATGGCCAGAACCTGGGCGTTAGAGCTTGCGGAGCATGGCATTACCGTCAACTGTGTGGCGCCCGGCCCTATAGCTACCAGCGCATTCTGGCAGAACAACCCCCGTGATTCCGAGCGTGCCCGGCGCATCATTGACAACATTCCGGTCCGGCGTATGGGACAGCCAGACGATGTGGCGCAAGCCGTCAGCTTCTATTGTGACGACCGCAGCGGCTTCGTCACCGGCCAGACCCTGTTTGTCTGTGGCGGGGTCACGGTCGGCTGACCCGACACCCAGGATCCACAGGGACCATAAGGATAAATAGATGAACTATCAGCACAGGCGTTTGGCCTCAATTCTGAATTTGCATGATTTCGAAAAGGCCGCCCAAAAGACGCTGCCACGGCCGCTGTTCGGTTATGTCGCCAATGCCGCCGAAGATGGCAAGACCCTGCACGCCAACCGGCACGCCTTCGATGATTATTGTTTTTTCCCCAGGGCGCTCGTCGATGTCTCCCGAGTGTCACTGCAAACCGAGCTGTTCGGCACGCGCTACGACGCACCCTTTGGTATCGCACCGATGGGAATCAGTGCCCTGTCCGCCTACCGCGGGGATCAGGTGCTGGCCCGGGCGGCGGCCAAAGCCGGGATTCCGATGATCATGAGTGGCTCCTCGCTGATTCCGCTGGAGGAACTGCGCGGCCCGGAGGGCACGGACTGGTTCCAGGCTTACCTGCCCGGCGATGACGCGGGCATCGAAGCCTTGCTCGCCCGGGTGGCAAACGCGGGCTTCAAAAATCTGGTCATCACCGTTGATTTCCCGGTTCCACCCAACAGTGAAAACAATGTACGCGCCGGGTTCACCTCACCCTTGCGGCCCAGTCCGCGCCTGTTTCTGGATGGACTGCTGCGGCCCCGATGGCTGTTCGGCACCTTCCTCAGAACCCTGGTCCACTCCGGTGTGCCACATTTTGAAAACAACTACGCAACACGGGGCATCCCGATTATTTCGAAACACGTGAATCGGGATTTCTCGGGCCGAAGCCATCTGAACTGGGAGTCTCTCGCTCTGGTTCGCCGGCTCTGGCCCGGCAATCTGATCGTCAAGGGCATTCTGCACCCGGAGGATGCGGTCAAGGCAGAGACCTACGGGGCGGATGGCATCATCGTCTCCAACCATGGCGGTCGCCAGCTCGACGGTGCCATCGCTCCGCTAAATGTTCTGCCGGCCATCGTGAGCGCGGTGAACCTGCCGGTCATGATTGACAGCGGGTTCCGCCGGGGCAGTGATGTGCTCAAGGCACTTGGCTTGGGCGCCAAATTTGTGTTTGTGGGCCGGCCCTTCAATTACGCCGCCGCTTATGCCGGCGAGGCGGGAGTCCGCCATGCGGCGGACCTGCTGTCTGCAGAAATTGAGCGGAACATGGCCTTGCTGGGGATCACCCGGGTGACACAAATGAACCGGGAACGCATGTGCATGAAAGACGGTCGGCCACTGGCGGCTGATTGACACTGCCGCAACGCAAAAAACCCCCAGCACAGCTGGGGGTTTTTGTTTGTGACCGGGATACGGACTCACATCAGATCCGTCAGGCCAGGGCCTCCTCTTTGCGGGTGACCCAATAGCGTCGAATCGCAAACGCCAGCGACGCCACGGTGAGCAACACAAACACCCAGGTGATCGGTCCGCGGAAGAAGATCGACAGGTCGCCCTTACTGATCAGCATGGTCCGTCTCAGATTGTCTTCAAACATGGGCCCGAGAATAAAGCCGATCAGGAAGGGTGCTGCGGCCATTCCCGTGCGGTTGAACACGAACCCGAGCACACCGAACGCCAGCATCAGGCCGATATCAAAGGTGCTGTTGTTGACCGCATAAGCCCCGTAGATACAGAACATGAGCACGATGGGCAGCAGGATGGTTTTGGGAATGTCCGCAATGATGGAAAAGTACCGAATGGCCGCGTTGCCCACGAACACCAGCACGAACGAGCTGATCATGATGCCGCAAAACAGTGCGTACACCAGGGTCAGGTTTTCCTGGAACAACACCGGACCCGGTGTCAGACCGTGGATCATGAACGCCCCCAGAATAATGGCGGTGATCACGTCACCGGGGATACCCAGGGACAACAGTGGAATCAGCGTGGCGCCCGCCACCCCGTTATTGCCCGCTTCGGCTGCAGCTACCCCTTCAGGCTCACCCTTGCCGAAGTTGTCTTTCCGGGGTGAGGTCCGCTTGGCCTCGCTGTAGGAAATGAACGCTGCAGTCGTTGCGCCGGTGCCGGGAATCGCCCCGATGATTACACCGATGAAACTGCCACGGACCACCGTTTTCAGCATGCCTTTGAACTCTTTCCAGCTCAGTGAGGCGCCCGCCACCGCAGTGCGCACATGGGGCGCCACTCGGGTCATATAAAAATCAATGATCTCGGGAATGGCAAACAGCCCGATCAGCAGCGGTATGAAAGAGATGCGGTCCATCAGGTTGTAGTTGTCGAAAGTCAGGCGCTGGGTCCCGTAGACTGCGTCCAGGCCGACGGTGGACAGAATGATCCCCAGACTCGCCGCAATCAGCCCCTTGATCACAGAGCTTCCCGACACCGAGACGATGATGGTCAACGAGAAACAGATGAGCCAGAAGTATTCGGGAGGGCCAAAATTGAGGGCAATTTTGGCCAGATAGGAGGCAAAAAAGATCAGCGCAAGGTTGGAAATCATGTCCGCCACCACGGAGGAGTAGAGGGCGGTCTTCAACGCTTTCTTGGCATTGCCCTGCTGCGCCATGGGATAACCGTCCAGCAAGGTGCAGGCGGATGCCGGCGACCCCGGGGTGCGGATCAGAATGGCGGTGATCGAGCCGCCGTACATACCCCCCTTGTAGATGCCCACCAGTAACAGAATGGCGGTCACCGGTTCCATGGAAAAGGTAAAGGGCAACGCCAGCGCTACCGCCATGGTGGCCGTCAGCCCCGGGATGGCGCCCACTACGACGCCGACCAACACTCCCGCCGCGATGGCAAGGAAATTATCGACACTCAGGAAAAGTGCCATAACCTCTGAAAAGTTTTCCATTTTGAGTATCCCTAAAACGTATAGTCTGACATCGGACGGACACCTTGCATCTGCTCACGCCCTATCCAGCAGGGGTTCAGATCAACGACAGCGACTCCCACAGCGTACCCGCCGGCAGCGGCACATTGAGCACGTGTATAAACAACAGGGTCACAACCACGGGGAAGACAATCACCAACGCATACACCCAGACACTGCGTAACCCGCTGGCCAGGAACAGCAGGGCCGTCGCCAGCACACCGCTGCCTATGGCACCCAGCTGTTCAAAAAACACCGCATAGAGAATACCGGCGACCAGCATCAGTACCTGGCGTAACACCGGAACCCCGCGCCGGTATTCATCAGCGGCTTCCCGCTTGGGTGGCTTGAGCAGACCATCAATCATCAGCAGCAGCGACAACACCAACACCATCCAGCCCGCCAGCTGCGGCAGAAATTGCGGCGACAGCAAGGGGTGCTGCATGTGGTAAGGCAGCTCGATGTGGGTGGGCACTACGTAATACAGGAAACACAGCGCCAGAATGGAAAAAACGCCCCCCAGAATCGAGTTCGGGTTCCATCTGCCGCACTGGGATTCACTGCTCTCAACGAATATTTGCTCGGAATTTTCCATGATTAGGCCCTGTTTGCCGATCGTTCTCAAAGAAAAAAGGCGGGGCACCTTGATGGATAAGCCCCGCCCCGAATGCTGCGTCTGTTACCGCTTCAGATTGGCATCTTCCGCTACCGCAGACCATTTTTGCAATTCACTTTCAATGAACTGGCGGAATTCGTCGCCGCTCACCCGGCCAGCCTCGGCACCAAACTGTGGCAGGAAGTTTTTGAATTCTTCACTGGCCATCACTTTATCCAGGGCCGCCTGCAGCTTGTCGATGCCCTCTTCCGGGAAAGACTTGTGCGCAATCAGGCCAAACCAGGCCGAGGTTTCGAAGTCTTCCAGACCGTAGCCCTTACCCGCCTCCCGGATGGTCGGTACGCCCGGCAAAAACTCGGAGGCTTCCGCCGTGGTGACCGCCAGTGCTTTCAGCTTGCCCGACTTGATGTGTGGGTAGACCGTGGGCATATTCTCGAACGACACATCCACGTCACCCGATAACAAGGCCGGCAGCGCCTCACCGGACCCCCGGAAAGGTACGTGCACCATGTTGGTTTTGGTCATGCTTTTGAACAGCTCACCCGACATGTGGATGGAACTGCCAATACCCGACGAACTGAAGGACAGTTCCTTTTCGCGGGCGCCTTCGATGAATTCAGCCACGGTGTTGTAAGGGCTGACCACCGGAACCACCATCACATTGGGGATGTTGATCACGTTGCGTACGAAAGTAAAGTCCTCCACCGGGTCGTACCGCAAATTCGGATAAATAGAGGCACCAATGGTGTGGCCGGGCGAAGCCATCAACAGCATGTGGTCAGAGCCGCGTCCACCACGAGCCAGTTGGCCGGTGGCCACGGTAGAACCGGCGCCCGGGCGGTTCTCTACCACCACAGTGGTGAGCTCTTTTTGCAACAGGTCCGCAACCTTGCGGGTTAACAGATCCGTTGTGCCACCGGCTGAGTAGGGCACCACCAAACGAATGTTGTCGGTTGGCCACTCATCCGCCTGAGCCAGCCCTCCACAGGTCAGCGAGGCAGCAGCCAGGGTCCACATAATCTTACTTTTTACACGGCTTTTCATTAACTTGATCATTTTTGTGCGTGTCCTACTCAGTGACAATCATGTTCGCGTATCGAACTTGTGTTCGCTCATTACTCTGTGCGTAATTTCACATATTCAATGAACAGGTGCAAGGTGTTTTTGTTCAGCCACGGGACCACAGCGGTGACCGACTGATTGCAAAGGATGGTATTGAGGATCAGCAGCAGTCCCGGAAACGGAGCCGGGTTCAGAGAAGCAAGAGAGGCAAGCAGGGTGTCCGGCCCCGGGCAAGCACCCGGAACCGGAATTCGAGGGCTACAACAGCCTCCGGATTACTGCCCGGCGGCCCGCGTGCGGCTGGCCAGCCAGTCATCCAGCGTCTGGTCAGCCTCGACCAGTTCCACCAACAGCGGTGCAGGCTGCCAATGGGCTTCCCCGGTGCTGGCGTGAAGACCCTCGATGCGCTCCCGCACCGCCCGCAGGCCGCGCCGGCCGGCGTAGAACATGGGGCCGCCCCGGTACGCCGGGAACCCGTAACCGTGCACATACACGGCGTCGATATCACTCGGACGCTGGGCGATGCCTTCTTCAAGGATACGGAAACCCTCATTGATCAGGGCCATCAAATGGCGATCCAGAATTTCCTCATCGCTCAGCTCACGGCGGGTTACCCCGTGTTTCTCCGCTTGTGCCTCAATCACTGCCAGAACCTCCGGGTCGGCAGTGCGGGCCCGGGTTTGCGGATCATAACGGTAATAGCCGGCTCCGGTTTTTTGCCCCAGCCGGCCCATTTCCACCAGCGCATCGGCGATTGCATAGCTGCGCGGGTCGCCCTTTTGCTCCCGGGTCAATGCCTGGCGGGCCTTGTAGCTGATATCCAGCCCGGACAGGTCGCCCACCGCCAACGGCCCCATGGCCATACCAAAGCGGGTCAGCACCCCGTCGATCTGCGCCGGCTCGGCGCCTTCAATCAGGCACAACTGGGCTTCGCGCACGTACTGTCGCAACATCCTGTTACCAATGAAGCCAAAGCACACCCCGGCCAGCACCGGCACCTTACCAATCCGGCGACCCAGTGCCATGGCCGTGGCGATGACCGCATCGGCCGTGTGCGCGGCACGCACCACCTCCAGCAAACGCATGACGTTGGCCGGACTGAAGAAGTGCAGACCCACCACGTCCTCGGGCCGGGTGGTGGCTGCGGCAATTTCGTTTATGTCCAGATAGGAGGTGTTGGTCGCCAGAATCGCGCCGGGTTTACAGACCTCATCAAGACGCGCAAACACCTGCTTCTTGACGTCCATGTTTTCAAACACCGCCTCGATCACCAGCTCGACCTTGGCCAGCGCCTGGTAATCCGTGGTGCCGGCAATCAGCGCCTGCCGTTCGCTCGCCTCGTCCGGGGTCAGTTTGCCCTTGCTGACGGTGATCCCGTAATTCTTGTCAATCAGCGCCAGACCAGCGTCCAGGCCTTCCTGGTCACGCTCCAGCAGGGTGACCGGTATGCCCGCGTTGGCGAACGCCATGGCGATGCCGCCGCCCATGGTGCCGGCACCCACCACCGCCACCCGCTCAATGTTGCGCGGCGCGACCGCTTGGTCCAACCCCGGCACTTTCGGCGCCTGACGCTCGGCAAAGAACATGTGCCGCAACGCTGCGGACTGTTCAGACTGGGTGCGCTCGACGAACCGGGCGCGCTCATACGCCAGACCTTCATCGAACGGCGTGGTCATCGCCACCTCGACACAATCGACGATGATCTGCGGCGCCTCCTGGCCCCGGCGCCGTTTGTGCAAGCGGTCGCGATACGCCGCAATGGTGTCCGGGTCACAGCTGTCGGCCGCGATGCTCATGTCGCGGATCCGCCTTGGTCCGGCGCCCGCGGCCACCAGCTCCCGGGCGTAGGCCAGCGCGCCGGCCTCAAGGGTGTCGTCCAGCAGACGATCGATCAGCCCCAGTGCCAACGCTTGTTCCGCCCCAATCCTGTGGCCGCCGGTGATCATGTCCAAAGCGGCCGGCACGCCGATTAACCGGGGTACCCGCTGGGTGCCGCCCGCCCCGGGGATCAGCCCCAGAGTCACTTCCGGCAACCCGACTTTGGCGCTGGCTGTGGCACACCGGTAATGGCAGCTCAACGCCAGTTCCAAACCACCGCCCAGAGCCGTGCCATGGAGCGCGGCAATCACCGGTTTGGCAGACGCTTCCAGCGCCGCATTGACCTCGGGCAAGGAAGGCGCCTGCATGGGCTTGCCGAATTCGGTGATATCCGCACCCGCGATAAAGGTACGGCCCTCACACAGGATAACAATGGCTTTGGAGTCGTCGGCCTGAGCGGCAGTGATCGCTTGCTGCACGCCCTGGCGCACGCCGTGGGACAGAGCGTTAACCGGCGGGTTGTTAATCGTGATCACACCCAGCTCGTCGACTCGATGATAAGAAACCAACATAAAGGTGACTCTCCTGTCAGATGAAACGCCCCGGGCCGCCTCATGGCTGGCGGGCCGGGGGCCTAGAGAAATGTGCGAACCGATTACAGCACGCCACGGGCGCGCAGGGCGGCGATCTCTTCCGGGGATTTGGCCAGCAAGCGCTGCAGCACAGCGTCCGTATCTTCGCCCAGCA
Source organism: Marinobacter sp. X15-166B (assembly GCF_001752365.1). Lineage (GTDB taxonomy): Bacteria > Pseudomonadota > Gammaproteobacteria > Pseudomonadales > Oleiphilaceae > Marinobacter. The sequence goes on along the minus strand of NZ_MEIY01000001.1, from coordinate 1,677,833 downwards.
GAGGCGGAGCCTTGCGATAGACCTGCCGGGTCTTGGAGAATTTGATCGGATTGGCGATGCCCGGCACCTTGCCCACTTGCGGGTGCTCCAGTTCGACCTTCATGTGACGGGCTTGCACCTGCGGATCCTCAAACACCTCCGCAATGTTCTGAATAGGGCCGCAGGGCACATGCACCCCGATCAGGCGATCCATCCATTCCCGGCTGGTGCGGGTGCGCGTGATCTCACACAGTTTGCCCACCAGCTCCGGCCGGTGCTGAACCCGTTGTGGATTGGTGGCAAAGCGAGCATCTTCCGCCAGTTCAGGGCACCCCAGCGCGTCGCACAGGCGTTGGAACTGACCGTCGTTGCCCACCGCGATGATGACCTGGCCATCCTGGGTCGGGAACGGCTGATAGGGGGCCAGGTTCGGGTGGTACTCCCCGGTGCGCCCCGGCACCTCGCCACTGCAGAAATAGTTCAGTGCCTGATTCGCCAGCCAGCTGACCTGCACGTCCAGCAGGGCCATGTCGATGTGCTGGCCCTCCCCTGTTTTGGAGCGATGGTGAATGGCCGCAAGAATGGCCACTACGGCGTTCATGCCGGTGGTCAGGTCCGCTACCGCCATGCCGACCCGTTGCGGGCCTGCACCGGGCTGCCCGTCGGCGACCCCGGTAATGCTCATCAACCCGGACTGCGCCTGAATCAGATAGTCGTAGCCGGCGTCATTGGCCATGGGGCCGGTTTGTCCGAATCCGGTGATGGAGCAATACACCAGCCCCGGGTTGATACTGGCCAGATCCGCATAGCCCAGTCCTTTTTTTGCTAACCCCCCGGTTTTGAAGTTTTCCACCAGCACGTCGCACTCGGCCGCCAGCTCCTTGATCAGTGCCTGTCCATCCGGGCTGCCAAGGTCCACGGTCACCGAGTGTTTGCCCCGGTTGGCGGACAGATAATACGCAGACTGTTTGGTGGCCTTGCCCTGCGCATCCTTCAGCCAGGGTGGCCCCCAATGACGGGTGTCATCCCCCACACCCGGACGTTCAATTTTGATAACCTCGGCGCCCAAATCCGCGAGAATCTGGGTGCACCAGGGCCCCGCCATAACGCGGGACAGATCAAGCACACGAATACCTGATAAAGGGCCTGACATAGCTAACTCCCGGCTTAGACTGCGTCCTGACTGTTACGAATCATCTGTTTGGCGATCACCAGTTGCTGAATCTGCGAGGTGCCCTCGTACAGCCGGAACAAGCGCACATCCCGGTAGAAACGCTCCACACAGTATTCACTGATGTAGCCGGCGCCGCCGTGAATCTGTACCGCGCGGTCGGCCACCCGGCCCACCATTTCGGTACAGTACAGTTTGCAGCTGGCCGCGTTCATGGCCACGGCGGTGCCCGCGTCGTAAGAGCGGGCGGTTTCTTCCACCATGCACTTACCGGCGTAATACTCGGTCTGGCTGTCGGCCAGCATGGCCTGCACCAGCTGGAAGTTGGCGATTTCAGTGCCAAACTGCTTGCGCTGGGTGGCGTAACCAAGGCTTTCATCAATCAGGCGTTTGGCCGTGCCCACACTCAGGGCACTGATGTGCAAACGCCCGCGATCCAGTACCTTCATCGCGGTTTTGAATCCCTGACCCTCTTTGCCGCCAATCAGGGCATCCGCCGGCACCCGGACGTTGTCGAAGATAACGTCACAGGTGTGCGCCCCCTTCTGCCCCATCTTCTTGTCCGGCTGTCCCAAGGAAATACCCGGCAGATCCGCGTCCACCAGGAACGCCGACACCCCCGTCCGCCTTCTTCGCGGGTGCCGGTTCTGGCCATCACGGTGAACACGCCGGCGCGGGGTGCGTTGGTGATAAAGCGCTTGGTGCCATTCAGGATGTACCCATCGCCATCCCGTCGGGCGCTGGTCATCACCGAACCCGCATCCGAGCCGGCGTCAGCTTCGGTGAGCGCAAACGACCCCACCAGTTCGCCGCTGGCCAGCTTGGGCAAATAATGGGCTTTCTGCTCGGGGGTACCGTCAATCACGATGCCCTGGGAGCCGATGCCAACGTTGGTACCGAACATGGAACGAAACGCCGGCGAGGTGTAACCCATCTCCTGGATGATGGCCACTTCTTCGGCCATGCTCAGACCCAGACCACCAAACTCCTCCGGGATGGACAGTCCGAACAGCCCCATCTCCTTCATTTCGTCAATCACTTCTTCCGGGATCAGATCGTCTTCCGCAACCTGCATTTCCAACGGAATGAGGCGTTCGCGCACATAGCGGCGAACACTGTCGACAAACTGGTTCAGGGTTTCTTGATCAAGCGCCATCACGGCCTCCATACATTGCAAGTTGACGAATTCTGCCCAATCAGCAGGACAGCAAACTAGTGAGCCTCTGGATTTCAGAAGCGAGGTCTAAAGTTCAGGACGAGACAAGCACGATGGTTGCGCTGAAACAGCCGCTGAGCCCCAGAAAAAACAGTGAAAAGGACAGGTTCCAGCCATAGGTAGCCATCCGGGTTTTATAGCCGGTAAACCGTTCCAACAGCATAACGTTGGCGGTATAGGGTGTACCCGCGGTACTCACCCCCCAACCGGTTACCATGGCGACACCCAGTCCCAATAGCGCCGGTTCCGGCCAGAGCGGCCCCAAAACACCGCCGATCACGGATGCCGAAACGATGGGGTTGGCGCCCATCGCCCCGGCGGCAAAGAACAGCCAGGGAATACAGAACACGGTCACCGGGTACGCCCAGTCCGGCAAGGCGAAATGACTGCCCAGCGAACTCAGTGCCATGACCGCCAGGGCACCACCCAGAAAGGACGCGCCCCCCATGATGGCAAGTTCATTCGCCACATTCGCCATGGACGGCAGATTGGCGACCCCGGTCACCAAGCGCCTCACCGCGAGCAGCAGGGTGACTGCGGTAAGGCAGCTCAGCGTCACCGCCTGCGAATACTTGAGGTTTACCCAAGTATTGAGGGCAAAGGCCTGCAGCGCAATCAACAGCGCCAGGCCAATAAATCTCAGCCAGGGCCACAGGGCCCGTTCATCACTGCTGGCGGTGACCTGCGCCTGTGCCGGCACAGCCATTTCCTGCTCCCGGAACAAAGCCCCGACCAACAGGTAGGTCAATGCAAATGGCACGCTCCAGACCAGCAGTGTCCAACTGGCCAGCCCTGGCAACAGGGTGATCGTCATGACCACCGCGATCGACAAGGGCGACGCCATGGGCGAACCACCAAACCCGCGGAGCACGGCCCGGGCCGCGTTGCGCGTGGAGGCGCCATCACCGGCACTCTGCACCTGCTGACCAATCATCGGCGCGGTCAGCCCCACGGCCCCGAAATTCAGTGGAAAGGACAGCATCCAGGTGCCCAGACTCAAGCCCAGATAACGACTGGCAGAGCGCCCATTGAACAAACTCCGCGAAATCACACCTAAATCCTCGGAGGTGCTGAGCACCGCCGACAGCAGCATCACCGCCAGTACCAAGCCGACAATACCGGCCATACTCTGGCTGGCGCTGGCAAGCACACCGGGGTCTGCCAACAGGGAAAACAGGCTGACGGCGAAGACCAGCACGGCGATTCCCCGGGCGACGGGACGCAGTTGCCGCCACCCCAGCAAAATCGCCACGCCCGCGATCACCACCACCGCAGACGCGCTCCCCGGTAAAAAGGTCGCCAGGCTCGCACCCAGGGCCAGATAGGCCAGACTCGACCGGAAGCGGAACATTGCCGTCGCTGTTGCCATCACTGCGACGCCGGCACGCCCTCTTCGTTGTCGCCCCCCAGGATGTAACGAAAGGAACCCTGCGCGGTCGCCACGAGCGTGTCGCCACAATGGACCTGAGCGTCGGTAAAAAAGATTTTGCGCCCCCGGCTCAATTGCCGGGCCACCACGCGCAACACCCCGTCCTGAACCGGACTCATGAATTGCGTAGCCAGCGAGACAGTGCCGCAGCGGCGAATGTTGCCGGGTACCGGGCAAAAGGTCCCGCACAGCCCGGACGCGCTATCCAGCAGGGAAGTCAGAACCCCGCCGTGCACGAAACCGTTGCGGTTGAGATGGTGCGCAAGCACCGGCGCATCGATGACCACACGTCCGGGGCTCCACTCCGTCACGGTGAAACCGAGGAGTTCCCGAAACCCACTCAATCCCTCATTTTCGGCATGTAAGTTGGTGTTGGTCATACGGTCGTCTCGTTGCGATGTTGATAGACGGTGATCAGAATACCACCAGGCTCAAAATACCTCTATTATATACTTTATATACAGCCTATATACTTTTTGTATGGCTAGCAGTTTTCCACGCTGATCTCGGCGTGCCCGCTCACCTTTTAACGGCCTTTCCGGGCAGGAGCCGTATATGTCGTTCCAGCTGAACATTGACCTTCGCCAGCTCAACACCTTCCTGACCATCGCCAGGGTCGGCAGTTTCAGCCGTGCTGCCGAAAAACTGTTCGTCGCCCAGCCGGCCCTCAGCCGTCAGATCCGCTTGATGGAAGAAGCGCTGGCTGTCGAGGTGTTTGTGCGTCACGGCCGCGGCGTGGCGCTCACCGCCGCCGGTGAACTGCTGTATGAAAAAGCCCAGGCTATTTTCCAGGAACTGGAGCGCACCCAGGCGGCAGTGGCCGCCATCGCCGGCGAAGTGACCGGGAACATCGTACTCGGCATGCTGCCGACCGCAGCGCGCACCTTCGCCGCAGGGGTCATTGAGGAGTATCGGCGCAATTATCCCCGCGTCACTCTGTCGGTCAAATCGGCCATGAGCGGCACCTTACAGCAGATGGTGTCGCAGCATCGGGTGGATCTGGCGATTACTTACCACCACGGCAAACAGAAGAATGTGCAACGCACGCCACTGATTGAAGAACGCTTTTACCTGATTTGCCCCCCTCACAGTGAGCTGGCCCAATGCCCGAGCATTTCCCTGCAAGCGGTGCTCAACCTGCCGCTGGTGATGCCCGAAGAGAAGCACGGTCTGCGCGAACTGCTGGAAAAGGAAGCCATGAAGCATCAGCAGCAACTGCAGGTCGCCATTGAGGTCAATGCCTGGCCCCTGCTGACCGACCTGGTGCAGCGGGGGCTGGGGTATACCGTACTGTCCCTGGCCTCCGTGCACGAGATGGTCATGCGCAATGAACTGGTCGCGGTGCCCATCGACACCCCGGAGCTTCACCGGTCGCTGGCCATGGTAACCCCCAGAGACATGCCTCCCGCGCTCGCCACCCTGAAACTTGCCCAAACCATCATGAATCAGGTTACTCTTCAGGTTGCAGACGGCCTGTGGGAAGGGCGACCGCTGTTCGACAACACCGCCCTGGGCAATCTCAGCACGCCAACCGACTACGGCCTTGCCGAAACCTGAGAACAAACAACCAACAAAAATGGAGATGGTCATGTTTACAGCAATTGTGATTGAAGGCACCCGGGATGAGCAGCAGGTCGCGTTGCGCGAGGTGGACGAAGCCCGGTTACCCGCCGGCGATGTCCAGGTGGATGTGGAGTACTCCACCCTCAACTACAAAGACGCCCTGGCCATCACCGGTCGGGCACCGATTGCCAAACAGTATCCGATGATTCCGGGGATTGATTTTGCCGGCCGGGTCGCGCACTCCGAGCACCCCGATTTTAAACCCGGAGACCAGGTAATCCTCAATGGCTGGGGGGTGGGTGAAAAGCACTGGGGCGGGCTGGCGGAAAAAGCCCAGGTGTCCGGCGACTGGTTGATTCCGCTACCGGCGACCATGAGCAGCCGGCACGCCATGGCCCTGGGTACCGCCGGCTACACCGCCATGCTGTGCGTGATGGCACTGGAGAAACACGGCCTGACCCCCGCCTCGGGCGACATACTGGTCACCGGTGCGGCCGGCGGGGTTGGCAGCATTGCGGTCGCCTTGCTGGCCAGGCTGGGTTTCAGTGTGACCGCAGTCACCGGGCGCATGGAAGAGTCGGACTTCCTCCGGTCACTGGGGGCCAACAACATTCTCGACCGCGCCGAACTCAGCGGCCCGGGCAAGCCGCTGGCGGCAGAAACCTGGGCGGGCGCGGTGGATGTGGCCGGCAGTCAGGTGCTGGCCAACGTGTGTGCCGGCATCCAGTACCGGGGGGCAGTGGCCGCTTGCGGTCTGGCGGCGGGGATGGACTTGCCGGCCACCGTGGCACCGTTCATTTTACGGGGCATCACCCTGTACGGCATCGACAGCGTGATGGCCCCCCGCAGTGAGCGCCTGGACGCCTGGCAGCGGCTGGCCGATACCATGGACACCGCCCTGCTGGACAGTCTGACCACCGACATCGCTTTGGCGGACGCCATCGACGCGGCCCGCCAGCTGCTGGACGGCCAGGTGCGTGGCCGGGTGGTGGTGCCGGTGCGGAACTGAAGGTCGAGGCCGTGCCCGTTTGTTGTGCTTATGGGTAATACCAACGGGCCGCGCCGAGGCGCATAATCCACCGCCGGTTCGATTTGTCCAAATTGGCACGCAACAAGGCCGGTTCACTTATAACCAACCATTCTTTTACCTTGCAAAGTGCTGAACGTAAGATGAATGATATCAATCAGGTAGTGGCTTGGAGCCTTTCGTGATGAAAGACATTATTGAAGGTTTTTTGAAATTTCAGAATGAGGTGTACCCGGAACGCGCCGATCTGTTCAAGAATCTGGCGAACCAACAGAACCCCCGCACGCTGTTTATCTCCTGCTCCGACAGTCGCCTGGTACCGGAACTTGTTACCCAGCACGATCCCGGCGGTCTGTTTGTGATCCGCAATGCGGGTAATATTGTGCCCTCCTATGGCCCGGAACCGGGAGGGGTCTCCGCGTCGGTGGAATACGCCGTATCAGCGTTGAAGGTGACCGACATTGTCATTTGCGGTCATTCCGACTGTGGCGCCATGACCGCTATAGCCACCGGCCAGAATATGGATCAAATGCCAGCGGTGGGGCACTGGTTGCGCTACGCCGATTCCGCCAAAATCGTCAACGAAGCCCGGACCCATGAAAACCAGCGCGCCTGCGTGGCTTCCATGGTGCGGGAGAACATCCTCGCCCAACTGTCCAACATCAAGACCCACCCCTCGGTGCACCTGGCCCTCCGGGAAGGTCGCCTGACCCTGCACGGCTGGGTCTACGATATCGAATCCGGGCGCATCGACGCCCTCGATGGCACCACCAATCAGTTCGTGTCCTTGGCGGAGAACACCGAGGTGACCGCCTCTCTGAGCCGGCCTGGCGGCGGCTGACCGGCGGCCCCTGGCCGGCAACTACCCCGGCCAGGGGTCTCCTTACCCCCTTGTGCGGTTAACGGACACCGGCACGCCGCAGCGCGGCGGGGGTGTATTCCCGTGAATTACGCTCGGTCCCGTAGACGTACGGGGAGCTTTCTTCGTTGGTCATACCCATCACCAGGTAGCGACCGGACAGCAGATCGTAGAGGGTTTCAAACGCGTAGGCCGGCAGCTTCGCGTCGTAAATCTGCATGGCGTGGGCTTCGGCTACCCGCCACAGGTTGCCGCGGCCGTCGTAATGATCAACCACGGCAATCTGCCAGCTGTCCTCATCGATGTAAAAGTCGCGCACCTGATAGACATGCCGCTCCTCATCCTTCAGCGTTGCGGTCACATGCCAGACCCGGTGCAGCTCATAACGCGCCAGGCTTTGATCGATGTGACCAGGTTTGATGATGTCGCTGTAACGCAGGTCGCCGCTGGCCAACCGGTAGGAGTTGTAGGGAATATACAGTTCCTTGCGGCCCTTCAGCTCCCAGTTGTACTTGTCCGGCGCACCGTTGTAGAGATCCAGGTTGTCGGTCGTGCGCTGGCCGTCGGCGGCGGTACCCGGACCATCGTAGGCCACGTTCGGCGCGCGCCGCACCCGGCGCTGGCCGGAGTTGTACAGCCAGGCGCGCCTGGGTTCCTTGACCTGGTTGATGGTTTCATGAATCAGCAGGACGTTCCCCGCCAGACGGGCGGGCGCGTTGATCTCCTGCTTGAAGTAGAACATCACGTTGTCGTCTTCCGACGGCTTGTAGTCCCTCAATTCAACCCGCTCGGTGAACGACTCGGTGAACTTGACCGGGCTGAATTCACCGTTCGGCTGGGGCGTCACCTGAGCCACATTGCGGGTGACCGAGCCCCCCCGATAGCGGGTGATGTGGTTGAATATTGCCTCCAGACCATTTTGCGGAATCGGAAACGGTATGGCGGTCTGGTAATTTTGCAGACCGTTGCCACTGTCGATCAGCGTCACCTCGGTCGCATTTTCCCTGGTCTTCTGCTGCACCGACTCGGGGTAGGTTGCCGAGCGCCGGGTCTCATACACCGGGATAAAATAGGTGCTGTAGGTGTTGATCATCGCCACCTGCCCCGGGGTCAGGCGATCGGCGTACTGGTCGACGTTGCTTTGATCAATACGGAACAACTCCTGATCTTCGGGAAACGGATCCACGTAACGGCCGTCACCCCTGAATCCCGCCGGCGGAGTCACCAGGCCACCGGTCCAGGCGGGGATCTCCTTCCCGTTACCCGCTTTAATCGCTCCCATCGGGGTCAGGGTGTCGCCAAGTTTGGCCGCTTCCGTCGGCGCTACCGCGGCAACCGCCGGCCCGGCAGCCAGCAGGGCACTGGCCACCGTACTGCATAGCAAAGTTCGCATCATTTTCATGGGACAAATCTCCTTCGGTTCCCGAGTGTTTAAAAAGCGTAAGAAATTGACGCGGCTATAAAGTCACGGTCGTTAATTTCATTGAAATCGCCACCAAAGTAATTGGTGTAACTGAGTGACGCCTGATAGGCGTTCTGGTAGCTGGCATCCAGCCCAAGCCCTATGGACTTGTTGCCTTCCTTGAAGTTACCGCCGGGGTCTGGCGCATACCCTTTTACATCGTGAGAGAGAAACACTTTGGGCATCAGGTTGATACCGGCCACCGCATTCGGATAATCCCAGGCGAACAGGGTGCGGTAACCCCAGGAAAACGAGGTGGTGAAGCCGTCGTTGGTGCAGTAGCTGGCGTTGATGTTCAGGCGTGGGTCCGCATCGCTGACCCCCTCGCTGCAGTAATCCCCGGAGAAACTGGGACCGTCCAGAGGCACCGGGCCCACCCCGAAGGCGCCGGAGCGACCGTAACGGGCCTCGGACAAGCCGGGCAGATCGTGGACGTAGGTGGCCCCTATTTCACCGACGATAATGAAGCGGGCGGCGCCCATGGTGCGCTCTATAAAGTGGATCACCGTCGCCTGGGCCTGTGATACCCCGTAGCGATCGTAGCCATCGACCGCCTGGCCGGCGTAGTTGACGCCTTTGGCCTGCTCACGCTGTTCCAGTTTACTGATGGTCTGACCATCCGGTCCCCGCTGTTGCAAGCCACCGTATATCAGCTCAAAGGTGTTCCACTGGATCGGCATGTTTGGCCGGTAACTGTATTCCGCACCCAGTGAGGTACCGGTCGGCAAGGTGGTGTTAAAACTCACCCCGAACAGGTCAATGCCCTTGGGATAGTCGATGAAATAGCTCGGGAATCGGCTGTCCGGCGCAGTCGGGTCGGTCATCTGCGTGCCTTCCGGCGACGCCGGATTGTTCACCACCCCGCTGATGTAGGGCAAGCGGCTGTGGTAACGGGTGTAGTAGAAGCCCAGTTCCGCTTCCAGCGGGTTCACATACCAGCGGAGCGCCACGCCAAACTGGTCCTTGTCCCCCGGCTCTTTATCACCCAACCGCGGTGCCACGAAACCTTCGTCCAACGCTTGGGAATCCGGCACCTGGCCGGCTAGCAGCACCGGCCCACAACCGTCCGCGGCCACGTCCGCGGTCGAGAAAAACGTGCCACAATCGTCGATGCGGAACGGCTCCCAGTTGGTCTGTACAAACGCCTCCAATGTGACGTCTGCAGTCAGGCCGACAGACGTGTAGAGCATCTCAATGGGCATGAGCACGTCCTTCAGCTCCGCCCCCGGGGCGCGGAATGCCGGCACGTCAATCGGGTTGATGGCGTTGATACCGCCAAGAATGAAGGTACTCTCCCCCCAATTCACCACCTGACGCCCGTAGCGTGCCGCAATCGGTATCTCCCCCGCATACCAGTCGGTAAAGACGTAGGCGTCGAGTAAATCCGCCCCGGCGGCGTTGTCCTTTGCTTTCGCGTTCAGCTCGCGGCGCTGGCCCACAGGGTCCGTGGCCCGCTTCTTATTCTTGAGTTCGTAGTCGTACCAGTAGCTGCCACGAACCAGCGCGCCCACCCGGGTCAGCACATCGCTGTCGGGCACATAGTCGAGAAACAGCTCGCTGCGGCCGCGGAGTATGGTTGAGTAGGGCTTGCCTTTTTCAAAGTTCAGGTTGCCATCGTCAAAGTTGTTGGAAGAGGCCCCGGTGTTGCTGAACGCAAACTGCGGCCCCAGGTTACCCTGAGATATCAGGTCCTTGTCCTGGTCTTCCAGGCGGATGGCGGTGCCGGCCGTCAGCGTGGTGCTGAACGAAGCATCAATGCCGTAGACATTGAAGTCGACGGCAACCGCTGCCGGGGCCAAGCACACAAGCTGGGCCGCCAGTGCCAGCCGGACCGATCTGGCCAGAATGGATGTTGCTGTTGTCATTGCGTGGTACTCCGCACATTTTTTGTGGCATGACCTGCCCCGCACGAACAGGGCAGGTGCCATGGTTATGGTTGTCAGTGAAGATGTGCCTGCTGCTTACAGACCCGGGATCGGGGGTATGGCAATGCCACCGTCGCCGTCGCCATTGCCATCATCGGGATCAGGATCACTGCCGGGGTCGCTGTTGTCCGGATTGTCACAATCCGTACCGGTAACCCCCTGCACCACACAGCCGTTATCGACCGACACTGTCCCTTGGGTGAACAGTTCCAGCATCTGCGCCGTCATTTCGGTGAATACGGCACTGGAAGAGTAGGCTTCCGCGCTTTTGGTGCCTGCGGAAATGGGGTTGCCGTGGGCCCCTTCGGTGTAGCGGGTAATCACCGGCAAGGTATTGTCAGCGGCAGCTGCCTGTATGGCGGCCGCCCCCATGACCGCAGCGAGCGGATCGGTGCCGGCCAGGGGCATGTTTTCACCCCGTATCACAAACCCGGTTTCCGCAATGGTGGTCGCAAGCGGGCCTAGAGCACCCGCCTCATCGGCCGCATTGGGAACGGTATTGTCCGTAGGTTTGTCGGCATCCTCCGGATCACCGGCAATCTCGGTCAGCAGCACGGGCTGCCCCTTGTAGAAGGGGGCATAGGCGGTGGGGTCTACCGAATCCAGCTGTGCCTGAAGCACATTGAAGTAGATGTTCAATTCGGTGCGCCCCTGCGCCAGGAGACCGTCGGACGCCTCATCCAGAACCGGCAGTAGTCGCGGTGCCACCGACTGGGAGTTCTCCACCAAGCGGGAAAAATTGCCGCCCGTGTTGAAGAAAGTCGACGCGTTGATGGTGTTGAGTTCGGAGTTGCCGGCCGCAATGGCCGCGTTGGTGACGTGCGGCACCGCAACGCCGCCCATCCCGCTGAGCGAGTGCGTCATGAAGTACACCTTGCCCAGATTGAGACTCAATACCGTGTTGGCGCAGCTTGAGCACTCGCCTATCGCGGTTTGGATTGCCCGCAACGAGGCGTTCACGTTGAGCAGATCCAGCGCACTCTGCCGCATGTTGTCGCGGGTGTTGGCGTAGTTGGCGAAGTTCAGGAACAAACTGCCGGATTCCGGATCTGTCAAGCCGGCGGCGGCCACCGCATTCAGCTCGGCGTCAGCGGCGAAGCCGAAGTGACGTTCGGTGGCTTCCGCAGACGCGCCCGCCTGGGTTGAGATCGGACTCAGACCCACGGCACCGCCATCTTCTTCAAAAATACCGTGCAACGGCTGGTCGATGCCTACGGTAACGAAACAGTCATCCGGTGACGCAGAGGCTCGGGTGGCAATACAGGTGAGTCCCGCCGCCGTGGCCATGGGCAGAATCGCCGACCGGTCCTGGGTCACCGCGTGCTGGTAGATGATGACCGGGTAGCCCCCTGGGGGGGGTGCCTCTGTTGCTGGCGGGGCCGCAACCACGATGGGCACAACGGTATCCGCTGTTTTGCCGGCGAACGGAAAGCGATAGCTGATTCGGTCAGACGGCGCCGGGGTCAGTTCCGGGTCGGCGGAAAAATCCGCAGGCTGCCAGCTGGTGGTTTTCAATTGCGAACCGTCACCGGCCGCCGCTACCGCCTGGAAGTACGGCAGGGTAATCTCCCCTTCGTAAACGCGGATGTTGATTTCCGCCCCTGGCACCCCTGTAGGGTTCTGCTCAAGAGCCGGGTTCACTTCGCCGCCGGGACGCTGACTGAAAATGCTGACAGTGCGCGCTTTGGGCGTATCCACCAAGGTTTCAGCCGCTGTCGCCAGTTTCTGCGCCGCTGTTTCGATCTCCATGGCGGCGTCGCTGGCCTCTGCGGCCGCGACCTGAATGCCGTGCGCCAGACGGCGATCGCTTTCGGCGTCTGTAATCACATCTCCGTAAGCCACTGTGATGCCGTCATCGTTAGCGGCCTCCAGAATGGCCGCCAGCTCGGCATCGTACAGACGAAATGTGGGGTCGGTCAGGGTGGCATAGAGCGCCGCGTTCAGGGCTTGCTCTTCGCCGGTCCCCTCGGCCAGCGTCTGGCCGCTCAAATTGTAGAACCCGGCCACCAGCTTGCGGAGGGATTCCTGCCGCTGAGCAAGGGTCAGCGTGTCCCGGTAATAGACAATGGGTGCCGCGTTTGCCAGGAGCACATCATCCACTGCCGTGGTGGTGATCATGGTGGCGTAGGTGATGTCGGCAAAGGTCGCCGCGAAAGTGTCCGATTCCGGGTAATCCCGTTTGAACTCAAAGTAGTCTGCCGCGAGTTTGCGGGCCGGCAACATGGCATCCCGGAACGGCTGAAACCCCGCGTTCGACAGCACCCGGTCGGGGTTGGCGACACTCTGGAAGGTGGGCGACCCCACCAGCGGATGGCCGTCGGCGTCCTTGATGTCGTTGGTCAGTACCAGCATGTACTGGGTTTTGGCCGCGAGAGGTGTCAGCGGAAGAATCCGGACCAGATTGTTCTGGCCGCCGTCGATATCCAGCAGCTCCACCCGGACCTTATCGGCGCGCAACTCTGCAAAGATTGCCTCTGCTCCGGCGTCATCGCCATCCGCTTGCAGTCGCAGCGCCTCCCGGTAACGGGCCGCGGTCATCAACCCCGGTGCTTCCGCATCCAGCGCATTCAACGGATCACCGCCGGCATAATCAACCGGCACCAGAAACACGTTCTGATTCGGGTTGGGAATGGTGGTGCTCTCGTCTTCGGCGAGGACAAATTCACGTGCATCCAGAATCTGTTCACTATGGAGACTGGCGCTGATTTTGACGTCAATGGGGGCCAGTACCGACGCCCCGTCCAGGTAACCAATGCCGTCGGTGACCGGGTTGTCGGGGTCGGTGCCGTTTAACATGGTGCCGTCGTTCAGGTCGCTCAAGTAAAACAGGGCATCGCTGGGAATGGTGAATTCAGTGGCCAGGGGATCAAACAACGGGTGGGTTCCCCGGTCGATCCTTGGGCCGCCCTTGATGATGTAGTCAGGGTCGGCGTTGTGATTGGTCTGGCCACCGCTGTCCAGACAGCCAGTGAGCCCGAATGAAGCAGCCGAAAGGGCGGCAAGCAAGGCATTACGGATCAACATACTCGTTTACCTCAAGGGTTTTTTTGTAATTCGGCATCTGCTGTACCGTTAGTACCCTTCCACGTATGTCTAATGGAAAAGGTTCCCAACCTGTTCCGATTTTTTTCAATTCCCCGCAATAAGCCCCAAAACCTGTTGATTTTCATAGTTGAACACTGAAGTTACTTATTGCCCCCGGGCATACCCCGAAAGGCCCGGTGCTGGTACCATGGGTTTCAGGCAACAATAATCACAACACCTGCGCTGGGTTCAGCAGCGGGCGCAGCACAGAGGTATCCGATTGGCCCTGTTTCCATTCCGCCAGTCCAAATCAAAGCGTTTTGAGCGTCTTATCCAACCGCACCTGAAGACCATGTACGGGCTTGCGTTCCGCTTAACCGGGCGCCAGCACGATGCTGAGGACCTTGTACAGGACGTGGTGGTCAAGCTCTATCCGAAGCTCGACGAACTGGAGACGGTCGCGCAGTTGCGCCCCTGGCTTAACCGGGTGTTGTACCGGCAGTTCGTGGATTCGCTGCGCAAGCGCCCCACCGGCAGAGAAGTGGTAGCGAGCGCCCTGGACGATACAAACAGCTCCAGCCCGTTCCTGGACTCCCTCAGCGGTGCGGATGAAGATCCCCTGGAGGGGCTCCATCAGGAGTTCCGCGACCGGTCGCTGCAGCAGGCACTGGCGCAACTGGCCCCCGACCAACGCGCCTTGCTGCTGCTGCACGACGTGGACGACTGGCGTCAGGAAGACATTGCGGCGGTTCTGGACGTCGCCCTCGGTACGGTAAAATCACGCCTGCACCGCACACGCGCTGCGTTACGTATAAAATTGCAGGAAGAACTGGAACCTTTTGCGGACCAGCAACGTGAGGTTCAGTAAGGTGGACGGAATGAACTGCGACCAATTTACAACCAAACTTGATGCCATGCCTCCGGGCGGCTGGCCCGACGAGGTTATCCTGGCGCTGCGCCAGCACGCCCGGGTGTGCGGCAATTGCGCACCGGCGTGGTCGGCGGCACGGTCGGTGCACCAGGGGCTGCAAGCCATGAGGGTGCCGGAACCGGCCGCCGATTTTGAAGCGCGTGTGTTGCGGGCAGCCACCAGCAGCGACCGCCCCGGCGGAGAGCGGCGCTGGCTGAGGCCCGGCTGGGGAGCTGCCATTGCTGCGGCTCTGGTGCTTGGCATGTTTATTGGTGGCCAACTCTTTGCTCCGGGTACCCCCGACACCCCGCTGGCCACCACAGCATCGCCACCCACCAACGAATTCAGCGGCGTTCAGGAGCAATCGCAGACTGTCCGGCTGGCGTTCAATTCACAACAGGCGGTCGACAACGTCACGCTCACCCTCGAGTTGCCGCCCAATATGGAGCTGGCGCCGTTCCCCGGTCGCCAGAGGATCAGCTGGAAGGTCAGCCTGAAGCCCGGTGACAATTTGCTGGCACTGCCGCTGAAGGTGTTGTTTCCGGGCGCCGGCACCCTGGTCGCCCACCTTGATGACGGCACCAACAGGAAGACTTTCCGCGCAGACATTGGCAAGGATACGGAGCCACCGTCATGATTGCAGGAGCACCAATGACCAGACTCAATATTTGCACCCTCACCCTCGGGCTGCTGCTGGTGCCCGGGTGGGTCCTGGCTGCGCCGGACCTGGACGTGACCATGCGCATGGTCATGGACGAGGAAGCCCTGGATACCTCCTTCGTTCAGGAAATGGAAATCCCCGACTCGCTCAACGAACTGCCCTTCGGCGACAAGTTGGACACTTTGGATGCAAGCGAACTCGCCGACGAGGCCCGGACCCTGGAAGAGTCGCTGTCGTTCCAAGCGCGCGAAACCCGGGACGCGCTGGAGCTGGAGTTACCGGGTGAGCCAATCGGCGAGCAGCCCGGGTTGGAGCTCCCGGAACTGCCAGACCCGGATGGCAGTCTGCCCATAACCGACCCGCCGACCTTGCCGGAGCTGCCCGTGCCTCAGTAGGCGCCGATTGCTGGCCACCTCAGCCAGGAGGGCCGGGCTCGAGCCTGTCGTTTTATTGTACATTTCGAGTGAAGGTGTCCCATAATGCGCAAGCACTTTGCCAGCATTAAGGGATCTGCATTGTCCTTCCAGCTCCTCAGGTTATTACTGTTCTCGTTGGGCATCACCCTGAGCGCCGCAGAGGCCGCGGCGACCGGCGCCGACACCCGGCCGGTCTTCGCCGCTGGCATCAAGGCGTTTCAGGCCGGCGACCTGCAACAGGCCCGCCGGCACCTTGAGGCGGCCCGGGCACAGGGCATGACCTCGCGGGCGCTGACCTACAACCTCGGGGTGGTCTATTACCGGCTGGCCGACTACGACAACGCCCGCCGCATGTTTCGGCAGTTGGAGCACACCAGCAACCACACCCTGGCGGTGTACAACCTCGGGTTGATCGCGCTGGCGCAGGACGATCCCGCACGCGCCGGTGAGCTTTTCCTGATGGCCGCAGACAGTGAGGGCAAAATAGCACACCTGGCCCGGGCTCAGCTTGCCCGGCTCCGTGGCACCCATGAACCGGGCCACTGGCACGGTTTGTTAGCCGTGGCCGTCGGCTATGAGGAGAACATTGCTTTGTTCCCGGACAGGGCGGCCACTGCGCTCGACGGTGCCTTTCTGGAATCGGTCGGTGCCGTCTCTGGCTATGCCTTCCGCCGGGACCAGCAGGGGCTCAAATTCGACGCCCGGTTTTATGTGCGCGAGTATTTCACGGAGGCCGACTTCAACGTGCATCTGTTGCGGGTCGAATCGGCCTGGGTTCACACCCTCGGGCAAGAGCGGGTCCACTTGGGGCTGGGGGGAGACCAACTGTGGCAAGGCGGGGATTCACGGGAACAGCGGGCCCGTCTGACCGCCGGGTTGTCCACCCCCGCCTGCACCAGCGACCCGGTGTCCGCGCGCTGCCAGCTCCTGGTGCAGGCCGAGCAGATAGTTGCGGCGGCCTCCCGGTACCGGGCGTATCAGGGCCAGCATTACCGTCTGGAAACCCGCTACCGGGCACAATGGGGGGACTGGTCAGGCGACCTGCGATATCGCTTTGGTTACGACGCGCGCAAGGACTGGCGCACCGCTACCGAATTCTTCAGCGTGTCGCCACAGGCGCACACCTTGAGTGCGAAGCTTGGCTACCAGGTAACGACGGCACTCCGGATCAGCGCCAACGCCAGTTTCCGACACAGCCGCTATCGGGACCCGCACCGGCTGCAGACGCCGGAAGCCAGACTCACCCTGGTGCGCACAGACCAGCGGCTCGCCCTGGGATTAGATGCGGAATACCGATTCAACCGGACCTTTGCAATGACCGCCAAGGTGACACACACCGACAATGACAGCAATCTCGCTCGCTACCGGTACCATCGCCAGACCACCACCCTGGGCATCAGCGCCCGCCTCTAAGCAGATACCGGCGGCGCCACCTGTGGCCCGATGCCGCCAGGGTGGCGCCGCCGGTTGACGGTGTTTACACCAGGTTGTAAAGGAACACGATGGCGATTCCCGCCGGGGTCACGTACTTCAGCACCACCATGAACGCCTGGTAGGCGGCGCCGGAGAGACCGATGTCCTGCGCCAGCCCTTCCCGCCTGATGGCCCAGCCGGCAAACAGCGCAATTGCCAACCCGCCCAGTGGCATCATGAGGTTAGTGACCAGGAAGTCGAGCAGGCCGAACACCGTTCTGCCCTCGAAGAAGCCGATGAGCCCCAACGGATGCACATCGCTCCACAGGTTGAACGACAGCACCGTACCAATGCCGACGAACCACACCGCCAACCCGCCCCCGATGGCACTTCTGACGCGGCTGGCACCTTTGCGTTCTTCCAGCCATTCCACCACCGGCTCCAGCATGGAGATGGCCGAGGTGATGGCGGCCACCAGCAACAGGGCAAAGAAGACCGTGCCGAACAGGGTACCCGCGCCCATCTGCCCGAAGGCCAGCGGCAAGGTAACGAAGATCAGCCCGGGACCGGCACCCGCTTCCAGACCGTTAGCGAACACCAGCGGAAAAATCGCCAGCCCGGCCAGCAGGGCCACGCTGGTATCCACCACCGCAATGGTCATGGCGGTTCGGGCAATGTTGATGCTCTTGGGCAGATAGGAGCCGTAGGCCATCAGCACCCCGATACCGATGCTCAGGGTAAAGGCGGCATGGCCAAGCGCAATCAACACGCCTTCGGTGGTCAGCTTGCTGAAATCCGGCGAGAACATGAAGTGCACCGCACGGCCGAAGCTGCCGCTGTTCATGGCATAGATCACCATCACCACCAACAGCACAAACAGCAAGGGCATCAGCATATTGACTGCTTTTTCCAGGCCGGATCGCACCCCCCGGGCAACGATGAACACCACGATCGCCATGAACACCGAGTGCCACAGCAGCAGTTCCCAGGGGCTGGCCAACAGGTCGTTGAACTGACCACCGACAGCTTCCGCATCCGCACCGGCAAACAAACCAATGGCCGTTTTGCCGATGTACACCAGCGCCCAGCCGCCAATCACTGCATAGAAGGACAGCACCAGGAAGGACGCCACCACCCCGTTCCAGCCGATGATGCGCCAACCCCTGGCGGTGTTTTCGGTCTCAGTGAGGGTGCGCATGGTGGCCACCGGGCTCTGCCCGCCGCGCCGTCCGATCATGATTTCCGCAATCAGTACCGGCACGCCGATAAGAAAGATAAAGGCGAGATAGATCAGCACAAAGGCTCCGCCGCCATTTTCCCCGGTGATGTAGGGAAACTTCCAGATATTACCCAGCCCGACGGCCGAGCCGGCCGCCGCCAGAATAAACGCCATTCTGGAACTCCACAGACTGTTCGCCTGCTGGTGGGGATAAACAACCTCACTCATTGTGTACTCCGAATCATTGTTTTTGTTGGATCGTCTTCGTCAGGAAGCCCGTCGAGGCCCTACTTCATTACACCGCCTATCGCATTGGCGACTTGGGGTAACACCCGCTCGTTCAGGCCGGCCACGTTGACCCGGCTGCTGTCGAGCATATAGATGCCATGTTCTTCCCGCAGCCGCCGAACCTGCTCGGGGGTTATCCCCAGAAACGAGAACATGCCCCGCTGGCGGGCAATAAAACCGAAATCACCCACCGGCGCCAGAGCATCGGCAAAGGCGTGCCGCAGCCCGAGAATTCGCGCGCACATGCCGCTCAGTTCGCTTTGCCAGCTGGCGCGCAAGGCGTCGTCCGTCAGGATGGTTTCGACAATGGCGCCTCCATGGGCCGGAGGCATGGAATAATGGCCACGGACCACCCCCAGCAGCTGGCTGGTGGCCGCGGTGTTAATGGTTCCGCTGGCCGAGATCAGCATCAGTGCGCCGGTTCGCTCCCGGTACAGGCCAAAATTTTTGGAACAAGAGGCGGCGATGACCATCTCCGGCACCTGACCGGCCAGGTAACGCAGTCCGGCCGCATCCTCTTCCAGACCGTCCCCCAGCCCCTGATAGGCGATATCCACAAAAGGCAGCAAACCCTTGCGCTGAATCAGCCCGGTCAGGGCCTGCCACTGGGCAAACGTCAGATCGGCCCCGGAGGGGTTGTGGCAACAGCCGTGAAGCAACACCACGTCGCCCTGCCGAGCGCCCTCCAGTGCCCCGAGCATGGCGTCGAAATCCACGGTCATGGTGTCGCGGTCGAGATAGGGGTACTCCTGCAATTGCAGTCCCGCTCCGCTCAGCAAGGGTATATGGTTGGCCCAGGTTGGCGTACTGACCCACACCCGGGTGTCCGCCCGGCACAACCGGAAGAACTCCGCCGCCATGCGCAGCGCCCCGCAACCACCCGGGGTCTGGATCACCGAGGTGCGGCCTTCTGCCAGCAACGGGTTGCGTTCCCCGAGAATCAGGCGCGCCATCGCCTCGTTAAACGCCGCCGATCCCGCCGGTCCCACATAGCTCTTGGTGGTTTCTGCCGCCAGCAGACGCCGCTCGGCTTCATGCACCGCCGCCATGATGGGTGTGTTGCCGGCATCGTCCTTATAGACGCCCACACCCAGATCCACCTTTTCGGGTCGCGGGTCGTCCCGGTAGGCCTGCATCAAATGCAGGATCGGGTCATGGGGTAAGGGCTTGAGCGACTCAAACATGATCTGTCTCCTTGGTATCGGCCTGAGCCGTGCGAATCAACGTGGGGCGACCGGTATCCAGAGCTTTGATCAGCTGCTGCTGCTTGGCCTCGATCGCCTGGGCGGACTGCTCCCGCACCGGGCCATAGCCGCGTATTTCCGCTGGCAGTTCCGCCAGCTGCAAGAAAGTGTCGTAGTTGCGCGCATCCAGCTCGCGGACGATCCGCGCCACCAATTGCTGGTAATCGTGCAATTGCGCCCGATCCATCTTGCGGTCGGCGGTGTACCGGAACGGATCCAGCACCGTGCCCCGCAGCACCCGCAATCTGGCCAGCAGTTTGAACGCGCGGAACATCCAGGGACCAAACTCACGCTTGCGGGGCCGGCCTTGGGCGTCGGTACCCCGGTTCATGATCGGCGGTGCCAGGTGGAAGTGAATCTTGAAGTCGCCCTCAAAGGTCTGGTTCACCTCCTGCAGGAAATCGGTCTCCGTGAACAACCGGGCCACCTCGTATTCATCCTTGAAGGCCATAAACCGGTACAACTGCCAGGCCACCGCGCGGGTCAGCAAGTGGTTGGTCTCGCCCAGCTTTTCTTCCGCCTCACGCACCTGCTGCACCAGCGTGGTGTAACGATCGGCCCAGCGGCGGTTCTGATAGTTCACCAGATTCCGGTAACGGCTCTGGATCAACTCGTCCAGATCCGGCTCCGTTTGCGTCTCCTGACTGGCGTTTTCAGCGGGACGCAACAGCTCGGTAATCACGCTCACATCGACCGCCGCCAGCCGGCCCCAGCCGAACACTTCCTTGTTGCGCTCGACCGCCACGCCGTTGAGTTCAATGGCCTTCATCAACGCCGCATGGGACAGCGGCAACAGCCCCCGCTGCCAGGCAAAGCCGAGCATCATCACGTTGGAAAACACCGTGTCGCCCATCAGCTGTTCGGCGATGCCGTTGGCATCCAGTTGCGCGAAGTTGTCCTCGCCGACGGCGTTACGGATCAGCTCCAGACGTTTGTCGGCCTGCATGTCCGCATCCCGGTAGAGCACATAATCGGCGGTGGGTAACTCGGCTTCGTTGGCCACCACGCGGGTGCGGTCGGGCCGCAACACGCTCAGCGCTTTCTGGGACGAGGCCACCACCAGATCGCAGGCAATCACCGCATCGGCTTCACCGGCGCTGATGCGCACCTGATGCAATTTGTCCGGCGTCGGCGCCATGCGCACATAACTGAGCACCGTACCGCCTTTCTGGGCGAATCCGGTGAAATCCAGCACCGAGGTGCCCTTGCCTTCCAGGTGGGCGGCCATGGTAATCAGCTGGCCCACGGTGACGACCCCGGTACCACCGACACCGCCCACCAGCAAATCGTAGGAGCCGCTCAGCTTCGGCAACACCGGCTCCGGCAGATCGGCCAGTTTGCTGGTCAGCACCGAGCCGGTGTCCAGACCGCGGGATTTGCGCAGCTGGCCACCCTCGATAGTGACAAAACTGGGGCAAAAGCCATTCACGCAGGAGAAATCCTTGTTACAGGACGACTGGTCGATCTTGCGTTTGCGTCCCAGTTCGGTGTGCCGCGGCACCACACTCAGGCAGTTCGACTGCACCGAACAGTCGCCGCAACCTTCGCACACGTGATGATTGATAAACGCCCGTCTGGCGGGATCCGGGTACTGGTTGCGCTTGCGGCGGCGGCGCTTTTCAGCGGCACAGGTCTGGTCGTAGATCAGCACGGTACACCCGGGAATGTCGCGCAACTCCCGCTGCACCTGATCCAGCTCGCTGCGGTCATGGAAGCTGACGTCGTCGGGGAACTGGTGCAGATGGCCGTGGTACTTGTCCGGCTCATCACTGAGCACCACCACCCGTCGTGCGCCTTCGGCGGCGACCTGGCGGGCAATCATTGGCACGGTAATCTGGCCGTCTACGGGCTGCCCACCGGTCATGGCCACCGCATCATTGAACAGGATTTTGTAGGTGATGTTGATGCCCGCGGCGACCGCCTGGCGTATGGCCATGGAGCCGGAATGAAAATAGGTGCCCTCGCCCAGATTCTGGAACACATGGGGGTTACCGAGGTAACGGCTCTTGCCGATCCAGTTGACCCCCTCGCCGCCCATCTGGATCAGCGATTCCGTATTACGGCCCATCCACGAGGCCATAAAGTGGCAACCGATCCCGGCCAGCGCCTTACTGCCTTCCGGGACCTTGGTGGAAATATTATGGGGGCAGCCGGAGCAGAAGTACGGCAGGCGCCGGACCCCGCCTGGATCCTCCGCGTTGCTCATGCAGTTCATGACCGCCAGCTGGTCACTGAAATCAATCCCGAAAAAGCGGCCCAGCCGGTCGGCCAGAAAGCCGGCAACCAGTTTGGGACTCAGCTCGCCCACGTAGGGAATCAGCGGGCGCCCCAGTTCATCCTGTTTCCCGGTGATCAACACCTCCCCGGGATGATCCGGCTCGGACATGGCCTCCTTGATCTGGCTCTCGATAATGCCGCGCTTTTCTTCCACCACCAGCACCTCTTCCTTGTGGTGCACAAAGTCGAGAATGCCGCGCCGCTCCAGGGGCCAGACCAGCCCCACCTTGTAAATGTCCAGTCCCAGCTGGTGCATGCGGGCTTCATCAATGCCCAGCAGATCAAGTGCTTCCAGCAGATCCAGATGGCCTTTCCCGGTGGTCACAATGCCAAACCGCGCCTCGGCGTTATTGAACAGACACCGGTCGATTGGGTTGGCGCGGGCAAAGGCCTGCACCGCTGCCAGCTTGTGTTCGATGCGGGTTTCCAGCTGCGGTCCCGGCAGATCGGGCCAGCGGTAGTGCAGGCCGTCCTCCGGCGGGGTGAAATCATCCGGGGTGACAAATTCCGGCAAGGGCGGCAGCTCCACTGACGCTGCGCTTTCCACGGTTTCGGACACCGCCTTGAAACCCACCCAGCAGCCGCTGTAACGGGACAGGGCATACCCCCAGAGTCCAAACTCCAGGTATTCGGCCACATTAGCCGGATTGATGGTGGGCATGAAGAAGCTCATGAACGCCACGTCGGACTGGTGGGGCATGGAGGAGGACACGCACCCGTGGTCATCCCCGGCCACCACCAGCACCCCTCCGTGGGGCGAACTGCCGTAGGTGGTGCCGTGTTTCAGGGCGTCGCCGGCGCGATCCACCCCGGGGCCTTTGCCGTACCAGAGTCCGAAGACTCCGTCCACCTCGCGGTCGGCATCGGTTTCCACTTGCTGGGTACCCAGAATGATGGTCGCGGCCAGATCCTCGTTGATGGCCGGGACAAAATCGACCCGGGCCTCATTCAACAGAGGCTTTGCCTGCCACAGGGCCAGATCGTAGGCACCCAGAGGGGATCCCCGGTAGCCGCTGACCAGGCCGGCGGTATTCAGCCCTGCCTGGCGGTCCAGCTCGGCCTGCATCAGGGGAATACGCACCAACGCCTGCGTACCGGTGAGAAAGACCCGCCCGGATTTACGCAGATAGCGGTCTTCAAGCTGGTACTCATCGAGCTGCGGAGTGCTGCCCGGAGACAGTTCTTCCCCGGCGGTGCTGCCTTCGCCGGCAGCGGTTTGAGAGATGTCGGTGGACATAACGCCCTCCTCTTATTGTCGATTTTATGACTTGAAGTCTAGAGGGAAGTTCGCAAAAGGTGCTTGCTTATTGACCCAACACCTTTAGCTTTCACACAAGATATCCCTATAATGATCATGCAAACGAAAGATCCTTCGAAAAACTGCGAGTGTTACCAAATGAAACAGGTGGAACTGGACAAACTCGACCAGCGCATTCTGGACTTGCTGCAACAGGACGGGCGGATCAGCAACCAGCATCTGGCGGAACAGGTGGGGTTGTCCCCGGCCGCGTGCTGGCGCCGGGTGAGGACACTCGAGGAAGCCGGTGTCATCACCGGTTACAGCGCACAGGTGGCCCCTGAACGCATCGGTCAGGGGTTGTGCGTGCTCGTCAATTTGTCATTGCAACGACACACCATCGACAGCACCGCCGAAATCGAGCAGCAAGTCAGCAGCTACCCGGAGGTGCTGCAATGTTTTGCGGTGACCGGTGATGCGGATTTTGTGATGCGGGTGATCGTCCCGGATATGGCCAGCTACGACCGTTTTCTGAATGAGAAAATCTTCACTTTGCAGGGCATCGCCCAGGTAAATTCCAACTTCGCCCTGCGGGAGATCAAGAACACCCACACCATCCCGGTGGGTGTTCGCTGACTGAGCAAAATATAAAAACCCCCGGTCGGAGCCGGGGGTTTTCGGTCGGTCTGCAATGTGTCCGGGGATTACCGGGCAGCGGCCCGCGCCGCTGCCAACCAGCGGTCGAAGGTTTCCCGGTTGGCCTTGATCCACTGATCCGTATGCCGCTCGATGTCCCGGTCGCTGTCCTGACCGTTACGCATGGCCAGGTTCTGGGCGGAAATATGACCGCTGGACACTTCCATGGCGTTGAACAGAGCTTTTACCGACGGGTATTTTTCGACAAAGTCCCGGTTGGCGACGATGCGCTGGGTGTTAGCCTGGAAGCCGAAGTTGGAACCGTCCGGCAAGGAGGTGTCCACCTCGCCCCGCTCCCCGGGTAGCGCGGAGAAGGGCACCTGCAACCACACCACGTCTTCGCCGGGTTTCATCACCGCACTCACCCAGTAGGGTACCCAGGTGTAGTAGAGCACCGGCTCGCCTTTGTTGAACTGGGCGATGGTGCCGGCCATAAGCGCGGAGTAGGACCCCTGGTTGTGGTCCACCGTGTCCCGCAGTCCATAGGCATCCATGTGGTGCTCGATGATCTGCTCACACCCCCAGCCCGGCGGGCAACCGGTCAGATCCGCTTTGCCATTGCCATCGGCATCGAAAACCTTGGCAATCTCCGGGTCCTTGAGCTGGTCGATGTGGGTGATGTTGTGTTCATCGGCGGTCTTCTTGTCGATCAGATAACCGCTCAAGGCTCCACCGGAGAAGACGTTGGAACGGAACAGCTTGTCGTCGCCGCCGGCTTTTTCATAGAAATCGATGTGCATCGGGTACCAGTGATCCGCGAGAAAAGTGCCGTCGCCATTGGCAATGGCGATATGGGCAGCCGGGTATTCCAGCTCGCGAATGTCTTCTACCGTAAAACCCAGCTCTTCCAGCGCCCGGCTGACCAGAAGGGTCTGGAAGGTTTCTTCGGCAATCGAGCTTTTCAGCGGGGTCACGGTGACCCCCTCACCCGGCCGGCTGTCGGCCTGTACACTCAGGCTCGTGGCCAGGGCGGCTGCCAGCAATCCCTGGCCGGTTTTTTTAATCCATGAAGTTGACATCTGTCTCTCCTGTTCGACGTTTACGTCAGTGTTATTAATTTAGTACACGTGCCCCGTGGCGGGGCTTACTGCTGGGCGGTGCCTGTTGGCACCCCGGCATCGGTTGACCGACGGTGACCCACAAGCCGGGTGATCAGCCCGGCGGGGCCCCGCTGGTGCCAGTGGCGCACACCGGATACCCGCTGGTCGCGGCCCAGTGCCTGGGTCATGCGGTCCAGCAGGATGGCCAGCAGGACAATGCCCAGGCCACCTACCGTCGCCAAGCCCATGTCCAGACGGCCGATACCACGCAGCACCATCTGCCCGAGCCCACCCACGGCGATCATCGACGCGATCACCACCATGGACAGGGCCAGCATCAGAGTCTGGTTAATCCCGGCCATGATGGTGGGCATGGCCAGCGGCAGCTGTACCTTGAACAGCAATTGCCGCGGACTGGCCCCGAAGGACCGGGACGCCTCTACCAGATCCGCCGGGACCTGGCGGATGCCCAGATTGGTCAACCGGATCAGCGGTGGCAGGGCAAATACGATGGTGACCACCACTCCCGGTACGTTGCCAATACCGAACAGCATCACAATGGGCACCAGATATACGAACGGCGGGGTGGTCTGCATGGCGTCCAGCACCGGTCGCATGATGGCGGCGACGCGGTCGTTACGGGCCAGCCAGATGCCGGTGGGCAGGCCGATGCCGATGCAGAAAATCAGCGACGTCAGCACCAGCGCCAGGGTGATCATGGCTTCATGCCAGGCCCCGATCAGGCCCACCGCCACCAGCGAGAGAATGGTCCCCACCGCCAGACGCTTGCTGGACAATTGCCAGGCCAGCAACGCCATAATGGTAATGATCAACACCGCCGGGGCCGCAGTCAGGGTACTTTCAACCCCGGTCAGCACCGCATCCACCGGCATCCGGATGCTCTGGAACACGCCGCGGAAGTTGTCCACCAGCCAGCTCAGACCCGTTTCGACCCAGTCCTGCAAGGGAATTTCATAGTGCACAAACGGATCGAGGATGCTGAACCCCGCCTCGCCTTGCGCGTTGTCGGCCGCCAGCCAGTCCAGCGCCGGCTCGGCGTTGCCGGTCGTTTCGGTGCCCTCGTCCGGGGTGCCGGACCAGGGGTTGTTGGCCGCCTCGGCGGGCGCGCTGCTGCCCGATTCCTCTGCCGTGGCCCAGGGATTACTCGCAGTGTCTTGCGCCGGTTCCGTTGCCGTGCCGGTGGCCCAGGGGTTGGTTGTGGTTTCAGTGGCCATGTTCATTCCTCCTCACGATCCAGGGCGCGCAGCATGGCGACCCGGGTGATAACGCCTTGATACTCCCGGTTGTCGTCAATGACGGGCAGACCATAGGCGTGCCTGGCCACCTGACCGATCACGTCGCTCAGCGAAGTGTTGACATGGATCGGTTCGACTTCGTTCAGAAAGGCGTCCGTCAGACGACCGTTGTTTTTCTCCGCGGCCAACAGCGACGCGATCGACACCACGCCGTGGAAGGTACCGTCAGGCGACACCACATACCCATAGTCACGCTCGTGCTGGCGCAGACGCTCGATCGCCGAAGTCGGCCCGAAGCCTTCCCGTTTGATCACCGTGGCCTGTTGCTTGGAGGCAATGTCTTTAGCGGACAAAATGCTGGTGACGTCCACATTGCGGAAAAACGACCGTACGTAGTCGTCGGCCGGATTTTTCAATATTTCGTCCGGCGTGCCCACCTGCACCACCCGCCCGCCTTCCATAATGGCGATGCGGTCACCAATGCGCATGGCTTCGTCCAGATCGTGGGAGATAAAGATGACGGTACGACGGGATTTGCTCTGCAGTTTGACCAACTCATCCTGCATCTCGGTGCGGATCAGCGGATCCAGGGCCGAGAAGGCCTCGTCCATCAGCATCACATCGGGGTTGTTCGCCAGCGCCCGGGCCAGACCCACCCGCTGCTGCATCCCACCGGAAAGCTGATCCGGGTAACTCATATGCACCGTGTCCAGGCCGACCTGGGCCAGCGCCTCCAGGGCGCGCTGGTTGCGTTCCTGGCGGTCCATCCCCGCCAGTTCCAGGCCGAAGGCGGCGTTCTGCAGCACCGTCAGGTGGGGCATAAGCGCAAAGGACTGAAACACCATGCTCATTTTGCGGCGCCGCAACTCGCGCAATTCCTGATCCGACATGGCGGCAATATTCTGGCCATCGATCAGGACCTCCCCGGCACTGGGTTCGATCAGACGGTTGAGCAGGCGTACCAGGGTGGATTTACCGGAACCGGACAATCCCATGACCACAAAGATC
Source organism: Marinobacter sp. X15-166B (assembly GCF_001752365.1). Taxonomy (GTDB): domain Bacteria; phylum Pseudomonadota; class Gammaproteobacteria; order Pseudomonadales; family Oleiphilaceae; genus Marinobacter. The sequence continues at coordinate 1,650,513 of NZ_MEIY01000001.1, read as the reverse complement.
TCACCTTCTTTGATACTGAAGGAGGCGTCCATCACGCCCACGGTCTGCCCGGTTTGTTCGAAAATGTCTGCTTTTGAAATGCCTTGGCGAACCATATCGATCGCCTGTTCAGGATTCTCCCCGAACACTTTAAAGAGGTTTTTTACCACTACCTTATCGGTCATTTGTGTGTTCCGTTGCCCTTAACGACACAAATGAAAACATTGATTACCTTAAGAGTCCATAATTATTGAAGGCATAAGATTGCATTCTGCACCTATATGCCTTCAATAACCGGTTGAAAAACGGTGTTATTCCCGTGCCGACGGACAGGGAGCACCGCAGGGGGCGCAGGCGCTCTGGTCGCGCTGCGACAGGGTGGTCTGCACATTGCCCTGGCCGCTGTTGAAGCGGAACGTGGGGCTGTGGAGGTGGTCCATTAAAATCAGCACCAGAATGACCATCAACGCAAGGATTATGCGCAGGGGGTGGTACGCCTTGGCCATAGTTTCTTTCTCTCCCTAATCAATTTGGCAAGCGAAACCAGGGCCGCAGGCGGATACCGATCAGCGATCCGGTAAACGCACAGGCAAACCAGACCCACGCGTGCAGGCTGGCGGAGGCAATACCGGAGAACAAGGCCCCGATGTTACAACCGAACCCCAGGCGGGCCCCGTAACCCAGTAACAGACCGCCGATCACCGCGGCCAGCAGTGGACGCTTGCCCATGGCTTGGCGACTGGCGGCATTGAACCGGTTGGCCAGGCCGGCCGCCAGCATGGCCCCCAACAACAGACCAAAATTCATCACCGAGGTGGTATTGGCCAGCACCGAGTCGTGCAGAGCCATCGCCGGATAAGACCACTGCCAGAATTCAAACTGGCTCATGTTAACGCCGATGGCCTGAGCCGCTTTGGCACCCCAGACGTTGAACGCGAACACGATGCTCCAGGGTGCCCCGCTGATCAGCAAGGTGAGAACATTGCCCAGGGCAAGGATCACAATCGCCCAGACAAACGGCCAGCGGCCACTGATCAGGGTACGGAAAAAGCCGTGCTGGCGGTTACGCCACAACCATTCCTCCCGTTGCACCTGACCGTGGGCCCGGCGCTCCACCCGGTTAACCCACAGCGTCAGTAACCCCAGCGCCGCCAGTTGCAACAGCACCGCCCCGCTGACCCCGAAACTCCGCACCAGGGGGATCGGGTCATACCCCGGCTGATCCAGCCACCAGGGCAGGTGGATGGAGCCGAGCACCGCACCGGTAATAAAAAACACCAGCGTGACCACCATGCGCAGGTTGCCGGCGCCGACACTGAACAAGGTGCCCGAACCGCAGCCGCCCCCCAGTTGCATGCCCACTCCGAAAATGAACGAACCGACCACCAGCGAGGTGCCCACCGGGGCCAGGGCGCCCACCATGCCATCTTTCCCCAGCGCCAGCAGGGGCACCATGATGATGGAGGTGACACCGAACAGCAGCAGTTGCGCGCGCATGCCCGCGCCACGCTTGTGCACCACCAGATTGCGCCAGCCAGCGGTAAAGCCGAAAGCGCCGTGGTAGAGTGCCACCCCCAGCAGTGCCCCCAGCGCAAACAACGCCACCATGAAGGGCGCCGTTTCCAGCCAGATCAATCCCCCCAGCACCGCCAGTCCGGCCAGCGCGGTGAGCACCACAAACCGGTCAATATGCCAGAGCGCCAGGGCCGTTTCGGCGGGCGCGTTGGTCGCCTGATTCATGTCACCCCCGCTCAGTTAAAAATGTCTAGCAACTTGCCCAGACCGCGCTTGGCCACCTGCATGGGCCGACTGCTGTCCTGAGACCATTCGGCCATGGAGCCGTCATACAAGGCGACGCGATCAAATCCGGCCACTTCACTGAGCACAAACCAGTCGGTCGCGGCCCAGTGACCGGTGTTGCAGAAAGCGATGGTCTCCGCGTCGCGATTGAGCTCCGCTTCATTGATCCGCTCGGTCAGATGGGCCACATCCAGATACCAGGCCTGATTTTGCTCACTGAGCAGGGTGTGATGGGGCAGATTGAGGGCTCCCGGGAGGGTGCCAGGCGCCTTGGCCGCCGGTGACCGGGTTTCCCCGCCGAAATAATCCTCGGGCCGCGCATCCACCAACTGGGCTTGTTCGGTACGGGCCTGCTCAACCTCGGCCAGGGTGGCGATGAGGTGTTCCTGCAGTTCGCCCTGGAAGCTGGCGACCGGCCGCTGGCCACCGTCACCGGAAGCTACGTCATAACCGGCCGCCTGCCAGCCGGCAAAGCCACCGTTGAGAATGCTCACCTGATCGTGGCCCAACACCCGGAAGGTCCAGTAGACCCGGGCCGCGCTGCCGAAGTCCGTTGGCCCGGTCCCGGCCGGGACAATGACCACGGTATGGGAATTGCCAATGCCCAGGCCGCCGATCAGACGCTCCACATTGCGAACCGGCGGTAACAATCCCTGCACTCCCTCGCGGGTTTCACGCCAACCGTCGGTGGCGTAATTGCTGTAGACCGCCCCGGGTATGTGCGCTTGATTAAACCCGCTGCGATCTCCGCCATTGTCGATCGCCGAGCGAATATCCAGCACCACCAGAGTTTCATCCTGGAGGTGCGCATGGAGCCAGCCGGCATCCACCAGCGGCGGCGCCTTGCCTGCGGCCGCGAACGCGGATGTGGCGACCAGGCCGACGATAAAGACCATTACCCGTAACATGAAAGTTTCCTCCGCTGCACTAACCACTTGAACGGCCATTATAAATCCGCCTCGGAGGAATGAATACGAACCTAACTATAATGTTTTGCTATAAGCTCAGACCCCGGAACTCCGCTCACTGGTCTTTCAGATCGTGCTCACCCACCTGCAATTGCGGCCGCTCCGCATCGATTTCGGTCAGCGGTGTGCATTCCTGCATGGTTGCAAGCGACCGCCGGGTCAGTGCCTGGTATTCCTGGGTGCCGCGCAGCTTCCAGCCCACCTCTTTCTCACTCAGTTGACGCACCACCTTGGCGGGCGAGCCCACGATCAGTGAAGCCGGTTCACAACTGAAGCCGGCTTTCACAAAGGCCGCGGCTCCCACAATGGAGCGTGCCGCAATCACGGCTTCGTCCATCACCACGGCGTTCATGCCCACCATGGCATCTTCTTCGATCACGCAGCCGTGCAAGACCGCGCCATGCCCTATGTGGCCATTGCGGTGGATTACCGCATCCCGGCCGGGAAACGCATGCACCACGCAGGTGTCTTGCAGGTTGGCGCCCTGCTCCATCACGATGCGACCAAAGTCGCCGCGCAGCGACGCACAAGGGCCGACATAACAATCCGGTCCGATATGCACATCGCCAATCAGCACGGCACTCGGGTGTACATAAGCAGACGGGTGCACCACGGGCGTGACACCGTCAATCTGGTAACAGGGCATAAACCTCTCCTTTTAACGTGTTTGTAGTTTTACATGGGCAACAGACAATTTTGTATCAAAACCCCGACCCTGTCGCGCTGAAACAGTCGCCGGCGCCTCTGCGCTGTGCATCCGGGACGCCGAGGTACGCTCACCCGAAATAAACGCCCCTCACAATCAACATCTTGGGGGTAAAGCTCACCAGTACCCGACCACCCACCTGCAACGTGATACAAAAAATCACCCCTAGAGCTATTGACCGGTATCAATTCAAACCTATACTCTTCTAGAACTCAACGGGTAGGCATCCATACCGACAACCAACAACAAGGTCAGACCGGAAACACTATGCCACAGATACTGCTCTCTCACGGGCCGGATCAGGGCGTTCGCCTGTTAACACTGAATCGCCCCGAAGCCTTGAACGCCCTCAACACCGCCCTGCTTGAAACCCTCAGTGAGGCGCTGGACGCCGCGGAAGCGGACCCTGACACCCGTGCGGTGGTTATTACCGGCAGCGAGCGGGCGTTTGCTGCCGGTGCCGACATCAATGAGATGGCCGCCCGCGACACGGTCGGCATGCTGACCGACCCCCGTGTCCAGCACTGGGCCCGTATCGCACGTTTTACCAAACCCCTGATCACTGCGGTGAACGGCTTCTGTCTGGGCGGTGGCTGCGAACTGGCCATGCACGGCGACATCCGGATTGCGGGCCACAACGCCCGCTTTGGCCAGCCGGAAATCAACCTGGGCATCATGCCCGGGGCCGGCGGCACCCAGCGGCTGGTGCGCGCCGTCGGCCAGTCTCTGGCCATGCAGATGGTGCTGACCGGCGAACCCATCAGTGCCCAGCGGGCCCTGGAGGCGGGGCTGGTGAGTGAGGTGTGCCAGCCGGAACTGACCGTTGAACGCGCCGTCGCGATCGGCCGCACCATCGCCTCCAAGGGACCCATTGCGGTGCAACTGGCTCGCGAGGCGGTCCAGCGTGCGGAGGATATGGATCTGGCGGCCGGCCTGCGGTTCGAGCGCCACGCCTTTACCATTCTGGCCGCGACCGACGATCGCCGCGAAGGCCTCGAGGCTTTTCAGAACAAGCGCAAGCCAGCGTTCTCCGGGCGTTGACCCCGGGTTCATTCACCACTTCCATCCGCCGCATGGCGGCGGGTGCCATGGCTACCACAAGGATTTTTCATGACCGAGCAGAGCGTGCTTCTCGATATCGATCAGGGCATTGCCAAAGTGACCCTGAACCGCCCCCAGAGCCTCAACAGTTTTAATGTTGACATGCATGAACAGATGCGGGCGGCGCTGAAAACCATTCGCAACGACGCCAGTGTGCGGGTTCTGTTATTGACCGGTAACGGACGTGGATTCTGTGCCGGTCAGGACTTGTCGGATCGCAGCGTCAAACCCGGTGAAGCTGCACCCGATTTGGGGTTGTCCATTGAAAAATACTACAACCCGCTGCTGCAATCCCTGCGGGATTTGCCCATGCCGGTTGTCTGTGCGGTCAACGGCGTCGCCGCCGGGGCTGGTGCCAACATTGCGCTGGCCTGCGACATCACCCTGGCGGCCCGCTCCGCCAGCTTTATTCAGGCGTTTTGCAAAATCGGCCTGATTCCTGATTCCGGCGGCACCTGGACCTTGCCACGGCTGGTCGGCATGGCCCGCGCCAAAGGTCTGGCGATGCTGGGCGACAAACTGAGCGCCGAACAAGCGGAACAGTGGGGCATGATCTGGCAGTGCGTGGACGACGACGACCTGCAGGCCGAGGCCATGAAGCTGGCCCGCCATTTTGCCAGCCAGCCCACCAAAGGCCTGGCGCTGATCAAGCGCGCGCTGCACGCCAGCGCCACCAACAGTTTCGAGGAACAGGCGCTGGTCGAGCGCGACCTGCAGCGCCTGGCCGGGCGCACCAACGACTACCGCGAAGGCGTAGCCGCCTTTATGGAAAAGCGCGCCCCCGAATTCAAGGGGAACTGAACCATGCAACCACTTGCCACTGAGATTGCCGTTGCCGTGATCGGCGCCGGCGCCATGGGTTCCGGTATTGCTCAGGTGGCCGCTCAGGCCGGCCACCGGGTGCTACTGCTGGACCAGCGCGAGGGCGCCGCCCGCGCAGGCCGTGAGGGTATCGCCAGACAACTGCAACGCCGGGTGGATAAGGGAAAAATGCCCCAGGCGGCGCTGGATGCGCTGCTCGATCGGATCCAACCGGTGAATACGCTTGACGAACTGGCCGAGGCCGGGCTGGTCATCGAAGCCATTGTCGAAAATCTGGACATCAAGCGCAGTTTGCTGACCGAGCTGGAAGGGGTGTGCACGGCAGACACCATTCTCGCCACCAACACCTCGTCCCTGTCGGTCACGGCTCTGGGCGCCCACCTGGCACACCCCGAACGCCTGGTGGGCATGCACTTTTTCAATCCGGCGCCACTGATGGCGCTGGTGGAAGTCATCAAAGGTCTGGCCACCAGCGACCAGGTGGCCGATTGCATCTACGCCACGGCGGCCCAGTGGGGCAAAAAGCCGGTCACGGCCACCTCCACCCCCGGCTTCATCGTGAACCGGGTGGCCCGGCCGTTTTATGCGGAGAGTCTGCGCCTGCTGCAGGAACAGACCGCCGATTGCGCCACCCTGGACGCCATCGTACGCGAGGCCGGCGGGTTTCGTATGGGGCCGTTCGAGTTGACCGATCTCATCGGCCACGATGTGAATTACGCGGTGACTTCCTCTGTGTTTAACGCCTACTACCAGGATCCCCGCTTTTTGCCCTCACTGGTCCAGCAAGAACTGGTGGAAGCCGGTCGCCTGGGGCGCAAGAGTGGCCGGGGGTTTTACGATTACGCAGACGGTGCGCACCAGCCAGAGCCCGCAACCGTGGCAACGGTGAGCGCCACCGCCGACACCCTGATTGTGGAAGGCGACCCGGGGCCGCTGGCGCCTCTGGTGAACCGCTTGCGTGACTGCGGCCTCACCGTGATCGAACGGGACGGCCCCGGCCGCCTGCGCTTTGGCGATGCGGTGCTGGCCCTGACCGACGGCCGGATGGCTACGGAACGCGCCGCGGCCGAAGCCTGCGCCAATCTGATATTGCTGGACCTGGCGTTTGACTACGCCAGCGCCAGCCGCCTCGCGGTAGCGGCCGCCGCGCAAGCGTCGGCCCAGGCGGTCAATGACGCCTGTGCGCTGCTGCAAACGGCCGGTCTGGCGGTGAGTCAGGTCGCCGACCGCCCCGGGCTGGTGGTCATGCGCACCGTCGCCACTCTCGCCAACGAAGCCGCCGACGCGGTCCTGCACGGCGTGGCTTCGGTCAGTGACATTGATCTGGCCATGAAAGCCGGCCTGAACTACCCGCAAGGTCCGCTGCGCTGGTGCGACCAGCTCGGCACCAGTCGGGTGCACCAGGTGCTGACCCACCTGCAGCAGAGTTATGGCGAGGATCGCTACCGGCCCGCACTGCTGTTACGCAACAACCACTTTGCCGAACGAGGGTTCTATTCATGAGCGACGCACAAGCCCAACAACTGGCCCAGGAGTGCGCCGAGTCCATCTATGCCCGGGATGAAGCCAGTCGCCACCTGGGCATGGAAATTGTTCAGGTCGCCCCCGGCGAGGCGACGGTTACCATGCCGGTCACCGGCATCATGATTCAGGGTCACGGCTCCTGCCATGGCGGCTACCTGTTTACGCTGGCTGACTCGGCCTTTGCCTTTGCCTGCAACAGCTACAACAAAGCCACGGTCGCCTCCGGCTGCTCCATCGAGTACCTGATTGGTGCCCGGGAAGGCGATCTGCTGACCGCCAGGGCAGTGGAACGATCCCGGGGCAACCGCACCGGGGTGTACGACATCACCATCAGCAATCAGCACAACGAAACCGTCGCCCTGTTTCGCGGCAAGTCCTATCAGGTGCGCGGCCCAGTCATCCAGTCGGAGGACCCACAATGAGCAACCCCAAACCTCTGCAAGAGGCCTACATAATCGACGCGGTACGCACCCCCATTGGCCGTTACGGGGGCGCGCTGGCGTCCGTGCGAGCCGACGATCTGGGTGCCATTCCCATGAAAGCCCTGACAGACCGTTACCCCGATCTGGACTGGACCGCCATAGACGATGTGCTCTACGGCTGCGCCAACCAGGCTGGTGAAGACAACCGCGACGTGGCCCGCATGTCGCTGTTGCTGGCCGGCCTGCCGATTGACGTGCCGGGCAGCACCATCAACCGGCTGTGTGGTTCCGGGATGGACGCCATTGGCAGTGCCGCCCGGGCGTTGCGCACCGGCGAAGCGGCGCTGATGCTGGCCGGCGGCGTGGAATCCATGTCGCGGGCGCCGTTTGTGATGGCCAAGGCCGACACCGCTTTCAGCCGCAGCGCCGAACTGTTCGACACCACCATCGGCTGGCGGTTCGTCAATCCGCTGCTGAAAAAACAGTATGGCATTGACTCCATGCCGGAAACCGCCGAGAACGTGGCCGCCGATTTCAATATTTCCCGGCAAGATCAGGACGCCTTCGCCCTGCGCAGTCAGCAACGCACCGCCGCCGCGCAACAAGCCGGCTTTTTTAACCAAGAAATCGTGCCGGTCAGCGTCCCCCGCCGCAAGCAGGATCCGCTCATCGTGGACACCGACGAGCACCCCCGGGAAACCAGCCTGGAAAAGCTGGCCAGTCTGGGAACGCCCTTCCGTGAACACGGCAGCGTCACTGCCGGTAATGCCTCCGGGGTCAACGACGGCGCCTGCGCGCTGTTGCTGGCCAGTGGCGAAGCCCTGCAACGGCACCAGCTCACCCCCCGTGCCCGGGTCGTCGCCATGGCCACCGCCGGGGTTGAACCGCGCATCATGGGCATGGGGCCGGCACCTGCCACCCGCAAGGTACTGAAAACGGCCGGGCTGGAGCTGGCGGACATGGACGTCATCGAACTGAACGAAGCCTTCGCCGCCCAGGCGCTGGCTGTGCTCCGCGATCTGGGCCTGCCCGACGATGCCGAACACGTTAACCCTAACGGCGGCGCCATTGCTTTGGGGCACCCTCTGGGGATGAGCGGCGCCCGCCTGGTGACCACCGCCCTGCACGAACTGGAACGCCGCCACCAGCAGGGGCAGCGTGCGCGCTACGCGCTGTGCACCATGTGCATCGGAGTGGGTCAGGGCATTGCGCTCATTATCGAACGGGTCGACCGCGCCGACCGATGAACCCGGCCCGGCCAGCCCCGGGCCCGAGTAACAACCGAAACTGGCACGGTGACACGCCGGGTCAACAAGAACAACACAGGAACAACCATGAATCTGCCCATGCAACACCTCGGAAAACTGGACCGGATGGAAACCGCCAGTGTGGACGAACTGCGCCACGAGCAACTCCAGCGTCTGCGCTGGAGTGTCTGGCACGCCTACACCAACGTGCCGTTTTATCGCCAGGCCTTTGATGCCATTGATCTGAAGCCGATGGACATCAACTCCCTGGAAGACCTCGCCAAAGTGCCATTCACCGTTAAGGCGGACCTCAGGGACAACTACCCGTTCGGCATGTTCGCCGTGCCCATGGAACAGGTGGTGCGTGTGCACGCCTCCAGCGGCACGACCGGCAAACCCACCGTGGTGGGTTACACCCAGGGCGACATCGATACCTGGGCCGACATAGTGGCCCGCTCCATCCGCGCCGGCGGCGGCAGCGCCGGTGACAAGATCCACGTGGCCTACGGTTACGGCCTGTTCACCGGCGGACTGGGCGCCCATTACGGTGCCGAACGCCTGGGCTGCACCGTCATCCCCATGTCCGGTGGCCAGACCGAAAAGCAGGTGCAACTGATCCGGGACTTTGCGCCGGACATCATCATGGTCACCCCGTCCTACATGCTCAACATTGCCGACGAAATGGATCGCCAGGGCATTGACCCGAAGGCCCTGCCTCTGCGCCTGGGCATTTTCGGGGCCGAACCCTGGACCAATGAAATGCGCGCCGAACTGGAAGACCGGCTGGGGATTCAGGCCCTCGACATCTACGGCTTGTCGGAAGTGATGGGCCCCGGGGTGGGCATGGAGTGTCTGGAAACCAAAGACGGCCCGACCATCTGGGAAGACCACTTCTATCCAGAGATCATCAATCCCGATACCGGTGAAGTACTGCCCGATGGCGAATACGGCGAACTGGTGTTCACCTCGCTCACCAAAGTGGCCATGCCGGTGCTGCGCTACCGCACCCGCGATCTGACCCGGCTGCTGCCCGGCAGTGCACGCCCCATGCGCCGGATTGACAAGATCACCGGCCGCAGCGACGACATGCTGATCATCCGCGGCGTTAATGTGTTCCCCAGCCAGATCGAGGAACAGGTGCTCAAGTGCAACGCTTTGGCGCCCCATTACGAAATCGAGGTGTACAAGAAAGGCAATCTGGACTGCGTGGATATCCGCGTCGAACTGAAGCGGGGCGCCGAAGGCGAGCAGCTCAAAACCGAGGCGGCCAACGAACTGGCGCACCACATCAAATCGTTCATTGGCATCAGCACCACCGTCCACGTGCAGGACAGCGGCACCCTGAGTCGCTCCGAAGGCAAGGCCAAACGGGTGTTTGACCGTCGCCAGGACTGAGGTCCGAGGCCGGGGAACGGCTGAGCCGCCCCGGTCATTTATTTTTCAACGAGCCACACTCAACCCAAAACAAATCATTAAACAGCAACACTTAACCCTTAAAAATCAACAAGTTAAATAAGAACCAACAGACCACACCCGACAACGTGATACGAAATACGATCTATTGATATTTATTCAGTATCATATACTATGGAGCCATAGCCCGTGACCTGTCGCGGCGCCCTGCTGTTGACCGCCAGCAGACCTACAAGCCTGATTCGGAGAGAGAGTTATGTACGCACAACTCGTTGAGACCGGCAGCAAGCGTCTCAAGACCCTGGAAGAGATGTCGCCGGAAGAGCGTGAGTTCCAGCAAAAAATTGACGCCGAAACCAAGATTGAAGCCAAGAACTGGATGCCGGACGGCTATCGCAAGACGCTGATCCGGCAAATCTCCCAGCACGCCCATTCGGAAATAGTGGGCATGTTGCCGGAGGGCAACTGGGTGACCCGCGCGCCCACCCTGAAGCGCAAGCTGCAACTGATGGCCAAGATCCAGGATGAGGCCGGCCATGGTCTGTACCTGTACAGCGCCATGGAGACGCTGGGGGCCGACCGGGACGAAGAAGTGCAGAAACTGCATGACGGCAAAGCCAAATACTCCAGCATCTTCAACTATCCGACCCTCAACTGGGCAGACATGGGAGCGGTGGGCTGGCTGGTGGATGGCGCCGCCATTGTCAACCAGGTGGTGCTGCAGCGCACCTCCTACGGCCCCTACTCCCGCGCCATGGTGCGGATCTGTAAGGAAGAGAGCTTCCACCAGCGTCAGGGCTACCAGATTCTGCTCGACATGATGCGGGAAGGCACCCAGGCACAGAAAGACATGGTGCAGGACGCCATCAACCGGCTGTGGTGGCCCGCACTGATGATGTTCGGCCCCCACGATGACGAATCCCCCAACTCCCAGCAGTCCATGGCCTGGAAGATCAAGCGCAAGAGTAACGACGAACTGCGCCAGATGTTTATCGACCAGACCGTTCCTCAACTCGAGTTTCTCGGCTGCACCGCGCCCGATCCGGATCTCAAATGGAACGAAGAACGGGGACACTACGATTTCGGCGAGATCGACTGGAAAGAATTCTACGATGTGCTCAAGGGCAATGGCCCCTGCAACCGGGAACGTCTGGCCACCCGCAAAAAAGCCATCGATGAGGGCGCCTGGGTCCGGGAAGCCGCCGTGGCCTACGCCAAAAAACAACAACAGCGCGCTGTCGCGTAAACAGGAGAACGATGATGTCTGAATGGCGCCTTTATGAAGTCTTTGTGCGCAGCAAGCACGGTCTGAACCACAAGCACGTGGGCAGTGTGCACGCCGCCGATAACGAAATGGCCATGGAAAATGCCCGCGAGCTGTACACCCGTCGCAGCGAAGGGGTCAGCATCTGGGTGGTTCCTTCGGAAACCATTACCGCCTCCGCCGCGGACGAGAAAGAAGTGCTGTTCGATCCGTCCGACGACAAGGTGTACCGGCATGCCTCATTTTACGAGCTGCCTGACGAAGTCGGCCACATGTGAGGAGTCTGGAATGAGCGATCAACACGCCCTGCAGGAATACCTGCTCCGCCTGGCGGATTCCGCCATGATTCTGGGCCAGCGCCTGAGCGAACTGGTTGGTAAGGCCCCCGCCCTGGAAGAAGAGCTGGCGTCCACCAACGTGGCGCTCGACCTGATCGGTCAGGCCCGCAACTGGTACGAGTACGCCGCCGAGCTGCTGGATGACGGCCGCGACGCCGACCAACTGGTGTTTCTGCGGGATGCACACGAGTATCGCAATCTGCTGCTGGTGGAGCAGCCCAACGAAGACTATGCGTTCACCATCGCCCGGCAGTTCTTTTACGACGTGTGGCACTACCACACCCTGACCCGGCTGGTGGACGCCAGTGACGACCGCATTGCCGGCATTGCCGCCAAGGCGGTGAAAGAGGCGACTTACCATCTGCGCCGTTCATCCGAGTGGGTGCGGCGCATGGGGGACGGCACCGACGAGAGCCATCGCCGCATCCAGGACGCGTTTGATGTGCTGTGGCGATTCACCGGCGAACTGGTCACCGCCGATGACATCGACCAGGCCATGTTCAAGGCGGGTATTGGCCCCGACCCCGAGCAGTTGAAGCAGGACTGGCACAACACCGTGCGCGAAGTCGCGACTCAGGCCACCCTCACCACCGGGGCGGAAGACGCCTGGATGTATCTGGGCGGCAAACGCGGCGAGCATACCGAGCATCTGGGGCACATTCTGGCGGTGATGCAGTTTTTGCCGCGCGCCTACCCGGATGCCACCACCTGGTGAGTCCGGCGGATTGATAGAGGGAGCCTGTGGGATGCATGACCATCAACCATCGTCTGTCGACGTATTGATTGCCAGTGACCGGGTGCCGGCCAATGCCCACCCGGAGCGATTGACCGAAGCGGCCATCTGGGACTTGCTGGACCGGGTCAAAGATCCCGAAGTGCCGGTGGTCAGTGTGGTCGAGCTGGGCATAGTGCGTGGCCTGAGCTGGGATGGCAAACACCTGCAGGTGGATGTCACCCCGACCTACTCCGGCTGCCCGGCCACCGAGCTGATCGAAGAACTGATCGCCGAAGCCATGCGCGCCGCCGGCATCCGCGATCCGCAGATCAACCGGGTGCTGACCCCGGCGTGGACCACCGACTGGATCACCCCGGAAGGGCGGGACAAGCTGCGCGCCTTTGGCATAGCGCCGCCCCAGGGCAGTGCCAGCAAGATGAGCCTGCTGGGTGCCGACGAGATCGTGGCCTGCCCCCGCTGCAACAGCGAGCACACCGAACGCCTCAGCGAATTCGGGTCAACCGCTTGCAAGGCGCTGTACCGCTGCCGGGATTGCCTGGAACCCTTCGACTACTTCAAATGCATATAGAGCCGATACGATCATGAACAAATTCTACTCTCTGGCCATCAAAGAGGTCAGACCGGAAACAAGAAACGCCGTATCCCTGAGCTTTGACCTGCCGGACGATGTGGCAGAGAAATTCACCTACAAGCACGGCCAGCATCTGGTGGTGCGCACCCATCTGGACGGCGAAGAAGTGCGCCGCACCTATTCCATCTGCGCCAGTGAGCAGGATCAGGAGCTGCGCATTGCCGTCAAACGCGTCCCCGGTGGGGTATTTTCCCATTTCGCCAATGAACAGTTGAAGCCCGGTTCCACCCTCGAAGTGATGCCCCCACAAGGCACCTTCGGCACTGCGCTGGATCCGCAGCGGGAAGGTGATTATCTGGCGGTCGCCGCCGGCAGCGGCATTACGCCGATTCTGTCCATCGTGAAAACCACCCTGGAGACCGAACCCAAGAGCCAGTTCACCCTGTTCTACGGCAACAAGGGCACCAGCAGTACCATGTTCCGGGACGAGCTTCAGGATCTGAAGAACGAATACATGACCCGTTTCAACCTGGTGTACATCTTCACCCGGGAAGAACAGGACATAGACCTGTACAACGGCCGGATCGACGCCGCCAAGTGCGATCAGCTGTTCGATCACTGGATCGACGCCAAAGATCTGACCGCCGCGTTCCTGTGCGGCCCCCAGGCGATGACCGAAACCGTGCGTGATTCACTGGTACGTCACGGCCTGGACAAAACCAAAGTGCATTTTGAACTGTTTACCCCCGCCGGTGGCAAACCCAAGGCCCGCAAAGACCGCGCGGACGCCCACATCGACCCGCAAGCGGTCAGCGTGGTCACCGTCAAGGCCGATGGCCGCTCACTGACTTTCGACCTGGTGCGAGACACCAAAAGCATCCTTGACGCCGGCAACGATGAAGGTGCCGATCTGCCCTACTCCTGCAAAGCCGGGGTGTGCTCCACCTGCCGGGCCAAGGTAGTAGAAGGAGAAGTGGAAATGGATCAGAACTTCGCTCTGGAAGACTACGAAATCGACGCCGGTTACGTGTTGTCCTGCCAGTGCTATCCGATCAGCGACAAGGTTGTGCTCGACTACGACGAACTGTAATTCTGGAGTTTTTTCACATGTCAGTTACCCAAAGTTTTATTGCCGGTGAGTGGGTTGGCGAACAGCAAGCCAAAGCCCTGCCCAGCGCGATCAATGGCGAGATTGTCGCCCACACCCACGGCGAGACCCTGGATTTCAGCCAAGCCGTGAGCTACGGCCGCCAGGTCGGCGGCAAAAACCTGCTGGCGATGGATTTTCAACAGCGTGCCCTGGCCCTCAGGGAGATGGCCCTGTACCTGCAGGAGCACAAACAGCAACTCTACGATCTGTCGATGCACACCGGTTCCAGCAAAGCGGACAACGGCATCGACATCGACGGCGGCTTCGGCACGCTGTTCTCCTACGCCAGCATGGCCCGTCGCGAGCTGCCCTCCGGCAACGTGGTGCACGAAGGCCCCGTTACCCAGCTGGGTAAAAACAACCACTTCGCCGGCACCCACATCATGGTGCCCCGGGGCGGCGTGGCGGTGCACATCAACGCTTACAACTTCCCGGTATGGGGCATGCTGGAGAAGTTTGCGCCGACGTTCCTGGCGGGGATGCCCTCCATCGTCAAACCGGCCACCGCAACCTGTTACGTAACCCAATTGGCGGTGCGCCTGATGCAGGAATCCGGCGCCCTGCCGGAAGGCAGCCTGCAACTGATCATCGGCAGCACCGGTGATTTGTTCGAGCACCTGCTGGAGCAGGATGTGGTGACCTTCACCGGCTCGGCCAACACGGCGCGCATGCTGCGCAACCATCCAAACATCATCAACCGGTCCATTCCGTTCAATGCCGAAGCCGATTCCCTGAACAGCGCGGTGCTGGCCCCGGATGTTACCCCGGATCACGAAGAGTTTGATCTGTTTGTGCGGGAGATCGGCCGCGAGATGACCGCCAAAGCGGGTCAAAAATGCACCGCCATCCGCCGCATCCTGGTACCCGAGGATCGCGTCGAGGCGCTGTGCGACAAGCTGAAAGCGCGACTGTCCAAAGTGACCGTGGGTGACCCGTCGGTCGAGGGCGTGCGCATGGGTGCGCTGGCCTCCCGGGACCAACTGGAAGACGTGCAAGCCAACATTCAGGAACTGCTGAAAACCAGTGAACTGGTGTTCGGTGGTGACGGCAGCTTCACCCCCACCGGCGACGGCACCGACCAAGGCGCCTTTATCGAGCCACACCTGTTGCTGTGTCGCAACCCGGACAATGGCTGCGGTGCTCACGACATTGAAGCCTTCGGGCCGGTGGCCACCGTCATCCCCTATGCCAGTATCGACCAAATTGTGCCGCTGGTAGCGCAGGGACGGGGTTCTCTGGTCACCACGGTGACCACCCGGGATCCGGCCATTGCGGGCACGTTGGCACCGGCGCTGGCCGCCTACCACGGGCGCCTGCACCTGCTGGATGCGGAAGCGGCCAAAGAGTCCACCGGTCACGGTTCGCCCCTGCCCATGCTCAAGCACGGCGGTCCCGGACGCGCCGGCGGCGGCGAGGAGCTGGGTGGCATGCGGGCGGTATTCCATTACCTGCAACGCACCGCCATTCAGGGCTCGCCCACCATGCTGGCGGCGGTCACCGGCGAGTACGTGCGCGGGGCCCAGGTGATCGAAAACGATCTGCACCCGTTCCGTTACCACTTCGAAGACCTGCAGATCAACCAGTCCCTGCTGACCCACCGGCGCACCGTCACCGAGGCGGATCTGGTGAACTTCGGCTGCCTGTCGGGCGATCACTTCTACATGCACTTTGACGAAATTGCGGCCAAAAACAGTCAGTTCGGCAAGCGCATCGCCCACGGCTACTTTGTGCTGTCGGCGGCTGCGGGGATGTTCATCCACCCGGCGGAAGGCCCGGTACTGGCCAACTACGGGCTGGATACGCTGCGCTTTATCGAACCGGTCGCCCCGGGTGACACCATCCAGGCCCGCCTGACCTGTAAGCGCAAGATCGACCAGGGCCGCACTTCTCCGGATGGTCATCCGCAAGGTGTCGTGGCGTGGGACGTGCAGGTCACCAACCAGCACGACGAGCTGGTGGCCAGTTACGACATTTTGACCCTGGTGGCCAAAAAGCCGCAGTAAGCTTCACCGCCATAAAAAAACCGCCAGCAGCTTCACGCTCTGGCGGTTTTTTTTTGCCCCTGGCTGGCATCACATACCCAGATAGGCCTCACGCACTTTCTCGTTGCTGAGCAGTTCACGGCCGGTGCCTTCCACCACCACCCGGCCGGTTTCCAGCACATAGCCCCGGTCAGCCAGCGCCAGCGCCTGGGAGGCGTTCTGCTCCACCAGAAAGATGGTAATGCCTTCCTCTTTGAGTTCTTTAACGATGTTGAAGATCTCTTCAATGATCAGCGGCGCCAGTCCCATACTGGGCTCATCCAGCAACAGCAAGCGCGGCTTGGCCATCAGTGCCCGCCCCATCGCCAGCATCTGCTGCTGACCACCGGACAATTCCCCCGCCAGATTGCGGCGCTTCTGCCGCAGGATGGGAAACTTGCTGTACATGCGTTCCAGATCGTCATTCACCTCGGCACTGCGTCCCCGGGTGTAGGCGCCCAGCACCAGGTTGTCCTCCACACTCAGGTCCTTGAACACCTGCCGCCCTTCCGGTACCTGCACAATGCCCTGGGCGACCCGTTGGTCGGCCCCGACTTTCGCCAGATCCTTACCTTCGAAGGTAATGCTGCCGCTGTCCGTGGGTTGCAGACCGGAGATGGTCATCAACAATGTGGATTTGCCGGCACCGTTGGCCCCGACCAGAGACACGATCTCACCACTGTTGATGCGGATATCGACGCCGTGCAAGGCTTCGATCTGACCATAGGAAGTTTTCAGACCTTGAATCGCCAGCAATTCCCCGCCGGCCGCCGCAGCCGCCGCCTGGGGGGCCGGTTGCAACCCGAGTCCGCCCAGACGCTCCGGCGTGTAGCTGACGATATGGTGGCGCAGTTCACGGAATTCCTCGCGCACCCGCTCGCCAAACAGCGGATCGTTGGCCTGGTCGCGGGTTTCAACAATCAGCCGCCAGTCGTCCTCGGTCAGCAGTTGGCGCGCCCGGGGGATAACCACGCCTTCTTCTTTTTTGATGTGCTTGCGCAGGGCTTCGGTAAACCGGGCCAGGGCGTGACTGAAGTCTTCCCGACCCTCGGGCCAGTGCTGCATGCAGCGCGCCAGCAGATCACGCAGCTCGTTGATTTTTCCGTCGCCAATCACGTAACCGTGGGCAAGCTTATCCAGCAGGGGCCGGGTCTCCGGAGATTTCTCTCCCAGCAGGCGATACAGCACGATTTCCTCGGCAGATCCACGCACCCGGCGGGCAAAGTGCTGAATGTAGTCAAATACCTTACTGAACAGGGCACCATCCGGCTGCTGTTCGTTGATGTTCATATCGTGCTGGAGCTGATCCAGCAGATCCAGTATGCGCCACAGCGACTGGTGCTCCCGGACAATGGTGCTGATAACCCGCTGTCTGTAACTGGTTTCAGGCGCAGCGGTCGTCGGTTGTTCGGTCATAGTCTTGATTCCTTCTCCGTCAGCCGCCCAGATAGGCCGCGATCACATCGGGGTTGACGCGAATTTGCGCCGGCGTACCTTCCGCCAGCACCCGCCCATAGTTCAGCACCAGCAAACGGTCGGAGATGCCCATCACCAGCTTCATATCGTGCTCCACCAGCATCACCGTAATGCCCTGCTCGGCGATCTTGCGGATCAGCGCTTCCAGCGCTTCGGTTTCCACCGCGTTCAGACCCGCCGCCGGTTCATCCAGCAGAATAACCTTCGGTTCGGCCGCCAGCGCCCGGGCAATTTCCAGCCGTTTGAGCGCGCCGTAGGACATGGCCGCCGCGTCCCGATCCAGATAATTGCCACAACCGACAAACTCCATCAGCTCGGCGGCCTTGTTGCGCGCGGCGGTCTCCCCACGGGTGAGCGCCGGCAAGCGGAACAGGGTGGTCAGCAGGTTGCTTTTCAGGGTCAGGTGGCGGCCCAGCATGACGTTTTCGATCGCCGTCATGTTCATACAGATCTGCATCTGCTGGAAGGTACGGCACATGCCCCGTTCCGCCAGCTGGTTGGGCTGCAGCTTGCCCGTGGGTTCACCGTTGAGTTTGACCTCGCCCCCGGTGGGCGTATACAGACCGGTAATCAGGTTGAACAGGGTGGTCTTCCCGGCGCCGTTGGGACCGATCACCGAGTACACCTGCCCGGCTTCCACCGCAAAGCTGACATCCTCGACGGCGTGTACCCCGCCGAAATCTTTGGACAGGTTGCTCACTTCCACCAGAGCCGTCATGCCTTACCCCCGGCCGTTTGCGCGCGTCGCTTGGCCCAAAAACCGGCTGCCGTGGGCAACAGGCCTTTGGGCATGAAAATCATGGTCAGCATCAGGATCAGCCCAAACAGCACCATTTCCATTTCCTGGAAATCCGCCAGCACCTGGGGCAGCAACTCCAGCACCACCGCACCAATGATCACACCAATGGTGGAACCCATCCCGCCCAGCACCACCATGGTGATCAGCAGAATGGAAAAATCGAAACTGGCCACGGAGGGGGTGATAAACCCCTGAAAATGGCCGTAGAGCGCGCCCATCACACTGGCATAGATGGCAGAGATGACAAACACCAGGCTTTTGTATTTGGCGGTATCGACCCCCACCACACTGGCGGCCACCTCAGAGCCGTGCACCGAGCGCAAGGCCCGGCCGATGGGCGAATCGATCAGGTTCTGGGCCAGCCACACCGCCACCAACAGCACCACTCCGGCGAACAGATACCAGGCCAGATCCCCGCTGATCTCCACACCCAGCAGGGAGTACTGGTTAAAGGGACTGAGTTCCCAGCCGAACACGTCGAACGAGGGCACCGGCATGCCATCCGGGCCACCGGTGAGCGCGCGTTCGTTATTGAGGATGATGGCAATAATGAAACCTACCGCCAGGGTGGCCATGGACAGATAATGGCCTTTCAGACGCAAGATGGGACGACCTACCACCCAGGCGATCAACCCCACGCCCACCGCACCGACCAGCAGCGCCGGCACCGCAGACCAACCGTAATTGCTGGTCATGATGCCACTGAAATAGGCCCCCAGACCAAAAAATCCCGCATGCCCCAGACTGATCTGCCCGGCAAATCCCACCAGCAGATTGAGGCCCACCACCGCGCCGGCAATCAGCGCGATCTGGGTGGCCAGACCGTAATGAAACGGGTTGGATATGAACAGCGGCAGCGCAAAGACCACGATGGCCAGCAACAGCAGCCCTTTGAGACGGAAATTCGCCAGTTGTGCCATGATTACACCCGCTCCACAACTTTGGCGCCAAACAGGCCGCGGGGCATGAAAAACAGCACCACCAGGATCATCGAGAAGGCCACTGCATCCTTGTAATCCGACGACAGATAGCCCGCCGACATGGCTTCCACCACGCCCAGTGCCAGTCCTCCGACCACCGCACCCATGCCGTTACCCAGACCGCCGATGGCTGCCGCCACAAACCCCTTCAGCCCCAGAATGATGCCGATGTCATAGGAGGTGAAGGTGATGGGGGCCACCACCACACCGGCAATCGAGCCCAGCAGGGCCGACACCATGAACGCCAGCATCAACACCATTTGCGTACGGATCCCCACCAGCCGGGCCGCGTCCTTGTTCATCGACGTGGCCAGGATCGCCTTGCCGGTCAGGGTGCGGGTGAAAAAATACACCAGGATCGCCACCAGCACCGCCCCCACGCCCAGCACCCACAGGCTCTGACTGTTGAGTACCGCACCGAAGATCTGGATAGGCTCATCGCTGCTGAAATTGGCCATCACGTGGTATTCCTTGCCCCACACCAGCTGGGCCAGACCGCGGATGAAGATCGACGCCCCGATGGTGATGATGATCAGCGTCACTACGTCGGCGTTTTTGGCCGGCGCGATCGCCAGGCGCTGCAGGGCGATGCCGAGCACCCCCGCCAGTACAACCGCGAGGATAATCGCGAGCAGCATGGGCACCCCCATGGCCGTGAGGGAGACGGTCGCCATGCCACCAATCATCAGGAACTCGCCCTGGGCAAAATTGATCACATGGCTGGCGTTATAGATCAGGGTGAAACCCAGCGCAATCAAGGCGTAGGTGGCACCAATGGTGATCCCGGTAAACAGGTACTGCAGGAATTCTGAGAACATAATCGTGTCCGCTCGCGAAGCGGCAGAGGTTGTCACCTCACGGAGGTGACAACCTGCCTGTGGTACAGATAGGGCAAGGGTTAGTTGACCAGCTTCCAGCCGCCGTTGTGGACTTCCAGAATGCGGAACGAGTCCGCCGTCAGGCCGTTGTGGTCATCGGGCGACATGTTGAACGTGCCGGTGACGCCCACATGACCCTGAATGCTTTCGAGGGCATCGCGCACCGCGGCTTTGTCCGTGGAACCGGCTTTCTCGATGGCGGCAACCGCCAGCATCAGGCCGTCGTATGCGTAGGCACCGAAGGTGGATACCTTGGCGTTCCAGCGGGCTTCGTAGTCGCTTTTATACGCCTGCACCACGGCTTTTTGCGGATCCGAGTCCGGCAGCGAGTCGGGCACCAGCAGCGGCGAAGCCGGCAGTCGCAGACCTTCCGCACTGCTGCCCGCCAGCTCAAGGAAGCCATCCGAGGCCACACCGTGGGACTGGTAGAACGGTCGCTTGATGCCCAACTGAGCGTAGTTGCGGGTCACAATGGCCGGGCCCTGTCCAAAACCGAAGTTGAGAATGGCCTGCACATCTTTGTTCGAGCGGATGCTGGTGAGCTGGGCCGTCATATCGGTGTCGGAGCCGCTGTAAGTCTCGTCCGCCAGAATTTCAATGCCCATTTCCTTGGCGACGGCCAGCGTCTGCTCGCGTCCGGAGCTGCCAAAGCCGCCGGTCCCGGAGATCAGACCGATCTTGGTGAGCCCCCGGGATTTCATGTCGGCCAGCACCCGCTCTGCCGCCATCCGGTCCGATTGCGGGGTTTTGAACACCCATTTTTTCACCGGCGTGGTGATCACCACCGCGCCCGCCAGCGAAATGAACGGGATTTTGGCCTGTTCCACCATGGGCACCGCCGCCATGGTCGCGCCGGTGGTGCTGCCACCGACAATAATATCCACCCGATCGGAGCGGATCAGGCGACTGGCGAAGTTGCGGGCATTGGAGGCGTTCCCCGCGTCGTCGTAGTGCACCAGCTCCAACGGACGGCCGATAACCCCGCCGTCCTCGTTGATCTTGTCCACATACATTTCCAGGGTTTTGAGCTCGGGGTCGCCGAGAAAGGATGCCGGGCCGGTAACGGACAGAAACGAGCCGATACGGATGGGATCCGCCGCCTGGACACTCATGGCCAGCAGACCAGCAGCTGCAACAGTCGCAACCTTGCTGGCGCGACGCATCATAGTTTTCAACATTGTTGTTATTCTCCTGAGGAGTTGCCGGGAGGGGGTGTTGATCTGGCACCCCTGAAAACCAAGAAACCTAATGGTTTTTATTGTGCTCTTAACGTTTTTCGTATCATGAAAAACGTTCTTTTCATTTCGCTATCGGCTTAGCATGACAGAAAAACACCCGTCACCGCCATCAAATACTAT
This sequence comes from Marinobacter sp. X15-166B, assembly GCF_001752365.1. Lineage (GTDB taxonomy): Bacteria > Pseudomonadota > Gammaproteobacteria > Pseudomonadales > Oleiphilaceae > Marinobacter. Next base: position 1,628,960 of record NZ_MEIY01000001.1, on the reverse strand, counting down.
CCGTTGACGGGATAATACGATACCGTTAACTGACACCAACAAAAAATATTGTATCGCTATGCCCGTGTCAACCAAGACTCGCATTAACTTGCGTACTTTGCGGCGCAATCCGGTCCGGAACCCAGGCGCCGACCGAACCCACCCCGGTAAACCGCAACTTTACCCCTCGACCAGAACGGGGATAATGTGCCCACCGGCGGTCAGCGTGCCCTTACTCTCACGATGCAGGAATGCCGTACAGGAATGAAATCATGTCTGCAAAACACCAGCTCAGCAATCTGATCAACGATTTTCAGGAACGGCGACCGTTACGGGCCGGTTCGCTGATCATCACCGCCTATGGCGACATCATCCACCCGCGGGGCGGCAGTGTCTGGCTGGGCAGCCTGATGAAGTTGCTGGCCCCCATGGGCGTCAGTGAACGGCTGGTCCGGACCTCGGCCTACCGGCTGGTGCAGGACGGCTGGCTGCAGACCCGCAAGGTCGGCCGCTGCAGTTACTACAGTGTGACCGGCGCCGGCCTGCGGCGCTTCCAACAAGCGTTCGAGCATGTCTACAGCCTCGGTAACGAAGACTGGGATGGCAGCTGGTGCCTGGTGTTTCTGAACCAGCTTGACCCCGAGGTGCGCGCCAAGGTCCGGGAAGAGCTGAGATGGCTGAGTTTCGGCAGCATGGCCCCGGGGGTGATGGAACATCCGCGCTTCAGCCGTCAGGAGCTGATCCCCCTGTTGCAGGAATGGGGCGCCCTGGACGACACCATCGTCATGAAGACCCAGCCCATGGAGCAACGCAGCCCGCGGGCGCTGCGCCGCCAGGTCAAGGACAGCTGGAATCTGGATGAACTCGGCTTGCGCTACAAGCGCTTTCTGGAAAAATTCCGGCCGCTGTGGCGCGAACTCGACAACAACGACAATCTGAGCCCGGCAGACTGCGCGATCGCCCGGCTGCTGCTGGTGCACGAATATCGGAAAATTCTGCTACGGGATCCGTTGCTGCCCGACGAACTCTTGCCCGGCGACTGGGAAGGCCGCAGCGCCAAGCACCTGTGTCGCAATCTCTATCGGGCCATATACAGCCGTGCGGATGACTATCTGGCCAGCATTCTGGAGGGTTCTTCCGGCCCGCTCCCCGGTCCCACAACCGGCTTCTACCGCCGGTTCGGCGGGCTCCGTGACGATAGCGGGGTCGCCGGTGTACCCACGGTTGCCGAGACGAGTGCCTGATCAGGATCCCGCCTTGCCGACCAGCCGGATACGCCCCGGCGCCCGATGGTGAGCGGGAGCGGGGGCTGCCCCTGCTCCCCGCCTAGTGGTTACTGCTGCGTTTTTTCCATGGTGACGATTTCCTGGCGCTCTTTCAGCTTGGCCGGAATGTCGCTTTCATCCATAAAGAACTGCGAGTACCACTCCCGTAACTGGTAGATCGGGCCATCACCCTCGGCCAGCACCGGGTTGTCGACGCGGGCTTTGGTTTTCCAGATGTCCACGTCCTGGTAAAACGAAACCCGGTTGGCCTGCACGTACTCCTTGGCCACTTCGTTGTTCTGCTCGTCCGTCCACTCCGGGTTTTTCTTCACCAGCACCCCAAAGCGCAATTCGAAACTGTCCGGGGTGATCGGCACGTGGCAGTTCAGCAGTATGGTTTCGATGGTGCGGCCGTCGTATTCGGCACTCATGCGGGTGAAGTGGGTTGCCGGACCGTAGTAGGCCGATTTCGCCACCAGACCACCGCCCAGGCGACCGGAATCACCGTGGAATTCCTGGGTCCCGATGTGGCCGTCAAAAATGTTGGCAAAATAGGTGCAAGGAGCGCCGTGTACCGGACCAAAATGCTGGATGTCGGACAGATTGTCCACCAACTCCCGCGGGTTGGTTTCAATGATCATCAAGTCCAGATGCCAGTCGTTGTTCCACTCGTCGCTGTCGATCTCGGGAAAATAGGGAATCTCGACCCCTTCCCCCGGCGGGTTGCCTTCCGGGTTGTGCCAGACAAACAACAGTTTGTTCACTTCGCAGGTCAACCAGGCCTTGGTTTTTGCTTTTGGCGGGATACGGTCGCAGTAAGGGATCTTGGCACAGCGGCCATTGGCTTGAAATTCCCAGTGATGGAACGGGCACACCACACGCCCGTCGACGATTTCACCGGTGGACAGATCAGCACCCATATGGGGGCAATGGCCGTTCAACACGCTGATGTCACCATTGTTATCGGCAAACGCCACCAGACGGGTGCCGAATACGTTCAGCGCATGGGGTTTGCCATCGCGGAAGCTGTCGGCCTCGCCGACGCAGTGCCAGCCTCTCGCATAACGGTATTCTGCCGTGGTAGCAGAGGGTTGGATGTCGATCATTTTTGTCATTTCCCAGTCCTCAAAGGTACGGATTTAGCCTGTCCCATGGCACCATTGGCCATCTCTCAGTGCTCATCATCGCCAAGCAGTCAGGCAAACTCATCCTTCAACCGGACTAGATTGGCGCGGGTCCGGTTACTTTCGCCAGTCACTCACCAGGTAATGATCCAGCGCAAGCGTCTGGGCCTGCACCGTGTCTTTGGTGTAGCGGCCGGCGTGATCCGCCCGGGCCAGCCACACAATGGCTTCGGCGGGCACTTCCGGGGGAGCGGCCACACCGCCCAGGGCAGCAACGCCCCGGGCGCCAATGGTCGCCTGCAACGCTTCCGTGGACACGACGCCGGGGTTGATGGTGTAGGCCCGCAAGCCACGGTGACCCAGCTCCACGTTGAGAATGCCCGCCAGCCGCGATACCGCCGCCTTGCCGGCACCGTAGGCGTAGCCCCAGCCGCCTTTATCGGCGGCAACCGGCGGGTTGCGCTCACCCGCCCCCGAGGTCACATTGACCACCACCCCGGCGCCCTGCGCTACCATCAGCCGGGCGATCCCCTGGGTCAGCGCAACCGGGCCCTGCACGTAACCGCGCCAGACCCGGTCCAGAGTGTCGACACTGAGATCCAGAAATGTGTGGTTCAGATCGGCGCCCTGATAAATGGCATTGTTGACCAGCACGTCCACCCGCCCGCAGGCAGTGGTCACCTCTTCGACCGCCCGGCCAACGGACGCTTCATCGAGCAAATCCAGCGGGATCATCCACACTTTGCGACCCAGCGCCTCAACGGCGGCTGCGGTTGCTTGCAGACTGCCCGCCAGCGGCGTGCCGTCGGGGGCGACCACCTGGTGCTCATGCCGGGTGCCGTCAGCGACCGACCGGGCACTGATGACCAGGTCGTAGCCTTCACGGGCAAACGCCAAAGCGGTGGCCCGCCCGATCCCCCGGCTGGCGCCGGTTACCATTGCAATTTTGTTCACCCCACTGTCCCTCTCGTTATCACTGCGTGTGCCGGTCAGGCCGGGTAATCGCTGTAGCCCTCGGGGCCACCGGAATACAGGGTCTTCCGATCGAATTCGGCCAGTTCACGCCGGCTCGCAAAACGCTCCACCAGATTCGGGTTGGCGATATAGTGGCGCGCGAACGACACCGCATCGGCCGCATCGGAGTCGACCATGGCTGCGGCGCTGTCACGGTCGAAGCCATCGTTGATGATCAGCGGCCCCTTGAAGTGCGCGCGGGCCACAGCAAACGCGTCGACCTTGCGGGTGTGGGCCTTCATGATGTGCAGGTACGCCAGATCCAGATCGGCCATACCGTCCAGCAAGGCCTGCAAGGTTGCCCCCGGCTGGCTGTCGCTGACATCGTTAAACTTGTTGCCGGGGCAAAAGCGGAAGCCGACGCGCCCGGGGCCGATCGCCTCGGCCATGGCTTTGAGCACCAATAACGGGAAGCGGACCCGGTTTTCCACCGAGCCACCAAACTCATCGGTGCGCTGATTGGCGTTCTCCGACATGAACTGCATGGGCAGATAACCGCTGGTACCGTGCAGCTCGACGCCATCAAACCCGGCTGCGCGAGCGTTGATGGCCGCTTGCCGGTATTCCTCAATCACCCCGTACACTTCACTGGTGCTCAGCTCCCGGGGCGTATCGGTCGGGGCCATGCCCACGGCATCGGTAAACAGTTCAACCTCGGCTTTGAGGGCGGAGGGTGCCACCGTGTCCGTGCCCGCGGGCTTATTGTAGTGGGTAGCCACCCGGCCACAGTGCATCAGTTGCAGTACGATGCAGCCACCGGCGGCGTGCACCGCATCGGTGACCTTGCGCCAGGCGGCGATCTGCCCGGCGTTGTAAATACCGGGGGTGCGACAGTAGCCGAGACCATCGGCGGACGGCGCGGTGCCCTCGGCTATGATCAGCCCGGCACCCGCGCGCTGGGCGTAATAGTCCACCATTTCCGGGGTGGGCACCGCCTGGTCGGTAGACCGGCTGCGGGTCATCGGCGCCATCACCACCCGGTTTTTCAGCGCCAGCTCGCCAAACCGGGCCGGCTCAAACAACTTACTCATAGGACCTCCTTAACGTACCCGGATTTTGGGCGTCGGCGCGCCACGCCGCATACCTTTCAAGAAGCCATCCAGTGGCTGGGGCTCGGCAACTTCGGGCAGCGTGTCGTGGTCTGGCGCCTGGCGCCAGAATTCCTGCCACGACGGAAACAGGTCGTGAAAGGTACCCTGGTAGGGTTCCCGGCCGGGCCAGCGCATTTTCATGTCACCGATCGGCGGCTTGTTGAGATCCGTGGCGTACCAGTAACACGGCAGGCGCCGACGAAAATACCACTCGCCATCAATCCGCTCGTAATCATCCCAATACAGCATCTGCATGATCACCCACTCGGCGCCGGTTTCATGCTCGTTTTTGGAATAGACCACGCCGATGGCATGATCCGGATCGGTGAATTCGATAATGTGCTGGCCAATATGATGGGAGGTGCCGGTAAACTGGTGCCGCAGGGTGTCGTCAACCCAGGCTTTCAGTTCCGCCCGGCCGGTTTTGCCGCCGCCCACGCGGATATCGGGGGCGAACAGTCCCACATGGGCGTCCAGATCGCGCATGTCCAGCGACAGGGAATATTTGCCCGCCAGCTGGCGAATGGCTTCGGTCGATTCCAATCGGTCAAGTCGCGCCAGCAGTTCGTTCTGTTCCATGGTGTCCGGTCTCTGTTTTAATGCAACGAAGTCTTTGTCTTGCCCGGTCTGAACCGGTCGGTTAATCCATCGCGGTATACAGATCGGAACTGCGGCCACCGTCCACCGCCAGGGTGGCGCCGGTAATGTACGAGGCTTCATCGGAGGCCAGGAACAACACCGCGTTGGCCAGCTCTGTGGCATGCCCGACCCGTTGCAGCGGAATCAGCTTGGCGGTGTTGGCCCGTGCGGTATCGTCGCTGAGCATACCGGCGGTCGCATCGGTCTCGATCACCCCGGGAATCACCACATTACAGCGGATGTTGGCGGCGGCACCTTCCGAGGCGGCCGCCCGGCTGAAGTTGGTCACTGCGGCTTTGGCCGCGGAATATCCGGACATCCAGGCGGTACCGAACACGCCACAAATGGACGACAGGTTGACAATGGAACCGCCGTTTTTCTGCATCAGCTGCATGGCCCGGCGAGTGCCCCAGAAGGTGCCGTCGACGGTGGTCTTGAAGTTGGCATGCCAGTCTTCCGTGGTCATCTCGGTCAGCGCCCCCCAGGTAAAGGCGGCCGCGTTGTTGACCATGATGTCCAGTTTGCCGTAGTCACTGACCACCTCGTCGATGGCGCTGACAAACGCGGCTTCGTCGCTGACATCGGCAACCCGATAGTCGGCCTTGCCGCCGTTTTCGACGATACTGGCCACGACATCCTTCAGCGGGGCTTCGCGGCGACCGAACACCACTACGGTAGCGCCTTCTTCAGCCATACGGGTAGCGGTCGCGGCACCAATACCGGTGCCCCCACCGGTGACTATGGCCACTTTGTTTGCGAGTCTCTGAGTCATCGTGCTGCTCCTTAAAGAAAGGCCATGCCGCCGTTAACGGCGATGTTCTGACCGGTGATAAAGCTGGCGTCGTCACTGCCCAGGAATGCAACCACCCGGGCGATCTCGATGGTTTCACACAGACGCCCCAGGGGAATGCCCTGAATCATCGCGTCCATCCACTCTTTGGGAATGTCGGCCATCATCGGGGTGTCGGTGGCCCCCGGCACCAGGCTGTTCACGCGAATACCGCTGGCCGCGAGCTCCCGTGCCGTGCTGCGGGTCAGGCCCATCATCCCCGCCTTGGAAGCCACGTAATGGCAGGGGCCTTCGCCGGTCTGGGCGGCGGTGCTGGAGAAATTGATGATCGATCCCTGGCCGGTTTTGGTCATGATGCGCACCGCTTCCCGGCTGCACAGAAAAGCCCCGGTCAAATTGACGTTGATCACCCGCTGCCAGGTGTCCAATGGCGTTTCCAGCAAGCTGTCCACCGAGCCGATGCCGGCATTATTGACGAGCACATCCAGACGGCCATGGTCCTGATCGATACGGCTCATCAGCTCGGTCACTGCGCTCTCGTCGGTAATGTCACACACCACCGGGTGCGCCTTACCATTCAATCCCTTGACGGTTTGCTCCAGTGCTTCGGCGTTAACGTCCACGGCATACACCGTGGCGCCCTGTTCGACAAAATGCTGCACGATGGTACGCCCCATGCCTTGTCCGGCGCCGGTGACCACGCTGATTTTGTTAGTCAGTTTCATGGCTGTTCCTGTTGTGTTGGGTTTTGTTCATCATCGGATTGCCGGCCCGTTGAAACATCGTCCGTTGAGACTAAGGGGCGCCAGCATTAGCTGCGCTTCGTCCCGCCTGACGGCCGAAGAAAGTGGAATCCCCCAGCGACAGACCCGAGCTGTAGCCTTCTCCCCAACGGGGCAGGCCGCAGGCGGTGCGCCCGGCCGCATACAACCCGGAGATGATCTGACCATCGGCGTTCAGCACCTCCCCTGTGGGCCGGGTGGCCAGACCGCCGAGGGTAAAGGCGTGGCCTTCGATATCCCCGCGGCAATAGCTCAGGGCCGCAAACGGCGGACTCAACAAAGGCCGCAACCAGCCGGCGTGTTTGTGGAAGTAGGGATCCTGACCGGCGCGGGCCTGGCGGTTGAACTCAGCCACCGTAGCGGTCAGCGAACCGGGTTCCAGCGCCAGTTCCTGCTCCACTTCGTCCCAGGTGTCTCCGACGGCGGCGACGGTGATGTCCGGCTGCAGGAGCGGACGGTCGAAAATGTCGTTGTCCACCAGCAGCCAGGCCCGCCCGTTGGGCTGGCGCAGCACGTAATGCGCCACCCGACCGTGGTAGGTGTCTTCATTGATAAAGCGCTGGCCGCGCTCATTGATGAAGATCCCCTTGATCAGGGATTCCGGCGGAAAGAACGGCAGGGTGGCGAAAAATTCCTGCATGTTCAGCGTGGTTGCCCCCACGCTGATCCCCATACGAATGCCGGACCCGTCGTCATTACCCGCAGTGACCTGGTGCTCGCACACCAGCGCTTCAGGGGCATGGCGCGCGACCATGTCACGGTTGGCAATAAACCCGCCGGCACAGAGCACCACGCCGCTGCGGGCCTGAACGAACAATTCCTGGCCTTCACGGCGCACCACCAGGCCTTTGACCGCACCGTTATCATCGGTGATCAGACACAATGCCCGGCTGTTGTAATGGGCGGTCGCGCCCAACGCCAGGGCCCGCGCGCACAACTTCTCCATCAACAACTGACCGCCTCCCCAGCCCTCGAATTCCACGGTGTGCCCCCGGGGGGCCGGTTTGGCCTTCGCGGAAAACGGCCAGGCTTGTTCGTTGCCCGACCAGATCAGGGTGTCATCGGTGGGGGGTTCAATCCATTTGCCGGGCAGGTAGGTGCCCTTGAAGGGTACGCCCTGGGCACGCAGCCAGCTGAAATGAGCGGCGGCCTGTGCGGCGTAGAGGCCAACCCGGTCGGCATCCGCGGTGGGGCCACCGGCCATCAGCAGGTACTGGCGCAGGTCGTCGGTCTCATCGGCAAAGCCGTGTTCCCGCTGCACCTCGGTGCCGCCACTGCCGCCCACATACACCTCACCACCGGACAAGCTGGCACTGCCGCCGGGGGCACTGGCCACTTCGAACACATCCACTTGCGCGCCGGCGCCTCGGGCTTCGATGGCGACACAGCTGCCGGCGGCACCGAAGCCGACCACCGCCACATCGGTAACCAGATCCCACCGGGGTACTTGATCGACCGGACAGGCCCGGCCGGGGCTGAAGTTGTTGCTCATGACTCACTCCATTTATTGTTGTGTGACTCACCAAACGGCAGAAATAAAAAAGCCGACCACTCAGGCAAGGGTCGGCTTTTCCCGTGTGAGGACAGCGTGGATCCGCCCTAGCGCGAGCGGGGTAAGCCCAGCCCGAACTGGGCGATCAGCTCCCGCTGGATTTCGTTGGTACCGCCCCCAAAGGTCAGGGTCGGTGCCGCACGCACGTCGTACTCCAGCTCCCCCATCAGGAAGGCGGCCGCTGACCCGGAACGCACCAGCCCGTTGGCACCGACCACCTCGGTCAGCATCCGCAGAATGTCGATCACCGATTCCGAGCCAAACACCTTGGTGGTCGACGCCAGCGCCACATCCATCTTGCCGTTATCCAGATCCGCGGCAATGCGGAAGTTGATCAGACGCATGGCTTCGAGCTTGGCGTAGCACACCGCCAGATTGCGGCGCACCCAGGCATGGTCGGTGGCCCGACGGCCATTTTCGTCCGCGGTTTTGGCCCACAGATACACCTTGCGGAACATGCCCACTACCCGGTCGGCCCAAGACCCCAGCCCGAGACGTTCGTGGTTGAGCTGCGCGGTGATCAACTGCCAGCCTTTATGGAGTTCGCCCACCAGCATGTCTTTGGGTACCACCACATTGTCGTAATAAGTCGCCGCAGTGCTGTTGCTGCTGGTGGGAATAACGGTGTGCGAGAAGCCTTCGCTCTGGGTGTCGACGATCAGGATCGAAATGCCTTTATGGCGTTTTTCGTCCGGGTTGGTGCGGGCCGCCAGCCAGATGTAATCCGCCGATTCGGCGCCGGAGGTCCACAGCTTGTTGCCGTTGACCACAAAGTGGTCGTCTTCCACCCGGGCTGCGGTTTTCAGCGTGGCCAGATCACTGCCGGCACCGGGTTCGGAATAACCGATGGCAAAATGGATGTCGCCACTGGCGATCCCGCCCAGAAACTTGTCTTTCTGGGCGGCGCTGCCATAGGCCATCAAGGCCGGTCCGACGGTGCTGATGGTGACGAATGGCAGGGGCGCCCCGGCGATGTTGGCTTCCTCAAAAAAGATCAGCTGCTCGGTCGGGCCGTAGCCCTGACCGCCGTACTCTTTCGGCCAGCCCACCGCCAGCCAGCCGTCTTTGCCCATCTGGCGGACGATATTCCGATACTGATCCCCCCCTTCCGTGCCCCGCAGCTCATTACGCAGTTCCGGGGTCATCAGGTTGGTAAAGTAGTCGCGCACCTTCAGTCGCAGCGCCCGCTGTTCTTCGGTCAGATCAACAAACATAATTCGCTCCTCAGGCAACGCCCAGAATCAGGCCGCTGGTGGGCACGCCGGTACCGGCGGTCACCACCACGTTTTCCACATCATCGACCTGATTCACCGACTGGCCGCGCACCTGACGCACCCCTTCGGCGACCCCGTTCATGCCGTGGATGTAGGCTTCTCCCAGCTGCCCGCCGTGTGTGTTGATGGGCAGTCGCCCGCCACGGGCATGGTGGCCGGCGCGAATAAAGTCTTTCGCCCCACCCCGTTCGGCGAAGCCGAATTCTTCCAGCTGGGGCAGCACAAACGGGGTGAAGTGGTCATAGATGACCGCAGTCTGGATCGCATCCGGTCCCAGACCGGCCTGGCGGTAGATTTCTTGCGCCACCACGCCCATCTCCGGCAATCCGGTGATGTCGTCGCGATAAAATGAGGTCATGCTCTGCTGGCCATCGGCGATGCCCTGGGAAGCACCCTTGATAATGACCGGTTTCTGCTTCAGGTCACGGGCCCGTTCCACCGACGTGATCACCATGGCGACCGCACCGTCGGATTCCTGACAGCAGTCCAGCAGATGCAGGGGTTCACAGATCCAGCGCGAATTCTGATGGTCTTCCAGGGTAATCGGCTTCTCATAGAAGAACGCGTTGGGGTTGGTAGCGGCAAAATCCCGCACCGCCACCGCCACCCGGCCGAAATCCTCCGAGGTGGCCCCGTAGGTGTGCATGTACCGCTGGGCGAACATGCCCACCCAGGCCGCCGGGGTGTGGAAGCCGTGGGGCATGTACCAGCCGTAGTTGACGTTGTCGAACACCGGGGTGTTACCGAACCCGTAATCACCGGTGCCAAACCGGTACCAGGAGCGCTCGTTCATGGCGCGGTACACCACCACGGTTTTGGCCACCCCCGTGGCGACGGCCATGGCCGCGTGCATCACCGGCCCACAGGCCGCACCGCCACCGTGAGGAATCTGGGAGAAGAACTTGACCTCCTTGCACCCCAGCAAGCGGGCGATTTCATATTCGGGCACCTTGTCCACCGAGTAGCTGCTGAAGCCGTCCACGTCGCCGGGATCAATCCCGGCATCCGCCAGCGCTTCCAGCGTGGCCTCCATCGCGAGCCGGAGCTCGGTACGGCCCGAGTTTTTGGAGAATTCGGTGGCGCCAAGCCCGGCGATGGCCGCTTTACCTGACAAAAAAGAATCACTCATAACTAATATCTCCTAAGCTCAAGGCAGTACCACAGTGACCGTGCCGGCCACATGGTTACCCATGGAATTTTTACCCTTGAAGCTCACCACCACCGAGCTGGTGGCTTGGTCCCGTTCGACCACTTCGCCGGTGAAGGTCATGGTGTCGCCCGGATAGTTGGGCGCACCCAATTTGATCTTCTGGTCCCGGAATCGGGCTCCGGGCCCGGCCCAGGTTTCCACGAATCGCTGCACCAGGCCGTTGGTGGTCAGTATGTTCATGAAGATATGGGGCGAACCCAACGCCTGTGCCGCCTCTTTGTCATGGTGACCGGGAAAGTAATCCCGCGTGGCAATGGCACCGCCATTGATCAGCGTCACGGTGATCGGAATGCTGAGTGCCTCCAGCTGATCACCAACGTTCACTTCAGCCAGTGATTTGGTTTTCTTCGAGATCATATTTCCATCCCAGTTTGTCGTTGTTGGCTAACCAGTTACCGAGGCGCTCCAGGCTGCCCGAGGAACTTCCCAAACTCATTGAAAGGTGGCGACTCCAGTACAGAAAGCGGTGAATCGGATAGGTCAGGTCGACCCCGATGCCACCATGCACATGCTGGGTTTTGTGGCCCACCAGATGCGCCGCTTCAGCACTCAGATACTGTGTGGCCAATGCCTCTGACGGGCTCGGCAGGCCGGCATCCAGCCTGTACAGCAACTGATACAGGGTGCTGCGCAGCGCTTCGGCGGCGATATGGCAGTCCGCCATGGTCATCTGCACCGCCTGAAAGGTGCCGATGGCACGGCCGAACTGTTCCCGTTCCTGCAGGTATTCGGCGGTGCGGCGAATCTGTTCTTCACTGACCCCCAACTGCAGGGACGCTACTGCGGCGATCGCCCTTTGCTCCAGCCAGTCGGTCGCGGCGACCGGGAGCAGATTCGCCTCGGTCACGCTGACGTTGTCACAGTGCACATCAGCCAGGGCGACCCCGTGGTTGGCAACGCCTTCCACCAGCCGCACCCCCTCTGCCACCGGATCCACGAGCACCGGTTGCAGACCATCGGCCGAGTGCGCCAGTACCAGCAGCCGCTCCGCCTGAGCCGCGTAGGCTACCGCGCCCACCTGCCCCGACAGGCTGAAGCCTGCTTCGGTCGGCTCCACTACCAGCTCCGCACCCTGGCTGCTGTTCAGGGTACCTAACCCCAATCCCAGCAAAGCTTCGCCACGGGCGGCCCGGGCAATCAATGAAGCCTGGGCATCGCCGGCAAACTCCGCCAGGGCGCAGGCGGTGAGCTGGTGCTCCCAGACAGGCACCAGCGCCAGACTGGCGCCCTGCGCCTGCAGCACACAGAACAGCTCGGTCATGCCCAGACCACTGCCGTCAAACCGCTCGGGAATGGCCAGCGCGTGCAGGCCGGTGTCGATACAGGTTTGCCACAGGTCGTCCATAAAGGGTCTGGACGCCAGATCAAACGCCCGCATCTGCTCATCCGAGCAGTTGTCACGGAACAGCCCGTTGGCCATTTCGCCGATCGCGCGTTGGTCGTCACTTAATGAGAAATCCATAGTGCCCCCCTTACTGAGCCACAGGCCGGAATTGCGGCAGGGTTTGTCGGTCGTCAAAACGGGTGAACTCGACCTGCACCCGCTGACCGATTTCGAGGTCCTCCCGGTTGACGCCAACCAGTCCGGCGATCAGGCGCACGCCCTCGTCCAGCTCAATCAGACCAATCGGGTTGGGGTAGTCAAACGGCGGGACTTCCGGGTAGTGCATCACCACAAACGAATACACCTGGCCCTTGCCACTGGCCTCAACCGCGTCCCAGTTAAAACTGTGACACTGAATGCACACCGGTGCCGGTGGGTGGCGCAGGGTCTGGCAATCGGTACACCGCTGAATCAGCAGTTTGTTCTGCTCACAGCCTTCCCAAAAGAACCGGCTATCGTCACTCACCCCGGGCAAGGGGCGTTTGGCTACGGGCTTGTCGGCTTTCGGTTGGTCGGCCTTGTCGGCTGGCTGTCCGCTGTGGGCGGGCTTGAACTTGAACACCCGGAACAACAACTCGCCCACTGGTTCGTCGTCGGCGCCGTCCCGCTCGGAATAGAACGGCATGGACAGGGTCACAAAAAACCCGGTACCCAAACCGGTGGTTTTCTCATCACTGATCGACGCCACCCGGCTGGTGTAATACAGCTTTTCACCCAGACCGATGTAGCGTTCGAAGGTCAGTTCGGTGTTGACCGCCACCACCGCGGGGTAACCGTAACCTTCGATCAGTTTCAAGACTTCAAAGGAGTTTTCGTCGGTGGACCCGGGGGGGTAGTTTTCGTTGTCCAGACCCGCCATGCACCACACCTGCAACATGGCCGGCGGTGCCACCACATCGTCGTAGCCGGCTTCACGGGCAAACGCCGGGTCCGTATACAACGGATTGTCCACCCCCATGATTTCACACCACTGGCGGATCATCGGCGCATTCACCCGATCCCAGGCGTACACCCGACCGTACTCACGCCCCACAAAGGCTTCAATCTGCTCGGTTAGTTTTGGATCAGCCAATTTCGTCTCCTGATATTGTCCTGTGACAGCACCACTTCAGATATTGCAAAGTTGCCACTGTCGGGTTGTGTCAATCCCGGTTGGTTGTCGCGGAATCCAGAAACGCCGGCTTTTCACCTCCGCCGTGGAGCAGCAGGTTGGTGCCACTCCAATAGCCCGCCTGGGGCGATCCGGCAAACAGACAGGCACCGGCCACGTCATCGGGTTGTCCCATTCGGCCGGCGGGGATGGTATCGCCCACCGCCCGAATACCGGCTTCATCACCGTAATGCAGATGGGATTGCTCGGTGCGGATCAGTCCCGGGCTTACCGACACCACCCGCACTTTCGGGGCCCACTCCACCGCCAGGGAGCTCACCAGTGACAGCACGCCGGCCTTGGCCGCACCATAGGCGGCGGTACCCGGCGAAGGCCGCGAGGCACTGACGCTGCCGATAAAGATGATGGTGCCGCCGTCATCCTGCCCCTGCATGATGCGATTGGCGTGCTGGGCGACGTTCAGCGGCACCAGCAGGTTGAGCCGGATGATGCTTTCGCTGAACCGGGGCGACGCCGTGGCGGCGTCGGCGGCCGGACTGCCACCGGCGTTGTTGACCACCACATCGAGACGGCCATAGCGCTCGACGATATGGGCAAACAACTCGGCCAGTGCATCCACATCCCGTAAGTCCAGGGCAAAAAAATCGGCGCTGCGACCGGCGGCTGCGGGCAAGCTGTCGGGAGCCTGTCGGCCACACACCACCACGCTGGCGCCCGCCTGCAGAAAACTTTGCGCAATGCCCGCGCCTATTCCCTTGGTGCCGCCGGTCACGAGTACAACTTTTCCGGTGTAATCTGAAGTGTTCGTAGCTTGCATCTGGACCTTCCTTTAAACCCCGTTATGGAAACACTGTATTGCCTTGCCGGAAGGCGGTCGTCGTCTGAACGGACGATGAGGTCTGAGGGGCGGAAAACCAGAATGTCTGCTGTAATGACCCCAGTTTTCCGTAGAGAGCTTCACCCATGACTGATCATGATGAATGTCCGGTACTGCTTGACCGCCCGGAGCCTGGCGTCGCAAGGCTGACGCTGAACCGCCCGCGGGTGAACAATGCCCTCAGCCTGGAATTGCAGGCGCTGTTGTCGGAGCATTTTCTGGCCCTCGGCAACGATCCCGAAATTCGCTGTATCCTGCTGACCGGCGGCGATACCGTGTTTGCCGCCGGCGGTGATATCTCCAGCATGGCGGACACCGGTGCCATCGATATTTATCAGCGCCATACCGAACGGGTGTGGGCACCGATCCAGCATTGCCCCAAACCGGTGATTGCCGCCATCTGCGGCTACGCCTACGGCGGCGGCTGCGAACTGGCCATGCACGCTGACATCCTCATCGCGGGGGAAAGCGCCCAGTTCTGCCAGCCGGAAATCCGCATTGGCATCATGCCGGGCATCGGCGGCACCCAGCGGCTGGTGCGCGCGGTGGGCAAGGCCAAGGCCATGCAAATGGCGTTAACCGGCAAGCCCATCAGCGCCCAGGATGCCTGGGTAGGCGGACTGGTGAGTGAAATCGTGCCCGACGATCAGGTGCAGGCTCACGCCCTGAGTCAGGCCAGGCTGATTGCCCGGATGCCGCCCCTGGCGGCCGAGCAGATCAAAGAGGTGATACTTGCGGGTATGGATGCGTCGCTGGAAGCCGGCCTGGCGCTGGAGCGCAAGGCCAACGCTTTGCTGTTTGCGTCCAACGACCAGAAAGAAGGCATGAGCGCCTTTATCGAAAAAAGAAAGCCCCGCTTTCAGGGCGATTGAGACGCCGGCAAGGACACCGTCAACCACAACGCCCGGAATTTGCCGGGCGTTGTGGTGCGGGTCGCCGGGACCGCGGTATTTACGCGAGACCGCGGCGCAGCGCCACCTTGTCGACTTTATTGGAGGCATTCTTGGGCAGATCCGGGTAGAACACCACCCGCCGTGGCACTTTGTAATTGGCCATTTGCTGGCGGCTCCAGGCAATCAGTTGCTCCTCATCCAGCTCGACCCCGGATTTCAGCACCACGCAGGCGCAGCCAACCTCCCCCATACGCTCATCCGGTATGCCCACCACCGCCACTTCGGCAATCGCCGGGTGGGCGAACAGCCCCGCTTCGATTTCCGCCGGGTAACAGTTAAACCCGCCCACAATGAACATGTCCTTGAGCCGGTCGGTGATGGTGAGATTGCCATCGTCATCCACGTGGCCCACGTCACCAGTGCGCAACCAGCCGTCGGCGGTGATCGTTTCTGCGGTGGCGACCGGGTTATTGAAGTAGCCCTGCATGACGTGAAATCCGCGCAGGCAGATTTCACCGGACTCACCGGCGGCCACCGGGTTACCCTGGGCATCACGGATACTCAGCTCGGTACCGGGGATGGCCCGGCCACTGGTGCCGGCGATGGTCTCCGCGGGTGCCCCGGGGTCACAAATGGTCGCCAGACCGCCGCACTCGGTCAGACCATAGGCGGTGGTCACGGTGGTAAAGCCCAGCTCCTGACGGAGACGTTCGATCAGTATCGGTGGAATGGCCGAGGCCCCGGTGACCGCGATGCGCAAACTGCTCAGATCGGCGGTTTGCAGGCGCGGATGGGCCAACATGGACAGATACAGGGTCGGAGGACCGGGCAGCACGGTGATGCGCTCCTCTTCGACGCGACGGAAAATATCCTCGGCGTCGAAGACCGCATGGGGAATGATGGTGGCCCCGGCGATCAGACAGGTCAGCCAGCCGGCTTTGTAACCGAAACTGTGGAAAAACGGATTCACCACCAGATAGCGGTCGCCGCATTCAATGCCGAGAATACGGACAAATTCGGTGAACGCCTGCAGGGTCTGGCCATGGTTGCTCATCACCCCTTTGGGCTTGCCGGTGGTGCCGGAGGTAAACAACAAATCGGATAGGTCATCCGCACGAACGGCATCGGCCCGGCGGCGCGCCGCGTCCGGGGCAATGCCCCGGCCGGCGTTGATGAACTCCGCCAAGGTCAGCCCGCCGGCGGCCCCGGGCTTGTCGATCACCACCACCTGCTCGAGTGTTTCCGGGCGCTGCGCGGCCAGCATGGCCGGATAATCGACCCCCAGGAATTCGCCCACCACAAACGCCATCCGTGCGCCGCTGCGTGCCAGGATGTCCGCCGCTTCGGCCCCCTTCATACGGGTATTGATGGGCACCAGCACGCCGCCGGCACAATGGATGGCGAGGGCGATCAACACCCAGTCGGCGCCATTGGGTGCCCACACCCCGACGCGATCACCCTTGTCGACACCAGCGGCCATCAGTCCGCGGGTAATCGCCAACACCCGCTCGGGCAGCTCGGCGTAGCGGATGGTTTCTCCCGGGGCCTCGAGGGCTATGCGCTCAGCGTAGGTGTCGGCTCCGGCAAACATCAGCTCCGGAATGGTGTGTGCATTTTTGCTCTGGTCGTTCATCTGGATGATCCCACTCGTTGGCGTATCGGTCACTCCTGCAATGCTGCAAGAGTAGCGACCGCGCCGGGATCACTCATCGTCAAGGTGGACTAGGGTCCTTTCTTCAGCGGCTTGAGCTGGTGCTCGGGCCCCAGGGCTTTTGATCCGCCGGCCACCGCGCCGGGGACATCCGCACTGAGCGCCACCACGCTGTTCAGCATGACCCGCACCAATTCGGCCTGCCGGCGCACCCCGGTTTTCGAAAAGATGGCCCGCAGGTGGGCGCGCGCCGTATTGCGCATAATGCCCAGACTCTCTGCCGCATCCTCCAGCGACAAACCGTTGGCCAATTCCAGCGCCAGAGCGGTCTCTGCCGGGGTAAAATCAAACAACTGCTTGGCGGCCGCGCTGCTGACCGTGGATTTATTGACCGCGTCCCGCACATACAACAACAGGGTCGGCTGGTCCTTGTCGTCGATCCAGCCGGCGTCGGGTATGGCTTCCAATACAATGCCAAGATTCACTTCCCCGGAAGGGCGGGTAACCGACAGCGCCTCACCGGACAGCGCCTCGCCACGGGCCCGTGCTTCAAAGGCTTCTTTGATGCGCTTCTGCAACTCTTTGTTGTCGCTGGGGTAACTGGCCTCCAGTCGGTCGCCCACCAGTTTCAGGCCATCGGCGTGTTCCAGCAACTGGCGGGCATAGTCGTTCAGTTTTTGCACGGTGCCTGTTTCGGTCAACAGGATGGTGGCCACGGACAACCGGTTTATGGCATCGGCGTAGATCGCACCCAGGGACTCGCTGCGTCCGATCAGATTGTGCACCTGGAGTGCATGGCGTATGTGGGGCAGCAACAAGGTGCACAAGGCCTTGTCGTTGCTGTCGAACGCCGGGGCGCGCTTGGACCGGGTGATGCGAAACCGGAAGGTGCCCTCGCTTTCGGTGGAGATGTCGGCCCCCATGACGTGGTAAACATCTTGCTGCAGACAGTACTCCTGATAATAATCGGAGGCTTCCCATTCCGACGCCGACAACACATCCTGCTGGGTAAAGACCTTATCTGCCGGCTGGTTCGAGAAGGGGGTGCGCCGGCGATGGTAGGTCAGCCGGGTTACCCGCCCCTGGGCCTCGATGTCACCGGAGACCAGCATCAAGCCGATATCTTCGACCTCCGGAATGCGCAGGATCAGGGTGACAAAGTTGGCCGCGAATTGCTGGCGCACCATATCCAGCGCCCGGGTCAGGGCCTGATCGTCAAAACTGCCGTCATGGATGGCACAGATGAGTCGATTGTATTCGCTGATCGATATCCCCTGCGGTTCCATCACACCTTCACTGTCAGGGTTGTCGGTTTTCATGCGCACCTCTTGTTCTTATCAGCAGACTTGGTCTGCGGAGCACACGCCTGAAGACGCCCCCGGCGCCGGCAGGTTTTGCTCCCAGCCTGAATCTAACGTTACCTCATTTTCAACCAATGCGCTCCAATCGGGCGCCTAAGACGCTCATTCCACTGAGTAAACGAAAAACAGCCGCTGGACACCCGGAGGGCGTGCAGCGGCTGTCACCTGCTCATCGCCGGTCAGCCGGCGGCTTCAGACACTGCCATCTCGGCCCCCTTTACCCGTTCGACGCGCACCAGACGCTTGGCCCGGTTAAACCAGGCGGCCAGGGCGGGCAGCAGGAAGATGGCACCAAAGACGTTTACCAGGAACATAAAGGCCAGCAAAATGCCCATATCGGCCTGGAATTTGAGCGGCGCGAACGCCCAGGTCCCGACACCGATGGACATGGTGACCGCCGTGAACAGCGAAGCCGTACCACGCTGGACCATGGCCTCGTAAAAGGCCTCGCGGAAATCTTTGCCCAGACTGAGTTCGTGCTGCAAGCGCTCATAAATGTAGATGCCATAGTCCACCCCGACACCGACCCCCAGCGCCAGCACCGGCAGGGTAGCGACTTTGAGCCCGATGCCGAGGGACGCCATCAGCGCATTGCACAGGGTCGCCACAATGGCCAGCGGCATGATGATGCACAGTACGGCGCGGAACGAGCGGAAGGTGAGCCAGCAGAACAGCGCCACCGACGCCAGCAGGGCACCGTGCATCTGCACTTCGGCCTTTTTCACCGCTTCGTTGGAGGCCGCCTGCACGCCCACGTTACCGCCCGCCAGCTTGAATTCGACTTTCGGTTCATCGATGCTGGCGATGATTTCTTCGATGCGGTTGATGGTGCGTTCCACCTGGGTGCCCTCATGGCTGCTCAGATACACCACCACCTGCATGGTTTCGCAACCCTCTACCACCAGACCGTGTTCGTCTGAATAGGCTTGCGAGCCCGCCTGCAGCCCCCGCTCGGACCCCGGAATGGCCGCCCAGCGCGGATTGCCTTCGTTATTCCCGGCAATGGTGACCTTGCCCATGCCGGCCACACTGGCTACGGATTGCACGCCGGGAATGCTGCGGGTATGGAAGTCCAGCTTTTCGACCGCGCGCATCACATCCGGATCCAGACAGGCATCGCCGTCGCCCACCTGGTTCTCCACATACACCGTCAACAGATCAAGACCGATCGAGTAGCGTTCAACGATGCTGGCGTTGTCCTGATTGTAGCGGGATTCGGCCCGCAACTCGGGGGCCCCTGCACTGACATCGCCGACAATGAGATCACGGCTCTTCCAGGCACCGCCGACCAGCAGTAACAGACTGACCGCAAACACCACCAGCCCGGTACGGGGCTCGGCGACGCGGGACAGGGGCCACCAGACTTTATGACGGCGGCCGTCCGGAACCACATTGATGGATTCTGCGGCCCGTTCGAGCTGCAGGTGGGAAATGATGATCGGCAGCATCATTTTATTGGTGATGATCATCAGCAGCACACCGAGGCACGCAGTGACCCCCAGCTCATGCACGATGGGGATATCGATCAGCATGATGACGCCAAAGCCGAGGGCGTTCATCAGCAGCGCCAGCGCCCCGGGCACAAATATTTTGCAGAAAGCGGAGTGCGCCGCTTCCATGGAAGTTTTGCCTCCGAGCACGTCCTGTTTCCAGGCGTTGGTCATTTGCACGGCGTGGGAGACCCCGATGGAAAATATCAGGAAGGGCACCAGAATGGACATGGGATCGATCCCCATGCCCATGATCCGCAACAGGCCCAGCAGCCAGACCACGGGTAACATGGCCACCAGCAGGGACACCACGGTCAGCTTGACGGAACGGCAGTACAACCACAGCAACAGTGTGGTGATCACAAAAGCGATCAGGAAGAACCACATCACGTCGATCAAGCCGGCCACCACATCCCCGGTCAACTTGGAGAAACCGACGATATCGATGCCAATGTTGTCGTTCTCAAAGGTCTTACGAATGTCCTCCAGCTGGCGGGAGATGGCGACGTAGGAAACCTTGTCGCCGGTTTGCGGGTTAATCTCCTGCAGATCGGCGCGCACCATCGCCGCGCTCAGGTCGTTCGCCACCAGTTGACCGATCTGCCCGGAGCGTTCGGTGTTGCGACGTACCTGCTGCAGATCCTCCTCACTGCCATTGAAATGAGGCGGCACCACCACGTCACCGATGTATCCCTGTTCGGTCACTTCGATATACCGGGTATTGGGGGTAAACAGCGAGCTGACGCTGGCCCGGCGGACACCCGGAATGAAAAACACTTCATCGGTCACCTGGCGCAAGGCGGACAGGAACTCGGGGTTGTAGATGTCCCCTTCTCCTTTCCAGCGCACACTGACCAGCACGTTGTTGGCACCGGAAAAGGTGTCACTGTAATGCAGCAGGTTCTGCATGAACGGGTGGTTGACGGGTATTTGTTTATTGAAACCCGGGTCCAGCCGGATGCCGGTGGCGCTGTAACCAAACGCCACGGTAATTAACAGAAACAGGGCCAGCAGGGGCTTGCGCCAGGCGATCAGCCGGTCAGCGGACCACTCCACCATCCGTTCAACATTCTTATGCTTGTTACTCATGGTCCTCTCCTATTTTGCCCAAGCCGCCACGAGATTGTGAGACCTCTGCATTAATCCACGCTGGCCGGCGACGAAGATCTCGCCATCGGGCAAGATCACCGCCGAGGTCAGCGTGCCCAGGCCACCGATGCTGCCCGTTTCCAGCAGCTCGCCCTCATCGTTCATGATCACCAGGAAACCGGCGGTACCGACGATCAGCATCTGTTTACCGCTGCTCGCCACCGCGTGGCCGTACAACGGCAATTCACCGCCAACGTTGACCTGGGTCCAGCTGTCGCCGTCATCGCCACTGAAGAACACGTGCCCCCGCATGCCATAGGCCACCCAGCGGGTGCCATGAAGATGGGCCACCCCGAACAGGGAACCGTTGTAGAACGGATCAAGCTTCTCCCAGGCGTCTCCCCCGTCAAAGCTGCGCAATACCAGCCCCATCTCGCCCACGATGATGCGGGTTTTGTCTTCGTCACCGGCCATGGCGCTCAGATGCTCGCCGTAGATAGGCAGCTCCTGGGGCTCGAAGGTACGCCCGGCATCTGCGGACAACCAGAACTTGCCAAAACTGCCGTAGACATACACGTTTTGACCGTCCGCGCTCCAGCTGCCCAGCAGCGGTTCCCCCAGCTCGCTGTCCCGCTCGATCAACTCCCAGCTCAGACCGGCGTCTTCGCTGCGCAGGATAACGCTGTCATGCCCCACCGCCAGCAGCACTTGATCCGTCAGCGCGGTGATGTCCGTCAGGGTGACCGGTATCTCGCCGTCCCGGTGGGTGACCTGCCAGTTCTGGCCGTTATCTTCACTGACCACGATGGTGCCGCGCTCGCCAACGGCGATCAGGCGGCCGTTCACGGCGACCAGATCGTTGATCTGCACGCGGCCCAGATTCAGCGGCTCACTGTTTTCTTCCTCCGCCCCACGGGGAGAGAACGCAAACAAAACAAGCGCTGCGACCAGTAAACAAAACGAATAGCTGATGACTCTGTACATGCTCTCTCCCGCTGTCAGTGCACGCCAGGGATGTTGTGGTTAGGTGTTGCCACCGGCGGACCGCTCATTGTTGTTCAGATATCCAGGACTGTTCTGATGTTGATCCGGATACCCTCAGCGAACATCGTCCAAACGGCTTATACCTTTGCACCAATCCACTCTGAACTTCACCAATCGGTCTTGACAGTCTAGAAATAATCCGTCAGGAGCCGCTAACAAAAAAACCGCCGATGCTTGCGCAGCGGCGGTTTTCAGGACAACCCGGCAATTACTGAGGCAATTCGAACAATCCCGCCGCCCCCATGCCGCCGCCGATGCACATGGAGACCACCACGTAACGCACCTTGCGCCGCCGGCCCTCAAGCAGTGCATGACCCACCATGCGGGCGCCGCTCATGCCGAAGGGGTGACCGATGGAGATGGCCCCGCCGTTGACGTTCAGCTTATCGTTGTCGATGCCCAGCTGGTCGCGGCAGTAGAGGACCTGGGAGGCAAACGCCTCGTTGATTTCCCACAGGCCTATGTCGGAGACTTGCAGGTTGAAACGTTGCAACAGCTTGGGAATGGCGTACACCGGGCCGATGCCCATTTCTTCCGGGTCACAACCCGCGACGGCGATACCCCGGTAGATGCCCAGCGGGGTCAGCCCACGGCGGTCAGCTTCGTCCCGTGACATCAGCAGACACGCCGCCGCACCGTCGGAGAACTGGGAGGCGTTTCCGGCGGTCACGCACTTGCCCTCGGCCACCCAGGCGCAGTCTTTCCAGACCGTTTTCAATCCCTGCAGTCCTTCCAGGGTGGTACCCGGGCGGTTGCACTCGTCCCGATCGGCCACCACCTCTTCATGGCCCGCCGGGGTGCCGTCTTTTTCAAACAATTGCTTGCGCGCCCGCAGCGGGACAATTTCATCGTCAAACAGCCCCTCGCTCTGGGCGGCCGCGGTGCGCTGCTGGCTCTGCAGGGCGTAAGCATCTTGCGCGTCCCGGCCAATGCCGTAGCGCTCGGCGACAATTTCCGCGGTCTCGATCATCGGGATGTAGGCCGCCGGGGCCACTTCCATCACCGCTTCCGAGCGCGCCCGGTAGGCGTTCTTGTGCTTGGTCTGGGTCAGTGACAGGGATTCCACGCCACCGCCAATGGCCACGTCCAGCTCGCCACACATAATTCCCTTGGCCGCTTCACTGATTGCCACCAGACCGGAGGCACACATGCGGTCAACCGCCATACCGGCGACGCTGTTGGGCAGACCGCCGGTATAGGCACACAGGCGGCCAATGTTGTACCCCTGGGTGCCCTGTTGCACGGCTGCGCCCATGATGACGTCATCGACGTCTGCGGGATCGATGCCGGCACGCTCCACTACCGCACGGATCACGTGACCGCCCAGCACCGGCGCTTCAGTGTCGTTGAAGGAACCCCGGAAGGATTTGGTCAGCGCAGTACGCGCCGTCGCTACAATTACTGCTTCTTTCATGGAAGACTCCTCAGTCGTTTTCTGCAAAGGTGTAGCGGCTGATGGTGTCCACCACGCACGCGGGGCGGTCACTGCCTTCGATTTCCACAGTGACCCGGACAACCACCTGGACCGAGCCATTGGCCAGGGTTTCTACCTGCGTGATTTCACCGGCACCGCGGATGCGTGAGCCCACCCGCACCGGGGCCGGAAAGCGGATGCGATCGCAACCGTAATTCACCCCCATCAACAGATTTTCAACACTCATCAACTGGGGCAAAAAATAGTTCACCAGTGACAAGGTCAGGTAGCCGTGGGCCACTGTGGCACCAAAGGGGCCGTCTTTGGCCCTGTCGGGGTCCACATGGATCCACTGGTGATCGCCGGTGGCGTCCGCAAAGGTGTCGATCCGTTGCTGGTCGATCGGCAACCATTCCGACACCCCCAGCGACTGGCCTTCCGCTTCCTGCAGACTGGCTGCGTTTGAAAACACCCTACTCATAGCTTTCTCCATTAACACTCGATTGACCGCGTCAGGCTTGTTGCGAGCTGCACGACAGGACTTCACCGGTCATATAGGAGGCGTAATCGCTGGCGAGGAACATCATCACGTTCGCCACCTCCCACACTTCGGCGCCCCGGCCGTATGCTTCCCGGCCTTCCAGTTCTTTCAACAGGGCCTCCGGGGCCGACTTGCGCAACATGGCGTGTACCGCCAGCGAGGGTGCCACCGCATTGATGCGCACCCCGAACTCGGCAGCTTCCAGCGCGGCACAGCGGGTAAAGGCCATCACCCCGGCTTTGGCGGCGGCGTAATGGGACTGTTCTTTCTGGGCCCGCCACCCCAGCACCGAGGCGTTGTTGACAATGGCACCGCCCTGGCCCCGTTGTTTCATGATTTTCAGCATGTAGCGGGTCATGCGCATGGTGCCGTTCAGGGTCACGTCCAGCACCTTGTTCCACTCGCTGTCTGCCATCTCGAGCAGCGCGCGAGTGGTGCCCAGACCCGCGTTGTTGATCAACACATCCACCCCACCGAGTTTGTCTTCGGCGAAATCGATTAACGCTTGTACCTCGCTTTCATCGGTGACATTGCACACCTTGCCCCACACCTGGTCGGAGCCGCTTTGTTCTTTCAGTTTCGCCACCGAAGCGTCCAGCCGGCCTTCGTGCACATCACTGATGACAATGCCGCGACAGCCTTCTTCCATGGCTTTGGTGGCGGCGGCAAAACCGATGCCGGCCCCCGCCGCTGCAGTGATCAGCACCGAGCGACCTTTCAGCAAGCCATGGCCCGGCACATAAGTGGGGTTGCGGGTTACATCGTTCATGGTTATCTGCCTTTTGCTTCTTTGGGCATACCAAGGCCGCGCTCGGCAATGATATTGCGCTGAATTTGATTGGTGCCGCCGTAGATGGTGTCGGAGCGGGTGAACAGGAACAGGGATTGCAGCCGGGTCAGCTCGTAGGGCGCACCGTCCAGCAGCTCGGCCTCCGGCCCCAGTACGTCCATGGCCAGTGCCCCGAGGTTGCGATGCCAGCTGGCCCAATGCAGTTTGTACACCAGCGCCGAGCTGTCCGGGCCGCTGCGCTCATCGCCGGACAACATGCGCAGGGCGTTGTAACGCATCAAGCGCAATCCGGTGTGGGCCTCGGCAATGCGCTGGCGAATGGCCGGGTCGCTGGCGGCGCCGTTACTGCGGGCAATGCGAATGATTTCATCGAGCTCGTTCTGGAACTGCATTTGCTGCCCCAGGGTGGACACACCCCGCTCAAACCCCAGCAGGGTCATGGCGATGCGCCAACCGTCGCCTGGCTCACCGACCAAATCTTCGGCAAGGGCGTCATCGAAAAACACTTCGTTGAACTCCGAGGTACCGGTGAGCTGCTCAATGGGCCGGACGGTAATTTCCGGCTGTGCCATCCTGACCAGAAAGAATCCCAGTCCCCGATGGGCCACCGAACCGGGTTCGGTGCGTGCCAGCACAAAACACCACTGGGACTCGTGAGCCAGGGAGGTCCAGATTTTCTGACCGGTGATCCGCCACCGGCCGCTGTCCGGGTCACGCACCGCCCGGGTGCGCACATTGGCCAGATCGGACCCGGCGGACGGTTCCGAATACCCCTGACACCAGAACTCGGTGCCGTTGAGAATACCCGGCAGGTATTTCGCCTTTTGTTCCGGCGTACCAAAGGCGATGATGGTAGGGCCGGCCAGTCCTTCACCGATATGACCAATGCGACCCGGCGCCCCGGCGCGGGCGTATTCTTCGGCGAAGATCACCTGTTGTTCGATGGAGGCGCCACGGCCGCCGCAGGCTTCCGGCCAGCCAATACCGACCCAGCCACCGGCGGCCAGCTCCTGTTCCCAGCGTTTGCGCTCTTCCGGAAACATGTGCTCGTCGCCCGGACCGCCGCGAAACTTCAGGTGTTCGAATTCGCCCACCAGATGGGCTTGCAGCCAGCTGGCAATGTCTTCGCGAAAGCGTTCGTCGGCTGCGTTGAAGGTCAGTTTCATTGCGCACTCTCCCCGTCCAGCAGCATGGCCGCAATTTGTTCCCGCTGAGCCGCCCCGTTGCCCAGATACAACTCGCTGGCCTTGGCCCGTTTGAAATACAGCTGGATGTCGTACTCGGCGGTAAAACCGACCCCGCCAAACAACTGCAAGGCACTGCCCGCATTGAAAAACACCGTATCGGAGCAATAGCCCTTGGCCATGGCCGCAGCCTCGTCCAGCTCCGCAGCGATGTTGACGTCGCCGTCAGGCGCCAGTACCTCACTGGCCACACAGGCGGCGTAATACACCGCCGAACAGGCCACTTCGGCCTTCAGCTTCATATCGGCGGCCTTGTGTTTGACCGCCTGATAGCTGGCAATGGCACGCCCAAACTGCTCCCGCTCCAGGGTGTAATTCACCGCCATATCCAGCGCCTCGCTGGCTACCCCCAGTTGCTCAGCCGCCAGGGACACCTTGGCCAGCGCCAGAATTTTCTGCAGCTGAGGCCAGCCTTCGCCGGCCACTCCCAGACACTGGTCGGCCGCCACGCTTACCCCGCGCAGGGTGAGGTTTGCCAGGCGCCGGCTCTGGTCCAGGGTCGGGGTCCACTGGCGCTCCACCCCGGCGCTGCTGGCCGGCACCACGAACAGCCCGATCCCTTCGCTGCCGCTGGAACCCGGTGTCCGGGCGGCGACGATGAGCAGATCGGCGGTATCCCCGTCGATCACATAACGCAGGTCACCGTCCAGCTGATAGCCTTCTGCGGTGGCTGTCCAGGTTGCCGAGACTGCCTCCGCCCCCCAACTGCCCCCGGCACGGGCCGCCTGCGGGCCGGTCCACGCCAGGGTGGCGGTTTGCGTGCCTTCGGCGATCGCAGGCAGCCAACGTTGCTTTTGTTCGTCAGAGGCCACCAGCAACAGCGCATTGGTCGCCATGCCCACCGTGGCCATAAACGGCGAACAAAACAGTTTGCGGCCCATCTGTTCCAGCACGATGGCCAGGTCCACATAGCCCAGACCCAGCCCGCCATACGCCTCGGGAATGGTGACCGCTTGCACGTAGAGTTCGGTGCACAATCGCTGCCACACTGCCGGGTCGTAGCTGCGTGCGGCGGTCATTGCCCTGCGGACCTGCCCGGAACTGGAGGCGTCCGCCAAAAAGGCTTGCGCCGTGTCGCGGACCATGTACTGCTCGTCGGTTAAGCGGAATTCCATGACGGCCTCCGGGGCTCAGGTACCGTAGACTTTCTGGGCGGGAACTTCTTTGGCCAACAAGGCCTGCATGGCTTCGCCCACTTCGGCCGGGGCCCAGCGTGCCCCCTTGTCCACACCTTCGGTGGTGCGCCAGCCATCGGCGATGGAAATTTTGCCACCTTCCGCCTCAAATACCCGGCCGGTAATCCCGGCCGAGGATTCAGAAGCCAGCCACGCCAGCAAAGACGACACGTTCTCAGGAGCCCAGTAATCAAAGCTGCCATCGGTCGGTGCCGCCATGCGAGTGGCCATGGCTTCCACTGCGGTGGTCATACCGGTGCGCGCCGCCGGCGCAATGGCATTGGCAGTCACCCCATAGCGCCCCAGTTCGGCGGCCTGATTGAGGGTCAGCGCGGCAATGCCGCCTTTGGCCGCGGCGTAGTTGGACTGCCCGATGGAGCCCTGCAAGCCGGCACCGGAGGTGGTGTTCAGAATACGTGCATTCACCGGCTGGCCGGCTTTGGACTGATTGCGCCAATACTGCACCGCGTGGGAGGTGATGCAGAAATGGCCTTTGAGGTGCACACTCATGATCGCGTCCCAGTCCGCTTCGGTGAGCGAGGCAAACATGCGGTCCCGGTTGATGCCGGCGTTGTTGAGGACGCAATGCAGGTCACCCCAGGTATCAATCGCCTGCCGGACCGCACGGGCACTGTCTTCATAGTTGGTGATGTCGGAGGTGTTGACCGCGGCGTCACCGCCCGCGGCGACAATCTCGTCCACCACTTGCCGGGCGGCCCCTTCGTTGATGTCGTTCACCAGCACCCGCGCACCTTCCGCTGCGAAGACCCGCGCGTGGGCGGCACCGAGACCGCCGCCTGCGCCGGTAATAATGACAACACGCTCGTTCAGAATTCCCATAATGCCTATCCTTCTACTGAGGTTAGCCCAGACGTTCGATGATGGTGACGTTGGCCTGACCACCGCCTTCGCACATGGTCTGTAAGCCGAACCGTTTGTTGCTGTGTTCCAGCTCGTGCAACAGGGTGGTCATCAGCCGTGCACCGGTGGCCCCCAGCGGGTGCCCCATGGCAATGGCACCGCCATTGACGTTGGTGCGCGCCGGATCAAAGTCCAGTTCCTTCTGCCAGGCCATGACCACCGAAGCAAAGGCTTCATTGATTTCGACCAGATCGATATCGGCCATGGTCATGCCGGCTTTTTTCAGCGCCGCCCGGGTGGCCGCAATCGGTGCGGTGAGGTGCCAGATGGGATCATCCGCCAGCACACTCAAGTGGTGGACGCGGGCTCTGGGGGTCAGGTTGTAGCGTTTGAGTGCGGCTTCCGACACCACCAGCAGCGCCGCAGAGGCATCGGCGGTCTGACTGGAAACTGCCGCGGTGATATCCGGGTAGTCCGGATTCACCGGCTCCAGCGTGGCCATCTTTTCCAGACTGGTGTCACGGGGGGTCTCGTCCTGGGTGGCCTTCCCCAGGGGCACGATCTCCCCGGCCAGGCGGCCGCTGGAGATGGCCGCCAGCGCCCGCCGGTGGCTTTCCAGGGCAAAGCGCTCCATGTCGGCACGGCTCAGCCCCCAGTGGCTGGCTATACGCTGGGCGGCGTAAAACTGATCCACCGGTTGGGTGCCAAACCGGGCCCGCCAGCCTTCGCTGCCGGAAAAGGGGTCGGGAAAACCCAACGGCTGCCCCGCCAGCATCGCGGTGGAGATGGGAATCTGGGTCATGGTCTGCACACCGCCGACCGCGACCACATCCTGGGTGCCACTCATCACCGCCTGAGCGGCAAAATGCAGCGCCTGCTGGGACGAGCCGCACTGGCGATCCACCGTGGTACCCGGCACGTTCATGGCCAGGCCGGCCGCCAGCCAGCTGGTGCGGGCGATATCGCCCGCCTGGGAACCGACGGTGTCGACGCACCCGAAGATCACGTCGTCGTAGTCCTGGTCGGGGATGTCGTTACGCTCCACCAGCGCCTTGAGGACATGGGCGCCCAGATCAATGGCGTGCACATGGGACAGACCGCCTTTACGCTTGCCGGTCGGGCTGCGCAAGGCGTCAACAATATAGGCTTCAGCCATGGTGTTATTCTCCAAAGGTGTAGCGTGGACCAATCTGTGCGTCATCCGCGAGGATATCGTCGGCGATGCGCTGGCGATGGAAATCACGGGTGCCCCAGGACGCATTCAGCGCCCAGGCCCGCTTCATGAACATCTGCAGATCGGCTTCCCAGGTGTACCCCATGGCGCCGTGCACCTGGATGCCGTGACGGGCGGCCACCCAGGCCGCCTCGCAGGAGGCCAGTTTGGCGTGGGACACATACAGATCGGCGCGGGCATCGTTGTTGGCCAATGCATAGGCGGCCCGATACAGGGTCGGCTTGGCAAACTCGATGCCACTGACCACATCCGCCAGTTTGTGTTTCACCGCCTGAAAACTGCCAATCGGTTTGCCGAACTGTTTGCGCTGCACGGCGTAATCCACCGACAGATCCAGCATGCGCTGCGCCAGCCCCAGACTCTGCCCGGCTACCGCCAGCGCGCCCCGGTTAAGGGTCTGTTCCCAGATGGCAGCCCCGGTGTCAGCAGCTGCAATCTGGCTGTCGGCGGTGGGGGTGACGCTGATCTTGCTCAACCGGCGTGAGCTGTCGATGCTTTCATTACGTTCATAGCCGGCCTGCTCGCGGGACACCAGATGAATCGCACCCTGATGCTCGACAATAATCTTGTCCGCCAGGTGCACATCGGCCACCAGCGGATTGATGCTGTGACTGATGGCAATGCGGATGCTGCCGTCGGCCACCCGCGTCAGCATGTCCTCACGACCGGTGGTGCCGTCGGGCAAGGCGCGCAACAGCCCGGCCGCCACATAGGCCGTGTCGGCCATCGAATCGGGAATGGCGTAATAGCCCAGCTCCTGGGTCAGCAGTGACCAGGCGATGTCGTCCATGCCCAGGCCACCCTGCTCTTCGGGTACCGACAGCGCCATCAGTCCCTGCTCGGCAATTTTGCGGCGCAGTTCCGGCGAACGGCCGTCTTCGGTTTCCCAGATATCACGCAGCATTTCGGGGGGAGCTTCGGTCATCAGGAAACGGCTGATGGCTTCTTTGAAGGCGAGTTGATCTTCGGTAAATGTAAAATCCATGGCCAGTCCCCTTACACGCGCGGCAGGCCGAGCATGCGCTCGGCGATGATGTTGCGTTGAATTTCGTTGGTGCCGGCGTAGATCGGCCCCGCCTGGGCAAACAGGAAACCTTCCAGCCAGCTTCCGCCATCCACCGCCTCGGGTGCCCCGGCACGGAGTTCCCCATAGGCGCCCAGCATCTCCATCGCCGCTTCATGCATTTTCAGATCCAGCTCGGACCAGATGATTTTGTTAATGCTCGACTCCGCCCCGATGCTGGCGCCTTTTTCGATCAGACCAACGGTGTGATAGGCGGCCTGGGCGTAGGCTTCAGCCCCCATCCAGCTCTCAATCACCGTGTCCCGCAGGCCATTGTGGTCGCCGTAATCCCTGGCGTACTGGCGGTAGAGCGCCACCAGCCGTTTGGCGGTTTGCTGGAACCGGGCCGGCGATCGCAGCAACAGGCCCCGCTCAAAGCCGGCGGTCGCCATGGCCACCGCCCAGCCCTGCCCCATGTCACCAATGCAGTTGGTGACCGGCACCCGGACGTCGTCGAAAAACACTTCCGCAAAGGCCTCTTTACCATTCAAGGCCTTGATCGGGCGTATTGTCACCCCCGGGGCATCCAGCGGCACCATCAGGTAACTCAGGCCGTGGTGGCGCTTGCTGTCCGGATCGGTGCGGAACAATCCGAACACCCAGTCGGCAAAGATGGCGCGGGTGGACCAGGTCTTTTGGCCATTGATCACCAGTTCATTCCCCTCGCGGGTGGCCCTGCTGCGAATGGCCGCCATATCGGAACCGGCGTCCGGCTCCGACCAGCCCTGTGCCCACATATCCTGACTGGAGGCGATGCGAGGCAGAAAATGACGCTTCTGCGCTTCAGTGCCAAACTCCATCAGGGTGGGCCCCAGCAGCAACTGGCCGTTCTGATTGACCCGCATGGGGGCACCGGCGGCGTAGTATTCTTCCTCGAAAATCAGCCACTCGATCAAATCGCAGCCACGGCCCCCCAGATGCTCGGGCCACATCACCATCGACAGGCGGCTCTCATACAGCTTGCCTTCCCACTCGCGGTGTTCTTCAAAGCCTTCCCGGGTGTCGTAGCTTTGCAAGGGTTCAGCGGGCACATTCTCGGCCAGCCAGGCCCGTACTTCCTGGCGAAAAGCATTCTGTTTGTCGTTAAATTTCAATTGCATGGGAGTTCTCTCCTGCGGGAGCCTGAATCAGAAACGGGCTTCACGCTTCTCCACAAACGCCCGGCGGGTTTCTGCAGAATCAGCGGTGGTATAGGCTTCAAGGGTAAACCCTTGTTCCCAACGATATTTCTTCTCAAGATCGCCGTCTTCGATGCCATTGAGGGCTTCTTTGGCAATGCGGATCATGGCACCGCTTTTGGCCGCTATCTTGCTCGCGATGTCGCGGGCCGCGCCGGGCAACTCGTCTTTGCTCACCAACCGTTCGATAAACCCGTACTGCATGGCGTCGGGGGCGCTCACCGCTTCCCCGGTGAAGAACATGTGGCGAACCTTTTGCACCGGGAACAGACGCTGCAAATGAGCCCCGCCGCCCATGGCCCCGCGATCCACTTCCGGCAGGGCAAAACTGGCACAGCCGGAGGCCACCACAATATCGGCCGCGCCGGTGATGCCGATTCCGCCCCCCAGGACGAACCCGTGTACCGCCACAATGACCGGGACCGGGCAACGATGCACCGCCCGGAAGGTGGCGTAGTTACCGGCGTTCACCCGCACGATCAGCTCCGGGTTGGCGTCCAGCTCCTTGATATCCACACCGGCACAGAACCCGCGGCCTTCGGCGCGAATAATGACCACCCGGACGTCCTGATCCGCACCCAGCTCCTCGATGCGCTGGGCCAGTGCCAGCCATTCATCACTGTTGAGGGCGTTAACCGGGGGTTTACAGATCACCAGCTCGGCGATGCCGTCGTTGATTTCGGTCGTGAATGCAGAGCTAATTGTGCTGCTCATTGTGAGGCTCCTGCTTGCTGGGGTTCGACATCAGTTGAGGGAACACGGCGACTGTAGAGCCGCTCCAGGCACTGCTCCGCTTCGTGGACAATGCCGTCAATCAATTCAGCGCAGCTCGGCAGCGCATCGATGGCCGCCGCCACCTGGCCACTGGGCAGAATGCCCTCATCGGGGAAACCCTCGACCATGGAGCGTTGCAACAACACCGGCTGGTTGGCCGCCATGATCACCTGGGACATGGCGGAGGGATCGTCTTTAACCGCGCGGATAAAGGTCTTGAGCATGTGGGCGGTGCTCATGCCGGTCTGGGCCTTCCACTTGCGCGCACTGCGCAGGGCGATCCACAACCGGCCGATGGGGCCCGCAGCTTCCAGCTGACGGATGAAGTCGTTGTCGATCATGCGATGGCGCATGCCATCCACCGCCGTGGTGACACGGATTTTCTGGGTATCGGCAATGTCCACATACCGGGCCAGGGTGTCTTTCGGGGTGGGCGAATCCGAGGTCATCATAAAGCGGGTGCCCATGGCGATGCCCTCCGCACCGGCCGCCAGGGCCGCTGCCAGACCACGCCCGGTGGAATAGCCACCGGCGGCAATCACCGGCACCGACACCGCATCCAGCACCTGGGGCAGCAGAATACTGCTCGGTACGCCACCGGTGTGGCCGCCCCCTTCCGCGCCCTGGATGGTGATCATGTCGGCACCCAGCTCAATCGCCTTGACGGCGTGCTTCACCGCGCCCACGGTGGGGATGCACAACACCCCGGCGGCCTTGAACCGGGCAATGGTCTGTTGGTCCGGACCGCGACCGTAACTGACCGCTTTCAGGCGGTGTTTGATCGCCAGATCCACACACTGGGCGGCGTTTTCCTGAAACATGTGAAAGTTAAGGCCGAAATTACTGCCACCGGTGCTGCGGATGACGCGCTCGATTTCACGTTCCAGTTCGGCCGCGTCGATGGTCGCCCCGGCAAGGAAACCAAAGCCGCCGGCTTTGGTGGTCGCGATCACCAGATTGGCATCAGACACCCAACCCATAGCCGTCTGAATAATCGGGTAACGGCAGCCGAGTGCTTCTGTCAAACGGGTGCGCGGCAGGGTCATGACTGATCTCCTCCTGACGCCTCGGCCTTGTTGCGCTCGGCCATGGCTTTACCGTCGTAACCGCCCAGTTTGTCACCGGACACCTGCTCGTTATGCACATGGGCAAAGTGGTGCATGGCGAACACCGCTTCCATACCGGTGCGCTTGCCCTGCACATCTTCGATATGGTTGACCGCCTGCTTGGTCAGTGCCAGCCCCATGCGGGGCTGACCGGCAATGCGTTGCGCCAGCTGCAGCGCCTCGCTGTGCAGTTCGTCCCGGGGAACTACCCGGTTCACCATGCCCAGTTCGTAAGCCCGCGCGGCCGGCATACGGTCACCGAGGAACAAAAACTCCTTGGCAATGCGCGGATGCATTTCAAAGGCGTGGGCAAAATACTCCACACCGGGAATCCCCATGCGCACCACCGGGTCCTGGAAAAAGGCATCGTCGCTGGCAATGATCAGATCACACACCCACGCCAGCATCAGGCCACCGGCAATGCAGCCGCCCTGCACCACCGCAATGGTGGGCTTGGGCATGTCGCGCCAGCGCCGGCACATGTTGAGATACACCTCCTGCTCGCGCACGTACAGAAATTCGCCGCCGGGTTTGTTGGTGTGATCCCACCACAGGTGCTTGTGCTCGAACGACTTGTTGACATCCCGGCCGGGGGTGCCGATGTCGTGGCCGGCGGAAAAATGCTTGCCGGTGGAGGTCAGCAGGATGACCTTGACCGCGTCGTCGTTGATGGCCCGGCGGAAACAGTCATCCAGCGCATAGGTCATCTGCGAATTTTGCACATTGTTGTACTTGGGACGGCTCATGGTGAGGGTGGCAATGCCGTCCTCGACCCGGTAAAGCACCGGCTCGTCCGTTTCGTATACCGCGTTGTCTTCCCGCGGCGTTAACCGGTCCAGATCGCTCATGCTTCCACCTCTGCGGCAGTGCGCACGCCCGCCGGGTTGCCCTTGAGCTGCTTGGCGCGCAGGTTGTGGGGGTCGAGCCGGGCGATCAACGCCAGTTGCTCGGCGGTCGGTGCGGCGGTTTCCTTGAGGTCATCGGCGCGCAGCAGCGGGAATCCGGTGTTGTTCTGGACATGCTCGAATGTCACGCCGGGGTGCAGGGACAGTACCCGCGCGGCGTTATCCGGACCGTTGAAATCCAGCACACACAGATCGGTCACCGCCCGGCCGATACCCATGGTGTCGCGGCGCATGTGCTCACTCCAGCGCTCCGCTTTGAAGCCGACACCGGAGACCATGTCCACCTCGCCCTCCACAAACACCCGCTTGCTGTGGCTGGGCACGTAAAACGAGTTCAGATGGTTGATGCTGTTGCCCGGCAAGCCGCGCACCCCGAGCATCGCCACCTTGGGTTTGGCGTAGTCGCCAATCACCGACAGGTTGGTCTGGGCCCAGCGGTCAATCTGGGTTGGCCCGACCATGGCGTGACGCTGGCCGTGCCAGACGTTGTCAAATATGCGCTCAAACGGCATGTAACCAGAGTACTTGGGCTGATAATCACCACGGGGACCCACGGGAATCGGCTCTTCCACCAGGAAGGCCTCGCTGTCGGTCATCAGCAATTCCGGCGAGTGGGTCATCTTGGCCAGACTGGCCCCCAGGCGGGGAATGATGCCCAGACCGGATGCCAGCATTTCACCATTACCGCGAAAGGCTTCCGACGCTGCCACGATCATAAGTTCTGCAAGACTGAAATTAGGGGTCGTCATGTCGATACTCCTCAGAAAGTTGGCAGCGGAATGGCGGCAAGCTGCTCGTCACCGCCGTTAAGCTCGCGGTACTTCTGTTCACCGCCTTGCACGTACTTTTCAACGTAGGCATCCCAGCCATGATCTTCTTTGGCACCGTCGCTGTATTCTTTCAGGTGGTTCATGTCCCAACCGTAATCCGGACTGCAGGCCGTCGGATGTGCACCGAAGCGGGCTTCCACCACACCGGTCACCAGCGAGCGCTCGAATGTATTGAAGCGCGCCTGCTCCTTGGTCAGCTCCAGCTTATCCTCCACCACTTCGGCGGACACAATGGCGTGTTTGGCCGCCCGCACCACATGGTGGTCAAAGTAGGCGTCATTGCCGGTGACCAGGGTGTTGCCCAGCCGGTCGGCGCGGTTCACGTGGACAAACGCCATATCGAGATAGAGCGCCGGCATGGCCAATAATTCTTCACCGTCGTCATAAGGCGAGCGAATGGTTTTTAACTCGGGGTTGTGGGTCAGCACATCGGTGGCCAGACCCGCACGGGCGGGTAAAAACGGCACCCGCATACCCGCGGCCTTGAGCCCCCACTGGAACAGACCTTCGTCCAGCTCCATCACGTCCAGGGTGCCGGCCTGGCGCGCCTTGCGGAAGTACGGCTCCAGCGGAATCGCGTCGAGGGTGGCAAACCCGAAAATCAGTTTTTTAACCTTGCCGGCCGCGCACAGCATGCCCACTTCCGGACCGCCGTAAGCCACCACGGTCAGATCCTTCACATTGCTGCGCAGAATTTCACGCACCATCGCCATGGGTTTGCGGCGCGGTCCCCAGCCACCAAAACCGATGGTCATGCCATCCCTCAGTTGCGCGACCGCTTCCGCCGGTGTCATTTGCTTGTTCATTCTGCTGCTCCTCGCTGGCCCACACTGAAGTCGTGGCCCCAGACGCTTACACGGTTGAATTCGAAAACAGAGTGCGTGTCCCAATCGACCTGCAGGCCACCCCAGCCGTACTCAAGATCGAACCCGGACGGTGTTTTCATATAAAAAGAGGTCATCTGGTCGTTCAGGTGCTGCCCCAAAGTGGCGGACAGCGGCACCCCGTGGGCTTCGCGACGATCGTGGGCCCGACCGACCTCGGTCATGCTGTCCACTTCCACCATCACATGAACGCATTTGCCGGGTACGTCGTATTCCGCAATGGCCAGACTGTGGTGGCGGGCGTTGCCACAATGCATGAAATGGATGCGCACCGGATCCGCAGCGGGATCAGGCTGAAAATTGAAAATATCGGAGTGGCGGAAGCCCAGCACATCGCGGTAAAACGCCAGGCAATCGTCAAACCGGGGCGCAGGCAAGACGGTGTGTCCCAGCCCCATGTCACCGGTAATAAAGCGCGGTACGCCTTGCGGGGACACAAAGGGCTGGCAATCGGA
Organism: Marinobacter sp. X15-166B; assembly: GCF_001752365.1. Classification (GTDB taxonomy): domain Bacteria; phylum Pseudomonadota; class Gammaproteobacteria; order Pseudomonadales; family Oleiphilaceae; genus Marinobacter. The sequence goes on along the minus strand of NZ_MEIY01000001.1, from coordinate 1,592,886 downwards.
AACATGCCCCCAGGTCAGCTCGTGGCGGTTGCCGGACGGATCCGTCACCGTGGCCACGGCCTGCACCCCACGGGATGCACACAACGCCCGACTGCCGCGCTCATACTGGACGCCTTGCTGCTCAAGGTGCGCGAGCATGGCGCTGAAATCTTCTTCACCACCCAGTTCCCAGCCGGATGCCAGATACACGTCGGGGGCACCTTCCTGCACCAGCATCCGAAACGGGCGCTCGTCCATCTTGATTCGCAGGGTGCCGTCCGCCGTGGTGGTGGTCATCATGCCAAGCACTTCTTCGGCGTAGTGACGCCAGGACTCGAGGTTGCGGACCTGGGCAACAATATAACTCAGCGACTTGATCGTGCTCACGTGATTGCTCTCCTGAAACACCTGGGTTTTTGGCTGTTTTTAGATTGTTGCGTGAACCGCGGGATTACTCATCGTCCATTGAGACTAAGGGGTTCGGGGCTGAAATCCGGCTCTTTTCGAGGCCCAAAAAAAACCGCCTTGCGGATGCAGAGGCGGTGAATGGCAACTAGTGCACTCGAGTTAAAGCTTTTTAGCTCAATGCCTTACATATACAGAATAATCAGGTCGTTGATGACCGCCGGGCGCTCCTGCCCCACCACGTGTACGTTCAGCTCAAGCACCAGCTGGGTGCCCCGGCGGCTGCGCTCGACCGATTTGACCCGACCGCGGGCATGAATCAGCGACCCCGCGGGTACCGGGGACGGAAAGCGCAAGCGCTCCGAGCCATAATTGACCATGTTGGTGAAGCCGGTAATTTCATAGCCCAGATCGACCTGCATACGGGACATCAGAATCTGCACCAGCGCGCCATGGGCAATGGTGCCCCCAAACGGGCCTTCCTTGCGGGCCCGCTCAGGGTCGGTGTGAATCCAGTAACGGTCGCCGGACAGCTCGGCAAACTGGTTGATCATGTCCTGATCCACCAGCACCTGATTGCTCCAGGGGCTGAATTCTTCCGACACCAGGGATTGCAACGCGGTCTCATCGCTCAAAGGTATCTGGCGGACCGGGCGGGCGTCCTCAGCCGGCGCCGTTGCGGCGGGCTGCCGGGGCACCTCGTCCACCTCCTCCAGATCCACATGGGCACTGGTAAACCGCAACAGCACGGTGCCGTCTTCGGCCACCCGGGCGCGCACCGGTTTGACGCGCATACCCACCTCAACCTCATCGGCGCTCACCCCCACCAGAGTGGTATTCAGGCGCACGCCTTCATCCAGCTCGACCACGGCCATCAACTGGGGTTCAGGGCCGGCGAATTCCGGCAGGGTCGGCACCCGGGCCACGGTAAAGGTATACAGCCGGCCCTCGCCGGAGACCTCCCGGAACTCGACCTGGGAGGACCAGCAGTGGGAACAATGCCGGCGCGGGTAAAACGTCCATTGGTCGCAGGCACCACAATGCTGCATCAGAATGCGGCCGGCCTTCAGACCTTCCCAGAAAGGTGCAGAAATGCTGGTGGGCATGGGCATGGGTTTATTGGTCGACATAATCACGCTCCCTCAAGAATCAATGCACCCTGCTCGCTCATGACGCCTCCGGTACCGGACACGAACACACGATCGCAGTTTTTCAGTTGCCGCTCACCCGCCTGGCCGCGGATCTGGTCGAAGGCTTCAATCACCTGGGAAAAGCCGCCGGCGGAACCCGCCTGACCGAAACTCAGCTGGCCGCCATGGGTATTGACCGGAAAGTTACCCCGAAAGGTCAGGTCGTTTTCCAGCACAAAGCGCATGCCTTCGCCCTTGGGGCAAAAGCCGGCGTCTTCGAGGCTTAACAGCACCGTAATGGTGTAGCAGTCGTAGATTTGTGCGGCGTTGATATCAGAAGGCTTCAGGCCGGACATTTCAAAGGCCCGCCGCGCCGCCGGACCGACCGGGGTTTCGGTCATGTCCGGAGAATAGCTGGGGGACTTGTAGCCCAACCGCTCCCCGAATCCGGTAATGTGTGCGCCCCGGTTGCGGGCGCGAGCCGCGACTTCTTTGGAGGCCACGATGACGGCGGCGCCACCGGCCACCGGCATGACAATTTCCAGAATACGCAGAGGGTCAGCCACCATCTTGCTGTTGAGGACGTCTTCAATGGTGAGCGGTTGTCCCTGGAAAATCGCCTTCGGGTTGGCCTGGGCATTGGTGCGCTGATCGACCGCGATTTTCGCCATAGCACGCTCGTCGTAGCCGTACTGGGCCGCATAGCGCTGGGCGATCATGGCATACCCGGTGTTCTGGCCCATGTGTCCATAGGGCAAGTCGAATTCCGCTTCCGGAGCCCCAAACGCGGTGCTGTGGCCGCCAAACCGCATGGCGCGGGCCATGGCGCTCGGGTCTTCATCCGGTCCGAACGGCGCCATGCGCATGGGCAGCACACACAACACCGCCTGACACAGGCCCATTTCAATGGCGGCTGCGGCACGCCAGACCATGCCCACCGGCGTGGTGCCACCAAGATCCACCACCTCGGCAAAATTGACCGCCAGCCCCAGATACTCGGCGGCCATGGCGGGAACAAAGACCGACGCTTCGTGGAAGTGCGGCCCGTTGATCACCAGACCGTCCAGATCACTGGCCTGCAGACCGGCGTCCGCCAGCGCCTGTGAGGCCAGGTCCGCCACCTGTTCCAGATGGAACATCTGCGGGGCCTCGGAGTATTTCTGCGGCTTATACTGTGCAGCACCAACGATTGCTGCTTCCCCTTTCCATCCCATATAGAGCACCTTCTGTCATGGAGGTTCTGATTCTTATGCCACCCATTCTCGCCAGATAGCAGCGAGTCAATCATCGTCCAAAAGGCCTATAGATGCCCTCATCGGAGTGCAGTCCGGCCAAAACAAAAAAGCCCACGCAGTGCGTGGGCAAAACCTCTGGCTATCAGACTCGAGGATGTGGAGTCTTTAGCGGCCCTGGGCGCGCAGACGATCCGGAGTGAAATCGCTCGGCTTCCAGTCCCCTTTGTTAATGATGTGAGCGGTGCGACGCTCATTGATCAGGTTGCTGCCCACATACTCACCATTGCTCAGGTCATGGTAAAACCCGGCGCCAGCCTGCCAGGCGCTCATGTCCGGATGGTAGTAGTAGTTGACAAAAGAGTGCTTCCACAAGTTGCCACGGGTGTCGTAGTTATCGGCCATCACCGCGTGCCAGGTGTCCTCATCCAGGAACAGACGGCGTTTGCCATACAGGTGGCGACTGCTGTCTTTCAACGTGGCTTCGATGACCCAGACCCGGCGCAGTTCATAGCGGATAAACTCGGGGTTGACGTGGTTCGGGGTCAACAGCTCCTTGTAGCTGACGTCCGCAGAATTCACTTTGTAGCCATTGGCAGGAATGTACATCTCCTGCTTGCCAATCAGCTCCCAGTTGTACCGGTCCGGGCCGCCATTGAACAGACGCTCGTCATCAATGGTCATGTTACCGTTGGTGCCGGCCAGCGCCTGATCATAGCCATAGCCCGGTGCCAGACGCACCCGACGGGTACCCGGGTTGTAGGTCCAGGCAATGCGCGAACCGCTCTCGTAGTTGTACGGCTCGTGGTTAACCGAGGTTCTGCCCCGGCTGCGGACCGGTTGCATGGACTCGTTGCGGCAATAGGCCGAGACCCCATCGGACGTGTGGGGCTTGTTTTCCGGATCGTTCGAAGGCGCCAGGCACACGGCGTGGGTGCGCCCCCAGCTGATCTCGCCACCGGCACCGACCGAGGCGAAATCCCGTTTGCTTTCTTCGGTCCATGCCCGGTAGGGCAATTGATGGTTCCACAGAACTTCCATGGCGTTCTTGGGGATCGGGAAGGGGTTATGCCCAAGCCCTGCCACGCCCATGCCATCATCTTCCAGCTTGGCGTTGGTGGCATTCCACTTGGCCCGGTCACAGACGAAATCGGGGTAGCGGAAGTCCCGGTGCCCGGGGTAAACATGCATTTTCCAGGTGTCCGGATACTGCTCGAACATGGCCAGCTGACCGTCGGAGAGCTTGTCTTTATACTCTGAGACGTTGGCCGCGGTAATGGTCAGGATGGGTTGTTCATCAGCGTAAGGATCGACCGGATGCTCGCCGCTATGGGGTTTCAGGTTCCAGCCGGGCACCTCGCCCAGGTATTTACCGGTAAATTCAGGGATGGTGCCGGCTTCGTTGCCGGCGCGCTCGGCGCCGACACAGGTCAGTTCATTCCCCAGCTTTTCAGCTTCTTCTGCGCTGACGGCGGCGACACCGACGGCGGGCAAAGCCAGGAAAGACGTCAGCGTAAGAGCTATGGTTGCGCCACGATGTTTCATTGTTGTTGTCTCCAAATATGTTAGTAGCGATAGATCCAGTGTCTCTGCTGGACGCACCTTCGAACATCGTCTGCACAGACTAACCCGAAGGAAAATGTTGCAATCACACCGGCCCCATCAGCCTAGAACAGTTGGTCAGAACGAATATTTCGCTGCAAACGTAAACTGGTCCCGGTCCGTCAACTGACGGTTTTTCTTGATACTGGCATCACCCATGTAGGCCACATAGCGGGCGTCCAGCTCCAGATTGCCCAGATACTTCCAGGTGGTGCCCACAGAGAGCCGGCGATCGCCTTCACCCCCGGAAATGGCACCCTGCAACGGGGTTTTGCCATCGACCACGTGGGAAAAGTTCACCGGCACCGACACATCCCAGCCCGAGACCAACCCTGGATACTGTAAGACTGCCTGTAGGGTATAGGCCGTGGATGATTTGGTCTGGAAACGACCCGGCAGGTCGTAGGTATAGTCATCAGAACCACTGGCAGCCGTTTCCGCGTCCGTCGCCCGGACATGAACCACTTCCCCTACCAACACAGTTCCCCGCGCCCAGGGCATATCCCCCAATGTGTGAATAAAGCTCGCCTGGGCCTGGACGCCTTTACCGCGAACGGTTTCCCTGGTATCGAGCAGGATCGGCGCCCCGTCCCGATAGGAAATTTCACTGGACACCTGAGTGTCGCCTATGCGAGTAGACACACTGGCACCGGTAAGTTTGATGTCGTCGAAGTATTCAATTTTGTAGCCGGAGAAGGTGTCGTTAAAGGTCACCGTGGCGGGGTTTTTATCGTGGTAATTGATGTGGAAGACGGAAAACTCCCAATCAAAGTTCGGCCGGATCATGGCGCGGACACCATATTGGCCCTGATCGCTCGGGTTATTAACGCCTTCATAATCCGCCAGCACGCCGGGCGCCAGCAGGAAGCCTTCTGGTCGGGGGCCAATAATATCGGTCGTGGAAAAATAACTGCCCACCGGCGACAGTTCGTTTTTTAACCACTCGTACTGGTAATAAGCCGAGAGGCCGAACAGTGGATTGATGTTCCAATCCGCCGACACCTGCCCGTTGGGCAGGAGTATTTCCTTGGTTTCCGTGCCCGGGGTATTCGCCTTGACCACGTCGACCGGCCCCTGGGCTCCGTTCACCCCGGGGTAAAACAAGCCTTCCCCCCAGGACACCGCATGACGGCCCGCCTTCACCGACAAGTACTGGTTGTTGGGCAATTCGAGATCGGTGAACAGGTAGGCATCCAGGAAGCGGCTGCGACCACCGCTGAAATACTCAGCACCGTCGGTGAACTCGTCATGGGCACCGGGCTTGTTCACCGTCGCCGGTGAATCGTTGTCGTTGCTGCGGTGGTAGACATCGTCGTAGAAGGTGGTGGCCCGTAATACTCCACCCCAGTTGTTGTCGTTGGTGTAGATCAGCTCCGCCAGCAGGCCCAACCGGTGGGACGTCAACGCATGCTTGTCGAAGTTACGGTTACCATCGTCACCGTTGGCGTTGTTGTTGATCAGATCGTCATCCTGATCTTCCATGCGCACGCCTATGCCGTAACTGGCGGTGACACTCCACTGCAAATCGCCGCCATGATCAAAATAGATCGGTTCGCCCGCGTGGGACACCGGGGCCAGGACGGCGGCCACCGCCACCGCGAGCCCCGCTCTGGTTACCCGCTCAACACGTGAAATCGAGCCTTTGTTGTTATTTTCACTCATGGTTAACTCTCCAGGTTTACGGCAAATCTGCCTCAGTCATTGCTTTTTAAATATGAGTTACCTGCAGGTCTGCAGGGGCCTCCACATCGCATCCAACACGCTGATAACGGTAGCGTCCGCCACTTAACCTGCGGGTGATCCGCCCCTCGCCCAGCAAATAATTGAGGTGGGCCAGGGTCTCGCCATTGGCCATCAGGGCATCAAACGCCGACCGGGCTCTGGGAAAGATGAACGCCATCAGTTCGTTCGTGGTTTTTTCGTTCTTCAGCTCAGCCAGCATGGCATCCAGGTGCCCGTGATGGTGCTCCGCCAGTTGGGTCAGCCGCTGATGCAGCCCATAGAAGGGGCGCTCGTGAGCCGGCAATACCAGCACCTGGTCGGACACCGCCCGCAGGCGGTGCAGGCTGCTCAGCCAGTCATCCAGCGGATTGGCCTCCGGTTCGGTGACCGTCACACACACGCTCGAAGTGATCCTCGGCAGCACCTGATCACCGGAAATAAACAGTTGATCCTGACGGGAGTACAGGCACGCGTGCTCGGGTGAATGGCCGGAACCGACCACCACTTCCCAGTCCCTGGTGCCAATCCGCAACACCTGACCATCGGTAAGACGGGTGAAGCTGGCCGGCACATCCTGCTCGAAAGAGCTGGCACCAAGTACTTTGAGAAACCCGTCCAGGCGGGCTTCGGGCACTCCGGCGCGCTGGTAAAACTGTGCAAACTCCCAACCGGGTTCACTGCCCCGGGGGGGACTGATAAACAACGCCTGGTATTCGCCCCGGGTCATGTACACCGGGCAACGGAAACGGCGCGACAACCAGCCCAGACAGCCGGCATGGTCGTGGTGAAAATGGGTGGCGATCACCGCTTTAACCGGCGCATCGTCCATCACTTCCCGGAACACCCGCTCCCACACCTCCCGGCTTTGTGCGGTGCCCAGCCCGGTGTCGACAATGACCCAGCCATCGTCGTGTTGCAGTAGGTACAGGTTGATGTGGTCGAGCCCGAAGGGCAGCGGCATGCGCAGCCACACCACCCCTTCCGCGACTGTCTGCCAATCCCCCGTGGCCGGCGGTGTTTCCCAGGGAAAACTCAGCCGCGGGTGTACTTGTTCGGCCGGCGCCAGATGGGGTTTCATGCATCGCCACCGTCAAAGGGCAAATAACCGTTGCGCGCCAACACCTCGTCCCCATAGGGGCTGTAGGTGTCCAATGCATCGTCCTTGACGTACACCGGGTCGGCGAACTGCGCGGGGTCGTAGCCCTGTTTTTGCAAGTCCACTTTGCGGTGCTTGAACGTCGAGGTCATGTCCGCCTGCCCGGCCACACGCACAAACACGGGGCGGGCATAGTGGGGCAGACGTTCGCTGACGAAGCGGAAAAACTCAGCGGGATTGAATTCCTGCCCCGGCTGCATCACCACCAGCGCCATGCCGGCGCGCCCTTCATGCTCGGGCACGGCCACACCGTAAACATTGATCAATTCCAGACCGGGGAAATCCTCCAGCTCCGCCGCCACTTCCTGAGTGGATACGTTTTCGCTTTTCCAGCGGTAGGTATCGCCAATGCGGTCGACGAAGTAGCAGTAACCTTCATCGTCGTAGCGCAACAGATCGCCCGAACTCCACCAGGCGTCCCCCTGCTGGAACACGTTACGCAACACTTTTTTCTCGGTGGCAACGGCACAGGTATAGCCCTCGAACCGGCCCGCACCTATCTCCGGCGAGTCCACAATGAAACCCACTGCCTCACCCACTTCACCGGGCTCACAATGCATGCAAAAGCCGTTTGCATCGCGCACATGGGTTTGGGTCTCCTGATCAAAACGCAGCAGGCGCAAATTGGTCTTGTTCCAATCGGGAATGCGGCCGCAGGAGCCGATGTAGTTGTCCACATTGATGGTGGCGGTGTTGGCTTCCGTCGCTCCCCACCCCTCAAACACATCCACCGGTCCAAAACGCTCAAGCCAGCGGCGCCAGTTTTCACCGGTCAGGCCGGCACCGAGCATGCACCGCAGGGTATGCGCCTGGTCATCCGGGCGTGGAGGGGTATTGAGCAAATAACGGCAGATCTCGCCGATATACTGGAACACGGTAACCCGGTACTTGCGCACATCCGGCCAGAACCCGCTGGCACTGAATTTGCGGCGGATCACAATCGACGCACCGGTGGTTAACGCGGTTGAGGTCACCGAGGTTGCGGCGGCGCCGTGATACAGCGGCAGGCAACAGTAAAAAACATCGTCGGTGGTGGTGGCGAGGGTAATTTCCATCACATCGCCACTGCTCATCCACCGCATGTGACTGTACTTGGCGGCCTTGGGAAGCCCGGTGGTTCCCGACGTAAAAATATACAACATAGGGTCTTCAGCGCGGATGTGGGCTCGCAACTGACGGTCTGGCCGGCGGGTATCCGCACGGTCCAGCTCCCTGGCAAAGGCGGTATCAAAATGGGCCAGTTGCTCATCAGAGGCGGGGGTTTCGCTGTCGGGGATCAACCACTGGGGCCACTGGGCGCACTCCGGGGTGGCCAGAAACGGAGCCACGCACTCCTCACCCACCAGTACCGTTTTGACCTGGGTGCTCTCCAGCACGTGGCGCAACGGATTGCCGCTGAGGTGGTAATTGATGAAGGTGGTTACCGCACCGATCTTGGCCAGGGCAAACCAGCAGAAAAACAGCTCCGGCCGGTTCTCCAACGCCACCGCACAGACATCTCCCGCTTTGATTCCCCGCGCCAGCAGTGCATTGGCGTACTGGTTGCAGATGAGTTCCACCTCACCGTAGGTATAACGACGGTCCTGGTAGATCAAAAACGGCAAATCCGGAATGGCATCGGTTTTTTCTTCGACCCGGTCCCCCAGGTTGTACAGGTCAGCGGGCTTGATCCGCATGGCAGCTTGCGATCGGACATCAAGCTTATGCTGGGTTTCCTCTCGCGATGGTGCAGCAGCGGCGTGACCCGGACTTTTTGTTCTGGTTGTTAAATAGATGCCGCTCATTACTACCTCCAGTTCCGGGCTGTTCCTCAGCGCCTGATTGACAAATCGATGCACCACGTCAGGCAAGACGAATGGGTTGTTATGTCGCAGATTAGGAAAGCGGGGAAGAGCAAACATCGTCCGTTAAGACTAAACCGGGCTTATGAATTAAGGTTTGCAAAGGTTGCGAACGGATGGTCTGAATGGACGATGTCGATAAGCGCCAGTGACGGCAATCATGGGCCGGAGCACAACAATGACAAGAGACCGTAGTTATGACGACCGAATCTGAAAAAGTGTCCCTGAACGCACACTACGCCTTGCTGCTGCTGGCGGTAATCTATGTACTCAGCTACATCGACCGTCTTGTCATTTCCGTATTGATCGAGCCCATAAAAGCGGAGTTTGGCGCTTCCGATACCATGATCGGTCTGCTGACCGGGGTTGTCTTTGCGTTGTTTTACACCGCCTTTGGCCTGCCGCTGGGCCGGCTGTCTGACCGCATTGGCCGCAAACCGGTGATTGCGGTTGCCTGCATCGCCTGGAGTATCCTCACCATGCTCAGTGGGGTGGCCACCAGCTTTATGCTCCTGGTGGTGCTGCGCATCGGTGTGGCCGTAGGGGAAGCCGGAGCCAGTGCGCCTTCGGTGGCGATGATTTCAGAGCTTTACCCGGCCCGTCTGCGCGCCCGCGCGCTGGCCATCTTCGGTCTTGGCCCGGCCCTCGGTGCCGTTCTGGGTATCGGTTTCGGTGGCGTGCTGGCAGAAGCCTACGGTTGGCGGATGACCCTGATTATTGTCGGTGCCCCCGGCATCCTGATCGGACTCATTCTGGCGCTGACCGTAAAGGCGCCCAAACCGGTCACCAGCGCTGCGGCCGGTGTCCCGGAAGAAGGCATGCTCAAGACCGCGGGCACCCTGTTGAAAATTCCCGGCCTCTGGCAAATCATCGCCAGCGGCAGTGCCGCCGCCATTACCGGCTACGCCATCCAGATGTGGACCCCCAGTTTCATGATCCGCTCCCATCAGCTGAACATCCAGGAAGCGGGTATGTTGATGGGCATTGGCGGCGGCGGACTCGCCATTCTCGGCACCCTGGTGTGTGGCTATGTTACGGACAAGCTGGCCGCCCGGGACGCCGGCTGGCAGCTGGGCACCGCCCTGCTGGGCACCGCCCTCAGCATTCCGCTGGCGATGGCCTTTTACCTCTGGCCGGCGGGCACCGCCTTCACGCTGGGCGCCACCTCGGTGCCCACCGGGTTCCTGTTCTACATGGGCTTCGCCTTCTTTGGTGTCTGGTGGACCGTTCCCTGTTTCAGTGCCTTGAGCCGGATTCTGCCGGCCAACCAGCTGGCCCAAGGCACCGCGCTGTTTTTTATGGGGGTGTCCCTGCTGGGTGCCGGACTTGGTCCGGTGATTGCCGGCATTATCAGCGACCTGCTGTACACCCTGATTGGCGCCGAGGCGCTGCGTTACGCGCTGGTGGCAGCGGCCAGCCTGTTGCTGGTGCCCTGCCTGTTTCTGGCCAACGCCATTCCCAAATTTCGCAAACAAATCCTGGGCGCTGAAGCCGCCCGTACTGCTGTAACAGCGGCTCCCAACTCCAAGCCCGCCACTTCTTGAAAGGACAACCGTCATGGCTAAATCCAAAGATTTCCCGCTTCCCGTTGGCCGCTACGCCAAACTGGACAACGGACTGACCCTGCATTACCTCGACATAGGCACGGGCCCCATTGTGGTGTGGCTGCACGGCTCCGGTCCCGGTGCCAGCGGCTTCAGTAATTTCAAGGGCAATTACCCGGCGTTTGACAAGGCCGGATTCCGCAACATTGTGGTCGACTTGCCCGGCTTCGGCCGCTCCGACAAACCCGCCGATGTGAATTACGATCTGGCCTTTTTCGTCGACAACCTGAAACTGTTGCTGGACAACATCGGGGTTGACCGCTGCACACTGCTGGGTAATTCCCTCGGCGGTGCCATTGCTCTGGGCTTCACCCTGGACAACCCCGAGCGGGTCGACAGCCTGATTCTGATGGCCCCCGGCGGGGTCGAAGAGCGGGAAACCTATTTCGAGATGGAAGGCATCAAGCGCATGGTTGAAGTGTACGGCCAGGGACCTATGGGGGTGGAGCAGATGCGCCAGGTGATGAGCCTGCAGCTGTTCGATCCCGGCCAGTTACAGGACAGCCTGCTGGAAGAGCGCGCCGCCGTGGCCCCCACGCAGCCCGCCAACCTGTTCACCACCATGATGGTGCCCAATATGACCGAGCGGTTGCATGAAATCACCGCGCCCATATTCGGCTTCTGGGGTACCGACGACCGTTTCAACCCCGCCAGCGGTACCTTTAAAATTGTCGAAAATGCGCCCAATGCCCGTTTCACGGTACTGAACCGCTGCGGTCACTGGGTGCAGGTGGAACATCAGGAATTGTTCAACCGCCAATGCCTGGATTTTCTGCGCGAGTTTTGAGGCACTGCCTTAACTCAGAACAACAATCTATCGCAGGACCGTGATTATGAGCCAATTCAAACATCTGCTTAGTCCCGCAAAGCTGGGCCCGGTCGAGCTTCGCAACCGCATTATTCTGTCCCCCATGGGCGACAACTTCGCCGACGAGGAAGGCTACTGTACCGAACAGATGCAGGCTTACTACGAGGCCCGCGCGGCCGGTGGCGCCGGCCTGATCATTATGGGGGTGGTGTCCATTGCCTTCCCCCACGGCACCGCCGAGCCTTTCCAGTGCGCTATTTCCGATGACAAGTACATCCCGGGGCTGGCCAAACTGGCCGAGCGGGTGCACAAGCACGGCGCCAAAGTGGCCATGCAGATCCAGCACGCCGGCAAGGTGGCGGCCCGGGATCTCGCGGAAGGCCGGGAGCTGTGGGTGCCGTCCATGCCGCGGATGACCAAAAACGACATCATGGCGTCGCTCACTCAGGAAGAACTGGGCAAGTTCATCAGTTCTCAGCGACGGGATGGTAACCCCACCATTCGGGTAATGGATAAAGACGACATCGCCCAGATGGTGGAGTGGTTTGCCGCCGCCGCCGAACGGGCCGAGAAAGCCGGATTTGACGGGGTCGAGATACACGCCGCACACAACTACATCATCGCCGGGTTCCTGTCGCCCTACCACAACCAGCGGGACGATGAGTACGGCGGCTCGCTGGAGAACCGGGTCCGATTCATGCGGGAAGTGATCCGCGCCGTCCGGGCCCGGGTCAGTCCGGAGTTTGGGGTGTGGATCCGGCTTGATGCTTACGAGCTGCATACCGAAGGCGGGATCCATCTGGACGAAGCCAAACAGGTGGCCAAAATCGCTGCCGAAGAAGCGGTGCATGCCATCGCGGTCTCGGCCTACGCCACCATCACCACCGGCTCCGCGTTTACCGAAGCGCCGCTGGTGCAAAAACCCGCGGGCTTTCTGGATTGGGCCGCGGAGGTGCGCGCGGCGGTCGATACGCCGGTGATAGCCCTGGGGCGCATAGAGCCCGAGGTGGGTAATAAAGCCATCGCTGAGGGTCGCTGTGACTTTATCGCCATGGGGCGCAAGTTACTCGCCGACCCGGAGCTGCCCAACAAACTGGCCGCCGGCAAGCCCGAGACCATCCGGCCCTGCATCTACTGCTACGTCTGCGTCAGTCAGATTTTTATCAATGAACGCATCAAATGCGCGGCCAACCCCTTTACCGGTCAGGAGCACCAGCAGGTGTTGCTGCCTGCCCCGCACCCCAAGCACGTGGTGATTGTGGGCGGTGGACCGGCGGGTATGGAGGCCGCCCGGGTTGCCAGCCTGCGTGGCCATCGGGTAACCCTGATCGAGCGCAGCAACCGCCTGGGGGGCACCCTGTTTTTTGCGGCCCTGGCCTACCCCGAAAACGGGGTATTGCTGGACAACCTGGTGGCTCAGGTCAAGGAATTGCCCATTGAAGTGCGTTTTAATACCGAGGCTACCCCGGAGCTGCTGGACGACCTGAATGCCGATCACGTGTTCGTGGCCACCGGCGCCAAGCGGGATGCCCCGAATATTCCCGGAGCGGACCTCAAGCATGTGTGGAGCGGGGATGAACTGCGCCGCCTGATGACCGGGGATCGTGCCGAGGAAATCGCCAAAAAGAAACTGTCGCTCACCCAGCGCACCATGATGAAAGCTGGCAGTCTCAGTGGCGCCACCAACAGCCGCGACGCGCTGCAGGGGCTGTCCAAACTGTGGATGCCGCTGGGCAAGAACGTCGCCATTATCGGCGGTGGCCTGGTGGGGCTGGAGCTGGCTGAGTTTCTGATCGAACGGGGCCGTAAGGTGACCGTGCTGGAGCCGGGGCCGGCCCTGGGGGCTGAGCTTTCCATCGTGCGGCGCTGGCGGGTGCTGGACAACCTCAGAGACCACCAGGTGCCCCTGCTGACCCGCTGCACGGTGAGCCGGATCGACGCCGATCAGGTGCATTATGTGGATCAGGACCATAATCCACACACCGTCGCTGCCCACTCCGTGGTACTGGCCATTGGCGCCGGCCCGGATCGCAGTCTGGCCGACCGACTGGCGCAGCACGGCCTGCCGGTAACCGCCATCGGTGATTGCCAGCAGCTCGGCTACATCGAGGGTGCGCTCCGCGGGGGCACTGACGCGGCGCTTGCGCTTTAGCCCGCGCGTACCGACCAGTCAAAAAAAGGACGGCCATTCTCAGGAATGGCCGTTTTTTTCGGCGGGCACAGGGGCAACCCGTCGGGATGGCTGACCTGCCCCTGTCGGAGCAGGCCAGTCAATTCCTCAATCCAGGCCGGCAAAGGCTTTTTTGACCTCGGCTTTCTGCAGCTTGCCTGTGGCACTGCGCTGCAGCGGCTCATCCGAAAACCAAATCCGCGTCGGTAGCTTGTAGGCCGCCAGCCGCTCGGCCATAAACGCCATCAAGTCGGCCTCGCTGAGGACGTTGCGGCTATAGACCACCATGGCCACCGACTCCCCATATACCGCATCCGGCAGCATGAATACGGCGGCCTCTTCCACCTCCGGGTGCTCGCACACACAATGTTCCACTTCCACCGCCGAGATGTTTTCACCGCCACGAATGATGATGTCTTTAATACGGTCGGTGATGAACATCATGCCGTCCGCGTCCAGATACCCGACATCTCCGGTGTAATACCAGCCGTCCTGCAGGACTGCCCGGGTTTCGTCCGGTTTCTTCCAGTAGCCGTCCATCAGGGCGGAGGTGCGCAACCAGATCGGGCCGCTGGTGCCCGCCGCCGCCGGTTTGTCGGGGCTCTCGCCGATCACCACCTGCACCAGCGGCAGGGGCCAGCCAACCGATTCGGGGTGGGCCACAAACTGGTTGCCACTGTGGGCGGCGCCCACACCGTTGGTTTCGGTCATGCCGTAGCCACTGCCGGACAGCGCCATTGGCTTGATTTCGAGCAGTCGGGCCAACAAGGCCGTGGAGGCCGCACTGCCCCCCAGACCCAACGCAAACAGGGTCGCGGTATCCTCACTGGCAAACCGTTCATGATGAATCAGTTGCTGCATCATGGTGGGCACGCCGGCAAACTGGGTGACCTTCTCGTCCCGGATGGTATTCAGCGCCTGGTCAACGTCCCATTTGTACAGGATCACCAGCCGCCGGCCACCGCGCAGGGCCCCCAAAAACTGGGAGAAGAGTCCGCTGACGTGAAACAGCGGGAACGCCAACAACAAGGTCGGCTGCAACCCCGATTCGATCAGCGGCCTGACGCGCTCTTCCGAGGTCATGTACGCAAACGCCCCCTGGAACTCCAGCGCGTACAATGCCTGACATACCGCCTTATTGTTGGATACGGCCCCCTTGGCGCGGCCCGTGGTGCCCGAGGTATAGAGTATCAGTGCCGGGTCCTGGGGTGCCGGACTGGCCAGTTCCGCCTCTTCCGGAGTACGGGTCAGGAGCTTCGGCCAGCTGTAATCACCCACCCGTTGCGGCTCCGCATCGACCAGCACGACCGCCGTCTCCGCTTCCAGCCCGGTTAACTGGGCATAGCGCTGGGGATCACAGAACACCACCGCCGCGTCGCAATCGTCGATGGCGTACAGCAATTCTTCGGTGGCGCTCCAGCTGTTGACGGGAACCGGTATGGCGCCCGCCTGCACGGCAGCCAGGAAGGCGATCATCCATTCCGGGCGGTTGCGCATGGCAATGGCCACCCGGTCACCGGCACGAATGGACAGGTCTTTCTGCAGGGCCGCGGTCAGCTGGTCTGCCGCCCGGAAAAACTCATCAAAGGTGTAGCGCTGGTCCTGCCATTGCAAAAACGGTTTAGCGCCGTGCGCACGGCCCACTTGCAGCGCGTCAATCAGGGTACGGGGTGCTTTGCTGAATTCAGGCACCCCCGTGTGGTCCGGGGTGACCGCAAAAGGTGAGGCTTCGTGGGTCAACTGCGCCCAGGCTTGCCGCCAGGCGCTCATATCTGCCGTACTCATGGGGCCACCTCACCGCTCAGCTGACGCGCCATGCGTCCATACCGCTCGCAATGGAAGTCACTGTCACCGAGCATGACCTGAGCCACCCGCACCCGTTTCAGATACAGCCCCAGATCGTACTCGTCGGTGACACCGATACCGCCGTGCATCTGTACCGCTTCGGCACTGATTTTATGGGCCGCTTCACCGGCTTTCCATTTCGCCAGACTGACCAGCTGCTGGCGCTCAGTCTCGCTCACGGTGCCGCTATCCAATGCTTCGAATGCGCCCATGACCGCACTGCGGGCCAGTTGCAGATCCACATACAGCCACGACACCCGGTGCTGCAACGCCTGAAAGCTGCCAATCGCAACGCCAAACTGGGTCCGGGTCTTGAGGTATTCCAGGGTCATGGCAAACATGGCTTCGGCCGTGCCCAGCAACTCGGCTGCCACACAGGCGGTGCCACGGTCCACAGCCAGTTCCAGCGCCTGGCAGGCGTCATTGCCGTCACCGATGCGCGCGGACCCAGGCACGCGAACCTGATCGAACGACAGGCGTGCATGATTGCGGGAATCCAGCACCTGTAGCGGTTTCACCGTTACCGCTGTGGTTCCAGCAGGTACGTGAAACACGGCAACATCGCCGTTGGCAAGACGACCGGCCACTAACCAGCCGTCGGCCTGTACACCGTCCGGTACCCAGATATTATTGCCGCTCAGCAGGTAACTGTCGCCGTCCGCCTGAACGCTGACGCCGACATCTTCTGCGCGGAAGCGGTCCTGCGCATGCAACGCCAGCGCCAGCCTCTGGTCGCCACTGATCAGCGCCGGCAGCATCGTCTCGCGCTGTTCTGCGCGGCCCAGCTGCTCGATCACCGATGCACACAGCACCACGGATGACAGCAAGGGCGAGGCTGACAAGTTTCGCCCGATCTGATCAAAAACCGGGGCAAACCCCTGGAAGCCAAAGTCCAGCCCCCCGTACTCCTCCGGCAAGGCAATACCGCCCCAACCCAGCGCCAGCATCTCTTGCCACACATCCGTGCTGAAACCTGCCGGCACCTTGTCGTCACGCAAGCGACGCTGTTCACCGACTCCGCTGCGTGCGGCCAGAAACTCCCGGGCGCTGTCGTCGAGTTGTTGTTGTTCCTCGTTATATACCAGACTCACGATTCACCCCTTGTTATTTTGCTTCTGGAAGCCCAAGCACGCGCTTGGCAATGACGTTCAACTGCACCTCGGAAGTGCCACCGGCGATGCTCTGGGTAAAACTGTTCAGCCAGGTGTGGGTTAACGCCAGTTCACGCTCCGAAAAGCCGTCGCCCTCCCAGCCCAGCGCACGGTGCCCCATCACGTCCAGCAGCACTTCAAATTTGTCCTTTTCCTGCTCGGTGTGCACCAGTTTCTGTATGGCCATTAAACCGGAAATGTCCTGCCGGGCCCGGCCCGCTTCATTCAGCCGGCGCTGGGTCAGCTCAAACGCATGCTCCTCCATGCGACAATTGATGGCACGCTGGTGCAAGGCCATTTCGGAGGGTGTGGCGGGCTCTGGCAGGTAAGTAAACAGGGTTTCCAGCAGGTCAAAATGGGTGGGCAGGCTGATCTCACTGAACTTGGACATGGCACGGCGTTCGTGTCCGAGCAATGCTTTGGCCAGCGCCCAACCTTCATTGATCTCGCCGATCAGTTGCGCCTTGGGTACCCGTACATCATCAAAAAACACCTGACAAAAGCTGGATTTCCCACTGATCAGATCGATGGGGGTCACCGTAACGCCCGGCGAATGCATATCCAGCACGATCAGGCTGATTCCGGCGTGCTTGGGCTCTTTCGGCCCGGTCCGCACCAGGGCGTACATCCAGTCGGACTTGTCACCGTAAGAGGTCCAGATCTTGGTGCCATTGACGACAAAATCATCGCCGTCAGACCGGGCACTGGTTTGCAGACTGGCCAGATCCGAGCCGGCATTCGGCTCGGAAAACCCCTGGCACCAGCGCACTTCGCCACGGGCCATGGGCGGCAGCAGTTCCCGTTTCTGTGCTTCGGTGCCGAATTCGAGTAACACCGGGCCCAGCATCCAGATGCCCAGATTGATCTGGGGCGGGCGGCAGCGCAGCCGGCGCATTTCCGCTTCCAGTACCGAAGTCTGCTCGGCGCTGAGACCGCCGCCGCCGTATTCGACCGGCCAGTCCGGGCAGAACCAGCCCTTGTCGCGCATCCGTTCAAACCAGAGTCGCTGGTCCTCGGTTTGGAATTCGATGTCGCGTCCACCCCAAACCATTTCATCGGCGGGCATGAGTCCGCGCATGGATTGCGGGCAGTTGGTTTCCAGCCATGCACGGACCTCATGACGGAACTGTTCAATGTTGCTCATAGGCGTTCCTGCTGTTTTTATACTTGGCCACCGGAGGTCATCCGATCGGTTGTTTTATGGGTCAGGATCACTATAACGGTGGCGGCGAACATCGGGCCTCGTCCGGATGGACGATCAACCGCAATGCGCGCACAACCGCGTCAGAAAATCACCACGGGGGTCTGAGCGCACGGGCAGGGGCCCGGGCGCCACTGGTGTACAGCCCTGATCTGGCGAAGTGTGACTTACCAGGGGCGCAAAGGGAACGCAGACAGATTCTGGGGAACCACACACTGCATGGGATCTGCCTGACACACCTGCGCCATGGCCTGACTGCCAGAGGGGGTGCGCACAACGGCTGCGCTGAGCAGCATGACGAATCCGGTTACAACAACAAAGCCGAGGGTTAGCATTTTTGTTTTCATGGTGCCTCCGTTACATTTGCTTTCGACAAGCCAATGTCAGGTGTCCGTACCCGCAGGCAGGAATCCGGATACCTGAATCAAAGTTACGCCTGCCTGCAACCCCCCGCCTCACCCAAACAGACTAGACCGGTGAGAAAATCACACAGCGGACAGCATGGATCACGCGCCAGCCCCGTGATGCTGATGCACCTTATTGGCAGCCAACATGGATTTAATAACGAAGACATCTAAACTGCTATTGCAATCAACCACCGACCGATTGATATTACTTAAAAACAATAACACACTAAACAATCACCCACCGTTGTCTATAACTCCAATAATCGAGTAATCCATGACCAATATCTCAGACCTGGAACAACGTATTCAGCAACTGGAAGATCAGCAAGCCATTCTTGACTTGAAATTCCACTATTTGAATGCCTGCGATGAAAAACAACCGGAGCAGGTGCTGGCCTGCTTTGCCGAAGGCGAGATCGATATTGACTTTGGCCATATCGGCCGTTTCAATCGTCGCGAAGATTTTGTTGCGCTGTACACGGAGCTGGCGTGCCGTGACAACATTGTTGACATGCACCACGCCCAGAACCCCGTGGTCACCCTGCTCGGCCCGGACCGGGCCAGAGCCAAGGTGGCCCTGCGTTTCCACAGCATTGATACCCAGGCCAAGACCAGCCTTCAATTGGGTGGCCACTATCTGGATGAGTTCCGCAAAGACAACCGTCAATGGTTCATAACCAAGAGTCATTTCCGGGTTAATTCGGTTGTTATGAGCGACTTTTCGGGCGAGTACAACAAAGTAATCTATACCGGCAACTCTATGCCCGCCTGATCACATCACACCCTGGGTTTATATATCCTTTAATAAATCGGTCGGTAATAACCATGTGGTTATTACCGCCCGGTTCAACCATTGTTACTGCCGCTGGGCAATCATTATTATAACTGACTGCCCAGCGGCCAATAGCCGCCCGACCATTGACAGCCAGGCGGGCTTAACGTCCGGCCTTACAGCCCCAGGCGACGGGCCGCTTCAGGTCCGAAGTTGCCCGGGCCGATTTTGCCACTGTTGAGGGTGTACGCAGACTTCTGCTCGTTGACCAGGTTGAACGCCAGATAAGAACCGGCGAACAGGTCATGGTAGAGACCCACCCCCGCCTGCCAGGTTTCGGCTTCATAGGCGTAGAAGTAGTTGACCATGGAAGTACGCCAGAGCTGGCCGCGGGCGTCGTAGTTATCACCCATCAGCATCAGCCAGCTGTCTTCATCAATGTACATGCGGCGCTTGCCATAGAGGTGACGGTAGTCGTCTTTCAGGGTGCCCTCGAGCACCCACACGCGGTGCAACTCATAGCGCATGAACTCCGGATTGGCGTGTCCCGGGGTCAGCAGTTCGTCATAGGAAATGGCTTTGCTGTGCAAGCGGTAAGTGTTGTAGGGCACGTACATTTCCTGCTTGCCGACAATCTCCCAGTTATAGCGCTGGCCCGAACCGTTAAAAATACGCACCTCATCGACGGTGATCGAGCCGCCACTCCCCGGAAACTGCATGTCAAAACCGTATTCGGGCGACTGGCGCACCCGCCGGGTACCCGGATCGTAACGCCAGCTCTGGCGAGGGTTGGTTTTATGGTTGAAATGTTCAAGGCCGGTATTGACCTCGCCCCGATCCCGCTGCGGCAGGTTGGTCTGGTTCAGGTAATAGGCGGACGGTCCTTCAGTGGCCCCCTCATTGCCGGGTTTGAGGTGCAAGGCCAGGTTGGCCGAGCGCACCTGGCCGCGGTTTTTGCTGCCATCCGCCAGCACGTAAATGTTGTCCGAGGTCAGCTCTTCACTCCAGGGGCGGTAGGTAAAGAATGACGAGGTCCACAGCAACTCCAGCCCCGTTTTCGGGAAGGGGAACAGGATGCCACCGGTAGTGGCCACCACCCCCTCACCCTCGTCCACCAGCTTGGCGTGTTTGGCGTTCTGCAGGGTCACCTCACACACCGAGTCGGGGAAACGGAAGTCCCGGTGGGACGGGTACACCGGCATCTTGAAGGTGTCCGGATACTTGGCGAACAGGGCTTTCTGTCCGTCGGACAGGCGGCTCTCGTGATCACCCATATTGTCGGCGGTGATCACAAACAAGGGCTGTTCCTCGGGATAAGGGTCGACCGGATGCTGCCCGGTACCCTTGAAGTCTACGTGATCGGGCACCCCCAGCCATTTGCCGGTCCATTCGGGAATGCTGCCATCGGCATTGCCGGCTCTTTCCGCGCCCACACAGGTCAGGTCCTTGCCGAGGCGGGCAATTTCGGCCTCGGTGGCAGCGTGTGCCATGCCCACCAGCAGACCACCGGCGGCAGCAACGGCCAGCAAACTTTTCAACGCGTGTGTATAGAACATGGGATCCTCGCAGGTGTCAGAAGGTGTACTTGAAGTTGAAAGACAGGTAATCCCGGTCGGACAGGACACGGCCCCTATCGATATTGGCGGACGACAGATAGTTCACCAGGGTGGCACCGGCGCTGAAGTTGCTCAGGTAGGTAAAGTCCGCCCCCAGGGTCAGGCGCTTCTCGTCCCGGCCAAAACCCTGAATACCGCTGCCGGCAATGTTGTGTGTCCATACCGCCGAGGTGGTCAGATCCCAGCCCTGGCCAATGCTGGGGTAATCCAGAAAGATACCGGCCCCGTACAGGGAGCTGGATTTGGTCTGCGCGTCGGATGTGAACCGGTCGAACGACCCGTTGGAACCCGGTACACCACCGCTGACGTGCAGGGTGTCGACCCCCTGAATGCGCTGGTTCACAAACTCACCGAGCAGGGTGGTTTGCTGGGCCAGAAACGAGGGGCCGATGATGTACACCGCGTTCAGGTTGCTTTGCAGGATTTCCCCGGTGGTGGGGGCGCCATTGACCAGATACACGGCGGCACCGTCCCGCAAGCTGACGTCCGCACCGATCTGCACCGCATCGGCCACTTTGGTACTCACACTGACGCCGGTCAGCTGGATGTCCTCAAAATATTTGAACTGGTAGGTGCCTGGCCCCGCGGCACGCAGATCCGGCGCCGAACTGTAGCGGGTGGTGCCGGTCGCATCAAAAAACAGCACCGGCACCCGGTCATGGTAACGGTAGTGATACAACCCGAGTTCGGTGTTGAAATTCGGGTTGAAGCGCACCCCGATGCCCCACTGGCCATCGTCACCGGGTTTTACCTCGCCGGCGCTGGCAAAAGCGGTCGTCGGACCGACGGGCCCGGGAGCAAAGCGCCAGAACTCCGACCCCGGCCCGAAAAAATCGGACCCGAAGAAATCCCCCACGGGGTTCAACAGGGTCTCTTCCCATTCGTACTGCCAGAAACCGGTGAAGGTCAGCTGGTGGTTGAGGGAGTAGTTCACCGACACCTGCCCCACCGGCAGGTAGGCGTCCTTGGCCTCGGTGCCCGGTACGTTGAACTTGGTGGCATCCACCGGGGCCTGCCCCTGACTGATGTTGGGCCAGAACAGACTTTCGCCCCACACAAACAGATGGCGGCCGGCTTTCAGGGACAGGAACTGGGAATTGTCCAGGGCAAAGTTGCCGAACACGTAGGCATCCAGCAGCCGGGGTTCGCCCCCGCTGCGGTCTTTGGTTTCAGACGTGAATCGCTGGTGGTTACCGCGCTTGTTAACGGTGTCCGGCGAGTCGTTATCGTTGCTCTGGTGATAGACGTCGTCGTAGAAATGACTGCCACGCAACACCGCGCCCAGGTTTTCGTAGCGGGCGATGACCTCGCCAAACAAGCTCAGCCGGTTGTTGATCAGGCCCCACTCGTCGAAGTTGCGGGTCCCGTCATCGCTATTCAGGTCGTTGAGGTATTCCTTGCTGGCGGAACCTGTCCGCGCCGACAGGGTGTAGTTGGCGGTCAGTTGGGATTGCAGGGTCAGGCCATTGTCGAAACTGACGGTGGGCAACGCCCACACAGGGCTACTGCAGCTGGCGGCCGCAACTGCCAGAGACACCCGCCTCAGAGATAGCCTGGTTGATGGTTTGCACAGCGCACGCTGAAGTTTCATGAATGCTCCTTTTTATTATCCCGCTCAAGGGTAAGAAGCAGTATCTTCGAGCACTAAGACAAGAACATCCCTTAAATGGACGATACCGGGTACCTTCCGGTTCCCGGTATCCGGGAGGACTAATCAGGGAATTTCAGGTGTACCCGGTCACTGGTGGCCACCGCCTGACAGGCCAGTGTCCAGCCTTCGGCCAGCTCGTCGCGATCCAGAGCTTCATTGGCGAGCAGATCCACATCGCCCGACACCAGGGTACACATACAGGTGGCACAGGAGCCGACCAGACAGGAGTGCGGGGGCTTCATACCTTCCCGTTGCATCGCCGCCAGCAGCACTTCCCCCGTTTCACACTCAATCTCACGGGTTTCCCCGTCGAGTTCGACCGTCAGGTGGGTGGCGGTGGAGCCTTCGTGTTCCACCACCGTCTCGATGTGGGTTTTGCTCTCGCCCGGCAATGAGACGAAGCGTTCCACATGCACCGATTTGCCGCTCACTCCGGCCAGTTTCATGGCCTGTTCGACGCACTGCATGAAGGGTTCGGGGCCGCAGACAAACACCTGGGCGCCCGCAAAACCCTCAGCCAGCGGGGCCAGCTGCCGTGGCGAGGTGTGCCCCTGTACCGAGTCCAGCCAGTGGATCACCTGCAGCCGTTCGGGAAACTCGGCCGCGAGCTCCCGGAGAAAGTCCCGGAAGATCACCGACTGCTCGTCCCGGTTGGCGTACAACAGCCGCACGCGTCCCTGGCCCTGGGTCAGCGCCGAGCGCAGTATCGACAATACCGGGGTGACACCGCTGCCTCCGGCAAACAGCAGGAAATCCTCGTTCAGATCCTTGGGAACAAATACCCCGGCTGGTTTGAGCACCTGCACCGTATCGCCACTTTTGATGGTGTCGCACAGCCAGTTAGACCCGCGGCCATCATCCACCCGTTTGACGGTCACCCGCATGCGCTCGTTTTCAAACGGCGAGCTGGACAATGAATAACACCGGGGCAGCCAGTCGTCCTGCCAGGGAATGCGCAGGGTCAAAAACTGACCGGGCCGGTACTTGAACTCCGACGCCAACGCCTCCGGCAGGTCGAATTCGAACGAACAGGCGTCGTGGGTTTCCTGAATGACCGCAGCCACCCTCAGCGTATGATAATTGGATGTGCTCATATCAGATACTCATTACAAATTGGCCGCTGTCGATGCGCAGCTCGATACCATTGACCGCCCGGGCTTCCTCCGAGGCCAGATAGAGTACAGCGTCGGCGACATCGTCCGGTCGGCAGGCACGGTTCATGGGGTCTTTATCGATGGTCAGCATCTCGGGATCAATGCCTTCGGGGTACACCGCCCGGGTCATCGGTGTCAGCACCCCATCAGGGTGCACCGAGTTGCAGCGGATGCGATAACGCTTGCGGCGGCAGTCGGCGGCCACGGCCCGCGTCAATGCGGCTACGGCCCCCTTGCTGGCCCCATAGGCGACGTAATCGTCCTTGCCCGCCAGCGCGGCGATGGACGACATATTGACGATGGCGCCGCCGCCCTGCTTCATGACTGCGATGGCAGCCTTGCAGCCGAGAAAGACGCTGTCCGCGTTCACCGTCAGCAAGCGTTTCCAGTCGTCGTAACTGGCCTGCTCGATATCCCCCGGGATCAGGATACCGGCGTTGTTCACCAGAATGTCCAGACCACCCAGCTCACGCACAGCGGTGCTCACCACCTGCTGCCAGCCTTCGGGGTCAGTGACGTCGTGGCGCACAAACAGCGCGCCGATTTCTTCGGCGATACGCGGGCCATCACTGTCGTTCCGGTCAGACATCAGTACCCGCGCGCCTTCTTTGACAAAACGCCGCGCGATGGCTTCGCCCATGCCGCTGGCGGCACCGGTCACAATGGCAACTTTTCCGGTCAGTCTGTGGCTCATGGTGTCTTCCTCAGTTTTGTGCAGCCGCATCCAGCGCAGCAATGTAACCGAAGGTCATGGCAGGCCCCAGGGTGCCACCGGCACCGGGATAGGTGGTGCCCATCACCGACGCCGAGGTGTTGCCAATCGCGTACAGACCGGCAATCACCTGCCCGTCCGGTTTGAGTACCTGGGCGCGCTCGTTGGTCAACAAGCCCCCCTTGGTGCCGATATCACCGGCCTGAATGGGCATGGCGTAAAACGGGCCTTTGGCAACCGGCGCCAGACAGGGGTTCGGGCTTACATTGCTGTCGCCGTAATAGCGGTCGAAAGGGTTGCCACCGCGATCAAACTCTTCATCGACCCCGGTTTGAGCATAGCGATTCATGTTGCCCACCGTGGCCTGCAGACCGGCGGCGTCCACGCCAATCTTGCCGGCCAGTTGGTCCAGGGTGTCCGCTTTGTAGTAAAGCTCATTGAGCCACTCTTTGCGCAAGCGGCTGTCCGGCATGATCTGCGCGGGCATCAGCGGACCCATGGCGTAGTTGAACCGGAATTTGGCGTCGAATATCACCCAGGCGGGGATGGATTTGCCCCCGGTTTTGTCGTTATCGGCGTACATCGCAGTGACAAATTCAAGATAGGGAGCGGCCTCGTTGACAAAACGCTGCCCCAAACCGTTCACCACAATGGCACCGGGGAACGCCCGTTCGGCAAATACGCCGCGTGCTTTGGTTTCACCGGGCACCAGAAACGAAGGCGTCCACCAGGCCCAGTCGAGCAAGGCGGTGGCTGCTCCCAGTTTTTGCCCGGCTTCCAATGCGGCGCCGGTGTTGGCCCCTTCCGGGGTGGTGCTCCAGTTTACCTTGTTGGGTTTGGGCAGGTATTTTTCCCGCAGGGCCGGGTTTTGCTCGAACCCTCCCGCCGCCAGAACCACCCCCTTGTGGGCACGAATCCGCTGCTGCTGGCCGTCACGCTCGACCACCACACCGCTGACCCGACCCTGCTCTTCGATCAGCTCGACAAAGTTGGTGTTTAACCATAAGGGCACATCACGGTCCATCAGCGACGCCCGTAAACTGGCCACCAGGGCGTTACCCAATGCGGTACGCCGGTCACGCTGCTCTCCGGTTTTCTTGCGCCACCGGAAATCGAGTTTGTAGCGCAACATCATCCAGAGGATCATCAGCCGCCAGCCACGGGATTTGGACATGGCGACATGGGCCTGACGGGCCGTCCAGGCGATCTTGCCCATCAACATGTTGCCCCGTGAGCCCTGACGGAGTCTGGCCAGCTCACCGTCCAGCACCGACAGGTCGAACAGCTCCGGATCCAGGGTGCGGCCGCCCTCCAGGGCGCCCTCAAGGTGCATGTAGTAATCGGGGTATTTGTCGGCGACGGCGTAACGCACCCGGGAGTTTTTTTCCAGCCACTCGATCATTTCCGGCGCTTTGTCGATGTACGCCCGCACCCGGGGCTCGTCGATATCCTCGCCAATGGCATTTTTCAGGTAGGTCCAGACTTTTTCCGGGCTGTCTTTACCACCGATTGCCTTGAAGTGGGGGTTGCAGGGAATCCAGATGCCACCACCCGACAGGGCCGACGTGCCCCCGTATTCACCGGTTTTTTCGATCACCAGCACACGCAGGCCGTTCGCGGCGGCCGTTACCGCCGAGGTCATGGCGCCTGCACCTGAACCCACGACCACCAGATCGTAATCCGCATTGAATTCACTCTTACCGGCCATGTATACACCTGTTTCAGTCACGGAATGGGAAAGTGTTGGGCCGCTGGGCCGCGTCTCCGACGCAGCGGCAATGCCTTATACGTACGGGTCAGGGTTGGGCAAGCCCAGCTGGACCGTTCCGAAGGCACGGCCATAGGCCGCCACGTTATTGGCAATGTGGCCACGGGCCTGATGCACGTCACGGAAAATCCGCTCTACCGGGTTGGTCTTATACAGGCCCGAGGCTGCCATGCAGCGAAGCAGGGCGTTGATTTTTTCCGCGCAGGTGTTGGTCACGTAGGCGGATTGATACCGGTACAGCAACCGGGTTTCCACATCCGGCAATTCACCGTTATTGGCGGTTTCCAGAAGATCGTCGTAATTACGGTGCAACACCAGCTTGAGCATATCGAGGGTGATGATGGCGTCTGCCACCGCGTCCTGGGCGACCGGATCTTCAGCGGTCCTGGCACCGTGCTTGCCGATATGCTTGGCGGCGTTTTCACGGAACTCATTGATGGCACCCTGCAACGCCCCCAGGGCGGAGGTGGACACCGCCCGGGTAAACACCTGGGCGAAGGGGATCGCAAAGATCGGGTTGGTGTTTTCTTCCAGCCCCGGGGTGGCTTCCGGTGAGCTGTTGTTGGTGCGCTGCACCCGGTGCGCCGGTACAAAGGCGTCGTCGACTATGATGTCGTGACTGCCGGTGCCGCGCAGACCCAGCACATCCCAGTTGCGCTCGATCCGATAATCGGAAATGGGGACCAGGAAGGTGCCGTGCTCCTGCCCCTCACCATTCTCATCCGCCGGCAAGATGCCGCCGAGCAGGGTCCACTTGCAATGCTCGCTGCCGCTGGAGAACCCCCAGCGCCCACTGATGCGGTAGCCGCCTTCAACCGGGGTGATTTTGGCAACCGGCATGTAGGTCGAACCGATCAGAGTGTTCTGATCCTCACCCCAGACGTCCTGCTGGGCTTGCGCAGGGTAGCGGGCCAGCTGCCAGGGATGCACACCCATCACTCCGTACACCCAGGCGGTCGACATGCAGCCTTCGGCGAGCGCCATCTGAATCTCGAAAAAAGTACGCGGGTCTACTTCGTATCCCCCATGGCGTTTGGGTTGCATAGCCTTGAACAAGCCGGCTTCCTGCATGTCGGCAATGGTCTCATCGGGAATTCTGAGATCACGGTCAGCCTGGGCGGTGCGTGCTTTCAGCGAGGGAATCAACTTGCGGGCCCGTTCAATCAGCTCGCGTTCGTGTTCGGTTTTGTGATGAGTGATAGCCATGTTTGTTCTCCAGGGGATTTCGCAAAAGTTATTTTCAGCGGCTATCTGCGATTATCGGGCCCCCCTGTCAGCCACTCATCGTCAAACCGGACTAGGAATCGGCGATCCATCGGGTTGCCGGTTTACACCGTGAGTTCGGTCAGGCGAAACCGGGCCGCCTGCCCTTCCAGCTCCACCGCCAGCTCCGTCAGCCGTTCAGCGGAGCCGGAGCTGCGCTCCGCACTGCCAGACATGTCAACCACGCCTGCGGTTACACTCTCCACCTCAGCGGCGATCTCCCGGGTGGTCAGGGCCTGACTGTTGAGCAACTCACTGATTTCATTGACGGCGCGGATAATCTCGTCCGTGCCGGCACGTATATCGGCGATGGCCACGCGGGCGTGACGAGCGCTGTCCACACCGGCCTCCACCCTGGTCACGGTGTCCTGCATATCGGTCAACGCCCTGCGGGTTGCCTGCTGGATCTGTTGCACCGTTGCGGTGATTTCCACAGTCGATTGCGACGTGCGCCGGGCAAGCCCGCGCACCTCCCCGGCCACCACCGCAAACCCGCGGCCATGCTCCCCGGCCCGTGCGGCTTCAATCGCAGCGTTGAGTGACAACAGATTGGTCTGTTCAGCAACCTCGTTGATGACGCCAATGACGCTGTCAATTTGCCGGGAAAAAACATCCAGCTCTTGCATGCGCTCTGCGGTATCGGTTACCGCTGTGGACATGGCCAGCATTTCGTCCACCATCTGCGTAATGGCGGCTTCGCTTTCTTGCGAATGATTGGCCGCACGCTGGACGATGCCCCGGGTCGATTCACCGTGACCACCGACCTCTGCAATAGAAGCGGACAGCTCTTCCACCGCCGCCGATATGGTGGTCAGCGCATCCGATTGCTGGCGCGCGCGATCCGATGAGGTACGGGCATCGGCCTTCAGGGTTTCAGCCGACCGGCCCAGCACGCCTACCTGAGCGCGCATCTGCCCGATCAGAGTCTGCAAGCCGCGTTGCATTCGTGCCTGTTCTTCCAGTAGCTGACCGATTTCATCGCCACCTGCAGGCGGTAATGGCCGGGCCAGATCCCCATCGGCAATCGCCCGAGCCGACGCAGTGACCTGGGCAAAACCGCGGCGAAGCCGGCGCAGGGTGGCCAGTCCGGTCAGGGTGCCGGCGATCAGGCCAAACACCGCCAAACCCACATACAGGGCTACGATGCGTTCATAATCCTGTTCAGCCGCCAGGGTGACCGCCGCCGTTTTTTGCCGCTGACTGGCCAGCAGCTGCGCCAAAACATCACTGGCGGCCTCACCTGCGGGTGCGCCCACCCGGAGAAACAGGGTCATTCCGAGTTCACCGAAATCCTCTATTTCCAGCAGCTCCAGCATGGCCTCCAGATCTTCCCGCCAGATGTCATACTGCTCGTCAAACGCTTTCATCAACGCCTGCTCGGCGTCGGTCATGGGGGCATCCATGAGCCGGCGGCGCAACCCCTCAATCGTCTCACTGTTGCTGCGAATCTGCTCGATATAGGTGGACAGGGGGCGACTGTGGGCGAGATACAACCTGCCCCTGGGGTCAAAATGAAAGGCCAGCATGACAAACAGCCGGTTCTGGCTCAGTAACTGGTCCATCTCCACGGTCAGCAACATCGCCGCCTGGTGCTCGCGGTACACCTCTCTGAGACTGTCGCGAGAGGACTGCAACCCATACCAGCCCAGCAACACGGCACTGTAAAACAAGGCACTGGCAAGAAAAGCCCAGAACAACAGTCGCCTGGCTATCGTCAAGCGCAATAAGGACTGCCACATAAGAAAAACTCCGACGGAACTTGTGGTCCGGCCACCGGGCCGGTCACCGAAACCGGCAACCCCCGGCCACAACCAGGCGGCCGTGCCGGGGACACCTTTGTTGGATTTGTCAGCGTGTGACCTGTGCGGCCATCATGGCGGCAAACTGGTCGCTGAAGGGCGGCAGCAGCCCCCACTCGCCCCGCGGATCCACCGGCGCACTGCGGAACACGGTGCGCGCATGGCTGAATTCGGCAAAGCCCTCGCGCCCGTGGTAATGGCCCATGCCTGAGGCGCCCACGCCGCCAAAGGGTGCGTCCTCCATGGCGGCGTGCATCAGCGCATCGTCGAGGGTGACCCCGCCGGACCGGGTGTGTTCCAGCACAAATGTCCGTTCAGCCTCATCCTCACCGAAGTAATACAGGGCCAGCGGACGCTCACCGCTGTTGATTTCCGCAACCACGTGGTTGATATCGCTGTAGGTGAGCAACACCAGCGCCGGCCCGAAAATTTCCTCACGCATGATGTCCACCGTCAGTGGCGGGTTGATCACAATGCTGAGGGGACGTTTGCGCCCTTGTG
Source organism: Marinobacter sp. X15-166B (assembly GCF_001752365.1). GTDB lineage: Bacteria > Pseudomonadota > Gammaproteobacteria > Pseudomonadales > Oleiphilaceae > Marinobacter. The sequence continues at coordinate 1,563,397 of NZ_MEIY01000001.1, read as the reverse complement.
TCGGAACAGGCACATCCGGGCAGCGCACAAGCTCTGCGCCGGCCTCCTGCGCCTGCGCCACGTAACCGTCAATGCGGGCCATATGCTGGTCGTTAACCACCGACACCACATTTGGGTTGCCCTCGATCGTCGGATACAAGGTGCTGTAGGTGTCACAGAAGGCTTCCAGAAATTCCTCCCGGGCGGCCTCCGGCACATAAAGCAGATCAGGGGAAATGCACAACTGACCACCGTTGGTGCCTTTTGCGATGGCCAGCCGGCGGGCGGCCTCACGGATATCAGCACTGCTGCCGATGATCGCCGGGGATTTTCCACCCAGCTCCAACGTGACGGGCACCAGATTGTCGGCGGCGGCCCGCATGATCTTCTTACCCACCTGAGTACTGCCGGTAAACACCAGATGATCGAACGGCATACCGGCAAAGGCCTGGCCGATCTCTACCCCGCCGGTGATCACGGCCACGTCCAGGGGGTCCAGGCACTCTCCGATAATACGCCCCAGCACCCGCGCGGTTTCCGGCACCACTTCCGACGGTTTGAGCACCGCCCGGTTACCGGCCGACAACGCGGAGGCCAGCGGGCTGAACAGGGTGAAAATGGGTGCGTTCCAGGTGCCGATAATGCCGACGGTGCCCTTGGGCTGATACTGGACCCACGCCTGCGCCCCCATCTGGTCGTAGGGCGTAAACACCTGCCGCGGTTCCGGCCCCATCCATTCTTCCAGGTGATCGCGGGCATACTTGAGCGACCCCAGAGAGCCCAGAATGTCGTTCATCAGACTGAAACCGATGGGGCGGCCGCCAAAATCGGCAGCCATGGCGGCGCACAGTTCCTGATGATGATCCACCAGCAAGTCGATGACCGCCTGGAGCCGGCGTTTGCGCGTCTCCACATCAACCGCGCCCTGTCCGTCTGTTGCTGCTCGGTGCTGTTTTAACAACCCAGACAAATCTTCCGGCGTTCGCAACTGAGCGCTCATGGGGCTCTCCTTATTGTTTTGTTTGAATTATTTGCAGGCTATAGGGGTAGCTTAGAAGCGCCTCTGCAAGGCCGCCTCGTCTGTTCAGACGATGGCGAAAAAAAACCGTCAGCGACGGGCAGTTGCAGGCAACCGGTCGATAGTCCATAGAGACGATGTTCAGGGCCGGCGAGCCCCCGATACTGAGGCTAACCCAGCAAGTCATACATGAGGTGTACCACCATGGCCAAAGCCAGCTTCGACCCCCGGGAATTTCGCTCGGCACTGAGCACCTTCACCACAGGCGTCACCATCATTACCACGCGGGCCGAGAACGGCGAGCCCGTTGGCATTACCGCCAACAGTTTCAACTCGGTGTCGCTGAACCCACCCATGGTGTTGTGGAGTCTGGACAAATCCGCCATGAGCCTGTCGGCGTTCACCAACAACAAACACTGGAACGTACATATCCTGTCGACCGAACAGGAAGCCTTGTCCGGGCGTTTTGCGTCCCGCGGGGAAGACAAGTTCAAAGGCCTGGAGCTGGATCCGGGCATCAACAATATTCCGTTGCTGAAGAACTGCACGGCCCGCTTCAACTGTCGCACGGCCTTTATGTACGAAGGCGGTGACCACATGATTTTCGTGGGCGAAGTCCTCAACTTTGACAAAACCGACCTGCCGCCACTGGCCTTCCAGAGCGGCCAGTATGCGCTGGCCGCCCGCAAACCACGGGAAGGCGTTCAGCTTGGTGCCACCCCGACTCCGGAGTGCAGCTACACCGAAGATCTGCTGGGCTACCTGGCCGGACGGGCCCATTTTCAACTGGTCGCCTCGTTGCGCAACCTCTTGCAGAGTCAGCGACTGGATGAGCAGCAGTTTTTTATCCTCTCGGTCCTCAGTATTCAGGACAATCTGACCCTGGAAGAAATCAACCGGTTTGTTGATTACACCGGCAGTTCGGTGAGCCGCGCGGAAATGGACAAACTGCAGGAATACGACCTGGTGGTGCGGGTAAACCAGGCCGGTGACGACCGTTACGTGCTCACTGCTGACGGCCGCGATGCCTCGGTCCAGCACATTGCTCTGGCCAAAGCTGTTGAGGAGCAGGTGATTGACCAGCTGGGTGCCGGTGAAACCGAAGCCCTGAAATTTCTGCTCAAGCGCCTGATCAAGATCACCGATCCCGGTCTGCCGGACCTGTGGGGCGGCGGCGAGACCAACAAAACCGAGCAAACCGCCTGACGCGAAAGAAGGAGTGTGACATGAGCCTGATTGATCGTTTCCGCCTGACCGGCAGTGTGGCCGTGATTACCGGGGCAGGCAAAGGCATTGGTCGCGCCATTGCCCTGGCCTACGCCGAAGCCGGTGCCCGGGTGGTCTGCGCCGCCCGCACCCTGAGCGACGTGGAGGCGGTGGTCGCCCAAATTCGCGATAACGGCGGCGACGCGATCGCCGTCCGTTGTGACGCCACCGACGCCGGTGACCGTGAAACCCTGGTAAAACAGGCGCTGGACGCCTTTGGCACCATCACCCACCTGGTCAACAACGTGGGCGGCGGTGGCCCCAACGACCCGCTGACACAATCCTGGCAGGAACTGGACCGGCTGCTGCATTTCAATGTGACCACCGCTTACCACCTGACCCAGTTGTGCGTGCCCCACATGCGCGAGGCCGGTGGCGGCAACATCATCAACATCACGTCGGTGGCCGCCCGCTATGTACAACCCAATTTCAGTGCCTACGGCACCGCCAAAGCGGCCCTGACCCACATGACCAAGCTGCTGTCCCAGGACTTTGCTCCGGAGGTACGCATCAACGGCATTGCCCCCGGTCCGGTGATGACCGACGCCCTCGCCAAGGTGATGCCGGACACGGTCAAGGAAACCATGACCCGGAACACGCCTCTGCAGCGCCTGGGTGAAGTTGAAGATATCGCTGCGGCAGCCCTGTATCTGGCGTCACCCGCATCGGGCTGGGTGTCCGGCAAAATCATCGATGTGGATGGCGGTGCCGATACCAGCGTATTCCCGAGCTGAACCCATTCATTCCACCGAGCCGGTTGAGAGACACCACCATGATCGACGACAACCTCATTCAAGCCCTGGGCGACGAACTGTTTGACGCCCTGCAATCGGGCACCAGTCTGGCCCCGCTGACCGAGCGTTACCACGACCTGACCCTGGACCAGGCCTACCGGATCTCGCTGCGCTTTCTGCAGCGCCGAGAAGCCGCCGGGCAACGGGTCATCGGCAAGAAAATCGGGGTGACCTCGAAAGCCGTCCAGGAAATGCTGAACGTGCATCAGCCTGACTTCGGTTTTCTCACCGACGCCATGTCGGTGCCGGACGGCAGCGCCGTGAGCATGGCGGAACACCGCCTGGTCCAGCCCCGGGCCGAAGGTGAAATCGCCTTTATCCTGGCAGCAGATCTGAACGGCCCCGGAGTGACCGCCAGTGACGTGCTGGCCGCCACCGAATGGGTGGTGCCCTGCTTCGAGATCGTCGATTCACGGATTCGCGACTGGCAGATTGCCATCGAAGACACGGTGGCCGATAACGCCTCCTGTGGCGTTTTTGCCCTCGGCAGCGGGCGTATCAACCCGCGTACCGTCGATCTGGCCAGTGTCGAACTCACCATGACCAAGAACGGTGCACCCGCCGGCAGTGGCCTGGGTTCGGCGGTGCAGGGCCACCCCTGTGAAGCGGTTGCCTGGCTGGCCAACACCCTGGGCAAACTGGGCATCCCCTTCCGTAAGGGTGAAATCATCCTGTCGGGTGCCCTCGCGCCGCTGGTGCCTGTGGCCGCCGGCGACCGCTTCGCCATGAACATCACCGGTCTGGGTTCCGCCAGCCTGACGTTTACCGACTGAGTCTGTTACCGGAGAGTCAAACAATGAGTAAAAAAATCCGCTGCGCCCTGATCGGTCCGGGCAACATTGGCACCGACCTGCTGTACAAGCTGCAACGAAGCGAAGTCCTCGAACCCGTGTGGATGGTGGGCATCGACCCTACCTCTGAAGGTCTGCAACGGGCCCGGGACATGGGCCTGAAAGTTACCGCCGACGGGGTCGACGGACTGCTGCCGCACATACAGGACGACGATATCCGCATTGCCTTTGATGCCACCTCGGCCTACGTCCACGCTGACAACAGCCGTAAGCTCAACGAGTTGGGCGTCCTGATGATCGACCTGACGCCCGCTGCGATCGGCCCGTACTGTGTCCCGCCGGTCAACCTGGAAGCGAAACTGAACCAGGGCGCAACCAACGTCAACATGGTCACCTGTGGTGGTCAGGCCACCATCCCTCTGGTGGCCGCCGTGTCCCGCGTGCAACCGGTGGCGTACGCCGAGATCATTGCCACCGCGGCGTCCAAATCGGTGGGCCCCGGCACCCGCAAGAATATTGATGAATTTACCCGCACCACCGCCAGCGCGGTGGAACAGGTCGGCGGCGCCCGGCAAGGCAAAGCCATAATCGTTATCAACCCGGCTGAACCACCACTGATCATGCGGGACACGGTGCATTGCCTGGTGGAAGGCGAGCCCGACCAGGACGCCATCACCGCGTCCATTCATGCCATGATCGGCGAAGTACAGAAGTACGTACCCGGCTACCAGTTGGTGAACGGCCCGGTGTTTGACGGCAACCGGGTGTCCATCTTCATGGAAGTTGAGGGACTGGGAGACTATTTGCCGAAATACGCCGGCAACCTCGATATCATGACCGCCGCCGCGGCCCGCACCGCCGAACTGTTCGCCGAAAAACTACTCACCCAAACTGTGGCTTAAGGAGACTGTCATGAACCTGCAAGGCAAAAAGATCACCGTTCACGACATGTGCCTGCGCGATGGCATGCACCCGAAACGCCATCAGATTTCCCTCGCGGAGATGAAGTCTATTGCGCAAGGGCTGGATGCCGCAGGCGTCCCCCTGATTGAAGTTACCCACGGCGACGGTCTGGGTGGCGCATCGGTAAACTACGGGTTCCCCGCGCACACGGATGAAGAATACCTGTCGGCGGTTATTCCGCTGATGAACAAGGCCAAAGTGTCGGCCCTGCTGTTGCCCGGGATCGGCACCGTGGATCATTTGCGCATGGCCAAAGACCTCGGTGTGAATACGATTCGGGTGGCCACCCACTGCACCGAAGCGGACGTCTCGGAACAGCACATCACCGAAGCCCGCACGCTGGGCATGGACACCGTGGGTTTTTTGATGATGGCGCACATGAACACGGCCGAAGGCCTGACCCAGCAAGCAAAGCTGATGGCAAGTTACGGCGCCAACTGCATCTACATCACCGATTCGGCCGGTTACATGCTGCCCCACGACGTGCATGAGCGGGTTACCGCCATCCGCCAGGCGCTCGGTGACGACATCGAAATCGGTTTTCACGGCCATCACAACCTGGCCATGGGGGTGTCCAATTCCATTGCCGCCATTGACGCCGGTGCCACCCGCATTGATGCCGCCTGCGCCGGTCTGGGCGCAGGCGCAGGCAACACACCGATGGAAGTGCTGGTGGCGGTCTGTGACCGCATGGGCATTGACACCGGGGTGGATGTGTTTGGTATTCAGGACGTCGCAGAAGACCTGGTGGTCCCCATCATGGACTTCCCGATCCGCAGCGACCGGGATGCCCTGACCATGGGCTACGCCGGGGTCTATGGTTCTTTCCTGCTGTTCGCCAAGCGCGCCGAAGCCAAATACGGTGTGTCGGCGCGGGAAATTCTGGTGGAAATGGGCCGTCGCGGCATGGTCGGCGGGCAGGAGGACATGATCGAGGACACCGCCCTGACACTGCTCAAACAGCGCCAGGCTACCGCGTAACCTCATGTCCGTGACCGCCGGCGCCCGTCGGCTGGGGTGGCGCACCCACGGGTTTCTCACGCTACTGGTGATCACCTACGCCGGCAGTTTCATGGGGCGTCAGATCATGTCGGTCATGATCGAACCCATCAAACTGGAGTTCAACGCCAGCGACACCGCCATGGGGTTGATCTCCGGGCTGGCGTTTGCGGTGGTGTACGCCTTTTTGGGGCTGCCCGCCGGGCGCCTGTCGGACCGATACAGCCGCGCCAAAGTGCTGGCTTTCAGTTTGGGGTTGTGGGCCTTTGCCACACTGCTGTGCGGCTTCGCCGTCGGTTTCTGGATGCTGATTGTGGCGCGCATGCTGGTGGCCGCCGCAGAAGCGCCGGTGACTCCGGCATCCCTGTCGCTGATTGCGGACCTGTACCCGCCCCACCGGCGCTCGCTGGCGATCAGCTGTTTCACCGGCGCTCCCACCATTTCCAGCATTGTCGGTCTGAGTGCCGGTGCCTGGATAGTCGGCGCGTTTGGCTGGCGAACCGGGTTCTTTGCCATTGGCACCCCGCTGATACTGATGTCGCTCATTTTCGGGCTGGTGGTGCGCGAGCCCGCCCGGGGCAGATGGGATATAGGCGGTGGGGAGGCGCCACCCAAAGAAGGTCTGGTTCAGGCAGCCCTCAAACTGATCCGCAACCGCAGCTGCCTGATGCTGATCGGCGCCAGCGCCATCACCACCTTCGGGGCTTTTTCCTTTGCCATGTGGAACACCGCTTTTCTGGTGCGCTCCCATGGGCTTTCCTTGCAGCACGCGGGCATTCTGGCCGGAGTGGTGACCGGTGTTGCCGCGGGGGTCGGCAGTCTGTTCAGCGGCTGGCTAACCGACCGGCTCAGCGCCCGCAACCGGGCCTGGCTGGTGCGCATGCCGCTGATCGGTCACGCCGTGGCCACCAGTGCCATGGTTGCCTATTTGCTCACTCCGGCCGGTATCGCCTTTGAGCTGGCCGGGGTGCCGGTGCCCGGTGCCATGCTCTGGTGTGCGCTGTCGGGCTTCTTTACCGTTTTCTGGGTGGGTCCCTCCTTCAACCTGTTGACCCAGCTGGTGACCCAATGGCAACGGGCCACCGCCATTGCCCTGCAAACCGTGTTCACCACCCTGCTTGGCGTCGGTCTGGGGCCGCTGGTGACCGGGGCTCTCAGCGATGCGCTGACCCCTTACGCGGGCGACGAGTCCCTGCGGTACGCCCTGGTGCTGGTGAGTTTGACGGTGCTGATACCCATCGGGCTGTTATGGACCTTGCTGCGTCACCAGCCTTGGCATCAACCGGCCGCCCGGGTACAGCCGGCAACGGTTTAAGCCCACCCGGCACACCAGCCCGCCCCTGACACCAAAATATCCAAACGGACGATGCCGCTCTGCGTCGCTGTCTGGGACTCTGTGGTCTCGCGCTCGTTCTAACAAAAACAAGGAGTTGACTCATGTCACAGCAAATGTTCGGATTACAGGGGCAAACCGCCCTGGTCACGGGGGCCGGTCGCGGCATGGGCGTTGGAATTGCCCGCACCCTGGGCCGGTTGGGCGCCAGAGTGGCGGTGAACGATCTGTTCACGGAGCGGGCGGCAGACACCGTTAACACGCTGCGCGCTGAGGGCATTGATGCCTTTCCCGCCGCTGCGGACATCACCGACTACGATCAGGTCGCCGCCATGGTGGCCCGGGTGAACGCCGCCACTGCTGGCATTGACATTCTGGTCTCCAATGCGGGCGTGCCTGCAGAGGGCATGGGTTACAAGAAGTTTTTGGCCTCGACACCGGCAGACTGGCAACGGTTCGTCAACCTGAACATGTTCGGGCTGATGAACATCTGCCACGCCACAGTGCCCGGTATGCAAGAACGCGGTTACGGCCGTGTGGTCGCCATTACCTCGGAATCCTGGCGCGCTGGTCTGCCCATGGGCATCGCCGCCTACGCCGCCTCTAAAGCCGGGGCGGTGGGTTTTATCCGCCATCTTGCGGCCGAAACCGGGCGCTCGGGCATCACCGTCAACGCACTGTCTCTGGGCACCATGAACAACTGGGATTCCGACGCTTTGGCCAAAAAGACCTGTTTTGTACCCCGGGCGGGCAGCCCGGAGGACGTGGGGGCCGGCGTGGCCTATTTCGCCTCCCCGGAGGCAGCCTGGGTCACGGGCCAGGTGCTGCCCCTGAATGGCGGGGCGTTAACCGCCTGAACCGCTCCGCCGCCCGCCACACAAGGGCCGGCGGGCAGCAATATGGTCTGAACAGACGATGCACGCCTGCTCGCGGACGGCCGACTATGCATCAACTATAAAAACAACAGGAGCCTCTCTGTGCCCTCTGAACCAACCGTCACCTGGCGCACCCATTACGCGCTGGGGATGCTCGCCATTATTTATGTGTTCAATTTTGTTGACCGCCTGCTGGTGTCGATCCTGATCGAACCGATCAAGCTGGAGTTTGGCGTGTCGGACACCCTGATCGGCCTGCTGTCAGGGGTGGCTTTCGCGATATTTTACACCGTCTTCGGAATCCCCATCGGCCGGTTGTCGGATCGTATTGGCCGCAAGCCGGTGGTCGCCGCAGCATGCGTTGCCTGGAGTGTGATGACCATGCTGTGCGGAGTGGCCACCAGTTTTGCGATGCTGCTGCTGTTTCGCATTGGCGTCGCCATCGGGGAAGCCGGTGGCTCGGCCCCGTCGGTGGCCATGGTGTCGCAACTCTATCCGGCCCGGTTGCGTTCCCGGGCGTTATCCGTGTTCATGATGGGGCCGGCCATCGGGGCCGTAGCGGGTCTGGGGCTGGGGGGCTGGATTGCCGAGCTGTATGGGTGGCGCTGGGCCTTTATCCTGATCGGCGCCCCGGGCGTAGCCCTGGGCGTTCTTCTGGCGCTGACCGTCCGCGAACCCAAAGCCCCGGTGGCACCTGCTGCTCAGGCACCCGACGAAAGTCTGGCCGATACGCTCAACCAGCTGCTGCGCACGCCCGGGTTTGGCTTGATTATGCTGGCCGCCAGCGTGGCCACCGTAACAGGCATGGCGGTCGGTACCTGGAACCCCAGTTTTCTGATTCGCTCCCACAGTCTGAGCCTGCAGGAGGCCGGCTTCCTGATGGGCGTAGGCGGCGGCCTCGTCTCGGTACTGGGCACCCTCACCTGCGGGGTGGTCACTGACCGGTTGAATAGCCGCGACAGTGGCTGGCAACTGGGAACGGCGCTGCTGGGCACCATTCTCAGCATCCCCTTTGGCCTGTTGTTTTTCCTCTGGCCCAGTGGCTTGGCTGTTCACATCGGCAGCATGGCGGTGCCTCAGGCGTTTCTGTTTTACGCGGGATTTGCGTTTTTCGGGGTCTGGTGGACAGTGCCCATCTTCGGTTCCTTGAGTCACTTGTTTCCCGCCCGCCAGCTGGCACAAGCCACAGCCCTGTTGTTTATGGGCAACACCCTGCTGGGCGTGGGTCTGGGGCCGCTGCTGGTGGGCCTGCTCAGCGACTATTTCAGCCCCTCCCTGGGCGGAGAGGCCCTGCGCTACGCGCTGGCCATCTGCATCGGGCTGCTGGCTGTTTCCTGTGTGAGCCTGTCTGTGGCGATCCCCCGTTACCGCCACCAGGTCAAAAATTATCCGGTTCAGGCCCTGGCACCGGCCGCAGCCGCGCAACCGGCGTAATACTCGCCGGTGACGCTGTGCCGCGAGCGGCTCGCCCGGTGGAACAACCATCACGCCCTGTGAGGCGAAGAGTTTGAGGTGAAAGAACGCAATGAAGCCCACCCTGTTACTGCTGTGTCGCTTGCCCGACAGTTTCGTCAACCGCTTAGGCGAACATTTCGACTGTCAGTTGCACTGGGCACTGGACGAGGTGCAATTCACCGCGCTGGCCCCCAAAGTGCGCGGCGTGGTAACCGCCGCCAATGCCAGCGTCCCCCGTTCGCTGATTGCCCAACTCCCGGCGCTGGAAATCATTTCGGTGCTGGGTGTCGGTTACGACGGTATTGACCTTGAGGCGGCCCGTGAACACAAGGTCCGCGTGACCAACACCCCCGGATTATCCACCGAAGACATCGCCGAGTTTGCCATGGCGCTGCTGCTGTGCGCCGCCCGCCAGATTGTCAATGCCGATCGCTTCGTCCGCCGGGGAGACTGGGCAACGGGGCGTTACCCCATGACCCCCCGGGTGTTCGGCGGACGCATCGGTATTGTGGGCCTGGGGCGCATTGGCCAAGCGGTAGCGACCCGGGCCGAGGCGTTCGGGATGGCGGTTGCCTATAGCGGACGCACACCCAAGCCCGACCTGCCCTACCGCTGGTGCGACGATGTGCGCGACCTGGCCGCGAGTGTCGACTTTCTGGTGGTGTGCGCCAGCGGTGGGGCCGAAACCGACGGTCTGATCAACCGGGCGGTACTCGCTGCGCTGGGTCCCCGCGGTGTGTTGGTCAACATTGCGCGCGGCTCCATTGTCGACGAAGATGCCCTGCTGGAGGCCTTGCGCGAGGGCAAAATTCTGGCCGCCGGCCTCGATGTGTTTGGCGACGAACCCCATGTTTCACCCGCCCTGAAAGCGCTCCCCAATGTGGTGCTGACGCCGCATATGGCGAGCAGCACTGAGGCGACCGTGCAGGCAATGCTGGATCTGGTGTTCGCGAACCTGGCGGCTCATTTTGCCGGCGAACCGGCCCTGACTCCGGTAAACTAGCGCTGGCGGATTGTGCCCTTTTCCGGGATCGGACACCGGGCAAACAGCCAGGGGGAAGGCGTCAGTTATTTACCAGCCCCAACCCGCGCGCGAAGGGGCTTGACCACCTAACGGTCTCAGAACTTGCCAGGACGGATCATCGCGTCCATGCCGCCGTCGGCAAACAGCACGGTACCGTGGATAAAGCTGGCCTGCTCGGACAGCAAAAAGCGAATGACGTTCGCGGCTTCTTCCGGTTTGCTGCCACGCCCCAGGGGCGCCACAAAATTGCGGGTGGCTTCACCATACTTGGGGTCTTCGGTGGAGGCTTTATACAATGGGGTTTCCACCACACCCGGTGCCAGGACATTGACACGAATGCCCTGTTCAGCCCATGCCCGAACCTTGCGCCGCACATACACGGTAACCGCGTACTTCGAGCCCGCATACGCCATACTGGGATTGTTGTCCTCGTTGGCGGCCGCCACGGCCCCATCGAAGTCCCCCGACAGCATGGCTTCAACCATAGGCAACTGATCAGCGCCGGTTTGCACAGAGGCGACCGAACCAACCACTACGGCTGATGCTTGTGTGCCTTTTGAGAGCGCATCCGCCAGACCATCCAGCAATTCGGTTACGCCAAAATAATTTACCGCTACAATCAGACCGCAGTTCGGCGCGGTGATGCCCAGACCGGCACACAGCACCAGATGGTCCAGCACACCCCCGCTGGCTGCCAGCACCTGGTCAACCGCACTCCGGCGTCCCTCGCCGGTCGACAGATCGGCGTTGACGTCGCTGCCACTGCGATCGATGCCAATCACGGTGTGGCCCGCGTCGCAGAGTTGTTGGCTCAGGGCGGCGCCGATTCCCGATGCCGCGCCGGTTACCGCTGTAATAGGCATGATATTGTTCTCCCTCAAGTGGTTAGCATCCCCGATGCGTCCAGGCTGAACAGGCTTCAGGGCTGTTTTTATGCTGGCTTCGAGCAACTGTAGCATGGCCGAACCGCCCCGCCCCGGCATCGTCAATTCGGACCAGTTGGCCACCATTTTCCTTTACAGCACCCGTCTTTGATCCAAACAGACGATGTCATCGCCCCCAGTCCGGGCAAACTTGAGCCCAGACCATGTGATTCAAACACCGAACTGCAACAGGGAAAGCGTTATGAACAACAAGTCCAAACTACGACTGCTGGCAACCTCCTGGCTGCTGGGTGCCTGCACCGGATTGCTGCTCAGTGGCGGGGCGCTGGCGGCAACCACGGCGCAGCCTGCCACCCCCTGGATGAGCGGGTTTCCCCCCGCCGATGACCGCCTGATCCGCAATTCCGACCGCGACTATTTTGCCGGCGACAAGCTGCGCTGGACGGTGTGCCACCTGCGCGAGCTGTTTCCTTCCAAGGTTTTGCACCGGGGCCTGGGCGCACCGGTGAATCTGGACTACCAACTGGATCCGGCAATCGCCGAGGTGACCTTTACGCCCACCGGCACAGACACCCCCATGAGCTGGGACCAGGCGTTTGACGCCAATCACACCGACGGCGTGATCGTGCTGCATGACGGCAAAGTGGTGTACGAGCGTTACGCCGGGTGCCTGGACGAGATGGGTACCCATGCGGCCATGTCGATGACCAAATCGCTCACCGGGCTGCTGGCGGAAACCCTGATTGCCGAGGGCGTGCTGGATGAAGCGGCCCTGGCCGGTGAGTTGATTCCCGAGTTGCAGGGCAGCGCGTTCGGTACCGCAACCCTGCGCCAGATTCTCGACATGACCACCAGCCTCAAATTCAATGAGGACTACAGTGGCAATTTTCTCGACCCCGATGGGGATTTGTGGAAATACTCCACCGCCACCAGCCCCATGCCCCAGCCGGAGAGCTATCAAGGTCCGCGCAGCTTTTTCGGGTACCTGCAGACCGTGCCGGCCGACGGGGCGCATGGTGAGGCGTTTGCCTATAAAACCATCAACACCGATGCCCTCGGCTGGATCATTGCCCGCGCATCGGGCAAGTCCGTCAGCGAATTGTTGTCCGAACGGATCTGGCAGCGTATGGGTGCCGAGCAGTCGGCCTATTTCACCATCGACTCCATCGGCACCCCCTTCGCCGGCGGCGGCCTGAATGCGGGTTTGCGGGATCTGGCCCGCATCGGCCAGCTGATGCTGAATGAAGGCAAGTTCAACGGAGAACAGCTGGTGCCCGCCGCCGCCGTGCGCAACATCCGCCAGGGCGGTGACCCGGCGCTGTTCGCCAAAGCAGGCTACACCAGCATGCCCAACGGCAGCTACCGGAGCATGTGGTGGTTTTACCACAACGACAACGAGGCTTATGCGGCCCGGGGCGTTCATGGCCAGACCATTTATATAGACCCGACCGCCAGGATGGTGATTGTGCGCCTCGCCTCCCACCCGAAGGGCGCCAATGCCCACAACGACCCGACCTCCCTGCCGGCGTATCAGGCCGTCGCCGATTACCTCACCCGCTGAGCCACTCCGGGCGGGACGCACGCAAGTTGTTTCCCGCCCGGGGCGCCGGATTCACGGCACGTAAGCCTCAAATTGCCGGGCCAGGATGGCCTCCGGCGTAGCGTGCGTACTGACGGTTACCGGGGTCACCCGTCCCGGCAGCTGTTCCAGCTGCGGCCGATGGAGCTCGCGTCCCTCCTCCATGGACAGCCACACCAGCGCGTCGTAGGGGAAGTCTGCGTCTGGGTGGACCGTGTCGAGACTGGCATGACGAATACCGGAAGACCTTGCCACCAGTGCGTGCGCGGCCGCTTCTACCGCCGCCTGAAAGTCCGTCTGCGCGGCACCGTCGCGCTCAACCATCAACACCAGGCGCCGACATTCAGCGGCCATGGGCGCAGCAGTAGCGCCCACCAGCGTCTGTTCGCGCACGCGGGCAACACGAATGCACTCGGGCTTCATGAACTTCCGCTCGTCCTCCAGCATCATCGCCCGGGAACCAGACCCCATGACATCGCCACTTTGAAACCCGGGGGCCATGGCGAATTGGCTGACGCAATCAAAGTCCAGCCCGCCGGGGGCGGCGATCACATGATTACGGATGTACCGGCGGAAGGGAAAGTGCTTCATGGCCAGCCAGCAGTGGTGGTGTTCGTAATAATGCCGAAACGCCGCAGGCGAAAGTGTGTCACATCTGGAGATCAGGGATAGGGTCTTCATGGTGTGGCCTGTGTCTGTGCAGCCGCCCCGGTATAGGGCTTTGCCGATAGCTCCATCTTCCTCCCCGGGCAGGCCGCCGGCATCGTCAAAGCAGACCAGATGCTTCGGGCACCGATCGGCCCCGCCAGCTAGCCCGGCGTCACGGGATCCGGCGCGGCCCCATCGGAGCAATGCACCACCGCGTCCCTGCCCGAGGCTTTGGCCTCGTACATCGCTTGATCGGCCTCTTTCTGCCATTGCTCCCGGGACATGCCCGGTTGCAAGCAGACCACGCCGCAGGAAATGGTGACCGGTTGCCCGCTCGGGGTGAACAGCCGGGTTCTGACCGCCTGGCGCAACTTGGCCACCACCGCTTGCTGGCTGTGGATGTCGACGGCGCTGAACAGAATCACAAATTCCTCACCGCCATACCGGTAGATCTGGTCGTAGGGCCGGATGACCGACTTCATGATGTCCACCAGCCCGATGAGTATCGAATCCCCGACGGCGTGCCCGTATCGGTCGTTGACGGATTTGAAGTGGTCTATGTCCACCATCGCCAGAGCGTAACCGGTACCCGTCCGGTCAAAATTGGCAATAGCCGACGTCAGTTCCAAATCCATGGCGCGCCGATTCCGGGTGCCTGTCAACGGATCGATGAAATTCAGGGTCTTGAGTCGCTGCTGCTGCTTGTCGGCACGGCTCGCATAGATGTACGAACAGATGGATAACAGGGCTGCGGTAATCACAAACGGCACCGGATCAACGATGCTGGCGAGGTCGTAAAATATCACCAGCACGGCCACCGTCGTGCCGCTGATGATAAAAGCCTCGGAGGGGCGCGCCAGAAAGAAGGCCGACATCAGGCAGGGATAAAGCCAAAGTAAGGCGTCGAGCCCGTTGATCATGGTAGCGCCGACCGCGCCGGCGCTGGTGCCCAGTGCCGCCACCAGGCCAGTCACCCGGGTATCTTCCGTGCGCCAGGCCTGCACTACCACTGCGATGATGAACAGCACCAGCGCGCCATCAAGCGCCATCCCCAGGGTACTGCCCTGTTGGTATCGGATCACGCCCATCACCGCAATGGCGGGGGCGGCAAAAACTCCGATCAGGGTGATGATGGAGAGCCGGAAATCGTTTCTAAGGCGGTAGCGCATCTGGTCACATCCCTGCGAAGCAAACACCCCGGTCTGGCTTGATTACCCCACACCCCTGACCCAGCGTGTGTTTGTTCGATTGTGCTGTTCGTTATTATTAATTGCATCAGCGGCGATTATCCCATTCAACGCCACCAGTGTCGTAAAAGTATACATACCATTGAGAGCAACTCAAGCCCGGATGCGTCGGGCACGATGAAATGAGAACTTGCGCGCAACGTTAGCGGGCGTCAACCGGGAAGCGACCTAATGCCGGTGGGTGTGCCGGTAGACCGCCGGCGCCTGCCCCATGATTTTTTTGAACAGACGGGAAAAGTAGTAGCTGTCGTCGTAACCCAGTTGGGCGCTGATGGCGCGGAAGCTATCCGTGGTGGTGTCCATCAGCTGGCAGGCACGCTCCACCTTGAGGTGGAGGAAGTGCTGTACCGGGGACACCCCGGTCATACGCCGATACCGGGTGGCGAAGTGGGCGGGCGACAACCCGGCCAGGCTGGCCAACTCTTCCAGCGTCAGCCGCTGCTCCAGATTGGCCTTCATATAGTCGTGAATGGTCTCCAGACTGAACGGCTGCCGGGTGTGGTCGGCGCGGGCATACAATGGCACCGAAGCCAGCAGTTGCCGCAACCGGCTGGCGGAGTGCACCAGTTCTTGCAACCGGAACCCGGTTTGCTGCACCGCCAGCAAGCCGCTGAAATCAAGCAACAAGCGGGGCTGTTGACCGACGGACAGACACACACCCTCCCCAAACCCCATATGTGCAGCGAACGCCGGCGCCAGGGCACCGCTGTAATGCACCCAATATATTGTCCATGGGTGCTCCGGATCGGCGCTGTAGCGGTGCGCCATGCCGCGGGGAAGCAGCAGCAAATCACCGGCCTCCACGGTGACTGCCTCACCATTGGCGTGCAGATAGGCGCGACCGTCGGTGCAATAGATCAGCAGATGATCGTTGTGACTGGGGCGTTGCATATGGTGGCCACGGGCGATGCGATAGTGTCCGAAAGCCAGTGGATACAGGTCGTTGGTCAACGGATTATCGGCGAGCAGGGCCACCATTGGTTCCGGAATAACGTACCGGGTGCTGTTGGCGGGTACCGGCCACTGGGATGTTCTAGCCATTCGCTCAGTCCTTTTACAATCTAAATATAATCCATCCTGGAAAAAATTTAGTCAATCACCATGGCCACCTTGCTGTGCTAGCATCAAGTCATACCCTTGTCCCAAACACTACAACAACAAATCCCCTGAGGTTTCATCATGACGAATGTAAAGCTCTTCCTCGAAGGCGAATTCCAAGACAGTCAGACCAGCGAATGGATTGACGTCACCAATCCGGCCACCAATGAAGTCATCGCCCGCGCGCCCGTCACCACGGAGGCGGAAATGCAACGGGCCATCGAGTCGGCCGGCGCAGCATTCCAATCCTGGCGCGAGGTACCGGTGCCTGAGCGGGCCCGGCTGATGATGCGCTACCAGGCGCTGCTGAAAGAACACCAGGACGAAATTGCGGAGATCCTGTCACAGGAAACCGGGAAAACCTTTGACGACGCCAAGGGCGATGTCTGGCGCGGGATTGAGGTGGTCGAGCACGCCGCCAACATTCCCTCCCTGCTCATGGGCGAGACCGTCGGCAACGTCGGCCGGGGCATCGATTGCTACTCCTACACCCAGCCACTGGGCGTCTGCGCCGGTATCACGCCGTTCAATTTCCCGGCCATGATCCCCCTGTGGATGTTCCCGCTCGCCATTGCCTGCGGTAACACCTTTATTCTCAAGCCCTCCGAACAGGATCCGCTGACCCCCATGCGGCTGGCCGAGTTGTTCGTCGAGGCGGGTGCGCCCAAAGGCGTGCTGCAAGTGGTGCACGGCGGCAAGACCCAGGTCGACACCCTGCTCACCGACCCCCGCGTCAAGGCGTTGTCGTTTGTCGGTTCGGTCCCGGTTGGGCAGTACATCTATGAAACCGGCACCCGTCACATGAAGCGGGTACAAAGCTTTGCCGGTGCGAAAAACCACATGGTGATCATGCCGGATGCGGACAAGGACCATGTGATCAGTGCCCTGGTGGGTGCCTCGGTCGGGGCCGCCGGTCAGCGCTGCATGGCCATTTCGGTGGCGGTGTTTGTGGGCGAGGCCCGGGAGTGGATTCCGGAACTGAAAGACGCCATCGCCAAGGTCCGTCCCGGTGCCTGGAACGACCCCGAGGCGAGCTACGGCCCGGTGATCAGCCCCGCTGCCAAGGCGCGGATCGAGAAGCTGATCGGCCAGGGGGTGGAAGAAGGTGCCAATCTGCTGCTGGACGGCCGCAACTACGAAGTAGACGGGTTCCCGAACGGCAACTGGGTGGGCCCGACCGTGTTCAGCGGGGTCACCCCGGAGATGAGCATCTATAAAGAAGAGATCTTCGGCCCGGTGTTGTGCTGCACCGAAGTCGACTCGCTGGATGCGGCCCTGGAGCTGGTCAACGCCAGCCCTTACGGCAACGGCACGTCGATTTACACCAGCTCCGGCGGTGCTGCGCGCCGTTACAATCACGAAGTGGAGGTCGGCCAGGTGGGAATCAACATCCCCATTCCGGTGCCCCTGCCCTTCTTCTCGTTCACCGGCTGGAAAGGCTCTTTCTACGGTGACCAGCACGCGTACGGCAAACAGGGCGTCAAGTTCTATACTGAGACCAAAACCACCACCGCACGCTGGTTCTCCAGTGATGCCGTGGCCGGCCCGAATTTCTCCATCAAACTGGATTAGTCGATATGAACTTTGATCTCACCGAAGATCAGCAAGCGTTCCGCGACGCCGCGCGAACCTTTGCTGAGAAAGCGATGGCCCCCGAGG
Source organism: Marinobacter sp. X15-166B (assembly GCF_001752365.1). Taxonomy (GTDB): domain Bacteria; phylum Pseudomonadota; class Gammaproteobacteria; order Pseudomonadales; family Oleiphilaceae; genus Marinobacter. Next base: position 1,545,785 of record NZ_MEIY01000001.1, on the reverse strand, counting down.
CCGCGCGCTGGGACGAAGAGCACATTTTCCCGGTGGAGGTGATCGCCGAAGCCGGCCAGCTGGGGTTCTGCGGCCTGTATGTGCCGGAGGAGCTCGGCGGGCTGGGCCTGTCCCGGCTGGACACCTCGGTGGTGGTGGAAGAGTTGGCCGCGGCCTGCCCGTCCACCGCCGCGTTCATCACCATTCACAATATGGCCACCTGGATGGTGGCCTGTTTTGGCAACGACCACATTCGCCAGTCGTTTTTGCCCAGGCTGGTGAGCGGCGAATGGCTGGCGTCCTATTGCCTCACCGAACCGGGTGCAGGCTCCGACGCCGCCAATCTGCGCACCAAAGCGGTTCGGGACGGCGACGAATACCGGATCTCCGGTTCCAAGGTGTTTATCTCCGGCGCCGGTGCGACCCAGGTGTTGGTGGTCATGGCCCGCACCGGCAGCGCGGACAGCGGTGCCCGGGGCATCTCCGCGTTTGTGATCCCCGCCGATGCCGACGGTATTCACTATGGCAAGAGCGAGGACAAAATGGGCTGGAACAGCCAGCCCACCCGCCAGATCACTTTTGATCAGGTGCGGGTGCCGGCCAGCAACCGTCTGGGCGAAGAAGGCGAAGGCTTTCGTTTTGCCATGCAAGGTCTGGACGGCGGCCGGCTCAACATAGCCACCTGCTCCCTCGGCGGCGCCCAGGCCGCGCTGCTGCGGGCGCGCAATTACGTGCAGGAGCGGGAACAGTTCGGCAAGCCACTGGCCGCCTTTCAGGCCCTGCAGTTCAAACTGGCGGATATGGCCACCCATCTGGTGGCCGCCCGCCAAATGGTGCGCCTCGGTGCCTGGAAACTGGACCAGGGGGATCCGGAGGCCACCCTCCACTGTGCCATGGCGAAACGGTTTGCCACCGACGCCTGTTTTGACGTGTGCAACGACGCCCTGCAGTTGCACGGCGGTTACGGATACATCCGCGAGTACCCACTCGAGCGTTACCTGCGGGATCTGCGGGTGCACCAGATTCTCGAAGGTACCAACGAAATCATGCGATTGATCATTGCCCGGCGCGTACTGGAGCCGGGGGTGATCGAAGCCATTCAATAAGGACCGGACATGAGTGCTCAAATCAAACTGGAGAAACGCGAACACATCGCGCTGTTGACGATTGCCAATCCACCAGCGAATACCTGGACCCAGGCCACCCTTGCCCAGCTCGCCGACATAGTCACCGAATTGAACAATGACGCCGATATGTACGCGCTGGTGATCACCGGTGAAGGGGACAAATTCTTTTCCGCCGGTGCCGACCTGAAGCTGTTCGCTGACGGCGACACCGGCACCGCCGCCACCATGGCTCAAGCTTTCGGCGATGCGTTTGCGGCCCTGACGGCGTTTCGCGGCGTGTCCATTGCGGCCATCAACGGCTATGCCATGGGCGGCGGTCTGGAGTGCGCCCTGGCCTGCGACCTGCGGGTGGCCGAGGAACAGGCACAAATGGCCCTGCCAGAGGCCAGCGTAGGCCTGTTGCCCTGCGCCGGCGGCACCCAGAATTTGCCCTGGCTGGTGGGTGAGGGCTGGGCCAAGCGCATGATTCTGTGCGGTGAGCGGGTCAGCGCCGCCACGGCCGAGCGCATCGGCCTGGTGGAAGAAGTGGTCCCCCAAGGTGAGGGCCTCAACCGTGCGCTGGAACTGGCCACCATGGCGTGCAAACAAAGCCCGTCGTCCACCGCCCGTTGCAAGCAGCTGGTGATGAGTGCGCGGGATGGCCGCGCCCACAGTGATGGCTGGCGCATGGAGCGGGAACTGTTCGTGGAACTGTTCAGCACCCAGGACCAGCGCGAAGGCGTGAATGCGTTTCTGGAGAAGCGCAAACCCAATTGGACCAACCGCTAACCCGAGGCTGTCATGGATCATTCTGCGATTATTTTTGAAGAGCGGGCGGCGGCCGGCGGCAAAAAGATCGGCATCGCCCGACTGAACCAGCCCAAATCGTTGAACGCTCTGTCGTTGGCGATGATTCGCGCGTTGACCCCCCAACTGCAACGCTGGCGCGACGACGATTCGGTCGCCGCGGTCTGGCTCGAAGGCAGTGGCGACAAAGCCTTTTGCGCCGGGGGCGACATCGTGTTTCTGTACGAGGCCATGGTCGCCCGGGGGGACAACGGCAAACTGCAGGACGGGGTGGATTTCTTCACCGAGGAGTACGAACTGGATCACCTGCTGCACCGATTCCCCAAACCGGTGATCGTCTGGGGCAATGGCATTGTGATGGGCGGCGGCCTTGGCTTGCTGGCCGCAGGCTCCCACCGGGTGGCCACGGAGTCGGCTCGCATTGCCATGCCGGAAGTCACCATCGGTCTGTATCCCGACGTGGGTGCCAGCTGGTTTCTCAACAAAATGCCCGGCCGCACCGGGTTGTTCATCGGGCTCACCGGCATTCACCTGAACGCCGAGGATGCCCGCTTCGTGGGCCTCGCCGACCGTTGCATCCATCACGAACAGCGCGACGCAGTGCTGGCCGCCTTGTGCGCCGACCCGCAGCTGGCCGAGGATGCGGACCCTTGCATCCATCACCATTTGAAAGCCGCGGAGGCCCACAGCGCCGGTGCCATGCCCCCTTCGGTCATTCGCGATCAGTTCGACACCATTCAGGAACTGACCGACGAGGCCACTCTGGGCGCAGTGGTGGCCAACATCACCGGCTACCAGGGTGATCACCCGGCGCTGGCAAAAGCGGCCAAAACCCTGGCCGCCGGCTCCCCCACCTCCATCGCCCTGATCTGGCGGCAGTTCCACGCCAGCCAACACCTCAGCCTGGCAGAAGTGTTCGCTGCGGAATTACACCTGTCGATCCGCTGCCTGGAAAAGGGCGAGCTTGCCGAAGGGATACGCGCCCTGCTGATCGACAAAGACAGACAGCCACGCTGGCGTTACGCCTCACTCGAGAGCCTGGACCCGGAGTGGATCGACAGCTTTTATAACTAACAACAACCGGGGGAACCCGACATGGCGACAATCGGATTTATTGGACTGGGTAATATGGGTGGGCCGATGGCCTGCAATCTGGTCAAAGGCGGCCATCAGGTCACCGCGTTTGACCTCTCGGACACCGCGCTCGACGCGGTTGTAAGCGCCGGCGCCAAAAAGGCGGCTTCGGCCCGGGATGCGGTTCAGGGCGCCGAGATGGTCATCTCCATGCTGCCCGCGGGGCAGCATGTGGAAGCCCTGTATCTGGGCGAAGACGGCCTGCTGAGCGCCCTGAACGCCGGCACACTGGTGATTGATTCATCCACCATTGCGCCGGAGACCTCCCGTAAGGTCGGCGCAGCAGCAGAGCAACGCGGCCTGGCGTTTCTTGACGCACCAGTGTCCGGGGGGGTCGGGGGCGCCAAAGCCGGAGCGTTGACCTTTATTTGCGGGGGCACGGACGCCGCCTTTGAACGCGCCAAACCGGTCCTCGAGGCCATGGGCAAGAACATCTTCCACGCCGGTGAATCCGGTGCCGGTCAGGTGGCCAAGGTGTGCAACAACATGCTGCTGGCGATTCTGATGAGCGGTACCTGTGAGGCCTTGGCGCTGGGCGTTAAAAACGGCCTGGATCCAGCGGTGCTGTCGGAAATCATGCGCCAGAGTTCGGGCGGCAATTGGGCTCTGAACGTCTATAACCCCTGGCCCGGGGTGATGGATAATGTGCCCGCTGGCAACGACTACCAGGGTGGTTTTCTGGTGGATCTGATGACCAAGGATCTGGGACTGGCGTTCGATAATGCGGTGACCAACAAGGCGGCCATTCCCATGGGTGCTTTGGCACGCAACCTGTTCCAGCTGCACAGTCAGCAGGGGCATGGCCGGCTGGATTTTTCCAGTATCCAGAACTTCTATCGCGGCACCGACGCCGACTGAACCGTCGGCCCCAGCTGACCGCGGTATCCGATAAACAACGCCCCGCCAGGTGCCATCCCGGCGGGGCGTTGTTTCAGGGTTACCCGGGTTGCTGCACCAGCATTACAGCAATTGTTGCTCCCGGGCCATCGCCCGGGCCGCTTGTGGCCCGGTCCACAGCGTTGGCAGGATCACCAGCGACACCGGAATCGCGGTCACTACAATGAACTGCTGCAACACCCCGATCTGGCCACCACCCATCGACAGCAGTATGCCCGCCATCACCGCCATGGCACCGCCCCAGAAGGCCCGGATCAGATAGTGGGGTTCGTCGTGACCGGCACCGACCACGGCGATGGAATAACTCATGGAGTCGCCGGTGGTGGCCACAAAGATGGTCGTCAGCAATAAAATTGCCGCCGCCATCCAGGCACCGCCCGGCAAGGCCTGCGCCACCGTCAGCGTGGCCACATCAAACTGGAAGTTATTTAAGGCTCCCGCCAGATCAACGGCGCCGCTCAGCTGATAATAAATCCCCGATCCCCCCAGCAGCGTGAACCAGATGCTGGTGGCGATCGGCGCCAGCACCGCCACCGCAACAATCACTTGACGGATGGTGCGGCCGCGGGAAATCCGCGCCACAAAAATGGCCATCAACGGGGCGTAACCGATAAACCAGGCAAAGAAAAACACCGTCCACCACTGCATCCACCAGTCCGGCGCCACATCCGCGGTCATGGTGGCCATGGTAAAGAACGAGGTGATGTATTCACCCACCGACTGCAGATACAGATTGGTCAAAAACAGGGTCGGCCCGAAAATAAAAATCACCGCACCAATGGCCAGCGCGAGGAACACATTGAAGCGGCTCAGCATCTGAATGCCTTTCTGGACACCGCTCATGGCCGAGACAATGTACACCGTCGCCAGCAACATCAGAATCATCAGCTGGGTGCCGAAGCCGTTGTCAAACCCGAACAGCACGCTGAGGCCATAACTCATCTGAGTGGCGAGAAACCCGATGGGGCCCACAGTGCCCGCGACGATCGCGATAACGCACACAGCGTCCACCACACTGCCCACCCAGCTGGTCAAGATCCACTCGCCGAACACCGGATAGAGCAAGGTACGCGGCTGCAGGGGTTTGCCCTGGTTATAATGGGCATAGGCCAGTGCAATGGCCGCCAGCGAGCCGAGCACCGCCCAGGCCAGAAACCCCCAGTGCATGAACGACTGCGCCAGAGCGGGCGCAGCGGCGGCGGCGGTCCCCGCCTGGGTGTCGAAGGCCGGGGGCGTCACCACGAAGTGATACACGGGTTCACCGGCGGCAAAAAACACCCCGCCACCGGCCAGCAAAGTGCACATCACCATGGATAACCAGCGAAACGTACTGATTTCCGGTGCATCCAGATTACCGATTCGGGCCTGCCCGGCGCGACTCTGGGCAACACCCAGGGCAATAAAGAAGGTGGCAATCAGCAAGATCTGGAAAAACGAGCCCAGATACTTGGCGGTCCAGGCAAACTCCTCGCCGATTTGCGTGCTCAGCCAGGCTGCGTCGTAAATCGACAGACCGACAAACAGAGCGATAAAGCCCATGGTCAGGGTCAGAACGATCGGATCGCCAAACCGGTGGGGGGAAGTAGTTACGACGGAAACGGGCACTGCAGATTGGGCAACACTAGCGGAATGCGACATCAAGTCCAACGTGATTTGAAATTTGGCCGCACACCTTACGGACAGTCACAGCGCAATGCAAGCCAAATTCTTTAGGCCTCTATGGGTTTTTAACAACCGGGAACCCTGTCGCAGCTGCCACCGGGACACTCGCTCCCCCTGAAGACCTTAGCAACACTAAAGTTTACCCGGAATTTATCAACCGGGCCGCCCCTGTGTTATAAGGTGCAGATAACCTTCACTTTGCACACCGACACCCACCATGCTCCCGATCGAAGCCATACTCCCCCAACTGCAACAGACCCTGGAGCAGACCCCCACGGCCTTGCTGCAAGCCCCGCCCGGTGCCGGTAAAACCACCCGGGTTCCCCTGGCCTTGCTGGACGCGCCCTGGCGGGAGGGCCGCAAGATTCTGATGCTGGAGCCGCGACGGCTGGCGGCCCGCTCGGCGGCCCGTTTTATGGCTCGACAAATAGGGGAAAAGGCAGGCCAAACGGTGGGCTATCGCACCCGTTTGGACAGTCAGGTGTCGGCGGCAACGCAGATTGAAGTGGTGACCGAAGGCATTCTGACCCGCCTGATTCAGAACGACCCCATGCTGGACGAGTACGCGGCGGTGTTGTTTGATGAATTTCATGAGCGCTCGCTGCACGCCGACCTGGGGCTCGCGCTGGTGCGGGAGTCGCAGCAGGCGTTGCGACCGGACCTGCGCCTGCTGGTGATGTCAGCCACTCTCGACACCGCCCCCATCGCCCGGGTGCTGGGGGATGTACCGGTTATCAGCAGCGCAGGCCGGGCCTTTCCGGTGGACGTCCTCTACCGCCCGACACCGTCGCAAGCACGGGGGCGCAACCGCCGCCTCAGTACCATTGACCCGGTAGTGGCGGTGATTCATGAAGCGCTTGCCCGGCAGACTGGCTCCTTGCTGGTGTTTCTGCCGGGGGCCGGTGAGATTCGCCGGGTGGAACAGCGTTTGCGGGGACAGGTGGCCGATTCGGTGCACATCACGCCCCTGTACGGCAACCTGCCCGCCGAAGACCAGGATCGCGCCATAGCACCGGCCGCCGCGGGTACCCGCAAGGTGGTGCTGGCCACCGCGATTGCCGAGACCAGCCTGACCATCGAAGGTGTCAGCGTGGTGGTCGACAGCGGCCTGCAGCGGCGGGCGGTGTTTGACCCCAACAGTGGCATGTCCCGGCTGCACACCGGGCGGGTATCCAAAGCCTCCGCCGAACAGCGCAAAGGCCGGGCCGGACGCACCGGTCCCGGGGTCTGCTACCGGCTGTGGAGTGAATCCGAACATTTCGCTCTGGCGGAGTTTACCCCAGCGGAAATTCAGGAAGCCGATCTGGTGTCGCTGGTGCTGGAACTGGCCCAGTGGGGCGCCCGTGCCCCGGGCCAGGTAGCCTGGATTGATCCACCCCCGGCCGCCCACTGGAATCAGGCTACCGGGTTGCTGCGGTTGCTGGGCATGCTTACCCCTGAAGGGGCCATTAGTGAGCATGGCAAAGCCGCCCGCCAACTGGGCATTCATCCGCGCCTGGCCAACATGGTGGTGCACGGTCGCACGCTGGGACTCGGCACTGCCGCCGCGGAACTGGCGGCCCTGCTGGGGGAACGCGACCTGCTCGCCCGGGGTGGCCGTGCGGCGGGTGCCGATCTGCATGAACGGCTGCGGGTGCTGCGGGGTGAGTACCGGCCCGAGGGTCTGGACCCTGCCCAGCTGCGCACCTTACGTCAGGTCGCCAGACAGTTGACCCTCCAGCCTGACCGGACAACGCCCTTGCCCAGCCCCACCGAAACCGGGCGTCTGCTGGCTCTGGCTTACCCCGACCGTATCGGCCAGCGCCGCTCCGGGCAAGCCCCCCGCTATCAACTCAGCAACGGCAAAGGCGCCTCACTGCGTGACGCTGACGCGCTGGCCCGCCACGACTGGCTGGTGGCTGCCGATCTGGATGGCAAAGCCCGGGAGGCTAGCATTTATCTGGCCGCCCCGGTGGAGATCGCCGATGTGGAGCAGGATTTGTCGGCTTTGATTGAGGAGCGCGAAGAAGCCCTCTGGAACGACCAACGTGGCACCGTGATCGCGCGGCGAGTGCGCACACTGGGCGAGCTGATACTGGCCGAGCAAGAATTACCCAAGCCAGATACGGCGCTGATACAGCAGGGCCTGCTGAACGCCGTGCGCAAACGTGGTCTGCACAGCCTGGCCTGGCCAGACCGTGCCACCCAGTGGTGCGCCCGGGTGCGCCTGCTGGCGGAGGTATTTCCGGGTGAGTGGCCGGATGTCAGTGACGGCGCCCTGCTTGCGAGCCTGGAGCACTGGCTGCTGCCCTTTATGGCCGGCATGCAGCGCTGGTCCGACCTGCAGAGACTGAACCTGCTCGACGCGCTGAACAGCCTGCTGAGTTACCCCCAACAACAGCGGCTGAACGAATTGGCACCGGTGGCGTTGACCATTCCCACCGGTCAGGCGGTCAAACTCGACTACACTGCCGACAACGGCCCTGTGCTGGCGGCCAAACTGCAAGCGCTGTTCGGCTGGACCGACACCCCCCGGGTGGCCGCCGGCCTGGTGTCGGTGGTGGTCCACCTGCTCTCCCCCGCGCAGCGCCCGCTGGCGGTGACCGCCGATCTGGCCAGTTTTTGGCGCAACGCCTACCCGGAGGTACGCAAAGACATGCGCGGCCGCTATCCCAAGCACCCTTGGCCGGAAGACCCACGGACCGCTGAAGCAAACCAGGGAGTTAAGCGACGCTAGTCAGACAGCGGCAAACGCGCTTGGTCGGTCACACCCTCGATCGTCATTCAAGTCACTAAGCCGCGTGCAGATTGGGGCGCGTCGTGATCAGCTGGACAGGGTCTGAGAGCCGGGCTTGGCGACAACCTCCACTACCGGGTTATTTTGCTGCCTGCGGGCGCTCCAACGCCGGAGTTGTCCGACCACCCCCGCCGGGAAGAAATACACACTGAGCACAAACAACAGGCCGAACCAGAGCAGCCAGCGTTCCGGGCCCACCAGATTCGCCAGGCCACTGTCCGGCGGCAGCTGGGTGACCAACAGTTTGAGTAAATCCTGCAGGTAATTCTGCGCCAGCAGGAACAGGCTGGCGCCAACCACGGCACCGTACAGCGTGCCCATGCCGCCCATGACGCACATCAACAATATGAACACCATCAACTCGAATGCCAGAGTGTTTTCCGGGTTAACGTAGCGGTTGATCAGCGCGAACAGCACCCCGGCCAGACACGCCAGGCAGGCCGACAATATGACCACAGAGGTGCGATACAGGACGGTGTTATACCCCAGGGCCTGCGCCCGGAACTCGTTTTCACGGATCGCCTGCAGAACCTTGCCGAACGGTGAATTAACCACGCGCAAAAGAAACAGGAACACCAGCAACGCGGTGCCGAAAGCGACGTAGTACATCAGCGTACGGCCATTAATCCGAACCTGAAACAGGGCATCGTCCCACGCCGTTGCAGACCCTGACACCAGCGCGCTGCAAAAATCGGGCAGACTGAAGCCCCACAATGACTGCTCCAGGGGCCGGAAGGCTGGCCCCAGCTCCCGGGGCACCCGCACGCGCATGCCGTCTTCACCGCCGGTAACCGGGTACAACTGCGTAACCAGACTGAGAAATGCAAACGCCACCGCCAGCGTCACCAGGGCAAAGAAGATGGCTTTCACCCGCAGCGACAGCAGACCTAACAGCAGGGCCAGCACAATCGTCAGCAATAGTGCGCCTGCCATGCCCAGCAGCACTGAGCCAAAGCTATTGCCCCAGGTGCCGACCGCCATGGCGACACCGTAGGCGCCGATACCGAAAAACATGGTATGGGCGAACGACACTATGTGGGTATAACCCAGCATCAGATCGTAGGACGCCACCAAAATAATGAACACACAAATCATGCCCATCATTGAAAACGCACGAACACCGGGGAACAAAAAGGGGCCGAAGGCCAGTGCCAGCAGAATAGCCAGCAGCGCCGCCGTCAATCGCCGACTGCGGGGCAGGTCCCCGGACAACAAGTTCGATAGCATGCTGACCTCTCCTATACCCGAATAACCGGAATCAGGCCCTGGGGCCGCCACATCAACACGGCAACCATCAACCCCACCGTTGCGACCGCCGCCAGGCGCGGCTCCAGAAAGCCGACGTAGAGATTGATCAAGCCCACCAGAATGGCGCCGAAAAAACAGCCTTTGACCGAACCCAGCCCACCAAGAATGATGATCACCACCACCGAGATCATCAGCTCATCCCCCATATGGGCAGTGATGAGTTCCTGATACATGGCCCACATGGCACCGCCCAGCCCCGCCAGGGCTGAGCCGGCGATAAACACACCGAGAAACAACAGGCGCACCCGGTAGCCGTGCACTTCCACCATTTCCCGGTCTTCCACACCGGCACGAATAAGGATGCCAATGCGGGTGCGCTCGATCACCCAGGTCATCAGCGCGTACACCAACACCCCCAGCGCCACCGCCCATAACCGATACTTTTCCAATGCGATGCCGGCAACCACCACAGCGCCGCTGAACGCTTCCGGACGCGGCACCGGAATCTCATTGGGCCCCCACACTACTTCGATTAACTGCATCAAAATAATGGAACCACCCACGGTCACCAGGATTTGTTTCAGGTGGTCGCCATACACCGGGCGGATCACCAGCCACTCAAACATCAGCCCGATGGCAGCCGCCACCAGCACCGCAAACAGCAGCGCCGGCAGCACGCCGGCCAGATTCAACCACAGCGACGAAGCCGCCGCCTGATCGTTGAGCCAGAACAGCAAGGTCGTGGCACCGGCAAAGGCGCCCAGAGATATAAACGCACCGTGCGCCAGGTTGAGTACGTTCATCAGCCCAAAGGTCAGCGTCATGCCGGAGGCCATCAGAAACAGCATGGCTCCCATGGCGGCCCCGCTCAGCGTCAACACCAGCCAGGTGGTGAAATCCATCAACAACAGAGCCGCCAGCATCAGGCCCAGCAGCAGAAACCAATGGGGGTGCTGATCCCGGAACTGGCGGATGGACGCCCCCAAGCGGGCCGGAGTGCCCGCAGGGGCAGCAGTATGGTTGGTGGTCGGCATACCTGCGTTCTCCTCGTGTTATTGGTGCGCGCCCAAACCCAGACCCAACAGCCGGTGCTGCAGGGCGTCATCAGTGGCGAGTTCGGCCATGGAGCCGGTATGCACCACCCGGCCATCGTTCATGACCGCCACCGACTGACCGAGACGACGGGAAAAGTTGAAGTTCTGTTCCACCAGCAAAATGCTGACCTTCTCGGCCTTCAGCTGCTCCAGCGCATCCGCCAGATCATTAATGATCGCCGGCGCCAGGCCTTTGGTGGGCTCATCAATCAGCAACAGTTGCCGCGGCTCAATCACCGCGCGGCCTATGGCCAGCATTTGCTTCTGGCCCCCGGACAGATTGCCCGCCGGGCGGTCCCAAAATTTCTTCAGGGGCGGGAACAAATCCAGCAGCCAGGCCAGCCGGTCTTCATCCATAGGGCCATTGATCGCCGCCAGCACCAAATTTTCCCGGACCGTGAGCTGGCCAAACACACCCATGTGTTCGGGCACAAAAGCGATACCTGCGCGGGCAATACGAGGCGTCGGCCAACCGGTAATGTCGTGGTCGCCGAAGCGGACCCGGCCCGCCTTGATGGTGGTCAGTCCCATGATGGTTCTCAGGGTGGTGCTCTTGCCCGCACCGTTGCGCCCCAGCAACACCGTCAGCTCACCGGCGGGCACCACCAGATCGACACCCTCCAGAATGTGGTACTGGTCGATGTTGGCGTGAATGCCGCTGAGAGTGAGTGCAGCCCTGGGGTTGCCCGATGCCCCGCTCATAGGGCGACCTCCGCTGCCGACGGACTGGTGCCCAGGTACGCCTCCTGCACCACCGGCGACGCGATCACCTCAGCGGGCTCACCATCGGCCACCAGTTCACCGTTGTGCAGCACCACAATGCGATCAGACAGCGAACGCACCACATCCATTTTGTGCTCCACCAGCAAGACCACCTTGTCCTGTTTCGCCTTAATGGCTGCAATCAGCTCCAGGATCACCGGCACCTCATCGACGCTCATGCCCGCCGTGGGTTCGTCAAACATAAACACCTCGGGCTCCAGAGCCAATAGCAGGGCCACCTCGAGCTTGCGCTGGTCACCGTGGGGCAGATTCGCCACCAGGCTCTCCGCGCGGTGATCCAGTCCCACCGTCTGCAACACCTCGAAGGCCCGCCCGGCAATATCACTGCGGCGCGAGGACATCTGCCAAAACACATGCCCGGTACGGTGCCGGGATGCGACCGCCAAACGCACGTTTTCAAGGGCGGTCAGCCCGGGAAACAGATTAGTGAGCTGAAAGGCACGCCCCAGACCTTTGTCGGTCCGCGCCGCAGCACCCAGCGGAGTCAGATCTTCACCCCGCAACAGCACTTGCCCGGAGGTCGCCCGCAATTGACCGGACAGCAGGTTGAACCAGGTGGTCTTGCCGGCCCCGTTGGGACCGACAATCGTGGTCAAGGTACCGCGGTAAAACGCACAGTTAACGTCGTGTACCGCCTTGTGACCACCAAAGTGAACAGAAAGGTTCCGGGCTTCCAGAACCGGTTGCGCTAACGCCATCACTCTCTCCTCGGTTACCGGGCATTACCGCGGTAACACCTGCCCTCGGGATCAGTTGCGCACCGGTATGCTCATCGCATCAATGGGGATGGTGCGCATCAGTTTGGGAACGCCGGCGGTCACCGTACGATCGGCAAACCAGTTGTCACGGTTTTCCGCCTCGATGCGGAAATGGTACATGGCCTGGAGAGCCTGATGGTCATCCGGTCTTATCCTCATCTCGCCCTTGGGGCTGGCAAAGATCAGGCCACGGAAGGCCGCGATCAAGTCTTCACTGTCGGTGGAACCGCCACTCTTGCGGATGGCCGCAACAATGGCCATGGCCTGGGAGAAACCCTGGGCAGTAAAGAAGTCGGGCGCTTGCTGATAGCGCTTGAAGTGCTCTTCGACCAGCCAACGATTCACCTCGTTTTCAGGGGACTCGTAGTAGTAGAAACCGGCCCCCTCCATACCGGGGAAATCCGCGTAACCCACCATCGCCGCCAGGGTATTACCACCAGCCGCCAACTGAATTCCGTAACGTCCGGGCTCCAGATCCTTGATCCGTCCCAACGGGTTGGTGGACCCGGCCCAGATGGAGAAGATGTAACGACCCTTGTCGCAGCCCTCCCGATCTCTCAGCGCGCCGAACAGGCGTTGGGCCGCTGCGGTAAAGTCGGTGGCGTCCAGGGGCAGGTACTCTTCATGCACCACGCTGCCACCGGCAGCTTCCATGGACTCCCGATAGGCGGCAACGCCATCACGGCCGAAGGCATAATCCTGAGCGATGGTCGCCACGCAAATTCCCGGTTCACCCAGGGCAACCGCATTGGAGACCGCGTCCTGTGACGAATTGCGGCCAATCCGCACCACATAACGGTTCCAGCTGCTGCCGGTAATGGCATCGGCCACTCCTTCGGGAATGATGATGCGCTCGTATTCCTCTGCCAGCGGCAGTGTGGCCAGGGCTACGCCAGAGGACACCGGCCCCACAACTATGTGGGCGTCGTCCTCGCCATACGCTTCTTCCACCAGCGTGCGGGCCCGGGCGGGGTCCAGCTGTGAATCCTTGCGCGACATCTCGATCTGACGTCCGGAGACGGTCATGGTGCCGTCCGTTGCGTACTCAAACCCCAACTTCATGCCGATGTGCAACTGCTCCGCATAGGGGGCCAGCGCTCCGGTAAAATCGGTCACATGAGCGATACGCACGGTATCAGCGGCGTGTCCCGGGGACACCACCGCCAGCGAGATGGCGGCAGCAAAAAGTGCGCGTTTCATATGGGCATCACTCCCTTGTAGTTATTGTTGCAGGTATCAGGCGCTCCAGGCTTTCAGGTTGGCAGTGCCCAACAACTTGAATCAAAATATGACAACTGATTCAGGTTTCGTCAACTATCGCGACAAAAATAACGGGCCTATTGTTTGCTCAAACCACCTTTCGCTAACAAAATAGCAATAAAAACAGCAAATTAACCTCATTAAAGCGTCAAGACCGATTGATCTTGATCGCAATACAACTCAATTTAGTTGACAATCAGTTCATGTTTGAACTTAAATCGACAGCATGAACACAATCAAACACAACACCAAAAGCCCTGCCCGGGAGGCGCCCAAAACGGCGCGGGGCGCCCGGACCCGGGCCAAGATCCTGAAAGCCGCTGAAGACGCCTTTGGCAGCCTCGGCTATCACCAGGCCGGCGTTAGCGATATCACCCGGCTGGCCGGCGTTGCCCAGGGCACGTTCTACACCTATTTCGCAACCAAGGAAGACACCTTGCGGGAACTGGTGCGCGACATGGGGCATAAGGTTCGCGCCCACCTGGCCGCCGCAGTGAAAGATGCCGACGGTCGCCTTGCCGCAGAAACCCTGGGGCTGAAGGCATTTCTGCAATACGTGGCTGACAACCCCTCGCTGTATCGGGTACTGCAGGAAGCCCAGTTTGTTGATGAGTCCATCTACCGGGAATATTACGAAGCCTTCGGCCGCGGCTACTTGCGCATGCTGGCAGATGCCACCCGCAAAGGTGAGATTCGCCCGGGCAATGATGAAATACGCGTCTGGGCGCTGATGGGGCTGTCCAACTTTTTGGGTCTGCGATTCGCCCTGTGGGAACAGGATGTACCGGTGGACGACATAATCGCCACGGTATCGGATCTGCTGCAACACGGTTTGGCCCTGGACCCGAAGTCCTGACTGAACAAGGATCTGGCATGACCGACACATGCGTACGCTACCGCCTGGATGGCCAGGTTGCCCGTATTACGCTGGACCGTCCCGAGCGCCATAACGCGTTGACACCCGCGCTGCTGGGCCAGCTGCTCAGTGCGCTGGCTGCCTGCCGCCGCGCCAACCCACGGGCGCTGATCCTGGACGCCGAAGGAAGATCGTTTTCCTCCGGGGGTGATGTGAGCGCTTTCTTTGACACGCCACAGCGTGCGCGCCAGGCCTATGCCAGTGAGGTCGTCGGCCGCTTGAACCGGGTGATTTTGGCGCTGCTCGACCTGCCCTTCCCCACCGTTGCCGCAGTGCACGGTCTGGTCACCGGTGGCTCGGTGGGTCTGGTACTGGCGGCCGACATTGTGGTGGTTGCCGAGCAAGCGAGTTTCGCGCCCTGGTACACAGTGGTCGGTTTCAGCCCGGATGGTGGCTGGACCGGGCTCATGGGGCAAAAAATCGGCGCCTCCAGAGCGCTGGAGATGCAACTGACCAACCGCACCCTTACCGCTCAGAAAGCCGTGGATTACGGTCTGGCCCACTATCTGGTCGACAACGACCAGCTGCCGGCCAAAGTCGCCAACTTGTGTCAGACCCTGCTGCGTAAACAACCCGACAGTGTGCGCCGGACGTTAAGCCTGAACCGCCCCGATCTGGCGATCACCGCGCGCCAGCTCGACCAGGAATTCCGCCAATTCCTTGAGCAGATTCACTCCGACGAAGCGCACCAGGGCATGGCCGCGTTCTTGAAGCGGGCAACCTGACAATCCCTGGTAACTAAAGCAACAAAAACAACAGCGAGGTATTCCATGGAGATGTTCGATCTACTCGCGCAACGGGCACAGGCGACGCCGGAGCGCCCGGCGCTGGAAGACACGCACGATGGCGTCACCTACAACTATCGAGAGCTCAACGCCCGGGCTGCCCGCTTCGCCGCAGCAGCGCGTCAACATTGGCGGCTGGCTCCCGGCGACCGGGTCGCCTACCTGGGACACAACCGCGCCGAATTTTTTGTCATGTTGTTCGGCTGTGCCAAAGCCGGCCTGATTTTGGTGCCGCTGAATTGGCGTCTGGCACGACCGGAGCTGCAGATGCTGATGGCAGACGCGGAACCCGGTGCCCTGATTTACGGGGAGGAGTTTGCAGAAACAGCGCACCACCTGACCACTGCCGGTGTGCTGGGGATCGCTCTGGAAGATACCTGCATTGCCGACAACCACACTTGCTACCAACAGGATCTGGCCAACGCCACCCCTGACCTGAGCCCTCATCCGGTGCGCAGCCCGGATCGTCCCTGGTACCTTCTGTATACCTCCGGTACCACGGGACGCCCCAAGGGGGTGATTCAGACCTTCCGGATGATGGAATCCAACTATTTCAACATCGGCGTGGCCGTCGGCCTGACTCAGGACGACGTGTTGCTGAACGTACTCCCTCTGTTTCATACCGCTGGTATCAATCTTTACTCCAGCGCCGTGCTCCTGGCGGGCGGTTGTGTGCTGGTCTCCCGTACATTCGATGCAGGGCACACCCTGACACTATTGGCTGAGCGTGCCACGGTATTTTTTGCCGTGCCCGCAATCTACCAGGCTTTACGGGAGGTGCCTGCATTTGATGCCCGGACTCTGGCAAACGTCCGCTCCTGGGGATGTGGTGGGGCCCCACTGCCGCTTTCGGTAGCTAAACAGTACGCCGACGACGGCATTCGAATACGCACCGGCATGGGCATGACAGAGACCGGACCCACGGTGTTTTTACTGGATGAAGACGCGGTTCTCAACAAGCCCGGGTCTGTCGGCAAGCCTCAGCTGCTGGTGGAAGTGCGTATCGTGGATACCCATGGCAAAGATGTGGTCAGAGGCGCTGCCGGTGAATTACTGATACGAGGGCCTGGCGTTACACCAGGTTACTGGAATCGCCCGAAGGCAACGGCCGATGCCTTCAGTTCCGAGGGCTGGTTTCACAGCGGCGACGTAGCCCGCTGTGACAGCGACGGCTGCTATTACATTGTTGACCGCTGGAAAGACATGTTTATTTCCGGTGGTGAGAATGTCTATCCCGCCGAGGTTGAGAACGTTCTCCGGGAACACCCGGCGATTGCAGACGTTGCGGTTATTGGCATCGCCGACGATCACTGGGGAGAAGTGGGCAAGGCGTACTTTTCCCTCGCCGGCCAGACCCGGGCACCGGATACGGAAGAGCTAAAGGCCTTCTGCCGCGCACGCCTGGCCGGCTACAAGGTCCCCAGGGTCTTTGAGTGTCTGCAGCAACTTCCTCGTAACGCCGTGGGTAAAATCACCAAGCAATCATTGCGGAAGAGCTGACATGACCAATCTGACCCCGATCAAGGAAGCATTCCGGCTCAGCCAGGACGACTTCAACCGCTTTGCACATCTGAGCGGTGACCATAACCCGATTCACGTCGACCCGGACTTCTCCGCGCGGACTCGCTTCGGCGCCACGGTATCCCACGGCATGCTGCTGTTTACCGTGCTGCGAGGGTGCCTGCTGCGTACCTTCCCAACGTATACCCTGGCCACACAAGAACTGGTGTTCCCTGCCCCGGCATTCGCGGACGAAGCGTTGACACTGCGGATCGACGTGACCAGGGCGGCCAGCAGCTCAGCTCTTATCCTGAATACTCAGGTTCTCAAAAACGACGGCACCGCCTGCCTGCAAGGTCAATGCTATTTGGAACCGAACACGGGAACGGCATCATGAACCAGAACACCTTCCCCCGTTTTCAACAACTGGTTCTGAGCCAGCAAGCCAGTATCCGTCGCCGTTTCAGTCCCGACGACCTCGATTTATGGGGTCAACTGGCGCAGCTGGAGCAGCCGCCGACCAGCGTACCAGAGCCGTTGATCGCCGGTCTGTTTTCCTGCCTGTTGGGCATGGAGTTGCCGGGACATGGCACCAACTACCTGAAACAATGGCTGGCATTCGAGCAGCACGCCCGCGCCGATGAAGAACTCACCGCCACCGTCACCGTATCGCGGCTGCGGCCAGACAAGGCCCTGGTTAATCTCACCACCATCTGCACGGGCGAAGGTGATCGCTTCATCTGTCGCGGCGAAGCCCTGGTGCTGTTCCAATGCTGAGCACTGACAAGCTGGACCCCAAATTGGCGGAGTGGCTCGTGGCGGCGAATCAGCTGAGCTCACGGCAGCGCGCCAACAACACCCGGGTCACGCCCGAAATGATGCGCAGCGGCCTGGCCCGCATGACTGAGTCTTTCGTCACCAGGCAATCGCGAGTCGCCTCAATTACCGATACGGTGTTGACCAGCGAAAGCCACTCGGTCCCCCTGCGGGTTTACGACCCGGCGCCGGATCACCCCACGCCAGTGGTGCTGTTTATTCATGGTGGCGGCCACATGTGCGGCAGTATTTCGGTGTACGACCCCATCTGTCGCCGGCTTGCGGCTGCATCCGGCCAGCTGATCGTGGCAGTAGAGTACCGACTGGCACCGGAATGGCCGTATCCCGCCGCTCTGGAAGATTGTCTTGCCGTCATCCGCGGGCTTTGGTCGCGGCTGGATCAGCTGCCGCTGCGCTTTTTGCCGGCGTTAAGCCTGGTAGGGGATTCTGGCGGTGGCGCACTCTGCGCCACCCTCAGCGCCTTGAGCCAGCAGGACAACAGCTTACCGATCCAGCGCCAGGCGCTGATATACCCGAGTCTCGACTACACCCTGTCCTGCCCCTCGGTGAGGCAACGGGCTCGCGGTTACCTGCTGGAACAAGACCGTATCGAATGGTACTTCGATCACTACCTGCAACAGAACGAACCCCGCCGCGAGGTCTCACCCCTGTTTATGCCCATTTCCGCGCGACATCCGGCCACCTGGCTGGCTACCGCAGGGTTTTGTCCACTGCGGGATGAAGGGGTTGCGTACATCGATCGACTGCAGCGGGCTGGCGTAAACGCTCAACGCCATCACGAAGACACCATGATTCACGCCTACCTGAATCTGGAAGATCTGGCAGCGGACGCCTGCGCACGCACCTACCAAAGCCTCTCCCGTTTCCTCGCAGCAGTACTGTCCTGACGTGACAATTTTGCAGCAATCATCTACCAGGTGGCCCTATCCACATCGCTGTCACTGGTGTACCGACCACGTTCGGCCCGGGTCGGGCTTGTCACTCTTTTTATCTTCATTTACCGCTCGTTGGAGTCGCTTCCACGCCTTCAACAGGGAACGGGTAGAACCGGCCATCTGAACCGCTGAGTCACTCATGTTTGCCTCCGGGTTTATCACCTTGGTGTATCTGCGTTCGGTCCCGTCTGACTATGGTTCACCACTCGCACAAACGCAAACAATTCTCATTGCCATTCGCCCCCCCCCCTCCTCCCGGAGAGCCTCTCTTGCATCAGTTTTACTCACGATCAACGACAGCTGAGTGATTCTGACTGACGTTGGTCAGCGCCGGTCACTCAAGCGGAACGCCACCGGAATTGAGACGCTCAGAGTTTGCCCAGCGAGATCATCCGGGAACGGTGGTAGCGGGGCCGCGTTCTTCAGCATGCGCAGCACCGCCTTGTCCAACTCGGGATGGCCGGACGAGGTGGTAACGCTCGACTGCACAATACGCCCCTGGCGGTCCACCACAAAGCTGAGCTCGGTTACACCTTCCTGCCCGCGGCGGCGCGACATCATCGGATAGCGTTTATAACGCGCCAGTTTGGCCGCCACCCTTGTTAAATAGGAGCTGCGCGCACCCGGATGACCACCCGATGCATTCGACTGGCCGCTGCCCGTACTGGTCTTGCGGGCAGATTGGGGGTTGGTGCCCTGAGCAGCAGCGTCCACGGTGTTACTGGCGGCCTTGGCCGGTTCTGCGGTAACCTCTGGCTCCGGTTTTGGCTCCGGTTTTGGCTCCGGTTTTGGCTCCGGTTTTGGCTCCGGTTTTGGCTCCGGTTTTGGCTCCGGTTTTGGCTCCGGTTCTGGCTCCGGTTCTGGCTCCGGTTCTGGCTCCGGTTCTGGCTCCGGTTCTGGCTCAGGTTCTGGCTCAGGTTCTGGCTCAGGCTCCGGCTTCGGCTCTGGCGGGTCTTTCTTTACCCTCACTTCCGCTGTTTGTACCGGCGGTACCGGCTTGGCGATAACCGGGGCCGGCCTGGCGGGGGGTGTCTCGGGTTTCGGCGGCTCTGCCGATGCGGGCTCAACAACTTTCTGTGGCGCTGTTTTTACCTCGACGGTCTCGGCCTCGGTGCCCAAGTCGCCAAGCATGCCCAACCCGATCTCCACACCCTGTTGCCCCGGTGCTGCTGCGCCTTCTTGCTCATTGGCGGTGCGCGCCATGGCTGCAAACACCAGCGCGTGCAGCGCCAGTGCCATCACCCCCGCACTGAGCCAGTGGTGTTTGGCAATCATCCGGTATCACCCTGACGGGCAAGCAACGCGACCCGCAACAAGCCGGAGTTCCTGATATGGCGCAACACCTGGTGCAGCTCGTCCACCGGCAGTTCCGCGTCCGCCTTGACCAGCACTGAGACATCATCGGGGTCAGCGGCTGCATCCAGCCGAACACCCAGTGCTGACACCAGTTGCTCCGCGGTCACCTCATCATCATCCAGGTACATGGCACCCGTCGCAGTCACCAGGAGCGTCACCGGGTGCTCTTTCGCTTGGGCGGCTGTCAGGGATTCAGGCGGCTGAACCAGTGCCGCATCGGACGCGGTGATTTGTCCGGCCACCATGAAGAAAATCAGCATCAGAAATACGATATTGATCAACGGCACCAGGTTGTCATCCGCAGCCAGGTCTTTCTTCGGCGGCGTCGCGGAAAATCTCATTACGGCCCCTCCACCAGCGACACATGGGCTGCGCCGGCGTGTTTCAACCGGTCCAGCAAGCTGATAATGGCCTGGGTATGCAGCCGGCCATCCGCCTGGATGGCAAACACGGCCTCCGGCGCGGCGGCCACCAATGCAGCCAGGTCCTGGTCACTGGCCGGTGCATAGATGCGCCCGTCGTGTTCCAGGCGCCCCTGGTTCGAGGTCAGGCGAATAATCTGCACCTCTGCGGGGGAGTCGGCACTGGTCGTCGGCGACACCACCTCCAACTGCCGCCAGCTGACGAAGCTGGAGGTCAGCATGAAGAACAGCAACAAAATAAACACCACGTCAATCAATGGCGTCATGCTGATGCCCCTGGCGCGCCTTACCGGTGCGGCATCAAGCTGCACTCTGCAATGCCTCCGCAGACCCGGCGGCCTGCACGGACACCGGTGGGCAGGTAAATACCCGGGTCACGGCGTCACTCATGCTGGCGGACACCCGATCAACCTTGCGCTCCAGCCAGGCATGCGCCGCGACTACCGGAATGGCCACGGCCAACCCCACGGCGGTGGTCAACAGGGCCTGCCAGATCCCCCCGGACAGCACCGACGGATCCACCTGACTGCCGGCGGTTTCCATTTGCTGAAACGCAACAATCATCCCCATGACGGTACCCAGCAGGCCCAGCAGTGGACTCAATGAGCCAATGACTTCAAGCGGGCGGAAAAAGCTGCGCAACCCGTTCAGGTATCCGGTAGCGATGCGCTCAGTTTCTTCCCGCAGCAGGGCATCGTTGGCCGCCTCCAGGTGGCCCTGCATTGCATGCGCCACCACCGCAGAAACGGGACGCTGCGTATCCAGTGCCTTGACCGCATCGGCGCCCTTACCCTGGCGCCACATCGACAACGCCGCACTGACATCGGCGGTACTCTCGGCCCGTGCCTGAGAGAACTGCCATAATTTCACCAGAATAATGGTCAGGGCGACAACCGAAAATACCGCCAGAATCCAGACCACCGGGCCACCGGCAACCAATACCGTTTGCATCCGGTCAACTTTGGAAGTGACAGCGACAGAAAGAGCAGCGTCCACAAGAATCCCCACCAAATCAGCAGCAACAAGAATCGCAATGATAATTATTATCGTTTGATGAGGCAAGACTAATCTGGCGGTCTGCCTGATTTTGGAGTTAGTGAGGAAAGACGTGAGCGGGTTGGAGAGCGCTGGAGAGCCCGCCGCGGCGGTGCTCTCCAGACACAGGGAGTGGCGGTCAGTCTTCTTCGGGAGCCACCGTGTTCAGGTAGGCACGATCCGAAATATTGGTCCACTTCCGCACAATGTTCAGATAGTTCATGTGCGAATCAATGATCTCTTTCGCCAGAGCATTGTTTTCGGCTTCTTTCCGCAACAACCGTTCGTTGGCTTCCTGCAGAGCCTCAATCACCGCCGGCGGGAAGGTCTTGTGGGTGACGTTCGGATAATCTTCCTTCATTTTGTCCCAGGCCATACCGTTGGCGTGGGTGCTTTGACTGTACATGTCATAGGCCGCCGTGCGGATGGCCACGCGCAGAATTTCCTGCAGATCTTCCGGAAGTTTGTTCCAGGTTTTGAGGTTGATCAGGAACTGCACTTCAGCTCCGGGTTCCTGCCAGCCGGAATAGTAGTAATCGGCAATTTGGTGGAAGCCCATGGGCAGATCCAGCCCCGGAGACACCCACTCGAGGGCATCAATGGTGCCCCGCTCCAGCGAAGTGTACAACTCGCCTGGTGGGATGTTGGTCACCGCCACACCGAGTTCGGCCATCACTTCGCCGGCAAAGCCCGGAATCCGCATTTTCAACCCTTTCAGGTCGTCGACGCTTTCGATCTCTTTACGGAACCAGCCACCCATCTGGTTGCCGGTGTTACCACCCGGGAAGGACAACATTCCATGGGGCTCGTACACCTTCTGCATCAATTCCATGCCACCGCCGTGGTAAAACCAGGCGTACTGTTCCTGCGCCATCAGGCCGAACGGGATGGTGGTGAAATACATGGCGTTGGGGATTTTGCCTTTGTAATAGTAAGAAGCAGTGTGGCCCATGTCGTACTGGCCCGCTTTTACCATGTCAAAAATGCCGAACGGCGCTTTGTGCCGGTTGCTCGAATCAATGCGGATCTTCAGCCGGCCACCGGACATTTTTTCGGCCATGGCCGCCATGTTCTTGGTGGTATCCCCCAGAATCGGGTAATTTGGTCCCCAGGTTTCCGCCAGCTTCAGAGTGTAGGTTTTCTCTGCCAGGGCGGGGGCACTCGCCAGCGTCAACAACGCCAGCACACCCGCCGCGACCGTTAGTCGTAATGATTTCATATCAATCTAGCCATCCCTTTATTATCAATTATGTAACTGCATAACCGAGTTGTTACCCGAGCATCATAACCGCCCTCTGCAGCGATAAAAAGCCACGGGCCCGTTTTCCGGGTCAAACCTTGAACTGTCCCACCAGCGATCGCAAGCTTTCACCCAGCCGTGCCAGTTCCTGACTGGCGGCGGTGGTCTGGGATACCCCGGCGTCACTGCGCTGCGCGGCGTCCACAATGCCTACAATGTGCTGGTTGATTTCTTCCGCCACCTGACCTTGCTGCTCGGCGGCAGCGGCGATCTGGGTGACCTGCTCGTGAATATGGCCGACGGATGTTTCGATGGTGGTGAGTGCCCCGGTGGCGTGATCAATCCGCTCAACGGTTGCCCCCGAATGCTGCTGTGCGGCTTCCATACGGGCGACCGCGGTGCGGGATTCGGTCACGAAGCCATCGATCATCTCGCGAATCTGGTCGGCGGATTCGGCACTGCGGTGTGCCAACTGGCGCACCTCGTCGGCAACCACCGAGAACCCCCGGCCATGCTCACCGGCCCGGGCGGCTTCGATGGCGGCATTCAATGCCAGCAGGTTGGTCTGATCAGTAACCGAATGAATCACGTCCAGCACCTGCTGGATCGAGTCGGAACGCTCCGCCAATGAGGCGATGCTCTGCGCACTCTGTTCAATTTCAGCGGACAGCTGGTTCACCGCGGTCTGGGCGTTACCGATGGTTTCACCGCCCTCCCGGGCGAGGCGATCCGCGTCGGACGCGGCACTTTCCACGGAGTTGGCGTTGCCGGCAATTTGCTGAATGGTTGCGGCCATTTCGTTGATGGCCGACGCAATCTGGTCGGTTTGCGACCCTTGCTCCTGGACCGACTGGCTGGTTTCCACCGCCACGCTGCTGAGCTCTTCCGCAGCTGAAGCCAGCTGATGGGTGGTCGTGCCCACCTCCTGCATGGCGTGTTGTATCTTGCCGACAAAGGCGTTGAACCGGCGCCCCAGTTCGGCCAGCTCATCCGAGCCGCGATCCGGCAAGCGCTGGCGCAAGTCGCCGTCACCTTCGGCAATTTCCCGCATCAGGCCGGTCACACGATTCAGTGGTCGGGTCACCGTACGAATCACCAGACTGCCCACCACCAGCGAGGCGACCACCACCACCAGGGTCGCCATCAGAATAACACCGAGGGTGGACGCAATTTGCCGGTCGATATTGGCTGCCGCCTCCGCAACCACCGCATCAATGTCGGTAGTGTACACACCGGCCCCCAGCATCCAGTCCCATTTGTCGATGATCGCGGAGTAGGCGATTTTCGGCTCAACCTTACCCCCGGACGCCAGGTTGGCCCATTCGTAGGCGAGGGGCTCACCGCTTCTGGCGACACTGAACAGGTCGCGGATCAAATTCTGAACCTTGGGGTTGGTTACGATGGAGCCTTCACTGGCGGGATTGGTGCGCAGCGCCAGGGTGCGAAAATCACGCTCGTAGGCAAAGACGTAGTTGTTGTCGCCAAAATCGATTGCCCGGATCCGTCGCAGGGCTTCCTGCCTGGCCTCGGCATCGCTCAATGAGGGATCCTGACTCACCGCTTCGACCACGCTGCGCGCAGTTTCCACCACGTTCTTCAAGCCTTCCTGGCGGGCCCCCAGCAACGTTTCGTGCAGGCGCTGCAGTTCGGCGTCGCCGTTACTGCGGATTTCATTGACGGATACGGCCGCCCCGACCAGGGCCGTTAACGTCACCGGCACGAGAATCGCCAACAACAGCCGCATGCGAATACTTAATTGACTCAATACACTCACGATCCACCCTCCAAGCTGGCCAACAACGCCGGGGCAGGCTACCAAAACCGGCGCCTGCCGTTCGGTTCTGTAGGGGCTTAACGGCCGCGCAGTGGATTTCTTGAGCGGAACACCTTGCTGATGTGGGCGTCTGCGCGCCGGTGCGCTCAGGTCAGGGCTGATCGCCGTCTTTGAATTCGGCTTTGTCCAGACGGTAGCGTTTCATCTTGTCGTACAGGGTCTTCCGGGCCAGACCCAGCTCCACCATGGTGTCCTTGATGCTGCCACCACAGCGATGCAAGGCCGCGGCAATGGCCGATCGCTCAAACGCCTCCACCATCTCCGCCAGCGTCTGCCGACCGGCCGCCTTGGTCAGCGGACCGCCCGCGCCCCGGCTGTCATTGTCCATCAGCGTGGCAGGTCCCAGCAGCACATAGCGTTCAGCCAGATTGCGCAACTCCCGGACGTTACCGGGCCAGCTCTGCTGCATCAGATGCGCCGCCTGAGCGGCATTGAGGGGTATGCTTTCTCGGCCATAGCGGGCTGCGGCGATCAAGGCAAAGTGATGAAACAGGACCGGGATGTCTTCTTTGCGCTCCCGCAACGGAGGGATGCTGACGCCGACCACATTGAGCCGGTAATACAGATCGAGGCGAAACCGGCCTTCATCGCTCAGCGCCTTGAGATCCGCTTTGGTGGCCGCAATCACGCGCACATCCACCGCCTGCGGACTATTGCTGCCCAGCCGCTCGACACTGCGCTCTTCCAGCACCCGCAGCAGTTTGATCTGCAGCGCCAACGGCATGCTTTCCACTTCGTCCAGAAACAGGGTGCCCCCATGGGCGTGCTCGAATTTGCCGATCCGGCGCTGGTCGGCACCGGTGAAGGCCCCCGCTTCGTGGCCGAACAACTCCGATTCAATCAGGTTTTCCGGCACCGCACCGCAGTTGATGGCGACAAAATTATGGGCGTTGCGGGCACTGTTTTCATGAATATATCGGGCCACAGCGTCTTTGCCGACACCGGTTTCCCCCCACAACAGCACATTCGCCGGGATTTCTACTATGGGGTTGATGGTGGCGATCACTTTCTGCATGGCATCCGAACTGCCCAGCAATTTGGGACCGGGCCGGGCCAGCATCTTCACTTGCATTTTGAGCCGCCGGTTTTCCAGCTCCAGCTGACGCTTTTCCCGGGCGTGGCGCAACAACTCGATCAAGGCGTCGTGGTCGAACGGCTTTTCAATAAAATCGTAAGCGCCCTGATGCATGGCGGTCACCGCGGTACTGATATCACCTTCGCCGGTGAGCAGAATCACCGGAATGCCAGGGTCCATGGCCTGGATGGCGCCCAGTACCGCCAGGCCGTCCATTTCCGGCATGTTGTAATCGCACAACACCACGCCGGAGAAGGTTTCATCGAGGGTCGCCAGCGCGCTGGCGCCATCGGCAAAGCATGCCACGGAGATGTCATCCAGCATCAGCGTTTGCGCAATCACCTGGCGAATATCCGGGTCATCATCAATAAAAACGACCATGGGTTCTGTCATTCTGCGAGGTCCTTTTTTTGTAGCGTCAGCACAAAGCGGGCACCGGGGCCGTCATCCCGATTACACCCGGTGAGTTGTCCGCCCAATGCGTCCACAATCTGGCGAGAAATGGACAACCCCAACCCCAGCCCCTGCTTCACCGATTTGGTGGTAAAGAAGGGCTCGAAAATCTGTTCGGTATTGGCCGGAAGCCCCGGGCCATTGTCGGTAATCTGGCACTGCCATACCGCTCCCCGGTCAATGATCACAATGGTTATTTGCGGTTTATCGGTTTGTTCAACCGCCTGTCTGGCATTGCTTAACAGGTTAATAAGTACTTGCTCGATACGAATCAGATCACCGTGGCACCAGACCGGCTGCGTCGGTCGATCCCAATGCAAATCAATGTTGCGGGTGTCGTCACCCTGGGCCCACATGATCTTCAGCGCCGCATCCACCGCCATGCGCAGATCCACCGTCGCCGGCCGGCCCTCGGATTTGCGGGCAAACACTCTGAACTGCCGGGTAAGATCCGCCATTTTGTCACACAAGCTGATGATTTCCTTGAGATTGGCATCAACCATGGTGTGCTCGTTGCGCTGCAAGAACCGTTGGCTGTTCCGGGCGTACGACTGGATCGCGGTGAGTGGCTGGTTCATTTCGTGATTCAGCCCCGCCGACATTTGCCCCAGCACTGCCAGCTTGGCGGCCTGTATCAGTTCCTGCTGGGTTTCCCGCAACTCGGCCTCGGCCTGTTCCCGCTGATCGATCTCCGTCAGCAGCCGCTGGTTGGAGGCTTCCAGCGCCGCGGTGCGTTCCCGGACCCGTAACTCCAGCTGTTCGCCCCGTTGCGCCAGTTCGGCTTCGCGGCGATAACGCTCACGCAGATACAGCCAGGCCAGCACACACCCCAGAAACAACCCCGCCCCGGCCAGCACAAAGCGCAATCGGGTCCACAGTACCGCTTCGGTTGCCACCATCACCCGCAGCGACCAATCCAGTTGCGGCAGCGGCGTACGCACCGACAGGTATTCCCGGCTCTGATGCTGATCATCGGTTATCAGCAGACGCTGAGTGCGCGCCGACACCCCCCCGGGCCGCCCCAGGCGGGTAATGGAGATCGGCCGGGTATCCTGCCGGGGGTACCGCAGGCCGGTACGTGCGCGCTTGCCGTCATCCATCCGCCCGGCCTCAAAATCCCGGTACAACCATTGCGCCCGGCTCGCCATAAAACTGATGCCGTCTTCATCCAGCACCACCATTTCGGCGTTATTGAGAGACACGGGCCGACGCCACTGGGACTCCAGCCCTTCCACTTGTACTTTGACCGACAGCACTCCGAGGAGGTCGCCCACGTCGTTGTTGACCGGACTGGAAAAAAACAGCCCACGGACATTCGAAGCGGCGCCGAGGGCAAAGTAAAACGCTGAAGTGCCCGAGGCGATGACCTCGCTGAAGTAAGGCCGGTAGCTGAAGTTGCCGCCGATGAAACTGTCGGGCGACTGGTAGTTGCTGGCCCCGATGGTCAACCCCGTGCGATCCATCAGGTAGACGTCGGAACTGCCCACAATGTGCGCCATGCGCTTCATTTCGATGTTGGCCTGGAGCAGCAAAGAGGGGTCGGTGGGGGTTTCCAGCACCTGCAACATTAACGGGTGTTCGGCCATCAGTTCGGGAATGGCCCGATAGCGCTTCAGTTCGTTGGCTATCAGCTGGCTGTAGCGGAAAGAGTCTTCCAGACTCTCCCGCTCCACCTGCTGGTAACCGGCCCACCCCCCCAGCTGCCATGCCACTAGCAGGGTCAGCAGGAAGGCGGCACCGGCCCATAATCGATATATCATAGTGGTCGGGCTCGTGCAGACAGCCCTCAGACTAGTCACTGCAGTCGACCAGGACAACCCGCTCAGGGTTTTCAACGGGCTGTCCTGGCGATTATCAGGAGGCCGCCGGCTGCTGGCCACCAAACTGCTTTTGCAGCAAAAAGGCAACCACCGCGGCACCGATGCCCAACAGGTCGGTCATCAGGCCGCCCTCGATCATCAGCAGTGCAGACGCCAGCAACAACAGGCGTACCAGCACTCCGGCCAGACGATTCACAAACCAGCCCTGCACCGCGGCAGACAGCAGGTAGACCCCAAACAGAGCGGTTACCAGGGCCTGCACAATGGCTCCGGCGCCGGCTTCCATCAGCAAGGCTCCGTTGTAGAAGAACATAAAGGGCACGATGAACGCCGCCAGCCCCATGCGGAAGGAGGCCACCGAGGTTTCCATCGCATTGGCCCCCGAGATCCCCGCTGCGGCATACGACGCCAGTGCCACCGGAGGTGTTATCGCCGATACCACCGCGAAATAGAACACGAAAAAGTGCGCGGTCAGCGGATCAATGCCCAGCTTCACCAGCCCCGGTGCCACCACCGACGCCGCCACTGCATAGGCCGCTGTGGTGGGCATGCCCATGCCCAGCAGGATGGAGATCAGCATCGCGAATATCAGCGCCAGCAACTGGCTCGCTTCCGCCACGCCCAGCAGCAGGGATGAAAAGCGCGCGCCTACCCCGGTAAGCGATATCACCCCGACAATGACCCCGGCACAGGCACACACCACGATGATCTGAATCGACATGATGCTGGCCAGATTCAGCGCCCGGAGGATTGCGCGGAGGCCCATTTTGTGGGGCGACAACCAACTGACCACCACCGCCGAGACGGTCGCCAGGGTGCCGGCACGAATGACCGAATAGCCCATGAACAAGGCCACGATCAGGATCAGGATGGGGGCAAACAGATAGGCCTGCTTTACCAGTTTACGCAGCACCGGCAGCTCGTCCTTGCGCATGCCGCGCATACCGGTGCGCGCAGCTTCCAGGTCCACCATGAAGTAGATCGAGGCAAAGTAGAGAATCGCCGGAATGATGGCGGCGATGGCGATGTCGGTGTAGGGAATGCCGGTAATTTCCGCCATGATGAACGCGCCGGCCCCCATGATCGGAGGCATGATCTGGCCACCGGTGGAAGCCGCCGCTTCCACCGCACCCGCTGATTTGCGGCTGTAACCGACCCTGTTCATCAGCGGTATGGTGAGCGATCCGGTCGACACCACGTTACCGGCACTGGTGCCGTTGATCATACCCATGAGTCCGGACGCAAAGATGGAGACCTTGGCCGGTCCGCCCCGGGAGCGCCCCGCAGCCGCAAACGCAAAATTGACGAAGTAATCGCCGACTTTGGAGGCCTGCAAAAACGCGGCGAAGATAATGAACAGAATGATATAGGTTGAGGAGACCGCGGTGGTGGGCCCCAACACGCCCGCGTCGGTGTACACCTGACTGAAGAAGCGCTGCACCGACAACCCCGGGTATCCCAAAAAGCCCGGCAGGTAGGGTCCGAGGAATACGTAGGCCAGAAACACCAGAGAAATAACCACCAACGCCATGCCGGTCAGGCGGCGGGTCATTTCCATGATCAATGCGGTTCCCGCAACCGCGGCAAACGAAATGCCTACCGGCGCAAACGGGGTGCCCGTAGACATGCGCATGCTGGTGTTATAGACCACCAACAGATAGGCCGAGGCCGCCACCGAGCAGACAATCAATACCAGGTCCGGCAGGCTGAACACCGCACGGCCGCGGTGGTGAAACCAGCTCACCACGATGCCCGCACCGGTGGCCAACAACAGCGGCCAGCCAAACTGCCAGGTTTCCATTTCTGCCGGCAGGCGCATCGCACCGTCCAGCACCATCTGGTACATGATGCCCGTCTGCACCAGCGCATAGGCCGCCGGTATCAGCAGCAGCGCAGCCACCCAGGTGGTCCAGCCATGGCGGTGCTTGTCGGGGTTGTCGGCTTCAAAGTGGTTGCCGGCAAACAGGATGTAACCCAGTACCAGAGCACCACACACGTGCACAATCCGGAACGACCAGGTTTCCAGAGGGGCGATGTTAAGGGTGTAAAGGTGGAACACCGAATACGCAATGGCGAGCGTGGTGACGGCGCGCAGCAACCAGCCGTCGAACAACCGTCGGTTGGCTTCTATGGGCTCTTCATCCACTCCCTCAACAACGATAGGTGCGCCCATGAGCAACTCGGCAGCGGAATCTTTTTCATGCGGGGTGGTGGTCATAATGTCGTTAACTTTCCAGAAATACGAAGGCCAGTTGCACACTGGCCCATGGCCAAAAACAGCGGGGCCGAAGCCCCGCGCCCATTACTTGATCAGGTTGGCGTCGATGGTGTAGCCGTTTTCGTTAAACCAGCGAGCGGCGCCCGGATGCCAGGGAAGGAAGGTGTTCTTGGTGTAGTTCTCGGGCACACTGTTGGTAGCGGCCTTGTGAATGGACACCATCTTGTCGTTGTTCTCCATGGTCAGCTTGGTCATTTCGTAGACAAAGCTTTCAGACACATCGCAGCTGGCGATGGCGAAGTTCCACATGGACACCGCCCGTGCGTCCTCTTTCAAGGTGCTGTACGTGCTGGCCGGAATGGTAAAGGCCGAGACCGGGAACGCGTCGATCAGTTTCTGCTGTTCCTCTTCGGTGAACTCCAGAATGTTGACCGAGGTCTGCACCTCGAGCTGGCTGACCGCAGGAATGGGGATCCCCGCCGCGAACGCCACCACATCAATCAGGCCATCCTGCAGCTGCCCGCCCAGATCCGTCCAGCTGCCGTTACGACGCCGGTAATCAACACCCAAGGTGTCCATCATTTTCGGGAAATAGGTATCAGAAGTAGAGCCCGCGGGACCGAAACCGATGGTTGAGCCGGCCGGAATCTCGGAAATGTTGGTAATACCGCTGCTGCTCAGCGCAGTGACCGAAAACGGGGTCTCGTACATGGGGAACAACGCACACACGTTGTCCATTTTCATTCCCGGTGCCAGAGGACTGTTGCCGTCCAAGGACTCTCGGGCAGGCCCCAGAGTGGTCAGACCGAACTTCAGCTGACCGGTGTGGACCAGCGCCATGTTCTGGACCGGGCCACCGGTAATTTCGGCACCGCCGGACACGCCCAGATTTTCAGCAACGAAATTGGCCCAGCCAGATCCATAAGCGAAATAGGTGCCGCCCTGACTCGCTGTGCCTACGGTGAAGTTATCAGGCCAGTCTGACCGGTCCTGAGCGCTCGCCACGCCCGCCATCGTAAAGCTGGCCGCAGCGACCGCCATAACCAAAGAACGCTTGATGCTCATACTTGCTCCAGATTCATCGTCATTGTTTTCATGAAATCCGCTTGCCAAAGCTTGCCTCACAGGCGCTTTGAGCGCGCAACAGTATAACCGATGAAACTAGGCAAATAGCGAACCACATTAAAAAAACTTTAATGTTTTCTGTAAGATGCGGAGAAATGAGCGCGGAAAGCGTCAGGCGCGCGGTGAATTATGGGTGGAAAACGACACACAGGGCACGGACGATGGGGCATATTCTACCCATCGCCCGTGGCCACCAAAGCGTCATTTCAGTGTTTGACGCGCGCCCTGGCCCGGTCGGCCCCCCGGCGGGCGCCCGGCTTGGGGGCACCCCGATGCGCCGGCGGCCGGCGGCCGTCGGTGGACCGGGGCGGCAAGCCGGTGTGTTGGGTCAGTAGCGGTTTGCCGGCCTTGCGGGCGCCCGGAGCAGTGGAGTTTTTGCGACGGGCACTTTTGTACCCCTGCGCTACCGGCTGGTCTTTGGGAATCAACTGGTGTTTACCGGGGCCGATCAGATCGGCGCGCCCCATGCGCATTAACGCTTCCCGCAGCAGGGGCCAGTTATTGGCATCGTGGTAGCGCAAAAAGGCTTTGTGCAGGCGGCGTTGCTCCGGATCTTTCACCGTGCCCACCTTCTCGGTTTTATAGGTGACCTTGCTCAGCGGGTTACGCTCGGTGTGGTACATGGTGGTCGCCGTGGCCATCGGCGACGGGTAAAACGCCTGCACCTGATCGGCGCGGAAACCATTGCGCTTCAACCACAGGGCCAGATTCATCATGTCTTCATCGGTGGTCCCCGGGTGGGCGGCGATGAAGTAGGGAATCAGGTACTGCTCCTTGCCCGCTTCTTTGGTGAATTTTTCGAACATCCGCTTGAAGCGGTCGTAGGCACCGATACCCGGCTTCATCATTTTGTTGAGCGGGCCTTCTTCGGTGTGTTCCGGGGCAATTTTCAGATACCCCCCCACATGGTGGGTCACCAGCTCACGCACATATTCCGGCGAGCCCACGGCGAGATCGTAACGCAGCCCGGAGGCGATCAGCACTTTTTTGACGCCGGGCAACTCACGGGCGTTGCGATAGAGCTCAATCAGCGCCGAGTGATCGGTGTTGAGGTTGCTGCAGATGCCCGGGAACACGCAGGAGGGCAACCGGCAGGCTTTTTCGATCTCCGGGGATTTGCACGCCATGCGGTACATGTTGGCGGTGGGACCGCCCAGATCCGACACCACCCCGGTGAAGCCCGGCACCTTGTCGCGCATGGCCTCAATTTCCCGCAGGATGGAGTCTTGCGAGCGGTTCTGGATCACCCGGCCTTCGTGCTCGGTGATCGAGCAGAAGGTACAGCCCCCAAAGCAGCCGCGCATGATATTGACCGAAAAACGGATCATGTCATAGGCGGGAATTTTGGCGTCGCCGTAACTGGGGTGAGGCACCCGGGCAAACGGCTGATCAAACACGTAATCCATCTCTTCCGTGGTCAGCGGAATCGGCGGCGGGGTGAACCAGATATCGTGGTCACCGTGTTTCTGCACCAGCGCGCGGGCGTTGCCCGGGTTGGTTTCCTGATGCAGTACCCGGTTGGCGTGCGCATACAGGACCGGGTCGTTGCGTACCTTCTCAAAGGACGGCAGCCGCACCACGGTCTTGTCGCGACTGATGCGCGAACTGGGCAGCAGGTCGACCACCACCGTGGTATCTGTGTCCGCTTCCGGACCTTCGGCCTGGGTGGTCGCACAACTCTGCGTGTCCTGGGTATTGACGTAGGGGCTGATCAGTTTGTCGACCCGACCGGGGCGATCCACCCGGGTGGAGTCGAGCTCGTAATAGTCCGCCCCGCTGTCACGGCGAATAAAGGCGGTACCGCGGATATCCGTCATGGACGCCACGGTTTCACCGAACGACAGTCGCAGGGCCACCTCGGCGATGGCCCGCTCGGCGTTACCGTACAGCAGAATGTCCGCCCCCGAGTCCACCAGAATGGAACGGCGCACCGTGTCCTGCCAGTAATCGTAATGGGCAATCCGGCGCAGCGACGCTTCGATGCCCCCCAACACTACAGGCACATCCCTGTAGGCTTCTTTGCACCGGTGGGTGTACACCAGACTGGCCCGGTCCGGACGCTTGCCGCCGACGCCGCCGGCAGTGTAGGCATCGTCGGAGCGCACCTTGCGGTCAGCGGTGTAGCGGTTGATCATCGAATCCATGTTGCCGGCGGCCACCCCGAAAAACAGATTGGGCCGCCCCAGCTTCATGAAGTCGTCTTTGCTGTGCCAGTCGGGTTGCGCAATGATGCCCACCCGAAACCCCTGGGCTTCCAGCAGCCGGCCAATGACCGCCATGCCAAAGGAGGGGTGATCCACGTAGGCGTCACCGGTGACGATGATCACATCGCAGGAATCCCACCCCAACTGGTCCATTTCTTCCCGGCACATCGGCAGGAACGGCGACGGACCGAAGCACTCGGCCCAGAATTTGGGGTAATCAAACAGAAGTCTTGCGGGTTGCATAGAATGGCGACCAGGGTATTGGATGGAATATTCATAAAAAGGGGAAGGATACTAGCACACTTTTTGACCAAAACCCATGCGCCGGGGGCGTTACCGCCGCCCGAGGCGTACATTCCGTTGGTACCGGTCATTGGCAACCCCGCCCGTTTCAGCGATGATGACCCCCAGGCTCTGAAAGCGAGGAATGCTCCCCATGCGCCCCTTCACCACCAAGCAGGCCACAGACGAATTGCACGCCAGCGCCAACCGGGTGACCGGTGCCGATCTGGAAGCGCTGCTGGCCCGGCAGCACCGCATTGAAGAACGGGTCAAAAACAGTGGCCGCCTGGCGCGCTTTGGCACCGATATCCAGTTGATGTTTGCCCTGCTGCGTGACTACTGGCACGGCCATTACCGCACCGTTCCCTGGAAGGCCATCGCTGCGGTGGCCGGCGCGTTACTGTACCTGCTCAACCCGCTCGACCTGATTCCCGATCTCATTCCCGGTTTTGGACTGCTGGATGACGCCGGGGTGGTGGCGGTGTGCCTCACCCTGGTGGAAGCCGACCTGTTTCGCTACGCCGCCTGGCGTGAGCAGCGGGGGCTCGACCCGACCCCCTGAATCCGCCGCACCGGGTGCGGGCGGCGCGGTCAGCGATAACGGCGCACATCGAGGGTCAGCAGGCGCTCGGGATGAAACACCATCAACCCGGTCACCACGGTGCCATTCACAAACCCCTCCGGCGCCATGATCAACGGCAGGTAACGCAGGTATTCACTGACCAGCTCGCTCCAGGGGTAAACCCCGGCCAACCACAGCAGCACCACCATGGTTACCCCCGCGGCGGCCACCGCAAGGGCGGCACCAAAAAAGCCACAGACAAAAATATAGGCAAAGAAATTCCGAAACCCCCGGCGCCGCTCCCACAACATGATGCGATGGCTCACCAGCGCCGGGATGATTACGGTGATCAGCCCGTTGGCGGCAAACATGATGGCGGGTTCGCGTCCGGTGATGACCACCAATACCAGCGCCAGCAACCCGGCAATAACCGCCAACCCCCACCCCAGCATCAGCACCACCGCGGTGATGCCGAAAATGTGAATGGACAACCCCGGTGCCAGCCCCGCCCGCATGTGCCACAGGAGTGCCAACACCACCGCAGCGCCGAAAAAACTGTGCTGCAGTGCCTGATTTTTGCGCAACTGGGCCCAATTGACGCTAAGAACCGCTCGAAAAGTGATGAAAAAAAACAAAATAGCGGTTATTATCCATTGACTAACAGGCAAAAGGTTTTCAGTCATTCCCATCGTAATACCTCGTCATCATCCGTATGATGGGGCTCCCGCGACACCGCTGAACACCCGTATACACATATTAATCCCGTCTGGAGTTGATAGCTAAGCGCGCCAGACCGGTGTAATTGTCCCTTTTTTACACCTACGCGCCGTTCAAGATTTACTACGTGACCAGATTTCACAACTCAGGAGACTCAATATGGTGGCAAGACTTGACGAAAAACTGGAACCTATCTTCCAGGATGTGCTCCACCGCAATCCGGGTGAAAGCGAGTTTCACCAAGCCGTGCACGAGGTTCTTGAAACCCTCGGGCCGGTACTGACCAAATACCCTAATCTGGTTGACAGCAAAATCATTCAGCGCATCTGTGAGCCGGAGCGTCAGATCATTTTCCGGGTGCCCTGGCAGGACGATAAGGGTGAAATTCACATCAACCGGGCCTTCCGGGTTGAGTTCAACAGTGCTCTGGGGCCTTACAAGGGCGGGATGCGCTTTCACCCCTCCGTGTACCTGGGCATCATCAAATTTCTGGGCTTTGAACAGATCTTCAAAAATGCCCTGACCGGCATGCCCATCGGCGGCGGCAAGGGCGGCAGCGATTTCTGCCCGAAAGGCAAATCGGACAATGAAATCATGCGGTTCTGCCAGAGCCTGATGACCGAGCTGTACCGGCATCTGGGCGAATACACCGACGTACCTGCGGGCGACATCGGCGTGGGCCAGCGTGAGCTGGGGTACATGTTCGGTCAATACAAGCGCATCACCAATCGCTACGAGTCGGGCGTACTGACCGGCAAAGGCCTGGGGTGGGGCGGCAGCCGTGCGCGCACCGAAGCCACCGGCTACGGCACCGTGTACTTTGTGCAGGAAATGCTGAAAGCGCGCAACGACTCTCTGGATGGCAAAACCGTGGTCGTATCCGGATCGGGCAACGTCGCCATCTACGCCATGGAAAAAGCCATGCAGTTCGGCGCCAAAATCATTGCCTGCTCGGATTCCAGTGGCATTCTGGTGGACGAAGCCGGTATTGATCTGCAGCTGGTCAAGCGCATCAAGGAAGTTGAGCGTCGCCGCATCAGCACCTACGCCGACGAGAAACCGGGCTCACGCTACGTGAAAGCCGGCAATCTGTGGAGTGTTCCCTGTGACGTGGCCCTGCCCTGCGCGACTCAGAACGAGCTCAACGGCAGCGACGCCAAGACCCTGATCGAGAACGGCTGCATCGCCGTGGCCGAAGGGGCCAACATGCCCTGCACCACCGAAGCGGCGCAGATGTTCCAGGCCGCCGACATCGCATACGGCCCCGGCAAAGCAGCCAACGCCGGTGGTGTGGCCACCAGTGCGCTGGAAATGCAGCAAAATGCCAGCCGCGATTCCTGGACCTTCGAGCACACCGAGCAGCGTCTGGAGGACATCATGATCAACATCCACCGCAATTGCTTCGAGACCGCGGCCGAGTTCGGCTCACCGGGTAACTATGTGGTCGGCGCCAATATCACCGGCTTTCTGAAAGTCGCCCGTGCCATGGACGCCATGGGACTGATCTGATCCGTCCCCATGGCTGACCCCTGACGCCAGGCCCGGCTCACCCCCGGGCCTGGCGTCGTTTCAGCCCAGCTCACACCAGGCCTGAAAGGTACTCAGGTAGACCCGCCCGCTCAGCTTCTCGAGAAACTCGGTTCTCTGCAGACGATCCATCACCGGCCCTTTCACCTCAGACAGGTGCAACTTGATACTGGCATCCGCCAGCCGTTCATGAATACCTTCCAGACTAGCCAGCGCGGAGGCGTCAATCAGGTTCGCCCCCGAACACACCAGCACCAGATCGGTCATCTCCGGGTAGCGACTCACCAGTTCCAGCACCGCTTCTTCCAGAAACCGCGAGTTGGCAAAATACAGACTTTCATCGACCCGCAACATGCCCAGGGTAGGACGGGTTTCTACCTGGTGGCGCAGCACGTTGCGAAAATGTTCGGTACCCGGCACCCGCCCTACCAAAGCCACATGGGGGCGCGAGGTACGGTATAAATACAGCGCCAGCGACAGCCCCACGCCCGCCACCAACCCCGCGTCCAGACTGTGCCCGAGGGTCAGGACTATGGTGGCCAGCATGGCCACAAAATCAGCCTTGGCGTAATGCCAGGTGCGCACCAGCGCGGGCACGTCCACCAGGGTGGCCGCCGCAATCATGATGATCGCCGCCAGGGTGGCGACCGGCAAAAAAGCGAGGGCCTGCGTCAGGGTGAGCGTCACCAGTGCCAGCCCCGCCGCCGTGAACACACCGCTGGCGGGTGTTTCCGCGCCCGAGTCGTAACTGACCACGGTACGCGACATGCCGCCGGTCACCGGCATACCACCGGAAAACCCGGCACCCAGGTTGGCCGCTCCCAGCGCAATCAGTTCCTGATCCGGATCAATCCGCTGGCGACGTTTGGCGGCAAAAGTTTGCGCCACGGACACCGACGAGATAAAGCTGACCACACTGATCAGCAGTGCCGACAAGGCCATATTTTTCCAGTGCTGGGGATCCAGCGATGGCAGGGTCAGCCCGGGCAGCCCGGTGGGGACGCTGCCCACCAGCACCACGCCGGCATCCGCCAACTGCCAGGTCAGGGCCAGCGCAGTGGTAATCGCCACCGCCACCACCGGGGCCACCCGCACCAGCATGCCCGCCAGCGCCGGAGCCAGCCCCATGGCCACCAATAAAGGCTTCAGGCGGGTACGGGTGAACATCAGAAACGCCAGCACCCCGGCCCCCAGCACCAGCGTAGGCAGGTTGAGGGTCGCCCAGCCGGCGATCAGCGAGCCTCCCAGGGTCAGCAGGTTATGCCCGGAAGTGGCAATACCGGTCAAACTGCCCAACTGGGACGCGACAATCAGAATGCCCGAAGCACTGACAAACCCGGACACCACCGGATGACTCAGAAAATTGGCGACAAACCCCAGCCGCAGCAACCCCATCACTAACAGCATCAACCCGGACATCACCGCCAACAACAGGGCGGCGGCCATGTATTCCGGACTGCCCGGCGCCACCACGCCGCCCAGGGCAGCGGCGGTCATCAGGGCGGTCACCGCCACCGGACCGACCGCCAGGGTTCGGCTGGTGCCGAAGAACGCGTACAGGATCGGCGGGAAGATACTGGCGTACAGCCCGACGTGTGCCGGCAGTCCTGCCAGCATGGCGTAGGCCAGCGATTGGGGAATCAGCACCACGGTCATGATCACGCCGGCCAGCAGATCGTTGGCAAAGGTACTGCGCTGATAATCCGACAACCATTGCAGGGCCGGCAGGTATCGCTTCAAGTTCATAAGCACTCTGTCATACGGACCGGGTTCAGAACCGGTTAACTGGAATTTTAAGGTAACGCTGGTGGTTGTCTTCAGCCGGCGGCAGGGCACCGGCACGCATGTTCACCTGCACCGAGGGAAGCAGCAGCCGGGGCATTGCCAGGGTGGCATCCCGCGCTTCCCGTAAGCGCACGAATGCCTCTTCGGTCACCCCGTCCCGTACATGCACGTTGCTGTCGCGCTGCGCCTGTACCGTGGTTTGCCACTGATAGGTGTCGCGCCCCGGAGCCTTGTAGTCGTGGCACAGAAAAATGCGGGTGGCGGGCGGCAGGGCCAGCACTTTGCGGATTGAGCGGTACAGGGTGCGCGCATCGCCACCGGGAAAATCACACCGGGCAGTCCCGTAATCCGGCATGAACAGGGTGTCCCCCACAAATGCCGCGTCACCCACCACATAAGTCAGACAGGCAGGCGTATGCCCCGGGGTATGCAACACAGCAACGTTCAGGTCGCCGATGCGGAATTCGTCCCCTTCATCGAACAGCACGTCAAACTGGCTGCCGTCCCGGGCAAAGCTGTCGCCGGCATTGAACGCGTCGCCAAAAATGCGCTGGACGTCGCTGATGCGCGCGCCGATCGCGGTTTTGCCGCCGAGATTGTCACGCAGATAGGGCGCCGCTGACAAGTGGTCCGCATGCACGTGGGTTTCCAGAATCCACGCCACCGTCAGGTCGTGGCGGCGCACATAGGCAATAATCTCATCAGCAGAATGCACACCGGTGCGACCGGAGGCGTAGTCGAAATCCAGGACCGGGTCGACGATCGCGCAAGTGCGGCTGGCAGGGTCCTGAATCACGTAACTGAAGGTGTGGCTGGGTTCATCAAAAAAGTGCTGAACGATCGGATTCGTCGCGCTCATAACGCCATCTCCCGGCAAACTCGCAAGTATGGCATAAGCATATAGCAAAATAGAATATTGAGTGAAGTGCTGTTTTCTTCTAAGGGCTGCGTCCGACCAGAGCGCCAGGGCCGGTCGCCTTCGGACCGAGCGATCAAATGTTTAGAGCTGCAACCAATTCGGTCATTTTTATGTCATAATTGCGGGCTGCTCTCATAAGGCTTAAAAAATAACGATGTCCTATGTTGAATTCCTTGTTACCTACAGTGGCCGCTTTCTTGACGGCACCCTGATCACTCTGGCGCAGTTCGGGCTCGCCGTGCTGGTGGCGACTGTCGCCGCCCTCATCTCGGGATTGATGAAACTGGCGCGCTCCCGGGCCGTGCGCACCCTGGCCACCGCCTATATCGAGTTGTTCCGCGGAACCTCACTGCTGGTGCAGCTGTATTGGTTTTACTTTGTACTGCCGTTGTTCGGATTCACCATGGAAAAATTTACCGCGGGCTTTGTCACCGTCGGTCTGTGCTATGGCGCCTACGGTGCCGAACTGGTCCGCGGGGCGATCCAGGCCGTTCCCCGCGGCCAGTGGGAAGCAGCGCTGGCGCTGAACATGTCCCCGACCCAGCGCATGCGGCGGATCATATTGCCCCAGGCGCTGGTCACCATACTGCCCCCCTGGGGTAATTTGATGGTCGAGATCCTCAAAGGCACCGCCCTGGTGGCCCTGATTTCGGTCGCTGATCTGATGTTTGAAACCCGTCAGATCAACAACAACACCTACCTGTCAGCCCAGGCGTTCGGTACCGCGCTTGTCATCTACTACCTGTTTGCGCGTTTTATGGTGACCCCGGTGATGCGCTGGCTGGAACGGGTCATGGCTCGCAAAATCGGACGAACTTAACCCATGCTTGACTGGAAACTGGACTTTACCTGGCAAATCTTGCCCCGCCTGATCGCCGCGACGGGCAATACCCTGATGGCGGCCGGGGGCGGTTACCTTGTGGCGGTGGCCCTCGGGCTGGTGTTTGCCCTGGCGCAGCGCACCCCGTCCCGCCCCCTGACCTTTGTGGTGCGCGAACTGGTGGAATTCATTCGCTCCACCCCCCTGCTGTTGCAGATTTTCTTTATCTATTACGTCGGTCCCCAGTTCGGGCTGCGCCTGTCACCCTGGGCGGCCGGACTGATTGCCATCGGTCTGCATTACGCCGCCTATCTTTCCGAGGTGTATCGGGGCGGGATCGAAAATGTGCCCAAGGGTCAGTGGGAGGCCGCCCGGGCCATCAATCTGTCAACCGCCCAGACCTATCGCCGCATCATCATTCCGCAGGCGCTGCCGCCAGCGCTGGCGGGCATGGGCAATTATCTGGTGGGTATCTTCAAGGACACCCCGATGCTGTCGGTTATCGGTGTGGCCGAGCTGATGCATACCGCCAATTCAATCGGCGCCGACAACTTCCGCTATCTGGAGCCGTATACCCTTGTTGGCCTTATCTTTCTGGCCATATCGCTGCCCACCGCCTGGCTTCTGCGCCGCTTCGAAACGGCCTTGCGCCGCAAAATGGGACTGACTGGATGACACACGACATGAGCCAATACCCACTGCGCCTGGAGGGCGACAACGTGCCCATGGTGCGGTTTCAGAACGTGACCAAGAAATATGGCCCGCTGACCGTACTCGACGGCCTCAATCTGGATGTCGCCGAGGGTGAAATGGTGACCATCATCGGGCCTTCGGGCTCGGGCAAGACCACCGTGCTGCGGATGTTGATGACCCTCGAAACCATCGACAGCGGCGTAATCTATGTTGACGGCGAGCCCCTGACCCATATGGAAAAAAACGGCCGCCTGGTGCGCGCCGACGCGGCGCATCTGCGCAGGATGCGCGCCAAAATCGGCATGTGTTTTCAGCACTTCAATCTGTTCCCGCACATGACCGCGCTGGGCAACTGCATGGAAGGTCCGATACAGGTTCTGGGGCTGTCCAAAGACGAGGCCGAAGGGCGTGCCCTGGAGCTTCTGGACATGGTGGGTATGGCGGAAAAACGCGACCAGCACCCGTCCCGCCTGTCGGGCGGCCAGCAGCAGCGGGTCGCCATCGCCCGGGCACTGGCCATGCGGCCCAAGGTGATGCTGTTTGACGAAGTGACTTCGGCACTGGACCCGGAGGTCATCAGCGAGGTCACCAACGTCATCCGCAGCCTGGTCGATCAACACAATCTGACCATGCTGATGGTGACCCACCAGATCGGATTTGCCCGGGAGATCTCGGATCGGGTCTGTTTCTTTTACGCAGGCAGGATCGAAGAACAGGGCGCTCCGGCCGTATTGCTCGATAACCCGCAGAATGACCGCACCCAGCAATTTCTGAGCGCGGTCATGGACGCCAACTAGCCCCCATTATCCTCTGCCTTGCCAGCTCAACGACCGGAACAGGGGCCTTGGACTGGCAAGGTGCCGGATCCGGGGTGCGCCCCCGGTTCAATCAGCCTTACAGGCTGCTTCCGTGGTCAGGTCACCCGGCAAAAACGCTTCGATATAATCATCGGGGGCAACCGTCGCCATCATCGCTTCGGAGCCGATATAATCCTTCAGGGCCTTGTTGAACGCCTCGCGAAACGCGCTGTCTTCCGGGCGGAAGCCGATCCCCACCACCTGCTTGTCCCGCCCCACGAAGGCCTGCGGGTCAGAGATCTCAAACGCATCATCCATATCGGCGGCATGCTTGGCTTCCAGTACGTTGGTGGCGACCGCATCGGTCCGGCCCGTGCGCAAGGCGGCGAGGGCCTCAGTGGTACCGGGGACTTCCGTGATGTTGCCCGGGGGAACACCTGCCTCTCTCGCATCCGCCAGGGTGTTGTAACCCGACGGTGCCACCATGGTCAGATTCTGGTCAATCAGATCCTGGTAGGTTTGCAGATTGTTCGGATTACCCTTGGGCACCACAAAGGTGTCGCCAAACGCACCGATCGGGTCGGAGAAGTCCATGTTTTCACAGCGCGCCTTGACCACGTACATCCCGCCCGTGACTATGTCTACGCGGCCTGCTTTCAGACTCGGAATCAAGCTGGACCAGTCGGTCAACACGGGTTCAATGTTGGTGTGCCCCATACGCTCGAGCACATCGATGGCGATGCCATTGACAAACCCTTTGGCGGAACCATCGTTACCGGCATAAGCCCAGGGCGGAGCTGCGGCAAACCCCAGCCTGATGGTCTCCCCCGCGTGGATCCGGTCTTCCAGCGTTCCGGCCTGCACGGCGGC
Source organism: Marinobacter sp. X15-166B (assembly GCF_001752365.1). Classification (GTDB taxonomy): domain Bacteria; phylum Pseudomonadota; class Gammaproteobacteria; order Pseudomonadales; family Oleiphilaceae; genus Marinobacter. Next base: position 1,503,554 of record NZ_MEIY01000001.1, on the reverse strand, counting down.
ACTGGCCGCAAACATGGCGCCCAGGGCCAGCGCTTTAATCCCTGTAGCTTTTAACAGTCTCATCACTTACCTCGTTGTTATCGTTTCACATGAGCCCGCCCATTATGACATAGCTTTCGGCTCTAACTTTTATTGTTGTAAGTAATTTTGCGATAAAAACCCATTTAACCGGCGCCGCCGGACAAACACTCTGGCGATCTATATACTTGGGCCTTTTTTCAACGCCCGACAGGAGCGCCCTGCATGAGCAAACACTCCGGCCGCATCACTGGCTCCCGTGAATGGCAGGCGTTCTGGTTGGCACTGGGGTTTCTGACCCGCATTCCCATACCGGTGCGCATAGATTATTCCCAGCAACTGATGAACCAGTGCAGCCTGTATTTTCCGCTGGTAGGGCTGTTGCTGGGAGCCCTGTACGCCGGTCTGTTTGCCTTGCTGAGTCTGGCCTGGAGTCCGCTGGTGTGCGTGTTGCTGGTGCTGTGCTTTCACCTGTTCATCACCGGGGCGTTTCACGAAGACGGTCTGGCGGACAGTGTGGATGCGCTGGGCGGAGGCTATACCGTCGCCAAACGGCTGGCCATCATGAAGGACAGCCGCATCGGAACTTATGGCACCGTCGCGCTGGTGCTGGCCCTGGCGCTCAAAGCCGCTCTGTTGCTGGACGCCGGCAGCATCGGCCTGGCCCTGCTGACCGCCCCCGCCATCAGCCGGCTGCCACCGCTGTTGTTGATGGCATTCCTGCCCTACGTCAGCGACCCGGAAACCAGTAAAAGCAAGCCGGTGGCGGAAGGGTTTTCGCGCCCGCGGTTGATGGTCGCAGTGACGTTCACCGCCCTGGTGGGCCTTGTTGGCAGCCTGTGGTTGCCGGGATTGTGGCTCACTGCCGCAACCGCCATTGTGATGGTCACTTGGCTCTGGGGCTGGTATTTGCGGCGCCAGCTGGGCGGTTACACCGGCGACGCCCTGGGGGCCAGCGTGGTGCTGTGCGAGCTGGTGCTGTTGCTGGGGTTCTGAGACCGCGTCCAATTGACGGGCGTTGCGGCCCTGTTAGACTGGACGTTGGTCACGACGGATCCGTGAGCCAACACAGTCTGCAAGGAGCATCTTATGAGCGGTAAAAACGTCGTCCTGTTGGGCGACCTGGGTTCTGACCACCAGGGGTTTCCCCCCACCCCGGTTATTTCCGGCTCCCCCGACGTCCTGATCGACGGTAAACCCGTCGCCCGCGTTGGCGATGCCCTGGCGCCCCATGCCAAACGCAAACACCCTCCCCATCCGCGTGCCATTGCAAGCGGTTCGGCAACGGTGCTGATCAACGGCAGACCTGCGGCGGTTACCGGTAGCGCTATTGATTGCGGGGGCGTTACCATTGGCAGTGGGTCGGTTATTGTCGGATGAGCGCTGACGCAAATAACAAGAGAGGTGCAACATGACGGTACAACGCTGGAAACTGATCGTTACAGGTCGGGTTCAGGGGGTTTACTACCGCGCGTCGGCGGTGGCGCAGGCCAACGACCTTGGTCTGCACGGCTACGCCCGAAATCTCCCGGACGGCTGTGTGGAAATTATTGCTGAAGGCACCGAGGAGCAGCTCGACAAGCTGGCAGCCTGGTGCCGGGAAGGCCCGCCCGCAGCGCGTGTGCACTCGGTGAATGTGGACAAGCAGGACGCGACCGGAGAGTTCAGCGAGTTCGGAATTTTACGTTAACTGCCCACCAGCGCGGGCGGAAACCACACCAGCCATGCGCTCCGGCCATTTTCGATTCAACGATTAATGCGGGTAATTTTTGCCCCCTCAATGCTGAGCCCGGCCATCAACCCCTGCTGTCCGAAGATAAACGCGTAGGCACCACTCTTGAGTGAGGTGCTGGACAGGTTTTTCGCCACACCTTCATCCACCACGACTACCGTCGGGCCGACGCCAATTTCCCAGCCTTTTGTTTTCCGGAGGTAAGACACGGCCTCGTCGGTCATCAGAAACACGGCATAGGAGTAGGATTGTGCACCGGCTTGCAGCCCCCAGGAGCCGGTAACGGAGTTGTAGTAGTCAACCGCTTCACCGCCTTTGAGTAAAACGCCCTCCCCGTAGCTGCCGCCAAATACCAGCCCGGCTTTGACGATATTCGGGAACACCAGCACCGCCTTGGCGTCTTTGGACAGTGTTTCGGCAACCGGTTGTGATTTGTACAGCCGCTCCAGTGCCTGTTTGGCGTCGCGGCTGAGGTCTTCAGCGCTTGCCGCCACAGCCTGGCTGGTGCCGGCGATCAGGGTGATGGATGCCAGTGCCAGTAAAACCCCGCACAATCTGTCGCGCAGTGCGTTCATGACAACGCCCTCATGATGGTTCATCAATCTGTTTGTTCTCACCCACTATAGTTCAACTGGCTGAACACCATCCATTACGGCAGCGACATGCCGCAGTCACGCGTCAACTGTCCAGTGAGCAGGCCACAATCCGCGACAGGTGGCTGTAGGGTATGCCGGTTTGCTGATGCCAGTGGTTAAACGCGGTTTGGGCCTGCTGCAGGCCTTTCTTGCTGGTAGGCGATGCATCCAACAGGTTGGCCTGACGCAACACCGTCACCACGTCGTGAGACAGGATAAACCCGTCCCAACCCACAACACGCAAAAAGTATTGCGCACTGTTACCCCCCAGGCGGGAGCCGTGGCGCTTGAGCCACAACAACAGCCCCACCTGATCCTCGCAGGGCCACTGGCGCAGAAACGCGCCGAAACTGCCGTGCTCGTAGACCGCGTCCATAATCATGCGGGCATTGTCCGGCACGGTGCGGATTTTTTGCATGTTGCGCACAATGCGCTCGTCGCGGGCCAGGTCTTCGAGCACGTCCGGCGAGACCTGCTGCCAGTAGGCCGGCACAAAGCCGTGAAAAGCGGCCTCAAACCCCGGCCACTTGTTGTCGATCACCCGCCACACAAAGCCCGCTTTGAACACACAGCGGGTGATTTCGGCAAGGTAGCGATCATCGCCCAGTTTTTCCAGCTCACTGGCCGGAAACACACTGGGCAACAAAGCGTTCAACTGCTTCACACCACCTTTGCGGGCGATGGCACGTTCATGAATGTCTGAAAACTCCATAACAACCCCATCCGAAGCGACGGCCGCTTACTGTTTCAGCTGCTCCAGCAACGCCTCATCGTCCACCCCGCTGCCCCAGCCATTACGATGCAGCAGATCTTCCAGGGGCAAGCGCGACCGCCAGCCTTTGGCTTGCAGCTCGGGCTGGTCCAGAAACTCGTTGACGTAGCCCAGGCACAAATAAGCCAGCGGGTAGACGTTATCCGGCAGGTTCAGGATACCGGCCAGTTTGGTTTGATCAAGAATGCTGACCCAACCAACACCAATGGCTTCCGTCCGCGCCGCCAGCCACAAGTTTTGCACGGCCAGGCAGGTGCTGAACAGGTCCATGTCCACAATGGAGTTGCGCCCCAACACATGGGTGCCGCCACGGCTGCGGTCGCAGGTGATGCACAGGTTCAGCGGGCTGTCGACAATGCCCTGCAGTTTCAGGCTGCGGTAGGTTTGCTGGCGCTCACCGGTGTAGTTTTGTGCGGCCTTGGCGTTCTCTTCGTTAAAACTGGCCAGTACCTGCTGACGCACCTCGGGGCTGTCGATCAGAATAAAGTCCCAGGGCTGCATAAACCCTACAGAGGGCGCATGGTGTGCCGATTTCAGCAACCGCGCCAGCACGGGCCGGGGGATGGGGTCGGGCAGGAATTGGGAGCGGACATCGCGGCGCTCGTAAATGGCGCGGTAGAGGCCGGCGCGTTCTTCGTCGCTGAAGGGGCGATTGGGGTCACTCATGGCGGTTGGGTCCCTGTGGGGAATGTCGTTCATAAATTCAGCAACTTGCGCAGCCAATCGGTGTCGAGCTGCTGCTCCACCTGATCCGCCAGCCGGTCGAGCTGGGTCAGGCGATGCTGCTGATAGTCCACCGCTGCGCCGGCCCCCGTATGCCCGGCCCATTGCAGTAAAGACTCACAGGCGGAGGGCTGATCAAAGATGCCGTGTACATAGGTGCCAGCCACCTGGCCATCGGCACTGAGGGCGCCGTCGTTGTGGCCATTCATTGTTACCAGTGGCCGCGCCAGAGCCGCACCTTTGCTGACACCATTGTGCATTTCATAGCCGCTGAAGGTCGCACCCATCGCAGCGTTGCCGACCGGCAGATTCAGGGTACCACGCACCTCTTTCAACTGTTTGCCGGCCACCATGGTGGTGGTCATGGCCAGCAAACCCAAGCCGTCGGTGCTGCCGGCGTTGCCTTCCAGCCCGTCCGGGTCGTCCACCCGTTGGCCGAGCATCTGAAAACCGCCGCAAAGGCCCAACACCTTACCGCCGTAGCGCAAGTGTTTGTGGATGGCCTGTGTCCAGCCCTGAGTGTGCAGCCAGGCGAGATCGGTGCGGGTGCTTTTGCTGCCGGGCAGAATAATCAAATCCGCCGCCGGAATGGCCTGATCCGGGCCGATGAATTGCAGATTGACGGCGGGGTGCAGGCGCAGGGGATCAAAATCGTTGTGATTGCTGATGCGCGGCAATACCGGCACGATCACCTTGAGGGCGCCGGCTTCGCTGGTGCCCGCGGTGCCGATGCTGTCCTCGGAATCCACAATCAAGCCGTGCAGGTAAGGCAAGACGCCCAGCACCGGTTTGCCGGTGCGCTCCGTCAGCCACTCCAGACCCGGTTCCAGCAACCCGAGATCACCGCGAAAACGATTGATGATAAAGCCTTTGGTGCGGGCCTGCTCGCTTACGGAGATCAACGCCAGGGTGCCCACCAGCTGGGCGAACACCCCGCCGCGATCAATGTCACCCACCAGCAACACCGGACAGTCGGCGGCTTCGGCAAAGCCCATATTGGCGATGTCATTGGCCCGCAGGTTGACCTCGGCCGGGCTGCCGGCCCCTTCGGCGATGATCACATCGTAGCGTTGACGGAGTGCGCGCCAGGCCGTCATCACCGCGTGCCGGGCTTCGGCTTTGTAGGCGTGGTAATCCAGCGCATCCATATTGCCGTACACCCGGCCCCGCAGAATCACCTGCGCCCCGCAATCACTGTGCGGCTTCAGCAACACCGGATTCATGTCGCTGTGGGGCTCAATGCCACAGGCCAGCGCCTGCAGCGCGGTGGAGCGGCCGATTTCACCACCGTCTGCGGTGACCGCACTGTTCAGCGCCATGTTCTGGGGTTTGAACGGTGCCACCGACACTCCCTGACGCGCGAGCCAGCGGCACAGGGCGGCGACCAGGGTGGTTTTGCCGGCGTCCGAGGTGGTGCCCTGGATCATCAGGGTGGAGGCGGTTTTGGTCATAGGGGTTACAGTTCGATGCCCTTCTGGGCCTTGATGCCCTGATCTTTGAAGGCGTGCTTGACGACCCCCATATCGGTGACGGTATCGGCGATGTCGATCAGCTCCTGCGGGGCGTAGCGGCCGGTGATTACCACGTGCTGCATGTCAGGCCGCGCCTGCAGATCGTCCAGCACCCGGTCCAGATCCAGATAGTCGTACCTGAGCGCAATGTTGAGCTCGTCCAGCAAGATCAAATCATAGCTGTCATCCTGCAGCATGGCGGCGACTATGTCCCAGGCGGCCCTGGCGGCGGCCACATCCTGCTCCCGGTCCTGGGTGTCCCAGGTGTAGCCCTCGCCCATGACGTGATAATCCACATTGGGCAGGTCGCGGAAAAAAGCGTGTTCCCCGGTGCTGAACGCGCCTTTGATGAACTGCACGATGCCCACCTTCATGCCGTGCCCCAGCGAGCGGGCCACCATGCCAAAACCGGAGCTGCTCTTGCCTTTACCGGGGCCGGTCAGTACCAGCAGCACCCCCTGTTCTTTCTGCGCGCCGGCGATGCGTTCCTGCATGATTTTCTGTTTGGCGGCCATGCGTTTGGCGTGGCGTTCCGGGTCTTTAGCGCGTTCTTTCATAGCGAGATTCCTGTGTAGTGACCAAGATCCGGTCAGATAAGACGAATACCTGTTTTAGCGCACCGGCACAAACACCGGTGCGCCATCCACGGCAACGGTCAACAGACGCTGACCGTAGAGACGCTCCAGCGCGGCCGGCACCAGCATGTCCGCCGCCGGGCCCCAACAGGCTTCGCCGTCCGGGTACAGCAACAACACGTGGCTGCACCAGCGCGCCGCCAGATTCAGATCGTGCAGGCACATAATTACCGCGCGGCCACTGGCGGCCTGATTTGCCAGCAGATTCATCACCGCCACTTGATGGTGCAAATCAAGGTGGTTGGTGGGCTCGTCCACCAGCCAGGTCTGCGGCGCCTGGGTCAGGGTGGTGGCGATGGCCACCCGTTGCCGCTCACCACCGGACAGGGTGCTGACCAGCCGGTCTTGCAGCTCCAGCACATCCAGCTGCTGCAACGCCTGGTGCGCCAGCGCAAGATCATCCGCGCCTTCCATCTGCCAGGGGGACAGCCAGGGGTGACGGCCAATCAGGGCGGTTTCCAGCACCGTAGCGGGAAAGCCGTCCTGACGTTCCTGAAACACCAGCCCCAATTGCTGCGCCACCCGTTTCCGTTTGAGCCGGGTCAACGCCTGACCGTCCAGCCGCACCGCGCCCGAACGGGGGGCGCGCAGCCCTGCCAGGGTGTGCAGCAAGGTCGATTTGCCGGCGCCGTTGGGGCCCAGCACCCCCCACACCTGCCCCGCTTCCACCGCAAAATCCAGCGCCTGACCGGACGGTCGCCCGGGGATGTCGATCACCAGCTGATCGGCCTGCAAGGTTTTCATCCACGGCTCCGGTGCAGCAGGTAGAGGAAGGTAGGCACCCCCAGCAAGGCGGTAATCACACCGACCGGCAATTGTTCGGGGGCTATCACCGTGCGCGCCAGGGTATCCGCCAACACCAGCAAGGTGCCCCCCGCCAGCGCACTGGCCGGCAGAATAATGCGTTGATCGTTGCCCAACACCAGCCGCAGCATGTGGGGCACAATCAGGCCCACAAAGCCGACACTGCCCGCGGTGGTCACGGCAGTCGCGGTCAGCACGCTGGCAAGCAGATAGATGGTCCATTCCAGCGGCCGCACCGAGACACCCAGTGCAGCCGCCTGCATGGGGCCACGGGCCAGCACATTCAGATTGCGCGCCAGGGGCAGAATCACCACCACGGCCAGTACCAGCACCCCCAGCGCCAGCCAGGGGGTGCGGGCGTAGGACACATCCCCCATCAGCCAGTACAGCATACCGGGCAGCTTGTAGGAGGGAGTAAGCGCCAGCATCAGAGTGATCACCGCGCCCCAACCCGCCGCCACCACCACCCCGGTCAACAGCAGTCGGGAAGATGTCCAGCTACCCGTGCCATGGGCGAGGCCGAACACCAGCAGGGTAGCCAGCATGGCCCCGGTAAAGGCCGAACCCGATATCAGCAGCGTGCCCAGGCCGGCTAACATGGCCAGCAGTGCGCCCACCGCGGCACCGCCAGACAGCCCCAACACATAAGGATCGGCCAAAGGGTTGCGCAACAAAATTTGCATCAGAGCGCCGGCCACCGCCAGCAGACCACCGGTGGCAAACGCGGCCAGTGTGCGAGGCAGGCGCAAGTCGATCAGCAGGGTGCGACTCAGGACACTGCCCTCGCCGCGCATAACCTGCCAGAGTTCCAGCGGGGGAATGTTGACACTGCCCAAGGCCAACGCCAGCAACATGGCAAGCAGGGCCACGGCGCCAAGGCCGAGCAATGGGCGAATCATTGCTCAGGAAACCGTATTGTTGCTGGTGCGTGGTTAACGCTCACGGGCACGGTCCAGTTGTTGGCAAATGAACTCGGTAACTTCAAGCAACCTGGGAGTGGGTCTGGAAATCGGCGAGGCCGGCACAAATATCAGGTTGCCCCGGGCAACTGCACCCAGCTCGGCGTAGCCTTTCCAGACATCGAGCTGGTCATCGCTAAGCCCCTCTTCACTGCCGGTAAGAATAGCTTGCGGGTTGGCCGCCAGCACCACTTCCGGGCTGATCCGGGGCACCAATCGCGGCATATCGCCAAACACATTCACACCACCACACAATTGCAGCACTTTGCCAATCAAATGGTCGTTGTTGATGGTCATCAGGGGTTGTTCCCAGACTTGATAAAACACCCGTATGGGTTCCGCATTACGATACTGTTCAGCCAGGGCCGCCATGCCCGTACGGAAACGCTGCGCTTCCGCAAAGCCTTCCTGCTCCGTTCCTGCCAGAATGGCAAGCCGCTCAATTGCGCTGGAAACCCCCTCGAAAGTGCGCGGCTCAATGGCAAACAGGGGCAAGCCCAGCGCCTGCAGCATCTCGACCTGCGCGGGTGGGTTGCCTGTTAGCCAGGTAATTATCAGATCCGGCTGCAGTGCCAGCAAGGCTTCCAGGTCTATGCGGGTGTGGGTGCCCACCTGTGGAAGCTTCAGGGCGGCGGGCGGGTAATCGCTGTAGTTGACCCCCGCAATCACCTGGTCACCCGCCCCTGCGGCGAAGGTCAGCTCGGTGGCGCCCGGCGACAGGGTGGCGATGCGCAGCGCCGGCGCGGAGAGACACAGTTTTGCGCCCCCATCGTCAGTGGCACAACGCTGAGCCTCGCCGGCCGCTAACGGTTGCACCTGGAGTGCCAGAAGCACCCCCAGGGCAAATTTCAAAATCAGTCGGCGAGAGTTCACGTTTTAGCCCCTGTCCTTACGACTTAGTGAATATCGTAGCGCACCGACAACATCGCGTTCCGGCCCGCCGCGATGTAATTACGACCATCCCAAACCTTCGCTGTTGAGTATTCCTTGTCGAGCACGTTGGCCACGGTCAAACGGCTGCTCCAGTTGGGTGCGAAATACCAACCAGCGCGCAGGTCGATCGTGGCGAATCCCGGCAGGCGATCATTATTGGCGGCATCGTCATAGCGATGGCCTTCAGCAATCACCGACCCGCCAAGCGTAAAGCCGCCGAACGCTTTATCCAGGTCAACTCGGGCGGTCTGACGGGTAAGACGTCGTAGCTGGTTACCGGTTTCCCGGTCTTCCGGGTTCATATAGGCCAGAGCAATCGCCGTCCGCCAACCGCCGGAGGCATAACCACCGGAAAGTTCCGTACCACGAATGCGGGCCTCATTGACGTTTACCCGGGTGTCAACACCGCCGATCTGTCCGGAACCGATCAGATTTTCGATATCCATCTGATAAACCGCCAGGTCCCAGAACCATCGATTATAGTTTCCGCTGGCACCCAGTTCGTAGTTTTCTGACTCTTCGGGTTTCAGGTTCGGGTTCCCCTGATAATTAAATGCCAATGGCCAGTAGAGATCATTGAACGTGGGGGCCCGGAAAGCGGTACCGTAGCTGGCGCGAACGCGATGGGAACCGTCGATGCTGTAACCCAGAGCCACGCCTCCGGTTTCTTTGGTTCCATAGGCTTCATTGTCGTCGGTACGCAGGCTCAAGTGGGCATCGGCCGGGCCGAAACTCAGGCGCAACTGACTGAAGGCGGCCGTATTGGTGCGACTGGTTTCGGAGTACTGCTCGGTGCTGCTGACCTCATCCTGTTGCAGTTCAGTGCCGACAATCAGATCGTGGCCGCTATACGAGAAGGTGTTCTCCCATCGGGCCTGGCGCAGGCGGGTGTTATGGGTGGAGTCGCCCCAATCTTCAAACGAATCCGATTCATCCCGTGATTCAGAAAACTGAATCCCCGTTTGCCAGTAGGCATTCAGGGGCACCGTCATCCCAAGGCCAATGGTACGAACCGTGAAATCGGTATTTCCGCCCTCGTATTCGGTGTTTCCTTCCGACTGTAAGACCAAAATGCTGGCTTCACCCCCGTTATCAAAATCATGGACAACCCGGCCAAGTCCGGCGGTGTTGCGAAACCCCTGATCATCGCCATTTTCAATGACTGCCGTGCCGTCGGTGTCTTTGTGCAGCCCACTCAGGCTATAACGGGTGTTGCCCGTCGAACCGGAAACGCCGGCACTCACCTTCTGGGTGTTAAAGTTTCCCGCGCCCGCTTCAACCCAGCCCCGCTGCCCATACTTCGGGTCCAGCGTAAAGGCCTGCACTACGCCGCCCATGGCATCGGCGCCATACAGCGAACTGCGGGGACCGCGCACCACTTCCACCCGCTGGACCAGTTCTGTGGGGATGAACTGCCAGGGAGCCCCCCCGGCAGTTGCCGAGTGCACTTTCACCCCATCAAGCAAAAACACTGTACCGGCATTCTTGACGCCACGAATATTTACACTCGTTGATTTGCCGAAGGAGCCGTTGCCCGTGACGTTAATGCCTGGCTGACTGCGCAAGAGGTCAGAAAATTCAGCCGGTGCTTTGGTGCGAATCTCTTCTTCGTCCAGTACGGTAACGGATGACAGACTCTCACCGACCGTCTTGGGGCCGTAAGTGCCGGTAACAACGATGAGGTTGGTCGGTGAGTCCTGGCTTTCCTGAGCCACAGCCAGAGACAGGGGGTTCAGGGCAAAAGGAATCAACAAACTGCTGGCGAACAGCCGGGAAAACTTCATTAAATGCACTCTCGAATACACCACACGCACCCGTATGGCGGGTTATTAAGGTGCTGCACAGAAGGGTAGGCGGTCAGGGACGACCAGAAGATTACAGCGGATGGGGACACTCCGAAACACGGGCCGGCGCTTACCCACCGCAACTGCCCTCCGCAGCGTTCGGTGTGTTTACAGGCCGGTCTCCGGACTCGTGAGCTGAAACTGCTGACCGGCGCACGCCTTCCCATGCTGTTGCACAGTGGCATCCATCGTCGCTGGTCACTCACTTACCGTTGCGGGGGCAGTGCCGGACTTTAACCGGCTTCCCGTTTCACTGTTATGGCGAAGATGGAGCCATAACAACACCTGCAAACGCGGCGCAAGGCTAACAATGCGTTAATCTCCGGTCAAGGCTATTCACGATTCCAACCGCGCAACGCCCGCGCCAGCCGCTGCCACTGCTCTTCGTCCGCCGCCAGACCAAAGCGAACCATCCCCGGGTTGTGGAAGACCCTGAGCAGAATTCCCTGGGCGGCCAACCGGTCGGCCAACGCCCCGGGCATCTCAAGGCTGACCGTTTGGAACAAGAAGCTACCGCCTCTCAGGGTGAGCCCGGCGGCCTGTAACAGATCCGCCAATCTTCGTGAGTCCCGTTGCAGACGCCCCCGGGCCTGCTCCTGCCAGGATCTGTCCGTCAGCGCGTGGGCCATCACATAGCGGGCCGGGCCGTTCAAAGTCCAGGGGCCGAGCAGCTTTCGCAAGAGGGTGAGCACTGCGGGCTCCGCGAACACGGCCCCGGCGCGCACCCCCGCCAGACCGTAAAACTTGCCCAGCGAGCGCAGAATGATCAACCCCGACCGTCCTGCGTGGGCGCACAGGCTGAATTCCGGCGTCGCATCCATAAAGGCCTCATCGACGACCAACCAGCCGCCCCGTTGTTGCAAGCGCCGGTGCCAGCGCAACAGGGTCGCGGGCGGAATGAGGTCGCCGGTGGGGTTGTTGGGGTTGATCCACACCAGCACGTCCAGTGCATCCAGCCAGCGGTCGTCGCCACCGCCAGCAGCGCCGTTGGTCTGTCCTGACCCTATGGGCACGATCCGGTGACCAGCGCTGCGCCAGCTGTATTCGTGTTCGCGATAGCCGGGCATGGGTATACCCACCCGGCAGGGTCTGCGTAACCGGGGTAACGCCATAATGGCGGCCTGGCTACCGGCCACGGGCTCACAGTCAGCCGCCGCCGGTACTGCGGCCCAGTCCCGGATCACCTCGGCGAGACCGTCGTCCGGTTCCGGGAGCCTGTGCCACAGCTCTGCGGGAATATCGGGCACCGGCCAGCCCACTGGATTGATGCCGGTGGACAGATCCAGCCAGTGCCCCCGGGGAATCCCCCAACGCTGCGCTGCTTCGTTCAGACGTCCGCCATGCTCCGGCCTCATTGGTGGTACCCCATGGCAGCCAGGAGCGCGGTCACCGCCAACAGGACGCCCAGCCACAGCCAGACGCCCCGGAGCACCAGCCGTATGGCCGCCCCGATACTGGCGGCGTCGGCTACCCGGGTCCCCCCCAGCAGCGGGCGCGGCTTGATCCCGCCGGGATAAGGCGATGGGCCGCCGAGCCGCACGTTCAGTGCCCCCGCTCCAGCCGCCATTACCGGGCCGGCATTGGGGCTGTCCCAGCGCGGTGCCTGATGCCGCCAACACCGAGCGGCCAGTTTTTGATTGCCCAGCAAGCTGTAGGTGAGCGCCGTCAAACGGGCCGGCAGCCAGCCCATCACGTCGTCCAGGCGCGCTGCGGCCCGGCCAAAATACAGGAACCGAGGGCTACGATAGCCCCACATGGCATCCAGGGTGTTCACCATGCGGTGCAGCACCACCCCGGGGATGCCGGCGACCAGCACCCAGAACAGACTGGCGAACACCGCATCTGCGCCGTTCTCCAGTATCGATTCAGTTGCCGCTGCGGCGACGCCCTGCTCATCCAAAGCGCTCGCCTGACGGCTGACAATGCGGCTGACCTGCGCACGGGCGGCTTCCAGCTCACCCGCCTGTAATGGTTCGGCAACGGCTCGGCCATGTTCGGTCAGTCCCCGGAGTGACACAGCCAGCCAGAGCGCAACAACCTGGGCGGCTATCAGCCCCGGCCCTTCGAGTGCGACCGTCACCCAGACTGCCAGTGCCAGGACAGGCACCATCAGCAACAGCAGGGCGGCCCCACCGGCCAGCAGGCTTGGCAGCGGGCGCTCCGGGCTGGTGTTCAGTCGCTTTTCTACGGCGATGGCCAGGCGGCCAAAGCCCACCAGCGGGTGCAGTCGGCGCGGTTCACCCAGCGCGTGATCAACCATCAGTGCAAGTGTGCAGACAATGAAGGGGACGAATAACACCACAGGTTTTCCCTGACAGACCAGATGATAATGCGGCCAAGCCTACCTGATTGCGCCCCGCCGGCGTATGATTTTACACCCTGGCAGCGCCTCTGCGCCCGACACGCCGCCACAAGCGGAAGTTTTTGCGGTTTATCCATGTACGAAGGTCTCTGTAATGTCCAATTCCCCTGACTGGCCCGGCTCGTTTCCGGCACCAGACGTCCCCTGTTCGGAACAGGCCGCGCAACAACAGCATGCGCTCACCAAGCCCCCCGGCTCCCTTGGCCGGCTGGAAACCCTGGCCATTACCCTGTGCGGCCAGCAAGCCACCACCACCCCGGCGGTGGATCGGGTGGCCATCTGCGTGTTTGCGGCGGACCATGGCGTCTGTGCCGAAGGCATCTCGGCGTTTCCCCAAGCGGTCACCGGGCAGATGGTGGTCAACTTTGCCCGGGGCGGTGCCGCCATCTGTGTGCTGGCCCGAGAATTGGGTGCTACGCTTGAGGTAGTGAATCTGGGGACGGTAGCGCCATTGCCCGAATTACCCGGGGTGCTGGATCACACCATCGCCGCCGGCACCGCCAATCTGGCGGTTCGCGACGCCATGTCGCCGGAGCAGGCCGCGCAAGCCATGCACGAGGGTGAGCAGGCAGCCCAAAGGGCGCTGGAACAGGAGGCGCACTTGTTTATTGGCGGTGACATGGGCATTGGCAACACCACCAGCGCAGCAGCCCTGGCCTGTGCCTTGCTGGGGGCCCGCCCCGACGAACTGGCGGGCCCGGGCACCGGGCTGGACCCTGCCGGGGTCGGTCACAAGGCCCAGGTGATCTCCCGGGCCCTGCACCGCCACCAGACGCACCATGGCGTGGATGCCACGAACCCGTTGGTGGCGCTGGCGTCGCTCGGCGGATTCGAGATTGCCGCGTTAACCGGGGCCATCCTTGGCTGTGCGGCACGTCGTATCCCGGTCCTGGTGGATGGCTATATGGTGTCGGTGGCCGCCCTGGTCGCGGTGCGGCAGCAACCGGCGGTGGGCGCCTGGCTGCACTTCTCACACCGCTCGGCCGAACCCGGACACACCCTGGTATTGAACGCTCTGGACGCGCGGCCTTTGCTGGACCTGGGCATGCGTCTGGGGGAAGGTAGCGGCGCCGCCGTGGCGGTGCCTTTACTGAGGGCCGCCTGTGCGCTGCACAATGGCATGGCCAGTTTTGCCGATGCAGGAGTCAGTGATGGACAATGAAGCCACCACCACCCGGATCGACGTGTTACGCCATGGTGAACCCGAAGGGGGCCCCATGTTTCGCGGCAGCCAGGACGACCCGCTCAGCGAGCTGGGCTGGCAACAAATGCGCGAGGCCATCAGCCCGCAAGACCGCTGGGATGCGGTGATCACCTCACCCATGCTCCGCTGCGCGCCCTTTGCCCAGTATTACGCCAATCAGCAGCAACTGCCGCTGTACAGCGACGACCGGCTGCGGGAAATCAGTTTTGGCCGCTGGGAAGGGCAGACCGCGGCCACCATCATGGCCACCGAGCATGAAGCACTTTCCCGTTTCTGGAGGGATCCGGAACAGTACCCGCCGCCGGAGGGGGAGCCGGTGACCGCGTTCTACCAACGGGTGCAACAGGCCTGGCAACACTGGACCACCGAACTGGCGGGGCAACGGCTGCTGATGGTCTGCCACGGCGGGGTCATCCGCATGATCCTGGCGGAAGTGCTGGGAGCGCCCCTGGGGCGGGCGTTCTCAGCCATCGCGGTACCCTACGCCTGCCGCAGCCAGATCCAGATCGAGCGCTCGGCCTATGGGGTCATGAGCTGCCTCAATGACCACAACCCCTCACGGCTTTAACCGTCTTTGGCGGCGTCAGGCCCCTGATGCGGCTCGTACACCGGCAACGGGGTGCGCACATGGATGTCCCGCTGGGGGAACGGAATCTCAATGCCGGCGGCGGCCAGCGCTGGGGGGATAGCGGCCCGCAACTCGTGGGCCAATGGCATGATGTCCAGCATGTGGGTGACAAAGACGCGCAACTCGAATTCGATCTGGCTGTCGTCCAGGCCGACGCAGAACACCGCCGGTTCAGGGTCGCGGGTCACCCGGTCGTTGGCGTAGACCAGCTCCAGCAACAACGCCTGCACCTGATCAATGTCGGTGCCATAAGCCACCCCGACCCGCACGATCACCCGGGTGATGGAATCGGTCAGGGTCCAGTTGGTCAGGTCCTGGGTGACAAAGGTTTTATTGGGAATGACCTGTTCCTTGCGATCCCAGTCCACCAGGGTAGTGGCGCGGGTGCGGATGCGCGCCACGGTGCCGGTGATGCCGTCGATGGTGACCGTATCACCGACCCGGATGGGGCGCTCAAACAACAGAATGATGCCCGACACAAAGTTGGCGACGATTTCCTGCAACCCGAACCCCAGACCCACGCCCAGGGCGGCCACCAGCCACTGCAGCTTCGACCACTGCGCCCCGATCATGGTGAGGGCCACCACACTGCCGACAATAACAATCACGTAGGTCACCACGGTGGTGATGGCGTAACCGCTGCCCGGGGCCAGCTCCATCCGGCTCAGCAGGGTCACCTCCAGTGCCCCCGGCAGATTGCGGGCGGCGTACACCGTGGCCATCACCACCAGCAGGGTCAGCCCCAGATCCGCCAGGGTAATCGGCAGTTCGTCCGCCCCCTCCATGACGGTCCACAGGGTGATGTCGTCCAGCACATTCAGCGCCGGGAACACCGGTGCCCACAGGAACCACAGCCCGCCCACGGCCAGGGCAACAATAACCACACCCAGCAACGCCTTGCTCTGGTTACTGATGTCATGCAGATCCAGCTCCGGCAATTCCAGTTTGGCGGTGCGCCCCTCGCCGGACGATCCGGCCGCTTCCAGCATGGCTTCGCGCTCGTGTTCGGCCGCCCGCTGGACCCGCAGCCGCTCCAAAGTGAGGCGCCGCTCCCGCACCGACAGGGCGCGCAGGCAAAGGTAGCGCAGCAATGTCAGCAGCACCAGCCAGCACACACTGATAAACAGAGTGCCTTCCAGCTGAATGGCGGTGTAGTGGTAACCAAACAGCGACACCCCCGCAAACACCACCGGGGCAAGCACCGCCAGCAGATGCATCACCATCAGTGCAAATGACCTCCGCCGGTCGCCCCGCTGGCTGCGGAAGGCGGTGAACAAGCGGTGGGCGAACACCGCCAGCGCCACCGAGGCGATGGCAAACACCAGCCGCCCCAGGCTGCTGGCGTAGGCCTCGCCCACCGGGGCTTCGGTGACCGGCACCAACACCGCCGCCGGCAAGAGCACCCACAACAGCCGTGCCGTACCGCGCCTTACCGCATGCAGCGTTTGCGGATGCCAGTTGAAGTGGCGCTGTCCCAGTCCGTCCGGACGGGCCACCTGTTGCACCAGCCCCAACAGGAACAGCAGCAAGGCTGCATTCACCAGCCCGTTGCCGAGGGCCACCCCGAACGCACCCGCCGCAGTCAGCGTCTGCGCCAGCAACAACAGCGCCACCACCCCGGACAAAGCCAGAAACACGCTGTAACCCAGCGCTCTGATGGTCGCGCCCATGGTATCCTGGTGCACATTGCCGAGGTGTCGGGCGGTGGCCAGCAGAGCGGCTTTTGCCCGGCGCCGGCCCAGCAACAGGATGCCCAGTAACACTGCCAGGCCCAGCACCCATCGCCAGCGCGCGCGCAGCGAAGCCCCCACCGAAGTGGCGATCTGCTGCCAATGACTGCCCTCGAAGAACCAACCCGCCGCCTGATACAACTCTTCCACACTCTGCCAGCTCACCGGCGCAGTGCTCGGCAGCCAGAACAGCCGTTCCCGCACCAGTGCCTGGTAATCCCTGATCTGCTCCTCCAGCTGGCGAATGGTTTCATAATAGGTGTTCAGCTCTTCAATGTGCTGGCCCACCGCCTCACTCAGATTGGTCAGTAACGCCGCCCGCTGCTCGAGCAACCGGGTGCTGCCCGTTTCCCCCAACACCGCATCAAATTCCTCCAGCTGAAACTGCTCGATGCGGGCGGCCTCGAGCTGCTCCTTGATGGCCGGAGCCAGGTTATCGGCGAGATGTTTTTGTTTCAGGCGCTCCAGGCGCTGACGCAGCAAATTGGCGTAGTTTTTGGTCAGATCCAGCCCCACTGCGTCCAGACGCTGTTGCAAGCTGGTGAACTCAGCCGCCAACCGGCTCAGCCGGACTTCAGCCACTTCCTGGCGCTGCCGGGTTTGCGCCAGAGCCTCACGGCGTTCCCTGAGTGCGCGGGTGAAGGATTGCAGTTCCTGGCGGATTTCGGCGGCGGATTCACTGGGGGTTTCGATCGGTAAAGGAGCGGGGGTCTCCGATTCCTCCGGGGCCTCGATCACCGGGATTTTCTGCTCCGGGGAAGCGGTTTTATCGGCTTGCTCCAAAGCATGGATCTGCACCTGGGCGAAGCCGCTTGTGCTGCCCAGCACGCCCAACAGCAACAGCCCCAAAACGGCGAGAAGGTGAGGTTGGCGGAGTGTCGGTCGAATCATGTCGGTGCAGCTTTTGTGTCCATTCCCGCCACAGTATGGATCATTCCTCCGCCCTGCGCCGGCCGACGCTAGCGATGTCCGGCAGCGGCCTGATCCTTCAGCACCAGCGGCAACCCGGCCACCGCCATCAGCACCCGGTCACAGCGCTGCGCCAGCATCTGATTGAGCCAGCCCATTTCATCGCAAAACCGTCGGGTCAGGGGGTCCATACCGACGGTTCCCAGGCCGGTTTCATTGCTGACCACCACCAATGGCCCCGGATAGGCTTCGATTTGCTGCAGAAAGTCGTCGCGCTGGTGCCGGAACAGCTCGTCACCGGCGTGCAGCAGGTTACTCACCCACAGGCTCATGCAGTCAATCAACAGGCAGGGAGCCGGACTGTGTCGTCCCTGGTGCCACAACACCTGGCCCAGGTGCAGCGGTTCTTCCACCAGTCCCCAGTCCCCGGGCCGGGACGCCTGGTGCCGGCTGATCCGGCTGGCCATCTCCACGTCGCCGGCGGTGGCGGTGGCCAGGTAAACCACCGGCCGGGGCTGAGCCAGCGCCTGCGCTTCCGCCAATCCGGTTTTACCGGAACGTATGCCGCCCAGCACCAAAGTGTGGCAGGTTGTTGTTTCCATTCGCGACTCCAGGGCGTTGACTGCTATGCTGTTACGACGCCGCCAGCTTGGACCGGCAGCCTTGTGTAATCAGCCATTGAACCGAAGCGGACCCATTGCATGCAAGCAGAATTGATTGAAATCCGAAATCATCTGAGCCAATTTCCTCCGTTTAACGAACTGCCCGAAGAAACTCTGGTCTATGTGGTCAACAACATAGAAGTGGCCTACTTTCGCGCGGGGACGGACATTTTAACACTGGGCGAACCGAACAATTATCTGCACTACATCCGCAGTGGCGCGGTGGAGGTCTACCGACGTACCGGCATTCTTTTCAACCGCATCACCGAGGGGGCGGTGTTCGGTCAATTCGGTCTGATGCTCAACAAGAGCGTACGTTTCCCGGCCAAAGCGCTGGAAGACACCCTGATATACCTGATCCCCGAGCCGGTGTTTCGGCACCTGTGGGAAACCGACGACAATTTTGCCGATTTTGTTGAGCTGGAAGACCATACCCGGCTGCGCACTGCCGTTTCGCGCCGGGAGAGTTCCAACAAACTGATGACCGCCCGAATTTCCCGGCTGATCTCCAGGGCGCCGGTCACCGCACCCACCACCATGCGTCTGCAGGAAGCGGCCCGCATGATGGCGGAGGAGAGCGTGTCCTCCCTGCTGTTGATGGATGAGAGCGTTGAGCCCCCCAAAATGGCGGGCATTGTCACCAACCGGGACATGCGCACCCGGGCCCTGGCCGAGGCGCTGCCGTCGGAAACCCCGATCGGTGACATCATGTCCACGGGGCTGATTACCATACCGGCCCACGCCTTTATTTTTGAGGCATTGCTCAGCATGCTGCACAACAACGTCCACCATCTGCCGGTGGTCGAACACGGTGAGCCCCGCGGGGTGATTTCCCTGTCTGACATCATCAGACACGATACCCAGAGCAGTGTGTTTGTGGTCAGCCATATCTTCCATCAGGACACGGTGGAAGGGCTCAAGAAAGTCAGCCGCGATGTGCCCGACACCTTTGTGCGTATGGTCAACGAAGACGCCAATTCCCACATGATTGGCAGCGCTCTGGCGGGGATCGGCCGCAGTTTTACCCAACGGCTGCTGGAACTGGGCGAAGCCAAGCTGGGTCCGCCGCCGGTGCCCTACTGCTTTATGGCGCTGGGTTCCATGGCACGGGACGAACAACTGGTGGTCACCGACCAGGACAACGCCATGGTGCTGGATGACAGCTTTGATCCGGAGCAACACGACGAGTATTTTCTGGCGCTGGCCAAATTCGTCAGTGACGGTCTGGCGGAGTGCGGCTACAGCTACTGCGCCGGGGACATCATGGCCACCAACCCCAAATGGCGTCAGCCGCTGCGGGTGTGGAAAGAGTACTTCACCGACTGGATTCTCAACCCGAAGGCGGAAGCCTTGCTGCACAGCAGTATTTTCTTTGATCTGGACGGCATCTACGGGGAAACCGAATTCGCCGAGATCCTGAAGAAACTGGTGGCCGAGAAAGCCAGTCGCAGCCAGCGTTTTCTCGCGTATATGGCGCGCAACGCCCTCAACCGTACGCCACCACTGGGTTTCTTCCGTACCTTTGTGATGGAAACCGACGGCAAACAGAACAAGACCTTCAACCTCAAGCGACGGGGCACAGCGCCGGTGTCCGATCTGATCCGCATTCACTCACTGGCCTGCGGCTCCCTGGCCCAGAATTCCTTTTTGCGCCTGCGGGCCATCGCCAAAACCAATCTGTTACCGGAAGACGGCGTCAATAACCTGCGGGATGCCCTCGAGTTCATTGCCATCGTCCGCATCCGCCATCAGGCGCTGGCTATTGAGGCCGGGCGGGAGCCGGACAATAACGTGCGCCCGGAAGATCTGTCACCGTTCGAGCGCAGTCACCTGAAAGATGCGTTCCAGGTGGTCAGCAACGCCCAGCGATTTCTGAGGTACCGCTACCACGCCCCGGCGGGCCGCAATATTTCCTGAGGCCTGGTCATGCTGTATTCACGCACACGACATTTGAAATCCGGGGCGGCCCGCAAGCTGAGCTGGCCCGAGCGGTTGCGCAAGCTGCAAGCCGAAACCGTGGACCCCCGTTTGCAAGCCTTTTATCAGGCGGGCTGGCCGGATCCGGAAACGCCGATGGCTGAAGTGCCGATGGTGGCGATGGATTTCGAGACCACGGGGCTGAGCCCGGTGGACGATTCCATTGTCAGCATTGGCCTGCTGCCATTTGAGCTGGCACGGATACGGGTCGCCGGGGCGCACCACTGGCTGTTGCGCCCCCAGGTACCCCTGCACCCGACCTCCGTCACCATCCACGGGATTACCCACTCGGATATCGAGGATGCTCCGGATATTGACGAGGTTCTGGACGAGATCCTGAGTGTCATGGCCGGACGTATCGCGGTGGTGCACTACCGTCACATCGAGCGGCCGTTTCTGGATGTTGCCCTGCAGGCCCGGCTGGGGGAGGGTATCCAGTTCCCGGTGATTGATACCATCGCCATCGAGTCTTACCTGCACCCGAAACGCAGCCCCGGTTGGTGGGCCCAGTGGGTGCAAGGCAAAAAACCGATATCGGTGCGCTTGCCGGACTGCCGGGTGCGCTACCGCCTGCCCCACTACCCCCCGCACAACGCCCTCACCGACGCCCTGGCGACGGCTGAACTGTTGCAAGCCCAGATTCAGCATCACTTCAGCCCGGAGACGCCGCTGGCGGATCTGTGGCTCTGAGCCGGACGGGGTACTAATTTCCGGCCACCTGGTCGAGGTATTCACCGTACCCGGCCGCCGCCATCTGCTCCAGAGGAATAAACCGCAGCGCCGCCGAATTCATGCAATAACGCAGACCGGCGGGGGCCGGACCGTCGTCAAAGACGTGACCCAGGTGGGAATCGGCCACCCGGCTGCGGATTTCAGTGCGCACTCCGAACCAGGAGCGGTCTTCTTTTTCCACTACCGCATCGGGTCTGATGGGGCGGGTAAAGCTGGGCCAACCGGTGCCCGAGCGGTATTTGTCCGCGGAGGAAAACAACGGTTCACCGGAGACCACGTCCACGTATATGCCGGCCCGGGTGTTGTCCCAGTAGGGGTTGGCAAAGGCGCGTTCGGTGGCGTCGTTCTGGGTGACTTGATACTGGAGCGGGGTCAGCCGCCGCTTGAGCTCGCGATCGGCGGGCTTGACGAAGCTGTGCTCATCGAAGCCCTGCGGCTCCGGCTCGGCGACCCCGTCAGCCTCCGTGGTCGGCCGATACTGGGAGAAATCGACGTGGCGTTGTTCCCCCCACACCTTGTCCACAAACTGGTAGCGACCGGAATTGAAGGTATAGAACTTGTAACGTACCGGGTTCTTTTTGTAATAATCCTGGTGGTACTCCTCCGCCGCATAGAAGCGCGTCAGCGGCACGATTTCAATCACCACCGGTTGTTCGTACACCCCCGAAGCGTCAAGCGCGGCCTTGGCCTCAGTGGCCAGACGCCGTTCCCTGTCGTTCTGGTAGAACACCGCCGGCCGGTACTGCTGCCCCCGGTCAACAAACTGGCCGTTGGCATCCGTCGGATCCATCATGCGCCACAACCCCTGCAGTAACCCTTCATAGGTGATCACCTTGGGGTCGTAATACACCTGCACCGCCTCGGTGTGCCCGGTCGCCCCGGACGACACGGTCTTATAGGTCGGATCCGGCTCGTCACCGCCGCTGTACCCGGACACCGCTTCAACCACCCCTGGAATTTTTTCGAATCCGGCCTCCACACACCAGAAGCACCCCCCGGCAAAGGTCGCGACCGCCAGCCCCGGTTCGTCAGGCGCATAGCGGGATGCCCCGGTGGAGTCCGCTGCATTCACCTGAAAGCCGAGCAACCCGGCCATCAGGGCGAGAATGAAATACCGCAATATATGTTTCATGGTCTTCTCCTGCCTTGGTGTATAGACGCCCGTGCAGGGGGAAAGGTTCACCGCCGGCGCAAAAAATATCCGCGACCCCGGCATACCGCCACTTGCCGAAACCGCCAAAACCGGCCTATGTTGTAGCCATCCCCGGGTTTGTTTGAGCCCTTAAATCATAAGGAGTGTGTGCCATGAATGCGATAAACCTCGTCCGAGCCCTGGTGATCACCACCCTGCTGGTCGCCACCTACAGCCACGCTGACACGCTCAGCGACCGGACGATCACCAATTTCATTGCCAGCCTGGAGGAGCTGAGCACCATGGAGGATGAATTCGAGGCGCTGACCGAGGATCTCGACGCCAGCGAGGCAGCGGATTTGTCCATGCCGGATATGGAACACGTTTTCTCCAAATCCCTGCAGAGCATCAAGGGACATTCGGTCTACGACAAACTCGCCGGCGTGGTGAAACGCCACGGATTCGCCAACCCGGATCAATGGGCCCAGACCGGAGACCGTATATTCCACGCCTGGATGGCATTAGAAATGGAGAATCAGGACCCGCGCATGGCGCAGGAAATGGAGAACGCCCTGGCCGAACTGGACAACAACCCCAACCTGACGGCGGCGCAAAAGGAGCAATTCAAAGCCATGATGGGCGGGGCCATGTCGGCCATGGCGCAGGCGGGCAACGCCCCTGCAGATGACGTCCGGGCGGTCAAACCGCACCTGGAGGCACTGCGGGCCGCTACTGACCCGGAAGATGATTAATCCCCACCCGGGGCTGCTCACCATGACCGGAGCCACGGTGAGCAGGGTCCGTCAGCCGAACAACTGGTCGCCGAACAGGGTATAAACGAACACCAGGATAACCGCCACGGGGGTGATGAAGCGCAGCAGGTTGATCCACAGGGTGAAGGCGGACGCCGACAACGCCAGGTCTTGCTGAATGGACTCTTTGGCGACAAACCAGCCGACAAATATGGCGGTCAGCAGACCGGAGATGGGCAACATGAAGTTGGCGGTGAAGTAATCCAGCAAATCGAAAATGGTCATGCCTTCAAAGGCGGCAAACATCCCCAATGGGGCAAACCCGGACCATTCATTTAAGGACAGCACCGAAGCGATACCCAGCAACCAGCAGGCAAAGCCCATCGCCACCGCGCTGCCCCGCCGGGTCATGCTGAATTTTTCTTCAGCCCACTCCACCACCGGCTCCAGCAGGGAAATTCCCGAGGTCCAGGCGGCGAACACCAGCAGCACGAAGAACAGGGTTCCGAACAGACTGCCCATGGGCATCTGGCCGAAAGCCAGCGGCAGGGTTTGGAAAATGAGCCCCGGTCCGGCACCCGCCTCCAAGCCGTTGGCAAACACAATCGGGAATATCGCCAGCCCGGCCAGTAACGCCACCACTGTGTCCAGCAGGGAGATGGTGATGGCCGTGCGCCCCACGTTGATGTCGCGCCCGAGGTAGGAGCCGTAAGCCATCATGATTGCCATTCCCAGACTCAGAGTAAAAAAGGCGTGCCCCAATGCGGTCAGCACCCCACCGATGGTCAGCGCGCCGAAATCGGGTTTGAACAGAAACGACGCCGCGGCCCCAAAATGCCCGGTAGTGGCGGCGTAGCCGACGGTGATCAGCAGCAGGACCAGCAAAGCCGGCATGAGAATGGTGACCGCTTTTTCCAGGCCCGACTTGAGCCCCCGGGCCACCACCACGGTCACCAGAATCATGAACAGACTGTGCCAGACCATCAGCATCACCGGACTGGCCAGCAACCCGGAGAAGATACCGCCGATGGCCTCGGCGTCCTTGCCGGTGAAGTCGCCCATCGCCGCATGCCCGACAAAGGAGGCGGCCCAGCCCCCGATCACCGAGTAAAATGACAGAATCACGAACGCGGCGATCACCCCGACAACGGCCGAAATACGCCAGTGCGGTGAATTGAGGTTGCGCTCGGCCACCAGCCGCATGCTGGACACCGGATCATGACGGCCACTGCGGCCGATGAAGATCTCGGCCATCATGATCGGCACGCCGATGACAGCAATGCACGCCAGATACACCAGCACGAAGGCACCACCCCCGTTTTCTCCGGTGATGTACGGGAATTTCCACACGTTGCCCAGGCCGACGGCCGAACCGGTCGCCGCAAGAATAAAAGCCATGCGGGACGACCACAGGCCACGTCCTGGCTGTACAGAGTCACCCGCCGGGCGGTTGGAACTTGTCATTATTAAAATCCTGTCTTTGTATGAGTATCTTCACAGAACGCGGGGGGGGCCGCCGCTAAAACGACGGCCGTTGTTGCAGAATTTTGCCAGCAGTGGGTTCGGGTTACCAGCCGAAGCTGCACCGGGGCGGCCACCCGCCCGGTTAGCGCTCAATTAACCATCAGTTTTTATTGATAAAACGGACCACCAGATCTTTCAGCCCCTGGGACATTTCGCTGGTTTCTTCACTGGTTCTGCGGGCCGCACCCGCTTTCTCGGTGCTGCTATCCGCCAGTTCGGCGATCTCCACCACCTGCCGGTTGATGCCATCAGCCACTTGGCTCTGCTCTTCGAAGGCGGCGGACATGCTGATGAAACTGTCGGAGATACGGTCGATGGACGCCATCACCTCCTGCAGGGATTGTTCTGCGGCGCGGACCCTGTCGAGCCCTGCAATGGCGACACTTTCCCCTTCCCGGGTGGCCTGCACCGCCACTTCCACCTGCTGGCGGAAATCGTCAATCACCTGCTGGATTCTGCTGGTGGAATCGCGGGTGCGGGCGGCCAGCGAACGCACCTCGTCCGCCACCACCGCAAAGCCCCGTCCCTGTTCGCCGGCGCGGGCGGCTTCAATAGCGGCGTTCAGCGCCAGCAGGTTGGTCTGCTCGGCGATGTCGGAGATCAGTTGTGCGGCCTCACCGATGCTGTGCGTCGACTCCCCCAGTTTGCCAATTGCCCCGCCAATGCCGTTGACCTCCTCGACCAGTTGTTCGATGGAGGCCAGGGCCTGGGCGCTGACCTCGCCACCGCTGGCTGCGAGCCGGCTCACCTGTTCCGCTTCCCGGGCGTTGTGGCTCACACTTTCGGTGACCTCCTGAATGGACGCGGTCATTTCGTTCATCGCCGACGCCGTTTGATCGGTCTCACTGCGCTGCAGGGCGATGGCTTCAGCCCCTTCCCGGATCAGGCGCATGCTGTCGTGGGCTTTGGCCTGCAGGATCTCGGCCTGATCTTCGACCCGTGCCAGCGCCGTACGGATGCGCGCGTCCTCACTCAGCAGCACCATGGACAGGCGTGCAAACAACCCCTGCTCCGCGGTGTAGGTGAGTGCCACCAACGGGTCGGTAAACGCATCCGGCCGCAGATCAATCACCCGCTGCAGGCGCGCGGCCAGCACCCGGTGAAACGCCACCCCGCCAATGACATGGGCGATGATCAGGGTCGTCACCATGGCGCCGGTATGACTGAGCCCGAGCGCAGCCAGACTGATCAGCAGCGACAGCAGCAAGGGCCAGGAGGAGCGGGCCACCAGCAGCGCCCGGCCAGCCTTGCCCACCACCGACCCGCCGGCGTTCAGTTTTTGGTAGACGCTGGCGGCACGGGCGACCTGCTCTCGGCTCGGTTCGACGCGCACCGACTCGTAGCCCACCATCTGCCCGCGTTCCCAGATAGGGGTGACGTAGGCGCTGACCCAGTAAAAATCACCGTTTTTGGCGCGGTTTTTTACGATCCCCATCCACGGTTTGCCCGCCCGGATGGTCTCCCACATACCCTTGAACACCGCCGGCGGCATATCCGGGTGGCGGATGATGTTGTGAGCCTGACCAATCAGCTCTTCGGGGCGGAACCCGCTGATCTCGGCAAATTCATCATTACAGTACGTGATCACACCTTTGAGATTGGTGGTGGTAATCAAACGTCCGCCCTCGCGCATGCGGGCTTCGGTTTGCGTAACCGGGAGATTCTTCCTCATTGCAGTCTGATTCCTGTCAGCAGCCGGGGCCCGCAGCGGGGCCCCGGATCTGCAGTGGCTTTACGGTGAAACGGCGAACCTGCCCGCCGGCGTGTAGCGGCGGAGATCACACCGCCAGTCTGGCCCGGGGGTGGTAACGGGCGTTCAGGACCAGCGACAGCACGATCACACTGCCGCCTACCCCCAGCCGCAACAGGTCGGCATCCCGGTTCCAGATCACCAGATTGACCAGCAAGCCGGCCGGTACCAACATATTGTTCATGATCCCCAGCGTACCCGCATCGACCAGGCAGGCGCCCCGGTTCCACAGGTACATGCCCAGCCCGGACGCGGCCAGCCCCAACCACACCAGTATGCCCCACTGAGTGCCGGTGGTCGGCATGCGGGTGGGGTCACCGAAGATCAGAAACGAAGGGCCGGCAATCACCAGGGCTCCGAAAAAGAAATACCCGAAAGTGCGGTAGGCGGGCAGTGTCAGGGGGTTGTCGCGCATCAGGTGCTTATACCCGACCTGGCCGGCGGCAAAGGTGAAGTTGGCCAGCTGCAACAGCAAAAAGCCGGTGATGAAACTGTCACTTAACCCGTCGTACCGGATGATGCCCGCGCCCAGGGTCGCCACGGCGGCCGCCAGCAGGGCTACCGGTGAAAAGCGTCGGTTGAAGGCGTCGTCGATCAGGGTGACGTACAGCGGGGTAAAGATGGTGAACAGCAGCACCTCTGGCACCGTCAGATAACTGAAGGAACGGTACAGGCACAGGTAAGTTACCCCGAATTGCAACGCACCGGTGACCATAATGCCCAGCTGCAGGCGCCCGGGCACTCCCCGCCAGCGGGTCAGCGGCAAAAACGCCAGCGCCCCCAGCACGACGCGACTGAGCACGGCAAAATCACTGTCCACCTGACCGGCCAGATATTCGCCGATCAGGCTGAACGAAAACGCCCACAACACGGTGACAAAAACCAGTAACGCCATAGCAATCAGTCCAGAAATTCACGCCGGCGGGCGGGATCGGTTTTGAATACACCACCCAGGGCGAGGGTTTCGGTTTCCGAGTTGGCGTCGGCTACGCCCCGCGCCTTCACACAATAATGGGTCGCCTGGATGTGCACCGCGACGT
Organism: Marinobacter sp. X15-166B; assembly: GCF_001752365.1. Taxonomy (GTDB): domain Bacteria; phylum Pseudomonadota; class Gammaproteobacteria; order Pseudomonadales; family Oleiphilaceae; genus Marinobacter. Next base: position 1,476,586 of record NZ_MEIY01000001.1, on the reverse strand, counting down.
CCTCGGTTTCGAGCAAGGTTTGCAGGGCGACCAGCACCTGCTGAGTGAGTCGTTCCTGCACCTGGGGACGCTGGGCAAAAAAGCGCACGATGCGATTGATCTTGGACAGGCCGATCACCTTGGCAGCGGGCAGATACGCCACCTTGGCGAAGCCATCAATGATGACGAAGTGGTGTTCACAGGTGCTCAACACCGCCACGTCGCGCACCCGGATCATTTCATCCACGCCCATTTTGTTGTCAATGCGCGACATTTTCGGGAACTGCCGGTAGTCGAGGCCGGAAAACACCTCGTCCACGTACATCCGTGCGATCCGCGCCGGTGTCTCGGTCAGGCTGTCATCGTTCAGATCCAGCCCCAGGGTGGCGACGACTTCCGCCATCAGGCCCTGAATGCGCTCGACTTTCTGATCACGGGTCAGCACATTTTCGTTCAGGGGTGTTTCCAGTCCACGCTCGATCAGGGCGGTCTGCACCGCCAGGGCTTCAGGGCTCAACATGTTGGGTTCCGATTTTGGCATCAGTTCACTGCAGCTACTTCAAGAATGTTACTCCGGCATACGGAGAACAGGCCATTATCCACAAGCACCTTCCCTTATGCACGTCACAATGACGTTTCCGGTAACATTTCATCCGAACGTCCCAGCTGCGGACCCACGCCATCGCAAGGTCTTGATCATGGACCAGACACACCAACCCATCCCTGAAAACCGGCAGCCGCTGTTGCAGCGGACCCTGAGCGAGTGGAATGTGCTGGCCACGCTCGGGGGACCGATCCTGATTGCCCAGCTTGCTCAAATGGGCAACGGGGTCATTGATACGGTGATGGCCGGCCACGCCAGCGCCGAAGATCTGGCCGGGGTCGGTATCGGCAGCAGCTTGTGGATGCCGCTGTTTTTGCTGTTCATGGGCACACTGAGTGCGCTGCAGCCGATCATCTCCGGTTTTCGTGGGGCCAGAACCTTCAGCCAGATCATGCCGGTCACCTGGCAGGGCATCTACATCGCCGGTGCGGGGGCACTGATTATGATCCTGCTGCTGACCAGCGTGCACCCGGTGTTGGAAGTGCTGCGGCTGGAATCCGGTACCGCCCGCATCACCCAGGGGTACCTGCGAGCGTTTGCCTGGGGCATTCCGGCGTTGTTGCTGATCACCGCGCTGCGGGGGCTGACCGATGGGCTGGGGCGCACCCAGGTGATCATGGCGTTTTCCATGCTGGGCATGCTGATCAATTTGCCGCTTAATTACATTTTCATCTACGGCAAGCTCGGGCTGCCGGCGATGGGCGGTATCGGCTGTGGCTGGGCCACCTCCATTTCCAACGGCATAGCGGCCATCGGCCTGCTGATCTATCTGAATCGCAGCAGAGCGTTCCGGCGCTTCAACCTGCTGGCGGGGTGGCTGAAACCCGACCTGCCAACCATCCGCTATATCCTCCGGCTGGGTATCCCCATTGGCTTTACCATTTTTGTGGAAGCCAGCATGTTTTCGGTGATTGCGCTATTCCTGGCGCCCCTGGGACCGGTGGTGGTGGCCGGGCATCAGATCGCCCTGAACGTGGTTTCGGTGGTGTTCATGCTGCCCCTGAGTCTGGGTATGGCACTCACGTTGCGGGTGAGTTTTCTGGTAGGCGCGCGGGCACCGGCGAGCGCCAGACTCCTGTCCCGCAGCGCGCTCATCCTGGCTGCGGCCATCGCCCTGTTGTTTGCCAGCTTGCTGTTTATCTTCAAGGCGCCCATTGCCGCGCTCTATACCAGCGATCCTGCGGTGCAGGCGGTCACCCTGTCACTGTTGATGTACGCCGCCGTGTTCCAGATAGCCGACGTCATCCAGATCACCTGCATCAGTGCGTTGCGGGGTTATAAAGACACCCGCTGGCCCATGGCGATTATGCTGTTTTCATTCTGGGGACTCGGTTTACCAATGGGGCACACACTCACCTTCACCGACCTGGTCGTGCCCGCGATGGGCGCGGCGGGATTCTGGGTCGGAATAACCGCCGGGCTTGTTTCTGCGGGGGTACTTCTCGGGGTGCGGCTGTTTTTTCTTTTTGCCCGTGCAGCAGCCCATGCCCCCCGGTGCGCGCAATCCGCGGATCACGGCCGGGACCGATCGTAACGGCCACACCGGGGCTTGACCTCCGGCGTGGCCCACTGCCCCTTGTTACTCAGTGGAGGCAAAGCGCGGCATATCGATACCGCAGCCAGACTTCGCCAGTTGGGCAAGAATGGCCGTGCGGGTAATAATGCCGATCAGCCGGTCGTTCTCCACCACGGGGTACACCTTGGGCCGGCCTGCCCCGAGTCGCTGCGCCAGATCAACCATCGCGGTGTCGCCGGATACCAAAAGTGGCGCATCGAACATGACATCATCCACCACGGGCTCCCCTTCACAGTGATAATTGCTGACCAACAAGGCGTGAATGCAATCCTGTTCGGATACAAACCCCACCACCCGGAGCTGATCATTCACCACCGGCAAACCGGTCACGTGATGAGTGAGCAGTATTTTGACCACCTTGGTTAAAGGCGTACCGCAACGTATCGGTTGAATATGGCTCCACATCACATCGGAGACGGTCAATGAACGCATGTTAAGCACCCCCAGTTTGCAGATCTCAATGCCAAAACCAGCACTGCAGTCGGTAGCACGGCACGATTTTCGCGTCAGCCTACTTATTAACCATAGGCAAAATCATGGCAAACAGAAAGCGAAACGGGGCCTTTGTCCGTGCCCCTACTTATTGTTGCCTGCTGGTTACTTACTGTACAGTCAGACGACCATCAGGAAGGCTGTTCACCAGCCTTTCAGGCGCGGCGTTTTGCGTCGCTTTTTTTCTTCAAGCTCAGACGTTTACCGGGTTTGCTCCGGCAACACCCGAGGTGAGGCGTACCAGCTTTTTTGGAGGTTTTTATGCGTTTGAGTAATCTGATCGTGCGCCTTCGGCGCAAGCGCCTTGCGGCCAGCGGCCAAACCCGCGAACGGAACCACCCGGTCCGGCCGGTCCTCAGTCTTGAAGCCGTCAGCCGTGCGGCCCAGAGCCGCAGTCTGAAAGGTGGCATGCGCGGCCGCTGACAACGCCGGGGTGGGCTCCCCACCCCTGACTGAATGGCCAGCCACCCGTCCCGGGCTGGCCATTACCGATGTGATCCTGCGCACATTCCCCGAACAAACTGTTTACAGACGGTGCTTTCCCATTAGACTGGCGATCTACGATCTGCAGCACACATCTGCAGCGATAATAATAAAAGCCGGAGAACGTTATGACCGCATTCGAGTCCTTTGTTAGCTATATTAACGGGTTGGTTTGGGGCCCCCCCATGCTGGTAATGATACTCGGCGTCGGACTGTTTCTCAGTCTTGGCCTGAAGCTCATGCCCATCCTCAACCTCCGGGCGGGTTTCAAACTCATGTGGGAAGGCCGCACCGGGCTTGCCAAGGACGGTGAAATCCCCCATTCCAGGCGCTGATGACCGCCCTGTCTGCCACCGTTGGCACCGGTAACATTGCCGGTGTGGCCACGGCCATTTTCCTCGGCGGGCCGGGAGCCTTGTTCTGGATGTGGCTGACCGCGCTGGTGGGGATGGCCACCAAATACGCCGAAGCCGTGCTGGCCGTGCGTTTCCGCGAAGTCGACGAACGCGGGGCCCACGTGGGTGGGCCGATGTACTACATTCGCAACGGGTTGGGTAAAAAATGGGCCTGGCTCGGCGTGCTGTTTGCCATTTTTGCCGCCATTGCCGGTTTTGGCATCGGCAACACGGTGCAGGCCAACTCGGTCGCGGACGTGCTCGAGGCCAATTTCGGTATGCCCGCCTGGTTGACCGGCGTCATTCTGATGGTTCTGGTCGGCATGGTACTGATCGGTGGTATTCGGCGCATCGGCCAGGTGGCCAGTGCGTTGGTACCCTTCATGGCGATCTCCTACGTGCTGGCCGGTCTGGTCGTGCTGGCCATCAATGCGACCGCCATTCCGGAAGCCATCCGGCTGATTTTCACCCACGCGTTCAGCCCAATAGCAGCCCAGGGCGGCTTTGCCGGTGCGGCGGTGTGGGCAGCCCTGCGGTTTGGGGTGGCTCGTGGTATCTTTTCCAACGAAGCGGGTCTGGGCTCCGCGCCGATCGCCCACGCGGCGGCGCAAACCAACAACCCGATCAAACAGGGCATGGTGGCCATGCTGGGCACCTTTATTGACACCATCATCATCTGCTCCATCACCGGCCTGGTGATCATCACCTCCGGTGCCTGGACCTCCGGCGAGTCCGGCGCTGCCCTGACCTCCATGGCGTTCGCCCAGGGCGCGCCGGGTATCGGCAATTATGTGGTTGCTATTTCGCTGGCCATCTTTGCCTTTACCACTATGCTGGGCTGGTCGTTCTACGGGGAGCGCAGCGTGGAGTTTTTGTTCGGGGTGAAAGCGATCGTGCCCTACCGGGTGCTGTGGGTGCTTGTCATTCCGCTGGGTGCGACGGTTAATCTGGGCCTGATCTGGTTGATCGCGGACACCCTGAATGCCATGATGGCGTTACCGAACCTGATTGCCCTGGCCTTGCTCAGCCCTGTGGTCTTCAAGCTGACCCGGGAGTATTTTGAGAAGCAACGCGCCTAGCCCGGTGATCCGGATCACAAACCTTGCTTCTTGTCATGATCGGTCTTATGACTAACAAGTGTGCCGAATCATGCGAAAGGAGAAAACGGTATGAGCTTACGACTAGGTGACATCGCCCCGGACTTTGAACAACAGTCCAGTGACGGCCCCATCCGCTTTCACGAGTGGTTGGGAGACAGCTGGGGCGTGTTGTTTTCCCATCCGGCGGATTTCACTCCGGTTTGCACCACCGAACTGGGGCTGACGGCGAAACTGAAAGACGCCTTCGCAGAGCGCGACGTCAAGGCCATCGCCCTGAGCGTCGATTCCGTCGATTCCCATCTGGAGTGGATCAAGGACATCAACGAAACCCAAAACTGCGTGGTGAACTTTCCGATCATCGCCGACCCGGACCGCAAGGTGTCGGAACTGTACGGCATGATCCACCCGAAAGCCGACGACACGCATACGGTGCGCTCCCTGTTCGTGATCGACCCCAACAAGGTCATTCGGCTGATGATCACTTACCCGGCAAGCACCGGCCGTAATTTCAATGAAATTCTGCGGGTGATTGACTCCCTGCAACTGACGGACAATCACAAGGTGGCCACCCCGGGTAACTGGGAACGAGGCGAAGACGTTGTCATTGTGCCCTCATTGCAGGATGAGGAAGAAATCAAACAGCGGTTCCCGAAAGGCTACGACAAAGTGCGTCATTACCTGCGGATGACACCCGATCCAAAAACCAACTGGGGCGGCGAATAACCCGCCCTGTTTCTCAATAAACAGAAAAGCCGGTGAGAGCTTGGCTCCCACCGGCTTTTTTTTGACTGCCCGACGGTCGTCGGCAGGCCGTTAGAACGCAGGCACCACCGCGCCGTTGTACTTTTCGTCAATAAACGCTTTGACTTCATCGGAGGTCAGCGCGTTGGCCAGCTTTTGCATGGCGGCAGAGTTCTTATTGTCTTCGCGGGACACCAGGATGTTCACATAAGGAGACTCGGCGCCTTCAATCACCAGCGCGTCTTCCGCGGGGTTCAGGCCGGCTTCCAGGGCGTAGTTGGTGTTGATCAACGCCACCGCTACCTGGTCCAGTACCCGGGGCAAGGTAGCCGCTTCCAGCTCGTAGAACTTCAGGTTTTTGGGGTTGTCGGCCACATCCCGCGGTGTTGCGGTAATCTTGCTGCCATCCTTCAGGGTGATCACACCGGCTTGCTGCAGCAGCAACAAGGCCCGTCCACCGTTGGTGGGGTCGTTGGGAATGGCCACGGTTGCCCCATCTTCCAGCTCATCCAGCGATTTGATTTTGCTGGAGTAGGCACCGAAAGGCTCGACATGAACACCGACCACGCTGACCAGACTGGTACCGCGCCCGGCGTTAAACTCGGTCAGATACGGCAGGTGCTGGAAAAAATTGGCGTCCATGCGTTTCTGCGACACCTGAACATTCGGCTGTACGTAATCCGTAAACACCTTGATCTGCAAATCCACACCGTCTTCTTTCAGTGCCGGTTTTACAAACTCCAGCAGTTCGGCGTGGGGCACCGCCGTGGCCGCAATGCTCAGTTTGTCCGCCGCGTGCACGGACGAAAACGCGGTTACCGCCGCAGCTGCCAATAGAAAATTCTTGATTTTCATAACCTGACCTCACTCGTTTAGTTACTTTTTAGTCGTTGTTTACCGTCGGCTGAAATACAACACCAGACGATCGCCCACCATCTGCAGCAGCTGCACAAAAACCACCAGCAGAGCCACGGTGATTACCATCACATCGGTCTGGAACCGTTGATAGCCGAACCGGATGGCCAAATCCCCCAGGCCACCACCGCCCACCACGCCGGACATGGCCGCATAGGAAACCAGGGTGATGGCGGTGACCGTAATCGCCGCAATGATGCCCGGCAAAGCCTCTGGTAACAAGGCACCGGTGATGATCTGGCGAATACCCGCCCCCATGGCCTGGGTGGCTTCGATAATGCCCCGGTCGACCTCCCGCAAGGACGTCTCCACCAGACGGGCAAAGAAAGGCGCCCCGCCGGCCACCAGCGGCGGGATGGCGCCGGCCACCCCCAACGAGGTGCCGATCAGCATGACGGTCACCGGAATCATCACAATCAACAGGATTATGAACGGCACCGAACGTAAAACGTTAACAATGAACGACACAATCCCATAGACCAGGGGCTGCTCCAGCAACTGCCGTTTGGCGGTGAGAAACAGTAATATCCCCAGCGGCAGGCCGATCAGCACGCTGAACAGCAACGACAACCCGACCATCACCAGGGTATCCCAGCTGGCCCAGCCAATTTCAAGCCAGTCGACGTTGCTCAACAAACCGTCCATCAAGGTTTCCATCAGCGTACCACCTCCACATCTACGTCCGCGGCCTGAAAAGCAGTCATGGCCAGTGCCAGATCGCCGCCGATCAGCGACAGGGTTAACTGACCATAGGGTGTATCCTTAATGTGGTCGATGCGCCCTGACAAGATACTGAAATCAACCCCCGACTCCCGCGCCACCTTGCCCAGCAGGGGCTTGAAGGTGGCCTCACCGCGAAAGGTCAACCGCAAGATGCGACCCTGGGCGTGTTGCATGTCCTGCTGCATTTCCTCCCGGTCGATGTTTTCGCTCTCAAACACAAAATCCCGGGTGGTGGGGTGTTGCGGGTGCAGGAACACATCGCTGACCGCACCCATTTCCACCACCCGGCCCGCATCCATCACCGCCACCCGGTCACACACCCGGCGGACCACGTCCATTTCATGGGTGATCAACACAATGGTCAGCCCCAGTTCCCGGTTGAGGTCCGCCAACAACCGCAAAACCGACTGGGTGGTTTGCGGGTCCAGCGCACTGGTGGCCTCGTCGCACAGCAGAATGGTCGGCCGACAGGCCAGTGCCCGGGCGATGCCCACCCGCTGTTTCTGGCCACCGGACAACTGGGACGGGTATTTGTCGGCGTGTTCACTCAGCCCCACCCGTGCCAGCAGCTCACTGACCCGCTCACGAATGTCCGCGCGGGAATAGATGCCGGCCAGTTTCATCGGAAAAGCGATGTTGTCCGCGACGGTTTTCGAGGACAGCAGGTTGAAATGCTGAAAAATCATGCCGACCTTGCGGCGAAAGTCCCGCAGCTGGGTGCTGGTGTAGTCGGTGATGTTTTCGTTGTCGATGATTATCCGACCACCAGTGGGGCGTTCAAGAAGGTTTATCAGGCGCACCAGGGTGGATTTGCCAGCCCCGGAATGCCCCACAATGCCGAACACCTCGCCACTGTTGATGGTCATACTGGTGGCGTGCAACGCAGGTATGGCACGCTTGTCTACTTGGTATGACTTCTGGACCTGATCAAATTCAATCACCGGGCAACCTTGTAAATGCGGGAATAAAGCCGGTGATTATAAACCAATCTGCCGCTAAACCCGAACGCGCGGTATGGTGGTATGCCCGTATACCGGCGCCCCGGGAAGACGCAGTCAAGGGGGCCAACTGGCCCCGGGTCAGTGCAGGGCCCGTAATTGCCGTGGGTAGAGGGCGGCACTGACCTCCGGTTCGTCCAGCAAGGCCGCCAACTGCCGGTCCACGTCGGTTTCCCGGCCTTCTTCCGGCATGGGCTCAAACAAGGTTTTCAGCCAGCCGGTCAACACCGGGGCTTCGCCGGGTTCGTAGTCGCTCGACAAGGCGCCAATGCGACGGAACCCGATGATTCGCTGGTGTCGCGGATCACGAATTTGCTCGAAACCACGCCAGTAGATCCGGTCCCGGGTGTGCAACTGGACAAACAGGGTGTCAATCGGATGATCGGAATCCGCGTCGCGGTCGGCAAGGTCGGCCAACTCTTCGGCCGGGCTGCTTGCGTCGTCGCCGTCTTTTTTGCGGATGGTGGTCCACGCCGGGTACAGCACCGCCACCGCCTCCGCTTCTACATGTTCGCGAGCTGCTCGTAATATTAACGCCCAGCGGGCCTTGTCCGCTTCGGTTTCCAATGAATTGATGGGCAAGTCGTAGCTTTGTTCACTGGACAGTACGATCGCCATCATCGGAGCATCAAGCTCCCCCATGGCTTCTGCCTGTGCTACGGATACCAGTTCTTCGATTGCCATCGGTTGGTTCATCATGTGCTCGCCTCCACGATGCCATCAGGAACAGACCGGAGTTTTGCCAACTCCTCGCTTTACAGCATAGCCTGTTCCAACTGCAAAGATAAACGTCTGTCTGCGTGCGCCGGTGCGGGTTGCCGTTCAGACACCCTGCTCCAGACGCCGGTACTGGGCCCACCAGGGGCGTGCCTGTTCCAGCTGTGCCGCCAGTTGCAACAACACCGATTCGCCTCCGTGGGCGGCACCAAACTGCACCCCGACCGGCAGCCCCCCCGGGGTCCAGTGCAGCGGCACCGACATGGCAGGCGTACCGGTCAGGTTGGCCAGCTGGGTAAAGGGTGTCCGGGCGAGGCTGGTCAAAGCGATTTCGTCCACCAGCCCGCTTTGATGCACCAGCCGCCCGGCCCGCAGCAGCAGCATCAGCCGCGCGGCCAGTCGCAGGTGCGCCGGACTATCAAGCTGGCCGATACGGGCGGGCATCTGGGCGGTGGTCGGGCTGAGATACAGATCGAAACGCTTAAAAAAGTCTCCCAGCGCGCGGCCGAAGTCGTTCCACTGTTGCCGCCGGCGGACATAGTCCGGTACCGGCATGGATCGCCCCAGCAGCGCCAGCAGGCGCGTATCCAGCTCGAAATCGCGACGCCTGGCGCCCAGCTCGCGCCTGGCCCGCGCCACCGCCACCGCCACTTCGCCGAAATACAGTCCCAGATAGCACCGCGCCAGACTCATTCCGTCAATCTCCGGCTGGGCGTACTCCACCTCGTGTCCCAGGTCTGCCAGCAGGCGGGCCGTCTGTTCAACGGCGGCGATGCATTCGGGGGCCACTGCGGTGCCGTAAGGCGATGCGGTAAACACGCCGATCTTCAGCGGTTGCGGCGCCCGCTGCAGATCGGCAGTGTACGACCGCGCAGGGGGCGCAATGGTAAACGGATCACCCGCCGCCGCACCGGCCAGCGCATCCAGCATGGCGGCGCTGTCACGCACCGTGCGGGTGACGACGTGATCGGTGGAGGCGCCGCTCCAGTTTTCGGCGGCCAGCGGTCCCGCCGGCACCCGCCCGCGGGACGGTTTGAGGCCGAACAGACCGGTGTAGGCGGCGGGGATCCGAATCGACCCGCCACCGTCGTTGGCACCGGCCATGGGCACAATGCCGGCGGCCACGGCTGCAGCCGCGCCGCCACTGGAGCCACCCGGCGTCAGGTCGGTGTGCCAGGGGTTACGGCTCGGCCCCCACAGGGTGGATTCGGTGACCGCTTTCAAGCCGAACTCCGGGGTGGCGGTGCGCCCCAAAAACACCAGCCCCGCCGCGCGGCTGCGCCGCACAAACTCGGAATCCTGAGACGCAACGTAAGCGGCCATGCTGCGGCTGCCATAGGTACAGCGCACGCCGGCCTGTTCCTGTGCCAGGTCTTTGAGCAGCAGCGGCACACCGGCAAAGGGGGTACCGGCGGGATACGGTTGCACCAGGGCTTGTTCAAATTGGGGATGGCAAATGGCGTTCAGGGTTGCATTCACACTGTCCGCCCGGGCAATGGCGGCCGCACACACGGCCTCTGCGGTGACTTCGTCCCGGCGAATCAACTCCGCCAGCCCCACGGCATCGTAACGCAGGTATTCGGATTGTTTCATGGCAACGTCCGTAACGTCTGGCAAAGTGCTCTAAGAATCGTCCTTGCCAAGGATATCGAAACCCTCCAAATAAGAAAGTCAGGCCATGGACGCTGCCAGTTGCCAGTTGCCAGTTGCCAGTTGCCAGTTGCCAGTTGCCAGTTGCCAGTTGCCACCGATAGGATGCGCGTAAGAGGTCACTAATCAAGGACAAGGGCTGTCGCTTATGAGTACATGGATCCGGAGCTACCTGCTGGCCGCTTTGCTGTTAACCCAGCCCACCGCAGCCGCGGACCCGCAAGACCCGGCTGACGACTGGCAAGCCGTCATCCGCGCCGCGCCCTACTGGGTCAGTCAGGGGGTATACAGCAACATCGTCACCGTGCGGCGCTGGGTGCTGTTCGAATCCGGGTATTGTAGCGACACCGACCGTCACGTCCTGTTTGACCGCCGCGGCCAGTTTCTGGGGTATATCAGCAACGGCCCCACTTCCGAGGCCACCCAACACCGCCTGAACGACACCCGTAAAGCCATGGCGGCCAGTGGGCGAGCCAGCACCTGGGTCCGGGGTACCGCCAGCACCACCGGTTACCCGTTCGCGCTGGCATGCAACCAGCCCCACGTCGATCTGGCCGACGCCATGGCCCGCTATCTCGGCACCCTCCCCACGGAACGTTTGTGGGGCACCTGGGATGACCTGAGCTTTGCCGGTGCCCACAGCCCCGGTTCGCTGCATGAGGCCCTGACCTATGTGTACCAGACCCGCGCGCACCAGCAACGACTTGATCTGCCGCCCGAGTTGCCCCGGTATCTGGCCGGCCAGTTGATGATTGAAAGCGGCGGTCAGACCCGGGCCCATTCCGCCGCCAATGCCCGCGGTATCCTGCAGCTGTCCAGCGCGGCGCTGAGCGACTGTGGCATCGCCCCCGCCAATTACTGGCACCGTCTCGCCCAGATCGACTGTGCCCTGAAGCTGACCAACCAGAACGCCCGCAACCTGCGCCCGGCCTTTGAGCAACGCTTTGGCCATTTGCCCGCCGCCAAGCGTGACCGGTTGTTCACGCTGCTGCTGATCCAGGCGTACCACGGCGGTGCCGGACGGGTGGCGTCCCTGTTGCAGGATGACACCTTATCGCAGCCCGCCGTATACTTTGCCCGGCACCACCGCCGCTACACCGCCGGAGACATCGCCTTCGGCATGGTGTTCCACAATCAGGGCCGTGACCGCCTGGGGCTGGCCTCGTTGTATTATGTCGCCGATGTGCAACTGGCCACCGAAACCCTGTGCCAGACGCCCCGCCTGCGCAACGACGCCTTTTGTACGCTCTGACAGCCGGCCCTGAGCTCTGAATCCGGAGGCAATTTGGAATCCATTTTGATACCCGAGGGGCTGACCGCAGCATCGGCCCTCTTTCTGCTGCTGGCCTCGGTGGTCACCTCGATGATCACCGCCAGCCTGGGCGCAGGCGGGGGCGTGCTGTTATTGTTGCTGATGGCGCTATGGCTGCCGCCGGCGGCGATCATTCCGGTGCACGGGCTGATTCAACTGGGCTCCAACGCCGGCCGCACGGCGCTCACCTGGCAGCACATAGACTGGCGGGTGGTGGCCTGGTTTGCCCCGGGTGTGCTCATTGGCGCAGTTCTGGGCGCCTTGCTGCTGATTGAACTGCCGCCCTATCTGTTGCAGCTGACCATCGCCGGCTTCGTGCTGTATCTTTGCTGGGGGCCTCCGCTGCCATCGGCCGCACTGGGCACAGGCGGCATTTTGCTGGCCTCCACCGTGACCAGCTTCCTCAGCCTGTTTGTCGGCGCAACCGGGCCGCTGGTGGCCGCATTCATCAAGCAAATCCACCGGGAGCGTTTCACCACAGTCGCCACCTTCGCTACCGCGATGACCCTCCAGCATGCCCCTAAGGCGTTGATCTTCGGTCTGACCGGGTTCGTGTTTCACGAGTGGCTGGTGTTTATCGCCGCCATGATCGGGTTTGGTTTCGCCGGCACCTGGCTGGGGCTGCACCTGCTGAAAAAAATCAGCAATCAGAACTTCCTGCGGATATTCAACCTACTACTAACGCTGCTGGCACTCCGCCTGTTGTGGCAAGCCAGCCAGTCAGCGGGTTGGTGGGGATAGGGGCAGCGGCACCACCACCACACAGTTGCGGCCCCGCGCCTTGGCGGCGTACAACCCTTCGTCGGCCCGCGCGATGGTCGCTTTGGGGCCGGAGTCGTCCCCGGACAACTCGGTCAGACCGATGCTGCAGGTCACCCCGTAGCGCTCACCGTCCTGCTCCACCCGCAAGGCGGCAACATCGGCGCGGACCTGTTCCGCCAGCTGCTGCGCCCGCTCCAGACCGCAGGCGGGCAATACCACCGCAAACTCGTCTCCCCCCAGCCTGGCGACCGCATCGGTCTGCCGGACCGAACCGGTGAGCACGGCCGCCAGCCGGCGCAACAGTTCATCGCCGAGTAAATGCCCACCGCGATCGTTGACCGGTTTGAAGCCGTCAAGGTCCACCATCATCAACACCGTCGGCGCGGCGGATTGGCCGCACTCGGCCAGCTGTTGCCCCAATACCGCCCAGAACGCGCGCCGGTTCAACAGCCCGGTGAGGCTGTCGTGGGACGCTTCCCAGGTCAGGCGCTGCTCGTTGCGGCGCCGATCCCGGTCGTCCCGGAGTACAAACACCAGCCGTTCGTAATCCCCTTCACTGGGCAGGCGCAACATGGTCAGCTCCGATTCCAGCTGGCGACCGTCCCCGGTGCCGATCACCACATCGAGGCTGTCCACCCGGTCCCGGTCGAGGAAGTCCTCGAGACTCCAGGGCTGGTCATCGGAGGTGATGGCAACCACGTCCGCCAGCCTCGTCTGCCCGAACTGCAGTTCGACATTCAGGTAGGCGCAGACAGCCCGGTTGGCGTAGCGGATCACGCCGGCCCGGTCGGTCAGCACCACACCTTCCTGCAGCACGCCGAGGATGCTTTCCGCCCGCTGTTGCTCGGCTTTCAGCTGGGCTTTGACTTCCAGTTCGTGGGTAATGTTCCGGGCAACGGTAATGGTACCGAGTGTTTTGTCCGGGGATTCGATGGGCGCGGTCATCACATCCACCCAGATCAACCGGCCATCCTGCTGATGGGGGACCCGCAACTGGGTGCGGAATATCCGGCCCCGGTTCTGACTGTCCGCCCACCCCCGGGCGACCGCCTCCCGATCGCCGCTGAACACATACTCCAGCAGGTAGCGGTGGGTCACCTCGTCATAGCGCAAGCCGAACATCTGTTCGAACGCCGGGTTCACAAACTCGATACGGCCCAACACATCCGCCTGCACGATGGCGATGGGTGCACTTTGCGACAGGGAACGGAAAAAACGCTTCCCGGTCGGCCAGCGACTCAAGCACCTCGGTACGCTCGCTCATCACCGTGTTGAACACCTCCGCGACCTGGCGGATTTCACGGCCACCGCCCACGGCCACCGGTCGGCTGCTCAGCCCCTGGTGCCGGTCGGTAATCTGCCGGGCAAGGTCGCCCATGGGCCGCATCAAGCGTTTGAAGTTCCAGTAGGCCAGAGGGGCCAGCACCGCGATGACCGCCAACAGAATCCACAGCAGCACCCCGGTCAGCCGATGGGCGGGGGCAAACGCTTCCTGCACCGGCCAGACCACGCGCACAAACCAGGGCGCCTGCTGCATTTGCCGGATGGTCTCCAGCGTTGGCTGACCTTCGGCACACTCGCGGAACCGGGTCACCTCGCGTCCACTCAGGGCATCAGCCAGACCCGCCGACTCCGCATCCACAGGCTGCATCACCCGGTCCGCCTCAAGACCGTGTGCCAGGGTCATGCCGGTGCGCGTGCCAATGGTGACATAGCCCCTTTGTCCCAGTCGGAGCCCGCTGATCTCGCCCATGAAATTGTCCTGATCCAGAAGGATGGCACCGCCGAGCACACCGATCGGCCGTTGCTGATCATCCAACAGGGGCGCGGTCATCATCACCACCGGTCGGTTGTCCGGATAGGCGGCATACGGCGCGGAAATTTGGGGCCCGGGCTGGCGCAGGGTGTCCTGAAAATAGGTACGGTGGGCCGCGCTGAAGCCGGCTACCGACACATCGAGGGGGCGCTCGCCGACGATGACGCCACGGGCATCAAACACGTACACACCGTCGAATAAATGCTGCAGGGCCAGCTGCCGGTCAATCAGCTGTTGTGCCCGAGCGGGCAAGGTAGGGGTCGCCAGGGAGAAGCTCCGGGCGATGTCGTTGAGCAGCGCCAACCGCTGCGACAGTTTGGCGTCCAGGTCCTCGGCAATGAACCCCGCCACGCGCTCGATCTGGGCGCGCGCCTGGGACTCGAGCGCTTGCCGGCTCACCAGACTGTTGATGGTGGCCACCGCCACAGCAGTGATCACGACGGCCACAATGACGAGGGCGACGGCGCGGTTAACCAGACTATCAAACCAATGGCGCAACATCAGGGCCGTAAACCTTCTCTGGTTCCTGTCATCGGGTAGGGGCAACTTCTGGCCCGGATCGCAAGTTTTCGCTCGCGCGTTTCAACGGTTTGCCCCACTGTACCGCTCTGTCAGCCGCTGAATAGGTGCAGTTGATTGATTTAACAAACATTTGACGTTCCGGCATGGCCTTTGCCTCACCCCTTGGGCCCGGGGAGCCAAGCCCCGAGGACACCGATACCCATACCCGTCACGGAGCAGACTATGCCAACCCCTTGTTATATAAGCATCGAAGGAAAAACCCAGGGTCAGATCACCGCAGGCGCCTTCACCTCCGACTCGGTCGGCAACATTTATGTGGAAGGCCATGAGGATGAAATTCTGGTGCAGGAATTCAGCCACGTGGTGACCGTACCAACGGACCCCCAGTCGGGGCAGCCATCCGGACAGCGTGTCCACAAACCGTTCAAGTTTACCTCAGCATTGAACAAAGCCACACCACTGATGTACAACGCGCTGGCATCCGGCGAAATGCTGCCCAAAGTTACGCTGAAATGGTACCGCACCTCGGTGGAAGGCAAGCAGGAGCATTTTTTCTCGACGATCCTCGAAGATGCCACCATCATCGACATCCACTGCACCATGCCCCACTGCCAGGACGCCGCCAACGCAGACTTCACCCAGTTGGTGACCGTCGCCCTGTCCTACCGCAAGGTGACCTGGGAGCACACAGTAGCGGGCACCTCTGGTGCCGATGACTGGCGTGCGCCCTTCGAAGCCTGAGCTACCCTGAGTGGGCTACCGGGCATTGCCGCCGCGGTCAGCCCACGCCCCTGCCTGACCGCAGATCTTCTGGCAAACCCGCATCGGCAGGGTTACCCTTACCAGCACCCATACACCGGCAAGAGACTCGCCCGCCATCACCATGACCCTACCCAACGAACACGCGCTCAGTCTGGGCGCTTTGATGTGTGAGGTTACCCGGGAGACGCTCTGGCAACCCGCCGCGGACTGGATCCACCGTCGCGCTGCGAACAGCCGGCTGCGCTGCCGGGTCGGTTCCGGCCAGGCAACCTACCACCGTTTCGACCCCCGCAACCACGAGCATCTGATTACCTACGGCGTGCGCATGATTGCCGACAAAAGCTGCGCCACCACGGCGGTGAGGTGGCTGTCCAGCCGGGAAATCCGTCAGCGGGGTTACTTTGACGGCGAACTGTCGTGGCGCAACCTGCTGGCACACACCTGCTGTCATGAGTTTGCCCACCTGTTGCAGCAAGTCGCCGGCCAGCGCTTGCGAGGGTCGGTGCACAACCGGTATTTTTACCAGATTCTGGACGAGTTGCACGCCAGCGGTGCGGCAGCCGCGGTGCGTGCCCGGCTCACCCGACGCGCCGCAGACACGGGGGTGGCGCTGACCGACACGGTGTTTCAACCGGTGGTGCGCGAAGCCCCGGCCGTACACTGGCAAGTGGGTGACCCGGTGACCTTTGGCCAGCCGCCCCGTCTGCATCGTGGTCACATCATCCGGGTGAACCGCAAAACCTGCACCGTCGCCGGCACCGGCGCTGGCCAAGGTGTGCGCTACCGGGTGCCCTTTGCCCTGCTCAGAACATGCGCGTCTCGGCGTTCTTCAGGGACACCTGATCATTAAGGGTCCAGAAATCGTACAGCACACCGAGCAGAAAGAAACCACCGGTCAGCAGATAAATAACCCCGGTGATCCATTTGCCCATGTACATGCGATGCACGCCGAAGATGCCCAGAAAGGTCAACAACACCCAGGCGATGTTGTAACTGAGGGCCCCGTATCGAAAGCGCAGATCGGCCTCACGGTCCATCCCCGGAATCAGGAACAAATCGATGATCCAGCCGATCAGGAACAAACCGAACGTAAAAAACCAGATGGTACCGGTGACCGGTTTGCCGTAATAAAACCGGTGCGCCCCCAGAAATCCGAAGATCCATAACAAATAACCCAGCAGCTTGCTGTGCGTACTGGTGATCGACATGGGCCACCTCCTGTAGCGATTCCAATCATTATCAAAACGTGAATCCGGGCCTCGTGGCAAGCCGCGCCGCCGCTGGTTACAGGCTGACCCGACCCCGCTGCACCACTTCACCGGCCGTCCACAGCCGCCACTCCCCGGGCTGATAAATATCCCAACGTTCGTCACTGGTGAGCGGTTCAGTGACCACCACGCTGACCACGTCGTTTGGCGTGGTTTCGGCGGCGAAATCCACGGTGAGGTCCGCGTCCTTCAGGCGCGCCGGTCCGAAGGGCGCGCGCCGGGTGATGCTCGCCATTTTGGTGGTGCAGAAGGTGAACAGCCAGTCGCCATTGCTCAACAGCAGATTAAACACCCCCTGGCGGGCATAACCTTCCGCCTGACGCACCAGTAACCCGATCAGGGTGTCCCGGCTGCTGTCCCGGTCACAATGCTGTCGTAACCGGTTGAGCATGTCACAGAACAGCGCTTCGCTGTCGGTATCCCCCACCGGTTCGTAATAACCGGGCGGTGCCGAAAAACCCTGCAACTGGCCATTGTGGGCGAAGGTCCAGTAGCGCCCCCACAGCTCCCGCATAAACGGATGGGTATTGGCCAGGGTCACCGCCCCCACATTGGCCTGGCGGATGTGGCAGATGGCCACTTCGCTTTTGATGGGGTGCGACTGCACCACTTCAGCAATGCGGGAGCTGGCACTGGCGCTGGGCTCATGAAACGCCCGCACCCCTTTGCCCTCATAGAAGGCAATCCCCCAGCCGTCGCCGTGGGGGCCGGTATCCCCCCCGCGGCGGGTGAGCCCGGTAAAACTGAAACACAAGTCGGTGGGGGTGTTGGCACTCATGGCCAGCAATTCACACATCGATCCTCAACCTCCGCAGCTGCAACAGCCATCCAGCATAGCGGATACCCGGCCATTGCGGAAAATCGGTTTATTCCAGCAGGTGATCCAGCGGGCGCTGGTAACTGGGTGCGAACACCTCCAGGAAGTAGAGGACTTCCGGCAACGCCTCCTGCTGCAGCCGGGTCAGGATCTGCCGCTCGGCGGGCACAAATTCCGTGTTGCCGGCGCGGATCTCCGCCTGGCACTTGAGCCAGGCGGACAACCGGTCGGCGGCTTTGATGAGTTCTTTCTCCTGAGGCGCCAGGGCGGCTTGTTGCACGTAGGGGGCAAACTCACCGCACAAGGTTTCGGGTAGCAGCGCCAGCAATTCGGCTTCCGCCTTGTGTTCGATATCCCCGAACGCCTCCCGCATGACCTTTGAGTGATACTTGACCGGGGTGGGCATGTCACCGGTAATCACTTCCGTGGCGTCGTGGTAGAGCGCGGCGGCGGCAACGCGGTCGGCATTGACGGTCCCGGCAAAGTGGCGGTTACGGATGATCGCCAGCGCGTGGGCCAGGGTGGCCACTTCCCAGGAATGGGTGGCGACGTTCTCTTCAATGGCGTTGCGCATCAGGCTCCAGCGCTTGATCCAGCGCAACCGGGCCACGTAGGCAAAAAAATGACTCACCGGGTGTCCGGCCATACAGGCTTCCTTCTGGTTGTGTTTTCGGATAATGGTGGTTAACGCACGTCCAGACTGAATTCGACCGCGACCCGGTCGGGGGCCGGCGCGCGGGCGTCCAGGGCCGGGTTTAACACAAACACCTGTTCGGCGGACACCCCATACTCGTTGATCAGAGTGCGCTGCAGCCAGTGGGCACGCTCCCGGGCAAGCTTGCCCATAGCTTCCGCGGGTAAGCTCATCTCTGCGGTCAAGGTCTTGACCAGCGCGCGTTCGCGCTCCCCGGTTGCGGCGGGTAAGCCCGCGGTGTCGCCGTTTACCTGCTCCAGCCGCTGCACCCGCTGGTCTGCCGGGATGCCGGCAATGCCCAGTTGCCGGTACAAACGCTGGCGTTTCAGCGCCAGCCCATCGGCCTCAGGCGACGCTGCGCCGCGAATGTTGAGCACCAGATCGTCACGGGTGTTCAGGGCGTCCGACAATACCGCCAGTTTGCGGGTCTCATCCGCCGACAAACGGTTTTCGCCGGCCACAAAACCCACGCTGTTCAACTCGTCGGCGGACAATCCGCCCAGCTCCACGATGGATCCCAGCATACTGAACGGCGAACTGGCGGCTTTGACCAGCAGATTCACAAAGGCCCGTGTCACCATACGACTTACGCGAAATTCGGGGTCATCGAGATTGCCCGCTACGGGCAGATCCACCTGGATCACCCCCGCCTGATTTCTCAGCAGCGCCAGGCCCAGCTTGATCGGCGCATTCACGGCCTGCTCACTGGCCACCGGGTGGCCGAGGGTGAACCGCTCCAGGGTCACCTGATTGCCGGCCTCCAGACGCTGGCCGGTAATCGTATAATCCATCCCCAGATCCAATTTGCCGCTGTCGATTGTATAGCCGAGGTAGCGACCGGCGTAGGGGCTGAATCCGGGCAGGGAAACATTCGTGAGGGCGAGCTCCAGCGTGCTTTCCCCGTCGCCGCCCAAAGTGCCCAGACGGCCATCCATCTGCAAGCGGCCGGCCTCTCCCACCCGACCGCTCATGGCCAGACTGCCCTGTTGGGGTTTGACGTTACTCAGTCCGGTAACGCTGCCGGTTAACTCGTGCACGCGGGTCGAAAACACCGGCGACAGGGTGGTGTCGGTGTAATTCAACGCACCGTTTTGCAGATTGATCTGGCCGATGCGAAACACCATGGGGTCTGCTGTCTCGGCCGGCGGGAGAGTGGCGGCCTGCGGGGATGCGGCCACCGCAGGGGTGGCCCGCGGAATCCGTGCGACGTTGTGTGCACCGTCGGACAACCGGACGACCTCGGCCCGGGGCCCCGTCAGGGTGACCGTGCCAATCTCCAGGCGGGCGGGCGCCAGATTGTATTCGATCGGCTCGAGCTGCAGGGACTGCCAGGCCAGCAGGGGGGTCTGCTCACCCTGGAGAGTCACTGCCAGATCGCTGATCTCGCTGCGGCCACTGAAGGTGCCGGTCAGTCCTTTGGGCTGGCCGTCCAGATCCAGGTTACCGTCCAGGGTCAGCAGCCCCCGGGTCACGCCCAAGCGCGCGCGCTGCTGCAGGTAGGGCTCAAACGGCGTCAGGGCGACCTGGCTCAGGGACAGTCCCGCTTCCAGGGTAAACGGCTGCGGGGTCAGTTGCCCCTGCATTTGCAGCTGACCGCCCGCGCCCAGGCCGGCCTCGATCCGATAGGTCACGGGTTCATCCAGGCGGTGGCCAAGTTGACCGGCGCTTGCGTTCAGATTCTCGAACAGCAGCGTCACCGGGGATGCCGGCTGCTCATCCCGCCAGCGAATCCGGCTGTTCGCAAGTTCCAGCGTGCCAATTGACCAGTCCAGACCATCACCGCCCGGGGGCGCACCAGGGTCATCCGTGCCCTTGGCCGGGGTCGGCGCTTCGCCCACCGGCGCGATCGGGGCCAGCAGGTTGATGCCGCCGTCGGTCTGCCTCACCAGGTTTGCGTCAAGCCCGTCCAGGGCGATCGATTCCACCTTGAGCTGACGTTCCTGCAGCCCGAAGGTGATCTGCTCTGCCGTCAGGGCCGAGATGGCCAGCACCGGCAGCGAGGCCCGGGCGTCGGGCTGCGCCACCTGCAGATCGGCCAGCGACAGCTGGCCGTTGCGGGTTACCAAGGACAGGCGGTCGCCAAGCAGCAGTTCGTAATCGGTACTGGCAGTGACTACCCCGGAGCTCAGGGTGTAGGGCAGGTAGGTCTGCGCAAAATGCGCGATGGTGGCATGGCTCACCCGGCTGACCTGCAACCGGCCGGCCGAGTACAGCGGCCAGAGTTGCAGGGACCCTTGCCACTGCAGGCTTTGCTCGCCCAGCTGCGCCGAGAGCGCATAATGGCTGTCGTTGCCCTCACCCCCCTGGGCAAATGTGGCGATGTTACTGACCGTCAGATTGATCGGCTGCAGCCGGAAACTGGCTTCTTCTGGCCGACTGAAATCCCGCAGCAGCATGTTACCGTCGCGGATCGCCAATTCATCCACATAAACCCGCGGCCGCCCGGCCGCCGTGTCGGTGGCTCCGTCCGTCCGCGCGGGGGGCGGATTATGAACCCTCCAGTCCCGGGCCAGATTCAGCCCCTGGTCTGCAAGCAGATCAAGGCGCACAAACGGCTGTTCCAGCTCAATAGTGCCCAGGCCCACCACCCCCCGCAGCAACTGCAGCAGGTCCAGATTGACGTACAGGCGGTCGAAGTGCAGGACCGGCTCCTCGTTGGCGTCCGTCGCCGCCAGCCCGGATACTTCCACCGACATGGCGTAGGGATTGAACGCCACCTGGTCAAGGGTGGCGTGCCAGCCCAGATGAGTCCGGATCCGCTCCGGCAAGGTCTGTTGCAGCCACCAGGGCACCAATAGAAAACCGGCCAGAGTATAGAGAAGCAACAACAGCAGCAGCCAGAACCATGGCCGCCGATATACCGGTTTCCTGGATGACACTTGCGCTCTCGTTGGTTCTACCACGCCTTGTTTCCTTCTTGATCCCGTCCGTTTGTTACAGTTCCAATGATCCGCTAATCCTGAAAGAATAGACAATTGTGCGCCGAAAAGATGTTTTTCCAGCAACAGGATACCCCCATGGATATACGTGACATGCGTCGCGATTTTGAGAGCAGTGGTCTGAATCGGTCCGATCTGGCAGACAACCCGGTGGTCCAGTTCGAACACTGGTATGAGCAGGCCCGCAACACCCAGTTGCCCGAACCCAATGCCATGTCGCTGGCCACCGCCGGCGGTGATGGCATGCCGGATCTGCGCACCGTGTTGCTGAAGTATTTCGACGATGCCGGCTTTGTGTTCTACACCAACTACGAAAGCCGCAAAGCCCGGGAGCTCGATGAAAATCCGCAAGCGGCGCTGCTGTTTCCCTGGGTGGCGTTGAGTCGTCAGGTGATCATTCAGGGACGGACCGAGAAAGTCAGCCGGCTTGATTCCTTGCGTTACTTTGCCTCACGGCCCCGGGGCAGCCAGATTGGTGCCTGGGTGTCCGAACAGAGCAAGGTCATCCGGTCCCGTGAGTTGCTGGAGCAGAAAATTGCTGCAGCCAAACGCAAATTCGGGAAGGGTGAGATTCCCCTCCCCGACTTCTGGGGGGGTATCGGGTGGTGCCCCATCGCATCGAGTTCTGGCAGGGGCGCCCCGACCGGGTGCACGACCGGTTTGAATACCTGAGGCAGGACGATGGCTGGACCATTCAGCGCCTGCAGCCCTGACCCTGTCATCTGGCTGGCCCACCCGGGTACACCGCCGCTGACTCTGCCGGCGCCCTGGCTGAGCGATGCCGAACAAGCCATCGCGGCCAGCGCCGGCCCGGCCCGCCAACGGGAGTTTTTGCACAGCCGCTGGCTGCTGCGCCAGGCCCTGGCCCAGGTGTCCGGACAGGCGGCGGTGCGCTGTCAGCCGGTGCCGGGACGCCCCACCGCGTCCTTGATGCCACCGGGCTGGCACCTGTCCCTCAGCCACTGCCGCCAACTCGCGGCCTGTGCGACCGGCATGCAGGAAGTGGGCGTCGACATCGAACCCTTATCCCGCCGCAGTCACTGGCAGGGTATTGTGCGCCGCTGGTTTACCCCCAGGGAACAGGACTGGCTGCTGGCAGCGCCCCCCGAACATGCCCACCAACAGTTCCTGACCGTGTGGACGCTGAAAGAAGCCTGGCTGAAAGCCACCGGGCGCGGCATTGCCAACAATCTGCAGACACTGGAAGTGGCCGCCGATCTGCAATTGCGCGGTGACGCCGCCAGTGCGGGCTGGCACGCCGCGGTGGGCACCGCAGCGGGCTTCATGATCGCCCTGGTGTACCGGGCCGAGGCGCCGCACACGCCCCGCTGCGCGTGGCTGGAACCACCAGCCGATACTTCTGCGGTGGAAGTCATGCCCACCAGTGCCGCCCGGGACGCGGCGGTGAGCTGGCTGATCACCACCAGCATTGCTACGGAGGCCAGATGACCGGCCAGGCCCGCTGCCACTGGTGTGGTACCGACCCACTCTACGTGGCCTATCACGATCAGGTGTGGGGGCGGCCCGAATACGACGACCGCACCCTGTTTGAAAAACTCTGTCTGGATGGTCAACAGGCCGGGCTCAGCTGGATCACCATTCTGAAAAAGCAACACAACTACCAGCAGGCCTACGACCAGTTTGACCCGGAACGCATCGCCGGCTACGGCGAAGAAAAAATTGCCGAACTGTTGCAAAACAGCGGCATCGTTCGCAATCGGCTGAAAATTGAGTCTATCATCCGCAATGCCCGGAGTTACCTGCAGCTGCAGCAACAGGGCCAGTCATTCAGCGATTTTATCTGGGCTTTTGTGGACGGTGAGCCGGTGCAGAATCGCTGGCAAACCCAGGCGGAGGTGCCGGTGTACACCCCCGCAGCGGAAGCGCTGTCACGGGCGCTGAAACAGAAGGGCTTCAATTTCGTAGGGCCAACCATCGTCTATGCCTTCATGCAGGCGGTCGGAATGGTCAACGACCATCTGTTGAGTTGCCCGGCGCACCAGCCGTGCGCCGCCGAGGCGGCCCGGGGCCGGTAACCCGGTTACCGGCCCGAAGGGCTTAGACCGCTTGCGCCGCCACAATCGCGTATTCGTGATTGTGGGGTTCGATCAACGCCTCGTGCAAGGCGCTTACCGCCTTGGCGTAGTCGCGCTCGGCCACCACAAACTGCATATCCACCTGCCGCATGCTCTGATGAATCGCCAACACGCTGATCTCGTCCTTCGCCAGCGCCTGCACGCTGCGGGCGAGAATGCCCGGCACCTGCATGTCGCTGCCTATCGCAGACACCAGGGCCACCTTGCGGGTGTTGACCTCGCCGTTGGGAAACGCTTCCTGCAGGGCGTTGACCACCCGTTTGACGTGCTTGAGGGTGCTGTCCACATAATGGGTGATGGTGTTGGCGTTGGTGTCCTTGGAGATAAAACGCACCTTGAACCGGCTAAGTACGTCCAGAATGCGCCGATCCGGGCCCGGCTCCCCCTGCATGTCCTGATCGAACACCTCAATGGCAAACACCCCGTTGTTGCCGGCGATTATTTCGACCTGAGGCTTTTCACTGACGTAATCCCGGGTGATCAGGGTGCCGGTGTGGTCCGGTTCAAAGGTATTCATCACCCGCAGCGGGATGCCATTTTGACGCAGGCCTTTGGCCGCCCGCGGGTGTATGGCCTCCATCCCCAGATTGGCCAGCTGGTCGGCGACATCGTAATTGGTCCGTCCCAGCGGCACGACTTTGTCCGCCCCCACCATGTTGGGGTCGGCGGAACTGAGATGATACTCCTTGTGGATCACCGCTTCGACGGCCTCGGTGATCACCGCCACACGACTGAAGGTCATCTCGCTGTAGCCACGATCAAACGTGCGCATCAGCCCCTCTTTACACTGGGCGTAGCCAGTCACGATGGGCAGCTCACGACTCAGGTCAACGGCGTCGAACGCCTTTTTGAGCTTCTCATCCAGGGGCAGCAGCTCACTGTCCCGCCAGCCGGTCAGATCCACAAACCGGGCGTTAATGCCTTCCTGCTGTAGCTTGAGCGCGGTATTGAAGGCACTGTGGGCCTCGCCGATCCCGGCGAGCATTTCCCGCACCGTCAGCAAATGCTCTTCCAGCTGAAACTGGCCGTAGGAACACAGCCGCTGCAAATCAAGGAGGCAACCGCGAACGCCTTCGATGCGATCGGTAATGAACTGATCCGCCTGCTGTTTAAGCATTTCGTCTTCAAACAGGGTGGCGTTGATGTCGGTCAGGAGCTGAATCAGTTTGGTGAGGTCGTCGCCCCAGGCCCAGTCAGACTCCGCATCCGCGAACAGGGCGTAAACGCCCGGCTCGCCGGTTTTCTTGTGCTCCAGCAACTCGTCGGTCACGCCGCCGTAGGCGGACACCACGAATATACGCCGGTACAGGTCTTCACTGCTGCGGCCACCCAGAATGATGTTGTCGCGGACCGCCTCGTACTGACTCATTGAGGTGCCGCCGATTTTCTCTACGGTGTGTAATAGGCTGGTCATGGTCGGTTCCTTATGAGGCCTTACTCAGACGGCCGTGCAACACTTCCTCGAAGGCTTCCGCCAGCAGCCCGGCACCCTTGCGCAGGTCGTCTTCGCTGGTGGTGAGCGGCATCAGGCACTTGATCACCTCTTCCTCCGGGCCGCTGGTCTCGATGATCAGCCCCTTATCAAAGGCAACGCGGGCGATGTCACCGGCCAACTCGGCCTTACGGCAACTGATACCGCGCATCAAGCCGCGGCCTTTGACGTAAAAGTCGTCGGCCCCGTATCGGTCACAGATCGCCTGCAGGGCGTCGCCCAGCACCCGGCTCTTGGCCTTGATCTCCTGCTCGAAGGCCGCATCTTTCCAGTAGGTCTTTAGAGCGGCCGCTGCGGTGATGAACGCCATGTTGTTGCCCCGGAAGGTACCGTTGTGCTCGCCCGGTCCCCAGATATCCAGCTCAGGCTTGAACAACACCAGCGCCATGGGCAGACCGTACCCGCTCAAGGACTTGGATACCGTCACAATGTCCGGTTTGATGCCCGCGTATTCAAAGCTGAAGAATTCACCGGTGCGGCCGTTGCCTGCCTGAATGTCATCCACAATCAGCAGCATGTCGTGCTTCGCACACAAGGCTTGCAGATTTTTCAGCCACTCGGCGCTGGCCGCATTCAGACCGCCCTCGCCTTGCACCGCCTCGACAATGACCGCCGCCGGCAGGTCCACCCCGGACGAATTGTCCGACAGCATTTTGTCCATCAGCTCCAGCGAGTTGACGCCGTCGCCCAGATAGCCGTCATACGGCATGAAGGTCACACTGCCCAGGGCCACCCCCGCGCCACCCCGGTGGTGCTTGTTACCGGTTGCGGCCACCGCACCCAGCGACACCCCGTGAAAGCCGTTGGTGAACGAGATGATGCCGTCCCGTCCCTTGACCTTGCGCGCCAGTTTCAACGCGGCTTCCACACAGTTGGTGCCGGTCGGTCCGGTGAACTGGATTTTGTAATCCAGACCCCGGGGATCAAGGATGTGGGTCTTGTAAGCCTCAATAAAATCGTGCTTGGCCGTGGTGAACAGGTCCAGCCCCTGGCTGATGCCGTCGCTCTCGATGTACGTGAGCAGGGCTTTTTTGAACACCTCGTTATTGTGGCCGTAGTTCAGGGAGCCCGCCCCGGCAAGAAAATCCAGATACTCTTTGCCGTCTTCGGTGTACAGGTGCGCGTTTTTGGCGCGGTTGAAAATGACCGGGAACGCTCGGGAATACACCCGGACTTGGGATTCAGTCGTTTTAAAAACTTCCATTGTCTTACCTCTTAGCATGTCAGGTTCGAGGGATACGCGGCGGATGACCGGTATGGGTCGCGATCAATCTGCCGCACTTGGTTTAAAGCCTTGTGACAACCCGTCCTCGCAAGGACTGTCGGCCTGCGAATAGCTTATGGGCCGGATGCAGCAGCCGGTCGGGTAAAGGGGCCGATGCGCAGCAGGTATTCGGAGTCGTGCTGGCCACCAAAATGCGCGTTTTTTTCAAAATGTTCCGCGTAGCTCAATTCGGCCCCCATGTCGGCGGCGAATGACCGGAACAACGCCCAGGACGCGTCGTTGTCCCGCGTAATGGTGGTTTCCAGGTGGGTCACACCGGCGCAATGCTTGCGGGCCACGATGGCCTTCAGCATGCGCTTGGCCAGACCTTGCCCACGCCCCCGGCGGTGCACCGCCACTTGCCAGATGAACAGGGTGTGCGGCTGTTGGGGAGGAATGTATCCGGAGATAAAGCCGACCAGGTCGCCGTTCATCTCCGCAGCCACGCCGGTGTCGGCGAAATGGCTGCACTGCAACAGATTGCAGTAGATGGAATTGGGGTCCAGCGGGGGGCATGCGGCCACCAGCTGATGCAACTGCAGACCATCATCCCGGTGCGGTTTACGCAGGGTGATGGCGGTGGTATTCGATCCTTCGGGTGCCATGTAATTATGTTTTCTTCGCTAGGATTCAGGGCTGAATTATATAGACCTCAAAGCATAACTCAAGACGACACCCACAGAGCCACCGCACTCACAGGCTTTTTATCGATCAATATCAACAAGATAAGCCGACTATAAATAAATTTTAACGAAAACCCCGAGCGCCATCCCTTAGACCCCAAACTTTAGCCTTCGAATCATTACCCTGCGCACGAATGCGCCCCGGGGCCGGTCTCCCATCCCGAAAACGGGTACGGGCCGTCGTGGTTCCCGATGCGGTGAGGCGGCGCTCCGGACCCTATAGACCGGCCTCCAGCAGGCCCTGCGCCAGGATGGCCAGCGGGTAAAGCCGCAGTACAGCCCCCCCTGAAACAGACCGGCTTCGGTGACGGCCACGGTCGATGCGCTTCGTTAGCCGGGGGCTGAGCAGCTGGCACCAAAGCGGTAACAGGCGAAACAGCGATGGTGACGCAGCATGATGCGCGGCGTCATGCTTTCGGTGAGCGTGCCGCCAAGATCATAGTCGGGGTCGTCGTCCACCAGGGTACAGGCGTAAACCCGCACCCGGTCGCCCTTTTTCACCAGCATGCGGGTGTAGGTGCACATGAAGTGGGCTCGACTCTCCGGCGTCGGGTATTGCTCCATACAGGTTTCGGTTATTTCCGGACTGCCATCGTCGGAGCCGGGCACCCCCAAATCGGGAAAGGCGGTGAACGCCAGATCCTCGGGGATGCCCCACTGACGGAAAATGGCCCGGTAGCCCGCCTCCACGCGGGCCGGCACTTCGCCGACGTCGGTCTGGCGGGCGATGGACACCCGGAATCCCTGCTCGTGCAGCCAGCGAATGCCTTCCAGAGCCTTGTTGAAACTGCCGGCCCCCCGGTCTTTGTCGTGGCGCGCCGCATCGGGAAAATCCAGGCTGACGCGGAAATGGATCGGGTGAGGGTTGCGCAGCAACGGCAGCAACTGATGCCTGCGCTTCAACAAGGGGTCGGTGGCGTTGGTGAGAACAAAACAGGGCCGCTGCCGGCTGGCGTAATCCAACAGGTGCACGAAATCGCGGATCACGAACGGCTCGCCACCGGTGAACGAAAACTGTTCCACGCCCATGTCCAGCGCTTCCTGGATGAACGGCTGGGCATCCTTGAGGGTCATCCCCGGAATGCGGCCATCCCCGGGGTGGGAGCCTTCCAGACAGAACGGACACGACAGGTTGCAGGCGGTACCGGTGTGAATCCATAATTCCCGCAACCGCCGGGCATCGATGTACCCCCGGGGCTGGCCGTCGCGGGTATGGGTCCAGCTATCGCTGGCGCGGGGTGCAATGATTTCGATCGCCGGTATCTTACGCGTCGGGCTGTCACCCGACAGGTCACCCGTAACAGTCGTCATAGTTACTCCAGATTCCAGGATGTTTTAGTCGCCGAGGTCGCTTTGGTATTGCCACGACGCCAGCGGTGCAGTTTTTCCAGCAGGGCCAGCACCCCCGCCGGGGCGTGGGCACGGCGCCATTCCCCGGCCAGGGATTTGGCCGCTTCGTTCCAGGTGGGGTACGGATGGATGGTGCCGAGGATCTTGTTCAACCCCAGGCCGTGCTTCATCGCCAGCGTAAACTCTGACAGAATTTCACCGGCCTGCGCACCGACCACCACGGCACCGAGAATCCGGTCTTTGCCCGGTGGTGTCAGCACTTTGATGAACCCGCAATCTTCGCTCTCGGCAATGGCCCGATCCAGATCGCCCAGCTCATAACGGGTGACGCTGTAGGCGATGTTGCGGGCTTGCGCTTCGGTTTCACTCAAGCCGACCCGCGCGACTTCCGGCGAGGTAAAGGTCACCCAGGGCATCACCCGATAATCCACCCGGAAGCGCTTGAACTGGCCAAACAAGCCGTTGACCGCCGCGTACCAGGCCTGATGGGAAGCCGCATGGGTGAATTGATAGGGGCCGGCCACGTCACCACAGGCAAACACGTTGGGGAAGCCGATGCTCAGATCCTCCTCGACCACCACGGTGCCGTTGCGGCCCGGCTCGATGGCCAGCGCTTCCAGATTCAGATGCTCGGTGTTACCGGCACGGCCGACCGCCACCAGCACCTCATCAAAGGGTATCCGCACCTGCTCGCCCTGATGGGTACAGTAAAGTACCTTGTCGCCGTTCTCGATATGAAACGAGTCGGCGCTGTGGTTCAGCCGTACATCAATGCCGTCGTCGCGGAACCGCTGCAGGATGAAATCCGCCACCTCGGGGTCCTCTTTCGCGAGGATCCGTCCGCTGCGCACCACCATCACCACCTGCGACCCGAGCCGCACAAACGCATGGGCCAGTTCGGAGCCGATCGGACCGCCCCCCAGCACCAGCAGCCGCCGGGGCTGGGTTTCCAGAGCCCACAGATTCTCCGAGGTCAGCGGCTGCATCGCCGCCAGACCGGGAATCGGTGGCATCACCGGGCGCCCGCCACTGGCAATGATGATGCTGCGGCCGGTGATGCGCTGGCGCTGGCCGTCGGGGTCACGCACTTCCACTTCCCAGGGGGAGATAAAGCGTGCCTCACCCTTGAGGCAATCCACCCCCAGGTTGCGATACCGCTCCACCGAATCGTGAGGCTCCACCTGGGCAATCACCCGTTTCACCCGCCCCATGATCCGGGCGAAGGAGCCCTTCACCGGCACCGACTCTAGACCGTACCGTTGCGCGTGACGCAGGGTGTCGGCCACCTTGGCGCTCTTTATCAGGGCCTTGGAGGGCACGCAGCCGGTATTCAGACAGTCCCCGCCCATCTGGTGTTTCTCGATCAGCACCACCTTGGCCTTCACGGCGGCGGCAATATAGGCCGAGACCAGCCCCGCCGAGCCGCCGCCGATCACCACCAGGTTGTAGTCAAAGGCCGCTGGTTTGGTGAAGTTGCGGTACAGCCGCCGCCGGCGGATGCCCCCCATAACCGCTTTGGCGATCAGCGGGAACAGCCCCAGCAGGGCAAACGCCAGCAGAACGTCTGCCGACACTATGTCAGCCAGCGACTGGATCTGCGCCAGTTGGGTGCCGGCGTTGACGTACACAAACGTGCCCGGCAGCATGGCCGCCCAGCTCACCAGCGCGTAGGTACGCAACCTCATCCCCGTCAACCCCATGGAGAGATTGATCAGGAAAAACGGAAACACGGGCACCAGTCGCAGGGTCGCCAGGTAAAAGGCACCGTCCCTGGCAATGCCGCGATCCATGCGCGCGATGGTGTCGGCGTAGCGTTTGCGCAACAGATCCCGAAGCAAAAAACGGGCCGCCAAAAAGGCCAGGGTGGCGCCGGCGGTGGACGCCAGCGACACCGTTAACAGACCCAGGGCGTTGCCGAAAAAGGCCCCGCCTGCCAGGGTCATCACTACCGCGCCCGGCAAGGACAGCGCGGTCACCAGCACGTAAATCAGCGCAAACCCGGCCACCGCCGTGGCGGTATTCTCGGCAATCCATTGCGCCAACTCCCGGTGGTGACGCTGCAGGTTATCCAGGGTCAACAGCTCATGTCCGTCGAAGCCGATGAACAGGGCCACCAATCCCGCGATCAGCGCCACCAACAACCACTTTTTTGTACTCATAATGCGTTCCAGGTCCGGTTAAGTCCCGCGTCCTCTGACTGATGGACACGGGGCTGGGTTCCTTGTTACACAGCGGCCGCCGTTTTTTTTCAGTAACCGCTCAGAAAGTCGGAACTTTCGTAAAAAAAACTGGACTCAATGCTACCCAATACTGCCGAGGATAGACGGTATGGACCCGGTAATGCATCAATCGGATGACATGGAACTCGTCAGCCTGCTCAAACTGGGCGACGCCCAGGCGTTTCAGCACACGGTTCGCCAGTACACCCCGGGGATGCTCGCCGTAGCCCGGTATTATCTGGATCCCAGCAGCGCCGAGGATGTGGTGCAGGACTGCTGGGTGAGTGTGGTCAGTGCCGTCAAAACCTTTGAAGGCCGCTCCAGCCTCAAAACCTGGCTGCATCGCATCGTGGCCAATCGGGCCAAAAACCAGCTCCGCAAAGCCCGGCGTGAGGTGCCAACCGATTTCGGTGACGCTCTGGATCCCGAGCTTGCAAACCGCTTTAAAGCCAACGGACGCTGGCGCACCCCCCCCCAGCCTGGTGGCCCATGATTCGGCCGAACGTCTGCTGGAAAACGGTGCTCTGCAGGATTGCCTCGACAAACACCTGTCCGCTTTGCCGGAAAACCAGCGCTCGGCGCTCATTCTGTACGAAGCGCACCAACACAAATCCAATGATGTCTGTAACATTCTGGCGGTCAGTGCCTCTAATCTGCGAGTACTGCTGCACCGTGGGCGGCAGAAGATTTTATTGATGGTGGAGAAATTTCAGGAGACCGGGGAATGTTAATGTGCCGAGATCTCGCCCGCAGCGCGAGCGACTACGTCGAAGGCCAGCTTGGCCGGGCCGACACTGTCGCCATCAAAATGCACCTGTTGATGTGCCGTCACTGTCGCCGGTTTGTGAGCAACTTGCGCGCCAGCATCGCCCTGTTGCGCCACCACAGCCACCTCAGCGCACAGGGGGTGGACCCGCACTATTTGCAGCGGCTGGACAGTGCCATCGAACGGGAGCTCCAGGCCCGGGAAGACCCCTAGGGTGCCGACCCTTCACCCCCCGCAGCTGCTTGCCCGGGCTCTCAGGCGCTCAGCGGGCTCACGACTCAGCCAGGCGCGACACTGACCCGCGACGCGCCAGCTCGGTCTCCAGACTCGCCTGCCAGGCGTCGGTATCCACCAGCAGCGAACCGGTGGTTTCCAGAGTACGATCCTCCAGCACTTCCGTCAGCGGCCGATCGGCGTGGGCCGCAATCACTGCCTCCCGGTGGCGAATCAGCGCCTCTATCTGCGGGCGGTAACAGCGCACCATCGCGGTCAACCACCGGTTTACCGGCCAGCTGGGGGAGGCGTGATCCACTTTAAATGCGTCCAGCAGGGCAATCACCGCGTCGGCGGCGAACCAGCTTTCGTCGGTAACCCAGCGGTTGACGGCAAACAACTCGACCGGAAATCCCCAGGCATCCATGGCAATCGCCACCAGATGGGCGACCCGGGCGTCCCCGGCGGGCCCGGCCAGTGGTGCAAGCCCGGCGGGTATGGCAGCGTCGCGCACAAACAGGTGAAAATGACCGTGCTCATCGTGATCGTCGCGGTGGGCGTGGTAATAATACTGCGAGTGAAACTCGCGGTCGTAGACATCGTCTTTGGGGTAGTGGTCCATCTGGTAAAACGGCCCCTGCCCCTTGAGCACCTCACCCACGATGTTCAGACCGGCCTTTGCCAGCACCCGGTAACACTCGCGCATCTCCGCAATGGCCTCGAGGCTGGCCCGCAGGCGACGCTCGGTCAGCGCCTCCGGGCCAACAACCGCGATTTCAGGCAGGGCATTCTTCATGTCACCGGGTTACCTCCTGCTGCACCTGTTCCATGTACGCGGTCAACGCCGCCAGCTCCATGCTGTCCCAGGCAAAGGGCTGCGCGGCCATCGGCTGTACCATGCACACCTGAATCATTTCATCCAGATGCACCTGCTCCATACCGAAAATGTCCCTGGCCATGGCCACCGTGTGAGGGTAAGCCTCGGCAAAGGTGGCCTTATAGCCGGCGCCCTCCATATGGCAGGTGGCGCACGCCAGCCCATTGCTGCTCAGACTGGTGTCGGCGAACAGTTGCTCGCCCCGTTGCAACAGGGCGTCCGGGTCACCGCTGTACGCCTGATAGTTGTCCGGACGGGTCACCCGCTTGGCCGCACAAGGGTTGGGCTGGGCGGCGCACTGGCCCTTGGCGGCACAGGGGTTGCAGCCTCCTTTGGTGGCACAGGGGTTGGTGGCACAAGGGTTCTTGCTGGCGCAAGGATTTTTGCTGGCACACGGATTTTTCAGCGCACAGGGATTGGGCTGGGCAGCGCACTGACCTTTGGCTGCACACGGGTTACCGCCCGCCGCGCAGGGGTTCTTGGTGGCGCACGGATTTTTCACCGCGCAGGGATGTTTCACTTTGGCCGGGCTGCAGGCAGCCTTGCATTGGGCTTTACACTGGGCGCTGGCACGACACTGGCCCTTGCAGGGCGAACACGGGTTACAGGGCGCAGCCAGCGCGCCCCCACTGCCCAGCAGCGCGGTCATCACGGCGGCAGACCACCAGCCGGTGTGATGATGCCGTTGCGTGTGGCCGGCCTTGATGGCCAGCCGTAAGGGATGGATAGTAGCCATGATCGTTCTCCACGGTTCGAGTTGTTGTGGTCGCCACAAAATACCTGGCGCTACCTTTCTCAGACACCCGAAACCACTATCCATTACACCTTGCGGCGCAAGTAATGAGCACCGCAGCCAATCCGGGCCCGCCGGTCAGCGCAAATCCGGGTTCAGCGTGTAGGTGCCGGTAACCCTGGCACTGGCCAGCACGTGACCTTGCATGGCTTTCCGCACGGCGGCGCCATCAAACTCACCGCTCAGTCCCAGACTGTCAACGTCCAAAGCGTACACTTCAAAATGGTAGTGGTGCATGAGTTCATCGTTCCAGGGTGGGCACGGGCCGTCATAACCGGCGTAGGTACCCGCCATATCCGGATTACCGGCGAGGAACTGAGTGAAATTGTTGATGCCGCGTACTCCCACCGGGCCGCCTTCCTGAGGCTTGCCCTTGGGGGTAACCCCGTCGCTGTCCTCACCTTCCGGGATGCGGCGCACACTGGCCGGAATGTCGATCAGCAGCCAGTGAAAAAAGTCGACCCGCGGGAGGGTTTTCGACACCACCCGTCCTTCTTTGTTGACATCGTCCGCAACGCTGGGCACATCGGGGTCAAACATCATGACCACAAAACTTTGGGTGCCAGCCGGTACCTGATCCCAGCTCACTTCGGGGTTTCTGTTGGGGCCGAAGCTCATACGATCGGCTTCGTTGTACACACCGAAAGCATACCGTTCGGGTACCGGCTGGCCGTCTTGAATGCCGCTAACGCTGATTTTCACGGGTCACTCCTCATAACCTATGCTGCTACAACACACTGGGGTGTAATAATGGGTTTGCTGTACAGTCTAGAGTAGCAGAATCACGAACTTTGAGGGTATGAACATTATGCGTAAGTGGTTGTCTCAGTGGCTGGCCTCGTTTCTGACCAAGCGCATTGCCACAACGTCCGCGCAGACGGTCAATTTCGATCTGCTGAAAGACACCCTGCAACCCGGCGATGTGCTGCTGGTCGAGGGTGATACCCGCGTCAGTGTGGCCATCAAGTACCTGACCCAGTCCACCTGGTCGCACGCCGCGCTCTACGTGGGCAACCGGATACCCGAGTTCTCCGGACAGGTCAGCGGCGAGCATATGCTGATCGAAGCGGATCTGGAGGAAGGCATCCGCGCCGTGCCGCTGAGTTTTTACCGCAACCTCCACACCCGCATCTGCCGCCCGGTCGGGCTCGACCGCGACGCCCTCGCCGAGGTCGTCCGATATGCGATCAACCGGCTCGGGCAACAATACGATATGCGCAACGTGTTTGATCTGCTGCGCTATCTGTTGCCCACCCCCCCGGTACCGACGCGCTTTCGCCGCCGCATGCTTGTGCTCGGCAGCGGCGACCCCACGCGCGCCATCTGTTCAACCCTGATCGCCCAGGCGTTCCAGCAGGTCCACTACCCGATACTGCCGGATATTGAGCTGCTGCCGTCTGACGACCCCAACTGTGTGGCGTGCAAAAAAGAGATCTATCACATCCGCGCGCACTTTCTGTTTGTGCCCCGGGATTTTGACGCCTCGCCCTATTTCCAGATCATCAAACCCACCCTGGAAGCCGGATTCGATTACCGCACCATTCCCTGGGCGCCCGCCAGCCAAAGACCTCCCCTGATTGCCGGCTGACCCCGGATTCGGTGCTCCCTTCCGAAGAACGACAATAAAGCGGTGCCGCCGCCGGGATTGCGTTGTCCCGATTCCCCCGGGGCGGTAGCATAGTGCGGCCGCAAAGGAAACAGTGAAGAAAGCCAAGCGTTCTGGCAGGCAGAATGTTTGGCTGTCTTTACTTACTGGGCCTTGAATCATGGAACATCAGCACCATATTGTTGTTGTCGGCGGTGGTGCCGGCGGTCTCGAGCTGGTTACCCGGCTGGGAAAAACCCTGGGCAAAAAACGCAAAGCCCGCATCACTCTCATTGATGCGGTCCTCACCCATGTCTGGAAGCCCCTGCTGCACGAAGTGGCTGCCGGCTCCCTGGACGTTGGCACCAATGAGGTGAATTACCGCGCTCACGCCCGCCAGCACCACTTCGAATTCCGCATGGGGCGGATGGGCGGCATCGACCGCAAGCAGAAAACCATCACCCTGCTGCCGATTCACGACGCGGACGGCAGCGAAGTCGTACCGGAGCGCCGGGTGGAATACGACACCCTGGTGATCGCGGTGGGTAGCAAAGCCAATGACTTTGGCACCCCGGGTGCCCAGCAGCACTGCCTGTTTCTCGACAGCCTCGAACAGGCGCGCAGGTTTCATAAACTGATGCTGAACGCGTTTCAGCGTAAAAACTACGACGCCCGCGAGGGCCGGCCCCACGACCTGCCCATTACCATCATTGGCGCAGGCGCTACCGGGGTGGAGCTGGCCGCCGAGTTGCGGCTGGCGTCGCGGGAACTGCCCATCTACGGCATGAGTCACCTGCGCCCCGAAGACGTCAGCATCACCGTGATCGAAGCCGCCGACCGCATCCTGCCGGCGTTGCCGGATCGCCTGTCGACGGCGGCAACCCGCGAATTACAGCGCCAACAGGTGCAGGTGCTCACCGGGCAGCCGGTGAGTGAAATCAAACCCGACAGCATTGTGATGAAAGACGGCACCCAGCGGCCATCGGCGATGACCATCTGGGCGGCAGGCATCAAGGCACCGGCGTTTCTGACCGACCTGGACGGTCTCGAAACCAACCGGGGCAACCAGCTGGTGGTGGATCAGTATCTGCAAACCACCCGGGATACGGATATATTTGCGTTCGGCGATTGCGCCGCCTGCCCCCAGCCGGGCTCGGACCGTCCGGTACCGCCGCGGGCCCAGGCGGCGCATCAGCAGGCCACCGCCCTGGCGAAAACGCTGCTGCACCGCCTGGCGGACAAACAACCGGTCGCCTTTGTTTACAAAGACCACGGGTCGCTGATCAATTTCAGTCACTACACCGCCGTGGGTAACCTGATGGGCAATCTGTCGCGCCGCAGTATGTATATCGAAGGCAAGATTGCGCGGCTGTTCTACGTATCCCTGTATCGCATGCATCAGGTCACTCTGCATGGGGTGCTGCGGGCCGGCATCATCTGGCTGCTGGACAAGGTGAACCGGGCCATGCACCCCCGTCTGAAATTGCACTGACCCGCGGCTCGGCCTGCCCGCGGTACAGGACGCCCGCGGGGCGCTTCACACATTTGTTACAGGAGACACCATGGATCCAATCCTTATGCTGATTGGTGCCCTGATGCTGGTCATCAGCATCATCTTGAGCCCGCTGTCCAGCAGGCTGGGTATGCCCGTTCTGTTGATCTTTCTGGCCGTCGGCATGCTTGCGGGGGAAGACGGCCCCGGGGGCGTGGTGTTTGATGATTTTCAGCTGGCGTTTTTGATCGGCAACCTGGCGCTGGCGGTCATTCTGCTGGACGGTGGCATGCGTACCCGCGCCGCTACCTTCCGCGTGGGCCTGCGGCCGGCGTTATTGCTGGCCACCATCGGGGTGTTCATCACCGCTATTGGTGCCGCGCTGGTGGCTTACTGGGTGTTTGAGCTGCACTGGATGACCGCTTTGCTGGTGGGGGCCATCATTTCCTCAACCGATGCCGCCGCGGTGTTTTCGTTACTGCAGGGCCGGGGGCTTAACCTGAACGAGCGGGTCAGTGCCACTCTGGAAATCGAGTCGGGCAGCAACGACCCCATGGCCATTTTTCTGACGGTGATGCTGGTGACGCTGATCAGTGATGAGCAGCTGACCCAGGGCTGGGAAGGCCTGCTGATGCTGGTCAAACAGTTTGGCATCGGCAGCGTCATGGGGGTTGCAGGCGGCCTGCTGATTGTCAGCGTCACCAACCGGATGCGCCTCATGCCGGCCATGTACCCGTTGCTGGTAGCGGCCGCCGGTATGGCGCTGTTTGCGGCCACCAACAGCATCGAGGGCAGTGGCTTCCTCGCCATTTATCTGGCCGGCGTGGTCATTGGCAACCGGCCGGTGCGCATGATGCCGATGATTCTGCAGGTACACGACGGTCTGGCCTGGCTGGCCCAGCTGTCGCTGTTCCTGATTCTGGGTCTGCTGATCACCCCTTCCGAAATGATCCCGGTGGCCGGCGGTGCCCTGGTGCTGTCGCTGGCGATGATCTTTGTGATCCGCCCGGTGGCGGTGCTGACCACCATCTGGCCCTTCGGATTCAACCGCCGCGAGCTGTTCTTCATCTGCTGGGTCGGGCTCCGGGGCGCGGTGCCGATTGTCCTTGCGCTCTTCCCGATCATGGCCGGTCTTCCGGAAGCCCAGCTGTTGTTCCACATTGCTTTTTTTGTGGTGCTGGTGTCGCTGCTGGTGCAGGGCACCTCGCTGGCCCCCCTGGCCCGCAAACTCAAGCTGGAAGTCCCCGCGGGCGATGAACCCGACCTGCGCCTGCCACTGAACGTACCCAACGCCGGCGACCATGAACTCATGCTGTTCCCCTTGCGCGGCCCGCAATGGCAGGAGCCCACCCCCCTCAGTGAGCTGCGGCTGCCGGCGAACACCGCCATCGCGGGGGTATTCCGGGACTCTCACTGCCACGCCCCCGTGCCGCAACTGGCGGTGACCAGCGGCGACGTGCTGGCGGTGTTTGCCACCCCCTCCCTGCTGACCGAACTGGGCAAATCCCTCAGCGGTCGTCAGATCCCCCAGCACCTGGCGGAACGCCGCTTCTTTGGTGACTTTGTGCTGCACGGCGATGCCCTGTTGAGTGATCTGGAGCAGGTGTACGGCATTCAGCTCGACGGCACCCTGCCATCGGAGCTGTCACTGGCACAATGCTTTGCCAAACTGACCAAAGGCCACCCGGTGGTGGGTGACCAGGTGGAGCTGGATCAGGTGACCCTGGTCGCCCGGGCGACGGATGCGGACCGGGTCACCAAGGTGGGCCTGAAAATGATCGGTGAGGAAAACTGACCGGTTTCCGGCCGAGCTGGCGTCGCGGTGACCGCGGTCTATGCTAGTAAACGCCACCAACTGATTAATTTTTGGTAAGTTATGATTGTGCGTTTGTTCCCGATTCTTACCCTGCTGGCTATCTTGATCGTATTGGCCCTGCCCGCAGCCGAGCGCGCATCGGCCTCGGAACTGACCGTCGGTGCGCTGGATTCTTATCCGCCCATCAATCAGGTACTGGTGCGCAAGGAAGAACGTCGCCTGTACCTGCTGGCCGGGGACCAGGTGGTGAAAAGTTACCGGATTTCACTGGGGGATAACCCGGTGGGCCACAAACTTTCCGAGGGCGACGCCCGCACGCCTGAGGGTGATTACATCCTTAACTGGCGGAATGCCAACAGCCGGTTTTACAAATCCATTCACATTTCCTACCCGAATCATGAGGATCGTGCGCTGGCCCGGGCCTGGGGACTGAATCCGGGCGGCAGCATCATGATCCACGGCCTGCCCAACGACGCCGGCGACCTGGCGTTCGCATACGCCGGACTGGACTGGACCGACGGCTGCATTGCGGTTAATAATGACGAGATGGATGAAATCTGGCGGCTGGTGGCCGACGGCACTCCTATCCAAATTTTGCCCTGATTATTAAGCTATTGTCATGCCGATAAAAATATGGCTATAGTGAGTTAACATATCCGCCAATAGTGTTTTACACTGTTTTACGAATCCGGTGGTTATCGCCGTAATCGGCCTGTAAGACTGGATGTTAACTAAGTAACTTCTGGATCTTTGGAAGTAAGATTATTAATAAGGAGAATGCCTAATGCGCAAGTTAACAATTGCAGGGTTTGCACTGGCCACAGCATTGACTGCTGGTTGTGCGTCAACTGACGAAAACGGTATGGATGCAATGGCCACTGCCAATTCTGCCGAGCAGACGGCCAGCAACGCCATGAACACGGCGAACAACGCTGCCAGCACCGCACGTTCTGCGCAGCAGACTGCCGAGCAGGCGCTGGCTGCGGCCAAAGAAGCTCAGCGTTCCGCTGACGAAGCAAACGAGCGCGCCCGCCGCATGCTCGAGCGTGCCAGCCAGAAGTAATTCTGCGCATGCTGAACAAGCCGGTCATTTCGACCGGCTTTTTTTATGCCTGTGAATCTTGCTGGTCCTCTGGCGGTCCCGCTGCCGCCGGTCCGGGCGCCGCAAAGGTCTGGATCAGGTCCATGGGTAACGGAAACACGATGGTAGACGTGTTGTTGGTGCTCATGTCCGCCAACGTCTGCAGATAGCGTAATTGCATGGCGCCGAAGTTTTTTGACATGACTTCTGCCGCCTCCACCAACTTTACGGACGCCTGTAACTCACCCTCCGCGTGGATCACCTTGGCCCGGCGCTCCCGCTCGGCTTCCGCCTGTCGGGCAATAGCACGGATCATGCTCTCATTCAGATCCACGTGCTTGATCTCCACATTGGAGACTTTGATCCCCCAGTCTTCCGTCTGGGCATCGAGAATTTCCTGAATGTCCGCATTCAGACGGTCGCGTTCCGACAACATTTCATCGAGATCGTGCTTCCCCAGCACCGACCTTAGCGTGGTCTGCGCCAGCTGACTGGTGGCCGTGCCGTAATTTTCCACCCGGATGATGGCCCGCTCGGGGTCCACCACCCGGTAATACAGCACCGCATTCACCCGCACCGTCACGTTATCCCTGGAAATCACATCCTGACCGGGAACGTCCAGGGTGATCACCCGCAAATCCACCCGGGTCAGCTGTTGGATACCCGGGATGATAATGATCAGACCGGGGCCCTTCACCCCCTGAAAACGACCGAGAAAAAACACCACGCCGCGCTGATACTCCGGCAGGATACGGATGGCGGAGCCCAGAATCAGTAACAGCACCACCAGCGGTGCGATATAGGGAACAAGCTGACCAATCATAACGCCTCCTTGTGGCGATGATCGAGGGTGACCCCCACGGTCAGCCCCTCAACGCGAACCACGGTGACCGAATCTCCGGCGGCGACCGGCTGCGGACACACCGCCCGCCAGCGCTCGCTGCTCAGCCATACATACCCTGCATAGCCCTCGTCGACCGGCACAAAATCCTCCAGTGCCTTTGCAACGCTGCCGGGGAGCTGGTCCACCCCACTGACCGGCACCCGCCGGCGAACCCCCACCAGCCGGGTGACGGTCCACAGCATGAAACCGGCGGCCACCAGCGCGGTGCCGCCGATGACCGGCAGCGATACCGCCCGGTGGCTGCCATCCATCAGGATGATGGAGCCCAGCACAAAGGCAATGAGCCCGCCAATCCCGAGCATGCCGAAGCTGGGCGCAAACGCCTCGCCAACAATCAACGCCAGCCCCAGCAACACCAGCGCCAGACCGGCGTAATTGACCGACAGGACCTGAAAGGCAAACAGCGCCAGTAACAGGCAAATCGCCCCCACGACCCCCGGCACCACCGACCCCGGGTTGGCCAACTCAAACACTATGCCGTAAAAGCCGATGATGAGGAGGAAGTAGGCAACATTGGGATGGGTAATCACCGACAGCAGGCGGGTGCGCCAGTCGGCGTCCAGGTAACGGAGTTCCAGGTCAGCCGTCGCCAACTGGCGGTCACCATTGAACATGGTTACGGTCCGGCCATCGAGCTGGGCCAGTAAATCCATCAAATCTACCGCCACTATATCGATCACATTCTGCTCGAGGGCCTCCCGGGCTCCCAGGTTCACCGCCTCGCGCACCGCACGCTCGGCCCAATCGGCGTTGCGGTTGTGGTGGTCGGCGAGCTCACGGATGTAACTGACGGCGTCTTCGAGCACTTTGCGCTCCATCGCCGAACCACCCTCACGCTTTTCCGGTGCATCGCCAGCCTCGCCGCCGGGTTCTGCGGGCGGCTGGTCGCTGGAATCGTCAGAACCGGGGATGCCCCCCAGCTGCACCGGGGTCGCCGAGCCCAAATGGGTCGCGGGCGCCATGGCGGCGACGTGACTGCCATACATCAGATAGGTGCCGGCACTGGCCGCGCGGGCCCCGGAGGGTGACACATAGGTCACTACAGGAACGGCGGAAGCAAGGAAGTCTTTGATAATGCCGCGCATGGATTCCATCAATCCGCCGGGCGTATCGAGTTGCAATATAATCAGTTCAGCGCCCTCATCCTGAGCGCGCCGCAGACTGCGGGAAATATAATCGAGGGTGGCCGGACCAATGGCGCCGTCCACATTGAGGACAAACCCGAAAGCGCCGGTGCGTTCCTGGGACACAGCCTGACCCGGTGGTCCGGCAGACCACACCAGACCAAACACCAATGCCACCAACCACACCAACCCCCCAAACCGCAGGATCGGTGGTTGTCCCTTGCGCACACGGCCTCCCCGGGGCACGGGTCACCCCTAAACTGTACTCACTGCCGGCACTCGCTGACTTACGTACTTACACTCTAGCTCAAAACCACAGCTTCAGGGTATCGCTTGCACCACTGTCCGCACCCCGGGACCGGGCACGAGCCGATGGTTCAGCGGCGACCCGGGCAAGCCGCTCACCAATCATGCGGGGAATACCATCCGCCTGTTCCACCGCCGATTCGATTGCACCCCGCTGCAGCTCGACATCGGGCATCTCCTGACGCAGGGTATCCAGTCGCGCGGTTACGGCCTCCCACAGAGCCTCCCGATCGGCGTCGGTATACTGTTCCGCGGCGCGATGCACTTCCAGCCAGACCTCATGACCTTTCATCCCGATCTTAACCGGCTGATCGACCACCTGCACGGTCGCACCCCGATCCACTTCGTAAACAAACCGGGAAATGTCTTCGTTATACATGCGGAAGCAGCCGTGGGATACCTGCGTACCCACGCCAAACTGCTTGTTGGTGCCATGAATCAGATAGCCGGGCTCACTCAGCATGATGGCGTAGGGGCCCAATGGATTCCCGGGGCCTGGCGGAATCATTCTGGGCAGATACTCACCGTCCTTTTTGGCTTGCGCCAGTATGCTTTCCGGGGGGTACCAGGCCGGTGATTCCAGCTTCATGGTCACCTGGGCATCGGTCAGGGGCGAGGGGTTGTCCGCAGTGCCCACGCCGACCGGATACACCAACACGCCCTTGTCGGTGAAATAGTACAGGCGGTATTCCGCCAGATTGATCACAATGCCGCTGCGCCGGGCTTCCGGCATCACATAGTGCCGGGGCAGGGTAATGGCGGTGCCTTCACCCGGCAGCCACGGATCCACGTCCGGATTGGCTTTCACCAGTTCAAGGTAACCCAGGCTGTGGGTCGCCCCCAGCGCGGCAAAGGTGTCTTCATACCGTGAGGTTATGACCGTCAGACTTCCGGCAAGATCACCACTCAGCGGCAACACCCGCTCTGCGTCTTTGGTCGCGGCCCGGACGCCCATCGTCATCATCGACGCCAGCAGCGCCAGCAGCACCATCCTTCCCCCACGCCGTGCTTGGTTACACCACATACCATCCCTTTCCATCAGTTTGATCCGCCCGGTGCGATGCACATCGCTGCCCGTGTCAGGTTCATAAGCCGCCAGCATACCCAAGCTTGTCACCGCAAGCATCCTGCGGGTGTTCCCCCGGCGGGCAGCAGGTACGACCGTAAGAAGCGGGATTCTATCCCCGATCTAGCGTTGCCGGTTGCCGTTTTCCATAATTTTATTTAACACCCCCAGCGCAGACGCCAGCTCGTCATCGCTGACGCCGGCCAACATCTCATCCCGCAGCCCGGCCGCCCGGGCATTCAGATCTTCCATAAACGCCTCACCGGTGGCGGTCAGATGGAGCCGGCGGGCGCGGCGGTCATGCTGGCACGGGCGGCGTTCGATCAGATGCTGCGCTTCCAGACTGTCCAGCAATCGCACCAGGGTGGGGTTCTCAATAGCCATCAGACTGGCCAGTTCGCGCTGGGTAAGCCCCTGACCGCCGAGTTGCAGATACACCATGGTAGTCCAGCGAGCCTGCGTCACCCCCAGGTCTTTCAGCCGCTCGTCCAGAAGCTTGCGCCATCGACGAGTGACCCGGGCCACAGCAAACGGAAACTGGTCTCTCATATCTGAGCACTCCACGTGACATCGGTTCATAATTGACTAAAAATACCACCTTAAGCACCTACTAGCATGCTAACCGTTCGAATAGGAACAAATGCAGACCCGATCTGCTAATCCGCAAATACCGAAGGTTGCCCCCGACTGCGAACTTATGCGCTTAAACTACAAGGAGTTACGGCGTTTAACATTAAGGTGCCGTAACCCAGAGGGCGAGCAGATACTGCTAACATGCTAGGCTTGCCAGGGATAGAATGATGTTTGTGTTCGCCAACTCAATGAGCCCATCGTTATGAAGAAATCGGACTGGCCCATTCGCTGGGATCTTCTGCTCCGCTACCGGTTGATCGAAATCATTGCCTTGTGGGAAGGCCGGTTAACCACCAACCACATTTGTCACGGTTTTGGCATTGGCAGACAGCAGGCCTCCAAGGACATCAATACCTACCTGCGCGAGTTGGCGCCGGACAACCTGGAGTACGACCGGCATTTGAAAGGGTATGTACCCAGCGCCCGGTTTACGCCGGTGGTAACCAAAGGCCAGTCGGCAGAGTACCTCGATTTGCTGGCCCGGCATGACACCCTCAGTCAGACTTTTGAATCCCTGCACATCAGTTTGCCGCAGTCGACGGTGTTGCACGCCAGTCGCCCGCTGGGACAACCCGCGGTGGTGCGGACCGTGGTCGCCGCTGCCCGGCAAAAGAAACCCCTGGAACTGGAGTACGTCAGTCTGACCGCACCGGACCCGGTGCGACTGGTGATCGAACCCCATAGTCTGGTGTTCAGCCACCATCGCTGGCTTGCCCGGGGCTGGTGCCGTGAACAACAAGGGTTCGGTAATTTCAATCTGAACCACATTCGTGGCCTGCCCAAAATCATCAACCAGCGCTTTACTGCGCAGCCGGCGCAGGACGACGCCTGGAACGGGTTTGAAACCCTGACCCTGCGACCGGACCCACGCCTCAGTGCCGCCCAACAGGCCATAGTGGCCCAGGATTACGGGATGGTGAACAAACAGCTGCGCATCCGTTCCCGCAAGGCTCTGGTCGACGATGCCCTGCAGCAACTGGGCATACACGGCACGGCCGTACACCCCGACCCGCTGGTGCAACAGATTCAGCTCAGCGAGCGGGACGCCAACAACCACGCGCAAAACACCCCCCGTCCACCCCATTCGCTGGAAACGGGCACCGGCTGAACAGCCCCCACGAACCATGCGCACAGTTTCACTGCTCGCGGTTACGCTGGGGTGGTTACTGCTGCCGACAGCGGCGGGCGCCACGGCCTGCGG
The DNA here is from genome assembly GCF_001752365.1 of Marinobacter sp. X15-166B. Lineage (GTDB taxonomy): Bacteria > Pseudomonadota > Gammaproteobacteria > Pseudomonadales > Oleiphilaceae > Marinobacter. The sequence continues at coordinate 1,432,360 of NZ_MEIY01000001.1, read as the reverse complement.
CGACCCGGCCAGCCCGATCGCCCGTATTCAGGGCAGCGGCCCCAGCTCTCCCAAGACCGGCCAGCAGGTGACGGTCGAAGGCATCATCACCCTGGACACCCGCTACCCCGGGGGTTTCAACGGTTTCTTCGTGCAACAGGCGGACGCCGACACGGATCACAACCCTGCGACCTCTGAAGCGTTGTTTGTGTACACCCGCAACACCGCGGGCAAGGCGGGCGACCGGGTCCGGATTACCGGTACGGCGACCGAATTTCACGGCCTGACCCAACTTCACCGGGTCACCCGGATAACCGCCTGTGGGCCCGGGGTCCTGCCCGCCCCGCTCACGATACCCTGGCCCCCCGGGCGGGGTGCCGAGGCGGTGGAGGGCATGCTGGTCACCATTCAACACCCGATGGTGGTGGTCGAGCACCACAACCTGCTGCGCTACGGCGAGCTCACCCTGGCCGCAGACGATCAGCGGGTGCCCACCCAGTGGTTGCTGCCGGGACCTGAGTCCTTTGCCCTGGAGCACCGCCAGACACAGCAACGCCTGCTTCTGGATGACGGCTACAGCCGCAGGTTCCCCCCCACGATCAGCTACCTGCCCGCCCCTCTGGGCCCGCGGCGCACGCTGCGCACCGGAACCCTTACCCACGGTCTGACCGGCATCATTGACTACCGTTTCGGCCACTGGCGTCTGCAACCCGTCACTGCGCCCCGGTTCGAGACGACCAATCCGCGCCGTCCCGCACCTGCACGCGGGGCCGACGTCACCCTGCGGGTCACGGCCATGAATCTGCAAAATTATTTCAATGGTGATGGCCGGGGGGGCGGCTTCCCCACCCCTCGTGGTGCCCGCACCCCGGACGAGGCCGACACCCAGCGCAGGCGGCTGGCCGCCGCCTTGAGGGCCACCAACAGCGACATCATTACCGTCACCGAACTGGAAAACGACGGCCCGGACGAGTTCAGTGCCCTGGCGGCGCTGGCCCGCGAGCTGGGGCCGGACTGGCGCTACGTACAAGACAACAACCCCGGCGAGGACGCCATTCGTGGCGCCATCCTCTATCGCCACGGGCGCACCCGGCCGGTAGGCCCCGCCGCCTACCCGACGCGGTCCGAATACCCGCATCCGGCACGCCCGCCTCTGGCGCAAAGTTTCAGTCTGGCAGATGGCGGCTCGGTGCGGGTGGTGGTCACCCATTTCAAATCCAAAAATTGTCGCGGTGCCCGTGGCAGGGAGCGGGACCAGCGCGATGGCCAAAGCTGCTTCGCCCACCGCCGCACCCAGTCGGCCCGGGCGTTGGCGCGCTGGCTGGAGGAGTTGCCGGCCGCCACCGGGTCACGGGGTACGCTGCTCACCGGCGACCTTAACAGTTACGCCCGGGAAGCGCCGCTGAAGGTGCTGGCCCGGGCCGGCTACACCGATCTGGTGCGTCACTTTTCCGGTCTGGACAACCACAGTTTTCGCTACCGGGGCCGGCGCGGCACCCTGGATTACAGTCTGGCCAGTCAGGAATTATTGCCCTATGTAAGTCACAGCGAGATCTGGGCGATCAACGCTGACGAGCCGGCAGCGCTTGGCTACCGGCACGGAGGTCAGCACCAGACCGCACCGTCCCCCTGGCGTTCTTCCGACCACGATCCGGTGATTACCGATCTGACCTTCTGAGGCTGAGCACTAATCGATGCCGATGATTTTGTGCATTTGCAGGGTAAGCCGCCATTGCGGATGGGCGAGGCAATACTCCGTGGCTTTACGGGTATTGCTCTGCTTGACCGGATCCTCGCCCTGGTCCGGCACAGAGGGGGAGGCCATGGGGGACAAAAAGTAATGGCGTGCGGCGATGCCGGTAAACCGCTCGGGCATCGCCAGAGGCTGCGGATACACCAGCTTGAGCTCGTCGCACTGCTCGATCACCACTTCAGCGGCCGCCTTGGGACTGACGCACAGCCAGTCAATGCCCGCCGGTGCCGGCAAGGTGCCGTTGGTTTCCACACCCACTTCAAACCCACGGGCATGCAACGCGGCAATCAGGGGTTCGTCCAGTTGCAACAGGGGCTCGCCGCCGGTGCACACCACATAGGGCCGTCCGCCAGGGGAACTGGCTGGCCAGAGTGCCCGGAGATGCTCGGCCAGCGCCTCTGCGGAGGCAAACCGGCCGCCGTTCTGGCCATCGGTGCCCACAAAGTCGGTATCACAAAAGTTGCACACCGCGGTGGCCCGGTCCCGCTCGCGCCCGGTCCACAGGTTACACTTGCTGAAGCGGCAGAACACCGCGGCCCGACCGGCCTGCGCTCCTTCCCCCTGGAGGGTGTAAAAGGCTTCTTTTACCCGGTACATCACGCCTGCTCTTCGTAAGCCAGAGGGTCTGTTAATCCGTGCGCGGCAAAGGCTTGGAGCCGCTCCACGCAGGAACCGCATTGCCCGCAGGCTTTTTCCCGGCCGTTGTAACAGGTCCAGGTTTGACCGTAGTCGAGTCCAAGTTCCAGCCCGGTGGCGAGAATCGCCGCTTTGTCCGCGCGCATGAACGGTGCCTCTATGGCTACTGGCTCATAGTTGGCCACACGGCAGACCGCATCCATTTTCTCGATGAACTCGGGACGGCAATCCGGGTAAATGGCGTGATCACCGCCGTGGGCACCGTACCAGACCGACCGGGCGCCTATGGTGACCGCGTAGCCGGTCGCCAGGGACAACAAAATCATGTTGCGGTTGGGCACCACCGTCGATTTCATGGTCTCTTCTTCATAGGATCCTGCCGGTATCGCGCCTTCACCCGTCAGGGACGACCCCGCCATAACGGCGTTCATCGCAGTAATATCAATGACCTGATGGGGAATACCCAACGCACGGCACACCTGGCGGGCACTGTCGAGCTCACGAACATGCCGTTGGCCGTAGTCAAAGGACAAGGCGTGAACCGGGTGCCCCTTTGAGCGGGCAAGATGAAGCAAGGTGAAGGAGTCCATGCCTCCGGAGTAAATGACAACCACTGTATCCATGACTACCGCCTTAAGCTGAGCACGCCGTGTATCGAGGCCGTATTGTACCAGCGGCTCTCCACAATGGGAGCGCCGCTGTACGCGCCCGGTGTTTACCGCTGCAGCATCCGGCTCACAGCAAGCTCCAGCACTTTGCGCGTGGTGTTCAGCGTCCAGTAACTCAGCAGTGCCATCAGCCCGGCCGCAATAACCGTAAACCCGAATTCGTCGCCGACAGTCTGGTGCCGGCCCAGTGCCAGATAAACCACCAGTGCCACCACCAGCAGCGCTTGTACTACCAGATACACACGAAATTTTTTCGCCAATCCGGATCTCTCAGACATACTCTTAGCGTTTAACCTCTCATGGGGTTGCAATGAACTACAAGTGGTCAAATTATCGCCAATTGCGCACAAGTTTGCTGTAGGCAGTAGCCGCTAAGGGGTTTCCGAGACGAAAAAAAACGCAACCTCGCGGCTGCGTCAAAAAAAGGAGAGATCCAAGCAGTGTCTTGCTATCTGTAGCTAAGAGACTGTGGATAGCACAACGTAATAACAAGTGACGGGAAGAATTATCGTGATCCGGGCGCTGCGCGTCTGTAAGGGATTGCCGCAGACACACTGCTTGCCCCGCGGTGTGATGGGTACTAGTTCCGACTTGAAAACTCTCCGGGAACCGATAGACTGCCTAATGAACCGAATCTCCTGCCGTTCAGGCAGGTTAACCGCCGGAGAAAAACACACAGCGATGCCTACAGCCAAATCCCTATCAACTGTATACAAGCGCGCATGCAACTGCATCCAGCAGTCTGTCTGCGTGATGGTCATGGCAAGCTAACGGCTTTCGGTTTCGCCCGGGAGCCTGCGAGCGACCGGGTCAGCTTCTCGACGACGAGCCCCGGTCCTGCAGATTCCGGGGTTTTTTGCAGCCGCAAAACGTCAAGGAGAACATCATGAAGAGACAACCAGGCGTAAGACATGGTAATCAGCCAGCCCGCCAGCAGCGCACCGGTCCGCTCAAGCGTCCGGGCAAGCTGCCCTTGCTGGACGCGATCTGCAAACGACTCAATCAGCGGGTTAACATGGACGACGAGCAACGCGTGTTGGGTTTATACGAGCGTGGCTGGATCTTTAACGGCGTGCTGGCCAGCATGAGCGAGGCAGAATCCCGCTATGTGCGGGCCCTGGCTTCCCGGTACGATTCCTGGATTGCCCGTCAGGTTGCCTGACACACGTCTTGAGAATACAGCAGCCCGGCCGGCCAGCGGGACCGGCCGGGGTTAATCCCGCCCCGCCCCTTCAGATTGACCGTTGTAAGCCCCAGCTCTGGATCAAGCCTTTCTTACGATCGATCATGCGTTGGTATGTTGCAATCATGATGGGCGCGTGAGGAGCCGGGGTGCGCTCCAGGTCCGCAATCCGGGCCTCCAGACGGGCTACTTCAGCGCTGATGCGCTGATAGACATGCACCCGCACACTCTCATGCTGATCGAGTCTGACGCAATTTTCCAATTCAGGTGAGGGGAAGGAAGGACTGTCCATACTCGATCTCATCCGTTGAGTCTGTCCATGGGGCCGGTAGAAAATCCACTTCAAACCGGTATAGCAAGCAGCGTATCATTTCTATGCTTATAGCCTAAAATTTTAACAACACTGTGCCACTTTATCTGTCCGGACACAATCAGGAGTAGTTGCCATGAGCCCAACCTCTGTCGCCGACACGCTGCGGGAGTATCTGTCGTTTCTGGAACTGCTGGATGACGCCTACTGGGAGGCGGGCCACATCACCCATAAGGATATGATTTACGACATCATCAGCATCTTCAACCAGGAAGTGGCGGAGCTGAACAAATTGAGTGTGCAGGATCATCACTATCCCTACGAGGTGATCACTGAAGGCATTCGCCGCGTGGTGCCCAAGCTCGAGAGGCTGGACGAGCTGCGCCACGAAGTCATCCAGCGCACCCAGACGCTGACGGATTTTCGCGATATTCTGTCGTCCGTCCTGGGGATTGTCGAAACCCAGCTCGAAGTGATCTAGCGCCGGGCTCCTCGCTGCTCAGTCCGCCGCCAGGGGATGCCGGTGGTCCGGCACAGCGGGAAACTCGCGCGCGACGGTGTACACAAACCGCACCAGTGCGGGCAGGTGGTGGCCGACAATCGGCAACCCGCTGTTCAGGAGGGTCACACTGATATCCCGCGCTGCATCGGCCCAGCACAGTTTGTTGATCAGTCCCGCGTGCCCGAACGCAGCGCCGCTGTGGGGACCCCAGACACCGAGCGGGTTACCCCCCAGCATCATCCCGGCACTGAAGCGCACTGGCAGGGCGGTGGTGCGATCGATCTGCCAGGACCCGCAGGGCCGGATCAGACGCCGCACCGTTGCCTCACTGCATACCCGGGTTCCCTGCCAGTGCCCGCCATTCAGCAGCATCTGATAGAAGCGTCCCATTTCCTCCGCCGTGCCGCACAGGTTGCCGGAGGGAATCACCGCCGCCTGGAAGCGGGGGTTGTTGACCACCCGTTCAATCGTGGTGATGTCGCCACCCAAGGCACGCCTGAGAATCCACGACACCGGGAAGCGGGGCCGTGGGCCGGTGGCGTAACTCGGTGGCAATTGCGACAGGTGCTCAGCGGGGAGGCCGTAGGTGAACCAGCGCATCCCCAGAGGCTGGCGCAGATGGGTGTCGAGAAAAGCCTCAATACTCCCTCCGGTCACCTGTTCCAGCACGCGCTGCATCACAAACCCGCCCGTCAGGGCATGGTAGGCCACCCGGGAACCCTCCACGTCCACCGGCTGGGCCGCACACAACAACCGCCACATGTCCTCCGCGTCCCACAGCACCTCGGACGGGGTGTGCTTGGGCAGGAGCGGAATCCCGCCGCGATGGGCAAGCATCTGGTGCAGGGTGATGGCGTGCTTGCCGCGGGCGGCAAACTCCGGACAATAATAAGCAATGGGTTCGGAGAGATCGATCAGGCCTTGTTCCACCAGCAGGTGTATCAGGAACGCCGTCACCGCCTTGGACGCCGAAAAGTAACAAAACGGCGTGTCGGTGGTCAGCGGTGTTCCGGGGGCGTCGGGCGGATCGTCGGGGCCGTTGCCCGAGGCGTGGCCAATGGCCCGGTGCAGGATCTGTTCCCCCCTGTGGCGGATCGACAGCTGGATGCCCGGGTGCACACCGGTGCGGTAGAGCCGTTCAACAGCCCGCCAGACAGCCGCAACAGACTGCTCACTGACCCCCACGGCCCCCGGATTTTCGGAGCCGGTCGCACACCAGGTCACCCGGCTGAGGTCCTGGGGTATGGCACTGGTGTGCAACGCACGGCGGACAAGCTGGCTCATTGGTGCCTCCCGGTGTCATCTTGGTTTGCTTGATCCGCAGGGCGGCGGTGTGCGGATTACGCGGCTGTCCTACCCCGATAATCGGCAACATGTTAGCCTTTTGCAAACCCGAGCCTGACCCGACAGGAATCGCCATGATGGTTTCCAGCCCGTTATTGACCGCGCTCACCCTGGCGGTTGCGCTACTGGTCCTGACCCACCCCGCGCTGGCGGGGGAGTCGCCGCCGGTAGTGACGGTTGACGAGTGTGCCCTGATCGGCAACGGTGTCAAACGCCTGGCCTGCTTCGATGCGGTGGTCAACACCAGAGAGCGGGTCAACCAGGCAAGTGAGCAGGAAATAGAAGCGGTCGAACAACGCACCACGCTGCTCGCGCCCGCCAGAGACGGCGACGGCGGTGAGGTTATTGCAGGGACCGGTATCGCCGAGGCGCTGGTGAGCCGTCATTTGGCCACCGAGAAAGCCTTCATGTCGTTTGCCGGCGGCTTTCTGCCCTACAAACAGAGTTACCTGCTGCCCTACACACGCTCGTTCAGGCCCAACCAGACCCCCTCCACCCCCACGCTGGGGGACACCGACTACAAGTACGGTGTGGATGAGGACGAAGCCAAATTCCAGATCAGCTTCAAACTGCCCCTGCTGACCGGGCTGTTCGACGACAAAACCACGCTGTGGTTCGGCTACACGCAACTGTCGTTCTGGCAGTTGTACAACACCGCAGAGTCCGCTCCCTTTCGCGAAACCAATTACGAGCCGGAAATTTTTGCCCGCTACGATGCCGGTCTTAATATCGGCCCGGGCCGCATTGATACCGTCGCCATCGGTTTTAACCATCAGTCCAACGGTCGCACCGAGCCCCAATCCCGCAGCTGGAACCGGATAACCGGTACGCTGGTTTACGGGGTGGACAACTGGCTGTTCATGGTCAGCCCGTGGTACCGCCTGCCCGAGGGCTCCGACGATAACAACCCGGATATCGACCGGTACTTGGGCTACGGTGATTTTCTGGCGGTGTATAAAATCGATGAGGACCAGTCGGCATCGCTGAAGCTGCGCAATAACCTGCGTCACTCAGACAATAAAACCTCCCTGGAAATCGGCTACAGCTTTCCCATCGGTGATACCCTCAAGGGCTACGTGCAGTATTTCAACGGTTATGGCGAAAGCCTGGTGGATTACAATCACCGCAGTCACCGTCTGGGATTCGGCATCATGCTCCACGACTGGTTATAGAGGCCCTTATGACCCCTGCCATCCTCGCCGCCCGCAAGGCCGGTATCGACCATCAGGTCCATGCCTATGAGCACGATCCTTCCTGTGCTTCCTTCGGTCTGGAAGCCGTCGAGAAGATGGGGGTGGACCCCGCGCGGGTCTTCAAGACTCTGATTGTGGCGGTGGACAGCAAGGAACTGGTGGTGGCGGTATTGCCGGTGGGCGCGCACCTGAGCATGAAGCTGATTGCCAAAGCGGCCGGCGGCAAGAAAGCCGCCATGGCGGACAAAGCGGCGGCACAGCGGGCCACCGGCTACCTGTTGGGTGGGGTCAGCCCGCTCGGGCAAAAGAAGCGTTTGCGGACCTTTATCGACGCCTCTGCGGAAGCACTGGCATCTGTGTATGTCAGCGCCGGCCAACGGGGGCTGGAGATCGAACTGGCGCCAGCGGACCTGCAGCGGCTTACTTCCGCGACCTGGGCGGCGCTGCAGCAAAACTGATGGTTCGCGGCCACAGCCCGCCCCAATGACACACAAAAAAGCCCGGAAGACGGTCGGTCTCCGGGCTTTCGATTCACAGCACGCAGGTGCTCAGGTTACTTCACCTGATTGCGGGCTTCTTCCAACAACTTGTTGAGCGTCGCGCTCGGCTGCATGACCGCCGCCACTTTATCTGCCGGTGGGTGGTAATAACCACCGATATCCGCCGGATGACCCTGAATTACGGTCATTTCCTCCAGGATAACGTCCTTGTGCTCTTCCAGCTGCTTGGACAGCTTGGCGAAGAACGCCTTGAGCTCCTGATCGTCGTCCTGCTGGGCCAGCGCTTCGGCCCAGTAACGGGCCAGGTGGAAGTGGCTGCCACGGTTGTCCAGCTCACCGGTATTGCGGGACGGCGACTGGTTGTTTTCCAGCAGACGCTCGGTGGCCTGGTCCAGGGTCTGCCCCAACAGCCGGGCACGCTGGTTGCTTTCTTTGGCACCCAGCTCGTCCAGGGAGACGGCCACGGCGAGGAACTCACCCAGGGAATCCCAGCGCAGGTGGTTTTCCTGCACCAGCTGCTGGACGTGCTTGGGGGCGGATCCACCGGCACCGGTTTCGTACAGGCCGCCACCGTTCAACAGCGGTACGATGGACAACATTTTCGCACTGGTGCCCAGTTCCAGTATCGGGAACAGGTCGGTCAGGTAGTCACGCAGCACGTTGCCGGTCACCGAAATCGTATCCAGACCACGGATCAGACGCTCCATGGTCCAGCGGATCGCACGCACCGGTGACATCTGGCGGATATCCAGACCGTCGGTGTCGTGGTCTTTCAGGTAGGTGTTGACCTTCTTGATCAGCTCGGCGTCGTGGGGGCGCTCGTCATCCAGCCAGAATACCGCCGGCATGCCGGTCGCACGGGCACGGTTGACCGCCAGTTTGACCCAGTCACGGATCGGCAGGTCTTTGGTCTGGCAGGCCCGCCAGATATCCCCTTGCTCGACCTTGTGCTCGGTGAGCACCTTACCGTCGGCGTCCACGATGCGCACAATACCGTCTTCGGCAATCTCAAAGGTCTTGTCGTGGGAGCCGTACTCTTCCGCCTTCTGGGCCATCAGACCGACGTTGGGCACGGTACCCATGGTGGTCGGGTCAAAGGCGCCGTGGGTCTTACAGAAGTTGATCACTTCCTGGTAGATGGTGGCGTAGGTGCTCTCCGGCATTACCGCTTTGGTGTCTTTCAGCTTGCCGTCACGGGCCCACATCTTGCCCGAATTACGAATCATCGCCGGCATGGAAGCGTCCACAATCACGTCACTGGGGACGTGCAGGTTGGTGATGCCCTTGACGGAATCCACCATGGCAATTTCCGGACGGTGCTCGTAGATGGCGTGCAGGTCTTCCTGGATCTGCTCCTGCTTGGATTCCGGCAGGCTCTTGATCTTTTCCATGACGCTGGACAGACCGTTGTTCGGGTTGACGCCGATCTCTTCGAACAGATCACCGTACTTGTCGAACAGATCTTTGTAGAAAATCTTCACCGCATGACCGAACACAATCGGGTGGGAGATTTTCATCATCGTCGCTTTCACGTGCAACGAGAACATCACCCCGGTGTTCTGGCAGTCTTCCAGCTCGCGCTCGAAAAACGCACGCAGGGCCTTGCAGCTCATGAACATGCCATCGAGGACTTCGCCTTCCTGCAACGGCAGGTCGGATTTCAGCACCGTCTGCTCGCCTTTGGCGTTCTCGAAAACGATGCGCGCGTTGGTGGCCTTGTCGATGGTGACCGATTGCTCGTTGGAGTAGAAGTCGCCACCCCGCATGTGGGCTACGTGGGTCCGCGACGCCGGGCTCCACTCACCCATGGAGTGGGGGTACTTGCGGGCAAACGCCTTGACTGCAGCGGGAGCACGGCGGTCGGAGTTGCCTTCACGGAGCACCGGGTTTACCGCGCTGCCCAGAACTTTGGAGTAACGCGCGTGGGCGTCCTTTTCTTCATCGCTTTCCGGATCTTCCAGATACTCCGGCAGGTCGTATCCCTGGGACTGCAGCTCCTTGATGGCGGCGCGCAACTGGGGAATGGACGCACTGATATTGGGAAGCTTGATGATGTTGGCGTTGGGGTCTTTGGTGTATTCACCCAGTTCGGTCAGAGCGTCCGGTACCCGCTGGTCTTCGTTCAACCGGTCCGGGAATTGGGCCAGTATGCGGGCTGCGAGAGAAATATCGCTGGTTTCGAATTCAATGCCGGCAGGTTTGGCGTAGGTTTCGAGGATAGGCAACAAAGAGCGGGTAGCAAGTGCGGGCGCTTCATCGGTGAGTGTATAAATAATCTTGGATTTTGACACAGTCATTTTCGTCCTCTGGCTAAATAGGTGAGGTTCAGGACGGTCAAAACGTGCCCCGGCGTCTTGTGAACACCAGATTCACGCTATGACAGAGTAGGAACAGTTAATAAGCGTATAACGATACCAGTTTCCACCAGTAATTGATTGAGATATTAGTATAAGAACCTACTCTGTGGGGTTCCGGCGCGGCGCTATCGCGCTTATGACGTACTTTTCGTAACATTCGCCCAGGCCGGCCGGTGCCGTCCTGGGCGGGGTGGATAGAGCCCCTACTGCATGTGCCAGCCGTTGGTCACCAGCAGGGACTGACCGGTCAGGGCGGCGGAGGGAAACGCCGCCAGATGCAGCGCCATCTCCGCCACATCCTCCACGGTGGTGAACTGACCGTTGACGGTGTTTTTGAGCATGATTTTGGAGATGACCTCGTCCTCGGAAATGCCCAGCTCCTGCGCCTGCTCGGGAATCTGCTTCTCCACCAGCGGCGTGCGCACGAACCCGGGGCAAATGATGTTGCTGCGGACGCCGTGTTCCGCGCCCTCTTTGGCCACCGCCCGGCACAACCCGAGCATGCCGTGCTTGGCGGCCACGTAGGGTGACTTCAGCGGCGAGGCCTCCACAGAGTGCACCGACCCCATATACAGCATGGTGCCGCTGTTGCGGGCGTACATATGGGGCAGCACCGCCCGGGTCACCAGAAAGGCCCCGTTCAGGTGCACATCCACCACCCGCTGCCAATCGGCGTAGGCCAGTTTATGCACCGGATCGATGTGCTGGATACCCGCATTGGCCAAGGCTATGTCCACCTGACCCCAGGCCTCAACCATGGCACCGACACCGGCGTCCACCGCATCTTCGTCGGTTACGTCCATCGCCAGCGCCATGGCGGTGCCGTTCGCGGCCGTTATCGCGTCCGCAGTGTCTTGCGCACTCGCCAGATCAAGGTCAGCGACCGCCACTCGGGCACCCTCGCGGGCAAACAATTCTGCAATGGCGCGACCGATACCCCGTCCGCCACCGGTGATAAGCACAGTCTGATCTCTGAGTTTCATGTTGATCTCCTAACTCCCTGTCTGAAAATATTATTGGGATACACATCGCTTTGCACTTATTCGCAGCGGATCAGGGCCCGCCATAAACCTCATTGGGCAACCAGGTTGCCAGGGGTTGAAACCAGAATACCAGTGTCAGCGCCAAAACCTGCAACGCTATAAACGGGGCGACCCCCAGATAGATGTCGCGGGTGGCGATTTCCGGCGGGCACACCCCCTTGATGTAGAACAGGGCAAACCCCACCGGCGGCGTCAGGAACGAGGTTTGCAGGCAAATGGCGAACATGATGGCAAACCACACCGGCTCAACACCCAGGGAAAATACCACCGGCGCGACCAGCGGCAGAATGATCAGCGTGATTTCCACCCAGTCCAGAAAGAAGCCGAGCAGAAAGGTGATGAACAGGATGGTCAGCAGTATACCGGCCTGTCCGAAGGGCAAGCCGGTGATGGCGGCACGCACCACGTCATCGCCCCCCAATCCCCGCAGAACCGCCGCAAACACCGTCGCGCCGATGAAAATACCGAATATAAACGCCGTCGTGCGGCTGGTCTGATAGAGCGATTGCTTCAGCACCGCCACATCCAGCCGGCGGCTGAGGGCCGCCATCAGCAGGGCACCGGCGGCCCCCACGGCCGAGGCCTCGGTAGTGGTGGCGATGCCCAGAAAAATGGACCCCAGCACCGAAACGATCAGTGCCATGGGCGGCACCACCGCCCAGAACACATCGAGCAGTGCCCGGGCAGTCAGCGGTGCGCGGTTTTTCGGAGCCGGCGCCCAGTCGTTCTTGAGCCAGGACACCAGCAGAATGTACACAATGTACATGCCCGCCAGCATGACCCCGGGAATCAACGCGCCCATGAACAACTTGCCCACCGACGCATCCGGTGTACCCAGCCGGTCGGCCATGAGCACCAGCATGATGCTGGGGGGTACCAGAATACCCAGCGTGCCTACGGAACAGGCCGTACCCACCGCCAGTGACTTGTTGTAGTGGGCCTGCATCATCGGCCCGAGGGACAGCATACCCAGCAGCACCACCGAGGCCCCGACAATACCGGTGGAGGCCGCCAGCAGCACCCCGACGATGACCACGGTCACCCCATAGCCACCCCGCAACGGGCCTAGCACCCGCACCAGACTGTGCATGAGTTTTTCCGCAATGCCGGAACGGTCGAGCATGATGCCCATAAAGATGAACAGGGGCAGGGCGACCATCAGTTCATTGGCAACAATGCCGTAAATACGTGCATCGAGCACGCCGATGGTGCCCTGCCAGGTAAACCAGAGGTCCGCGTGAAAGTGTTCAACGAGCAGGTGGCCGATGCCCCCAAAGACCAGGCCGACACCGGCGAGCGACCAGGCCACCGGGAAGCCGGACAACAGCAGCCCCATAAAACTGGCAAACATGGCAACAACGAGTAATTCTTCCAGACCCATGACAGTGTGCCTCGTGCTCAGGATTGGGATTGACCGCGGCCGTCAGCCGGTGGCTGAACCGCACGCGGGAAACGGAATAACAGGGTGCAGCAGCGCAGGGCCCGGGAGCAGAGGGCGATGGCCACCAGCAACAACCCCAGAGGCAGAATCCCCTTGAAAATAAAACGATACGGCAGGCCACTGGGCGCCTGGGAGTGCTCGTTATACAACCAGGCCGTGTAGGTGTAAGGCACCAGCACGGCAATCATCAAATAGAGGATGGGCAACGCCAGGAAAACGATGCCCAGCAGATCGATACTGGCTTGCACCTTGAGGGGGAATTTTTCGCGCAACACGTCCACGCGCACGTGGTCATCATGCACCACCGCAAACCCCAGGGTCAGCATCATCGCAGCACCAAACAAGTGCCACGACAACTCTTCCAGGGCGATGGAGCCCGCCGCCAGAACAAACCGGCTGAACACATTGGTCAATACGACCACCAGCACGGCGAGCCACAACCAGGAACAGAGGCGGCCTATGGCCTCCACGATCCGGTCCAGCCACAGCGACAGGCGGTTATCCGGCAACGGTTCCGCCACAGTCGGACTTACCGGTACCTCGGGGGTAGGGTGTGTATTGGTCACAGCAACCTCGGGAATAGCAGATAGATAAAACAGGCGGAGACCCTGCACGGGCCGCCGCCTGTAACTTCCGGGCGTCAGTCCTTCAGCCCCTCTCAGTCATACTGGTAGAAATCCCGAGGCAGGTAGCCTTTGCCTTTCCAGATCGCGTGGTGCTTCATGAACTCACGCTGGCTGGTGAGTACGCGGCTGAACATGGGGTCACTGGCGGCCATCTCGTCGAGCACTTCATTGGTGACCTTTTCCAGCTCGCGCAGCACCGGCTCGGGCAGCACCTGGGCTTTTACCCCCTCTTTTTCGTAATCCCGCAACGCGGTAGGCTGGGACCACTCACTTTCGGCAAACCCGTGCAAGGTGGCGGCGCGACAGCCCAGCTCAACCAGGGCGCGGGTTTCCGGCTGCAGCTTATTCCACACATCCTTGTTCACCAGCAGGTGGGAAGTGGTCAGCGTCTGGTGCCAGCCCGGCATGATGTAATTTTTAATGATCTGATCCAGGCCCAGCATTTTGTCGATGGCCGGCTGAGAGAATTCGGTTGCATCAATGGTCTTGCGCTCCAGCGCCTGGTAAATCTCGCCCCCGGGCACCATGGTGACCGACGCCCCGAGCTTTTCCAGCACCTTGCCACCAATGCCTGCAAAGCGGATTCTCAGGCCGTCAAAGTCCTCCAGATTGTTGATTGGCTTAGCGAACCAGCCGGCACCCTCAGGACCGATGAGGCTGCACAGCATCGGATGAATGTTCCGTTCCGCGTAAATTTCTTGCAGCAATTCCTGCCCGTCGCCCTGGTAATACCAGGCCAGATAGGACTCGGGCTCCAGATTAAACGGCGCGCCGGAGTAAAGTGGCAACGCCGGAATGGTGCCCTGATCGTAACCGATCCAGGTATAGCCCGCGGGGTATTTGCCGGTACTGACCGCGTCCATGATTTCAAACGGCGGGACCAGCTCACCGGGCTCGTAGTAGCGCAACTGGATATTGCCACCGGAAATGGTTTTCAGTTGATCGGTCAGGTACTTGACCGGCGTGGTCAGCCCCACCAAATGGGAAGGAAAGGCCAGTGGTACCTGCCAGCGCACTTTTTCGGTGGCCAGGGCCGTACCGCTGAACAGGCTGGCGGAGAACAGAGTCGCGGCGCTGAGGCCCACAGCCGCACGGGAGAGTTTCTGCTTGATCGACATATGATTCGTCCTGATTTGTTGTAATTTATTATTCGGGATTGCCAGTGCATGATTGCCGGGTTGATCTGGCGTCTCACACTGCCCATCTGCAGACTCTGTGCCGATTACAATTTACTGTTTTAATACAATACGTTAGGACGATCTTGATTGGCAGCAATGCCGATTTGTCCAGACATCCGGACAATTTTGCAGCACACTGGCCGCAACCTGTCCGGCCGAGCGGACAACCATCAGGAAATCAGGACAATTTGGCGAGTTTTTCGTACAGCGCTGACCGTGAAATACCCAATAACCGGGCCGCTTGCGAACGGTTGCCGCGACTGGCCAGCAAAGCGGCCTCAATAGCCTCGGCTTCGGCCTGGGCGAGCACCTGCGCCAGCGGCTGTACGGTGTGGGCGGGCATGACTGACCTGATGCGCCCGCCACTGCGGGGCAACACCCGGAAGATGGCATCGGCATCGAGCACCCCGCCCGGGTCTTCCCCCATGGTGAGCGCGCGCTCCAGTACGTTGCGCAATTCGCGTACGTTCCCGGGCCAGTCGTAGCTGCCCAGCGCGGCAATGGCGCCATCGGTTATTTCCCCCCGCGCGCCGGTGCTGGCGCACAGGTCTTCCATGATCGCCTCACACAACACCCCCAGATCCGGCAACCGCACACGCAAGGGAGGAATGGGAATTTCCACGACATTGAGCCGGTAATACAAATCGGAACGAAAGCCACCAGTCGCAATCATCTCTTCCAGATTGCGACTGGTGGCGGCGATCACCCGCACGTCCACGGGCACAATTTTATTGGACCCCAAAGGCTCGATCTCGCCCTCTTGCAAGGCTCGCAATAACTTGGCCTGCAGCGTCAGCGGCATATCCCCCACTTCGTCCAGAAACAGGGTGCCGCCATTGGCCAGCTGAAATTTGCCTTCCCGGGGGCGCCGGTCGGCCCCGGTGTAGGCCCCGGGGGCAACGCCGAAGAACTCGGCCTCGAGCAGGTTTTCCGGTATGGCAGCCAGGTTAACACCCACAAAGGGCCGCTCCGCCCGCAAGGACGCCGCGTGAATTGCCTGCGCCAGCACTTCCTTTCCGGTGCCGGTTTCCCCCAGCACCAGCACCGGCATATCCCGCCCCGCGGCAATGCGCGCCCGACGCTTGACCTCCAGAACCTGAGGACTGGCGCCAATGAAATCGCCCATGCGGTAGCGTGTGCCCCGGGATTTTTTGGCCAGTGCCTTGCGGGCCGCCACCAGATCCTGATGCAAACGCCGGTACTTGCTCACCAGCGGGGTCAGCGGTTGCAGGTCATCGTAGAGCACAAAGGCAATGGCCCCCAGAACGGCGCCTTGATCGTCAAAAAATGGTAACCGGCTGACCACCAGTTGCTGGGCTTTGTATTCCATGATGTCCAGCAACAAGGGCTGGCCGGAGGCCAGGACTTCGGGCATGCGGGTATGGGGGATCACCCCACGCACATCCCTTCCGATCACCGCCTTGCCGTCGGTCAACCCCAGCAGAGTGGAGTAACTGGTGTTGATCCAGGTAATCCGCGCGTCGCGATCCACCGCGATCGCACCTGCGCTGGCCTGTTCAAATATGGGAAACAGGGCATCAATCAGATTATCGGTCAGCCCGTTTTTATTATTGTTGGCAAATATATTGGTCATGAAATGCGCACCGCCGGGGAGTGGGTATGCCATCTTCTGCGCCTGCCCCGGGGCCCCGGTCTGGGACGCGGCAGGCGTTCCTGAGTATATGAGCGCCTGCAGGCCGGGGCAAATGGCGCGCTGGCCCCCTCGTCGCCGAAGGGGACAGCGGCGCACCACCGCCCGGCTGCGCTGCGGCGGGTATCAGTCCGGAATTTGGACCACGCCATTGCGGTAATGAATGAGGTCCCCGGCGGCGGGTTGCGCGGCAATCGCCGGCAGGTTCGCGGGGGTCAGGGCGGGGGCCGAACCCCGGGGGATCGCTCTGACCACCTGGCTGGGTGGCAGACCCGCCCCCGTGCGCAAATGGTCGTACATCAGATCCATGGCCTGTCCATAGTAATGATGCAGGGGCACATAACGGCTATCGAAACCGGGAAATGCGTTGAACGCATCCAGATGGTGCGCATTGAGCACCTCATAGTAGCGCAGGCCGCTGGCGGCGCCTTCCACTTTCTGGTTGAGGCCGTAATAGGGTCGTGAGGTGTGGTTGATGGGCAACACCGCATCGGCGCGACCGGTCACAAACACCGCCGGTTTACCCTGCAGGTCACCACTGGCGCGGATGGCCTTGATGCCCTTGGCGATAGCCCGGGCCTGGGCCCGGGCATGGCCGGTGAGCTTGTCGCCGGTGAGCGGATCCACACCGGTGGCCAGACCCCGCAAGCACAACAAGGCGTCCAGACCAAAATCCATCTGACTGGTGCTGGGCGATTGGCTGATCGGCAGCAGGGTGGGCACGCCCACGGCCTGGTCATAAATCACATTGACGCCCCCCGTAGGCGGGATGCCGTTGCTGACGGCAAACAACGCCGCCTCCTGGGCGTCGCCGAGCGGGGTCACTTCGCCTGTGATCCCGCTGCTGGCCGCCAGACTCAAACCACAGAGGCGATCTTCCACGCCGAACCGGCCATAGGCGTTGGCATAGGTCATCGCAATACTCTGGGCCACATTGGCGCCGAAATGGGACGGTGCAACCAGGTTCTGCTCCGGTTGGATGGCAAACTCCTGCTGCAGAATCTGCTGAGCCTCTGTGGCCCGCGCATCCACCGTGGTCCCCGTTAACAGGCCCTTGTTAAACAACGACGTACAGATATTCTCGGCCACGGCGAAATTGTTCAACACGCCGTTGAAGGGCGCCTCGTCCCGGATACCCGGTGCCAGATTGGCGCACCCCTGATACACCGCCAGCGCGGTGGTGTAATCCAGCAGGCTGCGACTGTGCCCACTGATGGCCGGTCCCGCACCCTGAACAATACGGATGGCGCGGTCGTATTGCGGGTTCACATTGGGCTCGGACACCGCGATGCCATCGATCAGACTTTTGCGTCCCTTGCGATCCTGCTCCGCGGCGCGCACCGACGCACCCCCGCCATTGGACACGCTGGAGGCTATCACTAAGGTGTTTTCCGGCGTGATCGTGCTGATTACCCGATCTTGTTTGACGCTGATGCCGAACTGCTCGTTAAGTATATAAAAGCCGAATTCGATGGATTGCAGCACATGCTGCCCCCAGTCGGCTTCCGGGTTCACCGCGGAATGGGCGTGTTTGAAGGCAAACCGGTCCGGGTGGGCGGCGTTAAAAGCCTGCCGCTCGGTGTCACTCAGACCGGCGCGGAACTGCACCGGCGCGGCGGGATCCGTGGTCAGGGTACCGTCAAGGGTCTGCGCCCCGTTGGTCATCAGATTATGGGCTCCGGTGCCGGTGCCTTTGTCGGTATACACCACCGCGCAGCCCTTTTTCAGCCCCCACTCGCCGGCGGTGCCGATGGCGCCGTAAATCCCCCGGGAGCCGGAGGAAGGCGCAGTGACCATGCAGGGGGCAGCGGGATCAAACTGGTCAGGCACCTGCACCATCACGGTGACCGGCTGATCGCTGCCGGCGACGCCCATGAAGGCGAGGTATTCGGTACCCGCCACCATGCCGTCACCGGCGGTGCCCACCTGCGGGCCAAAAAACTCCCCATAACCGCCCCCGGGGGCGGTATTCACCAGTGCACGGTAGTTGTTGTAGATGGCCAGTTTGCGCAGCTCGTCGGGGGTGGGGTTGAGCGCATCAGCGAATACCGGAGCGGCACCGGCCAGACCATCGGCGCCCAGCCCGGCGGTTAACAGATCGTTGCTGACCCCGTCGTAGACTACCTTGGTGACGGGTCCCTGGATAAACGCGGGCCGGTCATTGAATTTACAGGCCGTCAGTAACAGCACGGCGGCGGTGCTGATCAGGACACATTGCAGTGGTCGTTTCATAACGGATCCTTCGTTATTGTTGTTGATTCCATGGAGCGCAGTTGTTGTTGCCATGCGGAACTTGTGCCAACGCAATAAGGCATTGAAAACTGCTGCCCAATCCTGCGCTTACGAAAGCGTAGCTGGAGGCCGGAGCAGGCGCCAGTCCAGCAAACCGGACAACCAATCCAGCCGGATGCCGCCAGCCCGGATGGTGGTAACGAGTTCGCCGGCCTGTCCGGTGGGCCGGCCACTGTGCGACATTCCGGACAGCCATCGCCCCTAGCCTTCTTTTGCCACCATTTTTGCCCAGATGTGGCCCCGGTCATCGGGATCCGTCGCACAAACCAGACCGATCGGTGCAGTCGTTTCAGGCCACCGCTTTGAGGCCTGCGATAGCGCGCATCATGCCTTCGGGTTGGCGCGCTTGCGACCAGACCACATAGGACGGGTAGGGAAACTCCGGTGTCTGCGGAACGCGGTGGAGCCGGCCGGTGTCCAGATAGGGGCGGGCGACACGCTCGCGGAAGTAACCCGCCCCGCCGACCGTGAGGATGTAATTCAGCGCCAGCGGTCCCAGGCCCACAAACACGTTGGAGCGCCGCAACGATGGGAAAGCCTGATCGTGCCGGCGAGAGAAATCATCCCCCCAATCGACATACACATAGCGATCCGGCGCACCGATCAGCCCCCCCGGCTCGGTGGTCACCATGATCAGGCGCTCCTCCTGCAGTTGTTCGGTCACCAGTTCCGGGTGATAAAGCGGACTGTACATCACCGCAAAATCCAGCAGACCGCGTTCCACCTTACCGAGCAGAGAGGCGGGCTCTTCGACGTGGGTACGCAATCCGATATCGGGATGATGCCGCCGCATCCATACCAGCCAGTCCAGTAAGAGCGGACTCCACAGGCTCTGTTCCCCACCCACTGCCAGCAGGCAGCGCTGCTCCGGCGCCAGATGCACATGGTGCCTGGCCCGCTCCCACACCTGCAGCAGCGCACTGGCGTGGGGCTGAAACCGCTGACCCTCCGGGGTCGGGCTGGCACCATGACGACCCCGCTCGAACAGCTGACTGCCCAGCAGGCGTTCCAGGGTCTTGATGCGCGCAGTGACCGTCGTCTGGGACACATTCAGCCGCTCCGCAGCGCGGATAAATGTGCCGGTGTCGAGCACCGCCAAAAACGTTCGCGCCAGTTCCGTGTCCACGAATCGCCCCTCTTCTATCAGTTATACCAATCAATAATAGCAACATAATTCACTATTGATGCTGGAACCACCGTGGAACAATGCAGGAACCCCAATCATGCACAAGGGTTGACGCGACACCATGAGAGACAATCAAGGACACGGTGCCATCCAGATGGCTTCCTCTCCCTGCCTGCTGGAGCAACACGCGGAGGACATTTGCCTTGGTCCGCCTCCTGCGGACAATCTGGCGCTGATGAACGGGCTGAGCCGGGTATTCGGGGTCGGTTTGGGCGGACCCGACAGCCACCACCCGGACGCCCACCTGCTCGACGAGCTGGCGCCGCTGTTTCACAAAACCTCCGTGTGTGCCGAGGCACCGTTGGAGCGGCACCAACGCCCCTGGACTCAGGTGTATCTGGTGCAGCACGGGGTGGTGCGGTTATTCCGCGAATCCCCCAGCGGCAAAATCAGCATCCATCATTTTTTTACCGAGGGCGCCCTGGTGTGGCCGGTGTTCGGACGCAGCCGCACGCCCCGCAACACCCTGTGTCTGAGTGCGGTAACCTCCTGTACGCTCTGGGTGGCCGATTTTCACCGGTTCCGGTCAGTCATCCGCAGCCACAGCGAAGGCCGCTGGGCTCGTTTTGCGCTGGCGTTGACCGAAGAGCTGGCGGAACTGGCGTGCATGCGTGAATATCACAAACAGACATTGTGTGCCCAGGAGCGCTATCAACTTCTGCTGCGCGACTACCCGGAACTGGTCAAGCGGGTCCCCGGCTGGCAGCTGGCCTCCTGGCTGGGGGTGGTCCCCGCAACCTTGTCCCGGCTCAAAAAGCGCAGCGCCTAACCCAGACTTGTGCGGATCGCGCAGGCGTTCACGGCATCCGGCTGAGAGCGCCACAGGGGGTAGGGGATACCGGCGAGCCGATTGATCACCAGCGCCTGGGCCAGCAGCAATCCGACACCGGCCATCAAGATCGGCACCTGCTCCGGGTGGGGCATCAGCCCCAGCGAAACGATCAGTGCGGTGGCCCCGGCAGGCGGGTGAGGCACCCGGAACCACACCATCAGGCACCCGGTCACACCCAGTGACAGAGCCGCAGCGCCAACCCGCGGCAAATCCACACCGGTCAGAAACGCGGAAGGGGCGTCGTGCAGGCCGAACAGGTAAAGGCTGAGCAGCCCGGTCAACGCACCCAGCAAATGCCCGTAAACCGTATTCCGTGGCGAAGCCGGAGCGGCCAGGGGCACATGAAACAGGATAAACGCGGTGGCCCCCAGAGACGGGAAGATAAACGCTTCCTGGGTGATCAGCGCCACGAAAGATACCAGCGCGATGCTGCAACCGCCGTTCACCAGACTGAAACCGGCCATCACCGTGCGCTGGCTGTAACGGCTCATCAAATGCTGCAGATGAAGTGTGCGCAGCATGCCACTGACAAGCTGCCAGCGCAGGCGTTCGTTTCTTGCGCCCATAAGTGGTACACGCCCCGTAATTTTGGCTGAAAAAGACCCGACATGCTAACCGCTGGGCGTACGCACTACAACGACCGCAGACGCCGCGACTTGATCCTGGTCAAGCCAGACTGCCGCCCGCTTGGCGTCGGTTTCACACTTTGAGGAAAGGCAACAGGGTCACCAGCACCATCACCAGGATAGCCAGGCACACCGCCAGGGTGGAGACCGGCCGGTGCCGCAGGCGCCGCCAGAACCCGGCGATCCGCCCTGCGGCCAGCTCCTGCGCGTACAGCTCCCGCTGCTGAGCCACCCGCTGTTCTTGATAGCGGACCAGCAGGGCCCGCGCCCGCCGGGCCTGCTCGTCATCATGCACCCAGAACCCTCCCATGCTGATGCCCCAGCGACTGGGCGGGGTCTCGTAGAAAGGCACCTGATGCTCGTGGAGCAGGGCGCGGATTTCTTCCGCCTCGTCTTCGGGTACGTGACGCAAATTCATCAGATGGTGGGGCATAGCGATCGGGACCGTGGGTGAGCGGGACACGCCCATGTTAGCAAATTTACCCGGGACCAGACGCCGTTTGCTGGCATAAATTCTGCTTTACCCAGTCACACACCCGCTCACTGTTCGGGTGCGAAACGCCAATACGGGGCCGGGTCTACGACCGCCACACCACAGGAGTTTCAACATGACACGACCGACAGAGACAAACGCGGCCGCAGTCGCCATGCAGACCGCCGCCATCAACACACGCAGAATAAGCTGGGGCTCGATCTTCGCCGGTCTCGCCCTGTTCTTCGCATTAAGCTGGCTCCTGCTGGTGCTGGGAGCAGCCCTGGGGGTCGGAATCGCGGATGCCACCGATCTGGCAGCGGTTGGTGCGGGCCTGGGGGTAGGGTCCATTGTCTGGTTGTTGATCACCTCACTGGTGGCAACCTTTGCCGGCGCGCTGCTGGCCGCCAAACTGGCCGGCAGCGCCGATGATCGCGTGGGTGCCCTGCACGGTCTGACCTTGTGGGCCGTCAGCACCCTGGTCTTGTTGTTGCTTGGCGCGTCCGGCATCGGAGGGGCGATCAACGCGGTCAGCTCTGCGGTGAGTTCAGGGTCGCAGGCCGCCAAAGTCATGGTCGGTGGGATGGCTGACTCAGACACGGGCGCGATGCTGCCGGACAGTGTTACCAACGGCGTGGCGGCCACCATCAAACGGCAGACCAGTAAGGCGCTGAGCGGGGTGGCGGCGGGCGGCGCCAGCCCCGGTCAGACCGAGGTGCGCACCGCCATGAACTCCCTGAGTGCCGAGGATGTAGCCGCGATAACCAGTGCGCTCATGTCCGGTAACGACAGGGTCGCCCGTGACCGTCTGGCGAATCGCAGCACCCTCTCCGCCGCCGAGATCGACTCGATCATCGCCGGGGTAAAGACGGAAATTCAGGATCTGGAAGAATCCCAGGCCGTCAACCGGGCACAAACCATGCTTGAGCAACGGCTCGCCCAGGCGCAGCGGGCCGCCAGTCGGTCCATCGCTGATCTGGGCGGCGCGGAACTCACCGCCGCGGAAGTGCGCAGCGCGGTGAATGAGATCGACGCCGATACCCTCACCAGCGCCAGTGGGTACCTCATTCAGGGTAAGCCGCAACAGGCCAAAGACGTGCTGGTGGCCCGGACCTCGCTGACTGAGCAGGAGGTCAATGCGATCATCGACGGCGCGGAGCAGGAAGTGGGCGCCATGGTTGAGGAAGCGCAAGCCCAACTGAATGAAACCACCGAAGCCGCAGGCACCTACACGCAAGCGGTGCTCTGGGCCGGATTTGTCGCAGGCTGCCTGGGCCTGGTCGCAGGCCTGGCCGGTGGTTACGTTGGCGCCGGCACCGTGCGACGGGTGTACCCGGTCACCGCTGTGGCCGACCGGCACGTCACCGATAGCCGTATTTAGTCAATGATTCACGCCTGGAGGAATTCAACATGCCTTATGGATTGCTAGGACTGGTACTCGTTATCCTGCTGGTCGCCGCGGTGCTGCAGAACGTCTACATCGGCGGTATTGGCGGCCTGATCCTGATCATCGTGCTGGTGCTTTTTTTGACCGGTCGACTCTGACCCCCGGTAATTTTTACCGGTTTTTGTAAATATTACTGGTCCGACCCTTTTCAGCCCCCGCTGTTGAGGGTCGTAGTGCCACCCCCTGACCCTCTCCCCTTGCACCGGTCGCCGACACAGCGGCGTCGGTGTTTTTTGACGGCGCTACCCGCACCGCTGATTCCTTCGTTTCGCCACAACCTCACCCATACCTTTGCTTCCGGCACGGCGTCTGGTTTAAATAAGGGCTGCTACCCCAGAGGACACTTCATGCCCCACCGAGCCTTGTCGCTGTTATTGACGTTTGAAGATCAGCTGCGCCGTGATGAGGCGCAATCCCCGGCGTTTCTGCACCGCCGGGATCGTAACTTCGCCCTTGCCCGGCAAGCTGAAGGGAAAACCACCGAGGTCCGGGACTGGCTCGCGCATTTGCAGCGTTTCAACGGACCAGAGTCGAAACCCGCCAACGACCGGCGGCTCATACGCTGGCAGCACATCAACGCCGGTTTTGCACTGCTGGGGCTGCTGCTGGGCAGTCTGACCATGGCCGGTCTGATGTTTTACGACGGCCGCGGCCGCATCAACCTGACCGTAATCATTGCCGTGGTGCTGGTGCAAGCGGTGCTGGCGGTCTTTACGACGGTGCAGGCCCTCGCCGGTTGGCAACCCTGGCGCTGGCTGACCCGGCAACTGGCTCTGGCCGATGCGGGGGGCACCTCCGGGCTGCGTCCGCTGCACCCGCAACTGATGGCCCGGGCGGCCCATCTCGGCGGACTCTGTTTCGGGCTCAGCGGGCTGGCCACCTTGTTGGTGTTGGTCACGGTCAAGGACCTTGCCTTTGGCTGGAGTACGACCCTCAATGCCGGCGCAGAAAGTTTTTACAGTCTGGCAAGGGCGCTGGCGTGGCCCTGGCACGCCCTGTGGGCCGAAGCCGCGCCCACGCTGGAGCTGGTCAGCCAGACCCGTTTTTACCGGGCGACCGGCGGCTACCACCACACCGACCCCCAACTGTGGGGCGCCTGGTGGCCGTTTGTGACCATGCTGTGGTTCGCGTACGTGGTGGTGCCGCGGCTTCTCTTGCTGTGGTTCGCCGGCGGTCACTTGCATTACCGCGCGGGGCAACTGCTGCAACGGCACCCCGGGCGCATGGCGTTGTACGAACGTATGGCGACGCCCACCCTCGACACCGGCAGCACCCGGGAGGAGGTGACCACCGCGCCCGATCTGGCCACTGCGACGCGGCTGCGGCCCCGGCCCGCAACCTGCCACGCGGTGGTACTCTGGGCCGGCGCAGACCCCCGGTCGCCGGGCCGGGCTCTGCCGGACTCCCAGGGGCCGGTAGTCAGCGCCGGTGGGGCGGCCTCGCTCGCCGACGACCACCACGCCCTGCAGGCCGTCGCCCGGCATGTGCACCCCCTCGCCCACCCCGAGGTCGGATTGTTTACCCGCGCCTGGGAGCCGCCCACGGCGGAGTTGGCCGACTTCCTTGAACAGGCCCGCACCCTCTGGCCGAAGCACACCCGGATTAACCTGATGCCCCTGGCGGCGGATCCCTCGACCCCCCCACCGCCGCACCAACTTGCGCAATGGCTGCGGTTTGCCGAAAGACAGCGCGACCCAGGAGTGATCATCTGCGCAGGAGTCGGTCCATGAACACAGCCCCCACCTTCGCCGTTGTCGGCCACCCCAATAAAGGCAAGTCCAGCGTGGTGGCGACCTTGTCGCAGAACGACGCCATTGCCATTGCGCTGGAACCCGGCACCACCCGCCATCGCCACCAGTATCCGCTGACGGTGGACGGTCGGGTGCTCTATACCCTGGTGGATACCCCCGGGTTTCAACGCCCGCGCCGGGTACTGGAATGGCTGCGCGCCCACAGCCTGTCGGCCTCCGACCGTGCCGAAACCGTGGCTGCGTTTGTTCAGCAGCACCGAGACGACCCGCGTTTTCACGACGAATGTGAACTGCTAAGCCCCCTGACGGAGGGCGCCGGTATCATTTACGTGGTCGATGGCTCGGTGCCCTACAGCGCTGAGCATGAGGCCGAAATGACCATACTGCGCTGGACCGGCCAACCCAGTCTGGCGCTGATCAACAGCATTGGCGGCGACGATTACAGCGACACCTGGCAAGCCGCTCTGGGGCAGTTTTTTCAGGTGGTGCGCAAATTTGACGCGGTGCGCGCCACCTTCGAACAACACCTGACCCTGCTCAATGCCTTCGGTCAACTGGAGCCGGCCTGGGAGGCACCCTTGCGGGAGGCCGTGGGGCACTTGTCCGCGCGCCGCCAGCAACAACAGCAACACGCCGCCGCGCTGATTGCCACCGCGCTGGTGGAGATGATGGCGTGGCGGGAGCAGAAGACGCTGACAGAATCCCAGCTGGCAGAGTCGTCCCGAGACGCGCTGATCGAACAACTGCGAAACCGCTGGTTCGACCATCAGCGCCGGCGGGAGCAGCGTCTGCGCACCGCAGTGGAACAACTTTATCAGCACCACCATCTGCAACGACAGGAAACCGAGCTCCATTGGCACTCCGGGGACGACCTGTTCAGTGAAGACAGTCGCCAACTGTGGGGGGTCAGCCGTGGCTACCTCACCACGGCGGGGTTTGGAGCCGGGGCGATCGGTGGCGCCGGGCTGGATGCCCTCACCTTGGGCACGTCACTCGGCACCGGCGCATTGGTGGGCGGTCTGATCGGTGCGGCAGGCAGTTATTTTTACGGCGACAAGCTGCAGTTTCCGGCCCTGCGGTTGGGCCCTCTGGGACGAGGACTGAAAACCGCCAGTTTTGGCCCGGTGCAGGACCGTCAGTTCGGCTACGTGGTGCTGGGTCGGGCCGTGCATCACTGGTTCGAGGTCAGTAACCGGAATCACGCCGGACGGGACCAGCTGCGACTGACCGGCACGGACCGTCACTGGCTGGAGCAGCTGGACCGGCCCAGTCGGCAGAGTATTCAGCGGGTCTTCGAACGTTGCCGGAAACAGCAGACTCTGGACAGCGCAGCCGTGCAAAACTTGACCGCCGCCATTGGCGCCGCAATGAGCATCTATAGCAACTGGCGGTTGAACCCACCCTGACATAGGTGTTTATACTGTGCGGCTACACCATTCCACAACGGGGAAAATCATGAAAATTGTACGTGTACAGGACATTATCGGTACCGAGCGTGAAGTGAGTGCACAGCAATGGACCAGTCGCCGACTGCTGCTGAAGAAAGACGGCATGGGGTTCTCCTTTCACGAAACCATTATTCCTGCCGGCTCCGAGCACACCTTCTGGTACAAGCATCATCTGGAAGCGGTTTATTGTGTCGCCGGTAACGGCTCCATTACCGACCTTGCCACCGGTGAGACCCATGAAATTACCGACGGCACCCTGTACGCCCTCGACCAGCACGACAAACACATTCTCCGCGGCGGCACCGAAGATATGCGCCTGATCTGCGCCTTCAACCCCCCAGTCACCGGCCAGGAAGTGCACGATGAAGACGGTGCCTATCTGCCGGATGAAAGCTGAGCCCGGCTCGATTGCCACGCGTTTGCTGAGGTGCTGAACACCCTTGCCAAGGCCCGGCCGGCACGTTCGCAACTGGTGCTGAGCGGGGTGCTGCTCTGGCTGGCCGGTTTCTACCTGCGCATCCCCATCCTGGTCGCCCCCGCACTCGCTCCGTCCATTGCCGACGATCTGGGGCTGACCCAGGCACTGACCGGCGCTTTGACCACCCTGCCGATTTTAATGCTGGCCATTGGCGCGATGCCCGGGTCCCTGGCTATTTCCCGGTTTGGCCCCCGTAATACCCTGGCCCTGGCCATGGTCGTCATGGTGGTGGGTTCTGCCGGGCGCGGTCTGGTACCCGATATCACCACGTTGATGGTCGCCAGCGCGGTTATGGGCCTCGGTGTCGCCATGATGCAGCCGGCGTTACCCGCCTTGCTGTCGCGCTGGCTGCCGCCGCACCATCTGGCCATAGGGTCGGCCATTTACATGAATGGCATGCTGGTGGGTGAGTTTACCGGAGCCGGCGTGACCCTGCCGGTGATCATGCCGCTGGTGGACCACAGCTGGCGGCTGACGCTGATTGTCTGGTCGCTGCCGGCACTGATGGTGGCCGCATTACTGTTCCTGCCCCGGCCCGCACAGGTGCGCCCGGGGCGCCGCTCCGCCTGGCTGCCCGACTGGCGCAACCCGCTGACCCTGAAACTGGGGTTGTTGCTGGGCCTGTCGGGCTGCATTTTTTTCGGTCTGAATGCCTACATGGGCAACCTGCTGGCACAACGGGGTGAACTCGAGTTACTGCCCGACGCGCTGTTCTGGTACAACCTGGCCCAAGTCGTGGCTTCGTTGCTCATGCTGAAAATGGCCAGACCCTGGGTCGGTCGCAAAAGCGTCATCGTGGTGCTCGCCATCGCCAGCTTGCTGGGCACCTTGGGGGCCGCGCTGCTGGACGGCTGGCTGGCCATCGCCAGCGCCACCTTCATGAGTTTTTGCGCTGGCACGCTGCTGATTCTGCTGGTGGCCCTGCCACCGCTGCTGGTACCGGCGGAAGCCACCGGACAGCTCTCCGCCGGCAACTTTCTGGTGGGTTATACCCTCGCCTTTGGGGTGCCCATGCTGGGGGGGGTGATTGCGGACGCCACCGGTGATGTGCGCCACGCCCTGTTCACCATGGTGGTGTACGGCGTCGCGGTGCTGCCCATCGCCTGGAAACTGGACTTTTCCGCGCGCTCAGTCTGACCGAAACCCAGGGCGCTGATGCCACTCCTCGGGCCGGGGCACCAGCAAGGTGCACAACAACCCGAACAGCAGCGCCGCCACGCCGATACCGAAGGCGCTGCCCAGGGTGCCACCCCGGGCCAGCCAATGCTTCGCCAGCCAGGGCCCTACCATCTGGGCAAAGGCGTAAAGGGCGATCAGCGCAGCCGAGATGCGCGGCCCCTGATGGGGGTGCAGGGCACGACCGATGCGCTGGGTCAGCAGCACCGTCCCCAGGAAGGTGGCGCCCACCAGCACGCCGCACAACACGATGCCAACGGCGCCGGGTAACACCACCGCCGCCAGCACGCCCACCAACTGCAGAATGAAATTCAGCCGGATAGCCCGAAGATCCCCCAGTTTCGCGCCCAGATGGTTCCACAGCCAGGCTGAGGGGATGGTGGCCAGGGCCACCAGCAACCAGGAGCCGTCGATGAGCCAGTCGCCTGGCGGCAACTGCAGGGTGGCCAGCAGCGGCAGAAAGGTCATCGGCAGAATATAGCCCAGGCCCCCGCCCGCGTATGACAGAAACAGCGGCACACTGGCCCGGTCCAGTAAGGGGCCGGAGGTCGCCGGTCGTTTGCCGTCTGCACTCGACGGCGCGACCACTTCGAGTTGCAACAACCGGGCGGTGCCCCACCACGCCAGTGGGATCGACAAGAGCGCCGCCGGCCACCAGCGCTCTGCCCCGCTCAGCCAGTCTGAGGTGAGGGTAACCAGACCGCTGGAAAGCAGCAGACCCAGACCGACCCCCAGATACACCAGACCACTCAGACTGGCGCGGTTGCGCCGTACCAGCCACTCCAGAATCAGCGCCGGCGCCTGTACGAAGGCCACTCCGTTGGCCACCCCATTGAGCCAGCGCAGCCCCGAGATCACGCTGACCTGATCCAGTTGCGTCAGCAGCAGGGTGGTGATGAGGTGAACCACCACGGCGACGGGCAGCAACAGACGGATGTGGTGGATGCGATACCAGCGGATCGCCAGCACAGCGCCCAGCAGATAGCCGAGATAGTTCCAGGTGGCAATGGCGGCCCCCTGCTGGGGCGTTAACTGGCCGTCCGTGACCAGATAGGGCAGCAGCGGGGTATAAATAAAGCGCCCCAGGGTGTGCAGCACCAGCAGGATGGTGGCACCGGCGGCCAGTACGGTGAACAACTCGCGGCGTGAGGTGACGGGGCGCTGGCATACAGACATAACGGGTTACCGTGGTTGGGCGTCAAGGCCGGGCAGTGTAGGGCCTGACGCCGCTCAGGGAAAGCCCCCCACCGGTCAGTCTGCGCTGGCCATCCGCGGATGCTGACTGCGGGCCCACTGGTAAATCTGCCGATAGGCCTCGGCCAGCTGTTGCGGCTGATGGGGCGGCTGGAGCACCGCCGCCATTTCGCCTTGCGGGTTGATCAACACCACATGGGCGCTGTGATCCACCAATAACACATCGCCTTCGGTGCGGTGCACAAAGACCCCGTTCATGCTTTGCGCCAGCGCCCGCAAGCCATCGAGATCCCCGGTCAGACCGTGGAACCGGTCACTGAAAAAGCCGAGGTATTCCTGCAGCCGCTCCGGGGTATCCCGCTCCGGGTCCGCCGAAATCAGCAGCACTCGGGGAGTGGGGAGGTCGTCCGCAATGCGGGTGAGGGTCTGGCGCAGCATGGCCAGGGTGGTCGGACAGACGTCCGGGCAATGGGTGTAGCCCAGAAAGGCAAAGGTCCAATGCCCTTGCAACCAGTCCCGGTCCACCGGCTCACCGGCCTCGTTGACCAACTGAAACCCGGCCAGCGGCCGCCCCTGATCGTACACAAAGGTGTTCATTTCACTCAGTTCAGGCGGCGCCACCGGGGCGTGGCCGGCCACACCGAACACTTGTTTGCCGATCACCAGTCCAAACACCACCAAGACTATAACTATCAGCGTTATCAATGTATTACGAATAGCCGGGGACATAGACACTCCAACGTTATCAACCCACCATGATAAAGTGATCCGCCAGCAATACAACAAACAGCAGCATCAGATAGGTGATCGAGTATTTGAACGTCGCCAGCGCCACCTGGCGGTCATCGTGCCGGAACAACCGCACCGCGTAATGTACAAACCGCCCGCCCAGCCCCAGCGCTCCCAGCAGATAAAGCAGGCCGGACATGCCGGTGACGAAGGGCAACAGACTGACCGCCAGCAGCATCAGGGTGTACAGCAGAATGTGCAATTCGGTGTATTGGTTACCATGGGTCACCGGCAGCATCGGAATACCGGCCCTGGCGTATTCCTCTTTGCGGTGAATGGCCAGTGCCCAGAAATGGGGTGGGGTCCAGGCAAAAATGATCAGCACCAGCAACAGCCCGTGCCCTTCTACCTGACCGGTCACGGCGGTCCAGCCCAGTAACGGCGGCATGGCACCGGCCAGCCCGCCAATCACAATGTTTTGCGGGGTGGCCCGTTTCAGGAACAGCGTGTACACCCCGGCATAACCGACCAGGGAAGCCAGGGTCAGCCACGCCGTCACGGTGTTGACCTGCAGCACCAGTACCAGCATGCCGGATAACGCCAGGGTGGCGGCGAAGGCCAGGGCATCAACCAGCTGGATGCGGCCGGTTGCCACCGGCCGTTTGCGGGTGCGCGCCATGACCGTATCGATTTTGCGGTCTACCACATGGTTGATCACCGCGGCCGCGCCGGCCAGCAAGGCAATCCCCAGATTGCCGAATATCAGGATCTGCCAGGGCGGTATTCCCGGCCTGGCCAGCAGCATACCGATGACCGAGGTCATGATCATCAACGCCACCACCCGTGGCTTGGTGAGCTCCAGATAATCCCGCCAGGACGGGACAGCGCCGGGCAGCGCCGGAGCTTGCGGCCCGCTCAGGGTCTTGCTGTGTTCGCTCATACGGTCACCTCCTGAGTAACTTCCCGAAACCGGTGCGGCTCGCTGACCGCTGTTGCCTGCTGCACGCCATACACGCGCCACAACAGCCAGACGACCGCCACCAGCAGGGCCGCGCCGCCCGCGTTGTGGGCAACCGCAATCCCTAGTGGCAGATACAAAGCAATATTGAGCAATCCCAGCGCCACCTGAGCGACCACCAGCGCCGCCACCACCGCGGCCGCCTGGCGGATCACAGCCAGGGGCAGCTGCCGCCACAGGATCGTCAGCAACGCCAGCCAGTACACCACCACCACCAGTGCGCCCAGTCGGTGGCTGACATGAATGGCCACCCGGCCCGCCGCAGCCAGTTGCCCTCCCAGATAATTGGGACCCACCGCCTGGGTAATATCGAAGCCGTGCCGGAAATCCATCTCCGGCCACCACTGACCCTGGCAGGTGGGCAGATCAAGACAGGCCACCGCCGCGTAGTTGGCAGCGGTCCAGGCCCCCAGGGCAATCTGCCCGGCCACCAGCACCAGTCCGCCGTACAGCCAGGGACGCAGGCGCGCCAACCTCACACGGAGCCGGTCCGCCGGCAGGGGGGACGCCTCCAGCCGCCACCCCCTCGGTGGCCCACCGGCGGCCGCAGACACCAGGCGACCAACACGCAAGCGCAGCAGCGCCAGCAGGGTCAGCGTGGTAAACCCGCCCAGCAGGTGCAGTGCGACCACCTGGGGCCAGAGTTTCAGGGTCACCGTCCACATCCCGAACGCTCCCTGCAACAGAATAAAGACGGCTATGAACATCGCCAGTTTCACCGGCAGCCCGGTGCGGCGATGGCGCGCCGCATAGCCCGCCAGACCGAATACCACCAACCCCAGAAGAGCGGCGGCGTAACGGTGAATCATCTCCGGCCAGCCCTTGGCCACATCGACCGGTGAATCCGGAAACCGGGCTTCAGCAATGGCGATGCGTGCCTCGTCCTGGGGCACGATAAGAAAACCGTAACAGCCGGGCCAGTCCGGGCAACCCAGGCCTGCGTCCACCAACCGGGTCCAGGCACCCAGAGTGACGACCACCACCGCCAGCAGCGCAGCCACTGTGGCCCAGCGCCGCATTACCCGCGCCTTGTCCATAGCCACCCTCACCTCAGCCAATTTGGGATAATTTCAGCAAATGCTTGAGATCTTCCAGTATTGCCTTGCCACTGTGTTCCGTACCGTAGTGCATCATCACGTTTCCCAGGGGGTCCACCAGCAGCACCCGCGGCGTCTGCCGGGGATCAACGCCCTCCGGCCAGCGCGGATGTTCCGCTGCGCCCGAGGTCAGGCGTTGCATCAACGGGTAGTTTTCCTGCCAGTGACGCTGAAACGCTGCCGGAACCACCTGCAGGTAAGCGGATCGTGCCACCCGATGGGCGTTTTTGCCCAGCGCGATATTGACTTGCCGTGACAGGTACAGCAGCGATTCGCACGCATCGGCGCAGCGGTCGGCGACCACAATCATCAACCATCTGGGCTCTGCCACGGCGGAACCGAAGTGGTCCTCCAGCGGTGCACCTGTGGCATCGGTCAGCTGCAGTTCGGCGACGGGCAGGGGCGGGGTGATCAGCACCCCGTGGTTGGTGTGCCCCGACGGGTTCAACCAACCGGTGTAATACATCAAGGTTGCCACCACCATGGGTCCCAAGCCCACGGTAAACAGCAGCACAGCCATGCGCCGGCCCCGGCGAATCTGCTCGGGGCCGGGTTGTTCGGAGGTGTGGTTCATAAATTCAGCCATGGGTGTGGTCATTGTTGCTCTCTGTTGGTGACGGTCTGAAGCTCGCGCGCACGGTTAGCAGCAGCAACACGATGGCCAGTGCAAGCCACTGCACCGCATAACCATAATGGGTTTGCGGCCCCATCCGGTCCGGTGTCCAGTCGGCCCGAAAGGCACCGGGCTGACCGGAGTCGGCAAGCCGCAGAACCAAAGCGGCGACGCCGGAACTCTCGGCCTGCGCTGCGGCCCTGGTCAGGGTCTGCACCCGACGTGGCCAGGCCCCGCTGACGGAGGTTCTGGCGAGCACCGGGGGCTCCGGGTAGGGACTCAACCGACCGGTGACCCGTACCTGCCCCGCGGGCTGCGGCAGCACCGGTAACTGACTGCGCATTGCGGGGGCCGGCACCCAGCCGCGATTTACGACCACCGGCACCCCCGACACAGGCGCAAACAGCGTCAGCACTTCATAACCCGCGACCCCGTCGCGGGTACGATTGTCGAGCAGCCAGGTCGGCTCCGCGTAGACCCCGTCGACCGTCACTGCCTGGCCAGTCACCAGACCCGTTGCGTCCAGCGTGCCCCATGGGCGCGTCTCCTGCCCCTGCTGCCACAGGTCGAGTTGCTGCTGCTTGTAGGCCGCCCGCTGCAACTGCCACCCCGCCAGGCCCAGCAGCACCGGCAGCAACAGACCGCAAAATACCCACAAGCGCCAATCCGGTTGCCATGTCCTGTTGTTACGCCGTGCTTCGGTCATGTACTACTATGGTAAGGTCTGGGGTCGTGCGTCGGTTCCGCCTTACTTGCCAGGAGATTGCAGTGTTAAAGATTCTCATCGGTGTCCTCCTGCTGGCGGTCATTGTCAGCCTGTTCAGCGGCCTGGTGTTTCTGATTCGCGACGGCAGCAAATCGAACCGGTTGCTGACCTCACTGGCGGTGCGTGTTGGTCTCAGTGTGCTGTTACTGACGGTGATTCTGCTGTCGCTTTGGCAAGGCTCACTGACCCTCAACCCCACGCCCTGAGCGTTACCGCACCGGTGGCGGCTCAGATCACATACACGAATATAAACAGCCCCAGCCAGACCACATCCACAAAATGCCAGTACCAGCTGGCCGCCTCGAACCCGAAATGCTGTTCGGCGGAAAAGTGCCCCTTGTGGATGCGGATGAACATGATCGTCAGCATCAGCGTCCCCAGAAACACGTGCACCCCATGAAACCCGGTCAGCATGAAAAAGGTGGTGCCGTAGATCCCCGACGTCAACGTCAGCCCCAACTCGGTGTAGGCATGCACGTATTCTTCCACCTGAAAAAACAGGAACGCCAGCGCCAGCACAATGGTGGCCGCCAGCCAGATTTTAAGCTTGCGCCGGTTGCCCTGCTTCATGCCGTGGTGCGCCAGGGTCACGGTCAACGACGAAGTCACCAGCAAGATGGTGTTGACCAGGGGCAACCCCCAGGGTCCGATGATGGCGCTGGGGGAGGGGTATGCTTCCGGATCCGGATTGGCGAGCAGCGGCCAGGTCGCCTGAAAGCCTTCCCACAGCATGTTACTGCTGCCCCGGTCCCCTTCGCCACCGAGCCAGGGAACCGCAAACACCCGGGCATAGAACAAGGCACCGAAAAACGCCCCGAAGAACATCACCTCGGAAAAAATAAACCAGCTCATGCCCCAGCGGAATGAGCGGTCCATTTGCGAACTGTACAACCCGCTGCGACTCTCTTTGATCACCGTTCCGAACCAGCCGAACAGCATGTACGCCATGATCAGACTGCCGACCGCAAACACCAGCCAGGAGACCGCCGTGGAGTCCCCCTGGGTGCTGTTGACCATGATCATGGCAGCGCCGTACAGGGTTGTGCCCAGACCGACGGTGGCAATGATGGGCCATTTACTCTGCGCGGGTACGTAGTAGCTTTGCTGTGTTGGCATGTCAGCCTCCGACGGCTAAACCGTTTGTAGAAGCCGCCACCGTGGTGTCGGCGGCAGCCTGCTGCAATTTCCCCTGGTCGTACAAGGTATAGGACAAGGTCAGTTTGCGCAGGTGTTCGGGTAGAGCCTTGTCGACAATGAACACCAGAGGCATTTCCACCGTTTCCCCGGCGGCAAGAGCTTGCTGGGTGAAACAGAAACACTCGGTCTTGTGGAAATACAAGGTGCCCTCCGACGGGGACAGGCTCGGCACGGCCTGGGCCACCATGGCCTGGTCGGTGGGGTTTTCGGCGTAGTAATTCACCGTGATGGCCTCACCGGGGTGGACCTTAATGTTGCGCGTCATCGGCCGGAACACCCAGGGCATTTCGGGACCGTTCTGGGCAATGAACTGCACGGTGATCAGGCGGCTGTCGGCTTCACCGTCGGTGACGCCGGCCTGATAGCGGCCCCCGGTCTTGCCATTGATGCCGGTGATGTCGCAGAACACGTCGTACAGGGGCACCAGCGCAAATCCAAAAGCGAACATGCCGACCACCCCCGTCATGCACCAGGTGACCACCCGGCCCGTGGAGCGTTTGTTACTGGTCATTTTCTGCCTCCGTTATTGCCCCCCGCTCATTCCACCACAGGCGGGGTGGTGAAGGTGTGGTAGGGCGCCGGTGAGGGCACCGTCCACTCCAGTCCTTCGGCGCCCTCCCAGGGCTTGGCGGCGGCGGCTACCCCGCCCCGGGCACACTTGACCACGATCAACAGGAACAGGATCTGGGTGGCGCCGAACATAAAGGCCCCGATACTGGAGATCATGTTGAAGTCGGCAAATTGCAGCGCGTAATCCGGTATCCGCCGCGGCATGCCCGCCAGCCCGAGAAAATGCATGGGGAAGAACGCCAGATTCATGCCGATGAACGACATCCAGAAATGGGCTTTGGCGAGGGACTCGTCGTACATGTAACCGGTCCACTTGGGCAACCAGTAATAGGCCGAGGCAAAGATGCCAAAGATGGCCCCCGGTACCAGCACATAGTGAAAGTGGGCCACCACGAAATAGGTGTCGTGATACTGGAAATCCGCCGGCGAGATCGCCAGCATCAGTCCGGAGAAGCCACCGATGGTGAACAGGATGACGAACGCAATGGCAAACAGCATGGGCGCTTCGAAGGTCAGGGCGCCCCGGAACATGGTCGCCACCCAGTTGAACACTTTGACCCCTGTGGGCACCGCGATCAGCATGGTGGCGTACATGAAGAACAGTTGCCCGGCGACCGGAATACCCACCGTGAACATATGGTGCGCCCACACCAGGAAGGACAACAAGGCAATGGCACCGGTGGCGTAGACCATGGACGCGTAGCCAAACAGGCGCTTGCGGGAGAAGGCCGGAATAATCTGGGAGACCGCCCCGAAGGCGGGCAGAATCATGATGTACACTTCGGGGTGACCGAAAAACCAGAACACGTGCTGAAACAGCACCGGGTCACCGCCACCGGAAGCGTCGAAAAAGCTGGTGCCAAAATTGATGTCCATCAGCATCATGGTCACCACCCCGGCCAGTACCGGCATCACCGCAATCAGCAGGAACGCAGTGATCAGCCAGGTCCACACAAACAGGGGCATTTTCATCAGCGTCATCCCCGGGGCGCGCAGATTCAGCACCGTGGCGATCACGTTGATGGCGCCCATGATCGACGACACCCCCATGATGTGGATCGCGAAGATGAAGAAGGTGGTGCTCGGCGGGCCGTAGGTGGTGGACAGCGGTGCGTAGAAAGTCCAGCCAAAGTTGGGCCCGCCCCCGGACATGAACAGGGTGGACACCAGAATCAGAAAGGCACAGGGCAGCAGCCAGAAACTCCAGTTGTTCATGCGAGGCAACGCCATGTCGGGCGCGCCGATCATCAACGGAATCATCCAGTTGGCCAGCCCCACGAATGCCGGCATGACCGCGCCAAACACCATGACCAGACCGTGCATGGTGGTCATTTGGTTGAAAAACTCCGGTTCGACGATCTGCAGGCCGGGGTAAAACAGCTCGGCCCGGATCACCATGGCAAAGGTGCCACCCAGCAGGAACATGCTGAAACTGAATATCAGGTACATGGTCCCGATATCTTTATGGTTGGTGGTCAACAACCACCGGGTGATCCCCCCAGCGGGTCCGTGGTCATGCTCCTGGGTGTGGTCGTCGATAACCGCACTCATTGGAATACCCCCGTTGCCAACGTGTAATCAGGAACCGTCGTGGCGGTCGCCCGTATCTACTGGTTTTTGAAATCGAACACCTGTTTGGGCGTAACCATATCGCCGGTGTTGTTGCCCCAGGCGTTGCGCTCGTAGGTGATCACCGCCGCCAGATCCGCTTCGCTCAACTGCCCGCCGAACGCCTGCATGGCCGTGCCGGACACCCCGTTGACCACCACCTCGAGGTGGCCGTCGGCGGGCCCGGTCACCAGCGCGCTGGCTTTCAGCGCCGGGAAGGCCGGGGGCAGGCCGCTGCCGTCGGCCTGATGACAGGCGGCACAGGCGCGGGCGTACACGCCTTCGCCCCGTTCCATCAACTCCGCCATGGTCCAGTCTTTCTGGGTCAACTCCCGTTCTGTCTCGGCGGCCGCCTTTTGCTCATCCACCCAGGCGAGGTACTCCGCTTCCGGCACCGCCCGCACCACGATGGGCATAAAGGCGTGATCCTTGCCGCACAACTCGGTACACTGCCCCCGGTACACGCCCGGTACGTCCACCCGGGTCCAGGCTTCATTGATGAAGCCCGGAATGGCGTCTTTCTTGACACCAAATTCAGGCACCCACCAGGAATGGATCACGTCGTTGGCGGTTAACAGCAGGCGGACCTTTTTACCGACCGGGATCACCATCTCGTTATCCACCTCCAGCAGGTAGTGCTCGCCTTTGGCGGTGCGGTTGTAAATCTGGTCCCGGGGAGTGGTCAGGGCCGAGAAAAAGCCGAATTCCTCATCGATATAGTCGTAATGCCACTTCCACTGGTAACCGGTGACCTTGATATCAATATCGGACTCGGTGGTGTCGTACATATCCACCAGCGTGGCGGTGGCCGGAATGGCCATGATGACCAGAATCAACAACGGGATGACGGTCCACACCACCTCGACCAGCGGGTGCTCGTGAAAGTGGGCCGGTTTGTGCCCTTTGGACTTGCGATGGGCGAAAATTGACCAGAACATTACGCCAAAAACCACCGCGCCGATGGCGATACAAATCCACAGGATGGTCATGTGCAGACCGTAGATGTCGTTGCTGGTCGCGGTGACACCGGCGGGCATGTTGATCCCCCAATCCGCCAGCACCAGGGTGGGGATCGTCAGCCCGGCCGCAACAGCTCCTGCCTGCTTTGCGTGCACGCCCATACTGTGTTCTCCACAGACTGTTATTCTTATTTGGTTTAAAAAGTTTTTGCTCATAAACTAATTAACCTGAGTATAGACAGGCACTCAAAAAACGCTAAAAATCCGCTAAACACTTAACTTATTAAAACGAGTCTCTTATAAACAAATCATCTATGATGTGGCCCTTCCGGTCCTTGTCCGCGACCGATCACCGCCTGTGGATGCTTGCCTGGCCATTGATGCTGACCAATCTGACCGTGCCCTTGCTGGGGCTGGTCGATACTGCCGTGCTGGGCCATCTGGACAGCCCCGAATATCTGGGCGCCGTGGCGGTCGGCGCCAACCTGTTTACCATTCTCTACTGGACCTTTGGTTTCATGCGCATGGGCACCACCGGGCTGGCCGCGCAGGCGTTCGGGCGGCGCGACCACTTCGGTCAGACCGCGCTGCTGGTGCGCTCGCTGCTGCTCGCGGTGTTCATCGGGGTGCTGTTGATCGGATTCCATCAGCCGTTGATCCGTACCGGTCTGGCGTTGATGCAGCCCAGCGCGGAAGTCACCGCCCTGGCGGCGGAGTACGCCGCCATTCGCATCTGGAGCGCGCCCGCCGTGCTCTGCCAGTACACCCTGGTGGGTTGGCTGATCGGTACCCAGTTTCCCCGGGGGCCCATGCTGATGCTGATCGTGGCCAACTGCCTCAATATCGTGCTGGACGTGTTGTTCGTCACCCTGTTGGGCTGGAACAGCTGGGGCGTCGCGGTGGCCACGGTGATCGCCGAGTATGCGGCAACCCTCATCGGGTTCTGGCTGGTGTGGCAACGCCTTCCGGCCGGCCAGCGCTTCAGCCGGGCGCTGCTGGGCCGGATCGCCGACTATCGCGAACTGCTGCGGGTCAACCGCTACATCATGGTACGCACCATCACCTTGTTGCTGGTGCTGGCGTTTTTTACCGCTCAGGGCGCCCGCCAGGGGGACATCACACTGGCGGCCAATGCCGTCCTGCTGACGTTTTTACTGATGATTTCCAATGGCCTGGACGGCTTTGCCAACGCCGCCGAAGCCATGGTGGGCGAGGCTGTGGGCCAGCACAACCCGGAGGGTTTCATGGCGGTCTGCCGAACCGCGGCCCGCTGGTCCCTGTGGGGGGCGCTGTTGTTTACCCTGGTATTCTTCATCGGCGGTCCCGCGTTGGTGGGCCTGCTGACCAGTATTGAGGAGGTCAAAGCGACCGCCCTGGCCTATCTGCCCTGGTTGTGGACCCTGCCACTGGCGGCCGTCGGCGGTTTTGTCCTGGACGGAATTTTTATTGGCGCCACCCGCACCCGGGAAATGCAGAACACCATGCTGTTTTCCGCGCTGGTGGTGTTTTTACCCAGTTGGTGGCTGACCACCGGTTGGGGCAACCACGGTTTGTGGTTTTCGCTGGTATTTCTGATGCTTGCCCGGGCTGCCAGCATGGGCTGGTTATTCGTGCGTTACACCCGTCAGAACGGCTGGTTCACAGAATGACCCGCGGACCCACAAGCGCTGAAAACTTAACTACACTGTCAGTATCTGGCCGGCACAGGGCGGGCGCCGCCCCCCGTGCCCGCCTTCATTCGCTGTCGGTCGCACCTGAGAGTTGGGAGGTGCCGTGAAACCTTATCCTGTTCAGACCCCGGACGTTGCAGACATGACCCCAGAAGTGGTCCTCAACGTCATCGACCGGGCCCGGCGAAAAGAGGCGCGATCCGGTCTTTTCCTTCAGCAACTGCGCGATAAGGCCACCACCTTGCCGTCCACCATCGAGTTTGACGGATACCAGCCGGCTACCTGCCTGTTTCAGTTTGCGGTGGAATACATCGAAATGGCACCCCGCCTGATCGAGTGCGTGGAGGCCTGCGCCCGGGAGGCCGGGAAACTCTGGCTGTTCGCGCCGTTTATCGAGACCGCCACCCGCTACTTCACCCAGCCATCCGCCGCACTTGCCAGTAACGAGGGCCTTGACGGACTGCTCATCCGCGCGTATCTGTGTCACCGGCTGATGGAAGAAATGTATGAAAATAATTACTCTACCCGGCGCAGCCAGCTGGTGGATATCGAAGTCACCCAGGCGAACCTGCTGGCCCATGAGCTGATTGGTGAGCCCTTTGCCAACGAACTGGACGAGGCCAGCATGGTCACGGCGACGCAAATTGCGGGCACCCCGGATTATTACAGATTGAATCTGGACCCGTTTGTGGAACAGGCCCGGCACGCCGCCTGGGGCTGGATGCGTGATTACTGGGAACACTTGCTGGTTCGCAATCACATTCGCTTTACCCTGACCGGCGGCCTTGGAACGCTAACCAATTA
This sequence comes from Marinobacter sp. X15-166B, assembly GCF_001752365.1. Lineage (GTDB taxonomy): Bacteria > Pseudomonadota > Gammaproteobacteria > Pseudomonadales > Oleiphilaceae > Marinobacter. The sequence continues at coordinate 1,392,063 of NZ_MEIY01000001.1, read as the reverse complement.
ACCACGCAGCACCGATGCCAAGACCACTTCACCCGTTTTATACCTGCCCCATGCCCCCGTCGCGCCGCCGTGAGGGGCTGGGTCGCCGGCTGATTTGCCATTGAATTTCAACGAGAGGAACAAGCATGCTTGATAATGCGGATCTGGGAAAACTGATCGTACGGCTGACCCTGGGCGGCTTATTGCTGTTTCACGGGATCGCCAAATTGTTGCACGGCGTCGGCTTCATTGAAGGCCTGCTGGCCAACCATGGCATTCCCGCATTTGCCGCCTACGGCGTATTTATTGGTGAGTTACTAGCCCCGCTGATGGTGATGCTTGGCTATCACACCCGCATCGGTGCGCTGCTGATTGTGTTCAACATGCTGGTCGCCATCGCGCTGGTGCATAGCCACCAGCTGATGACGCTGGCCAGTAACGGCGGCTGGGCGCTGGAACTGCAGGGGTTCTTCCTGTTCACCGCGCTGGCGCTGATCTTTCTCGGCCCCGGTCGTTACAAACTTAAAAACTGAACACTGTCAGGTACTTCTCATGTCCAAATTACCGATTGCCGGCATTTACCGTCACTACAAAGGCCAGGACTACGAAGTGGTGGGGGTGGCCCGTCACAGCGAGACCGAAGAGGAAGTGGTGGTCTACCGCTGCCTGTATGGCGACCATAGCCTGTGGGTGCGGCCGCTGAGTATGTTTTGCGAAACCGTTGAGGTGGCAGGCGAGCAGGTGCCACGCTTTGCCTACTGCGGCGAACGCCCCCACCAGGATTGATAATTTTTGACTCACGGGCGCAATTGCTGCAAATTAGCGCCCGTTTTCATTTCTTCTCACCTAAAAACCGGAGCTTCCCATGAACGCCGTTGTTGCCGCGGTGGTAATCATGCTCGTGCTGAGCTTGTGCCGCATCCACGTAGTTGTTGCCCTGATTGCCGGTGCCGTTGCCGGTGGCCTGATCAGCGGCCTGTCACTGGATGCGACCATCGCAGCCTTCAATAACGGCCTGGGTGGGGGCGCGACCGTGGCCCTGTCCTACGCCACCCTTGGCGCATTTGCCGTGGCGATTGGCAAGTCGGGGCTGGCGCACGCGCTGGCCGACAAGGCCCTGGCGCTGATTGGCCGCCAGAAGAATGACAAGGCGGCCGGCGGCATCCGGTTTGTGATCATCGGCCTGCTGATCGCCATTGCGATGTCGTCCCAGAACATTCTGCCGATCCACATTGCGTTCATCCCCCTGGTGGTGCCGCCCCTGCTGTACGTGCTGGCCAAACTGAAAATCGATCGCCGCCTGATCGCCTGTGTACTGACTTTCGGTCTGATCACGCCCTACATGTTTTTGCCCGTTGGTTTCGGCGGCATTTACCTGAATGAGATCCTGGTGGCCAACATCACCAAAAACGGCGTCGACACCACCGGCCTCAATGTGATGACCGCCATGGCGTTGCCGGCGCTGGGCATGCTCAGCGGCCTGCTGATTGCGGTGCTGTTCAGTTACCGCGGTGACCGTGAGTATGACATGACGCTGATTGCCAAAACCGAGCGCATGGATGTGCAGTACAACGCAGGCACACTGATCATGGCACTGGTTGCCATTGCCGCGGCTTTCGTGGTGCAACTATGGCTGAACTCGATGATTCTCGGCGCGCTCACCGGCTTTTTGCTGTTCAACCTGTCGGGGGTGGTGAAGTGGAAGGAAGCGGACGACCTGTTCACCGAGGGCATGAAGATGCTCGCCATGATCGGATTCATCATGATTGCCGCCTCCGGGTTTGCCGAGGTCATGCGGGAAACCGGTGACATCGCCTCGCTGGTGCAGGGGTCCGTCAGCGCCATCGGCAACAACAAGGCACTGGCGGCCTTGCTGATGTTGGTGGTGGGCCTGCTGATCACCATGGGGATTGGCTCGTCTTTCTCCACCATCCCCATCATTGCCGCCCTCTACGTGCCTCTGGCACTGGAACTGGGCTTCGGCCCGCTGGCAATCATGGCGCTTGTGGGTACCGCCGGTGCCTTGGGTGACGCCGGTTCCCCGGCGTCAGATTCTACCCTCGGACCCACCGCCGGGTTGAACGTCGACGGTCAGCACAACCACATCTGGGATTCGGTGGTGCCGACCTTCCTGCATTACAACCTGCCGCTGCTGGGCTTCGGCTGGCTGGCGGCAATGGTGCTGTAAGCCCCGCACAGGCCGCGGCCGGGCAGGGGGTCAGTCTTTGGCCTTGAAAAACACCACCTGTTTGACGGTGTGATCGTCCTCATTGCGGCGCGTGTTCACCCGCGTCGTCAGTTCTGCCTGGGCCGGCGTCGCGGGTGCGTCGGTCAGGGCATCCGTATACCCACAGGCGACACACTCGCGCACCTGCTGGCCATCGTCCGTGGTGTGCATCCTGATTTTGTCCATCTCCGCACAGCGCGGACACACGGCACCGGCGATAAAGCGTTTGGGACTTGCCATCTTGTCTCTCCATACATAGCCGGTCCGGTGACACCCGTGTCACCGGACCATTGCCGGGTCAGGCCGCGTGCCGGCCAATACCCGACTGGTTGAGCAACGCGGTCACCGAAGGTTCGCGGCCACGGAAGGCCTGGAACAGGGCCATGGGTTCTTCCGAGCCCCCTTTTTCCAGAATGTTGTGCAAAAACGAGCGGCCGGTGGCACCGTCAAAAATACCCCGTTCTTCAAATAACGAGAAGGCGTCGGCGGCCAGCACTTCGGCCCACTTATAACTGTAATACCCGGCGGCGTAGCCACCGGCAAAAATGTGGGAAAAGGCGTTGGGAAAGCGATTGAACGCCGGTGCCTCCACCACCGCGATCTGCTCCCGGACCTGGCGGTGCATGTCCAGCGGGTTGGTGGGCGCTTCCGGGGTGAATTCCGCGTGCAGTCGGAAATCAAACAGCGAGAATTCCAGCTGTCGCACCATCTGCATGCCCGACTGGAAGTTTTTCGCCGCCAGCAATTTCTGCAGCAGGTCGTCCGGCAAGGGCTCACCGGTTTCATGGTGCGCCGCAATCAGCGCCAGCGACTCCGGATGCCAGCACCAGTTTTCCAGAAACTGGCTGGGCAATTCGACCGCGTCCCAGGCGACGCCGTTGATGCCGGACACATCGGCCACCTCCACCCGGGTCAGCATGTGATGCAGGCCATGACCGAACTCGTGGAACAGGGTGGTGACTTCATCGTGGGTCAGCAGGGCCGGCTGGCCATTCACCGGCGCGGTGAAATTGCAGGTCAGGAAGGCCACCGGCAGCTGCAAGTGCCCCTGCAGGTTACGCCAGCGCACCCGGCAATCCGCCATCCACGCGCCGCCGCGCTTGCCTTTGCGGGCGTACAGATCCAGGTAGAACCAGGCGATGGTCTCACCTTCGCGACTGACCCGGTAGGCGGTCACATCGTCCTGCCAGGTCTCGACGTCCGGACGGATTTCGATCTGCACCCCGAACAGTCGTTCAGCCACCGCAAACATGCCGGTCACTACCCGGTCTGCGGGGAACCAGGGGCGCAGGGTCTCCGGAGAAATGTCGTAACGCTGCTGGCGCAGCTTCTCACTGTAATAACCGATATCCCAGGCGGCCAGGTCGTCCACCCCGTAGGTGTCGGCGGCGAATTGTTTCAGTTCGGCCATTTCCTGCTGCGCCTGGGGGCGGGATTCTTCCCCCAGCCGGGTCAGGAAGCCCAGCACTTCGTCGGTGGTGCGGGCCATCTTGGTTGCCAGGGAGCGCTCCGCGTAATTGTTGAAGCCCAGCAGCCGGGCGAGGGCATGGCGGCGTTTGAGAATCTCGGCCATCACCGGCGTATTGTCCCAGCGCCCCCCATCCGGGCCGAGATCCGAAGCGCGGGTAACGTAGGCTTCGTAGACATCATGGCGCAGCTTGCGGTTGTCGCAATAGGTCATGACCGGGTAGAAGCTGGGAAAATCCAGGGTGATTACGTAACCGTCCAGATCCCGCTGCCGGGCGGCCTGGCGGGCCCCTTCCAGGGCGCTGTCGGGCAGGCCGGCCAATTCGTCGGCCTCGGTGATGTGGCGGAACCAGTGCTGGGTGGCGTCGAGGACGTTGTCACTGAACTTGCTGGAGAGTTCAGCCAACTCCCGGGTCAGATCCGCGTACTGCTGTTTGTCCTCCGGGGACAGATCCACCCCGCCCAGATGGAAATCCCGCAGGCTGTGATTCACCGACTGTCGCTGGGCCTCGCTCAACTGCGCAAAATCACAGCGTGCCGCGACCGCCTTGTAGGCATTACACAGGGCCTCGTTCTGGCTCAATTCGGTGCTGTACTCGGTGAGCTTGTCCAGACAACGTTTGTACACTTCGCGCAACTCGTCGTTGTTCATCACCCCGTTGAGGTGAGCAATCACCGACCAGGCGTTGTTCAGACGATCGTCCAGATTATGAACGGGCAGCACCAGCGTATCCCAGCTGGGCTCTGGCTGGGCCGCCAGCGCGTTGATCTGCACCCGGTTGTCGCTGAGAATCTGGTCAATCGCCGGCTCCATGTGCTCGATGCGGATGTGCTTAAAGGGCGGTAACAGCTCCTGGGACAGCAGTGGGTTATTCATAAGTCCTCTTTTCAGTGTGCATAATGTCAGGTAATTTGAAAAAAACCGTTAGTTAGAGGTATAGATAATGACGAACATCCGGTCTCACAAGGGTAGCACGCCAGATATCGGCCAGCGCGTGTGGGTGGATCCCAGTGCGGTGGTACTTGGCGACGTGGTCTTGGGTGACGATTGCTCGGTCTGGCCGATGACCGTAATCCGCGGCGACATGCACCACATACGTGTGGGGCAGCGCTGCAGCCTGCAGGACGGTTCAGTGCTGCACATCACCCATGCCAGTGAGTATAACCCGGATGGCTGGCCCCTGGTGCTGGGGGATGATGTTACCGTGGGGCACAAGGCGCTGCTGCATGGCTGCACCATCGGCAGCCGGGTGCTGGTGGGCATGGGAGCCATCGTGATGGACGGGGCAGTCGTCGAAGACGAGGTCATCATCGGTGCCGGTTGCCTGGTGCCACCGGGCCGGACCCTGAAGTCGGGTTACCTGTACGTGGGCTCGCCCTGTCGTGAGGCGCGGCCGCTGACCGCCAAGGAGCGGTCGTTCTTCACCTACACCGCCGCCAACTACGTCAAACTGAAAGACCAGTATCTGAGCGACGCCGACCGGCAAGCCGTGACCTACTGACACTGTTCAAAAATCAACCATTGAAAATCGTGCGCGGGCTCCTATATAAAACACAGAGGCCGCTCACGGATCGCCTTGACCGGTAGCGCCGGGGTTCCGGGAGCGACGTTTGCAGTAACGACCCTTTGTTATCTGATCTGATGGAGGTGTTTCATCATGAGCAACTTAACACGTTGGAACCCTATTGATGAATTTGAAAACCTGCTGGACCGGTACAACCGCCACTTCGGCATGGTTCGCCGTAACGACGATCGGGATGGCATGTTCAGTCGCAGCGACTGGGCGCCCGCCGTGGATATCAAGGAATCCGAGCAGTGTTTCACCATCGAGGCGGAGTTGCCCGGCATGCAGCGTGAAGATGTCAAGGTCACCATCCACGACGGCGTGCTGGCGGTGCAGGGCGAACGCAAGCGGGAAGAAGAGAGCGGTGACGAGAAGCACCACCGCATCGAACGGGTGTACGGCAGTTTCACCCGCCGCTTTACCCTGCCGGACAATGTCGATCAGGACACCATCAGTGCCAGTTTCAAGGACGGCATACTGACGCTGACCCTGACCAAAGTCGAACCGGCCGAACCCAAGGCCATCGAGGTGGAAGTGAACTGACGCCCAGGCGGACGGACCGGTTGTGACTCAGCGGCCGATCTGTGCCGCCGACAGCGCACCCGCCTGTTGCAGCGCCCGGGCGTAGGCCGTACCCCGGGCGTGCTCCGAAATATGATCCAGAATGGTCTGGCCGTCCGCATTCACCGCATTCAAATCCCGCCCCGCAGCCACAAAGAACCCGACGTACCGCTCGAAATCTTCCGCCCGCATGGCCCGGTACGCTTTCACCAACGCGAAATAGTCCGGGTTATCGGCGCTGTCGTAGGGGGTCGTCGCGAGAAAGCTTTTGACCCGCTCGTCACTCCACTCTTCACCGATCACTTTGGGTTTTTCTGGTCCACTCATGGTTTTTTGCCTTCTTATCGCTACACACAAAGGTTGGTTCAGTCTGAGAAGCTGCCAGTATACTCAGCTGTGGCCCTTACCCTTAGACGAATTGGCTCTTAGGTTAAGCGGCAGGTGATTGACGCGTATTGGTTCAGTCTGTTGAACTAGCTGCGTAATTCCCGCATCACCGGGCCGGTTTCCGGGCGCACCCCGCGCCACACGTAGAACGCCTCGGCCGCCTGCTCCACCAGCATACCCAGACCGTCAATCACCCGGCCAGCCCCCTGGTCCAGCGCCCACTGGTTGAACACCGTGGTGGTCGCTGCGTACATCATGTCGTAGACCAGGGTTTGGGTGCCGATCACCGCCGTGGACAGGGGGGCAAGTGACCCTGCAGACTGGCACTGGTGCCGTTGATGATGAGGTCAAACGGGGCCTTTGGCGCGGTGAACGCGCAACTGCTCAGGCGGGTGTTACCGGTGGTTCCGGCAAACAGCTCCACCAGGGCTTCGGCACGGGCGAGGGTGCGGTTGGCGATCGTGATGCTGGCGGGCCCCTGCGCCAGCAGCGGCCCCAGCACCCCCCGTACGGCCCCGCCGGCCCCCAACACCAGAATACGCGCCCCCGGCAGGGGAACCTGATGATTGTGAACCAAATCCCTCACCAGACCCGCACCGTCGGTATTGTCCGCCGTCAGTGAACCCTCACTGTCCAGGTATAGGGTGTTGGCAGCGCCGGCCAGGCGCGCCCGGTCGGTGCGCGCGGCGGCCAGCGCCCAGGCCTGTTCTTTAAACGGCACCGTGACATTAAGGCCGCCGCCGCCCCGGTCAAAGAATTCGGTGACCACTTCGGCGAACCGGTCCAGCGGGGCCTGAATCGCCGTGTACTCCAGCGCCTCACCGGTCTGGCTGGCAAACAGACTGTGTATCTGGGGCGACTTGCTGTGCTGAATGGGGTTGCCGACCACCGCGTACAGATCGTTCATGGTTGCTCCCCCAGCCAGTCACGCCCGGTCAGAAAGTAGTCGGTGAGGCGGGCCTCAGCGGTGCCGGGCTCGGGCACCTGATTGTAATCCCAGCGCACCAGCGGAGGCAGGGACATCAGAATGGATTCGGTGCGGCCCCCTGACTGCAGGCCAAACAGCGTGCCCCGGTCATAGACCAGATTGAACTCGACATAACGGCCCCGGCGGTATAACTGGAACTCCCGCTCACGTTCGCCGAACGGCGTGGCCCTGCGGCGCTGGACAATGGGTTCGTAGGCCTCAATGAAGCTGTCACCGACCGCCCGCATAAAGGCAAAATCCTGAGCGAAATCACCGGTGTTATGGTCATCAAAAAACAACCCGCCCACCCCTCGGGGTTCGTCCCGGTGCTTCAGATAAAAATACTCATCGCACCACCGCTTGTAGTCGGGGTAGACCCGGTCACCGAATGGCTGACAGGCATGACGGGCGGTTTCATGCCAGTGCACGCAGTCTTCCTCGAACCCGTAATAAGGGGTCAGGTCATAGCCCCCGCCAAACCAGTACACCGGTTCCGCGCCCTCCGGATGGGCGATAAAGAAACGCACGTTGGCGTGGGAGGTGGGCACGTAAGGGTTGTGCGGATGCAGCACCAGTGACACCCCCATTGCCTCCCAGGGGGCACCGGCCAGGTGGGGACGGTGAGCCGTCGCCGAGGGCGGCAAGGTGGCGCCGGTGACGTGGGAGAAATTAACCCCCCCTTTTTCAAACACCGCCCCATTGCTGAGGACTCGACTGATGCCACCGCCCCCTTCAGGGCGGGTCCAGGTGTCGGTCAGAAAGGTTTCTTTACCATCGGCTGCAGTCAGGCGCTCACAAATACTGGCTTGCAGATCGAGCAAATACTGATGTACCGCCCCGGCGTTGGTTTGAGACATGCTTTACTCCTAACGAAGACGACGACCGGTCGCAATGTCGATGATCTGGCTGGGTTGGCGCTCGCTGCCCACGTTGCCCGGGGCCAGCCAGTCAATGCGGCCACCAAAATACCGGGCGACCTGCCACCGGGTTCGCGCCGGTGGACGGGTAGCCGGATTGCAGGACGTCGACACCAGCGGCTGCCCGGCGGCTGAACTCAGGGCGCACACCACAGGGTGCTGGCTGACCCGGACCGCCACGGAAGTATGGGCTCCTTTCACCCACTCCGGAATCTGCCCGGCCACATCGGGCAACAGACAGGTGACCGGCCCCGGCCAGCAGTCCAATGCCCGCTGGCGCAGTTCCGGTGCCAGCGGCTCCAGCAAAAACCCGATCTGCTCGACCGAGGCTGCTGCCAGAATCAGGCCTTTCTCCCGGGCCCGCTGCTTCAGGCTCAGAATACGGTCCACAGCCATCTCATTCCAGGGGTCACACCCCAGTCCCCACACTGCCTCGGTGGGGTAAGCGATCACTCCGCCCTGCGCAAGCAAGCGGCGCACGTACAGGCGCTGGCAATCGGAAAGCGGGCCGGGACGGGTAGCGGGATTGGCGATCATCGGATCCTTGCTGGTTTCGGATTTGTGGGTACCGCACCGGCCGGGCAGGCCGGTGATCAGCGGGTCACCGGATGAATGCGTTGATAGCCGCCCGGCGCTGCCTCGACCAGACCCTGCATCTCCAGCAACAAAAGCGCTTGCACCAGCTGGTCAGCGGGCAGCCCCGTCGCCAGGCACAGTTCATCGGTTGACAGTGAATCATACCCTAAAGCCGATAATACCGCGATTTCCCGATCGTCCAGTTGCGCCGGCAGCGGCTCGGGCCCAAGGGACGGGGCATCCTGCTGAGGGGATGCCCGGGAGGCCTGCGGAGCGGCGCTCACCGGCCGGGTTTGCCAACCCGCCAATGCGTCCTCGATGTCGGTCACCGACTCCACCAGCACCGCGCCCTGACGGATCAGGTCATGACAGCCGCGGGCCACGGGGTTGTGCACCGACCCGGGAATTGCAAACACCTCGCGGCCCTGCTCCAGCGCCAGCCGGGCGGTGATCAACGAGCCGCTGTTGCGGCTGGCCTCCACCACCAGCACCCCGCGGCTCAGGCCACTGATGATGCGATTGCGTTGGGGGAAGTGGGCTGCCCGGGGGGGTGCACCGGGAGGCAGGTCGGACACCAGCACCCCGGACTCGATAATCCGCCGGGTCAGGTCGGCGTGCTGGCGGGGGTAGATGACATCGACCCCGGTACCAATGACCGCCACCGTCGGGTAGCCCGCATTCAGCGCGCCCAGATGGGCCGCGCCATCGATGCCCAGTGCCAGGCCACTGGTGACCAGATAGCCCCGTTCGCTCAACACGGCGGCAAAATTCCGCGCATGGGCCAGCCCGCTGCGGCTGGCATTGCGACTGCCGACGACGCCAATCTGGGGGCGTTGCAACAGGGCCCGCTCCCCCCGGAGATACAACACCACCGGGGCATCGTGGATGTGCCGCAACGGCTCCGGATAGTCCGCATCCGCCCAGGTCATCAGGGTAACGCCCTGATCGGCACATGCCCGCCAGATCGCCACCAGTTTCTGCACCCCGTTATGGTGCAGATCCCGACGCTGCCAGGCGAGGACCAGGTCAACCGCCGGCGGGGCCAGACCGGCACTTTTCAGGGTGGCCGCATTGGTCGCCAGCAAGGCCGGCAGGTCAGGGTGATGGTCCAGCAGGGCGCGGCGGCGACCGGCTCCGCACCGGGGCAGGTGAGCGAACAGCAGCCAGGGCGCCGCCGGGTGGGTAAACGGTGCATCGGTCACAACATCCAAATCCTTTTAAACGTTGTTATAAAAAAAGGAGCCGGGCGGGTCGGCCGGGCTCCTTTGTTGGATCGGTCAGAACTCAGGGGTTCTTGACTTTATCGCCAATACTCAGGGGACGGGTTGCCTGCAGTACCAGACCATAGCTCATTTTCTCATACGCCTGGAAAACCATCAGCAAACCCGCGCGTTCATCCGGCAACTCGATGGTTTCGCGGGTCACCGGGTCGCGCACCAGATTACCGCTCTTCATCACTGCCAATACGTGGCCCGGCACAATTCCTTCGCGGACGCCGCGGTTAATGGCAACCACATTGTACTGACCGATCTGGTTCACCCCGCCTTCTACCGAAATCATCTGCCCGACCACTTGCTGATCCGGAGCCGCTGGCAGGAAGCTGGTGGTGATCTTGCGATCTTCGCTTACCAGCAGCCGGTCGGCGATGCGCACCTCTTCGTTGGAGTTGGTCAGCATCACCGTCAGTACATCGCTGTTTTCAGCGGCAATCGTACCGCGGGCAATGGCGCGTGCCTCCAGACCAAGAAACTCGTTGGTTTGCGGATCCACAAACGCTTTGCTGCGGCGGAATACCCCCACCCGGTCGGCCGGTTTCTGGCCACGGGCGTAGACTTTGTCGCCGGCACCACTGATGATACGTCCGTCAGCACCTTCCAGCACATAGGGCGCACCGTCCAGCTCCTCGGCGGTGACAATGCGGGTATCAGACAAAAAGCTGTTGATCGCATCCAGCGGTATGGCCGGAATGGGCGTGGTGATCTGCTCGGAACGGATCTTGGGCGAGAGTTTGATTACGCCGTCGCCCACCTTGGTGATCCGCGGCTTGCCGTCAATGTACACCAGGGCCAGCTGATCGCCCGGATAAATCAGGTGAGGGTTGCCGACCTGGGGATTCACGTGCCAGATTTCCGGCCAATACCACGGATTACTCAGAAAGCGGGACGAAATATCCCAAAGGGTGTCCCCTTTCACGACCGTGTAACGCTCGGGATACCCCGACCGAAGCTCAGGCCCGGCAGCTTGTGCCCAGGAAGTGAACAACAACATAGTTGCTGTCAGCGCGTACAGCAGTTTCCTCATTATTAATTCCTTGCTCGCGTGCCTAAAGTCCGTTGTTTCTGCCTTCGCAGCCACAATGCCTGTCACAGGGTAGTTCTTACTATAGAATAAGTCTCACCACTTGTGCTGTTATCTTTTGTTCTGCCAGTCAATTGTGTCGTTGGACTGGTTAATTTGTACTCAATAGCATACTTGAGAGATAATACGCTGCGGTACCACCCCGATCATAATAGAGATGTCACAGCTTTAAGCAGTACACTGTCGCATTTCGGGCATGATGACCGATACTTATCGTATACGGGATCAACGCACGGACCAACACACCAACGAATTGATGCACCATGATTTTAGATATTTTAGAGTTTCCTGACCCACGTTTACGCACTGTTGCCAAACCGGTGAAAGAGGTCACGGACGAGATTCGTACCCTGATCGACGACATGTTCGAGACCATGTACGATGCCCCCGGTATCGGTCTGGCGGCGACTCAGGTCAATGTCCACCAGCAGATTATCGTGATGGACCTGTCGGAAGACCGCAGCGAGCCGCTGGTGCTGATCAATCCGGAAGTGGAAGTGCTGGAAGGTGACTATCAGGACATGCAGGAAGGCTGTTTGTCGGTGCCGGGGTTCTATGAAGACGTTTCCCGGATCGATCACGTGCGCGTCAAGAGTCTCGACCGCAACGGCCAGCCCTTCGAAATGGAAGCCACCGGTCTGCTGGCGGTGTGTATCCAGCATGAAATGGACCACCTGAAAGGCAAGCTGTTTGTGGATTATCTCAGCCCGCTCAAGCGCACCCGGATTCGCAAGAAACTTGAGAAACAACACAAACTCCGCGCCTGACCGGTCATTGCCTTCCGCCGCAGGCCCTACGTAGACAGATTGGTATGCAGACCGGGCCCGGGCCCGGTTTTTTCGTATTCACCGAAGCAGAGATCACACCACCGTGCGACTAATATTTGCGGGCACCCCCGATTTTGCCGCTTCCGCCCTCACCGCCCTGCTGCAAAGCGGGCACGAGATAGTGGCCGTTTACTCACAGCCGGATCGACCGGCCGGACGGGGGCGCAAACTTGTGCCGGGCCCGGTCAAACAGGTGGCGCTGGAGGCGGGCATTCCGGTGTACCAGCCGGCCAGTCTGAGAACCCCTGACGCGCAGGCCGAACTGGCCGCCCTGAACGCCGATGTGATGGTGGTGGCTGCCTACGGTCTGATCCTGCCGGAAGCGGTTCTCGCGCTGCCACGGCTGGGTTGTGTGAACATTCACGCCTCGCTGCTGCCCCGCTGGCGGGGTGCCGCCCCCATCCAGCGCGCTCTTGCCGCCGGTGACACAGAAACCGGCATCACCATCATGCAGATGGATGCCGGGCTGGATACCGGCGCCATGTTGCTGAAAGTAACGACGCCCATCACCCCGACCGATACCGGGGGCAGTTTGCATGACCGGCTCGCCGTCATGGGCGGCGAGGCCATTGTGGAGGCCCTCGGGCAATTGCAAGCGGGCACGCTGGTGGCCGAAGCCCAGGACGACGGCCAGGCCTGCTACGCCCACAAACTCAGCAAAGAGGAGGGGCGGGTCGACTGGCACCGTCCGGCGGTGGAGATTGACCGGCAGATACGCGCGTTCAACCCCTGGCCCGGCAGTTACACCGATCTGGCGGCGCAGCGCGTCCGGTTGCACCAGGCGGTCGTGGTGCCCCTGAGCGACGACGTCAGGCCCGGTACAATTGTGCGGCGTGATCGCGACGGCATCGATGTCCGCTGTGGGCAAGAAGGGTTGCGCATCCAGCAACTGCAATTGCCGGGCGCGCGGGCACAGTCCGTCAACGACCTGATCAACGGTGGCAAACCCCTGCTGCTGGTCGGCGAGGAGCTGCACTAGATGGCCGAACCCTCGCACAGCCTGCGCGCCGCCGCCGCCCGGGTCATTCAGGCGGTCGAACAGGGCCAGTCACTCTCCCAGTGCTTGCCGCCGGCCCTGCTGCGCGTGGCCGAGCGGGACCGGGCGGGATTGCAGGCCCTCAGTTACGGCACCTGCCGCTGGTTCCACCGCCTTGACGCGGAGCTGGACCAGCGATTGAAACGCCCGCTACGCAAACAGGACCGCATCATTCACCATCTGATGATGGTCGCCCTGTTCCAACTCCGATTCAGCCAGCAGGCCAGCTACGCGGTGCTTAATGAGACCGTGGAAGCCTGCCGGGAATTGAACAAACCCCATCTGACCGGACTGGTTAACGGCACCTTGCGCCGCGCCCAGCGCGACGGCGAGCCAGCCTACCCGGATTCCGGTACGACACTGAGCCATCCCCTGTGGATGCGGGAGAAATTGCGCCACAACTGGCCCGACGACTGGCAAGCCATCCTCGCGGCCAACAATCAGCAGGCCCCCATGACCCTGCGGGTGAACGCCCGGCGGACCAGCCGGGCGGCGTATCTCGCCCGACTTGCCGAAGCCGGTATTGACGCCCGGGCCACCCGCTTTGCCCCCCAGGGTATCCAGCTGCAGCAGGCGGTGGCGGTGGACCTGCTGCCCGGTTTTGCCGAGGGCCTGGTCAGTGTCCAGGACGAGGCTGCGCAATTGTGTACCGGCTTGCTGGATCTGCAGCCGGGCCAGCGGGTGCTCGACGCCTGTGCCGCACCGGGCGGTAAGACCTGCGCGATTCTGGAAGCCTGTGCGGAGCTGGGCGAGGTGGTGGCCATTGACCAGTCCGCTGAGCGTCTGGTGCGGGTGGACGAAAATCTGGAGCGTCTGGGACTGGTGGCCAATGTGATGGCCGCCGACGCTGGCGCCACCGACAGCTGGTGGGAGGGCACGCCCTTTGACCGTATTCTGCTGGACGTACCCTGCAGCGCCAGCGGGGTGATCCGGCGCCATCCGGATATCAAACTATTGCGCCGTGAAGCGGACATCACCCCGCTGGCGGCCATCCAGCTGGATCTGCTGACGGCCATGTGGTCAGTCCTCAAGCCGGGTGGGCGTCTGGTGTACGCCACCTGTTCCATTTTCCCCCAGGAAAATCATCGCATTGTGGAGCGTTTTCTCAAACAGCAGGACACGACCCAACTGGTTCACATCGACGCCGGCTGGGGCCGGGACATGGGGGCGGGGCGGCAACTGCTGCCGGAGCCCGACAGTCACGACGGTTTTTTCTACGCGGTTCTGGAGCGGGTTGCGCCATGAAGATTCTGATCCTCGGAGCAGGCCAGGTCGGTGGCACTCTGGCGGAAAACCTGGCTAACGAGGCCAACGATATTACCGTGATCGACAGTGACGGAGCCCGGCTCCGGGAACTGGGCGACCGGCTGGATATCCGCACCGTGGAGGGGAGCGGCTCCTACCCGGAAGTTTTGCGGCAGGCGGGGGCAGAGGACGCCGAAATGCTGATCGCGGTCACCAGCAGCGACGAAACCAACATGGTGGCCTGCCAGGTCGCCAGCATTCTGTTCAACACACCTACCAAAATCAGCCGGGTGCGTGCCAGTGCGTATCTGGCCAGCAAAGAACTGTTCGGTGACCGGGGCTTTCCGGTGGACGCACTGATCAGCCCGGAGTATCTGGTCACCCGCAACATTACCCGCCTGATCGAGTACCCCGGGGCTTTGCAGATTCTGGAGTTTTCCAACGGTCTGGCGCGTCTGGTGGCCATCCGTGCCACCGAAGGCGGGCCGCTGGTGGGTCACGAACTGTCGTACCTGCGCACCCACATGCCGCGGATCGACACCCGCATTGCCGCGATCTTCCGCAAAGACCGGCCGATCATCCCCCAGGGCAACACGGTTATCGAAGACGGCGACGAGATTTTTTTCATCGCCGCAACCGATCACGTGCGCCAGGTGATGAGTGAGTTGCAGCCGCTCACCAAACCCTACAAGCGGGTGTTCATCTGCGGCGGCGGCAACATCGGGCACCGCCTGGCACAGACGCTGGAAGGGCGTTATCAGGTGAAGGTGCTGGAACGTAACCACGAGCGTTGCATCACCCTGTCGGACAGCCTCAAACATACCGTGGTGCTGGAAGGCAACGGTGCCGACAAAGACATTCTGCTGGAAGAGAACATCGAGAACACCGATGTGTTCTGTGCGGTGACCAACGACGACGAAGCCAATATCATGGCCTCGTTGCTGGCCAAACGCTTGGGCGCCCGTAAGGTGCTGACCCTGATCAACAACCCGGATTACGTGGATCTGATCCAGGGCGGCGACATTGACGTGGCCATTTCACCCCAGCAAACGACTATCGGCAGTCTGCTCACCCACGTGCGGCGTGGCGACATAGTAAATGCTTACTCACTGCGCCGGGGGGCCGCCGAGGCTATTGAGGTGATCGCCCACGGGGATCACCGGTCCTCCAAGGTGGTGGGGCGGCGACTGGATGAAGTGACGCTCCCTGCAGGCACCACCATCGGCGCCATCGTACGCCACAACGAGGTGCTGATCGCCCACGACCATCTGCGGATCCAGCCCGACGACCACGTGATTTTGTTTCTGGTGGACAAGACCCGCATCCGCGATGTCGAACGGCTGTTTGCGGTGGGGCTGACATTTTTCTGACGTACCGTCACCGGCTTTTAGAAAAGCCCGCTCCGGCAGCGTATAATGCCGTTTTTATTTCGATGCGTGACAGACACACCTTCGCGCCACACACAGACTGAGCAGCAGGCAACCGTCGTGACAGACAAGGCAACGTGCAACACCTCACCGGACATTAAAACCTTTCAGGGTCTGATACTGGCTCTGCAAAACTTCTGGGCGCAGCAGGGCTGTGTCGTGCTCCAACCCCTGGATATGGAAGTGGGTGCTGGCACCTTTCACCCCGCCACATTCCTGCGGGCGATCGGCCCGGAAACCTGGAACGCGGCTTACGTGCAGCCCAGCCGCCGTCCCACCGACGGCCGTTACGGTGAAAACCCCAACCGCCTGCAACACTATTACCAGTTCCAGGTAGTGCTCAAGCCCTCTCCGGATAACATCCAGGAGTTGTACCTCGACTCACTCAAAGCGCTGGGGCTGGATCCGCTGGTGCACGACGTCCGTTTTGTGGAGGACAACTGGGAGTCCCCCACCCTGGGTGCCTGGGGGCTGGGTTGGGAAATCTGGCTGAACGGCATGGAGGTCACCCAGTTTACCTATTTCCAGCAAGTGGGCGGTCTTGAATGCTACCCGGTGACCGGTGAGCTGACCTACGGTCTGGAACGCATCGCCATGTATATCCAGGGGGTCGACAGCGTATACGACCTGGTGTGGACCCACGGACCCGATGGGGTGGTCACCTACGGTGACGTGTTTCATCAGCAGGAAGTGGAGATGTCCACCTACAACTTCGAGCACGCGGACACCGACTTCCTGTTTCACAGCTTCGATGTCTACGAGCGGGAAAGCCGCCGGCTGATTGACCTCGGACTGGCACTGCCTGCCTACGAACAGGTACTGAAAGCCTCACACACATTCAACTTGCTGGACGCCCGCCACGCAATTTCCGTGACCGAGCGCCAACGATTCATCCTGCGGGTGCGCAATCTCGCCCGGGCAGTGGCCAAGGCCTACTTTGACAGCCGCAAAGCCCATGGATTCCCGTTGGCTCCCGAGGAGTTGCGCAAGGAACTGTTGGCCAAGGCAGACGATGAACCCGCAGCAGACACGCGGAAAGGGAACGCATAATCATGGCAACACAAGATTTTCTTGTTGAACTGGGCACCGAAGAGCTGCCCCCGAAAACACTCAAAACCCTTTCCGAGGCGTTTACCCAGGGCATCGGCAAAGGCCTGGCAGCGGCCGGCATCAGCCACGGTCTGATCGAAACGTTCGCCGCGCCCCGGCGTCTTGCTGTGCGCATTCGTGACCTGCAGGACGCCCAGCCGGACAAACCGATCGAAAAACGCGGGCCCGCGGTGAAAGCAGCGTTTGACGATGCCGGTAACCCCACCCGCGCGCTGACCGGGTTTGCCACTTCCCTGGGCATCACCCCGGACCAGCTCGATACCATGGAAACCGACAAGGGCGCCTGGCTGGTGTACCGCAGTGTCGAGCAGGGCAAGCGCACGGTCGAGCTGATCCCGGCGCTGGTGGAACAATCCCTCGCCAATTTGCCCATCGCCAAACGCATGCGCTGGGGTGCCCACCGGGTGGAGTTTGTGCGCCCGGTGCACTGGGTGGTGCTGTTGTTCGGCAACCAGGTCATCAACAGCCCCATCATGGGCCTGACCCCCGGTAACAAAACCCGCGGCCATCGCTTCCATTGCCCCAAGACCCTGATTATCCCCACCCCGGCGGATTATGAAGTGGTGCTCAAGCAGGAAGGCTATGTGCTCGCCGACTTTGCCGAAAGACGCGAACTGATCCGCAAGGGCGTCGTCGCACTCGCCCAACAGGAAGGCAACGCCGTCGCGGTCATCGATGAGGAACTGTTGGATGAAGTCACCGCGCTCAATGAATGGCCGGTGCCCTTGCTGGGCCGGTTCGACCAGCGCTTTCTGGAGGTGCCCGCAGAAGCCCTGATCTCGTCGATGAAGGAGCACCAGAAGTATTTCCACGTGGTCGATGGCGAGGGGCACATGCTGCCGTTGTTCGTCACCGTGGCGAACCTCGAGAGCAGGGACCCCGCCAAGGTGATCGCCGGTAATGAAAAGGTCATCCGGCCACGTCTGGCCGATGCCGCCTTTTTCTACGAAACCGACCGCAAAACCCGTCTGGAAGACCGCATCGAGCGGCTCAAACCCATCGTGTTTCAGGAAAAGCTGGGCAGCATTTACGACAAGTCGGTACGGGTGGCCGCCCTGGCCAGCAAGATCGCCAGCGCCATTGGCAGTCAGCCGGCCTTGGCCGAGCGTGCCGCCATGCTGGCCAAGACCGATCTGGTGACCCAGATGGTGCTCGAGTTCAGTGAGTTGCAAGGCGTGATGGGGCAGTACTACGCCCAGAACGACGGCGAACAGGAGGAAGTGGCCCGCGCGCTCAATGAGCAGTACATGCCTCATTTTGCCGGTGACCAATTACCTGCCACGCCGACGGGCTGCGCCCTGGCCATTGCCGACCGTCTGGACTCTCTGGTGGGCCTGTTCGGCATCAATCAGCCCCCGTCAGGCACCCGCGACCCGTTCGCGCTGCGCCGTGCCTCGTTGGGGGTACTGCGCATCATTATCGAACGGGGTTTGCCCCTGGATCTGCAGGTCTGCTGCGAGTGGGCGGCGGAAGGGTTTGGCGACCTGATCGCGGCCGACACCGCCACCACCGTGGTGGATTATATGCTGGAGCGTTTCCGTGCTCACTATGAGGAGCAAGGCATAGTGGCCGAAGTCTACCTGGCCGTGCATGCCCGCCGGCCCACCAAACCTCTGGTGTTTGACCGCCGCATCAACGCGGTGGAGGCTTTCCGTCAATTGCCGGAAGCCCAGGCACTGGCCTCGGCCAATAAACGCGTGTCCAACATCCTCACCAAACAGGGGGGGATCAGGTGGGTGAAACCGTCGATCCGACCCTGCTGCAGGACGACGCGGAGAAGGTTCTGGCCGAGCAGGTCGAGCAACAGGCCCGCATCGTACTGCCGCTGCTGGAGCAGGGCGATTACGGCGCCGCGCTCAGCTCGCTGGCCAGCCTGCAGGGCGCGGTGGATCAGTTTTTCGATCAGGTGATGGTGATGGCGGACGATGACGCGGTGCGCAACAACCGGCTGGCGCTGCTGAACCGGTTGCGCAATCTGTTTTTGCGGGTGGCCGACATCTCCCTGTTGCCCAGCTCCCACAGCAGCGCCTGAGCGCAAGGCTGGAAGGGCAATGTTGCCAGAACGGGCAGGGCGAGATTTGCACCGCCCGTTCTGGATAATTTCCGCCGGTCCGGTATAATGCTTGCGGCAATACGGCGTGTGGCGCAGCTTGGTAGCGCACTTCGTTCGGGACGAAGGGGTCGCAGGTTCGAATCCTGCCACGCCGACCAACTCATTCCCGTCACCTCCTGTAAGTAACTTCCCGGTTCCTCCAGCCAAACCACTTTTTAGTCGCTGCAAGGCAGGCTACACTAAGGCCTGATCCGTACACCCCCGGACGTCATCAACCACCGGGAGCGGCGCCATATCCGTCCTGTTCGGCGCCACTCACGTTACGCCCGGGACACCCCCACTGCAATCATATTATCTGACAGAGTCTGCACCTTACTTATGAGCAACACAGCTGGACACATACCTGAACACAAACCCAGACCCTGGGTGGATCTGCTGGTCAGCATCATCATTCCGTCGGTGATTCTGATGAAATTCAGTGGCGACGCCCACCTGGGCAGCACCTGGGCGCTGATTATAGGGCTTGCCTTTCCGCTGGGGTGGGGGTTGTTCGAGCTCGTTCGCTATCGTAAATACAACTTTATCGCCGTGCTCGGGGTGGTCAGTGTTGGCCTGACCGGCGGCATCGGCCTGATGGAGCTGGACCCGCAATGGTTGGCGGTCAAGGAGGCCGCGGTGCCCCTGTTGATCGGTCTGGCGGTGCTGGTGTCCACGCGCACCAAATACCCGCTGGTGCGTACCCTGTTGTACAACCCGAAAATTCTCAACGTGGAAAAAATCCGCCAGGCCCTGGTCAAGCACCAGTGCGAAGCGGAGTTTGAAGCGCGACTGCTCACCGCCAGTTATCTGTTCAGTGGCACCTTCTTGTTTTCCTCGGTGATGAATTACATCCTGGCCAAATGGATCGTCGTCAGCCCGGCGGGCACGCAGGCGTTCAATGAGGAACTGGGCCGGATGACCCTGGTCAGTTACCCGATGATCGCCATCCCCTCCATGATCATGATGATGGCGATTTTTTATTACCTGTGGCGTACCATCCGCCGGCTCACCGGTTACACCCTGGAAGAGGTCATGGCGCCCCACCTGCATCCGGACAGCGACAAGGATCAACCCCCCAGGTCCGCCCCCAAATAAGCCGGCGCGCGCCCACTAAAAAAGCCAGTCCCCGACGATCGGAGACTGGCTTTTTTTTACCTCTGGGTGCGGACACGGCGCTAGCCGGGCCGGTCAGATGTCCAGGTTGTGCACTTCCAGAGCGTGACTCTGGATGAACTCACGACGGGGCTCGACATCGTCCCCCATCAGGGTGGCGAAGATCTGGTCGGCGGCGATGGCGTCATCGATGGTCACCTGCATCATCCGGCGGGTTTCCGGATCCATGGTGGTTTCCCACAACTGCTCCGGGTTCATCTCGCCCAGGCCTTTATAACGTTGCAGGGTCAGCCCTCGCTGGGCTTCTTTCATCAGCCAGCTCAGCGCCCCTTCGAACGACAGCACCGCCTGTTTGCGCTCACCGCGCTGCACGTAGGCTCCTTCTTCAATCAGCCCGTCCAGGGTTTCACCCATACGGGCAATGGCGGCGTAGGAGGTGGATTCGAAGAAATCCTGATCGAACACATAGGAATGGCCAATCCCATGAATGACCATGTCCACCTTGGGTAAGTACAGCTGACGCTCGTCGTCCCGTTCGACCGAAAACAGGTAGTTGGTGCCGGTGCGCACATCCAGTGTCAGTTCCGCCCCGAGGCGCTCTACCCATTGGCTCACAATCGCTTCGTCCTTCATGTCCTCCGGCTGCAGGGTGCTGTTTCGGAGCATCTGTTCCAGCACCTTGGCGGGGTAGGCCCGGGACAGACGCTCGATCAGGTGCATCACCGTATTGTAGTCGGTCACCATGGTCTCCAGCGCCGATCCCTTGATTGCCGGGGCATCCGGATTCACGAACAGCTGGGCGCCGTCCAGGGCGCTTTGGGTGAGAAAGGCTTCCATCGCCTTCTCATCCTTCAGGTACTGCTCCTGCTTGCCGCGCTTGACCTTGTACAAGGGCGGCATGGCGATGAACACATGGCCCCGCTCAATGATTTCGCGCATCTGACGGAACAGGAAGGTCAGCAGCAGGGTGCGGATATGAGAGCCATCGACGTCCGCGTCCGTCATGATAATGATGGAATGATAGCGCAGTTTGTCCGCGTCGAATTCTTCCCGGCCAATCCCACACCCCAGTGCGGTGATCAGCGTACCCACTTCCTGAGACGACAACATGCGGTCAAAGCGGGCTTTTTCCACGTTCAGGATCTTACCCTTCAAGGGCAGAATGGCCTGAGTGCGCCGGTCCCGGCCCTGCTTGGCACTGCCACCGGCCGAGTCACCCTCCACAATGTAGAGTTCGGACAGGGCCGGGTCCTTCTCCTGACAATCCGCCAGCTTGCCCGGCAGGCCGGCGATGTCCAGCGCCCCTTTGCGGCGGGTCATGTCGCGGGCTTTCCGGGCGGCTTCCCGGGCCCGCGCGGCTTCAATCATCTTGTTCACAATCAGCCGCGCTTCGTTGGGTTGTTCCACGAGGAACTCGGACAGCGACTGATACAGCTCCTGTTCCACCGCCGTACGGACTTCCGACGACACCAGTTTGTCTTTGGTTTGAGACGAAAACTTGGGGTCGGGCACCTTCACACTGATTATGGCCGTCAGACCTTCCCGGGCGTCGTCGCCAGAGGTGCTTACCTTGGCGGTCTTGCCCAGCCCCTCACTGTCAATGTAGTTGTTGAGGGAGCGGGTCAGTGCGGCTCTGAAGCCCGCCAGGTGGGTACCACCGTCCCGCTGGGGGATGTTGTTGGTGAAGCAGTAAATGTTTTCCTGAAAGGCGTCGTTCCATTGCATGGCCACTTCGACGGTGATGCCGTCGTCCCGCAAGGTGCTGAAATGGAACACCCGGTTGATCGGGGTCTTACTGGTGTTGAGGTGTTCCACGAACGCCCGCAATCCGCCCTCGTACTCAAAGACTTCTTCCCGGCCGGATTTTTCGCACTTCAGCCGGATGCGGATGCCGCTGTTCAGAAACGCCAGTTCGCGCAGGCGCTTGGCCAGCACGTCGTAGCTAAATTCGATGTTGGTGAAGGTTTCGGAAGAGGGGATAAAGTGCACTTCGGTGCCGCTCTTGTCGGTGTCCCCCAGTTCGGTCAGGGGCGCTTTGGGTACCCCGTGGCTGTACACCTGCTCGTAGACCTTGTTGTTGCGGCGAATGGTCAGCTTCAGTTTTTCCGACAAGGCATTGACCACCGACACCCCCACACCGTGGAGGCCACCGGACACCTTATAGGTATTGTCGTCAAACTTGCCGCCGGCGTGCAGCACCGTCATGATCACTTCGGCGGCGGATACGCCTTCCTCTTCGTGCATGTCCACGGGAATCCCACGGCCGTTGTCGCGCACACTGACGGATTCGTCCGCATGGATAACAATGCCGATCTCGGAACAATAACCCGCCAACGCCTCATCGATGGAGTTGTCCACCAGTTCGAAGACCATGTGGTGCAGACCGGATCCATCGTCCGTGTCCCCAATGTACATACCGGGCCGTTTACGAACGGCATCCAGGCCTTTCAGGACTTTGATACTTGAGGAGTTATAACTCGATTCACTCATTAGGACGCTCCTAAAGCGCTGGTCTTATTCTTGCGTTAGTTTGCCATGTTCCACGTGGAACATTTTGAATGCTGGCTGCGATGCCCGCCACAATTTGCGGGGGCAAGGTTTTTCGATAGACGTTAAAAAAACCTGACAGCCGAGGGTGTGTAATTTTTCCGCCAACATTGCACGGTTGTCGATATCCAGTTCCGCGTTGATGTCGTCGAGAAGAAAGGTGACCTGTTTGCCCTGGGCCGACAGCACCATGCACTGGGCAATTTTCATCAGGACCACCAGGGTCTTTTGCTGCCCCCTGGAAAAAGTTTCGGCAACCGGACGCCCCTCGAAGCGTAAACGCAGGTCCGCCCGGTTGGGGCCATACAGGGTGTGCCCCATGCGTAATTCCTGCTGCCGGTGCGCCACCAGCACGTCGCTCAGGGCGCGGGTCTTGTCCCATCCCGGGTAAAACTCCAGCTTCATGCCATCGACCCAGGGCAACCGGGTTTCCGCCAGCAACCCCCTGAACGCTTCGCTGAACTGTGCAAACGCTCGCCGCCGCGCTTCGGTCACCTGTTCGGCCAGCACCACGTATTGACTGTCCCACACCTTGATTAGCGCGTCGTCTAGTCTACCATTTCTGAGCGTTTGGTTCCGCTGTGACGTCACTCTTTGACACTGCTGCCACACCGAAGAGAACGAAGGTTCCACGTGGAACACTGACCAGTCCAGAAATTGCCGGCGTTTACCGGGCCCCCCGGCAATGATGTCAAACACCCCCGGATCGATGACGGAGACGGGGAAGTGGCGGGCCAGGGCCGACAGGCTGCGCACCGCCACGCCATCGACCCGAAGACTGGTTTCTTTGGCACTCAGGTCGCGGGCAATGCCCAGCCGGTGGGCGAGGGGGGTGGCCCCGTCAGCGGGTCGCTGCCGGGGTGAGTCGAAACCGCCGTCGAGCCCGCCAAACACGGTGAATTTGTGCTGGCCGTGCTGACACACCGCCTGGTGGCGACCGACCCGGAAAGACCGGCCCAACGCCAGATACCCGATCGCTTCCAGCAGGCTGCTTTTGCCACTGCCGTTCTGGCCATACACCAGGTTGATGGCCGGTGAAAACGAAATGGGTGCGTCGTCCAGATTACGAAAATGCTGGGTGTGTAACTTCACCAGTGCCATAGAAAAGCAGGTGCTCCGCCAAAAGAGGGGGTTGCGGCCATTTACTGCAGCAGACTCAGGCGATCGTCCAGAAACACGTCCATTTCGGGGGCCAGAATATGGACATAACGATCAAAATACAAAAACTGTTTCAACAACAGGGCAAACTCCCGCGGGAAGTGCAGCCCGTGGCATTCACCAATTTTAACGATTTCCTGCAGGATGTTGTTGACCTCCTCGTCGGTCTGGTCTGCCCCGTAGCGTCCTGGCCCCGCCACCATACTGTCCATCCGTTCATACAGCTGGCGCAGGTCGCTGGCCAGTAACCCGGTGTTCACCTGCTCCCGCGTCACCCCGATACGTACCATGGCCCGCGCCATGCCATCGAAATCCCCCACCATCACCGTGGCGATGAAGTCGGACACCCCTTCCCAGGTATCGGCGGCAATGCGCCCGACTATACCGAAATCAATGAACCCCACACGACCGTCCTGCAACACCATCAGATTCCCGGCGTGCACGTCGGCGTGAAAAAACTCACACCGGGTCAGGCTGGCAAACCAGGTGTTCATCGCGGTGATCAGCGTGCGCTCCGGGTCATCGGTCACTTGACGGATACTGGCAAGATCGGTCAGCGGCACCCCATAAAACCGTTCCATGGTCAGCATGCGCCGGCTGCTGGCGTGCTCGTAGACTTTGGGCACCGTGGCGTCGGTATTGTGGGTGGCGTGCAGAAACTCGCGGAACACCTGAAGATTCTTCGCTTCTTTGATGAAATCGCACTCTTCCATCATGGTGCGTTGAATTTCTTCCACAATCCCCGACAGGGAGGTCCAGGACAGGCGCGGTGCCAGCGCCTCCACCAAACGGGAAGACAGGTACAGAAAACTCAGATCCGTTTGCAGGAGGTTTTCCACCCCGGGCTTTTGCACCTTGATGACCACATCCTCGCCGGTCACCAGGCGGGCGGCGTGCACCTGTGCAATCGACGCCGAGGCGAGGGCCACCGGGTCGATGTGCGCGAATACTTCATGCACCGGACGCCCCAGCTCGGCGGCAATCACGTTACGGATCACCCGAAAGGGCAGGTGAGGGGTCTGGTCGAGGCAATTCTGAAACTCGTCGACGTATTCCTTGGGGAAAAAAGGTCGGGGAACTGGCGATGAACTGCCCCAGTTTAATGTAGGTGGCCCCCAGGGATTCGAATGTCTGTCGCAACAACCGGGGGGCTGGTGGCCGCTCCCCCCGGACCCAGTTGATCCCGGTGCGCCCCAGCACCGATAAGGTCTGACCGATTCTGAACGCGCCTTTGATTCCCCGGGTCACTGCCACCATGATCACCACCGTCCTGTTAGCGGGCGCCGCCTACAACCGCATGGGCATGACCACATACAGGCAGCGGTTATCGTTTTGCGCCTCGATCAGCGCACTGCTGTTGGGGTTCGCCAGGGTCAGTTTGACCTGATCTTCCTCCAGTGCATTCATCACGTCGACCAGATAGCCCACGTTAAAACCGATTTGCAGCGCTTCGCCCTGATACTCCACCGCCAGAGTGTCCTCGGCCTGCTCCTGGTCGGGGTTGTTGGCAAACACCTGCAGCTGGTTCGGCGTCAGGTTGAGACGCACCCCACGAATGTTTTCATGGGACAGGATGCCGGCCCGTTGCAGGGTGTTTCTCAGGGTGGTGCGATCGGCCAGCACCACCTTGTCGCCGCCCCGGGGAATCACCCGATTATAGTCGGGAAACTTGCCTTCAATCAGCTTGGAGGTGAAGGTGTACGCGCCCACCGTGGCCCGCAAGTGGTTGTCACCAATCACCAGCGTCACCGGCGTTTCCACATTGTCCAGCAGTCGCGCCAGCTCCAGCACCCCCTTGCGGGGGACAATCACCTGTCGCACTTCCGGACAGCCCATGGGCACCTCCATATAGGCCATGGCCAGCCGGTGACCGTCGGTGGCCACTGTGCGCACGTGATTCTGATCCACCTCCAGCAACAGCCCGTTCAGGTAATAGCGCACATCCTGCTGCGCCATGGCGAACGCCGTCGCATCCAGCATGCGCTGCAGTTCCCGTTGCGGCAATTCCAGGCGGAAGCTTTCCGGTTCGTCTTCCACATTGGGGAAATGCTCCGCGGGCAGGGTCGACAAGGTGAAATGACTGGCACCGCTGCGGATGTGCAAACGATCCCCTTCGAGCACCAGGTCGATGGACGAATCCTCGTTGAGGGCGCGGCAGATATCCACCAATTTGCGTGCTGGCACGGTGATGCGTCCGGGCTGGTCGACATGCACCGGTACCACCCGAGCCACCAGTTCTACTTCCATGTTGGTGCCGGTCAGTGTCAGCGTGTTGTCTTCGGCCACCAACAACACGTTGGACAGCACCGGCATGGTCTGTTTACGCTCCACCACCCCGGCGATCGACTGCAGCGGGGTAAGCAGAGACTCTCGGCTGATTGTCAGTTTCATGGCACTCACAACTTGTTATCAATGAATGAAGTCTGTTTTCGCGACCTTGCCCAACCCATCGGTTTAACTGGTCAGCAGACGCATAAAGTTCTGGTAATCCTCACGGATGGTTGCATCCGTTTCCTGCAATTCAACGACTTTTTTACAGGCGTGCAACACCGTGGTGTGGTCACGCCCGCCAAAGGCATCGCCGATTTCCGGCAGACTGTGATTGGTCAGCTCTTTGGACAAGGACATGGCAATCTGCCGCGGACGGGTCACCACCCGGGTGCGGCGTTTCGACAGTAAATCCGCAACCTTGATCTTGTAATACTCGGCCACCGTGCGCTGAATGTTGTCAATACTGACCTGTTTCTCATGCAACGCCAGTAAATCCTTAAGGCTTTCGCGAATGAACGGCGGCGTAATCTCCGACCCGGTGAAGTGAGCATTCGCTATCACCAGTCGGAGCGCTCCCTCCAGCTCTCGGACGTTAGAGCGGATTTTCTGGGCAATGAAAAAGGCCGCTTCGCTGCTCAGTCTGACGTTGGATTGCTCCGCCTTTTTCATCAGTATGGCCACCCGGGTTTCCAGCTCGGGCGGTTCCACCATCACGGTCAGCCCCCAACCGAACCGGGACTTGAGCCGCTCTTCCATGTCGACGATTTCCTTGGGGAAACGGTCACAGGTAACAATCACCTGCTGGCCCCCCTCGAGCAGGGCATTGAAGGTGTGAAAAAATTCTTCCTGGGAACGCTCTTTGCGCGCAAAAAACTGAATGTCATCGATCAGCAACGCGTCCACCGAGCGGTAATAGCGTTTGAATTCGTTGATCGCGTTCAATTGCAACGCCTTGACCATATCCGCGACAAACCGTTCCGAGCGCAGATAGGCCACTTTGGCACGGGGATTCCGTCGTACAATGTCGTTGCCAATGGCGTGCATCAAATGGGTTTTACCCAGCCCAACGCCGCCATACAGGAACAAAGGGTTATAGGCGCCTCCCGGATTCTCCGCCACTTGCATGGAGGCCGCGCGGGCCAGTTGGTTGGACTTGCCTTCCACAAAGGTATCGAAGGTGAAGCCTTCATTCAGAAAACTCTGATGCTTGATGTCACCTTCCACCTGCACCCGCGGCCGACCGCCGGTTTCCCCTCTGTTACGGGCACGGGCGTCCCTGGCCGAAGCCGCCACCCCTTGCTCTTCTTCGGTCACCGTCCCGACGTCTTCCTGAAAGGATCCGGGTGGGGGCGTCGCGGCCGCGGAAGGCTCCACCGGTTGCTCCTGCTTGGGCGCCGAACCCACCTTCATCCCCACTTTCGGGGCCTGCCCCCCTTCCAGATCCTTGAGCACTTCTTTGATCCGGTCCAGGTATTTTTCGTTAACCCAATCCATCACAAAGCGGTTGGGGGCGAACAACATCAGCTGCCCTTCACGAAGATCACTCTGTAACGGTCTCAGCCAGGTATTGAATTGCTGAGCGGGAAATTCATCCCGTAATACCTCCAGGCATTGATGCCAAATAGTCTGCGACAAGGCAGTCTGCCTCCAACACGGTAAACCACGGTCGGGACCCTGCTGAGCCACACAGCGGGTGTCCACGACAGAAAGTATTCATTGAAGCCGGATTCTACCCTGCCAACGCACCCAATTAAAGGGCAGGAATAAAACAACCCACACCCTGTGAATATCTTTACCCTTAAATATCAGATAGTTACAACCTTACAAACACCCTTGTGTACAGAAAATCGCGCTTTAGAGTTACACACATCGGGGTGTGAGCAACACCTCATCAGGCCTGTGGTTAACTTTTTCACCGTCTCTGGATAAGTCCGGTTCGAGCCAGACTGGAAAGTTATCCCCAATTCGTTTTGGCGTTATCCACAGCGCCTATCCCCATCGCTCAACGCGGTTGTCATTAGTGTAACTTGCTGTTTGGTATGAGATTAATAACCTTACCCACAGAAATCACCAGGCCTAATAACAGTAATAATAGATCTTTAAAAGAATTAAAAAAAAGAACTAACTACTAATATTAACCGCTTCGCCACCACCCTTCGGCGGACGGATTTTGGGCTGTCGAAAACCAGCCATTGAAATGCACGCCCACATTGCATAAAATGCCGCACCTGTTCCGACTGTTCAATTTACAGCCAGCAACTGAATTTCCATCATTCGTAATGTGAGAACCCCCAATGAAAAGAACGTTTCAACCCAGTAATCTGAAGCGTAAGCGCAACCATGGCTTCCGTGCCCGTATGGCTACTGCAAACGGTCGTAAGATCCTTGCCCGTCGTCGTGCCAAAGGCCGTGTGCGTCTGTCTGCTTAATATTTAACCTGCAGCAATGAAGGCTTCGGGCTTTCCAAAGACCGCCAGGTTGCTGAAACCGCGGGATTACAGCGAAGTCTTCAGTAACGTTCAGGTTCGGGTGCCACACAAGCACTTTTTGATCCTGGCGACGCCCAATGCCCTGGGACACGCCAGAATCGGCTTGGTGTTCTCGAAAAAGCACCTGAAACTGGCGGTGCAACGTAACCGGGTCAAACGCGTGGTCCGGGAAACGTTTCGCCTGCAACCAGCCTTGCCGTCCCTGGACATCGTGGTATTGGGACGCCAGGGGTTGGCAGCGGTGGACAATCCGGAACTTCACACAATTCTCAACGAGTTGTGGCAGCGGTTAGTCCGCAAGGCCCGGTCTCTCCCCACTGCACCAGCGCATCCAGACACAGTTGGTCTCAGTAAAGGCTCGGGTTAATGCGCAGAACTCTGCTTCTACCCATCCGTTTTTACCAGTACGCTATCAGCCCCATGATGGCCAGCCACTGTCGTCATCACCCAACCTGTTCTGCTTACGCAATTGAGGCGATCGAACGTCACGGTGCCTGCAAGGGGCTGTTTTTTACCAGTAAAAGGCTTCTGCGCTGTCATCCATGGGCACAAGGCGGGTATGATCCGGTACCTGATATAACTCCACCCAAAGACACACAGACGACACAGTAGGTTTATGGATATTCAACGCATTGTACTATTTGCCGGCCTGGCCATTGTCAGCTATCTGATGGTTCTTGCCTGGAATGAAGATTATCACCAGCCACAGGTAACGCCGGTGGCCACCCAGCATTCCAATGCGTCCTCAGCGGGTTTCGAGCAGGCCGGTGAGCAATCATCCACCGCCCGGCAAACCGCTGCTGCCAGTGACGAAGAGTTCATAACCCCTGAAGGCACCAACCCCGCTACCCTCAGCGCAGAAAGCCGTTCCGTGCCGGTCAGCAGTCAGCTGATTACCCTGCGCACGGACGTTCTGGAGCTCAAAATTGACCCGGTAGGCGGCAATCTGGTGGAATCCTCCCTGCTGGCGTACGACGACCGTCTGGGCAGTGAACAACCGCTCAAATTGTTGCAAAACGACGCCCAGCGCACCTATCTGCTGGAAAGTGGTCTTATCGGTAAACACGGCTTTGACAGCCGTCGTAACGGCCCCCCACCGGTGTATCAGTCAGCAGAATCCAGCTATGAGCTCGGTGCCGGCGAATCCGAATTGCAGGTCGATCTGGTGTTCACCAGCGACACCGGCGTCAAGGTCACCAAACGTTACCGTGTGGCCCGTAACAGCTACGAAATCAAACTTGATTATCTGATTGAAAACCAGTCGGACAGCGTCTGGGAAGGCAATCTGACGGGCAAAATCGTGCGCGACCAGACCCCGGATCCGACCGCCCAGAACAGTCTGGGTATCAAGGCGTTCCTGGGACTGGTGGTCAGCACCCCGGACAAACCCTACGAAAAATACGATTTCGGTGACCTGAGCAAAAAACCCATCAACCAGACCGTCGCCAACGGCTGGTTGGCGTTTTTGCAGCATTACTTCCTCACCGCATGGATACCAGAGGAAAACCAGGCCAACCAGTTCCAGAGCACACAGCGTGGCAACCTGCAGGTGATGGGGTTTGTCAGCCCGGCCACTGTGGTGGCGCCGGGTGAAACCGGGCAGGCCAGTGCCCGTGCATACATCGGACCGAAAATCATCGACCGGCTCGAAGCGGTGGCACCCAATCTGGATCGCACGGTGGATTTTGGCTTCCTGTTCTTCATCGCCCTGCCGCTGTTCATCATTCTGGAATGGTTCCACGGACTGGTGGGTAACTGGGGGGTGGCGATCATCCTGTTGACGGTGCTGGTCAAGGCGGTGTTTTTCCATCTGTCGGCCACCAGCTACCGGTCCATGGGACGGATGCGCGCCGTGGCACCGCAACTGACCCGGCTGCGTGAGCTGTACGGGGACGATCGCCAGCGTATGTCGCAGGAAATGATGGCGCTGTACAAAAAAGAGAAGATCAATCCGCTGGGCGGCTGCCTGCCGATTCTGGTCCAGATGCCGGTGTTCATCTCCCTGTACTGGGTGCTGTTCGAAAGTGTGCAACTGCGGCACGCCCCGTTCATGTTGTGGATTCACGACTTGTCGGTGATGGACCCTTACTTCATTCTGCCGATTCTGATGGGCGCCAGCATGTTCATCCAGATGAGTCTGAACCCGGCACCGCCCGATCCGATGCAGGCCAAGATCATGAAACTGATGCCGGTGGTGTTTACCGTGTTCTTCCTGTGGTTCCCTGCCGGTCTGGTACTCTACTGGCTGGTCAACAACATTCTGTCGATCGCCCAGCAGTGGTACATTACCCGCAAGATTGAAGCGGAAATGGCCACCAAAACCCGCTGACCTGAGCGCGTTTGAATAATCCCCACAAAGGCTCCGACTCGGGGCCTTTGTTGTATACCGCCAACCTGCCCCGGGAGCCCTGCAGATGAACCTGAGCACCGACACCATTGCCGCCATTGCCACCGCACCGGGTCAGGCCGGTGTCGGGATCGTGCGCGTGTCCGGCCCCCGGGCACTGGCCATTGCCACCGCCATGCTCGGGTTTGCCCCACAACCCCGCTACGCCCATTACGGCGCCTTTCGGGACGGCGAAGGGGGGCTGATCGACGAGGGTATTGGCTTGTTTTTCCCCAACCCCCACTCGTTCACCGGCGAAGACGTGCTGGAACTTCAGGGCCACGGCGGCACCGTCATTCTGGACATGCTGCTGCGCGAAGTGTGCAATCAGGGGGCGCGGCTGGCCCGGCCGGGGGAGTTCTCGGAGCGCGCCTTTTTGAACGACAAACTTGACCTCACCCAGGCCGAGGCCATTGCCGATTTGATCGAAAGCAGTTCCGAACAGGCCGCTCGCTGCGCCATGCGTTCCCTGCAGGGAGAGTTTTCCCGGCGCATCGACGCCCTGGTGGACGCGTTGACCCGATTGCGCATCTATGTGGAAGCGGCCATCGACTTCCCCGAAGAAGAGATTGATTTTCTCGCCGACGGCAAGGTCTCTGCGGATCTGGACAGCATCACCCGGGATCTGCAGCTGATTCTGGCGGAGGCGCAACAAGGCACCATCCTGCGGGACGGCATGAAAGTGGTGATTGCCGGCCGTCCCAACGCTGGCAAATCCAGTCTGCTCAACGCCCTGGCGGGTCGGGAAGCGGCCATCGTAACGCCCATTGAAGGCACCACCCGGGACGTACTGCGGGAACACATTCATATCGATGGCATGCCCCTGCACATCATCGACACTGCCGGCTTGCGGGACAGTCCCGATGCGGTGGAGCAGATCGGCATTGCCCGGGCCTGGGAGGAAATCCGCCAGGCGGACCGCATTTTGCTGATGGTGGATGCCACCACCACCGCGGAAACCGAGCCCCACGACATCTGGCCCGATTTTATCGACCACCTGCCGGAGTCCGCGCCGGTCACCGTGGTGCGCAACAAGGTGGATCTGACCGGGGAGCCGGTGGGGCTGACGAACACGGCGTCGGGACCGGTGCTGCGTCTGGCGGCCAAATCCGCCGCAGGTCTGGACGCGCTGCGCGATCACCTGAAACAGTGCATGGGCTTTGCCAGCACCACCGAAGGCGGCTTTCTGGCCCGTCGCCGCCACCTGGATGCGCTGGAGCGCGCCCAGGCGTCGGTGTGGCAGGGGCGCGCACAGTTGGAGGGCTATGGTGCCGGCGAGTTGCTGGCCGAAGACCTGCGCGCCGCTCAGGATGCCCTGGGGGAAATCACCGGGACGCTGACCCCGGATGATCTGCTGGGCAAGATTTTCAGCAGTTTTTGCATCGGAAAGTAAATCGCTACCAAACTGGCCAAGAACACGGCCGACATTCCTGCATTCCTGCACCACAGGCCTGCGCTGGTCAGATATCCACAAGCTGGTATGGGGTGAGATAGAGGAATTCGGCGGTGATCATTACCGCATTATTTTACGGCAAACAAAATTGGTGAATGTACGACGCCATAAGAACGTGGCTACGGTAGCGCTGGC
This sequence comes from Marinobacter sp. X15-166B, assembly GCF_001752365.1. Classification (GTDB taxonomy): domain Bacteria; phylum Pseudomonadota; class Gammaproteobacteria; order Pseudomonadales; family Oleiphilaceae; genus Marinobacter. The sequence goes on along the minus strand of NZ_MEIY01000001.1, from coordinate 1,359,770 downwards.
GAATAAAAATGCCCGGATTGTGTGGGCCTTGTTGGCGCATGATAGCGAATTCCAAGCTGATTACGCTGGAGCATAATCAACTCGGCCAGTGAGAGCACAGAACCAAATGTTGATAGAGGTATAGCTCGTCGATTGCTCTGGTAATCAATGATGATGGAAAACAGGTTAGACCGCGGTCGGCAAAGCCCGTAATCCCCCCCTGTGCGATGAGTGCGAAAAAACGATTGGGGCACCGGCCAGCACATTCCATCAGGGACAGTGGGTGAACCACAGAGAAAGTCCGAATGTACGGGGGCAATCTTTGCCTAATGTCATATTCGTTGAAGACTTGGCAAGCCGGGAGCGTCCATGTAGGGGGATTACAGCTGCTTTACCCAAGTGAAAAAAACTGGTACCGGTAACATCTCTTATGCCAGCTCTTTGTAGATTTCCAGAAGAACGGGAAGCGCGGCGGAATCAAGTTATTTTTCAGGCTTGCTTCATCGGCAGAACGTGAGGCTTTACAGGTTTCACGTTCTTAGCTTCTTGTTCATAGGCACGATGACGCACATCCCATAATTCAACTGCGTGCTGAATGTTCAGCCAAAACTCCGGTGTATTTCCCAGAGCCGCTGCCAGTTTGATGGCCATGGGCGCGGTCAAGGTGCCTTTGTCGTGAACAATCCGGCTGAGGGTATTTCTGTGCACACCCATGGCTTCTGCCAGCTCACTGATTTCTATGTTCATCGGCTCCAGGAACTCGGTGACCAGCATTTGGCCCACGGTCACCGGACGACGTTTTGTAGTTCTCATAACTATAACCTCCACTAACCCTTGTACGTATGTGGGTCCAGGTACGTATCCAGGGCGGTGCTGTCTTCCCAGCGAAAGATCAGGCGATACTGTTTGTTTACCCTAATGGAACACCATCCAGACAGGTTTCCCTGTAAATGCTCAAACCGGTTACCCGGCGGAATCCTCAAGTCTGACTCCTGCGTTGCGGCATCCAGAATCTGGATCTTCCTAAAGAGGGCACCTTCAATGGTGCTGGGTATTTTCTTATGGCTCCGGTCTTGCTCGTAGAAAGCTTCCAGCCACGCATCCCTGAATTCAACCGCCATAGTTACCTGATCACTTTTTATTCATTGTATGCACAACGCCTTTGTGCGTCAATGCTGTTTAAATGAGAACGAATCCGTTTAGAAAACGATGTTACTATAGCTAGAGCTGGTATGAAGGCGCTATGAGTCGGTCTCAATGCTCGGATTTTACAATTGAAACAGATACAGGGTTCCCAGTTTCCCACTTATCCCGGTTTGGAATTGGGTGGTCAGGAACCGGTTCTGAAAAAACTTATAAACATTTACACTTTTTTCGCAGTTTTTTGCACTCCGTATGTGCTCCAAAATATCTATAACTTATTGTTTTTATTTGGGTTGTTAGATTCTGTATCGGCAAGTGACGCTCATCCCGACCACCGGCAGGCTCCACCTTTCCCTTCTCTAGCGAAGAACCCGGCCGCCGTTGTAACGCCCCCTCCGTGGCAGCCTCATCAGCATTCTGTCATCAAGCGTTAACATCCCAACCCTATATTGCCCTCCAACACCAAGGGGGGCCATTCCAGGTCCAGTCATCCACCATCAAAACAGCGCACGGGCGGCTCGGGTCAAATCAGCGGGTAGACGGTGGCGCGCCAGAAATACCCTTTGCGACTGTCCGATGAGAGTAACAATGATGTTTAAACAACGTTTATTAAAGTGGGCTTCAGTCATGGCGGTAACCGCAAGTGTCCTGGGCGCTGCCGTTGCCCAGGCAGCCGATGCCATCTGCTACAACTGCTCGCCCCACTGGGCGGATTGGGGCACTCAGCTCAGGGTGATCAAGCACGAGCTGGGGTACGTCGTGCCGTTTGACAACAAGAACTCCGGACAGACCCTGTCGCAGCTGCTGGCTGAGCAGAACAACCCGGTGGCTGATGTGGCCTACTACGGTGTGTCTTTCGGCATTACCGCAGCAGGCAAGGGCGTGACTGAAGCCTACCAGCCCGCTAATTGGGAGCAAATCCCCACCGGGTTGAAAGACCCTGACGGCGAGTGGTTCACCATCCATTCCGGCACCATTGGTTTGTTCGTTAATGTGGATGCGCTGGAGGGCAAGCCGGTGCCGAAGAGCTGGCAGGATCTGCTTGATCCGATCTACAAGGGAATGGTGGGGTATCTGGACCCGACCAGTGCCTTTGTTGGTTATGCCGGTGCGGTGGCCATCAATGGTGCACTGGGCGGCGATCTGGATAACTTCGAACCGGCTCTGAACTATTTCGCCCAGCTGCAGCAGAATCGGCCGATCGTACCCAAACAAACCTCCTATGCCCGGGTGATCTCCGGTGAGATCCCGATCCTGCTGGATTACGACTTCAACGCCTACCGCGCGAAATACAAGGACGGTGCCAACATCGAGTTTGTCATCCCTGCAGAGGGCAGTGTTGTTGTCCCCTACGTGATGAGCCTGGTGAAAAACTCTCCCAACCCGGAAAAGGGTCGCCGGATTCTGGATTTCGTGCTATCCGACAAGGGACAGGCGGTGTGGGCCCAGGCGTTCCTGCGCCCGGTTCGCCCCGACACCATGCCGGATGAGGTGAAGGCCAAATTTCTGCCCGAATCCGAGTATGCCCGGGCAGTCGCCGTCGATTACAAGAAAATGGCCGAAGTACAGAGCAGTTTTCAGAGACGGTACCTTGATCGGCTGAACTGATCGAGACTCTGTCCCGAAGGCGGGGGCCAAGCCCCCTCTTATTTTGCTCTGTGACCATCTTCTGTTGAGAAACCCTATGTTCACCCGACTGACACCTTCCCTGATTGTGATGATGCTACCGGTGCTCATCATAACCTGCGCCTTTTTGCTGATTCCCATGGGTAAATTGATCCTGATCTCCACCGGCGGTGACGACGGTGTGGTGATTTACTGGCAGGCGCTCACCGACAGCCGCTACCTGACCAGTCTGCTGGAAACGCTGATGCTGTCGGTAGCAACCACCCTGGTGACCTTGGCCATCGCGGTGGTGAGCGGCTTGTTTTTGGCCCGCAATCACTTTCCCGGTAAGTCGGTACTGGTTTCCCTGCTGACCTTCCCTTTGGCTTTCCCCGGCGTCGTGGTCGGCTTTCTGGTGATCATGCTGGGCGGTCGTCAGGGGCTGAGCGCCGAACTGGGTCTGCTGATAGACGGCACGCGCTGGACCTTTGCCTATTCTGTCGTCGGGCTGTTTGTGGGGTATGTCTACTTTTCCATTCCCCGTGTCTTGCTGACGGTCATAGCCGCGGTCGAGAAAATGGATCACCAGCTTGAAGAGGCCGCTCGCTCGCTCGGCGCATCGCGCACCAGAGTTTTCCTTGATGTGGTCCTTCCGGCGCTGAAGCCAGCACTGATTGCCAGTGGCGCAATCTGCTTTGCAACCTCCATGGGCGCTTTCGGCACCGCGTTTGCGTTGGCCAGCGGTATCAACGTGATGCCGATGACGATCTACACCGAATTCACCCTGGGCGCCAATCTCGCCATGGCGGCGACGCTGAGCATCATCCTCGGCCTGATCACCTGGTTGGCGTTGCTGCTGGCACGCTCTGTTTCGGGTGCCACTGCCAGCCCCGCCGCCTGAGGTTATTATGATGCATCGAAGTCTGTTCTATTACTTGCAGCTGGGCTTCACCCTGCTGATCTGTGCGTTTCTGGTGGTGCCGGTACTGATGTCGGTCACGGCCGGGTTGACCAGCAACTACTTTCAGGGGCTGTCCAGTGGTTTGACCCTGCGCTGGGTTGAAGAGGTGTTGGCACTCTACAGCGAGACCATCTGGCTGACGGTGCGCCTGGCGCTGGCAACCCTGCTGGTGAACCTGATGGTGGGGGTGCCGGCCGCCTATTTTCTGGCCTGTTCCGCCAGCCGCTGGGCGCGCGTGTTTGAGGAGTTACTCGTGCTACCGGTGGCGATTCCCGGTTTGGCGATCGCACTGGCGCTGATTATTGCCTACGGCGGCGTTCATGGGTTGCGCACCAGCTGGTTGTTCATACTCATAGGGCATGTACTCTACACCCTGCCGTTCATGGTAAAGGCCGTGCTGGCGGTTCTGCACAGCATCAATTTCAGGCAGCTTGAAGAGGGCGCAGCGAGTCTGGGGGCCGGTTTTTATCGTCGCTTTTTTGACGTGGTCGTGCCCAACTGTAAGGGCGGCATCATCAGTGGTGCGCTGATGACCCTCACTCTGTCGGTGGGCGAGTTCAACCTCACCTGGATGTTGCACACACCGCTCACCAAAACTCTGCCCGTTGGCTTGGCCGATGCGTATGCGTCCATGCGATTAGAGATCAGCAGCGCCTACACCCTGATCTTCCTGGTTCTGCTGCTGCCGCTGATGATTGGCGTGCAATGGAGCGGTTCCCGGTTTCGACACAAGCGTCCAGGCAGGCGAAAAGAGTCCGGCCTGACAAAAAGTGTCCGCTTTCGCAAACAGCGCCCGACGGCGCCAACAGTATCCGGCAAAGACTTACCTTTTCACACTTCTACGGGAATTAATTAATGAACACCCATGACCATGGTGCGTCCATTCGCCTCGAAAACTGTAAGAAAACCTTTGCTGACGGCACCCTGGCGTTGCACCCGTTAGATCTGTCGGTGCCTGCCGGGGAAACCCTGGTGCTGCTGGGGCCCTCAGGTTGCGGCAAGACCACCACGCTCCGCTTGATCGCTGGACTGGAGTTTCCCGATGAGGGTGGGCGCATACTCTTTGATGAAGAAGAGGTTACCCGACAGTCAATTGAACAGCGCCATGTGGGCATGGTGTTTCAGTCTTATGCGCTGTTCCCGAATATGACGGTCGCTCAAAACGTGGGCTACGGTTTGAAGGTGCAGAAAGAGCAACCCACCGTGATCAATCAGCGCGTCCGTGAGATGTTGGAGATGATGGAACTGGGGGCGTTGGCGCACCGCTACATCGACCAGTTGTCCGGTGGCCAGCGTCAGCGGGTGGCGCTGGCCCGGGCCATCATCACCCGTCCCCGTGTGTTGTTGCTGGACGAGCCACTGACCGCGCTGGATGCCATTTTGCGAGACCGGTTGCGTGCGGATATAAACGCTCTGCTGCGCCAGTTGGGGGTGACCGCCATTTACGTCACCCATGATCAGGAGGAGGCGATGGCACTGGGCGACCGTATCGTCGTGATGGAGCAGGGTCGGGTGTCCCAGATCGGCACACCGAAACAGATCTACTTCTCGCCGCAGAATGATTTTGTTGCTGATTTTATTGGACAGATCAATACCTTCGAGGGTCCTGTCAGTAACCGTAGCATGCAGTTGCCCGGTGGGGTCTTGCATGGAGCTGCATTGGCCGATGGGCATGGCCGCATCTATTGCCGCCCAGAAGATATCCAACTCACCAACAACGCCAGCGGCGGTATCAGGGGCGTGGTGCACCAGTCCCAGTTTATCGGTGACCGAAATCGGGTGTGGGTGAAGGGGGCCAGCCATGAATTGGTGATTGTTGATAGCGATGGGCGCTCCGAGTTCAGCGTAGGGCAGCCAGTGGGACTGCAGATCCGACCCGAACAGTTGATTGTGCTAGACGCTCAGTCGGAGAGGGCCTGAATGCTTATTGCGCAACTGACGGATCTGCATATCAAGGCGGGCGGTAAAACCGCTTACGCCGGCAAAGTCGATACCTTCGCCAAGCTGGAGCGTGCTGTCGCCCACCTCAACGGGATGCGCCCGCAACCGGACGTGGTCCTTATCACGGGTGATATCGGGGACTTCGGCCTGGAAGCGGAATACCGGCAGGCGCGTCTGGCACTGGATGGTCTGCAGATGCCCTTCTATCTGGTACCGGGTAACCATGATGAGCGGGGTGAACTCAGAAAAGCGTTTCCTGACCATGACTACTTGTTCCGCCACAACTCGCATCTCAGTTACACCATCGACGATTTTCCGGTGCGTCTGGTTGGGTTGGATACCAGTGTACCGGGGAAACCATACGGGCTGATTGAGGCGGAACGGCGCGAGTGGCTGGACGCAGCATTGCGTGAAAAGCCGCAGCAACGCTCGCTGCTGTTTATGCACCATCCACCGGTGGCGGTCGGACTGAATCATATGGATGTGCAGCGGCTCAACGGTGCCGGTGAACTGGCCAGGGTGTTAAACCAGCATCGACAGGTAGAACTGATCCTGTGCGGCCACCTGCACCGCCCGGTCGAGTTCATCTGGTGCGGCAGACCAGTGTATGTTGGTTCGGCGCACAACCATGCGGTTACGCTGGACTTGAACCCAAAGGCACCACCCTCCTTTACGCTGGAGGCGGCGATGATCCGGTTACTCTATCTGCACCCACAGAGCGGCATCATTGTGAGTCACCAGAGCCATGTCGATGCCTGCGATGGCCCCCACCCTTTTTTTGATCAACACGGCCGGTTAATCGATTGATGAACGCGAGCAGCAGCGCACGCGCTAAATTTCAATAAACTCGCTAAATTACTCTCTAAAAAAAACCGGCTCCCTGTTACCAGAGAGCCGGTTTTTCTAAACGGGGGGGTTACACCCGCTCACCGTCGATGCGGTCACCTTCCACCCAGCAGGCGTGGGCGCCAATCGGGATCCGGTGGGGCAGGATAATCCGCGCGATCGGGCCGCGGCTGATGTCCTTGGCGTCCAGAATCACGCACTCGGACTGGTCCTCGATCATGTCGGTCACCAGCGTGATTACGTAGCCGTCGTCCTCGTCAACCGCACCTTCACGCAGCGCCACATGGGCTTCACTGCCGCACCGGCCTTCACCGAACTCGTAGCGTTGGGTGGTGTTGGACAGCAGGTCGAACTTCTTCAAACCCTTCAGCCACCAGGGCTTGTCGCCAAACAGGGCGTTGTAGCTGTAACGGTAGGGCTTGCCGACGTATTCGTTGTTCACGGTCGGAAATTCGGTGACCTCGTCGTCCAGATACTCTTCTCTGGTTTTGCCGGTTTTCATGTTGAAGGCCCAGCGATGCATGCGGTAGCGGGTCGCGGACTTGTCGAACTGATTGACCATCTTCTGGATGGCGTCGTGGTCCTGCTTACCGACCGCCGGCTTGCGCGGGTTGGTGGTGATGCAGCCTTCCATGATGACTTCATCGCCTTTCTCGTAGCAGTTGGACAGGTGCAAAATGAAGCAGGGGGTGGCTTCAAACCACTTCACGTCCTCGTTGGTACCGTGGCGCGGGATGATGCCAAAGCGCGCCGGCATGTCGTCGAAGAAGGTGACTTTGCGCTCACCCTTGGCCAGCAGTTCCGGATCAAAAATAAACGGCAGGTCGTGCAAGATGGAGTAGTTCTTGGTGACCCCCAAATCGTGGGGCCAGCGAATACCCGGCAGTTCAATCGGTACGTAATGCTTCAGGTTGCTGTTGCTGTCCAGCACCCCGTAATGCATGTACGGGGGGCGCTCACTGAAGTTGAAGAACATCAGTTCGCCGGTGTCGTTGTCTACCTTGTAGTGAGAGCAGATACCGCCGTCCTGGGCAATTTTCAGGTTCCAGTGGTCCGGCTCGGCCGGATCGAGGGTCCGCGGGTCCAGCTGGTTCAGTTCACTGCACTGCGACATGGTGGCAATCAGTTTGCCGGCGTGGCAGATCACATCGGTACCGGCGTTGTCTTTCATCGCACCGATGCTGCCCCAACCGCGGCGGCTGCCCAGGTGGGGTTCGAGCATGCCCGGCCACAGGGATTTTCCGGCACCCTGTTCGGCCAAAAAGCCGGTGGTGCGCACAAAACGGTTACGGTATTCGGCCTTGCCGTTCTCGAAATGCACCGCGTGCAGCATGCCGTCGCCGTCGAAGCTGTGGTAAACCCCCAGCGGCTCGTGCACCTGGTTGTGGCCGTTACGCACGTAGATACCGTGCAGATCTTTGGGAATTTCACCGATGACCTTGAGACTGTCCGTGGTGGCCGTGTACTCCTTACCGACCGAGGTAAAATGGTCACGCAGGAACGGGTTCTGGTTATCTTCCCGTATGGTAATTTTGATCTCATTTTCAAGCTTTATCATTGTTTCGCCTCGTGCTCAGTATGAATTCACCCGGAGGTTGGTCACCTCTCACACACCCGGTCGTTACGGAGTTCCCACGTACCGAATGACGTCCAACAGATTCCACGACACTGACAGCCCCCCATAGAGGTAAAGGCTGCGCGTCTGCCATCGAAATTCAAACTTAGTACTAATGACTACCTATGTCAATAATTACACATGGTGCGGGGTAGCCTGCCAGCATTCAGTATCGGTGCTGGACTGCGGATGGTGGCTCTTTATATAGAACCATTAGATCTATCCGGCATTTTTCTGCGCCTGTCCAGTCTATCAGTATGTAACTTGCTGAAAATAAGCTAGAAACAATCAAGACTGAATTTGAAGAACTTCTGCGCGTAAACGGTCCGACCGCAAAATTGTTGACATGTGTCAAAATTTTCCTATCCTAGATCCAATCTGGCGGAGAGATTCAAGTGACTATCTGCATTCAGACACAGCATCAGTCCGGGGCTGAAGCACCCGGGCTTCGATGAACAGGCTGGCAGAAATACCGGATCGGTCAGATGAACGGCGCTGTCGCTGTCATGGTGGCTCAGTAAAAAAACAAATCAGAAGGTTATGCAAATGCGTATTAATAAGAATCGTCTCGTACTGGGAGTATCTGCGTATTCGGTTGCGCTGATGTTGTCGGGTGCTGCCCACGCGGTAAGCTGGGAAGTAGGAGACACTAAAGTTGATCTGTACGGGTACGTCAAACTGGACGCGACCTACGACGTGGACGCCTATCTGGGCCCCGCGGTTCTCCGCTCCAACATCCGTTACGACGGGGTTGACGGCTCCGACGGCCACCTCAATTTTCACGCCAACCAGAGCCGGATCGGCACCAAAACCACCACCCCCATGGCTCACGGTGGCCCGCTGACCACGGTGATTGAGTTCGATTTCTACGGCGATGCCCTGGGTAAAGAAACCAGCTCGCAGAAACTGCGCCTGCGCCACGCCTACGCGTCCTGGAACGGCCTGCTGGCCGGTCAGACCACCTCCAACTTCGGTCCGGAAAACGCGTACATGCCCACCCTGGATTTCTACGGCCAGGCGGGTGGCCCCAACGGCCGGGTGCCGCAAATCCGGTACACCATGGACAAGTTTTCGGTGTCGCTGGAAGACCCGGAAGTGGCCGGTGGGGGTACACCACTTGACGCCGCAGGGGACGACTCTAAAAGCGATCTGCCCAACTTGACCGCGGCCTACAACGGCAGGACCGACAATCTGCGTTACGTGGTCGCCGGTATCGCCCGCAAGCTGGTGTACTACGATGCGTCCACCAACAACGACGAGAGTGCCTTTGGCTGGGGCGCGCTGGTGCAGGCCGCCTACAACTTCCCCGGCACCGGGACCACGGTGCGCGCTGGGGTGACCCACGGAGACGGCATCGGCAAGGCGATTTATTTCAACTTCCACCAGCCCACTTACTACGATCCGGCCACCCAGAGCCTGGAAACCATTACCGCGACCGGCTTCAAAACCAGCATCAGTCAGCAGGTGGGCCCGGGTGCGATCAACCTCGGCTATAACCGGCTTGAAAACGACGTCGACGATGCGGTTGCGGCCGGCGTGATGTCGGCTGACAGCACCGACGAAGTGCAGACCAGCGTGTACCTGAACTACATCTGGAGCCCGGTCAAGCGGATCCGTTACGGTGTAGAGGTCGCCCATCACACCCGCGAAACCGTGAGCGGCAGGAAGGGCGATGCCACCCGCCTGCAGGGTTCGCTCCAGTACTTCTTCTGAGCCGACGCTGAATTGTTGTCTTCTCTTTCCCCGAAAGGTCTCCTTTCGGGGTTTTTTGTGTGCGCTGCCCGCGTAACCGGTGACGGTGCCCAACGGCAGGGTTTGCAGGGCAACAGCGGCGCCTGGCCCCCAAGGGGCCGGTTGCCGGTCAGGGCAGGGCGAACAACCGGGGGAGGCTAATACTCGCGGCCGGCGAGTCGCACCGGTGGATCAAACCGGAGAGGGTGGTTCTGCCTGAGCGCGTTTCCAGGCAATGGCGGGCTCTTCCAGAACCTCCTTGCACCATTTGATGTCTTCTTTGGTGACGGCAATGCGCCGCCGGGTCAGCAGGTAATTGCTGTGGTGCCAGCTGTAAAAATTGCGGATTTCGCTGGGAAAGGCGGTTTCCAGGGTCTGTTGGCGGTCAGTGAAGTATTGCAGCCGTTCGGTCAGGTAATCCAGCCGCTGCAGCACCAGCCGTTCGAGGGTTTCCGGCTCTTTAATCCACACGGAGAAAATCATCGACAGGAAGTCGTCGCGGATCACGGGAGGTTCCGGAGAGGTGTCCAGCCATTTTTTCAGCTTTTCCTTGCCGCTGGAGGTCACCGAATAGACTTTTTTATTGGGTCTGCCGGTCTGTAACACCTGACTGCTGCTGGCGTAACCATTTTTCTCGAGCTTGCTGAGAATCGGATAGATCTGACTGGATTTTGCCGGTCTGAACGAAGCCAGCTCCTTGACGATATCGTACCCGGAACGGGGCTCGCGCAGCAGAATACCCAAGACCAGATAGGTTGTTGTATTGAAGATCATATATAGGCCCGTATATGAATACAGCGTAGCGGTTACTTACTGATCTGCTCCAATAATAACGCAGAAAGTAGGTATCTTACCGACAATTACGCCGATTCTAGCGCTTCCCTACCTATATCGCTAGAAATAGCGTCAAAACAGGCGTGTGTGAAAATATGGATAACCGCCCCGCAGTGAAACCGCCAGTCTCCGGCAGTGCTGTGAGCAGATACAGCGTTGCGGCGCTGCAACATCGCTATGGCAGTCGCTGGCGCTGGTATGCCCTGCTTACCGTGATGGTCACGACCATGGCTACGGTCCTCAGCGCGACTTCGATCAATGTGGCGCTGGCCGACATCATGGTGACTTTCAACCTGAGCCAGGGGGAAGTTCACTGGCTGGCGACCGGCTACCTGGCCGCCATGACCGTCTCCATGTTGTGCGCCACCTGGGTGCTGGACCACGTGGGTATCCGTCGTGCGACCCTCATCTCCGTGCTGTTGTTTTCCGTGGCCTCTGTGGTCGGCGGGCTCAGTCAGCATACCGGGCAGCTGTTGGTGTCGCGGCTGGTGCTGGGCGCGCTCGCGGGGCTGATGCAACCCATGTCGATATTTCTGGTGTTCCGGGTGTTTCCGCCCCAGCAGCGGGGCACCGTGCTGGGGTTTTACGGCTTTGGCATTGTCCTGGCGCCGGCGCTGGGACCGGTCATCGGTGGGTTTCTGGTTGATTATTTCAGCTGGCGCTACGTGTTTTACGCCCCGGTGCCGGTGACCTTGATGGCGGCCGTGCTCGCTTGGTATTTTCTGCCGGTCAAAGGCCCTCGCGAGCAACGCTACCGGTTTGATTTTGTGGGATGTGCGCTCTTGTCGGCGGTGCTGGTTATCAGTCTGTATATGCTGAATGACCTGCAATACCACCCGCTTTGGACGGCCCGCAGCATTATCCTGCTGGGTTTGTCACTGGTCAGTCTGGTGGCGTTTGTGGTCTACGAACGGTGGGTGGCGCATCCGTTGCTCAATCTGGCCCTGCTGTTCCGCCGGCAGTTTCTATACGCCAGTTGTGGCGCCCTGGGACTGGGGCTTACGATGTACGGGACCACCTACCTGATACCGGTATTTTCTCAGACCGCTCTTGCGTACACCCCGACGGATGCCGGCCTGCTGATGTTACCGGCCGGGGTGGTGCTCGGCGCCACCCTGTTACTGGGCAGCCGGCTCACCGACATCATGCTCTCCCGCAACCTGTTGCTTGCGGGTATGGTGCTGGTGGTGGTGTCGGCGCTGTTTTTTTCCCAGAGCGCGGTGGGGACCAGCTTTGTGTATCTGGCCACCTGTGCGGTGGTCAGCCGGTTGGGCATGGGGTTGTTGCTGCCCTCCGTATCCACCGGGGCGTTGAACCAGCTCAGCCCGGACGAACTCAGTGATGGCTCCGCCACCATCAGCTTTGTCCGTCAGGTGGGCGGCGCCTACGGGATCAATATCATTGCGCTGCTCATCACCAAAACCGAGGGGGTGTCGGCCCAACTGCTGCCCCTGTCGGAATTCAGCATCGCCTGGCTGTTTATGGCGGTGGCGCTCATCGCCATGTTGCTGCCGGTGTCGCGGTTACGTAACTGACTCGGCGGCGCGTTCCGCCGGTGCGTGGCTGAATCCGCTGGCGAACCGGGTGCGCAGGAACTGCACCAGCAAACCGACCGCCCGGGGGACGTGGGCGGCGTAAGGGCGGATGGCGTATAGCTGTTCTGCGAAAGACTCCACCGGCTTCCATTCTGGCAGCACCTCCGTCAAGGCGCCGGTCGCCAGCGCCCGTTGGGCACTGAAATCCGGTATCACCGCCAACCCCAGCCCCGCGCCTGCGGCGTCTCGCAGCGCCTCGCTGTTGTTCGCCGAGAAGGGGCCCGAAACCGGCACGGTGAGGGGGTCCGCCCGAGAACCCGCGTCTTGGTTGGTTTGCACGAAATGCCACACCGTATCACCGCCGGGCCGGGGATAGTGCAGGCAGGCATGACGGCTCAGCTCGTTGGGGTGTGTCAGCGGGGCGCTGCGCTCCAGATAGCTGGGGCTGGCTACCAACACGGACCGGGTGTGGCTGAGCAACCAGGCCACGTGAGTGTCGGGCGGAGCGTGGGTGTGGCGGATGGCCAGATCGAACCCCTCCATGGCCAGTGAACTCAGACGGTCAGACAGATCCAGTTCGATGCGCACCCCCGGATAGGTGGCCAGAAAATCGGCAATCGGGGTCAGCAACTGCTGTCGGGCAAAGGCGACCGGTGCGGTCACCCGGAGTTTTCCGCTCGGCTCATCGGCCAGATCACTGACCCGGGCAAAGTGGCTGAAAATCTGGTCGAACGGCATTTTAATGCCGTCCACCAGTTGCTGCCCCGCTTCGGTCAGCCGGACGCTGCGGGTGGTGCGTTGTACCAGAGGCAAACCCGCAAGGCGCTCAAGTTCGGTGATGTGCTGGCTCATGGAGGCTTTGCTGACCCCCAGACGGCTGGCCGCCGCGGTGTAGGTGCCCTGTTCTGCCAGGACCGTCAACCAGTGCAGGTGAGTCCACAGGCGGTGCCTGGTTTGCGCTTCCATATTTCACAAGATTCCCGATTGATTGTTCAAAATACTAAACAGTTCGTTCAGTGTAGCGATATTGTTTTAGCCGCCGCAACTTCTAGACTGGGGTTCTACATTTTATTTTGGCAGGAAGGACCACCATGACCCACATCCGTGCAATCGATCATTTCATTAACGGCACCCCCGTCAGCAACCGGTCCGGCCGCGTCCATCCGGTGACCAACCCCGCCACCGGTCAGGTTACCGGGCACGCCGGACTGGCGGATGAGGCGCAGGTCAATGAAGCGGTGGCGGCCGCCGCCGCGGCCTTTCCGGCCTGGTCAGAAACCCCGCCAATCCGCCGCGCACGGGTGCTGTTCAAATTTCTGGCGCTGTTGAACGAGCACAAAGAAGAACTCGCTCATTTGATCACCGCCGAGCATGGCAAGGTGTTCAGTGACGCGCTGGGCGAAGTGACCCGCGGCATCGATATTGTCGAGTTTGCCTGCGGCATTCCCCAGCTGCTCAAGGGGGATTACACCGATCAGGTGTCCACCGGCATCGACAACTGGACCCTGCGCCAGCCTCTGGGCGTGGTCGCCGGGGTGACGCCGTTCAACTTTCCGGTGATGGTGCCCATGTGGATGTTCCCGGTGGCCATTGCCGCAGGTAACACCTTTGTGTTGAAGCCCAGCCCGACCGACCCCACGCCCGCACTGCGGGTGGCAGAGTTGTTCACCGAGGCAGGGCTGCCGGACGGGGTGTTCAATGTGATTCAGGGCGACAAGTCCGCGGTGGACGCATTGCTGGAGCACCCCGAGGTGCAGGCGGTCAGTTTTGTCGGCTCCACGCCGATCGCCAACCATATCTATGAAACCGGCGCGCGCCAGGGTAAACGGGTGCAGGCGTTGGGTGGCGCCAAAAACCACATGGTGGTCATGCCCGATGCGGATATCGAACAGGCAGTGGATGCATTGATTGGCGCAGGTTTCGGTTCCGCCGGTGAGCGCTGCATGGCGATCAGCGTTGCGGTTCTGGTGGGCGACGTGGCCGACCGGGTGATGCCGGAACTGATCCGCCGGACCCGGGCCCTGAAGGTACGCCATGGCGAAGATCCGGCCGCGGAAATGGGCCCGATTGTTACCCGCGCGGCGCACGACCGTATCAGCACTTATATCGCCAAAGGGGTTGAGGAGGGCGCGGAGCTGCTGGTGGATGGGCGGGACTTTGACAACGCCTCAGCGGGCACCGGGTGTGAAGACGGTTTCTGGATGGGCGGTACCCTGTTCGATCATGTCTCCCCGGAAATGAGCATCTATAAAGAAGAAATATTCGGCCCGGTGCTGGCCTGTGTGCGGGTGCCGGATATGGCGCAGGCCCTGCAGCTGATCAACGACCATGAATTTGGCAATGGCGTGGCCTGTTTCACCAGCGACGGCAATCTGGCCCGGGAGTTCTCCCGCCAGGTGCAGGTGGGCATGGTCGGGATCAACGTTCCCATCCCGGTGCCCATGGCGTGGCATGGTTTCGGCGGCTGGAAGAAAAGTCTGTTCGGCGATACCCATGCGTACGGCGAGGAGGGGGTGCGCTTTTACACCAAACAGAAGTCCATCATGCAGCGCTGGTCTGCCTCCATTGGCAAAGGGGCGGAGTTCAGCATGCCCACCGCCAAGTAAACAGCGGACGGTGCCGGAGCAACGCCGATTTCGGGTTTTGCTCCGGCAACCGGTTGCCCATGGTTATGGGCGCAAGGTGCGCCTCACAGGTGTTCGGTGAACCACGCGCATGCGGCCTTGCTGGCTTCAGGGAACGATTCGTCGTAGGGGGTGAAGTGCCCCCCCGGAATGGTTACCAGTTTCTTTGGGAGCCCGGCCGCCTCGTAGGCCTCCAGCGCCAGATCGGTGGGGGTGATCTGGTCGTTTTCCGCGACCACGATGAGCAGCGGCGCGGGACTGATTTCACCGATGTAACACCCCGGCTCGTACGCGCGGAACAGTTCCATGGATTGCAAGGTCACCCCGTTGACCCAGGTGGGGGATTGCTTGCCTTGATCCAGATACCAGGCCACGGCGTCCGGATGGGAATAGACCGGGTTGTCGGCGGCCTGTGTGGACACCAGGGTACGCATGGTGGCGGGCTTTCCGTCCAGCAGGTCGAGGCGTTCCTGCGCAAACGCGGCTTCGAGCACTTGCGCGCTGTCCGGGGTCATGCGGCGTTTGAAGGCTTTGCTGCCACTGATGGTGGGCACCTGGGAGACCACACATTTAACCCGTTTGTCGGTGGCGGCCAGCATCAGCACATGGCCGCCGCTGTAACTGGTTCCCCAGACACCGATGCGGTTGCGGTCCACTTCCGGACGGCTGGTGGCGTAGGTGATGGCGTGGCGGTAATCGTCCACCTGACGGAACGGGTCAATGTGCTGGCGCGTCAGCCCGGTGCTGGCACCCAGCCCCTGATAATCGAACACCAGCACGGCAAAGCCAGCCCCGGCAAAGGACCGGGCAAACCGGTCCAGGCCCATGTCCTTGGTCGCGGCGTAGCCGTGGGCCATGACAATGCAGGGCGACGGGACTGTCTCGCGGGTCTCGTCGGGAAGGTAAAACCAGCCCCGGATTACGCCTGTATCCACTTTAAATTCAATGTCTTGTCGATTCATCGGAACCCCCGTACCTGTGCAAAAAACGCTCTCTGTCGATGTTGCCTGTAGAGCTCGGACTGAAAAAATTAGCAACCTGCAGCGTGCCTGGAGCGGTCTGATGGTCTGCGCCGGGGCGCCCGCTCTGGAGCCAAAGTAATGCAGAAACTCCCCGATTGAAAGGGGTTGACATCGCGGCGAGAATGCCTCTATATAGAAAAAGAGTTATATATAAAAATAAATGTACCAAACCTCTGGCCTGATCAATAAGCGAACAACAAAGAGCAGAGAGTATGAGCACCTACACCGCCCTGGCGGCAGTTTTCTTTTCAGTCGTTTCCGTTTGTGCTTCTGCGCAGGGTTTCCCCGAGCGCCCGAGTGGGCTGAGCGTCCCTTATGCTGCCGGTGGCGCAGCCGACAGACCGGCGCGTTCTGCCTTCCCTGACCAATCCGAAATCACCTACCCATTTCTTGCAGCGGCCCCGACCGATCCGGTGGCCATGGCAATTTATGCAAGCGCCGGTTGTGCCGGTGCTTACGGAAGTGGCGTCGGGTTCCAGCGCGGCATGCAGGAACCCGACGCCGAAAACAAGCGCTGGCCTGATCGGGTGAGCTGATCGGTACACGCTGACCACCCCTGTGGTGAACGTCGTTTAGTTAAGTCGAAATAACAAAAAGGTTTGACAATGTTAAAGCTCGAAAACGAAATTAAGATTACCATTCATGAAGACAACACCAATCCGTTTCTGCTGGACCACTTCCAGTCGATTGGTAAGGAATACACGGCGACCACTGACTCTCTGGAAGTCATTGGCGAAATTCCGAAAGATCTGCACGGAATTTTCATGCGCAACGGTCACAACCAGGTCCATGAGCCTATCGGTGTCTACCACACCTTTGACGGCGACGGCATGATCCACGCGATCCACTTCGAGGATGGCAAGGCCGAGTACCGCAACCGGTTCGTGCGCACCACCGGGTTCCTGGCGGAGCAGGCGGCGGGCAGGTCGTTGTGGCCGGGCATGCTGGAACCCCATTTGGGCAACCGTCGTGGCTGGGGCAGCATCGGTGCGATGAAAGACAACGCCGGTACCGATGTGATCTGTCATGCCGGCAAACTGATTGCGAGTATGTCGCAGTGCAGCGAGCTGAACCGTCTGGATCCGCGTACCCTCGAAATGACCGAACCGGACCACTGGAACCTGACCATCGCCGAGCACGGTGGCATCTGCTCCCATTACAAGGTGGACAACGACACCGGCGAACTGATGTTCTTCAACTTCAGTGAGCGCCCCCCGTACATGCATTACGGGGTGCTGGACAGCAACAGCAACCTGAAACATTACGTGCCGATCGAACTGCCGGGCATTCGCTGGCCCCACGACATCGGCGTCACCAAAAATTACTCCATTCTGCACGACCTGCCGTTTATTTTTGATCCGGAGCTGCTGGCCAAGGGGGAGCGTAAGGTCACCTTCTTTAACGAGATGCCGGCGCGCTTTGGTGTCATTCCACGCCACGGTACCAACGACGACGTGAAATGGTTTGAGGCCACCCCCTGCTTCATCCTGCACCTGTCCAACTGCTATGAGAAAGGTGATTGCGTGGTGATGGAAGGCTGCATCACCACCAACCCGCGCAAGCCGGCGGTGGGCAAGCAGGACGACCGGGCGATTGACAAGATGATGAACCAGTTTGACAAGGGGGCTACCCAGTACCGCATGCACCGCTGGACGTTCAATCTGAAGACCGGGAAGACCCACGAGGAATACCTGGACGACGAAGTCACCGAGTTTCCCACGGTGAACAACGAATACGTGGGCAAGCCGTACCGTTACAGCTACAACGCCTTGTTTGGTGACAAGCCTTACTGGATGAGAGGGCTCAAAAAGTACGACCTGCTCACCAACAGTCATCAGCGCTACGAATACGGTGAAGGCCGCACCGGGGGCGAGGTTCAGGTGGGGCTGCGCAAAGGTGCGGTTGAAGAAGACGACGGTTACGTGATCACCATCGTGACCGACATGATCGAGAACCGTTCCGAGTGTGTGATTCTGGATGCCAAGGACATCAGTCAGGGTCCTGTCGCACGGATCATCCTGCCCGAGCGTGTGCCCATTGGTAACCACACCTGCTGGATTGAAGGGGATCGAATCGATGGGGAGCGGGTCTGACCGCTCTCACAAAAGGGCAGCGGTGCCGACGGCGCTGCTGCCCGCCAAACGCAGTTTTCAAACCGCTGGTTCGGGAATTGCGGGGATAATTTCGAATACCAAAGATTGTATAACCAAATCTTGACATAGGTAGTTAATCGTATTAATTTGCCCAAATCATCTCTGCGTTCACGAAGCACAAAAAAGACTCCAATTAAATAGGGGAATCCACGTGAAATTTCTTTTCGTTCCAGGTGTAAACAATACCCAGAATACATGGGCACCTGTATGTGCGGCGCTGCGCGAAGCCGGTCACGAGTGTGTGGCGGTTGATTGTCCGCCGATCGCCGATGTCGAGGAGCTGGCCAAGACGCTGTTACCCGCCGACGACAGTGAGTTTGTGGTCGTGGGCCACTCGTTTGGTGGCATGGTGGCTTTATCACTCATGGCGCTGGCTCCCGAGCGCATCCAGGGTGTGGTTCTGGTCAACAGCACCGATGGCAGCGATTCTCCGGAAGTGGCCCAGGCCCGCGCCGGCCGAGTGGAAGAGGCCCGTAATGGCGGGTATCTGAAAATCGCCGCCGGTGCCACCGCGCGCGCCTACCACCCGGACAACCTGAAGCGGGACGATCTGATGGCGAACCGCGAGCGGGAAGTGGCCGAGTATGGGGTCGAGCGTTTCGCCGCCCATCAGCTGGCCATGGGCAGTCGCCCCAACCGGGAGGCGGCGTTTGCGGCTTTCCCGAAACCGAAACTGGTCGTGGCCGCCGATAACGACGTGGTCATTCCGACTGCCAAGCAGAAGGCAATGGCAGAGCGTGTCGGTGCGGTCTATCACGAAATACCCACCACGGGGCACATGCTCCCGGCAGAAGCTCCTGAAGAGTTGGCCGGAATCATTAACGATTGGGCTCAGCAAAGCTTCTGATTGCGCGCGCAGCACATCACTGCCGGTGCCCGATAACCCGGCAGTGATGACCTTACGGAGAAACGACACATGACGAATAACCCATTACCGAACTACAGAACCTACGGGTCCGGGGACAAGACCGTATTCCTTTTGCACGGCGCATACGGGGACGGCCGATATTTTGACGACCTGGCTACCAAACTGGCGGCTGCCCATTACCGCGTGGTGGTCTGGGACTGTCCGGGGTACGGGGAGTCGGCTCCGGCAGCGGAGGCGACCATTGAGTGCTTTGCCGAAGCGGCGGAGGCTCTGATTGACAAAGAAAAGACTGCGGTCAACGTATTGCTGGGTCACTCGATGGGGGCCTTGATTGCGCCGCTGGTTGCATCCCGCTCTTCCGACCTGTCAGCCGTGATTCTGTCCGCCGGGTCGCCCGGGTTCGTGGCGCGCACACCCGAAGACCAGGCCATTTACCTGAAAGAGCGGCTGGAGCCGATCGAGAATGGGGTATCGGTCGCTGAATACGCCCGCCCGCTGATCACCCACATGATGGCAGACGGCGCCCAGGGTGAACTGGTCGATCAGGTGTTTGACGTCATCCTGTCCATGAAGACGGAAACCTTCGCCAATTCCATCCGCGCGATTTCCGCCTACGACAGCCGGCCCGCGTTGCAGAAAATTCCGGTGCCCACGTTGCTGGTTGCGGGTGCGGAAGATCCCGCCTGTACCGCCGACGGTATGCGCAAGATGGCCGAAATGGTGCCCGACAGTGAATTTCACGTCATCGACGGCTGCGGTCATTACGGGTTTGCTGAACGCCCGAAAGAGTATCTGACGATTGTGCTCGGCTTTCTGACCAGCCGGTTTGGCTGACCCGCGACAGCTTACGCACACCCCCTGAAATCACCCAGAGAACAACGAGCGTCCTATGAAAACAACACAGACCATACTCTCGATCATTCTTGCGGCCGCGTGCGCACTGCCCGGTTGGGCGGTTGCCGAGGACTTCCCCAAACGGCCCATTGAACTGGTTGTACCCTATGGAGCAGGTGGCACCACCGATGTGTTTGCTCGTTCCTTCTCACGGGTGATCAGCAAATATCTGCCCAACGAACAACGGGTCGTGGTGGTGAACAAACCCGGCGGTGCCGCCACCATCGGCATGAGTCTGGTGGCGGCGTCCAAAGCAGACGGCTACACCCTGGCGTTCACACCCAGCGGCACGCTGGAAGTCATGCCCCATTATGGCCGCACCCGCTGGTCGCTGGACGACTTCGAACCGGTGATGTCGTTTCTGGAGATTCCCGCCTCGATCAATGTTCGGAAGGATTCCGACATCAAGGACTTCGAGCAGTTCAAAGAATTTGCCAGTGCAAATCCCAACCAGTTCACCTACGCCACTTCCGGCGGAACGGGGGCGTCGACCCATCTGGCGATGGAGTACTTTTCGGAAGTGTCCGAACTGGCGGTTCGCCATATTCCGTTCGAGGGACAAGCCGCAGCCCAGTCTGCGCTGCTGGGTGGCCAGGTGATGGGCACCTTCTCGATCCCCGACATTCATAAAGGCGGCGAGATTCGGCCGCTGGTGTTTCTGACCGAAGCCAGACCGCTCAGTGAGGTCTACCAAGATATACCGACCGCCACTGAGGCGGGTGTCCCGGTGACGGCCAGTTTCCCGATGGCCATTCTGGCCCCGCAGGGTGTACCTCCCGAGCGCTTGAAGATTATCCACGACGCGTTCAAAGCGGCCATGGATGATCCGGAAGTGGTCAAGTTCTTTGACACCGCCGGCTTGCCGCGGACCTACAAGGACGGAGAAACCCTGGGCGAGGGCATGCGCGAGCGCAGTGCCAAGAACAAGCGGCTGCTCGAGCAGCTGGGGCTGATCTAGTCGTCGGGACTTCAACCGACGGGCGGTTCGCCGTTCCAGGAGCCGCCCGTCAGCAAATGCACGATAAAAAACCATCCAATAAGAAAGACAATTATGATGAACATAAAAAACACTGTATTCGCTGTTCTACTGTCCGTAACCTCAGTTTTTTCCGGGCTTGTACAAGCCGACAGCTTTCCCGAACGACCCATTGAATTAGTCGTGCCATTTGGTGCCGGCGGCACCACCGACGTGTTTGCGCGCTCGTTTGCCCGTGTGATCAACAAGTACCTCCCGAACGAGCAACGGGTGGTGGTTGTCAACAAGCCCGGTGGGGCCACCACCATTGGTATGAGCATAGTGGCGGCCGCCAAACCGGACGGCTACACCCTGGCCTTCGCGCCCGTCGGGGTGATCGAAGTCATGCCCCATTACAAGGGCCGCACCACCTGGACCCTGGACGACTTTGAACCGGTGATGTCGTTTCTGGAAATCCCGGTAGCCATCAATGTGCTTGCCTCGTCCGAGCTGCAAAACTACGAGCAGTGGCTGGAATTTGTCCAAGCCAATCCCGGCAAATTTACCTACTCCACGTCCGGCGGTACCGGGGGCGGCACACACCTGGCGATGGAAATGTTTTCGGAAATTGCCGAGGTGGATCTGCGCCACATTCCGTTTGAAGGTCAGGCCGCCGGTCAGGCCGCGCTGCTGGGGGGGCAAACCATGGGGGTCTTCTCCATCCCGGACACCCACAAAGGCGGCGAGGTCAAACCGCTGCTGTTCCTGAGTGAGGCACGGCCCACCAGTGAGGTGTACACCGATGTGCCCCACGCCCGGGATGTGGGTATTCCCTTCAGCTCGGATTTTCCGATGGGCATTCTGGCCCCCAAGGGAGTGCCGCAAGAGCGCCTGAACATTATTCACGATGCGTTTAAAGAGGCCCTCGATGACCCGGCCATAATCGCATTTTTTGAAACTTCCGGCCTGCCGATCATCTACCGGGACAGCGCCGCGCTCGACCGGGGTATCCGCCAGCGCAGCGCCGAAAACAAGAGGCTGTTGACGCAATTGGGGCTGATCAAATAACCGGCCCGCATCAGCAACCGCAGTTTCAGCAACGTTAATCACATGTACAACGGGGGGAGTATGAATCAGGGAACAGGTGCAGCGAACACACTAGAGGTCCGCAACCCTAGAACCGGTGATGTGGATTATAAATTCACACCGACGACGGCTGACGAACTGGCCTTGATCTGCTCCCGCGCCCGTGAGGCGCAGGTCAAGTGGGAAGCCATGGGTCTCGAGGGTCGCATCAAGGTGCTCAAGGCCTGGGGCGAACGCTTGAAGGCCCGGCGGCAGGAATTACTGGATGCGGTGTGTGCGGACACCGGTCGGTTCCGCGAAAGTGAGCGGGAAGTGGATCTGCCACCCCGCTGGATTGACCAGTGGGCGGACGCCGCGCGCCAGTCGCTGGCCTCGGAAGCCCAGCAGACGGCCAACCCGCTGGTGACCTCGTTTGACGACTACTCGCCTTACCCGCTGCTGGGGGTGATCAGCCCGTGGAACTTCCCCTGTGCATTGTCCCTGATGGATGCGGTGCCGGCGTTGATTGCCGGCTGTGCGGTGGTCATCAAGCCCAGTGAGGTGACCCCCCGCTTCATCGATCCGATGATGGCCACCATTGAAGAGTGTGAGGTTCTGAGAGACCTGCTGGTGTACGTGCGCGGTGCCGGGGATGTGGGTGCTGCGTTGATTGATCAGGTGGATATGGTTTGCTTCACCGGCAGCACCCAAACCGGCCGCAAGGTTGCGGTACGGGGCGCGGAGCGGTTCATTCCGGTGTTCACCGAGCTGGGCGGGAAAGACCCGGCCATCGTACTGGCCAGCGCGGATATTGAGCGCGCGACCTCGGCCATTCTGACCGGCTCCATCATGGGCGCCGGACACCAGTGCTTCTCGGTAGAACGGATCTATGTGGTCGAATCCGTGTACGAGCAGTTCGTGGAGAAACTGGTTGAGAAGGCCAAGAAAATCACCCTGAATTTCCCCGACATCAAACAGGGCGATATTGGTCCGCTGATTTTTGAGCCCCAGGCGGACATCATTCTGAACCACCTGCAGGATGCCCAGGGTAAAGGCGCCGAATGTCTGACCGGCGGGGACATTGAGGAACAGGGCGGCGGTCTGTGGTGCCGGCCGACGGTCATCGTTGGTGTGGACCACTCGATGACCATCATGGTGGAAGAAACCTTCGGCCCGGTCATGCCGGTGATGAAGGTAAAAGACGCCGACGAAGCGGTGGCCCTGGCCAACGACTCGGACTACGGCCTCAGCGCCTGTGTATTTGCCGGTACCGAGGAAGAAGGCTTGGCGGTGGCCCGCCGGATTGATGCCGGCGGCATCAGCATCAACGACGCCGGTCTGGCGCCGCACTTCATCGGCGATAAAGACGTGGCCGAGAAAACCGCGTTCAAGTGTTCCGGCCTGGGAGGGTCCCGCACCGGGGCCGAATCAATCAAGCGTTTTGTGCGCAAGCGGGCGCTGCTGTCCAATCGCTCCCAGCAGCCCTCACCCTGGTGGTACAAGGTCTGAAACCCGTCAGGCCCTGCCGCTGAGCGGCAGGGCCTGGGGCGTTTTGCGTGACGGACAACGACAAGGTAGAGACGTTCTCATGAACCCATTCAAAGTACTGTTTGCGGCGTTGACCGTAATCACCATGGCCATCCCCGGTCTCGTCACCGCGGAAGAATTTCCTGAGCGCCCCATCGAGCTGGTGGTGCCGTTTGGCGCCTGGGGGGACCACGGACGTGTTTGCACGCTCTTTTGCGCGCGTGCTGGGCAAGTACCTGCCCAACGAGCAGCGCGTGGTGGTGGTCAATAAACCCGGGGGGCGCGGCGACGATCGGGTTGAGCCTGCTGGCAGCCGCCAAGCCGGATGGCTACACCCTGGGCTTTACCCCCAGTGGCACGATGGAAATCATGCAGCATTACGGGCGCACCAGCTGGTCGGTGGACGATTTTGAACCGATTCTGGCGGTCCTCGATGTGCCCGCGTCGATCAACGTGTTCAATGATTCCGAGTTTACAGACTACGCCCAGTGGAAAGCGTACGTGGACGCCAACCCGAACAAGTTCACCTTCACCAGCTCCGGCGGTACCGGCAACGCCACCCACCTGGCCATGGAACGGTTCATGGAAGAAACCGGGGTGGAGTTGCGCCATGTGCCGTTTGAAGGCGCGGCGGCCGGCAAATCGGCCGTGTTGGGTGGTCAGGTGATGGGCAGCTTTGCCATGCCCGATCTGCATCAGGGCGGCGACATTCGCCCCCTGGTGTTTCTGACCGACGTCAAGCCGGTGGGGGAGGTCTACGACGACATTCCATTCGGTTCGGAGCTGGGTATTCCGGTGACCGTCAGCTTCCCCATGGGGGTGTTCGCGCCCCAGGGCATCTCCGCTGAACGGGCGGCCATTTTGCACGACGCGTTCAAGGCGGCCATGGACGATCCTGCGGTGATCAATGTGTTTGAGAGTTCCGGGTTACCCCAGGTCTACAAAGACGGTGCCACCTTCGCCGAGGGCATTCGTGCGCGCAGTGCGGACAACCAACGTCTGATGAAGCAACTGGGTCTGATCCAGTAATCGGGACGAGGCGAGTATGCATCAGATAACGGGCGCGGCCACCGCCATGAACGTTCGCAACCCCAGAACCGGTGCGGTGGATTATCAGTTCACCCCGACGGCCGTTGACGAACTGACCGCGGTCTGCACTCGCGCCCGTACCGCGCAGGTCCAGTGGCACGCCATGGGGCTCGAAGGCCGGATCCGGGTGCTCAAGGCCTGGGGCGAACGGCTGAAAGCCCGACGGCCGGAATTGCTGGCCGCGGTGTGTGCGGACACCGGTCGGTTCCGTGAAAGTGAGCGGGAAGTGGATTTGCCGCCCCGCTGGATTGACCAGTGGGCGGACGTCGCCCGCAGAATTCACGCCGGTGGCATCAGCATCAACGACGCCGGTCTGGCGCCGCACGTCAGTGGCGGTGACTATGTGCCGGAAAAAACGGCGTTCAAGTGTTCCGGTCTGGGCGGCTCCCGCACCGGCGCCGAATCGATCAAACGCTTTGTCCGCAAGAGAGCGCTGCTCAGCAATCGCGCCCGCCAGCCATCACCCTGGTGGTTCAGCGTGTGAGCGCGTCTGTCAACGAACCAACAACAAGAGAGAACGGTGACCTTAACTTAACTCATTGATGTAACGATAGAATGGAATATTTTATGAAGAAAATTAACGTGCTGTTTGCCGCCCTTATCGCACTGTTGGCGGCAATGCCCGGTCTGACGACAGCCGATAACTTTCCTCAGCGGCCCATCGAACTGATTGTCCCGTTTGGTGCCGGTGGGACCACCGACGTGTTTGCGCGCTCCTTTGCCCGCGTGCTCGGTAAATACCTGCCCCACGAACAACGGGTGGTGGTGGTCAACAAACCGGGCGGTGCGACCACCATCGGCATGAGCGTGCTGGCAGCCGCCAAACCGGATGGGTACACCCTGGGCTTGAGCCCCAGCGGGACAATCGAGGTCATGCAGCACTACGGGCGGACCCGATGGACGGCGGACAGCTTTGAGCCGATTCTGGCCGTGCTGGACATTCCCGCATCGATCAACGTGCTGGATTCGTCGGAATTCGAAAACTACGCCCAATGGAAGCAGTACGTGGAAGCCAATCCCGGCAAGTTCACCTTCACCACCTCCGGCGCTACCGGCGGTTCCGCGCATTTGGCCATGGAACAATTCATGGAAAAAACCGGACTGAAGCTGCGTCATATCCCGTTCGAGGGGCACGCCGCGAGCCAGGCCGCGGTCCTGGGTGGCCAGGTGATGGGCAGCTTCGCGATGCCCAACCTGCATCAGGGCGGTGAGATTCGCCCGCTGGTGTTTCTGACCGATGCCAAGCCGTTGGGCGACGACTATGCGGACACCCCGGTGGGTTCGAGTCTGGATACGCCGGTAACCGCCAGCTTTCCCATGGGGGTATTTGCGCCCAAGGGCATCCCGGCCGACCGGGTTGCCATTTTGCACGACGCGTTCAAGGCGGCCATGGACGACCCTGATGTGATCAGGTTTTACGAAACCTCCGGGTTGCCGCGGGTTTACCAGGACGGTGAGACCTTCGCAGCAGGTATTCGCCAGCGCAGTGCGGCCAACAAACGCCTGCTCAAGCAAATGGGTCTGATCAAATAACGCGGTTCGGCCGGGTACTGAAGGGTGCGGTTGGCCGGGCCAACCGCTGCCCACAATCTCCACCACCGGGGTAGATCGCGACCCGCGATGCCCCAAACAGGAAGAGAAAATATGTTTGATTTCAAAGATAAAGTTGTATGGGTCACCGGCAGTACGCTGGGTATCGGCCGCGCCACAGCCTTGCAATTTGCCCGCCTGGGTGCGGATGTGGTGATTCATGGTCTGAATGAACGGGACGAAGCCGAGAGCCTGGCGAAGGAAATCGAAGCTCTGGGCCGTCAGACCTGTGTCGTTCTGGGCGATATCAGCGACGCCCAGCAAGTGGACCGCATGGTGAGTGAGATTCAGAACAAATTCGGCCGTCTTTCGGTGCTGGTTAACTGCGCCGGTGGTTCACCGCAGAAATCCAAAATTGACGATATGACCGAAGAGGCCTGGAGCCGGATCATCGATATCAACCTGAAATCGATGTTTCTGATCACCAAGGCCGTACTGCCGATGCTGCGTCAGAGCGAAGGAGCGAACATCGTCAACTTCAGTTCCGGGGTGGTTGCCAGCGGTGGCGTACCCGGTGGCTCGGCCTACACCGCCGCCAAAGGGGGGGTAGAGGCTTACACCCGCGCCTGCGCAAAAGAACTGGCTGCAGAAGGCATCCGTGTCAACGCAGTGTCACCGGGCCTCGTGGATACTGCTTTCCACGACGTCAATGTGGCCGAGAAGTTTCCGCACCTGATTGAGAAAATTCCGCTCAAACGGGTCGGCAAGCCCGAGGATCTGGCCGGTGCCGTGGTCTATCTGGCGTCGTCGGCGGCCAGTTTTGTGACCGGAGAGATCATCCGTGTGGATGGCGGACATCAGGTCGCGTGAACCGGGACATCACCAACGATATTACAGGGTAGGCCGTCTACCCGCCTTACCGGCGGCGCACGGCCTTAACATCAAACAGTAACCACTCAGTCAGTTGCGTAGCGAATATAGCGACTCCGGAGAGCTTCCATGCACTACCGAATACTCGACCTAACCGTTTTCATTGCATTAGCGGCCCTCGGCGCCATGATCATTTACCAAAGTTATGAGCTCCCGGCGGGCTTCGGTGGCGACATGGGGAGTGGCTATTTTCCGCGCATTCTTGGCTGGATGCTGATCGGCTTTTGTGTGCTCGGGGCGGTGTCGTCTCTGTTCAGTAAAGCCGTGCACGAATTCAGCATACCCATGGCATGGCAGGTGGCGGGCACAGTGGTGCTGATGGCCCTGTTCATCTGGAGCTGGTCCACGTTTGGTTATTTCTACCTGCAACTGGCGGTTTTCTTGTTTGTGCTGCTGACGTTTTACCGCGCCTCAGTGGGCATCAACGCAAAGAGCCTGGGGCTGAACGCGCTGTTCGCGGTCATCGTCTCCGTGGCTTTTTATGTCGTCTTCAATCACTTCATGTATGTAAACGTCTAGAGGCGCGAGGATCAGATGGAAATTCTAGCCAGTTTTGACTTTGTCGCGAGTTTTTTTGCCATAGCACTGGGTTTGTTTGTCGGCATGCTGCTGGGGGCCCTGCCCGGGCTGGGCATGATCATCGGTATTACCTTGTTGTTGCCGCTTTCCTACAGTATGGACCCGGCCAGTTCGATTCTGATGTTGCTGGCGGTGTATCAGGGCGCGGAATACGGTGGATCCATCTCGGCCATTGTGCTGAAAATACCCGGTACGGCCATGGCCGCGCCCATCATGTTTGACGGGGTCCCCATGGCGGAAAACAAGTCGCCTGGTAAAGCCCTGGCCTATTCCCTGTACGGGTCCACCTTTGGCGGTCTGTTTGGCGGGGCGGTGCTGATCTTCTTCTCCGAGCCGGTGGCACGATTTGCCCTCAAGCTGGCCGATCCGGAAATTTTCTGGTTGAGCGGTCTGGGGTTGTTTGCCGTGGTGACCCTGGGGGGCGGAAACGTGTCCAAGACCGCGATCTCGGTCATCCTGGGCCTGTTTGTCGGCACCATGGGGATTGATCTGTTCTCGGGTATTCCGCGCTTTACCATGGACAGCCCCTCCCTGCTGGAAGGCCCCAACCTGATTGCTGTGGTGGTGGGCCTGTTTGCGATCTCTGAAGTACTCAACATGAACACCAAGAACATGAACCTGTCGTTCAAGTTCGAAAAGAAGGACATGAAGACATCGCTCACCTTCCGGGAAATGCTGCAGACCGTGAAAGCCATGTTTGCCGGTTCGTTCATCGGTTCGGTCATCGGGGTGCTGCCGGGTGTGGGTTCGGTGATTTCCAGTTGGTTGGCCTATTCCGGGGTCAAGAAACTCTCCAGACAGCCGGAAACCTTCGGTAAGGGCAACCCGGAAGGTATTGCGGGGCCGGATGCCTCCAATAACGCCACGGTGGGCGGGGCCTTGCTGCCGTTCCTGGCATTGGGTATTCCCGGGTCGGCGTCCATTGCGATCATTGCCGGCGCCTTCATCATTCACGGCATTACCCCGGGCCCGCAGATGATCCGCAACAACCCGGAACTGATCAACGCGCTGTACATCGGCTTCATATTCACCACCATTGGGATGTTCTTCATGGGGCGGTTCATGACCACCCTGTTTGCCAAGGCGCTGGTCACCCCCAACGCGCTGCTGGCGCCGGCCATCGTCGCCAGCTCCCTGATGGGGGTGTATTCCTCCTCGGGTAACTTCTTTGATATCTGGCTGATGCTGGGGCTGGGCGTGGTCGCGTTTTTCCTGCGCAAACTCGACTACTCCGTGGCGGGCTTTATTCTGGCGCTGGTGTTGTCGCCGATCATCGAGAAGAGTTTCCGGCGTGCGCTGGTCATTACCGACGGTGATTTCAGCGCCTTCTACAGCCGCCCATACTCGCAGGTGTTGCTGGTCATTATCGCGGGGATGATCCTGTACATGTTTTACGGGCAAATTCGCAATCTGATGAAAGCACGGGCGCGCAAGAACAGCGACAAGCTGGCCGCCAACCACTAAATATAGAGCTATATCAACAAACTACGCCGCGCTTCTGCGCGGCGTTTTTCGTTCCCGGTCATGCTCCTGATACGGGCAGGCTGCCCTTTTCCGATGCAGGTATAACTATCTATATTTATATAGATAAAAAAATGCACGTAAACTAGTTGATAAGTCAACAATGCTGATTTACGATGGCATGAAAACCAGTGAGGAATAACAACAATGACTGCAGATCTGCAAACCTGTCCTTTTTCAACGGGGTCCTTAGGCGCGCGCTTCCGTCCTTACGAGCAGGAGGGCATGTTCGCATTCTTCAAGGAGGCCCGTGCGCAGCAGCCGGTGTTCTACAACCAGGAACTGGATTGCTGGGTGGTCACCAAAAAAGCCGATATTCAGGCAATCTTCCGCGATCCGGATCGTTTTTCCGCCAGCAACTCACAATCCCCGGTCAATGCCTATTCCGCGGACGTGCATGAAATCCTGGTGGACGGCGAGTTCACCCGTGAGCCAACCCAGGCCAATACGGATCGCCCCAAACACACCCGCATACGCAATATTGCCGGACAGTTTCTGAATCAGAAACGCTTCGCCCGGTATGAAGATCAAATACGGGAGCTCACCCGCCAGCAGATCGCTACGCTTCCGCCCACGGGTACCGTCGATCTGGTTGAGGCACTGACCTACGAACTGCCGGCCAAGGTACTGTTTTTGCTGGTGGGTGTGCCACAGGAAGAGTCGTATCGGGTGAAACGGTGGTCGGATAACACCTTCAACATGATCTGGGGCAAACCGACCGAAGACGACACCATCGCCGGCGCCCGCGGGCTGGTCGAGTATTACGATTTTTGCAAAAGTGTCGTCAATGACCGCCTGGAGAGCGGTGTCGAAGGCGATGATTACGTCAGTCATCTGCTGCGCGCACGCAATGGCGATGATGCAATCCTGACCATGAACGAGATCTACAGCCTCGTGCATGGGGTGCTGGCAGCCGGTCATGAGACCACCTCGAACGGTTCGGCCAACCTGCTCTGGGCGCTGCTGAGCGATCGCGAACAATGGGACAAGCTGGTGGCTGACCGGAGTCTGATAGCGAACGCGGTGGAAGAGGGGCTGCGCTATATGACACCTTTTATTACCTGGCGTCGCATGACCCTGACCGATGTTGAAATCGGCGGCGTTGCCATCCCCGCAGGCGCCACCATTCTGATGTCGCTGGTGTCCGCGAACCACGATGAAGATTCCTTTGAGGGTCCGCTCGCGTTTGATGTTGAGCGGAAAAACGCCCGTCAACATCTGGCGTTTGGCAACGGTATTCACTTTTGCATGGGGGCTCCCCTGGCCCGTATGGAGATGAAAATTCTGCTCGAAGAGCTGACACAGCGTTATCCGAACATGCGGTTGGTCGAGAAAGACAACATCGAGTGGCCGCTCAATATGGGGTTTCGAGGCCCCGTAAAACTGTTGGTAGAGTTAGGAGAGTAAAAGATGATCACTGTATATTGGGTCTATCCGGACGGTAGCGAGCACAAAGCCTCTGTCGAAGAGGGCGTCAACCTGATGGAGGCGGCCATGGCCAACGACATCGAATCCATTTATGGCGAATGCGGCGGCTCCATGGCCTGTGCCACCTGCCACGTGGAAGTGGACGAAAGTTGCGGCATCAAAGCAGGTGAGCCTTTCGCCATGGAAAACGAAATGCTCGACATGGTGGAGTCCGGGCGCACCCCCACCAGCCGCTTGAGCTGTCAGCTGGTGGCCTCGCCGGAACTGGATGGTATCCGTCTGAAAGTGGCGTGGTAACTGACCACCCGGGCGGTGGTCTCTGAGCAGAGATAACGTGTATGGACAATCCAATAAGCAAGCCTGGGGAAGGCGCACATGCGGGGGTGGATGAAGGCCAGTATCTGGACTGGTTCAGTGCACCGGGCAGCGCCGAGAAGCAGGTAACCCTGTGTCTGAAAAATTCCCCGATGGTACTGCTTGGTTACGCCGCCAATCAGTACAAACAGTCCACCTCCAGAATTTTCCTGAAACAGTTCGGTGTGGGCAGTCTGGACTGGCGGCTGATGGTTGTTCTGTATCGTAATCCGAACATCCCGTCGAAGATGGTGGTGAACTATCTGAGAGTCGACAAAGCTGCAGTCAGTCGCACCTTGTCCCGCTTGGAGCAGCGCGGCTACGTGCGCTGGCAGCCGGATGCCAACGATGAACGGGTCAAGGTCTGGCAGCTGTCCGCCGCCGGACAAAAATTGCACGACGACATGCTGAACGTATCCGTTGAAATATATCAGCGTGTGTTGTCTCGCCTTGATGGAGCCCAGGTCGATCAGTTCAGGCAGATTCTCGAGGTGCTTATCGAGAGCATTTCCAGCCTGCCTGACGAGCTGATTGATATGCCGTCACCGGAATGGACTACTGAACATGAAAAATGAATTTGACGTTGTGATTATCGGCGCCGGGCATGCCGGCGCGCACTTGGTGAACGTGTTGGTGCGCAAAAAGTATACCGGCAGTGTGGCCCTGATCAGCGATGAAATGTTTCAGCCCTATCATCGCCCCCCCTTGTCCAAGGAATACCTGAAAACAGAACAGGTTGATTCCCGGCCGCTGCTGACCGGCGGTGCCCTGTCCAGCCCGAACATCTCGTTTATGCCGGGTTGTCGGGTGGCAGGGGGTGATTTGCAAGCCGGTTCACTGACCCTGACCAACGGCACCGAGCTGGGATTCAAACAGCTGGTGCTGGCCACCGGTGCGTCGCCGCGCAAGCTGGCGATTGAAGGCGCCGGTCTGGAGGGAATCGTCAGTCTGAAGACCCTGGCCGATGCGGAAAAAATTCGCGAAGCGCTGTTTCAGACCAAAGAACTGGTGCTCGTCGGCGGCGGTTTTATCAACCTGGAGCTGGCCTGCAGTCTGGCCGGAGAAGGCCGCACCATCACCGTTCTGGAACAGACCCCGCGACTTCTGCAGCGGGCGGTGTCGCCGGTCATGTCGGAATTTCTGAAGACCGAAGCGGAAAAACTGGGTGTCCGCATTTTATTGAACGAGGAAGTGTCCCGCTTCGAGGGCGATGGCAAACGCATCAGCCACGTGGTGACCGCCGCCGGAGAACGGTTCGAGGCGGGCCTGGCGGTGGTGGCGATCGGGTCGGTGCCTGAGTCCGGGTTGGCCGAGGATCTGGGCCTTGAGTGCACCAACGGCATCGTGGTGAACGGGCAATTGCAAGCCGCCCCCAATGTGTACGCTCTGGGGGATTGTGTGTTCTTCCCGGACCCCAGCGCCAGTCACTCGTTGCGGCTGGAATCGGTACAGAACGCGACCGACCAGGCCAATTACGTGGCGGAGGCGCTGACCGGCTCCGCTCAGGAAGAATATCACGCCATCCCCTGGTTCTGGTCGGTACAGGGCGCCAACCGCCTACAGATTGCCGGCCTCGCCAAGCCGGGCACCAGGCAAGTGATCAGTGGGGAGCCCGCTGATGCCAACTTTGCGGTTTACCATTATCTGGGCGAACAACTGTGTGCGGTCGAAACCATCAATCGGCCGGGCGAGCACATGCTGGCCCGGAAAATGTTGAAAGAGAACTTTTCACCTACTGAAGCGGAGGTGGTGCAAGGCGTCGAAGCCATAAAAGCAGCCTTGGCCTCCCGGGAGTCAAAAAATGTCTGACGTAAAACCATCCTGTCCCTTTTCCGGTGCAGAGTTCGGCGAGCGTTTCCGTCCGTTCGAACAGGAAGGCATGTTTGAATTTCTGCAAGAAGCTCGCGATTCCCAGCCGGTGTTTTACAACAAGGAGCTGGACTGCTACGTCTTGACCCGGCGGGAGGATATTCAGGCCGTGTTCCGCGACCCGGATCGGTTCTCCGCCCAGAATGCGCAGGCGCCGATCACGGGCTATTCCCCGGAAGTGGTCAAGATATTCCAGGAGGGTGGTTTTACCCGTGAACCGACCCAGACGAATGCGGACCGGCCCAAGCATACCCGCATCCGTAACATTGCCGGGCAGTTTCTGAACCAGAAAAACTTCAATCAGTACGAGTCGCAAATTCGCGAACTTACCCAGCGGGAAGTGGCGGCCCTGGAGGGCAAGAATCGGGTCGACCTGGTGGAAGAGCTGACCTACGAACTGCCGGCCAAGGTGCTGTTCCGCCTGGTGGGGGTGCCCGAGGAAGCCTCCGCGCAAGTGAAGGCGTGGGGCGAAAACCGGTTCAACATGATTTGGGGAAAGCCCACCGAAGCGGAAATGCGCGAAGGGGCGGAAAGTGTCCTCGAGTATTGGAATTTCTGTAAGGGCATAGTCGCCCAGCGGCAAGAGGAAGGGCTGGGTGAGGACTATGTCAGTCATCTGTTGCGTTCGCGCAACGGTGACGATGAGGTGCTGACCATGAACGAAGTACACAGCCTGATACACGGCGTGTTGCTGGCCGGTCATGAGACCACCTCGAACGGTTCGGCCAACATGCTCTGGGCCATGCTCAGCGACCGGGATCAATGGGAAAAGGTGGTCGCGGATCCGAGTCTGATCCCCAACGCGGTGGAAGAGGGCCTGCGCTACATGACCCCCTTCATTACCTGGCGGCGGATGGCCCTGACCGACGTGGAAATCGGCGGCGTAGCCATTCCCGCAGGCGCCACCATCCTGATGTCGCTGGTGTCGGCGAACCACGATGAAAAGCAGTTCGGCTGCCCCATGCAGTTCGATGTGGAGCGCAGAAACGCCCGTCAGCACCTGGCATTCGGCAACGGCATCCATTTTTGCATGGGTGCCCCGCTGGCCCGTCTGGAAATGAAAATCCTGCTGGAAGAACTGACCCGGCGCTTCCCGAACATGAAGCTGGCGGCGGACGAGAAAGTTGAATGGCCGCTCAACATGGGCTTCCGCGGGCCGGTCAAACTGTGGGTGGATCTGCAAGGTTAATCCTGGCATCCACAGCCGATCCGGAAACAGACCGGAGTTTTAAACCGAAAAAACCGGGGGCCAAGTGCCCCCGGTTTTTTTGGTTAATCTGGCCAGCCATCCGTCAGCAGGGCAGCGGTTCTGTGGCCTCTACTGCGTCGACCGCGTGCCGCGCATCAGCTACCTGAAGCGTCGGGGCGGGTCTGGGGGTGTGGGTGTTCCTGTGCCCGTTCACGCACCGCGATGTCCTGAAAGAACTCCTTCGACAGGGCGATGACCTTGGGACTCAGCAGCAGGATGGCGATCAGGTTGGGGATCACCGCCAGCCCGAACAGCAGGTCGGACACCGACCAGATCATCTTCAGACCGCCAACCGCACCAATGATGGTAAACGGCAGGAACAGGTACCGGTACGCCATAGACAACCGCTGACCACCCAGGAAGAAACACATGGATTCGCCGTAGTAGTTGATGGCGATGATGGTGGAGAAGGCAAACAGCACAATGGAGATGGAAACCACGTAGCGGAACCCTGGCACCACGGTGTCGAACGCCTGACTGGCCAGGATGGTGGCATCGCTGCCGGTGCTCAGCACCCCACTGGTGAGAATGGCCAGCGCGGTGATGGTGCCCACCAGGAAGGTATCGATGAAGGTTTCGGTAATACCCCACATACCCTGACGGGCCGGATGGTCGGTCTTGGCCGAGGCGTGGGCAATGGGCGCGGTACCCATGCCCGCTTCGTTGGAATACAGACCGCGGGCCACGCCGTAGCGGATGATCTCCATGATGGCATAGCCGGCCACACCGCCACCCACGGACTCCAGCGAGAAAGCGGCGCTGAACATACCGGCAATCACCTCAGGCAATGCGGTGGCGTGGTACAGGATGGTGAGGATGCCACCGAACAGATAGAGCACCACCATGACCGGCACCACCTTCTCGGTGACTTTGCCCAGTCGGCGCACCCCACCCACGGAGACCGCCGCCACCAGACCCATCAGGATCAGCCCGGTCCACAGAGGGTCCAGGGACACCAGACTTTCCACATTGCCGGCAATGGCGTTGGACTGGATCATATTACCGGCCAGGCACACCACCGCCAGGCATACGGTGAAAATATTGGCCAGCCAGGGGGCCTTGAGACCCTTACGCATGTACCAGGCCGGACCGCCGCGGTAGATGCCCTTCTGGTCTTTTTCCCGGTAGGCGATGCTGAGCACGATTTCGGCGTACTTGGTGGCCATACCGAAAAAGGCCGAAATCCACATCCACACGATGGCCCCGGGTCCGCCCAGGATCAAGGCACTGGCGACCCCGACAATATTGCCCACCCCCACGGTAGAAGACATGGCGGCCGTCGCCGCTTGCCGGGGCAGCAGGGTGCCTTCACCGGCTATCTGATCTTCCGGCAGAAATGCGCGCCCCAGGGTTTGTTTCATCACAAAGGGGAAACGAAGCAACTGGAAAAACCCAAGGCGGAAGGTGTAGTAAACGCCGATGCCCACGAGGGCGACCAACATCCAGGGCCCCCAAATCAAGCCGGTGAGAGTGCCAATAATCTGGTTGATATCGAACATAGAATTATCCAGGTTTCAATTGTTGTTAAGTGAGGGCCAGTGGCGCACGGCCCAGGGTGCGGTGCCGCGTCTTTCGCGAGAAGGGTGCCGGTTATTGTTGTTGGCACGCCTCGACGAAGCTGCTGAACAACCGCTGGTAACGGGGGTGACGCTCCGCCATCATTTCCGGGTGCCATTGCACCGCACAGACCCACCGCTGGCCGTCTTGTTCAATGCCTTCGATCAGCCCGTCGGGGGCGGTCATGGTGGCTTGAAAGCCCGGCGCCAGAGCTTTCACCGCCTGGTGGTTATAGCTGTTTATGGGCAGGGTCAGCGTATCGAAGGCGGCCGCCAGGCGGGAACCCTGGCTGATCTCGGCGCTAAATACCGGATGGTACTTGGGGGAATTCCAGTTGGTATGATGCAGCTCGGAGGGACGCTGGCTGGCCAGATCCTGATACAGGGTGCCGCCGGCCGCCACATTCAGCAGCTGCAGGCCGCGGCAAATGCCCAGAATGGGGTAGTTCATTTGCTGCAGGGCCAGGCCCACCAGGGCCAGTTCATGGGCGTCCCGCTGGGGGTTGATGTCGCCCAGTCCCGCCGTCGGCAGCTCGCCGTAGAGTTGCGGGTCGATGTCCGAGCCGCCGGTCAGAAACAGGCCATCCAGACGGGACAGTAACGCGGGCAGGTGATCCTGGCTCTGCAAGACCGGGATGATCACCGGAATGCCGCCACTGTATTCGATGGCTCGCACGTAATCGCTGGCCAGCAACTGCCATTCCTGGCCGCGAAATCCCAGTTTGGTGGAAAGGCCGATCTGATCGTCTTCGCTGAAGTCAGACAACACGCCAATTAACGGTTTCATGTCACTCTCAAGGCCGGTAAAAAATGTCGCGCAAGATTACCCGCGATGGTGATACTTTTGTAATATGTATTTGGTATAGATGGATGCATTGAAGGTATCTCGAGTGGACCTATTACAGCGGCGTCTGGTGCAGTTTCTGGCCGTGGTGGAGCAGGGCAACATCCATGCAGCGGCACGCCAGCTGCATGTTGCCCAGCCTGCCCTGAGCCGTGCCATGAAAGCGCTGGAGGAAGAACTGAAGGTGCAGCTGCTGGTGCGCCAGCCGCGCGGCGTGGTGCCCACGGCCGCCGGACTGATTCTGGCCGACCATGCCGGACGCGCCACCAGCATCCTGCAAGAAGGGGTGGCCCGGGCCCGGCACACGGCGGCTCTTAAAACAGGCAAGTTATTGATCGGGTACGGGATCTTCGCTTCGACGGGGTGTATGCCCAACCTGATTGTCGGCTTCCGCAAAACCTACCCGGATATTGAAGTGCAACTGCGTCTGCTGGCCACCAGTGAACAGCTGGAGGCCCTGCATCAAGGCAGCATTCAGCTGGGGTTTGCCTTTTCCAATGCCTGCCGGCCCCCGTTGGCCTCCTGGCGAATCTCCCGGGAGCAGCCGGTGGTCGTGGTCCATGAAGGGCACCCTTGGGGCAGGCGCGAGCGACTGCCGGTTGAGGAGCTGGCCGACGAGCCCATGATTCTGGGTAATGTGCAGCGCTGGGGCTATTATCGTGAAATTATTAACGCCCTTTGTCTGAGTGCCGGGTTTGTGCCACGGGTCGTCGCTGAAGCCGACGAACTGCCGGACATGATGGCCCACCTGCGCATGGGCGAGGGCATCGGCATTTTGGGGGAAGGCATCGTGAACCAGTTGCCCGCATCCCTGCACGCCATTCCCCTGAGCAATCACCGGCTCACCTTCGATCTCAGCATGGTCTGGAACCCAGAGGCGCTGGATGAGGTCGCCCGGCTGTTCATTGACTACATCAAAAGCCGGATCCCGGCGACCTCGGGCTAGGCGCGGGTGCGGTCCTGTTGCAGGGCAATGGCAATAATGCGGTGCAGGTCGACCCGTTCCTGCGCCTGGGACTGCGCACGGGATTCCTCGCTCCACTGGAAAAAGCCTTGCCCGGCCTTGGCCCCCAAGCGTCCCTCGGCCACGTAATCGGCCAGCAAGGCCGCGGGCGTGTCGCGCGCATCCAGATCCGGATAGAGGTAGCGGGCGATGTTCAGGTGAGTATCGAGGCCGTTCAGATCACGCTGCCGCAGGGGACCGTTCAGCGCCATGCGCACCCCGATGGAGTACTGCACTATGTCATCCAGGGCCTCCGGTTCCACCACGCCTTGCTCCAACAAAGCGAGGCACTCCCGCATCACCGCGTGCTGGATCCGGTTGGCAACGAATCCCGGCACGCAGGTGTTCAGTACCGCCGGGCGTTTGCCCAGCTGGGCCAGCCAGGCGCAGGCCGCCTCGATAACCGTCGCCTCAGTCCGGTGGCCGGGAACCACCTCGACTGCCGGGACAATGTCCGCCGGGTTGAAGAAGTGCGCCCCCAGGAACCGTTGCGGTAAACGCATGCGACTGGCGATGTCATCGATCGGGATGCCGGAGGTGTTGGTCATGATGAGGGTGGAATCAGGCACCCGGGATTCAATCTGGGCCACCACCTCCTGCTTGAGAGCGGTGATTTCGGGTACGCTCTCGATCACATAATCCGGACGATGCGCCGCGGTTAATTCAGTCGTGAAGCACACGGAGGCGGCGCAGTCCCCCAGGCTCAACCGGCTGGTTTCCAGCACCCCGGGGTTGGTGTCGACCAGGGTGACGCTAACGCCTTGCGCGACCATTAATTTGGCCAGAGTGGTGCCCATGGTGCCGGCACCCACTATCGCCGCGCGTGATGATTCGATTTGCATCGCTTGTCCTTCCTTCTGTTCGCCCCGCCCGGGCTCTGTGTCAGCCAGCCCGGTATGGGTGTCGCACTGAACACGGTCAGTGATGGATTGGATGCGGCTATATTACACGAACTTGCGTTCGTTCTACGAACGAATTGGATGAAGAATCGTTTTGGCTGACCCCGGTTCAACACCAGTCTGGCCTTTCCTCAATTTGACAAAACAATCGTTTACTGGCTGACTGGGGCGTCATGGTTTTCGACACCATGGGCCAATTCGCCGGCTTGCAACGGCGCTAACCACGCCCTTCCAATTCGGCCTTGCGATTTACCCCAACACCCGCCGGATCCGCGTGTCAGGGGCCTTCGTCACACGCCAGCGCGGCCGCTGCAGCGGACGTGCGCGGTTCGGTGTCCGGATCCGAGTGAACCGAGGAGAAAGTGTTCCGTGGACTCGTACCGTCTTGAAAAGCGTAATGTCGCGGTCCTGGTGATCAGCCAGATACTGTTCATGGTGGCGTCCATCACGGTGATGACGCTGAGCGGAGTGGTCGGCCAGGCGCTGAGCCCCGATCCGGATCTGGCGACCCTGCCCATTGCCGCGATGATGGTGGGTACTGTCTTCTCCACGCTGCCCGCCTCCCTGTTAATGAAACGCGTGGGCCGTCGCAGCGGGTTTATCACCGGCGCCAGCCTGGGTGGAGTGGCCGGCGGGCTGTTGAGCTTTGCGGCCATTGCGGTGGGCTCATTCTGGCTGTTCTGCGTGGGCAGTCTGTTGCTCGGTTTGTACCAGGGCTTCGCCATGTACTACCGGTTCGCGGCAGCGGATGTGGCCAGTCCGGCGTTTCGCAGTCGGGCGATTTCCTACGTCATGGCCGGAGGGGTGGTGGCGGCCTTTCTCGGCCCCTGGAGCGCCAGCAGCACCATCAATCTGATTGCCCGGGTGCCCATGGGGGGGCCCTATCTGGTGATCGCGCTGCTCGCCCTGCTGGCGATCACCGTGCTCACCCGGCTGCAAGTGCCCGCCCGTGGCGAACCGCAACCGGGGGAGGTGGGCCGGCCGCTGGCCAGGGTGGCGGCGCAGCCGGCATTTCTGGTCGCGCTGACCGCCGGGGCCGTGGGTTATGCCGTCATGGCCCTGGTGATGACCGCGACCCCACTGGCCATGCGCGCCAGCGGGTTTGACATGGGGCAGGTGGCATTCATCATGCAATGGCATGTCCTCGGCATGTTTGCGCCCTCGTTTGTGACCGGTGGCCTGATCGCCCGGTTCGGGGTCAGTCGTATTCTTTTGAGTGGCAGTGCGCTGCTCGCTCTGTCCGCGCTCACCGCCACACTGGGCGACAGTCTGGGCCACTACTGGTGTGCTCTGGTGTTGCTCGGGGTGGGCTGGAATTTCCTGTTTGTGGGGGCCAGCACCCTGCTCGCCAGCGTGCACACCGAAGCCGAGCGGGGCAAGGTGCAGGGCGTCAACGACCTGGCGATCTTTACGCTGGTGGCCATGGGGTCGCTGATGTCGGGGTCGCTGCTGCACCAGCTGGGCTGGCAGCGCCTGAACATGACCATGCTGGTGCCTGTGGCGCTGGTGATCCTGGCGGTGCTGTGGCTGCGTCTCAGCCGCCGGGTGTCGGGCGCCGTGGGGGTTGGAGACGCCCCCATGGGGAAATCCTGATGCCCGCCCCGGCGTTCAGGGCGGTAACATTGCCTTCCCGGGTGCTTTGGCCAACAATGAAGCACTGCTTCAGTCTCTTCTGCACCCATTGGCAAACAACACCGCCATAGTGCCCAAGTTTGTAACCACTTGATTTTGAGGTGTCCATTTTTGTTTAGCGATCTAGAGTTTGACGGTGACCTGGACTTTGATTTCGACGGCTATTCCATGGAGCCGGACCTGTATCTGGATGTGCCTTATGTGCCGACGGATGAAAAGGTGGTCGAGGCCATGCTGGATTTTGCCTATGTGGGCCGCAAGGACGTGCTCTATGACCTGGGCTGCGGGGATGGTCGCATTGTGGTTGCTGCCGCGCTGAACAGAAGCACCCGGGGGGTCGGTGTGGATATGGATCCGGCCCGGATTGCGGATGCCATGGAGTACGCCGGGGATACCGGGGTGGAGTATCTGGTCGATTTCGTCGAAGGTGATCTGTTAACCGCCGATTTCAGCGAAGCGACCGTGGTAACGCTTTACCTGCTGGATTCGGTGAATGTGGAATTACGTCCCCGGTTGTTGTCCGAATTGCGCCCGGGGGCTCGCATAGTGTCCCACGCGTTCAACATGGGCGACTGGAAGGCCGATGAGCAGCTGAACTTCAGTGGCGTGCGTTTGTACAAATGGATTGTGCCGGCAGCGGTGGCCGGTAGCTGGCACTGGCAGGGCACGGACGGCAAGGAATACCGGGTGGAACTGAAACAGAAGTACCAGCAGGTCACCGGCAAAGCCTGGGTGGAAGGCCGCCCCGCCAAGCTGCAGAGTGCGCTGTTACAGGGTGCGTTATTGGAATTGGTGATCCAGGAAAACGACGCCGCTGCGGCGGACAGTTTTGTCATGCGGTTTGAGGACGACCAGCTGGTGGCGGCAGAAAGCAGCAAGCAAGCGGCCCCGGCCAAGCGCGTGGCGGCCTGACCGTTGGGAGGATGGGAATTACGATGACAGAGGCTTATCAGGGTTTTCAGTTCCAGTCGCTGGCCGGAGAGTGGCGTGCAGGTGGTGGCGATGAAACCATCAGAGTGACCAATCCGTACACCGGTGAGACCTTGACCGCATTACGTGCAGCCACCGCCGCCGACCTCGATCAGGCCTACCGGAAGGCGGCCGAGGCGCAGGTGGCGTGGGCGCAAACACCGCCCGCGGAGAGGGCGGCGCTGCTGCACCGGGTGGTGGCGATTTTCGATGCGCGCAAGGATGAAATCATTGACTGGCTGATTCGCGAGTCGGGCAGCACCCGCCTGAAAGCCACCATCGAATGGGGCAGTGCCCGGGGCATTACCCTGGAAGCGGCGAGCATGCCCGCCCGGGCCCATGGCATGACCATGGACAGTGATGTACCCGGCAAAGAAAACCAGGTCGACCGGCGGCCGCTGGGCGTGGTGGGGGTGATCAGTCCCTGGAACTTTCCGCTGCACCTGTCGCAGCGCTCCGTTGCGCCCGCTCTGGCGCTCGGCAATGCCGTGGTGCTCAAACCCGCCAGCGACACCCCGGTCAGCGGCGGCTTGCTGATTGCGCGCATGTTTGAAGAAGCCGGTCTGCCCGCGGGGTTGCTGAGCGTGATCGTCGGTTCCGGCGCGGCCATCGGTGAGAGTTTTGTGGCCCATCCGGTGCCGGCGTTGATTTCCTTTACCGGGTCCACGCCGGTGGGCAAGCAGATCGGTACCATCGCCACCGGGGGCCGGCATCTCAAAAAAGTGGCTCTGGAGTTGGGGGGCAACAGCCCGTTCGTGGTGCTGGATGATGCGGACATCGATCAGGCGGTCAAAGCTGCGGTGTTCGGCAGCTTTCTGCATCAGGGGCAGATTTGCATGGCAATCAACCGGATCATTGTCGATCAGAGCCGCTACGACGAATTTGTGGCCGGCTTTGTGGCCCACACACAAACCCTCAGGGTGGGGGATCCGGCCGCCGGTGACACCAGCATTGGCCCCATCATCAACCCGTCCCAGCTGGAGGGGTTGCAGCAAAAAATCGCTACCGCGAAACAACAGGGCGCCCGGGTATTGCTGGAAGGTGAGGTGGACGGACAACTGCTGCCGCCCCATGTGTTCGGTGAGGTCACCCCCGACATGGAGCTCAGCCGGGAGGAAATTTTCGGGCCATTGGTGGGCATTCACAAAGCCCGGGACGAAGCGCACGCCCTGGAGCTGGCCAACGCCACCGATTTTGGCCTTTCCAGTGCGGTGTTCAGTGGTGATCCGGAGCGTGGAGCGCGGTTCGCCCGGCAGATCCGCTCCGGGATGACCCACGTCAACGACATGCCGGTGAATGATGAAGCCCACATGCCCTTCGGCGGTGAGAAAAACTCCGGACTGGGCCGTTTCAACGGCAACTGGGCCATTGACGAGTTTACCACCGTGCAATGGGTGAGTGTGCAGCGGGCACCGCGCCAGTACCCGTTCTGATCGTACCAGCAGCGAGGGGAATGCTACGGCCCCCCCCTCGCTGCTATTGGTCCGATACGTTGCGCTACGACTGTGTGTCGAGCTTGGTCAGACCCGCTCAATGAGGGTAGCAATACCCTGACCGACGCCCACACACATGGTGCACAAGGCATAACGGCCACCGCTGCGCTGCAGCTGGTGGGCAGCAGTCTGCAACAGACGGGCGCCGGACATACCCAGTGGGTGGCCCAGGGCAATGGCGCCACCGTTGGGGTTCACCCGGGGGTCGTCGTCGGCGATGCCCAGCTCGCGCATCACCGCCAGACCTTGGGCCGCGAAGGCTTCGTTGAGTTCGATGACGTCAATGTCGGCCAGGCTGAGGCCCTGTTTCTCCAACAATTTTTGTACCGCCGGTACCGGGCCTATGCCCATGATGCGCGGCTCTACCCCGGCGGTGGCCATGCCCAGAATTCTGGCAAGGGGCTTGAGGCCGTGGGTGGTCACGGCGGCTTCGCTGGCCACCAGCATGGCGGCGGCGCCATCGTTCACGCCGGAGGCGTTGCCGGCGGTGACGCTGCCGCCGGAACGGAACGGGGCCGGCAGGGCCGCCAGTTTTTCCAGCGAGGTGCTGCGCAGATGCTCATCGGTGTCGAACACCAGTGGGTCCTGTTTGCGGCGCGGAATGGACACCGGCACGATTTCTTCGGCAAAAACGCCGTCCTGCTGAGCCCGGGCCGCCTTCTCCTGGGAACGCAACGCGAACAGATCCTGATCTTCCCGCGATACGTTGAACTGTTCGGCGACGTTTTCGGCTGTTTCGGGCATGGCATCGATGCCGTACTGCTGTTTCATCAGCGGGTTGACGAAGCGCCAGCCAATGGTGGTGTCCTCGATTTTCTGGCCCCGGGAAAAGGCGTTGTCGGCCTTGCCCATCACGTAGGGAGCCCGCGACATGGATTCGACGCCGCCGGCCAGCACCAGGTCCATTTCACCGGCACGAATGGCGCGGAAGGCGGTGCCGACCGCATCCATCCCGGAACCGCACAGGCGGTTGAGCGTGGTGCCGGGGACCGAAATGGGCAGGCCGGCCAGCAATGCTGACATACGGGCCACGTTGCGGTTGTCTTCGCCGGCCTGGTTGGCGCAGCCCATCATGACTTCATCAATGGCGGCCGGATCCAGATCGGGTGCCTGGGCCAGCACGGCTTTGAAAACATCCGCGGCCAGGTCATCCGGACGCACGCTGGCCAGGGTACCGCTGAAGCGGCCGATGGCCGAGCGGCGTGGATGGCAAAGATATACGTTGTTCATACGGTTCCTCATTATTGTCCGGCGTGATGGGCGTGGGTGCGTGCCTTGAGGTCACGCAAGACTTCCAGTTCGTTGCTGGTTGGCTCCGGGGTCGTAGCCAGCGCCTCCGCAAAGCGGATCTCCCAGCCGGTGGCCTCGATCACCTGTTCCCGGGTGACGTTCGGATGCAGCGCGGTGACCACCAGTTCGTTGGTGCCCGGCTCGGGCTTGAGAATGCACAAATCGGTAATCACTACCGTGGGGCCGCGGCCTATGTTGGGTACCTGCTCACGGGCCTTGCCATCGCGGCCAAAGCCCACCGTGGTCACAAAGTCCACATCCTTTACGAAGGTGCGTTTGGAGTGCTTGACGGTAATGAACACTTCCCGGGCGTTGGTGGCGATCTCCGGGGCACCGCCGCCGCCGGGCAGGCGCACCTTGGGTGCCCGGTAGTCGCCAATCAGGGTGGTGTTCAGGTTGGCGTACCGGTCAATCTGGGCGGTGCCCAGAAAGCCGACGCTGATGTGACCGCCCTGCAGCCAGTAGCGGAACATTTCCGGCACGGACACCGTGGTCAGCGCCGATTCGCACAATTCGCCGTCGCCGATGGACAGGGGCAACACATCCGGCCGGGTCTGCAGGGTACCGGATTCGTAAATCAGGGTGATGTCAGGCGCATGGGTCAGACGCGCCAGGTTGGCGGCCTCACTGGGCAGACCAATACCGACGAAGCAGGTCATGTCGTTGGTCAGTGCCCGGGCGGCGGTGATACTCATCATTTCCGAAGCGGTGTATTCAAGGCTCATCACGCAGCTCCCTTGTTAAATACGTTCTCTTGCAACCAGGTCTGGAAGGTTTCACGATCGCGGGCAATGCCGTCCCATTGTTGATAAAACGCGTTGTCGCGCTCGTAATACCCCAGCGCATAGGAGGGGCTGGCGCCTTTCGGAGCCTCGGCGATGGCCGTGATCGCCCAGGAGGGCAGCACGCAGGCGTTTACACCCGCGTTCAGGTCATCCACGATTTCTTCAACAGTGACGATGCTGCGTTTGGCGGCCAGCACCACTTCTTTCTGAATGCCGACAATGCCTTCAATCAGGACGTTGCCTTTGCGGTCGGCGCGCTGGGCGTGAATCACGGTGACATCCGGACGCACGGACGGCACGGCGGCCAGACGCTCGCCGGTAAACGGGCACTCGATAAACTTGATCTGCTCGTTCACCTTGGGCAGATCGCTGCCGATGTAACCGCGCAGCACCGCCAACGGCAGTCCGGCCGCTCCGGCCTCATAGGCACAGGCCATGGCGGCGTGGCTGTGTTCCAGTATTTCAATGGAGTTGGGCCAGCCCTTTTCAACCGCATCCCGCAAGCGGTGCAGCGAACCCACACCGGGGTTGCCGCCCCATGAAAATATCAGCTTTTTGGCACACCCGGCACCGATCATCTGGTCGTAAATCAGATCCGGTGTCATGCGGATCAGGGTAAGGTCCCTGATTTCCTGGCGGATGATTTCATGACCGGCGGCAAAGGGGATCAGGTGGGTGA
The DNA here is from genome assembly GCF_001752365.1 of Marinobacter sp. X15-166B. Taxonomy (GTDB): domain Bacteria; phylum Pseudomonadota; class Gammaproteobacteria; order Pseudomonadales; family Oleiphilaceae; genus Marinobacter. The sequence continues at coordinate 1,314,773 of NZ_MEIY01000001.1, read as the reverse complement.
AGCCTTCCATCGCTACGGTGTCGCCGTGATTGATGTGCGTGCTTACCGCTTCCTGCAGGGAAAGAAAATCAGCCATCAGAGTGTCTCCATTGTGGCGTATCCTGGAAGTTCTCTATGCGAACATGAGTTTTATATGCGAACATGATGACGTGGTAATAAATGTGTCGTCAAGCACAAGTTTTCCGTTAATGGCCCATGTGCACGAATGTTCGTCTCACGAACCAGCTGATATGATGGGCGGATTCAGATTGTTACAGGTGTGGAAGGAGACAGAATGGACGAACATGTTCTTGCACCGGGAGATCGGGATTATGTGGGCGCCCTTGCGTCGGGTCTTGAGGTCTTGCAGGCGTTTGACGCCGAGCATCCCCGGATGACCCTGAGTGAGATGGCGGCACGCACCAACATGGACCGGGCCAAGGCCCGGCGCTTTTTGTTGACTCTCCACGCCCTGGGGTTCGTCAAGCGTATCGGTCGCCAGTTCGAACTGACCCCCCGGGTGCTGCAGCTGGGTTACGCCTACCAGGCCTCCAACCAGTATCGGGCGGTGATTCAGCAATATCTGGAAGACATTACCACCGAACTGGGTGAATCCTCGTCGCTGGCGGTGCTGGACGGCGACGACGTGGTGTACGTGGTGCGGTCGTCGGCACGCCACCGGTTGATGGCCATTACCCTGTCGGTGGGTACCCGACTGCCGGCGGCCTACACCTCCATGGGACGGGTGTTGCTGGCCGCGTTGCCGGACGCTGAATTGCAAGCTTATCTGGCCCGGGTGCAGCTTGAGCCGTATACCGCCTCCTCCGTACTCAGCCCGGCTGTGTTGGAGCAGGAATTAAACAAGGTTCGCCAGCAGGGCTACGCCATTCTGGATCAGGAACTCGATTCCGGACTGAGATCCGCAGCCGTCCCGGTGTTCGCCGGCAGTGGCGAGTTGCTGGGGGCGATCAACATCAGCACCAACGCCGCGCGGGTCGACATGGACACGCTCATGGACGTGTACCTGCCTCGTCTGCAACAGGCGGCCGATGCGGTCAAACGACTGACCAGTTAACTGGCTTCCGTGCCGGTTCCCGGCAAACTTGCCCCCAACGCCGAAAGCCCAGGCAAACACCTGTACAGTAGGCGGTTTCAGCCCAAAGGACAGACTGCATGTTTTATCTCGAGCTCCAGCCCCGGTTCAGCGACACCGACGCCCTCGGGCACATCAGTAACACCACTATGCCGGTCTGGTTTGAGCAGGCGCGCACGCCCATCTTCGAAATTTTTCACCCCACTCTGGAGGTCAAAACCTGGCCGTTGATTATTGCCCGGGTGGAGGTGGATTTTCTGGCGCAAAGCTACTGGCAGCTGCCGGTCGAGGTGCGTACCGGCATTGGCAAGATCGGCAACAGTTCCTTGCAGGTGATCCAGGAGGCCTGGCAAGACGGCAAACCGATCGCACGGGGAACCTCGGTCCTGATTCATTTCGATTACGCCACCGAGAAATCCGTGCCCATCCCGGCCGGGGTCCGGGACGCGCTCGCCCGACATCTGATCGAGTAATACCGGCGATGCACCGTCACCCCGGACTTCAATGGGCGGCCTCCGGGCCAAACCACCAGTCCGGCAACCGGGCGCGGACCGGCGGCTGTAAAAACCGGTCGTCGATCAGCCAGATGACGCCCCGATCGTCCGGGGTGCGAATCACCCGACCGGCAGCCTGGGCCACTTTCTGCAGGCCCGGAATCCTGTAAGCGTAGTCGTACCCCGCGCCGAAACGCTGCTGCAAGCGTTGCCTGAGCACCTCGTGCCAGGCGTCAAAGGGGGGCAACCCGAGCGTGGCAACAAAGGCACCGATCAACTGGTTCCCGGGCAAGTCGATGCCTTCGCTGAACACACCCCCCAACACGGCAAAGGCGACGCTGCCGGTGCGGTCCTGAAATCCGGCCAGAAAGTCCCGCCGCTGCTGTGAGCTCATCCCGGGGTGCTGGGAGCGCCGGGGGATATCCGGGGCCAACTCGCCGAGCGCGTTATCCACCGCGTTCAGGTATCGGAAGCTGCTGAAAAACGCCAGATAATGCCCGGGGCGTTGCCGGTACTGCCGGGCAATCAGCTCGGCAATGGGGGCCACTGACGCTTCCCGGTGGGCCTGACGGGTACTGATGGTGGGCGTAAAGTGCACCCGCAGCTGATCGGCACTGAAGGGGCTGGGCAGAGAACGAACGCGGGTGTCCGCTGGCAGCCCCAGCAGGTCCTGAAAGTAAGGACCGGGACTGAGGGTGGCGGAAAACAGCAACACCGATGCGGCGGCGCTGAAACGCTCCCGCAGGAAATCCGCCGGTAGCAGATTTTGAATGGCCAGGCTGGCACGGCCGCGGCCCGGACGGCGAAATTCGCACAGGGAATGGTCACCAAAGGTGTCCGCCAGCTTCATGAAGGCGACCGCTTCAAACAGCAACTCCTGCAACGCCAGCTCCGGCGGGTGGTCCGTCAGGAACTCGGTGAGTGCGGACACCAGCCCTTGCAGACTGCCCATGAGCGCCACCGGCAAGGTGTCGAGCAACACGGGGGCGCCTTCGGCGTGGGTGTGCGCTCGGATGACCCCTTGCCAGGCGCGGACGGTTCGGTCCAGCGGGGACTTCAGAGCGCGGGGCGCGGTTTTGCGCACCTGCAGCAGCCGCTGTTGGTCCAGCTGTACGGAGTACATGCCCCGACCCCGATCCACCAGGTTGTGGGCTTCGTCCACCAGCACTGCGGTGTGCCAGTCGTTTTGCCGGGTCAGGCCATAGAGCAGGGCGGACTGGTCAAACATCCGGTTGACGTCACCGACCACCAGATCGCACCAACGGGCCATTTCCTGGGCCAGAAAGTAGGGGCAGATGTCGTGGCCAGCAGCGATTCGGGCCAGGGCCGCCTGGGTCAGGGGACCACCCGTCTGCGCGGCCTCGGCCCGGGCGTCCGGCAGCCGATCGAAAAACCCTTTCGCCAGCGGGCAGGCGTCACCGTGGCAGGCCTTGTCGGGGTGCACACAAGCGTCGGCCTTGGAGACCAGCTCCAGGGTGCGTAATGGCCAGATGTGTGGCGCATCTTGCGCGGCGCGCAAGCGTTCCACCGCATCGAGCGCCAGCTGGCGGGCGGTGTTCCGGCAGGTGAGGTAACACAGCAGGTCCACACCCGCTTTGGGCATGGCCATCAGCGCGGGAAACAGGGTCCCCAGGGTTTTGCCCAGCCCGGTGGGGGCCTCCAGCAACAGGGTTCCTCCGGTTACCGTGTTTTTATAGACGGTTTCAGCCAACTGACGTTGGCGCGGTCGGAACCGGGCAAACGGAAATCGCAGGCCGGCCAGGCGAAGGTCCCGTTGCTCCCGGTGATGGGCCTGTTGTTCGGCCCACAGCCGGTATCGGCCGCATAAGACCTCCAGCTCCTGCCATAGGTCCGCTGCGCTGGCGGTTTCGGTGATGGGGGTTTCCCGGTGGGTGCCGATGTCAACGTAAACGACGGACAGCTGGAGGGTTGGGCGGTTTTCCTGGCGGCACAACAGCGCGCCGTAGGCCCGCAATTGCGCCCGATGCAGGGCGCGCAGGTGGGGTCGGATGCGGGACAGATCACCCCGGTGGGTCTTGATCTCTTCCAGCAAACCGGCGTGTGGGTCGTACCCGTCGGCGCGGCCGGACAACCTGAGTTCCTGACACTCCCCGCTGAGGGCATATTCACGTTTGTACCCGCAGCCGCGCCGGGCTTGAATGGCCTGGTGGCCGGTTATGCCTTCTTCGGCGCTGGGCGCCGGGGTGTAGCGGAAATCCAGGTCGCCCTCCCGGGCCGCAAACTCGCACAGGGTGCGCACCGCCACCTTCATGGTGCGTCACCGCTGTCCTGCCAGCGCAGGTAACACACGCGGGCGGCAATGTTGTGGCGGGCAAAAAAATGCAGCCAGCGAATCTGATGATCCTGCAGCCGGTCGCCCGGGCCTTTTACTTCAATCATTTCGTAGCGGGGGCCCGGGTGCGGGTTAGTCGGGAAAAAGCGCACCAGATCGGGAAATCCGCTGCGGTGTTCGCGAATGTTCAACAACAGGCGTTGAAACAGAAGCTCCAGATCCGCCGCGGGAATGCACGCCAGTGCCAGCGACAACAGTTCTTCGGTCAGCGCGGGCCAGCTCACGAAGGGGTTGGTGAGGCCCTGTTTGGTGGCGTAGGTCGTCAGCATGGTGTGGCGGTAGCGGCCATTGCGCAGCTCTGCAAAACACTGATCAAACCGGGCCTGGCGGCGGCTGACAAAGTCATCCCGCAGCAAGTCCGCCGGCCCGCTGTGAAACGGATGAAAGAAGGCGCCGGGTATGGCCTGGAAAATTGTGTTCCAGCACAGCAGTCCGAACAGGCTGTTGATCAGGGTGTTTTCCACATAAAACACCGGTGCCTGGGGGTGCCAGAGCGCCGCCTGGACCACCTGTTCAACGGAGCCTGCGGTTGGCGGCAGGGTCAGCGTGAACGTATGGAGGTCCGGGGGGGTGGGCGCGGGCGGGGGCGGTTGTTTCAGCTTGGCTGCCAGCCGTTTCAGAATGCGCGCCAGCCCTTGGGCTTCGGCGTCGCTGAGCGCTTCGTTGTGCCAGCGCACGGCTATGGCCCAGGCCTGGTCGTAGCGTTTCATCCGCTCCAGCAGACGCAGCTGTTTCAACCGCGCTTCCCGATGGCCGCTGGCGGCCAGCGCCTGCAGCGCCAGATCCCGGTCGCCCTGGCGCTCGGCCCGCCGCCCCAGCTCCAGCAACAACCGATCGCGGCGGCTGGTCAACCAGGGGTTGTCGGTCGGCGGCGGTACCGCCGCCCACACCCGGGCGGCTGGTTCGCCGGCGTCCAGGGCCTCGCGGCAGCGGTGCATCCGCAGGTAGCTGTCCACTTCGCCGCGCTGGCCAAACGCCCGCGCGTCCGCAGTGAACGCCACCTGCTCATAGCGATGGTGGCCGAGCTCCACCAGCACAAAATCCGACCAGCTCTGGCGCAAGTTGCCAAAAAACATCAGCCGGATGCGGTCAAACAGCGCCATCTCGTTGACCCGCACCACCGGCGCGGCTGTGCGGTCCAGCCAGTCATTCACCGGGCGGGGATCACAACAGAATGCCTGCACCGCTTCCCGCAGCCGGGCTTTGGGCAGGTTGCCGGCCAACCCGGCCTGCACCAGCAGCGGCGCAAAAGTCGGGCGCAGTTCGGCCAGGGTAAACAGTCGAAACAGCTCGTCCAGGGTCAGTTGTGGGGTGGCATCCAGCCAGTCCGTGGCCTGCAACTCAGTCAGCGGCTCCCGTTCCGGGCAGCCCAGCTCCGGGTAATGAAGCTTGTCGGTCCGGAACAGCTCACCGCTGCGCATCACCAGGCGGGTCAGCAAGGCGCGGGCCGGGGGGGACAGCGCCGAGAACTCCCGCAGGCGGGCACGCTCCGACGCCAGCAGCAGGTCGGCGTGATGGGTGGCAACCCAGTTCACCACCGTCTCCATGTTCTCCAGATAATACAGGGGGTTGTCCAGATCCGCCGGACCGGGCCGAACCGCCGGGTTGAGCTTATTCATGGTCACCGCTGTGCTGTTGCAGCCACAGCCGGGCGTAATAGCCCCGCTGGGCGAGCAACTCGCGGTGCCCCCCGCTTTCCACGATCCGGCCCTGATCCATCACCAGAATGGTATCCGCATCGCGTACCGTGGACAGACGGTGGGCGATGACCAACGTGGTGCGTTGTCGGCTGACCTCGTTGAGGGCGTCGACGATGGCCTGTTCGGAAATGGAATCCAGTGAGGAGGTAGCCTCATCCAGAATCAGCAGGGGCGGGTTTTTCAGCAGCACCCGGGCGATGGCGACGCGCTGTTTTTCACCGCCGGACAGCTTCAGGCCCCGCTCGCCTACTTTGGTGTCATAACCTTCGGGCAGGCTGCGAATGAATTCGTCCAGATGGGCCTGGCGCGCGGCGTGATGCACCTCTTCTGCGCTGGCGCCGGGGCGGCCGTAGGCCAGATTGTTGTACAGGGTGTCGTTGAACAGCACGGTGTCCTGGGGCACCACGCCAATGGCGGCGCGCAGGCTGTCCAGGGTGAGCTGGCGGACATCCTGGCCGTCGATGGTGATCGCGCCGCTATCGACGTCGAAAAACCGGAACAGTAACCGTGCCAACGTGGATTTACCGGCACCGCTGGCGCCCACCACCGCCAGGGTGTGGCCGGCGGGGATGGTGATGTTCACACCCTGCAGAATGGGCCGTTCCGGTCGGTAGCTGAAACACACCTCGCGAAACCGCACCTCGCCCCGGGTAATGGTCAGGGCAGTGGCGTCATCGGCGTCTTCAATGGCCGGTTTCTCGGCCAACAGGGCGAACAGCCGCTCCACGTTCACCAGCGACTGGCGAATTTCCCGGTACACGAAGCCGAGGGCGTTCAGAGGCACAAACAGCTGGATCAGGTAGGCGTTCACCATGGTGAAATCCCCCAGAGTCATCTGTCCGGCAGCGACCTCGCGCACCGCCATGGACATGATGACGATCAGCGACGCGCCAATGATAAAGGCCTGCCCGGTGTTCAGGGCCGCCATCGACAAGCGGTTTTTCAGCCGGGCCTGTTCCCACAATTGCAGGTCGCGGTCGTATTGCTCGGCCTCAAAGCGTTCATTGTTGAAGTATTTGACGGTTTCGTAGTTCAGCAGGCTGTCGAGTGCGCGGGCGTTGGATTGGTTGTCCCGGTTGTTGGCTTCGCGCACGAAGCCGGTGCGCCATTCGGTCACACGGATGGAAAACACCACATACACCACCACCGACACCAGGATGGCCAGGACGTAGCTGGCGTTGAAGGCCAGCAGCAAGACCCCCGCCACCAATACGATTTCCAGCAGCGTGGGCACGATGTTGAACAGGGTGAAACGCAGCAGAAAGCTGATGCCATTGGTGCCCCGCTCGATGTCCCGCGCCAGGCCACCGGTTTTACGGTCCAGGTGAAATGCCAGTTCCCGCTGGTGCAGGTGGCGAAACACCCGCAGTGACACCTGCCGCATGGCCCGTTCGGCCACCCGCGCAAAAATGGCGTCGCGCAGTTCGCTGAACAGGGTGCTGCCAAAGCGCAGCGCGCCGTAGGCCAACACCAGCATCAGCGGCACCCACAACAGCAGCTCGGCGCCGCGCTGCTGGTCCAGGTAATCCACGATGTATTTGAGCGCAATGGGCGTTGCCACGGTAACCACTTTGGCCAACACCAGCATGCCCACCGCCAGCATCACCCGGCCCCGGTAGGCGGCCAGATAGGGCCACAGACCGGCGATGATCTTCCAGTCCGGTTTGTGGTGAGTGGGGTAGCTGTTGTCGGCGTGAGAGCGCACAGAACGTCCCTTCAGGTCAGATTAAGATTGATCGGCAGCCCAGTATTTGGACGTTCCTGCGGCGCACAGAAACACCCACATCACCAATACGTAGGGGAAGGTGAGCGTGGGCAGACCGATGGGTCTGAGGAAGGTGGCCAGAGCGGCCTGGCAGATCACCGTCAGTATGCCCGCCAGCAGCGCTAACACCACCGTCCCGTGGGTGGGTTTAAGAAACACCCAGCCAATGGCCATCATGGTGAGCACCGGATTGAAGGCGTACAACCCCAATTCAATGGGGGTCTCACGGGCCCCCAGCAATATCGGAACCACGAAACCCACCAGCGCCCCACACAGTGCCATAAATGCTCCGCGCCAGGAAGCGATGGCGATGCCCACCAACAACAAGCTGCCGACGAGCACGTTGTTGGCCAGCATGACCCCGGATACCCCTCTGGACAAGGCGAGGTACCATTTTTCAGGCTCTGCCAGCATGGCTTCATCGGCCACGTGAGCGCTGGCGATGGCGGCGGGGATCTGCGCGGTGGGTAACACCGGACTGCGTGAAAAATGATCAAAGGAATAGAGTGCGGCGATGAACATCCAGCAGGTCAGGGCAAAGGGCGCGGTGGATGGCGGAATGCGGTAACGCGTCAGAATGCGTAACAAAGCGGCCAGCACCACGCTGGACAGGCAGGAAGCGAGCACCACGTACAGCCAGAGTTGCGGGGTGTTTTCCACCACCAGAAACAGGCAGGGCCCCACCAGCGCGCCATTAAAACCATACACACCGGCGTCAATGTCGTCTGCGTCAAAACCCAGCAGGCGTGCGGTCAGCGTGCCAGTGACCACCCCGACCGTCGCCGCCAACCCGGCGGTGAAATCGCCGAGATAGATCGCGAGTAGAAAAATCAGGCCGGTGACCGCGTTGCCGCAAAAAAACACCTGGCCAACCCCTCGGAAAAGGACTCTCAGCGGGTAGGGCGTGACCGCATCCAGTTTCATGGCCCATTGCATTTGATTGGTCTCCGGAGCTGTTGCCACAATAGCCAGGGGTTATTGATTGGCGATGGTCTTGCGTTCACCCTGTTGCCACAGATTCAGATCTTCAGCGTCCGGGCCGGCGAAAAAGTACCATAAACCTCCCCATTGGCACCACCGACACCCCCGGGGGCAGAGCGCGCAGGATTCTTCGTCGCCGGTCGGCAACCCGGCGTATGATGGGCACTGAAGGGTCCACCAGGTTGCGATTCAGGAGGCATATTATCAACACCCGTTACCGTCAGGCGTGCACGCTGGTCAGGGCATTTCTCCACCCCTATCGCAAGGCTGTGGCCAGCGCGCTGGTGGCGCTGGTGTGTACCGCAGGGCTCACTTTGGGGCTAGGGCAAGGGTTGCGTATCCTGGTGGATCAGGGGCTGGCCACCGAATCCCCCGTGGAGCTGGCGCGGGCGGTCGGTGTGTTTTTTGTCCTGGTGCTGGGACTGGCGCTGGGCACCTTTGCGCGCTTTTATCTGGTGTCCTGGATTGGCGAAAGGGTGGTGGCGGACATCCGCAAACGGGTGTTCAACCATCTGATCGATCTGCCCCCGGGGTTCTTCGAACACAACCGGGCCCTGGAAATACAGTCACGTTTCACCGCCGACACCACGGTGTTGCAATCGGTGATTGGTTCGTCAGTGTCCATTGCCTTGCGCAACGCGCTGATGCTGGTGGGCGGGTTGGTGTTGCTGTTTGTCACCAACGCACGGTTGGCCAGCATCATTGTGCTGGGGTTTCCGGTGGTGATCCTGCCCATCCTGATTTTCGGCCGGCGGGTGCGCCAGTTATCCCGCCTGAGCCAGGATCGGGTCGCTGACGTGGGCAGTTACGTGGGCGAAAATCTGACCCAGATAAAAACCCTGCAGGCTTTCAACCATCAGGCCCACGACCGGACTTATTTCGACCGGGTGTCCGAGAGTGCCTTCGACACGGCCCACGCCCGCATCCGCCAGCGGGCCTGGCTGAGCACCCTGGCGATCACCTTGGTGATGGGCGCCATCGGGGTGGTGATCTGGGTGGGCGGGCTGGATGTCATTCACGGCCGCATCAGCCCCGGTGAGCTGGCGGCCTTTTTGTTCTACAGCCTGCTGGTGGGCGTGGCAGCCGGTGCCATCAGCGAAGTGATCGGCGAGTTGCAACGGGCCGCGGGTTCAGCCGCGCGACTGTTTGAGTTGTTGCAGACCCAGCCCGAATTCCAGCGCCCGGCCACCGCACTGGATCAGTTTCCCGCGCCGGTGCGGGGCGAGATCCAACTGGACAATCTGACCTTCCGCTATCCGGGCCGCCGCGGCCAGCCGGCGCTGGCGGATATCTGCCTGCATGTGCGGGCCGGGGAGACCCTGGCGTTGGTGGGGCCGTCGGGGGCCGGCAAATCCACGCTGTTCGATCTGCTGTTGAATTTTTATGAACTCGACAGCGGCAGTATTCGCCTCGACGGCATCGACACCCGTGAGATGTCCCTGCAGGCCCTGCGCAGCTGTTTCGCGCTGGTGCCGCAGAACCCGGCGCTGTTCCACGGCACGGTGGCCGACAACATCCGTTACGGTCGTCCCGAAGCCAGTCTGGCAGAAGTGGAACAGGCCGCCCGGGTGGCCCACGCCCACGAATTTATCGCCACTTTGCCGGAAGGCTACCACACCCGCCTGGGGGACGCTGGCCAGGGCTTGTCCGGTGGTCAGCAGCAGCGCCTGGCCATCGCCCGGGCGTTGTTGGTGGACGCACCGATTCTGCTGCTGGATGAGGCCACCAGCGCGCTGGACGCCCAGAGTGAACACCTGATTCAACAGGCCATGCCGGCACTGACTGCGGGCCGCACCACCCTGGTGATTGCCCACCGTCTGGCCACGGTCCGCCACGCCGATCGCATTGCAGTGCTGGATCGTGGGCGCTTGCTGGCGGTCGGCCACCATGACCAGCTGATGCAGGAAAACAGTCTGTATCGGCGCCTGGCGGCGCTGCAGTTCCGTGACCAGACAGACTGAATGAACAACTAGCGCCATCCCTTTTGGGCATGCACCATCGCAGAGCTTAAATTACTTTCATTTGCAAATGCGAATCTATATCATTCTCGCCTCGTTTCACTTGTGTCACAACGAAGGAGTTGGGAATGTCGACCAGATCAGGACTGCTGGCCACCGCGGTGATGTTTGGCAGTATTGGGCAAATGGGGGTTGCCACGGCGCAGCCGGTGGAGCTGGATGAGCTGGTGGTGACGGCGTCGGGGTTTGCCCAGACCCAGGCCGCAGCACCGGCCAGTATCACCGTAATTAGCGGCGAAGAGATCCGCAGCAAGCAAGCCTTTACGCTCACCGATATCCTCAGTGACGTCGAAGGCGTGGATGTCAGTGGAAAAGCCGGTAAAACCGGCGGGTTTGATATCCGCATGCGGGGCATGCCAGCTGAATACACCCTGATTCTGATTGACGGTCGCCGTCAGAATACCGCCGGCAATGTCACGCCCAACGGCTTTGGCCAGAGTGCGACCAGTTTCCTGCCACCACCGGCCGCGATTGAGCGCATCGAAGTCGTGCGCGGCCCCATGTCGACGCTCTACGGCTCCGATGCCATGGGTGGCGTCATCAACATTATCACCCGTAAGGTCAGTCCACAGTGGACGTCCTCGTTAACCGCGGAAACCACGTTCAATGAAGACCGCGATTACGGTGACAGCCGCGCCTACAGCGCCTACACCACGGGGCCTCTGGTGGACAACCTGATCGGCTTGCAGTTGCGCGGGCGATGGTTTGAACGCGACGAATCCGCGCTGGAATACCTGGATCTGAATGGTGACCCGATGACGATCAGTACCCGGGGACCCAGCCCGGTCGAGTCGGAGCAATACACCGTGGGCGGTCGCTTGACGGTCACCCCCGGAGAGTCCAACGATTTCTGGCTGGATATTGAAAGCAGTCGCCAGGATTACGATAACTCAGAAGGCCAGCTGGGGACGCTCGGGGTCAAGGGTTATGGTCCCGAGCTGGCGTTTGACCGTGACCAGATTGCCGTGGGGCACACCGGTCGGTTGGCCATTGGCACACTGGAAACCTCCGTCATGAGGAATATCACCGAAACCAGTGGCCGGCTGATTCCAAAAGGCGTACCCGGGAAAACGGCCGGTTCCGACAGAGAATTGCTGGCCGAGAACCGGGTGATCGACAGCAAGCTGGTGATGCCCGTGGATAACCATATGGTGACTGTGGGTGGTCAGTGGTTCGAGGCCAGCATGACCGATGGTGTGGCCAGTGAGGAATTCAAACAGAAAACCCAGGCGCTGTTTGTGGAGGACGAATGGTTTGTTGCCGAAGATCTTGCCCTGACCCTGGGAGGGCGATACGACCATCATGATGCCTTTGGCGGCCAGTTCAGCCCCCGTGCCTATCTGGTCTGGAATTCCACCCCGGAGCTGACGATCAAAGGGGGCGTCAGTCGAGGCTATAAAACCCCGGGTCTGGAACAGCTGGCACCCGGAATCGTCGGCTTTACCGGTCAGGGCACCATCCCCATGTTTGGCAACCCGGCGCTGCAGCCGGAGAAGAGCACGTCCACCGAGCTGGCCCTGATATACGACAAGCCGGGCGTGTTTCGGGTGGGTGCCACCGTTTTCTATAATGACTTTACCGATAAGATTGCCAACGGTCCGGATCTGTTGAACTGCCGGTTTGCAGACGCCCCCAATCGTCCCGGTTGTGTCGACAAGGGCGACTGGCCCAAGGCGAATACCTTCGCGCAAAAGTTGAATATTGACGATGCGATCACCCGGGGCGTGGAGTTGCACGGCATGGTGCCGGTGGCCCGGCACTGGCGTCTGGGCATGAACTACACCTACACCGACAGCGAGCAGCAGTCCGGAGAAAACAAAGGGCAGCCGCTGACCGATACGCCCGCGCACATGGCGAATGTCTCGCTGAACTGGACGCCGTCCGTGCGCTGGTCGGCTTTTCTGAAAGCGGAGTACGAGAGCGAGCGTTACCGGGCCCGTGACCGTGTCCGTGGGGCGCCTTCGTACCACGACCTGGGAGATTTCAAGGCGTTCACCCTGGTGCATCTGGGGGGGCGCCTGCAGGCTACGCAAAACCTGGCGTTCAGCGCTGCGATCTACAACCTGCTGGACAAGGACTTCATTGATTATCAGGCCTATGAAAACGGCACGCTGTATGGCAACCGTTACGCCAACCCGGAAGAAGGCCGCCGGCTCTGGCTGTCGGCCAATCTGACCTTCTGAACCTTGCGCCACTCTGGCGCTATACTCTTTGAACACTGATCAAGGAGTATGCGCCATGAGTGATACCCCCCAGGATTCCCGTCGCCGTTACTCCGCCCCGGTGGTGGATGGCGTCAACAAGTCCGCCGGTCGCGCCATGCTGCGGGCGGTGGGCTTTACCGATGACGACTTCCGCAAGCCCCAGGTCGGTATTGCCTCCACCTGGAGTCAGGTCACACCCTGTAACAGCCACATCGATGAATTGGCCGAGGTTGCCTGTCAGGGCGCGGATCAGGCCGGTGGCAAGGGCGTCATATTCAACACCATCACCATTTCCGACGGCATCGCCAACGGCACCGAGGGCATGAAGTATTCGCTGGTGTCCCGGGAAGTGATCGCCGATTCCATTGAAACCGTGGCCGCTTGTGAGGGCTTTGACGGCCTGGTGGCCATTGGCGGCTGCGACAAGAATATGCCCGGTTGTCTGATGGGCATGGCCCGCCTGAACCGCCCCAGTGTGTTCGTCTACGGCGGTACCATTTTGCCCGGTGACGGCCACACCGATATTGTCTCGGTGTTCGAGGCGGTCGGCGCCCATGCCAAGGGCGAACTGTCGCTGATTGAAGTGAAGCAGATCGAAGAAACCGCCATCCCCGGCCCCGGTGCCTGCGGTGGCATGTACACCGCCAACACCATGGCGTCGGCGATCGAGGCTCTGGGCATGAGTCTGCCGGGCAGCTCGGCGCAGAATGCCGTGTCCAACGACAAACGCGCCGACTGTGCGGCCGCAGGTGCGGCGGTGCTGGAGTTGCTGGCCCAGGACATCAAACCCTCCGACATCATGACCCGGGCGGCGTTTGAAAATGCCATCACCCTGGTGATCGCCCTCGGCGGTTCCACCAACGCGGTGCTCCATCTGATCGCCATGGCCAATACGGTGGGCGTTGCGCTGACCCTGGAGGACTTTACCCGCCTCGGCAAAGGGGTACCGGTACTGGCAGACCTGCGCCCCAGCGGTCATTACATGATGAGCGAACTGGTGGCCATCGGCGGCATCCAGCCGTTGATGAAAACCCTGCTTGAGGCCGGCCTGCTGCACGGCGAGTGTCTGACCGTGACCGGCCAGACGCTGGCGGACAATCTGGCGGGCGTGGCACCTTATGCCGCCGGGCAGGACATCATCCGGCCGCTGGACAACCCCATCAAACCCGAAAGCCACCTGCGTATTTTGTATGGCAATCTGGCCCCCGAGGGGGCCGTTGCCAAAATCACCGGCAAGGAAGGTACCCGCTTCGCCGGCACCGCCCGGGTGTTCGGGTCGGAAGAGGAGGCGCAGGCGCGGATTCTGGATGGCACCGTGGTGGCCGGGGATGTGCTGGTGATCCGCTACGAAGGCCCGCGGGGTGGTCCCGGGATGCGCGAAATGCTGTCGCCCACCTCGGCCATTATGGGCCGCGGCCTGGGCAACGACGTGGCGTTGATCACCGATGGTCGTTTTTCCGGGGGCAGCCACGGATTCGTGGTCGGTCACATCACCCCGGAAGCCTTCGACGGCGGCCCGTTGGCGCTGGTGCAGGACGGCGACCCGATTGTGATCGACGCGGTCGCGGACCGCATCGAGCTCCAGGTGGATGATCAGGAGCTGGAGCGCCGTCGCCGCGCCTGGCAACAGCCGCCGCCCCGGTATCGGCGGGGGGTGTTGGCCAAATACGCGCGCACCGTCAGCTCCGCCTCCACCGGGGCGGTCACCGACCTCCCGGATACCGACTGACGGCGCGGACAGTGGTCCGCAGCCGGGTGTTTCACAGCGGTTCAAGGCCCTGATTTTACAAAAAAACACACCATTGGGGGGCAAACACTATTGACCTTGTGCGGCATTCGCTCAATGATCTGACTACGCTTTGGCCAGGTACAGGCCAAAAGTAGTCTTTTCAAGGAGTTGTTCCATGGGTTTTGTTTTGCCATTGCTGTTGGCCGTGCTGACAGTCGTCAACCCAGCTGCCGCGGTGGCCTCAGAAAAACTGTACGTGTACACGGAAAATTTTCCGCCCTACAACATGAGCACCCAGGGGCGGGAATACGAGCACGGCCGCGATTCCATCGATGGCATCTGCGCCGAAATGGTCAAAGCCCTGTTTGCCCACACCGGCTTTGACTACGCCATGAAGCTGCGCAACTGGGATTATGGCTATAACCGGGCGAAAAACCGGGCCAATCACGGCATATTTTGCACCACCTACACCGACAGCCGCGCGTCCGAGTTCAAGTGGGTGGGCCCCTTGACCCAAAACCTGTGGACAATTTTTGCGCCTGCGGGCAGCACCTTCACCATGGACACGCTGGAGGATGCCCGCGGCAAGACCATCGGCGGGTTCCGTAACGATGTTATGACCGAATTTCTGCTGGAGCGTGGCTACACGGTCTCGGCTCTGGAAAGCGACGATCTTAATCCGAAACGACTGGAGTTGGGGCAGATAGATCTGTGGATATCCGACGGTCTGGCCGGACCGTATTTTGCGGCTCAGCAGAATGTAGAAGGACTGGTACCGGTGTATTCATTCAATGATGTCGACCTGTACCTGGCCATGAGTCTGGAAACTTCAGACGACGTTGTCAACACGCTCAACCGCGCGCTGAACACAATAAAAACAACTGGCATGTACGACGCGATCGGAACCAAATATGGACTCTGATGGCTCGTCATGCGTTCACGCTCGGGTACGGTTCATGCCTGATGCCCGGGCATACTGTTGCAAGGAGCTGTTCCCATGGTTTTCATTCCACGACTGATACTGGCCCTGCTGGCGTTCGTCACCACCTCGGTTGTCGGTGCCTCAGAAAGACTCTACGTGTACACGGAGAACTACCCCCCTTACAACATGAGCACCCAGGGGCGGGCATTCGAGCACAGCGCCGATCAGATTGACGGCATCTGTGCCGAGCGGGCGAAAGCGGTGATCGAGCAGGCGGGCATCGACTATGTGATGAAGCTGCGCAACTGGGACTATGGCTACACCCGCGCCCAGCAAAAAATCAATCACGGCATCATCTGCACCACCTATACCGAAGCCCGGGCCCCCCTGTTCAAGTGGGTGGGACCCCTGGCCCAGAACGAATGGACGATTTTTGCGCCCCCGGGCAGCACCTTCAAAATGAACAGGCTGGAAGACGCCAAGGGCAAGACCATTGGCGGCTATCGCAATGACGTACGCAGCGAGTATTTGTTGGAACGGGGGTATAAGGTCTCCGCTCTGGAGAGCGACGACCTCAATCCGAAACGATTGGAGCTGGGACAGATTGATCTGTGGATTGCCGAGCGCTTGGGAGGGCCTTACTATGCCTCGCAGCAGAATGTGGAAGGCCTGGTGCCGGTCTACTCGTTCAACAACGTGGGCCTGTATCTTGCCATGAATCTGGACACGCCCGATGCCGTGGTTGAAAGACTCAACCAGGCGTTGGAAGCGATCAAAATCAATGGCATGTACGACGCCATTGGCACAAAATACGGGCTCTAACCAGGCCCGGTGAATACACCCCGGACAGGGTCCTGGTGCCTTGTCCGGCTTTTCTGTTTCAAGGAGTTGTTTTCATGGGTTTCATTCCACCGCTGGTGCTGGCACTGCTGGCACTGGTCAATACCTCGGCCGTTGCTGCTCCCGAGCGACTGTATGTGTACACCGAAAATGGTCCTCCCTATAACATGAGTACCCAGGGGCGGGCGTTCGAGCACAGCGCCGATCAGATTGACGGCATCTGTGCCGAGCGGGCAAAAGCGGTGATCGAGCAGGCGGGCATCGACTATGTGATGAAACTGCGTAACTGGGACTATGGCTATAACCGGGCCCAGACCAAGGTCAACCACGGCATCATCTGCACCACCTATACCGAAGCCCGGGCCCCCTGTTCAAGTGGGTGGGCCCCCTGGCGCCGTTCGAGTGGGCGATTTTTGCGCCCCCGGGCAGCACCTTCAAGATGAACAGACTGGAGGACGCCAAGGGTAAGGTCATCGGTGGGTACCGTAACGATGTGAGAAGCGAATACCTGCTGGAACAGGGCTACAACGTCTCCCTGCTGGATAGTGACGACCTCAACCCCAAGCGACTGGAACTGGGACAGATCGACCTGTGGCTGGCGGATCGCCTGGCGGGCCCCTACATTGCCTCCCAGCAGAATGTGGAGGGACTGGTGCCGGTGTTTACCTTCAACAGTGTGGACCTGTACCTGGCCATGAACCTGGACACCCCGGATGAAACCATCAACAAGCTCAACCGGGCGCTGGAAGAGATCAAGGCCAATGGCATCTATGACGCCATCGGCACCAAATACGGGCTCTGAGCGGGTCTGAATTCCCCACCCCGGGCAGGGTCACGGGACCTTGCCCACTCACACTGTTACAAGGAGTTGTCGTTATGGGTTTCATCCCGCCGCTGATGCTGGCACTGCTGGCACTGGTCAATACCTCGGTTGCCGTTGCCGCGGAAAAATTATACGTGTACACGGAGAACTACCCCCCGTTTAACATGAGCACCCAGGGGCGGGGTTTTGAACACAGTGCCGGCAATATTGATGGCATCTGCGCCGAACGGGCAAAAGCGGTGATCGAGCAGGCGGGCATCGACTACGTGATGAAACTGCGCAACTGGGACTACGGGTACACCCGGGCCCAGACCCGGGTCAATCACGGCATCTTCTGCACCACCTACACAGACGATCGCGCGCCCCTGTTCAAGTGGGTGGGCCCCCTGGCCCAGAACGAATGGACGATTTTTGCGCCCCCGGGCAGCACCTTCAAGATGAACAGACTGGCGGACGCCAAAGGCAAGACCATCGGCGGCTATCGC
The DNA here is from genome assembly GCF_001752365.1 of Marinobacter sp. X15-166B. Taxonomy (GTDB): domain Bacteria; phylum Pseudomonadota; class Gammaproteobacteria; order Pseudomonadales; family Oleiphilaceae; genus Marinobacter. The sequence goes on along the minus strand of NZ_MEIY01000001.1, from coordinate 1,297,387 downwards.
AACGATGTGGGCGCCGACTATCTGCAAGCGCGTGGCCACACGGTATCCCTGCTGGAGAGCGACGACCTCAACCCGAAGCGCCTCGAACTGGGACAGATCGATCTGTGGCTGGCGGAGCGCCTGGGGGGGCCCTATCTGGCGTCCCAGCAGGACGTCGAAGGTCTGGTGCCGGTATTCTCGTTCAACAGTGTCGATCTCTATCTGGCCATGAATCCGGACACGCCGGACCACCTTATCGCGACACTCAATCAGGCACTGGAAACCATCAGGGCCAATGGTCTGTATGACGCCATCGGCACCAAATACGGGCTCTGAGTCCGCCACCGCTGATACGGGAGAAACCTGATGGCGCTTGAGCCGGACCCGGCTGGATCACCGGTAACCACCCGTTACGCCCGTCTGGGGCTGTATCTGGTGCCGGTGCTGTTTGTCTGGCTGTGGAGTACCGGCTTCATCGGTGCCAAATACGGTTTGCCCTACGCCGAACCGTTTACCCTGCTGCTCTACCGCATGGGGTGTACCCTGGTATTGTTGCTGGTGCTGGTCTGGGTGTTACCGGTCAAATGGCCCTCCGCAAAAGGGGCGATGCACACCGCGGTCACCGGCTTGCTGGTGCACGGTTTGTATCTGGGAGGGGTCTATTACGCCATCTATGGCAACATGCCCTCCGGCGTGGTATCGCTGATTGTCGGCCTGCAACCGCTGGTGATGGCGGTGGCGGCGGTGCTGCTGTTGCGGGAAGCGATTAACCTGCGGCAGTGGGCAGGTTTGTTGCTGGGGCTGCTGGGTATTGGACTGGTGTTGCTGGAAAAAATGGGCGGCAGCGCGCAGGTCGACCGCTTCCCCGGGTGGGCCCTGCTGTGGGCGGTGATCGCGCTGGTGGGTATTTCCATCGGCACCGTCTATCAGAAACGCCACGGCGAAAGCATCGACCTGGTGGCCGGCACCTTCATTCAATACTGTGCCGCCAGTGTGTTTTTTGCCATCGGGGCCTTTGCCTTTGAAACCCGCGAGGTGGTCTGGCACATGCAACTGGTCCTCTCCATGGCCTGGCTGGTGCTGGGGGTATCCATCGGCGCCATCCTGTTGCTGATGATGCTGATCCGCCGCGGTGCCGCGTCCCAGGTGGCCAGCCTGTTTTATCTGGTGCCGCCGGTGACCGCTCTGGAAGCCTTTATCCTGTTCGATGAACGCCTGGGCTTGCTGGCGATTGCCGGGGGGCTGGTGTCGGTCACCGGCGTGGCGCTGGTGGTGATTAAAAATCAGCCCCGTCCGTCCGCCAAAGCGTAAATTTCAGGTTAAGCCTGCGGGCGCCCGGTGGCGCATTAATCCTGCCCTGGGGTATGGTGGCCTGATATCCTCAAGAAGTGATTGGACAGAGACAGCACTATGGTAAAGCAGTGGCTGGTAGCACTGGCTATCCTGGCATGCGTGGTTGCAGCGGCGTTGGTGTATCCCTATATCGGGGCGCCCGGGGCGGAGCCGTCAGCCCGGCAGCGTCCAGCCGCCATGGTCAACATTGTGCTGGCGCAAGCGCAGCCGGTGAACGACAGCCTGACTGCGGTGGGCAGTCTGCAATCCCGCAGGGCGGTGGCTTTGACCACGGAGGTCAGTGGCAAGGTGGTCGAGCTGAACCTGGCGCCCGGCGCTCAGGTCGCCCGCGGGCAATTGCTGGTGCGCCTGGACGACCGCCAGGCCCGGGCCGAATTGCAGGTGGCGGAAGCCGAGTTTGACGATGCCCGGCGCCAGTATGAACGGGCGTCCCGGTTGCACCAGAATAACAGCATCGCCCAATCCCAACTGGACCAGCTCAGAACCAATCTGGAGGTGGCCCGGGCCCGGCGAGTGGCCGCCCGGACCCAACTTGACCATCATCGCATCACCGCGCCTTTCGCCGGCATCACCGGCCTGAACAGCCTGACGGTCGGCAGTTACCTCAGTGCGGCCGAGGTGATCACCACACTGGACGATATTGCCCAGATGGAGCTGGAGTTTGCGGTGCCGGAGCGCTTTATCGGTCAGCTCCACGCAGGCCAGCAGGTGCAGGCGCGTACTCAGGCCTACCCGGACGAGGTGTTTACCGGTGAACTGGCCGCGTTGGGGGTGCGCATCAACGAACTGAACCGATCGCTGGCGGTGCGGGCGTTGATGGATAACCGCGATGGACGTCTGCGTCCCGGCCAGTTCATGTCGGTCGCCCTCATTCTGCAGACCCGCGAGGCCCTGGTCATCCCCGAGCAAGCGGTGCTGTTTCGCGGTAACGATGCCTATGTGTTTGTAGAAAGAGACGGCAAGGCGGTGCGGCTTTCGGTGACCCTGGGCAGTCGCCAGCCCGGTTCGGTCGAAGTGACCACCGGTCTGGCCGCACAGGAGCGGGTCATCATTACCGGCCAGGACCGGCTCTCGACCGGCGATGCGGTGCAGGTGATGGCTGATGATGCAGCCATTCCGGCCAGCAAATTCGCGTTGCGCCGGGAAGACTGACCATGGTGTTGTCCGATGTGTCGATCAAACGGCCGGTGTTTGCCACCGTGGTCAGTCTGCTGATCCTGGTGTTCGGGCTCGCGGCCTTGCTGGGGTTGCCGGTGCGGGAATACCCCGACATCGATCCGCCGATTGTGTCCATCACCACCACCTACACCGGGGCCGCCGCGGATGTGGTCGATACCCAGATCACCCAGGTGCTGGAAGGCGCCATCAGCGCGCTTGAGGGGATCCGCTCGCTGGAATCCAGCAGCGAACAGGGCCGCTCCCGCACCGCCATTGAGTTCAGAACCTCCCGGGATATCGACATCGCCGCCAACGATGTACGCGATGCGGTGTCGCGGGTGCTGAACCGCTTGCCGGCAGAGGCCGATGCACCGGTGGTGCGCAAGGCGGATTCCGACGCCCGGCCGATGATGTGGGTGACCCTGCGCAGCGACACCTGGGACCGGGCCGAACTCAGTGATTACGCCAGCCGGGTCCTGGTCGACCGCCTGTCGGTGGTCGACGGGGTGGCTGATGTGATTATCGGGGGCGAGCGCCGGTATGCCATCCGGGTATGGCTGGACCGGGAGCGTCTGGCCGCGCGGGGAGTGACCGTGGCGGAGGTGGAGCGGGCCTTGCGGGCCAATAACGTGGAGTTGCCGGCGGGTTCGGTGGGCGCCGTCAGTCGGGCCTTCGACGTGCGTACCGAGGGGCGGCTGCAGTCGGTGGAGGAGTTCCGTAATCTGGTGGTGCGCCGCGACGGCAATGATTTTCTGCGCCTGGGGGAGGTCGCCAACGTGCAGCTGGGGGTGGAGTCGGACACCGGGCGATTGCGGGCCAATGGCCAGACCGGGATAGGTCTGGGGATCATCCGCCAGTCCAAGTCCAACACCGTGGCGGTGTCCAATCAGGTGCAGGCGGAGATCGACAAGATTCGCCGCACCCTGCCGCCGGAAGTGACCATCACCGAAAGCTACGACGAATCGGTGTTCATCCGGGCCTCCATCAGCGAAGTCATGATCACCCTGGCAATCGCGGTGGCGTTGGTGATTCTGGTGATCTTCGCGTTTTTGCGTTCGTGGCGGGCCACGTTGATTCCGGCGGTCACCATTCCGGTCTCGGTGATTGGTGCCTTTATCGGTCTGGGGTTGCTCGGCTTTTCCATCAATGTGCTCACCTTGCTGGCGGTGATTCTGGCCATAGGGCTGGTGGTGGACGACGCCATTGTGGTGCTGGAAAACATCCAGCGCCGCATCGATGAGGGTGAGCCGCCGTTGCTGGCGGCCTATCGGGGTGCCCGACAGGTGGCGTTTGCGGTGATTGCCACCACCCTGACCCTGGTGGCGGTGTTCGTGCCCATCTCGTTCATGGGGGGCAACGTCGGCCGGCTGTTTGCCGAATTTGGTTTTACCCTGGCGGCGGCGGTCATCGTGTCCAGTCTGGTGGCGCTCACCCTCACCCCAATGTTGTGCTCCAAGTGGCTCCGGCGCTCTCCCGGCGGGGCTTCGGAGGGCGGGGGCGGGCGGGTCAGTGAGCGTCTGCTGACCGGCCTCAACCGGGGGTACGAGCGGTTGCTGGGACTGGCCTTGCGTCAGCCCGGGGCGGTGCTGGGAACCGGTCTGGCGGGGGTGGTGCTGGCCGCGGTGATCTTTCCCCAATTGCCCCAGGAGCTGGCCCCCATCGAAGACCGCAGCGTGGTGATCATGCCGGTGAAAGCGCCGCGGGGTGCGACCGTCGAGTACACCGACCATCACGTGGCCAAGGTGGAACAGCTGTTATTGCCTTATATAGAACAAGGTACCGCCCAGCGTCTGTTGGCGATTGTCGGCTTCCGCAACCGGGAAGACACCGCGTTCCTGATCATGGGGCTGACCCCCTGGGACACCCGGGACATCAAGCAACAGAGCGTTACCGCTGAACTCTGGCCGAAACTGGCGACCGTACCGGGAGTGCGCACCGTCGCCATTAACCCGCCGGGGCTGGGGCAGCGAGGATTCAGCCAGCCGTTGGCACTGGTGATCGGCGGTCCCGATTACGAGACCGTGCAGGCCTGGAGCGAGGAACTTTTGGAACGGGCCAAGGCCAATCCCAAGTTACTGAATCTGGACACCGACTTTGAGCTGACCCGCCCCGAACTGCGGGTGCAGGTGGATCGGGACCGCGCCGCCGATCTGGATATCACTCTGGAGGACATCGGGCTGACCCTGCAGACCCTGCTGGCGTCCCGCAAAGTGACCAGCTACCTGGACCGGGGCCGGGAATACGATGTGATCATGCAGGCCAACGACGCGGAACGGGCCACACCGGAGGATCTGGGCAAGGTGTTCCTTCGCCCCCGCAGCGGCGGGGAGTTGACCCCCCTGCAAGCCCTGGTGAGTCTGGAAGAGCTGGGTGCCAACCCCAGCTTGCGCCGGGTCGACCGCTTGCCCGCAGTTACCATCACCGGTTCCCTGGCGGAAGGTTACGATCTGGGGACCGCGTTGCAGGACCTGACCAATCTGGCCATGGACACCCTGCCGCCGGAAGCCCGGGTCAGCTACACCGGGTTGAGTCGTGAATTTGCCGAATCCACCGCGGCGGTCTACCTCACCTTCGGGCTGGCGTTTGTCATAGTGTTTCTGGTGTTGGCGGCCCAGTTTGAGAGCTGGATACACCCCCTGATTGTGATGCTGTCAGTGCCTCTGGCGGTGACCGGTGCCCTGGTCGCCCTGTGGGCCACGGGCATCAGTCTCAACATCTACAGTCAGATTGGCATGATCGTACTGCTCGGATTGATGGCCAAAAATGGCATTCTCATCGTTGAATTTGCCAATCAGTTGCGGGATCGGGGCTACCCGGTGCAGACGGCGATCTTGCAAGGGGCCATTCTGCGTTTCCGGCCGGTGCTGATGACCACTGTGTCCACCGTGTTCGGGGCCATCCCGCTGGTGATCGCCAGTGGCGCCGGTGCCGAGAGCCGGGCCGCCATCGGCGTGGTGATCATCGGCGGGCTGCTGTTTGCCACCACCCTGACGCTGTTCATCATCCCGGTGCTCTACAATCTGCTGGCGCGTTTTGCCAAACCGGCGAGTGCGGTGGCCCGGGAGCTGGGGCGGCTGAGCGCGGCCGAGACCGACAAGAGTTGACCACAATAACACCCAAAGGATATTTCCATGGCCGAACACAGCCAGCTCCGGTTATTGCAGCAACGCCGGTTTATGCCGTTTTTTCTGACCCAGTTTTCCGGCGCCTTCAACGATAATCTGTTTAAAAATGCTTTGTTGCTGCTGGTGACCTACACCGCCGGCGGATTGCTGGGGTTGTCGGTGGATGTGGTGGTTAACTTTGCCGCTTTTTTGTTCATCTTGCCGTTTTTCCTGTTTTCCGGGATCGCCGGGCAAGTCGCCGATAAATACGAAAAATCCCTGGTGATCCGGCGGGTCAAACTGATCGAGATCGGCATCATGCTGGTGGCTGCGGTGGGCTTGTGGTTCAGCTGGTACCCCCTGTTGCTGGTGTTGTTGTTCCTGATGGGCACCCAGTCCACCTTCTTTGGCCCGGTCAAGTACGCCATCCTGCCGCAGATCCTGTCGGACCGGGAGCTGGTCGGAGGCAATGCGCTGGTGGAAATGGGCACCTTCGTGGCCATATTGCTGGGCACCATTGCCGCCGGTGTGCTGATGGGCAGTGCTCATCCGCAACGGGTGGCCGCGGTGGCGGTAGTGGTGATGGCGCTGCTGGGCTACCTGGCGGCCCGGCAGGTACCGGTGACCCCGGCCGGTAACGCTGCCCTGAACGTCAGGCTGCGGCCGCTGCAGGAGACCTGGCGACTGATGGCGCTGGCCCGGGAACAGCACTCGGTGTTACTGAGCATCATGGCGGTGTCCTGGTTCTGGTTCATGGGCGCGGCCTATCTGACCCAGTTTCCCAACTTTGCCAAAACCGAACTGCTGGGTGATGAAACCGTGGTGACCCTGCTGCTGGCGATCTTCACCATCGGCATCGCGCTCGGGTCGCTGCTGTGTGAACGCTTGTCGGGCCATCGGGTGGAGCTGGGCATAGTGCCCCTGGGCTCGCTGGGGCTCAGCGTGTGTGGCCTCGACTTGTATCTGAGCATGCCGGCGCAGCCGGTGGCCGCAGATTGGCTGTTTGTGCTGACGGACGCGGGTTACCGGCGCATCGCCCTGGACCTGCTGGGAATAGGGGTGTTCGGGGGGCTGTTCATCGTGCCCTTGTACGCGTTTATCCAGCAACAGACAGCGAAAGACAAGCGTGCCCGCATTATTGCCGCCCTGAACGTGTTCAATGCGCTGTTCATGGTGATCAGTGCGTTACTGGCAATCCTGTTTCTGGGGGTTTTCGGATTGAGTATCCCCGAGTTTTTCCTGGTGCTGGCGATCATGAATCTGGTGGTGGCCGGGTTTGTGTATCAGCAGGTGCCGCTGTTCGCCCTGCGATTGGTGATCTGGATCCTGTCGCACACCATTTACCGGGTCCGGCATCGGGGGTTGGAAAACATCCCGGAAGCAGGACCGGTGTTGCTGGTGTGCAACCATGTGACCTATATGGATGCGCTGGTGATGGCGGGCGCGGTGCGCCGTCCGATCCGCTTTGTTATGGATTACCACATTTTCAAGACGCCGCTGCTGGGGTTCTTTTTCCGGCAGGTGCAGGCCATTCCGATCGGTCCCTACCGCAAGGTGCCCGACGTCTATCAGGCCGCCTTCGAGCGGATTGACCAGGCCCTGGATGCGGGCGAGGTGGTGTGCATTTTCCCCGAAGGCCGGCTGACCCAGGACGGTGAGATTGCGCCGTTTCGCAATGGGGTAGAGACCATCCTGAGGCGTCGCCCGGTACCGGTGGTGCCCATGGCGTTGCGGGGCCTGTGGGGCAGTTTCTTCAGCCATCGCGGCGGCCCGGCGCTGACCCGGCTACCGCGGCGGTTCTGGTCCCGGATCGAGCTGCTTGCGGCCGCGCCCATTCCCCCCGACCAGGCCAGCGCGCGAACCCTCGAGGAGGTTGTGAGCAAACTGCGGGGCGCGCGGGCCTGACCGGGATTGCAGGCCGCGCGGGGTGTGGATAAGTGCATGGATAATTATCGGATAAGGGTCGGGCGCACTTTTCTTTTAAACGACAAAACAATGACTTGCGTGCTGTTGGCAGGCCCGAAAAGCGGCTGAAATCTGTGGATAACTTTATTCAAAAGTTATTTCAATAGAGTGTCCCAAGCACCTGATATGCTTGTGTGTTTCATGGATTGGCATGTCCGGAATCGCAGACACCCGCCGCCCTGATCCGGGCAATTTGCCGGTTGGTCAAAAAATGCACATTCGGACTGCAATTTGCCGCCCGAAAGGGTATACTCGCCCGCCTGAATTTACCCTTTTCCCGAGGTGACGTGTGGATTTTCCAACCCGTTTCGATGTTATTGTGATTGGTGGCGGCCATGCCGGTACAGAAGCCGCTCTCGCGGCCGCGCGCATGGGCTCGGCCACGTTGCTGTTGACCCACAACATCGAAACCCTGGGCCAGATGTCGTGCAACCCCGCCATCGGTGGCATTGGCAAAAGCCATCTGGTGAAAGAGATCGACGCCCTGGGTGGCGCCATGGCGCTGGCCACCGACAAAGCCGCGATCCAGCTGCGCACCCTGAATGCCCGCAAAGGGCCCGCGGTGCGGGCCACCCGCGCCCAGGCAGACCGGGTATTGTACAAGGCGGCGGTTCGCAGCCTGTTGGAAAACCAGCCCAATCTGACCCTGTTCCAGCAGGCCGCCGATGACCTGATTGTGGAAGGGGAGCGGGTCACCGGGGTGGTGACCCAAACCGGTATCCGCTTTCATGCCCGCACCGTGGTGCTGACCACCGGTACGTTTCTGGGCGGCGTGATCCATATCGGCATGCAGCACCACGCCGGTGGCCGTGCCGGCGATGCGCCGGCCAACGCGCTGGCCCAGCGCCTGCGGGAGCTGCCGTTCAACATTGGCCGGCTGAAAACCGGGACCCCGCCGCGCATCGACGCCCGCACCGTGGATTTCTCGGTGATGCAGGAACAGTGGGGCGACCAGCCTGCGCCGGTCATGTCGTTTGTCGGCTCCCGGGATATGCACCCGCGACAGGTGTGCTGCTACATCACCCGCACCACCGAACAAACCCACGACATCATCCGCAGCGGATTTGACCGTTCGCCCATGTTCGCCGGCCATATTGAGGGCGTCGGCCCACGGTATTGCCCCTCCATCGAGGACAAGGTCAGCCGGTTTGCCGACAAAGACTCCCATCAGGTGTTTGTCGAGCCGGAAGGTCTGACCACCCATGAGCTCTACCCGAACGGTATTTCCACCAGCCTGCCGTTTGATATCCAGTTGGCGGCGGTGCGCTCGATTCCGGGCTTTGAAAACGCCCATATTACCCGGCCCGGTTACGCCATTGAGTACGATTACCTGAACCCACAGGATTTGCGCCACACTCTGGAAACCAAGTTTATCCAGGGGTTGTATTTTGCCGGCCAGATCAATGGCACCACCGGTTACGAAGAGGCCGGCGCTCAAGGCTTGCTGGCGGGCCTCAACGCCGCCCTGCAGGCGCAGGGTAAAGAAGCCTGGTACCCGCGTCGGGATGAAGCCTACATCGGCGTGCTGGTGGACGATCTGATCACCATGGGCACCACCGAGCCCTACCGGATGTTCACCAGTCGTGCGGAATACCGGCTGATTTTGCGGGAAGACAACGCCGACCTGCGGCTGACGGAAACCGGCCGCACGCTGGGTCTGGTGGACGACGACCGCTGGGCCCGGTTCAATCACAAGCGCGACAGCATTGCCCGGGAGCGCAACCGCCTGGACACCACCCGCATTCACCCGGGCACGGAGGCTGCCACCATCGCCAACGGTTACCTCAAGCAGCCGCTGGGGCGGGACGCCACCCTTGCCGATTTGCTGCGGCGGCCGGAAATCGGCTACGACCAGATTGCCGCCATCAGCGGCGCCCGTGCCGATGACCCGGTGGTGGCGGACCAGGTGGAGATCGAAATCAAATACGAAGGTTATATCTCGCGGCAGGAAGCCGATATCGAGCGGTTGCGCCGCAACGAGAACACCCGCCTGCCGGCCGATCTGAATCTCGATGGCATCGGCGGCCTGTCCAATGAAATCAAGCAAAAGCTGGAGGCGGTGCGCCCCGAGACCATCGCCCAGGCGTCGCGCATACCGGGGGTCACCCCCGCGGCCATTTCACAGCTGCTTATCCATCTGAAAAAGCGGGACCTGCTGCGTAATACACCGGCTTGATTCACGCTCCACCGACCCATGACGACGACCGTAATGACCGAAACCCTTTGGCGCGAGCAGCTCGGCGCCGGCCTCCAGCAGTTGGGGGTCACCCTCACGGCGCAGCAGCAAACGCGGCTGCTCGATTTTCTTGCCCTGCTGAACAAGTGGAACAGGGCCTATAATCTGACTGCGGTGCGTGAGCCCGCCGAGATGGTGTCACGGCAGTTGCTGGACAGTCTCAGTATCCTGCCCCGCGTGACCGCGCCCCATCTGCTGGATGTGGGCGCCGGGGGCGGTCTGCCAGGGATTCCGCTGGCTATTGCATGTCCGGACCGGCGCTTTACACTACTGGACAGCAACAGCAAGAAAACCCGGTTCCTGACCCAGTGTGTGCTTGAGCTGAACCTGGCCAATGTCGACATCATCCATGGGCGCGCCGAGCAGTGCCCGGCAGACGTTTTGTACCAGCAGATCAGCAGCCGTGCGTTCACCGCGCTGCGCAACCTGGTGGACTGGTGCGGGCATTTACTGGCGGAAGACGGTGAGTTTCTTGCTATGAAAGGCCAGTTTCCGGATGATGAAGTGGCGGCGCTGCCCGCGGGCTGGCGGATGCGCAGTCATCAGGCACTGGCGGTACCGGGGTGCTCCGGCGAACGGCACCTCCTTGTTATTGATCGTGATTCGAACCATTAAGAGCCCAGGGCAGGAGACCAACCATGGCGCGTGTGATAGCGGTGACCAACCAGAAGGGGGGTGTTGGTAAAACCACCACCTGCGTCAACCTGGCGGCCTCGCTGGCTGCCACCAAGCGCCGGGTGTTGCTGATCGACATGGACCCCCAGGGAAACGCGACCATGGGCAGCGGACTGGACAAAAACACCCTGACCCTGTCCGGGTACGACCTGCTGACCAAGCGCGCCAGCGCGGCGGAAGTGATCCAGCACCTGGAGGTGCCCGGCTTCGATATCCTCCCCGCCAACGGCGATCTGACCGCCGCCGAAGTGGAGCTGATGAATGAAATCGGGCGTGAACACCGCTTGCGGGTGGCGTTGGGCGCGGTGCGCAACAATTACGATTACATCCTGATCGACTGTCCGCCATCCCTCAGCCTGTTGACGGTGAACGCCCTGTCTTCAGCGGACAGCGTGCTGATTCCGATGCAGTGCGAGTACTATGCGCTGGAAGGGCTGGCCGCCCTGATGAACACCATCGAGCAGATTCAGGAGGTGGTCAATCCCAATCTGCAGGTTGAAGGAATTCTGCGCACCATGTACGACCCGCGCAACAGTCTGACCCTGGACGTGTCCGCCCAGCTGACTGAGTACTTTGGCGATAAACTGTATAAAGTCGTCATCCCCCGCAACGTCCGGCTGGCTGAAGCACCCAGCTACGGCTTGCCGGCGCTGGCGTATGACCGGACTTCCAAGGGAGCCATTGCCTATCTGGCACTGGCCGGTGAAATGGTGAGGCGTCACGGCACTCAAAAGACATCGTCAGCCGTGGCCGTGTAAGATGGCCTGCACACCGACTGATACACATAGGGACAGATGACTAGCAACATGGCGGCAAAAAAACGAGGATTGGGTGAGCGTGGCCTGGGCGCTTTGCTGGCTGGCTCGAAAGTGGATCTGGGGCAGGAGAGTAGCGCGCGGGACGGCGAATTGCGGGACGTGCCCGTGGACCTGATTCAACGTGGCAAGTATCAGCCCCGCCGTGACATGGATCCCGCGGCCCTGCAGGAACTGGCTGATTCCATCCGCCAACAGGGGGTGATGCAGCCGGTGGTGTTGCGGCCGCTCGCGGAAGGCCGATACGAGCTGATCGCTGGCGAACGGCGCTGGCGGGCCGCGCAAATGGCGGAGCTGGACCGTATCCCCGCCATTATCCGCACCGTGCCCGATGAAGCCGCCATTGCCATGGCGCTGATCGAAAACATCCAGCGGGAAAACCTCAACCCCATCGAAGAGGCGTTTGCCCTGCAGCGGCTTCAGGATGAGTTCGGGCTGACCCAGGCGCAGGTGGCCGAAGCGGTGGGCAAGTCCCGCACCACCATCACCAATCTGTTGCGCCTGATCGGGCTGACCGAGGACGTGCGCATCATGCTGGAGCACGGCGATCTGGAAATGGGCCATGGCCGGGCCATGCTCACCCTGCCACCGGAGCAGCAATTGCAGGTGGCCCGGCAGGTGGTGGCCAGGTCTTTGTCGGTGCGCCAGACTGAAGCGCTGGTGCGCAATCTGCAGCAGCAAGCCACTGCGCCAAAGCCCGAGCCGCGGGCGCTGGACCCGAACATCCGTGCCTTGCAGGACGACCTGGCCGAGCGACTCGGGGCCCGGGTGTCCATTGCCCACAACCAGCGCGGCAAAGGCAAGCTGGTGATCGAATACAGCTCGTTGGACGAGTTGGACGGCATTCTCGGCCACATCCGCTAACCGCGGGGAAAAAAATATTTGCGACGGCGGATGCCAGCCAACCACCACATGTCGTTACGGTAATCTGTCGCCAACACAAGTTGTGATAAACGAACCCGGCCGAGCGTAATTTTGGTCGATTTTTATCCAGAAATTCTGAACCATCCGGTTGAACACCTTCCGCTTAACACATATAATTCCGCGCGCTTGGAATGATGGCTGATGATATGAAATTGCAGCAACATAGAATCACCCGGCCACCGATAGCACAATGGTTTGCTGTTGACCTGCTGGTGTTGATCATTCTGAGCCTGGTGTGGGTGTTGGACGGACGTTTGGCCGGTTATTCCGCATTTTTGGGCGGTCTTATTGTGGTGGTGCCAAACGCGTATTTTGCGCATCAGGTTTATCGTTACGAAGGCGCCCGTCACGTGCGTCTGATGGTGGGGAATTTGTTTCGGGCGGAGTCCACCAAAATCGCCCTTACCGCAGCGTCTTTTGCGGCAGTTTTCACTTTAATGGAGCCGGTACATGTGCCGGCTCTGTTATTCACTTTTGCCGTGATGGTTGTAACGGGCAGCGCGGTGCGCTGGCTGATACGGCCGCAACCACGGCGATAACTGAATGAGAGCGGTATGGCTGATACTCCAGTAGAGTACATTAAGCATCACCTTCAGAACCTGACCTATGGAAAGCTTCCTGAAGGTTATGAGCGCGTCGCCACAGACGGCACGGTAACCCAACTTCAGGAAGCCACCTGGACCTTCGCGCACACCGCGCAGGAAGCGTCCGACATGGGCTTCATGGCGTTTCACGTGGACACCCTTGGCTGGTCCATCGCCATGGGGGTGTTGTTCCTGGGCCTGTTCCGGTTTGTGGCCACGCGGGCGACCACCGGGGTGCCTGGTGGGTTGCAGAACGTGGTTGAAGTGTGCATCGAGTTCATCGAAAGCATCGTGCGCGACGGTTTCCACGCCCGTAACCCGATCATTGCGCCCCTGGCCCTGACCATTTTCATGTGGATCCTGCTGATGAACGCGCTCAAGTTCATCCCGGTGGATTTCATCCCGGTACTGGCCCAGGCGCTGGGTCTGGAATATTTCAAGATCGTACCGACCACCGATCCCAACGCCACCTTTGGGATCTCCATTGGTGTGTTCATCCTGATTCTGTACTACAGCCTGAAAGTAAAGGGTGTGGGCGGCTTTGCCAAAGAGCTGAGTCTGCAGCCCTTCAACCACTGGGCCCTGATCCCGGTCAACCTGGTGCTGGAAGTCCTGGTACTGATCGTTAAACCCATCAGTCTGGCACTGCGTCTGTTCGGGAACATGTACGCCGGCGAGGTGGTGTTTATCCTGATCGCGTTGCTGCCCTTCTGGATTCAGTGGACGCTGAACCTGCCGTGGGCCATCTTCCACATTCTGGTGGTACCGCTGCAGGCCTTTATCTTTACCATGCTGACCATCGTATATCTGGCATCAGCGCACGAAGATCACTGATTTACGCTTTAAAAAACAAACCCTTAACCAAATGAAAAACTGAGGAGTTCTTGATGGATATGTCAATGGTGTACATGGCAGCAGCGGTCATTATCGGCTTGGGCGCACTGGCTACCGGTATCGGCTTTGGTATTCTGGGTGGCAAACTGCTGGAAGCAACCGCTCGCCAGCCCGAAATGGCTAACCAGCTGCAGGTTAAAACCTTCATCATGGCCGGTCTGCTGGATGCGGTACCCATGATCGGTGTTGGTATCGCGATGTACCTGATCTTTGTTGTTGCTGGCTAACACTGCCAAAAAACACGGGTGCTGTTCTGATCCTCAGAACCGGGCGCCCGGCTTTTTGGTTTCCAGCATGCAACGAATAGCAAGAGGTATATTGCCGTGAATATAAACCTTACGTTGATAGGGCAATCGATTGCCTTCGCTATTTTCGTCTGGTTCTGCGTGAAGTTTGTCTGGCCGCCGGTTACCGCAGCCATGGCAGCACGCCAGAAGAAAATTGCCGATGGTCTCTCCGCTGCTGACCGGGCTTCTCTGGACCTTGAGCTTGCTCAGGAGAACGCCGCCGCAAAAATGCGCACGGCCAAAGAAGAAGCTGCTGTCCTCATTGAACAGGCCAACAAACGCGCCGCTCAAATTGTGGAAGCGTCTAAAGACGAAGCCCGCAAAGAAGCCGAAAAGCTCATCGAGCAGGCCCGGGCGGAAATTCACCAGGAGCGTGTTCAGGCTCGGGATGCACTCAGGGCCGAAGTGGCGACACTTGCCATCGCGGGTGCTGAGAAAATCCTGGAAACCTCTGTCGATGCCAACAAGCACAGCGAAATGCTGGACAAGCTGGCGGCAGAACTCTAAACGACGAGGTTTATCATGGCAGAACCGAGAACGTTGGCACGCCCGTATGCAAAGGCCGCTTTTCAGGCCGCTCGAGACCAGCAGCAGCTGGCGGAGTGGTCTGAGCTGTTGACCTATGCAGGCTTTGTCGCCGCGAACGACGTAATAGAAAAGCTTCTCGCGAATCCGGGTATGGAAGAGGTGAAGAAGGCCGAGTTGATTCTGGACGTGACGGAGCAAACCGTCTCTGAGCACCAGCGCAACTTCTTCGAACTCCTTGCTGAGAATCGCAGACTGGCTCTGCTTCCCGAGATAGCAGCGCTGTTCAACACGTATCGGGCTGATCTGGAGCGTACGGTTGATCTAGAGGTAACCGCCGCTTACGAGCTGACGGCCGAACAACAGCAGAAGCTAACCCAGGTATTGTCAGCCAAGCTTGAGCGCAAAGTGTCAATCACGGCATCTTTGGACAAATCCATCATCGGTGGTGTGATTGTCCGCACCGGTGATCTTGTCATTGATGCGTCTGTACGTGGAAAGCTGGCCAAGATGGCCGACGCCATGGGCTCCTGATTTCAGCACAAGGTTTGAGGATAAAGGCATGCAGCAACTGAATCCATCCGAGATCAGTGACATCATCAAGAAGAGAATTGAAAAACTCGATCTCTCTTCCGAAACGAGAAATGAAGGCACCATCCTGTCCGTCTATGACGGCATTGTAGAGGTGCACGGTCTTGCCGACGTCATGTACGGTGAGATGATTGAATTTGCCAACGGTACCTTCGGCATGGCGCTCAACCTCGAGCGCGACTCCGTCGGTGCGGTTGTTCTGGGTGACTACGAAGATCTGGCGGAAGGTCAGAAAGTCCGGTGCACCGGCCGCATTCTGGAAGTACCCATCGGTCCGGAACTGCTGGGCCGGGTGGTCGACGGTCTGGGTAACCCGATCGACGGTAAAGGCGATCTGGGCACCAGCCTGACCTCCCCCATCGAAAAAGTCGCGCCCGGTGTAATCGAGCGTCAGTCGGTTGATGAGCCGGTCCAGACCGGTCAGAAAGCCATCGATACCATGGTACCCATCGGCCGTGGCCAGCGTGAGCTGATCATCGGTGACCGTCAGATCGGTAAGACGGCGGTGGCCATCGATGCAATCATCAACCAGAAGAACACCGGCATCAAGTGTATCTACGTAGCCGTCGGCCAGAAGCAGTCGTCGATTGCGGCGGTGGTGCGCAAGCTGGAAGAGCACGGTGCTCTGGATCACACCATCATCGTCGCCGCCGGCGCCGCCGATCCGGCCGCCATGCAGTTCCTGGCGCCGTACTCCGGCACCTCCATGGGTGAATATTTCCGTGACCGCGGTGAAGATGCCCTGATTGTTTACGATGACCTGTCCAAACAGGCCGTTGCTTACCGTCAGATTTCCCTGCTGTTGCGTCGTCCACCCGGTCGTGAGGCCTACCCCGGTGACGTGTTCTATCTCCACTCCCGTCTGCTGGAGCGTTCATCCCGCGTCAACGCCGACTACGTTGAGAAGTTCACCAACGGTGAAGTGAAAGGTAAAACCGGTTCTCTGACCGCCTTGCCGATCATCGAAACCCAGGCCGGTGACGTATCCGCATTCGTACCGACCAACGTGATCTCCATCACCGACGGTCAGATCTTCCTGGAGAGCAACCTGTTTAACTCCGGCATCCGTCCGGCGATGAACGCAGGTGTGTCGGTCTCCCGGGTAGGTGGTGCCGCGCAGACCAAGATCATGAAAAAGCTGGGTGGTAACATCCGTCTGGCATTGGCCCAGTACCGCGAACTGGCGGCGTTTGCGCAGTTTGCGTCTGACCTTGACGAAGCCACGCGCAAGCAGCTGGAGCACGGGCAGCGGGTTACCGAGCTGATGAAGCAGAACCAGTACAGCCCGATGACCGTGGCTGAAATGGGTACCGTGCTGTACGCAGCCAACGAAGGCTTCCTGGATGACGTTGATGTGGACAAAGTTGTGGCCTTTGAAGCCCAGCTGATTGACTGGATGCGCGCAGAGCAATCTGAGCTTCTGGCCAAGATCAACGAAAACGGCGATTACAACGATGACATCGCCGCCGGCCTGAAAGCTGCACTTGAGACATTCAAGACCACTCAGAGCTGGTAACAAGTCGGCCTGCGATCCGTCGCAGGCCGGTTTCGTCACAGCGGGTGTCTAACTTGAAAGGGCAGTGAGTTATGGCCATCGGAAAAGAAATACGTAACCAGATTTCGAGCATCAAGAACACGCAGAAAATCACCAGCGCCATGGAAATGGTGGCGGCGAGTAAAATGCGTAAAGCTCAGGAGCGCATGCAGGCCACGCGTCCCTATGCAGAAAAGATGCTGCAGGTTATCGGACACATTGCGAAGGCAAACTCTGAGTACCGGCATCCCTTTATGATCGAACGCGAGGTCAAGCGTGTCGGTTATATCGTGGTATCGACGGACCGGGGTCTGTGTGGTGGTCTGAACCATAACCTGTTTAAAACCCTCGCCGGTGAAATGGCGGTGTGGAACCAGAAAGGCGCAGGCATCGATCTCTGTGCAATCGGGCAGAAAGGCGCGTCCTTTTTCCGCAACTACGGCGGTAATGTGGTGGCTGCGTTGACCCAGTTGGGTGACAACCCGAGCGCCGAGCATCTGATCGGTAACGTCAAAGTCATGCTGGATGCCTTCACCGAAGGCAAAATCGACCGCTTGTATCTGGTGCACAACGAGTTTGTGAACACCATGACGCAGACCCCCCGGGTAGAGCAGCTGTTGCCGCTTCCCTCCGGTGACAAGGCCGATGCGGAGCTGAATGTCCGACAGCCGGACTATCTGTACGAGCCCGAGCCCCGGGAGATCCTCGATGGTCTTCTGCCACGCTTTATCGAATCCCAGGTATACCAGGGTGTGGTGGAGAACCTGGCGTGCGAACAGGCCGCCAGAATGATCGCCATGAAGAGCGCGACCGATAACGCGGGTGACATCATCGACGAACTGCAGTTGGTCTACAACAAGGCGCGTCAGGCGGCGATTACCCAAGAGATTTCCGAGATCGTAAGCGGCGCTACCGCGGTCTGATCCAGACCCACGATCCAACAGGTTTTAGAGACTATTAGATAACGAGGAACCGAGCATGAGTAGCGGACAAATCGTTCAGATCATTGGCGCGGTTATCGACGTGGAATTTCCACGTGACTCCGTACCCAACGTTTATGACGCCCTGCTGCTTGAGGGTGGTGAAACAACACTGGAAGTTCAGCAGCAGCTGGGCGACGGCGTTGTACGCACCATCGCCATGGGCAGCACCGAAGGCCTGAAGCGTGGCCTGAAAGCAGAAAACACCAACAAACCCATTTCCGTACCGGTCGGAGTGAAGACTCTGGGCCGCATCATGGATGTTCTGGGTCGTCCCATCGACGAACAGGGCCCGATTGGTGAAGACGAGCGCTGGGGTATTCACCGCAAGGCACCCAGTTACGCGGAGCAGGCCGCCTCATCCGACCTGCTGGAAACCGGAATCAAGGTTATTGACCTGCTGTGCCCGTTCGCCAAGGGCGGTAAAGTCGGCCTGTTCGGTGGTGCCGGTGTTGGTAAGACCGTCAACATGATGGAGCTGATCAACAACATCGCCAAAGAGCACTCCGGTCTGTCGGTTTTCGCCGGTGTCGGTGAGCGTACCCGGGAAGGGAACGACTTCTACTACGAAATGAAGGACTCCAACGTCCTCGACAAAGTAGCGATGGTCTACGGGCAGATGAACGAGCCCCCCGGAAACCGGTTGCGTGTGGCGCTGACCGGTCTGACCATGGCGGAGAAGTTCCGTGACGAAGGTCGTGACGTACTGTTGTTCGTTGACAACATCTACCGTTACACCCTGGCCGGTACCGAAGTATCCGCCCTGTTGGGCCGTATGCCTTCTGCGGTAGGTTACCAGCCGACGCTGGCCCAGGAAATGGGTGAGCTGCAGGAGCGGATCACCTCCACCAAAGACGGTTCGATCACGTCGATCCAGGCGGTCTACGTACCGGCGGATGACTTGACTGACCCCTCGCCAGCCACCACGTTCTCGCATCTGGATGCCACCGTGGTACTGAGCCGTGACATCGCCTCCAAGGGTATCTACCCGGCGATCGATCCGCTGGATTCCACCTCTCGTCAGCTGGACCCGCTGATCATCGGTCAGGAACATTACGACATCGCCCGTGGCGTGCAGAACAACCTGCAGCGCTACAAGGAACTGCAGGACATCATCGCCATTCTGGGTATGGATGAGCTGTCAGAAGAAGACAAACTGACCGTCTTCCGCGCCCGTAAGATTGAGCGTTTCCTGTCGCAGCCGTTCCACGTTGCTGAAGTCTTCACCGGTGCCCCCGGTAAGTACGTGCCGTTGAAGGAGACCATCAGCAGCTTCCAGGGCATTCTTAACGGCGACTACGATGATATGCCCGAACAGGCGTTTTACATGGTAGGATCCATTGAGGAAGCGGTCGAGAAAGCGAAGGCAATGAAGAGCAAGGGCGATAAGTAACCCCAAGCCACCATTACCGGATCGACCAGAGAGGCAACCGACATGGGTATAACCGTGCATTGTGATGTGGTAAGTGCCGAAGAGAAAATCTATTCCGGACTGATCGAAATGCTGATCGCGGCCGGTTCACAGGGAGACCTGGGGATAGCCCCGGGTCACACTCCGCTGTTGACCGAACTGAAGCCCGGCCCCGTGCGGGTGATCAAGCAGGGCGGTGAGGAAGAGATTCTCTACGTTTCCGGCGGTTATCTGGAGGTTCAGCCGAACCTCGTCACGCTGCTGGCTGACACGGCTGTTCGCGCCAAGGATGTGGACGAAGCGGCTGCGTTGGAGGCCCAGCGTGAGGCCGAGAAGGCGCTTGCCGACAAGACCGGTGAATTTGAATACTCACGGGCCGCTGCTGAACTGGCCGAAGCTGCTGCCCAGCTTCGCACCATTCAACAGCTGCGTCGCAAAATGCGATAAACCCTAACGGGTGACGGGTATTCTCACCACAACCGCATCTTTTGTGAGTCAGGTACGCCAGCCGATGAATGTCAGGCTGCCTGAATCACAAAGGCTGCGGTTTTTTTTGGGTAACTCCAGAGCGCAGGAGCACTGTACTGATATGAGTTCTTTACACGTTGTGGTTCTGGCCGCCGGCCAGGGCTCCAGAATGAAATCCTTGCAGCCGAAAGTGCTCCACGCCGTTGCCGGAAAACCGATGTTGCACCATGTGATCGATACCGCCCGGGCCCTGGGGGCGGCAGGCATCCACGGAGTGATCGGTCACGGCGCCGAGCAGGTGCAACAGGCCACCCCGGCGGCGGATGTCACCTGGGCGCTGCAGGAGCAGCAATTGGGCACCGGCCACGCGGTGGCACAGGCGTTACCGGCAATTCCCGACGACGCCCGGGTGCTGGTGCTGTACGGTGATGTCCCGTTGATCAAAGCGGACACCCTGCAACGGCTGGTGTCGCAAGTCAGTGACCACTCGCTGGCCTTATTGACGGTCACTCTGGATAACCCGGACGGCTACGGCCGCATTGTGCGCGCTGAAGACGGTGCGGTGGTGGCCATTGTGGAGCAGAAGGACGCCAGCCCCGAGCAACTGCGCATCACCGAAGTAAACACCGGCATTCTGGCGGTAAACGCGCGCCTGTTGAAATCCTGGCTGCCTCAGCTGGGTAACAACAACGCTCAGGGGGAGTACTACCTCACCGATGTGATCGCCATGGCCGCGGCCCATGAGGTCGCCATTCAGGTGGCCCAGCCGGACACCGGCTTCGAAGTGCAGGGGGTGAACAACCGGGTGCAACTGGCGGAGCTGGAGCGCTGGTATCAACGCCAGCAAGCCCAGCGGCTGATGCTGGAGGGTGCCACCCTGGCCGATCCTGAACGGGTCGATGTGCGCGGTCAGGTCACCGTGGGTGCCGATGTGTACATTGACGTCAACGCGGTGTTTGAAGGCGAGGTCACCCTGGCCGACGGTGTCAGCATCGGCCCGGGGTGTGTGATCCGCAACGCCCGGCTTGGCAGTGGGACCCGGGTTCATGCACACTCGGTCATTGACGGGGCCAGCGTGGGCCGTGACGCCCAGATCGGGCCCTTTGCGCGGTTGCGCCCCGGCACCCAATTGGCGGATCGCACCAAGATCGGTAATTTTGTCGAGACCAAGCAAGCGGTGGTGGGCGCGGGCAGCAAAATCAATCACCTCAGTTACGTGGGTGACGCCACCCTGGGCACCGAGGTGAACGTGGGTGCCGGCACCATTACCTGCAACTACGACGGTGTGAACAAGTATCAGACCCGGCTGGGCGATGGCAGTTTCATTGGTTCCAATACCGCGCTGGTGGCACCGGTAAGTGTGGGTGAACGGGCGGTGGTGGGGGCCGGATCCACAGTGACCCGTGACGTTGAGGCGGAAGAACTGGCCGTGGCCCGCAGCCGCCAGCGCAACATACAGCACTGGCAGCGTCCTGAAAAACAGAGCTGACCGTCCGTTACCGGGCAGCGGGCTCAGGAACCGGCTAATTTACAGACGAAATTGCAGCAATAGGTGACCAGCACATGTGTGGAATTGTAGGCGCAGTCTCGGAACGGGATGTGGAAGGAATCTTGCTGGAAGGCCTGCGGCGGCTGGAATACCGCGGGTACGACTCCGCCGGTATGGCGGTGCTCGGCAACAATGGCGCCATCCAGCGGGCCCGGGAAGTGGGCAAAGTGGCGGCCCTGGCCGACGCGGTGGCGCAATCGCCCTGCAGCGGCACGGTCGGCATCGCCCATACCCGCTGGGCCACCCACGGGGAGCCTTCCCGGGTGAACGCCCACCCACACATGTCCGGCGAGCGCCTGGCGATTGTCCACAACGGCATCATTGAGAACTACCAGGAACTGCGGGAGACCCTGCGGGCGGCGGGCTATGAGTTCAGCTCGCAGACCGACACCGAAGTGGTCGTCCATCTGATTCATCAACAACTGCAGACTGCGACCTCCTTGCTGGAAGCCGTCAAGGCCGCCATCAGCCAGCTGCGGGGCGCCTACGCCCTGGCGGTGATGCACGCCGACGAACCCGAACACCTGATTGTCTGCCGGGAGGGCAGCCCGCTGGTGATCGGTGTGGGCATCGGCGAGCACTTCATTGCCTCCGACCAGCTGGCGCTGTTGCCGGTGACCGACCGTTTCATGGTGCTGGAGGAAGGCGATGTCGCCGAGATCCGCAAGGACCGGGTCACCGTGTGGGATCGGGATGGCCGCCCCGGTGAGCGTCCGGTCAACCGCTTCGAGCATGGCACTGAAGCGGCCGACAAGGGTGAATACCGCCACTTCATGTTGAAGGAGATCTACGAACAGCCGCAGGTGATTCAGGCCACCATGGCCGGCCGTCTGACCCACAACCGCGTGCTGGAACAGGCCTTGGGGACCGCTGCGGAGCGCCTGCTGGAACAGGTTCGGCACGTGCAGATCATCGCCTGCGGCACCAGCTACCACGCCGGCATGGTGGCCCGTTACTGGATCGAAGAGCTGGCCGGCATCCCCTGTTCGGTGGAAGTGGCGTCCGAGTTCCGCTATCGCAAACACGTGATCCAGCCGGACACCCTGTTCCTGTGCATTTCCCAGTCCGGCGAAACCGCCGACACCCTGGCCGCGTTGCGGCAGGCCAAACAGGCCGGGTTCCGCGCGGCCTTGGCAATCTGTAACGTGCCCGGCAGTTCGTTGGTGCGCGAATCCGATCTGGTGATCATGACCCAGGCCGGTCCGGAAATCGGCGTGGCGTCCACCAAAGCGTTCACCACCCAGCTCACCGCCTTGCTGATCTTTACCCTGGCGCTGGCCCGCCATAACGGCCTGTCCGAGGACACCGAAGCCGATATCGTTGCGGCGCTGCATGAACTGCCCGGTCAGGTCGCCGCCGCTCTGGCGCTGGACGGTCGCATCGCCGAGATGAGCCGGGCGTTTATGGACAAGGTGCACAGTCTGTTTCTGGGCCGGGGCAGCATGTACCCGGTGGCCCAGGAAGGCGCGCTGAAACTCAAGGAGATTTCCTACATTCACGCCGAAGCCTACCCCGCCGGTGAACTCAAACACGGCCCGCTGGCGCTGGTTGACAGCGACATGCCGGTGGTCACCGTGGCGCCCAACAACGAGATGCTGGAAAAGCTGAAGTCCAACATGGAAGAAGTGCGCGCCCGCGGCGGCGAGCTGTTCGTGTTCGCCGATCAGGCCGCCGAGGTGAAGGCGGAGCCCGGCCTGCACGTGCTGGAAATCCCCTCGGTGCACCCCATCACCGCACCGATCGTGTACACCCTGCCGCTGCAGCTGCTGTCCTACCACGTCGCCGTATTGAAAGGCACCGATGTGGACCAGCCGCGCAATCTGGCCAAGAGTGTGACGGTGGAGTAACGCTCACCCCCGCCGGCCATCGCTCAGGTTGAACCTGTCAACCGTCGGTGGCTGGTGTTCGCACTGCCTGCCCGGCCCCGGGACTTCCATTAGTCTCTTTTCCTTTCCGATCCGGAACTGTTTTCGCTTCTCGACCCCCTTGTCAAGTTCAGGGATCAGGCCAGCTTGGCCCTGTTCTCTGGCCGTGCCATTGGCCGCTCGCAGGCCTGCCAGTATCCGTGGCGTCGTCTGCACTGTTGTAATCGAAAAAAAATATATTCGTTTTATTGCATATCTCGTTTTCGGTATGTATTGTCACCGAAAAGTGGCTTGGAGAGGGTGCAATGCAACGGGTACTGTTTGTGTGTACGGCCAATTCGGCTCGTTCGCAGATGGCGGAAGCCTTGCTGCGCCACCTGGCCAGTGACCGTTTCGAGGTGTTCAGCGCCGGCACCGAACCTTCCGTTATCGATCCGCGTACCCTGAAGGCGTTGCAGGATTACGGGCTGGCAACTACGGGACTGGCGTCCAAGTCCATCGGGAGTCTTGCGGATCAGCATTTCGACTTCGTGATCAGCTTGTGCGACAAGGCGCACATGGAGTGCCGGCACTGGCCTGGCCGCGGTGTGGTGATGGCGTGGGACTTCCCCGACCCCAAAATCAGTAGCGATCCCAAGGCGTTTGCGCGCACCCTGGAGGACATTGGTGAACGGATACGCCTGTTTGTGCGGGTCAACAGCAAGGACGTCAAGTCAGAGCTGAAGTCGATACAACCGGTGGATTTTTTTAAATCCCTGGCCGATGACACCCGTCTGCTGAGTTTGTTGCTAATCGAGCAGGAAGGGGAGTTGTGTGTCTGTGAACTGATGGCGGCACTGGAGTTGCCACAGCCCAGGATTTCAAGGCATCTGGGTCAACTGCGCAAAGTGGGCCTGTTGCTGGATCGACGCCAGGGGCAATGGGTGTTTTATCGCATTCATCCGCTGCTGAACGACTGGATGCGGGACATCCTGCGAACCACGCTGGAGCACAGTACGCCATTGCTGGAACTCCCCCGGGCCCGCCTGAGCGCCATGCCTGGCCGCCCCTCACCTCAGGGCAGCATCTGCGACCAGGAGCCGGTGCATGACCTTTGATACAAACGCTCAACCGACACGGCCGTCAAGCCGTTTCCTGCACAGAGGGAGTATGAAGTAAATGGGGATTTTTGAACGTTACCTCACCCTTTGGGTGGGCCTGTGTATGCTTGCCGGGGTGACATTGGGCAATCTGGTTCCCGGGCTCTTTGGGGGGATTGCCCGGCTGGAGTTTGCCCACGTCAATCTGGCGGTGGCGGTGCTTATCTGGGTAATGATCTACCCGATGATGGTGCAGATCGACTTCAGCTCGATCAAGGATGTCGGCAAGAAGCCGAAGGGGTTGGTGCTGACCCTGGTTATTAACTGGCTGATCAAGCCATTTACCATGGCCGCGCTGGGCTGGCTGTTCTTCCGCGTGATTTTTGCCGACTGGGTGGATCCGCAAACCGCCGGCGAGTACATCGCCGGCATGATCCTGCTGGGTGTGGCGCCCTGTACCGCCATGGTGTTCGTCTGGAGCCAGCTGACCCGGGGGGATGCCAACTACACTCTGGTGCAGGTCTCGGTGAACGACGTCATCATGATTTTCGCGTTTGCACCGATTGCCGCCTTTCTGTTGGGCGTCAGCGATATCCATGTGCCCTGGGAAACCCTGTTGCTGTCGGTGGTGCTCTATGTGGTGCTGCCGCTGGTCGCCGGGGTCTGGACGCGACACCGGATGGAGCGCAACGGCGATGGCGCCAGACTCGACGGACTTCTGCGTACCCTGAAGCCCTGGTCGATTCTGGGCCTGCTGGCTACGGTGGTGCTGCTGTTCGGTTTTCAGGCGGAAACCATTCTGGCCCAGCCGCAGACCATCGGCATGATCGCCATCCCACTGCTGATCCAGACCTACGGTATTTTCATGATCGCCTACGCGGCCGCCTGGTGGTTGCGCCTGCCCCATAAGGTGGCGGCTCCCGCCTGCATGATCGGCACCTCCAACTTCTTCGAGCTGGCGGTGGCGGTGGCAATCTCGCTGTTCGGCTTGCACTCGGGTGCGGCCCTGGCGACTGTGGTCGGCGTGTTGGTGGAGGTGCCAGTCATGCTGTCGCTGGTGTATTTCGTCAATAAAACGCGCCCCTGGTATGCCCATTAAGAGGATCGCTTATGACCGTCACCTCTCACTCACCTGAAGAGTGGGCTGCGGCCATGCAGGCGTTGCCGCCGAAGGCGTGCAGCCACTGGGCCAAGGTTTCTGTATTCTGAACTCAGCCCATCATCAACCGGAGCAATATCATGACCATTAAAATCGGAATCAACGGTTTCGGCCGCATGGGGCGTTTGACCCTGCGTGCGCTCTATGAACAAAAGGACGTCGAGCTGGTACACATCAACGACCCCGCCGGCGATGCGGCCACCCTGGCACACCTGCTGAATTTCGATTCGGTGCATGGACGCTGGCAATACGAGGCCACGGCCGACGGCGAAGTAATGCAGATCGGTGACCGGCGGGCCACGGTCAGCCGCAACACGGCCATCGCAGCAACCGATTGGTCCGGCTGCGATCTGGTGATTGAGGCCTCCGGCAAGATGAAGACACAAGAGGTGCTCCAGGCCTATCTGGATCAGGGGGTGAAACGGGTGGTGGTCACCGCACCGGTGAAGGAAGAGGGGGTGCTCGATGTGGTCATGGGGGTCAACGATCATCTGTATGACCCGGCAGTGCATTCGATCGTCACCGCGGCCTCCTGCACCACCAACTGTCTGGCACCGGTGGTCAAGGTGATCCACGAGCAGCTGGGCATCAGGCATGGCTCCATGACCACCATACACAGTATCACCAACACCCAGACCATTCTGGATGCGCCCCACAAGGATCTGCGCCGGGCCCGTGCCTGTGGCCTGAGTCTGATCCCCACCACCACCGGCTCGGCCACCGCGATCACCCGGATTTTTCCGGAACTGCAGGGCAAGTTGGACGGTCACGCTATCCGTGTGCCGCTGGCTAACGCCTCGATCACCGACTGTGTGTTTGAAGTCGAACGAACCACCACCGCGGAAGAGGTCAACGCCCTGCTGAAAGCTGCGGCCGGGGGGGAGCTGCGTGGCATTCTGGGCTATGAAGAACGCCCGCTGGTGTCGATCGACTACCAGACGGATCCGCGCTCCAGCATCATCGATGCGCTCTCCACCCTGGTGGTGCATGGCACCCAGGTAAAAATCTACGCCTGGTACGACAACGAATGGGGCTACGCCAACCGTACCGCGGAGCTGGCACTGAAGGTGGGACGCGCGTAAATGCTGAGCCAGCTCACCCCCGCCATCCGTCAGTATCTGGTGGTGACCGGCAATTACTGGGCCTTTACCCTGACCGACGGCGCGCTGCGCATGCTGGTGGTGCTGCACTTTCATGGTTTGGGCTATGCACCGCTGGAAATCGCGCTGTTGTTTCTGTTCTACGAAATCTTCGGGGTGATCACCAATCTGCTGGGGGGCTGGTTGGGGGCTCATCTGGGCCTCAACCGCACCATGAACGCGGGGTTGCTGCTGCAGGTGGCTGCCCTGGCCATGTTGCTGGTGCCCGCCGCCTGGCTGACCGTGCCCTGGGTGATGGCGGCGCAGGCGCTGTCCGGCATCGCCAAAGACCTGAACAAGATGAGCGCCAAAAGCTCGATCAAGCTGCTGGTACCGGCGGATGCGCAGGGCAAACTCTATCAGTGGGTGGCGATTCTGACCGGCTCCAAGAACGCGCTCAAGGGCGCGGGCTTTTTTCTTGGTGGGGCCTTGTTGATGGGGTTGGGGTTTGCCGGTGCCGTGGCATCCATGGCCACGGCCCTGGCGCTGGTGTGGCTGTTGAGTCTGGTGCTGCTGAAAGCGGAGCTGGGTAAGGCCCAACACAAACCCAAATTCCGCGACATTCTCTCCAAAAGCCCCGCCATCAACATTCTGTCGGCGGCGCGGATGTTCCTGTTCGGTGCCCGGGATGTCTGGTTTGTGGTGGCCTTGCCGGTGTTTCTGGCGCAGACCTTGGGCTGGAACCACAGCCAGACCGGTGGCTTTCTCGCCCTGTGGGTGATCGGCTACGGCCTGGTGCAGGCGCTGGCACCGAAATTGACCGGCAAGGCGGCGGGCAAGGTTCCCGACGGCCGTGCTGCGACCGGCTGGGCGGCGTTGCTGACCCTGTTACCGGGGCTGATCGCGCTGGGACTGCTGTTTGAGCTGGACCCCGCCACCGTGCTGATCGGCGGCCTGCTGTTGTTTGGCGCGGTGTTTGCCGTTAACTCCTCGCTGCACAGCTACCTGATTGTCAGCTATGCCGGCCGGGACGGGGTCTCGCTGGACGTGGGTTTCTACTACATGTCCAATGCCATGGGGCGCCTGCTCGGAACCTTGCTGTCGGGCTGGGTGTTTCAGCTGGCCGGTCAGGGCAGTGCCGGGTTGCAGGCGTGTTTGTGGATCTCCCTGGTGTTCCTGCTGCTGGCGACCCTGATTTCGATCAAGCTGCCGCGCCTGCAACCAGCGGTTTGATCGGTCGCCCGCGGTGCCTGACCCGCAACAGGGCGTCAATTGAATAAAGGGGGGGATTCGGCGGTAAGCAGATCCGACCGACTGCCTGCGTATTTCATAACAGCCAGCCTTTCCCTGAGTTGTGCCGCAAAGCGCGCGCTGGCGGCCTGGGGGATGGCGGCGGCGGTGGGAATCTCGGCGGTCAGGGGATCAACCGGGCGACCGTTGATGTGGAATTCAAAATGCAGGTGAGGGCCGGTGCTGCGTCCGGTATTACCCGACAGTGCAATGCGCTGACCGCGTTGTACCTGCACGCCTCTGCGGACCAGAATCTTGTGGAGATGGAGGTAGCGGGTGGTGTAGGTGCCGCCATGGTCAATGTCGATGTACTTCCCTGCATACGGATGGTTGCCAACACGCCGGACAATGCCGTCGCCGGTGCTGAGGATCGGGGTGCCTACCGGTGTGGCGAAGTCGACACCGTTATGGGGCGCCCGGCGCCCGGTGATCGGGTGTAACCGGTTCAGGTTGAAGTGTGAACTCACGCGGTAGGGCTTTTGGGTGGGCCAGCGCAGGAAAGCGGGGGTCACGCTCTCACCGTGTTCATTGTAGTAGTTGCCGTCATCAAACCGGAAGGCGTTGTGGGTTCTGGAGCTGCGCACCAGCGAGATGGCGTCGATCCGGGTGTTACCGGTACTGTGCTCGCCGGTCATTTCATGACCAAGGATTACGCTGAACTGGTCGCCGGCGCGCAGGTCTTTGCGAAAATTGAGCCCGTGCCCCAGCAATTGATCGATCAACAGAATCTGTGCCCGGCTCAGGCCCGCCCGCAGGGCTGATGCGTAAAAGCTGCCATTGATCGTGCCCCGCAGCACCTCGGTTACCCAATAGGTGTCGGCCTCGATGGCCTGGTGCACAAAGGATCCGTCCTGTTGCCGCGTATAAACGACTTTTCGCGCCGGGTCCAGGTGCAGGGTCAGCGCCGTGAATCGATCCTCTCCATCAAAGGTCAGGTCGAGCCGGGTTCCGGGCCTCAGGGTTTCCAGCGACAGGTATTCGGTGTCTGCCAATAAAATTTGCTGCAGATCCTCCAGGGGTGCCTGGTGGGCACGGAAGATGCGACTCAGAGCATCTCCGGGCCGCACCTGCCACGCCACGGTTTTATCCGCCGCGTGATCCGCTGTCTGACGGTTTTCTTCGACACGTGCCTCTTGGGCTGGCGGTTTTCCTGAATCCGGGTGCTCCCCGTCTGCCACTCCCGGTGCCGCCGGGCCTGACAGAGTTGATCGGGCTTTTGAGGGGGTCAGGCTGGTTACCAGCAGGACGGCCGCGCAGACTGCAAGCGTGAGTGTATGGAGCGCTGTAAAGGCGCGATATCGGTTCATCTTGGGGATCAATCCTGACGGTCCAAACAAGGTGTTGGGTGCTCGTGAGCCGCCCTCATGCGCCGGGTGACGGCATGGGCCGCATTCAAAACGACGAACAACAAGGCTACAACACAGACAATCGTCGGGCCAGTCGGCGAGTCGAAGTGGTAGGACAGCGTCAAACCGGACACGCTCGCACAGGCGCCAATGACGGCGGCCATCAGGGCCATGGCTTCCGGCGTTCGGCTGAAGCGGCGGGCGCTGGCGGCCGGTATGATCAGCATGGAGGCAATAAGGAGTACGCCCACCACCTTAATAGACACCGCCACCACAATGGCCAGCGCGATGGTCAGCACCAGCTGTTCCCGGCGCGGCGAAATACCGCTGGCCAGCGCCAGATCCGGGCTCAGGGTCGACAGCAGCAGGGCGGACCAGCGATAACCGACCAGCACAAGCACCAGCAAGGCGCCGCCCCAGATGATGGCCAGGTCGGTCCTGCCAACCGCAAGGATATCGCCGAACAGATAGGCCATCAGATTGATGCGCACGCCAGACAGAAACGACACGGCGACCAGCCCCACGGCCAGCGCAGAGTGGGCCATGACACCCAGCAGCGTATCCATGGCATAGCCCCGCCCGCTCAGGGTCGAGACGGTCACCGCCATCAGCAGGGAGATGAGCAGCACCCCGGCAAAAATGGGCGTGGACAAGGTCAGCGACAGGGCCACGCCCAGCATGGCCGCGTGGGCGGTGGCGTCGCCGAAATAGGCCATGCGCCGCCACACAATGAAGCAGCCCAGAGGCGCGGCGGCCAGTGACACCCCAACGCCGGCCAGCGCCGCCCTGATCAGGAAGTCATCCAGCATCACCCGGCCTCCCGCATGGCACCAGCGCAGTGGCTGTGCTCCCGGTGGTTATACAGCGCCAGTGCGTCCTCATCGTCTTCAATCCCGAACAACGCACGAAACTCCGCAGAGCGGCCGACCTCGGCCGGTTGACCCTGGCAACGGATATGGCCGTTCAGGCAGATCACCCGCTCGGACCGGCGCATCACCACCTGCAAGTCATGGCTGACCATGATCACCGCGCAATTCAACGCCTGCCTGAGCCGGTCTATTTGCCGATAGAAATCGGCCGAGCCGCGCCGATCCAACCCCTGGGTCGGTTCATCAAGCAGCAGCAGATTGGGCTCGGCCAGCAGCGCTCTGGCCAGCAAGAGTCTCTGCAGCTGGCCCCCCGACAAGGACATCAGTTGCTGGTCCTGCAGGTCGGGCACGCCGGCATTGGCCAGGCTGGACTGGATGGCGGCGGCCGGTGCCCGCTGGGGCAATTGCAGAAAACGCTTGACCGTCATGGGCAGGGTGTCGTCGATGTACAGTCGTTGGGGCACATACCCGATCGACAGTCCGGGCGCACGGATGATCTGGCCCGTGGACGGGGTCAGGGCGCCGATGAGCGTCCTCAGCAAGGTGGACTTGCCCGACCCGTTGGGGCCAATGATGGTCACGATTTCGCCGCACTGCACCTGAAGGTCAATATTGCGCAAGATCGGCACCTTGCCAATCTGCACGCACAGGTTGCGGGTTTGAATCAGCATTTAAAGCTCCTGTATCGACGGCGGTCACCCGCTTGGCCGCCGGCCGCTGGGTTAAGGCCTGGCCGCCGACGGGTTCTCAAAATACGAAGTATGTTATAACATAACGATTCTTGCGTCACCTACACCGACGCTGCAACCCCCAAAACCGTCCAGGAGATTCCGATGGTCCGTCCGATCTTGTTCGCAGGATTAACGCTCTGCCTTTTACCCGTTTACAGCTGGGCTGCCGCGCCCCGAGTGGTGGTCGATATCGCGCCGCTGCACTCCATCGTGAGCGAAGTGATGAGTGGCGTTGGCGAGCCCAAACTGTTGATTCAGCCGGAGGCGTCGCCACACAGTTATTCACTCAGGCCGTCTGAAGCCGGAGCCCTTGCTGAGGCTGAGGTGGTGTTCTGGATCAGCGAAGAACTGACACCCTGGCTGGAGAACCCGCTGGCCAATCTTGCCGGTTCGGCAACCAAGGTGGAGATGCTGGAGCTGTCGGCGACGGTCAAGCACGAATACCGGGAAGGTGCCAACTTCGAGGAGCACGACCACGGTGATGATGAACATCACCACCATGGAGACTATGACCCCCATGCCTGGCTGGA
The DNA here is from genome assembly GCF_001752365.1 of Marinobacter sp. X15-166B. Lineage (GTDB taxonomy): Bacteria > Pseudomonadota > Gammaproteobacteria > Pseudomonadales > Oleiphilaceae > Marinobacter. The sequence continues at coordinate 1,266,407 of NZ_MEIY01000001.1, read as the reverse complement.
CCCCATGAATGCAAAAGTATGGGCCGCGCAGATTGCCCAGGTGCTTTCCGGGGCGGACTCAGCCAATGCCAACGTCTACCGCCAGAACGCCCGGGCTTTTGCTGACGCCATGGATGAGCTGACGGCCTCACTGAACGAGCGTGCCCAGCGCCTCGAGGGCATCCGGGTGATCGTTTTCCATGATGCCTACCAATACTTTGAGCGTCGTTTTGGGTTGCCAGTCGCCGGCGCGATTTCGCTGTCGGATGCCTCTGATCCGAGCCCGGCCCGCATTCGGGAGATTCAGACCATGGCAAAAGAACTCGAGGTGACCTGCGCCTACAGCGAGCCGCAGTTCAATCCCGGTCTGATCAAAACCGTCTTTGAAGGTTCCGAGGTGACCACCACCGGCATTCTGGATCCGCTGGGTGTGGCCATCGAGCCTGGCAAGGGCTTTTACCCGCAGTTGCTGAACAGCTTGATGGCCAGCCTTGAGCAATGCCGCTCGTAAGTAACAGGTGAGTCAGTCGCTGGGGTCTGTGCGGGCCGTGGAAGAGGTATGCACAGCCCCTGGCCTGACCAGAAAACGTGAGAGTGGCTCTACTTTGAACCAACCAAAGCAGGCTTAGCATGAACCAAGACCTACCGGATGTAGCCCGTAATGAAACCCCGCACATCCACGCCCCGCTGGAGTGGGTCGGGATGAGCCGGATTGATATGCCCCTTCATCTGCACGAACCCGGTTGCGCGGGGCCTGTGCATGCCATTGTGGACGCTCAGGTTAATTTGCCTGCGGTGACGGTCAAGGGCATTCACATGTCGCGGATCTATACGATGCTCGATGACCTGTCTCGCCGGGAGGCGACAGGCCCCGGGGATCTCAACAGGCTTCTGGCACAGATGGTTGACAGTCACCGCGACTGTGACACCGATGGTGCGAGGGTGGTGATGAATTTCAGTCTCCTCGCCAGGCGCCCGGCACTGCGCTCACCGGAGCTGGCAGGCTGGAAGGCCTACCCGGTCCGGCTGGAGGCAAGGTTGGAGCGGCAGTTGTTCTCTTTGCGAGCGTCGGTTCAGGTGGAGTATTCCTCGACCTGTCCCTGCTCGGCCGCCTTGTCCCGGCAATTGGTGGCTGATGGATTCAGGAAGGCTTTCCCTGCAGGTCGCGGGCTGATGAGTGCGGATGTGGCCGCTTGGCTGGAACAGAATGCCACGCTTGCCACCCCCCACAGCCAGCGCAGTGAAGCCTCGGTCAGTGTCGATATTCCCGTCACCAAGGGGAATTTCGGCCTGATGACGCTCATTGAACAGGTGGAGAGGGTTCTGGCAACACCGGTGCAGACCGCCGTCAAGCGAGCGGATGAGCAGGAATTTGCCCGGCTGAACGGTCAGAATCTGATGTACGTGGAGGACGCCGCGCGGCGCATCCAGCACGCCCTTGCGGGCTGTTACGACAACCTCCATACCCACGTCCGCCATCTGGAAAGCCTGCACTCCCATGATGCCGTGGCATCCGCCGGTGCATGTTCTGTCGTTGCAATGTAACGCTCAGGAGAGCCAGTCAAGCCCCAACACCCGGCATGGCAAGTCGTCAGGCGCCGGCGAACAATGGACGAGGCCCTCATTATCTGCGCACCGAGGTCGAGCAGTCCTTTTCTAACACCATCAGTGACACGGACCTGATTATTGGTACCCGCAGTGGCCAACTCAATTTGCTGTTGTACACGGTGTTTCATATCGGCGACGCTACCAACAACCTTCGGTGGCCGACTTTCCAGGCGCTCCAAAAGGACAAGCGCATCGACTGGTTGATTCCCATCTCACGGGGTGACAGTTACAAGGGCTATCGGGTAGTCGCCACCGAGCAGGCATTCATCGCGCATTTCCGCTATGGCCGGGGGGAGCCTCTGAATCTGGCCGGTGGCCGCACCAGTATTTCGAACCACACAGACACTCCCGTTACGGTCACCGGCATTTTGGAGGCCACGGGCACGCCGGTGTATCCGCCAGAGCTACTGGGTTGTTCTGGCGGTCACGTTACGATCACAGCGGGTTGTTGCTATGCCCGCCGTCCACCACGATGACCGAGCCGGTCATGTACGAACCGGCGTCACTGGCTAGCAGCAGCAACGGCCCGCTCAGCTCGTCCAGAGTGCCTAATCGGCGCATGGGCACTTGCTGTTTGATATAGTTTTTACCGGCGTCGGCATCAAAGAACTCGCTGTTCATTTCGGTCTTGAAATACCCCGGCGCTATGCTGTTGACCCGTATCTTGTAGCGCGCCAACTCGATGCTGAGCGCCTTGGTCAGCTGTACGACACCGGCTTTGGCCACCGCGTAGTGACTGAGCCGGGCGGCCACCCGCAGCCCCAGAATGGAGGCAATATTGATGATGCAGCCGGGCTGGTCCTTTGCAATCAGTCGCTTGCTGGCCTCCTGAGCAATCCGCCAGGCGCTTTTCAGATTGGTGTCCATCATCGTATCCCAGGCCGCTTCGCTGGTGTCGAGAAAGGCCCGGGGATCGCCAATACCCGCATTATTGACAATGACGTCCACCGTGCCCAGCTGCGCCTCTGCCCGGTCAAAAGCGGCGACGATGGATGCGGCATCGGTGACGTCCATCGGTACGGCGAGTGCGGTACCGCCGTCCGCGGCGATGTCTGCCACCAGGGCGTCCAGCCGGTCCTGACGGCGAGCCGCCACCACTACCGCGGCCCCCCCTCTGGCCAGTACCCTGGCAAAGTGTTGGCCCAGCCCGCTGGACGCCCCGGTGACCAGCGCGACCTTGTTGTGCAGTGAAAAACAGTTGTCCATGTTCGGTACCCTTTTGTCTGGCTCACAGGTGGTTAACAGACGTCAAACAACCCGGCGGCGCCCATGCCGCCACCCACCCACATGGTCACCACCACGTACCTGACCTTACGGCGTTGACCTTCCGGGAGCGCGTGCCCGACCATCCGTGCGCCACTCATTCCGTAAGGGTGGCCAATGGAGATGGCACCGCCGTTGACGTTGAGGCGATCGTTATCGATGCCGAGGGTGTCGCGGCAATAGCTGATCTGGCACGTAAACGCCTCATTGAGTTCCCACAGTCCAGCGTCATCCACTTAGAGGCCATGCTGTTTAAGCAGCTTGGGCGCAGCAAGCACCGGGCCTATCCCCGTTTCTTCAGGGGCCAGGCCGGCGACGGCTATGCCCCGGTAAACGCCCAGTGGTTGCAAGCCCCGCTGTTCCGCGAGTGTCCGTTCCATGATGACACAGGCAGAGGCCCCGTCGGACAACTGACTGGCATTACCAGCGGTGATAGAACCTCCCTCAATCACCGGCCGGCGCGGTAACCAGCGTAACCCGTTTGCGCGGTGCCTCAGCCGCCAGTTCCGTGAGGAGTGGTCGCTCAATCGCCGTCTGAGCGGGTGTCGGGCAGGTAGGTTTGGATTTAATGGTCAGCATACCAGCCATCGAATGGCCTGCGGGCGGTGCAGCTTTGCCGGTAATAACGAGCCTAGGCACTCCGGCTACGCCAGTGCCATGGGACACCGTGCGTCAATATAATATCTGCGGACGAACAGACGTCCTTCCCCGGGTATCTTGCGATTAAAGAACGTCTGGCTTCTATCATGCGCTGGAATGCGCTTGCCATGGTAGTTCGTGCCAACAAGGTTTACGACGAGCTGGGTAAAGGGCAACGTCAATGAGGCCATCATCAAGGGCATGTACCACTTCAGCTCCCGTGTACCGGATCAGCCCCGCGGTAAAGCCCGTTTGTTAGGCTCCGGCACGATCATGCTGGAAGTGCTTGCGGCTGCCGAGCTGTTAGCCAACGACTGGGAGATTGAGTCTGAAATCTGGAGTGTGACCAGCTACACCGAGCTGGCACGGGACGCGCGCGACGTTGAGCGCTGGAATCGCTTGCACCCGGTCGGGGAGCAGCGGCGGAGTCATGTCAGCGAATGCCTCAACGGTGACATCCCGGTTGTGGCCGCTTCAGATTAAGTGCGCGCACTTCCTCAGCTGATCGCGTCCTATATCCAGCCCGGTTATACCGTGCTCGGCACCGACGGCTACGGTCGCAGCGATACGCGGGCCGCACTGCGGGACTTTTTTGAAGTGGATCAGCGACATATTGCTATCGCGACCCTTGCTGCCCTCGCGCAACAGGGGGTGGTCGGCCCCCAGATGTGTGCGGAGGCGATCGAAAAATACGGCGTGGATGTCGACGCGACACCATCCTGGGAGGCGTGAAAATGAGTGCAATGATAAACGTGCGGGTTCCTGATATCGGTGGTGCCGAAAATGTTGAAGTCATCGAGTTGATGGTTCAGCCGGGGGAGTCGGTAAAAACGGAACAGGGGCTTATCACGGTGGAGACCGACAAGGCGACCATGGAGATTCCCGCACCTCAAGCTGGACTGATAAAAGAAATCAAGGTCGAAATGGGTAGCAGAATCAGCCAAGGCGATCTGATTGCAATGTTGGCGATTGCGGAGGAAGCCCCCGTCCCCATCTCCGAGATCGATATGGGTGTGTCCGAAGAACCCTCGGTACCCAAGCGACAGTCCCGTGACCAGTCCCCACTGCAACCGGACATTATCAGCCAACCGGATTCAGGCGCGGCTGGCGCGGCCAAAGGATTGCCCTATGCGTCCCCTTCCATTCGCAAACTGGCGCGCGAACTGGAGGTGCCCTTGGCCAATGTCACTGGAACCGGCGTCAAGGGTCGCATCACCAAAGACGATGTCTTTGCCTACGTCAAAGAGTTGATGTCGGGCCGGGCGCCGGCTCCAGCGACGGAGCATGCCAGCACTGGATTTCCGGGGCTGCTGCCCTGGCCGAAAGTGGATTTTGAGCAATTCGGTCCGATTGAGCGGCGGGAATTGCCGCGTATTCGCAAAATCAGCGGGGCAAATCTGCATCGCAACTGGGTGACCATCCCTCACGTTACCAACCATGAAGATGCCGATATCACGGAGCTGGAAGACTTTCGTGTGCAGTTGAACGGGGAGCATGCGCAGGACGGGGTAAAGGTCACCCTGCTGGCCATGTTGATTAAAGCCAGCGTGGTGGCCTTGCAGAAATTTCGGAATTCAATGCAAGTCTGGATGGCGAGGAAGTCATCCTGAAAGGTTACTACCATATCGGCTTCGCCGCCGACACCCCCCAAGGCCTCGTGGTGCCTGTGGTCAAGAATGCAGATAGAAAGGGAATTCTCGCCATTGCCCAGGAGGTTCGTGAGCTCGCCGCACAGGCGCGGGAGGGCAAACTGAGTTCTGCCGACATGAACGGCGGTTGTTTCACCGTTTCTTCTCTGGGAGGTATCGGTGGCACGTATTTTACGCCGATTATCAATGCACCCGAAGTTGCCATCCTAGGCGTTTCACAAGCCCGGCACCAACTGGTCTGGAATGGCGAAGCCGCGGAGCCACGGTTGATCTTGCCCATGAGCCTGAGTTGGGATCATCGTGTTTTGGATGGTGCCGCCGCCGGGTGCGATAACCCTTTGCTTTTCAGACGCCAATCCATCAATGTCCGCGCTGGCATTCTTGGCTTAGCGTTGCTGTCCCTTGGGCTCTCGTTGTACTAATTTTTCAAGCTTCTGGTTTTAAATGGTTTTCTGAGTCTGTATGTAAGGACGTGTGGGCGTGACGCAGGTGCAGGCAAACAGACGCAGGTCAGGGTGTCTCTTGTTCCAGGCTGGGCCATAGAGGGCGGTTAATGGCCTGTTCCGCGAGCGTATTGGCGGTTTCACGGGGGACGTGCATGGGCTGGCGCGCGAAAGCGTGTGGAAGATCAGTTCGGCGCAGGAATATTGGCGCTGATTGGTCACCTTCGATTTTTAGCAGATCATTAGCATTGGGATCATGTCGTTTAAGAACCGGTCGGTGAACGCCAGCAAAGCGTTGCCGCACCATCGTGATCAACTGATCCCGCGCATGGAAGCACGGATTCGTGCTCAGCTCTCGCAGTTCTGGCTGGAGTCGCTGGAGCGCTGAGGGGTGCGCCGTATCGGTCCTCTTACCTATCAGTTTCCCTTTAAAAAATGATCATCAGTCCGCCGTAAAAATTGTAAATTCTCGATTTCCAGGGCAGTGCGATCGGAGGTGCCACAAGACAGTTTGAATCCAATTTGTATCCTGTGCATCCAATATCTCCTTTTTTGGCAATTATATGTTGAACTAGTGGTCGTTTTGGATACTATAGCCACAGAATAAATTCAAAAAGGGTTGATTTATGAGTGTAGTCGTACTGGTTACCGGTGCTGCCGGGGGAATTGGGCGAGCGGTATGTGAGCGTCTGGCTGCCGATGGGTTTGGCGTTCTGGCGGCTGACCTTGATATGGATGCGGTGCAAGACGTTGTCAGTCAGCTTCCCGGGGAAGGCCATCGTGCGACGACGCTGGACATCACCCAGGAAGAATCGGTTCAGGCGACGTTTTCCGACGCAGAGTCTTTGGGCGCGCCCATTGCCCACGTGGTGGCCGCAGCGGGCATTCTGCTCTTTGGTCCTGACGGCGACCGTCCCCCGCTCACCAGCATCACCCTGGGCGACTGGCAGTTGACCCAGAATGTAAACTCAACCGGCACTTTTCTCCTGCTGCGGGAATACCTTCGCAGTGCAACCCGCCACCCGATCAGCAACGGCCGTTTCATTGGCTTTTCGTCCGTCGCCGCGCAGCTGGGTGGCTACCGTTCCAGTTCCGCCTACATTGCCTCCAAAGGTGCCGTCATGGCACTGATCAAGGCCGGCGCCCGTGAAGCTGCGCCCCTTGGTATCACCGTCAACGCCGTCGCTCCCGGGCTCATCGATGCGCCCATGCTGAGGCAATCCTTAGACACCCGCAACGACGCTCAAGTCAGCGCCAACATTCCTTTGAACCGGATCGGCACACCGGAAGACGTGGCCGGCGCCATTTCGTTTCTCATTGGACCGGACGCCAGTTACATCACGGGCGCGGTGGTCGACGTGAACGGTGGCTATCGGATGCAATAGGGCCAAGCGCTCATTCTGCTGTGTGAACGGGAGAAACAACTATGAACGGCATTAGATATCTTACGCATGTGCTGGGTGTGTTGGCCGGAACGGCGGTGGCGCTGATGATGGTCCACATCATGGCCGACGTTTTGGGGAAATACCTCTTTAACCAGCCAGTTCCAAGCACCGCCGAGGTGGTCGCGAATTATTACATGATTGCGACAGTGTTCCTTTCGCTGGCTTACGTGGAGGCGCGCGGCACCGCGATCTCCGTAGACCTGGTTTACGACCATGTGGGCCCCGTCGCACAGCGATTGATGCGCAAGATCGGACAGATCGTGACCCTGGTGTTTTATGTTGGTTTCGGGTGGTTGTCATGGGAAATGGCCCAGCGCGCGTACCGGGTCAGCGAGACGGTGGACGGCCTGTGGCGAATCACGATTTGGCCTGCCAAATTTCTCCTGCCCCTAGGGTTGGCCGTCGCATGCCTGGTCCTGATTTTCAAAATTTTTGGCCGCGACCCAAATAGTAACGGTCACGAACAATCGCACGAACTGTGAAGGGCGTATCATGGAACGCATCGAAATAGGTTTTATTGGTATCGCCATTGTCCTCGGGTTAATCGGAATTCGTGTGCCGATCGGCGCGGCGATGGGTGCTACGGCGTTTTTCGGCATTTGGGTCATGATGGGCTGGAATGTCGCCGCGGGGGTGACCCGCGCAATCCCCTACAACCTGATCGGGGATTGGAATCTGTCGGCTATCCCCATGTTTTTGTTGATGAGCTTCATCGCCGTCGAGGCCGGACTGTCGCGGGGGCTGTTTGGGGCCGCACGCGTGTTGTTGAACTGGTTGCCGGGAGGGCTCGCCTCCTCCACTGTGGTCGGGGCCGGTTTGTTTGCTTCGGCCTCGGGGTCGTCCGTGGCTACGGCCGCAGCGTTTTCCCGCATCTCCTCTCCGGAGATGCTGAACGCGGGCTACAACAAGGGACTGGCGACCGGCAGTGTCGCTGCCGCGGGCACGCTGGGCGCGTTGATTCCGCCGTCGGTGCTGATGATCGTATTCGGGATCATCCTCAATACTCCGATTAATGCGCTGTTCATTGCCGGCATTATTCCCGGTATTCTGACCGCGGTTATGTTCATCGCGTTGATCACTGTCCGCTGCATCATCAACCCTGATCTCGCCCCCAAGACCAAGTTCGATGTCAGCGCAGAGGAAAAACGCGCGCTGATCGCCGATGCGTGGCCCTTGCCCCTGCTCATTGCAGCGGTCATGGGAGGCATCTTTACGGGTATCGTCACGCCCACTGAGGCGGGTGCCGCCGGCGCGTTCCTCGCCCTGTTGCTTGCGCTGCTGCGTCGGCAGATGAGCTTCGCCATCCTCAAAAAAACTGCGATCAGCACGGCAGCGGCATCCGCTGAGATTTTCATCGTGGTGTTGGGGGCGGCGCTGTTTTCCCGCTTTATCGGCCTGGCCACCATCCCGGACTGGGTGATCGGTGCCTTCGTCGGGTTTGAAACCTGGCAATTGTTGCTGCTGATCTGTGTGCTGCTGGTGGTTCTGGGCGCGTTTCTGGAGTCGATCTCCATCATGCTGTTGACCCTGCCTATTCTAGGGCCACTGCTGGGGGCTCACGACGTCAACTTGATCTGGTTCGCCATCATTGTGGTGAAACTGCTGGAAATCGGATTGATGACCCCGCCCATGGGCATGAACGTTTTCGTCATCAAGTCCGCTTTGGGTAATCAGGTCCGGCTGGGCGAAATTTTCAGAGGCGTCAGCTGGTTTGTGGTGATTGATCTGATCACTCTCGCTCTCCTGCTGATGTTCCCGATGATTACCCTGTGGCTACCCGGTTTGATGTAACGACAGATTCGTTACCCAACAATTCGAAATCGCATACTGCTTACTAACCAGAGGAGTCAAACAATGAAAACAAAACTGTTGTCCGCCATCTCGTTGCTCGCGATCACAACGTTTTCTCAGGCCGCCACCTACCAAGCCACTACCTGGCTGACGCCCGGCCATGTGCTCACCGAATACGGTTATGTCCCCTATCTAGAGGACATCCAAACCGCCACCGAAAACGATGTGAATTTCGAATTGTACACTTCGGGGGCTCTGGTGCCCGCGCGCACCACTCTGGGCAGCGTGGGCGATGGTGTGGCCCAGCTCGGCCTGGTGGCTGCGGCTTACACCCCGTCTGAATTGCCCTTGTCGGGGATGGTTATGGATCTTGCATTCGCGGCCACCGATGCCCTGGCGACGGCCATCGCCTTCACCGAATTGTCCATGACCAACGAACGTTTCCAGCGAGAATACACCCAGCATAATACGGTAACGCTGGGGGCCTACTCGACGCCGGTGTACCTGATTGCCTGTATGTCGGATGTGCTCAGCACCGACGACATTCGTGGTAAGAAAGTGCGCACCGCAGGGACGGCACAAAACGAATGGATAAGTTCGCTGGACGCGGTGCCCGTGGCAGTGCCCAGCACCGACATCTACTCCGGTCTCGAGCGTGGCTCGGTAGACTGCACCCTGCTGGACGCGACCAATCTGGAAAATGGCCCCAAACTCGGCGAGGTAGTTCGCAGCCTGACCATGCTGGATCAGGGCACAGCGATTGGCATGTCCTACGTGTTCAATCAGGATTTCTGGAGAGACATCGGCGCCGAGAATCGTCGCCGGATTCTGGATGTCACCGCCAAAGCGATTGCGGTGAAGCAAATCAACTATGAGACGCAGGTCGAGGCGTCCCTGAAGAAGACCCGGGCTCGCGGCGTGAGCGTCAACCAGCCGGACCAGAGTCTGGTCGATGCGTTGGACGCGTTCCGCACCCAAACCCTGGCAACAACACCTCAGCGCACGGCCAAAGAACGTCGCATCGCTGACCCGAGTGACGTGGCGCAGGAGTACCTGACACTGGAACAAAAGTGGAAGGACCTGCTGGACGATGTTGACCGCAATGACGTCGAGGCGGTCGCGAACCTGATGCATCGAGAAATATTCGACAAAATTGACGAACACAGCTACGGACTTTGAGCCACCGGGCTCCGTGGGTACGCTCACGCCCAAGGGGGACCGATTTAGACTCCAGATTCAGCCCCAGCTCTCCTTTTGCCCCCCCGGACACGGTGTTCGCGGGCCAGCGGGAGCGACAACGACAATCAAAGGCGAAGACATCATGCCAGATTTACCCCCATCGACCGCCATTGTGACCGGCGCAGGCTCCGGCATTGGCCGTGCGGTCGCCCAGCGATTGGCCCTGGAGGGCCATGACATAGTTGTGGTCGACCGGACCGCCGAATGCGCTCAGGAAACGGTGCGCCTGCTGACCGACGCCGGTTACACCGCACGTGCAGTCGTCATGGACATCACCAACGAAGCGGACACACAGGCACTCATCAGCGAAACGGAAAATCTGCGCGTGCTGGTGAACAACGCGGGCATTTTCAACACCCGTGATTTCGACGAACTGACCACCGATGACCTGCGCACCATGAACGAGGTCAATCTGGTGGCCATGTTCACCCTTTGTCAGCAGGCGTCGCGGGTTTTGCCGGAGGGGGGACGCATCGTGAATCTGGCCTCCCGCGCTGCGTTCGGGGCCCGCAACTGCGCCCATTACGTGGCGTCAAAAGCCGGTGTGGTGGGCCTCACCAAAGCTCTGGCCCTTGAACTGGCGGAGAACCACATCACCGTGAACGCTATTGCCCCCGGTGTCATTGCGACCGACATGCTGCTGGAGCGCGCGGAGGGACTTGAGGGGCTGCGCGTTCAACAACCAACCGGAAAGCTCGGAACCCCTGAGCATATTGCGCACGCGGTTGCCTTTTTTGTCGATGCTCGTGCTGACTACATCACCGGCCAGATTCTGGTGGTGGATGGTGGCCGTTCGGTAGGCGGTTCTGCAACCTTTTAAGGAGATTGTGATGAAGCTTCAACTCAAAGACCTGTCGGACCGTACCGCCATTGTGACCGGCGCGGGACAAGGCATAGGCGCGGCCATCAGTGAAGCCCTGCTGGCGGTAGGTGCCCGCGTTGTCGCAGTGGACCGGGACAACACGGGGATCGATGCGATGGCTGAGGCCCACCCGGGAGTGATCGCCGTCCAAGGGGATGTGACGGACGAAACCCTGCCGCAGCAGATCGAAGCCGCCCTCGACGAAATAGGGTTGCAGGTCGATATTCTGGTCAACAACGCGGGTGTGGCACGGGGTGCCCACGCCGTGGATACCAGCGACGAAGATTTCACCCGCTTTTACGAGATCAACGTGTTGGGTCTGTTTCGGCTGTCCCGTTGGGCGGTTACTCGCATGATGCAGTCGGGCGGGGGCTCCATCGTCAACACTGCGTCCATCTTCGGAGAGATCGGCGCCCAGAATTCGTGTGGCTATTCCGCCTCCAAGGCGGCCGTCATCGGGCTGACCCGGCAGATGGCCAATGACTTCGGCCCCAACGGCATCCGTGTGAACGCCGTGGCCCCCGGGCTCATCGAAACCCCGCTAACAGCCGAGCGTATTCGCACCGAGGCCTGGCGTCGCCAAGTGATGATCGAAGGCGCGCCCCTGCGACGGGCCGGTCAACCCGATGATGTTGCGCGCGCGGTGCGCTTCCTGGCGTCGGAAGAAGCCGCCTTTATCACCGGTCAGGTGTTGGCGGTAGACGGTGGCTGGGCGATGGGTCGATATCCACGTGAAGAGGCCATTCATGCGTCGAATTGATCGCCCCGACCTGCCCGAGCGCTGCGACCTTCTGGTCGTTGGCTCAGGCGCGGCCGGCATGGCCGCCGCCATATCCGCTCACCATCATGGGCTCAAACCGGTCATTATTGAAAAAGCCGGGGTGTTCGGAGGCTCCACCGCCGTCTCCGGGGGCGCCATCTGGGTGCCTTGCAACCCGATTGCCGCCGCCGACGGGGTGCAGGACACCCCCGAATCCGCCCGGCAGTACCTGCAGAATATGATCGGCGACGGGTTCAATGCCGAACTGGTGGATGCGTTTCTCGCCAAGGGCCCGGAGGCGATCGGTTTCTTCCATGAGAAGACAGCGCTGAAAATGTCCTACCGCGAACTGTCTCCCGATTACCATTCGGACGCCGAGGGCGCGGCCGAAGGGGGCCGGGTCCTGGACGCGCTGGATTATGACGGCAAAAAACTGGGCAAAGAACTCTACCGGATGCGCCCGCCCATCGCCGACTTCACCATTCTGGGGGGCATGCCTTTGGGGCGGCCGGACATTTTCCACTTTCTGCGCTTGACGAAGTCGCTGGAATCGGCGGTCTATGCCACCAAAACCATTGCCAAGTACGTCCTAGATCGCTTGACCTGGCGTCGCAATACGCGTCTGGTGATGGGCGCGGCAGTCTCCGGCTGTCTGGCCGAAACCGTATTTACACTGAACATCCCGGTGCTGACCGACCATGAGCTGATCAAACTGGATCAGGACGAGAACGGTCGGGTGCACGCCGCTGAGGTCAAGACGCCCAAGGGGCTACGGCGCATCGAGGCAAGCCACGGGGTGGTGCTGTCCGCAGGCGGCTACCCACAAAATGCCGCCCGCCGCGCTGTCACTTTCGAACACGCCCGCCACGGGCTGCCGCATTACTCGATGTCGCCGTCCGCGTCCACCGGAGGCGCCATCAACGCGGCCGAAGCGGTGGGTGCGGCCTTCGTCGACAGCAACACCAACGGCGGCTTCTGGACGCCGGTGTCGCTGCTGCGCAATAAAGACGACTCGGTGCGGCCATTCCCGCATCTGTTTTTGGATCGAGCCAAACCCGGGGTCATAGCGGTCGGTCATGACGGCCAGCGCTTCGTGAATGAAGCGTCCAGCTACCATGACTTTGGGCAGGGCCTGATCGCTAAATTGATGGACAGTGGCCAACACTCGGCCTGGCTGATTGCCGATCAGCGCGCTATGCGTCTCTACGGGCTGGGGGCCGCGCATGCCTATCCGGCGCGGATTGGCAAGCATATCGACAGCGGTTATCTGAAACGCGATACCACTCTGGAAGGACTGGCGAGCCAGTGCGGGATTGCCCCCCAAGGACTGGCCACTACGGTGGCCGAGTTCAACGCCGCCGCGGTGCGGGGCGAGGACCCGGCGTTCGGCAAAGGCTCGACCAGCTATCAGCGCTATCTCGGCGACCCAGAGAACACCCCCAACCCCTGTTTGAGAGCCCTGGAAGGTCCCTTCTATGCGATCGAAATTTTTGCGGGGGATATCGGCACCTCCATGGGACTCGATGTCACGGCACAGGGCGAGGTGAAGGACTATCAGGGTCAGGTCATTCCCGGGCTGTACGCCTGTGGCAACGACGCGAACTCGATCATGTCGGGTTCGTATCCCGGGCCGGGAATTACGCTGGGCCCCGCACTGACGTTTGGCTATATCGTCGGTCAGACGGCGGCAAAGGAGCGCAATTAACGCAGAAACGGGGATACCAAGCGGACCTACTGAGCTATGACGCGTCTGACGCGCCATAGCGGTAGCATTTCGCTAATCAAAAATGATTAAAACAACTACGTGCTTACTCTAAAAAAGGCATCATATAATGAGAAAAACAGTGTTTTCCGCCGTCTCACTACTGGCATTCGCCACCGCCACTCAAGCGACTAACTATCAGGCAACCACCTGGCTTGAGCCCAGTCATGTACTGACCGAATACGCGTATGTGCCCTACTTGGAGGCGATCAAATCAGCGACCGACGGCCGCGTAGATTTTGAACTGTATACGTCTGGGGCGCTGGTGCCCGCAAAAACCACACTGAGCGGCGTGGGAGATGGTGTGGCCCAGCTGGGTCTAGTGGCCGCGGCCTATACGCCCTCCGCCTTGCCTCTGTCGGGTCTGATCAACGATCTGGCCTTCACCGCCACGGACCCAATGGCGACGGCGCTGGCGTTCACCGAATTGGCGATGACTAACCCGCGATTCCAGAGCGAGTATGCGCAGCATAACACCGTCACCCTTGGTGCCTATTCGACCCCGGTTTATCTGGCCGCGTGTATGTCGGATGTGGTCAGCACCAACGATATTCGCGGTATAAAAGTGCGCACAGCGGGGACGGCGCAAAATGAATGGATCAGTTCGCTGGGGGCGGTGCCCGTTTCAGTCCCCAGTACCGACATCTATTCGGGGCTTGAGCGGGGCTCGATTGAGTGCACCTTGGGGGACGCGACTAATCTTGAGAATGGCCCCAAACTCGGGGAAGTTGCGCGCAGTTTGACCCTGCTCGATCAGGGCACCTCGCTGGGCATGACCTATGTCTACAACCAGGATTTTTGGCGTGATATAGGTCCCGACAATCGTCGTCTGATTCTGGACGTGACCGCCCGGGCGATTGCCGTGAAGCAAATTAACTACGAGGCTGAGGTTAACGATTCACTGGCTAAAACCCGGGCTCGTGGTACCCGATTCAATGAGCCGGATCAGAGTCTAGTCGATGCCCTCGCCGAGTTTCGCGCCAACATTGTCGAAACCTACCCGAAACGGACCGAGGTCGAGCGCCGTATCCCTGACCCTACCGACGTGGCACAGGAATACCTGAAGTTGATGGAAAAGTGGCAGGGGCTGCTGGTCGACATCGACCGCAGTAACGTTGATGCGCTAACGAAACTGATTCATGACGAAATTTTCGTCCAGATCGACGAAAAGACCTACGGCATCTGAGGTGCCATACCCCCGAAGACGCTGAGTCATCTTCGGGGTGTTTCCCTTTCCTGTTTCCCTTCCGTTTGACCCGGTTCGTGCGTCGCTTTCCGGGACCGTAGTATCCAAAAAAAAGGGCACGGTCTCCCGGCTTAGTGCCAGGAATCCGTGCCCGCTTCCTTAAAGCGTTTTTACTGGGGCGCGTCTGTCTGCGCCTCCGGTGCCGCCTGCGCAAAAGCGGGCAACGCCCGACAATTGGTCGCAATTTCCTGGATGCGCGGGTAGGGCGTCAGGTCACACTCGAAACGTTCCGCGTTATAGACCTGGGGCACCAGACAGAGGTCTGCCAGGGTAGGGGTATCCCCATGGCAGAAGTCACCACTGCCGGCCTCACGGGACAGCATCGCCTCGAGGGCGGTGAATCCCTCGGCGATCCAGTGACGATACCAGGCCAGCTTGGCCTCTTCGGTCGCGTTCATTTCCCCCACCAGGTACTTAAGCACCCGCAGGTTATTGAGAGGGTGAATTTCACAGGCCACGATCTGGGCCAATGACCGCACCCGGACCCGCCCTTCGGCGTCGGCCGGTAGCAGGGGCTTTTCAGGGTGCTTCTCGTTCAGGTACTCGCAGATCGCCAGCGACTGGTTGAGCACCTGGCCGTCCTCGACGACCAGGCTGGGCACCAGGCCCTGGGGGTTGCGCGCCCGGTTGGCGTCGCCGTGTTGCTCGCCCTTTACAAGATTCACCGGAACCTGATCGTAGCTCAGGCCCTTGAGGTTAAGGGCGATACGCACCCGATACGCCGCCGACGAACGGAAGTAACCGTAGAGTGTGGTCATCTTGCCTCCCTTACTTGGGCTCGTATTTGACGACTTGCTGGTCGATGGTACCGAACACGTTGTTGCCGTCGCGGTCAAACATCTCGATACGCACCCGGTCGCCGAAACGCATAAACGGCGTCTTGAATTCGCCGTGTAGAATTTTCTCAACCATACGCACCTCGGCCAGGCAGCTGTAGCCTACGCCGCCATCGACCACGGGCTTGCCGGGGCCGCCGTCGGGGTCCGGGTTGGAGACCGTACCGGAACCAACGATGGCGCCAGCACCCAGGTAACGGGTCCGCGCTGCGTGAGCCACCAGCTGCGGAAAGTTGAACACCATGTCGGGGGCAGCTTCGAGCTCACCGAATTTTTCGCCGTTGAGGTGCACAGTCAGGGGCAGGTCAACCTTACCGTCGGTCCAGGCGTCGCCCAGCTCGTCCGGAGTCACCGCGATGGGCGAGAAGGAAGATGCCGGCTTAGCCTGGAAAAAACCAAAGCCCTTGGCCAGTTCGCCCGGAATCAGACCGCGCAGACTGACGTCGTTCACCAGCATCACCAGCTTGATGTGCTTGGCCGCCTCTTCGGGGGTCACCGCCATGGGCACGTCGTCGGTGATCACGGCAATTTCACCCTCGAAATCGATGCCGTGGTCCTCGCTGACTGCTTCGATGTCTTCAGTCGGTGCCAGGAACCGGTCGCCACCGCCCTGATACATCAGTGGGTCGGTCCAGAAGGACTCGGGGACTTCGGCGTTACGGGCCTGGCGCACCAGCTTAACGTGGTTGAGGTAGGCGGAACCGTCGGCCCAATTGTAGGTGCGGGGCAGGGGGGAATGTAGAGTGCTATGGTCCAGATCGAACGCCTCGTCGGCATTGCCCTCGTTGAGCTGGGCGTAAAGCGCCTCCAGCTTCGGGGCGAGGGCGTCCCAGTTTTCAATGGCCTGCTGCAGGGTGGCAGCGATGCCGGTGGCACGCACCGCGCGGGTCAGATCTCTGGAAACGACGAGAAGTTCGCCGTCGCGGCCGGTGTTGAGGGTTGCTAGTTTCATGCTTGATCCATCCTTCTTTTCATGGGAAACAGGTTACGGACAAGGAGCTGCGGAGGAGCAGAACCCCTCCGGTGCACGTTGCCGGCGTGTTCTTTACGGTGTGCTCGGGTCAAAATGGGCGCTCAGGGAGGCCCAGACATCCACGTAATCGCGCTGGCGATATTCCGCCTCAAGCGCCGCCTCGGAGGGGTGGAAGACGTAACGGCTCTCAAACATGAATGCCAGGGTATCGCCCTGATACTGTGGAGTGAGCTCGGAATTGGAAGCCTTCTCAAAGGTGTCGGCGTCCGGGCCGTGGGGCGACATGCAGTTATGCAGACTGGCACCACCGGGTAAGAAACCATCGGCTTTGGCGTCGTACACCCCATGCACCAGCCCCATGAACTCGCTCATCAGGTTGCGGTGGAACCAGGGGGGGCGGAAGGTGTTCTCGGCCACCATCCAGCGCGGCGGGAAGATGACAAAGTCCAGGTTGGCCATCCCTGGGGTGTCGGACTGTGACGTCAGCACGGTAAAGATCGACGGATCCGGGTGGTCGAAGCTCACCGTGTTGACGGAATTGAAGTGGGCCAGGTTGTATTTGTAGGGCGCGTAGTTGCCGTGCCAGGCCACCACGTCCAGCGGTGAGTGTCGCAGGCGGGCTGTCCAGAAGCGACCGGAGAATTTGGCCACCAGTTCGAAGTCACCGTCAAGTTTTTCGTAAGTAGCCACTGGGCTCTGGAAATCGCGGGGGTTGGCCAGACCGTTGGCGCCGATGGGCCCCAGTCCCGGCAGTTCGAGGGGGGCGCCATAGTTTTCACAAATATAACCGCGGGCGGCGTCGACACCGGCGGCGCGGCGCGCCTGGAATTTGACCCCGCGCGGTATCACCGCAATCTCGCCATTGGCCACGTCCAGTTCACCAAACTCGGTGCGCAGTCGCAGAGTACCCAGCTGAGGAACGAATAACATCTCACCGTCGGCGTTATAAAAGAAGCGTTCGGTCATGTCTAGGTTGAACGCGTAGACATGCACACCCACACCTTTCTGGGTGTGCGCGTCGCCGTTGACGGCAATGGTTTGCAGGCCGTCGATGAAGTCGGTGGGCGTGGTTGGCAGTGGTGCCGGGCCCCAACGCATCTGGTTGGGGTCGGCGGCGGGGCTGGCCAGAGGTGAGGTGTGTACCCGATGGTTCTCAACCGGTTGGTAATTGCTCTGAACCACTGACGGGCGGATCCGGTAGAGCCAGCTTCTCAGATTCTGATGACGGGGTGCAGTAAAGGCCGAACCGCTCAGCTGCTCTGCGTATAAACCATAAGCACACTTTTGCGGAGAGTTCTGACCCTCAGGAAGCGCACCGGGCAAAGCCTCGGTGGCAAAATGATTGCGAAAGCCACTCTGGTAGTCGAGTGTTTCGGTTGTCATGGATGTGTCCCCTTTTTCTGAATTCTTTGTCGTGGTTATTGCGGTGCAGGGCTGGCCGCCGAGTCGGCCTGGCGCTAATCGCAGATGGCCGACCCTTCCCTAATTGTTTCAGCGAGCCTCGCATTGTAGTTTCAAATGAAACAGTATGTCTAGCGGGGACTGCTTGAAATGGACGGTCGGGTGGTTGGTAAATTGTGCTTGGTAGGCTGCATTGGTGACAGTTTGCTGACTTTGAACTGGCGCTTCACGTTTTTATGGTTGGTTGTTAATGAGAGTAGTTGTGGCGCAGGTGGCTTTGGATGCTGTGATTGGACGTTTTTTCAGGAGTTGAGTTGTGCGTGCCACAATGACTCAAACAATGGCTGTAAAAATCAAGAGGTGGAATGTGAGTGCAGATGACGCGGGCACGATAAAAGCTGATGACCAAGATGAGAGCGCTGCTGTGCCTCAGGCTGAGTTGGATCTCGACCAGTTCTTACCTTACCGACTCAATCGCCTGGCCGATAGCATCAGTCAGGCCATGGCAGATTTTTACGCCCAGCGATACCAGATCAACATCGCCCAGTGGCGTATTCTTGCCTGGCTCAGCCACAGCGACGATCTGACCGCGAAGAAAATCTGTACCTACACGAATATGGACAAGGCCAGGGTTTCCCGAGCCTTACAGGCATTGGAAGAGCGAGGATTGCTTGACCGCTTTCCCTCTTCTCACGATCAGCGACAACACCATCTGACGCTGACAGGGAAAGGAAGAAAGGTCCTCGCAAAACTGATACCTGAGGCCCAGGATTGGGAGGCGAAGCTTGTGGCTTCACTGAGCGCCAGCGAATACAGGGATCTCTTCAACTTGATGCGCAAACTGGAAAGGCAGGTGGAGCGGATTGGGGTAGAGCAGGCTGCTGGTTCCTGATTAAGGTTAAGCAGCCAGTGGACATTTACATTTTGCATCCAAACCAGGGGTAGTACAGCGTAAATCAGAGGGTAGCGGGCAAATAAACAATTAGTTGGATGCAATATTGCGGTTCCGGTAGGTCTGTGCAATGATTCGCAGCAGGCTTTTCGGGAGGGTTCACGGTGTCGACAACGAGCACTGAGGAAGTAACAACGATCCTGCGGGAGCGTATTATGTCGGGTGAGATTCACTCCGGTGTGAAGCTCCAGCAACAACGTCTATCGCAAATGCTGGGCGTGTCGCGCACTCCGCTGCGCACGGCCTTGGCTAATTTAGCCAAAGAGGGACTCCTGCGATACGAATCTAATCGTGGGTACACCGTGCGCGAGTTCAGTCGCCAAGATGTGGTGAATGCCTATGCCGCCCGGGCGGTGCTGGAGGGGTTGGCGGCCGCAACTGTGGCGCGCCATGGCCTATCAGACGAGATCTTAAATGAGCTGAACGCGATGCTGGAGATCGGCGATCGGGCGTTGAGCAAGGGGCGCCTGGATCCAGACGATTTGGACGACTATCGCTCCATGAACGTCGATTTTCACAATCGGATCGTCGCAGAAGCACAGAACCGCTGGGTCGAGGATCTGGTGCGCCAGACGCAAATGATCCCCTTCGCCTCGAATCGTATGATCGTGTGGCAGGATTACCCGGTTATGGTGCGCAGCCATGACGACCATCATCGCTTAGTGGATGCCATTAGCAAGCGAGATGTCACACGTGCCGATTTCTTGCTTCGAGAGCACATTTACTTCGCGGGCGAATATTTGGCGGAGTGCCTCGAAGACGGTCGCATTCCGACAAATTCTTCAAATACAAACAAGGAATAAATAATGATGAAAGTGTTTTTTTCGCCGGCCTCTCCCTATGTGAGAAAAGTCATGATGATCGCCCACGAAACCGGGCAGTCGGTCGACAAACTGGACAGCGCTGCCAGCCCAATCACTCACGACGCAACTATTGTGGAACATAACCCGACCGGTAAAGTACCCACCGCGATCCTTCCAGACGGCTCGGCTCTCTATGACAGTCGGGTGATTTGCTGTTGGCTGGATGCTCAGCACGAGGGTACCAAGATGTACCCTGAAGGGGACTGGGACGTGCTGCGGCGCGAAGCACTGGCGGATGGTTTGTTGGATGCGGCTTTGCTGGCACGCTACGAGACCGTGATGCGCCCTGAAGACAAGCGTTGGCCAGAGTGGTTGCAGGGGCAGATGGACAAGATTGCCCGTACCCTAGACCTGATGGAGACGGAATCAAGCCAATATACGACTGTGGATGCAGGTGCCGTGGCGATTAGCTGTGCGCTGGCTTATCTGGACTTCCGTTTCGCCGACTACGACTGGCGCGAAGGTCGAGCTAATCTGGCGAGCTGGTTCGAAGGCTTTTCGCAGCGCGCATCCTTCCAGCACAGTCTGCCCGAGGGTTAGGGGCGTTTGTCAGCCCCCCTGCTCATTTGGCCGCCGGTCGCTTACACTGCATTACTGGCCAGTATTTTCTTGAGGAAATCCCGGGTGCGGGGGTCCCGGGGGTGGGAGAAGATTTCACCGGGTGGCCCCTGTTCCACAATCCGGCCGCCGTCGATGAAGATCACCCGGTCGGCCACATCCCGGGCGAATGACATTTCATGGGTGACCACCAGCATGGTCTGGCGCTCGGCCGCCAGTTGTTTCATCAACCCCAGCACTTCTTCCACCCACTCGGGGTCCAGGGATGAGGTGGGCTCATCGAACAGGATCACCTCGGCCCCGGCGGCCATGGCGCGGCCGATACCCACCCGTTGTTGCTGGCCACCGGACATGGAGGCGGGGTAGGCGTCGGCCTTGTCGGTCAGGCCGATCTGCGCGAGGATCTCGCCGGCCCGACGGTGGGCCTTGTCTTTGGGCCACCTGTCCACCACCAGCAGACGTTCGGCGATGTTCTGCAGCGCGGTCTTGTTGGTAAACAGCGCGTAGTTCTGGAACACAAACGCGGTGCGCCGGCGCATCGCCAGGATCTCCGCCCGGCTGGCACGGGTGGCGTCCACCGTCAGATCGCCCACGGTGAGCGTACCGGCCGTGGGTTGTTCGAGGAAGTTGATGCAGCGCAACAGGGTGGACTTACCCGTGCCCGAAGGACCGATGATGACCACGATTTCGCCCTTCTCGATGGTCAGGTCGATGCGGTCGAGCACCACAGTGTCGCCGAAATGCTTGCTCAGGGAGGTCAGTTTGATCATCGGTTATAGGCCTTGTTCAGGCGGGTTTCCAGGTGGTTCTGCAGCTTGGAGAGCAGTTCCACCACAATCCAGTAAATGATCGCGGCCACGATGAAGGCCTCAAAGTACAGGAAACTGCCGGCCGCTTCTTTCTGGGTGGCCCCCATCAGTTCGGTCACCCCGAGGGTGAACGCCAGGGAGGTGGCTTTGATCATGTCGATGAAGTAGTTCATCAGCGTGGGCAGCGCCACCCGGGTGGCCTGGGGCAGCACGATGCGCCGCATCAACTGGCTGTTGGTCATGCCGATCGACAGCGCGGCTTCGGTCTGGCTGCGGTCCACCCCCACGATGGCGGCGCGGATGGATTCGGCCATGTAAGCGGAAAAATGCAGGGTCAGCCCCATGACGGTGGCGGTGATGCCATCGATCACCGTCAGCGCACTGAACAGCTGGGGCAGGCCGTAATAGAACAGAAACAATTGCACCAGCAACGGCGTACCCCGGAAGAACGAGATGAACACGATGGTCAGTTGATTGAGCACCGGTATGCGCAGCACCCGGACGACGGCAAACAGGCAGGCAAGGACCAGCGCAAACAGCATGCCGGCGCCCGCCAGTTGCAGGGTGAGGGGCAGGTAGCGGAGCAGCACCGGTACCAGCCCGAGCATGTAATCAACGTTCAATACATCCATAGCGCTTCAGACCTTGGCGTGCCCCTCAGGGCTGGGTGATATCCGTGCCGAACCACTTCTCGGAAATGGACGCCAGGGTGCCGTTGTCGCGCAGGGCGGCCAGGGCCTGGTTGATCTGGTCCCGCAGGGCTCGTCCGGCTTCCGTGTCACGGAACGGGTAGGCATTGGTGATTTGTGAGAAGGGAGGCCCCGCCAGTGCCAGCGGCAGAGGTTTTTCCTTGATGATCTGGCTGGCGCTGACCCGGTCCATCACGAAGGCGTCCACGCGCCCGAGGGCGGTGTCCCGTTCCAGATTGCTTTCATACGTCTTGATATTGATCTGGTCTGCATAGGGCAGCTCCCTCAGCAGGGCTTCGAAATTGGAGCCCAGATTCACGGCCACGGTTTTCCCCTTCAGGTCTTCCACACCCTGCACCTCGGTGTTGCCTTTTTTGATCACCACCTGGGCGCCGTCATAGACGTAGGGCTCACTGAACACATAGGCTTGCTGGCGCTCGGCGGTGATGGTGATCTGATTGGCGACCGTGTCGATACGACCCGCCTCCAGCATGCCAAACAGCCCGGAAAAATTGGCGGTTTCGTACTGGATACTGCGCCCCAGTTGGTCGCCCAGGGCGTTCATGACATCGACCTCGAAACCTTTCAGCTCATCCTGTTCGACAAAGGTAAACGGGAAGTACTGGCCAGACATGCCCACCCTCAGCGGCTCGTCCTGGGCCAGCACCGGTGCGCTTGCGAACAGGGACAGGATTAACAATGCGTTGATCAACAGGGTTTTCATATAGCCTCCATCCGGCGTGCGTTCTACCTGAAGCATAGTCGGGGGAGGCGATTGGGCAATGAGCCCCTCACCTCTCAGACTTTGAGGTGGGCCAATAATTGCTCGGTCATGTCCCGGGCGTCGCCAAACAGCATCCGGGCGTTGTCTTTGTGGAACAGCGGGTTTTCGACCCCGGAATAGCCGGCGGCCAGACCCCGCTTGAGGATGACCACCCGGCGGGCTTTCCACACCTCCAGCACCGGCATGCCGGCAATCGGGCTGTGGGGGTCTTCGGCGGCGCTGGGGTTGACGGTGTCGTTGGCCCCGATCACCAGCACCACATCGGTCTGCGCAAAGTCGGCGTTGATTTCCGCCATCTCGAACACGATGTCGTAGGGTACCCGGGCTTCCGCCAGCAGCACGTTCATGTGGCCCGGCAGGCGGCCGGCCACCGGGTGAATGGCAAAGCGCACCGGCACACCCTTGTCCCGCAGCAGCGCACAGATTTCACTGACCGCGTTCTGAGCCTGGGCCACCGCCATCCCGTAGCCCGGCGTGATGATCACCGACTGGGCGCTGAGCAATTCCTCGCTGACCTGCGCGGCACTGGTTTCCTGTATCGGGCGCTCGGTCGCCGCGCTGGCGTTGGGGGCGGACTGGCCAAAACCGCCCAGAATCACCCGCACAAAGGAGCGGTTCATGGCTTTGCACATGATGTAGCTGAGAATGGCGCCGCTGCTGCCCACCAGCGCACCGGTGACAATCAGCAGGTCGTTCTGCAACAAGAAGCCAATAGCCGCCGCAGACCAGCCGGAATAGCTGTTGAGCATGGACACCACCACTGGCATGTCGGCGCCGCCGATGGCCAGAATCAGGTGCACGCCCAGCAGAAGCGCCAACAGGGTCATGACGATCAGCAGGGTGACCCCGAGGGCGGTGCTGGCGGTGGCCAAAAAGAATGCCCCGAGCACCAAAATGAGCAGCAAAATGCCCAGATTGAGCCAGTGGCGACCGGGTAACATCACCGGTTTGCTGGTGAGGCTGCCGTGCAACTTGCCACAGGCCACCACCGAACCGGTGAAGGTTACCGCACCGATGAATATGCCCAGGTACACCTCCACCAGTTTGATGGTGTGTTCGGCACCGGCGGTGGCCACCAGCGGTTCCAGGTAGCCGGCAAAGCCCACCAGCACCGCCGCCAGACCGACAAAGCTGTGCAGCATGGCCACCAGCTGCGGCATTTGCGTCATCACGACTTTTTGCGCAATGATCAGACCGGCAAGCGCACCAAGAACGATCGCCACCACCGTGGCAGTGACGTTGCTGCGGCCGAGATGAAACAGGGTGGCGGCCATGGCAATGACAATCCCGGCGATCCCGTACAGGTTGCCGCGCCGGGCGGTTTCCTGATGGGCGAGTCCGCCCAGGCTGAGAATAAACAGGATGCTTGCGGTGACATAGGCGACGGTGACCAGACCTGAGTACACGGTGGCGGCTCCCTATTTGCGAAACATGTTGAGCATGCGCTGGGTGACGCGGAAACCGCCGGCCAGGTTGATGCTGGCAATCAGCACGGCGACAAAGGACATCACCGTGATCAGTGCACTGTCACTGCGCGCCAGGTGCAGCATGGCGCCAATCACAATGATGCCACTGATGGCGTTGGTGACACTCATCAGCGGGGTATGCAGCGCCGGTGTTACCTTCCACACCACCTGCCAGCCGATGAAACAGGCCAGTACGAACACGGTGAAATGGGCCAGAAAACTCGGCGGCGCATAGGCGCCCACTCCGATCAGGGCGGCCGCGGCCAGCAGGACCAGCAGGGCGCGGCCGAGGTGCTTGCGCGCAGGCGCGGCGGGTTGCTGCTGAGCCCCTGGCAGTGGCTCCTCGGGGCCGGGAGTGGGCGGGGCGGGCGGCGGCGTTGGCCGGTCGGGCGGTGGCCGGTCGGGCGGTGGCCAGGTGATGCGGCCGCGGTGAGTGACGGTGACCCCGCGAATCACCTCGTCGTCCAGGTTGATCTGGAACTGGCCGTCTTTTTCCGGGGTCAGGGCGGCCACCAGATTCAGCAGGTTGGTGGCATAAAGTTCACTGGCGACCGTGGCCATGCGACTGGGCAGGTCGGTGTAGCCGACGACGGTCACCCCGTGGTGCACTACCACGGCGCCGGGCTGAGTAAGCTCACAGTTGCCGCCCCGCTCGGCGGCCAGATCGACGATGACGCTGCCCGGTTGCATCGCCTCGACCATCTCTGTGGTGATCAGGGTGGGCGCGGGTTTGCCCGGAATCTGCGCGGTGGTGATGATGATGTCCACCTGCCTGGCCTGGGCGAGAAACAACGCCCGCTCCTGACGGATGAATTCATCGCTCATGGCTTTGCCGTAGCCACCGCCGCCGGAGCTCTCCTCCGCCATGTTCACCGCAAGAAAATCCGCCCCCAGACTGGCCACCTGTTCGCGGACTTCCGGTCGGGTGTCGAAAGCCCGCACTACGGCGCCCAGGCTGCGCGCGGTGCCAATGGCGGCCAGACCGGCCACGCCGGCACCGATCACCAGCACGGTTGCCGGTGGCACCTTGCCGGCGGCGGTGACCTGGCCGGTGAAAAAGCGGCCAAAATGCTGGGCGGCTTCGA
This sequence comes from Marinobacter sp. X15-166B, assembly GCF_001752365.1. Classification (GTDB taxonomy): domain Bacteria; phylum Pseudomonadota; class Gammaproteobacteria; order Pseudomonadales; family Oleiphilaceae; genus Marinobacter. Next base: position 1,241,305 of record NZ_MEIY01000001.1, on the reverse strand, counting down.
TCACCGCCCGGTAGCCGGCGATATTGGCCATCGAGCTCAGGGCGTCCATGGGTTGGGCCCGGCTGATGCGGGGCAGGCTGTCGATGGCAAACGCGGTGACGCCCCGGCCCGCCAGCGTTTGCAGCAATTCCGGGTGCTGTGCGGGCCACAGATACGCGAGCAGGTGGCCCCCCTCCGGGAGCCAGTCCGCTTCGTCCACGCCATATTGGGGATGGTGTCCCGGAGCGCGCACTTTCAACAGGCACTCACTGCGGGCGTAAAGAGACTGCGGGGTATCCACCAGAGTCGCGCCGGCCTGCTCGTACGCCCCGTCCGCAAACTGCGCGGCCATCCCGGCGCCGCGTTCGACCGCCACTTCGTGCCCCAAAGCGATCAGTTTGCGCACCGAGGCGGGCGTTGCCGCCACCCGGTGTTCATTGTCATGCACTTCCCGTGGAATCCCCAGTTTCATCAGACGGCCCTCTGTGGCAGCGGTGGTCATCGGCGCAAGCGGGCAATTTGAGCGTTGACACCCCTCACTATAGTCAACTTATGGGCCGGCTGCTGGCGGGGCTTACGGGCATTCGAACGCATTCGTATAGGCATTTTTGTTCATAAGACCTTGGGCCAATTGCGGTTGATACCCTTAATCAATCAAATCAACGCACGTCGATCGGTTGATCCAGATCAATTCACATATGAAGTGCTGTGCATAATTGATCGGGCCGTCGACATCTCAAACAACAATGACAACAACAGGGGTGCAGTTATGTCCGAGTTAGCCGCAGATCGTTTATACGGCGATGCAGAGGTCGGTCATAAGCCCGGGTTTTTTGATCGGGAAAACATCATTGCCGGGCCAAAGTTCAACCGTTGGCTGGTACCGACAGCGGCGCTGGCGATCCACCTGTGTATCGGCATGGCCTACGGTTTTTCCGTGTTCTGGCTGCCCATGTCCACCCTGCTGACCCACGCCGACCCGGTTGCCTGTGCCGACATGGGCTTCATCCAGGCCTTGACCACGACCAGCTGTAACTGGACCGTCAGTCACGTTACCTACACCTTCAGTATATTCTTCGCCATGCTGGGTATTTCGGCGGCCCTGTGGGGTTCCTGGCTGGAAAAAGCCGGTCCCCGGAAAGCCGGCATGATCGCTGCGATCTGTTGGGGCGGTGGCATGATCCTTGGCGGGGTGGCGGTGATGACCCATCAGTTGTGGTTGCTGTATCTGGGCTGTGGCTTTCTGGGCGGCATCGGCCAGGGGCTGGGCTACATCACCCCGGTTTCGACGCTGATCAAATGGTTCCCGGACCGTCGGGGTATGGCCACCGGGTTTGCCATCATGGGCTACGGCGGCGGCGCCATGGTCGGGGCACCGTTGGCGGTCTGGCTGATGGGGCATTTCTCGGCCGGGGGCGGCACCGGTGTGGCCAGCACCCTGATCGTGATGGGGGTGATCTACTTCTTCGTGATGAGCTCCGGTGCCCTGGGGTTCCGCGTACCGCCTAACGGCTGGCAGCCCAGCGGCTGGGAACCGGCCAATGGAGACAATGGCAACGCGATGATCACCCAGGGGCACGTGCACGTCAGTCGCGCCTGGAAAACCCGACAGTTCTGGTTGATCTGGGGGGTGCTGTTCCTCAATGTCACGGCGGGCATCGCGGTCATTTCCATGGCCAGCCCGATGCTGCAGGATGTGTTCGGCGGGGCGCTGCTGGGGCTGGACGACAGTTCGGTTGCGCTGACCGCAGCGCAGCAGGCTGCGGTGGTCGCGGCAGCGGCCGGTCTGGTGGGGCTGATCAGTCTGTTCAACAGTGTCGGCCGGCTGTTCTGGGCGTCACTGTCCGATAAGATCGGCCGCAAAACCACCTATCTCACCTTCTTCCTGCTGGGGGTCATCCTGTACTGCCTGCTGCCCACCTGGGGGCACATGGGCATGGCCGGCATGTTTATCGTGTCCATCTGCATCATCATGAGTATGTACGGCGGTGGTTTTTCCACCGTGCCGGCGTATCTGGCCGATATTTTCGGTACCCAGATGGTGGGCGCCATCCACGGCCGGCTCCTGACCGCGTGGACCGCCGCCGGACTGGTGGGGCCGGTGGTGATTGCGCTGTTGCGCGAAGCGCAGCTGGATGCCGGCATTGATCCGGCGCTGGTGTACGACCGTACCCTGTACATTATGGCGGCCCTGCTGGTGGTGGGCCTGATCTGCAACAGTCTGGTGAGGCCGGTGGACGCGTCGTTGCATATGACCGCCGACGAGCTGGATCACGAGCGCCGCCTGCAGCGGGACAACGGTGTTTCTGCCGATGCCCAGACCGCCGCCCGCGGCCGGTTCGGTCCGCTCGCGGTGGTGGCATGGCTGGCGGTGGGGGTGCCCTTCCTGATCGGGCTCTACATCGCGCTGGCCAAAGCGGCGGCGCTGTTCTGAAGCCGCTCAGACATCCCCGGCAATCAGCTCCTCAAGGGTGGTGATGGTGCCGGGGGTGTCTGGCGCGTAGCCCGGCACGCGGTGAATACGTTCCTGAAACGCGGCCGACCCCATCAGCGCAAGCAACCGGGTAAGGGCCTGAGGGTGTACCCGGTCCTTGCGGAACAGGAACAGGTAGTGTTCCCGGGCCAGATCGGTGAACCTGAGGTCGAACTGGTCGGCGGCGGTTTGCACGCCAAACCCGGCATCGGCCATTCCCGAGGCCACAAAGGCCGCTACCGCGCTGTGGGTGAATTCCTGTTGCGCGGTGCGGTTGATGTTGTCTTCAGCCAGGCCCTGTTGCCGCAGCAGCAGATTGAACAGAAGGCGGGTACCGGAATGACGATCGCGGCTGATAAAGCGGAGCTGGGACGCGCTCAGATCTCGCAGGGTGCGAATGTGGTCGTGGGCCCCTTTGCGCATCATCAGGCCCTCGCGCCGGGTGACAAAGCGAATCACCCGGTGGTTGTCGGTGCTCAGGTGCGGGTGGTAGTGCGCCAGCACCTGACGGGCAAGCACCGGGCAAGTGGGGATGTGGAAACTGGCGAGATCGCATTCGTCCCGGTTAAGCGCCGCCAGGGCTTCGGCCGGATTGCGGTACTGCAGGTTGATACTGACCTGATCGGAAAACTCGGCCAGCAACGCCACCGCGTAACCATGACTGGCGTGCAGCCGCAGCATCGGCTGGGAACCCGCCAGCAACTGCTGGATCTGGTCATTGAGTTCGGAGGCCATGCTGTCGATCTGCGGCCCCAGCCGCGCCTTGACCCGTTGATCCGCCCACAGCAGCTTTTCGCCCAGGGCAGACAGCTGACTGCCGCGCCCCTTGTGCATCTCCACCAGAGGCAAGCCGAAAATCTCGCTGCCCCGGTTCAGCAAGTTCCAGGCGTGCCGGTAGGAAATACCGGCGGCGCTGGCGGCGCTGGTGAGCTTGCCGGTTTCGCGAACGCTGTCCAGCAGGCGAAACAGCACCGGTTCGAACAGTTCGTCGGTGTTGGTGCGAAAGACCCACGCCGGGGCTATGGTGAGCTTCTTGTTATGCATTCGGGTTCATATTCCGTGTGGGGTGATTGGGTGTTAGCGTAGGCTATTACTGTATCGAATAATAATAGGTAGGAACAGTTATGCATATGTCGGAGCAAAACAACCCACAGCCGGAGGCCTCCCTGGCGGCCGGTGACTGGACACCTGACATGATCCGCGCCGAGGTTAATGCGCTGAAGCACAAGCCGGGCGCCTTGTTACCCATCCTCCATGCCATTCAGGACCGCGTGGGCTACATCCCCGAAGGCGCCGTGCCGATTGTTGCCGAGTTGATGCAACAGACCCGCGCCGAGGTGCATGGGGTGATCAGTTTCTACCACTATTTCCGTACCCGGCCGGTGGGCAGTCACGTGCTGCAGGTATGCCGCGCGGAAGCCTGTCAGGCCCGCGGTGGCCGCGAGCTGGAACGCCACATCCAGACCCGTCTGGGGGTGGCCTACCAGGGCACCACCAGCGACAACGAGTTTACCCTCGAGCCCGTGTATTGCCTGGGCAATTGTGCCTGCGGGCCTTCCATCAGTGTCAACAACGAGGTGCACGGCCGCATGACCCCGCAAAAGTTCGACCGGCTGACTGACACCCTGACCACCACTGTTCTCGAACTGAAATAACCGCAGGAGCAATGACCATGACAACAATTTATGTGCCCTGCGACACCACCGCCCTGTCTCTGGGGGCGGATCAGGTCGCCCGGCAGATCCAGCAGCGCGCCGACCAGCAGGGCGTGGAGATCCAACTGGTGCGCAACGGTTCCCGCGGGTTGTTCTGGCTCGAGCCACTGGTGGAAGTGGACACCGGCCAGGGCCGGGTCGCCTACGGTCCGGTGGTGCCGGAACAGGTAACAGAGTTGCTTGAGTCGGGCTTGCTGGCCGGGCAGCCCGGGCACCCGCTGTACCTGGGCCCGATTGAGCAGCACCCGTACCTGCAACGCCAGCAGCGGCTGACCTTTGCCCGCATCGGCATCACCGACCCCCTCAGTCTGGCCGATTATCAGGCCCACGACGGCTTCGCCGGATTGGAAAAGGCCGCCCGGCTGACCCCGCAGCAGATCGTCGATGAGGTCAAAGCCTCCGGCCTGCGGGGCCGCGGGGGGGCGGCCTTTCCGGCGGGCATCAAGTGGCAGACCGTGCTGGATGAGCCCGCCGGGCAGCAAAAATACGTTGTCTGCAACGCCGACGAAGGCGACTCCGGCACTTTTGCTGACCGGCTGGTGATGGAATGCGACCCTTACATGCTGATTGAAGGCATGGCCATTGCCGGTCTGGCGGTGGGCGCGACCCAGGGATACATCTACGTGCGCTCCGAATACCAGTTGTCCCAACGCATGCTGGACGAAGCCATACTGCGCGCCGAGGCCGCCGGCTATCTGGGTGACGACGTCTGCGGCAGCGGTCAAACCTTCCATCTGGAAGTGCGGCTGGGGGCCGGTGCGTACATTTGTGGCGAAGAAACCTCGTTGCTGGAAAGCCTGGAAGGCAAGCGGGGTCTGGTGCGCTCGAAACCGCCCCTGCCCGCCATCGAAGGGCTGTTCGGTCAGCCGACGGTGGTTAACAACGTGCTGTCGCTGGCGGCGGTGCCCTACATTCTGGATAAAGGCGGCAACGCCTACGCCGAGTACGGCATGGGCCGTTCCCTGGGCACCCTGGCCATACAACTGGCGGGCAACATCAAGCAGGGTGGGCTGATCGAAATGGCGTTCGGGGTTACCCTGCGGGAAATCCTCGAAGACTTCGGCGGTGGCAGTTTTACCGGCCGGCCGATGCGCGCGGTGCAGGTCGGCGGCCCGTTGATGGCCTATATGCCGGCCAGCCAGTGGGACACCCCCATGGACTACGAGGCCTTCGCCGCGCTGGGCGCGGGCATCGGCCACGGCGGCGTGGTGGTGTTTGACGACACCGTGGACATGGGTGAACAGGCCCGCTTTGCCATGGAGTTCTGTACCGTGGAATCCTGTGGTAAATGTACCCCCTGCCGGATCGGTTCCGTGCGCGGCGTGGAAGTGATCGACCGGATCCGGGCCGGCGACAACCGGGACGACAATCTGGTGTTGCTGGCGGAGCTGTGCGAAACCATGGTGGACGGCTCCCTCTGTGCCATGGGCGGCATGACCCCCTTCCCGGTGCAGAGCGTGATGAAGCACTTTCCTGAAGATCTGATGGCCCGGCCGGCCCCTGTGGAGGCATGATATGTTGCACTATTATGATCCGAGTACCCAAAGCTATGAGCCTGGCAAGACCGGCCTGAACCCGGACTTCGATTACGGCACCCCGGCCAGCGTGTCAGAAACCCTGGTGTCCATGTCCATTGATGGCCGCGCCATCACCGTGCCGGAAGGCACTTCGGTGTTGCGCGCCGCTGCCCTGGCGGGCATCAACATTCCGAAACTGTGTGCGTCCGATAACCTGGAAGCCTTTGGATCCTGTCGCCTGTGTGCGGTGGAGATCGAAGGGCGCCGCGGCTACCCGGCCTCCTGCACCACGCCGGTGGCCGAGGGCATGGCAGTCACCACCCAGACCGGCAAACTGGCCAAACTCCGGCGCAACATCATGGAGTTGTATATTTCCGACCACCCGCTGGACTGTCTGACCTGCCCGGCCAACGGCAACTGCGAACTGCAGGATGTGGCCGGCGTGGTGGGACTGCGGGAGGTGCGTTACGGGTTTGACGGCGAGAACCATCTGGACGCCGAAACCGACGACTCCAACCCCTATTTCAGTTTTGATCCCAGCAAGTGCATCGTCTGCTCCCGCTGCGTGCGCGCCTGTGAAGAAGTGCAGGGCACCTTTGCCCTGACCATCGAAGGCCGCGGCTTTGATTCCGTGGTCTCGGCGGGGCAGGGGGAAGCGTTCATGGATTCGGAGTGTGTGTCCTGCGGCGCCTGTGTGCAGGCCTGCCCCACCTCCACCTTGATGGAAAAAAGTGTCATCGACGCCGGCCAGCCGGAACACAGCGTGGTCACCACCTGTGCCTATTGCGGTGTGGGCTGCTCGTTCAAGGCGGAAATGAAGGGCGACCAGCTGGTGCGCATGGTGCCCTACAAGGGCGGTGAGGCCAACCAGGGCCACTCCTGCGTGAAGGGCCGCTTCGCCTTTGGGTACGCCACCCACGACGACCGCATCAAGGAGCCGATGATCCGTGACTCCATCAACGACCCCTGGAAAGTGGTGTCCTGGGAAGAAGCGCTGGCGTTCTCGGCCGACAAGATCAAGGGCATTCAGGCCCGGTACGGCCGGGAAAGCGTGGGCGGGATCACCTCGTCCCGCTGCACCAACGAAGAAACCTACCTGGTGCAGAAACTGGTGCGGGCGGCGTTCGGCAACAACAACACCGACACCTGTGCGCGGGTGTGCCATTCCCCCACCGGCTATGGCCTGAAAACCACCCTGGGTGAATCCGCCGGGACCCAGACCTTCGAATCGGTGATGAAGGCCGACACCATCGTGGTGATCGGAGCCAACCCCACCGACGCCCACCCGGTGTTTGGATCGCTGATGCGCCGGCGCTTGCGCCAGGGGGCCAAACTGATCGTTATCGACCCCCGTCGCATCGACATTCTGGAGACGCCCCACGGTGGAGAGGGCATCCACCTGCCGCTGCGCCCCGGCACTAACGTGGCTATGGTCAACGCGCTGGCCCACGTCATCGTGACCGAAGGGCTGGAAGATCAGGAGTTCATCAGCCACCGATGCGACAGCGACGCTTATGATACCTGGCGCCGCTTTATTGCCGAAGAGCGCCACTCGCCGGAGGCGATGGAAGCCATCACCGGTGTACCGGCAGACAAGGTGCGGGAAGCCGCCCGTCTGTACGCACAGGCCGGCAACGGGGCCATTTATTACGGCCTGGGGGTGACCGAACACAGCCAGGGCTCCACCATGGTGATGGGGATTGCCAACCTGGCCATGGCCACCGGCAACATCGGCCGGGAAGGCGGCGGGGTGAACCCGCTGCGCGGACAGAACAACGTGCAGGGCTCCTGCGATATGGGCTCCTTCCCCCACGAATTGCCCGGTTACCAGCACGTCAACGACGCCGCGGTCCGGGCGCGTTTCCAGGCGGTGTGGGGCGTCCCCCTCGACGACGAGCCGGGCCTGCGCATCCCCAACATGTTTGACGCGGCCATCGCCGGTACCTTTAAAGGGTTGTACGTGCAGGGCGAAGACATCGCCCAGTCTGACCCCAACACCCAGCACGTGGAAGCCGCGCTGAAATCCCTGGACTGCCTGATCGTGCAGGACATCTTCCTCAACGAAACCGCCAAGTTTGCCCACGTATTGCTGCCGGGCTCCACCTTCCTGGAGAAAAACGGCACCTTCACCAACGCCGAACGCCGCATCAACCGGGTGCGCAAGGTGATGGAGCCGATTGCCGGCATGGAAGACTGGCAGGTGACCATGGCCCTGTCGAATGCCCTGGGCTATCCGATGGCGTACAGCCACCCGTCAGAAATCATGGATGAAATCGCCCAGCTGACCCCCACCTTTACCGGTGTCAGCTACGACAAACTGGAGCAGCTGGGCAGCATCCAATGGCCCTGTAACGACGCCAGCCCCGAGGGAACACCGACCATGCATACGGTCGATTTCCCCATCGGCAAGGGTCAGTTTGCGGTCACCGAGTATCTGGCCACCGAAGAACGGGCCAGTCGCAAGTTCCCGCTGCTGTTGACCACCGGCCGGATTCTGTCGCAGTACAACGTCGGCGCGCAGACCCGGCGTACCGATAACAGCGAGTGGCACGCCGAAGACGTGCTGGAAATCCACCCCAGCGATGCCGAGCTGCGCGGAATTCACGACGGCGACTGGCTGGGCATCAGCAGTCGCGTAGGGCAAACGGTGTTACGGGCGCAAATCAGTGACCGGATGATGCCGGGCGTGGTCTATACCACCTTCCACCACCCGGGTAGTGGCGCGAACGTCATTACCACCGACAACTCCGACTGGGCCACAAACTGCCCGGAGTACAAGGTGACGGCGGTACAGGTGGAGGTGGTGACCCAGCCCTCGGAGTGGCAGCGTAACTTCCAGCAGTTCGACCAGCGGCAGCAGGCGTTGCTGGAACCGGCCATGCAGGGTACGGATCAGGCCGATGCGCAGCCCGTCAGGTAGTGCGCCGTCCCGCGGCCCGGCGGCTGCATCCACCGCTGATGCGGTGTGGCCCGAGCCGGTGTGCACGGTCGGGGTCGAGGTGGGCGGCGGCGACGACCGGGTACCGCAACACGATCGGGTCGCGGAAGAGATTCCCGTGGCGATGGTCTACAACGGCGTGTCCCACGCGGTGATGATGGCCTCACCCGGTGATCTGGAGGATTTCGGGCTGGGCTTCAGCCTGACCGAAGGCATACTGCAGCGCCCCGACCAGCTGTTTGGTGTGGATGTAGTGAACAGGGCCGAGGGTATTGCGGTGGAAATGAACATCGCCGGCGAATGTTTCGCCCGCCTGCGTGAACAGCGCCGCAACCTGACCGGGCGCACCGGCTGTGGGCTGTGTGGCACCGAGTCGCTGGCCCATGCGGTGCGCCCGATATCGCCGGTGCCGGGCCGGCCGCTGCCCGGTGATGCGGTGGTGCAGGCCGCCCTGGCGGGATTGAAAGAGCACCAGCCGCTGCAGGCGCAGACCGGGGCCACCCATGGTGCGGCCTGGTGCGATGAGGAGGGCCGCATCATGCTGGTGCGGGAAGATGTGGGGCGTCACAACGCCCTCGACAAACTGATCGGTGCCCGGGTGCGTGCTCACGGTGATCAGGCGTTTGCGCAGGGCTTTGCGCTGATATCCAGCCGGGCCAGCTTCGAGATGGTGCAAAAAAGCGCCAGCATGGGCATTGGCACCCTGGTGGCGGTCTCTGCGCCCACCGCCCTGGCCATTCGCCAGGCCCGCTCCAGCGGCCTGAATCTGATTGGCTTTGCCCGCCCGGGCCGCCACGTCATCTACACCCAAGGGGGTGAACGTCTCACGGCAGACCACCCTGAGCAGGAGAACGACTTGTGAGTGACCAGCAATTAACCAACCTGATAAAGATGCTTGAGCAAATCATCGCCAACAACCTGCACCATGGAGATGACGACCGGGTGGCGGCGGTGGCCGCCGACCATCTGCACAAATTCTGGGCGCGCAGCATGAAACAGCAGATTCTCGCCTGCGTCCAGGAACACCCGGAGCGGTTATCGGCGGTGGCCCGGCTTACCCTGGCAAAACTGGACCCGGAGGCCGCAACCCCGGCCGAGGTTTAATTCCGCATAGAGCGCTGCCAGCATGGCCGCTGTAAATAACATTCACGCCGTTGGCAAACCGGTCACTCTGACCGGCGGGGAGGCCGTGGTCACCGCAAGTACTGGTCTGATCGAAACAGAGCTGGTCGTCAGCCAGCAGGGAGGGGGCCGTGTCGGCGGAGCGTTAAGGAAGGCTCATAAAAAAGTCATCCCCGACCGGCTACGCACCAGCCAAGGATGACCTTCTTCGTGTATTAAAGCGTCTCCGAGACCCCTACCAAATGGTGACACCGACCACAGTGGCGATCACCAGGCCCGATACTACCGGGACAAACAGCGCGCGCACGGCCTCAAGAACAGGCACTCGAGCGAAACCGGCCACGGCGATCAGGGAGGACCAGGCAACCAGAGTGCCGCCGCCCGTCCAGATGGCGCCCATTTGGCCGATGGCGGCAAGGGTGGACGTTTCGATACTGACGGTGGCGCCCAGAGCGCCGGCAAGCGCCCCGGTAAGAGGCAGACCAGAGAAACCGGAACCGTCTGCACCCGTCACCATGCCGATCAGCAATATGCCGATGCCCATGAACAAGGAGTTCTGCGGAATCAAGTGTTGCACAGACTGCACCAGGTCGAACAAGAACCCAGGTGCACTGGCGACGCCCAGAATCGTGCTGGCGGTTTCGCTGTTACCCATAAAGAAAAAACCAGCGATGGGTAACACCGCACCCATGGCTTTGAATGCAAACACCAGACCGTCAGTGATGTGATCAGCAGCGACGGTGAGGCATTTGCGACCGGTTCCGGCAAAGCTTGCGAACAACAGCATCAACGCCGCAACCCCCCCAACCAGGGCTGCGCCATCACCACCCTGCAGCGCTGGCAGTACGTCAAAATACTTGGCAACCACCATGTAAGTAATGATTGCCAGAAAGGCGATCGGCACCAGAACCGCAAAAAATCCGGCCCAGCGTTCAACGGCTGGCAGTGCGGTAGCATCGACGGTGGCGCTTGCTCCTTGCTCGACTCGAACGACGGCGCGGGCCAGTTGAGTCTTTTCCCTGTCGCTGCGTGCACCCACTTGGGCCAATTGAGACTTGTTTCCAAAGGAGCCCATTTGACGGCTCTTGTTTTCTGCTTTTTCCTTTTTGAGCGCTTCGGGGCACTCAAGCGGCCCGCCTTTTTCCCATATTTGGACCCGGTCCTGATCCGGAAGCATGATGCTCTTGCGAAAGCCGAAGAAGGCAATCAGCAATGCAACACCGCCAGTAATCAGGGACAAGGCAAAGGCGCGATCCGCCACCTGACTTACATCCAGTCCCGCGGCGCCGGCGCTAATGCCCGGGGCGACCTGGATAATGTAGTCTGACGACAGTGCCATCCCCTGACCCGCGATGGCGATGGCAGCCACCGCGCCTATGGCCGGGAGCCCGGCGGCAATGGCGGCAGGTATCAGAATGGCGCCCACCAGAGGCACGGCCGGGGTGGGCCAGAAGAAGAGTGAGATCAGATAAGTCACCGCAGCCAGCACAAGGTAGGCAACTTTCCCGTTCACCATGACCTTCTGGAAGGGCATGATCATTTTCAGATCAGAGCCAAGGTGGCGCAGGGAGCCCAGCAGGGCCGTCATCAGTGCAATGATCAGAAAGATATTGAACAGTTCGCCGGCAGCGACGATGCTGGCATTGAACACGGAAGTAAAAGCCGTGGTCAGGCTGCCGGTATGAGCCAGTGCAACCAGGAACGTTGCCGCTATAGCAGGCACAACGACGGTGGTACGAAAGACCATCGTTACAAAAACTGCAAGCGCACCCGCCAGGTACAGCCAGTGGGCCAGAGTCAGAGGTATAGCTTCAGTCATGGTGTCACCTATTTACGCTCTATATATTATTGTTATTTACCAGTGCGAAAATGCCTTCGATTTCCACAGTGGCCCCTCCGGGCAGGGTATTGGCACCCACGGCTGAGCGAGTGTGTTTGCCCTTGTCCCCGAAAAGTTCATGCATTAGGTTCGACGCACCGTCCGCGACCTGGGACAGTTGTTCAAAATCCGCGGTACAGTTGACGAAAACCGTAAGTTTCAGACACTGTGCAAGATTGCTCCAATCTCCGTTACAGGCGTTATACAGCTGTCCAACCATATTGAGACCGCACAATTTTGCCGCCTCGACTCCCTGGCTCAGGTCCAGATCCGATCCAATCTTGCCGCGATAGACAAGCTGGCCGTGCTTCTTGCAGGTTTGGCCAGAAACCACCACAAGACCGTTGTGGGTAAGGTGAGGTACATAGCTACCAGCCGGGGGGTTGGTTCTTTTCAGGTCAAGACCCATGGCTTTCAATGTTGCGTCGACGTCTTGCATTCGAGCTGCCTTTTTCATTTTGTTAGAGTTATTTGGTTTGGAGGCCGGTCAGTACCCGTTGTTATTTTTTTCGGTACTTTTTCGCCATCTCAATAAGACACTGATTCAGATTTTGTTTGTCGCTGCCTCTGAAGCTTTGGGCTAGCCTATAACTTCTCTCCAATTGCTGACCCCAGCATTTCTTCGTGTCCCGATCGGTGGCGGTAGGCTGGCATCACCGCCACCGATCCGTTGTCAATTGCTATGTGACAACGCTATTACTATCAGGTCGTGACTAACCCAGAAACAGGGCGCCATAAAACAAAGACGATGACACGACCAGCGCCGGATGGATCTTGAAGCGCACAAGTGCAATGGCCGCCGCGACCGCCAATATAGCGGTATGGTAGGCACCTGCAGCCGCCATGCTTTCTTTGAAGAAGGACAGCACCAGGATGGCCATCAATACGGTGATTACCGGGCGCACCCAGCTGCTCATTCTTTTGACCCGTGGCGAGTCCTTGAACTTCAGAATCACACCCAGTGCGGCCAGCATCAGCAACAAAGATGGTGCTGCGGTGGCGAACAGTGCGACCGCAGCGCCGGGGAAGCCGGCGACGTCGTAACCGATCTGACCGGCCATTTTGGTTGCTATAGGGCTTGGCAACGCGTTACCGATGGCGAGTGTTTTGGCAAATTCGGACGCCGTCATCCAGCCAAACCGGCCAACAACCTCGGCTTCAATCAATGGGATAATCGCCGGCCCCCCGCCATAGCCGATCATGTTTGCCACGAAGAAGGCAGAGAAAAGACTGAGATAGATCACAGCTCCTCCCTCCTGAATATTGAACCGAAGCCAGCACCGGGCAGTGCAATGGCAGCTATAAGCAGCGTCAGAATCAAGAACGCGGGGTGGATAGACAAACCATAGATCAGTACCGCCGAGATCGTGATGAGCAACAGGGTGGAGATCCAGCCCAGCGAGCTGTGGGACTTCTTGAAAAAATCGTAGGTAAGCTGTGCCATCATGACGAGGACCACCGGAACGACGCCCATGGCCATGCCTCGGATCCAGCTGATGTCGCGGTATTTGGAAAACACGCTCAGTAACAGAATCATGGCAGCAATCATCGGTATGGTGATCGCCAGCACTGAGGTAAGGCAGCCCGCCACCCCAGCTACTCGGTAACCGACATAGCCAGGCAGTTTGGTCGCTATGGGGCCGGGCAGGGTATTGGCAATCGCAAGGACGTCGGAGAAGTCGTCGTCACTCATCCACCCCCGACGCTTGACCACTTCATCGTGAATCAATGGGATCATGGACGGACCGCCACCAAAACCTAACAGACCTGTTCTAAGAAAAGAGACCAGAAGATCGCCCTGCTCTTGCCATTTCATAACGTTGTTCTACCTGTGTGTGACATCCGGCTCGCGCTGTGGCCTGATGTCGTCGATAATTATTGTTACGTTAGATAATTTCCGTAAAATCGATTTTTTCAAACCATAGAGCAAGGCGCGAAGTGGCGTCAAGAGAAATTTGGCATTTGGTATTCCAAAGTCTTAGTGGTGAGGTTTTTTTATGTCCGAAGAATTTGTTCAGAAAGAAGCAAACTCTAACGCCGGACGGGTTTTTGCGGCGTTGCGGGAGGATCTGTTAAATGGCCAATATCAGGCTGGCGAGAAGCTTGCTATCGCCTCGTTGCGAGACAATTACCAGGTCGGATTAAGCCCCTTGCGGGAAGCTTTGAGTCGTCTGGCAGCCGTCGGTTTGCTTGAGCAGGAAGCCCAGCGTGGTTTTCGGGTGCCGAAGCTCTGCCGGGAGGAGTTACAGGATATCGTCGACCTGCGCGTCGAGTTGGAGGGCATGGCGATTAGTCGGGCACTCCGGTATGGCGACTCCACATGGGAATCGGAAGTTCTGGCGGCCGGGCATCGGCTCAAGAGAGCTGACGGGGAGGGCGTTCCCCTTGCAGACTGGGAACACTTGCATACTCAATTCCACGCAGTTCTTTTGTCGAGTTGCCAATCGGCCTGGATGCTGAAATTCATACGTCAACTGCATGAACAGTTCGACCGTTACCGCCGACAGGCACCCCGTAACCTGGCTATGAGGAAAGTCCTGAACGCGCAACATGAGGACCTGGTTACCTTGGCATTGGCACGAAACGAGGTCGAGATCCGGCAATTACTGGAACGGCACATCCGCTTGTCCCACGAAGTCGCTTTACCCAGTTGCTCTTGAATTGCTCACGGGTGTCAATGGCATGCCGGTGATTTCAGCAGGTGTCCTGGCGGATGATTGTCGGGCTTTGTATCAGGCCAGTGATTGCGCCTTGAAAGGCTAGATGGTATACCAAGTGGCGAAAGCGGAGGCCAGAGTTTGTAACTTATCCGTTGCACGGCATGCGAAAAACGCTGGCGGCATACTTCACACTTGGAGAGACGTTTATGTTGTTGACCTGGTCTGCTGTATTGGCCGGATTGGTTTTACTGGTCTGGAGCGCCGACAAATTTGTGGAAGGTGCCTCGGTAACGGCCAAGTACGCCGGTATGTCGCCCTTGTTGATTGGTATGGTGATTATCGGCTTTGGTACTTCCGCGCCGGAAATGGTGGTCTCGGCGATCGCCTCGCTGCAAGGCAACCCCGGTCTGGCACTGGGTAATGCATACGGGTCGAACATTACTAATATCGGTCTGGTTGTCGGCCTGGTTGCGCTTATCTCTCCGATACGCGTGCAATCCCGTATTATTTCCAAAGAGCTTCCCCTGCTGCTGGCGGTCACCCTGTTAGCCGGTTACCAGTTACTGGACGGAGCGCTCAGTCGACTGGATGCCCTGGTGTTGCTGGTCGCCTTTTTCGGTCTGATGGGTTGGTCACTGATGCAGGGGCGTAAACAACCGGCCGACTCGCTGGAAGCCGGTTACAGCGAAGAGATCGATTCACACGCCATGAGTCTGGGGCGGGCCCTTGGCTGGTTGGTCGTGGGGCTGGTGGTGCTGGTGGTCAGTTCCCGGCTGCTGGTCTGGGGCGCCGTTCACATTGCTCAGAGCTTTGGTGTGAGCGACCTGATTATCGGGTTGACCGTGGTGGCCATCGGCACGTCCTTGCCGGAGCTGGCCGCAGCGATGGCGGCCATACGCAAGAATGAACACGAACTGGCTCTGGGTAACGTGCTGGGTTCCGGCCTGTTCAATACCCTGGCCGTCGTAGGCATAGCTGCGGGGATACATCCGCTTGTGATTGATCCGGTAGTTCTGTACCGCGACTGGGTGGTCATGGCCGCGCTGACCATTGCGCTGCTGATAATGGGTCTAGGCTGGCGTGGGCGCCAGGGTCGTATCAACCGCCTCGAAGGCAGCCTTTTACTGCTGGCCTACGCGGGTTATACCGGCTATCTGGTCTCACTTGTAGTGGGTTGATCAGACGCGTGATGAGTGGTTCGTGCCGTTGGCGATAACTAGCACAAAGTAACCGCCGTAGTGCGCCAGCTCAGTGGAAACTTATTGGCATTCCGGGACGGTGCCGCCGTTGATTGGGGTGTCTGGCACCGGTGAACCCCGTCCATATTTTAATCGGGCGGTGCTGCTGGCAAGGGCGACCAGGGTGAACGCGAAGGCGACCCAGAGAGTGAGGTCGATACGCCTGCCGTAGAAAGCCCATGCGAAAGCGAATGCAGCGGACCCAAAGCTTTGACCAAGGGTTCTGACCGTTGCTAACACGCCAGAAGCGGTCGAACTCAATGCAATTGGAGCATTTGTCATGATTTCATGGTTGTTTGGCGCTTGAAAAAAACCGTATCCCAACCCGCACCAGAGCGAGCCTGTAACCAATGCGGGTAGACTCTGGACGTGACTCCCCCAGGCCAACACTGTCAATCCACTAAGAAATGCCAGCAGTCCAACCGATGACAGCAACGCCGGGTTGATGCGATCAGACAGACGACCTGCCAATGGGCCCGATAACAGGAGTGACACCGGCCAGGGCGCGAATAACAGGGCGGCCTTGAGTGGCGAGAAGTTGAATTGGGACTGGTACAGAAACGACAGTGTTACAAACACCAGGCCCTGCGCGGTGAACGCCAGCAAGGTTGTGATGATAGAGAGCGAAAACCGGGTCTGGCTGAAAATTTCCAGTGGCAGTAAAGGTTGAGGGGCCTTACGTTGCCGATAAACAAACAACACACTGAAAATAACCGCAAGGGCAGTCAGAACAGCCGGGAAAACCGCACCCGAGCCATGTCCCAGGCGCTCCAGTGCCAGCATCAGTGCGGCCATCACAAGCGCTGAATACAATGCCCCTTGCCAGTCGAACCGACTTTTTCTCAGCGACTCAGCAGTAAACGAATCCTGCGTAAGCCAGATCGCCATCAGGCCCACAGGTAGATTGAGCGCGAAAATCCACCGCCAGTCGGCGAAAAACAGCACGATGCCGCCAAGACTAGGCCCGGCAGCCAGCCCGCCGGCGACCACAAGGGCGTTAAGTGCCACTGCTCGACCCAGTCGGTTGGGCGGATAAATAGTACGCAGCAGCGCCGGCCCCAAGGCCAGCAGCGCGGCGGCACCGGCTCCTTGCAGCACTCGACACCCCATCATCACCGCGAAATCGGGCGCAAGCGCCGAGCCGAGTGAGCCCAGTGTGAACAGCAATAAACCCGCCAGATAGACGCGCTTGCTACCCAATATATAACTCAAGGCTGAAGCAACCATCAATGTCGCTGCGCACACCAACTGATAAGTAGTGGAGATCCAGACCGCCTGGGATTCAGCAATGCGCAAGCCTGCTGCCAGGCTGGGCAGGGATATATTGGTCAAGCCAAGATCCAGGACCGGCAATAGAGTGCCTAATACTACCGCCAGGCTGGCACGAGGGTTGATAGGTGAATTGCGCGTAGTGGTTTGGGTCGTCACGTAGCAGGCGTCTCTGGGTGTCGGCCGGTTGGCCGTGAATGCGTGCAAGAGCCTTCATGGTATACCATTTGGTATTGGCATCACAATAATAGATTCGTTAGACGAGTTGCACTTCATCGTATTCGCAGCAAGGAAAAACCAGCCATAAAAACCTATTAGTTATTGATTTTAAAGAAATAAATAGGGTTAAAACTTTTGCGGATTAGGTTTCATGAGCGGTATTTTCAAACAAAAGTCGACTTTCATCCTTGACATCGTTTTCTGGTGTGGCTAATTTGGATATCGGCACTTGGTATACCAGGTGCCGGCTTTGTCAGGGCCAGGTCTTACGAAACAAGGCTAGATAATCACTCGCACAACACAGCATGCCCGCCCTCAACAGGTGGCATGAATACAATAAAAAGGTGAATGCAATGGCTGAACTAATGAACCGGGAAGACTTCCGCGCTGCGCTGGAACAGGCGGTCAAAGGCAAGAGCGCAAACAAGGCGCCGTTTAGCGTGGCCTGGGCCAGCGGTAAGCTGAGCCGTGAACACTTGGCGCGCTGGGCAGAAAACCATTACCACTATGTTGGCCCCTTCGCAGGCTATCTGGCATACATTTATGCGAACACGCCGGAGGAGCATGTTGAATCCAAGGACTTCTTGCTGCAGAACATGTACGAAGAAGAAATTGGCGGCGATCGTCACACCGATCTGCTGATTCGTTTCGGCGAGGCCTGCGGCACCACCCGCGAGCGCATCGAGAACCCGGACAACATGTCACCAACGACCCGCGGCCTGCAAGCCTGGTGCTACGCCATGGCGATGCGTGAGCATCCGGTTGTAGCCGTAGCCGCCCTGGTGGTGGGGCTGGAATCACAAGTCCCTTCGATTTACCGCAAGCAGACACCGATTCTGCGTGATCAGTACGGCTTCACAGATGAGGAAGTCGAGTTCTTTGATCTGCACATTGTTTCCGACGAGATCCACGGTGAGCGTGGCTATCAGATTGTTCTGGAGCAGGCGAACACCGTCGAGCTTCAGCAGCGTTGCCTGAAGATCTGTGAAATCGGTGCCGAAATGCGTCTGCTCTACACCACGGCGCTGTACTACGACTACGTCGCCGATGACCTGCCGCTGGAAGAGCTGGATATGAGCGAAGCTGCGTAATCGGGTTATCGAAATCAGGTTACCAAGCAAAATCCGAGGTTCCGCACCGTGTTCGCCAGCTGTTCAGCGGCACGGTGTGCGGGCCTGAATGATCGACGCCATTGAGGGGTTCGACAGTGACTCAATATTTTAACTACATCGATGCACAATGGACGAAGGCTTCCTCCGGCAACGTCTTCGAGAGCCGGAACCCGGCCAATTACGAAGAATTGTTGGGGCAGTTTCAGGCGTCCACCGAGGCGGACGCCCGCGACGCGCTGGAAGCTGCGCATCGAGCCTTCCCAATGTGGAAGAAGACACCCATGGGCCAACGGGCCAAGATTCTCAACGCTGCCGCCGATTATCTGGAAAAGAACGTAGATCAGTTCGCTGAGGAGCTGACCCGTGAGGAAGGCAAGCTCCTTTCCAACAGCAAGATGGAAATCATGCGGTCGGCGCAAACGTTTCGTTTCTACGCCGTGGAAGGCACCACCTTCACCGGTGAAACCTACCCTTGTGACGATCCGGGCATGCTGGTGTACAGCCAGCGAGAGCCACTGGGTGTGGTCAGTGTGATCACGCCCTGGAACTTCCCGATATCGATCCCGGCGCGCAAGATCGCCCCGGCCTTGATCACCGGCAACACCGTGGTATTCAAGCCGTCGTCGGACACACCACTGATTGCTTTGCGGCTTGCGGAAGCACTGCATCACGCAGGCGTCCCCAAAGGTGTGTTCAACTTTATCACCGGCAGTGCAAGTGATATCGGTGCCGAACTCACCACGAATGAAGTCGTTCGTGCCATTACCTTCACCGGTTCTACCCGTGCTGGCGAACGCATTCATCAGGCCGCAAGCCTGACCACGCGTACGCAGATGGAGTTAGGCGGGAAAAACCCGATGATCGTGTTGGACGATGCGGATATCGACACCGCGGTTGATCTGACGGTGCAGGGTGGTTTTGCTCTCACCGGTCAAGCTTGCACCGGTACCAGTCGGGTATTGATCACAGCCGGTGCCAAGGAGCGCTACTTGGACGCCCTGGTTCAACGCATCAAAAGCATCAAGATTGGCAATGGCATGGGCGCGGGTGTTGAGATCGGGCCTCTGGCTAACCAGCGCCAGTTGGACTCCGTCCTCAATTATATCGACATTGGCAAAACCGAAGCCACGCACGTGTACGGTGGTGAGCACCTCACCGGCCCCGGCTTTGACGGCGGCTATTACGTCCAGCCAGCCGTATTCACGGACGTCACCCAGCAGATGCGGATTGCCCGTGAAGAGATTTTTGGGCCGGTGATTGCAGTGATCGACGTGGAGGATTACGACGACGCCATTGCCAAGGCAAACGACACCGAATTCGGGCTGAGCGCCGCTCTGATCACCAATGACATTCGTTACATACAACGATTCCCTCTCGAAATCGAGGCCGGCACCGTCAAGGTGAACCGGACCACCACCGGCAATCTGGTCAATGCCCCTTTCGGGGGGTTGAAGCGGTCCAGCACGTCAACTTTCCGTGAGTCCGGCCGTGCCGGACTGGACTTCTACACCCAAATAAAAACCGTTTACATTGGCCGCTAAGTAGCGGTTCTGGAGTCTATTATGAAATCTTTTTATCGTCTTGAGTTGTCCGAAGCAAAACTGATGGTCGAAGCCGCCAAGAAAAAATCTGAGGAAATCGGCGTCCTGGAATCCATCTGTATCTGTGATGAAGGCGGTTACCCAATGGCCCTGGAGCGCATGGATGGCGCTCGCATTACGGGCCCGCAAATCGCCTGGAACAAGGCGTTCACCGCCGCGGGCCACAAACGCTCCACGCACCTGTTCAACACCGCGCCAAACGGTCCTGGCCTGCCCGGGAACGAAGCTTTCGGTATTCAGTGGAGCTTTGAAGGCAAGTTTGCTGCGTTTGTTGGTGGGTTTCCCATCGTGGTCGACGGAGAAGTGGTTGGCGGCGTGGGCCTGAGTGGCGGCAATGGTGAACAAGACACCACGGCCGGGTTGGCCGCACTGCAGGCATTGAGTGATGTTCTCGTTGAGCAAGGCCACGAGGTGATGGTGGCAGCGGATATCAAGAAATAATGTCACGACGGCCGGCTCTATGCCGGCCGGTCCGGTCGACGAGACAAGATGAGACATCATCGGAGGCAGCTATGACCTATAAAATAACAGTAACAGAAACGTCGGACTGCTTTGAGGTAGCCCCGGGTGAAGCCTTGTTGGATGGGGCCGAGCGGGCGGGAGTGTCATTGGCCCACGATTGCCGCTTCGGTGGCTGTGGGACCTGCAGAGTCAGACTGCTGGAAGGGAAGGTTGAATACGAAGAGCAGCCGTTTGGCCTGAGCGAAGAGGAGGCCGCCCAGGGGTATGCACTGGCCTGTCAGGCGCAACCGATGTCGGATCTGACCATCAGTGCCACGGTACGGGCCGCCGATTACATACCACCGGAATACCACACTGCGAGAATCGAGGGCTTGGACCAGTTATCTCACGACGTGACACACCTGGTGTTGCGTATACCCTCAGCGCAAGACGTCCGCTTTCACCCCGGTCAATATCTGAACATTATGCTTGAAGACGGCACGCCCCGCAGTTTCTCCATGGCATCGCCCCCGAGCGGTGACCTGTTCGATCTGCACATCCGGCGTGTCCCGGGGGGGCGTTTTACCGAGCGCCTGTATGACCACTACCGGGTGGGTGACGCGCTGGATGTGGAGTTGCCTCTGGGCGAATTCAGGTACCAATCTGAGGAGCGCCGTCCCTTGCTATTGGTGGCGGGAGGCACGGGACTTGCGCCGATCAAGGCGATCATCGAGTCGCTGCGCGAACGCGAGGATGTGCCGGAAATCGCGTTTTACTGGGGCGTTCGTGGCCAGCACGACTTGTACATGGACAGTGCGTTGCGAGAGCTGGGACAAGGATTTCAGGGCTTTCATTATGTACCGGTCCTGTCCCAGCCAGAATCGGACTGGGCAGGTCGCAAAGGGTACGTGCACACAGCGATCTGTGAGGACATCAGTGACTTCTCGCGCTTCGATGCTTATCTGTGTGGGCCGCCACCGATGATCGAATCGGCGAAAAATGCCTTCATCAAGCGGGGACTGCCTGTGGATCGGATTTTCTCGGACAGCTTCAACTTTACTCATGAGATAGCGGCAGCATAGGTTGGTATTTTATGATCAATATCGTGTTTGTAACTAACGACAGAAAGACAGTCTCCGTGGCTGAAAACTCTAACCTGCTGCGGGTTTCGCTGAGGGAGCAGTGCGGTCTACCGTTCAAGTGTGGTGGCGGTAATTGCGGCACCTGCAAGTGCCTCATTGAAAAAGGGCTGGAGAACACCGACCCGGTGAAAAAGAAGGAGCGGACTCTCCTGAGTGCCGAGGAGCTTGAGGACGGCTACCGGTTAGGTTGTCAGACCTTTGTGCTGGGCGATGTGGAGGTATCCTGGGAAGTAACCTGACAAGTCACGCTGTAACGAGTGTGCGGTGCTGAATAGGAGACGAACACCTTCACGGATCCATGGGCTTACTCTCGTTAGAAGGGTGTGCCCGTGGCGTCCGTTAAGGTGTTTTTAATTCCAGAACCATTGGTGGGGTAGATATTGCCGCCGAATTGCCTGATATTTTAACATCGGCCGTAAGCACCCGGCGCGTGGTTGTCCTGGCCTCGCGCCTGGTGAGTTGGAAGGTCCCTCTGATTTTGAAACGCCGGATCACTTCAGCGGAAAGCGCGGAGCCTCAAGCCTGAGAAAGCTCCAAGTCGGCGCTGATCCACAGCTGGCACGCGAGTCTGTACCCCTGTTCGAGTTTCGATCCCAGTATTTTCTTTTCTTTCCAGTTTGGCTCCGGCAGGCTGGTTTCGCCAGTGATGATCTTGCACATGCATTTCGCGCACTTGCCCATGCCGCACCCGTAAGTGAGGTGGGGGTAGGGAAACTGGCGAATACCGGCTCTGACAACCATGTTCGAGTTATCGGGAATCTCCCCTTCGTGTGCTTCACCATTCTTATGAATCTTAATAACTGGCATATGTCACCTGATTATTATTTTAAATGGCATAGGCTTGGTATACCACGCCTGTATGATGTGTTGGCTATCCAAACAAGGCCCGTTAAGACAACCCTAACCATAAGGCAGGGTGTAAAGTGGCGTCAAGCAATTTTCGGCATTTGGTATACCTTGTTGCGCGATATGGTGAGTTCCCGATCAGAAGGGTGGGCGGTACCGATCGGAAGGAGCGTGGCTTGAGTGGGCGGATCAGTCCAACGCGTCCGATTTGGCTGGCGCCATGAAATCGAGCTTGATAATAATTTAACGTGTTGATAATAGGGTAATTGTCGCGATTGTCGGGGAGGGTGGTGTACCTGTTTTTGGGCGCCGCAACTGCTCACTTTGAGTTGATTTGGGTTGTCGGGATGCAGGTTAAGCTGAACAGTGGTGATTGCAGTATTTTTAAACTATGGTATACCATGCGAGGTGGTGGAATTGAACTTGGGCCCGAGCGTTTTGGGCGATTTAAACCGCAGCCAGAATAGGTAATAACAATGAACGCATACATCTTGGCGGATATGACTTGGCCGGAAGTAAAGGACGCACTGGAGACTGTAGAGGTCGCCATTATCCCGGTGGGGGCACATGAACAGCACGGCCCGCACATGGCCGAGAGTTGTGATGCGGTGTTGGCAGAGGCCATGTCAAAAAAGTTGGCAAAACGGCTTTATCCGAGCGTCATTGTGGCGCCGACTATTGCGATGGGCATATCGCCGCACCATATGAATTTCCCGGGAACGATTACGTTGCGTCCGGACACTCTGATCAACCTTCTGCGGGACATGGTGACCTCTCTGAAGCAACACGGCATCAACAAGTTCTTGTTCATGAATGGCCATGGTGGGAACCAGCCAACGCTCAGTGTCGCCTCGACCACGTTGACCCAGGAGCTGGATGTGGAGTGTTATTACGCCAAGACCACGGCGACGGCCAAGGAGGCTTTCAAAAAGCACGTCACGTCGAAACTTTACGGTCACAGTTGTGAGCGGGAAGTATCCGAAGCTCTCTATCTGGCACCGCACATCGTGCGCAAAGAGCTACTTGAGAGAGGTGACATCGTTGAGGGGGGCCGTTGGGAAGGTCTGCGACCAGGGCAACCGATACAAGGCTACTACGCATACGATGAAATGACGCGCAATGGCTGTATTGGTGACGCTACAAAAGCGAGCCTGCAGGCGGGCGAAGACATCGTAGAGGAAGCGCTCGAGGGTTTAACTGGAGCCATGCGTCGAATTTTAAAACAACAATAGAGGATCTGTGATGTTTATCATCCTGACGAGCAAGACCAACGAGTACAACGCCTTCCCAGAAGAGGGTCTGACCGTAATGAAAAGCTTCGAGTACTATTTTTACAATCAAAAGAAGGCGGTATTCAGTATCGCGCGAGTGGACTCCGACAAGGCGCGTGTCAGTATCGTGGACGAGGGAGACAAGAGCAGCAACAACTCCATCCCGGTCAAATTTTTCGAAGCCTTCGACAGCCTGGGCTCCGCTGAAAAGGAACTCGCGCACCTGACCCAGTCCGAGGTGATGGACGTAAGCTTGCGGCCAGTCACTCTGGTTTAACCTAACCAAACAGCGCCTCTCAGGCCAATACACTGTGGGGCGTTGGGAGTAATCAATAGCTAGCGTGTTTGAGGCGGCTGAATTCCGTAGACATATCAATCTCCAGAGGCGTTTTCTAGCCCAGGCTCCGGCTCGGACACACTGCTCTGCACGTAGGCTCGCTTTGCTTTTTCGATGTGTACGCGGGCGTAGCTTTCGGCGAGATCGGCCTGGCCGTTACGAACTGCAACCAGTATGTCCAGGTGCTCGTTGAGGGCTTCCAAGGCACGGCCAGGCGTGTGTTTGCTCATGTTGGAAAATGCCCTGACGTAATCCTTCAGGTCGACCAGCATTTCATGCAGTCGGAAGTTCTTGGATGCTCTGCCAATCAGATCGTTGTATCTCAGATTGACTTCAAGGTGCAGCTCTTGTTCGCCCAGCTCTTCCGGGTTTTGCTGGATGCGTTCCAGCGTTTCAATCTCACGGTCAAACTCTGCAATGGTTTGTGCATCGATTTTCTGTGCCGCCAGCCGAACCGCCAGAGATTCGAGTGACGACAGAATCAGGAAAACCTCCAGAATTTCGTCTCGCGAAATTTCGTTTACGACAACGCCTTTTCTGGGCACCGTTGAGACGAATCGTTGGGATTCGAGCCGGAACAAGGCTTCCCGAACCGGTGTTCGGCTAATGTTCAGTGTTTGTGCAAGGCTGCGCTCAATAAGGCGGTCGCCCGCCTTGAATTCGCCTCGAAGAATGGCGTCTTTTATATAAAAATAAACCTTATCCCTGATTGGCGATAGCTCTTCATCGGTCCAGGGTGGATTCGTCGTTTCAGAAATCATCATGCGGGCCTGGTTGTGTTTGAGTGTGGTCTGGCTGGTGGCCGTAACATCATGCCATAAATCCCGTCACCGGGCCGATTGCCAGAACAAGTATACAGGTCTGGCAATCGCCCTGTTGGCGGTGATCTTGATGGCCAACGCCCCAGACTTTCGTATTCCTTGCAAGGACTTGCACGGAATATAGCGGGCAGAATTACCTTCAAACTGGGTGATCAAAAAAGAATCAAAACGGTGTTGACTTGCTCCTGCTTGATAGGTAGTGTTACTAATTAGCTCAGTATGGTATACCATAAAAAACGATAAAAAATCTACCACCTTCGCCGACTGAGGGTTGCTTGAGTCTCATGCAATTAAATCATCACTACAACATGAGCTCTCTTGGGGATTTTAAGCAAGAGCTCATAAAAGACTACAATATCATCAATAACAAAGTGTTTGGGAATGGTGTTGTACGTCAACGAGTAGATATTGTCGGAGATAAACTGCTTATATTTGCGCTCAACAAGCGAGTGCACTCGTTGTCCTATTTGAAAGCAACGGACAGTCATGTTGGTGAGCTTGCTAATCATTGTTTGGTCGAGGGGCTGAAAAAAGAGTTGTTGGAAGTTCTCACCAACAAGTATAGATTCGATGTTAAGGCTATATTTAAAGACTATGATGTGAATGCGGAGTTGTCATGCACGGTGGTATTGCTGGAAAAGAACGTGGGAGAGTATCTGGCACCAAAATTGTGAGCTACGCTTAAGAGTATTGTCAGCTTGGTCTGGCTGTATTGACCAAGCAAATGAAAACGGATGGCCGACGCGCTGCTGCTGACTCCAGTTTGGGTCAAAGTCTTGCTAGTAAGCCATTGCTGAAAAGTTGACTGGTCAATTGAACTCCCACCACTGGGGTGGAAGTGCATAAAAACCGTCAGCTCAATCCAGGGTTAACGCCCGGGGTTGTGCTGACGGTTTTTTTTTGGAAGAGGGAAAACCAATGAAGACGGTAGAAGACATAGTAAATGCGCTCGGCATCATCACGGGGGGCCGCACAGTCTCATCCATGGATGAGGTGAAAAGCGGTGACCACCCGTTTGTGATTCTAAAATCTTCTGGAATCTACGGAAAAGAGGTTCTGGAGATTCCAGGCTTGGTTTACGGGAGTCCTGCAAAACAAGTCAAGAAAATAGCCGTGTGCATGACCATGACCGAACTGGTCATAGAGCTTGCCGGCGCTACAGGGGTAGACGCCATTGTGGCGCATCACCCAATGGCAGATGCGGCGAGTTGTGGGGGGGTCACTCTGAAAAATTACCTCGACCTTTACAATATCGCCGGGCTTGAGTGCCACGAAGCTTTCCATGGGCTTCACCCGGGCATTGCCTTCCTGCATGGTCACAAGATCACCGGAGTCGACATCAGTTACGGTGGCGTCCACGGTAATATCATGTTTGTTGGGAAAGCCCTTGAAGGGGTTAGCACTCTTGGCGATATTCTGGACAGGCTTGACGCATTCATGGCGCTGGACCAAGACCGGCAGCTACTGGAGCAAGAGCAAAGAATCCGGGGTGTCGCCTCAATTCAGGAAACCACATTGGAAACAAAGGGGTTCATACACATAGGGAATCGCAGTGATCAAGTAAAGAATGTCTTGCACATCTTTCCCCACACGGGCTTTTCAGCCGAAAATCTCATAACGGCGGTCAGAGAAAACCCTCAAATCGATACGGTCATTGCATCGATAAGCCGAGTCTATAGTGGCCATCCTTTGGTCGAAACTGCAAAGGATTTAGGTGTCAACTTTATTGTTGGCAATTGCCATGTGATGGAAATTTTAGAAAATGGCCTGCCCCTTGCTTATGCTTTGGAAGAGTTGTTGGAAGGCGTTGAGGTTGTGCTCTTCCGGGATCGGGTTACTTCTACTCCTGTAAAGAGTGTGGGCAACAATGCCATGCGGGACTACGCCAAGCGTATCTCTGAGGCGCACCTGTTAGGCAAAAATGCAACCGATATAGACTGATAAATAAATACAAATATAAATATAAATATAATGAGGGTCTTGCAATGAGCCAAGAACTACCACTCGAAACGCCGAAACAGCCCGCTATGCCTCTGACCAAGAGAAAGTGGGATAAAATCGAATACGTAGGCATGTCTCTCCTCGCAGTCTGTATGCTGTTTTTATTGATCTCGCCCACAAGTTTGTCAGGTTTGTTTAATGCTATATTGAGCACGGTACGCCCGGTTGTTGTAGATGTGTTCTTAACAGGCGTCGTTGGGACTGCCATTATTGCCAGCGTTATTGTAGGGCGATTACTTGAGCGACTGGGCTTTACGGATGCTCTCGTAAGGATATTCGTTCCGGCGATGAAGCTGATCCGGGTCAACCCCGCCGTTATAATACCCAGTATTTATAATATATTTGGCGATATCAATGCGGCTGGGAGGATTGCGGGGCCCATCCTGAAAAAGGCCAATGCGACCAAAGATGAGCAAAAAATCGCTGTGGCAACCATGGTGCAATCACAGCAGTCGTTTTCTACCTTTATGCTTGGCCTGATGGCGCTGACCTTTGCTGGCGTGAATGTGTTCGCAGTCGTTATAGTGGCCGTATTTGTCCCGCTATTTGTTTCACCGCTGATCTTGTCCAAACTGCTGTTCAGAAAAGTCAAAACAGTCGAGCTTGGCAAGCTGCCCAGGTTCACTCCGACAACTGAGTTCATGCCCATGCTGTTCGGCGCCGCTCGGGAAGGGGTAGAGCTGTTGCTGCTCATTCTGATTCCGGCGGTCGCACTGGTCTTTGCCGTTATTGGAACACTGGACTATATCGGCGTCTGGAAGCCGGTAGAGGCGTTCTTGGGTGAAGCCATGTTGTTGTTGAACATTCACCCCGAGACCGGCGTGCTCTCCATCCTGGTAAGCCCCACTCTTGCTATGGGAACACTGCAGGAAATCGCGGCAGACCTGGATCCCGCCCTCGTCATAGGTTCGTTTGTACTTGCGTCATCAGGGCTTCCCCTATCCGCTGTTTTTGGTCAAATACCCGTGGTGTGGGCAGAGTGCTCAGATCTTAACGAGCGCGAAGCCATGGGTGCAGCGGTACTGGGTATCTGCATGAGGCTGGTTACAGCGTTCATCATTGCGTTTTTCTTAACCCCCTTTTTGGTTTGAATGACATGAGGGCATTGCCGTAGATATGACGCCACTTAAAAAGCAAGTACGCAGTTTGCTTTTTAAGTGGTTGATACGGCGTACACCCCAATAGCCTACAAACAACACGCCTTGAATTTCCTGCCACTGCCACAGGGGCAGGGCTCATTGCGGCCCGGTTTCAGCGTGCCTTCCTGAGGGTTGCCGCTGTGGTAATACCACTGGCCGTCTTCACGGATGAAGTCGGAGGTTTCCTCCAGATAACCCCAGCCGTTGTTCAGCCGGTAGACCGCGCGGAAGTGGACGCTGCCCCGGTCACCCCGTGCCTGGCTGTCAAGGATCTGCAGTGAAACCCAGGCCGGATTGTCGTCCAAGGCCAGATTTTGGGGGCGGGTGTCCGGGTGTCAGCTGGCTTGCAGGTAGTCGCGCAGCGCCAGCACAAAGGCGCTGTAGCGGGAGCGCATCAACGCCTCAGGCGTGGGCGCGGGCAGGCGCTGCTGATGGTAGGGCTGGCAGCAGTCCGGGTAAGGCCTGAGGCTGCCGCAGGGGCACAGATTGAGCAATGGCGTTGGCATGTTAACGTGTCTATATTTGTTACATACTAGAGCGTATCGACCGGAATTTATGGTAGCATTTTTTGAGGAGGATCAAGCGCAACGGGCTGATTGTGCTAAGCTGACAGCCGGCCTTGGCCGAAGTGGTTTGCAGGACGGATCGGCACGTTGTATTAATTGTACATCGATCACCTGTCGCAGTTCCGGCCCACCTTCAGGGTGGCCGAGGGGCGATAAAGACCGTTATTCGCAGTTGTTAGAGGGCGTAGGGAATGCGCAGCACTTACAGTGAGCTCGTTGAGACCCAGGTAGACGTGTTCGATCTGCAAATTGGCATGCATGTGGTGCGGCTGGATCGGCCCTGGGAAGAGACCGATTTTCTCCTGCAGGGTTTTGTCATCGAGGATCCGGCCGATCTTCATGCCCTGCGCAGCCAGTGTGAGTATGTGTTTGTTCAGGGACGGGTGACCAAACGGCGGGAGCCGAAGGAGAGCATTCCGCGTACGGGGCGTCAGACGGGCTGGTTCAGACGCAATAAAAAGCCCGCGACTCCGCCACCCGCCAGCGCCGCCCGCCGCCTCCCCCGCCGGCGCGTGTCTTATATCAACCAGGTGAGTGTCGGCCGGGAAATACCCGTAGCGACGATGCGTTTTGAGGAGGCCCGGCACACCGCCAAAACCCTGATGTCAGGATTGCGGCTGAGCCGGACCCTCGACGTGAATCACGCCCGGACCGTGGTCAATCATTGTGTTGAGAGTGTGTTGCGCAACGAAAACGCGCTGATGCTGCTCACCAAAATCAAGAATCAGGATGAGTACACCGCCGAGCACTGCATCAACGTCTCCATCCTGGCCGCCGCTTTCGGCAAGCACCTGGGGCTGCTGGAGGGGGAAATCCGCAATCTGGCGTTGTGCGGCCTGCTGCACGACGTGGGCAAGACCCGGGTCCCCAATGAGGTGCTGAACAAACCGGGAAGCCTCACCGACGAAGAATTCGCGCAGATGAAAGACCATGCCACCCACGGGCGCGACATTCTGATAAGCACCGGCAAATCACTGCAAACCGCCGTGGACGTGGCGTTCAGTCACCATGAGCGCCTCGATGGCAGCGGCTACCCCCGAGGGTTGACGGGCGACAAGATTCCCTACTTTGCCAAGATCATCGCCCTGGTAGACACTTACGACGCCATCACCAGCATGCGCGTGTACAAACGGGCCCAGGCGTCCATGCGCGCCCTGGAAATCATCCACAAGAACCGCGGCACCCAGTTTGATCCGGATCTGGCCGACGCGTTTATCCGTATGATCGGTATCTATCCGCCGGGCTCCATCGTGGAAATGCTCAACGGCGAAGTGGGTATCGTCATCGAAAGCCATGACACCCATAAACTCAAGCCCAAGGTGCTCATGGTCAGGGAGGCGGACAAATGGCCGGTGTCGGAACATTGGGTCCTGGACCTGCAGAGCGCACCCGAAGACCGCAACGGGGTGCCCTATCAGATCGCCAAAGAGGTGCCAGACGGCACTTATGGTGTTATCTTGCGGGACTTTGTAAAGGACGGGTTGATCGTAACCGCACCTTTGCCGTCGTTTGAAACAGAATAACTGAGAGGATGTTTGCATGCGTAACACAGGACTGCTGACCGCCGCGTTGGTGAGTGTGGCCTTGGCCACCCCGGTTGCAGCGCAGATGAGCGCGGAAGATCAGATTACGGCCCGCCAGGGTGCGTTTCAGTTTGCGGCCTGGAACATGGGTAAAATCAAGGCGCAGGCCGTGGATGGCGACGTGGCTTACAACCAGCAACAGATGCTGGCGGCGGCGAACGCCATTGCTGCAGTGGCGAACTCTGGTCTGGGTGCTCTGTTCGGCCCGGGCACCGGAATGGACCAGAGCGAAGGCACCCGGTTGAAGCCGGAGTTCTTCGAGCAGCCGGACAAAGCCCGTGAAGTGGCGATTGGTTTCGCCCAAGCCGCCACCAAACTGCAGGAAGTGGCCGCGACCGGCGACCAGGCCGCGCTGGCGGCGCAGTTCGGTGCTGTGGGCAAATCTTGCAAGGCCTGCCACGACGCGTTCCGCGCCGAGAAGTAACCTGACTCCCGCGCCCGCCTCCGTTACCAGCCCAGATCCGGTGCGGGTGGCGGAGGCGGTGCCAGCAAGCCTCCATTGGCCGCCCACAGGGCAAAGGCGGCGATTGCCAGCGCAATCACCAGCGCCGGCAAGCCTCCGCCTTTACGGCCAACGAGGGTTTTATCCGTAACGGTCTTTTGGCCCGTGATCATTGGCTTGATCAGATTGTCTTTTTTGACCAGCGTGTAGAAAAACACCATCACGATATGCAGGGCGATCAGGGCGTATATGTACCATTCTGTGCGCTTGTGCCAGCTGGTGATCGTATCGTTCCAGCTGGATGAGACTGCCCGGTACAGGGGGCCGTTGAAGGCAATGGCATCGGTGGCGAACAATCCGGTAACGGCCTGAAAACCCAATAATCCCAGCATCGCCACTACCGACAGGGCACCGACCGGGTTGTGGCCCACGCCGCGCCACTGCCCTCGCATATAGGCCAGCACGGTGCGCGGGCCGCGCACGAATTGCTGAAACCGGGCGTAGGTCGACCCCACCAGCCCCCAGGCCAGGCGAAAGCTGAGCAAAGCCACGGTCGCCAGACCCAGGCGTTCGTGCCACACCATCCAGGTGCCGCCCAGTTTGACACTGATCAGGGCGCCGCTCACCGTCACCACCAATAACCAGTGAAACAGCCGTGTCGGCAAATCCCAGACTCGAATGGTTTTCATCGTCGGTCTCCAGCCCTTTGTTGCGAAAATCTGCGCAAGTATACCCCGTCACCGGCCGGGGCCCCAGTAGAACCACCTAGTGGGAGGCCGACAGACTACTTACTGGCCGCTATATGTTTTAAACTCCCCGCTCTCTGTGTTTTCGTGTTTCCTCAGACTTTCCGGAATTATTAATGCTGACAAATATTAAAAGTGAGTGGTTTTCCAACACTCGCGGTGACCTGCTATCGGGCACCGTGGTGGCTCTGGCGTTGATCCCGGAGGCGATTGCCTTCTCCATTATTGCCGGCGTCGACCCCAAAGTAGGGCTGTACGCCTCTTTCTGTATTGCCATCATCATCGCCTTTGCCGGCGGCCGTCCGGGCATGATTTCCGCCGCCACCGGCGCCATGGCGCTGCTGATGGTGACCCTGGTCAAAGAACACGGGCTGGAATACCTGTTAGCGGCGACCCTGCTGACCGGGGTGATCCAGATCATTGCCGGCTACCTCAAACTGGGCAGCCTGATGCGTTTTGTGTCCCGCTCGGTGGTGACCGGGTTTGTGAACGCCCTGGCGATACTGATCTTTATGGCGCAGATGCCGGAGTTGATCGGTATGGGCTGGCAGGTGTACGCGATGACGGCCGCGGGCCTGGGCATCATTTACCTGTTCCCGTTGCTGCCCCGGGTGGGCAAAATGCTGCCGTCGCCGCTGGTGTGCATCATTGTGCTGACCATCATTGCGGTATTGCTGAATCTGGATATCCGCACCGTGGGTGATATGGGCGAGCTGCCGGACACCCTGCCCATCTTCCTGTGGCCCGATGTGCCGCTGACCTGGGAAACGCTGATGATCATCCTGCCGTACTCCCTGCCACTGGCGATCGTCGGCCTGCTGGAAACCATGATGACGGCGACCATTGTGGACGATCTGACCGACACCACCAGCGACCGCAACCGGGAATGCCGGGGGCAGGGGATTGCCAACATCGGTTCCGGCTTGCTGGGTGGCATGGCCGGGTGTGCGATGATCGGTCAGTCGGTGATCAACGTGAAATCCGGCGGCCGCACCCGCTTGTCCACCTTCACCGCCGGGGTGGTGCTGCTGATCATGGTGCTGGTGCTGGACAACATTCTGGTGCAGATCCCCATGGCGGCGCTGGTGGCGGTCATGATCATGGTGTCCATCGGTACCTTCAGCTGGGATTCGATCCGTAACCTGCGCACTTACCCGTTATCCACCAACGTAGTGATGGTGGTCACAGTGATTGTGGTGGTGGCCACGCATAATCTGGCCTACGGTGTATTTGCGGGGGTGTTGCTGGCGGCCCTGTTCTTTGCCAACAAAATCGGGCACTTCATGCGGGTGCAGTCGGAGCTGGACGAAGCCAGCAACACTCGCACCTATCAGGTGGTTGGACAGGTGTTTTTCAGCTCGGCGGAAAAATTCACCGACGCCT
The DNA here is from genome assembly GCF_001752365.1 of Marinobacter sp. X15-166B. GTDB lineage: Bacteria > Pseudomonadota > Gammaproteobacteria > Pseudomonadales > Oleiphilaceae > Marinobacter. Next base: position 1,208,865 of record NZ_MEIY01000001.1, on the reverse strand, counting down.
TTGATTTCCGCGAAGGGCTCAACCGGGTGGTGATCGATCTGCATCGCGCCCACTTCTGGGACATCACCGCGGTGTCGGCGCTGGACAAAGTGGTGATCCGCTTCCGCCGGGAAGGTGCCGAAGTAGAAGTGATTGGCCTGAACGAGGCCAGCGCCACCATCGTGGACCGGTTCGGCGAGCACAACAAACCCGGCGCCGTTGATCAGCTCATGGGACACTAGAGGGGTAGTTATGTCACACGTTGTAGGATGCATTGACCGCTCCCGAGCGGCCGTTTCGGTGTGTGATTACGCCGCCTGGGCGAGTTTGCGCCTGGCGGCACCGCTGATGTTGTTTCACGTCACCGATCAGGAGCGTTACCCGGCTCCCACCGATCTGGCGGGCAACATTGGTCTGGGCAGCCGCGAACACCTGCTCGAAGAACTGGCCTCGCTGGACGAGCAGCGCGGCAAACTGGCGCTCGAGCACGGCCAGCATCTGCTGCAGGCCGCCGAACAGCGGGTACGGGAAGCGGGGGTGAGGCAGGTGCATCAGCGCCAGCGCCACGGCAGCCTGAGCGAGTCCCTGCTGGCCATCGAAGCCGACACCCGCTTGCTGGTGATCGGCCTGCACGGCGAAAGCAGCAACGACGGCAAACTGCAGGTGGGCAGCCAGCTGGAAACCGTGATTCGCAGCGTAACCCGGCCGGTGATGGTGGTCCCGGACGAGTTCACGGCACCCCGCAGCGCCATGCTGGCGTTCGATGGCAGCGACACCGCGCTCAAAGGCGTGCAGGTGCTGGCCGCCAGCCCGCTGCTTGAGGGCCTGCCGTTGCATCTGGTGATGGTGGGTGAGGACTCGGCGGAGCGCCAGCAACAGCTTGAGAGCGCCCGCAGTGTGCTGGCTCCATTGGGGTGTGAGCTCCACGTGGCCATTCGCGAAGGGGAGGTGGAAACCGCTCTGCACCAATATCAGGCCGAGCACCATATCGACCTGCTGATCATGGGCGCTTATGGCCATTCCCGCATTCGCCAGTTTCTGGTGGGCAGCACCACCACCAACATGCTCAAAACCGCCACCACCCCGCTGATCATCCTGCGTTAGCGGCCGCTCCAACCTCAGCGGTGCGGGTGCAGCAGCACGATGTCGCCGTACCAGGCGGTGGCGGCCTCGCCGGTGTTGTCCGCATCCGACATGATGCCAATGCCGACTATGGCGGGCGGCTCGCCGCCAAAGGCGCGGCGGTAGTCGGCCGCGAGGTTGCGGGTTACGGTCACCCACTGGTTGGCCCGGGCGTCACCGGAATTCACCGCCACCATCACCGTTTGATCGGTGTACGGATTGGCGATGAATTCACCGGGTGGCAACTTGTTGGCCCAGATGTAATTCAGCGCCTTGCCCGGCAATTCCTCCCCGAACAGCACCCGCACGGTGTTGCGCTTGAACTTGTCAAACCACCCCGCCCGGTCCGGCTCAAACGCGAACGCCACGTAGATGCGCGCCGGGTAGTCGTCGCCGGCTTTGCGGCGGGCGTCGCCCTGGCGGTACACCCCCGACACCTTCCAGCGCCAGCGTAATTGCAATTGATCGTCTGGTAGCAGGTTGAGCCGGGCGATCAGCCCGGAGGCGCCGCCACGGGTCTGCGCCTCCATCACCTGCACCCCGGCGTCGGTCACCAGCCGGTAGTTGCTGTGCTGGTCAATGCCGGGGAACACCAGCGGTTCCCAGCCGTCGTCCGGGCTGGCCATCACCGAGAAGGGTTTGGGGGAGGGCAGTACCGGCTGTGCCGGCACCAGTGACGGCAGCAGCACCAGCAACCACGCGGTAACAGAGGCGATGATCCAGGGCATGGGCAGTCTCCAGGGTCGACGGGCGGTGTCGGTTCACCAGTATAGCGCAGCAACGGTCACCGGCAGGAACCGTCTTGCTACCGCAACGCACAGTGTATATAGTGTCTCCATCCTCGGCGATCTACCAGATATTGTGGTCAAGACGTGATCAACGCACCACCCTGTCTGGTCTGGAAATCCGGTTAGAATCCGGAACTGACGCGCAGCGGTATTGGGGAACAAGCATGACACGGTGCCCAGGCACCAGACACTGACAGCGGCCGCTTTGGCCGGTTGGGAAGTCGTCATGCAAGGCCGGCATTTGCCACGCCCCTGAGTCCGAACACCCGCCGGGAACACAACTGCACCTTCGCGACACAGGTGAGCAGATTCGGATTCAGTGGTAGCAGATGCGCTGCGCACTCAGGGGACTGGCTTCAGCCTGTCCCGTCGTATGTGCCCTCGGCGTACCTGCATTTGCACCCCCGATCTCCTCCCCACGCGAATACCTGCATTAACGCGTACTCAGGAGATCATTATGACCACCGCCACGGCGACCCGGCCAGCACCCAGCGGCCAACCGGCCAACACCCGCTCCCTTCAGGTTATCAAACGCAACGGCAACCTCGTCAGTTTCGACCCCGGCAAAATCAGCGTGGCGGTCACCAAGGCGTTTCTGGCCGTGGAGGGCGACGACGTCATTGGCTCCGCCCGTATTCACGACAGTGTGGAGCGGGTAACCCGGCAGGTGGTCCACGCCATCAGCCGCCGTCTGCGGGCCGGCGGCAAAGTCCACATCGAAGACATTCAGGATCAGGTGGAACTGGCGCTGATGCGCGCCGAAGAGCAGCAGGTGGCCCGGGCTTACGTGCTCTACCGGGAAGCCCGCAGCCAGCAGCGTGCCCAACAGCAGCCTTTGGAAGCCCACCCCAGCCTCACCATTACCCGCTTCGACGGCAGCACCGCGCCGCTGGACGTGGGCCTGATGAAAACTCAGGTCGAGCAGGCCTGTCACGGCCTGTCGGGCGTGGATGCCGCCTCGGTGGTCGAAGAAACCCTGCGCGGTCTGTACAACGGCATCCCCGAACAGGACGTGCTCTCAGCGCTGGTGATGACCGCCCGCAGCCGCATCGAGCAAGAGCCCGACTACAGCGCGGTCACCGCCCGCCTGTTGCTGGCACAATTGCATCTGGAAACCGGCGCCATCCTCGAACTGCCCATGGAACAGTCGCTGGCACAGGTGTACCCACAGGCCCTGAAAGCCTGCATTGAAGCCGGTATCCGTTACGAATTGCTCGACCCCGCATTGGCGGCGTTTGACCTCGACCGCCTGGGTGCTGCGCTGCAACCGGAGCGCGACCACCTGTTCGGCTTCCTCGGCCTGCAAACCCTGTACGACCGGTACTTCCAGCACTGGCAAGGCCAGCGGCTGGAGCTGCCGCAAGTGTTTTTTATGCGCGTGGCCATGGGCCTGGCGCTGCGCGAAGACGACCCCAACGGCCGCGCCATCGAGTTTTACCAGCTGTTGTCGTCGTTTGATTACATGGCCTCCACGCCTACCCTGTTCAACAGCGGCACCCGTCATTCCCAGCTGTCGTCCTGCTACCTGACTACCGTCGGTGATGATCTCGGTGACATCTACAGCGCCATCAAAGACAACGCCCTGCTGTCCAAGTGGGCGGGTGGTCTGGGTAACGACTGGACCCCGGTGCGGGCGTTGGGCGCCCACATCAAGGGCACCAACGGTCAGAGCCAGGGGGTGGTACCGTTTCTGAAAGTGGTCAACGACACCGCCGTGGCGGTCAACCAGGGCGGCAAGCGCAAGGGTGCGGTGTGCGCCTATCTGGAAAGCTGGCACCTGGACATTGAGGACTTTCTGGAACTGCGCAAAAACACCGGTGACGAGCGCCGCCGCACCCACGATATGAATACCGCCAACTGGGTGCCGGATCTGCTCATGGAGCGCCTGCGCAACGACCAGCACTGGACCCTGTTCTCCCCCAACGACGTGCCCGATCTGCACGACCTGTACGGCAACGCCTTCCGTGAGCGCTATCAGCACTACGAGGCCATGGCCGCGCGGGGCGAGATCGAGCTGTTCAAAACCATCCCGGCGAAACAGCTGTGGCGCAAAATGCTCACCGTGCTGTTTGAGACCGGCCACCCGTGGATCACCTTTAAAGACCCCTGCAACCTGCGCTCCCCGCAGCAGCATCAGGGCGTGGTGCATTCCTCCAACCTGTGCACCGAAATCACCCTGAACACCAGCGCGGACGAAATCGCGGTGTGCAACCTGGGCTCCGTCAACCTGGCGGCGCACATCCACAACGGCGAGCTGGACATCAACCAGCTGGAAACCACCGTCAACACCGCCGTGCGCATGCTCGACAACGTCATCGACATCAACTTCTACGCGGTGCCCCAGGCCCGGGAGTCCAATCTGCGCCACCGCCCGGTGGGTCTGGGGTTGATGGGCTTTCAGGACGCGCTCTACAAACTCAAACTGGCCTACGCCAGCCCCGAGGCGGTGGAGTTTGCCGACCAGACCATGGAGCAGATCAGCTACTTTGCCATCCGCGCCTCCGCCCAACTGGCGGCCGAGCGGGGGGTGTACCCCAGCTACGAGGACTCCCTGTGGCACCGGGGCATCCTGCCCATTGATTCCATCAACCTGCTGCAGGACGCTCGCCTGGACGGCGACCTCACCCTCAACACCGACGCCCGGCTGGACTGGACCCCGGTACGGGAGCTGGTGGCCCAACACGGCATGCGCAACTCCAACGTCATGGCCATTGCCCCGACGGCGACCATCTCCAACATCGTCGGCGTGTCGCAATCCATCGAGCCCACCTACCAGAACCTGTTTGTGAAATCGAACCTGTCGGGGGAGTTCACCGTGGTTAACCCGGCGCTGGTCGCCGAGCTGAAAACCGCAGGCCTGTGGGACAACGTCATGGTCAACGACCTGAAGTACTACGACGGCTCGGTACAGCAGATCGACCGCATTCCGGACGAACTCAAGGCCCGCTACGCCACCGCCTTCGAGATCGACGCCCGCTGGCTGGTGGAAGCCGCCGCCCGCCGGCAGAAATGGCTCGACCAGGCCCAGAGCCTCAACCTGTACATGGCCGAACCGTCCGGTAAAAAACTCGACGCCCTGTACCAGTTGGCGTGGGAGCGGGGCCTGAAAACCACCTACTACCTGCGCTCCCTGGGCGCTACCGGCGTGAACGCCCAAGCCGCCCCGGTCGCCGCCCCGCAACCGCAAGTGTGCAGCATCGACGAACCCGACTGCGAAGCCTGTCAGTAAAAGCACAAACCTGGCGGCCAACATCCCCTCTTCCCCTGTGGAAGAGGACCGCACTGTTAATTCCCTCTCCCCTCGCGGGAGAGGATTGCACTGTAAATTCCCTCTCCCCAGGTGGGAGAGGGCCAGGGAGAGGGGGAATCTTTGCCCCTTTCGGGAACAGGCTCAAGTCTGTCCCCACCTCAACGAATCTATAGGAGTACCCCATGCTCGATTGGGACGACAACCCCGCAACATCCGCCGCCCCCACCAACTCCGATGGCCCGCGCCCGGTCAATGTTGATGACAAGCGCGTCATCAACGGCGACACCGACATCAACCAGCTGGCGCCGTTCAAGTACCCCTGGGCGTGGGAGTTCTTCATGAACGCCAACAAGAACCACTGGACCCCGCTGGACGTCAACATGACCCAGGACGTGCACGACTACCACCACCGCCTGACCCCGGCGGAGAAGCACGTCTATGAAAACGTCATCGCCTACCTGACCACCTCCGACATCATCGCCATGCGCAACATCGGTCTGGCGGTGATGGAAAAGATGAGCGCCCCCGAATTGCAGATCTACCAGGCCCGCCAGGTGTACGAGGAAGCCCTGCACACCTGGACCTACCAGCACTGCATCGAAACCCTTAACCTGGACCAGAGCGAAATCTACAACCGCTACCGGGTGGTGCCGGAGATCAACACCAAAATCCAGGTGGCCAACCGCCGTCTGGACGCCGCCATGCGCCCGGACATGAACCTGCGCAACCCGGACGATCTGCAGGAATTCATCATGTCGTACCTGTTTTTTGCGGCGGTGTTCGAAGGCTGCTGGTTCTACAACGGCTTCAGCCCCGTGTTTGCCCTGCAACGCCGTGGCCTGATGCGCGGCACCGGCGAACAGTTGCAGTACATCCTGCGGGACGAAGCCATGCACTTCGCGTTCGGCCTGAAAGTGGTCAACCAGATCCTCGAAGAAGAAAACATCAGTTTCGACCCCCAAGCGGTGCGCGACATGTGGGACGAATCCGAAGCCGCCGAGCGCGACTACGCCAACTACATTCTGCGCGACCCCATTCTCGGCTATTCCGCCGAATACCACGTCGAACAGTTCCGCTTCGTCGCCAACCGTCGCGCCCGCACCGTGGGCCTGGCAGAGCCGTTCCCCGGCGCCAAAAACGTGTCCCCCTGGCTGGACGAGCAGGCCACCATGCGCAAAGAAAAGAACTTCTTTGAGAGCCGGGTGATCGAATACCAGACCGGGACGCAACTGGAATGGTAACCACTCACTGACCGCTGAACTACACTGTAGGGGAGGGCCAAGCGCCCGCACCCACTCCTCACCCAGGGCCGCCAGTGACGCCGGCCCTGGGTAGCCGCAGGTGAACCACCATGAAAGTGGCCGTGTTCAGCACCAAGCCTTACGACCAACGCTTTCTCACTCTGGCCAACACCGGGGAGCGCCCGCACCAGCTGGAGTTTTACGAACCCCGCTTGAGCGCCGCCACCGCCACCCTCGCCCAAGGCTTTGAGGCGGTGTGCGTGTTTGTGAACGACGAGGCCAGCGCCGGCGTACTGGCCCGGTTGGCCGCCGGTGGCACCCGGGTGGTGGCGTTACGCTGCGCCGGCTTCAACAACGTGGATTTGCCCGCCGCACAGAAGCTGGGGATCGACGTGGTGCGGGTGCCCGCCTACTCGCCTTACGCGGTGGCCGAACACACCGTCGCGCTGATGCTGACGCTCAACCGCCAGATACATCGCGCCTACCACCGCATCCGCGACGGTAATTTCTCCCTGGAGGGTTTGCTTGGCTTCGATCTGCGGGGCCAGACCGTCGGCATTATCGGCACCGGCCGCATCGGTATGGAAGTGGTGCGGATCATGCGCGGCTTTGCTTGCCGGGTGTTGTGTAACGACCCGGTACCGAATCCCGAGGCCCGCAAGCTGGGAGCCGAGTACGTCAGTCGGGAGACGCTGCTCCGCAGCGCCGACATCATCACCCTGCATTGCCCGTTAACCCCACAAACCCACCATCTGATCGACGCCGGCGCGGTGGCCAGCATGAAAGCGGGGGTCATGGTGATCAACACCAGCCGGGGCGCCATCCTGGACACCAGCGCCATCATCCAGAGCCTGAAGGCCGGCCACATTGGTTACCTTGGGTTGGATGTGTACGAAGAGGAGGGCGACCTGTTTTTTGAAGACCTGTCCAACCAGGTGATCCAGGACGACGTGTTCGCGCGCCTGCTGACCTTCCCCAACGTGGTGATCACCGGCCACCAGGCGTTCTTCACCCGCAACGCCATGGAAAACATCGCCCTGACCACGCTGGGCAATCTGAATGAGCTGGAAACCACTGGGCAGTGTGCCAATCAGGTCAGCGCGTCTGCGTGAGCCGAAGGCATCCCCGGAAAGTAATCGGTGGGAATTGGGCAAACTGGCGACTCTGTATATAAAATGATCAGGTGGCGCGTGGTTTTCATTCATGAGAATTCGAACTGTATGGCCTGAATCCTGTGTTTGGTGGTTGTACGCGCTCAATGCACAACCCAACTGACGAGATAGGTATCACACAATGAAAAACACGACGCTGGTTCTCATGGTTATTCTTTTTGCAATGTGTGGGTACGTCAATGCGCAAGACAAAGCATTGATCATTTCCCATAAGGATGAAGCCCTGCAATGGGGGCCCTGTCCTGATTTCATACCAAGCGGCTGCGCAATTGCCGTTTTGCAAGGCGACCCGGCCGACCAAAACGCAGACATTTTCTTTAAAGTGCCTGGTGATTTCGAGATACCGCATCACTTCCACACCTCCCAGGAACGCATGGTATTGGTGTCTGGAACTCTGGATGTGCAATACGACAATCACGAGAAGGCGACGATAAAAGAGGGCGAGTTTGCCTATGGCCCAGCCAAACTGCCCCATTCAGCCTATTGCCACAAGGGCGACGATTGCGTGTTGTATATTGGCTTTGTCGAGCCCGTGGACGCCATGCCCATTGAAAGCACAGACGTTGAATAGCAGGGGCTTATCGCCAGGGGAAAAGACAAGGGTGTTTTGAGCCCCAGGTCGAGGTTGTTCCGCAGGGCTCACCTGCTCATGCGATACAGCCGCAACCGGACGGTGGGGGCAATGAGCTGACCTTGAACAAAGAACGATTCAGCGGGTTGATCCCGGGCATTCAGGCGCCTCGGGGGGGGCAGGGCTCGCGAATAAACCTGGCGGCGATCCGGGGTTTGTCGCGCAGCCCCGTTGAAGGCGGACGAGGGCCGGCTAGTCAGCCTGTCAAACTCTGGGCGCTGTGCGGGGTCTCGTCTTCGCTCTCGGGCTTGGCAAACCAACGGGCAATGCCCGAAGCAGCTCTGCTGAACCATGCGATTAAATCAGTCAGCAAAGCACTCGCTGGAACAAGTTTCAGTGTGCGGCCGTTGTTGTACGCAATAATCTGACCGGTGCTGTCGCTGGCGTTGATCCGGGCCGCCATAGAGGCCGCTTTCTCGGGGGTTTCGTAGTCAATAGAGAAAAGTCTTCCGTAAGTCATATTTTCCTTAACGCGTTCGTGAAGTAGCAAATCAAATGCAGCTTTTAAGTGTTACTTAAAGTATCACTAAGGCTCTGCGAATGAAACCCGGGCAGCGATTTACCTGTAGGGAAAAACCGAAGCGTCGGGTATTTCTTGTATATCAATCAATTATTACGTTTTAAGGAAAGGTCGCGAAATACGAAAGGTGTTACCAAAGTTCACGCATGGTGTTGGTTGAGCTGATTTCATCCTCTCTGTCTTGGGTTTATCCGGGTAGTCGTCGACAAAAGCCAGCAGGGCTGGGGTGACCGGCTGGCCGACACGGTTGGTAGCCTCAGCATCCGCACCAAGCCGGTGCGCTTCCCGGCAGGCGCCAGTGGCGTGCCGGACTAACCCAGCGGGCTGTGCACCCCGGCAAAGCCCTGCCCCAATACGTGGGTGTAGATTCGGGTGGTACGCAGATCGGCGTGGCCGAGCAGTTCCTGCACCGTGCGGATGTCGTTGCCGCGACGCAACAACTCTGTAGCGAAGGTATGCCGAAGTGTATGGCAGCTGGCAGGTTTACCAATATTGGAGGCGGCTACGGCGGTTTTCACCGCCTTTTGTACTGACGAGATATGAACATGGTGGCGAACAGCGTTGCCTGAATCGTCAACACAGAGGCCGTGGGAAGGAAACAGCCATTGCCATTCGAGTGAGGTATTGGCATTGGGGTATTTTCGCGCCAGTGCAAACGGCAGGCTGACCGGTGCCTGGAATGCCGTATCCCTTTCCTTCCAGCTTTTACGAATATTGTTCACATGAACTTGAAGCTGTAAAAGCAGCGGGCCTGGCATTAGCGTGGTTCGATCCTTTGCGCCCTTGCCATCACGCACGGCGATTACCTGCTGGTTAAAATCGAGATCCTTGATACGCAGCCGGCAGGCTTCTGTAACCCGCAAGCCGGAGCCGTACATCAATGATGCAATGAGCTGATAAGGCGGTGACAGTTTTGTTATGAGGGACATGGCCTCCTCATGAGATAGCACAACCGGAAGCCGCCGGGGCTTTTTCGCACGAGTAACTTCACCAATTTCACCCAGCGGGATGCCTAACACCTTGGCATAAAGAAACACTAACGCATTCAGTGCCTGGGCCTGAGTGGCTGCGGCGACATTGCGATGAACAGCAAGCCACGTAAGGAACTCGTTCACTTCCTGCGGCCCCATATCACGCGGGTGCTTCATTTTATGAAACCGAATGAAGTAGCGGGTCCAGTACCAATAGGACTTTTCAGTACGGATGCTGTAACGATTGACGCGAATCACCGCGCGGAGCTGATCCCTTAGCCGCGGTTGAGGTTGGTTGCCGTCCATGTTGGCCCCCTCGATCTTTGGTCTGTATGTTTATACAGTAGTATTGGTCGGGGAAAATGCCGAAGTCAAGCGATTACGTGGTGTTGCCCTAAAGGTTGGGCTAACCTGTTGTTAAATTGCAAAAATAAAATGGCGTGGAGAAGCCTAAATTCGGAGTTTTAGAGAATCGGCTTTTTCGCAATATCGCGGAACGCGCTCTAATAAGCTGTTATGTTGATCGGGGTAGGTCGTGCTCTCAAAGGTCATAAGTGGTGGACAAACTGGTGCTGACCGGGCGGCGCTAGATGCGGCTCTTGAGTCGGGCTTTCCAATTGGAGGAAGCTGCCCTGTAGGGCGTATGGCTGAAGATGGGCCAATCAATGACACATACACTTTGACTGAAATCGGCGGTGGTTATCGCCAGCGAACGAAGCAAAATGTTATCGATTCAGACGGCACGGCTATTTTTTACGAGTCGTATCTTCATGGGGGAACGGAAGCAACCGTTCTCTTTTGCATTCGGCAAGGCAAACCCTACAAGCTTATTGATATTGCGCTGGTTGAATCATCGCGTGCAGAAGAAGTTCTTAGCGGGTTTGTCCAAGAATTTAACGTAAGTGTATTGAATGTTGCAGGCCCTAGATCAAGCAGTTGCCCTGCAATATACCGCTATGTGAAGCAGGCGATCGGCCAGCTGATACAGCGATCAACATAACCAGGCCAGGCACGGCGACGCCATTTTCGTTGCGGCTTCGCCTCCACTACAAAGTCGCGCATGCTGGCGGCGTTAGGCAACACTTATGAGCGATTGGTACGAAATTAGGCGACAATCGGAAGCACTACTTGGCCGTGCGTATGAAGGCGTATTCAACGCTATGGGGGCCATCAATTTCGATTCTAATAATCCCCAACACGTCTTGGGGGTATCGCTGTACTGCTCGGTAGTTGAGCTTTGCCCTTCTGTACTTCTGATTGTTCAAAAGGGGCAGTTTATTGCGGTTCCGCACCTTGTCAGAGCAATGATTGAAGCTAACGTGGACCTCATCAATACTCTCAAGGACGCAGACTACCATAATCACTTGTGCGCAAATTACATTCAACGAATGATCGGGATCGTCCAGCGAGCTCACAATACTAAAGACGTGCCGTTTTTATCCGCAGCTGGCGGAATCGATGAGATCAGAAAGTGTTTAGGCCAGAAGCGCAAAGAGCTCGCTGACCTAAAACGTAAAGGATTCCCGCCACTAAATGTGGGCGAGCGCTTTGACAAGGCCAATCAAAGCTCTGAGTACGTGTCCGTTTACTCATACCTGAGCGGGTTCTCCCACAACGACATCAGTGCACTCGAAGATCGGCACATGAGGACTGAAGGTGATGGTTACAAGATAGTCCTCTTTGAGGAATTGGGTGAAAAGAACGAAGTTCATCTCCTTGATCTTGTGATAACCGTGCTCATCGGATCATCAGGTAGGGTTCATGAGTTTTTCGGCACGGGAAAGTTCGCGGAAATCAATCAGTACATGGAAGAGTCCAGTAAACTCAGACAAGCCTGGCCAATGGAGGAGACGTGAGGCCTAACAATGCCATCAAACTTGCTCCCTGCGGTCGCCGGACGCCCTTGTCAGGGCGCCGTTTATGGCAGGCGTTGGGCGGCACCGTAGAGGTCGAACACTAGTCGATCTGGAGCACAGTGATGATGGACTCACGGGCACCCGAAGGAACGATCTAACGTGAAGTTGAACCTTACGAACGAGGATAGCACCGATAGCAAAGGAAATTATATGTCAAATTCAAGTACAGCAGTTCGAACCGCGGGGGCCTGGTTCGCCGTCGCTTCCCTTTTGTTACTTGCAGCGCTAATTGTCCATGGCCCGCTCGCCCATGACCACGGCGAACAAATGAAAGATATTGCGGGTCGTGCATTAGCATGGGCCGCGATCCACTGGATTTCGGCTGCATCCTTATCCCTGTTTGCAACGGCCGGACTTATTGCGCTGACCTCCGGATCACGCCTAACTGTAAGTGCGTCGACCTTGACCGCATGGGCGGTGTTGATTTTGAGCGCCATTTGGACCATGACGACAGCCGTGGCGGAAGCGACGGTCGTGACCGATGCGGCGGTGGCCGGGAACACGGAGATGTTCGTGACGTGGTGGGCCTTCGCCGAAGGCAAGGCCGCTGGAATCGCCTTCTTTGCCTTGGCGGTTGCCGCAATCGCCGGAAACGAGGCTCAATGTTCCGAACGCGCCGTTCCAGCATGGTCCGCCTGGGTTGCTACAGGCGCTGGCGTTGCGTCCTTCGCCGGCTGGGCGCTGGGACGGTGGTTCGGCATGGATTTCGGAAACCTCCTTTGGGTGGCATCCTCAGTGCTCATGAGCGTGTGGATGATCTGGTTCGGCTACGCGCTGACGCGCTCTCGGGGTGACGCCCAACAAGGCGCTTCAGCCGACGCGGCAAAGCCGCGCGGCTGAGCTTTATCGTTAGGCACTGGTCATGATGAGTTGGATCGCTGTTCTTTTACTGACTTTTCCTGCCGCTGCATCGGCTGAAACTGAGCAGGCGTTTTATCTTTGCTCGGCCTACGTGGAGAAATCTGTAGTTGGGGAGCAGACAGATCATGGCTGGCCGGTGTTCGTCAAATTGACAGGAATTGGTACCAAAAGTTTGGGAGTTCTCACGGAAGCAAATATCGGCAAAACGGTCCGCATTGTTGTCGGTGATCGTGAGTTTTCGAGGTCGAGAATCTGGGTGCCAATTCCTAGCGGGGATTTACACGGGACATTCAGTTCCAAGGAAGTTGCTACCGATTGGCAGCGAACTTTAGCAGGCCAACTGCCTGTCGCCCCGTGCGGTGCTGGAAATTGAGTAATGCCTAACCAGTTGTTGCAGTTCGTTCCGGGCCATGAGGCCCTCCACCGGATGCCCTTTTCGCTGCGCTACAAGGGCACCGCTGAACAAAAGCGTTACGTTCTCAAACACTCCAAAAAAGGAAATAATAATGAGTGAAGCGAAAATTGAAATAAAGATAGGAGAAATCATTTTCTCCGGGGAAGGCGATCAAAATTGGCTTTCAGAGCAATTAGATAAAATCATGGACAAGGCTGAAGACCTTGTTGCTCTTGCGCCATCCAAGGTTCCACAACAACCTCAAGTAAACGAAGCTTCCCATCAGCCAGCGGACCTTTCTGATCACACTGAGATAGCTTCACAGACATTGCCTTCGTGGCTACGTTCGAATAACGCGGATACGGTACAAAATACTAAATTTCTTGCCACTGCTATCTGGATAGAAGCGAAAGGTCAAAAACGCTTACAAACAAAAGACGTTACTTCCGCATTGAGTAATGCTAATCAAAAGCGCCTTCGCAATGCTTCTGAATGCCTTAATCAGAATGTTAAGAAGGGGTACTGTGAAAAAGAAGGCAATCAGTTCTACGTCACTGAGGAAGGGAAACGCTCGTTAGGAATCAACTAGTATGGCTGAGCTAGAAAAATTACTGGGCTCGCTACCAACTGGTCTTCGTACGCCTTTGGTTAGTGAGTACAAAAAGCTAACACAAAATTACATGGAACACCGTTGGGAACCTGCTGAGTTAAGCGGGGGTAAAATCTGTGAAATTGTTTATTCAATAATAAAGGGGCATGTTGATGGGAATTACCCATCATCACCTTCTAAACCAAGAAATATGGTTATTGCATGTAGACAACTGGAAAGCGAAAGCTCTCTGCCGAGAAGTTTTCAAATATTGATCCCTAGAATGCTCCCAGCATTGTATGAAATAAGAAATAATCGAGGTGTTGGTCATGTCGTGAGTGAAATAGATGCCAATAACGTAGATGCGACCCTGGTGCTTACGATGGTTAACTGGATTATGTCTGAACTCGTCAGGGTATTTAATACGGGTAGCTTAGAAGATGCTCAGTTAGCAGTTGATGCTTTGGCTCAAAGGAATACGCCACTTGTGTGGGATAGTAAAGGCTTCAAAAAGGTTCTTTCACCAACAATGAACTTGAAAGATCAAATTTTGTTGCTGGCATCATCAACCGACGAAGATGTAACTATCCAAGAGTTAATGGAGTGGACAGAATCAACTAACAAGACCCATTACATAAGAATCTTAAAAGCACTCCATAAAGAAAAACTCATTCACTTTGACAACTCAGAGCAAAAGATTACTCTTCTGCCTGCTGGTAGCAACAACGTAGCAAGTATTGTTGAGTCTCATGCATGAACGTAACAAGCGCATTTTGTCGGACTGGTTTTCCGCTGCGCTCCAAACCAGCCGCAAATGCGAGCGTTAATTTCTAAACCAAAACCAACCTGAGAGGAGGAGAAGTGTGCTGTACCTCATAGCATTGATCATGGGTTACTTTGCCGGTACGAATGCTCTTGTTCAAAAACAGGCAATGAGGTTTGCCGGCACTAGATTTGCGAATCCTGTAATGGGCACGTTATCTGCGCTAGGTGCTTTGGGGGGCTGGTTCTGTATTCTACCCGCCGCTTATTTCGTCGGCTCCGATTACGGAAATGGCTTTCTTGAGGGTTTTTACTTTGTGATGGCCTCGCTTGGTGGCGTGTTGGTGTCAGGCATGCTTCAGATAGCAGGGTTGAACTACCTTCTGGCCGCGATCACGGTTTTTGTAAATATTGGCCTGGCTATTCTTGTGTACACGATGACCTAAATAAACGTTAAATGCTAAGGGCGATACAAATCTGATGTTGAGAACGTTAATAATCATATTGGGCATAATCGCTATTAGTGGTTGTGCTAGTAGTGGCAGGGTTGTTCATATTTCAGACGCCCCGGTTGTAGGCCCAAAGATGATTGCACTTGATGCGCCGAGCGCCCCTTGGGTAATAGAAATACAAAACAAACTCAAGCAGAAAGGCTTTAAGGTTTTACGCTGGAGTTCTCGTACAAGGGTCTCAGAACAAACTGCAAGCAATCGAGTAGAGACATTCAATGAGGCTGAAACTCGTTATGTCTTGGTCATAGATGGGTACGCTCCCTATGACTGGGCAAATAGATGCTTTGGAGGCGGCTACCGATTTGGCTATATAAGTACAGATCTTGTAGATGTTGCTACGAATGAAACAATATTAAACGTAAATGGCTCGGGATATTCTGAGAACTGCCCCCCAATGAGTGGAACTATATTTTCAGATATCGCGAGCGCTGTTAATGGGGCATGGGAACAATAGCATTTAACAAGTCAATCAACTTCGCGCCTCCGGCGCCGGACGCAGCATAGCTGCGCCGGTTATTGAGGCGTTAGAAGTATTGGCGCCAATGTCTGAGCTGGCCTTTGAAGTGGAGGGAAGATGAAAGAAGGGATCTCTAGATTTGATGATTTTTGGGCGCTCCACGTGAATGGGTATATTTTCCTGCTCTCGGGCAAAGATTTTTCTGAAGCTACCCAAACCGCCAAGAAAAAGTTCGGAGAGACGGTGTGGGCGCAATTTCTCATGGCAGTTTCGAGCTTTTCAAGACTGTCGGATGCGAAGCGCCATGCCAGCATTGAACGTGACACAGTTAAAGCCATTCAAAACTTCTTTCAACAGAATCCAAGATCAATCCCGCAATACAAGTTCGTGGGCAAAGAGGCTGTAACCGTCGCATCCACATTCATCGAGGCTTGCACCACATGTCCCGCATCCAAGGGCTTGTTTACATGGGAAGAAATCCAGATCGATGGTAAAAACCAATGGACTCTCCGCGAATATTATTCTCAAAGCCTTGTTGAGCGCTTAAGCAACAAAAAAAGATTAGCGAAGACGGTGCCTATCACTCCATCGAAGATTGAAGAGCTGAATGGTAACTCAACTGATTTCACAATCCGCGTAGCTGGGGATTGGCTCCGGATATGTCACGAAGGAGTTCGTGCTCCATGAGTAATCGCGTCACTCGGGAGGATCTAAACACTTCTAACCAGGCCATGCACCGGATGCCAAACCCTCCGCTTCGCTGCGGTTTTGTCACCGGTGATGGCGGGCGTTATAAGTCACCAGGATTGAGAGCATGCCTAGAATTTTCAGTATCGGAAACCTGAATGCCATCAGCGTCTATTGCGCTTGGGCGATGCTATTGATTGGCGGTTTTTATTTTGTTTATACACTGGCCACTGAGGGTGGAAGTGGCAGCACTTTGATCCGGCTGTTTTATGGTTTTTTCGCCTTTGTCTTAGTGCATTTTGTTTTAGCATTTTTCGTCCGCTGCCCACATTGCGAACGGTGCCTCACGATTCAAACTTCTAAGCAGCCACATTCAGGTTCAAGCGGAAATTGGGCATCGGTCGTCGCAAACTGGTTCAGCGGTTCAGTCATGTGCATCCATTGCGGTAATCGTGTTGATACAAAAAACTTATAACAATACGCACCAGTACGCGGCCGATGGCCGCCGGACGTCCCTGACGGGCCGCCGCTGTGCTCTGCGTTGAGGCTGTAGAAAAACCCCAAACCAGACGGGTTTTGGTAGCATTGAGCAAACTGACAAGGAGCCGTCGGCATGCCCCGCTTCAAGCACTACAACTACGACCAGGATGCGATGGTCGTGATCAACTACCAGGAACAGCTCCAGCCCGGCACCTTCGAACACGCCGTTCATTACCTGATTGAACACAAGCTGGATCTGTCGGTTTTTCACCCCAAGTACCGCAACGACGACACCGGCCGCACGGCCTACGATCCCGCCATTCTTTTGAAGATCATTCTGTTCGCCTACTCCAAAGGCATCACCTCCAGCCGCGAGATCCAGTGGTGCTGCGAGACCAACATCATCTTCAAAGCCCTGTCTTGCGATACCGTCCCGCACTTCACCACCCTGGCCAAGTTCGTCAGCCAGCACGCCGATGAGATCGAGGCGCTGTTTGAACAGGTGTTGCTGGTGTGCCACGAACAAGGTCTGCTGGGCAACGAGCTGTTCGCCATCGACGGCTGCAAAATGTCTTCCAACGCCGCCAAAGAATGGTCGGGCACCTTTAAAGAGCTGGGTGAAAAGCGGGACAAGTTGAAACGCCTGATTCGTCATCATCTGCGTGAACACCACGAACGGGATGAGGCTGAAACCGAAGCGGAACTGGACCGGGATATCCGCCGCGCCAAAACCATCCTGTCACTGGATGAAGCGATGAACAAAGTAGACCGCTTCCTAAAGACGAGCAGCCCAAGGATGGGCCAAGGGAAACGGCGCAAGGAAGTGAAGAGCAACATCACCGATAACGAAAGTGCCAAAATGACCACCAGCAAGGGTACGATCCAGGGCTATAACGGCGTAACCACGGTGGACAAAAAACACCAAATCATCATCGATGCCCAGGCCTTCGGCGAAGGGCAAGAACACCACACCTTAAAGCCGGTGTTGGAGGCAGTTCAGCAGCGCTATAAAAAGCTGGGCATCGCCGACAACATCTATCAAACCGGCGCCATTGTCACCGCCGATACCGGCTTCGCCAACGAAGCCAATATGCAGTATCTACACGAACGAGGGATCAACGGTTATGTGCCGGACAACAAGTTCCGAAGCCGGGACCCGAAGTTCGCGCAGCAGAAAGACAAGTACGGAAAACGGCACCAGAACCAGCCGAAGACCGGCTGGAAACAGGTAATCCCGGCCAGTGAATTTCAGTTCGACCCCGTCGCGATGACCTGCATCTGCCCCGCTGGAGAACCCTTGCATTACGAAGGAACTCGGAACGACCAAAGTGGCGTACCAAGAGCCCACTTCCAAGGGCGATTGCTGCAGTGTCGCCCTTGCCCCAAGAAGCACCAATGTATGCAAAACCCCAGCTCAGCGGATCACCGAAAAGGCAAAGGAAGACAGGTCTCTTATACCTTGGACATTAGGCGAGGCCCGACCTTTACCGACTGGATGAAACGCAGGGTGGACAGCCAGCACGGCAAAGAAGTCTACAGTCATCGCATGTCGGTGGTGGAACCCGTGTTCGGCAACATCGGCACCAACAAAGGCCTGAATCGCTTTAGCGTGCGAGGCAAAAAGAAGGTGCAGGGTCAGTGGCAATTGTATTGCCTGGTGCACAACATTGAGAAACTGGCGAACTACGGGCAGTTAGCGGCATGAGGCTGGGCTATGATGCAGCCAGGAATGGTCCTCAGGGCGCAAAATGAGCGATTTGTGAGGCTGAATATCCATAACGGGCCGGTGTTGCCGAAAAATTAACAAACTTGCGCCAGTTGATCGCGAGTGATGAAAAATAACAAAGCGGCTGTGGATCTGGCTCTATGAAGGGTTTTTCTACAGGCTCGTTATACGGCTTAACATAAACTTCAGTAACAAGATTGGATGGTAACATGACACACTATATCGACGGATTCGTACTTCCCGTGCCTCGCGACCATCTAAAGACATATGAAGAAGTTATTGCAAAGGTTGCGGAGATTTGGAAGGAACATGGCGCACTCGATTACTCAGAATATGTTGGTGACGATTTTAGCTTGGAGGGCACCCGATCTTTTGCTGATGTCGCAAACGCAAAAAAAGATGAAGCCATCATCTTTGGGTGGATCGTATTTGAATCTCGTGAGGCGCGCGATCTTGCAAATGAGAGAGTCGCAGCTGATCCAAGGATGGTGGATTTGATCAACCCACTGACTAATACATCGAGGCCGATTTTTGACGCTAAACGGATGATGTATGGAGGGTTCCGGTCGCTCGTTCAATCATCTAATTAGAGCGCTGTATAGTTGCGGCGTTATGTGGCTTTGTGAAATGCGGCGACTAGAATGAGGTTTGGGAACAATAGACGCCCAAAGGAGACAGCTATGGCTAAAGGTGGTAGCGGTTCAAAAAGCGGTGGACGAGGCCCATCCAGTCATCCAGGGCCGGGGGGAAATTGGCCTAGCACCACAGGCAATCCATCAGGTGGCGGACGGGGTAACGGCCCATCAAAAGGCAAGTAAATGTAGTTTTGGCGAGTCACTTAAAAAAAGTCGCGGGTGGCTCGCCTACATAACCATTCATTCCAGTCTGTTCCGGCCCTGAAGGGCCTGTACCGGACGGCCTCTTCTCCGCTTCGCTGCAAAAATGCCGCCGCTGAATTTTGGCGTTTAACCCTTTCACCCGTCACCTTGCAACAGTCCGTCAATGACGTATATTGGTGGTCATGTTTACTATGATTGAAACCCCTACATTCGAAACAGATGCCAGAAAAATCTGGAGCGAGGAAGAGCGGAATGCGTTCTTCGCTTGGTTGGCAGCCAACCCAGAAATCGGCGATCCCATTCCGGGAAGCGGTGGATGTAGAAAGGTTCGATGATCGGTAGCGGGTTCAGGGAAGCGTGGTGGAGTGAGAGTCATCCACTTCACCAGATTGGCAAATGGCGAGATCTGGTTGTTGGCGTTCTACAAGAAAGCCGTTAAGGAGAACATACCCGCGCATACCCTGAAGTCAATTCGTGAGGTATTGGAAAATGAGTAATGAGACTCTGAGTGCTGAAGGACTTGGTAACAAGCTGCTCCAATCTGTCAAAGAAATGAAAGCGGGCAAAGCCGCACGGGTCAGTCGTGTGAAACCAAACGAGGTCGCAGAGGCGCGTGGCAAAACTGGCCTCTCGCAGCGAGAGTTTGCAGAGGCACTCCATATTTCTCCGCGCACTCTACAGGAATGGGAGCAGGGGCGACGTAAACCTTCCGGGCCGGCAAAGGCGCTCATCGAGATTGCTCTCCGCCATCCGGAGGTGATTCGGGAAGATCTTGAACTCAGGGGTTAACAAGGTGGTCAACGGGAAGCCAACTACGCTGCGCTCCGTTGCCGCCCATTACCACTGACGTCAGAGCGCACGTGCGCCAATACGCCACCGTATTCTCCTCCATTCTCCTTGGTTGCGGAGGGAAACCTTCCGGCAC
>NZ_MEIY01000001.1:1105048-1189018 GCF_001752365.1 Marinobacter sp. X15-166B | reverse complement strand
GCACCGTCTGCTCTTCAGTTACGCCGGCCCACAAATTCCTTCGTTTCTTCGCGAAACACACTCCGCCTGCAGAATTGAAGTGGCGCGCGTTCTTTCTGTCCAGTGAACTCGGCGAACGTGCGTTGCCGAACCTTACTGTAAGTCTGGTCGACCCTGGTTCTAGCGCCCACTTGCTACAAATCGGAGGTGAGGATCCCTTTAGCGTCAGGGATACCCTCGTCCGGGCGGTAACGAATATCGAATCCAAGGATCTGCTTTTTCACGGGCCTATGATGGTATGTGTGGGGCCACCGGAATTTGAGCGCGAGGTGCTGCCTCTCCTCGAGAATCTCGCTGCTATAGTTATCAATGTGGGCACAGATAACAGCTTTGCGCTCTGACAAGTCAACCAAATCGGACTGCCTGAACGCGGCTCGCGCCGCAGGTTGCCGTATCTTCAAGCGTTGGTCGGACCGACTTGATGACTCCATCCAGTACCAACAATGACCAGTGAGGACATCGCAATGGAAGTCACAAAGTACGAAAAAATATGGATTGACGGCCTGAATCGTGGAGATGTTTCGGTGGCAGATGAGGCCTTCGCGCCGAATTGTGTTATCCACATGGCGGGAGCACCAGACCCCAACCTTTCAGTTGCGGAATTTAAAGATTTGGTCAGGGGTTTATTGACCGCGTTTCCTGATCTACAGCTGACTGTCGAAGATCAGATTATTTCAGGCGACAAAGTTGCTACACGATGGTCGGCAGTAGGAACGCACACCGGTCCACTCGGCGATTCGCAGCCCACAGGCAAGCGGGCGCAGTTTGAAGGCCTGATTCTGGACCGGGTGGCAGGTGAACAGGTGATCGAACGATGGGAGCAATGGGATCAAATGGGTATGCTGCAACAGATTGGTGTCGTTTGACCCAGTGCCGCAGCGCTATATCCATAATGTAGGCAGCGAACTAGTTGCCCCACCCGGACGCCAATTGATACGTTCGTTTTTGTGCATTCCGCAGCGCTTCATAATTGTACACAAACGAACGTAGCAGTGATCGCCGGTGAGCAAAGCGTTGTTAACCCCCCTCGTCAACAAACTTGAAAGCTCCGTCACGCCGCAAGCCAAGCGCTGCACAAGCCCCTCGCGCTGCGCGCGCTGGTGAGTTTCATACGTTCACTGCCCGTGATGGCAAGATCCAGAGCCCCAATCATCTGCTCTCTGCACTGCGAAAGAGAACCACTCGGGCTTTTTACGCCACAGTCCGGTACTGAGGGTAGTTGCGGAACCGGCAATCCGGGATGACAGTTTGAAATAATGGTCTAGGCTGGATGATGAATTGAGGATCCTGGAAGGCGCCGGCCAGGTGAAGTCAGTAACCGGGCCGAGACCAAACTCTACCTACAGGAACTGGCTTTATGTCGCTGCTAGTCATCGGCCTTGTGTTGTTTTTTGGCATGCACTCCATATCCATCGTGGCGCTGCCCGTGCGCGATAAGCTTGCTGCAAAGAGCGAACCGGGTTGGAAACTGATTTACAGTGTGGTTTCAATCGTCGGCCTGGTTCTCATGGCAAAGGGGTACGCGGATCTCAGGCAAGTACCCACGCATCTTTATGTACCACCTCTGTGGATGCGCCCTGTGGCCGCCATTCTCTTGCTGCCCACCTTTGTGTTAATACTTGCGCCCTATTTCCCGGGGCGAATTAAAAACCTGGTAAGTCACCCGCAGCTCGTAGCTGTAAAACTCTGGGCGGTGGCGCACCTGCTGGTGAACGGCACACTGGCCGATCTGTTGTTGTTTGGTTCGTTCCTGCTGTGGGCCGTTGCAGACCGTGTCTCGATGAAAACTCGGATCGCCCGTCCAGTACCCGGCGTGCCCACATCCAGAATGAACGATGTCATAGTCGTTGTGGGTGGCATTGCGTTGTATGGCGCGATCGTTGTTTGGCTTCATGAAATGCTGTTCGGAGTAAGACCGTTCGGCTGAAAAATGCCTGCGGTTTTGTGGGCCACGGTCTGACCGGTGGTTTCTTCGGGTGGTCACCGGGCAATGTGGCGCGCGCCGCAACCGGATTTGCCCATCGAGTCAACGGTGGTTTTTTAAGCCGTCTGAAACGGAGACTGTCAATGCAGCAACTCGAAATTCCGCGTTCATTTTGCCGAGAAGGATGAATGGTATCGGCCTCCTTTCAGCTCACCGTGTTTCCTGGCTCAGGGTCAGCACGCCCGATTGCTGGGAGAAGTTAAGCCGCCCAAGCACGCTCATGCCCAGTAACACCAGGTCGGGGTCCATGGCCGGGTTGATGGTGGCGGGGACATTAGTGAAGGTAAAATCGCCCAGGCGGAGTTCGTGAATGGTCGTACTCCACACCTTGACTGTGCCAGCCGCGGTGCGTGCAAGACCGGGCAGCCCCCGGGTAAGGCCTGCTTTTTGGGCGATGGCTTCTGAGACGGACACGGTTGTGGCGCCGGTATCGAGGATGAAGGTGACGTTCTGGTTATTGATGGTGCCATTTGCCAGATAATGGCCATGGCGGTTGGCCTGAAGCTTAATTTCGGTGGTGCTGCCGCGGGTGTGGCTGACCAGTTGCTGGTTGGGGTTGGTTTGGCGGGAGTCCCAACTGGCGAAAAAAAGCGTCGCAGCGGCGAGTAACACAACCCAGAAAACAATGAGGTAAAGCAGGTAGCGGATTTCAGGTCGGATGAAGCCAAGTTTACTCATGCCATTCCTCAGTTGCGGGTCGGCCGACAGGCTGCGTGAATTCTAGCCCATTCCGGGCACCAATGAGTTCAACGTTATGCGCCCACCGGATCAATTATGCATTCAGGAGTTATTTTCTTTCTTATTGTTGGTCGTGTCTCACTCTTCCCTTGCGAGTGAAGATGCCAGTGTCTTTATCCATCCAAAGACTCAACTGCTGCACTATAGTGGAGATTTAACAGAAGCAGGGCTTGCAGAACTCCAACGCCCCGTCATCGAAAACAGCGGGTTAGTCTTGCATCCGGGACGAATCCTATGGCCTGTGTTCAGCGTCACGACGCGTCGATCTTCTTTGCGGTACTGGACGAGGTCGGCATCGAGCAAGCCGTATGGTGCGAATTTCCATCGGGGGCATGATGGCGTTGCGGGCGGCGCTGATCTGTCCCGAGCGGGCCAAAGGGCTTATCTTGTTGGATACCGACGCGGGGCGCGAACACAGGTATCAGCAATGACCTGCCCGGACGGCGGGCACAGGGGGCTGGAGACAATGCCAGAGGCTGCTTGCCAGTATTTTTATGGTTAAGTGCATCGGTAGAACAAACCGGAAAGCCCGCCTAATATAACCTCAGGGGCCCGGGCTGGCCTGCCAGCGTCCTTGCGCGGCGCCCCGAACAAAGTCGACGGCACAGAGTCCCAAGGAGCACCCATGGCTGTACCCGAGGCGTTAACCGCAAGCCAGATTTATCACCGCTGCCCGCCGGAGAAACTGGATTTTGCCACCACCGATCAGCTGCAGGACCTTGAGCTGCCGTTCGGCCAGGAGCGCGTGCTGCGGGCTCTGGAATTCGGGGCCGGCATGGCAGCCAGTGGGTTCAACCTGTTTGTGCTGGGGCCTGCGGGTGCCGGCAAGCATGAACTGGTCAAGCGGTTTCTGGCCACCCACGCCGCCGGTGAGCCGGTGCCGTCGGACTGGTGCCATGTATTCAATTTCAGGCACGCAGACCAGCCGAACGCCATTGAACTGCCGCCGGGCGACGGCCGCACGTTTCAGAACGACATGAACGATCTGGTCAGCGAGCTGAAAACGGCCATCCCGGCCACCTTCGAAAGCGAGGAATACCAGTCCCGCATTCAGGAGCTGCAAGAAGAGGTGAACCGGCGCCAGCAACAAGGCCTGTTTGCTGTGCAGGAAGAGGCCAACGCCAACAACATTGCCATGGTTTCCACGCCCGCCGGGTTTTCATTTGCCCCCATGCGCAACGGCGAGGTGATCGAGCCCGAGGAGTACAAAACGTTTTCCGATGAAGAGAAAGCGCTGGTTGAAGCCAAGGTGGAAGATCTGTCGAAACAGTTGCAGCAGACCATCCAGCAAGTGCCCCGTTTGCGTAAGGAAATGCGCGAGCGCGTGCACGCACTGAATGAAGAAATGGTGCAGCTCACGCTGGGTGCCCCGATCGGTGAGTTGCGCGACAAGTGGGCCCATGTGCCCGCGGTGGTGGCCCATCTGGATGCGGTGCGCGAGGACGTGGTTGAACACGTAGAGGCGTTTCAGGACAACGAACACGGCGCCCCCGGCGGGGTGCTGAACCGCTACCGGGTCAATCTTCTGGTCGACAATGCCGATACCCGGGGCGCCCCGGTGGTGTACGGCGATCTGCCCACCCATCAGCACCTGACCGGACAAATCGAACACCGGGCTCACCAGGGTAACCTGTACACCGATTTCACCCTGATTCGGGCCGGCGCCCTGCACCGGGCCAACGGGGGGTATCTGGTTCTGGATGCCCGCCGCGTTCTGGGTCAGCCACTGGCCTGGGAGAGCCTGAAACGGGTGCTGTTCGCCGGTGAAATCCGCATTGAATCGCTGGAGCGGCTGTACGGGTTGGCGACCACGGTCAGCCAGCAGCCGGAGCCGATTCCGCTGAACGTGAAGGTGGTTCTGTTGGGCGACCGCATGTTGTATTACCTGTTGTCCCATTACGACCCGGACTTTCTGGATCTGTTCAAAGTCGAAGCAGACTTCGAAGACGATCTGGACCGCAATGATGACAGTTACCCACTTTATGCCCGTATGATTGCTACTCTGGCCCGGGCGTCCGGGTTGATGGCGCTCGACCGGGAGGCGGTGGCGCGGGTGATTGAACATGGCAGCCGCCTGGCCAGTGACCAGAAGAAGCTCGCAGCCCACGACCGGGTGCTCAAAGACCTGCTGGCCGAGGCCGATCATTGGGCCCGTCAGGCGGGTGCAGACGGTATCGGTGTGCGCCACGTGCAGCAGGCCATTGATGAGCAGAAGTATCGGTCCAGCCGTATTCGCGAGCGCAGTCTGGCACAGATTCGCAGGGGCGTAACAATGATCGCCACCGAGGGCGAAACAGTGGGGCAGGTGAACGGTCTGTCCGTGTTGCAGATAGGGGCCACCCGGTTCGGCCAACCCACTCGCATCACCGCCACCGCGCGCCCGGGTAAAGGGCAGGTGGTGGATATCGAGCGGGAAGCCAAGCTTGGCGGGCCGATTCACAGCAAAACGGTGATGATACTGTCCCGCTTTCTGGCCAATCGCTATGCCCCGAACGGGGAACTCTCCCTGTCAGCCAGCCTGGCGTTTGAGCAGTCCTACGGTGGCGTGGAGGGGGACTCGGCCTCGGTGGCGGAAACCTGCGTGTTGCTGTCCGCCATTGCCGGCGTGCCCTTGAAGCAGTCTCTGGCGGTAACTGGTTCAATGAACCAGCACGGCGAGGTTCAGGCCGTAGGAGGGGTGAATGAAAAAATTGAAGGCTTTTTCACGGTGTGCGCACAGTCGGGGGGCGTGGCTGGTCAGGGGGCCCTGCTGCCGGCCAGTAACGTGGAGCATCTGATGCTCAACGAGCAGGTGCGCGCAGCGGTGCAGGAAGGGCGGTTCAGCATTTACCCGCTGAGGCATATCGATCAGGCCATCGGGCTGATGACCGGGATGGAAGCCGGTGTGCCCGGTGCCGATGGCGTGTACCCGGAGCACACCTTTAACCGGGTGGTGGCCGACCGGCTGGCGGAGTTTGCCAAAGTCGGCAAGAACAAAGACGACGGCACCGCGAACGAAAGCGGAGGCGATGGTGATAACCACAACGGTGACGACTGACCAATCGAAAACGCCGGTGGCGGCCGGCCGCGTGCTGATCCTGCTGGATGGCTCGCGTCTGAGCCTGGCCGCTCTGGAAGCCGCCGCCGAGATTGCCGCGGCGCGCCAGGCCGAAGTTGTGGGCATCTTTGTGGAAGAGAGCAACCTGCTGCGCGCCGCCGGTTTTGGCTTTGCCCGGGAAGTCGGCGGCAGTTCCGGGCTGGCGCGCCCGCTGGAGGCGGCCACGCTGGAGGCCCGGTTGCAGGCGCTGGCGAATCAGGTCCGCCACAGGCTGCAGCAAACCATGGCGCCCCGGGGGCTGACCCAGACGCTCAAGCTGTGCCGGGGACGGGTCGCTGAAGAGGTGTTGAATCTGATGCGGCCGGAAGACCTGGTGGTACTGGGGCGGGTGGGTTGGTCGGGGATTCCCGGAACCCGCATGGGCTCCACTGCGCGGGTGCTGTTACGACAGGCACCGGGGGATGTGCTGTTGTGGACGGAGTGTCGGCCCCGTCACCAGAACCGGGTGGTGGTGTTGCTCAATCATGGTCAGGGGGCCAATCACCGCGCGGTGCGTGTCGGGGCCGAACTGGCCCGGCGCAGCAACCAGCCATTGAGTGTGTTGATCCGCACCCCGCCCGGGGACGATCAAGCGGTGGTGGCGGACATACTGACGTACCTGCAGCGTGAGGGTATGGTTGCCCGGGTCAAGCAAATACCGGTGGCCAGTGCCGGCGCGGCGGTGCGGGCCCTGCAGGCAGAGGGCGCCACCCAGCTGGTGGTGAGCCGCACCAGCAATCTGTTGGCCGATCAGGGCATGGAGACCCTGCTGTCGGCCTTGAATCTGCCGATGACGGTGACCCCCTGAGCACCGATCAACAGCAGGTCCTGTGAGGCAAGCGGCAAGGGGAGGGGCTAAGCCGATGAAAACATTACGTCGAGATACCATCCCCGACGATGAATATACGATTGTGGATTACGGCTGGGACGATCGACTGGAAGGGAAACGCAAGAGTGATAACCCATACCCCATCAATAACTGGAAGCATTACGAGTGGGAGAAAGGCTGGGACCAGGCCGAGGCGTCTCTGGGCGGCCAGAGTGACTCCGGCCCCCCCAACACTCAACACTGAGCACCAGCCCCGGCGCTGCGCGGTACGGACAGGCATGCCATTACGGCCCGTGTTTCAGCGCGGGTTACCTATCTGATTGTTGGCGACTTATGGAAAAGCAACACTCCATTCCCATCGAATTGGTGCATTCAGCGCTGGCGGGGGGCATACGGAAAGGCATCGATATTGAGTGCCTGCTGGAAAACTCGGATTTGTCCTATCTGCACACCCTGCTGAGCGATGCTG
Organism: Marinobacter sp. X15-166B; assembly: GCF_001752365.1. Taxonomy (GTDB): domain Bacteria; phylum Pseudomonadota; class Gammaproteobacteria; order Pseudomonadales; family Oleiphilaceae; genus Marinobacter. The sequence continues at coordinate 1,181,883 of NZ_MEIY01000001.1, read as the reverse complement.
AATGTCAGCGGCGGGTGAGTCTGGCGGACTTTGGTGCTTTATTGCGGGCCCTGTGGCTCCACCTGGGCGACGAGTCGGGCGGGTTTTTGAGTCGCCCCCTGAAGATTGGCACCTTCGGCATGATGTGTCATGCCATCATTTCCTCTGGAAACCTGCGTCGGGCGCTGTTGCGCAGCGCGCGTTACATCAGCCTGGTGGCGGATGAGCTCACCCTCGAATTAACAGAATCGGGCACCGAAGCGCGGCTGCTGGTCCACAGTGACAACCCCCATCAGCTGGACGAATCATTTTTGGTTACCTCCATTTTTGTCGTCTGGATTCGGTTGTCCTGCTGGTTAATTGATCAGCCGATGATGCTGGAGCGCATTAAGTTTCGTTTCCCCGAGCCGGTCTATGTGGATGAATTTGCACGCATGTTTCCGTGTCGCCACGCCTTTTCCCAGACCGAGAACAGTGTGGTGTTCAGTCGCCATTTACTGGCCTGCCCGGTGCGCCAAGACCCCGAAACGCTGATGTCCTTTTTAAGTCACGCGCCCGAGTCGTTGCTGACGCAGTTTCGAGAAGACGACAGCATGACCGGGCAGGTGAAGCGGCTGCTGCTGCCCCGCCAGGGCATGCACACCGAACTGGAAAACATGAGTTTTGAAACGCTCGCCGAGCAACTGCACATGAGCACGCACACGGTGCGTCGGCGTCTCAAAGACGAGGGCAGCAGTTTTCAGGACATAAAAGACAGCTTGCGCCGCGACCGGGCGCAACGATTGCTTGAGGAGCAGGAGTTGTCGATCCAGGCTATCGCAGAACAGCTGGGGTTTTCCGAATCCGCCGCGTTTGCGCGGGCCTTCAAAAAGTGGACCGGCCTGTCGCCGGGCGCCTATCGGGCGCAATCAGGGCTGGGCGTTTAAGCGGCCGCGGGCGGCGCTGCTGCAAGAAAAGGTCAATCCGACTGCAATCGTTGGTCATTGAGGCAGGCTTTGACGCTGTCCTATGCTGTGGGTTCCCATTGAGTCAGACGCTACAGGGCCTGGATCATGAGTAATGATGCACTGATCTTTGACGCTATCCGCACGCCTCGGGGTCGCGGAAAGGCGACGGGCGCGCTCCATGAAGTAAAACCGGTCACGCTGTTGACGGGGCTCCTGAACACCCTCCAGGAAAGAAACCGGTTTGCGACCCAGGCAGTGGATGACATCGTCATGGGCTGCGTGACCGCCGTGGGCGACCAGGGCGCGGTGATTGCGAAGACCGCGGCTTTGGCGGCCGGTTGGAATGACGACGTGGCCGGGATGGTGCTCAACCGGTTTTGCGCGTCCGGCCTTGAAGCGGTGAACATCGCAGCGATGAAAATTCGTTCTGGCTGGGAACATCTGGTGGTCGCCGGTGGCGTTGAGTCCATGTCGCGAGTGCCCATGGGCAGCGACGGCGGCGCATGGGCGCAGGACCCGGAAACAAACTTCCGCACCGGTTTCATGCCCCAGGGGATCGGCGCGGATTTGATTGCGACCCTGGGTGGCTATTCGCGGGCTGACGTCGACCAGTATGCCGCCACGTCCCATCACCGGGCTGCGGCGGCCTGGGCAAAAGGCGCATTCGGCAAGTCGGTCATTCCGGTCCTGGACAGAAACGGTGTGCTGATTCTGGATCACGATGAGCTCATTCGGGCGGACAGCACGGTAGCAACACTGTCCACCTTGAAGCCTTCATTCGAGAGGATGGGCGCCATGGGGTTTGACGGGGTTGCGCGCGCGCGTTACCCGCAGGTGGAAGCCATTAACCATGTTCATACCCCGGGCAACTCCTCAGGGATTGTTGACGGGGCGAGTGCGGTGTTGATTGGCAGCCCGGCCGCGGGCAAACAGTTTGGGATGACGCCCCGGGCGCGGATTATCGCCACGGCCGTGGTCGGCTCAGACCCCACCATTATGCTGACCGGGCCGGCGCCTGCGGCGCGCAAGGCGCTCAATGTGGCGGGCATGGCGGTTACCGATATCGATTTGTTTGAGGTCAACGAAGCCTTCGCCTCGGTTGTGCTGCGGTTCATGGACGAGCTGGAGGTGAACCACGACCGGGTTAACGTAAACGGTGGTGCGATTGCCATGGGGCATCCGCTGGGTGCGACCGGCGCCATGATTCTGGGCACCCTGCTGGATGAACTGGAAGCCCGTGACCTGAACACCGGCCTGGCGACCCTGTGTGTGGGTGGCGGTATGGGTATCGCCACGATCATCGAGCGACTCCAGGGTCGGGTTGGGGAGAACAGCTGATGAGTGCCGTCATCTACGAAAAAGATCAGCACAACATTGTGCATCTGATTCTTGATAAGCCCAATGCGGGTGCCAACCTGATGGACCGGGAGTTCACCGAGGCATTGGTGGCGGCAGTCGACAAACTGCAAACGGATGATTGGATCGGGGTGGTGTTTCGCTCCAACAAATCGTCCTTTTTTGCCGGCGGCAATCTGGACGATCTTTATGCCACCACACACGCGAATGCGCCCGCCCTGCACAACCTGGTGACCCGCCTGAAAGACGCCCTGCGCACGCTGGAAACCTCTGGCAAGCCCGTGGTTGCCTGTATCAACGGCGCCGCCCTGGGCGGCGGCTGGGAGCTGGCCCTGGCTTGTCACTACCGGGTCGCCTTGCGCCAGGGCGTTACGCTCGGCCTGCCGGAAGTAACCCTGGGGTTGTTGCCCGGCGGGGGAGGTGTGGTGAGAACAACCCGTCTTCTCGGGCTACAAGCCGCGTTGCCCTGGTTGACGGAAGGGCGGCAGTTCACCCCGCAAACAGGCCAGGAGCTGGGCTTGATCAACGAACTCGTTGACACACCAGAACAGCTGGTTGAGGCGGCAATTGCCTGGATCAAGGCAAACCCGCACACCCAGCAGCCCTACGATGAAAAAGGCTACCGGGTGCCGGGTGGCACGCCAGGCCATCCTGCCCTGGCGCAATTGTTACCCCTCGCACCCGCTATGATGCGGGCGAAAACCAAGGGCACCCTGCCGGCACCCGAGGCTATCCTGTGTGCGATGGTGGAAAGCCTGCAGGTTGACCTGGAGTCGGCGCTGCGTATCGAAACGCGATACTTCGTCACGCTGGTGTGCAGTCAGGTGGCCAAGAATATGATCAGCACCTTCTGGTATCAGCTGAATGAAATCAAGGCCGGGGTCGCGCGTCCGCAGGGAATTGCGACCACCAAAGTGACCAGGGTGGGCATCCTCGGGGCCGGCATGATGGGCGCGGGCATAGCCTATGCGAGCGCCAAAAAGGGCATTGAGGTGGTGCTCAAAGATGTCTCCCGTGAGCAGGCCGAGCAAGGCAAAGCCTACTCGCACACGCTGTTGGACAAAATGGTGAAGCAACAACGCCTGTCGGAGCAGCAGCGTGATGGGGTGCTTGCGCGCATCGTCACGACCGACACCGCTGCAGACCTGACGGGTTGTGACCTGATCATCGAAGCGGTCTTCGAAGACCGTGATTTGAAGGCGCGCGTCACCCGGGAAGCAGAAAGCCAGTTGGCCCCTACGGCAGTATTTGCGACCAATACCTCCACCCTGCCCATCACCGGCCTGGCAACAGCCTCACAACGTCCGGCCAACTTTATCGGCCTGCATTTTTTTTCGCCGGTAGACAAAATGCCGTTAGTCGAAATCATCACCGGACAAGAAACGTCGGATGAAACCTTGGCGAAAGCCTATGACTACGTGCTGCAGATCGGCAAAACCCCGATCGTGGTTAACGACAGTCGCGGTTTCTTTACCTCGCGGGTGTTCGCGACCTTCGCCCAGGAAGGCATGGCCATGCTGGGTGAGGGCATCCCCGCCGCGGCCATTGAGAACGCCGCGTTTCTGTGTGGCTTCCCGGTGGGGCCCCTGGCCGTTACCGATGAAGTCAGCCTCACTTTGTTGGCAAAAATCCGCAATCAAACCATCAAAGACCTGCACGCCGCAGGTGAGCCTTACCTGTCGCACCCGTCGGATTCGGTGGCCGACCGCATGCTTGAAGCCAGTCGCCCGGGCAAACTGGCCGGAGCGGGTTTCTACCAGTACCGGGCCAATGAAAAGAAGCACCTGTGGCCGGGCCTGCAAGAACTGTTTGGCGGCGACACTGAATTCGAGCTGGCGGCGTTGCAAGATCGTCTGCTCTATATCATGGCTCTAGAGACGGCGCGCTGTCTGCAGGAGAACGTGCTGACCAGCGTGCGCGACGCCAATATCGGTTCGGTCATGGGGATCGGCACGCCGGTGTGGACCGGGGGTGCGCTGCAGTTCATCAACCAGACCGGGCTGCCGGCGTTTGTTGCCCGTGCCGAAGCGCTGGAACGACGGCATGGGGAGCGGTTCGCCGTGCCGACCATTCTCTACGCCATGGTGAAGGCCGGTGCGACCTTCAAGGACTGAGAGCTGAGGCTTGACCGCGTCAGTGGCGCTGCTGCAGCGCGGGAGCCGATGCGATATCAACTTTGCTCACGGCGCTTACTCAGATAAGCGCCCGCAGATAATCACAAGAGAGCGGCCAGATGATAAAACGTACGGTATTTGAATCGGAACACGACATGTTCCGCGATAGTGTTCGAAAATTCCTCACCGAAGAGGCGGTGCCTTATCACGCCCAGTGGGAAAAAGACGGACAGGTCTCGCGCGAGCTTTGGGTGAAAGCGGGTCAGCACGGCTACCTTTGTCCTACCGTGCCCGAAGCCTACGGCGGTGTGGGAGCCGATTTTCGGTATAACGCCGTTGTCGATGAAGAAGTCGCGCGGCTTGGGTTAACCGGGATTGGCTTTGGCCTGCACTCCGACATCGCGGTGCCCTACATCATGGCGTACGGAACCGAAGCACAGAAACAGCGCTACCTGCCTGGTTGTGTGAGCGGTGAAATTGTGACCGCCATCGCCATGACGGAGCCGGGCACAGGTTCCGATTTACAGGGCATTCAGACCAGCGCGGTGCTGGACGGGGCGGGTGAGCATTACCTTCTGAACGGCTCAAAGACCTTCATTACCAATGGACAAATGGCCGATCTGGTGATTGTGGTGGCCAAAACCAACCTTGGGGCGGGCGCCAAAGGCACGAGTTTGTTGCTGGTTGAGGCCGGTTTGGACGGGTTTGAAAAAGGTCAGAACCTCGAGAAAATCGGCATGAAGGCGCAGGATACGTCGGAGTTGTTTTTTCAGGATGTGAAAGTGCCGAAAGACAACCTGCTCGGCGCAGAGGGCATGGGGTTTGTTTACCTGATGCAGGAATTGCCACAAGAGCGTTTGTCGGTGGCGCTTAATGCCATCGCCGCGGCCGAATCGATTCTGGAGCAGACGATTGCTTACGTAAAAGAGCGCAAAGCCTTCGGTCGCGCCATTGCGTCGTTTCAGAACACCCAGTTCAGACTGGCGGAAATGTCCGCGACGCTGACCATGGCGCGGGTGTTTGTCGACAAATGTCTGGAGTTGCACCTCAACACGCAGCTCGATGAGGTGACTGCGGCGAAACTGAAGCTGCTCAGTACCGAGATTCAATGTGATGTCATCGATGAATGCCTGCAGCTGCACGGTGGCTATGGGTACATGCTGGAATACCCGGTCGCCCGTGCATTTGCGGATGCGCGGGTCCAGAAGATCTACGCGGGCACCAACGAAATCATGAAACTGATCATCGGGCGTTCGTTGGTGTAAGCGCACCGCTCATCGCCCGCCCGGGCTCACCAACACGGGAAAGGTTATGTCCTTGCCACTTGCCGGTTTAAAAGTTCTGGATTTTTCCACCCTGCTGCCCGGCCCCTACGCCACGCAGTTACTGGCGGACATGGGCGCAGAGGTGCTGCGTGTGGAATCGCCCGCACGACCGGACCTGCTCAAAGTGATGCCGCCGATGGCCGGACCCGTTTCCGCAGCGCACGCCACACTCAATCGTAATAAAAAGTCGATCGCCATTGATCTCAAACACGCGTCCGCCAAGTCGATTATTGAAGGCCTTTTGCTTGAGTACGATGTTGTGATTGAGCAATTTCGTCCCGGTGTCATGGCCCGCCTTGGCTTGGATTACCAGCAACTCAGCAACATTCAGAACAGGCTCATTTATTGCTCTATTACCGGGTACGGGCAGACCGGTCCCTATAAAGATCGGGCGGGGCACGATATCAATTATCTGGCGCTCTCTGGTCTGGCGAGTTACTCAGGTCGCAAGGAAACCGGGCCGGTGCTGTCGGGCACGCAGATTGCGGATATTGCGGGCGGCTCCCATCACGCCGTCATGGCGATTCTGGCCGCGGTGATTCAGCGGGGTACGACGGGGCGGGGGCAGTATCTGGATATCAGCATGAGCGATGCAGCCCTTGCGCTCAATACCATATTTGGTGCCGGCGCGCTGGTCAGTGAGCAGGATCCGACCTGCGGTGGGGAAATGCTCAATGGCGGCTGGTATTACGATTATTATGAAACGGCGGATGGGCGGTATTTGTCCGTTGGCAGCCTGGAGCCAGGCTTCGCTGCGGGGTTGCTCAACCAACTGGGGCTGCGGAGTTTTATGAACAACCTGACGGACGCCCGGCCGGAGGCGCAGGGGGCGCTGCGGGACGCAATTGCGGAAAAAATTAACGCCCAGCCCTTGGCCCATTGGCAGGCGGTCTTTGCCGGGCTTGATGTGTGCGTTGAACCGGTATTGACACTGAACGAGGCGGCCAGCCACGATCATTTTGTCGCTCGGGGCATGATTACCAGCGCGACCGACACGGACGGGAACGCCATTAAACAAATCAATTCGGCGCTGCCGTTTCGTAAGCAATCCCATCAGGCCGGGGTGGGCCTGGGCGATGACACCACCGCCGTTCTCGCCGGCCTTGGTTACAGCAGTGAAGCGATTGCCGCCTTGCGTGAAGCCCGGTGTGTCAAATGAAACCCGGAATCTAGAAAATGGGATCGCCCGTCGCCTTGACCGCATAGAACAGGCAGTCGCTCTTGGCAATCACCGGGTTGGTGGTAATCATAAAGGCTTTTATGGCCTGGGCGGGGTAGATCTGGCCGTCCTGCACCCGCAGCACCCGCGCCATGTTCTCGATCCGGTTGTGGCTGATCGCAGTGAGTATGCTCAGGCCTTTGTGGCCAACCCAGCCCAGCGGCTCATGGGGGGAAACAACCCCGAAATTGCGGTGTTCGATGTCGGGCGGAAAGGTGAGGTCCGCGTGACCGCTGGGCGCCAGCCGGTATTCGATGGTCGCGTCAGGGGCCAGCTCCACCCGAATCGGATTGCGCAGTACGGCGACGTCCCAGTCTGCGGTGTCCAGTGACAACACGTCCGCTTGAGAGGTGTACCGAACCAGCCCTTCGTACGCCAGTTGATGGGCCTGCTCCTCCTGCGCGCCACCGCATTCGATGGTCACCGTGGGTACCTCCTGTTCGGAATATTCCATCAGCGCACCCAGACGCAGATCCGTCAGGATAAGGCGGTCGGTGAACAGCGACGTCAGCGCCTGGTGGGCGGCGTCGTTGGTGATGGTCACCGCGAAGGCCGGGCCGGTGCCCGAGGTGTTGTGCACGTCCAGCAGGCACTCCGGTTGCGCTTTATGAAGCTCTGCCAGCAGGGCCTCGGCAATCGCCCCTTCTGCGCCCGTAAAGGGTGCCCTGAAACACCGGTTGAGGTCGCGTCCTGCGGGCAATTGGCGCTGTGAAAACGTGGGTTCAATCTTCGCGGGGTAGATGCCTCCCAGCAGAAACAGCATGTTGACCTCGGGGGTGTGCTGCTCGAGCAGCCATCGATGCAGCGCAAACAGCCCCGACGGCTCATTGCCGTGCAGCAGCGTGGCCATGGCGCGGGTGCGCGAGCGATCGCGACCGGCGACCTGAACAACCGTGGGCCGGTGCAGCCGGGCCAGCCACTCCCAGGGAGATCGCCCCAGCGTCCGGGGTGACGGATCGTGCAGATAATCCAGAATTTTCGAGGTGCTCATGGTGACAGGGTCCATTCGTGCACCGGTCTGTTGTTCTTCTGGTTGGCCATGTACAGCGCCAGCATAGCCCGGAACGCCTCATCGGGGCCCAGTGACTGCATGAAAGACTCGGTGATGTGGCGCTGCCACCGGGCGCCGGTCATGGCGGTTGCAATGCGGCCTTCGATGATGCCCAGCAGGTGCTGAATCTCGGTGCCGTCCACGGCGGTTGCCTGCAAGGCGTCCCGGGCGCGCGGCAGCAACGCGCGGGCCACGGTTAACAGGGGAGTGTCCTGCAACTGAACCTGGTCTGTGTGCGGCCAGACGATTGCTGCGTCCAGCCCGTATTTGGCGGCGCGGTAGAAATTGTGTTCGGAATAGTTGAAAGGCAGGATCGACGTCAGGTGATGGATGTCATCGAGCACGGCCAACGCAGCCCCGATCACGAACAGTCCGTTGGCACACATGTCCACGGCAGTTGGGCCGGCCGGCATCGAACGCATCTCGATGCGCAGGTGTCCCCCCCCGGCGGGATCAAAGATGGCGCGGTTCCAGGGCCAGGTGGTGCCTTGGTGCAGACGCAGCTCGGCCAGTTCCGGCACTTGGCCCCGCGCAATCACCGCCAGCGGCTCTTCCTCGGACATCACTGGAATGATGGGCGGATACAGCGCCGCAGAGGCCGCGAACAATTCCCAGGCGCTGCGCACCCAGCCGTTGCCGTAATAGACCCTGGGCGGGTGGCGCCAGGTTCTGTGATGGGGGGAGCGGCTGTCAATGGATTGCTTGAACAGGGCAATGCGGGTTTCGTCCCAGAGGTGGTGGCCAAACAGGCTGGGCGAATTGCTGGCCAGCGCCAGGGCGATTGGCGTAACCAGCTGCACGGCATTGAAATAATCGGCAAACCGGTGGGCGGGGACCCGCCAGTGCAGCTGGAATGAGGTCGTGGCCCCTTCCATGGTGACGTCGTCCGCCGCCAGATTGATGGCATCGTTGCCACGGATATGGATGTTGAATGGCTCGCCACGTTGCTTCACCAGCGCGTTGGACAGTGCATGGTAGCGGGGAACGTCTGTCAACGCCTTCGCGGTGGTATCGGACTGGCGCAGGGTGGGCAAAATGCCGATCGGGACCAGTTCGCCCCCCAGTGGTGCGGCGTGCTGGTTGATGCGGCGGATGGCCGCCAGCAGCTCTTGCTCTGTTTGGAAAAACGGCGTGCCTTTGAAAATCCGGGGACTGAGGTTGTATTCGAGGTTGAAGCGGTTGAGCTCAAGCGTCAGTTGCGGGTCCTGAACACTGGCGGTGACTTGTGTGTTGATGGGCTGGACGCGCAGCTCGGGGTTGACGATGTAGAACTCGACCTCAGCGCCAATCGAACTTTCCCCCTCACCGAAGCCGGGCCGGTCCAGCAGACGAGCGAGGGCGGTCAGGTCCGTGCGGACCTTGGCCGCAAACCGTGCAAACTCGTCCGCGCTGAATTCCGATTTATTGATCGCCAGTCCCACAATAACGTCGTCTCTGGTGCGCACCTATATTGAATAATAGTGGAAGGTGCGCCCTTCGGACATGGCGCCGGGAGACTTGTTAACATGGCCGGGTGCTCATGACCGCCGAAGGTCTGGAGCGCACCATGAGTATGGGGGGACAGTCATGCGCAAGCTATTCTTCGGAGTGGAGATTCCCGCTCCGATCAAAAGTCGCCTGTTGAAGGTGAGGGCAGAGGTGCCCGGAGCCAGATGGCAGACTTTTGCGCAGATGCACCTGACCTTGCTGTTCCTGGGTAACGTGGAAGACGAGCGTGTATTGGCGGTGCGCGAGGCGGCCTGCCGTATTTCCCTGACGGCTTTTGAGTTGCAGGTTGCGGGGTTGGGGTGTTTCGGTCGGCCTTGCGCACCGCGCATTCTTTGGGCGGGCGTCCAGCCGGCGGCTCCTGTGGCCAGCCTCCACAGTGCGCTCAAAAGCGAAATGGCGCAGCTCGGGTTCACCCCAGAGAGTCGGGCGTTTCGCCCCCACATCACCCTGTCCCGGTTCAAGCACCGGCCCGGTTCGATTGAGAGCTTACTGGCCGAGTATGAGGGGGCGGCGTTCGGGGCGTTTCGGGTAGAGCGGTTCGTACTTTTTGAGAGTGTGCAGCGCGCCGGTGGTTCGGTCTATCCAGTGATTGCGCGCTTTGCCGGAAAAATTCCCTGACCCCGGATGGCGCTGGAACCAACGCCGCCGGTTATAATGGCGCCTCTCAAACCCTGGCGGAGAACCCTATGCCCATTGAAAAGAATCAAGTGGTCTTGTTTCATTACAGCGTCCGTGATGAACAAGGCAAGGTTGTTGAAAACTCCCGGGGCGGCGAGCCAAACGCTTACCTGCATGGCCACGGCGGCATTATTCGCGGCCTGGAAGAAGCGCTGGAAGGTCGCGATGCCGGCGATACGTTCAGCGTCACCGTCACGCCGGATAAAGCCTACGGGCCGCGCAAGGCCGATGCCGTTCAGCGGGTACCGATCAAGCATCTGGTCGGTGCCAAACGCTGGAAGGCGGGCATGATCGCCCAGGTGCAAACCGAGCAGGGCCCACGCCACGTGGTCGTTGCCAAGGTCGGCCACAAGTTTGCTGACGTCGACACCAACCACCCGATGGCGGGTAAAACCCTCACCTTCGATATCGACATTGTCGAAGTCCGTGCGGCCGATGCGGAAGAAATCGCCCACGGCCACGCCCATGGACCGGGTGGGCATCATTAAGGGGTTGCAAGCCCGGAGGACGTGACGAGGCCAGGCAGATGAAACCATTCTTTTTGATCATGGCTTACCTTGGTGCGGTCACATTGCCATTGATCTTGTCCGCGTGGGTTGGCGGGCCGCCTCGCTCGTACCACCAGGAACTGGCGTCCGGGCTTGGCATCCTGGCGTTCTCCATGATTCTGATGGAATTCATCCTGTCGGGTCGTTTCAAGGCCATTTCAAGCGGTGTCGGGCTGGACCTAACCATGCGGTTCCACCAGGTGATGGCTCGCACCGCACTGGTTTTTGCCTTGCTGCACCCGTTTTTTTATCAGGGAACACCGTCGGGTGGGCAACGCCCGTGGGATCCGCTGCGCGTACTGACGATCACCACCGATTTTTCCGCTCTGTCGACAGGCATAGTCGCCTACCTGCTTCTGGCAAGCCTTGCGCTGTTGGCCATCGGGCGCACTCAACTGGATTACAAATATGAGACGTGGCGCCTTTTACATGGGGTTGGCGCTCTTTTGATCGCGGTGCTGCTGTTGCATCATACCGTGTATGCAGGGCGGTACGGAGCGCAGCCTGTGATGACTTGGGTGTGGATCGCACTGACGGCAGTGGCTGCAGGGACGCTACTGACTGTTTACCTGCTGGTTCCCTTTCTACAGAAGGCGCGACCCTGGCGCGTGACGTCGGTAACCCGATTGACGCCAAAGCAATGGGAATTGACCGTACAACCGGACGGTCATCCTGGTCTTGATTACAAGGCGGGGCAGTTCGTCTGGCTGAATGCAGGCCACAGTCCGTTCTCAATGAAGGAGAATCCGTTCTCCATTTGCTCGGCGCCGGCGGCGGGGCCCGAGATATCGTTTATGGTCAGAGAGCTTGGCGATTTCACCCGAACAATTGGCCAGATAAAAACCGGAACAGTGGCCTATCTTGACGGCCCTTACGGCACCCTTTCCGTTGATGACCGTACGGAGCCCGGCATCGCTCTCATCGCGGGCGGCGTTGGCCTTGCGCCATTGCTGGGCATACTGAGGCAAATGCGCCTGACCGACGATTCGCGCAAGGTGAAGTTGGTCTACGGAAACCGGGTGATCGAACAGATTGCCTATCGTGATGAGTTGGGTGCGGATGACCTGATCTACGTGCTGTCAGAACCGCCAGAAACCTGGCAGGGAGAGACAGGCCTTATAGACGCAGCACTGCTGGATCGTGTTTTTTCAGCGCGGGAGTTCAGCCAATGGCTGTTCGTGATGTGCGGCCCCAGGATCATGATGGATGGCGTCGAAGATCACCTGATCAACAGGGGCACGCCGCCTCATCGTATCCTGTCAGAGCGCTTCAACTATGACTAGTCCAATCAAGCGTATGAGTCCGCGGCGGCGGGTTTCTATGATCATCTGGGCACTGAACATCACCTTGTGTGTTGTCCTGCTCGTTTTCGTGTTGCGTTAATTGTGGGCGTTTATATACAGACTCGCAGGTAACGGCTCTGGTATTTGCTAGTATGACCGCCATAGCCCCCTGATAGCGATCCAACACTGCACAATGAATGCTCCCTTCAAACTGCGGCCCTACCAGCAGGAGGCCGTTGATGCCACGTTGAGGCATTTTCGCCAATCCGATGAGTCTGCCGTGATCGTGCTGCCGACCGGTGCGGGTAAAAGTCTGGTCATTGCCGAACTGGCCCGCCTCGCGCGCCGTAAAATTCTGGTGCTGACCCACGTCAAAGAGCTGGTGGAGCAGAATCACGCCAAATACCAAAGCTATGGTGTGACGGGCGGGATTTTTTCCGCCGGGTTGCAGCGCAGGGAAAGCCGTTATCAAGTGACCTTCGCCAGCGTGCAGTCTGTAGCGGCTAATCTGGATCAGTTCACAGATGAATTCTCTTTGCTCATCATCGATGAGTGCCATCGGGTCAGTGACGATGAGACCAGTCAGTATCAAACCATCATCGGGCAACTGCGGCAACGGAACGACTCCCTCAAGGTCCTCGGGCTGACCGCCACACCCTATCGATTGGCCATGGGCTGGATCTATCGCTACCACTACCGGGGCTTTGTGCGCAGCGAACAGGAAAAGCCCTTTGTGCATTGCATCTATGAACTGTCGTTGAGCTATATGATCAATCGGGGCTATCTCACCAGGCCCGAGTTGGTGGACGCGGCGGTGGCGCAGTACGACTTCTCCGCGCTGGCTCAGAACCGCTTTGGCGAATACGCTGAAAACGACGTTAACCAGCTGCTGAGCAAGCACCAACGGGTTACCCGGGCCATCATTGAACAGGTTATGACGCTGGCGGTGGAGCGTCGGGCGGTGATGATCTTTGCGGCCACGGTGGAGCATGCGAAGGAAATCACCGGCTATCTGCCGGAACAGCAAACCGCCTTGATTACCGGCGCTACCGCTCTGGACGAGCGCGATTTGCAGATCCAGCGTTTTAAACAGCGGCGCTTAAAATATCTGGTGAATGTATCCGTGCTCACGACAGGTTTTGATGCGCCCCATGTGGACTTTATCGCCATTCTTCGGCCTACCCAGTCGGTCAGCCTGTATCAGCAGATTGTGGGTCGCGGTCTGCGTCTGGACGAAGGCAAACAGGATTGCCTGGTGATTGATTACGCGGGCAACCGGGTCAATCTGCATCACCCGGAAGTGGGGGAGAAGAAACCGAACCCTGACAGTGAGCCGGTGCAGGTGTTTTGTCCGGGTTGTGGTTTTGCCAATATCTTCTGGGGCAAGGCAGACAGTGAAGGTCATGTGATCGAGCACTACGGACGCCGTTGTCAGGGGCTGCTGGAATCCGCTCGAGCGGATGAGCCTGAGGCGCGCAACGGGCGCCCTGAACAGTGCGATTACCGTTTCCGTTTCAAGGAGTGCCCACACTGCGGTGGCGAGAACGATATCGCCGCCCGTAACTGCCAGCAGTGTAAAAAGGCCATTATCGACCCGGATGATCAGCTTCGAGATGCCCTGAAACTCAAAGACGCCATGGTGATCCGCTGTGCGGGAATCACTTTGAGCGCCCAGAAAGGCGGCACCGACCGCAACAACCAGAGTAAACTGAGAGTCACCTATCACGGTGAAGACGGGGAAGAACTCAGCGAGTCGTTTGATTTCAGCCGGCCGGCACAGCGCCACGTATTCAACAAACTGTTTGGACGGCGTTTGGCGAATAGCCAGGCCCCGCACGAGTTCAGCAGACTGGAGGAGGCGCTTGAGATACAGACCTTACTGCCAGCACCGGATTTTGTTATCGCCCGCAAACAGAAGCACTACTGGCAGGTGCAGGAGCGGATCTTTGATTATCAGGGCAGTTATCGTAAGGCCTATGGAGCGTAAAGCCTGCCAGGCGCTGTGACCCCGCAGGCCACTGTGGAGAACGAGATGATCAACGAACGGCTTGCAAAACTGACGGGAACCCGGTGGACAGGCACGGGAGAACTGTGGCTGGACCCAGCCGGCAACACTGCTGCATATTATGCGTGTGAACTCACGATCGAAAATGACGCCATTCATTATTCGTGGTGGTATGACAAGGCCCCGCAAAACGGGAGCTTCACGTTCTTCGATGAAAACGGTGCGATCTGGGTGGATAGCTGGCACCAGCAGAATCCGGTCCGGTGTGTTAATAATCCCGAAGCCTGGGGCATTTTCACTGTGAGTCATGCGTATGAAGTGCCCGACAGTCCCGATTGGGGCTGGCGGAGTCGGTTATCTCAACGACCGGACGGTTCACTGGTGCTTCAGATGACGAACATTACCCCCTGGGGAGAGGAAGGCCGAGCGGTTAGAATGGTCTTTGATAACCGGGCTTGAACCGGGCCCGAACGGTGTTCATGGCCGGGAGGTGGAATGAACAGGACAACCCGGGGTCGCTGCATTCCTTTGTGGCCGTTCGCACTGGCAGCTGCGCTGGTGCCCTTTTTAGCCATTCACGTTACGTTTGCTGTTGCGATCCTCGAGGGCTATGTTCCCTGGTGCGTACCCTACTGGGATAGTTGCACCAGCATCAGCCGAACAGGGCGTCACGGCATGGCCTATTTTATCTTCAAGGGGGCCATGCTGCCCGCAGCGCTGCTTGGCGTGCAGTTCTGGTGGCTCAACAGCCTCTGGTTGCGGCGTTTGGGCGCGCCCGGTCACGGCCAGTTCTGGATTCGCTGGCTTGGGCTGGTGGCCTGCGTGGCTTTGGGCGCCTACACTCTGGCGCTTGGTCACGAAGGTGCAGGTTTCAGCCTCACCCGGCGTACCGGAGTCGTGCTGTATTTCGCGCTTACCTACCTTGCCCAGTTGCTGATCAGTGCCGCCCTGAGCGACCACCCACGCTGGCACCAAAGCGGCAAACGTCTGCTGTGGTTGAGCGAAGTGACCTTAGCGGTGGGCATCCTCTCCGTTATCCTGAGCGTTGTGGTGCCGGACTGGTACCGCCAGGTGGATGATGCGTTTGAATGGGTATTGGCGCTGCTCATCTACCTGCACGCATTTTGGGTTGCACTGCTCTGGCGGCAAAGTTCTTTCAGGGCACAACTGTGGGCAGAATGAAAGCACACCACGGAAGTGGCGCGAACCTGACCGACGGTTGACCAGTGCAGATTACCGGGCGCGACCAGGCTGCGCCGTTAACGCAAAAACTTTCGTATAATGAGCGCCTTGGTCAATTCAGCCTGGAGGCACACCATCACTGTTTCACTGCATCGCTTGTACTCCTTCCGTCGTTGCCCTTACGCCATGCGCGCCCGACTGGCGTTTGTGTTCGCCGGGCTCAGGGTGGAGCTGCGGGAGGTCGTGCTGAAAAACAAACCCGCACAGATGCTGGCCATCAGTCCGAAAGGCACGGTGCCGGTGCTGGAGCTGGTCGAGAGGGACGACACGCACCGAGCCGTTATCGAGGAAAGCCGGGAAATACTGGAGTGGGCGCTGCAGCAGCGCGATCCGCACGGCTTGTTAAGCACCGATTTGGCAGTCGCTGACGCGCTGATCGACCGTAACGACAACGAATTCAAACACTGGCTCGACCGTTATAAATACGCCGACCGTCACCCTGAGTTCCCTCCGCTGGCTTACCGGCAAAAGGGCGAGGTGTTTTTGCTGGAGCTGGAGCGCTTGCTTGCCAGCAACAGGTATCTGCTGGGGGACAGCATCAGCATCGCCGACATCGGCATCATGCCGTTTGTGCGCCAGTTTGCCCACGTTGACCGGGAGGTGTTCTACCGGTTGCCCTATCCGAATCTGCAGCAATGGCTGAGGGAGTGGCTGGAACATCCCGCGTTCCAGCAGGTTATGCTCAAATTCCCGCCCTGGCAGGAAGGGGCTGAAAGGGTGGTGTTTCCACCGGGCGACCTGAGCTGATTCCCTGGTGCCAGAAGCGGCCGGCCACGTTCCAAAGGCCGCCGGCGGACTTGCGAGCACACCAGTCGTGGATGCTAGACTGGTGCCCGGCATCGAGCATCACTGGAGAACAATAAGATGAACACGGCTTCCGCCGCCTATTCAATTGGTACCCCCGGCGTTCCCTGGGGCGATGTGGAACGCGCCGAGTGGTTGTCACGACAGTCCCGGCAGCGCAGTTACGCGTCCGAGGTGCTGAGTGCGATCGAACGCCTGCGCCCGCGCTTCGATGTGGACCAGTATGGCTGTCTGGACTATGCCACCGATCGTTACCCGCTGATGGCCATCCGCAGCCGCAGCTGGCGTGAGGATCTACCGGTCATACTGATAACCGGTGGGGTCCACGGCTATGAAACCAGCGGGGTACACGGCGCGCTGCAATTCGTCGACCAGCATGGGGCGGAATACGCGGGCCGGGTCAATTTGCTGGTTGCGCCCTGCGTCAGCCCCTGGGCCTACGAACGTATCCACCGCTGGAACCCGAACGCGGTCGATCCGAACCGCTCGTTTCACCCGGACAGCGCGGCAGGGGAATCGACGGCGCTCATGGAGATGGTGGCACCCATTCAGGACCGTGTCCTGGTGCATATGGACCTGCACGAAACCACCGACAGCGATGAAACCGAGTTTCGTCCCGCGCTGGCGGCCCGCGACGGCCAGCCTTTCGAACCCGGTGGAATCCCTGACGGCTTCTACCTGGTAGATGACAGCGAGCACCCCCAGCCCGATTTTCAGCAGGCGATTATTGAGGCCGTGGCGCCAATCACCCATATTGCACCGGCCGATGCCAATGGCGAAATCTTCGGTTCACCGGTGGTCGCACGGGGGGTTATCCAGTACCCGATCAAGCAGCTGGGCCTGTGCGCCAGTATCACCGGCGCCCCCTATACAACCACCACCGAGGTCTATCCCGACAGTCCCCGGGTGACCCCCGAGCAATGCAACGCCGCCCAGGTCACCGCGGTGCGGGCGGCAATCGACTACGCGCTGGCGCATCAGCAGGGCCGGGGTACACGATCTGCCCGGTGAGCCGGGTAACCAAAGAATAAACCGCCCCCGGTGCCATAGCGGTGCAGCAATGGGGGCAGGGTATGGCGGGTGATTCACGGCGCATGACCACACGCTGAAATCTGGTGCGCTTGGCGGTCCAATCGAGGCCGGCGAGCGCTGGAATGACCAGTCGAATATTGTCTGGCGCGATCCGGACCAACCCGTTGTCGCGCCTTAATGTGGGCGTGAAATTGTAAGCAGATACCATGAAAAAAGTGCTTTGGACCTTTATGGGGGTGGTCGCCGGTGGATTTTTTGGCGTTCAGGAAATGGTGATTGGCGGACTGATCGGGTTTTTTGTGGCCCGTTTTGCAGCCGGTGAGGGACAACGAGAGGCGCAGGCCAGCACCGCGACCGGTGAGGGCAATTGCGATCCAGGGGGCGGCAGGGTCGGTCACACCGTGACCGACGTGAATCCGGCGACCGGGTTGCCGATGATGGGCGGCATTGATGTTGCCGGGAACCCCTTTGGCACCGATTCGAATGACGGATTCTGCTCACACAGCGACGATTTAATCGGTGCCTCGTTTGACCAGGGCGTCAGCCCAAGCGGCTTCAACAACGATTGGTGACTAAACAGCCAGCGATGGGGCAGATTCTGTGCCCGGTGCCGGCCCAAGGATCAGGAATTATGGGAATACGAATTGTCAGGTTGGGGAGCCCCCGAGCCGCAGACGAAGGGCTTCGAATCGGGACAGTGCGCAGACCGCCCCGTGGCCTTCGCAAGGAGGAATACGCAGCGAGGGATATTTACGATGTCTGGTTTCCGAACCTGTCTCCCAGTGCCGCGCTCTTGAAAGAGTTCTTCCCGATTGATGACGATCAGAAACAGTGGCGTGCCTTCCAGCGCAGATTCCTGGCTGAAATGAAGCAACCCGAAGCCGCCCGTGATCTGGATCTTCTGGCGGCACTGTCTCATCAAACCAATTTCTCCGTGGGCTGTTATTGCGAGCACGAAGCCCTGTGTCACCGGTCGTTACTCCGGGATCTGCTGCAAACCCGGGGCGCGTCCATGGTGTGAGCCGGTCTTTTGGCACTACACCCGCACAGACCCTGGGGTATGATGGGGTTTAACCACCATCGACTAACAACACAGGGGTTTGCCGTGTCACTGGAAGAAAAAATAGTTTCCGCAGTTCATACCTACCTGGCGTCTTTCGAGCGTAAGGATCTTGATGCCATTATTGATTTGTACGCCGACGATTGCTGGATTGAAGATCCGGTGGGCAGTGACAGGAAAGTTGGCAAACCTGCGCTCCGGGAGTTTTACCAGATCGCTATGGATGCGGGGGCAAAAGGCACCCTGGAATCCGAAATACGCGTGGCCGGTAACGAGGCTGCCTTCGCGTTTTGCATCGAAATTGAAACGAAAAAGGGGCCCATGACGATAAATCCTATTGATGTCATGACCTTCAATGAGGAAGGAAAAATCACCTCGATGCGGGCGTTTTTCGGGCCTCGCAACCAACGCATGGTGTAAACCTGGAATGGATTGCCCAACCAGCGTTCCGGTCGGTACCGGCCGTGAGCGCTCCGGATGTTCCCCTTTGCAAGAGGCCGAGCCGTGGATGCTCTGATTCGCGCTGAAAGCGCAGACGATGTCGCGCCCATTCACCGGGTCATTGAACGGGCCTTCCGGGCAGCGGCGCACACGGATCATACCGAGCACTTCATCGTCGCGGCCCTGCGCCGGGCCGAAGCGTTGACCATCTCAAGGGTTGCGGAAGCCAAGGGCGAGGTTATCGCGCATGTGGCCATCTCTCCGGTGTGTATCGCGGATGGTACGTCTGGCTGGTTGGGGCTTGGGCCGGTCGCCGTGTTGCCTGAATATCAGCGGCAGGGCGTGGGAACCAGGCTGCTGCGCAGCGCACTCGCTGACCTCAAAGCACTGGGGGCGGCCGGTTGCGTGGTGCTTGGCGAGCCCGGTTTTTACAGTCGCTTCGGGTTCGAGGTGATGGACGGGTTAAAGTTTTTGGGCGCACCAGCAGAGTACTTTCAGGCACTAACCTTCGATGGCCGTGTGCCCCAGGGCGAGGTCACCTACCATAAGGCGTTCTCGGTCCGGGGTTAACCACCGGCACCCCGGTAATCAGCGCTGGTGCCGTCCGCCGGGTTTGGTTTATCCTGCGCACCATCAATTTACCGGCTCGGCCCACGGCACGCTCATGCGGTCTGTACGACCGATCCATCACCTTGGTTACTTCAGCGGATAACCTGCGACATTGACTGCGATAGTTTTCAAATGACTCAAGCCCCCACCCAGCCACACACCGTCACCGATACCTGCGCTGATCCGGCCCGTTGGCGGATTCTTGCGGTAGTCCTCATGGCGATCATCATGTCGCTGATCAGCGTCAGTGTGATCAATGTGGCCCTGGCGTCGATTCAGGAAGCACTGGATGCCAGCCGCTCCGACATCCAGTGGGTGCTGTCCGGTTATGCGCTCACCTTTGGCGTGGTGCTGGTCAGTGCGGGCCGGGCCGGGGACCTCATGGGCCGGGGCGGACTTTTTATATT
Source organism: Marinobacter sp. X15-166B (assembly GCF_001752365.1). Taxonomy (GTDB): domain Bacteria; phylum Pseudomonadota; class Gammaproteobacteria; order Pseudomonadales; family Oleiphilaceae; genus Marinobacter. The sequence continues at coordinate 1,162,295 of NZ_MEIY01000001.1, read as the reverse complement.
CGGCGTGGTGGTTTTTACCCTCGCTTCCATTGCCGCCGGCCTGGCGCCGGATGCGGACTGGCTGAATATGGCCCGTTTTATTCAGGGGGTAGGCGCGGGGTTTCTGAATCCGCAGGGTATAGGGTTGATTCAGCACTATTTTCGAGGTGCAGAGCGCGGCCGCGCCTTTGGTTTTTTCGGCACCACGGTGGGTGTGTCCGTCGCCATTGGCCCGGTACTTGGCGGGCTGCTGATTGATCTGGGTGGCCCCGAGTTTGGCTGGCGACTGACCTTTCTCATTAACGTGCCGGTGGGCTTGTTAACCATCCTGCTGGCGTGGCTGTGGTTTCCGCGCCCTCTGATCCACAAGCCCAAACTCCAGCAAGGTAAGGGCTTGAGCTCTCTGGACCCGGTCGGGGCCCTGTTGCTGGGGTCGGGGGTCCTGGCCGTGCTCTATCCCTTCGTGGAAACGCACCCGTCGGGGCTTCTGTGGCTGTTGTTTCCGGCCGGAGTGCTGCTGTTTTATTTGTGGGTCCGGTGGGAGCGTTGGTACACCCGGCGCGGCTTCAGTCCCATGGTGGATCTGAAAATTTTCACCACTTCGAGTTACCGCAACGGCAGTCTGATCATGACGCTGTACTTTCTGGGCATGACCAGTGTGTGGGTACTGGTGCCCTTGTATGTCCAGCAAAACGTTGGTTTTTCCGCGTTTGAAGCGGGGATGGTCGGCATTCCTTCGGCCCTGTTGTCGGCCTTTTCCGCCAACTGGGCGGGTAAACGGGTCAACCACTATGGTCGCAAAATTGTCATTGGCGGCTTGGGTTGCGCTATTTTCGGCATGCTTGCCAGTGTCGCGGTGGTGCTGCTGAACGAGTATGCGGGCCTGAGTATCTGGTGGCTGCTGTTGTCCCTGGCATTTTTTGGCCTCGGTCACGGCTCGGTGGTCAGCCCCAACCAGGCCCTGACCCTTGCCGAAGTGCCCGTTGCCTACGCAGGCAGTTCCGGTGCCATCATGCAAACCGGGCAAAGGATTGGAACGTCGGTGGGCATTGCGGTGATCACCGCCATTGTGTTTGCCGTCCGCCCTTACAGTTCCTGGCCCGTGGCGATGAGCCTTGGTTTACTGACCATTGCGCTGGTGATCTTGCTGGCCTTGGGCATGGCAGTGAAAGATTTACGCGACCGCAGCGTTGCTGAGACCCCAGCCGGCAGCCCCGTGACAGGCTAAGATTGAGCGACACACGTGCACTGCTGTAGCGGCACCGCGACGCCTGTGCGAAAGATATGCTGCAGGGGTGCAAACGCGTTAACGCCCCTTGAAGAGTGAGCCCAACACCCCGCGCATGATCCCCCGGGTCATTTCCCGCCCTACGGTGCGCGCCACGCTTTTCGCCAGGGTTTCAAATATGCCCTGACGTGACGACCGCCGGCTTCGAGCGGCGTGTTTGCCCTTGCTGACGGGGGCCTGGTAAACGCGTTGTTCCTCGATTGTGGCCTGTTCGGCTGCTTTGGCCGCCTGCTCCGCGCGCTGTTGCAGGATTTCGTAGGCCGAGTCACGATCCACCGCCGTGTCGTAGCGGGCGCCGAATTCACTGCGGCTGAGCAGGCGGTGCCGTTCGTCCGCTGTGGCCGGGCCGAGCCGCGACGCGGGTGGCCGGATCAGCGTGCGATCCACCATGGAGGGCGTGCCTTTGGCGTCGAGGGTGGACACCAGCGCTTCGCCCACCCCGAGTTCAGTAATGACCTGCTCGGTATCAAGGTCGGGGTTCTGTCGGAAGGTGGAGGCGGCCGCACGGACCGCTTTCTGGTCACGACTGGTGAACGCGCGCAGTGCGTGTTGCACCCGGTTGCCAAGCTGGCCGAGTATCTTGTCGGGAATATCGGTGGGGTGCTGGGAGACGAAATACACGCCCACCCCTTTGGAACGGATCAACCGCACCACCTGCTCAACCTTGCTTAACAGCGCCTTTGGGGCGTCCTCGAACAGCAGGTGGGCTTCGTCAAAAAAGAACACCAGCCTGGGTTTGGCGGGGTCGCCGACTTCCGGTAATTCTTCGAACAACTCGGCCAAAAGCCACAGCAGCATGGTGGCGTAGAGTTGGGGCCGCTCGATCAGTTGATTCGCCGCCAGCAGATTGATGTGGCCGCGGCCCGCCCCGTCGCACCGCATCAGATCGGCCAGCTCCAGAGCCGGTTCGCCGAAGAACCGGTCGCCGCCCTGCTGTTCCAGTTGCAACAAGCGCCGCTGAATTGCGCCGACCGAGGCTTTACTGACGTTGCCATAGAGCGCGCTGAGTTCCTGCGCCTGCTCGGCCACAAAGGTCATCAATGCCCGCAGATCCTTCAGGTCCAGCAGCGCCATGCGGTGATCATCCGCCAGTTTGAAGGCGATGTTGAGCACCCCTTCCTGGGTATCGTTGAGTTCCAGCAACCGCGCCAGCAGCAAGGGGCCCATGTCGGAAATGGTGGCCCGCAGAGGGTGGCCCTGGGTGCCGAACACGTCCCAGAAGACCGTGGGGAAGCCGGCCGGCTGGTAGGGCTCAAGGCCCACCTGAGCGGCACGTTGGGTCAGAAACGGTTTGGCGATGCCTGGCTGGGAGATGCCCGACAGGTCGCCTTTCACGTCGGCCATGAACACCGGCACCCCCTGGGCGGAAAAACCTTCCGCAAGAATTTGCAGGGTGACGGTTTTGCCCGTACCGGTGGCACCGGCGATGAGCCCATGACGGTTGGCGCGATGCAACAGCAAGCGCTGAACCTGACTGCCCTTGCCGATGAACACTGACGCTTCCGACACTGGATGTACCTCGATTCATTCTCAGTCGAATGGGTGGAGATTAATCAGTATGGTCGAAAAATGGATAGGTGCGTACAAAGGGACGCCGGACGCAGCAGGGCTGCGCCGGCGATGGCCTGCTGGCCTCAGTTGAGCGCGCTCAGTGAGGTCGTGAACACCTCGAACAGGCCGAGCATGTCGCCAAGCCAGAGGTGAGCATACAGACTGGCCACATAGCCCAGAAAGATGACCGGCAACCAGCGCAGATGGCTCATAAAGGTGTAGTAACCCCGGGCGGCGCCCATCAGGGCGACACCGGCGGCCGAGCCGACGGGCAGCAAACTGCCGCCTACTCCGGCGGCCAGCGTTACCAGCAGCCAGTGACCGTGGCTGATGGCCGGGTCCATTTCCAGCACCGCGAACATCACCGGAATGTTATCGACAATCGCCGAGATGACCCCGATCCCGAACGCGGCCCCGGTGGCCCCCACGTCCTCAAACAAGAACACCGAGACCAGTTGCAAATAGCCAAAGTAGCCCAGGCCCCCCACGCACATCACCACGCCGTAGAAGAACAGCAGGGTATCCCACTCGGCACGGGCGACGTTTTTGAAGATATCGAAGGGTACGACGCTGCCGATGTATTGCAGGGTCTCCTTGTCGGCTTTCTGCTCGGCAATGGTGCGTTTCTTGGCCAGCGACGATGGCAGGCTCATGCGCAGGAAGTAACCGAAGAACTGCAGGTAACCCAGCCCCACCATCATGCCGAATACCGGGGGCAGCCCCAGGAACTGGTGGCCACAGACCGCGGTGGCAATCGTGAGCAGGAACAGCCCCATGATGCGCTTGGCGCCGCGCTTCAAAAACACGTCTTCGCTGATGCTGGCGGGTTTGCCTTTGGGCACAAAGACGCTCATGGCCAGCGCCGGCACCAGGAAATTCACCATAGACGGCAGCAGCAGATCGAAAAACTCGAAGAACTCCACCTTGCCCGCCTGCCAGACCATCAGGGTGGTGATGTCGCCAAACGGACTGAACGCTCCGCCCGCATTTGCGGCCACCACGATGTTGACGCAACACATGGCGATAAAGCGGTCTTGGCCCTCGGCCACCTTGAGCACCACCGCACACATCAGCAAGGCGGTGGTCAGGTTATCGGCGATGGGGGAAATAAAGAACGCCAGAATCCCGGTCAGCCAGAACAAGGTTTGGTAACTGAACCCTTTCTGCACCATCCAGGCACGCAAGCCTTCAAACACCCGGCGCTCTTCCAGGGCGCTGATGTAGGTCATGGCCACCAGCAAAAACAGCATCAACTCACTGAAATCCAGAAAGTTGCGGCTGAACGCCGCTTTGGTCGCCGTGGGGTCGGTGCTGACGATCCCCACCAGCATCCAGATGATCCCTGCACCGATCAACACCGGCTTGGATTTGCGCAGCTGCAGTTTTTCTTCACCCACCACAACAAGGTAAGCAATAGCAAAAACAAATACGGCCAGATAGCCGGCAAGGGTATCGGTGGCGCCTAAATGGGGGATGGCTTCAGCGAGCCCGCTGGCGTAAACGGGCACCGAAAACAGGGCAGCGGCAATACACACAAATATACTTCGCAGCATGGGGGAGGGTCTCGATGTGGTTAATAAAGAGGGGCGGTCTCCAACACCCGGGGCAACGTGGGGTTGATCAGCACTGGGACATTCGGGTTGGTTGTTGTTGATCATCCCCATTAAGACGTCCAGCGGTGTTCGAAAATTGATCCGTATACTAGGGGATCTGCGCGCGCGCTGCCACCCCGTTGACGCACTTAATCTGTGCGCCACTAGCCAGCTTTGCCCGGTGCGGCCGGTTAATCACTTTTGCATTGCTCAGCAGGGCGGGCCGATGGTGTCACGCATGATTTTCGCAAATGCAATAATATCGGTACATTGGCTTGGGGAAGCCGGAAACAACAGGCGTCGAAGGGCGGAATGGGAGGTGCAATGATCATCAGAGAGGCGCAGCAACAAGACTGGGAGGCAATCTGGCCAATTTTTCAGGAAATTGTCCGTGCCGGCGACACCTACGGGTACGATCCCGCGACCACCAAAGCGCAGGCCGAGCGCCTGTGGCTGGAGGTGCCCCGTAAAACCTATGTGGTGGTAGACGGGGAGGAGATTCTTGGCACCTACTACATCAAACCCAACCAGGCCGGGCCCGGGTCGCACGTGTGCAATTGCGGGTATATGGTGGCGTCCCGGGCCAGAGGCCGCGGTCTGGCCACCACCATGTGTGAGCATTCCCAGCAGATTGCCGTAGAACTTGGTTATCAGGCGATGCAGTTCAACTTTGTGGCCGCCAGTAATCAGGGCGCGGTACGTCTGTGGCACCGGCTCGGTTTCGACACTGTGGGCCGGCTGCCCGGGGCGTTCCAGCACCCGGTCAAAGGCTATGTAGATGCGTTGGTCATGTACAAGTGGTTGTTAAATTGATGCCAACACCAGAGCTTGCGAAAAAACAGATCAGACAGAGCAGGAGGAATCGGTGCGCGCAGCCGCCAAATTTTCGGAGTGTGGACGTTACCGCTACGCCTTATGGCGTATCTGGGACGACACCCGACCCTGGGTGATGTTTATCGGCCTCAACCCCTCTGCGGTTGACGAGGTGCGCAATAACCCCACCATTAACCGCTGTATCCGTTTCGCCCAGTCGTGGGGCTATGGCGGGGTCTGTGTGGTGAATCTGTTTGCCTTCAAAGCCACCGTGCCAACCGAGATGATGAGTGCCGCCGACCCGATCGGGCCCGACAACGATCAATGGTTGACGGACCTGGCCAAAGAGGCCGGTCTGGTGGTGGCAGCGTGGGGCAATGATGGGGCGTATCTGGGCCGGTCGGCGGCGGTACAGGCTCTCTTTAGCGACCTGCACTGCATCAAACTGAACAAATCGGGTGAACCGGCCCACCCCCTGTATCTAAGCGGGACCCTGACACCGGTGCCGTACAACCGTTAATCGGAGACGCCTGTGAACCCTCTCGTATTGCTGACCTCCGCGTCGGTACTGATCTTATCCGCGTGCACCCACCCGGTCCCGCACAGTGTGAACCCGCAGGGACCGAGTGCGGTCGCATCCCCGTCACAGGTCTATCAGTGCGCAAGTGGTGTGGCGATTACCGTCAGCTACCCGTCCACCGAATCGGCGGAGCTTCACTATAAAGGCCGGACCTACCGCCTGCAGATCGCGGTGTCGGGCAGTGGTGCCCGCTACGTGGGAGACCGGCTGGAGTGGTGGGTGAAGGGCGCTGGCCCCGAAGCTGAAGGCACCCTGTTCCGCCAGCGCGCGGATGGCACCTCGGGGGACACGCTCGAGCATTGCAGCGGAGCCTGAGTGCGCGGGAATTCAGGCGGCCCGCGATGATCTTGGCTACATTAAGGGGTGCAGTTGCGGAAAATCTCCCCATTCTGGAGCTGAGCCATGAAGCCGATCGTCGCGAACAACAAACCGGCACGAGTCGACCTGAAAAAAGGCGAGGAATATTACGCCTGCGTCTGCGGTCGTTCCAACAACCAGCCCTTTTGCGATGGCTCTCACGCCGGCACCGGGTTCTCGCCCAAGGTGTTTACCGCCGAGGAATCCGGCGAGGCCTACTTGTGCCAGTGCAAGCATTCGGCGAATTTGCCCTATTGCGATGGCACCCATAAGCAATTTGACGACAGCGCCGTCGGTAAGGAAGGGCCGGGGCGTCCGGCTGATGCCGGTGAAGCCCCGGAGGCCAAAGCAACCAAAGAAGAGCCTACGGTCGAATTCATTCACCAGCTGGCGCGGGACGGGTTAACGAAGGTGGGCCACCATGGCCCGTTGACCGCGATGGGGGTACCCCGTCATTTGCTGCCCCACTGGGACGATCTGCAGATCATGACGGCGCAGCTGGCGACCCAGCCCCTGCTCGAAGACGTGGCCGTGAGCACCGAACTGGTTATCGGCCCCGGGGCGAACAAGCCGTTGACCCTGGCGATCCCGCTGTTGGTGTCCGACATGAGTTTCGGCGCCTTGTCCGAAGAGGCCAAGGTGGCGCTGTCCAAGGGGGCCGAGCTGGCCGGTACGGGCATCTGTTCCGGGGAAGGGGGGATGCTGCCCGAGGAACAGGCTGCGAACTCCCGGTATTTTTACGAACTGGCCAGTGCCCGGTTTGGTTACGACGAAGCGAAACTGAAAAACGTACAGGCGTTTCATTTCAAGGGCGGACAGGGGGCCAAAACCGGCACCGGCGGTCATCTGCCGGGGAACAAAAACGTCGGTAGAATTTCCCAGGTACGCGGCCTTCCCGAAGGTGAACCGGCGATCTCACCGCCGACGTTTACCGACTTGCACAGTGCCGGGGATTTCAGAAGATTTGCCGATCGGGTGCGCCAACTGACCGGTGGCATCCCCATTGGTTTCAAGCTGAGTGCCAACCATATTGAAGAGGACATTCAATTTGCCCTGGATGCCAGTGCCGATTACATCATTCTGGATGGCCGTGGGGGCGGCACCGGTGCGGCCCCGCAAATGTTCCGGGATCACATCAGTGTCCCCACCATACCGGCGCTGGCTCGGGCCCGCCGTTACCTGGACGCGCAAGGTGCCAGCGGGCGGGTCACTCTTATCATTACCGGTGGCCTGCGCACCCCGATGGATTTTGTCAAAGCCCTGGCGTTGGGTGCGGATGGGGTGGCCCTCGCCAACAGTGCGATGCAATCCATCGGCTGCGTCGCGGCGCGGATTTGTAATACCAACAACTGCCCGGCGGGCATCGCCACCCAGAATGCGGATTTGCGTCAACGCCTGAACGTCGACAAGTCGGCACAGCAGCTGAAAAATTTTTTCGAGGCGTCGGTGGAATTGATGCAAGTGATGGCGCGGGCCTGCGGCCACCGGGCGTTAAGCGGGTTCAGCAAAACAGATCTGGCCACCTGGCACCGCGACATGGCGCTGTTATCGGGGGTGAAGTTTTCGGGGCTGCATGAACCGGATAGCCAATGGTAAATCACCTTGGGAGGTTGCTATGAAAGGTACGTGTTTGTGCGGTTCGATAGAAGTGGTTGCAGACAGCCAGGCGGACGTGGCGGTCTGTCACTGTTCCATGTGCCGGCGCTGGTCGGGCGGCCCGATGTTTGCGGTGCATTGCGACTCAAGTGTGACTTTCACGGGGGGCGAGCCCGCCACCTACCAGTCGTCGGATTGGGCCCAGCGCGGTTTCTGCCCAACCTGCGGCACCCACCTGTTTTATCATCTGCTGCCCGGCGACGAGTACATTATCCCCGCTGGCCTGTTCCAGAACGAGCCCTTTGTGCTGACCAGCCAGATATTCATCGACGAGAAACCCCCGTATTACGACCTCAAGAACCAGACGCCTACCCTGACCGGCCAGGAGGTGTTCGAAAAATATGCCCCAAAAGCGTAGCGCGGGGCGGCGAATCGGGGAGGTATTGCTAACCTTGAAGGGTGGCCGTTGTCAGGTCTGGTCGCCAACCTGTCTGCGGAGCGTGCTGCAGAGCTGCTTGCCTGACGAGTGCCCACTTGTCCCGGTTACGCGCTGAGTTGCGCGCAGGCCGGGGGTACCCCGGGGTGCCGTTTGCACGGCATCAGCCAACTCAGGAGCCCCACCATGAAAATTCATGCCTTTTTTATACTCGCGGCCGCCACCACATTGCCTTTCAATGTCTGCGCGAAAGACGCACCCGCTATGGATGGCAAGCAGGTGTCCGAGCAGTTCGTGGCTGACCAGCGCCGCAATCTCGCCAGCAACACCGACGGCAAGGGCTTTGGGCCCCAGTCGCCCCGGGACCTCAGTTCCACGGCCGGAAGCAATCCCGTGGTGTTCAGCGTGGCGCCGGCCTACACCGAGATGAATCTTTGCGACATTCATTTTCACAAGAACGCAGAGCACAAGGGAGGAGCGTTCACCAAGTACGCCGGCAATGGGGATGGTGAAGGCTATCTGGGGGGGTATCAGTATTCGGGGCAACTGCATGAGGGCGAATTGGCGGCGGTTGAGGAGGAAGTGTGCCCCAGTGAGCATGGCAGCCTCTACCCCGGTGATACCATTGAAGTCCACTACGTCTATTCCACCGCCCGGGTCGCACCCGGTCCCACCCTGGGCTCCTGTTTTAACGATTCCATCCAGAACCCGCAACTGCGGGTGGAAGCGCAGGTGTACGTGCTGGTGAATGACAGTGAGGCCCGCAATTTTGTGGCACTAACCCGTCACGAACAAACCAATGGGCTGCATCAGGCGGTGAATCTGCCCAACGACACGGGAACCCCGGTGCAATACGCCGGTTCGACCACCGGCCCGGGCTACAACGAGGCCGGTTCGCCGTTTCAGGTCACCTGGAATGTGCGCCCCGAAGTGCTCAAAGTGAACCTCGCCACCGTGGGCGAGTGGTGCCAGGGCAACGTCTTCGAGGAAGATCACGCCCATGGGGTCCGCAATCTGGTCACCAACCCCGAGTTGCTGTCCGAGATCAGGTAGCAGCAGTCGCGGACAGGCCATGCCCGCATCCGGGAATCAGCGCCGGGGTGTGGACGAGGGGGCGGCGTCAGGCTGTGCTTCCGGTGCGGCCTGCGCGAACGCCGCCAGTGCCCGGCAGTTGGCGGTGATGCGCCGGATGGCCGGGTAAGGCGTCAGGTCACACGCGAAGCGCTCGGCATTGTACACCTGTGGCACGAGGCAGATATCCGCCAGGGTCGGGGCGTCACCGTGGCAGAAGTCGCCGCCGCCCGTCCCCCCGGACAGCATGGCTTCCAGGGCGCTGAAGCCCTCGGCGACCCAGTGGCGGTACCAGTCGAGTTTGCCGTCCTCGTCCACGCCCAGCTCCCTCACCAGGTACTTGAGCACGCGCAGGTTGTTGAGCGGGTGAATCTCACAGGCAATCAACTGGGCCAGGGCACGCACCCGGGCGCGCCCGGGTGCATCTTCGGGCAGCAACGCGGGCCGGGGGTAGCGCTCGTCCAGGTACTCACAGATGGCCAGCGACTGGGTCAGGGTGTCCCCCTGATCGGTAACCAGCGACGGCACCAGACCCTGTGGATTGCGCCTCAGGTTGGCGGTCTCCCGCTGCTCGCCTTTGACCAGATTGATGCTGGCCTGATCGTATTCGACGCCTTTGAGGTTCAGGGCGATCCTGACCCGGTAGGCGGCTGATGAGCGGAAGTAACTGTAGAGTGTGGTCATCACCGGAATCTCCTGTTTACCGCGGACGGCTCAATCGGGCTGGTACTTGACCACCTGCTGATCGATGGCGCCGAATATGCTGTGCCCATCCCGGTCGAACATCTCGATGCGGACACGGTCGCCAAAGCGCATGAACGGTGTGTGGATGGCACCGTGCAGGATCTGCTCCACCATGCGTTGTTCGGCCAGACAACTGTAGCCGACGCCGCCATCGGCCACCGGCTTGCCGGGACCGCCGTCGGGGCCCGGATTGGAAACGGTGCCCGAACCGATGATGGCACCGGCGCCCAGGTATCGGGTGCGGGCCGCGTGGGCCACCAGTTGCGGAAAGCTGAAAATCATGTCGGGCCCGGCTTCGGGCACGCCGAATTTTTCGCCGTTCAGGTGCACGGTCAGGGGCAGGTGGACCCGGCCATCCTGCCAGGCGTCCCCTAATTCATCCGGGGTGACCGCGATGGGGGAGAAGGCCGAAGCCGGCTTGGCCTGAAAGAAACCAAATCCCTTGGCCAGCTCGCCGGGAATGAGCCCCCGCAGACTGACGTCGTTGACCAGCATCACCAGTTTGATGTGTTCGGCCGCCTGCTCGGCGGATACGGCCATGGGGACGTCGTCGGTGATCACGGCGATCTCCCCTTCGAAGTCGATACCGTGATCTTCACTCACCGCTTCGATGTCTTCAGTGGGGGCCAGGAACCGGTCGCCGCCGCCTTGATACATCAACGGGTCGGTCCAGAAGGATTCAGGCATTTCGGCGTTGCGGGCCTGGCGGACCAGTTGCACATGGTTGAGGTAAGCCGAACCGTCGGCCCAGTGATAGGTCCGAGGCAGGGGGGAATGCAGTTGGGTGCAGTCCAGCGTGAAGGCCCCGTCGAGCGTGCCATTGTTGAGCTCGGCGTAGCGGGCCTCAAGGGCAGGGCTGATGACCGCCCAGTGTTCGACGGCCTGTTGCAGGGTCGGCGCGAGATCAGTGGCGCGGACGGCCCGGGTCAGATCACGGGAGACAATAATCAGCTCGCCATCCCGTCCATTGTTGAGCGTTGCCAGTTTCATGGTGGTGTGTTCCTTTTGGTCTGGGACGGAGCCGCCGGCTCCGAGTATCAGTGTAATGAGCCCGGTCAGCGCTGGTCGGGGTTGAAGTTGGCGCGCAAGGTGGACCAGACATGGACATAATCCTGCTGGCGGAAATCCGCCTGCAGCGCCGCTTCGGTGGGGTGAAACACGTAGCGGCTTTCAAACATGAAGGCCAGCGTGTTGCCCTGATACTGGGGCTCGAGCGTTGCGCTGGCCGCCTTGTCGAAGGACGCGGCATCCGGCCCGTGGGGGGACATGCAGTTGTGCAGGCTGGCCCCGCCGGGCAGAAAGCCTGCCGCTTTGGCATCGTATTCGCCGTGAATCAGGCCCATGAATTCACTCATCAGATTGCGGTGAAACCAGGGCGGCCGGAAGGTGTGCTCCGCCACCATCCAGCGGGGCGGAAAGATGACGAAGTCCAGATTCGCCATTCCGGGGGTATCGGATACCGACGTCAGCACGGTAAAAATCGACGGATCGGGGTGATCGAAGCTCACGGTGTTGATGGTGTTGAAGTGGGCCAGATTGTACTTGTAAGGCGTGTAGTTACCGTGCCAGGCGACCACGTCCAGCGGCGAGTGGTCAAGCCGGGTTTCCCAAAAGCGGCCGGAAAATTTGGCCACCACCCGAAAGTGGCCCGGCTGATGTTCGTAAGCGGCCACCGGGGCGAGAAAATCGCGGGGGTTGGCCAGCCCGTTGGCCCCGATGGGGCCGAGTCCGGGCAGCTCCAGCGGGCTGCCATAATTTTCACAGACATAACCACGGGCCACCTTGGTGCCGGCGCCCCGGCGCACCTGGAATTTGATGCCCCGGGGGATGACCGCGATTTCGCCGCTGTCGACTTCAAGCTCGCCCAGTTCGGTGCGCAGACGCAGGGCACCGAGCTGCGGCACGATCAGCAGCTCGCCGTCGGCATTGTAAAAGAAGCGCTCCACCATATCCGCGTTGAAGGCGTAGACATGCACCGCTGTGCCCGTCTGGGTGCCGGCATCGCCGTTAACGGCGATGGTCAGCAGACTGTCGATAAAATCGGTCGGGGTGTCGGGCAGCGGTGCAGGATCCCAGCGCATCTGGTTGGGATCCGCTGCGGGTCTGGCCGGAGGTGCGGTGTGTACCCGGTCATTGTCCAGGGGTTGATAGGCGCTGTGCGCCGCAGAAGGCCGGATGCGATACAGCCAGCTGCGCAGGTTCCGGTGCCGGGGTGCAGTAAAGGCCGAGCCGGTTAATTGCTCGGCGTACAGGCCGTAGGCGCACTGTTGCGGCGAGTTCTGGCCCTCGGGCAAGGCGCCCGGCAGTGCTTCAGTGGCAAAGTGGTTACGGAAGCCGCTCTGGTAATGCAGTTGATCAGCCATCAAGGTGTCCTCGTTTCAGTGCTGCCGCAGGGTTGACGCGGGCTGCTCTGCGGGCGGTGCGTTATCCTGGCCGGCAATGCCCATGGCCTCCTCCAGAACCGTTTGTTCCCCGATGTGGTTGGCAAGCAGCAAGATCAGGCGGGCGTTGATGCGCTCGCATTCCGGCCCGGAGCGCTCGCGATACAGGTCGGTCAGCGCCGCATAAAAGGCGTCGGGGTCGGTGAAGTTGGGGTTCAGCTCAAGCCGTGACATGTTGAATCTCCCGGGACGCCAGATGCATACCCAGCACCTGGTCCATGGCATGGTTAACGTGGTGGGCGTCGAAACGCGCCCAGCGGGCGGCGATATGCTGATCCGGGCGCACCAGATAACAGGCACCGGCCGTCAACCCGTAGCGCTGGGTCACCAACTTCTGAGGGTCTTCGATCAGTGTAGTACGCGGGAGACCCGCCAGCGCCGGCGCAATCGGCCCCAGCAACAACAGGTCCAGCAGCGGGCGCTCGTCAAGCAGGGTTTGCAGGGAGGGCTGCAGGGCCGCGGCCTGGTCGGCGGGCAGCCGGCCATCCAGCAGGAGCACAAACCGATCCCCCAGCTGGTTGAGCAACCAGCGCTGGCCATCGCCGCCCCCGATCGGCGCATCCTGAGCGGAGCAGCCGGGGCCCACAGCCGCCGGCATGGTGGGTTCGTTGGCCCCATTGAGTGGGGAATGGCGGTAGCGGCAAGGCAATGACAGCCGGCCGCTGTTCACCAGACTGCGCGCGAATGGAAAAGTTTCGGCCAGTTCCAGGGTGGTGTCGCGGAACAGCTTGCTGATGGGGCTCTTGGGCGTAATAAAGTCGGTGGCCCGGGTCGAGTGAAGAATGTTTTCCGCGGCCCCCTGCTGGCGCTCGGTGTTGTAGGTGTCGAGCAGTGCGGGCGGTGCCTGCCCCTTCAGCACCAGCGCCAGTTTCCACGCCAGGTTGTCGATGCTCTGGGCACCGCCATTGGCGCCGCGGGCGCCAAACGGCGAGACCTGATGGGCTGCGTCCCCCATGAAGAACACCCGGTTGTGGATAAAATGATCCATCTTGCGGCAGCGGAAGGTGTAGACGCTGGTCCACGCCAGTTCGAACTCGACGTCTGCGCCCAGCATGGCCTGCACCCGGGGGCGGATGTTTTGTTCTTGCCGTTCTTCGTCGGGGTCCGCATCCCAGCCGAGCTGGAAATCGATGCGCCAGACATTGTCGGGCTGCTTGTGCAGCAGCACGGACTGGTCGGGATGAAACGGCGGGTCGAACCAGAACCACCGTTCGGTGGGAAAGTCGGCGGTCATGATCACGTCTGCGATCAGAAAGCGATCCTGGAACACCTGGCCTGTGCTTGCCAGCCCCAGACGGTCACGGATCCGGCTGTTGGCGCCGTCAGCCACCAGCAAATAGTCACAGCTGAGTTGGTAGTCCCCGTCCTCGGTCGTCACGGTCACCACACTGTGGTCAGTCTGGCTGTCCACGTGGGTAACCTTGTGTTGCCAGCGGAGGTCGATGTACCCGGCAAGCTGCTGGGCGCGATCGACCAGATACTCTTCCAGATAGTACTGCTGCAGGTTGATGAACGCCGGAATGCGGTGGCCTTCCTCGGGCAGCAGATTGAAATCGTAGACTTCGCGTTCCTGAAAGAACACCCGGCCACGCTGCCAGGTGACCCCTTTGTCGAGCATCGGCTGGGCGCAGCCCAGCCGGTCCATGATTTCCAGGGTGCGTTTGGAAAAACAGATGGCCCGCGAACCGACGCTGACGGTGTTGTTGTCGTCCAGCAGGACGCTGGCAATACCTTGCTTTGCCAGGTCAATGGCCGCGATCAATCCCGTCGGACCGGCGCCAACAATGATCACCGGGCGGTGCGGCACGGAGGGGCAATCAAGCTCCGGCGCGCGGCGGTAAGGATAGATTGGATTCTTATAATTATCAGGCATTGTTTGCTCCGGTGACGCCGCCCGCTGACGGCGTGACACTGCCCCGGGCACAGCTCCGGGGCCACAGGGTTACTGGCGTTCGACCACGTCCTGAAGGGCGTGCCACATCTGGGTGTCGCGTTCTGCCGTCCAGATGCGCGGATCGGTGTATTCGCCGCCGGCCTCGTCGTAACAGCGGGTGATGTTAAAGGGCAGGCAATGATCAAATATCACCCAGTGACCATACTTGGGCTTCAACAGGGCGTAGGTGTCGGCGTAGCACTGCGACAGAGATTTACCCGCCGCCTTGCCGGCTCTGACGCTCTCATACATCTCGGCGAGGAAGTCCCGGGTGCCCTGAATTGCTTCCTGGCATTGTTCGGGGGTCTGCAGGGCATCCCCACGTCCCGGCACCAGTTTCTGCGGATTGAGCGCCAGCAGGCGATCCAGAGTGGCGGGCCAGTCCTCGTGGTAGGCGTCGCCGGTGTAGGGGGTGGCGCCGTATTCGACCAGATCGCCGGAGAACAGCACCTGCTCCTCGGGCAGCCAGACCACCGTGTCACCCTTGGTGTGGCCATGGCCCAGGTGGAGAATGCGTACTTCGCGCGCGCCCATGAACACGGTCAGCTCCTGCCGGAACACGATGTTCGGCCAGGTCAGTCCCGGCACCGAATCAACGCCCTTGAACAGGCGCGGAAAACGGCCCACCTCGGATTCATAGTCCTGTGCGCCACGCTCGACGATCAAATCGTAGGTGTTCTGACTGGCGTAAATGTTGTCGGCCTGATAGGCCGAGGCACCCAGCACCCGTACCGCGTGGTAATGGGTCATGACGACGTGCTTGATCGGCTTGTCGGTGACCTCGCGAATCCGGCGGATGACATCCGCGGCCATGATGGGGGTAGCCTGCGTGTCGATGACCATCACGCTGTCGTCACCGATGATGACGCCCGAGTTGGGGTCGCCTTCGGCGGTGTAGGCGTACAGGCCCTCAGCCAGTCGGGTAAAGCTGATCTGCTTTTCTTCAGTGTCTGCGTGCGATGCGAACTGTTTGCTCATGGTTGCTCCGGTCCCGTCGGGTGTTCGGTTCGGCAAGATGCCCCGATTGTTTTTTTGATCATAATAGTTTCTTTTGAAACTTCTTGTCTAATTGAGGGGGCGGTATTCGGTGGGCGGAGCGCTTGGTTCTGTTCAAAAGTTGTACTAAATCAATGGGTTTGTCTGTTGGTTATACTTAAGTCTAGGGTATTGTTTGTACAAATTAGTTGCGCGAGATACCAATGGCCGGCATGGTGGTTCTGTCGGTGCAAGCCCGGCGCTCGCTCTTTTATGGATGACAGCAGGGGTGTATAACAATGAATAAAATAACTCACCTAATGATCGGCGCTGTGGCGTCTGCCAGTCTCATGCTGGCAACTCCGGCAGTGGCGCAAACCACCATCAACGTCAGCAGTTGGGGCGGCCCCAATCACGGCATCAATACCATCGTCTGGCCAACCTGGAAAAGTTGGATAGAAGAAGCCACCGATGGGCGTGTCACCCTTCAGGTCACCGAAGGCCTCGGACCGCCCCCGTCGCAAATGGCGCTGGTGGCCGACGGGGTCGCCGACGCCAGCTGGATTTTCCACGGCCACATGGCCGGGCGCTTCAAACTGACCCAGCTGCCCGAGTTTCCCACCTTTGAGGCCTTCTCATCTGAAGTGGCCTCGGCCGCCTATTGGCATACCCACCAGGAACATCTGGCCCAGGCGCGCGAGCACCGCGGTCTGGAGGTGATGGCCATGGGGATCCACGGACCTGGACAGATATTTACCAGCAAAAAAATTGAGACCCTCGATCAGTTGTCCGGAAACCGGCTGCGTATCGGTGGCGGGGTGATGTCCGGACTGGCGAACGCGATCAACGTCACCGGTGTGGCGCTGCCGCCGACCGGTGCCTATGAGGCGGCCTCGCAGGGGGTCATTGATGGCGCCATGCTGACGCTTGAGAGTCTGCGCAGTTTCCGGTTGGCGGAAGTGTCTCCCTATACGCTGACCGTGGACGGCGGTTTCTACCGTGGCAGCTTTGCCATCGTCATGAATCCCACGGTGTGGGATCGGGTATCCGCGGCGGACCGCAAAGCCATCGAGGCGGTGTCGGGGGAGCGCCTGTCGCGCCTGTTCGGTTACATGATGGATGTGTCCGATCGGCGCGGGGTCGAGTTTGCCAAACAGCAGGGCAATACTTTCACCCAGGCTGATGAAAAAGATATCGCCATGTTGCGAGAGGTTTCCGACCGCCTGATCGCCGATTGGGCCAAGGCGGTCGGCTCGCAAGGATTCGATCCACAGGAGGCCTTGCAGTACTTCCGGCAGCGGCTTGCGGTTGAGGCTGGAAAAGACAGCATCGACGCGCTGGTCGACGCCATCTGAAACACACCAATCCAAAAAAAGCACACAGAGACTTGAACATGCAGACCACGACAACAAGCTGGTCAACCATTGGGCAGGTCTTGCAGCGCGTCCTGGAGGGGGTGGCCGGTGCCACCCTTTTCGCGTTGATGCTGCTGACCACCGTGGATGTGTGTGGCCGCTATTTTTTTAACTCGCCGATTACCGGCACCGTGGAGCTGACCCAACTGATGCTCGCGGCGCTGGTGTTTCTGGCGCTACCCATGGTGTGCTGGCGGGAAGAGCATATCAGTGTCGATCTGCTGGATGCGGTGTATCCGGCCCGTTGGGTGTGGCTGCGTCAGTTGCTGGTCAATCTGATCGTGACCGCCGCCTTGTGGGTGATGGCGGGGCGGGTATGGGTTCTCGGGATGCGGGCCTTCGATTGGGGGGACGTCACCGAGTTTTTGCGTCTCCCTACCGGTTATCTGATCTGCCTGATGGCGATATTGCTGGGCATCTCGGCTTTGCTGTCGTTGGCGCGGGCGGTTTGTTATCTGCTGGAAGGCATCGGCCGGGTCATTCAGGGTGGGCCATTGAGCCCGGGGAGACACAATGATTGAGTCGATATACGGCTTTGCGGCGCTGCTGCTGTTGGCGTTTCTCCGCGTACCCCTGGCCTTTGCCATGGGCATTGTCGGCTTTGTGGGCTACTACTACCTGACCGGCAACTGGACTGCGGCGGAATCCATGGCGGCCCGCCGAACCATCGACACTGCCATGGATTACGGTTTGTCGGTAATCCCGTTGTTCATCCTGATGGGCAACCTCGTCTCCCAGGCGGGGCTGTCAGATGCCTTGTTCCGCGCGTCTAATGGTTTTCTCGGCCATCGCAAAGGGGGGCAGGCGATGGCCACCATTGTTGCCTGTGGCGGGTTCAGCGCCATTTGCGGTTCGAGTCTGGCAACGGCCGCAACCATGGGTCGTGTGGCCATGCCGCAGATGCGCAAGTATGGCTACAAAGACTCACTGGCCTCGGCGGCCATTGCTGCTGGCGGTACCCTGGGAATCCTGATCCCGCCCAGTGTGATGCTGGTGATTTACGGCATACTCACCGAGACCAGTATCCGCGAGCTGTTTGCAGCGGGCTTTATTCCGGGATTGTTGGGGATTTTGTTTTATCTGGTGGCCGTCAAATGGGTATTGTGGCGCGATCCGGCGGCGGGACCGGCGGGGGAACGGGAAACCTGGGTGGCGCGATTGACAGCGTTGAAGAGCGTGGGCAGCACGCTGGCGCTGTTCGTATTGGTCATCGGGGGGATTTACCTGGGTATCTTCACGCCGACCGAAGCAGCGGGGGTGGGGGCCATGGGTGCGTTCGTGATCGCGCTGTGGCGCCGGACCCTTACGCCTAAGGTATTGATGAGCGTGCTGATTGATACGGTGCGGACCACCGCAATGCTGTTTGCGGTGGTGCTCACTGCGCTGATCTTTGCCAATTTCATTAACCGGGCGGGGCTGCCGAATGATCTGTTGGCGCTGGTAAACAGCGTCGATGTGGCGCCGTTTATGGTAATCTTGGTGATTCTGGCCATCTACGTGTTGCTCGGTTGTGTGTTCGAAAGCATGTCAATGCTGCTGCTGACCGTGCCGGTGTTTTTTCCAGTGGTGGCGGGTTTGGGTTACGACCTGGTGTGGTTCGGGATTCTGGTGGTAATTGTCATCGAGATCAGCCTGATCACTCCACCGGTCGGAATGAACGTTTTTGTATTGCGGGCGGTGTTACCGGATGTGAGTACGGGGACCATTTTCCGGGGGGTAACTCCGTTTTGGGTAGCGGGTACGTTGCGTGCTCTTCTGGTGCTGGTGTTTCCAGGTGTTGTGCTCTTCCTGCCACAGCTGCTTTACTAGAGAGTTGTTGTCATGGACAAGTACCACAAAAGTGCTGTGGACCGCAGCAAGGGCGCAGCCGCAGACCCGACAGGAGATGGCGGCACCCAAACCACCAAGCCGGTCCGGCAGGAGCTGGACCTTAACCAGTTTTTGCCTTACCGGCTCAACCGGTTGGCGGATCGGATCAGCGGTGAACTGGAGCGCATGTACTCGGAACGCTACGGCCTGAATGTCGCCCAGTGGCGGGTGCTCGCCTGGCTGAGCCACTGCGACGACTTGACCGCCAAGAAAATCTGCGCCTACACCAATATGGACAAGGCGCGGGTGTCACGCGCCATCCGGGCGCTGGAGGAACGGGGGCTGATCTATCGGTCGCCTTCGCCGCAGGATCAGCGCATCCACGACCTCCATCTGACGCCCGAGAGTGCCCGCATGCTGGATGATTTGATCCTCGATGCCCAGGCCTGGGAGGCCGAACTGATGTCCACACTCAGTGTGGAAGAGTATCGCAATTTGCTTAACTCCATGAGCAAACTGGAAAGACAACTGAACCGGATGGGTGATTGAGACAGGTTATGAACAGCTGATGTTAGGGTTAAAAATAGCGGTGTTTGCGTTCGCGACCTGTGCCACACCGGGGCCGGTGAACATCCTGGCCAGTATCTCCGGAGCCAACAACGGGCTCAGAGCGAATGTGCCTTTTGTGTTGGGCGCCACCGCCGGGCTGTCGCTGGTTATTCTCGTCGCCGGGTTCGGGGTCAGCCAATTGCTGAAGACCAATACGTATCTGGCCAATGCGCTGGTGCTGGTGGGCTCTGGGTATATGCTCTATCTGGCATCCAGAATGGCGCGCTCAGACACAGCGCTGGACAAAACCGCCGGTGAGGCGCGGATACCGGGGTTTTATCAGGGCTCGGTGCTGCAGATCATCAACCCCAAAGCCTGGCTGGTGTCCATGGCGGGGGCGGCCCTGTATCTGAATCGGGAGGAGTACCTGTTCACCCTGGCGTTATACGTATCGGTGTTCTTCCTGGTGTGTTTTGTGTCTGTGTATCTTTGGGTCGGCCTCGGCCGGTTGATAGCCACCAGGCTGCAAAGCAAACACTTATCGCTGTTCAACAAGTCCATGGCGGGTGTACTGGTCACCTTGGTGGTGTACAACCTGTATGACACCTTTGCCGGCTATGGGGCGTGACCACAGCCCGGGGCCGCACCGGGCAGCAGATCCCTCGATACCCATGGAAGTATCATCAGTCTCTTGAGAGACACCCGAAATGCGCCGCTGCATGGGATCTCTGCACAACCTGTCTGCACCCTTGCCTCTGGCCCCCGCCGGACTCTGATTTCCCCCTGAAGCCTTGTGAATCACTGCCAGGGCCCAAAAAGGCCCATTGGTCGGCGGGGTGTTTTTTGGTATACAAGTGACATGGTTTCGCCGTAACAATGGAGTGTCCTCATGCTGCCAAAAGACATAGTGGCGCAGTTTATCGCTGATATTCAGGCCCAACGGTTTGACCAGGCCAAGGGTTCGCTGGTGACCGAGGGTTTTGAATACGTGGGGCCGAACATGCGGTTCCTCAGCCCCGATGACATGTTGTCCTATCAGTTCGGGATGGCGGCGATCCAGAAAGACCTGATCATCCGCCAGCTCAGCGCTGACGGCGAGCATGTGTTCGCAATCCTCGATTACCGCACCAATTTTGAGCCCATTGGGGATGTACGCCTTGCGGTCTGGTTCCGAGTGCGAGGCGATAAAATCCAGACGGTCGAAGCCTTCTATAACGCTGCCGTGGTTGAAAACATGTTGGGGGGCAATCTCCCTTCCGCCGGCCACTGACAGCAATAACTTCTCACCGTGTAAACCCGCAGTTCGCCCCGCTTGCCAGCGATCGCTGAAGTGCTGCATGACCTCCGTGGAGCGCCCCGAATGACCGGCGGAAACGCCCGGCAGTAATAGCGTATACGTTATTTAGTTGTGCGCAGACTGGCTACTTGGTGAAGCGGTGCATTGACTTTCACTGCGTCACACGGACGTTCCACCTGACGAATTCTCTATAACTTTTTGATTATTATAAGTTTGTTTGTGGCGGTCTAAATGCGCCGCAGATATTGGGGGAAAGTCGTTGAACTGACAAACAATAATGTGTACGCTGAAAAAAATACAAAAAAGTCGTGGGGGAGTGGCCGGGCGAGCGCCACCAACACCGCGACGAAATTTCACGTGCACCAGGAAAGACTGATGCCGGTGCACCACGCAGGAGATAACAATAATGCCGGTCAGTGACTCCCAGTTGACTCAGATGTTTGAAGAAGTTCTTGCGCTGTCGAATGTGGACGAAACCCAGAGTGTCGCGGTGCTGAAAAGCCACTACTCGGATCAACGGACCGTGCGGGCCGCTTTCGATGCCGCTCAGAGATTGGGGGCCAAGGTCTACTCGGTAGAATTGCCAGCCTTCAACCACCCGCGGGCGATGGGCACCGATATGACGGCTTACTGCGGCGACACCCCACTGACGGGCAATCGCGCGGCGCAAACGGCGTTGGAAGCGGCCGATCTGATCGTCGATACCATGATGCTGCTGCACTCCCCCGAACAAGAGCAGATCCTCAAATCGGGTACCCGGATTTTGTTGGCGATTGAGCCACCGGAGGTGCTGGCCCGCATGATGCCCACCCGGGAAGACAGAGCGCGGGTATTGGCCTCCAAGGAGTTGCTGGAAAAGGCTTCGCTGATGCACGTGACCTCGAAGGCCGGTACCGATTTTCGTGCCCCACTGGGCCAGTATCCGACCGTGCCCGAATACGGATTCGTGGAAGAACCCGGTCGCTGGGATCACTGGCCGAGCGGGTTTCTGTTTACCTGGCCGAATGAGAACGAAGCCGAAGGGACCCTGGTACTGGATAAAGGGGACATCATCCTGCCGTTCAAAAACTATCTGCGGGAGCAGATTACCCTGGAGGTCCGGGAAGGGTTTATCACCGGCATTCACGGCGGTCTCGATGCGGAGTATTTGCGCGAATACCTGGCGTATTTCAACGACCCGGAAGTCTACGGTATTTCTCACATTGGCTGGGGGTTGCAACCGCGCGCGCAGTGGACCGCCATGGGGCTCTACGACAAGAGCGACGGCATCTGTATGGACGCGCGTGCGTTTTATGGCAATTTCCTGTTTTCCACCGGCCCGAACACCGAGGTGGGCGGCCTGCGCAAGACGCCGTGTCATCTGGACTTGCCGCTGCGTAACTGCTCCATTTACCTGGACGATGCGCCGGTGGTCCTTGAGGGTGACGTGGTCGCACCGGATGCCGCCATTGTGCGTTGACGGGGCCGCCGGATAGTGATGAGCTGTGAACCCTTAAAAATACCGTCAGCGTGATAGCTGTGAACCACGACCGACAAGAGAATTACAATAATGAGTAACTACGTACTGAATACCTGGTATCCGCTGACCTGGTCCAGGGATGTCCGCCACGAACTGAGCAGTCACCGTATCGTCGAACAGGACATCGTCGTGTACCGGACCTCCACCGGTGACGTGGTCGCTATGGAAGACCTGTGTCCGCACCGCTTTCTGCCTCTGTCGATGGGGCGTCTCAAGGGCGACACCGTGGAGTGTGGCTACCACGGAGTGACCTTTGATTGCTCCGGCAAGTGTGTGCGCGTGCCCGGTCAGGACATGGTCCCGCCCAAGGCGCGGGTAGTCACCTACCCCACCCATGAAAACATGGGGTTGGTGTGGATCTGGATGGGCGACCCCGAGTTGGCCGACACCAGCAAGGTGTTCGATCTGCCCCAATACCACGACGCCGACTGGAGTGTGGCCGAAGGCGATGCCCTGCGGATTGAAACCAACTACCTCAGTCTGGCCGATAATCTGTGCGACCCCGCCCACGTGAACTTTGTCCACTTGAGCACCCTGGGCAACGCTGCGGGCGAGGACGTCAAGGTGCAGTTCGAGGTGGAGGAAGAGAAAATCGTCACCTGGCGCTGGATTAACGATGCGCCGCCGATTCCCCTGTTTGAGAAGTTTGGCAACTTCAAGGGCAATGTGGACCGTTGGCACTACTACCACTATTACGCCCCGAGCATTGCGATCATCGACTTTGGCAGTGCCGACACCGGCACCGGTGCCCCGGAAGGCCGCCGCGATAACTGCATCCAGATTTACGCCTGCCACTTCATGACCCCGGTCGACGAGCGCACCACCATTGATCACTGGCTGCACGTGAAAAACTTCCACGCCGACGATGAGATGAACACCGCGTTGTCGAATGAGTTCCGCGTCGCCTTCGCCGAAGACAAGGCCATACTCGAAGCGGTTCAAAAGAAAGAAGAGCAGTTCGAGGGTCGGAAAAAGCTGAAGATCGCGATCGATGCCGCGCCCATACGGATGCGCATGATGATCGAGAAAATGAAAAAAGCAGAACAAACCAATCCAGCGTAAAAAAGGCGGCACGATGCATAATCCTGAACCACAACGAATCGACCCACAGCCGGTATTGATCGGTTGCAATGGGCGAGGCGTGCAGCTTTCTTCTGTGGATTCACCGGTTTCCCTTGAGGAATTGCCAATCCGAGAGCAGTTTCGTCGGGTGAAGGAAGCCGGTGTGTTTGACTACTTTGACCGCATTCCTTTGCGGGCTGATCTGGATCAGTATCTGTCCGCCATGAGCGAGTTCGATCTGCCGATACATACCGCCAGCTGGTTTTACCAGCTGGGTCGGGACGAGGCGTTGCTGGCGGACAACCTGAAAATCTGCAAAGAAGTGGGGGCCAGGTGCCACAACATCATGACCTTCAAAGAGCATGCCGACGGGCATGTGCTGAGCAATCAGGAAATCGCAGACCATTACTTAAAAACCTATGATCTGGCGGCTTCTTACGGTGTTGAGCCTTCCTTTGAACTGCATGTGAATATGTGGACCGAAAGTTTCAAACGGGTCGAAGCAGTTGCCAGTCTGGTAATGGAGCGGGGCATTCCGTTCAATTTCACACTGGACTACAGCCACGTCAACTTCAAAATCGGGAACCCCGAAGAGCAGGCGGTGTCCGAGGTGCGCGAAGACGTCGAGAATGGCACCGTGATCCTGGATCCGTTTGAGCCGGGATCCCTTTGTGAGCGCTGGCTTGAGATGGGGATCGTCAAATGGACCCAGTTGCGTTCAGTGGCACCGAACCAGCCCAAGAATCTGTGGCATCGGGAAGCGGACGGTAATTTTGCCCGGGGTATCCAATACCCGTTTGTGAAGCCGCAGCCAGGCGAATGGCATTCTGATTGGCATGCCTATTTGCTGGAACCGTCCAAGGAGGCCATCCGGAAAGCCCTCCGGTACCACATAACCCATCCGGACAGTCCACTGCGCTACATCACCACCGAAATGATCAATCTGCCGGATTACGGGCTCGGCGCCCGCTATAACTTGCTGGAGCAAAACATAGCGGCCGCGAAATTCATCCGCAGGACCTGGGAAGAAATCAAGGCGCTGCACAAGGCCGGGCTGATCGACGCGGGCCAGAAGCGGCAGCCCCAATGACCTGCGCGGTGGGCGGTTCCAGACCGCCCACCGCGCAGGTCTTAATCCGCCTGGGATTGCCCACCGATTTTTCGCAACAGATACTTCAATGCGATGCGCTCGCTCATATCCAGTTTTTCCAGGGTTTTGTCCGTGATTTCACGGGCCAGAGGAATCATCTGCTGAATCAGTTGCTCGCCGTCTGCGGTTACGCAGACGATGACCTTGCGGTTATCCGCAGGGTCGGATATCAGTTTTATCAGTCCTCGGTCCTTGAGACGCTTGACGACACCACGAATCGTCGCCTGATCAATGGCGGTTCTTTTGACGATGTCGGTCAGCGAGCTGGGGCCTTGATCCAACACGCTACACAGCACGGAAAACTGCATGGGGGTGAGATTGCTGTCACAGCTGTACTGCTGAAATATGGCGGTGTGCCTTTGGTGGGCACGGCGTATCAGGTGCCCCACTTGCTCGGCAACGTCATAGCCATCCAAAATCGCTTTGTGGTGGTTTTCTTGTTCGCTTTCAGAATGCATTCTATCCACCATTTTCAGGGCACCTTTCATACACTCGCTCTTCTTTGGGAAGCTCGACGCAAACCACAACTTGGCTGCAGGAACCTTCCTTGCAGGCTGGGCAAGCATCAAAATAGTCGTTGAATATTAACACGTGAAGACAGATAGCGTCTCGTAGGACCGCCCTTGCCGGCGCCGCTGTGGCGGTGCCGGCAAGGGCGCATCCGTGTGCAGGGATGTGTTGCTATCCGTACTCAGCCTTGCACATAGTCGAGGTACGCGGCGGACGAAATGACATCGCCGTACTTGCTGTCGATGTCGAACAGATTCGCTTCGTGGGGATCGGGGTGGCGATCACCGACGCAATCGCGCAGGACCATCACCCGAAATCCATACTGCACACCGTCCACCGCAGTGGCGCGAATGCAGCCACTGGTGGAGCAACCCATCAGCACAATGGTGTCGACCCCTTGTGCGGTCAGCGTGGCCGCCAGGTTGGTGGCGAAAAAGGCGCTGGCGTATTGCTTGCTGATCACCAGTTCACTGTCCAGCGGCAGCACTTCGTCGCAGAACGCAGCCAGCGGGTTTCCGTCGACCATGTCCTTCATCACGGGGGCTTTTTTTACCCAGATGCCACCATCGAGAAAATTGCCGGGGTGATAGCGGATGTTGGTATGAATGATCAACTCGCCCTGGTCCCGGGCCACCTGCAACACTGACTGTGCCTGACGGACGGCGTCGGGCACACCGGGGGCGTACAGCGGGGCGCCCTCGGTGGTGTAGGCTTTGGTGAAATCGATCGACAACAGCGCCGCCTTGCGGCCGAATCCGATGCGGTTGCCCCAGACGCCCTTGTAGTTGTCTGCAGCATTGACTTGTTCGTTAGCCATTAATTATTCCTCTCAGTAAGCGCCAGAAAGCAGGGCGCCGGCACCAGGCACCACCGTTTCCAGTTCCAGTGCCTTGAGCAGCTGGTAGGTGGTGGAAATGGCGGCGGTAATGACCGGTTTGCCTGTTTCGGCCTCGACCCGGGCTACGGCCGGCAATGACGGCATTTGCACGCAGGCCGACAAGACGATGGCGTCGACGCCCTCGAGGTTCATGTCAGCGACAATACCGGGCAGATTCATCGGGTCATGGCGGGCTACGTCCAGGTTATCGGGAATTTCCAGGGCCCGGTAATCAACCACTTCGAAGCCTTCGGCACGAATGTAGTCCACCACCAATTCGGTCAAAGGCTTCATATAGGGGGCTACGAGGGCAATCCGCTTGGCACCGATGACATCCAGCCCTTGCACCAGGGCACCGGCGCTGGTCACGATCGGCGTTTTGGCGCCATTTTCTTCGGTGCGGTGAGTCAGGCGGGCTTCCGACTCGCGGTGATACCCCAGACCCATGGCCATGATGGCCACCAGGCAGGCGTAACCCATCACATCAACGCGGGCGTCACTCAATTCCAGCGCACAACGATCGGATTCGGCGTCCATGGCCGCCAGCTCATCTTTGCTGACCGTTTTCATGCGCATGCGGCTGGAGTGGAAGGTGAAGCGTTCCGGGCGCACCAGCTGACGGGCGGTCAACATCGCCGGTATTTCGGTTTCCATCGTGATATTCGAACTCGGTACTATCTGTCCGATGCGGTAAGTCTTGCTCATCCTGCGATCTCCATTATTCAGGTGCGGCTCCCCGCCGGGGGGAACCTGAGTGGGGCGTGGTGGTCGCTCAGACCCGCGCCCCGAGAAAGTCTTCGAAGCCTGCGAAGAAGCCCTCAAGGTCATCCCAGGGAATCATGTGACCGGCGTTGGGCACGTGGCTGATGCGCAATGAGGGCAAGAGCTCGCGCATTTCGGCCTCATCCTCAGGCAGAATCACACCGCCTTTCCCGGCGACCATCAGCAGAGTGGGGACCTTGATGTGGGGCAGGTCGCTGTGCACGTCGTCTTCGTGGAAGCCATTGAAGGCGGTCACTATGGCGTCCGTGTAGCAGGTGTGGAGCCATTCCGCCCGCAGCTGCAATTGTTCTTCGGTCCAGGTCGGGCAGTAGGTGCGCATGTGGTTGGCGTCGCAACCCAGGGTGGCGTCGCGAATGGAATCCACATACCAGGGCAGTTTGCTGGGGTACTCGCGGCGTCCCGGCCCCGACACAGGCGGGTCGATCAGCACCAGTTTGGCGACGCCCCGGGCGCCCCGCACGCAAGCCCGGATGCCAAAGCGGGCGCCCATGGAGTGTCCGGCGAGAATGTAATTTTCCAGTCCCAAAGCATCGGCGAAAGCGATGATGTCGTCGGCGCAGGTGTCAATGTCGTACGCCAGATCCGGTCCGGTCGATGACAGGCCGCGGCCACGGACATCCAGGACATAGGTGTCGAACTGTTGACCGAGGCGTTCGGCCACGAAGCCCCAGGTGATGGCCGGACTGGTAATGCCCGGGATCAGAATCAATGGCTGGCCTTTACCACCGTAGCGCAAGTAGTGCTGGCGGATCCCATTGGCGTGCACGTTACCGCCGTATAGATAGGTGCTGCTCATGCGACACTCTCCGTTTCAATTTCCTGGGCGTAGACGTCATACCCGTACACCCACGCCGGGTCTTCCTGGGTGTAGAGCCAGGTGTTGGCGTTGGATACCTGCTGCACCCGGGAGGCGCGCTCCTTACGGCTGGCTTCGTAGAGTTCAAACGCGGTCTGGTAATCCTGCAGGCCGGTTTCCTGCAAGCAGCGGGTCAACATGGCGGCATCTTCGATGGCCATGCCCGCACCCTGGGCCATGTGGGGTTTCATCGGGTGGCAGGCATCACCCAGCAGCACCAGGCGACCGCGACTCCAGAGGGGCAGGGGGTTGCGGTTTTTCAGGGGCCACTTGGTGACGGTATCGGTGGACTCAATCAGCGCCTGCACCGTGTCGTGGTAGCCTTCGAAGGCTGCAAACATTTCCTCGCGGCTGCTGTCGACGAACGCGCCTTCGAAGTCCAGTTCTTCGTGGGGCACGCCGGTGACGTAATAGTATTCATCGCGTTTACCGCTGGTGTAATAGACCATCATGTGACGATCCTCGGACCACCATTTGACGCAGTCTTCGAAGTCCAGGTTGTATTTGCGCAGTTTGTCACCGGTGATCAGGGCGCGGTGGGCAACCCAGCCGCTGTAAATCGGTCTCTCGGGCCCCAGCAGTTCTTCGCGAATCCGGGAGTTGATGCCATCGGCACCGATGACGATGTCGGCACGGGCACTGCTGCCATCGGCAAACACCAGGTTGACGTCGTCACCAGAGTCGTCGATCGATTCCAGACGCTTGTCGAAGTGCAGTGTGCCTGGCGCAATCGCCTCGATCTGCATGGCGTGCATGTCACCACGGTGCACGGTGATGTAGGCGGCGCCGTACTCCTTGCGGGCAAACTCGCCCAACGGGATGCGAGACAGGTATTCACCGCTGGCGCCATCCCGACTGAACCAGTGACTCGGGTGGGATCCCATCGCTTCCAGTGGCTGTTCCAGCCCCAGACGGCGGAAAATTTTCATTACGTTGGGGCCAATATGAATTCCGGCGCCAAGACGGGAAAACTCTGACGCCTGTTCATAGACGTCCACTTTAAAACCGGCCTGCTGCAGCAGGGCAGCCGCAGCCGCTCCGCCAAGACCAGCGCCGACGACGGCAATCCGTGGGCTCGAGTTGGTAACCATGGGGAGGTCTCCTCGTTATTGTTGGGCTTGTTATACAAACAGCTGCAGGGAAACCCTTGCACAGCCGAGGTATAAATAGTGTATGCGCTATTTATTGGCGAAGTAAAGCATAACTTGTCTGTTTTTGTGTGAAAAATTATTTTCTGTTTATGCTTATGATTTTAATAGATTTATTATTTTGTTTGGTTGGTTTGGCGAGGGTGTCGACCTGGGTGTCTCGCCTCTGTGCGTAAGTATTTTGATCGTATTAGACGGTTTGGCGGGTGCAATTAAGTGTGTGCATCATTGTTGGGGTGCTCCGGTGCCGGCGCTGTAACGCCGTGCCGGCTGGCTGCTCACTGGCTGCAGAGCGGTTCAGCCCCCCGTGCGTTGCTGGCATACCCGGCAAGCGGCTAACCGGAGTTTTGTGAGGTGAGTTTGCTGGGGGCACGGTGGGCTTTTGCCGTCGTCTGTGGCGGGATTCGCGATGTGCGCAATACAGTGTATGCACTGTTAGGTTGCGAGGTGTTCTGAGAAAAATATGGTGCTTATGCTTCATTTATAAGTGTGGTTGTAGTCGGTAAAGTTCTTAATTTACTGATTTATAAGCAGTATTTTAAGTAGTCACCAAGGACTGATTATTTCTGTCAGAAAGTTGTTGAACAGGGCTTTAATAATGTGTACGTTGTAAATCGAAGCTTGAGGCAGTCGCGGTGAAGGGCATCACGCCGACCGAATTCGATTCGGGCACCCCGGAGAGCGCTTGCAAGCTTAAGTACTTCGGCGAGTTAGCAGCCGATCTGCGACCGAAGAGAGAGGAATAATAATGAATAAATACGCTCTTAATACCTGGTACCCGCTGGCCTGGTCGAGGGATGTCCGCCACGAACTGAGCAGTCACCGTATCGTCGAACAGGACATCGTCGTGTACCGGACCTCAACCGGTGACGTGGTTGCTATGGAAGACCTGTGCCCGCATCGCTTTCTGCCCCTGTCGATGGGGCGTCTCAAGGGCGACGCCGTGGAGTGTGGCTACCACGGGGTGACCTTTGACTGCTCCGGTAAATGCGTGCGGGTGCCCGGCCAGGACATGGTGCCGCCCAAGGCGCGGGTAGTGACCTACCCCACCCACGAAAACATGGGACTGGTGTGGATCTGGATGGGCGATCCCGAGCTGGCGGACACCAGCAAGGTGTTCGATCTGCCCCAATACCACGATGCCGACTGGAGTGTGGCTGAAGGCGATGCGCTGCGGATCAACGCCAACTATGTCAGCCTCGCCGATAATCTGTGCGACCCCGCCCACGTGAACTTTGTCCATCTGAGCACCCTGGGGAACGCCGCCGGCGAGGACGTCAAGGTGCAGTTTGAAGTGCAGGAGGACAAGATCGTCACCTGGCGCTGGATCAACGACGCGCCGCCGATTCCCCTGTTTGAGAAGTTTGGCAACTTCAAGGGTAACGTGGATCGCTGGCACTACTACCACTACTACGCCCCGAGCATTGCGATCATCGACTTTGGCAGTGCCGACACCGGCACCGGGGCCCCGGAAGGGAACCGGGACAATTGCATGCAGATTTTCGCCTGCCACTTCATGACCCCGGTCGACGAGCGCACCACCATTGATCACTGGCTGCACGTGAAAAACTTCCACGCCGACGATGAGATGAACACTGCGCTGTCGAACGAGTTCCGCAAGGCGTTCGCCGAAGACAAGGCCATTCTCGAAGCGATCCAGCTGAAAGAAGAGCAGTTCGAGGGCCGGCAAAAGCTCAAGATCGCGATCGATGCCGCACCCATGCGGATGCGCAAGATGATCGAGAGAATGACATAACCCCTTACCCCTGCAATCGCAAGATGGAGTGTGAAATGGCCACAGTTACCTACATAGACAAGTCCGGGAATGTCTACCAGGCCGAGGTGGAAGACGGCGTTACCCTGATGGAAGGCGCGGTCCACAGCAGTGTCCCCGGCATAGACGCCGAATGCGGCGGCGCCTGTGTGTGCGCAACCTGTCACATCTATATCGACGAAGAATGGCAGGCAACCGTCGGCCGTCCCAACGAAATCGAATCCATGACCCTGGAGGAGGTGGACGGTATCAAACCGTCCTCCAGACTGGCCTGTCAGATTGCCATGAGCAGTGAACTGGACGGACTGGTAGTGCACGTCGCCAACGAATAGGGCCGCAACAGTCAGTCTCGAACAACCGATAAGCAATGGTCAGGGTCTGTATGAACAACAATAAGAAAGCAGTGATTGTAGGGGGTGGGCACGCCGGTGGAAATCTGGTGATCGCGCTCCGGAAGGCCGGATTTGACGGCCACATAACCTTGGTGAGCGACGAAGGGGCGCTGCCCTATCAGCGTCCGCCCCTGTCAAAGTCGTGGCTCAACGAGTCGGTCACCCTCGAGCGGCTGTATTTAAAGCCCGCCGCGTTCTACGACGAGCAGCGGGTGCAGGTGATGCTGAACAGCACGGTCGAGCGGATCCAGCGCAATGACAAAAGACTGTTATTGGCGGACGGCACCGCACTCGAATACGACTACCTGGTGCTCGCAACAGGGGCGCGGGCCAGGCCCCTGGCGCTGCCCGGCGGCGAATTCGAGAACCTGCACTGTCTGCGTAATCTGGCCGATGCGGAACGGCTTAAGGCTCAGCTGCACGGCGCCACCCACCTCGCGGTCATCGGCGGGGGCTACATAGGGCTGGAAGTTGCCGCCTCGGCGCGCCAGTTGGGGGTGAAGGTTTCGGTGATCGAACGTGAGTCACGATTGCTGGCGCGCGTCGCCTCGGAGACTCTGTCCCATTATTACCAGCGCCAACACCAGGCCCGGGGTGTGGACATCCTGAATCGCGTCGGCGTTGCTGAGCTCAAGAGCGACGCGGGACGCTTGACATCGGTGGTGCTCGACAACGGCGTCGAAACCGCCTGTGATCTTGCCCTGGTGGGTATTGGCGCCATCCCCAACGACGAGCTCGCCCGCGCGGCGGGTTTGCAGGTTGACAATGGCATAGTGGTTGACCACCAGGCACGTACGTCCGATCCGGCTATTTTTGCGATTGGCGACGTCAGTCAACGCCCGTTACCTGTCTATAACCGCCAATTCCGACTGGAAAACATCTCCAACACGCTGGAGCAAGCGAAGATCGTAGCCGCGGTGCTGGCCGAGCAACCGCTGCCCGCCGACGAGGTCCCCTGGTTCTGGTCCGATCAATACGACATCAAACTGCAAATAGCGGGGTTGGGGATCGACACCGATGTGGACATTGTGCGCGGCGACCCCGCGAGCGACAAGTTTTCCGTATTCCGTTTCTGTGGCGACCGTCTGATGGCGGTCGAGGCGGTTAATTCGCCGGCGGAGTTCATGCTGGGCAAGAAGTGGATCGGTGCAGGAACTGCCGTGGACCGGGGATTGATCGCCGATGCCTCGGTGTCTGTCAGGGACTGCGCGGTGCTGCATTCATAAACAACAAAAACAACATCAACCTGAAGCTGAAAAGAGAAAATAACAATGAGTCAAAGCAAGGTGAATAGTTCGATTGTTATTGCGGGTGCACTGCTGGTCTCTCTCAATGCCCAGGCCGCTAACTGGAGCGATACATCCATAGGGATCAGGCACGGGGAGCGATTCGCTGAACCGGGTGCCGGCCCCCGAATCACCAAATCCATGTTCAATTTTACCCATGTGGGTGGCGACTCTTACGGGGGTAATTACTTCACCGTCGACACCATTGTATCGGACAGTCAGGATCACGCGGTCGAAGGCACGGACGGCGCTCAGGAAATCTATGGTTTCTACCAGCGCACAGTGCCTTTCTCCGTCTTGGGGGTGAATGCCAGGACCTACGATTACCTGAGTCAGATTTCCGTGTTGGCCCGAGTGGATCTGGGCTCGAAAAACACCGCCTTCGGATCGCGCCCGCGAAAATACCGGCTGGGTTTTGAGATACCGGTGCCCATCACTACCGGTTTCTGGAGTTTTTCAGTGGCTGGTTACAAGGAGACCAATTACAACGGCTTTACGGGGCAGGCGGTCAGTTTTGATCCCACCTGGTCGGTGGGCAGTGCGTGGAGTATACCGTTGGGCCCGGGCAGTTTCGGAGGGTTTGTCAGTGCCACCGGAGCCAAGGGGAAGGATGGCTTTGGCAACGAAACCAAAACAGAGCTGATGGCCCGGGTCACCTATCTGGTCGATATCGCCGGGTCAGGATTTAACGTCGGGGTGGGGTATCAGGCCTGGCGGAATATGTTTGGCAATGATGAGTCGTTGGACTCGACGGGAGGCTCACGGGAGAGCGCCCCCATGCTTATGACGGAATATCATTTCTGAACAGCTAAAACAAAAACAATAGAGGCAGAGTTATGTCAAATTCGGTAGATATGAACACTCCGCTCAGTGATGCTGAATACACCTCGGATCACGATGCACACAATGATTACTCACGCACCCGGGTGCCTGATCATGCCAAGCGCGGCGCTGGCGCGGTCTTCAGCGTTTTGGTCGGGTTTGTCACCGCGTTCTTCTTCATTCTGGTCGGTGGCCTGTTTCTGAATCAAAGCGGTGCCGCGGCAACCTGGATCGCGCTGGGCATTTCCTTTGTTTTGCTGATTGTATTTACGCTGATCGTTACCTACACAGCATCGAAAGAGGGTCTGACCGCTGAACTCCTCACGCGAGGTACGGGGTTCGGTGCTGCGGGCTCTGTTTTGACCACGTCTATTTACGCAAGCACCTTTGTGATCTATGCCGCCGCCGAGGGGCAGATCCTGGCGTATTCCGCCGCCCAGATCTGGGATCTTCCGGACAAAGTCTGGCACGTGATTGTGGCCCTGATTTTTGTACCCATGGCGTGGAACGGCATCAGTTCGATGACCAAAATTCTGGGCTGGACGGTCTTCCTCTATGTGGTTTTGCTGCTCTGGGCCATCGTGTCCGCCTGGAATACCCACGGCGGTATGCCCGAAGGGCTGTTCACGGCGATGCCTGAAGGCGCTGTCGGTGGTGTCGTCGGAGTTATTGCTGTCATGGCCGCCCTGGCGGGTACGGTGGGCATCAACCCGTTTGAAGCGTCCGACTATAACCGCTTTATCCGCCCGAGTGAGTTCAGGCGCAAGGCTCTGGTGAGCGTGGTCTTACCCTATGCGCTGCTGTTTTTTGTCGCCATGCCCCTGGGAATGTACTTCACCCTGATTACCGGCAGCATTGAGCCGTCCATTTACTTTATCGGCTTGATTGGTCTGGTGCCCGGCGTTGTGCTGGCGTGGGTATCACAGATACGGGTGAACCTGACCAACATCCACGTCAGTTCCGTGGCGTTCTCGTCGGCCTCGGATATTTTGGGAGCCCCTTCGTTGACGCGCCGGGTCTGGATCCTGGCGGTAACCGCAGTTTGCATCGGGCTTATGTGGGCCGATGTTTTGGGCAATCTGATTGTCTATCTGCAATGGACTGGCGTGTTTCTGCTGTCCTGGGTGGCTTGCGTGGTGGCGGATATTGTCGTGGTGCGGGGCATGCTGAAAATTGTCACCGGTCCGATTGAGTATCGCACCTCCCGGATTCGGCGCTATAACCCGGTGGGTATCACCGCGCTGCTGACGGGCGTATCGATCGCTTCGTATATCTGGTTTATGGTCACCGATCCGATCATTAATGGCCTGTCGGCTTACATTGGATTCGTGGTGGCCTTCGTGGTACACGTTGCATTAGCGGTGGCGACCAAGGGGCGTACCTACGTTGTAGATTCGGCCGATATTCCTGTAGCCGAGCCAGTGTTTGCAAAATAATAAGAGGGTGTACAAATGCATACCACCATTATCGATCCTGCCATACGCGCCCGCTACCGGGCATTAAAAGGGGGGCGCGAATTTGCCTACCGGGATATAGATCCCACGCGAACTGCGCACCTGGTCGTTGATATGCAGAATGCATTTGTCGAAGAAGGGGCCTTTCTAGAGGTCCCTGAAGCCAGAGACATTGTCGACAACATCAACGCGGTCACGGTCGGCTTGCGGGAGGCTGGGGGTATCAACGTGTTTTTCAGGTTTACCACCACGGCGACCGATCACTGGCCGGTATTTTTCCAACATTTCCAGAATGAGACGTTTGCTAAAACTCAGGTCGAGACGTTTCAGCACGGCTCCCATGGGCACGCTTTATACCCACGACTGGATGTGAGGGAGCAGGATCTGATTCTGGATAAAACCCGCTTCAGTGCCTTTACCCAGGGGCATTCGGACGCGTTGGACATTCTGCGGGCGCGCGGCATCGAGACGCTGCTGATTTCAGGGACACTGACCAACGTGTGCTGTGAATTGACCGCCCGAGATGCGCAACAGTTGGGCTTCAAGGTGATTATGGTGGCTGACGCCAATGCGGCGCTCAGCGAAGCCGAGCACAACTCAGCCATCAATACCGTCGCCTCGTGGAGTGCAGACATCCGCTCGGCGGCGCAAACCGTGGCCTTGCTCAAAGGGGAGTTCGTGGATTAGACCGTGTTGACGGAGCCGCACGGGGGCTGCCCTGCGGGGGCGGGGATTTGGGCCTGATCTTTCTGGTTGGGTCCAAATCCACCGCTTCGCCTATGTTAACGGTTTATACCTGGTGGACCTGCTAAGTGTTTATTCCAGCCCCGTGGTATCCACCGTCAGGCCTTGCTCCTCAAAGATCTGTTTGGCGACCGTCAGCGCGTTCAGCACACTCGGGAACCCGGTGTAAGGGATCAGGTGCATGATGCAGCCGACGATCTCTTCTGGGGTCAGGCCCACCGTCAGTCCGGTCTTGATGTGCATGCCGATTTGCGGTTTGCCTTGCGCCACCAGCGCGGTGATGGTGGTCAGGACTTTTTGTTTGTTATCCAGTCCCGGGCGCGAGTAAATGCCGCCAAATGCAAACTCAACCACGTACTTGGTTAAATCCGGGGCAATGTCCTTGAAGGCTTCGCCGATGTCCATTTCACCGGTAGGGTTGTCATCCGGAGAGGCGGTCAGTTCCTGGATTTTGTCGATCCCTTGCTGATACAGATCGGTGCTCATTACAGATGTTCTCCTGAAATTATAGGCTGTCGCGACCCGGGACGGTGCCAAGGGAACGCCTGAAAATCAAGGCGTTGGTTTTTCCCTCAGCACCGCCTGATTGTTGACGAACGCCGTAATCGATACGGTTGCACCTTCGACCCGTGCTTCGGGGTCGATGGCATCAATGTTTTGAATGCCCCAATAGGTGCCGTTGGCGAACACCGAGTAGGTGCCGTTGCTGCCCAGGTGCAAGCGGCCTTCGGTGGCGGTGAAGGTGTGCATGGCGTCGGATTCGGCGTTTCCAGGGGTCAGATAGCGGCTGCGCAGCAAAAACATCAACACCGCCCCGACGAGGGTGGAAAGCAGCAATTGCAGCCCCAGATTCAGGTCCGGCATCATCAAAGTCAGCAGGCCGGTCAGAATCGCACCGATACCGAACCACAGGACCACAAAGGTGCCAATGAACATCTCGGCAATCACCAGGGCGACCCCCAGGGATACCAACAGCCACCAGCTCAGGGACAGCTCAATCATGCGTTTCTCCAAACCGAGCCGGTCGTGCACCCCGGCCGCTCATCCAGGGGTTATGGGTTTTTCTGGGCGCCGATCATGTCCTTCAGCAGGGCCAGGCTGCCCACCAGTTCGGTCGCTTCGTAGGGCACAATGACCTTGTTCTGGCTGTCGCTTGCGGCGATGCCTTCCCAGGCCGCGATGCGTTCCTTGGCAAGGATAAAGTTAGCGGCGTCCGGGTTTTCCCGCAGGCCTTCGGAAATCAGTTCCAGCGCCTGCTTCTGGCCGGACGCCATGAGAATTTCTTCCTGGCGGGCCGCTTCCGCCAACAGCACTGCTTCTTTTTTCTTGGCTTCGGCCATCCGCTCCAGCGCTTCGGCCTGCATATACGCCTGAGCGCGGTCGCCTTCCGCCTGATAGATGGTGGCGTTTTTGTCGGCTTCGGCCTTGGTTTCGATGGCCCGGCGTTCGCGGGTCGCCTGCAGTTGCAGTTCCATGGCCTGCTGCACGTTCGCGGACACCGAAATGTCACTGATCTCGACCCGGGTCACCTTGGCGCCCCAGCCACCCGATGCGGCATCCAGGGCATTGAGCAGCGCCTGGTTCATCTCGTCGCGGCTGGACAAAGTATTATCCAGTTCCATTTTACCGATTTCCGAGCGCAGCGTGGTTTGCGCCAGCTGGGAAATGGAGTCGTTCAGATCCTTGATTTCGTAGGTGGCTCTCTGGGCATCGTTGATGCGCAGAAACACCACACCGTCTATGGTGATCTGCACGTTGTCGGCGGTAATCACCTGCTGTGAGGGAATGTCGATCAGCTGTTCCTGGGTGTTGAACCGGGTTCTGACCTGATCCACAAACGGCACCACAACATTGAGGCCGCCGCTCAGCACCCGGTGGAAGCGACCCAGGCGTTCAATCACCTGAACTTCGGCCTGGGGTACGATGCGTACCGTTTTGATCAGGGTTACAACAACCAGTACCGCCAGAATACCAGCAACGATTAATACACTGTCCATAATGCAAGGAGCCTGTTTGTGGGGGGGCCAAGGGTCGAGCCTGAGGGGTGAGACTATACCGCAGTTAAGCCCTTAATTGGCAACGGTTGTTTACATTCTGCTCCGGCCAAGGGTCAACAGGGTAACACCGGTGGCGATCAGCGTGGCACCCAGCAACAGACCTTCGGGCGGTGCTTCACCCAGCAGGAAGATAGCGACCGGCACCCCCACCAGGGCACCGACCGAGCCCAGCAGGCTGAGCAGGACCGGTCCGCCGGTTTTCTGCAGCAAGAACAGCAGCAGAAACATCCCCGCAAACACCACGGACTGCAGGGCAATCAGGGCGAGCGGCAGGTGCCGGTCTAAGGGCACGACGAGCGAGAATCCGGGCAGCAGCCCGGCAGCCAGCAGCATCACTGCGGCGGTGATCAGTACCCCTGGCACCAGCGCATCGGCGGCCACCCCCGGCGGCCACCGCAGGGTGCGGTACAGATTGCCGATGGCCAGCAGGACAGGGCCGCCCAGGGCCAGCAGGATCCAGAACACATCGGCGTCGGGCGCGGCAAGCTTGTTCGCCGCCAGTATGCCGGCTCCGGCCAGCGCCGCCGCCACCCCGGTGGCGCGGGGCGCCTGAAACCGCTCCATGTGGAGGACCAGGGCGCCCACATAGGTCAGCAGCGGCGGCAGCGAGATGATCAGCGCAACGAAGCCGGCGCCCACATGGGGGATGGCTGAAAAAAAGATCAGGTTGGCGCCGGCCACCCCCAGCAGGGCCGAGACCAGGTAGTATTCCAGCGTGCGCGGGGTCAGCGGTGGCAGGTTCCGGCGCAATGCGGCCACGGTCATCAGCACCAGCGCCGCACCACTGATGGACCAGCACAAAAATGCCAGCGGCGGCAGCTGGGCCTCGCCCGCAAGCTTTGCCAGGTTGGTGGACAGCCCCATCAGTGCGCCCCCGGCCAGCAGATAGAGTAACGGGGCCAGTCTGGCTCCCTTGGGGGTGGATACGAAGGTGGCCGGATTGGTCATTGGCGGCACTCCCTGCCCGTTGTCGACGCCCCGTTGCGGGGCCTCAATCCCGAGGCCGCCCCCTTGGGTACATCGCCGCCGTTGCCGACGGCAGACTGAGCTATGATGAAGGGAGACGTAGCTCCGGAACGTCCAGAATCAGGCATAGAAACCCCTTTATTCGACTGATCGACCAAGCAGGGATAACCACCATGGCAAATGAAGGCTATCACGAGCCCATCAATGAGCTTACCGATGAAACCAGAGATATGCACAGAGCCGTCACCTCGCTGATGGAGGAGTTGGAGGCCATCGACTGGTATAACCAGCGTGTGGATGCGTGCAAGGACGACGAATTAAGAGCGATCCTGATCCACAATCGGGACGAAGAGAAAGAGCACGCCGCAATGGTGCTGGAGTGGATTCGCCGCCGTGATCCCAAGTTGGATGAAGAACTGAAAGATTATTTGTTCACCAGCAAAACCATTGCCCATAAATAACGCTCCGGGGGGAAATCCGTGGGCAAAAAACCAAGACGAGGGACGCCGAAAGCTGGATAATAATGGCGACCTGCGGCCCGCGCGCGCCCAAATCTTCCCACCGGTACCCTCGCAATGGAAATCAACGTTAATTATCTCGACAACCTCCGGGTTGAAGCCAAGTTTGACGACTTCACGGTGATTGCCGACCAGCCCATACGCTACAAGGGCGACGGCTCGGCCCCGGGCCCGTTTGACTATTTTCTGGCGTCTTCAGCGTTGTGTGCCGCCTATTTTGTGAAAGTGTATTGCCTGGCCCGTGACATACCCACGGACAACATCCGCCTGTCGCAAAACAACATTGTCGATCCTGAAAATCGCTACAAACAGATTTTCAGGATCCAGGTGGAGTTGCCCGAAGACCTGCCCGAAAAGCACCGCCAGGGCATTGTGCGGTCGATCGACCGCTGCACGGTCAAGAAAGTCATACAAACCGGTCCCGAGTTCCAGATTGACATCGTCGACAACCTGGCGGAGGACGCGCAGGCGCTGCTGCTCACCAAGCCTGAGGGCGATGCACAAACCTACATCGTCGGTAAAGACGCACCCCTGGAGCAGACCATTGCCCATATGACCGGCATCCTGGCGGATCTGGGGATGAAGATCGAGATCGCGTCGTGGCGCAACATCGTGCCCCACGTGTGGTCTCTGCACGCCCGGGATGCGGCCTCGCCCATGTGCTTCACCAACGGCAAGGGTTCCACCAAGGAGAGCGCGCTGTGTTCGGCCCTGGGGGAGTTCATCGAGCGGCTGAACTGTAACTTCTTCTACAACGATCAGTTTTTTGGTGAAGACATCGCCAACAGCGCGTTTGTCCATTACCCACGGGAGCGCTGGTTCAAACCGGGACCCAATGACGAACTGCCGCTGGGCATTCTGGATGATTACTGCCTGGACATTTATAACCCGGAGGGTGAGCTGCGCGGCTCCAACCTGATCGACACCAATTCGGGCAACACAGCGCGCGGGGTGTGTGCCTTGCCCTTTGTACGCCACTCCGACGGTGAGGTGGTGTACTTTCCCACCAATCTGATCGAGAACCTGTACCTGAGCAATGGCATGAGTGCAGGCAATACCCTGTACGAAGCCCA
Organism: Marinobacter sp. X15-166B; assembly: GCF_001752365.1. Classification (GTDB taxonomy): domain Bacteria; phylum Pseudomonadota; class Gammaproteobacteria; order Pseudomonadales; family Oleiphilaceae; genus Marinobacter. Next base: position 1,122,878 of record NZ_MEIY01000001.1, on the reverse strand, counting down.
GGTGCAGTGCCTGTCCGAAATTTTTGAACGGGCGGTGAAAAAGCAGATCATTCAGGAAGAAATCGCGCTCCCGGACATTCCCCTGCAGGTACTGGAAAAGTACCCGAACATTCTCGAGGGGATTCGCGCACTGGAGGCGCAGGGGTATCCGGTGCTGGTCAAGGATGCCTCTTTGGGCGGCCAGTTCCCGGTGGTCAATGTCACCCTGATGAATCCGAAAACCTGCGGGGTGTTTGCCTCCTTTGGTGCCCATCCGACCCTGGAGGTGGCCCTGGAGCGCAGTCTCACCGAGTTGATGCAGGGGCGCAGCTTTGAAGGCCTCAACGATTTCCTGCCGCCGACCTTCAACAGTAATGCGGTCACTGAACCGAACAACTATGTGGAGCACTTTATTGATTCGTCTGGCATCGTTTCCTGGCGTTTCTTCAGTGCCCGGGCAGATTATGAGTTCACCGAGTGGGACTTCTCCGGCACCAACGAAGAAGAGGCCGCTTACCTGTTCGGTATTCTCAAAGACATGGGCAAAGAGGTGTACACCACCGTGTACGACGATCTGGGCGCGCCGGTCTGCCGGATGCTGGTGCCAGGCTACTCTGAAGTCTATGAGATCGAGGATCTGATCTGGGACAACACCAACCGGGCCCTGGCCTTCCGGGAAGACATCCTCAACCTGCACATCCTGAACGACGAGCAACTGGCAGCGCTGGCGGAGCGTCTGGAAGACAGCCAGATCGACGAGTACACCGACATCATCACCCTGATCGGCATCGAGTTCGATGAAAACACCGTGTGGGGGCAGCTCACCATTCTGGAGCTGAGGCTGCTGATCAATCTGGCGCTGCAACAGCACGAAGAAGCCCTCGAGCGGGTCGACATGTTCATTCAGTACAACGACAACACGGTGGAACGCGAACTGTTTTACCGGGCCATGAACGCGGTGCTGGAAATCACCCTCGATGACGATCTGCAGCTGAGCGATTACGAGGGTAATCTCCGGCGCATGTTTGGTGAAGCGGTGATGGATGCGGTGGTTGGCTCGGTGGATGGCAGGGTGCGCTTCCACGGTCTGACGCCAACCAATATGCAGTTGGACGGCCTGGACAAACACCTGCGTCTGATCGACAGTTATAAGAAATTGCACGCCGCCCGCGCCGCCCGGGCAGGGATTGACCTGACCCGCACCATGGGGGCGCAGAGCGCGTAGCGCGGGCCAATAATGAGCAGAAGGACAGATGATGATCACGCTTCCACAGTTAACCGAGGTACTGGGCTGGGCATCCTTGATCAATCTGGCCTACCTGCTGCTGGCCACTGTCACCGTGGTGTTTATGAGGGAGTCGCTGGCGGCCGTTCACAGCAGGTTGTTCGCCATTGACCGGGCGCAACTCCCGGCGGCGTATTTTCGTTATCTGGGGCATTACAAGATCGTGACGCTGGTGTTTATGGTGGCGCCCTACCTGGCGCTGAAAATCATGGGTCATTAGCAATGGTCGCGGTGTTCGTGCTCAATTCGTTCGTGGTGGCGGTTGTCGTCATCTTCCATTACGAGTTTCTTTATCGTCTTACGCTGTACATCCCCAGAATGAAAGTACATCACCGCTACCGGATCGTTTTTGGTGTGTTCGGAGCGCTGATTGCCCATGCTGTGGAAGTCTGGATATTCGCATTGGCGTATTATTTTATGATCACAGCGGACGGCTGGGGGCACCTGAGCGGGAGTATTGATGGTAACCTGATGGATTGCGCCTATTTTTCTTTCACCGTGTTCTCGACGCTGGGCTTTGGCGATATCGAGCCCATCGGCAATCTCCGCTACCTGACCGGGATTGAGTCGCTCACCGGTCTGGTGCTGATCACCTGGAGCGCCTCCTTCCTGTTTTTCGAAATGCAGCGGCACTGGGGGGCTGAAAGACCGGCCTAGCAGCGGCGGTCAGAGCGACGGTTGAGTTCGCCACCACACAGGCTCCATTTGGGCGCATGCCACTGCTGGATGCAGCAGAGTTCACTATACTCCAGCAGATGCCAGGTAATCAGGAGTTCCCCATGAAACCTCCTAGGTCAGCCCCTGCCTTTCTGGTTGCGGTGGTCCCCTGTCTCGCTCAGGGCCCAGTGGCAACGGATAGTGACAAGCACACGGTGTTGCTGGATAACCCGGGTGTCCGTGTCCTCGAGTACCGAAACAAAACGGGAGAGGTAACGCAACACCACCAGCACGCAGCCTTTGTTCTCTGCACTCTCGCACCCTGCGACAGGATGATTCATGGACCCGGTGGCAAGGACCTCGGCCGCAGCATTCAGGCCGGCGAGAATGTTGGCAGCATCCCCACCCATGCCATGACTGCTGAATCAAAGCCGGCCGGGAGGGCGTCATGCCGATAGCGGTGTGCAGCGTGTCACGCGCGTGTTTTGATCGCCGCGCGCGGCATCACGACCCGGTGCAACTCTGGAGCCAGCTGTCGGGCCAGAGTGCCAACCAGATGACCATCAATGTTGCCTGTACGGAGGAGTGCTATGGCCGCTCTTACGATGTATTGTCGCGGCTGTTATTACCGGATGTGTGGTCTGCTGAGGATGTGGCGACGCTTCAAGTCAGCCTGGCGACGGCCTTGGCGACGTATTTCCAGGTGCCCATAGACGGGGTGGTCGTGGTGACCAGCCTGGTAAGGACTGGGCATGTGGTCGAAAACGGTGAGCTTCAGCGGTGGTAGTGCGGGTGGCGCACCCATGAGCAACCGTCACAACTGGCATGAGCTGTTCCCTGAACAGGTGTTGACCGAACTGGCGACCACGCCGGCCGGGCTGAGCGCCGGCGAGGCACAGGAGCGGCTTGCTGCCTGTGGGCCCAACCGGCTCACCGACACACGCCGGCGCAGTGTAATGCGCCGTTTCCTGGCCCAATTCCACAATATTCTGATTTACGTGCTGTTAGGGGCTGCCGGTGTGACTGGTTTGCTCGGGCATTGGCTGGATACCGCCGTGATTCTGGCGGTGGTGGTGGTCAACGCCATCATCGGTCTGGTGCAGGAAGGTAAGGCTGAAAAGGCGATTGGCGCCCTTCGCCGGATGCTGGCGCCACGGGCGGCGGTCATGCGCGAGGGGCAGCGCCACACCGTTGCCGGCGAACAACTGGTACCCGGCGATATCGTATTGCTGGAGGCCGGGGACAAGGTCCCCGCTGATCTTAGGCTGCTCAAGGCCCATGGTTTGAAGGTGCAGGAAGCCATTCTGACGGGTGAGTCGGTTGCGGTGGACAAGCACCCCGATCCGGTTGCAGCGGATGCGGTCCTGGGCGACCGATTCTGCCTGGCCTTCAGCGGCACCACCGTCACCCATGGTCAGGCTGTGGGAGTGGTGGTGGCGACGGGCATGCGTACTGAGATTGGGCGCATCAGCAGCCTGCTGGCCGACGTGAAATCCCTGACCACACCGCTGGTCGAGAGCATGGCCCGCTTCGCCAAGTGGCTCACCCTTGTCGTTCTCACCATTGCCGTGCTGATTTTCGCCTTTGGGCTGTGGGTATTGGATCGCGAGGTGACCGAGCTGTTTATGGCGGTGGTGGCGCTGTCCGTGGCGGCAATCCCGGAAGGCCTGCCAGCGGTGCTTACCATTACCTTGGCGGTGGGCGTGCAGACGATGGCGCAACGCAACGCCATTATCCGTCGCCTGCCGGCCATCGAAACACTGGGTACGGTGGCGGTCATTTGTACCGACAAGACCGGTACGCTCACGCGCAATGAAATGAGCATTGTGTCGGTGGTCCTGGCCGCACGCTGCTACAACCTTGCGGATACCGGTTACCAGCCGCGGGGCGACATCATGGCGAATGGGGAGGTAATCGATCCGGCGAATCATCCGCAGCTGGCGGAGCTGGGCCGGGTTGCAGCTCTGTGTAACGATGCCGCGCTCAAAAAAGATGGCCAGGGCTGGATTGTTGAAGGCGATCCGATGGAGGGGGCATTGCTGGCGCTTTCCGGAAAAGCGGGGCTCAATGCGGATGGCGTCCGCAGGCAATGGCCGCGCATCGATGTGCTTCCCTTCGATGCCAGGCGTAAATACATGGCCAGCTTGCATCATGGCCCCGACAGGCAAGCTTTTATTGCCGTCAAAGGCGCACCCGAACAAATATTGTCCATGTGCACGGCGCAGCGCACCACGGCGGGTAATACCAGCCCGCTGGACGATTCTTACTGGCAGCAACAGGCCGAGACAATCGCGAGCCAGGGGCAGCGCGTGCTTGCGCTGGCAGCCTTGCCAGTTGCGCCTGAGCATGCCGTGCTGGCGTCGGACGATGTCACCGGAACGCTGGTTTTTCTCGGCTTGGTGGGGTTGATTGATCCGCCGCGCCCGGAAGCGATAACGGCAGTGGCGCACTGTCAGGCAGCGGGCATTCGGGTAAAAATGGTCACCGGTGACCACGCCGCCACTGCGGCGGCGATTGCGGCGCAGATTGGCTTGCAAAACACCGGCAGAGCGCTGACCGGTGCCGATTTGGACGGGCTTGATGATGCCGCGCTGGGTAGGGCGGTACTGGACACCGATGTTTTTGCACGCACCAGCCCGGAACACAAACTGCGTCTGGTGATGGCGATTCAGGCACAGGGTATGACCGTGGCGATGACCGGGGATGGGGTCAATGACGCGCCGGCTCTCAAGCGCGCGGACGTGGGCATTGCAATGGGGCAAAAGGGCAGCGAGGCGGCCAAGGAAGCGTCCGATCTGGTGCTGGCGGATGACAACTTCGCGTCGATTGCCGTTGCCGTGCGGAAGGGCCGCACGGCTTATGACAACATCAAGAAGGTGATCAGCTGGGCGCTGCCAACGAACGCAGGCGAAGCGGCGATCATTATCGTAGCGCTGATGCTCGGCATGGCACTGCCGATCACGCCGGTGCAGATTTTATGGGTCAATATGATCACTGCCGTATCGCTGGGCATCGCTCTGGCGTTCGAGCCGACCGAGGAAAACACCATGCGCCGGCCACCGCGCCCACGCAATCAACCGCTGCTGACGGGCACACTGGTGTGGCACATCGTGTTGGTGACCGCATTGTTCCTGGGCGGTGTGTTCGGGATTTATACCTATGCGCTCGCGCAAGGATATGCGCAGGAGCTGGCGCGTACCCTGGTGATGAATACCCTGGTGGTGATGGAAATATTCCACCTGTTTTTTATCCGCAATATGTACGGCACCTCGTTAACCTGGCAGGCTATTCGCGGCACCAGGGCGGTGTGGCTGGCGGTGCTGGTGGTCACGGCCGGGCAGTGCGCGGTGACCTATGTGCCGTCTCTGCAAGCGGTCTTCACCACGCGGGCCGTGGCCTTGCAGGACGGCGCGCTGATCATCGGCATCGGCATGACGCTGTTTGCCGTTATCGAAATCGAAAAGCAACTGCGCATCCGGCTATCGGTGCCACTGAAACAGCGAGCTAGATCGACCAGGTTTCAATGATGTGCTGGTGCATTTTTCGCCGCGGTACTTCGTTGACGGGCACCGCGGTCAGGCACACGGTAATGCCTTTTTTACGCATGCGTTGACGGGTGCCGGCCAGCAGTGGGTGCCAGGCAGGGAGGGCCTCGCCCCGGTGGATGCGGCGATAGGCGCAGGTGTCCGGCAGCCAGTCGTATTTGGCAATGTTTGCGGGTGTCAGTTGATGGCAGTGGGGAACCGTTTTAAGGCGGTTTTTGTAGTCGCGGCACCGGCTGCTTTCGATATCCAGCAGCTCACAGGCTACGTTATAGACAGTGACTTCGTTCTGATCGACCTCACGAATCAAACAGCATTGCGCACAACCATCGCAGAGCGCTTCCCACTCTTTGGCGTTCAGCTCCCCCAAAGAATAGCGCTCCCAAAAATTTTCACGCACGTCTTGTTACGCCTCCAGTAGCAAAAGGAAGCGGGCTATTAGACGACAATCGCGCTATTTAGTCTATTTTTCGCCGATTTTTACGACATTTACCTATGCGAGGAGGGAGGTGACGGGCACCGAGGGGCGCCCGTCACTCGGGACTGTTTAGCCCAGCAGGTGTTCCACCGCCGCGCGTTCTTCCCGCAGTTCCTGTTCGGTGGCGTTCATGCGCTCACGGCTGAAATCGCTGACTTCCAGGTCTTGCACGATCTCGTACTTGCCGCCTTTGCAGATGACCGGGTAGGAGTACATGATGCCCGGCTCCACGCCGTAGCTGCCATCGGCAGGGATACCCATACTCACGATGCCATCGCTGCCCAGGGCCCAGTCACGCATGTGATCGATGGCCGCCGATGCCGCTGACGCCGCCGAAGAGGCCCCGCGCGCCTTGATCACTGCCGCGCCGCGTTGCTGCACGGTAGGGATAAAGTCGTTCTCGTACCACTCACGATCGACCAGATCCAGGGCCGGCTGCCCGGCGACCTTGCAGTGGGCCAGATCCGGGTATTGGGTGGCGCTGTGGTTGCCCCAGACGATCATGGACTCCACGTCGGTGGAGTGCTTGCCGGTCTTGTCGGCCAGCTGAGACTTGGCCCGGTTGTGGTCCAGACGCATCATTGCAGTGAACTGCTTCGGATCCAAATCGGGGGCGTTGCAGGAAGCGATCAATGCGTTGGTGTTGGCCGGGTTGCCCACCACCAGTACCTTGATGTCGGGGCTGGCGTTGTCGTTAATGGCTTTACCCTGGGCGGAGAAGATGGCGGCGTTGGCCTCGAGCAGATCCTTGCGCTCCATGCCGGGTCCGCGCGGACGCGCACCAACCAGCAGCGCATAGTCGGCATCCTTGAAGGCCACATTGGCATCGTCACTGATTACGATGTCTTGCAGTAGCGGGAAGGCGCAGTCTTTCAGTTCCATTACCACGCCCTTCAGCGCTTCCATGGCCGGGGTGATTTCCAGCAGCTGGAGAATGACCGGCTGATCTTTGCCGAGCATATCGCCCGCAGCGATGCGAAACGCCAGGGAATAGCTGATTTGGCCGGCGGCGCCGGTAATGGTAATGCGCACGGGGTCTTTCATCGTAGCTCCTTAGGTTGTCATTATGAAGGCGAAGCCGGCATCCGGGTTGCCAAAAGGGTTGAGCCGGCCTTGCATGCAACTCAGGTATGATAAACCAGCTTGGACTTAGACCATATCATTAATTGCTGGCACTCCCCAGTAGCAGTGGTTCCCCGCCATCAGCACCCGTTCTGTCATGAATTCCCGGCAGCAAGACACGGCCCGATCATTGGTAATGCTCAGTCACACGTGCCAAAATTCAGCACCCCGAATCAGGCCGCCGGGAGCGCCGGAGGGCGGGGGAATCGCAATACATTCGATCGACAGAGACAGGGTCAAGCAGCATGGCAGATCAGATCAGAGTAGCAATTGCCGGTTATGGTAATTTGGGGCGGGGCGTGGAAGCCGCGCTGGCACAAAATCCGGACATGCAGCTGGTGGGTGTATTCAGCCGGCGCGACCCGGGCAGCGTGACTCTGCTCGACAACAAGGTGCCTGTGTACGCCATGGCGGATATTGAACAGCACCAGGACAAGGTGGATGTGATGATCCTGTGTGGCGGCTCGAAATCCGATTTGCCGGAGCAGGGGCCCTATCTGGCGCAGTTTTTCAATACCGTCGACAGTTTTGACACCCACTCCAGAGTCAATGAATACCATGCGGCGCTGGATGAGTCGGCGCAAAAGTCCGGAAAGGTGGCGCTTTTGTCGGTGGGTTGGGATCCCGGTCTGTTTTCCCTGAATCGCCTGTTTGGCGAGACCATTTTGCCGGAAGGAGAAACCTACACTTTCTGGGGTAAGGGCCTGAGCCAGGGCCACTCGGATGCGGTGCGCCGTGTGGCCGGTGTTAAAAAGGGCGTTCAATACACACTGCCCTCGGAAGAGGCGATCCAGCGGGTGCGCAACGGTGAACAGCCCGAACTGACCACCCGTGAAAAGCATGTGCGCGAGTGTTATATCGTGTTGGAAGACGGCGCCGATGCAGACACGGTGCGCACCAGCATCGTGACCATGCCGGACTATTTTGAGCCCTTCGATACCAGGGTGCATTTCATCGATGAGGCGACTTTCGACGCCGAACACAGCGCCATGCCCCATGGCGGATTTGTGATTCGCAGTGGGGCAACCGGAGCACAAAGCAAGCAGACCATCGAGTACTCGCTGGCGCTGGGCAGTAACCCCGAGTTCACCGCCAGTGTACTGGTTGCCTACACCCGTGCGGTCCACAAACTGGCCCGTGCCGGGGAGCGCGGCGCAAAAACGGTATTTGATATTGCCCCGGGTCTGTTGTCTCCCAAAGAGCCCGCGCAATTGCGGAAAGAATTGCTCTGACCGAAGAGGCAAGCGTTTGCCCCGCGCTATGAAGAATACACCCGGGTTCGGTCAGAGCTGCTGGCCGATCCCGGGTCTGGAAGTCAGGTTATAAGCTCGCCAACACCGCCTCTGCTTTGCTGACTTCGAACTGTTTCGGGGCTTCCACATTGAGCTGGGTGACTATGCCGTTGTCAACGACCATCGCGTATCGCTTTGAACGAACTCCACCGAATCCGGCGGTGTCCATGTCCAGCCCCAGCGCTTTGGTAAAGCTGGCATCGCCATCCGCTAACATCATGATGGCGGAAGCATTCTGCGCTTCGCCCCATGCATTCATGACAAACGCATCGTTTACCGATACGCAGGCAATAATATCAATGCCTTTTGCCTTGAACTGGTCCGCCAGAACGACGTAACCTGGCAGATGGGCGTGGGAACAGGTTGGCGTAAATGCGCCGGGAACCGCAAACACAATCGCCTTTTTATCAGCAAACAATTCATTGGTCTGATGGTTCACCATGCCGTCGCTCGTCAATTGGCTCAAGCTGGCGGCGGGTAGTGGTTGGCCTTGTTTGATCATCGCTGTTTTCCATATTGAATGAGTAGGCTACAGTCTAGACTCAAAGATTGGATATAACGAACAGACTCTCCCCGTCATCGGAGCATGCGATGAAGTTTCCCCTGGTTACAACGGACTGGTTAGCCGGCAACCTGAACAAGGACAACCTTGTGATTCTTGACGCCAGCATGGTAAGTGTTGTTGGCAAGGAACCCTTGGTGTATGACCCGCCAGTTTTTATTCCCAACAGCAAAAAGCTGGATCTGGAACACGCATTGTGTGACCGCCAGTCCGCGATGATTCATGCGTTTCCCACCGAAGAACAATTCACCGCGGAAGCGCAGAGGCTGGGAATAAATACAGACAGCACCGTTATCATCTATGACAATCAGGGTGTCTATTCGGCGCCGAGAGCCTGGTGGATCTTTCAGACCATGGGCCACGCCAACAGCTACGTGTTGGATGGTGGCTTACCGCAATGGCTTGCCGAAAACAGGGCAACCGTCTCCGGTCTGTCGCAACAGCCGTGTACGCCCGGCAACCTCAAAGGCGTGTTTCACGCCGACAGGGTTTGCGACTCGGGGTATCTTGTGGACAAGATGGCGGCCAACCGGGTACGGGTGGTCGATGCACGCTCGGCAGCGCGTTTTAACGGCACGGCGCCAGAGCCAAGAGCCGGGGTGCGCAGCGGGCATATCCCGGGCTCGCTGAACATGCCATTTGCGCAGGTGCTGGATGGGGACCGCTTCAAGAAACCGGCGCAACTGAGGGCGCTATTTTCACAGGCACTGCCTGCGGAGCACCAGCAGGCGGTTTTTTCCTGTGGCTCGGGTATTACCGCCTGCATTATTTTAATGGCGGCGGTTATTGCCGGTCGCACCAACTGCGTGCTCTACGATGGGTCGTGGGCAGACTGGGGCAGCAATACGGCACTTCCCCTGGGCTAAGCCGGCCAACCCGGTGCCCGTCCCTTACAGAAAAGGTGTGTCTAAACGAATGATGATTGCAACGGCGACCCTGCCAGAGGCCAGCGTAACTTGTGCGAGTTGCGAGGCTTGCTGCTGTCGCCTGGAAGTGATGCTGATCACCGATACGGGTGTTCCGGAGCGGTTTATTGAGACCGACCAGTGGGGGGGCCGAACCATGGCGCGCTCGGACGACGGCTGGTGTGCCGCATTGGATCGTAACACCATGGCCTGCTCGATCTACGAGCAACGGCCGCTGATCTGCCGGGAATTTGAAATGGGCGGCTACGAATGTCTCGCCGAGCGCGCCGCCCATGACCTATAACGGCTGCGTTACGACAGGTTCGCCTTGAAGAATGCCGTCATCCGCTTCCAGGAATCCTGTGCGTACTCTTCGTTGTACACTTCTTTGCGGGTGTTGTTGAAGAACGCGTGTTCCGCGCCGGGGTAGATGTGCATTTCGACGTCTTTGCCGGCCGTTTTCAGGTCTGCCTCGAGCTTATGGGCCGTTTCCACCGGGACGGAGCGATCGTTTTCTGCAAAAAAGCCCAGTACCGGGGCGTTCAGAGCAGCCAGATCCGGGTGAACATCGGGATGGACCCCGTAGTAGTTAACGCAGGCGCCGACCTTGTCATTGGCACACGCGGTATAGAGTGACAGCTGCCCGCCCATACAGAATCCAACCGTACCTACCTTGTTGCCGGTGGACGCCTCGAGTCCGAGCAGGTAGTCGATGGCGCCACGCAGATCCTGTTCGGTGCGATCGATGTTCAGCGCCATCATCATCCGGCCTGCCTCATCCGGGCTGGATGCGGCTTTGCCATGGTAAAGGTCGGGCGCCAGGGCCACAAACCCTGCTTCGGCAAACCGGTCGCAGACTTCCTTGATGTGTTCGACCAGCCCCCACCATTCCTGCAGCACGATGACTGCGGGTCCACTGCCGGTCCCGGGGATGGCAAGGTACCCCTTGCTCGTTACGCCGTTACTGGCGAACTCAACCATTTTTCCTGTCATTGCATTCCCTCCCTGAGGATTGATTAACCGTGACGGTTGGCACTGACTGTTATGGTGGCAGTGCTGTTAACTATATGTTTAATAGGTTTTTTCTCGTAAGGGTCAGTGCGTTCGGCCGTCCAGTTCGGTCAGAAACGCGTGTATGCGTGCCGCGTTGGTGCCCAGGTCACTCTTGCCGAGGCGTGAGGCCGAACGCATATCTACCCGAACACCTTCAGTCGTTGGTGTCAGGCGGATCACTACGTCGTCTTTGAAACCGAACCAGGGCGTGGTTGCAGTGGCTTCAATAGTGTCGGCGGTTACCGCAGCGACCGCCCAGCCTCGCTCCCGCACCAGGGCTTCTGCCACGCTCAGTACCTGACCCATGGCCTGATCGATAACGAGGGGGCCGATCAGGGGGTAGGCCATTTGCTGCTGGCGGGCGGTTGCTGCGCCGGGGTGGTCTACTTCATTGGGTGCCGCCTCGCGCACCGCGGCCAGAGCCCTGAACACGGGAGGGCTGGTCAAGTCGGTGCTGATGTCGTGGATGGGCGGGACGCTCTGTGCGCGCTGGCTCATTTGCATGGGGACGGTGAGTGTTGCGAGCACGGCCAGACTGACCAGCGCGCCGACCAGCGCGACACGCCAGTGGCGGCCGAAGCTCGCGCTGAGCAGGGTAATCACACCGAGCACACCGGCTCCTGCGGCCAGCTGCGCACCCTGGCGCAATAACGTGAACGCGGTACCCAGGGCTACCCAGCCTTGCCGGTACGCGGGCCCGGCACCAAGCAACAGCAGGGTGGCAGTCAACAACATGAGTGCGCTCAGCCAGGCGCACCATACCGTCCAGCGTCTGGCCCGGCGCGTCAGGCGCGAGGCTGGTTGTGTGATTGGAGGCATGCCGGTGCTCCTCGTGTTCGGGGTTGTCGCCATTCGCGAAAGTGCGGAGTCCTGGATTCGTTGCGGCGGAGTGACTTGCCTAATCATAATGCTATGCTGGTCAGCCTGCACGATAAGGAGACCCAAGGAGTCAATGTCATACGAAGTTGAACCGAAAACCCTGGCTGAACTGGAGGCCATGCACACCGGTACATTGATGAACCGGCGTAAAGCGTTGCTCAGATGCCCGGAAACATCGGAACTCCCGCCAGACGAAAAAGCCGCACCCTTCGGCAAGATCCGCTTCAAGGATACCGCCGTATGGCAACAAGCCTACCGGGAGCTGAAGAGTGTACTGGACAAACGGGAACACCTGCCCAACAAGCAGGAACGTAAAGCGATGCGCCAGGCGCGGGCGAAACGACGCTAATGCCCACACCTACACCACGAACATCCTCTGCGCCGCCTGCGCAGCCAGTGCCGTAAGCGTAATTGCGACGATGGTCGGCCAGATGCAGTGTGTTATGGTCGTGGTCAGTCAGCGTCACGCAGAACGCTCGAATCGTACGGCAGAAACGTAAAGGGGTTGTTGGCAATGGAGTTAGAGCAGGTGGCATTTTCAGTGCTGGATCTGGCCTCGACAAGAGATACAGACCAAGGCCCGGCATACGCCTTGCAGCGCTCTATGGAGCTGATCCAGCACGTGGAGCAGCTGGGTTTCACCCGCTACTGGGTCGCCGAGCATCACAATATGGACGCCATCGTCAGTTCCGCCACCGCAGTGGTGATCGGGTATCTGGCGGGGGGCACTCAGCGCATTCGGGTTGGTGCCGGCGGTGTGATGCTGCCCAACCACGCCCCCATTGTCATTGCCGAGCAGTTCGGTACCCTCGAAGCGCTGTACCCCGGGCGTATCGATCTGGGTCTGGGGCGGGCGCCCGGCACCGACCCGTTAACCGCCCAGGCTCTGCGTAAGAACCTGAGTGGCAGCGTGGACGATTTTCCCGCGGACGTCGCCGAGCTGCAAGCTTTGCTGGGGCCGCGCCAACCGGGCCAGAAGATCATTGCCATGCCGGGTGTGGACAGCAATGTCCCCTTGTGGCTGCTGGGCTCCAGCCTGTTCAGTGCGCAGCTGGCGGCTCAAAAGGGGTTGCCTTATTCGTTTGCGTCCCATTTTGCGCCGCGTTTCATGATGCAGGCGATCGAGTTGTACCGCAGCCAGTTCCGTCCGTCGGCGGTGTTGGACGAGCCTTACGTGATGCTGGGGGTGCCGCTGGTGGCAGCGGACACTGACGAACAGGCGGAGTTTCTGGCCACCACTACCTATCAGCGCATCCTGGCGCTGATCCGCGGACAGAGCCTGACCATGCGGCCGCCGGTGGAGACTATGGAAGGGCTTTGGCAACCCCATGAAGAGCAAGCCGTCAGGGATTTTCTGGGGCTGGCGATGATCGGCAGCGGCGACACCGTCAAACAACAGTTGCAAACCCTGATGCAGCACACCCGTGCGGATGAGCTGATCTTCACCTGCGACCTGTACGAGCATCGGGACCGGTTGCGTTCGTTCGAAATATTGGCGTCCCTGAAGGACTGACCGGGCCAAATGGCCGCGCCCGGCGGTTACTGATCCTGAGCGACTTTGACCCGGATCCGGTTGGTGGCCACCCGGGTTTCGTGCAGCCGCGCCCGGGCCAGCTTGGCCTCTTTCACATTCGGCATTTCCACAAAGCCAAAGCCTTTGGACTTGCCGGTTACTTTGTCCAGCACCAGGGTGCACTCAGTGACCGTGCCATGGGCGGCAAACAGCTCCCGGATTTCCTGCTCGGTGGTGGAACGGGCGAGATTACGAACTAATAGTTTCATGATAGGCCATATAAGCGGGTAACCAGGGACCGATTGTTCCAGTATGGGCGCTCAAGAACAAGCGGTTTTGTGAGACAAAAAAACGACTACACGTATTGCTGACGACGATACTGTTCCGGTGTGCAGCCCGCATGGCGCTGAAACATGGTTATAAAAGCGGAGCTGCTGCTGTAGCCCAAGTCAAATGCCAGTGCTTTGATGGACTGGCCCTGCTCAAGCGCCTCAATGGCGGCAAGAAAACGCAATCGTTGGCGCCACTCGCCAAAACTCATTCCCAGCTCTTGATTAAAATGACGGGCCAGTGTGCGTTCGCTCACGAACACCTGTTTTGCCCAGGCTGCCAGAGAACGAGTGTCGCCGGGATTGGTGCGCAGTTGATCGAGAACCAGGTTGACCGCAGTACCGGAGCCATAGGGCAGATAATCGGATTCCCGAGGTGCCAGGTGTAACTGGTCCAGCAACACTTGCGTGAGGTTAAGGTCCGCTTGACTGACAGGGGTGGTCACATCGCGCTCGGCGAAATCGTTCAAAATTGCTCTGAGCACGTTATTCATGGACACCGCACAGGGACTTTCCGGCAACGCGCGACAGTCGTCCAGGCCAATATAAACCGACCGGTAGACCACCGACTCCCGGTTGTAACAGCTGTGTAACGCGTTGGGCGGAATCCACACCGCATAGTTCGGTGGCGACATGAACGGCCGGCCGTCGATCTCCAGCTGCATCACGCCACGGGCGGTAAAATTCAGCTGCCCCCAGCGGTGACGGTGGGCGGCAGCATGGGTATCAGCACCAAACTCGTCGTAGCGAAAATACACCCGTGCGGGAAGCTCACGGAGCGTCGGAATTTCAATGTAATTTTTATCCATCTTGTCCTAAACCAGCGCCATGTTGTCCGAAAATCAGTATAGCCTTCGATAGTGACAAGAGGATAATACCAGCGCTGGTTTCTCTTTTATTTTTTGAGGCTGTGTTCATGTATTACGCGTTTCCGCTACTGGCAGTGTTGTTTTGGGCGGTCAACACCGTGGTCAACAAACTGACCGTGGGGGTGATTTTTCCGGCGGAGATCGGGTTTTATCGTTGGCTGTTCGCCGCGGCTCTGCTGACGCCTGTATTGTTGCGCCCGACATTGCGCGCCTGGCCGGTGGTTAACGCACATCTGGGCAAGATTTTTGTGTTGGGCCTGCTGGGTATGGCGGTGTATCAGAGTCTGGCCTATTTTGCGGCCCCGAAAACATCCGCCACCAACATGGGCATTGTACTGGCGCTGATGCCGGTTATGTCATTGATTATGGCGATGCTGACCCTGGGGTTTCGGCTGACCATGGGGGCGGTGGTCGGATCGGTGTTTTCCTTTGTGGGGGTATTGATCGTCATCACTTCAGGGGATCTGGGTACCCTTGCCCAGCAAGGCATTAACGGCGGCGATGGTATGATGCTGGTGGCTGTGTTTGCGTACGCCGTATACAGCACCTTGCTGAAGCGGTGGCAGATCCCACTGACCGCTATGCAGTTACTGTACGCACAGGTTCTGGTCGCTGTGGTGGTGTTGTTTCCGATGTTTCTGCTGTCGCCCAAGGCAGGTCTCAACGGTGATAATCTGCCGCTGGTGTTGTACGCCTGTGTGTTTGCGTCCATCGGCGCGCCCTTGGCGTGGATGACCGGCATCAAGCACCTGGGGCCCAGCCGGACCACCGTGTTCTTCAATCTCACACCGGTGTTGACCGCGATAATTGCTGCGTTTTGGCTGAGTGAGACCCTGGGCATGCACCATTTTGCCGGCGGCGGACTGACCCTGTTTGGGGTGCTGTTGTCCGAGCGCTGGACCCGGCCGGTGCGGGGGCCAGCTCGACTGCAAGCTCCGCTTTGACGGAGCGGGTAGAGTTTCGCCAATACAAAAAACGGCGACCCCAAAGGGTCGCCACTGCAGTAAATTGCCGGGTGTTATAAACGCGCGGTTATGGGTTAATCGTTGCCAACGACCGCGATGCATTCAACTTCGGCGCGGGCACCAAATGCCAGTGCAGAAACGCCAATCGTGCTGCGCGCCGGGTAGCGGCCTTCGGAGAAGTAGGAGCGGTAAATCTCG
The DNA here is from genome assembly GCF_001752365.1 of Marinobacter sp. X15-166B. GTDB lineage: Bacteria > Pseudomonadota > Gammaproteobacteria > Pseudomonadales > Oleiphilaceae > Marinobacter. Next base: position 1,107,250 of record NZ_MEIY01000001.1, on the reverse strand, counting down.
TTCATATCCGACCACTCTGACATGTCGGTCAGCATGGCCAGGCACTTGACGACATTGTTCATGCTCAGGCCATGGGCTTCCAGGCTGGTTTTAATGTTTTCCATCACTTGCCTGGCCTCCGCTTTCATGCCGCCGGGTGCCAGTTCCAGAGTGCCCGGAATATTGCCGACCTGGCCGGATAAATACACGACATCACCGACGCGGACCGCCTCGGAGAACGGCATGGTCGTGGGCAGAATTTTTCCTGAGTTGAGGTATTCGACTTCCGTGGCGTGCAGAGCAGTGCTGATCGACAGACCCACCATGAGGAGGGCCGCCATGGTTATATTTTTTATCATTGCGTATTACTCCAATCAGTCCATGACAATTTGAAGCTAGTCCTGGTTTTATAAGTTTTTATTTTTCAAGGCAATTTACGCAACAGCCACCCTACTCAAGGTGATTGGGGGTGTCAATTATAGCGGCCATGCCGCCTGTCTATTCGACCTGGGGTTGGCTAAAATATAAACAGGTGTGTCTCAGGGGGCTGTGCCGCCCTCACGGATGGTGCTGGATGGCAAGACGTTTCAGAGCCGGTTGGGACCAAAGGGGGAACCCGCAGACATAGACGACAGACTGGTGTTTCGCGACGGTTTGTTTGTGTCCGAAGAGTGCGAGCGCCGCTGTGGTTATGCCCCGGCAAAATACTGGGTACGAGTTGAGGGCGAGCGCATTCAAATGATGGCAGAAGCGCCGTGTCTCAACGCCGACGCCGTTATTGTCTGGCGAGGAACGGTTACCGGCGACGAAATCGAAGGCACTTATACCTGGGTCAACAAGCGCTGGTACTGGACGTTCGAGAAAGAGTTCTGGTTCAAGGGCTGACTGGTGGATACGGTCACTGCAGCCAGGCAGCCCTGAGCCTCCGGTAGCCAGACAGGGAAGGATTATGCCGGTTAACAAAAAGCTGACCGGGTTATTGAAACTGGCTATTCTGGTGGCGCTGATCGTCGCCGGTAATCTGCTGACCCAAGGGTTTGTGGAAGGACTGGATATTGACATCCGGCCGTCCAACGAAGCCATGCTCCATCGCATCATTCTCACGTCGGTGGCCGCCTACGTGGTGTTGCTGGCGATTCCGTTCGTGCCCGGCATAGAGATCGGACTGGCGCTGATGATGATTTTCGGTCCCAAAATCGTGCCGCTGGTGTATGGTGCCACCTTGTTATCCCTGAGTTTGGGGTTTTTAGTCGGGCGCTATATTCCGGAGCCGGCGGTCGCCCGGTTTCTGCACGACCTGCATTTGTTCCGGGCGGCGGCATTTCTGGAAAAGTTACACGGGCTGGACAGCCGCCAGCGACTGCAGCGGATGATTCAGCAGTCGCCGCGACGGCTGGTGCCCATGCTGTTGCGGCACCGCCATCTGGCGTTGCTGGTGGCCATCAATTTTCCCGGCAACGTGGTGATCGGTGGCGGCGGCGGGCTGGCGTTGGCTGCCGGCATGAGCCATCTGTTTTCCCCCCTTCGTTTTGTACTGTTGGTGGCACTGGCGATTTCTCCCGTTCCCTTGTTGTTGCTGGTGTTCGGGGAGCGGCTAACCAGTTGGCCCATTTAGGACCCTCAAACGCATTAATAAATCACAGGCAAACTCAGGAGAGCATCATCAGGTATGACTGGCGAGCAACCGAATAACCCACTGCACGGAATTACCCTGGAAATGGTGGTGATCCGACTGAAGGAGCACTATGGCTGGGAACGGCTGGCCGGGCAGGTCAACATCAACTGCTTCAAAAGCGACCCTTCGGTAACATCGTCCCTTAAGTTTTTGCGCAGAACGGCGTGGGCCAGGGAGAAAGTCGAGAGGCTGTATCTGGCAACGTTTCTCTGAAGTATGGGGGGAGGCGCTGATCCGATGAGACCTGGTGCCTCTTTGGCGCCGGAGGAGTTTGCTTAACCCCTTATTTTGCGACAGACTCTTTAGCCGAATACCTACAGAACCATACCTTCAAGGACTGAAGATATGCGCAAGGCAACCGGATTGCAGTTCACCGCCCGTGTCGGTGAACTTCCCCTCGATGTGTTTGCTCTGGTCCGTTTTACCCTGACCGAACGGCTGTCCGCGCTGTGTCACGGCCGTCTGCAGCTGGCCAGCACCGACCCCGCCATTGCCGCCGGTGCGGTGCTGGAGCAGCCGGTGGAGCTGGTGATCTGGCAGGACGGCAA
>NZ_MEIY01000001.1:765011-1105023 GCF_001752365.1 Marinobacter sp. X15-166B | reverse complement strand
CCAGGAGCAGATTTACCTCCACGCCCAGAAAGACCTGGCTGTGCACACCCGGCACAACCGCACGGAGGTCATTCGCCACGACCGCCATCTGACCGTGGCGAACGACCGCTTCAGCCAGATAAAGGCCAACAGCCACACCACGGTCAAGGGTGACAAGTGGGCACAGACCGGCAAGAACCACAGTTTTCAGGTTACCGGCAGTCTGCACCTCAGAGCCGGAACGGCCTGGCTGAGTAAGTCCGGCGGTGAACTGCACATTAAGGCCGGTCACAAAGTTGTCATCGAGGCCGGCGCCGAAATAATCCTTCAAGCCGCTGGCAGTTTTGTAAAGATTGATCCCGGTGGCGTCGCCATGGGCGGTCCGACCATCAGGCTGAATGCAGGTGGCACGGCGGGCAGGGGAAGCGGACCGCAGACAGAGGTGCCGGAGCGGCCGGGGACGGTGGACAAATCTGGTGTGGTGAGCACAGGCGAGGTCGCGCCTTCACCGGGGGCCACAAGACCATTGGCGACCGCGGATCAGATCCGGGCGCTGAAAAATGCCGCCCAACAGGGCAAAGGACTCTGTGAGCTATGCCCAGACACGACCGCAGGTACGACCTCATGAGTATGCCTCGCATAAGCGGCGACGCGGAGACCTACATCCTGGCCGATGGCGCAAAAATAGATGGACTGTCCCGGTATATCTATGGGGATGAGGGGGCCCCGGTATGCGAGGCGCTGTACCGGGGTACCGAGCTTGAAGGGTTGATGGCGATTTCTCCCTGGTTGGTCAAGGCACCGCTCGACGGCCCTTTTGCCACCCGTTGTTTTGCTGGCTGGGTGCAACACGGGGTGGCCATTGCGCTGGCATCGGAGTTCGGGATTGAGCAGCTGGCTCGGCATTGTCGCGATTTACTGATGGCGCTGACGACCGGCGGTGAGCCGGCGATCTTTCGATTCTACGATCCGGAGATACTTCGAGGGCTGCTCTCGACCGACCGCTCCGGTGAAGACAGCGGCCGCCTGTTGGGGCCGGCGAGTGTGGTAGCTGTTCAGGAACGAACCACCGGGGCCTGGGAATATTTTCGCCAGGCTACTCCAGCCAGCGATCGGCAAACGGCCCCCTTTGTGATCCGGGAAAAGCATCTTGTGGCCATGGAGAAGGCGGTGCAGCGCACGGCACTCAGAAGGCTCGAGTGCCACACCGCCACTTATTTCCCCCAGCTGATGGGCAGCGAGAGCAGGCAGGAAGAGGGCGATTCGATCATTGTCCGGCTGATCCGGGCCGCCAATGGTAAAGGGTTGTGGAGCACAAGGGATCTGGCTCTGTATATCAATACCCACGGTTGGCTGGGCCTGGACGCGTTTGCCCGTGCGGACGTGACCGCAATCTGGGACCGTCATTCGTCGCAACCGTCACAAGCCATTGTACGCGTCGCTGCATACGCGGAACAACAGTCCAGGGAGGGACGGGATTATGGGCAACGCCAATAGTGCTGCGTTCTTGCAGGGAACGGATGATATCAATTCCGCGGTTCAGATGTGCCCCCTGCCTGACAAAACGGTGGCCCTGTACCCGGTGCGCTGGGCGGTCAGTCAGGAAGAAACTCCCTTGCCGGCGGGCTTTTCCCCGCCGGCGGTCTCTATGGGGTACGCGCATTACTGTCTGAGAAAGCTGACCGCGGGCTGGGTGTATCTGTATTCCGGGGCTTATGGCGTGCTGCATGAATACCGCGTGGACCAGAATGGAGAGATTCGGGATGTGCAGCCCGGGATAAACTCCGTGTTGTTGCCGGGGCAGGACGCGGAGCTGGCTTTGCCCTGTATTGAACACCCCGCAGCAGGGCAGGTGTTTCTGAAGTTTGTCACCCATCGGTGGCCCCCGCGCCTGCAGGAGCTGGTCAGGACGGATGCGGCGGTCCGCACGCAGTACATGCAGGTGTTTGAGCTGGATGAACTGCCAGCTAAGGGGCAGGGCGACAATATCGCTGAGGTCGAGACGGTGTTCCGGTTTATTGAAGAATTCCGGCCGCTCCCGGTTGAGTTCGGCTGGAGCCTTACGGCTTTCAATCAAGGCACGGACGCGGCTGACGTTCTCGGGGTGTGCAAGAAAACCACGGAGTATGCTTACGGCGTTGCGCTGGATGATGAAATCGGTATTGCCGCCGAATTGGGGCAACTGCACGCGTTGTATGTGCATCTGATCAAGAACCATGCGGAGGAGAACGCCTACGCCTATACCACCGCCCACATGGTGGATGCGCTGATTGCGCGGGAAACGGCCAAAAAAACCTCGGATGGCGGGCGCCAAAAGGTCACAGACACCCTGCGAGAACGCATTCGGGCATCCGAAAAGGACGCCTTTGTAGAGCATTATCACCGGCAAATTGAAGAGTATGACCAGATTCGGACCCGGGTATTTGCCGACTGGAAGCAATGGATGGCCTCCCGGCCGCTCGCCAGAAAACTGGAACTCAATGACACCTACAGTGCGGAGGGGTTTCGGGCGGTAGAACAGGAGCTGGCGGACATTCTCGACGGTTATGGCGCCGCTGACACCGGCCGGGAGGACGCCAGCACCTGGCTGGCACCGGGTGAAGACGCCGGCACCATTGGTGACACGTTAAAAAGCGTGTTGTTTCTGGTCACTGCCACCAACAAGATCACCGAAAAACTCAAGGCGCTTCCCGGCTTTGACTATGGCACCCTGAACATTGTGGACCGCATGGATGACATGCCGGGCTATGTGCCAGCCACCGCTGCAGCGGACACCCTGTTGCTGGAGTTCGCCGCGCCCGCCGCCGCAGAGGGAGGCTGGGCGGCCGACCCGCAAACCCGGGCGCAATGGCAGCAACGGATCCGGCAAGTCGCCCGGCGTTACGGGATCCTCATCCATGAACAGAGTGTGACCCTGGAAATGGCCACCGAGCTGCTCATGACTGCCAACCGCCGTGCTCTGGCGACCGCCTCGGGTTATAACCTGTCTGAACTTGCCTTGTCTCCCCTCGCCGCCGGCATACTGGAAGCAAACGCACGCAACCGGTTGCGCGACACTCTGATCGACGTGTTCCACCTGACCCCCGACTTCCGGGACAACCCCTTTGGCTGGCTGCACACCCGGCTTGACCCGGTGGTGGCCGACATCAAACAGAACCGGGGCAAATTCATCGGCGCGGTGGCTCTGTTTCAGGCAGTCAATCTGGCCAGCCTGTTCTCCGGTCTGCAGGTCACCCGGCAAGATGTCGTGCTGGCGGACCGCTCCAGCATCGACCAGTGGTTACCGATGGTGGACGGCTTATGGAGCCTGGCGGAAAGCGTGATCAACCTCAGTGGGCTGCTGATCCGCACGGAGTACGCCAAATCCCTGGGGGTGGACCTGGCGGCGGCTGGAGGCAAGGTGTCGGTGGTCTTAGGCGGTGTGAAGGAATTGAAACTCTTGTCAAAGGGTACGCAATTTATAACAAAAACGGTAATTAAATACCTGCCTTATGTTGGACCATTATTAACAATAACTCTTGAGAGTAGAGCCGCTTGGCAAGCTCAGCGTACCGGTCATAGTGTCGCGGTGGTGCTGGCCGGCGTCCAGATTGGCTTGGCCATTGGTATCGGTTACCTGACCGCGTTGGCGGTGGCAGGTACTGCCACCTTGGTGGGAACCCCGATTGTGCTTGTGGGTGCGGTGCTGGTGGTGTTTTCTGTGGCAGTCACCGCTGTCCAGCTGTACATCGCCCGCTCCCGTATCGAGGAGTTCCTGTGCCAGTCTTTCTGGGGGGATGGACCCTATCTGCGCTACTGGGCTGGCCAGTCGCGACCTGAAAACGCGGAGCTGCTGGAGGCAAGCAAGGCCTTGGTGCCAACGAAGGATGGGGCCGCGATCCGGGCCTACTTTGAGGCGGAGATGGACGCTTTTTACCATTTGCTGTTCTCGCCGGTGGTGTCCATTACAGACCATGTGCCCGCCCTGCCCGCCATCACCCGTCAGGGGGAACACCGTGTGCTGTCCGAAATCACCAGCTTGGCGGTGTATTTCCCCGGCTACCGCGAGGGACAGTGCGCAGTGCTCATCAGGCTGTACGAGGCGAATCGCAACCTGATCCTGAGCAATGAATGGAATGACATTACCGGAATATTCAGGCAGAGACGGACCGTGCGCGCCTCCCCCCCGGGGGCCACCTACCGGTTCACCCACTATAACCACAACAAATGCGACCAGCTTGAACTGCTGATCGAGTACGTCAAGGGCGGTCGCAAAGTGACCGGGGATGGCGGATTGCGGGTCATACTGGACGGTACCACCGTAAAGGAGCTGGGGGTTAATGAGCGACTCACCTTTGAACTGTGATTTGCCGGAAACGGACCTTGAGCAACAGTTACAGAAACCTTGGTATCGGACTCAGGGTGAGCGGCTCGCTAGCCCTCCGGCTTCCATGGTAGCAGGAGTGTCGACTTCGTCAGATGCAATGGACTTTGGATTTTCGCATATCGATGAACGAATCATTGATGTACGAACCGCGTTTATGATTCTTAGACGGTTTCAGTTGGTTCCCATTAACCTATTTATGATTGTCGCCTTGTCGATTATGTGGATTATTGGTCAGTTCTATTATGGCGTATTCGCTGCTTCGGCGGCGCTGTTCGTGCCCCTATGGGCGGCCGTTTACCTGTTTGAGATATTTTTTCCGCTCACTCTGCCGGTGCGGATCGACCGGCACGGGGGGGTGGTGTACGTGGGGCATAGAGGCACTTTCTACCGGATACCCTGGAATGAACTGGAGGTAAGTTTTTCCCATAATCTGCAGTATCTGGGTTCCGGCGTAATGTGGGAGCGTCAGTATTACTCACATCTATATTTGAGGAATAACCATTATTTTTGTGGAAAAAAGCCCAAAAGGGCCTTGCAGCGCAAGAGAATATCCTCAACTTTCAATGAAGGCGTTATGTATCAAAGATGGAACTTCATTGTTAGGTACTACCATGGAGAGGTTGCAGAGAAGGAGCGTGTCGAGCTTATTGGCATCAATCATGATTCATACAAAAGATATTTGAACTCCAAAACACTCATAAGACGAATATTAGGTAATTTGGTATTCATGATTTTCATGCCATCAATGTTTTGGTGGAAACTCACCCCCTTCAAGTTCAAATGGCCAAAAGAAATCGAAGCGATATTCGGCAAAAAAAACTATTACTGAGGTTGCACCAAGTGCTGTCGACCGTTCAGCCTACTCCACCACCCGATAGCGCCTTTCCGGCCGGCCCACACTGCCGTAGGTGACTTCGGCGATGAGGGTGCCGGTGCCCACCAGGTATTCGAGATAGCGTCTGGCGGTGGTGCGGGAGGCGCCGATGGCGCTGCCCACTTCCTCCGCACTCCAGTGTTCGCCGTTGGCGAGAACTTCCTGAATATTCTCCAGGGTGAGGGCATCTATGCCCTTGGGCAGACGGCCATTGGGGGTCGGAGCACCTTCCTCCGCGCTTCTGGGGATCAGCGCATCCACTTCGCTCTGGGCCAGCTGGTTCAGTCCGGACAGGTGCTCGAGTTGATGGCGGAAGCGGTTGATGGCTTCTTCCAGCCGCTCGAACACCAGCGGTTTGAGGATGTAATCAAATACGCCGCCGCGCAAAGCACTGCGCAGGGTGTCGACTTCCTTGGCGGCGGTGATCAGAATCACATCGCTGCGGCTGTCCCGGGCGCGCAGCTCCCGCAACAGCTCCAGACCGCTGCCATCGGGAAAGTACACGTCCAGTAGTATCAGGTCCGGCGCCAGCACTTCCACCAGGTCGCGGGCATCGGCGAGGGTGTGCGCAATACCACAGAGTTCAACATGGTCGAGACGTTCAACAAACCTTCGCTGAATCTCCGCAATCTGACGGTCATCTTCAGCGATCAGCAGACGGATGGTGCTCAATGGATGCTCCTGATTTATAAGGGATAGCCGGACGTTTGGGTAAGTATAAGGTGAAACGGCTGCCACTGCCGGCCAGATTTTCCAGAGTGATGGATCCGCCCCAGCGGTTCAGGAACTGCCGCACCAGATACAGCCCGTAACCGTGTTGCTGTTCTTCTTTTTGCGTTTTGGTGGTGACCCCTTTTTCGAAGATGCTTTCCCGCGCCTCCTCGGCGATGCCGGGTCCCTGATCTTCCACCTCAAAAATCAGTTCCTGCCCCAGGTCCGTCATGGAGAGGGTTACCTCTCCGCCGGCGCCGGTGTGTTTGCGGGTGGCTTCGAGGGCATTGTCGATCAGGTTGCCCAGCACGCTGACCAGCTGGTCACGGGGCAAGTTGTCAGGCAGGTCGATCATTTGGCTGCCAGGATCAATGGCGAGGTGGAGGCCCATTTCTTTGGCACGGTTGTACTTGCCCAGCAGACAGCCAGCGATCACCGGATCCGGCACCGCATCCAGCAGGAAGTGAATCAGCTCCTGATGGCCACTGACTTCCCGGCCGATCAGGCTCAGGGCGTCGGCGTTGGCGCCAATCTGAATCAGACCGGCAATGGTGTTCAATTTATTGGAGTACTCGTGCGTCTGGCTGCGCAAGGCATCGGCGTATTGCTGAATCCGGGTCAGTTGCTGGCTGACGTGATCCAGTTCATCCCGCCGTCGAAAGCTGGCAACTACGCCGATGATGTCATCGCCCTGGCGCACCGGCAGCCGGTTGACCACCATCTGACGGCCTCTGAGCCATACTTCACGGTCGAAGTCCGGTAGGCCGGACTGCAGGACGGCGAGCAGGTCGCTTTCCGGCAATACCTCCAGAATTGGCCGGCCGGCGACCGGGGTCTGTTCATCCAGCCCCAGGGTTTCCAGGGCGGTGCGGTTCACGGTGGTGATCACGCCATCCCGGTTGATGGCAATAATACCCTCCCGCACCGATTGCAGGGTGGCGTTGCGTTCTTCAAACAGGCGGGCGATCTCTTCCGGCTCAAGACCGAATATCTCCCGCTTGAAGCGTCCGGCAATCACCACCGCAATCAGAATACTGAGCAGCAACATTACCCCGACCACGCCGTAGAGCACGAAGTTGTAACGCTGAATGGTTGCGCTCACCTGGGACACGCTGTAACCGACGGACACGATCCCGATGATGTCGCCGCTTTCCGGAGCTCTGACCGGGGCCTTACCCCGCATGGACTCTCCCAGGTTGCCAACCGCGCGGGCAATGTAGCCGCGGCCGTCGATCAGAGCCTGGCGGCCATCGTCACCGTCGTCGTCCGCCATGGAGTGGCCCACCCGCTCGGGTGAGGGGTGCGCCAGCCGAATGGCCTGATGGTCGCCGATGACGATAAACAGGGCTTCATTGGTGGCCGCGAGGGTGCGGGCAAGGTGGTTCAGGGTGACCGTGTCGCGCTGTTGAATGCCCGTTATCACGGTGGGGCTGGCAGCCACTGTTTTGGCGACCATCAACGCCCGCTGGCCGATCTCGCGGTACAGCGATTCGCTGAGGTAATAACCGGCAAACCCGCCAATCAATGCGGTTTGCAAGGCACTGACCAGCCCGAGAGTAAGGATCATGCGGGTTTTGAGTTGGGTTTTTCTCGCCACGGCTTAATCGGATTTTGTTGTCGTTGAAAGTGCAGAGTAAATCACCGGTTGCGGATTTGCCCGTGAACTTTATGAACATAATGCCCGTTAGGTTTTTAAAAGGCATTACGTCCACAAACTTTGGAGAAGCAAGGGCGCCTTTTAATCTGTCTGTTGGGCGGCTCCTGCGGAGCGCATACAACAACAAGTGAAGGAAGATGATTCATGTATATCAAACGAACTCTGACGTTTGCGGCAGCGGCCGTTTTCAGTATGTCGGCCATGGCGTGGCAGCCTTCCGGCAAAGTGGAATGTCTGGCGCCGGCTGATCCGGGTGGCGGCTGGGACTTTACCTGTCGCAGTGTTGGTAACGTGATGCAAACGCTGAAGCTGGTTGAGGGCAGTGTGCAGACCATCAACATGGCCGGCGCGGGTGGTGGTGTGGCCTACGCGCACACCGTGAGCAAGCGTAACAGCGACGACAAACTTCTGGTGGCCGCGTCCACCGCGACCACGACACGCCTGGCGCAAAAGCAGTTCCCCAATCTGGATGCGGACATGGTGACCTGGGTCGGTGCGCTGGGGGCCGATTACGGCATCATCGCCGTGGGCAAGAACTCCCCTTACCAAACCTTGAGCGAGTTGTTTGAAGCCAGCAAGGCCAACCCCCGGTCGATCAAGTTTGCCGGTGGCAGTGCCCGCGGTGGCTGGGATCACCTGAAAGTGCTGATTGCCGCCAAAGCCGCTGGCGTCGAACAATTGCCGGCGATTCCCTACCTGTCCTACAACAACGGTGGCGAGGCCATGACCCAGGTGGTTGGTGGCCAGGTGGACGCCTTTACCGGTGACATCTCGGAAGCCACGGGTTTCATGGACTCGGGCGATCTGCGCGTGCTGGCGGTGCTGGCGGACGAGCGCCTGCCCGGCAAGTTCGGTGACATCCCGACGGCCAAGGAGCAGGGCATCGATGCGGTCGGCCCCAACTGGCGCGGCTTCTATATGCCCAAAGGCGCCAGTGACGAAGCCAAACAATACTGGGTCGAGGCGATCGACACACTGTACGCCAGCGACGAGTGGAAGCAGGTGATGGCCAGCAATGGTCTGATTCCGTTCCATCCGGATGCCGATCAGTTCGAAAGTTTTGTGCAGCAGCAGGTGCAGGATATTGCCGACCTGTCCCGTGAAATCGGATTGATGAAATGAGCGGACTGAGCGACCGCTTGCTCGGCCTGGGCCTGTTGGTCCTGGCCGTAGCCTACGGCTGGGTGGCCCAGCAGTGGCCTGAGCCGTTCGGTGGCTCGGAAGGGGTCGGCCCGGAGACGTTTCCCACCATATTGGCGGTGGTGCTGGTTATCGGCAGTCTCTATCTGATGGTAAAGCCGGATCCCGAGGCCGAGTGGCCCTGGGGCAAAACCGTGGTCGAGCTGCTGGTGGCCGTGGTGGTGCTGGTGGTTTATGCCTTCTTGTTGGAGCCACTGGGCTTTGTGATCTCCACCACCCTGGCGGTGGGGACCTTGTGCTGGCGCATGGGGGCGACCCCGGGCAAAGGCTTTCTCACGGGTCTGATCAGTGCCGTGGTGGTGTTCGGGCTGTTTAATTATGGCCTGTCACTGAGTCTGCCGGCCGGCCTGCTGGAGATCAACTGATGGAAACCCTCGGCTTTTTGATGGACGGGTTTGCGGTGGCGTTAACGCCGTACAACCTGATGTTCGCCCTGTTCGGGGCGTTCGTGGGCACTCTGATCGGGTGTTTGCCGGGACTGGGGCCCGCCAACGGTGTGGCGATCCTGATTCCGCTGGCGTTCACCCTCGGCTTGCCCCCGGAAACCGCAATGATCCTGCTGACTTCGGTGTACGCCGGTGCCATGTATGGCGGGCGGATCTCGTCCATTCTGCTCAACATACCCGGTGACGAACCGGCGATGATGACTTGCCTGGACGGCTATCCCATGGCGCGCAAGGGGCGGGCGGCGGATGCGCTGGCAATCTCGGCCATCGCGTCCTTTGCTGGCGGCCTGATCGGTACCATTGGTCTGATCATGCTGGCCCCGGTGTTGGCGAAATTTGCCCTGACCTTTGGCCCGGCAGAGTATTTCGCCCTGTTTGTGCTGGCGTTTGCCACCTTGGGCGGTATCACCGGTAAAAACCCGATGAAAACGGTGATTGCCGCGGCGATCGGCATCATGATTTCAACCGTGGGCATTGATATCAGCACCGGTACCCAGCGCTACACCTTCGGTGTGCTGGAACTGTACGAAGGGATCGACTTCATTCTGGCCATTGTCGGTCTGTTTGCCATCTCCGAGTTGCTGTTTTTTGTGGAATCCCGTATTCGCAGCGGCCACAAGAAGGTCAACGTCGGCAAGGTGACTCTGACATTCAAGGAGTTTTTCAGCACCCTGCCCACGCAGTTGCGCGGTGGTGTGCTGGGCTTCATCGCCGGTGTGCTGCCCGGTGCCGGCGCGTCCCTGGGCAGTTTCATCAGCTACACCCTGGAAAAGCGGGTGATTGGCAAGAAGGGTACCTTCGGTGACGGGGATATTCGTGGCGTGGTCGCGCCCGAAGCCGGTAATAATGGCGCCGCCTCCGGTGCACTGGTCCCCATGCTCACACTGGGCGTGCCCGGCAGCGGAACCACTGCGGTGTTGCTGGCGATGCTGATCTCGCTGAACATCACCCCCGGGCCGCTGATGTTTACGCAGAACGCCGACATCGTCTGGGGAGTCATTGCCGCGCTGCTGATCGGCAACGTGCTGCTGTTGCTGCTGAACGTGCCGATGATCGGGGTGTTCGTCAGGTTGCTGTCGATCCCGCCGATGTATTTGCTGCCGATCGTCACCATGGTGGCGTTCGTGGGCATCTACTCCATCAGTAACAGTACCTTCGACTTGTACTTCATGGTGGCGTTCGGAGTGGCCGGTTATTTTCTGCGCAAGTTGGAAATACCCCTGGTGCCGATCATTCTGGGGTTATTGCTGGGGCCGGAAATGGAGAAGAACCTCGGCCACGCCCTGATTCTGTCGGACGGTGACTGGAGCACCCTCTGGGCCAGTCCACTGGCGCTGGGGCTGTGGGTGGTGGCCGGTCTGGGGCTGGTATTGCCGGCGGTGGTTGGCCCCATCCTCAGACTGCGCATGAAAGCTGCCCTCAAAGAGGGGCCGCTCGGCGATTAAGCAAGACATCTTCAGTGGTTTTCTGATGATCAGTCTGTCATCAGCTTCACACCGGGCCCTGCCCGGTGTTTTTTATTGCCGGCAAAAAAAACTGACCCCCGCCAGCGATTTAGCTATTCTTGGCAACACATCTGTTTTTCTTGCAGTGACACAGTCACGATAAGGGATACATGCTTCACGAACTGAGTTTTGGAGGAGTGCTGATCAGTCCGCTGCTGGCTCTGGTGCCAATGGCGTTCATACTGACGGCGCTGACCCGGCAAGTCTTACATTATCTGGATTGGCGCCGTCATATCTGGAAGGCAGCCTGGTTCGAGGTGGGGCTGCTGGTGTGTTATCTGGCGGCAATCGTTTATTTGTTCGGGAATTAGACTGGCTTATGGCAAAAATGGTGCGTATCGGGGTGACGTTGCTGGTGGTGGTGGTCGCACTGCTGGCGGGTTACTGGGTCTGGAATCATTATCTGTATTCCCCCTGGACCCGGGATGGCCGGGTACGAGCGGAAGTGATCACGCTGGCGCCGGACGTCTCCGGTTGGGTGACCCGACTGCATGTGGCCAACAACCAGGCGGTCAGCGCCGGCGACCCGCTATTTGCCATTGATGACACCCGTGCCAAGGCAAGAATTGCCGAAGCGGAGGCCTACCTTGCCGAGCAGCGCAGCGCCTGGGAACTGGCCGTGCATCAGTATGAGCGCCGCCAGGGGCTGAGTGGCCGCCAGACCATCAGCGATGAAAGTCTGGAAACCTATCGTATCCAGGCCGAGTCGGCCCGGGCCAGTTACGAACTGGCCCGGGCACAGCTCAACAGCGCGCGCATTGACCTGACACGCACCCGCATGACGGCGCCGGAAGACGGCACCATCAGCAACATCAGTCTGCGGGAAGGCAATTACGTCACCAGAGGCGAGGCGGTGTTGTCTCTGCTGAAAAAGGACTCTTTTTACGTTACCGGCTATTTTGAAGAGACCAAACTGCAGGGCGTCCATGTGGGCCAGCACGCCCGAATCACGTTGATGGGCGGGCAGCACAAACTCACCGGCCAGGTGGTGAGCATCGCCCGGGGCATCGCCGATACCAACGCCAGCAGTAACAGCGAACTCCTGCCCCAGGTCAAACAGGTGGTCAATTGGGTGCGTCTGGCGCAACGCATCCCGGTGGACATTGCCCTCGATCCACTTCCTGAGGGTATCAATATCAGTGCAGGCATGACCGTTTCGATTTACCTTGACGCCGACCAGTAGGGTGGTTGCCATGTCCACGCACCCCTTAGCGGTTCAGTTGCTCACCCCCGACCGGAGCAGCATGATTTTTGCTGTGAAGGGGGTGATCGCCATGGCCATGGCGTTGTTTGTATCCATGTCGCTGGGGCTGGACCGGCCCTATTGGGCTCTGGTATCCGCCATCTTTCTGCAGATTCGTCCCGAAAGTGGCCTGGTGATCGAAAAGGTGGTCTGTCAGGTGGCCGGTTCGGTGGTCGGTGGGCTGGTTGGTATTCTGATCCTGGCGTTCCTTACCCCTTACCCCTATCTGGCCCTCGCCGGACTGGCTCTTTGGGTCGGATTGAACTCGGCCGCCGCCACTATGGTGCTCAGCCGGAACTTTACCTACGCCTTTGCGATGGCCGCTATGACCGCTGGCCTGGTGGTGGTCATGGTGATGGTGGATACCACCACCGCCAACAGCGAGGCGGTTTTTGTGATTGCCCAGGCGCGGATCAGTGAAATTGCCGTCGGTGCCGTGTGCGCCATGCTGGTCAGCCAACTGCTGTGGCCGGTTCAGGTCAAGGACAGCCTGCGCCGCCACGCCCGTAATGTCATCAACATGACGGTGAGTTACCTCACGCTGGAGCTGGACCCGAAAAGTACCCACGAGCAGCGTCACCAGCAGGCGGACAAGATTCTGGAAACCCTGATGACGCTGACGGAGGATTCCAGTGCCGTGGTTTATGAAGGCCCGGAGGGCCCGGGTCGGGCCCGGGCGGCCAATGTGCTGTGCAACAAGGTGATGTCCCTGCTGGCGGTGATTCAGATCCTCGGGCGTTTTCATCGAAACCACGGCGATCTGGTGTCCCCGGCGTTTGCCACCCTGCAACAGCAAATGCAGGCGCATTTCAAAAAGATTGTCGCCGCCAACAACTACGGAGAAGCCTACCTGCAGACCCAGGCCCTGCGGCGGGATCTGCTGGAAAAGCGCGAACGCTTTGTGGACGAGTCCGCGATCATTTTCCGCATGACCCGTACCTCGCTGGAGCTGGTTGCGGATCTGGTGGTGGTGCTGCGGGCTTATAACGCGTTGGAAAACCGGGACAGCACCCTGTTGAACGCCCCCAAGCTGACCACCCACCGGGACCCCCTGCTGGGGGCCATCAACGGCTTGCGGACCGCGGTGGTGTTTCTGATTGGCGCGGGGGTGTGGGTGGCCACCGCCAGTCCTGCCGCGGTTGTCATGATGATCATGCCGGTGGTGTTTTCGGTCACCCTGGCGCGCTTTTCACTGGTCGCGCTGACGTCGTTTATGCGCCGCCTCCTGGTGGGGGTGATCGTGTCGATACCCTTCGCCCTGGTGTTTGGGCTGGCCTTGTTGTCACAAGGCAGCGGTGATTATGAAATTTTGGTACTGGTGCTGGCCGGACCCTATTTTTTAGGGTTGTTGGCGCTGGCGAAATGGCCGACACTGCCTTACGGACTGGGGTTTTGCATTCCGTTTACCATCATTGTGCAGCCCAGCAACAACATGATGTTCAATGTGGAAGTCGCCCTCAGTACCGCATTGGGCTTGTTCGTCGGCATCGGGCTTCTCTATTGGGTGTTCAAACTGGTCGCTCCTCCGGACAGCCAGTTGATGCAACGCCGGCTGCTGAAAGCCACCGCCCGGGACTTGCTGGATATCGACAACCACCCCCATCCTGAAAACTGGTTCAATGGCCGCATGGGGGAGCGCCTGTTGCGGCTGGCCAACTACGATCAGGACATCGGTCATAAGGATCGTTACATCACCGACTTGGGGTTCACCGGGCTGAACCTGGGCCATGTATCCATGCGTTTGCGGCAGTTGATCAAAAAACACCGCGGGCTGCGGGTTGACGCCCGGCTTCAGCAATGGCAGCAGGCGCTGGCCGAGACTTACCTGATGAGTTCCCGGGGGGAGAGCAATACATTGTTCCGGGATGCCAGTGCCCGTCTGCTGGTGGCTGTACGGGCGGGCCAAGAGGAACCCGACAACAACACTCTTATTGCCGAGGGCCTGTGCGAGCGCCTCGCCCTGACCTTTGAGCGCACCGCCATGACCGTGTCCGCCGCCAAGGGTAAACCGGCCTGGAGCAGTTTGGAGACCGGCCAGGCTCATACCGGTACCGGCGCATAACTTGCCAGACACAGTCCGGCTACTTAAGCTGAACTGTTGTCTGCCTATCTGTGATCAGTCTGTTGAGCCGGGGTTTCTCAGTGCTGCATGTTCGTCGTTTTTTCCGTTTTTTCCGTTTGTTCCCCCTGGTATTGCTGCTGTTGCTCGCGGGCTGCGAGGATCAACCATCCGAGTCCGGACTGCGCTTGAGCGGCGCGGAACTGGCGTGGGTGGGGCAGCGGATTTTCCAGAACGAATGTGCCAGTGAACATCGCTGTCTGGTGCACTGGAACCGGGGTGAGGCGTTTCCATCGTTGGGGATCGGTCATTTTATCTGGTACCCGGAGGGTGTGGATGAACGATTTGTGGAAAGCTTTCCCGCCTTGATCAGTTTTATGAGGCTGCGTTCCGTGGAGCTGCCGGGCTGGCTGGATGAACTCGACCCCATGGCGGCCCCCTGGGCTGATCGCGACCAATTTATGGCGGCAGAGGACAGCGACCAGGTGCGCTCACTGCGGCTGTTTCTGGCAGACACCCACGCCATCCAGACTGAATTTATCGTGGCCCGGGCGAGGGCATCCCTGGGCCGGGCGATTGCGGCGGCACCACCAGCGGAGCAGCAGCGCTTACAGCAACGACTGCAAGCCTTGGTTGAAACGCCGGGCGGCACCTATGCTGTAATAGACTATGTGAATTTCAAAGGCGAAGGCTTGTCTTCCCGCGAGCGTTATAACGGCGAAGGTTGGGGCTTGCTGCAGGTCTTGCAGCAGATGGACGCTGCCGGAGGCCAGTCGGCGTTGCAGCAGTTCCGCGAGGCGGCCGCAGTGGTGCTGACCCGGCGCGCCCACAACGCCCGAAACCCCATTGAGCGGCATACCTGGTTGCCGGGTTGGCTCAACCGACTGCAAAGCTACCGGGAGCCAGAGGTGTAGCGACACGACTCTAACAAGGAGTTCAGTTGGTGAACCAGCCTGACAATACACCTGCAACCCGCCGGCCACCGCTGATCAAGGCGATAAACGCCCGCAGCGTATCTCTTATTGTGCTGGCGAGTGTCGCGTCGATTTTCTTTATCGACTGGGCGCAGGCGGTGTTACTGCCACTGGTGGTTGCGGTGCTGATCAGTTACGCGCTGGACCCGTTGGTGTCACCCTTTGACCGCTTCCATGTGCCCCGTCCGATCAGCGCGGCCTTCGTTGTCACTCTGGTTGTGGCGATCCTTGTCAGTGCCGCTATACCGCTGCACAGTGAAGCTCTGGCGATGCTGGACAAGGTGCCGGAGGCCGTTGGTAAATTCCAGCAACAAAAAGCGCGGGTGCCGGTCACCGAAGAAAGTATTCTCGAAAAAGCACAGGTGGCCGCTGAAGAAATCGAAGCCTCGGCCAGTGACGCGGACACCGGCATGCCGGGGGTGACCCCGGTGCGCATCGTCGAACAGCCCTTCAGTGTGCAGCGGTTTCTGCTCGGCGGGGCCTCTGCCGGTCTGGTGCTGGTGTCTCAGGGTTTTTCCGCCCTGTTTCTGGTGTACTTTCTGTTGTCGGTGGGCAAATTATACCGGCGCAAGGTGGTCCGCATGGCGGGGCCTTCTTTTGGGCGTATGCGCAAGGCGGCCTACATTATGGCGGATTTTCACCATCAGGTCCGGCGCTTCTTGTTCGTGATGTTGCTGAGCGGGGTGTTTGTCGGGGTTCTGACCTGGCTGGCGTTTTTGCTGCTGGGGGTCGAGCAAGCCGGTTTCTGGGGGGCCGTCGCCGGAGTGGCCAGCAGTATTCCCTACCTGGGCCCGTTCCTGGTGTTTCTGGGCACCGGCACCGCCGGGTTTATCCAGTTTGGTTCCATGAATATGGCTCTGATCGTCGCCGGTGTCTCCCTGTTCATTACCAGCCTGCAAGGTTATTTATTGATGCCCTGGCTGACCAGCCGCCTGTCCAGTCTCAACCCGGTGGCGGTCTTTGTGGGGTTGCTGTTCTGGGGCTGGTTGTGGGGGGCGGTGGGGTTGGTCATTGCCACCCCGGTGATGATGGTGATCAAATCCCTCTGTGACCACGTCATCAATCTGCGCCCACTGGGGGAGCTGTTGGGAAAATAACGCGCTGCGGGATTATTGGCGCATCAGTTCGTACACACACATGTTGACCGTCGACGCCAGATTGAGGGAGTCGATGGTGCCACTGCCCGGGATGCTGTACGCCCGCGCCTTCAGTTGCTGGCGTGCGGCGGCGGGTACCCCGCGGGCTTCGTTGCCAAACACATAGCAGTCGCTCTGCTGAAAGCCGGTGGCCGTCAGGCGGTCACCGTCCAGATCCAGGCAAGCGATGCGGGCATAGCGGTGCGGCAGAGACTCCAGAGACACGCCCGTCTCCAGGGGCACGTGAAAGATGGCCCCCATGCTCGAGCGAACCACTTTGGGGTTGTAGGGGTCGACGCTGTCGGGGCTGAGCAGGCAACGAAAGCCGCCAAACCAGGCCAGGGTGCGCAAAATTGTTCCCAGATTGCCGGGGTCCTGCACTTCATGCAGGTAAATTGCCTTGGCAGCGGATGAGTCAGCCTGCTGGGTACCGCTGGCCGACGGCAGCGGCACGACCGCCAGAATGCCCTGCGGGGTGCGGGTGTCGGCGATGTGCGCCATTTGCCGGTCGCTGACCACGCGAGTGTCAAACGGGCTGGCCCAGCTACTGTAGGCGTCGGTCACATACAGCTGCGCCCGTTGCAGGGCGGGTTGTTGGCGGGCGGCTTTTTGCAGCTCCAGAATCAGGTGCTCGCCTTCCACCAGATAGTGCCCGAATGCCTGGCGATATTTTTTCTGGTGCAGTTTTTTTACGTCATCCAGTTTCACGGGGTCGATCCGGCAGTGTAGGGGAGGGACCAATTGTACGTGGGCCGTCGGGCAATGTCAGTGTCACCGGCCGCAGCCCCGGATTTTGCGGCGATTGCGCCGGCGACGTACAATAACGACCGAATTTCTTCAGGTGACAAACTTCCCATGGCCCGTTCCAAAAGCAGTAATCGCTGGCTCGATGAGCACGTCAACGACCCCTTCGTTAAACAGGCGCAGGTGGACGGTTACCGCTCGCGCGCCAGCTACAAGCTTCTTGAAATCAACAAAAAAGACAAGTTGATTCGTCCCAATATGCTGGTGATGGATCTGGGCTCCGCGCCCGGTGGCTGGTCACAGGTGGCGGCCGATCTGGTGGGCCATAACGGCCGGGTGATAGCGTCGGACATTCTCCCCATGGCGGCGATCGCCGGGGTTGAGTTTATTCAGGGAGATTTCACCGAGGACGCGGTGTTCGAGGCGATTATGGCCACACTGGCGGGTGCCAGGGCCGATGTGGTGGTGTCGGACATGGCGCCCAATATCAGCGGGGTCAATGCTGCGGATCAGGCTGCGTCCATGTATCTGGTCGAGCTGGCCCTCGACATGGCCTGCGAGGTGCTCAAGCCCAAAGGCAGCTTTGTGGCCAAAGTGTTCCATGGTGAAGGCTACGACGAGTATGTCAAAGCGGTCCGTGCGGTGTTTGACAAGGTGGTGGTGCGCAAACCGGATTCGTCACGGGCCCGTTCCCGGGAGGTTTATCTGGTGGGCAAGGGCTATAAACGCTGAGCCCGCAATTATTTTCCGGTCCGCTGCACCCGCCAGTAGCCAAGGCCGTCAGTCTGGGCTAGAGTCGTATTGAGACCCGGCGTCTCTCGTTTTTCCGTTCTGTAGCAACACCTTAATATTTATAGTTATTTTTCCAGATAGTCTGCCCAGGCAGGTGGATCGGTCTGTTCCACCGTTTTAGCTATTTACGTCAATAAAGTATTAACAACGAGTATAAGAGGGTTAACGTGAGTACAAAGCCAAAAATCATTATGTCGTCGCTCGACGCCGAACGCCTCGATGCGTTGCTCGACTCTCTGCCGGAGAACGCCTTCCCGGGCAGAGACGCGCTGGAAGCGGAACTGGATCGCGCGGAGGTGGTCGAGCCGACCGAGGTTCCCGAGACGGTGGTCACCATGAATTCGACCGTCAAGTTCAAGGTGACCTCATCGGACGAAGAGTTTTGCCTGACCCTGGTCTATCCCCGGGATGTTGACCCCGAGGCGGACAATATTTCGATCCTGGCGCCGGTGGGCAGTGCTCTGCTGGGGCTTTCCCAGGGGGACGAAATTGAATGGCCCAAGCCGGGTGGCGGGGTATTGCGGGTGCGCATAGAGGACGTTATTTTCCAGCCGGAGCGCGCCGGCGAATACCATCGTTGATTCTTGTCGCAAGGGTGCCGATGTGCTTCTGTTGCCCCGGTGGCGTATCATCCACCGGGTTGTATGGCCTTTCAATGACATCTGATTACCATAGCAGGAGACCATTATGATCTGGACCGTTTACCTTTCCGGTGAAATCCATACCGACTGGCGTGAACAGATTCAGGCCGGTGCGCAAGCGGCCGGATTACCGGTTGAATTTACCGCGCCGGTCACCAACCATGACGCCAGTGATGCAGCGGGTGATGTGCTGGGGGATGAATCCGATTCTTTCTGGCGGGATCATAAATCGGCCAAGGTGAATGGTATCCGTACCCAAACCTTGATTGAAATGTGTGATCTGGCGGTGATTCGCTTTGGTGACAAATACAAACAGTGGAACGCGGCCTTTGATGCGGGCTATTGTGCGGCCCTGGGTACGCCTTACATCACCCTGCACGATAAGGATATTATTCATCCTCTGAAAGAGGTTGATGCCGCCGCCATGGCGTGGGCGCAAACCCCGGAACAGGTGGTGGAAGTGCTGAAGTATGTCACCACGGCGCAGTAATGCTGCGCATTTCCAATGCAGTGAGCATCGCGGATTGGGAGCTTGAAATTACCCAGGTGCGCGCCCGGGGGCCGGGTGGCCAGAATGTGAACAAGGTCTCGTCGGCCGTCCATTTGCGTTTTGACGTGCCCAATTCCGCTTTGCCGGCCTATTACAAGGAGTGTCTGCTGGCGCTGGCTGACCAGCGCATCAGCAAAGACGGCGTCATTGTCATCAAGGCGCAGACTTATCGAACCCTGGAGCAGAACAAGGACGACGCTCTGGAACGTTTGCGAGTGATGATTCAGGAAGCGGTCAAACCCAGAAAGGCGCGCCGTGCCACCCGGCCGTCGCTGTCAGCCCGGCGCCGGCGTCTCGACAACAAAGCGCAGCGGGGCAAAATCAAAGCCTTGCGGGGCAGAGTGTTGTGACTAAAACGCCCCGGGATGTTTATCTACCTATGGCTATTCACCCGGCGCTCTGTTAGTGTGCGTGCATCCTGCCTCGAAGGAATCCGCAGTTAACGGTTAGTTATGCCAACTCGCGGGCTCATCCGATACGACCTGTTAGAGGACGGCACCCCAGCATTGGTGGGTGACCGTAGTCGTTCTTTATTTCCGTGATTCGGTCACGGGCTCTCCCGCCTTGTCGGGGGACAATCCAAGAGTTAATCAATTATGAGTTTTTCTTCACTCGGCCTTACCGAGAAGCTGGTTCGTGCAACAGCGGATCAGGGTTATGAAACACCGTCACCTATTCAGCAACAAGCGATTCCTGCCGTACTTTCCGGCCGGGATGTCATGGCCGCCGCCCAGACCGGTACCGGTAAAACCGCAGGCTTTACCTTGCCCTTGCTACAGCGTCTGGCGGAAAAGCCCCGTGCAGGCAAAGGTCCCCGGGTCCTGATTCTGGCGCCTACCCGTGAACTGGCGGCGCAGGTTCACGAGAGCGTGGAGCATTACAGCAAATATTTGCCCACAGCCTCGGCGGTCGTCTTTGGCGGGGTAAAGATCAACCCGCAAATGATGAAACTGCGCAAAGGCCTGGACGTGCTGGTAGCAACTCCGGGCCGGCTGATGGATCTGTACGGCCAGAACGCCGTGCGCTTCAACGAAGTTGAAATTTTGGTGCTGGACGAAGCCGACCGTATGCTGGATATGGGCTTTATCCGCGACATTCGCAAAATTCTGGCGCTGCTGCCCAAGCAGCGGCAAAACCTGCTGTTCTCGGCGACCTTCTCGGGTGAGATCCGCAAGTTGGCTGAAGGCTTGCTGAACAACCCGGTGCAGGTTGAAGTCGCGACCCGGAATACCACCGCAGAAACGATCAAGCAAACCGTGTACCCGGTGGACCAGAGTCAGAAATCGGCCCTGCTGAGCAAGCTGGTGCAGCAAAACGACTGGCAACAGGTGTTGGTGTTTACCCGCACCAAACACGGCGCCAACCGTCTGACCCAGAAACTGGAAAGAGACGGCATTACCGCCGCCGCCATTCATGGCAACAAATCACAGGGTGCACGGACGCGGGCCCTGAGCAATTTCAAACTGGGTGAAGTGCGGGTGCTGGTGGCGACGGACATCGCTGCCCGTGGTCTGGATATCAAACAATTGCCACAGGTGGTGAACTTCGAGTTGCCCAATGTGCCGGAAGACTATGTGCACCGCATTGGCCGTACGGGTCGCGCGGGTGAGCAGGGGCATGCGTTGTCATTGGTCAGTGCCGATGAGGGCCGTATGTTGGCGGGCATCGAACGGCTGATCAAAAAGCAGCTGCCGCGCAAAACCGTCGAAGGCTTTGAGCCGAGTAACAATTTGCCGCTGAAACCCAAGGCCAAGGCGGACCCCAGCCGAGCCCGTAACCGCAGCCGTCGTCCTGCCGGTGGGACCAGTGCTGCGCCCGGCCGCGGTCGCGGGAACGGCCGTGGTCAGGGGCAGGGGCGGAACCAGGGGCAGAGCGGACGTCGCTCCAGTCCGCAGTCTGCACGGGACTGAGCGCGCGTAACAAGCGCCGACGCGTGATGTTAAAAAAAGCCGCGGGACCTGATGGTCCGCGCGGCTTTTTTATGGCTCGGGCACCGGTCGGGCCCGGATTACCGGGGGCGCTCGCTGCCCATGATGGCGCTGATTTCCGCCGGGCGGGGCAGCCCCTGCTTCATCGTCACCTGGCCATCGGCGTCCTTGTAGAAGGTGCTGGGTGTGGCCCGCAGACCGAGGCTTTGCATCAGCTGGTTGTTGGCGGCGACCTGGTCACGGGCTTTGCTCACCGCACGGTCATCGACTTTGATACCGCCGGATGAGAAAGCCGCGTTATGACGGACGATGGCTTCGTGGGGGTTGTTGCTGCCCAGAATGGTGGCCGCTTTGGTCAGGCTGTCGGCCCGCAGAATGCCTACCATCACGTGGCGCAGCTGTACCTTGCCCGCATCCACCCAGGGTTGTGCCGCTTCGTGGAATTTATGGCAGTACGGACAGTTGGGGTCGGTGAAAGTGTAGACAATGGTTTCCGCATTGGCGTCACCTTCGCGGGCCCAGTTGCTTTGTTCCAATTGCGGCCAGGCTTGGGCCATTTTGGGGCCGATAACCAGTTTCTGCACTTTGTCATCGGTGAGGTTGTTGCCTGCTGCGTCCAGCATGGGGCCGATGATCACGTGCTGGCCGTCATCGGTCAGATAAAAGGCAACCGGCTGGCCCTGCATTTCACCAACATACCCGGTCAGGTTTCCCGGGGCATCAAACTGGTCGACAATATCGACGCCACGCTCAACCAGCTGCTGCACCGGAGCCGGATAGTCGGCCGCCTGCACCGTCAGCGGCAGCAGTGCCGTGGTTGCCAGAGCGGCTCCGAGAGCCAGGCGGCGAAGGGGGGTTGGTCCGGTCATAGTCGTTGTTACTCCTGAGTAGATGAGGGGGTCAGATAGTGCGCATCGAAGCGTCTGAGACCCTGGGCGAGTGTGGCTCTGGACAGCTCGCCCAGATGAGAGTCTACCAGTCGTCCGTTGGCATCATAAAATAATGTGGTTGGTAATGCCTGGCTGCCGGCTTGCCGGCCCACCAGACCGGAGCGGTCACTGTACACATGTTCCAGTGATAATCCCTGTTCGTCGAGAAACCGGCGGATTGCCTCTTCCGGCTCGCCCTGGTTTACAAACACAAAGGCAATCTCCGGATACTGTTGCTGGGCGGCCTCCAGCACCGGCATTTCGCGGACGCAGGGCGGGCACCAGGTGGCCCACAGGTTGACAACCCGGGGCTGGCCTGCGGCCACCGCGCTCAGTTGCACGGCGGTGCCGTCCATTTGGGTGAGCGCGACTTCCGGCATGGCCGTTGCCTGTTGGTCAATCAGATTGATCAGCCCAAAAGTGGCCCCCCAGCTCAGCAGACCGGCGGTAACGGCGATCCCCAGAGGGCGACGGATGGGTGGGCGACGCCACAGCAACCAGGCAGTAAAGGCGAGGGTGCCGATCAGCCCGGAAACCATATCGAAGCCGCCGTCGCGGATGTCAATCAGACCGAACAGGTTGTCGCGGTAATAGTCAAAGTAGCGCACCACAAACCCCAGTCGGGCGCTCAGCATGGCCACGACAAACACGTCTACCAGCGTACTGGCGGTGGGTATTTGCCGTTGTCGGCCCGCCAGCCCGCCGGTGATCAACGCAATCACAAAGGCCACCATCACCAGCAGTTGTCCGAGGGACAGACTCAGGGGGCCAACACTGACCGACAACATCGACAGACTCCGTTTAACGAAAAGGGCGCATTGCAGCCATGAACCCGGGTTGACCGGAAAATTGGCCGGGAGTTCACCGGGCCCGGGCAGCATATACTCATTTGTGTGAAAATGAGACGCAGGGCACCCGCGCGGGTTGCGCAGGGGTTTTCCCGCATTGTCAGCCGCCCCGCAGAGCGTCTAGGATGGGCAGTTTAAACAACGCTCCGTGAGGGGTTTCGCAAGTCCTTTCGACGAATTCCGCAGAGACAGGTTGCATGATCGCCAATACCATTGAAGACAACCGCCAGCGCCAGTGTTTTGAAGGGGTGTCGTCGGTGTGGTTGTTTGGTTACGGGTCCTTGATTTACAAGGTCGACTTTCCCTTTCTGGAACAACGGGCCGCCAGTATCGAAGGCTGGGCACGGCGCTTCTGGCAGGGCTCCCATGACCATCGGGGTACGCCGCAGGCGCCCGGACGGGTTGTCACTCTGGTGGAACAGCCCGGGGCCCGATGCCGGGGCATGGCCTATCGCGTCGCCCCTGAAGTGTTCACTCATCTGGATGAGCGGGAAAAAAACGGTTACCTGCGATTTACCACCGCCATGCAGTTTGATGACGGCACCCGGTGTGACGGTCTGGTGTACATTGCGACCGCCGATAACAGTGCGTTTCTCGGCCCCGCTGATGACCTGGATATCGCCCGACAGATCGACACCGCCGAGGGCCCCAGTGGGCCCAACCGGGATTACCTGCTGCAGCTGGCCGATGCCCTGCGCAGTCTGGGGGACGACGATCACCACGTATTCACCCTGGAAACCTTGCTCTCCTGGACCCCCGCCGATGCTTGACTCTTTTCTGGGCACCTACCTGAGCAGTGCCATCCGCTTCCTGTTTCTGCTGGCGCCATTTTTTGTGGTCACCATGTTTCTGGCGCTGACCCGAGGCCAACCCGCGGCTGAGAAAAATTCGATTATCCGGCGTGCCACCCTGTCGGCACTGATTTTGGGGCTGATTCTGTTCTTTGCCGGTCCGGTGTTGTTCAATGCGATCGGCATCACCCTGAACTCGTTCCGTATCGGTGCGGGCACGCTGCTGTTTCTGACGGCAATCAGCCTGGTGAACAGCGGTACCCGCAATCACGCCACGGGCTTGCCGGTGGAGGACCGCGACGACATTGCCGTGGTCCCGCTGGCCATACCGGTGATGATCGGGCCTGCCACCATCGGTGCCATCCTGGTATACGGTGCGGAACTGAGAACCGCCACCGAAATGATCGGCGGCGTCCTGGGACTGGTCACCGGGTTGCTGTTTCTGGCCCTGTTGCTGTACCTGTCCAACTATCTGGAAAAGGCTTTGGGCCGAACCGGTCTGAATATCATGTCGAAAATCAGCGGCCTGGTGCTCTCGGCCATGGCCGCCGAAATTGTTTTGACGGGGGTTGCCGGCTTTATTGCCAGTGCCGGACTCTGAGGTTCAGCCGCTCACCGGCAACGCCTCAGCCGGAGGTTTCCGGACATTCCCTGGCAGTGACAAAGTGGCTTTCGGCGCGGGGCAGACGGCGCTGGCGCAGACTGACCATGATCAGGGGGATTACGATCATGCAGCTGCCCACCACGAACCACAGGTCGGGGGTTTCATTGAACCAGATCCAGCCAATGGCGACGGCCCAGATCAGTCCGGTGTATTCCGCACTGGTCACCTGGTTGGCGTCCACTTGCCGGTACGCCAGCAGCACGGTGATGTTGTAACCCAAAATCAACAGCGCCGACGCAATGGCGGTGGTCACGATGGCCGGGTTAAAGGGAGCGCCTTCGTACAGCATCAGGGCAAAACTGGCGGGTAAAACCATCAGATAGGTCAGGAACAACGTGTGCACGGTGGTCTGGTGCTTTGGCAACATGCGCACCATCACCGCATTGACCGCAAGAGACGCGGCCGCGCCCAACGCCATGATGGCGGCCCAGTTGAACTCCACCGGACGCAGGATAACAATGATGCCGGAAAAGCCGCAGCCCACGGCCAATACACTCAAGGTGGACAAGCGCTCCCCGAATACCAGCACCGACAGCACCATGACCAGAATGGGCGCAACGTAGAAGATCGCGTTCGCGGTGGCCAGCGGTAATGACCCCAGAGCGATTACCATGCACACAATACCCGCCAGATGGGCGTGTGCCCGGAAACAGTGTACTACGCCCCCTTCAAACAACTTTTCCCGATTGATCTGTTTCCACAGGGGCAAGAGCACCAGCAGGGTAACGGCACAGCGGATGAATGCAAACTGAAAGATCGGGACGTCGGTGCCCAGCATCTTGATCAATACATCAGACACCAATGCGATGGCATTGCCGATGATCAGTAACAGGATGGCACTGTTGACGGTTTTTCCAGACATATGTTGGCTTCCTCCCTGTTGGTAGTTGTCGTATACGTAGCGGTGTTCAGGTGAACCTACTGAGCATCTGCAGGGCTTGTCGGTGCGGGCATTAGCGGAAGGCGTCAGTCCCTGCGGTGGCTCTGCAGCCAGCTCATCAGACTGGCGCCCTGGCCAGAACCCCAAGTACCAAACAGTAGATTTACGAATGAGTCAGAAGGGACCGTCAGTGTAGTCAACAAGCACGGTCCGGCATAATGCTGATTTACCCGTATTTGCAGACAAATCAGATAGGTAAAACCACCAACCCGGACCACACAGGGGCGGTGAAAAACAAGGTCCCGCAGCCGCCTCGATTACTCGTGGGGAGGGCGCTCAATCACCCGGCGTTTGCCCTCGGCGGCGGCAGCCAGTTCCTTGAGACCGTCGGCGTCGAAGGCATCCACCCGTATCACGTCGTACAGGGCTGTCAGGGCTTCCAGCAGCGCGTCACACTCGGAACCTTGAATGATGTCTTGTTCACAGGCCCAGTCCACCAGCTGTTTGCGCTCGTGCCCCATCAGCAAGGCTATGGCATCCAGCTCGTCTTCATTACGGGCGCGGATGGCCTGGTGCAGGCGCGCGCGCATTTCCCGGGTTTCATTGGCCAGCCGGTAGGCTTGGAGTACCCGTCCCAGTGGGTCGTCCGGGTTGTCTGTCCGGAAGCAGCCCCGGGTGATGCGTTCCCGCAGGGGCGTGTCTTGCACAATACTGGCGGCAACGGTGGCGCCCAGTGGGTCGCCGGGCCCGTTGAGGCCGGTGGCACCCAAGGGGAACACCAGCAGGCGCAAGGGCCAGCGCAGGGACCTTACCGGGAAGTTGATGATCAGTTCCCGCATCTGATGCTGCAGATCCCGCAGGCAGGTTTTCAGACCCCACTCCACCACCGGACGCTGGTTGGGGGGATACCCCTCCTCATGCCATTGTTTGATGATGGCGGAGGCGTAATAAAGGTGCACCAGGCAGTCAGCCATGCGCCCGGATAAACGCTGGCGGGCTTTGAGGGCGCCGCCGACGGACAGCAGGGTCACATCGGTCAACAGCGCAAATGCGGCTGAAAAACGTGCCAGCTGGCGATAACAGGGGCGGATGTTGCCCCGATCCGGGACTGGTTCAAGCACCCCTCGGGTCAGGCCGAGAACCAGTGCACGCAGGGCGTTGCGGGTGGTGTGAGCGAGGTGCCGGTAAAATACCCCGTCAAATTTTTCCACCGCGGCCTGCTGGTCTTCCATGCCCGCCGCGGCTATTTCCTCGGCGATGAAGGGGTGACAGCGAATAGCGCCCTGACCAAAAATCATCAGACTGCGGGTCAGAATATTGGCCCCCTCAACGGTGATGCCGATGGGAACGGCCTGGTAGGCACGGGACAGAAAATTGCGTGGTCCGGTGATCACACCACGCCCGGCCACCACGTCCATGGCGTGATTGATCACCTCGCGCATCAGGTCGGTATTGCGGTACTTCAGCACCGCGGAAGGCACCGCGGGCCAGACCCCCCGATCCAGCATGCCGGCGGTCAATAAACGGGCGGCATCCATCATGTAGGTGTAGCCGGCAATTGGCTCTAATGCCTCCTGGACGCCTTCAAACTGACTGATGGAGCGGCCAAACTGCTCCCGCACCAGGGCGTAGGAGCCGGTGGCCAGACACGCTACCTTGCCAGCGCCCGTGCCCAGCGCCGGCAGTGAGATGGAGCGGCCAATGGACAGGCATTCCAGCAGCATGGTCCAGCCACGACCGAGCATCGCTTGCCCGCCAATGACCTGGTCCATAGGAATAAACACCTCCGTGCCCCAGGTCGGTCCATTCATGAAGACGGTGTTCATGGGCAAGTGACGGGCACCGCGGTGCACCCCTTCAAGGTCGGCGGGCACCAGCACGCAGGTCACGCCCACCTCCTCCTCACCACCCAGTAACCGGTCCGGGTCGTACACCTTGATGGCCAACCCGATCAGCGTGGCGACCGGTGCGAGGGTGATATACCGCTTGTTCCAGGTGACCTTCAGCCCCAGCACCTGCTCGCCCTGCCAGTCGCCTCGGCACACGATGCCTTTGTCGGGAATGGCGCCCGCATCGGAACCGGCAATCGGTGAAGTGAGTGCGAAACAGGGAATCTCGGTGCCCGCCGCCAGCCGGGGCAGGTAGTGTTTTTTCTGGGCGTCGGTACCGTAATGCATCAGCAACTCGCCCGGGCCGAGCGAGTTGGGCACCATGACGGTGACGGCGGCCGATACACTGCGGGTGGATAGTTTCATCACAATTTCGGAATGCGCCGTATTGGAAAAGCCTTTCCCGCCATCTTCTTTGGGAATCACCAAACCGAAAAAACCGTTGTGGCGAATGAACGTCCAGGCTTGTTCCGGTAAGTCATAGAGTTCGTTGGTGATTTTCCAGTCGTCGAGCATCCCGCACAGTTCTTCCACCGGTCCGTCCAGAAAAGCCTGTTCTTCGTTGCTCAGATGCGCCGGTGCGGCGGCCAGTAGTTTGGACCAGTCGGGCTGGCCGGAAAACAGCTCCCCATCCCAATCGACGGTGCCGGTTTGCAGCGCTTCGGCCTCGGTGGCGGACAACTGGGGCAGTTTGCCCTTTACCCAGCGCAATAACGGAGCACTCAGTCTGTCTTTGCGCAATTGAGTCGGAAACAGGAGGAGCAGCCCAAAAGCAAGCGCCGCACCGCCCAATAACAGGCTGAGAAAGTGCCAATCATCGAGCACCACACCGATAAGGAGCGCGATCACCAGCGTGATTGTGGCGCGGGTTCCACCGATGCCCAGATAAATCAACACCAGGGCGCTGATTAACAGTAGCAAAACGCTCATAGTGAGGTCCCTTTCCGAGTGCCGGTGAACCAGTGATACGCCGGTTACATGGTTGGGTCAAGGCACCCCCAAGCCGGGGCGGATGGTCCGGCTTGGGGGCGTTTACAACACCGTCCGAGAGGCGCGTCAGCGTGCTTGCAGCCGGCCGTCCTGATCAGAAATCACGATTTCCACCCGCCGGTTCTGTTGCCTGCCGCTGGCAGTATCGTTGCTGACGACCGGGTACTGTTCGCCGTAACCCTGATACTCGATCCGGCTGCTGGCAATACCCCGGGCCTGCAGGGCGTCGCGCACCGCCAGGGCGCGGCGCTCGGACAGTTGCTGGTTGTACCCGGCGTCACCGGTACTGTCGGTGTAACCTTCGATGCGCACCCGCCGCTCCGGGTACTCGGCCATGAATTCGGCCAGCCGGTCGATGGTGCGCGCAGACGCGGCTTTGAGGTCGGCTTTGTTGACGTCGAACAATACGTCACCGAGGGTCAGCACCATGCCCCGCTCGGTTTTTTCGGCTTGCAGGGCGGCCATTTGCCGGCGCAATGCCTCGGCTTCCCGATTACTGTTTTGCAGCATAATTTGGCGGCGGGTCTCTTCCGCCTGGTTGATGCGTTTGCTCAGCGCCTCGCGTTCGCCTTTTCGGGCGGCGATCATCGCATGTTGCCTGGCCAGATAAGCCGCGTGTTCCACCTTGACGGTTTCGGCGTCTTCGGCCAGCAGTGACTCGGCGTTTTCCAGATATTTGTTGGCGCTGCGCAGATCGGTGGCGGCGCTGCGGGCAACGTTGGGGTCGTTTTCAATGGCGGCGACGGCACGGCGGGCCTCGGCGACCATGGCGTTGTCCTGGGGGGCACTGGCGCAGCCTGCGATGGCCAGAAACGCCACCGCCAACAGGCTTGCAGACAGACTCTGCTTGATCATGGTGTCATCTCCTGTTGCAGGGCTCACTGGGCGTTCTCATTGAGTTCCATACGCAAGGCTTCAATATTGCGGCTGATTTCTTCAGCGGCTTGCCGGGATTTTTGCGTTTCCGAACTGGCTGCCGCGAGCTGGGCGTCCACCGTGGCCTGCTCCAGCAGGCGTGTGGCTTGTTGGTACTGTTCCCGGTCGATCAGTTCCCGGGCGTCGGCGGCCTTATTGGTGGCCTGATTCAGCAGCACAGGTTCGTACTGACGGGCGCCGGCTGCTTCGGCCTGTTCGATCGCCGCCGAGGCGGAGATAACCAAAGCATCGGGTCGCGGAGCTTTGCTCGCACACCCCGCTAACAGAATGAGGCAACCGAGCGCAATCGCGGCGTGCCTGCAATTTCGAAGAAGATTCATGCAGCGACTCCTTGAGTGGAAAACGGAACCGTCATCCCCTCTCGTCTACTGCTCATAACGGACGGACTGCCTGACGAAAACGGCTAGACTTAACTATAGCAGCCGGTGCCGGCGCCGCTAACTCTGATCGTGCATCGGCTGAGCCGGGCGGGCGATCGCGGCGGCGCGTCGCTGGGGTCAGGCTTGCAGGGTAAACACCGCTCCCAGCACCAGAGGCATGACCACCAAACTGCCCAGATTGCCGATGAGTACGAGCGAGGCCACCCGGTGAGGCTCCTGACGGTATTGTTCGGCGACCATATAGTTCAAGACCGCCGGTGGCAGCGCGGCGAATACCCACAGGGCGGCCACTTGCAGGGGCGGCAGGTCCATCAGCCACACCAGCGGGCAGGCGAGAATCAGGCCACTGAGGGGGCAGGCAACCGCCCCGAGCATGCCCAGTTTCCAGTCGTTGAAGTCCACCTCCAGCATGCGCACGCCGAGGGTAAACAACATGAGCGGAATGCATACACTGCCGAGCATATTGAGGGCCTCCAGCAGCCAGCCGGGCAGAGCTACGCCTCCCAGATTGATGCTCAGACCGGCGATGGTGGCGATCACCACCGGTACCCTGAACAAACGCCACAACGGGGAGTGGGGGTCGAGCATGCGCAGCCCCACGGAAAAGTGCAGCAGCATTTCGACAATGAACAAGACCACCGCCGCGGGCAGCGCCGCTTCTCCAAATGCCAGCACAATCAATGGCAGCCCCATGTTGCCGGAATTGTTGAACATCATCGGAGGCAGGAAGGTTTTGACATCCAGTTGCAGCCATTTCGCCAAGGGCCACAGCAACAGGCCCGAACCGAGCACGATCACCGTCGCAGCCACCGCCAAATGGGCGTAATCCTGCAACGGGGCCTGCTGGTCGGCAAGCACCGCAAACACCAGCATGGGTACAAACAGTTCCATGTTCAGGGTGTTCAGTCCCTGGATATCGGGGCTGCGATAACGACCATAAAGTGCACCGCAGGCGGCGATTGCAAACACCGGCAACAGCGTGGCGAGAATCTGGGCAAGCATATAAGGGCTCCGGAACGGGTAATGTCGAACGAGAACAAGCTGCTAGCTTCGCAAGCATTGCGGGCCCGAGGCAAGCTACCGGGTCCCCGCATTTGACCAAGGTAGGGAGGCAAACTGGAGGGAGTCGGTTGCGGGCATGATAAGGTGAGTCTGCAGAGGCACCAAACCACCATTGGAAATCGATAGGAACGGGTGAAATGAAGCATCAGTTTGATCGGGTTATTGCACGGGAGCAGACGGCAGCGGTCAAGGTTGACGCCCGTCGGGCGGTGTTCGGGGATGACAAGGTGTTGCCGCTGTGGGTTGCGGACATGGATTTTGCCGCGCCCGAGGACATCACCCGGGCGCTGAGCGCGCGGGCCGCGCACCCCCTGTATGGCTACACCCTGATTGAGGAATCGCTGTATCAATCGCTGATCGAGTGGTTTGCGCACCGCCATCACTGGGCCATCCACCGGGATTGGGTGGTGATGGCACCCGGGGTGGTGCCGTCGTTGCATGCCGCCGCGCTGGTGTTCGCCGAGGAGGGAGAGGGCATCATTATCCAGCCACCGGTGTACCCGCCCTTTTACAGCGCGATCAAAAAAACCGGGCGCCGGGTGGTCGAAAATCCGCTGCGCTGCCGCGCTGGCCGTTATGAGATGGATCTGGCACACCTGGAACAGTGCGCCAAAGCCGGGGCCAGGGTGTTGTTTTTGTGTTCGCCCCACAACCCGGTCGGGCGTGTGTGGACGGAGACGGAACTGGCCGAGGTGCTCGCCATCACCCGCCGTTACGGGGTGGTGGTGATTTCCGACGAGATCCACGCCGATCTGGTGTACCCCGATTGCCGACCCCACACGGTCATGGCGCGACTGGCAACGGCGGAGGACCAGCTGATTACCGCCGTGTCGCCCAGCAAAACCTTCAACATTCCCGGGTTGGGGCTGTCGGCGCTGATTATACCCGATGCCCGTCAGCGCCAGCGTTTTAAACACGTCTTCGACCGTCTGCACTGTTTGCAGGTGAACCCGTTCAGCACCGTGGCTTTTGAAACCGGTTACCGGCAGGGTGCCGCCTGGCTGGATGCGTTGCGTCGCTACCTGCAAGTCAGCCGGGACCGGGTGACCGCCCGCCTGCGCGAGATGCCCGGCATCGAGCTGATTGAGCCGGAAGGCACTTATTTGCTGTGGCTCGATTGCCGCGGATTGGCGTTCGATGACGCCGCGCTGCAGCGGTTTTTTGTTGACCAGGCCGGTCTGGGCCTGAACCCCGGGGCGAGTTTTGGCACCGGCGGCAGCGGGTTTATGCGCATGAACATTGCGTCGCCGCTGGCGGTGCTGGAAGAGGGCGTGTCACAACTGGAGCAGGCGATAGCGGCGCGGTGCCGCTGACGCCTTAGCCCTCCTCCGGCGATGTGGCTTTGGACCCGATGTGGTAGGCCGCAAACCCGGCCATCACCACCTGATCCACGGCCATGCCGATGATGCGCCCCTTACTGGTGGCTTTAATGGGGTGCTGGGCGTTGGTGATCGGGTCGGCCACATACCCGAGGATCTGCCCATCGGAGACTGTATCGCCCAGTTTGACCTCACTGAACAGTATCCCACCGTGTTGCGCGCGTACCCAGTGGGAGTCGTAGTAGACCGGTTCCGGATTGCCCCACACAAACATACGCGAAATCATGCCCTGCTTTTCCATCAGACTGTTCAGACTGTTCACCCCCGCGTTGATCTGGTGCTCCTGAATTCGCAAGGATTCACCGGCTTCCATGGTGACAGCGGTGATGCCTGCATCGACCGCGGCATTGCGCAACATGCCCCGGCTGCCACTGCTGTGCACCACCGCCATGCGATCAAACCCCTTGGTGAAGCTGGCCACTGCCGGGTTGTTCATGTCGGCCCGCAACTGGGGCAGGTTGGTGCGTCGTAACGAACCGGTGTGTATGTCCACCAGCAGGTCGCAGTGACGGATGACCCGCTGGAACAGCGAGTGAGCGATCCGGTCGGCCAGACTGCCATCGGGTTTACCGGGGAAGTGCCGGTTGAGGTCGCGGCGATCCGGCAGGTAGCGGCTGGCCTGCTGAAACCCTTGCAGATTGACGATGGGGACGCCGATGACCCGGCCGGACAATTTGGCAGGGTTAAGGTCATAAACCGTACGCCGCACGATCTCGATGCCGTTGAGTTCGTCGCCGTGGATGGCCGCCGTCAGGCACAAATTGGGCCCCGGGCGGGTGCCGTTAACCACCAGCACCGGTGTCGGCTGGGCCAGCCCGGCGATCTGGATATTGGGGGTCCAGGCCAGGCGGGTCGAGGTGCCGGGCAGCACGTCGGTGTCCAGCAGGGTCAGGGTTGCTGCCTGAGGGGGTGATTCGGACGCTGCCGGTGACGGCGCTACGGGGGCGTCGTCTGGCTCGGCGTCCGTCTCCGCTGCCGCCTCAAGGGGCTCGGCGGTGAGCGCCTCCGGGGTCACTTCTTTCAAGTCGATATTGGGTGCGATCCGTTTTGCAGGCTCGGCCGGCGGCCGGTCAGTGTTACCGGCGGCGGTAGGCTGAGTAATCGGTGCCACGGGGGGCACGGTGCCGTTGGTACGGGGAACGGAGTTTTCAATATCCGCCACCTCTTCATCCTCGTCGGTATCGACCGGTGCATCGGGGCTCACCGTCTCTTCCGGCAGGTCCGCCCGGACAGGGGTGGTGAGCGCAGTACTCAGGCTCAACCCCGCAATAACAACAAACAGAACCCTGTGCGAATAGTGAATAATGGACATACGCCCTCTTGCGTCAGTGTGGCAGCAGGTGCACAGCATAAAGGGCTGCGTGGCCGCTGGAAACGGGTGTGACAAAGGTTTAATGCCCGCACCAGGGTCCATTTCAACTATGTTTGAAAGGAAGAGACGCGAGGTTTCTGCTCGGTGGTGAGCAAACCCGTTAACCGGTCAATATCGAAAACCGCACACTGGGAACCGAAACTATGGACTTACTGCGTATTCTTATCGCCATCTTGTTGCCGCCCCTGGGGGTCTTCTTGCAGGTTGGTATCGGCAAGCATTTCTGGATCAACATCGTGCTGACCCTGCTGGGTTACATCCCGGGCATCGTGCATGCCGTGTGGGTGATCGCCAAGAAATAAGCCGGGCAGTCACAACAGGCGCCAATGGTCATCGGTCTGCGCAACCCGGTCTTCCTGTTCCAGCTTGAACAGATGCGCCAGTAACGAACGGCGCGCCAGGGGGTGAATGGCGGTGGGCACGTCGTCGTAGGCGACTTTGGTAATCTCCGTGCTGCTGGCGGGACCGGTCTGGGCCATCGCGTCAATGATTTTGTGTTCCCGCGCCAGCCGGTGGGTCACCAGATGATCGATGGCGGCGTGGGGATTGCCCATCAGAAAACCATGTCCGGGGGCAATGAATTCAAGGTGTTCGGTGTGCAAACCGTTCAGCGAGTCCAGGTAGGCTTTCATGTCACCATCCGGCGGGTTGATCACCACGGTGGAGCCTTGCATGATGTGGTCGCCGGAAAATAACAGGCGTTGCCCGGTCAACAGATAGCACAGGTGGTTGGATGCGTGGCCTGGGGTGTGAATCACTTTCAGCGGACCGGCTGCGGTGGGCAGAGTCTCGCCATGCACCGGCACGGTGTCGGGTTTGAAACTGCTGTCCTGACTGCCGCCTGCCGGTGCCGGCATACCCATCACCCGGGCGCCGGTCGCCGCCTGCAGCAGACGGGCGCCGGGGGAGTGGTCGCTGTGGGTGTGGGTCACCAGAATGCGGCTGATGGGTCCTTGGGCATGGGTGAGAATGGCGTCTATATGCGCGGGATCGGCCGGACCGGGGTCAATCACCAGCGTATCCTGTGCATCGCTGAGCAAATAGGTGTTGGTGCCCGGCCCCGTCATCATCCCCGGGTTGGGGGCGGTCAGACGAAACACCCCGGCGCCCAGACACACCGGTGAGCCCGGCGTAATTTCCGCCAGTGCAGAACCGTGACGCTGTGGGTCCAGTTTGCGCACTTCGTCGTAGGCGGGCGCGTCCGGTTCGATCAGGTGACGCTCCCCCCGCTGCAATGCCGGCCATGGAATCGATGGTCGGGGGGCCGGCGGGTTGGCGTGGGCATAGGCCAACAGGGCGTCAACCCGGGTAAAGTCGCTCAGTACCCGCAGTGTTCTGAGGGTGGGCGCGCTGAGCAGTAATTCGCCCCGGTGATGGCGCTCCAGCGCTTCCCGGGGGGATACCCAAAGGTGGTCGATGGTTTCGTCGCCATCGTGGGCGGAGGGTTGCTCCTGTGGAGCCCGTGCCACAAAGAAGCGGGTATCAAAGCGCCGCGGCAAACCCGGCGGGGTAATCCAGTGGCTCAGATACGCCAACCGATCCAGGGGCAAGGTGAGATGGAGTTCCTCACACAGCTGGGAAAACAACCCTTCACCCGTGCACAGGGCGTGGCGCCGGGCCAGTGCGGTCTGATATTGCCGGGTGGTCAGCGGCTTGCCCTGGTGCCCGTTGGCCAGCAACAACCCGGCCTCTTCAAAACACTCGCGCAGCGCGGCAATCATATAAGCGGCGCCGCCCTGATCGAGGCTCATGGTCTGGCTGACGGCGCGATCACTGACTCCGGTTATCCGCGCCTGATGCTGTTGATCGTCCGCGTCGACGGTGCCACCGGGAAACACATAGTAGCCGGGCATGAAAGAGGCATTCCAGGTGCGTTGCAACAGCAACACTTCCAGTCCTCCGGAGACGTCGCGGAGCAGGGCCAGGGTCGCAGCAGGGCGGATAGTCATGATGGATCCAAACTCAGGGTGGTTGTTGGGTATGCACAATAATCATCAGGTATGATGGCGGTATTGCGTCAGCTTTTAAACCCCACGAACAGGGAGTCCCATTGTGGCCAGAATTCAACTGTCGTTTCCCGACGATGTGTTTAACTACGCGACCGAAATGCAGGTGCGGATCACCGATATCAACGGTGCCAACCATCTCGGTAACGATGCGCTGGTGTCGATGCTGTCAGAAGCCCGGGCGCGCTTTCTGGCTGCTCAGGGCATCGACGAAGGCAGCGATGATGAAGTGGGGGTGATCGTTACCGATCTGGCTACCCAGTATCAGTCGGAGTCGTTTTTTCCCGACCGTCTGAAATTTGAAGTCGGGGTGACGGACTTTAACCAGTACGGCGGTGACTTTGTGTTCCGGGTCACCAAAGTGGGCAGTGGCCACCCCGTCGCTCTGGCCAAGTACGGCTTCGTGTTTTTCAATTTTGCCGACAAGAAGGTGGTGCCCATGCCCGCAGCGTTTCGCTCACGTTTTGTTTGACGCGTCCAGCTGGCGTATGCCTGCGCGGTAGAGTGCGTAAGCCATTACCCCGGCCAGCAGATTGCCCGCCAGAGCGCCACTCATCAGACCGGGGATTCCCCCCAGTTGGGCGCCCAGCCACAATAACGGCAGGAAACAGGCGAACAGCCTTAAGGTGGCCATCAACAGGGCGCGCATGGCCAGACCGAGGGCGTTGCAGACCGAGACCATCAGGATGCACACGCCCAGGCCACTGTAACTCAGTGGCACCCGTATCAGATAGTTGTGGAGCACCGCGCTGACCGAGGCGTCGGTGCTGAACAGTTCGGACACCAGGCCGGAGGCCAGCAGCCAGATCAGCCCCACCGCCAGCTGCCAGCCCACCACAAAACGCACACTCAGGCGGATAAGCTGACGAATTTCATGCAGCTGACCGGCACCCAGCAGGCGGCCAATCATGGGCGGCAGGGACATGGTCAGGGCCAGCACCACCACCATGGAAAACAGCTCGAGTCGCGAACCCAGCCCCCACGCGGCCACGGCCGCCGAGCCGAAGCCGGCCACCAGCGCCGTGGCCAGCATGGCCGACAGCGGTGGCATCAGCTGGCTGATCATGGCCGGTGCCATAATACGGCCAAGTTGGGCCAGCGCTGCGCCCACCGCCAGCTCGCCGTATTCGAAGCGCAACCAGCCTCGCCGCAGCAGCGCCGGGTAGACCACCAGACCACCGCAGGTGAAGGCTGCGATCGACGCCCAGGCCGCGCCCGGCAGCCCCCAGCCAAAGACAAAAATAAACAGCGGATCCAGAGCGATATTGAGCAGGCTGGTGCAGACCATCATATAACCCGGCAGCCGGGTGTCACCGTGGGAACGGCAGATGCTGTAACCAAAATACAGCATGGCGGCGGTCCACGCCGACATCAGCCAGGGTATCCAATAGCTCTGAATCAGTGGCAGTAACACGACATCGGCGCCAAGCAGCGCCATGATGGGGGCCTGCAAAAACCACAGCACCAGACACACCAGGGCGACCATAACCGCTCCGCTGATCACAACCAGGCCCGCCAGTTGTTCGGCCTTGCGCTGGCCGCCGGCCCCCAGGGTGCGGGACAGGATGGCGGTGGTGGCGATGCCCAGACCAACTTGCAGACCGATGATGAGCTGCTGCATGGGCAGCGTGAATCCCAGCGCCGCCAGAGGGTCGCGGCCCAGTTGGCCGATGAACGCACTGTCGACCAGCTGGAAAGTCATCAGCGACAGCACGCCAAACAGCATGGGCCAGGTCATGCTGATCAGCTGGCGGGCCAGGGGGGAAGCAGATTCGGGGTGTGGTGCAGTCATTCAACGGCCTTGATGGGACTTCGGGCCGGTGAGTGTACCAGAATCAGCGTCAAACCTTGCCGGGGGCGCGCCATCGCCCCGCCGGCAAGGGGTGGCTGTCAGAGTGCCGCCAGCGCGGCGTTGTAGTCCGGTTCGTTTTTGATCTCGTCAACCAACTGGCGGTGGAGCACGGTATTGTTCTCGTCCAGTACCAGCACCGCGCGGGCGCACAGGCCGGCGAGGGGGCCGTCTTCAATACCCACGCCGTAATCCTGAAGGAAACGGTGGTTGCGGAAGGTCGACAGGGTGGTGACGTTCTGCAGCCCTTCGGCCCCACAGAACCGGCTGGCGGCAAAGGGCAGGTCCGCAGACACCACCAGCACCACGGTGTTATCCAGTGCACCGGCTTTTTCATTGAACTTGCGGGTCGATGCGGCACACACGCCGGTATCGACGCTGGGGACAATATTAAGAACCTTGCGCTGGCCCGCGTAGGTGTCGAGGGTTACCTCGTCCAGACTTTGGCTGGTCAGGGTGAAGGCCGGAGCGGTATCGCCGGTTGCCGGTAACTCGCCGCTGAGAGTGATGGGGTTGCCATCCAGGGTTACGGTGCTCATCGAAATCTCCTGATCGGGACTGGGGGCGGTGCGCCTCGGGGTTTGGCGTCTCTCAGGTGAGCGACTCAAAACCCTGGGCCGGGTGTCGTTGTACCAGCAAAATATAGCACAGCAACGCGGACAGGGCCGCCGCCGCGATGATCAGCGCCATCTCCAGCGAGCTGCCGCTGTAAAGCACGCCGACCAGCATCCCGGCGCCGGCCGCCACAGCCATCTGCAGGAATCCGAACAGGGCCGAGGCTGAACCGGCCATGCCCGGAAAATTCGCCAGCGCACCGGCCATGGTCTGGGGCAACACCATGCCCACGCCGAAGGTCAGAACGACCTGCGGGACAATCACCGCCCAGACATTGAACACTTCGGCCATGGCCAGAGCGGCCATGGCACTGCCGGCCAGCGCCGCGATGAGCAGCCCCCGCAGGAGCAACTGATCGGGCGACAGAGCGCGGCTGAGACGCACGGAACTGAGATTGCCGGCAATGTAGCCGGCCACGATGCAGGCAAAATACAACCCAAAATGATCCGTTG
Source organism: Marinobacter sp. X15-166B (assembly GCF_001752365.1). GTDB lineage: Bacteria > Pseudomonadota > Gammaproteobacteria > Pseudomonadales > Oleiphilaceae > Marinobacter. The sequence continues at coordinate 1,067,176 of NZ_MEIY01000001.1, read as the reverse complement.
CGACCCCCATGAAATCAATCAGGACGAAAGGGGAGCCGGATAAAAATGCAAAAAAGCTGGAGAAAATCAATGCGTTGGTCAGCGTGTAGCTGACGAACGTGCGGTCCGAGACGATGGTGCGATAGTTGGCCAGCAAGCGCCCGAGGCGCAAGGATTGGCGGTGCGCCGGTGACATGGGCTCGGGAATGCCAACGGCAATCACCACCATCATGATCGCGCCATAGCCCGCCAGCAGCATAAAAATAGACGACCAGCCAAACACTTTCAGCATCAGCCCCCCCAGCGTGGGCGCGATGGCCGGCGCCAGTGCCATGATGCTGGCCAGAATCGCCATGATTCTGGCCGCCTCGCGGGGTTGGTAAATATCCCGTATGGCGGCACGTCCCAGCACCGGTCCCGCCGAACCGCCTACCGCCTGCAGAAAGCGGCAAAGTATCAGGGTTTCGATGTCGGTGGCCAGAGCGCAACCCACGCTGGCGGCGGCGAACACCAGAAAACCTCCAATCATCACCGGTTTGCGGCCGAAGCGGTCCGCCAGGGGGCCACAAAACAGCTGCGCCAGGGCAAACCCGATCAGATAGGCGCTGAGGGTCATCTGTACCTTGTCGGGCCCGGCGGCAAGGGCGGCGCCCAGTCCGGGCAGGGCGGGCAGATACATGTCGGTGGCGAGTGGTCCCAGAGCCACGGCCGCGGCCAGTAGCACTGTCGTCCAGATGCTGGTGAGTGCAAGCATGAGAGTCCTGAATGAGAGAAATAGTACCAGCCGGTGCGAGTGTGTCGGGCAGGCGAATCGAAACCGGTTATAAAGCTACCATTGTATCCTAGGGTGACCGGTTCTTCGATACGCGATTAAACGGAGCGTTGCTGTCAGCCAGGACCGCTGCCATAATCAAGCGCGCAGTATTTCTGCTGACACCATCGAATCACCACCGACGGATCTCAACATGCTCAGCGTTCTTCCCGCTCCTCTGGTAGGTGTTCTGGCGGCAACTCTATTGGCCCTTAACACCCTGCTCTGGTGTCTGCTGCTTTATATTCCCGCGCTCTGCAAGCTGATCGTTCCCCATCAGGGCTTCCGGGTGCGGTGTACCCGCATGATCATCTGGGTGTCGGAGTCCTGGGTTGCCTGCAATACCGCCTGGATGAAACTCACCCAGAATACGCACTGGGACGTTGAGGGGGCGGACAAGCTGCAGCGGCAGGGCTGGTACCTGGTGCTGGCGAACCACCAGAGCTGGGTGGATATTATGGCTATGCAGCGGGTGTTCAATCGTCGCGCCCCGTTTTTGAAGTTTTTCCTCAAGCAGCAACTCATCTGGGTGCCGGTGATCGGGCTGGCGTGGTGGGGGCTGGATTTCCCCTTCATGAAGCGCTATTCCCGTGAATATCTGCTCAAACACCCGGACAAGCGAGGCGAAGACCTCAAGGCGACCCGCAAGGCCTGTGAAAAATTCCGGCATGCGCCGGTGAGTGTCATGAACTTTGTGGAGGGCACCCGGTTCACCCCGGTCAAACATGCCCGGCAGAACTCCCCCTACCAGCGACTGCTGCCCCCCAAAGCCGGTGGCGTCGGTTTTGTGCTGGACGCAATGGGCGATTCCATCGACACGCTGGTGGACATCACCATTGCTTATCCGCAGGGCGCCCCGTCGTTCTGGGATTTTCTCTGCGGACGGGTGACCACCATCAAAATGCACATCGATACGGTGGCGATACCCGATCACCTGAAAGGACGGGACTACAGCTCCGACGCGACACACCGCCGCAACGTCAAAGACTGGCTGGCGGCGCACTGGCGTGCTAAAGACGCCCGGCTGGAGCGCATGCTGGGTTAACTCCCGCCATCGTCGTCGTCTTCAACTTCGTCCGGATGTTCTCTTTTAAAGCGTTCCCAGTCTTCCCAGTCATGGGGCGTACCCGCATTAGGCCGTTTCAGGTGTTTGGCATGGTTCAGGGCGTTTCGGCGCAAGCTGTGGTCACGCTCTTCGGTGTCGTCGGTGTCGAAACCGTGCTTGCGTAAGAATTCATCAGGCGTGATGGGCATGGCGAAGGACCTCCCGGATTCATCATGCTGTACCCTCAGCATGCGCTCCGGGAGGCGGGTTTTCAAGTGGCGGCTCAGGCAGTGGTGGTCGTCACCGGGGTGGCTTCGACCAGCCGGAAGTGGATTTGTTTGCGTTCGTCGTCCACCGAATCTAAGGTCACGGTGACCGCTTGTTCGAGCTGGAAGATGCGCCCGTTCTTGTTATGGATCAGGCGCAGGGTGACCGGGTCAAAGCTGTATTTGCCGTTGAGGTATTTACAACTGACGAAGCCCTCCAGACCGTTGCTTTCCAGGCGAACAAAAAAACCGGCCGGAATGGTGCGGCAGATGGTGCCGGCCATGGGCTGATCGTCCAGGTGCTTGGCAAACTCGCATTTGAGCCAGTTTTCCAGGCTGTTGGCCGCTTGTCGTGCCCGGGTCTGGGCCTGTTGCAGGGCGTGCAGCTGTTCCTCTGTCAGGGGCGTGGCGGTTTCCTGCCACAGGGCGGCTTTGATCAGCCGGTGCACATGGAAGTCAGTGAACTTGCGCAGCGGCGAGGTAAAGGTGGTGTACACGGGCAGTCCCATGCCCTGGTGCGCGCCCGCCTGCAAGGACAATTCGGCCCGCGCCAGCTGCCGCTGCAGGATGGCCTTCACCGGCACCTCGGCTGCGAGGCGATCACTGGCCTGCATCAGGGCACGGAACCCCTCCGCGGTGGCCGGGTCATGCTTCTGCTCGGCCAGCGCCGGCGCGTAGGTGGCCAGCAGTTTGGCGACGTTGTCCAGACGGTCGGCCCGCAGTCCGGGGTGGCGGATGAACAAACCCTGTGGTTGATTGCTCAGGAAATCGGCTGCGCAGCGGTTGGCGGCCACCATGCATTCTTCGATCAGCCGGTGGGCTTCGTTCTGCACGGCCGGCTCGATCAGGCGAATACGCCGGTTTTCGTCCAGCCGCAACCGGAATTCGGGACGTTCGGGGCTCAGCAGGGCGTGTTCGGCGCGCCATTTGCGCAACGCCGTGGCGGCCTGATGGAGCTGGTCGAGGCTGTTGGTAACGGCGTCCGGCAGGGCCTCGGTTTCCTCATCGTCGCGTCCTTCCAGCACATGGGTGACCAACTCATAGCTGAGTTTGCCGTGGGAACGGATCACCGCCAGGTGAAAACTGTAGTCTCCCAGACTGCCATCGTTGTTCACCTGTATGTCGCACACCAGTGCCAGGCGGCGGGTGCCGGGCAACAGGGAGCACAGCCGGGTACTGATGGTATCCGGAAGCATGGGGCGCGGTTCACCGGGAAAGTATATCGCTGTGGCGCGAGCCCGGGCTTCCAGTTCCGCCGCCGAGTCGGGCGCAATCAGCGCCGTCGGGTCGGCAATGGCCACGGACAGCAACCAGCCGGTAGCGTTGGGTTCCGCGATGATGGCGTCGTCCATATCCTGGGTGCCGGGGCTGTCGATGGTGACATACGCGCGCCCGGTGCGGTCTTCCCGCCCGGTCATGTACGCCTCGATCTGCGGTTCGTCGAGGGCATCGGCCTGGGCCTGCACCGCATCGGGCCAGGCATCGTGCAGGTCATGGCTGGCCAGTGTAAAGGCGCGTTCTATACCAGGCTGGCCGGCTTTGCCGAGGACTTGCAGAATTTTTGCCTGGCCTTTGCCGTCCTTGAAAGGATGTCGGAGTATGCTGCAGTAGATGAAATCGTCCGGTTCGGCGTTCAGGCGCTCCCGGGGCGGGATAAAAATCCAGCGATTGATGCCCGGGGTCTCGGGCACCACAAAATGGCCTTTGCCTTTGATCAGATAGCGGCCCACAAAGGTGCTCAGGCTGGAGTCCAGCAGTTCGTCCACCAGACCCTGACGCTTGCCGTCGTCATCCACCTGTTCGGTGACGTTGACCCGGTCGCCCGGCAAAACCTTCTGCATCTCTTCCGGGGGCAAAAACAGATCGCGGCCTTCATCCAGAGCGACAAACCCGAAACGGCCGTTAGTAGCTTTAACGGTGCCCGGGAAGACGGTTTTGTTGTCTTTTATTTCGGTTTTCAGCTGGCGCAACTGGGTGAGGGCGTCGGCATTAAGCATGGATAGAACCTGGCTGTTGGATAAAAATTTGTTGCCGCAAAGTATACCGGTTTCCTGATGGCAGGTCAGTCGGGTTTGCCTTGCGTGCACAATCCGGTGCCGCGATCGCCAGCAGTTTATCCGGCTGCCAGCGCCCGCCGGGGCAGACAGGCGCTGGCACAGATCGCCACGGGGGCGATGCTTCCGGTTTCAGTTGTGTTCGGAGAATACCCGGGTCTGGCCGCGGTCGTTGAACATCAGTACCTGGTAGGGATCCCGACGGTCACCCATCTCCATGCCGGGGGAACCGATGGGCATGCCCGGAACCGCCAGCCCCAGGGTGTCCGGGGATTCGGCCAGCAGGCGTTTGACGTCGTCCGCCGGCACGTGGCCTTCAATCACATACCCGTCGACAAAGGCGGTATGGCAACTGGCCAGCGCGGGGGTCAGCCCTGAATCGGCCTTGATGTGGTTGAGACGCTGGGTATCGATGCTCTTCACACGGAAGCCGTTGTCCTCCATGTGGTTGGCCCAGTCGATGCAGCACCCGCAGTTGGGGTCTTTGTAAACGGTGATTTCCGGCTTACTGTCTGCCGCCACCGGCATGCTGGTGGACGACAGAATCAGGGCGAGGCCGAGGCTAGGCAGGATAGGTTTCATGGGATTGACCTTTGCTTGCGTGAGTGGCGTCCGGTTGGACGGCGCTGGTTTTAAACAGGCGTAACCGGTTGGCGTTGGTAACCACGGTTACTGAGGACAGTGACATGGCGGCACCGGCCAGGATCGGGCTCATCAATACCCCCCAAAACGGGTAGAGCACACCGGCGGCAACCGGAATGCCCAGGGTGTTGTAGATGAACGCACCAAACAGGTTCTGATGGATGTTACGTACCGTGGCACGGGAGATTTCAATGGCATCCGGTACACCGTGCAGCGAACCGCGCATCAAGGTAATGGACGCACTTTCGATGGCGACGTCGGTGCCGGTACCAATGGCAAAACCCACATCGGCGGCGGCCAGAGCCGGGGCATCGTTAATGCCGTCGCCCACCATGGCGACCACGTGGCCTGCGTTGCGCATCTCTGCCACGATGGCGGCCTTGTCTTTGGGCAAGACTTCGGCACGCACATCATCGATATCCGCCAGTCTGGCGATGGCGGTGGCGGTGGACCCGATATCGCCGGTGACCATCATTACGCGGATGCCGGCTTCGTGCAGCCGGGCAATGGCCGCTTTCGAGTCGGCCTTGATGCTGTCGGCCACCCCGATCACCCCCAGCGCCCGCTGGTCCCGCGCCACAAAAAGCGGCGATCCGGCCTGGTCGGTGATGGTGCGGGCATGGGCATCCAGCGCAGACACATCCACCCCCTGGCTCTCGAGCCAGCGCCGGTTACCGATCCGGATCATGGCGGTGTCGCTGGTGCCTTGCACGCCGCGACCCTCAAGGGCTTCGAAACCGCTGATCCGGCTCAGGGCCAGTTGCCTGGATTTTGCTTCCGCAACAATGGCCTCCGCCAAGGGGTGCTCGGAGTGTTGCTCCAACCCCGCCGCCAGAGCCAGCAAGGCAGACTCATCCCCATCCAATGCCTCCACATGGGTGACCGTCGGTCTGCCTTCGGTAATGGTGCCGGTCTTGTCCAGAATAACCAGATCCACCTTGCCTGCGAGCTGCAGGGCATCGCCCTGACGGATCAACACCCCGTATTCGGCGGCTTTGCCCACACCCACCATGACCGACATGGGTGTGGCCAGCCCCAGAGCGCACGGGCAGGCGATGATGAGCACGGTGGTGGCTGCGATCATCATGTGGGCAATTTTCGGTTCCGGTCCGACCAGATACCACACCACGGCCGATGCCAGGGCAATCACCACGACACCGGGCACGAACACCGACGAAATACGGTCGGCCAGCCTGCCGATAGCCGGTTTGGACCCCTGAGCTTTCTTCACCAGCTGAATGATTTGTGCCAGCGCGGTTTCGCTGCCAACCCGGGTAGCCTCGTACACAATGGCCCCGCGGGTATTGAGGGTACCAGCGGAGACTGCGTCACCACGGCTCCTGGCGGCCGGTATGGGCTCACCGGTGAGCATGCTTTCATCAATGCGGGTGTCGCCTTCGGTGATAACGCCGTCAACCGGCAGTTTTTCGCCCGGGCGAACCCGGAGATGATCGCCCCGCTGCACCTGTTCCACGGGTATTTCCTGCTCTTCGCCATCACGGAGGACCCGGGCCGTCTTGGCCCGTAAATCCAGCAACCGGCGGATGGCGGCCGAGGTTTTGCCCTTGCCGCGCAACTCCAGCGCCTGTCCCAGGTTGATAAACCCGATGATCATGGCCGAGGCCTCAAAATACACGTGGCGCGCCATTTCCGGCAGCAGCCCGGGTGCCGTTGCCACCACCATGGAGTAGAGCCACGCGGTGCCGGTCCCCAGGGCAATCAGCGTATCCATATTGCTGTTGCCGTGCCGCAGTGCTTTCGCGGCGCCGGTAAAGTAATGCCCACCGGTGGTGGCCATGACCACCAGCGTCACCAGGCCGAGTACAAACCAGAGTGTCCGGTTGGCGTCGGTGACCATCATGGAATCAACCCCCATACCCCATACCATCAGCGCAATCCCCAAACCGAGACTGACCGCCATTTTGATCAGCAGCTTGCGGTACTGCGCCCGGTTGGTCTGCTCGTTTTGCGCATCGGCGGTTTCCGGGTCGACGATGATACTGGCACCATAACCGGCCTGTTCGATGGCGTTGATCAGCTGTTCCGCGTCGGCCACACCGCCAGCGGTTGCGGTGTTGTCCGCCAGATTCAGATGCGCCGAGGTCACCCCGGCGACCGCCAGGAGTGCGTGTTCGATGGTCCGCACACAGGAGGCACAGGTGGCGCCCGTCACCGCCAGATAGGTGAACGCAGCGTCCGCTCGGCGCGGGTCGCCGGGGGAAACCGGTGGCGTGTCGGCAACCGGAGACGGTGCGGACTGCGAATCCTGAGCCCGGCCGGGCCGATTGCGCTCCGGCAATGCCTGTGCAGGGTAGCCTGCGTCCGTAACGGCACGGGCGGCCGCAGTGACATCGGTCCCCGCGGGCAGGGCAATGGTTTGCTGTTCAAGGTCGACCCATACGTCGTCGGGGTTGCCCACCAGCGAAGACAGGGCGTTGCGGATCTTCCTGACACAACCCTGGCAGGTGGCGCCGGAGACCGACAGCCGGGGCAGCGGGTCGGTAGACGTAGTCATAACCAGTCACTCCTTGGTGGCGGTGAGCGGGGCGGAGTCGTCCCAGTGTTCGATCAACTGGCATATGGTGTGGCCGTCGGGAACGCCATCGGGCATCTCTTGCCAGATCGCCAGCGCTGACTTCATACGCTGGCGCAGCTGGGTGAGTTCGCAGATCTGCTGTTCAACCTCGGCCAGACGCCGCTCGAACACTTCGCGAACCATCGGGCAGGGCGAATGGGCATGATCCGCTTGCTGCAGGATGCCGCGGATCTCCGGCAGTGAAAACCCCAGTTGCCGGGCTTTGCGGACAAAACGCAGGCGCCGCAAATCGTCCGGGCTGTAGTGATGATAATTGTTGGCCGGATTGCGCTGCGGGTTCAGCAGCTTTTCGCGGGTGTAATGGCGAACCGTATCCGGACTCACCCCGGTTAACGCAGCGAGCTCACTGACTTTCATAAAACACCTGTGCGTGACGTGTACCGTTAGCATAGCTTAAAACCTGTGAGTTACTCACAGGTCAAGCAAGCAATTGATATCAGCCCGCAATGGCCGGGCACAGTGGTTTCAGAAACCTTGCCGTGGTTCAGGCTGACTGCTTTGAGCGCAGGAAACGATGACAATGGGGGCACTGATCCGGAGCCATCAGTTTGGCGTGCCAGCCTATTTTCTGATCACAGGCGGGGCATCGCAGCCGCAACTGCAAAATGATGATGGGTAGAATCAACAGTACGAGAACAACCCCCAGCGGTCCCCAGCTGTCCGCACTGGACAGACCCAGCTCACTGCTGAACACCAGCACCACGATCAGGGCGATGAAGGCGACGATGAAATATCCGCGGTTCCAGGATTCCCAGCGGCGCAGGCGCCGGTTTTGTTCGGGGCTCAGATAGTGGGACGACATAAGCAAAACGCCTGTGGTAGCGAGTGAATCATGCCGGGCTTAAACCGGCTCCAGGTGCAGCAGGTCAGCGTAGCTCTGTTGCAAAGCCGTATCCAGCGCGTGGGCCGGGATCGGCCGGCTGATGAAGTAGCCCTGTGCGCAGTCGCAGTGGTGCTGTTGCAGAAATTGCAGCTGCTCAATGGTTTCAATCCCTTCGGCCACCACCTTCAGCCCCAGATTGTGGCCCAGATTGATGACCGCGCGGGTGATGATCGCGTCGTCGTGCTGTTGGGTCACGTTGGTAATAAAAGAACGGTCGATCTTGATCAGGTCGACCGGAAAATCCCGCAGGTAACCAAGCGATGAATAGCCCACGCCAAAATCATCAATTGCCAGCTTCACGCCAATGTCCCGGAGCCGCGTCAACTGGTTTTTGTTGCGTTCGATGTTCCGGATGAAGTGTTCTTCCGTCAGTTCCACTTCCAGACGGTTGGCGTCGATACGGTGGTGGGTCAGGGTGTGCTGGATGTAATCGACCAGTTCATGGTCGTCCAGTTCCCGCCCCGACAGGTTCACAGCAATGATCAGGTCACGGTAGGGTCCGGTGCGCCAGTGCGCCAGTTGCTGGCAGGCCGCTTTGATCACCCAGCGGCCGAGTGCGGTGATTTGGCCGCTTTCCACCGCCAGCGAAATAAACTCGTCGGGGACCAGCAGGCCACGTTTGGGGTGCTGCCAGCGAACCAGAGCTTCCACACTGCTGATTGTGCCGGTTCGGAGATCAAGCTGGGGCTGGAAAAACAGCACAAACTCCTCACGCACCAGGGCATCAGCGAATTCTTTTTGCAGTGCCAGCCGTTGCAGCTCACGCTCCTGCATCCCTTCGGTGTAAAACTGGTATGTGTTGCGGCCGTTATTTTTGGCGCGGTAGAGGGCAATGTCGGCGTTACGCAACAACAGGTCCGCGTCCAGGCCGCTGTGGGGGTAAACCGCTGCGCCCAGGGTGGCGGTGATGCTGTAACGTTCGCCATGCAGCAGGAAGGGGTCGCGGAAACAACGTTGCAGTTGGCCCAGCAACCAGATGACATCATCCAGACTGGTGACGTGTTGCTGGCAGACCATGAATTCGTCGCCCCCTGAGTAGGCAATCAGAACCCGCTCGTCGCTGAGCGTATCCAGGCGTTGCGCAACCTTAACCAGTAACTCGTCGCCCAGCTGATGGCCCAGGGTGTCATTGAGTGTCTGAAACCGGTCGAGATCGATCATCACCAGCGCCAGCTGGTGTTCCAGGCGCGCGGCAATGGTGAGCGCGTGGGCCACATCGGCCATGAAAAATCGCCGATTGGCCAACCCGGTTAACGCGTCGGTTGATTCCAGGCGGGCCAGGGTCTGTTGTACACCTTCGCGCTGGCGGGTTTCCTGTGACAGGCGCGCGCGCGCGTTGGACAGGGCGCGGTTCCGCTGCAACACGGTTTGCGCCAGCCATATCAGGGCACTGGCCAGAGCGCCCATCAATATCATGGTGATGTAGGTGTACCCGGGCCAGTTGCTGTATTGGGTCTCGACCCAGGCGGTGTTCGGTTTCAGCGTCAACGCCCAGTCCACTGCCGGCAGCTCCACCGTCTCGGTGTGGGTAAAATCCGGATGCAAGGGATGGGCCTGACTGAGCTGGTAGGCCAGGCGGCCGTTTTCAACGATATCTATATCGAAATGTTGGCGCACCCGGGGGGTCAGCAGGGTGCTGGCCAGGGTATCCATGCGGAAGACGCCGGCAATGAACCCGCGGTTTTGCCGGCCGGACGCCACCGGTGCATACAACACCATGCCGGAGCCACCCTGTTGCAGCTCGATCACTCCGGAAATGTCCACCGTGCCGTTGGCCGCAGCGTCCAGCAGGGCGGCCCGCCGGGCGGGTGTAAAACCGACATTGAACCCCAGTGCGTCGGCGTTACCGTCCAGAGGTTCCACCCAGCGGATGAACAGCGCCTCGTCCACCCATTCCAGAGCCTGGTAATTGCCAAAATCAACCAGGTAGCTGCGGGCGTCGTAGCGCCATAACGGCTCGGTCAGTCCGGGGTTTTCCGCCATGCGCTGCGCCATGCGTTGCAACGCCTTGACGTGGGTGTCGAACTCGCGCTCCAGGTTGGCCGCGAGCCGTTGCGCTTCGTAATCGAGGGCCGCCCGTACCCGAAAACTTTCCTGACGCTCAAGTCCGGATTTAAGCCCGATGGCAATAGTGATAAAACCCACCAGGATGAGGAGCGGCATCAGGGGGCTGAGCAGCACCTTCACGGGGCGTTTGTCAGTGGCGCCGGGGGTAATCACAGGAGGTTTCCTCTGACAATATGCATGTGGTTCCATCGGGTAATTTACGTGTGCATTTCACGGGCCTGCCTACTTGCGCAAGGACACGCCCAGCCGCGGAATCTCCTGTTTGGGGCAGCGGTCCATCACCACCGACACCCCGGCGGCCTCGGCACGGGCAGCGCCGCTTTCATTGAGGACGCCGATCTGCATCCAGATCACCGGAATCTTCAGGTTGATGGCCTGATCAATCACCGCATCGGTGCGCACCGGTGCGAGAAACAGATCAGCCATATCCACCGGCTCCGGTATGTCCGCGAGGCTGGCGTACACGGTTTCGCCCCGGAGGGTTTGGCCGGCCAGCTTCGGGTTGACCGGTATGACCCGATAGCCGCGCCCCTGCAGATAAGCCATGACTTCATGGCTGGGCCGGTGGGGTTTGTCACTGGCACCGACAAGCGCCAGCGTGCGGACCGACTCAAGGATCCGGCGGATCTGTTCGGGATGACTGAGGGGCATGGAGCACGGTCTCCGGTTAGCGGTGGACGGGAACGGACGTTACGTTATACCGGATCGCGTCCGGCTTCCAGCGCAATGGATACGGACTCTGTGAAACGCAGCGCATGGGGTTTGTCGATCTCTACCCGCGCCCATTCAACCCGCTGGTGATCCATGACGATGTTCAGCACTTCATGGGTCATGCGTTCCAGCAGTGCGAAGCGGTTGTTTTCGACGTGTTGAATAATCTGTTTGGTGATGGTGCGATAATTCAGGGCCGACTCGATCTCATTGCGGTCGATGGCGTCGGCCGCATCGTAGGTGAGGCACACGTTGATGCGCACGTCCTGCTGATTGTTAATCTCTTCGTCGTTGATGCCGATGTAGGTTCGCAGCAACAAGTTCTGGATGCGCACCGTTGCCTTATGGTTGGCAGCATAAACAGCCATGACAGATCCTCGGTTATCGTTTGTTGATCAGATTGAGAAATTCGGCGCGGGTCGCTTGCGAGTCGCGGAACGACCCCAGCATCATTGACGTTTTCATCAACGAATTCTGCTTCTCGACGCCGCGCATCATCATGCACATGTGCTGGGCTTCGATAACGACAGCGACGCCGCTGGCCCGGGTCACCTGCTCTATGGCGGTGGCAATTTCCCAGGTGAGGTTTTCCTGAATTTGTAGCCGCCGTGCATACATATCAACAATGCGTGCAAACTTCGACAACCCGAGTACCTTGCCCTGGGGAATGTAGGCGATGTGGCATTTGCCAATAAAGGGCAACAGATGGTGCTCACACAAGCTGTAGAGCTCGATGTCCTGCACCACCACCATTTCATCCATGGTGGACGCGAACACGGCGTCGTTGATCAGTTCTGCCAGAGTCTGCTGGTAGCCCCGGGTCAGAAACCGGATCGCCTTGGCTGCCCGCATCGGGGTGTCACGCAGGCCTTCCCGGTCCGGATCTTCGCCCAGGCCGCGAATAATTTCACGGTAGTGTTTGCTGATTTTGCTGGGGGAATCGCTCATGGTTGTCTGCTTCTCGTGGCTCACTGTAAGACGGTTGACCGCGCCGGGCCGCTAGTCGGACCCCGGTCAGGGGTCTGTTTGAGGCCGGTCCTTGTCTGCGTCAGGCGCACCCTGCGGTTGCCGGGTGCGGGCTGTCGGTAGGGGGCTCGGTTTCCGTTGCGGATCGGTCCGCGCCCCGGTCCCCCCCAGACTGATCACTTGATTGCGGCCCTGGTGTTTGGCACGGTACAGCGCCTGGTCCGCACGGTTTAGCCAGGTCGACCAGGTGTCCTTGGCGACGACCTCAGACACCCCGGCGCTGGCGGTCACCTCGATGTCCTGGAAAAACGACTGGGCACGAACGGCCTGTAACAGTTGCATGGCCAGATGAACGGCGTCTTTTTGGCGGGTTTCGGGCAGCACCAGCATGAATTCCTCGCCGCCGATCCGAAACAGCTGATCACTGTCCCGCAGACGTTGCCGCACCCGCTGAGAAAACTCCTGCAGCACCCGGTCACCGACAAGGTGTCCCCATCGGTCGTTGATTTGTTTGAAATAGTCCAGATCGAGCAGGACCAGACTGGACACCCGCTCATAACGTTCGCGGATCTGTATATGGCGGTTAAGAATTTCGGCTAACTGGGACCGGTTGAGACATCCGGTGAGAGGATCGGTGGTCGCCAGACGGGTTAGTTCGGTCTGCAGCAGGCCCACCAGCCACGCGAAGGTCATCACGAACACATAGGTCAACCCGAGTGAGAAACTGATGCGCCAGAAATACCCTTCCGAAAAGGTGGCCAATGAAATGGCGGAGATCACCGCCACATACAGTCCGCTGGTGATGGCCGCGCTGCGCAGGGGCAGCAGGAAAAACGCCGCGGCGGCGGAGGGGTACGCCCAGTAAAGACCAGAATGGCCGTTGATCAGGACCGAATAGGTCGAGCAGACAAACGCCAGGATGACAAAGGGCCAGCCGGCCAGAAAAGAGGTGCGCCGCCAGCGCAAGAAGGCAATGGCCAGAATGGCGTTGACGCAAAACAGCAGCAGCAACGCGGAAAGTACCCGGTTACCCTGACCCCACTGCACCACGACCAGTGGCAGGATGGCAACCAGTGCCCAGAAATGCAGGTGGTAAATTATCTGCCGCTTGAACCCCAGAACCGCCAGTGTGGGGTTGGAAGGCGCCCGGTCATCGGGATTAGAGGCAAATGGCAATATGCGACTCCTGCTGCGCTGCGATAGAACTGTTTCGGTCAGACTTGATCGGGTGAGTCTATCACGCCGTGACGGGGTTGGTTATCTCCGCGCTGACCGCCACCAGACTTACTCCCGGCGATGGGCGCTGAGGCGGTATCCGGTAAAACCGTTAATGGGGTCAATCAGTGCCTTGAAACGGCAGGTGACCGCCACCGGGGTGCTGTTTGCGTCCTGCAGCCAGGTGTCGATGCGGGTGACCGAGCCTTCTTCCCGGGCGGCGTGCAGTGCTGCGTTGACGTTGGTGCGTTCCGCCGGCACCACCCGGTCGGTAAACGACTGCTGGGCCAGCTCGGCAGGGGGCGACTGCAACAGATCGACGACCTGGTCCGAGATGTACCCGATACGCAGTTGCTCGTCCAGTTCGCACACAAAGCCATGGTGCAGGGCCACCAGGTCGCGGCTTCGTTGTTCGCTGTCCCCCAGGGCGCGGTGCAGCACCTCGCGCTCGACGACGGAATTGTCAAAACGCAGCTGCAATTGCTGATGACGGCGGTCACTGCGCGCCAGTTGGCGCTTGTATTCGAACAACCGGGCACTCAGCCAGCCGGTCACCGCAGCGGCCAGTACGGTGAGCAGAAAGCCGCTGATGATGATGCGCCAGCGCGCCGCCGCCCCGGCAGCCACCATGGCCTGACGGCTGGGGGTGAGGGTCAACATCCAGCTGCGGTCACCCAGGGCGATTTCTGAACGTACAGCCACGGAGGCGTCGCCAGGGCCACTGGTGGTGCGTTGAAAAAGGGGCATTTTGGCGTGCTGGCTCAGATCGTGAACGGTGAGTGCAAAGTCCGGGGAGGGAATGTCACGATAGATGGTTGTCAGCCACTCTTGCGGGTCGATGGCCAGACTGACCAGGCCGGTGGTTGAGGCCGGAATGAACAGACGCAAGGCGTCCAGATCCACTCCGCCCCGCCGCACATCGGTGATCGGGGTGGCGGTAATCCGGTCTTCCCGCAGCGCCAGATCGAGCGCCCGGCGCCAGTGGGGAACCGTGGTCGCGACCAGGCCGACGGTGCTGTCCGCCACCAGCGCGTCGGGTTGCGTCCGGGCCCACCGCACAATCAGATATTGCTCCGCAGAATTCAGGGGTTCGGGGGACGGGCCCCGTTGCCAGCGGCCCAACCTTACCGGTTCGCCAACCTCCGCGGAGAGGGCTTGCTCGACCGTGGTACGCTGGCCCGCGGCCACTGGCTTAAGGGCCTCAACCGCCATGACATAGTGGTGGTTGCCGAGCAGGATGCCGGCCCGGTGTTGAAAGAGGGCGAAGGTATCGCTGGGGAAATCGGCGAGCGCCTGGCCCTCGGCAATCAGCTGGGAGATGTGCGAGCGGAGCACCGTGGACAGCCGTTTTTCCTGTTCGTGCAAGGATTTCAGCACCAGCGCCTGGGTTGCCGATCGGGCGGCGTAAGCGGAAAACCAGGTGGTGCCCAGGCCAACCAGGAACACAGCCGCAGGCAGCCACAAAATCGCTGTCCAGCGTACCGCAGAGGCGGGGATAGCCATGTGGGTCTCCATAGGGGAGCCGTAATCTGGCGGCTCCGATGTAGGCATACCCCTACTTTAGTCCAGCCTATGGCGGGAAGGAAACTTTGATAACCGCCTGCGATGGTCAGCTGCGCGGCTGGCGAACGGCGCCGTAAACCAGCAGGAACATGGCAAACGCCGTAACCACCACGGAGGGTCCCGCCGGCGTATCGGCATGCCAGGACAGGCTCAGGCCGCCGCTGACGGCCATTATGCCGATGACCACCGTGATCAGCGCCATCTGTTCGGGACTGCTGGCGAGGCGCCGGGCCGTGGCCGCTGGAATGATCAGCAGGGCGGTGATCAGCAGAACGCCCACAATCTTCATGGCGACCGCGATCACCAGCGAAAACATCAACATCAGCACCAGTCGCAGGCGTTCGACCGCAAAGCCTTCAACCCGCGCCAGCTCTTCGTGAATGGTGGCCATCAACAACCCCTGCCAGAGCCACACCAGCAAAGCCACGATGAGGACCGCGCCGCCGTAGATCCACATCAGGTCATGGCGGCTCATGGCCAGCAGATCACCAAACAGATACCCATTGAGATCGACCCTTACATTGGGCATGAAGCTGAGGGTCACCAGCCCGATGGCCAGGGCGCTGTGGGCCAATATGCCCAGCAAGGTGTCCGTGGCCAGGGTGCGGCTGCGCGCCAGTATGACCAGCACCAGAGCCAGAGCAACGGAGGTAACCACAATGCCGAGATTGAGCGGGATCTGCAACAGAAACCCCAGAGCGATACCCAGCAAGGCCGAGTGGGCCAGAGTGTCGCCGAAATAGGCCAGCCGGCGCCAGACCACAAAACAGCCGAGCGGCCCGGCAACCAGTGCCACCCCGACGCCGCCGAGCAGCGCCCGCCAGAAAAAATCGTCCAGTATGCTGTTAATGAAGGCCATGGGTGGCGCAGTCCTCGGAGTGGTTGTGGTCGTGTGCAATGACATTGCCATGCAGGTCGTGGTCGTGGTTGTGCCGGTGGTGGTAAATGGCCAGGCTTTCGGCCACCGATTGACCGAAGGTCTCAATAAAGGCAGGGTCTTGGGAGATGTCCGCCGGGTAGCCGCTGCAGCAGACGTGCTGATTCAGGCAAATGACTTTGTCGGTGGCGGCCATGACCAGATGGAGGTCGTGGGAAATCATGATCACCCCGCAGTTGAGGGTGTCCCGGAGTTCGCGGATCAGCGTGTACAGGGCGGCCTGGCCGTTGATGTCCACCCCTTGGGCGGGTTCATCCAGGACCAGCAGGTCCGGGCTACGCACCAGCGCCCGGGCGATCAGGACCCGCTGCATTTCCCCGCCGGACAGGTTATGGACGGAGGCGTTCTCAAACAGGTGCTCAACCCGGGTTCGCGCCAGGGCCTCGCGGCAGTTCTGCGCCGATTCTCCGGTCAGCATCATGAACCGTTTCACACTCAGGGGCAGGGTGGCCTGCAAATGGATGTGCTGGGGCACATAGCCGGTCTTGATGCCGGGGTGACGCCAGATGCTGCCCCCGGTAATGGGCTGGATACCGAGCACCGCCTTGATCAGGGTTGTTTTCCCCGCCCCGTTGGGTCCGATGATGGTGAGAATGTCCCCCCGGTTGACGGTCAGGCTGATGTTGCTGACGACGGCAGTGTCCGCAAAGCTCACGGATACCTGTTTCAGTTCGGCGAGGCGATCAGTCATGGGGTTGGGTCTCATGTTCGGGGCTGCAGCCAGGGCATTGACCGGTGATTTCCATGATGGCCTCTTCCGCCACAAAGCGATGGGCCTGGGCCGTTTGGGTGACTGCTGCGGACACCGTCGATGATGAGATTTCCAAGGTGTTCCGGCAGTGGCGGCAAATCAGAAACAGGCTGGTGTGGCACGCGCCCGCGTGGGCGCAGCCGATAAAGGCATTCAAGGACGCAATGCGATGTACCAGGCCGTATTGTTGCAAAAAGTCCAGTGCCCGGTAAACCGTGGGTGGCGCCGCGTTGCGGCCATCGTTTGCAAGGGCCGCCAGCAATTCATAAGCCCCCAGGGGCTGGTGGGACTGCCAAATGAGTTCCAGGACCCGCTCGCGGATGGGGGTCAGGCGTGCATTATGCGCCTTGCATATACTACGGGCATCGGCCAGTGCCTGGGCAACGCAGGCATCATGGTCGTGTGGCCGATAGGGCAACGCAGGGTCTGACATGTCAGTGGCATCCGGTTCAATGTTTGCAACATTATAACATCCGCCGGATTCGCCGTCACGCCATCCTCCGGCGGGCCTAGTGGGCCGCCTCGCGGGCGAGTGACTCCAGATAGTCGAGATTGGGGATTCGCACCGCTTCGCCCTCAATGTCCACCAGCATCAGATCGGCGGGGCCGGTATCACCCTCCACAGCACGAATTTGGTTGCGGGTGACCCGGATCTGGCTGGGAATGCCCTGGGTCACCAGAGCAATGAAAGGTTGCGCCTGCTGCTGGTCGCTGATGGTGTTAAGGATCGCAATCCGGCTGCGGCTGCCTTCCGCAGCGGGTCGCGGGGAGCCGTTGGCGGCATCGTAGGCCAGCGCCGGCAGGGTGAGGCCGCGCCATTCAAGATCGCCCGCCAGCCAGTCCGGCATAGACTCCCTCGGTTCGATGCGAGCGTAATCAACAACTTCCGCAATGGAAACGTTGGGCAGTAATAACTGGGACTCTCCCATGGGGATGATGACGCAGGAGAGCAGGTGGGCGTTTTCGTTCATGAATGTGGTCCTCTGGCGGAATTCCGTTAGTGCCGCTGGGGCTGCCGGCAGGGTTGTGCAAGGGTGTGCACCAGTTGTTGGGCGAGCTGCACCGGTGTGCCGGTAAAGCTGGCACAGCCGGTGGCGGCGACCGAGTCCGGCATGGAGCTGCTGCCGCAGCTGGCGCTGTCCTGTACCCAGATCTTGCTGCCGTGCGCCCGCAGAAAAGGGGCCGCACGGGCCCCGTCGTCGCCCATACCGGAAAACAGTATGGCGTGGCAGTGAGGGCCGTAATGATCCCCTACGTTGAGCAGCACCTGGTCAATGGAGGGGCTGTAGGGACCGGGCCAGGGTGTGTCTTTTTCGATCAGGGTGCCGTTGCGGGACAGGGTCCACTCGTGTTCGACAGGCAACAGGATTGCCTCACCGTTGTGAATTTTCTGTCCGGAAACAGGGCGTTTGAACTGATAGTGAGCGTGGCGGCCGAGCACCCGGGTCAGCACCTCGGTAAAATTGCCGTCAATGTGTTGGGCGTACACAAAGCCCACCGGCAAACCGGGCGGCAGGCTGTCGAGAAACTCCTTGATGGCGGCCGGGCCGCCCAGAGAGGCTCCCAACACCCAGATTTGTTGCGCTGGTCGGGCCGCCTCGCCGGCGGCTGCCCCGGGCACCGGTGGGGGGCCGTCCTGTTCCGGGGCCGACGGGCTGGCGGGCGCGGTGGCCGCAGCGACGGCGTCCGCGGTTTCAAGTACACCCAGATGCTGCGCCAGGGTACGCTGCAGGCGGCGCTCCCAGAGCCGGTAATCCGTGCTGTTGGGTCCCGGTGCGGCTTGCATCCCGAACAGCACCGGCGAATCGCTGTCGGCAAGCAACCGGTCAAACTGGTCCGAGTGGGCGGATTCGTCCTCCAGTACCACCAGCCAGAGCTGCACCTGCGGCAAAGTCGGGTAGGCCGCCAGCCCGTCCGGGACACCCGAAAACCCCGCATCCAGACCCAGTCTGGCGGTGGCGGCCTGCATCCGCTGACATTGCAGCACCGAGTCTGCCACAATCCCGACCCGGGGCCGGGCTGCCGGGCCTGCCATCACTGCTCTCCGGTTAACCGGGCAATCGTGGCCAGCAACACGGCTTCCTGGAAAGGTTTGCCGAGGTATTCGTTAACGCCGATGGCCAGCGCCCGCTCCCGGTGCTTTTGCCCCGTCCGTGACGTGATCATGCAGATGGGAATGTCGCGCAGGCTGCTGTCGTGGCGCACGAAACTGGCGACTTCGAACCCATCCATGCGGGGCATTTCAATATCCAGCAGAATGATATCCGGCTGGTGATCCTGCAGCTGGGCCACCGCATCGAGCCCGTCTTTGGCGGTGATCACCTCCATGCCGTTGCGCTCCAGCAGCCGTGAGGTTACCTTGCGCACCGTCACCGAGTCGTCCACCACCATGACAACAGTGGGCCGCACCTCGTCCAGTTTCGCTTTCTCGATGGCATCCAGTACGGTCTGGCGTTGCTGCTCCGACAACACATCGGAACGGATCATGGCGGGCAAGTCGAGGATGACCACCACGTTTCCGTCACCCAGAATGGTGGCGCCGGAGACCCCCCGGGTGCTGCTGAATTGCGGGCCGAGGGATTTAACCACGATTTCACGGCTGCCGAGGATGTTATCCACCTGCAGCGCCATGGGCTGTTCAGCACCCCGCACCAGAATAACCGGTAAGGGCAGCGCCTGCCCCTGAAGCTTGGGGTGATGGTCGCTGTTCAGCAGGCCGCCCAGGTATTGCAGACGGTATTGCTGGCCGGCGTACTCGTACAGGGGTGCATCCGGCTGGTAGTACTCTTCCAGTTCATAGGTGCTGACCCGCACGATACCTTCGATCGTGTTCAAGGGGATGGCGTAGAAGTCTTCCCCCGTGGAAACCATCAGGGCGCGGTTCACGGAGACCGTAAACGGCAACCGGACGATGAACGTGGTGCCTTGGCCGGGCTTGGAGTCGATGTCAAGACTGCCACCCAGCTGCTTGATTTCACTGGCCACCACGTCCATGCCCACCCCGCGGCCGGAGATCTGGGTGACATTCTGCGCGGTGGAAAATCCGGGCTGCAAGATAAACTGCAGAATGTCCCGGTCGCTGAAATCGTCGTCCGCGCGCATCATTCCCAGCTTAATCGCCTTCTCACGGATGTTCTGCACCGGGATACCGGCCCCGTCATCCATCATCCGCAAGACGACATCACCCCCTTCGCGGGACAGTGACAGGGTGATGTTGCCCGCTTCGGGTTTACCGGCCTGCACACGGGCTTCCGGCGATTCGATGCCGTGGTCGAGGGCGTTGCGCAGCATGTGCTCCATGGGCGCAATCATCCGCTCCAGGATATTGCGGTCCATTTCGCCCTCGGCGTTGCGCACGTCAAAGCTGGCCTTCTTGCCCAGCTCACTGCTGATCTGGCGAACAATGCGGCGCAGCCGTGGCAGCATGGAGGCAAACGGGATCATCCGGGTCTTCATCAGGCCTTCCTGAAGCTCGGTGTTGATCCGGGATTGTTGCACCAGCAACGTTTCCGTGTCTTTCAGGCGCTCGGCCAGGGTCGAGCGCAGATCGGCGAGGTCGGAGGACGACTCGCTGAGCGCGCGGGAGAGTTGCTGGATGGAGGAATAGCGGTCCATCTCCAGCGGGTCGAAATCGTCGCCGTAATCCGGGCCGTGCTCCCGTTCGGTGCGGAACAGGATTTGTGCTTCGGTTTCGATGTCCATGCGCCGCAGTTGTTCGCGCAAACGTTCGATGGTCGAGGCCATTTCATCCAGGGTGTGACTGAAATCACTGGTCTGCTGTTCCAGCCGACCCCGGGTGATACTGGTTTCGCCCGCCAGATTGACCAGTTCATCCAGCAGCGGCGCCGACACCCGGATGCTTTCCTGGGCCGTGCGGCTGGCTGGTGCGCCCCGATTGGGTTCAGCCGGCTTGGCGGCGGCCTTCATCGGCGGGGCCGCTGGTTTGGGGGCCGTGGCTGGCTCTGTTGCTGCCGCCGCCACTGGCGTTTCCGGCGCCGCGTTCACCTGTTCGTCATAGCGCTGGCTGATGTCGACCAGCTGGGCATTCAGCTGTTGGTAATCGGCGTTGATCGTCTGCCACACCGCCGGTTCCGGTAGCTGACCCTCGATCTCCACCAGCCGCATTTCCAGGTTGTGGGCCAGATCACCCAGTTCCGGCAGTTGCGACAGACGCGCGCCGCCTTTCAAGGTATGCAGTACGCGCTGCGCATCCCGGTTGAACTGGGGATTGGCGGGTTCGGCCTGCCAGGCGGCGAAAAACTGCGCTAATTGGTCGAGCAGTTCACGGGCCTCCTCTTTGAACGTCTCGAGGACATCCAGGTCGATGGCGGTTTCCTCGAGGCTTGCCGCCTGCACCGCTTCGGCTGTGGCGTCGTTAAGCGCGGTTATGATCGCACTGGCATCCAGCGCGGGCGCGGGGGTGCGGGCCAGCGAGTCCAGCATGGTGTTCAGCGAGGCGTGGGCGCGGTCACTCAGCACCAGCACCGCCTGCTGGGCGCCGGGGTGGCTGAGCAGTGTATTGAGGCTTGCGTCCCATGCGTCCGCGAGGTCGGCAATGGCGTCCACGTCTGACAGCCGGGCACCGCCTTTGAGGGTATGCAACTCTTGCTGTATGCCCGACACACTGGCCAGCGCCATGCCTCCTTCGCGCCAATGCACCAGGTGTTCCGCGATGGCCTGAGCGATTTCCCGGGCTTCTGTCAGGAAGATGTCGATTAGCTCGCTGTGGTCTTCGTCGGCCGGCAAGGCGGCGGTTGTGGCCATGTCCAGGGCGGTCAGCGCAGGCGTGGTCGGCAGACTGCGGCCGTCACTGACCGCTGTTTGCAGTTCGCTCAGCAGCGCCGGATCGGAGCTGCACTGACCGCTGTCGGTAATGGTTTCCACCAGGGTCGCCAGATGGTCGTGCGCCCGGACCGCCAGATCGCGGCGGGCTTCGGTGGCGGCAATCTGGCCGTCGGCGATCCGCTCGAACAGGGTTTCCATTTCGTGGGCGATATCGGCGATGGGGGCGATATCCGCCATGCGGGCACCGCCCTTGAGGGTGTGTAATTCCCGCTGTAGCTCGGTGACCAGCTGCGGCTGTTCCGGATTGGCACGCCAGTTGTGCAGCAGCTCCGCGGTGGTGTCGATGATTTCGGTGGCTTCTTCGAGGAAAATCTCCACCACCTCGGAATCCAGCGCGACCACCTGGGGCGCCGCCGGCTGGCTTTCGCTGACCGGGGCACCACTGGCCCCATCCCGGGTATTGGCCCGGTAGGTCTGGATGTCGCCAATCAGATCCGGCGCCGGGCGCAGCACGGACTGGCTCGACAGCGCGTCGATCATGCCGGCGATCCGGTCGTGGCAGCGGAACAGCAAATCAGACAACTCTTCGCTGACCGGTACCCGTGCGCCGGTCAAATCCTCGAACAGGTTCTCCAGCTCATGGGTCAGATCGCCTACCGGCCCAATGTCTGCCAGCCTCGCTCCGCCCTTGAGTGTATGAATGTTCCGCTGCACGAGCCGCAACAGTTCTTCGTTGTCCGGCTGGTCGCTCCACGCCTGCAGCGCTTCGCCCGAACTGGCAACCAGTTCCTGGGCTTCTTCCAGAAATATTTCCGTCAGCTCCAGATCATCGTCGGAGAGGTCGGGGTGCGAGTCATCTTGCCCGGCGGTTCCGGTAAGCCCCAGATCCAGGTCCAGAGAGCGGGCCAGGTCGTCCAGTTCGCCGCTGAGCTCCTGTGCCTGGGCTGCAGCGACCGTGTTGGCGTCGTTGGCCGGCCGGTTGCTCAACAGGTATTCCAGCTCATTGATGAGCGAAGCGTCGAGCGCGGTCGCCAATCCTGCGGCGGCCTGATCCATCATGTTGATCAGGTTTTCATGGGCCTCTCTGGACACGCTCACAAAGGCTTCGGACGGCGCCTTGTGGAGCTTCAGGTGGCGCCGGTAGCAGGTGGCCAGGGCGGCAGCCAGCTCGGCAATGTCGTCGAGCCGGGCCTGTTGGGCGGCGCCGGTCAATTGTTGCAGTTCCGCGATCAGGGTATCCAGTGGCGCCGTCTGCTCGGGTTCGCTGGCCCACTGGTTCAGCAGGGTATCTGCGTTCAGCAGGATGTCCAGGCCTTCATGGAGGAACAACTGGACCAGCTGGGGATCGGCCTGGGGGTCAACGGACTGGATCTCGGCGTCGGTATGGCTGCCCAGGGTGTGCACCGAGACCTGATTGAGGCGTTCAAGAAACGCTTCGGTGCCGGGCAGGTCGCTTTGCGGGCAGCGACGGATTTGCTCCAGACCTTCGTCGACAAACCGGCAGGCCCGGTCTATCAGCTCGATCACGTCACGATCCGCGCGCAGGTTCTGGGCGCGCGCATCTTTCACATAGCGCTCGAGCGGTGTGACGATCTTGGCGATGGGCGAAATGGCGGCGGTGTGGGCGCTGCCCTTCAGGGTGTGCAGTGCCCGCGAGACATGGTCGTTGTAACTGACGGAGTGCTTGCCCTCGGCATTCTTCAAAAAGCCGTGCAGGGTGCCCAGGTGTGCCCGGGTTTCACTTTCAAAAATTTCCAGCAATACCGGGTCAACCAGCTCATGGATGGCGCCGTCTTCGTACCCCTCGGCGCTGTCTGCTGCCGGGACGTCAGTATCGGCCATCGGCATGGCGTGGGCGTTGGGGATTTCCCCGTTGGCCAGCGTCTGAGCCAGGGCTTCGAACGCTGTTGTGTCATGGCGGGGTGGGCGCCGGGCTTCAAAATCCGCCACCAGATCCGGCATGATGCCGGTCACTCTGGTGAGCAGATCGGCGATGTCGGCGTTCATGAATACGCCGCCGTCGATCACCCGGTTCAGCATGTTCTCGATGGCCCAGGCCAGCTCGCCGATATCATCGGCGCCGACCATCCGGCCACTGCCCTTGAGGGTATGGTAGGCACGGCGCACTTCGGCCAGTGCGCTGCGGTCGTCGGGCTGCCGCAACAACTGGGGAAGGAACTCGCCAATGGTGTCGAGCACCTCTGCGGCCTCTTCGACGAATATTTCCAGAATTTCGTCGTCGATGAGGTCATCCGTGTCCGCCTCCGGAATACCGGTATTGGCTTCGGTACCTGGTTGCGCTTCAATGTCGGCTTCGGCTTCGGCTTCGGCTTCGGCTTCGGCTTCGGCTTCGGCTTCGGCTTCGGCTTCGGCCTCAACTGGGGCGTCCAGGGGGAAGCCATCTGTGATTTGCTCTTCGGGGGCGGCGGCATCTGTGGCGGTCGTTTCAACGCTGACCGTGTCCGGTTCCCCGGTGGTGTCGGCGGACACCTTGCGGGTGGTTGACAGGGCTTCGGCGCGGGCAATCAGTGCCCGGACATCGCCATCGGCCTGGCCTTGACGGAATTCGGCGATCAGCTCAGGCAACCGCTCGTGAACGGTATCGAGCAGGGTAAACAGCTCGTCCACCGGTTTGAGCGTCTGGTTAATCACCAGGTTTAACAAGCTCTCGACCGCCCATGCGAGCTCCGCCAGACTGTTGGCGCCCACCAGGCGACCACTGCCTTTCAGGGTGTGATAGGCACGGCGTACTTCCGACAGCGCACGGTGATTGCCAGGGTCCTGAAGCAGTTGCGGATAATAGTGGCGAATGGTGTCCAGCACTTCTTCCGCTTCTTCGACAAAGATACTGAGGATCTCATCATCCAGTAACTCGTCGTCAGACGCCTTGTCTGCCGGTGGCGCAGCCGCGGGTTCGACGCTGTCGCTTGCTGCGGTTTCGGCCTGGGTCCAGGTGGCTGCCGCTCCGGCTGGAAAGCCCAGCGACTCAAGGCTCTGTTCGGCGATCCGCAAAATACTCTCATTTTCGGTTATCCCGTCGAGCAGACGCTCGAGGTAGTACTCGATACTGGTGACCGCGTCGGCGAGCGTGTCCAGTTGCTGCCAGTCGGGCACATGTTTACCGGTCAGCAGCACGTTGCTGACGTAGGCTTCACAGGATTCCAGCATGTCGGTGATGCGGGGCAGGGGCAGCAGACTGAGGCCTCCGCGAATGCTGTGGATCAGCCCGGGTACGTGTTCGATTTCGCGGCTGTCCCACTGGGACGCAATAAAATTGATGATCGCCGTTTTAATCTGCTCCAGCGTATTGCGGGATTCCCGCAGCAAGGCAGTGTTGGCGTCTCCCAACTCTTGACGGCCATAGTTGGCCTCACCGGATTGGGTGTCCCCGGACGGAAGCTGCTGGTCGTTATCGAGGCTGGTCAGACTGGATTCGACGTACAGCAGCGCCCCGGCGATGTCCATCAGCGTGGTGTCGTCCACCGCCTCCGCCTGGTTGCTCAGCCGGTCGATGATGTCGATCTGTTCGGCAATCACCTGGCGGGGGATGCCCAGGCCCAGCACGTCCAGAGTGTTGGCAATCTGACGCAATCCGGGTATCAGGTCGACCAGGTCATTGGTATTGCGCATCGGGGACCGGACAAACAGATCCAATTGGTCTTTTTGTTTGGCCAGTTCCTCATTCAGGGCGATGACCACCGAATGAATGGCTTCGCGTCCGGGACCGCTGACACGGGTGCGTGCCGCGCTGACATCATCCTCCGAGGGCAACGCCTCGTCGAGCCGGTAGCGCTCACGGAGTTCCCGGGTGTAGGGGCTGTCCAGCTCGCGGGCGCGGGCAACGTAATACAGCAGGTGCTTGAACAGTGCCTCCGGCATGGGCTGTTGCAGGATGTCGACGTGTTCGTCCACCAGCCGGCGCAGTTCGAGGTCGAGATTGCGCAGAATGGATTTGACGGCGGTATTAACCGGGTTGTCTCCGCTTTGCAGGGTTTCCACGAACCCGCCCGCGGCCTTCCAGAGTTCGGCCCGGGAGGTGGGCTGACAGAGTTTGACCAGGCGCTCAATCACCTTGTGCAGATAGTCGAATTGGGCCGGCAAGCTTTCCTCGCGGACAATGCCGACCAGCGCATGCTGGTACATCTGACGCAGTTTGCGCAGGTAACCCTGCACCTTCGCGTCACTGAGGCGCACCGAAGAGCTGCCAGTGGCCTTGGACTGGATATGGGTCAGGTCCGGCTTGAACAGGGCGGTGTCCGACAGCAGGGATTCACCCCGGGCCGCGCGCAGATCGTTGAGCAGCGGCAGCAGCACCAGCGGGAAGTCATCCCGGCTACTTCCCAGATGCTCAAGGTACTGGGGCAGCTGGAGGATGGCGTCCATCAGCACGGATATCGCTTCGTCGACGCTGGTGACGGTTTCGTTGAGGAGCGCCAGTGTCAGATTTTCCATCTCTTCGGTCAGCGAGGCCGCCCCAAAGAGTTCCACCATCTGCAAAGTGCCGTGCACCTGATGGAGATAGTTCAGGCAGAACCGCAAACGTGCGGTATCGTCTCGATTTTCGGCAAACGCCTCGAGCGCCTGCTGACTCTGTGTCAGCGTCTCCTGTATTTCGCCTCGGACCCAGTCCAGGGCGCTTCTGCCATGGTGATTGCCCATAACCACTCCGGTTATTCTTTGTCAGTCTGGCGTCGAGTCCACGCCAGCACATTCTCTGAGGGTACCCGCTGCAGTCCTGGTAGCTGCCAATCGGTCAGCTCACCCTGACCGAGAACCAACAGGCCCCCGGGTGCCAGTCTCTCTGCGAGTCGCGTAACAATTTCGCGCCGTCGCCAGCGGCGAAAATAAATCAACAGATTCTGGCAGAAGATGATGTTCATGCCGTGCATGGGCGCGTATTTCAGATCCAGGACGTTGAGCCTGGTGAAGCACACGCGCTCACGAATCGAATCTGCAATCTGCACGGCATGCCGCCCGGCGGGGCGGAAATACCGTGTCTGCAATGTGTCGTCCACGTCCAGCAGTTTGCGGCGGGTGAACCTGCCTTGCTGCGCCTTGCTGATGGCCGGTTTACTGACGTCGGAACCGGTTACGCCGAACAAGGGCGGCAGTTCCAGCCGGGTCATGCACTCATTCAGCAGCATGGCCAGCGAATACACCTCTTCGCCGGTCGAACACCCCACACTCCACGCCTCCAAGGGGCGGTGCCGGAGCGACTCTTCCGGCTGTGCAAGCACGTAATCCGCCACCAGATCAAAGGCGTCAGGATCCCGGAAGAACCGGGTCTCCTGCACGGTCAGGCGGTCGACCAGAACCGACCACTCGACCATCGCGGCCGGGCTCGAGACCACCGTTTCGTAATAGGTCTGGAAGTTGCTGCAGCCGATTTCCCGCATGCGAATACCCAGATGCGTCTCGAGAAACGACTTGCGGTGTGACGGCAGTGTTATCCCGGTACGGTGTTCCAGCAGGTTCTGCCACTGGTTGAACTGCGCCTCGTCCATGTTCAGACGTCGGCGCAGGGTCCAGGGGCCGGAGCCAGCGGCAAGCGGGTGGTGAACATCGGCCATGATCAGTCGTCAGCTCCAGCGGTGCCGCTCAGACCACTACCGGCACGTCGTGATCCTGTTCTGCAGTCTCTGCGGCAGACTCTTCTTCCGGCAGGGTAAAGCCGGCCACCGACGAGCGCAGTTCAGACGCCATCTCGGCAAGGTTTCCGATCGACCTTGCGGTAGCGTTGGTACCCGACGAGGTCTGGGAGGTGATTTCCTGGATCACGTTCATCGTGTTGGAAATGTGTGCCGCCGACGACGACTGCTGGCGTGCAGCGTTCGAGATGTTCTGGATCAGTTCCGCCAGACTCATCGAAACGTTCTCGATTTCCTCCAGAGCGATACCGGCATCCTGGGCCAAGCGGGCACCACGGACCACCTCGGCGGTGGTGTGCTCCATCGAGATAACGGCTTCGTTGGTATCCGACTGGATGGTCTTGACCAGCGCTTCGATCTGTTTGGTCGCCGCAGAGGAGCGTTCCGCCAGCCGCTGGACTTCATCGGCAACTACCGCAAAGCCTCGTCCGGCATCACCGGCCATACTGGCCTGGATAGCGGCGTTCAGCGACAGAATGTTGGTCTGGTCGGCGATGTCGTTGATCAACGAGACGATGTCACCGATCTCCTGGGACGATTCACCCAGGCGTTTGATCCGTTTGGAGGTTTCCTGGATCTGCTCGCGAATGTTGTCCATGCCGCGAATGGTGTTCTGTACCACTTCCGCGCCTTTCTTGGCGATCGCAACCGAGCGCTCGGCAACCGCAGAGGATTCGGCGGCGTTGGACGATACCTGGTCGATCGACACGGCCATTTCGTTGACCGCCGCCGAGGCACCGGCAATTTCCTGCGCCTGGTGCTCGGAGGCGTCGGCCAGATGCATGGCCGTTGACTGGGTTTCCTGAGCGGCGGACGACACCCGGACCGCGGTCCCACGAATGGACTGTACCAGCCCGCGCATCTGGTCTATCGCGTAGTTGATGGAGTCGGCAATAGCACCGGTAAAATCTTCGGTTACAGTGGCTTCGGCGGTGAGGTCACCGTCGGCCAGGTCGGCCAGTTCGTCCAGCAGGCGCAGAATCGCGTTCTGGTTCTGCTCGTTCTGATCCTGGGTGGTTGCCAGGCGACCCTGGGCTTCGCGATAGGAGCTCACCCCGATCAGCACTACAATACTGACCATGGTGGCCAGCAGGATGAACGCCAGCGCCGGACTGATCAGGCGGGAGTCGGCCGCCTCCTGGTAACCGCTTACCAGCTCGGAAATGCCATCGAGCAGTACCTGGGAGTTCTGGAAAATGTCATTGGCTGCGGTGCGCACCCGGAAGAGGTCGGGAGAAGCTTCAAGGATGGCATCGACGTTTTCGGCAACGAATTCAAACAGTTCGGCAACCGCTTCCAGGCCGTAAATGGCGTCTGCGTTTTCCACCGCAGTAATGCCCATCGACAGGCTGCCGGATTGCTGACCCTGCAGAACGCGACCAAACAGGTTGGCGTCACGACCAAAGCGGTCGGCGGCAATGACCGCGCTCTGGTCACCGGACAGGATAGAGTCCACCGAGCGGGCAATACGCTCAGCCAGCAGTGCCTGGCGCTGGGCAAGGCGAACCTGAGCGGCCGGGGCGTCACTCACCAGCAGGGTCTCGACGATATCGTCGTACTCCACCTGCAGCTGCGGAATGGTTTCGTTCAGACGCTGGGCAACCTGTTGCAGATGCAGTACCGCGTCTCCGGAGGACAGAATGCGGTCCGCATTGGCACGCACCGTGGCCCAGTTCGTGTTGACCTCACTGTCGGCCGCGGCCGGGTTGGCCGGCAGTCCGGTTTGGGGGTTACCATCGACGATGTAGCTCCAGCGTTGCGCGAACTCGTCCCGCGACCGCCGTAACTGATCAAACGCGGCTTCGGTTCCACCGGCGGCCTCCGTCGCGTTCTTGGCAATTTCCTGAGAAAGAACTCTCAGTTCACTGGTGTGGGCGAGGAATTCCTGATCGCTATTGCTGTTCTTGTTGATTATGAACAAGACTGCAATGAGCAGCGCGGTTAGTGCAATCAGAGTGATGATCAGGCCGGCAACAAACGAGCTGCCTCCTTGGCCCGAACCGACTCTTCCGGATCTGTTTTTCATTTTCTGGCTCCCGGCCTCATCAATGGCAAGTGGGTTCTGCGGTGTTGGAATTAGGCGGTGATGTTCTTGCCACAGCCATCACCATTGGGCAACATCCAGAAAGCGCTCATCGCCGACCAACTCGACCGTTGAGAACACTTTCCAGACTTCCTTGTTACGCTCAAATCCTCCCTGCACGAAAGGCTGAACGCTTGCAGGGGTATCCTGTGGCGCAGCCACAAAGTTATCCGCTGCGAAATACTGCATGCCGGCAACACTGTCCACCACCAGGCCGCTGAAGATGTCACCCTGCTCAATCACCAGAACCCGTCGCTCTCTCGAGCTTCGGGCACTGCGAGGCAGATCAAAAAAGTGGGCGAGATCAATCAGGGGCAGCAGCCGGCCGCGGACGTTCGCGGCCCCTAGCAGGAACGGCCGTACACCCGGTACGCGGGTATACCGGGGTACATGGAGGATTTCGACGACTTCGCCCATGGAGGCGATGTAGCGCTGCCCGGCCAGAATAAAGCCGATGCCGTTCCAGAGTTCGGCGGCTTCCTCTTGCTCGGGGAGTCCGGCGGCCATGGTGCGGCTGCGCCGGGCGATATCCGTCAAAATGGCAAACGGGTCGGCCTGTGCGGACATGCGTACTCCGTCGCTGCTCAGCCGAGCAGGCTGTTGATGGTGTTGATCAGGTCATCCTCGTTAACCGGCTTGACCAGATACCCTTTGGCACCCTGGCGCGTGCCCCATACGCGATCCGTTTCCTGATCTTTGGTGGTGACGATGACCACCGGGATAGACGCGGTTTCCGGTGCGCGGGTCAACTGGCGGGTGGCCTGGAAACCGTTGAGGCCCGGCATCACCACGTCCATCAGGACCAGGTCAGGAGTCTCTGCACGGGCTTTGGCGACACCGTCGGCGCCGTTGTCGGCGGACAGCACTTCGTGGTTGTGCTTTTCGAGAATGGTGGAGATTTTTTTCACTTCGGTTGGCGAGTCGTCAACAATAAGAATGCGGGCCATGTTTTCCTCAATAATGCTGTGCAGTGGTTATGCCTTAACCCTCTTGGGGGACATACTGCCGAATAGTGTTTAGCAGCTCATCTTTGCTGAACGGCTTGGTCAGATACTGGTCCGACCCTACGATGCGGCCTTTGGCCTTATCGAACAACCCGTCCTTGCTCGAAAGCATGATTACGGGCGTTTTCCTGAACGAAGAGTTGTTCTTGATCAGCGCGCAGGTCTGGTAGCCGTCCAGACGGGGCATCATGATATCAACAAATATGATGTCCGGCCGGGAATCGGCAATTTTTGCCAGCGCATCAAAGCCGTCAGTCGCCGTAAAAACTTCGCAGCCGACCTTTTTCAACAGGGTCTCTGCGGTGCGACGGATCGTCTTGCTGTCGTCAATCACCATGATCTTCAGGTTTTCGAAGTTGTCATCCATTGTCCGACTGCCTTGAGCTTAGCGGGTATCGTGGTTGTAACACGGGGATTAAACACCTACGGTCAGAGTGTTCCATAAACCCCTCATAGTTATAGAGTATTGGTGCCAATAGAAACAGCACAACATTGTGACCAAATGTACCTGTGGTGATTGAGTCACGCTTGCAGCAACACAATCACCCGGTGCACTCAGAGATTGGGTACAATACCATCAGTGTCCGGAGCTTAACATCAATGTCACCGGTTCTCTGTTGACCGGTTCCGGTTTTTCACCTTTGTTTTCATTTTTTTAAGAGGCGTCATGACAGTTCGACTCGGAATCGTAATGGATCCCATTGAGGATATCAGCTTTTACAAAGACAGTTCGCTGGCCATGCTGTGGGCGGCGCAACGACGCGGCTGGCAGATTGAATACATGGAATTGCCGGATCTGTATCTTGACGGCGGGCAGGCGCGGGCGCGTACCCGCAGCCTGACGGTGCGCATGGATCCCGAGGACTGGTTCAGTTACGGAGCCGAACAGGATATCCGCCTGGCAGATCTGGATGTCATTTTGATGCGCCAGGATCCGCCGGTGGACCGTGAGTTCGTGATGGCCACCTATATACTGGAAGCAGCCGAGCGCGAGGGTACACTGGTGGTCAACCCGCCGGCGGCGCTGCGGGACTGCAATGAAAAGTTGTTTGCGACCCAATTTGACGATTTCACCCCGCCGCTGATCGTCACCCGCTCACCCCAGCGGTTGCGGGATTTTCATGCCGAGCATGGCGATGTGATCATGAAACCCGTGGACGGCATGGGCGGGGCGTCCATTTTTCGGGTGCGCGGCGACGACGGCAACCTCGGGGTCATCATCGAAACCCTGACCAATCATGGCGCCACGCAAACCATGGCGCAGAAATTCATTCCTGAGATTCGTGACGGGGATAAGCGAATCCTGATGATTGACGGCGAGCCGGTGCCTTATGCGCTGGCCCGGATTCCGGTCAAAGGCGAAAACCGCGGAAACCTGGCGGCAGGTGGTCGTGGGGAAGGGCGCGAACTCACTGCCCGCGATCGTGAAATCTGTGCCCGGGTGGCCCCTGCGCTCAAGGCCAAGGGATTGGTGTTTGTGGGACTGGACGTCATCGGAGACTACCTGACGGAGATTAACGTCACCAGTCCGACCTGCATCCGCGAGCTGGATTCGGCCTATGGCCTCGATATCTCGGCACAATTGCTGGACGCGATAGAGCAACGGCTCTGACGCGCAGGCCCACTTCAATCTACTACGGGACAGATGGCGGTAATGGCAGCTCAGGTCAGTGATTTTGATCGGTTTTCATTCACCCTGTTTGTGGCGCTGGCGCTGCACGCGGTCTTGGTGCTGGGAATTACCATTGCACCGGAATCGCCGCCGCGTTCGGCACAAACCATGGAAATCACCTTGGCGCAATTTGACGACGAGGTCGATCCGGAGGAGGCTGATTTTCTGGCGCAAACCAGCCAGCAGGGCAGCGGTACGGAGGAAGAACGGCAGGAGCTGGCCACGGCGCACACCGCGGTGTTCAATGACCCTGCGCCGCAGCCGGTGCAGCCGCTGGCACCGGCTCAAACCGCCGTCAGCGCACCCAGCCCGGCAGTCGTGACGACAGTGGCACCTGCCCGGCCAGCGGTGGCCGCCGAAGATGAGCGTTCCGTTGCCGAAGATCTGCCGGTGCGCAACAAGCAGAGCCTGATGGAGCGCAGCCTGGAAATCGCCAGCCTGGAGGCCCGCCTCGATGCCCAACTGCAGAGCTATGCGAAAAAACCCCGGGTGCTGCGGGTCACCGCCGCGTCGACCTTGCGGTCTGCGAACGCCTGGTATGTGCAGAACTGGGTCAGCAAGGTCACCCGGGTGGGAAATATGAATTACCCTGCGGAAGCCAGGCGGGCCGGTGTTTATGGCGCCCTGCGAATGCTGGTATCCTTGCGTAACGACGGCTCCATCAAGGAAATTGCGATCCTTGAATCGTCCGGCAGTTCGGTGCTGGACGACGCCGCCATACACATCGTGCGCATGGCTTCGCCCTTTGCGCCGTTTCCGGCAAACATGAAAGAGCAGACCGATGAGCTTGAGATCATTCGTACCTGGTCTTTCCAGCGTCAGGGGTTGAGTTCAGGATGACAGCTACCGACACCAGCACAGGCAGTCTGCGGGATCACTTTCTGATCGCTTCGCCCTACCTGGCCGATCCGCGATTTCACGGCACCGTGATTTATCTGTGTGAGCACTCCGCCGATGGCGCCCTGGGGCTGGTACTGAATCGGCCGCTGGACATACCTCTGGGCGAGATCCTCGAACAACTGGACCTGGCCGGTGGCGAACTCGACGAGCCGGTGATGGAGGGCGGCCCGGTGCAACCGCAGCGGGGGTTTGTGTTGCACAGCCCGGGTACCCGCTGGCAGCACAGTGTGAGCGTGAGCGAACAGGTCGCGCTGACCACCTCAAGAGACATCCTGGAGGCCATCGGTCAGGGGCAGGGCCCCGACAGTTATCTGGTCGCGCTGGGTTATTCTGGTTGGGGCGAAGGCCAGCTGGAAAGCGAGCTGGCCAGTAATTCCTGGCTGGTGTGCCGGGCCGATGCGGAGATCCTGTTCAGCACCGCCTGGCAAGATCGATACGCGGCGGTGCTGGATTTGATGGGCATTGATCTGGCCCAGTTGAGTGAGTCCATCGGTCATGCCTGAGCACACCCGTGCCCGCCGTGTGCTGGCGTTCGATTTCGGCACCCGGCGCATGGGGGTGGCGATCGGCCAGGAATTGCTTGGCAAAGCCCGTCCGCTGACCATGATCCCGGCCCGGGATGGGGTACCCGACTGGGAAACCATCCGGGCGCTGTTCGGGGAGTGGTGCCCGGATCACGTGCTGGTGGGGTTGCCGCTGAATATGGACGGCAGTGAAAACGACATGTGTGCCCGGGCGCGCAAATTTGGCAAGCGCCTGCACGGCCGGTTCCATGTGCCCGTGGATATGATGGACGAGCGGCTGACCAGTTTCGAAGCCAAAGGTGAGGTGCTGGCCGCAGGCGGTGAGGACGATTTTGGCCGTTACGGTGTCGATGATCTCGCAGCAGTGCTGATCCTGGAAGCCTGGTTTCGTCAACCCGACACCGCCCTTCGTCTTATGTGAGGACAACATGACCGCAATGCTTGATATTAACCGGTTGCTCGACGACCTGGAGGCCGGGCTGCGCGCGCGGCTTGAAGAACGCGCCATCACCGCGCCGGTGCTGATCGGTATACGGACCGGTGGGGTGTGGCTGGCAGACATACTCCACCGGCGGCTGGCACTGGCGGACCCCCTGGGTGAGCTGGACATCTCGTTTTACCGGGACGATTTCAGTCGCATCGGTCTGAACCCCAGAGTCACCCCTTCCCGGCTGCCCTTTGCCACCGAAGACCGGGATATCATACTGGTGGACGACGTCATCATGAGTGGCCGCACCATTCGCGCCGCCATGAACGAAATCTTTGATTACGGCCGCCCGGCCAGCATTACCCTGGTCACCCTGATTGATCTGGGCGCCCGCGAGCTGCCTGTCCAGCCGGACATCTGCGGGCGCACGCTCACGCTCGCCGCGCATCAGCGCGTCAAACTCCGGGGACCTGACCCATTGCACATTGAATTGCGGGATGCCCTATGACCCACGACCCATACTCCCACGCCCTGCAGCTGACGGCGGACGGTCAGCTCAGACATTTTCTGACGCTGGACGGTCTCGGCAAGGACCTGCTGACCGACATTCTGGATACCGCCGATTCCTTTATCGAAGTGGGTGAGCGCACCATCAAAAATGTACCCCTGCTGCGCGGCCGCACGGTGGTGAACCTGTTTTTCGAGTCCAGCACCCGCACCCGCAGTACCTTCGAGCTGGCCGCCAAGCGCCTGTCGGCGGATGTGCTCAATCTGGATATCAGCACCTCGGCGACCTCAAAAGGCGAATCCTTGTCGGACACGCTGCTGAATCTGGAGGCCATGGCCAGTGATATGTTTGTGGTCCGCCATTCGCAAAGTGGCGCCCCCCACTTTATTGCTGAGAGCGTGACCCCCGGGGTGGCCATCATCAACGCCGGTGATGGCCGGCATGCCCACCCCACCCAGGCGATGCTGGATATGCTCACCATCCGTCAGCGCAAACACAATTTTGAAGGCCTGAAAGTGGCCATCGTCGGCGACATCCTCCACTCCCGGGTGGCACGCTCGCAAATCCGCGCGCTGAATGCGCTGGGTGCCGCCGAAATCCGGGTCATTGCCCCGGCCACCCTGTTGCCCAGCGACATTGAGGCCCTCGGCTGTCGGGTGGAGTACAACATGGTGGAAGGTATGCGGGACCTGGATGTCGTGATCATGCTGCGTCTGCAGCGGGAGCGAATGGCGGGTGCGCTGCTGCCGAGCGAGCGCGAGTTTTACCGGCTGTACGGGCTGAGCCAGGACAAGCTGGCACTGGCCAACCCGGGGTGTCTGGTCATGCATCCGGGGCCGATCAACCGGGGTGTTGAAATTGAGTCTGCGGTCGCCGATGGTCCGCAGTCGGTCATCCTCAATCAGGTGACCAACGGAATTGCCGTGCGTATGGCGGTTATGTCAATGGCAATGAGCGGGCAGGTCGAAGAGCGCAGCCGGCTCAGGCAGGAAAGCGGAGCACTATGATGGCAACAGGGCACAACAGTCTTCGCATTGTCGGTGGGCGCTTGCTGGACGGGTTAGGGGGTGAGTATGCGACCACCTCCCTGCTGATTCGGGACGGACAGGTGGTTGCCGTCGGTGAGGACGCCGACCGGGCAGCCGCGGATCAGGTGATTGACGCAACCGGTTGTGTGGTAAGCCCCGGGTTTGTCGATCTCAACTGCAACCTGCGGGAACCCGGTAACGGCCAGAAAGGCAAAATCGCCACCGAGACCCGCGCAGCCGCGAAGGGCGGTTACACCCGGGTGTGCGCTTCGCCGGAAACTTCGCCGGTGAACGATTCCGGGGCGGTGACCCATCTGATTGTCGATAACGCCGCCCTGGACTCGCCGATTCAGGTCAGTCCGCTGGGGGCACTGACCCGTGGGCTGGAGGGCGAGCTCCTCAGTGATATGGCGGGGCTGGTGGCGGCGGGCTGTGCCGCCCTCAGTAACGGCAGTCGCCCGGTGGCCAACGCGCGGATTCTGCGGCGTTGCATGGCCTACGCGCAGACCTTCGGATTCACGTTGATGCTGACACCACTGAACCAGGCGCTGGCTGCTGACGGCTATGCCCATGAGGGCCGGGTGGCTACCCGGCTGGGGTTGCTGGGCATCCCGGAAGTTGCGGAAACCGCCGCGGTGATGGAAATGCTGTTGCTGGCGGAAGACACCGGCGTGCGCCTGCATCTGAGCCAGCTGTCCACTGCCCGCAGTGTGGCCATGGTTGCCGAGGCCCAGCGCCGCGGCGTAGCCGTGACCGCGGATGTGGCGATGCAACAGCTGGTGTTCACCGAGGAGGCGCTGGCCGGCTATGACAGTCGTTTTCACGTGCGTCCGCCCCTGCGCACCGAGGCGGATCGCCAGGCGTTGCTGGCGGGCGTGCGGGATGGGGTGATCACCGCCATTGTCAGTGCCCATCAGCCCCACGACTCAGCGGCCAAGCAGGCACCGGTGGGGGCTACTGAGCCGGGTCTGTCGACCATCGAGAGTGTACTCTCCCTTGGGCTCAAACTCGTGGAGGCGGCGGAGCTGACCTTGCCGCAACTGGTGGCGGGAATAACCACCGGGCCGGCCAGGGTGCTGGGCATCAGTAACGGATTGACGGCGGGTGCCGTGGCCGACGTCTGCGTATTTGACCCGGCGGCCCGCTGGAGCGCCGACGAAACCACGCTGCTGTCGTCCGGCAAGCACGCGCCCATCCTGCAGCAGCCTCTGCCGGGGGTGGTGCGTCACACCCTGTGCCGTGGGCAGGTGGTCTGGAGCGCAGACTGAGCGGACCGGGTTGCCGGTGCGGTGCGCCGGGTGATGGCTGCCAATGCAGCGAGAGCAACGGGCTCGCAGGTAACGAGCCCGGGTGCTTACCGGACCGCGTCCTTCAGCGCCTTGCCGGATTTGAACCCAACCGTGCGGCTGGCAGCGATCTGGATTTCCGCACCGGTTTGCGGGTTGCGCCCGGTGCGGGCGGCACGTTCACGGACGTTAAAGGTACCAAAGCCGGTCAGGCTGACCTGGTCGCCCCGGGCGGCGGCCGCCGACACCTGGTCGGTGAACGCGGTGATCACTTCATGGGCCTTGTCGCGGTTCAGGCCGGTTTGTTCCGCAATTGCCGCGGCAAGCTCGGGTTTGCGCATGGTGTACTCCTTGATTGTTGTTGGTGCGCTGACACGGTTGCCAGCACCTTGGTAGTGGATACCCTGCGACAGATTTGGCGATCCGCCGGGTATTGTCAAACCCGCCGGGACACAAAAACAAAAAAAGGGCACCCGAGGGTGCCTTTTTTATGGCCTGTGTCGCGCTATTACAGTTGCGGACCGGCGGCGACGATGGCCTCGGACACTTCAAACTTTTTGAAGTTGTCGACGAACTGAGCGATCAGTTCCCGGGCCTTGGCGTCGTATGCGTCGGTGCTGCTCCAAGTGTTACGCGGGTTCAGCAACTTGCTGTCCACGTCGGGCACACTGACGGGGACGTCCAGATTCAACGCCGGCAGGTGCTCGGTTTCCACATCTTTCAGGGCGCCGTTCTGAATGGCGCTGATGATGGCCCGGGTGGTGGGGATGCTGAAACGCTCACCAACACCGTGGGGGCCACCGGTCCAGCCGGTGTTTACCAGGTAAACGCGGCTGCCAAAAGCTTCCATCCGCTTCATCAGCAGTTCGGCGTAAACCCCCGCCGGACGTGGGAAGAAGGGGGCGCCAAAGCAGGTGGAAAAGGTGGACTTCAGTTGCGATGACGAACCCATTTCCGTGGAGCCGACCAGTGCCGTGTAACCGCTCAGGAAGTGATAAGCAGCGGCTTCTTTGCTGAGAATGGACACCGGCGGCAATACGCCAGTCATGTCGCAGGTCAGAAATACGATGGCGGTCGGCTCGCCCGCGCGGTTTTCCAGAACGCGCTTTTCAACGTGTTCGAGCGGGTAGGCGCAGCGGGAGTTTTCGGTCAGGGAGACGTCGGTGTAATCCGGCTCGCGGGTGTCCGGGTCAACAGTGACGTTCTCGACAATGGCGCCGAAACGAATGGCGTCCCAGATGATCGGTTCGTTCTTCTGGCTCAAATCGATGCACTTGGCGTAGCAGCCGCCTTCGATATTGAATACCGTGCCGGGGCCCCAGCCGTGCTCGTCGTCGCCGATCAGGTAACGCTCTGGATCTGCAGACAGGGTGGTCTTGCCGGTGCCGGACAGGCCAAAGAACAGGCAGGTCTCGCCGTCTTCGCCAACGTTGGCGGAGCAGTGCATGGGCAGCACGTCCTGGGCCGGCAGCAGGAAGTTCTGCACCGAGAACATGGCTTTTTTCATCTCGCCGGCGTAACGCATACCTGCCAGCAGCACCTTGCGCTGGGCAAAGTTGAGGATGACGCAGCCGTTGCTGTTGGTGCCGTCCCGCTCGGGCACGCACTCAAAAGTGGCGGCGTTAAGGATCTGCCATTCGGGCTTGTCGGCGGGGTTGTACGCGTCCGGGCGGATAAACAGGTTGCGGCCGAACAGGTTCTGCCAGGCGGTCTCGGTGGTCATGTGGACCGGCAGGTAGTGTTCGGGGTCTGCACCAACATGCACGTGGGAAACAAAGCGGTCCCGCTCGGCAACGTGGGCTTCAACCCGGCTCCACAGCGCGTCGAACTTGTCACTGTCGAACGGACGGTTGACGGGGCCCCACTGGATTTCCCCTGCAGTACCGGGTTCTTCAACAATGAAACGGTCCATGGGAGAACGACCCGTGCGCTCACCGGTCTTTACGACCAGTGAACCGTTTGCAGCCAGCTGGCCTTCGCGTTTTTCAAGTGCCAGCTCGACCAGTCGCGCTGAACTCAGATCAGTATATGTGTTGCTCACTTCGACCTCGCCCTCTGGGTGTCATCGTGATTGCTCCAGCCGCTGATACCACCACAGATCCCTAGGGTTTGCCGGCAGACAGTCGTTCTTGTGAGCAATCAAGTCAATTAAGGCGCGCAATTATGCCAGAGATCCGACAAAAAAACGACTGCCTGGGAAACCCCGGTTTTTTTGGCTTGCCGGGGGAAAGAGTCGGCTCCTCAATGCAGCGAGTGGCCGCTGAATAATTGGTCAATGTCGTTGCGCACAAACCGGTACTGCGCATGGCAGAACTGGCAGTCCATGTCGATTACCTCCTGCTCGGCAAGAATGGCGTAACACTCCTCCGCGCCGATGGACTCAAGCGCTGCCAGGGTGCGTTCGCGGGAGCAGGAGCAGTGGAACCGCACCGGTTCCGCGTCGAAGATGCGTACTTCTTCTTCGTGGAACAGACGATTGAGCAGGGTCTCACTGTCCAGGTTGAGCATTTCCTCGGCGGTGACCGTGGCGGCAAGATGATTGACTCGCTGCCAGATGTCGTTATCCGGATCGACCACGCCGGGCATACGTTGCAGCAACAACCCCGCACAGGTATTTTCATCGGCGAACAGCAGCAGCGCGGTGTCGATCTGCTCGGAGCGGGTGAAGTAGTCCTGCAGGCAGCCGGCCAGCGAATCGGATTCGCGGGGTACTACGCCTTGATAGCGCTGCCCCTGGGCGGGGGTAATGGTGATCACCATGTTGCCTTCCCCCAACAGGTTGTTGAGCCCGGATTGCGCGATGGCGGTGTCGTCGTAGCGCGCCAGTCCGCGGATCGCCCGCTCATGGGAGCATTCGGCCATCAGCGTCCGTAACGGCCCGGTACCCTGCGCCTGCAACGCTAACATGCCATTGAATTTGAGCGTACCACTCATCAGTACACTGGCGACCAGTGATTCCCCCAGCAGTTCACGCACCGAGGCGGGGTAGGGGGCCTGACCGGTGATCTGGTTATAACTGTCGCCGAGTTTGACCCAGGCGCCGCGGATCTGGCTGTGCTCAAATATGAAGCGTTGAAAGTGATCCTGGGACGCCATGGTCTAATCTCCTGAGTGGTTCTGCGAATATGGGGTTGGTCGGAATGCTCCCGATATGGGGGCACTTTGGCGAGTATCAAATATTGTTTTGCTCTTTGAAGCGCTGCAGGGTCCGGCGGTCTTTTTTGGACGGCCGGCGGGCCGGCGGTAGCTGCGAGGCCAGCAGGGTCTTTCGTTGCCAGGCCTGGTCTTCGCGACGGCGCACACTGTCGTCCGTTTCGCGGTACAGCAGGGATGCCTCCGGAGCGCCGCGGCGCTGGCCACTGATGCCGTCGATGATCACCTCACGTTCCTGCCACCCGGTGCGCAAGGTCACCCGGGCACCGGTTTCCACCACTTTTCCGGGTTTGCACCGCTGGTTGTTGTAGTGCACTTTACCGCCTTCTATGGCGGCTTTGGCCAGGCTGCGGGTTTTGTAAAAGCGCGCCGCCCACAACCACTTGTCCAGTCGAATCTTCGGGTCTTCCTGGGTGTTTGAGGTCATAGTTCCTACCCTGTCCGGTACACAGGTACAGTATAACGGTTTCAGTGGGTGACCGGCGCGGCCGGCCGTGCCAGGGCGCCGGCGGGAATTTCATCAAAATGCCGGATGGAGGGAATCACCGGGTGTGCGCTGACGGCCGGTTTTTTGCTGTCGGGGGCGGTGATCATCAGGCATTGGCCGATCCCGGCGCGTATGGCGCTTTCCAGCACCGGCAGGCTGTCGTCCACCATCAGCGTGCGGGCGGGGTCGTAGCGATGCCGGCCTTGCAGGCGCCGCCAGAATTCTCCGGCTTCCTTGGGGTAGCCGAGTTCGTGACTGGAAATAATGCTGTCCACGTGCCCTTCGAGCCCGGTCAGCGCCAGCTTCAGGGCGAGCGGGTCCGGGTGACAGTTGGTCACAATGATGCTGCGCAGGCCGGCACCGCGCACCGACTCCAGAAACGAGTGCACATGCGGCCGGTAGCCGATGCGATCGCTTACTTCAGCCTTCAGTGCGTTAACGTCGAGCGCCAGTTGCTCGCTCCAGTAATCGGTGCAATACCAGTTCAGCGAGCCTTTCTGGGCGTTGATCATCGCCATGAGTTTTTGCTTGGCGGCGTCGGGCGACAGCGCGTGCGTCTCTGCGTACCGTCTGGGAAGGTGCTCAAGCCAGAAATGGTTGTCGAAATGCAGGTCCAGCAGTGTTCCGTCCATATCTAGGAACACGGTATCAAGGGAGTGCCAGTGGATCATGGTATCAAACTGCCTGAGCGGGGTTTACTGGTGAAATATTGCACAGGCTGCACGAAATTGCCATAGCGCGCAACCCCGGATTTGTACCGGGAATGGCGCGCCGGACAGGGCGGGATCAGGTGTCGGTCTGGGCAACCACCTCGTCTTTGCGACCGGAGCGCTCACAACCGAGGCAGCGTACAAAGGTTGCTTTGGCGGGGCCGACCACCAGGGCTTGCCCGGCTTCCTCGGCATTGCCCCCCAGCAGAGAGAAAGGCAGCGACACCACGTAGAGCGCCGTACCGACAACGGTGGTGGCCAGCAAAATCGGGCGGGCAAACACGGCGTCGACGGCCATCGCACCGGCGGAGGGTGACTCATCAATTGCGCGGGCATGCCCGACCGAGGCAAACGCCAGCATACATATCGCCGCAGTCGTCGTAAGAATACGGGTGAGGTGAGCGGTCATGAAGAGTATCTCCTGATCTAAAAGCTTTTTATAAGGTCCGGGCCTTGGTTTGCATGGTATCTGCAAGCGTAACGCTAACTATGGATCATGTTCACATTTATTCAAACGTATTTTGCGGAATTTATGACGGCGTTAACGCTGGCAGCGGGTGCAATACACCGTGGTGCGCTGGTTCATTTGCACCTCTTTGAGCGTGCCGCCGCAGGTCAGACAGGGTTGGCCGCCGCGGCCGTACACCCGCAGGGATTGCGCGAAGTAGCCCGGTTTGCCGTCGCTGTTGACGAAGTCTTTCAAGGTGGTGCCGCCCTGTAGGATGGCGTTACCGAGGGTGTCCTTGATGTGACTGACCAGCCGGTTGCAGCGCGCCAGACTGATATTGCCCGCTGGCCGCTGCGGGTGAATGCCGGCCGCAAACAAGGCTTCATTGGCGTAGATGTTGCCGACCCCAACCACGATCTTGCCGTTCATGATGAACGTTTTGATCGCGACCTTGCGGTTACCGGCCTGGGCGTGCAGGTACGCCCCGTTAAATTCCGCTGACAGGGGTTCCGGCCCCAGGTCAGTGAGCAGCGGATGGGTGTCGCCGGCAGCCGCCCACAACCAGCAGCCAAACCGTCGCGGATCGTTGTAGCGCAGACGTACGCCGGTCGCCAGGGTCAGTTCGACGTGGTCGTGACGCTGCAGGGGGGCGTCATCGGTAATCACCCGCAGGCTGCCCGACATGCCCAGATGGATGATCAGGGTGCCCGTGGGGACGCGCAGCAACAGGTATTTGGCCCGTCGGGATACCGCCAGAATCTCCTGTTGCTCAAGGAGTGCGGCCAGATTCTCCGGTACCGGCCAACGCAATCTTCCGTTGAAGACCCGGACCGCAGCGACTGTTACATGTTTGCAAAACGGTTCAATACCCCGGAGGGTGGTTTCAACTTCGGGCAATTCGGGCAAAGCTATGCTCCCGTTCAAAGGGGTGGCTGTCAGAGTGTGCGCTACTGTGCAGTCGGGCCCGAATCCGCTTGTTCGGGCGTACAGCTGTACGCTAGAGTGTTGAAGTCAAAAAGCCAGGTCTGATAGCCGTCCTGGACGCTTTCTGTGGGGTATGGATGTATGTGGTACAACGGTCTCCTCGACCTCTCTGTGATGCAGCTTATCGCGGTAACGCTGGCGCTGACGCATGTCACCATCGTCAGTGTGACGCTCTATCTGCATCGTCACTCCGCCCATAATTCGCTGGATTTGCATCCGGCGCTGGCGCATTTTTTTCGCTTCTGGCTGTGGTTGACCACCGCCCAGAATACCAAAGAATGGACCGCAATCCACCGCAAGCATCACGCCAAGTGCGAAACCGAAGACGACCCCCACAGCCCGGTGGTCAAGGGCATCAGAAAAGTGCTCTTCGAAGGTGCCGAACTCTACGCCGAGGCGGCGACCGCCGAAACCCTGGAGCGCTATGGCCAGCGCACCCCGGAAGACTGGGTCGAGCGTCAGGTCTACAGTCGTTACCGGATGCTGGGTATTACCCTGATGGCAGCTGTGAATTTGCTGCTGTTCGGTGTCAATGGTATCTGGATCTGGGCTGTGCAGATGATGTGGATACCGGTCTGGGCAGCGGGTGTGGTGAACGGTATTGGGCATTACGTCGGCTACCGCAATTTCGAGTGTGCCGATAACGCCCGCAACATTTCCCCCATCGGTCTGCTGATCGGTGGTGAGGAACTGCACAACAACCATCACACCTACCCCAACTCGGCAAAGCTGTCGCGCCGCTGGTATGAAGTGGATATCGGTTGGGGGTATATACGGGTGTTTCAGCTGTTCGGGCTTGCCAAACCGAAAGGTTTCCGGCCGGTCGCCCATCGGGTGCCGGGCAAAAACGTGGTCGATGTGGAGACCGTACAGGCGATTGCCAACAATCGCTTCGACATCATGCGCCAGTATCGCAAGCAGGTCATGGAGCCGGCGATGCGTCAGCAGAAAGCCAAGCTGGAGGATGCCATCAGACCACGTTACCGTAAGCTGAAACGGATGCTGTCGCAGGAGACCAGCCTGATCAAGCCAAAAGATCAGGTGCACCTTGAGTTGCTGCTCGAGACCAATCCGGTGTTGTCCCAGTTGTATCAGAAGAGCCACGAATTGCAGGCATTGTGGCGCCGCCGCGGAGTCAAACCGCAGGAAAAGCTGCAGGCCCTGCTGGACTGGTGCCGTGATGCGGAGGCCAGCGGTATCCGCCATCTGGAGGAGTTCGCCGCTTACCTGAAGGCGTACTCATTGCGCCCGGCCTGAGCGGATCACAAACCACCCTCGCGGTGGTTTTTTTATGCCGGGAGGGCGTTCCGATACAGGCAGTAGGTCACCTGCCCGGCGGTTTTCTGGCGGTGCAGGTGCCAATGCGCCGGGGTCAGTGGCATCGCAAGCCCGCTTTCGTACTCGATATAAATCCAGCCGCCCGGTGCCAGCCAGCGGTGCGTGTCCACGAATGGCAGCAGGCGGTCAAGCAGACCCTGCCGGAACGGCGGGTCCATAAAAATAATATCGAACGCTTGCGATGCAGGGGCGCCCAGCAGGTGTTCCGCCGGCGCGGTGAGTACCTTGCCGCGCGTACACTTGAGTGCGCCCAGGTTGGCTTGCAGCGCGCGGGTCAGGTTGGTGTTATGGTCTACCAGCAGGGCCGTTTCAGCGCCGCGGGAAAGGGCCTCCAGACCGAGCGCGCCGCTGCCGGCGAACAGATCAAGGCAGTGACTGCCGGGCAGGTAGGGCGTGAGCCAGTTGAACAGGGTTTCGCGGGTACGCGCCGGGGTCGGGCGAACCCCACCGACCGCGGGAAAGCGAAGTTTGCGGCTGCGCCACTCCCCCCCAATGATGCGTAACTCGCCGCTTGCCGCCGTTGACGGGTTGGCGAGATGCCGGGTCGGTTTTTTTCGCGCCATAAGCTCGCTGCTCCCATGCAGGCTAAGGGTGTATTCAATGCGTTTGATGGCCGCACCTGGCAGCGCTGCGCCATGATAACGAAAAAAACGATTCGCGGAACCGCCCATGCTTGGACGCTGCCCTCGGTGGGGGCTAGAATGGGCGCCTTCTTTTATCCCGCCAATCCGAGACTGATGGAAAGATTATGACGGCAGAGTGGATTTTGACAGGTTTGTTGGTTCTTTTGATACTGGTTTTTGTGCTGGATGTCGCCGCCAGCCGCCGCCGTATTCCGCGGCCCAAACCCGTACCACAGAAACAACCCCAGCCGCAGCCCGGAGCTGCACCCATTGAGGCGGACACCGAAGAGCCAGAAGCTCCGGCGGCGGTAACCACCGAGCCGGAAATCGAACCGGTACCTGCGCCAGCACCTGTGCCCGCGCCCGAACCGGAGCCCGCGCCCGAACCGGAGCCAGAGCCAGAGCCAGAGCCAGAGCCAGAGCCAGAGCCGGCCCCGGTCAGTGTGTTCGAGCGTATTCGTGGGGGACTGGGGAAAACCCGCGCCAGCCTGACATCCGGCCTGGCGGACATGTTCGCGGTCAGCAAGAAAATCGATGAAGACCTGCTGGAAGAAATCGAAACCACCCTGCTGATGGCGGATGTCGGGGTAACCGCGACCACGGAGATTGTCGAGTCGCTGACCGACAAGCTGCAGCGCAACGAATTGAAGGACGGGGAGGCATTGCGGGCGGCGCTGCGGGCGGAACTGCAGGGTATCCTGGCG
Source organism: Marinobacter sp. X15-166B (assembly GCF_001752365.1). GTDB lineage: Bacteria > Pseudomonadota > Gammaproteobacteria > Pseudomonadales > Oleiphilaceae > Marinobacter. The sequence continues at coordinate 1,022,378 of NZ_MEIY01000001.1, read as the reverse complement.
GAAGTCTCTCAGCCGCTGGAGGTGGTTGCCGACACCACACCCTACGTGATTTTGATGGTGGGCGTGAACGGGGTGGGGAAAACCACCACCATTGGCAAATTGACCGCCCAGTTCAAGCGGGAAGGCAAGAGTGTCATGCTGGCGGCAGGGGACACCTTCCGGGCTGCCGCGGTGGAGCAGTTGCAGGTGTGGGGAGAGCGGAACGACGTTCCGGTGATTGCCCAGCACACCGGGGCGGACAGCGCGTCGGTGATTTTCGACGCGGTGCAGGCGGCCAAGTCCAGAGGCATTGACGTGGTGATCGCCGATACCGCCGGGCGTCTGCAGAATAAAGACAACCTGATGAGCGAACTGGAAAAGGTGGTGCGGGTCGTTAAAAAACTGGATGCCGACGCACCCCACGAGGTGATGCTGGTTCTGGATGCCGGCACCGGCCAGAATGCGCTGAGCCAGGCCCAGGTCTTCCAGCAGGCGGTGGGCGTCAGTGGCATTACCCTGACCAAGCTCGATGGTACTGCCAAGGGCGGTATTGTGTTCGCCATTGCGCGCCAGCTGCAGTTGCCGATTCGCTACATCGGTGTGGGCGAGCAGGTCGATGACCTGCGGGCATTTGACGCGCAAACCTTTGTGGAAGCGTTGTTTGATGAGTAACACCCGGCAATGATTGAGTTTCAGCAGGTCACCAAACGCTACGACAGCGACCACACCGCACTGCGGCAGGTGAACTTCAGCCTGTCACGGGGCGAGCTAACGTTTCTGACCGGCCACTCGGGGGCGGGGAAAAGTACCCTGCTGAAACTGATCATGCTGATGGAACGGCCCACCGCGGGCAAAATCGTTATTGGCGGGCAGCTGCTGAACACCTTGCCGCGCCGTCAGATACCGTATCTGCGCCGGCATATCGGGGTGGTGTTTCAGAACCACCAACTGTTGTTTGATCGCACCGTGTTTGCCAACGTGGCCATGCCCCTCGAAGTGATGGGCACCCCGGCGCGGGACATCGGTCGCCGGGTGCGCGCCGCCCTCGACAAAGTTGGCTTGTTGAGCAAAGAAAAAATGAACCCCATGCAATTGTCCGGGGGGGAACAGCAGCGGGTGGGCATCGCCCGCGCGGTGGTCAACAAGCCGCCGGTGCTGCTGGCCGATGAGCCCACCGGTAACCTGGACCCGGACTTGTCCGCGGACATCATGCGCCTGTTTGAACAGTTCAGTCAGGTGGGGGTAACCGTGCTGATTGCCAGTCACGATATATCGTTGATCAACGCCATGGGCCGTCGAACCCTCACCCTTGAGCAGGGGCGCCTGGTCGCAGGAGCCGCCCATGGCCACTGACCCCCTTCTCCGGCGACCAAAACCCGCCCGGGCGGTGGGCCGAAAAGCGCCCCTGCTGCCGGAAGCGGCGGGCATTTATCTGGCGCACCACCGCCAGGTGGCGAAAGACAGTGCACAGCGGCTGTGGCGGGCGCCCCTGGCCAGTCTGATGACCTGGTTGGTCATGGGGGTGGCGCTGGCGTTGCCGGTGGGTTTGTTGCTGGTGCTCTCCAGCGTGCAGGGGGTCAGCGCCGGCTGGGACAGCAGCGCGCGCATCACCGTGTACCTGGCCGACCAGGTGACTCTGGAGCAGGCCCGGAGGCTGCGGGCGGATGTGGCAGCGCGGGCCAACATCCAGGAGGTGGTGCTGGTGGACCGGGACACTGCGTTGCAGGAATTTCGTACCGGGTCCGGTCTGGACGAGGCACTGGCTTATCTGGATGAGAATCCCCTGCCACACAGTTTGCTGGTGACCCCGGATGAGTCGGCGCGCACCGCCGCCGCCGTCGAGTTGCTTGCTGACAGTCTTGGGGCCATGGGCGAGGCGGCCCGGGTGCAGATTGATCTTGACTGGCTGCAGCGGCTCAGCGCCATCACCCGGTTATTGGAACGGGTGGTGTGGGTATTGGCACTTTTGCTCGGTGGCGCTGTCATTCTGGTGATAGGGAATACCATCCGGCTGGCCATTGAAAACCGGCGGGATGAAATTCTGGTCGCCAAGCTGGTGGGGGGCACCGACGGGTTTGTGCGCCGCCCCTTCCTGTATACCGGTCTCTGGTACGGCCTGGGCGGCGGACTGGTGGCCTTGCTGCTGCTGGGGCTGGCGTTGTGGTGGCTCAGCGGGCCGGTGGAGCGGCTGGCGGATTTGTATCGCAGTCAGTTCGAATTGAGCGGGTTGGGGCTTGAGGGGGTGCTGGCGCTGCTTGGTTGCGCCATGTTGCTCGGTTGGCTGGGGGCCTGGCTCGCCGTCAAACGGCATCTGGACGCCATAGAGCCGGGGGTCCCGGCCGGCAGTGGCTGACGCACGGTGCCGGAAAGACCGTATTGTCGGATGGCGGCTGCAGCGGTAGTATCCACCTGTTGGATTTGGATCGCGACGCGCAGGTGTTGTGAGTCGTAGGTGTGTAACTTGTTGATTTTAATAGTTTAGTGAGGTTATGACGTACCCATTCACGCTAGGCGGTTGGAAAAATAGCTGCTATATTTGCAAGCTCCCAGTAGGAGGGACGGCATGAGTACAAGTTTACAGCTAGCTGACAGATTGGTTCCGGGTGTTAATCTCGAGTCCTATATTCAGGCTGCGAGCCGGATTCCAGTGCTTACGGTGGAGGAAGAGCGTGAGCTCACCCATCGTCTTTATTACGAAGACGATGTTGACGCCGCTCGTCAGCTGGTACTCTCCCATCTGAGATTTGTGATTCACATTGCCCGCAGTTATTCGGGCTACGGGTTGGCCCATGCCGACCTGATTCAAGAAGGCAATGTGGGTCTGATGAAGGCGGTGAAGCGCTTCAATCCCGAGTACGGTGTGCGCCTGGTGTCCTTTGCGGTGCACTGGATCAAGGCCGAGATCCACGAATTTATTCTGCGCAACTGGCGTATCGTGAAAGTCGCGACCACCAAAGCGCAGCGCAAACTGTTTTTTAATTTGCGCAGTCAGAAAAAACGGCTGGGGTGGCTGAATCACGAAGAATTGCAGGCGGTAGCCACCGATCTGGGGGTTGAGCCCCGGGTGGTGCGCGAAATGGAAGGCCGACTGGCGTCCCATGACATGGCGTTCGATGGCCCCATGGACGACGATGACAACGTGTATCAGGCTCCGGCGTATTACCTGGAAGACCATCGCAGTGATCCGGCCGTGCAGGTGGAAAAGACCGACTGGTCCGAAGATTCCAACGGCCGCCTGATGGAAGCCATGAACTCGCTGGATGAGCGCAGTCAGGATATCCTGCGTGAACGCTGGTTGATGGACAGCAAAGCCACGCTGCATGAACTGGCCAGCAAATACGGTATTTCTGCGGAGCGCATTCGCCAGCTTGAGAAAAATGCCATGAATAAAATACGCCAGCAAATGACCGAATTGGCCTAGCCCTTCAGGTTCTGCCGGCATGCACACACACAATGCCACCGGTTGATCCCGGTGGCATTGTGCGTTTGAGACCGTAGCCAATGGCGACACCCTCTTACAAGATGGTAACTGGCGGCTTGTGGCGGTTCGCCGTAATCTGATGGTCATGAAGACATCCGCCATACGGGAGGCTTTTCAGTGAAAGCGCTGGTAATAGAAGACGATCAGGATGTAGCAAATTACCTGATCAAGGGCTTGAAAGAGTCGGACTTCGTGGTCGACCATGCCGCCGATGGCAAAGGTGGCATGATGATGGCGGCCAGTGGCGACTACGACATCATGATTGTGGATCGCATGCTGCCGGGTATGGACGGTCTGTCGATCATCAAAACCGTGCGGGCCACCGGCAACCAGGTACCGGTATTGATTCTGAGTGCCCTGGGGGACGTGGATGACCGGGTGGAAGGCTTGCGCGGTGGCGGGGACGATTACCTGACCAAACCTTTCTCATTCACCGAGCTGTTGGCGCGGATCGAATCTCTGGTGCGTCGTCATCGGCAGTCGGCGGAAACGGAAACCGTGCTGCACGTGGCCGATCTGGAAATGGACCTGCTGGCGCGCACCGTCAAGCGGGCGGGGCAGAATATCGACGTCCAGCCCCGGGAGTTCCGCCTGCTGGAATACCTCATGCGGAATGCTGGCCAGGTGGTGACCCGCACCATGTTGCTGGAAAAAGTATGGGATTATCACTTCGATCCGCAAACCAACGTGATTGATGTCCACATCAGTCGCTTGCGGGCCAAGATAGACAAGGAATTCGACACGCCCTTGCTGCAGACCGTTCGGGGTGCCGGATACATGCTGCGTGAAACTGCTTAGCCAGCTCAAAACCTCCACCTTCAGGCTGGCACTGCTGTACATGGTGGTGTTCGCCACCTCGGTATTTTTGTTGCTGGCTTTTATCTACTGGCGAACCGCCGGGTTCATGACCGCCCAAACCGATGAAACCATCGAAGCGGAAATTGCAGGCTTGGCGGAGCAGTACCGCGGACGGGGCATCAACGGCCTGATCACCATCATTCGCGAGCGTGTGGCTCGCGACCCCAACGCCAAATCTCTCTATCTGGTCACCACCGACGATTACATGAAACTGGCCGGCAACCTCTCGGCCTGGCCGGAAGGGACCCAGTCACAGCGGGGCTGGATCAATTTTACTCTCAATGAAAGTATTGGCTGGACCGGGCCTGAGCGCCTGGCCCGGGCTCGCATTTTTGAAGTGCAGGGTGGGTTGCGGCTGCTGGTCGGACGGGATGTCGACGACCTGACCGCGCTGAAGAAAGTCATCGAGGGAGCCATCAATTGGGGCATGGGTATTACCCTGGCGCTGGCTCTGCTGGGCGGGTTCATGATCAGCCGCAGCACCACCCGACGCATCGAAACAATCAATATCACCTCGCGCAAGATCATGAGCGGTCACCTGTCGCAACGGATACCGACCCGCGGTACCGACGACGACTTTGATCAGTTGGCGGATAACCTCAACCAGATGCTTGACCGGATCGTGTATCTGATGGAGGGCATCCGGCATGTGTCCGACAGCATCGCCCATGATTTACGCACTCCCCTGACCCGCCTGCGTAACCAGTTGGAAAACACCCTGCTGTCGGTCGACAACGATGAGGCCCGGGAGCAGGCCGGCCGCGCGGTCGCCGAGGCCGACCAGTTACTGGCCACCTTTAATGCCTTGTTACGGATTGCCCGTCTGGAAACCCGCGGGAACGCCGCGGACATGAAACCGGTGTCGCTCGGCATTCTGGTCAGCGACGCCTGTGAACTCTACGAAGCGCTGTCGGAAGACAAGGAGCAGCAGTTCGAGCAAACGGTGTCGGAGGAGGTCATGATCGAAGGCGACCGTGACCTGCTGTTTCAGATGGTCAGCAACCTCATTGATAACGCCATCAAGTACACCCCCGAACGCGGTTCCATACGGGTTGCGGTGTACACCGACGGGGATGCGGCCGTGTTTGCCGTTGCCGACAGCGGTATTGGCATACCCGACAGCGAAAAAGACTACGTGTTCCAGCGATTCTACCGGGTCGGGAAAAGCCGCTCGCTGCCGGGGAACGGCTTGGGACTGAGTCTGGTCAGTGCGGTCGCCGAAATCCATCAGGGGCAAATTGAGTTAAGCGATACCTACCCGGGGAAGACACCGCCCGGGCTGACCATCGCCATCCGCATGCCGGTGTATCGACCAGCCAGAAGACGTCTGCGCACCGCCCAGGCCCGACTCCTGCCGGCGGCCGATGCGGAGCGCGAGCGGCCGGCCGCCTCAGAGCACACCCACACGGCCTGACCGGAATCAGTCCTCTTTCGAGTTGAACCGCTTGCTCACCCGTGCCAACAGCGGTTGGACCATGGTGTCCGCGCGGCGTTCCAGATTGTTGACGGTATTTTCCAGTTTCAGTTTTTTGCGATCCAGCCGCACTTGCAGACTGTCCCACTGGCCTTCGAGGCGCTTTTGCTCGAGCATGGCCCGGGCGGCCAGGTTATGGCGGGTAACCTTGTTGGTTATGCCCATGCTGTCCAGATAAAAGCCCAGCCTGTCGAGGCCGTTGAGAGCGTGATTAAGCAATTTTTTGGAAAGCATGAACAGAGTGCCCCGTGTCGTGGTGAGTTGCGGATGCAACCAGTTTAGCGTGAACAACCCGATGTGTGCTGTCAAAAATGTAATGCGGCCGCCACGCCGGGGTAACGGCGGGTGTGGATAATGGAACCCAATCGCCAGACCGGACCCGTCATCGGACGTTGCCGGTCTGACCGATCAGTACAGCGCTAGCCTTGACCCCGCCTCACCGCGGGGTTTTTTTGTTGGGCGTGGTACGCGGGCCGCACCCCTCCTTGCTGCAGCCTTAACTTACCGAAACCTTGCGGTATTATTCAACTCTGGCCGGGTGGTATTCCCGCGGTGAACCGAGCAAATCACGAAAAGACGGGGGCTGACGCTCGCCATCGTCGCTTACACCGTAGCTTGCCGCCAACTCGGCCGTGATCAGGGTCCGGCCGGACAACTGCGCCAGATCTGCAGCGTTAAACAGCGCCAGAATGACCCGGCCATTGAATTCAGGTGTTTCTGCATTCGCCATGACGGCTTCGTAGGTGTCGGCGCGCTCTGCCGCAGCGATCGCCGAGCGCTCCGTGCGCTGCGGTCCTAACCACAAAGACACCGTGGCCACGGTGGTGCCGTCAAAGTCCACCGCCATATCATAGGCCATTTTATCAATCCCGGCTTTCTGGGCACCGTAGGCCGGGCCGTGCATATAGCAGCCAGCCCCAAAGGACGAAGTGAACACGACCAGCCCCCGCGGCGCGTTCAGCAATAATGGTGCTGCGTGATAACTGGTTATGTAAGAGGACCGCAGCCCGACGTTGAGCATGTCTGCCATGTCCACAGGCTTGCTCCAGAAGGGGCCCGGATCAATCAGGTTTTCATGCATAAACGCGGCATTGTTGACCAGCAGGTCCAGATGCCCATGTTCACGCTCAACCTGAGCAAACAGCTCGTGCACCTGCTCATCGTTTGTGTGGTCGCACGCCACGGCAATGCCCTGGCCCCCGGCCTGATTAATCGCCTCCACGGTTTCAGCCAGGGTGCCCGACAATATCCGGCCGCGTAGCTGCGAAACACTTCGGGTGGCAGAGCGACCAGTGACGTAAACCGTCATACCTGCGGAACCCAGAGCCACAGCAATACCCCGGCCAGCGCCGCGGCTGGCGCCGGTAACGACTGCTACTTTCCTGATTGCCTTACTCATATACACGCCCTCATGATGGTGTCTGTGGTGCTTATCCCATGAAGGGTGGCCGCGCGGGCTGAGTGCTGCATCGTCCTGTCAGACTACGCAGGCATGCCCGGAAGAGGCGCAACGGTATAGCTCAGGCAGTCCCGCTGGAGTGCAAGTGAGGTCAAGGGCAGCTGCCGGCGCAGCCTGAACTCAGGCCACGCTGGTGGGCATTTCTTCCATACCCAGTACATCCTGGAAGAAGAACCGCAGCGCCAGGCGGGCCTGATTTTGGCGGGCCCGGGAGGCAGGGATGGACTCTTCCAGGTAGTGGATGAAACTCTGATGGTCGGCGGGGACTATCTCATCCACGCTCTTCAGATCATGAAACACCAGAAACCGTTGGATCCAGTGCAGGTAGGCCTGCTCGGTCCGTTGGCTCAGGTTGTGTTTTTCAATTGCGCGTGTCACTCGGCGAAACAGGCCAGGCTGGGATTGATCCAGCGCCTCGGCAATATGCATGGTCGGGCTTCCAGAGGGTATATAATTATTATGGTGGCGGCATTCTATGACAAACCTGTGAACGGCGCAAAATCGGCCCTCCGGAGCCCCGTCGCCGCAGCCGGTTACCGCTGCGGCTGGCGCGCTACTCAGGGTTTGAAGGCGTTCAGCCGGTTGATGTATTGCTGCATGGCCTGCTCGCTGGTGGTGCCTTTGAGCTTCGCCCAGGCGTCGTATTTGGCGCGGCCGACAAAATCCATCATCCCCGGGCGCGTGCCCCTGACATCGCCTTCGGTGGCCTGTTTGTACAGGGCGTAAAATTCCAGCTTCAGTTCGTTGGAAGGGTTGAAGTCGCCGTCCGCCGACTGGACAAACTTAACCGACTGATCAAACTGATCTTTTAATTCGCTCATGAACATCTCCTCCGAGGATGGGTCTGCGCCCGAGTATATCCTTGCCCGCCCCCGCACGTCAGGCTTGTTGGGGGTCGGAATGGGGCTCAGTTCCGCAAGTTGGCGGTATATGGCTTGAGAGAACCTGTATTCCTGTGTAGAGTCTGTCAGTGTCGCGTGCCAGGAAGGTGCCGACAATGGACTGTAACGACTGCAAATGATTGCAACGACAACCAAGGATGGTAACCATGTCGAAGGACGGCACCGTTGCGCCCAGAGAGCGCATCAACATCAAATATGTCCCCGCCACCGGAGAACAGCAGGCAGAAACGGAACTGCCCCTGAAGCTGTTTGTCGTCGGTGATTTCAAAGGACAGCCTGAACAAACCCCGATTGAAGACCGCACTACCATTTCAGTGGACAAGAACAACTTCCAGACCGTGATGGAAGAAGCGGGCTTGTTGCTGACCACCACCGTATCCAATAACCTCAGCGATGACACCGATGAATTGCCGGTGACCCTCGAATTCCGGAATCTGGCTGATTTCTCCCCTGACAGCATCGCCCGTCAAGTACCCGAGCTACGAGCTTTGGTCGAGTTGCGGGAAGCTTTGGTGGCCCTCAAGGGACCACTCGGTAACCTGCCCTCGTTCCGCTCCAAACTGCAGGAATTGCTGGACAGTGACGATGCCCGCGAGCGACTGCTGCATGAGTTGCAATTGACGACCGGCGACGCCCAGTAAGCCACACAGCGACTTTATTCAACAGCTACTGAAGGGATGGAGTATGTCTGATACTGCTGCGCAGCCGTCGGCTGCCTCGGATTCGCTAAAGGAAGGGTCACTGCTTGACCAAGTGATGGCCAACAGCCGCATGGCGCCGACCGATGAAGGTTATGAAATTGCTCGTCGCGGAGTCGCCACGTTTATAGCAAACTTGTTGAAAAACAATGAGCGGGGCCAGCCAGTTAACAAGGCGTTGGTGGACCAGATGGTGGTCGAACTGGATCGCAGAATCAGTGCCCAGATGGACAAGGTGTTGCACGCACCGCAACTACAGGCACTGGAGGCTGCCTGGCGGGGCCTGCAACTGATGGTCGAACGAACCGATTTTCGGGAAAACATCAAAGTAGAGATGTTGCACGCCACCAAGGCCGAACTGCTGGAAGATTTCGAGTTTGCTCCTGACGTGACCCAGTCCGGTTTATACAAGCACGTGTATTCAACGGAATACGGCCAGTTTGGCGGTGAACCTGTGGGGGCCGTGGTGGGTAATTATGCGTTTACGCCGTCCACACCCGATATGAAATTGCTGCAATACGTTGCAGCGGTGGGAGCCATGGCCCATGCCCCTTTTCTGTCGTCGGTGGCGCCCGAGTTCTTTGGCGTTGACAGTTTTCAGGAACTGCCGGCGATCAAGGAACTCAAGGCCGTTTTTGAAGGCCCGCGGTATGCCAAATGGCGGGCGTTGCGGGAAACGGAAGATGCCCGCTATGTGGGGCTGACCGCCCCCCGGTTCCTGTTGCGGGTGCCCTACGACCCCACCGAAAACCCGGCTACCAGTTTCAGCTACAAAGAAGACGTCAGCGCCAGCCACGACCATTACCTGTGGGGTAATACCGCTTATTTGCTGGCCACCCGACTGACCGAAAGCTTTGCCAAATACCGCTGGTGCCCGAACATCATCGGCCCGCAAAGCGGTGGTGCGGTGGAGGACCTGCCGGTGCACCGGTATGACGCTTTCGGTCAGCTGGAAGCCAAAATTCCCACCGAAGTACTGATCACCGATCGGCGTGAATATGAAATGGCCGACGAAGGCTTTATTGCACTGACCATGCGTAAAGGCAGTGATAACGCTGCGTTTTTCTCCGCCAACTCGGTGCAGAAACCCAGGCAGTTTGCCAACACCAAAGAGGGCCAACAAGCGGAGACCAACTACAAACTGGGCACCCAGTTGCCGTATATGTTCATCGTTAACCGGCTGGCTCATTACATCAAGGTGCTGCAGCGCGAACAGATCGGATCCTGGAAAGAGCGTCAGGATCTGGAGCGTGAATTGAACACCTGGATCCGCCAGTATGTTGCCGACCAGGAAAACCCACCGGCGGAGGTGCGCAGCCGGCGTCCGTTGCGAGCCGCACGGATCAGCGTGGCGAATGTGACCGGTGATCCCGGTTGGTACCAGGTGTCGTTGGCGGTCCGCCCCCACTTCAAGTACATGGGCGCCAATTTCGAGTTGTCGTTGACTGGCCGGCTGGACAAGGAGTAGCGGATGGTCAATTGCGCGACTGTGGGCCCGGGCGGGGCCCCCGAAGACAGTTTATTCGAGCGGCTGGGACAGCCGGGCGCGGCACCAGCAGATCTGGGAAACGGGGGCTTCAGCCGCGTGGTGGTATCGATTAAACGCCATTTGGTGTGTCTGTTGAATTCCCGTCCGGGAAACAGCACCAGCGCACCGGCATTGGGTCTGGTGGATTTCAATGACGCTACCTTGGGCACCGAGGAACTGAGCATGCAGCTGTGTAGCGCCATCCGCCAATGCATTGAGCGCTTCGAGCCGCGAGTGAACCGGGTGGAGGTGAAGCCGCAGCCCCCGGGGTGGGACCCGCTGCAATTGCGTTTTCAAGTGACTGTTTACCTGAATCTGCCGGCGGTTGAAGGCAAGACCACAATTGACTTGATGATGGACGACAAACGATATTGTCGGCTGGTGTAACCCAGTGCAGCTAAAAAGGTTTTATCGCGATGAACTGAGCTTCCTGCGTCTGCAGGGGCGGGAGTTTGCCGAAGCGCATCCTCAGCTGAGTCGCTTTCTTTCAGAACCGAGCACCGATCCGGATGTGGAGCGGCTGCTGGAAGGATTTGCTTTCCTGACCGGGCGGCTGCGGGAAAAAGTCGAAGACCAGCTCCCTGAACTGACCCACTCGTTGCTCAACATCCTGTGGCCCAATTACCTTCGCCCCGTCCCCAGCTGCACCATCATGCGGTTCGATCCACAGCTGCACGTCGTCAGCAAACGGCAGCGGGTGGCCCGGCACACCGAAATCCGCAGTCGCCCGGTGGGGGCCCCCGATCATCAGACCCAATGCCGGTTTCGCACCTGTCGCGATGTTGACGTTTTTCCGCTGAGTGTGGCGCAGGCGGGCGCCGAGCACTCCCGCGACACGTCGACGGTCACCGTGGATCTGGCGGTACACAGTGATCAACCTGTGTCGACTCTGGAGCTGGAGCGACTGCGATTTTACCTCGGAGGTGATGAACATACCTCTCAGACGTTGTACCTGTGGCTGGACCATCACCTGGAGGGCATAGAGGTGATGGTGGCAGGCCAGAATTTTACGCTGGCACCTGAGCAGTTACAGCCGGTCGGTTTTGGTACCGACGAGGCGCTGTTACCCTATCCGGAAAACGCCTATTCCGGTTATCGGATCCTGCAGGAATATCTGAGTTTTCCCGAAGCATTCTGTTTTGTGGATGTCGCCGGGCTGGAAGGAGTGTTACCCGTGGTGCAGGCCGATGAATTCAGTCTGCGATTCCGCTTTAACCGGATTTTACCGCCGGATATCAGAGTGCACGCGGACAGTTTTCAGTTGTATTGCACGCCCGCGATCAATCTGTTCAGTCACGCAGCGGAGCCGGTGGATTTGAACGGCCACGAGACCGAGTACCGGGTCGTGCCTTCCCATCGGGCGCCGGACCATTTTGAAGTGTTCAGCGTCGACCGGGTGGAAGGCTGGCTGGAAGGTGACCCGGAGCGGGGTAGTGGCGAGCCCCGGGTGTACAGCGCGTTCGAAAGGTTTCAGCACGAAAGCGACCGTACCTCTGGCCGTGCTGCGCTGTTTTATCGGCTCAGGGCTCGGGAGCGCATGCGCGGCAACGGTTTTGACCATTATCTGGCGCTGGTTCGTGATGATGAGAGTGACTGTCTGAACCGTCATGAAGCGGTGTCCCTGACGCTCACCTGCACCAACCGGCAGCTCCCCCAGCAACTGGCCATCGGCGATTTGTGCGTGGCCACGGAATCAACCCCGGCGTTTGCGTCGTTTCGTAACATCACCCGGCCCACACAGACCCTGAGGCCCCGGCTCGATGACGGTCTGTTGTGGAAATTGATTTCCAACCTGTCTTTGAACTACCTGTCTTTGCTTGATGCGGAAGCATTGCGCACGGTGCTTGGTTTTTACGATTTTCGTGCCTTGGCAGATCGGCAGGCCAAGCGGGTCTCACAGAATCGGCTGGCGGGCATTCAGAGCATCGCCACTGAACCGGTGGACCGGATGATACAAGGCCTGCCGGTGCGCGGTATTCGCTCAGTACTCACCCTGGATCAGCAGGCGTTTGCCACGGAAGGCGATCTCTACCTGTTTGGTGCCGTACTCAGCCGGTTCTTCTCGCTATACAGCAGCATAAACGCTTTTCACCTGCTGGAGGTGGTCAACATGGACAATAAGGAACGCTATACATGGACGTTACAGCAAGGTCAGCAGCCGCTGATGTAGCACGGTTGGAGCCCGCCTTGGGCAACGCACAGCGCTACAGTTTTTTCCAGTTGGTGGATCTGATCCACCGGCACCACGGGGATGATCTCGAGCGTGGCCAGGACCTGCCGTCCCAGGAGCGTATTCGCTATTCGTCAGCTGCAGGCTTGGGTTTTCCCGGCAGCGATGTCCTGTCGGCATCAGTGCCCGAGCATGAGCACGCCCCCTACCAGCTGGAGATCAGTTTTCTGGGCTTGCACGGTGCGCAATCACCATTGCCGGGTTATTACCTGGAAACCCTGGCCTGGGAATCTGCCCAGGATGTGGGTATCCGCCGACATTTCCTCGATTTCTTCAACCACCGATTGGTGATCTTGTTTCATCGGGTCTGGCGCAAATACCGTTATTACGTCCGTTATAAGCCCGGCGCCAGTGACGCCTTCTCTGCACACCTGTTCGCTTTGACCGGAATGGCGGACAGCCGACTGCGAAATGCCACTCCGATTCACTGGCCGAATATGCTGGCCTGCGCCGGTTTGATGGCCGGGCGCAGCCGTTCACCCGAAGTGGTCAGCGGCATAGTGGCGCACTGTTTTGACCTTGAGCAGGTGGAAATCGAGCAGTGGGTATTACGCAAGGTGGCGATCCCCGAGGACCAACAAACCCGTCTCGGGCAGGCCAATGCAAAACTGGGGGTAACCGTTATGGCGGGTAACGTTAAGCGGGACCGCGGTGGCAAGTTTGTATTGCGGTTAAGGGGGCTGAGTCAGCAACGTTTTGCCGATTTTTTACCGAATGGTTGTGACTATGAAGCATTGCTGAAGCTGGTCGAATTCATTACCCCCGAGCCCCTGGCCTATGACCTTGAACTGGCGCTGAGGCACCGGGAGGCGCAACCCATGGTATTGGGTCGGGCAGCGCGACTGGGCTGGAATTCGTTTGTCGATCCGGCAACCGATACAGCACTCCCCGGAGTGCGCATTCAAATTCGCCGGTAATACCCACCGGGACGAGTGATACCACAAGGACCGTGTTCATGGCGACCAAAACGATCACCTTAACCGTGAGCAACCCTCAGGAAGTGGGCAGCGATCTCCGTACCGCGCATCGGTTTTGTGGCCAGGGCGGATCCATCGGCACGGCTGCCAGTGACACCTGGCAACTTTCGACCCACCGCACCGGCGTGGTCGCCGGACATGCAGAAATCCGCTTGATAGACGGTGTGTTTTGTCTTATCGATCGCAGTGGACGGACCTTTCTCAACAGCACCAACCAACCGCTGGGGCGGGGCCGGCGGGCCCGGTTGCGCAACGGCGATACGGTCATCATCGGCCGCTATCAATTGCAGGCACAGGTGCACAGCGGGAAGCGCAAAAACGCGGGGGACGATATGCTGGTCGAGCCTGCCAACGCACGCCTTTCGGGCAACGGACCCGCATTACAACAATGCCACCGCCATGGGTTTGAACGCCCCGGTCTTGAACCGCTGCAGCACTTGGGCGGGCTCACTGCGGAGCCCTCAGCTCCCGACCCCGGCGCGGGACGGGAGCTAACCGATGAGTATCCTGAACAGTGCGATGTCGCTCTCAGTTTGCCAGTGATCCCATCCTGCCCGGCCAACAGCCGGGCACCCGCTGCCAAGCCGGACACCCCCGCCGCAGTTTCTGAACCGGCAGACACCACGCACCAGCATCTTAGCGCTGCGCCCTTGCTGAGGGGGATGGGGGAGCGGTTGCGGTTCACCGACGGTGACGCCATGTGGCTGTTTTTGGAAGAGGCCGGGCAGACACTGCGGGCCGCCATTGAGGGCCTGCTGGCCTTGCATCAGCAAGAACACGCTCGTCACCAGGTGTTGCGAACCCACCTGCAGCCCCTGGAAGACAATCCCTTACGCCTCGGACAGGACTACGCAACCACGGTGCAATCATTATTCGCCAGCCAGCGCAGCCCGGTACATTTGTCGGCTCCGGCTGCGGTTCGTGACAGCCTGATCGGGCTAGGCCAGCACCAGCAGGCGACGCAGGTCGCTATCAGCGCAGCTCTTAAGGCGATCTTGCAAGCGTTTTCACCGGAGGCACTGTTGCGCCGCTTTCATGGTTACCGCCGCGGGCTTCGGGAAGGCGAGCCAGAAGCCGAATGGGCCTGGCAGATGTACGAGCATTATTACCGGGAGCTCAGCTCCAGCCGTCAGCAAGGCTTTGAGCGCCTGTTCCGGGAGGTATTCGAACAGGCTTACGACCACCAGTTACGGGAACTGCAGAGAGAGTCAATATTGTGAAGCGTAAAGTCAACCGCAAGAGTGCGGTTCTGTCATCTACAGTCACGATACGGTCGCCACTCCGCTATGCCGGTGTCCTGGCAGTCGTGTGGCTGCTGACGGGTTGCAGTACACCCTATAACGCGGTGACCAAGACTGCCAAGGTGCTCTGGGATCCCGACATTCCGGTGGGCTACCCGGAGGACTTGCCCAGCCGGGTGGACCTGCTCCTGCTGGCCGAGCCGGATGTGAATCCCAACGAATTTCTGGCGGCCACCCCTATTGCGTTTCAGGTCATCGAAATGCGTGACAGTTCCCGTCTGATGGCGGCAGACTTTGACCAGTTGCTGATCCGACTGGAAGCGTCTTTGGGGCGCAACTACATCGAGCATCGTGATTACACCCTGATTCCGGGTCAGTTCAGGTTCATAGAGCCGTTTGATGTCAGTAAACACACCCGGTTTATCGGGGTGATCGCCTTCTATGCCTACCCGAATTCATCACAATGGAAAAAGGTGGTGCGTATCGATCCGGTGGGCGAGCGTTATCACCTGCTGGTGAATCTGCGCGCCCGTGAGGTTCAACTCAGGCGCGCGGATGAATCCTGATGACAAATAAAAACCGGGTTATCTGGAACGACGGGCTGTTTATCAAGCCCCAGCATTTTCAACAGCAGCAGCGGTATTTCGAGTCCCTGGCGCGCGAGCAGGCGGTGGCGGTGTCCGACTACCTGTACGGTTTCAGGGCGTTGGAATTGAACGCCGAATACCTGAGTTTTGGCCGCATCGGTTTGGTCCGCGCCGATGGGTTCTTTCCGGATGGCACCCGTTTCAATTTGCCGCAAGACGATGTAATGCCGGAACCATTGGACATAAGCGACGCTGGTGTGGCCAATCAGGTCGTGTATCTTGCACTGCCCCTGGCCAGTGACAGCCTGGGCGACGTAGCCTGGCCCGAGTCTGGGGCTGCGGGGCGCTTCGTGGCCCACAGCTGTGACCTGCGCGATTTGCATTCTATCGATGGCGATACCCACACCATCCAAGTGGCGAAAGCCGCGCCGCGGTTGTTGCTGGAGCGTGATGACCGCAGCGCATACGCCACTTTGGCCCTGGGGCGCGTGCTGGAAAAGCGCCCGGATGGCAGCCTGGTAATGGATCCTGATTTTCTACCGACCCTGTTAAGTGTGGAGGCTGCGCCGCGTTTGCAGCGGTTTGTCGGGACCATGGCGGACCTGATGAGGGAGCGCGCACGCAATATTGCCGATCGGCTGGGGGCACCTGGCCAGGGCGGGGTGGCCGATGTCGCCGACTTCATGCTGTTGCAAACCCTCAACAGAGCGCAGCCCCGATTCATGCATCTGGCCCGGTTAGGTCGGCTGCACCCGGAACGGTTGTACCAAGCCCTGTTGGAACTCTGTGGCGAGCTGGTGACATTCACCGATGAAAACCGTTTGCCAAAGGAATACGGGGGCTACGACCACAACCTGCCGGAAGCGTCGTTTGCTCCCTTGATGCAAGCGCTCAGGCAGTCCTTGAGCACCGTACTGGAACCACGTGCTTTGGCGATTCAGTTGCAACCACAACAATACGGTCTCACGGTGGCCCCGCTGCAGGAGAATCAGTTGACCGGCGCGGCCGAATTCGTACTGGCGGTGAAAGCGGAGGTGCCGCCAGATACCTTGCGCCAGCAGTTCGTTCAGCGCTGCAAAGTGGCCTCGGTGGAGAAAATCCGCGACCTCATCAGTCTGCAGTTGCCGGGGGTGCCGCTGATACCTTTACCGGTAGCTCCCCGTCAGCTGCCGTACCATGCCGGCTTCAGCTACTTCCGGCTGGATGAGCAGAGTCAGGCTTGGCAGATGCTGGAAAACGGCAGTGGCTTTGCTTTTCACGTCGCCGGGGATTTCCCCGGTCTGGAAATGCAATTCTGGGCAATCAGGAGTTAAGTGATGACAGGCCATTCAACGATCGAAGGATTTGATCAGGACAAGGCATCCAGTGGATTGCTGTGCGCTAATGGGGCGGGATCGGCTTCAGCGCAGCGAGAAGTGACCGCCGCCCAGGCTGCCTGGCAGTTCCAGCTTCACGGCCATCACCACAACTGCCTGGTCGATGGTGCCAATGCTCTGCTGGGGCTGGTGTTGAGGGTACGGCGGTTGACGGATTTCGACAAGGTCTCCGAGTTGCAGCAGCAAGTCGCCGATGACATCGCCAGATTGAACCACGAACTGCTCGAGGGAGGCTGTGAGCCTGCGACGGTCGTGGCGTATCGCTACGTGCTGTGTACCTTCATCGACGAGGCCGTGCTGGGAACTGATTGGGGCGCCCACAGTGTATGGTCGCAGCAATCCCTGTTATCGCGTTTTCATAACGAAACCTGGGGCGGGGAAAAAGTGTTCGCTATCTTGTCGCGCATGCGGCAGGACCCCTCCCGACACCGTGACATGCTCGAGTTTATCTTCGTGTGCCTGTGCCTGGGGTTCGAGGGGCGATACAAGGTGATGAGCAATGGCCGGGAAGACTGCGAACAGATCCTCAGTGAGCTGCATGAACTGTTGCAGACGCTAGCGACGGATGCCAGCCCGTTTCCGCTGAGCGCGCCGCTGACCCACGTTACCGCGTCCTGTCACCGCGTTCGCAAGAGTTGGCCAGTGTGGGGCAGCGGCTTGTTTGTGGTGGTGATGGCCGGTGTATATAGCCTGTATAAGATTGCGCTGAACGAGCGTATCACGGATGTGCTCGGCGTACTGGAACAACTGCCAAGATAAGGATATCGCTGTGATTCGGGTGGAGCTACCGGCGCTGATCGGGCGTCTCAATAGTGTCTGCCGTCAGGCCCTGGAAGAGTCTGCGGCTTTATGTATCAGTCGATTGGGGGCGGAAATCACCCCCGCGCACTTGCTGTTCAAATTGCTGGACAGGCCCTGTTCGGATGCATGTCAGATTCTTGCCCACACCGGGATTGACGCGAGCCGGTTGCAGGCGCTTGTGGGGGCCAGTCTCGATGGTGAAGCACTGTCGGCCGAGCCCTATCCCTCGTTCTCTCCTTTGCTGGTGGATGTGCTTCAGGACGGCTGGTTGCTGGCCACTACCGAGCTTGATCACCCGGAATTGCGCTCAGGCGCGGTGGTGTTGGCGATGTTACTGCATGCGGAACGCTACCTGTCACCCCAGGTCACCCGATATTTGGCTGACATCAACAGGGAACAATTGCGCAAGCATTTCGACACGCTAACGGCCGGTTCGATGGAGCATGCACCAGCCGATGCTGAGGCACCACCGACTGCAGAAAACGCGGCGGATGCGTTGCGCCATTTTGCCACAAATTTCACGGGTCTGGCGAAGCAAGAGAAGCTGGACCCCGTGCTATGCCGGGACCGCGAAATTGATCAGATGATCGATATTCTCTGTCGTCGCCGCAAAAACAATCCCATTGTGGTGGGTGAAGCCGGTGTCGGTAAAAGTGCCGTGGTGGAGGGGCTGGCACGGCGCATTGCCAGTGGAGAAGTGCCTGACCGACTGAAAACGGTGGAGTTGTGGGCGCTGGACATGGGGGCCTTGCAGGCCGGAGCCTCGGTGAGAGGCGAGTTTGAGAGGCGGCTCAAGGGGGTGATGGACGCGGTCAAAGCCTCGGCTACCCCGATCATCCTGTTCATTGACGAAGCCCATACGTTGATTGGCGCGGGCAACATCGACGGCGGCACCGACGCCGCCAACCTGATGAAGCCGGCGCTGGCGCGAGGAGAGTTGCGCACCATTGCCGCCACCACCTGGCGGGAATACAAGAAATACGTCGAGAAGGATCCGGCCCTCAGTCGACGCTTTCAGCCGGTTGCTCTGGACGCACCAAGCCCGGCCCAAACAGTCCATATATTGCGCGGGCTGCGGGATCCCTACGAACGCGCCCACAGGGTGCTGATCGCCGATTGCGCCTTGCAGGCTGCCGCGGAATTGACGGCACGCTATCTGGCGGGGCGTAAACTGCCCGATAAAGCCATTGATGTTCTGGATACCGCCTGTGCACGCGTCAGTCTGAATCTGAGCACGCCACCGCGTCCGTTGAGCCACGTGCACAATCAATTGCATCAGCTGCGTCTGGAGCACGCCTTGCTGCACCGGGAGCACCGGCTGGGCCAGCCCGATAACGGTGAACGCCGGGCTGCGTTGGTACAACAGATCGCCTCGTTGCACGAACAGCGTGAAGAGTTGACGACGCGCTGGAAGCTCCAGCGCACACTGGTGGCCCGATTGAAGGCAGCACGGGCACTGCTGTTGGCGAAGGGTGACGCTGACTCTGATGGAGTGGCGGACGAAGTGGCCGCTTTGCAGGCAGAAACCGCTGCCCTGGAAAGGGAATTGGACGGTCTGCAAGAGGATGGGGTGTTGGTGGCTTCGCGGGTGAACGCGCGCCAGATTGCTGAAGTCATCGCCGACTGGACCGGCATACCGGTCAATCGCATAACCACGGATGAACTGGACAAGGTCACCCGCTTGCCCGCTTACCTGCAGGATCACATTCAAGGCCAGGAACTCGCCATAGCCTGTCTGCATCGTCATTTACTGACTGCACGGGCCGATCTGCGGCGCCCGGGCCGGCCGATGGGCGTCTTTCTGCTGGCAGGCCCGAGTGGCGTTGGCAAAACCGAAACCGTGATACAGCTGGTGGAGTGGCTGTACGGCGGACGCCAGTTCCTGATCACCCTGAACATGTCGGAGTATCAGGAACAACACACGGTGTCGCGATTGATCGGCTCGCCGCCGGGTTATATCGGATTTGGTGAAGGCGGTGTCCTTACCGAGGCCATCCGACAGAAACCCTATTCAGTGGTGCTGCTGGACGAGGTGGAAAAGGCTCATCCGGAGGTGCTCAACTTGTTTTATCAGGCGTTTGATAAAGGTGAGCTGGCGGATGGCGAGGGCCGCCCGGTTGATTGCAAAAACCTGGTGTTCTTTATGACTTCCAATCTGGGTGCTCAGACTATTGCCGATCACGCGGAGACTCCGCACACCATCGACGATGCGCTGTACCCGGAACTGGAGGACTTTTTCAAGCCGGCCTTGCTGGCGCGGATGGAGGTGGTGCCATACCTGCCACTCGGAGCAGATACGATGAGGCAGATTGTGGCGACCAAACTACAGCGCCTGAGTCGCCAGATTGAACGCCAGTATAACACCCAGGTCACGCTGGACGAGGGGCTGGCCGAGGCCATCCGCAGCCGCGCGACCCGCAGTGAAAATGGCGCTCGCATGCTGGAATCCATTATTGAGGGTGAACTTTTGCCACCGGTGTCACTGGCGCTGCTGGAAAAACTCGCTGCCCGCGAACCGGTTCGGCATGTGCGCTTGGGTGTCGTCGATGGCCGTTTAACGGGCACGGTCAATTAAGGCCCGCACAGAAGGAGGGAGTCATGGCACGGATGCAGAGGGAATTGCATACGGGGATCGAGTTGGCGGTTGAACTGGATCGTCAGCCCACTTTGCCGGCTTTATTACAAACGGCAGCTGGCCAGATTGAGCGTACCTTTGGTCTGCCGCATTGCTGGCTGCTGGAACTGGATCTGAGTGGCCGGTCACTCAGATGTGCCGCGGTAAATGAGCTCGGTGAGTTTGATTGCGGGGATTTCAGCCATCCGTTCGCCCATGTCCTGCAGCAGGGCAATGCCAAAGAAGTGTCACGCACCGCCAGCTACCGGCTGGATCACCCCGGCTTTCAGTCCTTGTTGAACGCCAGTGGCAGGCCAGAATCGGTATGGTTGCACCCCGTGAAACGGAAGGACGGGCGCCTGCTGGGGGTGTTGATGATGTGCGGCAAGGTCGTGGATTGGTCCAGCGTGGTCGATCAGCCCTTGTTTCTTGGAATACTGACCCTGCTGGCGTTCCGCTGGGCGGCGCATCTAAAACACAGCGACGAGGTCGGCCAGCGTCGACTGTTGAAAAATTCACTGGATCACTTGCATGCCAGTGTCAACGCATACCAGCACAGTGAACGGTTGGCGGGTACCTTGATAGGCACCTCTTCGGCAATGGTTGACTTGCGCAACCAGATCGTACGCGCTGCGGGCAGTCAGTTGGCGGTGCTGGTGCAAGGTGAAACCGGCTGTGGCAAAGATCTGATCGCGCAGGGGCTGCATCAGCTCTCCCGGCGCGCAGCCAGGTCATTGGTGGTGGTAAATTGCGCCGCCATTCCGGAGTCGCTGCTGGAGAGCGAACTCTTTGGGCACGTCAAAGGAGCCTTTTCAGGCGCCGACAAAACCAAGCCCGGTTTGTTGGCGCAGGCCGATGGCGGCACTCTGTTTCTCGATGAGATCGGCGACATGCCCCTCAACTTGCAGGCCAAGTTGCTGCGGGTGCTGGAAACAGGGCGATTTCGCCCCTTGGGGGCGCAACGGGAGCAATGCTCGGATTTCCGTCTGGTGGCCGCAACACATCAGCCCTTGCACGCGCTTATCCAGGATGGCAGGTTCCGCCGCGATTTGTTCTATCGTCTGAGCCAGTTTCCGCTCACGGTTGCGCCATTGCGGGAACGCCCCGACGACCTCGAGCCGTTAAGCCGTCACTTTGTCCGCGCTTACTCAATCCGGGAAGGAGCCGGGCCTCTCGGGGTCAGCAGCCAGGCCTTGCAGCATCTCGCCGGGTACAGTTTTCCCGGTAATGTACGCGAACTGCGTAACCTGATCGAGTTCGCCTGCCTGCAAACCGATGACGGTGAGGACATCCGCACGGAACATCTGCGGCTTGATTTGCTCACTCTGCAAGCAGCGGCAGGAGAGACAGCCGCAACAGAGATACCGACCGACCACACCGGCCGGGGCGTGAATGATTTGCGCCTGGCCGCGCAGCAGTTCGAGGCGCGGATTATCCGTGCCCGGCTGCGCCAATACGGGGGGAACCGTGCCAAGGCCGCGGCCAGCCTGGGGTTGCCTAAACGCACCCTCGCTTACAAGTGTCAGAAGTTCAATCTGCGGGAGAACTGAGGGTGCCCCCAAACAGACGGAATTGGCGAAGATTGCCTCTGGCCGCCCTGGTCACCCTGGTGACGGTCTGGTGCGGATCGGCGCGCGCGTTGGCCGTCAGTCAACTGGAACAGCTGGAGGCCGCCCGGGCGTGTGCCCGGGAAAGTCAGCGGTTGGAGCGTCTGGCATGCTTTGATCGGCTGTTCGCAACACCGGTCGTGGTGAGTGCACCCTCTGCTGCGCCGGTCAGGCGTTCGGCGCGATGGCTGCAGGCGTATGCGCAGGAGCAGCAACGCACCGCCGGTGACGGTGCCCTCTACCGACACAGCGGCTCCCAGGCCGGGCACCTGATTACGCTGCCGGCACTGGGCAGCGCAGTTCCACGCCCGCTGCTGACGATCCAGTGCCACCATAACATCACCGAACTGTCGCTGATGCTGCCTCAGCCGTTACCGGAGGAACGCGTGACGCTGGCTTGGGGCGATTATCAGCAGGTATGGCGGACCCGGGAGCACGGCCTGGTGCTGAGTGGCGGCCGAGGCCTGCCCGCGATCGCTACCATCAAGGCGATGGTGCCATTGTCGCACTTGCAGCTCTCTTCGACGAATCCTGCGGTGAATGGGCTCGTGTTCGATTTGGCTGGCCTGACGACTCAGCTGAGGCCTGTGCGGGTAGCCTGCAGCTGGTAGCAATCTAACAATGAGGAAGCGGGATGCACTCAGTAGAACAACATCCTTATGTGGAACAAGTGGTTACGGTGTTGCCGGGCGATAGCGCGGTGGGGCAGGCACTGGGGGAGGACCCGACCCTGGATTTTCTCGAGAACGAACTCATGAAAGTCGGCTCGCTGGCCCACGCCGGCATCGACTGGGACAGGATCGAGAGCGAGTCCTTGCTGGTGCTGGCGGAACGCAGCAAGGACCTGAAAGTCTTCAGTGCGCTGATGCTGTGTTTGCAACGAGGGGGCAGTGGCGATCGCTTTTCTTTATCTCTGTATCTGCTGACCCGGGTCTTGGCGAGCTGGTGGCGTGACGCTTGGCCATTTCCGGGTGAACAGGGCAGGCGTGCCCGTAGTTTGTTGTTCAATCAGATCCTCCAGCGGGCCGGTCGGGCCGCCAGCAGCTTGAGTTTTGCAACCGATGTAGCTGCCGAGCGCAGTTATTGTCTGGCGTTGCTTGATCAGGTGCGGGTGGCGGCCGGCGTTGAGGGATTAAGCACGGACCGGGTGACCGAGTTGCACCGCAGTATTGCCCGTCTGCCGGCAGGTACCGACGGAATCGCCCCCGGCTCGCGGGTAGGGGCTGCCGACATAAAGTCATCACCGGAGGCGGGCTCTGCAGCGGATCGCAGTGGTTTGGGATCGCTGACGCTGGATGCGGAGAACGAACGGGCTACCCGGCAGAGTTTGCTGAAAGTGGCTGCCCTGTTGACTGAGCAGGCACCTGGTGAACCCTTGGGTTACCAACTCCGCCGCTATGCCATCTGGTGCGGTATTGCCACGGCGCCGCCGGCGCAGGACGGCATTAAAACCGAGTTGGCCGCTGTCAGTGCGGACCGGGTGGTGACTTATCGCGAAGCGCTGGCACTGCAGCCGGACCACAACCTGTGGCAGCGCATTGAACAAAGCCTGACGGTCAGTCCGTTTTGGCTAGAGGGTCACTGGTACAGCGCCCAGGTGGCGCAAGCGCTGGGGCTGACCGCCTGCGCGGACGCTATTCGCCGATCCCTGCAAACGTTTGTCGAGCGTTTGCCCACGCTGACCAGTCTGACCTTCAGTGACGGCACTCCGTTCATCCCCGGTGCGGTGGCCGAATGGATTTGGGGCGCACCAGACAACCGGGACAACGGCAGCGTCGGTGATCCCTGGAATCAGGCCTATGAAGCCGCCTGTGACCTGCTCGAACACGACGGGCTGGGGGCCGCCATGCAAGGGTTGGAAGAGGGGCTGGCCGCAGCCAGAGAACCCCGTGCGCGGTTTTATTGGCGACTGGTGAGCGCCGACCTGTTGCGCCTCGGTGGAATGACCACGCTGGCGGAGCTGCAGTTGCAGGATTTACGGAAGCAGGCCGGTGACATCACCCTGGCGCACTGGGAACCAGGGTTGATCGTGCGGCTGGAGCGCAACCGCTGAGCGCATCCTGCGGCACCAACCGAACACAAATTGACTGGAATGGAAGCCATGTGGAGAAAACTGTTACGGGTGGCGCGCCGGGCCTTGCCTTATCTGCGCAATGCGGCCCCTTCGGCGTTGATCCTGACGCTAATCAGCGTGATCGCCGCCATCTGGTGGCTGGGACCAGGTTGGCAAATGGCGGGCGCTTACCCGTTGGCCAGCTGGCAACCTCGGGCGTTAATGACCATGGGCGCGGTGCTGCTGGTGGTGGTGCTTTGGGGCTGGACTTTGGCGCGTAAACTGGCACGAGTAAACCGCGCCAGGACTGCGGTGTCCCGCGAAACTGAAGACCCGGTGCTGGTGTACGAGCGTCGTCAGCAGCGCCTGCTGGACCAGCAGCTGCGATTGCTGAAGGCCCGGTTACCCGGCCGGCATCGTGAGTATCGGTTGCCCTGGTATCTGGTCGTGGGCTTACAGGGGGGCGGTAAAACCAGCCTTGTACACGGTTCTGGTCACAATTTTACCTTGATCGATGACCCCCGCCGTGGGTTCGACGATACCAACCCTTATGGGCTGGCATGGTGGATCGGTGATGACGGAGTGGTAATCGATCCCGATGGGGCGTTGATGGACCAATCCGATAACGGTGCCGTTGCGGAGGTTCAGCAACGACTATGGCAGCAGTTTTTGGAGTGGTTGAATCACGCCCGGCCGCAGCGACCGTTGAATGGGGTTGTGCTGGCGATTGATCTGGCGCACTTCGCTCGTGAATCCAGCGATCAGCGGCGGGCCCGAGCGATGATTTTGCGCGGCCGGTTGCGTGAGCTGATGGAGCAGCTGAGATCACGGCTGCCGGTGTACGTCAGCTTCACCAAGATGGATCTGTTGCACGGTTTTTCCACGTTCTTCCGGCAACTGCCGGAAACCGAGCGCGAGCAGCCGCTGGGCTTCACTTTTCAGGTTAATTTGCAAGCCGACCAGGACGATTGGCAGAACCAGTTCGAGACTCAATACGCCGCCTTGATCAATGCGCTGAATCAACGCCTGCCGGATATCCTTGCTGCTTGTCGCGAAGGCGAAGATCGCGCTGCTGCCTTCTCTTTCAGTCGCCAATTGGCGGGGCTGAAAGACGGGATTCTGCAGTTTTTGGTGCACACTTTGTCGGTGGATGCGTTTTCGGCCCCGGCGTTGGTGCGCGGGGTTTATTTTACGTCGGTACTGCAGGAGGGCGTACCGGAAGATGCTTTTGTCACCGCGGCCGCCGCCACCTATAGCCTGAGGGAACCGACCCAGGCCGCCCAGAGTGGCCGCCTGCCACGGGCTTACTTTTCCGCGGGATTGTTCCCGAAGGTGATTTTCCCCGAGGCGGGTTTGGCCGGAGATAGCCTCCCTGTGGTGCGTCAGCGCCGTCACCGGAGAATGATGGCTGCGACACTGGCGGCGTGCACCGGGCTGGCCATGACGGCGGGCTGGCACCACTATTTCAGCAAAAATGCCGAGGCGGCGACTGCCGTGGAGCAGGGAGTGCAAAAATTCATCGACCACTGGCGTCCGCTCGGTTTTGAAGCGGAGGCCAGCGGGCGCAATCTGCTGGACCCGCTGGATTGGTTGCGGGAAGCCACACTGGCGTTTGGTGAGTATCGCGATGTCTGGCCGATGGTGGCAGATATGGGCCTGTACCAGGGTGACCGGGTGGGTGGTAAAGTGGAGTCTACCTATCTTGACATGCTTGCCTACCAATTTTTGCCGGCCTTGATGCTGGGGGTGGCTGAACAGATGAGCCATGCCCCGGATGACAGTCCGGAACGATTGCAACACTTGCGGGTCCTGCGCATGTTGTACGACGGCAGCGGTCGCCGTGCGGACGTAGTGGTCAATTATATGAACCGCTATTGGCAGCGCCGGTACCCCGGGCAGCGCGAGGTGCAGCGGCGGCTGCGCACTCATCTGGACCATGGCCTCGCACATACCGATCTGGCCGCCAGGGTGAGGGCTGGCGATCCGCATGCCACGCTGACTCTGGCGCCGTTTCAGAACAGTGTGCAGTGGGCGCAGCAGGATCTGGGTCGTATGTCCACGCCGGATCGGGTTTACCGTAGTCTGGGCCGTGATGCTGCCAGCAGTCTCAAGGCGCCGCTGAATCTGGCGCAACAGATAGGACCGGGCTTTGGCGTGGTATTTACCCGGCTGGATGAGCACGGCGAACCCCTGGCCGAAACGCAAGGGGCATCAGCAACCGACGATCCCCTGCAGATACCCGCGATGCTGACTCGCCAGGGTCTGGACCATTATTTCCTGAAGAAATCCGAAGCGGTCATCGAACTCGCGCTGATTGACGCCTGGGTGCTGGGCCGCCGCGATAACGTCGATTTCAGTCAATCCGACGAAACACAGTTGCAATCCCAGGTGCAGGCACTCTATGCCGGAGAGTACGTCAGCCGCTGGCGGCAGGCATTGAGCCGCGTCGACATTCAGCGCTTTCGCGATCTGAACCACGGTGTCCGGGTGCTGGACAGTCTGAGCGGCAGCCACCAACCGCTGACACAATTGTTGTTGCAGGTGCAGAAAAACACCCGGCTGACCCCTGGCGCCGATCCGGCAGCTCCTGGTTTTTACCTGATGCAGGATATTGAGCGCCAGTTTGAGCACCTCAATCAGGTGTTGGTCAAGGAGGGCGAACTCCCGTCGGCGCTGAAGCACCTCCACGATGCACTCACCAGTTTGCACATTTACATGCGCGGCATTCAGGAAGCACCGGATCGGGGTAAGGCCGCGCTGGTGGCCGCGCGCGCCCGACTGGGTCTGCAAGGAGAGGACCCTATTTTCACCGTACAGCGTCTGGCTGCCAATCAGCCAGCGCCGCTGGATCGCTTGCTGACCCGGCTGGCCAGTGAAAGCTGGCGGGTGCTGCTGGATGAGGCCGTGGCGCAACTGGAACGCCGCTGGTATCAGGATGTCTATTTACCCTTCCAGCAAACCCTGGCACGGCACTATCCGTTCACCCCCGATGCCACCCGGGATGCGGCGTTGCAGGATTTTGAGCGCTTTTTTGCACCTGAAGGAACCCTGAATCGCTTCTACATGGACCACCTGAAGTTGTTTCTCGAAGATCATCCGGAACAGGTGCAGGGGGCACAGCGCGCATCCCTGGTCCGGCGCGACGTGAAGACAGCCCTGGGCCAGGCCAATCAAATCCGTCGGGCGTTCTTCACTCGGGGTGGCTCGCTGGATGTGGAGTTTGCCCTCGAGCCCCGGCACCTGTCATCCAATAAACGACGCAGCGTGGTCAACGTGGATGGCCAGTTGGTGGAATTCAGCCATGGACCGCGCCAGAGCATTCCGCTGGTGTGGCCCAACACGCTGAGAGATGCGGTCGAAAGCCGGATTACACTGGTGCCGACGCAGGTGAACCGTTCGCCGCGCAGCGAATCAACCCAAGGTCCCTGGGCGTTGTTCCGATTGCTGGACAAGGCCGACATCACTGGTATCAGCAGCAGCGCCGTGGATGTGAAATTCTCCATAGACGGGGGCGAAATGCGCTACCGTCTGCACGCCGGCAGCAATACCAACCCGTTTACTCAGCAACTGTTGGCGGGCTACCGGATACCGCGCTACTTGTATTAACCATGCATTACTTCAGGCAAAGGAGTTGCCATGAACTTGCTCAACCGGCCAGCCGCTGCCGCATTCCGGCTGGGCCTCTTCCTGGTCAACATAGTGCTTTTTGCAACGGTCCTGCACGCGGCGCCGCCGCCATTGTTGCTGGCCAAGGTGTACGCCGAGCAGACGTCACTGGATGGGTACTGGATCAGCGAAAAACTCGACGGGGTGCGGGCCTACTGGGATGGGAAACGACTCTGGTCACGGCAGGGCCATATTTATGCAGCTCCGCCCTGGTTTACCGCCGGCTTTCCGCGCGAACCGCTGGATGGAGAATTGTGGATGGGGCGTGGCACCTTTGCGCGGCTGTCTGCGGCCGTCAGACGGTACCGGCCGGATGAGACCGAATGGCGGCAAATACGCTACCAGGTGTTTGACCTACCCCACAGTGGTCTGCCCTTCTCCGCGCGGCTACAGCGATTGCGACAGCTCGTTGGTGACTCACCATCGCGCTTTATTGGGCTGGTCGAACAAACCCCTGCCACGAACCACGCCGAATTGATGGAGCGGTTGGATAAGGTGCTGGCCAAGGGCGGTGAGGGGTTGATGTTGCACCATGGCGACAGTCTCTACCGGGCGGGCCGCTCGGACCGGTTACTCAAGGTTAAACGCTATCAAGATGCAGAAGCGGTTGTGGTTGGGCATACTGAGGGTAAAGGCAAATACGCCGGTATGCTCGGGGCGTTGGTGGTGCAGCTGCCGGATCGGCGCCGCTTGCGGATAGGGACGGGATTCAGTGACGCACAACGCCGCTCGCCGCCGGCCATTGGCGCCACCATCACCTATCAGTATATTGGTCTGACCGCATCCGGGTTGCCGCGCTTTGCCAGCTTTTTGCGGGTGAGGAACGACGAACCTTTGGGTAGTATCGATAACAATGAGTAACATGGAGTGAACCAAATGACGAAAGCCATCGTCGAACACGATCAGGCCTTGAGCTGGGAAGAATATGAGATTCCCCGCGAGGTTACTGGTGGGCTTGTCGCCATTGATGTCGCCTGGGCGGGGGTAAATCGAGCCGATCTTGCGCAGCGCGCGGGCCATTATCCGGCGCCCCCGGGGGCCTCCAAAATTCTGGGACTGGAAGTCAGCGGGTACGTTGCTGCGGTGGGCCCGGAAGTGACCCACGTCAAACCGGGCGATGCGGTGTGTGCCCTGCTGACCGGCGGCGGTTACGCCACCCATGTGGTCGTGCCGGGCAAACAGGTGCTGCCCATTCCCGAGGGTCTGACTCTGCGGCAGGCGGCGGCCATACCCGAAGTGTTTGCGACCGCGTGGCTGAATCTGTACGACGAAGCCGCGCTGGAACCGGGCGAGCGGGTGCTGCTGCACGCTGCTGCCAGCGGTCTGGGTACCGCGGTGATCCAGCTGGCGACCTCGCTGGGCAATCCGGTGTTCGCCACCGCCGGCAGTGACGACAAGCTGGCGGTCTGTCGTGAGCTGGGTGCCAGCGGTACCTGGAACCGCCATAAGGGGTCGTTCGTGGAGGCCGTGCGCCAGTGGGGCGGGGTCGACATGGTGCTCGACCCGGTGGGCGGCGATTACCTGCTGGACGATCAGAAAGTACTGAATGCGGAGGGTCGCATTACCCAGATCGGGATGCTGGGCGGCCGCTTCGCCAAAATTGATCTGGGCTTGCTGTTGATGAAGCGCCAGCGTCTGATCGGCAGCACCCTGCGTTCCCAGTCGCTGGCGGTGAAGGGCAAGGTGATGAAGGCGCTGTACGACCGTGTCTGGCCCTTGCTGAGCGCCGGCCAGATTGTCCCGGTGATTGACCAGTGCTGGCCCATCGAGCAGGCCGAGGAAGCCATGGCCTATGTGGCCGAGGACAAGAATACCGGCAAGGTGTTACTGGAAGTCGCCGCTGACGGCCAGGGCACTTAGGCTAATCGGCTAGTGCGTCACCGCCCGGGGCAGCGCTTTGGCCTGGGTGACCCAGTCGCTTACCTGGGACAGCCCGGGCAGCTGACGCACCAGCCGGCGTGATTCATTGATCTCCGCCATTTTGGTGTGCAGGTTGTCGGGGTTGCGCTGCGCCAGTTCCGGCACCGTGTCCACTCCGGCGTGCTCCAGCAAATCCGCGTACTGGGTGCTGATGCCTTTGATCCGGGCAAGATCGGCGCGATTCACCCAGCCGAGAATGAGTTTTTCGCTAATGCCGCAGGCCTCAGCGGTTTGTTGCCGGCCTTTTTTATGCCCGCAGGCGGCCAGCAGCTGCTCCACTGAGCTGATTCCGGCCTGCTCCAGTTTGCCGGCCTGTACGGCACCAATGCCTTCGATATCCGCTAGTTTTGTCATTGTCCCGGTCTCACATTGACCCATCACAGGGGAGGGAAGCGGCGCGTGATCAGCATCCCGCGCCGCTGTTGCAGCTTTAAATGTAGCCGACAATGGCAAAAGGAAAAGAAAAGGGGCGGCCATCAGCCGGCTGCCCCTTGCGTGGCCAGTCGCCCTTACTGCACGTTTTCGGTCTCACCGAACTGGTCGGCAAACAGGGGGCTGGACAGATAGCGCTCGGCGGAATCGGGCAGAATGACCACGATGTTTTTGCCCTGATGTTCCGGTTGCTGACTGACCCGGAGGGCGGCTACCACGGCCGCGCCACAAGATATGCCGCAGAGAATGCCCTCTTCCTGCATCAACCGGTGTGCCATGGCAATGGCGTCGTCGTTGCTGACCGTCTCCACCTGATCCACCAGGCTCATATCGAGGTTCTGGGGCACGAAACCCGCGCCGATACCCTGGATTTTGTGGGGAGCCGGCTTGGGGGCTTCGCCGTTGCGCACCTGGGTGATGATGGGGGAGTCGGTGGGCTCAACCGCCACGGTGGTGATCGCCTTGCCCTGGGTGTGTTTGATGTACCGTGACACGCCGGTCAGCGTGCCACCCGTGCCCACCCCGGCGACAAACACGTCCACTGCGCCATCGGTATCGGTCCAGATCTCGGGGCCGGTGGTGTCTTCGTGAATCTGCGGGTTGGCGGGGTTATTGAATTGCTGCGGCAGAAAATACTTGTCGGGTTCGCCCGCCGCCAGTTCTTCCGCCTTGGCGATCGCACCGGGCATGCCTTTGGCGGGCTCGGTCAACAGCAGATCAGCGCCCAGTGCTTTCAACACCTTGCGACGTTCCAGGCTCATCGAAGCCGGCATGGTCAGGGTGATATTGTAGCCTCGGGCCGCGGCGACAAACGCCAGCGCAATGCCGGTGTTGCCACTGGTGGGCTCGATGATGGTCATTCCCGGTTTCAGCGCGCCCCGTTTTTCGGCGTCCCAGATCATGGCTGCGCCAATCCGGCATTTTACCGAGTAGGCGGGGTTGCGGCCTTCGATTTTGGCCCAAATGGTTGCGCCAGCGTTGATACGGTTCAGCTTGACCAGCGGTGTGTTGCCAATGGCCTGTGAATTGTCTTCAAATATCCGGGGCATCATTTATCTCCTTAATTTTTTTAGGAATTATATCATTGCGCGATCAAAAGCGAGCGCCTGAACCGGCCCCTGGTTAGAATCTCTTGTTATTAGCATATCTGTTGGTCAGTCCGGCCGGTGAAAGTGATAGCATGGCTGGCATCTGCCACCGAGACGGAGTCTGCCATGAGCCCCATGTTTGAAGAAATTGATAGCCAGCCCTCAGCGTTGGGTGACATTACCCTGCGTCGCCGGCGCATTCCGGCGTTTGGGGACCGGGATATCTATGAGGTCAAACTGGGCGACGAATTCTTGATGTCCAGTATGTTTGTCGACGCTGAGGTGGCGTTGGCGGATCTGGGTCTGGCGGCAGTGGCGGGCTCGTCGTTAGACGTTGTGGTGGGCGGTCTGGGGTTGGGGTACACCGCCGCTGCAGCGCTAAAACACGACCGCGTTGGGGAGTTGCTGGTCGTGGATGCCCTGTCGACAGTGATTCATTGGCACCAGCAGGAAAAAGTCCCCCTTGGCAAGGTGCTCAATGAGGATGACCGCTGCCGTTATGTGCACGGTAATTTCTTCGAATTGGCGCTGGCGCAGGACGGCTTCGATCCCGCCGCCCCCGGACGGCTGTTTGACGCGATTTTGCTGGATATCGACCATTCGCCCCGGGCCCTGCTCAACGATGCCAACGCCAGTTTTTATACCATCGCCAGCCTGACCCGGATGGCACGCCAGTTGCGCGCTCAGGGGGTGTTTGCCATGTGGTCCAACGACCCCGAGGATGAATCGTTCATGGCGCTGCTGCGCCAGGTGTTCGGCCAGGTCGAGGCTTCGGTGGTGTCGTTTTACAACCCCTTTCAGAACATCGAGTCGTCGAACACGGTGTATGTCGCCAGAAAAACAGGAGATTGAATCTATGGCCTTTCCCACTCCCATCGATTGGACAGCGACGGTGGCAGCGGTGTGGCGCCGCCACCGGCAGGGCTTGCGGGTGATCCGGCGGCTGGATACGGTGTGCTGGACGGACCTGACCGGAATCGAGCGCCAGCAACAGGCGTTGTTCCATAACACCGAGCGTTTCCTGCGCGGCGAACCGTCCAATAATGTACTGTTGTGGGGTGCCCGAGGCACTGGTAAATCTTCACTGATCAAAGCCTTGCTTAATGAGTATCACCCCCGGGGGTTGCGGATGATCGAGGTGGATAAGGACGATCTGGTGCATCTGCCGGAAATTGTGGACGACATCTGCGACCTACCCTACCGGTTCGTGATTTTTTGTGACGACCTGTCGTTTGAAACCGGAGAAACTGCCTACAAGGCGTTGAAAAGTGTGCTGGAAGGCTCGCTGGAATTGCCGCCGGAGAATGTGCGCATTTACGCCACATCCAATCGCCGTCATCTGATGCCGGAATACATGGCCGATAACCTCGCCACCACCGTGCGGGGCGGCGAGCTGCACCCGGCTGAGGCGATTGAGGAACAGGTGTCGCTGGCGGACCGGTTTGGCTTGCAGTTGTCGTTTTACGCGTTTCCGCAAGAGGTGTATCTGCAGGCAATTGATGCCCTGTTCCCGCACGTGGCCGATCGTGAGGAGTTACACCGGCGGGCGATACGCTTTGCCACCCAGCGAGGCGTGCGCAATGGCCGCACCGCGCAACAGTTTTTCCGCCAGTATGGGGGCAGTGGCGGGCTGGACCCGGCCTGCACCGGCTAGCCCGGATCGGCGGGCAGGGTGACAGTGAAGACCACCCCACCGTCACGGTTGGCGGCGCTGACGGTGCCGCCGTGAAATTCGGTAATCAGACGCACGATGACCAACCCCTGGCCGAGATGGCCTTCCGGTTGGTGCGGGCGCAAGGACACAAACGGGTTAAAGATTTCGCCGCTCAAGTGCGCCGGCAGGGGCGGCCCGTCATTGCTGACGGTCAGCGTGCTTCGGCCTTGCTGGTCACGGGTCACGCCAATCTCGATGCGCCCTTGCGGCGGGGTGAAATCACGGGCGTTATCCACCAGTTTGTCGAGCAGCTGCACCATCAGTTCCGCTGAGCCCGTCACCGGGCAACCCTCCGAACGACCTCGAAAGCCGATGCGGTGCTCCGGGGTGAGGGCCTGATAGGCGGCCGCCGCTTCGGCGACCACCGCGGCCAGGTCAAACCGTTCCCTTTCCGCGTGATCAAAGCTCTGTTCCAGACGCGCCGCTTCGCTCATGCC
Source organism: Marinobacter sp. X15-166B (assembly GCF_001752365.1). Lineage (GTDB taxonomy): Bacteria > Pseudomonadota > Gammaproteobacteria > Pseudomonadales > Oleiphilaceae > Marinobacter. The sequence goes on along the minus strand of NZ_MEIY01000001.1, from coordinate 989,256 downwards.
CTGCAAAATACCGCTCAAACGCCCGCTCGCCTGCTGGGCCCGGTTGATATAAAGGCGCTGGTTGTCGCTGAGGGGAGTATGAGTGAGGTTCTCCAGTGAAGACCGCACCACGGTGAGAGGGGTCTTGAGCTCGTGGGACAAGCGCTTGGAAAAACTTTCCAGATAGCCCGTGTACTCCTGCAATCGCGCAATCATCATGCTGAACTGGTGCCCCAGTTCACCCAGTTCGTCGCGGTGGCGGGGGGCGGGCAGCAAACGGATGATGCGGCCATCGTCATCGATGCTGGCGCGCACCGCAGCTTGCAAACGGGTGATTCGCCAGGACAGCCAGCCGGCGTAACCGAGTACCGCCAGCATGAGCACCACCACCAGTAACGCGCTGCGGGCGATGACCCGGCCCAGGGTGCTGCCCGACAGGGTCAGCAGCTGATCGAGGGACTGGGTCAGTATCAGCGTGCGGTTGTGGCTCAGGGGGTGTAGCGCCATCAATCGGGGAGCGCCGCCGGGGCTGCGCACCAGGCCTTCCCGGGGTAGCTGGGAGAGATCAATGCGGGTGTCGGCGGTGGGCAAGTCGAGGGGCTCCGGCTGGAACTGGCGCACCAGCGCTCGCAGGCCGTTGAGGTTAATCTGCTCGAGGATTTGCAGCGGGCCGAGGCTGTCAAAATCCCTGGCGGGGGGGTCGGCCGTCATGGCCACCCGGGCGTCCGCCCAACCACTCGGAGTGAGCAGGGTGACTTCTTGCCCCGGCAGCAAGTGGGTGCTGAGCCGCGCTTCCAGCTCGGGCCGGCGGGTGATCAGACGGGGCAGGGGGTTGGTGCCGGTGCCCGCCACAGCCCGGATTCCCGTGCCGTCGGCCTGGGGGCGCATGACCTGAAAACCAAAATAGCCGTTGTCGGCAGGTCGGGGCAGTCTCAGCTCGAGCTGATAGCCGTTTGCGCGGGCCCGCCAGAACCCTTTGATGCGGTAATCCGGCGTTGGTTCCAGATCCGCCTGCCAGCCCGTGACCGGGCCGGGGGCCGCGGTGCGTATGGTGCGAATGGTGGTGTCCTCCCCATCTTGCCAGATCAGTAGCACCGATTCGTAGGGTTGCGACGTGCGGCCCGGATCAAAGTAAACCGGGTGTGCCTGGTTCACCCGCAGCAGCAGATACAGATAGTCCGGGTCAACGCCAATTTGCCAGCTGACCGCCTCGGTGTGGCCGCTGGGTTCGGTGCTGCCCTCGCCGTAGCCCGGCCAGTCGTCGCTGTAACCATCGATGGTCGGGGTGTGGGGGAGGGGGCGGGCATAGATCGCCGGGCCGTGGGCGGGGCCGGGCGACTCGTCCTCCAGGCCGGCTGCGGCTGCGGCGGCCATGCGTTCCGCCTGCTTGTGCAGCTGCTCCAGCGCCTGCTGCCGTAACGCGGTGTCCAGCTCCAGAACAAACTGCAGGCCGGCCCAGGGAATCAGCAGCATCAGCCCGGCGGCGATCAGTAACTGGCGCTTCAGACTCACGGTTTACAGCTCACGGGCGTTCCAGCGGTAACCCATGCCGTAGGCGGTCTGGATGCTGTCAAAATCGGGGTCTGCCTGCTGGAACTTGTGGCGGATCCGTTTGATGTGCGAGGTCACAGTGTTGGCATCGAGAACTGCGTTGGCGGCGCTCATCAACTGGTCGCGACTGCGGACATGCCCCGGATGCTGACTCAATGAGTGCAGCATCCAGAACTCGGTCACCGTCAGCTCGACCGGGGCCCCGTCCCACTGCACCGTCATGCGGTCAATGTTAAGCGTCAGGCGACCGCGTTGCAGGATGTCGTCGGGTCGTTGCAGAGCCTGAGCCCAGGCGTCGGCGCGCCGCAGCAGTGCGGTGATCCGGGCCAGCAGGTGGGCCATGCTCAGGTCTTTGGTGACGTAATCGTCCGCCCCCAGCCGCAGGCCGTGCACCGAGTCAATGTCGCTGTCCCGGGCGGTCAGAAAAATGATCGGCAAGGTCGCGGACAGTTGACGCAGTTCCTGGCACAGGTCAAAGCCACCGTCGGGTTCCTGCCCCAGCCCCACGTCGATAATGGCGAGGTCCGGCAAGGCGACGCGCAGCGCGCGCAGGGCCGCCGGTCGGTCCTGGTAGGTCGATACCCGGTAACCGCGACGCTCAAAGGCATCCCGATAATTTTCGCGGATGGCAGGCTCGTCCTCGATCAGAGCAATGTGGTGCTTCATAGCGGCATGGGTTCCCCAAGGGTGTGTGCGGTCGCTTCGTATTTAACCACGGACAGGCGGCACCGCAAGCGAAGCCGCCGTCATTGCCACAATTCATCACAATTCAGCGGCGGTTTGGCCCGGTTGCGCCACGGAAATGACGGGACGGTGCGTTGAAATAGGCCCACTTGCACATCATTGCCACAGCTCAGTGTGAACAGGAGTCGGACCCATGTTACCAGCCTTTACGCTACCGTCGCGCCACCGGCGCCGTTACCTTGCCTCCTCCCGGGGCCGGCTCCGGCGGGTTGGGGAGGCCGTCAGTCTCTGGCTGGCCATGCTGGTGGTGTTGGCACCACCCTTGCCCGTCGACGCCATCCGGGTTGACCGGGAGGGAGCCGTCGGGCTGAAGGTGCCAGCAGCGGTGCAAGAGGCGCCGCTGCTGGCGGTCGCCCCTGCGCACCTTCGACCGCACAGGGGGCGGGCATGAGCCGGGTGATGGCCGGGTCGCTGATCCTGTCGGCCTTGTTGTTGTACGGAGGGCTATGGATCCCGCTGCGGTACGTGGTTGAAACTCATCTGGAGGTGCCACCCGCCCCGGTAAAAGTGATGCCTTTGCTGTCTATTGCTGGTACCTGATTTGGCGTACACTTGTGCGCCCGAAATACTGCACAAGGTAATGTGGATGGCATTATTGCGAAAGGCGCTGGCGTGGCTGTCGGTACTCGTTATTTGTTTGTTTGGTCTGTTGATTTGTGTGGCGCGCCCGTTTAACCCGAACAACAACCGGGTCCTGGGGCGCGCTATCGCTGTGACCGGTCGCTGGATTCTGGGGTTGCAGCGGCCCGTGACCGGGCTCGAATACATGCCTCAAGACCGGCCGGTGGTGATTATTGCCAACCACCAGCACAACGATGATTTGTTTTTGATGGGCGATCTCATGCCGCCCCGCACTGTCACCGTGGGGAAGGCGATTCTGGGCTGGATTCCGTTCTTCGGGCAGGTGTTCTGGTTGGGCGGCAATGTGATGCTCAACCGTGCCCGCTCCCGCAAAGCGGTGGCCTTGATGAAGGCCACCAGCCATGCCATCACCAATGAGAACAAAAGCCTGTGGGTGTTTGTCGAAGGTACCCGCAGCCATGGCCAGGGGCTGGGGCGGTTCAAAAAAGGGGCCTTTCACACCGCCGTTGCTGCCCAGGTGCCGCTTGTGATGATTTGTGCAGAATCCTACCGGGATGACACCGAAGGCCGGTGGGGGCAGCGCACGCCGGTGCGGGTCCGGGTACTGCCCGCGATCGAAACCCGCGGTCTGACGGCGGACGACGTACCCAGACTGGTGGCGGATTGTCACCGCCAAATGGCCGCGGCCATCGAGGCCATGGCGGCACCGCAATGACCCCGCGCTGGAAGTGCATGCTATTCTTGGGTTTGTTACACAGCGTGTGGAGAAACGAACGATGATCCTGTTCCTGATTATAGGTGGTATCGCTGGCTGGCTGGCCGGACTGATCATGAAAGGTCGCGGCTTCGGCATACTCGCAAACATCGCCATCGGTGTGGTGGGATCGTTAATTGGCGGGCTCTTGTTTCGTCTGCTCGGGCTGGCCGCGCAGAGCACCATGGGCGAGTTGGTGACGGCAACGGCAGGCGCTGTTTTGCTGTTATTTGTGGTTGGTAAGTTAAAGAAGGGTTAGTTCATGATTGCGCCAGTGTCGGCAGTGATTGCCAGTGCGGTGACCGTGCTGTTGTTGTTCCTGTCTTACCGGGTGAGCGGGTTTCGCCTGAAATACAAGCAGGGCCTCGGGGTTAATGACGATCGTGACTTTGAGGTGGCGGTTCGCAGCCAGGCCAATCTGGTGGAGTATGCGCCGGTGGCGCTGATTGTGCTGGCCCTTGCCGAAATTAACGGAGTGTCTGCCACCCTGATTTACTGGGCCGGTATGGGGTTTTTCATTGCGCGGGTGCTGCACGCCTGGGGCATGTACAAGGGACGGGGCGGCACCCACCCGGCCCGTCTGGTGGGTGCGTTGCTGACCTGGCTGTCGATGCTGGCCATGGCCGTGTTGGCGGTATTCAACGTTGTGCAACTGAGCGTGTAATCCGGTGCCAACGCCAGGCGGGGGTATGGCTTATAACGCCTCCGTCGTGACTTCATTCTGGTACACCAGCTCCAGGCGACGGTTGGCGGCGTGGTCGTCCGGGCGGGCGAGGGGTTTACTGCAGCCCCAGCTGGTTGCGCGAACCTGGTCGTTCCGGGCGCCGGCCGAGCGCAACAGTTTGCGGGCGGTGCGGGCCCGCAATCTGGCCAGAAACAGGTTGTAATCAATCGACCCGAACCGGTCGGCGTGGGCGTGCAGGTGAACCACCACACCCGGATGCGCCGCCAGATAACTCCCGTGCTCAAGCAGAATGCGCACTTCCTCCGGTTTCAGGGTGTGCTTGCCAAACCCGTAATGAAATCGCCGCCGATGCGGTCGCGGGTGGCGCTTCACCGGGGGGGGCGCACAACATGGGAATCCCCTGTTTGGCGAGAATTTCGGGGTTGTCCAATACCAGCACAGTCATCTCAGCTTCCTTTTTTTCGGAGTTCCGTTGTCGTGCCACGTCACTATTCGTGGACGGGCGGGCAACGGCAATTGGCTTTTGGTCGGTAGCGGGTGAATCCGGTCTGCCGCACCGTGGTCTGGCTCACAAGGTTGAGCTGCAGTCTCCATTACAGCGGGAAAAGCTGGCGTCGCTGTGGTAAATAGCGGATTCTATAAGGCAGATAATGATGAATTGTGACCCCCCATGCTGATCATTCCCGCTGAAAATACCATCGACTGGAAACGGCCACCCTGGGTGACCCTGAGCCTGATTCTGGTGTGTCTGCTGGTGTTTCTGTTCTACCAGGGCGGAGACAGCCGCTTGATGGTGGCGGCGGTGGACCGCTACCTCGATTCCGGCCTGCTCGAGCTGGAAGCGCCGGTGTACGAAAACTATCTGCAACGACAGCTTGGCGATCAGAAGGCGGTCGAGCGGATGATGGATCTGCAGGCGTTTCAGCAGGCACGGGCCCGTAACGACCGTGCCGGGCTGGCGTGGCACCTGGTAATGGACCGGGACTTTTATCAATACATGGCGGGCAACCGCGACCTGCTCTGGTCAACGGCCGACCGCCAGCGCTGGCAGCAGCAACGGGGCACCATTGAACGCGACTATATCGCCATGCTCAGTGCCAGCCGGTCCGGGCTGATCCCGAGGGAGCCGGGCCTGGCACCGTTGATCACCTACCAGTTTTTGCACGGCGGTTGGGGGCATTTGGCCGGCAATCTGCTGTTTCTGTTTTTATTAGGGTTCACGGTGGAAAAAGCCCTGGGGGCGGGCCGTTTTTTATTGGCGTACCTGGCTTGCGGCGTGCTGTCCGGTGTGCTGTATACCTTGTTCTCGCAAAGCAGTGCGGTGCCCCTGATCGGTGCGTCCGGGTCCATTTCCGGTTTAATGGGCATGTATGTGGCCATTTACGGGTTGCGCAGCATCCGGTTTTTCTATTTTGTCGGCTTTTATTTCAATTACTTCCGGGCGCCGGCGTTGGCGGTATTACCGGTCTGGCTCGGCAAGGAACTCTATGATTACTGGTTTGCCGGGGCCACCGGTATCGCCTATCTGGCGCATGTGGGCGGATTGCTGACGGGGGCGGGGCTGATTCTGGTATTGCGCAAAAGCTGGTTTCAGGTCGAAGAGGTGTTTTTCGAGCCCGGCGACGCCGAGCAGGCGGCCCAGTTTGCCGCTGGGTACGCCCGGGCCATGGACAGCCTGGCGCGCATGGAGTTCGCGGTGGCCGAAAGCCAGTTTGTGGCCCTCTGGGCCCGATACCCCGACCGCCCCGTGCTGTTGACCCACCTGTACCAGCTGGCCAAATTGCGGCCCGATCTGCCCGGGTATCGGCGCCGCACACTGGAGCTTATGGAAATATGCCTGCATCAGCAGCAGCCCGAACGTTTGCTGGGCATCTGGCAAGAGTACCTGAACTACGGGGAGCAGCATGCGCCGCTGGCAGCGGCGGATCACAACCGGGCGCTGTTTGCCAGCCTGCGCACCGACAATCTGAGCCTGGCGGAGCGGGCGTTTGCGCGCCTGCGGACGGCGGGCGACGGCGAGCTGGTTGACGAAGCCTGTCAGTTACTGATTCGGGAATTTGACAAGCGCCAACAGGGAGCCAAGGCCAGTTATTACCGGCAGCAGTTGCGGGCCTGAGGGCGCCGTTGCTGTGTTCGATCTCATTCAAGCAGGATAACGCCATGATGTATCATGTCCATGAATTGACGCGTACCGCTTTGATGCCTCTGACTCTGCTGGCCGGAGCCCAGAGTGCGCTACTGCAGCATCCGCTGAATCCGCTGTCCCACCTGCCCGGCAGTCGCAGCGCTGCGTCCGCCTGGGGGGTGGTCACGGACCTGACCCGCCGCTACCCCAAGCCGAGGTTCGATCTTGAAACCACCGTTTGTGACGGCACCACGGTGGCGGTCACCGAGCGTATCGTGCGGCGCAAACCCTTTGGGCAACTGAAGCATTTCGAGCGCAGTGTGGCCCGTTCCGGGGATCCCCGGTTATTGATTGTCGCCCCGATGTCGGGGCATTTTGCATCCCTGCTGCGTGGCACGGTGGAGGCCATGTTGCCGGACCATGATGTGTACATCACCGACTGGCGCGATGCCTGCCTGGTCCCGGTCACCGAAGGTTGCTTTGGCCTCGACGATTATATTGATTACCTCATCGAGTTCCTCGCGCATCTCGGTCCGGATACCCATGTGCTGGCGGTTTGTCAGCCGGTCGTACCGGCGTTGGCGGCGGTTTCCCTGATGGCAGAAGATGAACACCCGGCGACGCCACGATCACTGACTTTGATGAGCGGGCCGGTCGATGGGCGGGTGGCCCCCACCCTGCCTTGCCAATTGGCTACCAGTCACGAACTGTCCTGGTTCAGGCACCATCTGATCCACCCGGTGCCCCCGCCTTACCCCGGTGCCATGCGCAGGGTGTACCCCGGATTTATGCAGCTGACCGGTTTCATCAATATGAACTTTGACCGCCATGTGGATGCCTATCGCGGCCTGTTCAGATCCATCCGGGACGACGACCCGGAAGCTGTGACGCGCCACCGGGATTTTTACGACGAATATCTGGCGGTCATGGACCTGCCAGAGACTTTTTACCTCGATACCATTCAGCGGGTCTTTCAGGAATTCCAGCTTGCCCGCGGGTGTTTTTACCACCGCGGACGGCTGGTCAATCCGGCGGCCATCAAAACGACCGGATTGATGACAATTGAAGGCGGCAAAGATGATATCTCCAGTCCCGGGCAAACCCGTGCGGCCCATGATTTATGCGTGAATGTACCCGAGTCGAAACGTTGCCACCATCTGCAGCCGGGCGTGGGCCACTACGGCGGATTCAACGGACGTCATTGGCGCAACGAGATTTCCCCGCGATTGAAACGGTTTATCCGCGCCGTTTAGCAGCCGACGTCGCAGGGCAGGCGAGACGCTTGTTAGAGCCGCAGACCTCTGCTACCGTGAAAGGAGGAAGGATTTTACGGCACCTGCCATAACAGGTGCTCAGCGTTAATTAAGGATGAGAGACAAACTTATGAAGGATCTAGCAGGGAAGGTTGCCATCGTTACCGGTGGTTCTCGTGGTATTGGTCGGGAAATTGCGTTGCAGCTGGCGCGTCGGGGCGCCGATGTGGCGATCAACTACCGCTCCCGCGCAGCCGATGCAGAAGACACCGTCAGCGAGCTAAAGGGCTTGGGGGTGCGCGCCCTGGCGATTGGCGCCGATCTGTCCGACATGTCCGCAGCCCGCAATTTGGTTCGTCAGGTGCACGAGCAGTGGGGGCGCATTGATATTCTGATCAATAACGCCGGCATCACCCGCGACAAGACCATGAAAAACCTCACGGACGACGATTGGAATGACGTCCTCGATACCAACCTCGGAAGTGTCTACGCGACCTGTTCGGAAGTGCTGGACATCATGACGGCGCAGAACTATGGGCGTATCGTTAATATCACCTCGTTTGTGGGTCAGGCCGGCAACTTCGGGCAGGCCAACTATGCCGCCAGTAAAGGCGGAATCATCGCCTTTACCAAAACCATGGCGATGGAAGTGGCCAGGCACGACATCACCGTTAACTGCATAGCGCCGGGCTTTACCGAGACTGAAATGCTGGGACAAGTGCCGGAAAAGATCCGCGAAAAAATCATTGCCGGCATCCCCATGAGGCGCTTCGGAAAACCGGAAGAAATCGCCAAGGCGGTGGTGTTTATTGCTGCCGACGCCGGCTACATCACCGGTCAGCAAATCAATGTCAACGGTGGCGTGTATATGTAACGGCATGCTGAACAGCCGGATTTTCAGTCACAGCAACCAGCCACGGCCCTGATTGTTGCGGGTGTGGCTAAACGGAGCGTGGCCCATGTCCAAACGATCTGGCGAAACCGACCTTCAGGTCGGTTTCGAGCCGCAAGATGTAACTACTTCTCTGGCCCGGGTGGCAAAGCACGGAAGCCGGTTGTTCGCCCGCTCAGTTGCCCGTCGCCTCCAAGGCGGGCGCCCCAATCCCGTCAGTCTTAAAAGTGTTGCCAAACCGTTTGTTCGCTTCACCGGCAAACTGGCGACCCAGCCGGATACCCTGGTCACGGCCCAGATGCGGCTGGTGCAGCAAGCCACCCTGTTGTGGACCTCCGCGCTCATCAGTGCAATGACCAAAGAGCCCGTGCGCGTTGCTGAGCCAGCGCGGGGCGATGGCCGGTTCCGCGATCCGGCCTGGCAGGAGGCGGGGCTGTTCAATCTGACCCAGCAAGCCTATCTGATGACCAGTAGCTGGGTGATGGATACCATTGCGGACGTGCGGGACCTCAATGAGCAGGACCGGCGCTCGGTGCGCTTTTTCACCGGACAGGTCGTTGATGCCGTTGCACCCAGTAACTTCATACTGACCAACCCGGAAGTGTTGCGGGCGACGGTGCGAACCCGGGGCACCAACCTGCTGCGTGGTCTCGCCAACCTGTTGCGCGACCTGGACGAGGCCGATGGCCATATGGCGTTTCGCATGACCGACCCGGACGCTTTTGAGGTGGGAAAACATCTGGCCAACACTCCCGGAGACGTGGTGTATCAGAACGAATTGATGCAGTTGATCCAGTATCGCCCCACCACCGAAACCGTGCACCGCCGTCCTTTGCTGGTTGTTCCCCCCTGGATCAACAAGTACTACATTCTGGATTTGGGTGAGAAAAACTCGTTTATCCGTTATTGGGTTGAGCATGGTCACACCGTGTTCGTGATTTCCTGGATGAACCCGGGGCCGGAACACGCCCACAAAGGGTTCGACAACTACATGCTCGAAGGGCCGGTGGCAGCGCTGGACGCTATTGAGCAAGCCACCGGTGAGCGCGAGGTCAACACCGTTGGCTATTGCATCGGCGGCACCCTGCTGGGTTCGACGCTGGCCTGGCTGGCCGCCAGGAATGACGAACGGATCAAAAGCGCGACTTTTCTCAATGCCATGTTGGACTTCTCCGACGTGGGCGATCTGGCGGTGTTTGTCGACGAAAACATGATCGCCAAGATTGAAAAAGCCATGAACAAACAGGGCTATCTGGACGGTGTCACCATGGCCGGCGCGTTCAACCTGTTGCGGGCCAACAGTCTCCTCTGGTCCTGTTTCGTCAGAAACTACCTGTTGGGGCAGGACGCACCGGCGTTTGATCTGCTCTACTGGAACGCCGACACCACCCGGTTACCCGCTGCCATGCACAGCTTTTACCTGCGCAACATGTACCTGAATAACAAATTGAAGGAGCCCGGTGGGATCGAGTTGGCCGGCACCCGGATCGATCTGGGCAAAGTGACGGTGCCCAGCTATTTCGCGTCGGCGATTGAAGACCATATCGCTCCCTGGACTTCCTGCTACCGGGGGGCGGGTTACCTGGCCGGCCCGGTGCGGTTTGTGCTGGGCGGATCCGGGCATATTGCAGGTATCATCAACCCACCCGCCAAAAAGAAGTACGGTTATCGGGTCAACGAAGACAACAGCATGCCTGCGGAAGTCTGGTTGCAGGGCGCGAAAGCGTTCGAAGGCTCCTGGTGGCCCGACTGGGTGGCTTGGGCCGAACAGTTTGGCGGTGGCAAGGTGCCGGCCCGCCAGCCGGGAGAGGGGGCGCTGCCGGTGATCGAGCCAGCCCCGGGCGCCTATGTGCGCAATGAACCGGCCCCGCCTACGCCAGCGGTGCCGAAGCCCCGGCGGGCCGCTGGTCGCAAGCCGGCGGCCGGCAAGAAAGGTACGCCCCGCAAGAAGCCGGCAACCTGAAGGGCGGGCCGTGGGGCTCCGGGTGTCTCATGAGTCGGTCATGAAATTCGCGCGCGGGCCTTTCAGCGGCTCGCGGTTTTTGGCCTGCTGCAGGTAGTCGGCAAGGTGCGGATGCTGCGGGCTGCCGGGGCAGTGCTGGTTGACGAAGTTCAAAAATGCGGTGGCTTTGTCCCATTGCTGCAGACGGTTGGCCAGAATCTGTGCCGCGAGAATATACGCCCCGGCCAGGTGTTCGCTGTCGGGAAAGCGCTTGTGAAAATCCCGCAGCAGCTTCAGGGCTGCTTTGAACTCGCCCGCCTGATCCAACGCCGACCCGCAGGCCAGAATCAACCCATCGTCGTCCAGCCGGAACCGGGGGTCCACCGCGGCCAGCCGGGACAACAAATCGGCGATACCGGCACCATTGCGACGCTCGGCCAGCCAGGTGAGTATGCGCGGGTGGTAGCGGTAGAGTTCCTCGTTGTTATTGCGGGCGGTTAGCAGGGCGTACAGTTGCCCCGTGCGCTCGCTGTTGGCGGGCTCATGTTTGAGCGCCGCCACCAGCAGTGCCTGCACCTTGTCGTAATTGCCGTCCTTGAGGTGGATGTCCAGGTCGGCGTCGAGCCGCTTACTGCGATCCCGCTGCGCCATCGCAACCGGCGCGTCGCCGTCTTGCAGGTCGCTGGCAAACCCCAGTTCTTCCTGAAACTGAAACACCACATAGCCCAGCAGGTGGAACAGCATCAGGGTAAAAGTACTGTTGAGGAAGCCGCTGAACGGCTGCGCCAGCCAGGGAGTGAAGTGCTGGAAGGCAAACTCCTGGGCAGCGCCACTGGCCAGGGAGAGCAGAATCAGATAACCGTACATGAGGAAATAAGGCCAGCCGATTCGGGCCATCAGCGAAGCCAGGTTCATGGGGTTGATGGCGGCGCCGACGGAGTGCTCCATGGCGAGAATCATGATGCTGGCGGGCAGCGCCAGCAGCACAAACGCCAGCATCAGCAACGCCAGTAAGGGCCCGCCAATCAGGCCGGCTGCGAACACCAGACCGCCCATGGCCACAAACACCAGCAATTGCAGCAATACTATGTTGAAACCGCTGCCCGAAAACGCCGTGGCCAGAGGTGGGGGCGTCATGTGGCCTTCCGCGGTGTGCCGAATGACGGCGTAGGTGTATTTCAGCAGCGCGACAAACAACAACAGGCTGACTATCAGCCCGATCAGGGAGGCGGAAATCAGCAGCGGCACCAGAGTGCAGATGCCGATGACCAATAACGGGTCCAGGTGCAAGGGGTAACGAAAAAAGGCCGACAACCGGTTCCAGAAGGGAACCACCTCCGTGGCAGCACCCAGATAACGCAGGGGGTGGTCGCATCCGGGGCAGATGCCCCTTTGTTTTTTGGTGTCGCCATCGGGCATGCAGCGTTGGCAATAATAGGTCTGACAGTGGCTACAGTGCCATTTCGCCGGAACCGCGGGGTGATAGTGGCAGTCGTTTTTCAAGAAGGCTCGCCATTTTTTGTTGAGGTGGAAAAGGGGTGCAGAGTGCTGGAATCATCGCAGAAGGCAGCGGCTTGGGCCAGCGATTCGGTCGCAAGTCGGAGCCTGCCGACAGCATTCGGCCCGGTACCCGGCGGTGCACGCCAACCGCGAGGTTGCAGCTGCAAGGTTGAAGTCCCGCCAATTGATGCGATAGTAGATAGAGGTAGTAAGAAGTGCCCCGATTACACTCTGGGGATCACGCAAAGGAGGAACGTATGTCGAATGACAGTTTAAATACCTTGTCCAGCCTGGAGGCTGGCGGCAAGACGTTTCATTATTACAGTCTGCCCAAAGCCGGAAATTCGCTTGGCGACATCAGCAAGCTGCCATTCTCGTTGAAGGTTTTGCTGGAAAACCTGCTCCGTAATGAAGATGGGGACACCGTTGATCAACGCCACATTCAGGCCATGGTGCAATGGTTGCAGGATCGTCATTCAGATACCGAAATTCAATTTCGTCCTGCCCGGGTACTGATGCAGGACTTCACCGGCGTGCCGGGGGTTGTTGATCTGGCGGCCATGCGTGACGCGGTTAAGGCGGCTGGCAAGGACCCGTCCATCATCAACCCGCTGACACCGGTGGACCTGGTAATTGACCACTCGGTGATGGTCGACGAGTTTGGCGACGCCACCGCGTTCGAGGCCAACGTGGCCCGGGAGATGGAGCGCAACCAGGAGCGCTATGAATTTTTGCGCTGGGGTCAGCAGGCGTTTGATAATTTCCGGGTAGTGCCCCCCGGAACCGGTATTTGCCATCAGGTTAACCTGGAGTATCTGGGTAAAACCGTGTGGAGCCATGAGCAGGATGGTCGCTGGTTCGCCTATCCGGACACGCTGGTGGGCACCGACTCCCACACCACCATGATCAACGGTCTCAGCATTCTCGGTTGGGGTGTGGGCGGCATAGAAGCAGAAGCGGCCATGTTGGGGCAACCTGTGTCCATGCTGATTCCCGAGGTGGTGGGGTTCAAAATCACCGGAAAATTACGGGAAGGCATCACCGCCACCGATCTGGTGTTGACGGTCACCGAAATGCTGCGCAACAAAGGCGTGGTGGGTAAATTTGTTGAATTTTACGGTGATGGCCTGAAAGACATGCCGGTGGCGGACCGGGCCACCATTGCCAACATGTCACCGGAGTATGGCGCCACCTGCGGGTTTTTCCCGATCGACGAACAAACCCTGGATTATATGAAACTGACCGGGCGCGACCCGGACCAACTCGATCTGATTGAGGCCTACGCCAAGGCGCAAGGGCTGTGGCGGGAACCGGGCCATGAGCCGGTGTATACCGACACCATGGAGCTCGACATGGCCACGGTAGAGGCCAGTCTGGCCGGACCCAAGCGTCCGCAGGACCGGGTGGCGCTGACGGATATGAAAGCGTCGTTTGAGTTGTTGATGGCCACTGCGGAAGGTCTGCCGACCGACGAGCAGGAAGAAAAATCCGAGGAAGTGGCCCAGCTGAAATCCGAGGGTGGCCAGACCGCGGTCGGTGTCGAGGCCAGCTACGAGCACGCTGCCAGCCAGACCTTTGACCTGGACGGTGCCAGTCACCGGCTGGATCCGGGCGCGGTGGTGATTGCCGCCATTACCTCCTGCACCAACACCTCCAACCCCAGTGTGATGATGGCGGCGGGGTTGCTGGCGCAAAACGCGGTCAAACGCGGTCTGGCGGTCAAACCCTGGGTCAAGACCTCGCTGGCTCCCGGCTCCAAGGTGGTGACCGGGTATCTGCGGGCGGCGGGGTTCCAGGACGACCTCAACGCGCTGGGTTTCAACCTGGTGGGGTATGGCTGTACCACCTGTATCGGGAACTCCGGGCCCCTGCTGGCGCCGATTGAAGAGGCCGTTATAGAGGGCGATCTCACGGTGGCGTCGGTGCTGTCGGGTAACCGTAACTTTGAAGGGCGCATCCACCCGCTGGTCAAAACCAACTGGTTGGCGTCACCCCCCCTGGTGGTGGCGTATGCGCTGGCGGGGAATGTGCGTGTGGACCTGACGACCGAGCCCCTGGGCAAGGACCGCGAGGGCAAGCCGGTCTATCTGAAAGATATCTGGCCCTCGCAGGTGGACATCGCCCACGCGGTCGAGAAGGTCAAGACCGACATGTTCCGCAAAAAGTACGGTCAGGTGTTTGACGGTGACCGGATCTGGCAGTCGATTGAGGTACCCGACAGCCAGGTGTATGACTGGTCCGATGGTTCCACCTATATCCAGCATCCGCCATTCTTTGAGGGCATGGGGCCCCAGCCCGAGCCGATCGCAGACGTGCAGAACGCCCGAATTCTGGCGTTGCTCGGGGATTCGGTGACCACGGATCATATCTCACCGGCAGGCTCGATTGCCGCCGACAGTCCCGCAGGCCGCTATCTGCAGGACCACGGCGTGCAACCGGCCAATTTCAACTCCTACGGGTCCCGACGCGGTAACCACGAGGTGATGATGCGCGGCACCTTTGCCAACGTGCGCATTCGCAATGAAATGCTGGACAATGTGGAAGGCGGCTATACCCGTCACATTCCCAGTGGTGAGCAGCTGGCCATCTACGACGCTGCCATGCAGTACGCCACCGAGGGAACGCCGCTGGTAGTGGTGGCCGGCAAAGAATACGGCACCGGCTCCAGTCGTGACTGGGCCGCCAAAGGGGTGCGTTTGCTGGGGGTGCGGGCGGTGATCGCGGAGTCGTACGAGCGTATTCACCGTTCCAACCTGATTGGCATGGGGGTGATGCCCTTACAGTTCCCCGAGGGTATCAACCGCCACACGCTCAAGCTCACCGGTGCCGAGCTGATCAGTATTGAAGGCTTGTCCGTGGCGGCCAGGCCCGGGGCCAGGCTGACTTGCACCATCACCTACACCGATGGCCGCAGCGAAACCTGTGAGCTGGTGTCCCGTATTGATACCGAGAAAGAAGCTCTGTACTTCCAGCATGGGGGCATTTTGCACTACGTCATTCGGGATATGATTGCGCAGAGCTGAGCACCTTCTGGGTAACCCCGTCATCGCAACGCTGCCGGCCCGGTTCATCGGGTTTCGGCAGCGTTGTCGTTTCCGGAAAGGGAAGCTCTACCCAGAAACAGGCGCCCTGGTTAGCTTGGGAGCGGTAGCCGACAGTACCGTGCATCTGCTCCGCCAGTTCCTTGCAGATGGCCAGACCCAACCCTGTACCTTCGGTGGTACCGCCGGGGCTGGTTTCGGCCTGGGCAAAGCGCTGAAACACGAAGGGGCGGAACTCATCAGGAATCCCTTTGCCTTGATCCGTGACACTGATGCGAACCCGGTTCTGTTGGGTGGCGGCCGCCAGAGTCACCACCCCGCCCGGCGGAGAGGCCTTGATCGCGTTACTGATAAAGTTGTCGAGAATCTGGCGCAGGCGGACCGCATCGGCCGAAATCAGCCAGGGGCCGCAGGCATCCAGCTGCAGGGCAACATCATGATTCATGGCGAGGGGCTGATTGCCCTGCGCGGTTTCCTCCAGCAGCGTCTGCAGGTCACAAGGGGACAGTGTGATGGCCATATGGCCGGCTGCCAGTTTGCTGAAATCCAGCAGGTCGTCGATCAGGGTCTGCAGGCGCAGGCCATTGCGCAGTCCCAGCTCCGCCATTTGCTGGGCCGTGTCCGGCAGCGCCCCGGAGGTGCCCGAAACCAGCAATTTGAGCGCGCCATTGATGGCCGTGAGCGGGGTGCGTAATTCGTGGCTGAGGGTGGCTATAAAACGCTCTTTCAGCGCCGCCAGCATGTTGCGTTCAGTCGCATCCCGCAGGTTCAGCATGATTTCGGCGTGGCTGGAAAACACCAGTCGGGTGGCGCTGATCTCCACCTCGATTGCGCTGCCGCTGGCGTCGTAAAGTTTGAACTCAGCGTGCTGTACGCCAGTGTCCTGTTCCACGTGTTGTAAAAAAGCCAACAGTTTGGTGGGTTCGGCAAACAGGCTGTCGTGGGGTTTTTGCCCCACCAGCGTCTCGGGCGGGTAGCCAGTCATCTCCGCCATGCGCCGGTTCAGCCGTAATATGGTCAGGCTATCCGAATCCAGGGTCAGGATACCGTCGCCGCTCTGCTGGAATTGCAGTTCAAGCCGGTCCCGCTGCGCACGGATCTGCTGGTCTTTTTGTTCACGGGAGTGAGCCAGAGCGTTAAAGGCGCGGGTCAGCCCTTGCAATTCGTGCACCCTGGAGGCCGGCAGGCGCGCGCCGGTTTGAGGTGCATCGGCCATGTGGGTAATTCGCTCGGTCATGGCGTTCAGCGGCTGGAGGGCGCGCCGGGTCAGCCAGAGTCCGAACAGCACCAGCAGGCTCGCCCCGCCAAGACTCCAGAGAAAAAAGCGCTGGAAGGAGGCCCAGGCTGGCGCAAGCGCCTTCTCGTAGGGGGTGGTTTTCACAAACAACCAGCCCAGCCGCTGTAAATGGGCGGTCGCGAAAATCTGCCGGTTGCCATGGCTGTCGTGCTCCGTACCGGAAGGCATGCCCGACAACACCGCATCCACCAGGCGACTTGCCCCGGGTTCCGGTAGCGGTTCCAGATGCAGGCCGGTGTGACTGCCGGAGACATATACCATGTTGCCGGAATCGATGATCTGCAGGTTGTCCCGTTCGGAGTCGATACGCTTGGCCAGTTCGTTGACCGGCAAAACAGACTGCTTCGACAGATCAAGAGAACCGCCCACACCACCAAGAAACACACCGTCGTCGCTCAGTATCGGGGCCATAAACACCAGTTGTGGTACCCCCGTGGTGCGCCCGATGAGCGGGCGACTGATCACCGGTTGGTGGGTTTTCAGCAGTCGCTGGGCGTAATCCCGGTCGCGGTAATTGGTACCGATACGACCTGTGGTGTGGGCGTCTCCGGCGATCGCCGTAGCGTTTTCGTCGAACACCGTCAGTCCGGGGGAAAACAGATTCTTGGTGCCACTTTGGCGTTCAAGAATTTGCCGCAACTGGTCCGGCGGCAGTCGCCGGGTGCCATCGGTGAGCACCGCGGCCAGGCTGGACAGGGCCTGCACACGTCGTTCCAGCTGCTGATTGACGGCATGAGCGAGGGTCTGCGAGGCGCTGATCTGCTCGCGGGTCAGCAGGGTTTCAAAATCCTTGATCAACGATTGGTAGGCGGTCAGTAAGACCAGCAGTACCGTAGCCAGACTGCTGCCAATGGTGATCAGCGCGATGCGGCGTTTGAGGGAGCGTTGCTTGATGCGGGGAGGCGTCGATGATGTCATGGGGCTGTGGGTCTGTATCGCGCGATGGTCGAAAACCGGTGTTTGTTGGCATGTTGCCAGTGTGGATGATGTCAAACCCTGCCGCAACCGGTACCCTGTCGGGGTGGTGAATGCCAAGCAAAAAGTTGGAGCCCGGGATGTCCAAACCCAAACACCAGGATGTTGCCGCAAAGCTGGATGAAATTAAAGCTCAGTATTTTCAGCGGGTACGGGGAGAAGTATCACAGTTGTCCGGTCTGTTTCGTCAGTCCCCGGGCAAGGTTGCGCTGGCCGATGCCAAATCCGCTTATGCGGTCTTGCATCGACTGGCCGGTTCCGCCGGGACCTTTGGTTTGCATGACCTGAGTCGCATGGCCGCCGAACTGGAGCAGCAGTTAAAACCGGTGGTCGAGGCCGGTTCTGCGGCTGATCTGGCGCATTTGCTCGACACCGGGTTCCGGTCCCGTCTGTCGGCGCTGGCGGCCAGCTTGTCCCCTGAACCGGCACCCTCGCGCCCCATACTCGACCCGGTCGCTGCCGAGGCAGCCCGCACCCGGTCCCGTAAATGGGTTCATCTGATCCGGCCCCGGGACCGGGTGGCTCAGGAATTGAGCGATGGTTTGTCGCGCTACGGCTTTGCATTGGCTTGCCATCCGGATGTTGACGCTTTTATGGCGGCGCTGGGGTGCTGCAGTGACGGTACCACGGCGGCGGTGATCACCGACGAGGTGATGGCCAGCCGGCTGGTGACGACCTTGCGCGCTCGCACTCCCCGGTGTCCGGACAGCGCCTTGCCTATTATCGTGTTGAGTACCAGCAACTCGTTTGCAGCACGGTACCGCAGCGCCGAGGCCGGGGCCGGCGGTTTTTTTTACGGAGCCCGCGGACATCCCCCGGTTGGCGGAGCGTATTGAACAACTGGCGGCCGAGACGGAGCTTTCCGGGGGGGGCAAGGTGCTGATCGTGGACGACGACGTTGAATTGGCCAGCCATTTCCAGTTGGTGTTGCGCAACGCCGGGCTGGAGGTGGTGGTGGTGCACAAACCCGAGCAGATCCGCGCCCGACTGCTCGAGTTCCAGCCGGATATCGTGTTGATGGATATCCATATGGGCGATTACTCCGGCATTGCGCTGGCGCGGATGATCCGCTTCCAGCCGGAATGGCTGGGCTTGCCCATTATCTACCTGTCGTCCGAGCAGGATCGCGATCAGCAAATTTCCGCAGTGGCCCGGGATGCGGACGACTTTATTGAGAAACCGATTACCGACCAGCGTCTGGTGAACGTGGTGCGGGGGCGGTGCCACCGCGCCCGCCAGCTGGCCAAACTGACGACTCAGGACAGTCTCACCGGGTTACTGAAACATTCCCGCATCAAACAGGAACTGGCCAAGTGGTTTGCGGTGTGTCAGCGAAGCTCGACCCCGACGGCGGTGGCGATGCTGGATCTGGATCACTTCAAACAGGTCAACGATACCCACGGACATGCGGTCGGGGATGTGGTGATCAAAGCACTGGCCAGCCTGTTGCGGCACCGGTTGCGCAAAACCGATATCGTCGGCCGGTACGGGGGGAGGAATTTGCGGTGATTCTGCCGCAGTGCGAGCTGGCTGAAGCGCGGGGAATACTGGACAACATATGCCGCCAGTTTTCCGGTCTGGCGTTCAGTGGTGCGCACGCCGAGTTTCAGGTTACCCTCAGCGCGGGCGTCGCCCGACTGAACGATTTTGCCGATGCCGACGCGGCCCTCAACGCGGCCGATGCGGCCCTGTACCAACGCAAGCAGCAGGGACGCAATGGGGTGACGGTGCACGGCGAGGGTCAGCTTACGTGAGGACACAGTGAAAGTATTGATTCTTGATGACGACCTGTTGATGGCGGAATTGCTGGCCACTATCCTGACCGGCCTGTGCGCGCCGGCCTCGGTGACCCTGGCCGGCTCGCTCGGAGCGGCCAAAACAGCGTGGCAAGGGGGGCAGTTTGACCTGTTGATTTGTGATTGGAATTTGCCGGATGGCAGCGGCCTGGAACTGGTGCGGCTGGTGCGCGCCGCCGATGGGAAGGTGCCCATATTGATGGTCACCGGCCGCGCCGACCGGGCGTCGGTGCTCACGGCGGCCCACTATCGAATCAACGGGTTCGTGACCAAGCCGTTCAGCATCGAAGAGATCCGTGAGCGCCTGCAAACCCTGTTGCCACCGGATACCGTGGCGGCCCGCGAACGGTTGCCGTTGGCGCAGTTGCTGGAAGAGGCGGTGCAGGGCAGTCTGCAGTTGCCTACGCGGTTACAACCGGGCGAAATCGTGCCCTTGCTGGCGCAACAGCAGCGGTTGAGCGCGCAGGATCTGGCGACCCGCTGGCAGGGGCAGGCCGGGTTGATCACACGCTTGCTGGATGTGGCGAATGGCAGCACTTTCAGACGCTCGGGCGAAGCGGTCAACACCTTGCTGGACGCGGTCAAGGTGCTGGGCATATCCATGACCCTGCAACAGGCCCTGGCCCTGGCATTTGATGCGACCCATGCGCTGACCGAGGCGCGTTTGCAGCAGCGCGCCGAAACCGTGCTCTCGCACTCCCGTGCGGTGGCCCAAACGGCGCGAACCATGGCCCACAGCATCGGTGTGGCGGCTGATGCAGCCTATACTGCCGGGCTCCTCAGTCAGGTGGGTGAGCTGGCGGTATTAACGGTGTTGCAGCGTCACCTCAATGGCGGCGAATCGTTAGAAGACCTGCAGGTGGAAGACGCCCTGACGACCTGGTCGCAACCCTATGGCAACCAGTTGAAGGTCCGTTGGCGCATGCCCATTGAGTTGCGCGATCTGATCGGGGCGGTGCATCATCTGGCGCACGACGACACCCGCAAAGAGCGCATCATGATGCGGGCGGCCGCCCTCACGGCCCGCGGCCAGGCCGACACCACGGAATGCCAGCGACTGCTGCGCCGCATCGGGCTTGACGGCGCCGACCCGACCGCCCCGAAGCCGGCCCCGGCGACAGTGGCCGCCGCCGACCCTGGGTGAGGAGCGCGTTAATTAGCAATGTGCCGCCTGCGGCGGTTCCTTATCGCACGGCATCAGGACCAACACTATGCCAGAGCTGAAAAGAATCATGTATGTGGAAGACGAACCCGATATCCGCGCCGTGGCCGAACTGGCGCTGGTGTCGATCGGCGGGTTTACCGTGAAGATGTGTGAGTCAGGGGCGCAGGCACTGGCTTGTGTGGAAGCATTCAACCCCGATCTGATTCTGTTGGATGTGATGATGCCCGGCATGGATGGTCGGGAAACGTTCCGGGCGCTGCGTGCCCTGCCGGCGCTGAGGGCCACGCCGGTGGTGTTTATGACCGCCAAGGCGCAGCCGGCGGAAGTGGAAGAATATCAACGGCTGGGGGCCGTGGGGGTGATCACCAAACCCTTTGACCCCATGGCGCTGCCAGACAGGGTGCGGGAGGTCTGGCAATCGAGCCGGCAGTAGGGCGATAATAGGCGGTTTCGTCTTGTTCGATCCAACGCTGTCAGAGGCCGCCCATGTCATCCTCCCAATCAACCGATGAACTGATAACCAAACTGAATCTGGAAACGTCGAAAATCGGCTGGCGTGAACTGCAGACGTATTACGCCCGTGGTCACGTGGTGCAGGTGGCTCCGGAACTGGATCTGCTCACCGTGGCCGTTGAACTGGTCGCGGACAACACCGCCCAGTTCGAGTCCTGGATGGCCACCGGCAAGGTCGGTGAAGTGTCCGCTGATCTGGCCCGAAGCTGGTACGACCGGGATACCGAGCTTTGGGCGGTGGTGATTGCCCCCTGGGTGTTGGTGCAATATCAGCACGATGACCCCTTGCACTGATCTGTGCCGTTGCCCCGCTCCTATTGCCCGGAGCGGACTGCTCACTCTTCCTGAGATCCCCATGTTGACCGATGCACTGTTGATTCTGGCCCCGCTGTTTTTGGGTTTTTTGTTTACTCTCCGGCAACCTGCCTTACTGAGTGTGATCCATCACAGCGTAGACGCTTTGGTGTATTTTATTCTGGCCATTCTCGGCCTGGGATTGGGGCAGATGGAGGGGTTATGGGGCCAGTTGGGTGCCATGGCCGGTCAGGTCCTGGGCCTGGTGACTGCGCTGCTGTTCGCCAACATGCTGGCGCTGTGGGGCTGGCACCGCTGGCAACCGATGCGGCCCGAGGTGGACGATACGGTCACCCCGGCGAGTTATGGGCGCCTGTTTATGGCCGCGCTGAAGCCTCTGGCAGCGGTCGTGGCGGGGGTTGTGATGGGGGCGCTGATATTGCCGGATCTGCCGTTAGTCGATGAAGTGGCTACCGGAGCATTGATGTTGTTGCTGTTTCTGATCGGGCTGCAGCTGCGTAACGCGGGTTTGTCGCTGCGTCGTTTGCTGATGAATCGTCAGGGCCTGGGCATTGCGGTGATGTTGATGCTGAGCTCGCTGCTGTGCGGGGTGCTCATTGCGCCGTTTTACGAGTTGTCCCTCCCGCAGATGTTGGCTCTGACCTCCGGGTTTGGCTGGTACTCTTTATCCGGCATCGTCATTGGTGATGCCCTCGGGCCGGCTTGGGGCGGGGTGGCGTTCCTCAATGACGTGCTGCGGGAAATCATCGCGTTGGCGGTGATCCCCCTGGTGATCACCGCCCGGCCCGCCCTGGCCATCGGCTACGGCGGGGCGACCTCCATGGACTTCACCCTGCCCATTATCCGCAGCAGTGGCGGCTTGCGGTGTGTGCCGGTCGCGATCGCTTCCGGGTTCATCCTGTCGTTTGCCGCCCCGGTGCTGATGGGTTTGTTCTTGTCGCTTTAGCCCGCGGGGAAGAAGGTCGCAAGACTGGCCTGGTAAGTGGCTTGCAGCACCTCGTCAATCCCCAACTGTTTTACCGCCGCCACCTGTTCGGCAATAAAAGGCAGGTAGTGGGGGGCGTTTTCCTTGCCCCGATAGGGCACCGGTGTCAGGAAGGGCGCGTCGGTTTCCAGCAAAATCTGTTCGATAGGGGTCATGCGGATGATGTCCCGCACGTTCTCCGCCTTGTTGAAAGTGGCTATGCCATTGAATCCCAGACGCCAGCCCTGGTCGATGGCATAACGGGCCAGCTCCGGTCCGGAAGTGAAGCTGTGAATAACCCCCCGTCGCGGCAGGGAGTGCTCGAACTCCTGCAGAATCGCGATGGTGTCCTCATCGGCCTCGCGGCTGTGGATAACCACCGGCAACCGGGTGTCGCAGGCGATCTGCAGTTGCTGGCGGAAAACCTCTCGCTGGACGCGGCGGTCGGAATTGTCATAAAAGTAATCGAGACCGATCTCACCGATCGCCACGATTTTGGGGTCGGCACTGTGCTGACGTATTTCCGCCTCCACGGCAGCGGTGTACAGTTCGGCATCGTGGGGATGAATGCCTTGGGTGCCGTAAACCCAGGGGGCAGCCTGGCTCAGCTCGCGCACGGTGGCCAGGTTGTCCGGGGTGACTGCAATGGTAATGATGCGCTCGATATTCACCTTGCGGGCGTTATCCAGCGTATCGGCCAGTGGGCGCTCTTTGAGGTAATCGAGGTGACAGTGGGTTTCAATGATCGGCAGATCGAATACGGGAATGTCGCGTTTTTTGGTGCTCATGGCAGGCTCACAGATACCGGTCATAGATTAGGGGGTGGGTGGCAGCGGCACAGTTTACCACCGGAGGTGTGGTGTTCGCACGGTGATGGGTATGATAGGGGCTGTGCCGGTGGCCCGGGTGAGTGGACCATCGGCGCAAATCAAACCTGCAGTTAAAAAACACGGGGAGGAAGGCGATGCACGTTGTCGTGATTGGTGCCGGTGTGGTGGGTGTCACTACGGCGTATGCCCTGCAACAACGAGGGCACCGGGTGACGGTGCTGGAGCGGCTGGAGGCCGCCGGCCTGGAAACCAGTTTCGGCAACGCCGGGCAGCGATCGTATGGCGTGGTGTACCCCTGGGCGGATGCGGACATGGTCCGCTACGCCTTACCCTGGTTGATCAAACAGGATGGCCCGCTGAAAATGCATTGGCCGCCGTCGCTGGCAGCCATGCGGTTTTTGCTGGCAACATTGAAATATGCCTACGCGCCCGGGGCTTATGGCTTGAACAAGCGGGCCATGCTGCGGCTGGGCACGCACAGCAAGGCCTGTTTCGAGCGGCTGGACAAGGAGCTCGGGCTGAAGTTCGATGGCGATACCGCCGGGCTGATTCAGTTGGCCAGTACCCCGGCAGAGTTGCGGGCGTACCAGCAACTGTCGGGGTTGCTGAAGGAGATGGGGGTGGCCCACAGTCTGCTAACCCCGGCCCAGGTGCGCGAGTATGAGCCCGGCATGACCGGCGGAGGGCCCCTGTATGGCGGCATCCGTTTTGACACCGACGCCACCGGCGATTGCCATCTGTTTACCCGGGCGTTGACCCGTGCGTGTGAACAAGCGGGTGTGGTGTTTCGCTACCACTGCGAGGTCACCGGGCTGGACGGCAACTCACAGCGACTCGACGCCGTGCGGTTCACCAATGCGCACGGCCAGACCGAGCGTCTCGAAGCGGACGCCTTTGTGTTGTCGGCGGGCTGCTGGTCGGCGGAGCTGGCTTCTGCGCTGGGACTGCGCTTGCCGATTTACCCCGTCAAGGGTTACTCGCTGACGGTGCCGCTGCAAGACCCGGAGCTGGCGCCCCGCTCCACGGTACACGACGATTACTACAAAGTGGTGTCCACCCGGCTGGGCAACCGGCTGCGGGCCACCGGCTTTGTCGAGCTGGCGGATTTCCGGCGCGACATTCCCAAGGCGCGTCTGGCGACCATTGCCAAGTCCGTGGCGGCGCGCTTTCCGGGTTGTGCGGATTTGACCCAGGCGTCCGCCTGGACCGGGTTCCGGCCGATGACACCGGATGGTCCGGCGATCCTCGGCCGGGGCTTGCAGGAGAATCTGTATCTCAATACCGGCCACGGCACCTTTGGCTGGACGCTGTCGGCCGGCAGTGCCGACCTGATCGCGCAGGTGATCGATGGTGAAGAACCGGCTCTGCCACTGGACGCCTTCCGCCCCAGCCGGTTCCAGGAATAGGCTCCGGCGGGGGCGGGCGGCTCACGGGACGGTGACCGGCTCCGTCACAGGGGCCGACTTGCGCCCAAACAGTTTCTGAACCACCACAAAAAACAGGGGGATAAAGAACAGCCCGAGGAAAGTGCCCACCAGCATGCCGCCGAGGACCCCGGTGCCAATGGCCTGTTGTGCACCGGAACCGGCCCCGGTGGCAATGGCCAGGGGTAATACTCCGAGACCGAACGCCAGTGACGTCATGACGATGGGGCGCAGGCGTTCGCGCACCGCTTGCATGGTGGCGGCCATCAGTTCCATGCCGCTGTCCAGGTTGGCCTTGGCAAATTCGACAATGAGGATGGCGTTCTTGCTGGTCAGCCCCACCGTGGTGAGCATGGCCACCTGGAAGTACACGTCCTGTTCCATGCCCCGCAAGGTGTTCGCCAACACTGCGCCCAGAATTCCCAGCGGCGCCACCAGCAGCACCGCCGTGGGCACGGTCCAGCTTTCATACAGCGCCGCCAGACAGAGGAACACGATCAGCAGCGACAGGGAATAGAGCAAGGGAGTCTGCGCGCCCGCCTGCCGTTCCTGATAGGACAGACCACTCCATTCGATTCCAAACCCAGGGGCCCCCGCCGCCACCAGACGTTCGATCTCCGCCATGGCTTCGCCGGAGCTTACGCCGGGAGCTGCTTCCCCCTGTATCTCCATCGCCGAGACCCCGTTAAACCGCTCCAGGCGCGGCGAGCCGTAGTCCCAGGAGGTGGAAGCAAACGCCGAAAAAGGCACCATCTCACCCTGCTGGTTCCGTACCGACCACAATTGCAGGTCCGTGGGGTTCATGCGGAAGCGGGCATCGGCCTGCAAATACACCCGCTTGATGCGGCCGCGGTCGATGAAATCGTCAATATAACGCCCCCCCAGGCCGTGGCCATGGTGTTGTTGATGTCGCTGATGGCCAGACCCAGGGTGGCCGCTTTCTCCATGTCGATATGGATGCGAAACTGCGGCGTGTCTTCCTGGCCGTTGGGACGGACCTTGGTCAGCAGCGGGCTCTGGTTGGCCGCCCCCAGCAACTGGTTGCGGGCCTGCAGTAAGGCGTTATGGCCCTGGCCGCTGTTGTCCTTGAGGAAGAACGTAAAACCGGCGGCGGTGCCCAGTTCCGGCATGGCCGGGGGCGCAAACGAGAACACCAGGGCGTCTTTGATGCGGCTCCAGGCACCCATGGATCGTCCCGCCACGGCATTGACGCTCTGGCTGTCGTCGGGGCGTTCCGCCCAGTCTTTCAGTTTGATAAACGCCATGCCGGCGTTCTGGCCGGACCCGCTGAAGCTGAAACCCTGAATGCTGAAGATGGACTCCACCGAGTCCTGTTCGAACTCGAGGAAATAATCTTCTACCTTTTCAATGGTCTGCATGGTGCGCTGCTGGGTTGCACCCACCGGTGCGCTGATCTGGGTAAACATGATGCCCTGATCTTCGGCCGGCAGAAACGCACTGGGCAGTCGCAGGAACAGGAACACCATGATTCCGGTGAGCCCCAAAAACAGCCACAAAAACCGGCCCCGGCGCGCCAGAATCCCGGCCACGCCGCGCTGATAGCTGTTGCTGGTGCGCTCAAAATTGCGGTTGAACCAGCCGAAGAAACCCCTCTGGCCGCGCTCCTCACCCGGCGTCGCCGGTTTCAGCATGGTGGCGCACAGCGCCGGGGTCAGCACAATCGCCACCAGCACCGACAGCCCCATGGCAGACACGATGGTGGCGGAGAACTGCCGGTAGATGACCCCGGTGGAGCCCGACATGAACGCCATGGGGACGAACACCGCCGACAACACCAGACCGATGCCCACCAGTGCCCCGGTGATCTGGTCCATGGATTTGCGGGTGGCTTCCAGCGGTGACAGACCCTCCGTGGTCATGATGCGTTCGACGTTTTCCACCACCACTATGGCGTCGTCCACCAGCAAACCGATGGCCAGCACCATGGCAAACATGGTGAGCATATTGATGGAGAAACCGAGCGAGGCGAGAATCCCAAAGGTCCCCAACAGCACCACCGGCACCGCCAGGGTGGGAATCAGGGTGGCGCGGAAATTCTGCAGGAACAGAAACATCACCAGGAACACCAGCACTATGGCTTCCACCAGGGTAATGACCACGCCTTTGATCGACGCCTTCACAAAGGGGGTGGTATCAAAGGGTACCACCGTGGCCAGGCTGTCGGGGAAGTAGGCCGACATATCGTCCAGCAGCTCGGCGACCCCCTTGGCAGTGTTCAGGGCGTTGGCACCGGTGGCCAGAGACACCGCCACCCCGGCCGCCGGCTGACCGTTGAAACGGGTGATGAAATCGTAATTTTCAGCGCCTATCTCCACCTCGGCGATGTCACCGAGTTTGAGAATGGAACTGTCCGGGTTGGCGCGAATGACAATGTCGCGGAACTGCTGTTCGGTTTGCAGGCGATCCTGGGCGGTGATGGTGGCATTCAGCTGCTGGCCCATCGCCGAAGGGGTACCGCCCAGCTGGCCGATGGCGACCTGGGCATTCTGGGCTCTGATGGCGGCGACCACGTCAGCGGTGGACAGCTGGTACGTGTCGAGTTTATGGGGGTCCAGCCAGATGCGCATGGCATATTTGGCGCCAAACACCTGCACGTTGCCGACCCCCGGTACCCGGCTGAGAGGTTCGGCCAGGTTGGTACCGACGTAATCGGCAATGTCCGCCTTGCTCATGCTGCCGTCGGTGGACACGAAACCGATCACCTGCAGGAACCCGCTGGAGGATTTGCTGACACTGATGCCTTGCTGCTGCACTTCCTGGGGCAACAAGGGCATGGCCAGTTGCAGCTTGTTCTGCACCTGCACCTGGGCGATATCCGGATCGGTGCCGTTCTGGAACGTCAGGGTGATGCGACTCTGGCCATTGCCGGAACTGTTGGAGGCAAAATAAATCAGCCCGTCGAGGCCGGTCATGTTCTGCTCGATGACCTGAGTGACCGAGTTTTCCACCACTTGAGCGGAGGCGCCGGGGTAACTGGCGCGGATGTCCACCGTGGGGGGCGCGATGGTCGGGTACATGGACACCGGCAGAGTGAATACTGCCAGCCCACCCGCCAGCATGATGATGATCGCGATCACCCAGGCGAATACCGGGCGATCGATGAAAAAACGAGCCATACCGGTCTCCTTAGGACTGGGTGTCGGTGTCGGGCTGGGCTTCCTGGGCGGTGTGTGCTGCACCGTCGTGCTCACTTTCTACCGCGACCACCTTGCCGCCCACGCGGATTTTCTGCAGGCCTTCGGTAATCACGCGATCGCCCGCCTGCAGTCCGGCGTCCACCAGCCACCGGTCCCCGATGGTCTGGTTGACCACCACCGACCGCTTTTCAACCAGTCCTTCAGGGTTGACCACCATGGCGAAGGTCTGCCCGGTGGGGTCCCGGCTGATGCCTTGCTGGGGGACGAGGATCGCGTTGTCCCGTTTGCCGGTGCTCACGATGGCGCGCACATACATGCCGGGGAGCAGCGTGCTGTCCGGGTTAGGCACTTCGGTGCGCAGGGCAAAGCTGCCGGTTGACGGATTGACGGTGACATCGGCAAAGGTGAGTTTGCCTTTGTGGTCATATTCGTCGCCGTTTTCCAACAGGATAGTGACCGGTACGTTACCGGTCGCTTGCAGTGCGCCGGCCTGCTGCTGCCGCTTGAGTTGCAGCCATTCACTGGCGGATTGGGTCAAATCGATGTACAGCGGATCCAGCCGCTGGATGGTCGCCAGCGGCGCAGCCTGGTTGGCGGTCACCAGGGCGCCGCGAGAGACTGACGATTTGCCGATACGGCCGGATACCGGAGCAGTTATGCGGGCGTAATCGAGGGTGACCTGATGGCGAGCCACGGTGGCTTCCTGCACCGCGACCCGGGCTTTGGCTTCCAGGTAGGCGGCGGTCGCATCGTCCAGCGCCTGCTGGCTGATGGCACCGGACTGGCTCAGGCGAGTGACCCGCTCAGACTTGAGGCGGGCGGATTCCAGGGCGGCCTGCGCCTGTTGCAGCGCTGCTTTGGCGCTGCTCAATTCCGCCTGATAGAGGGCGTCATCCAGCTGGTACAGGGGCTGACCTGCCTCCACCACACCGCCTTCCTTGAACAGCCGCGCTTTGACAATGCCGTTCACCTGCGGCCGTACTTCGGCGACCAGCGAGGGGCTGGTACGGCCCGGAAGATCCCGTTGCAGGGTGACGGTTTGGCCGGTCAGCGTCACCACGGTCACTTCGGGTACTGGCAGGGCGGGGGCGCTGGCGGGCTCTTCGCCACAAGCACTCAGCAGAACTGCAGCAAACGCCACCAAAACGCCGGTTATCGAGTGTCGGACTGGATTAGACATAGTGGTCTCTTTGTTGAGCGGTGGAGTGAACACAACGATCGCATTAAAAATGATCGGACCGCGCATTTTACATTCATGCATGAATGTATGTAAACTAATCTTTGATTGCACAATGCAAGCACTTTCGACCTCACTCCGACAGAGACGGTGGTTATGGCCAAACGCAGTAAAGAAGACGCGCTGGAAACCCGTGAGCGCATCCTGGATGCCGCCATCGCGGTGTTTTACGAGCACGGCGTTGCGCGGCCGTCTTTATCAGCCATTGCCAAGCTGGCGGGGGTCACTCGAGGGGCGGTATACGGCCACTTCCGCAACAAGGCGGACCTGTTCAATGCGCTCTGCGAGCGGGTGCGGCTGCCCGCGGAGACGCTGGGCGAGCGCGACCCGGTGAGCCTCGATGACCCGCTGGGCGAACTGCAGAAGCGCTGCCAGTCGTTACTGCACACGGTGGCGCAAAACCCGCAATGGCAGCAGATATTCGCGATTATTTTCCACCGGTGTGAGCAGGTCACCGAGAGCGGGGAAATCCGTGAACGCATGCTCGCCGCGCGGGCGGAGGGAGATGCGCGCATCGCCACATTGCTGGACAAAGCGGTGGCCCGGGGGCAACTGCCGGCGGATCTGGACATTCCGGTTGCCGCCGGTTTACTGCACAACGCGTTAACGGGCTTGTTGCAGGACTGGGTATTACGCCCCCACAGTTTCGACCTGCCGACCACCGGAATGCGGTACGTCGACGGCATTCTGGAAATGCTGCAAACCACCCGTACCATGAGGTGTGTGTGACGTCCCAAAGCGGTCATCTGACCCAGTGGCGCCAGCTGGATCGAGGGCTGGCGCAGTACACGGACCTGTGGCAGTGGGTGCCATTCGCCGACCGGCAACCGGCCTGGCGCCAGCAGCGCCCCGAGTTGGCCGGATTGCTGGACACCCTGAGCCCGGCGGAGTGCGATCATTTCGAGCAGCACCCGGTGGCGTTCGTCGCCTGCCTGGAGGCCGTGCTGCCCGGTCTGAGCGCGGTGACCGCCGCAGCCGACCTGCCGGACCGGGGCGGCGCCCCGAGAACCCTGCCGGAAGCGTTGGCGGTCGACATGCCGGGGCGCAAACGCCTGCAAGCCGGTGCTTTTGCGGGGGCGCTGGCTTCCCTTGACCCGGCTGCAGGAGCGGCGGTGCTGGACTGGTGCTGTGGCAAAGGGCATCTGGCGCGCACGCTGGCACGGGCCTTCCGACAGCCGGTGACCGGGTTCGAATGGGACGCCGCACTGGTGGCGGACGGCAACCGGCTGGCCCGGCGTTATCGGGATCCGGTGACGCTGGTCGTGCAGGATGTATTGGCGCCGGATCTGCACTGGCCGGATCACACCCACGGGGTGGCGTTACACGCCTGTGGCGATTTGCACCGCACCTTGCTGTGTCGGGCCAGCAGCGCCCGGGCACCGCGTATCAGCCTGTCCCCCTGTTGTTACGCATTGACCGCGGGAGATTACGCCCCCCTGTCAGCACGGGTCGGGGCGCAGTCCCGGCGCTGCGTGTTCGGGCGCAACGAATTGCGTCTGGCGGTGCAGGAAACCGTCACCGCTCCCGCCCGGGCATCGTGGCGCCGGGCACAGCTCAACCGCTGGCGCCTCGGGTTCGACGCTTTGCAACGGCACATGCGCGGGGTGGACGCATACCTGCCGGTGCCGCCGGCACCGGCCGCGCTGACGCGGGGCGATTTCAAGGGGTTTTGTGCCTGGGCGGCGCAGCAAAAACAGCTGTGCTTGCCCCCGGCGGTGGAGTACGACCGCTGGGAGCAGCAGGGCGAACGGTGCTGGCAACAGGTGCGCCGTGGCGAACTGCTGCGCCATGTGTTCCGGCGCCCGGTGGAAGTGTGGCTGGTGCTCGATTATGCACTCTTCCTCGAAGAACAGGGCTACGAGGTGGCGCTCGGTACGTTCTGCCCCCGCGAACTGACCCCGCGCAACCTGTTCATTGACGCCAGACTGGCACCCGCCGGTACCTGAATTCTGCCACCCGGCCTCGGTCAGTCTGCGGGCAGTGAAAAGTACAGGTGGGCGCTTTTTTTACTGAAGTTGAGGGTCTCGCCGTCGTCAAAACGTACCGCAAACGCACTTTCCTCTTCCGACACCACCGCGCCATGACCAAAAATGGCGTGCACCAGACGCGGCTTGGCCCAGACCGGGCCGTCAATCTCTTGGGATCTGGGCGCGGCCGTGGTGGTCAGCGACACACCTTCCTGTTGGGCGTAGCGGGCGGCGACGGTGGTGATGGGCCGGGACAGATTCAGGGTGCGTGCACCCTCGCCGGTGTCGGGCTGGTCCAGCCAACGGCCAAACTGGTCCGACAGGGTGAAACACAGCTCAGCAATGAAACGGCTGGGCCCCTGCTCGCCATCCAGATGGGGGCGCTGGCTGGGGGCGCGGCTGATCAGATGCAGACGCTGGCGTGCCCGGGTCATGGCTACGTACAGCAGCCGGCGTTCACTTTCGATCAACGCGCTCAGGTCGTCGGTCTGGCGGGGGCTGCCCGGCAGGTACTTTTCCACCACCCCGGGAATGATCACCTGGTGCCATTCCAGCCCCTTGGTGCGGTGAATGGTCGACAGCAGCACCCCGTGATGTTGTTCACGGGAGGCCTGGGCGGTCAGGGCGCGCAGGTGCACCAGCGCCTCGGCGGGGGCGACCTCCAGGGTGTGCAGATAGGTGACGAACCCGTTGAGGGTGTCAATGCGTTCGTCGGCCTGGTCGTGCGTCAGCGCCAGACTGCGCAGCCCGTCGTACAGCCCGGTCAATTCCGCGTAAGTCTTGACCAGGGCCGCGGCTGTGCCGGAGCGTGCGGCCAGTTTGACCAACGTCTCCCCCAGGGTGCGCAGCTTTTTGGCGGCCATGGGCGCCACCGCGCCGAAATCCAGCGACAACAGGTAGCGGCCCCAGTCCCGGGGGACACGGGCCAGTCCCTGGGCCAGTTGCTCCAGCTCGGCGGCCTTGAGGCCCACATGGGGAAAACGCAGCAACTGGCGAGCAAGGTCGACCCGGTCCAACTCCGGCAGTTGCGGCAGCTGATTGGCGAAAATCTGCAGCAGCGCGGTGACCGCTTTCACCTCGTGGCTGAACAGCGCGCCCTTACCGGCATCAATGCGATAGGGTATCTGGCGCGCCAGCAGGCGCAATTCTATGGCCACGCTCTGGCTCCACACCCGGAACAGGATGGCGGTGTTGGCGCGCTCCTCGGCACTCAGGGGGTCGAGCAGGCGCAACACCACCTCGCTGTCCTGCTCGTGTTCGTGCAAGTGGATTTCGGTAGCCGGGGTGGAGGGGTGGGCGTGGCACAGAATATCCCGGCGCCCGTTGTTCTGGGTAATCAGATGGTTGGCCAGCAGCGCCACTCGGTGTCCGTAGCGGAAGGTGTAGCTCAGGGTATGTTGCTGAGGTGCGCCAAACTCTGCGGCGAAACGGGTCAGAATGAATTCGGGCTTGGCCCCGCGAAACTCATAAATGGTCTGGTCCGGATCACCGACCACCGTCACCCGGGCCCGGTCGCCGGCCACGTAGCGCAGCAGCAGGTGCTGGATTTCATTGGTGTCCTGATATTCATCCACCAGAATCAGATCCATCTTGTTGGCCACCAGCCGTTGCAGGGGCGGGTGTTGATGGATGGCCAGCACCGGTTCGTAGAGCATGTCCGCGTAACTGATGCGGCCCTGGGATTTGCGCCATTGCTCGAAACTGTGGAACAGATCGATCAGATAATTGTGCTTGCTGGCGTAACCCAGGGCGGTAAAGGTTTCTGCCGCCGGCAGCAGGGAGGTTTTTACCCGGTCGATGAACCCCATGGCGGTTTCCACAAAATCTTTCTTGTTGCGGCGCAGCTCGTCCGCGAGGTCCTCCGGCGCCAGCCGGCGGGTCAGTTGCCAAACCTGGTAGCTGATTTCCTGTTCGCTCAGGATGGCCTCTGAAAACGCCGGCAGATAGCCGTCGCGGACAAACCGGCGGTACAGGCGCAGCCCCATGGCATGATAGGTACGCACTTCCGGTAAGCGTAGCCCGGTATGGTGGGTCACCTCCTGTAATGTGCGGGTGAAGTCGACGCGGGCACTGCGGTTGAACATCAGAATCAGCATCCGCGCCGGATCCTGCCCCTGTTGCAGCAGGTAGCGGATCCGCCACGCCAGCGTGGAGGTTTTGCCACTGCCGGCCACTGCGGTGATGACGGCATGGTCGCAGGGGGCGGTAATAATGGCACGCTGTTCGGCGGTGAGATAATCGGGCAGGTGGTTTGGCATCCGGCTATTGTAGTCGGCAACTGGCACGGGAGTAACCCGTCCACCATAATGAGCGGCTTGCACAGCGGTAAAAAGGGCCTTGGGGTGTGAACAGAGACGACACAGGATCATCAACGAGCGGTGCGGCCTGGGCTGACTTGCAAGAAAAGCTCCGCCGCGCCGGCCAGCGCCGGATGGTACTTTTGGAGGGCGATCGGAGCGCTGCGTTGAGCTGGCTGCAGCGGATCCTGCCGGCACTGGAGCGCAACACCGCGCTGTGGAGCGGCCCGCGCGCCGATGCACCGGTGGCGGGCCTGACGACCGTCAAAGCGGATGCCGGCCGGCGCTGGCTGGGGCAGGAAGTGAGTCTGGTGGTGTGGGACGGCTGGCAGGGCAATCCGCCCGACAGCATGGCCGCACTGAGTGGCACCGTGAGGGCCGGGGGGCTCTGGTTCTGGCTGATGCCGCCTTTGGACGGCTGGACGACCTTTGCCGACCCGGACTATCGCCGCACCGGTCTGGACAGTGCGCCGGAGCATCCATTCGCCGGGCGGATGGCCAAAGTGCTGGCGGAGGATCCCGCGGTGATCCGGCTGAATCCGGGGGCCGGGGTGTGGCCCGGCTTACCGGTAGTGGCCGAGCCTCCGGTCGACTTTGTCCCCGGCACCACCGAACAACAGCAGGCGCTGGTCACCGCGCTGGTGCGTATTGGCCAGGGACGCCGTCGGCGGCCGCTGGTGGTGACGGCGGACCGGGGCCGCGGTAAATCCGCTGCCTTGGGTATAGCGGCCATCGCGCTGTTGCGTGCGGGCCGCCGGCACATTGCCGTCACCGCCCCCGCGGCAGGGGCAGTGGCGACCCTGTTTGCCCACGCCCGGCAGGCGGCGGGGCTGGCGGAGCCCGGCTCGACTGGCGACACGGCGGTCAACGAAGTGATCCTCGCCGACGGCGCTTCGCTGCGCTATTACCCGCCGGATGTACTGGTGCAACAGCGCCCCCCCGCCGAGCTGGTGTTGGTGGATGAGGCGGCCGGCCTGCCGTCCGCGCGGTTGCGAGAGATTTTGCTGGGCTGGCCCCGGTGCGTGTTTGCGACCACCGTGCATGGGTACGAGGGCGCTGGTCGCGGGTTCGCGATCCGTTTTCGCGAGGTGCTGGAGCGGGAAACCCCCCAGTGGCAGCACACCAGTCTGAGCCAGCCGATTCGCTGGGCCGAGCACGACCCGCTGGAGCGGCTCACCGCGCGTCTGTTTTTACTGCACGCCCAGACTGCCGTGCCGGTCCACGGCAGGGGACAGGGGGTGCAGGTTGAACGCTGGGATCCGGCCAGCGCGCCGGAGTCCGAGTTGGCACAAGCCTTCGGGCTGTTGGTGGACGCCCATTACCGCACCACGCCGGGAGATCTGCGCCAATGGTTGGACGACCCCGGCGCCATGAGCTGGCGGGTGTTTTGTGATGGCACACTGGCGGGGGTGCTCTGGGCCTCCCGGGAGGGCGGTTTGAGCAGCGCTCTGGCCCGTCAGGTGATGCTGGGTAAGCGGCGGTTGCGCGGGCATTTGCTGGCACAGACGTTGGCCAACCACAGTGGCTTTGACGCCGCCGCCTGCTTGCAGTGGTTGCGGGTGGTGCGGGTGGCGGTCAACGACCGTTACCGTCGCCGCGGGCTGGGGGCTTTGTTGGTGGCGCACGCCCGGCAAGTTGCAGCTGCGGAGTCTCTGGACGGCATTGGCACCAGTTACGGGGCCAGCCCCGACTTGCTGGCGTTCTGGCAACGGTGTGGCTTTCAGCTGGTGCGCTGTGGCTTGCACCGGGAAACCAGCAGTGGCGAATACGCCGTACAGATGGTGCGGGGGATCAGCCCCGCGGCAGGGGAACTGGTGAACCGCTTGCGGCAGCGGTTCGCCGACCACTGGCTTACCTTGCTGCCCCTGCTGTGGAGGGATTTACCGGTGGAGGTGGCGCTGGCCCTGACCCGCTTGCTGCCGGCGGCCGCGCCTCTGAGCGGCGATGACTTGCGGGATCTGGCGTCGTTCACCGAGGGTTTCCGGGGGTTTGAATTGACTGTGCCGGTGTTGCGCCTGTTGGCCCGGCAACCGGGAGTGGTCGCCCGCCTGCAGTCCAGCCCCGGGGGGGAGCTGTGGTGCCGGGCGGTGTTGCAGGGCTGGAACTGGGCGGAGTTGCAGGCAGGCACGCTCTGTGCCGGACGGCGGGATGGCGACAGCCGGTTACGGGCGCTGACCGCCGAGCTGCGCCACCACCCGGCCAGCGGGTGAGTCAGGACAATGCCAGGGGGTCGTGGTGGTCGCTCCAGGGGGCCACAAAATGCTGCCCGATGTAGTCAGCAGGCACCTCGGCAACGCTTGGGTAGGACCAGACGGGCCGGCTGCCACGTTCGATCAGACGACTACGGATGCCGCTCACCAGATCCGGGTGTTGGCAGCAACGCACCGCCAGAATCAGTTCCATGGCCAGCACCTCTTTGAGGGGCAGGTGCCGCCCCCGCTGCAGTTGCTCGTAAGCCAGACACGCCGACACGGGGCAACCCGCCCGCAGGTTGGCCATGCCAGCCTGCCACCAGGCGCATTCGGCGGGCTCGGCCAGCAGCCGGGCCACGATATCGGTCAACCGGCCCTCGCCACACAACCGGGCAATGGTTTGTTCATGCCGGGCCAGCTCGCTGGCGGGCAGGCTATGGTAAGCGGGCGTGTCGAGCTGGTCGAGCAGTTGCGACAGCAGGCTGTCGTCCCTGAGGGGGTCACCACTCCAGTGTTGCTGCTGTAATGCTGCCAATAATGCCGGTTTGCCGCCGTTGTGTACCGGCTGGTCCGCCAGGCCGACCCGCAAGGCGTCGGTGGCATTGA
This sequence comes from Marinobacter sp. X15-166B, assembly GCF_001752365.1. GTDB lineage: Bacteria > Pseudomonadota > Gammaproteobacteria > Pseudomonadales > Oleiphilaceae > Marinobacter. Next base: position 953,472 of record NZ_MEIY01000001.1, on the reverse strand, counting down.
GGCGCGCGCCGGTGAGCGCAAGAAACAGCCCCAGCCCATCGGGCAAGCGGTTCAGGAAGTAGCTGGCGCCCACATCCGGAAACAGCCCGATGCCAATCTCCGGCATGGCCATCATCAAATCCGCGCTGACCAGCCGGTAACGGCACGCCGACAGCAGCCCCATGCCCGCCCCCATGACCACGCGGTGCCCCCAGCCGATCACCGGCTTGGGATAGCGGTGCAGGTGGTACATCAGCCGGTATTCCTTGCTGAACCACCGGGTCGGCGTGTCGCTGGTGTCGCCCGCACTCAGGGCGGCATACAAATCAACGATGTCCCCACCGGCACACAAGCCGCCCTCGCCATTGCCGTCGATCAGGATCACGCAAACGCTGTCATCCACTGCCCAGCGCGCCAGCACTGCCGCCAGCTCATCGAGCATGCCCTCGGTCAGGGCATTCAGGCGGGCTGGCGCGTCCAGCGTGATCCGTCCGATGCGGCCCTGCCGGCAGGCCAACTCGGTGACCTGAAGGGTCATAAGCACGTCTCCCTGATGGGCCGGCCGGTCAGGCGGCTCCGCTGACAATGCGGTAGCTGGGACGGTAGACCGCACTGCCGGGCAGTTTCATACGGTTCTGGGCGACAAACGCGGCCAGCATTTCTTCCAGCGGTTCCAGCAGGGCGGGGTCGCCGGAGATTTCGAACGGCCCGTGCTTTTGCACCTGCAGTATGCCGTGGGCCTTGACGTTGCCGGCCACTATGCCACTGAAGGCCTTGCGCAGGTTGGCGGCGATCAGGTGTACCGGCTGGTCGCGGTGTAACTCCAGTTCGCGCATGCTGCGGTGATTTGGTTCAAAGGGCTGCTGGAACACCGGGTCAATTTTCAGCATCCAGTTGAAGTAATAGGCATCCTGCATAGAGCGGCGGAAACTTTGCACCTCGGCGATGCCGTTTTTCATGTACTGGGCGACCCTGACCGGGTCATCAATGATGATTTCGTATTTGCTGGCCGCCTCATCCCCCAATGCGTTGCGGATGAATTGGTCGATCATTTCGAAGTAGGGGGCGTTTTCCCGACGCCCGGTAAACACCACCGGGAAGGGCAGGTTGGCGTTGTCCGGGTGCAGCAGGATGCCCAGCAGGTAAAGGATTTCCTCGGCGGTGCCGACCCCGCCGGGCAGCACGATGACGCCGTGACCGGCTCTGACAAACGCCTCCAGACGCTTCTCGATATCCGGCATGATCACCAGTTCGTTGACAATGGGGTTGGGCGCTTCCGCGCCAATGATGCCCGGTTCGGTAATGCCGATATAGCGGCCGTCTTTGATGCGCTGTTTGGCGTGGCCAATGAACGCCCCTTTCATGGGGCCTTTCATGGCGCCGGGACCGCAGCCGGTGCAGATGCTCATGCCGCGCAGGCCCAGTTCATGGCCGATGTCCTTGCTGTAGACGTACTCTTCGCGGTTGATGGAGTGTCCTCCCCAGCAAACCACCAGATCCGGCTGACGGCCGGCCTGCAATACCCGGGCATTGCGCAGGATGTGAAAAATCAGATTGGTGGTGGTCTCGGAATTGTTGTCGCGGAATTTGCCGGCGGCGGCGGGGATGGAATAGGAATAAATAATATCCCGCAGCACCGCAAACAGGTGCTCACGAATGGCCCGCAACATGTACCCGTCCACAAATGCACTGGCCGGTGCATTGATCAGTTCCAGCTTGAGACCGCGGGGTTGCGGCACCAGACGCACGTCAAAATCCGAGTGGCTTTCCAACAGATTTTTGCAGTCGTCCATTTCAACACCGGTGTTCAACACCGCCAACGCACACTGCCGGAACAACTGATAGAGGCCGCCTTCGCTTTTGTCTTTGAGGCGGTTGACTTCATGATTGGAAAGAATCTCCAGACTGCCTTCCGGAGATACCAAGGTATTAATGGTGGTCTGGCTCATAAATGGAAAAACTCCTGAACGATAAAAACCGGCATGGTTGGCCTGTTACAATGGCCTGTCCGGGTAATGCCGGATTTTGTAGCATGAACTATACCCGTTACACTAAGCGCATTCCGTTAATTACGCTACCTTGCAAAAAAGTCGAACCCTGATATGAAACTGTTGATTCGCCCCGCGGCTGAAGTGGCCATCAAAAGCAAACCGGTCCGCCGTACACAAATGCGCCACTTGCGCCAGAATATTCGCAAGTTATTGTTGCAAATCGATGCCGGGGTGGTCGTAGAGGGCACCTGGGATCGTGTCGATGTCACCGTTCCGGACGAGCCGGGGCTGGCCGGCGCGGTGGTGGATGCATTGATGAGAATACCGGGGATCTCCAACATACAGGAAATAGCGTCCTTTGCTTTTTCCAGTATGGACGATATCGCCGCCAAAACCCAAGCGGCTTTTGCCGCCGAACTGGCCGGCAAGACCTTTGTGGTGCGGGCCCGGCGTCAAGGCAACCACGACTTCCGCTCCATCGATCTGGAGCGCCACGTCGGGGCAGTCCTGTTGGCGAACAGCGATGCCCGCGGTGTGGACCTGAGCAAGCCGGAGGTCACCGTACGCCTGGATATCGACGGCAACCAGTGCCACCTTGCCCGCCGGCGCTACCCCGGACTGGGCGGTTATCCGCTGGGCAGCGTGGAACCGGTGATGACGCTGATTTCAGGGGGCTACGACTCCTCGGTGGCGGCGTATCTGATGCTGCGGCGCGGTCTGCGCAACCATTTTCTGTTTTTCAATCTGGGGGGCACCGCACACGAAGTGGGGGTGCGTCAGGTGGTGCATTACCTGTGGGAGCGCTATGGTGCCTCCCACAACGCCAAGTTTATTTCGGTGCCCTTTGACGGCGTGGTCGCGGAAATCATGCGCAGTGTCAATCACCGTCACTGGGCGGTGGTGCTCAAACGGGAAATGTTGCGGGCGGCGGCCATAGTTGCCGAGAAAAACAACGTGCAGGCGCTGGTCAAAGGGGATGCCGTTGGTCAGGTGTCCAGTCAGACGCTCACCAATATCAATGTGGTCGACCGGGCCTGTGACCTCGTGGTGTTCAGGCCGCTGATCGCTATGGACAAAGGGCAAATAATCGACATCGCTACCGAGATCGGCACCGAGGCGTTCGCCCGCACCATGCCGGAGTACTGCGGGGTGATTTCCCAGCGCCCCGCCACCCGCGCCAAACTGACCCGGGTGGAGGCCGATGAGGCCCAGATGGACGCTTCGGTGCTGGAGCAGGCCATCGCCGAGCGGGAGGAATGCCAGGTTCGCGACCTGCTGGAAACCATCAGCACACCGGAAGACATTGAATTGGTGCAGACCCCGTCCGTGGGCGATGTCATCATCGACGTCCGGCACCCGTTTGAGGCCGAGCGGGCCCCGCTGGTGTTGACCAGCAACGAGGTGTTGCAGATCCCCTTTTATGAGTTGGGCCAGCATCTGCAGAACCTGCCCACCGACGGCCAATACCTGCTGTATTGTGACCGGGGCACCATGAGTCAGCTGCACGCCGGTCACCTGAAAGCTCAGGGCTACGCCCACATCCGGGTGTATACACCCCCGCGCTGAGCGGAATCAGGGGTTCAACCCGTTAAAAAACTGCTGCACGTTGGTGCTCAGGGTGGCCAGGTCATAACCGCCCTCCTGCACCACCAGGGTCGGCAGTCCCGCTTGCCGGATGCGCTCGCCCAGACGGCAGAACCCTTCGGAGCTGACCGACACCTTGGCCTGGGGGTCGTCCTTGTAGATATCGAACCCCAGGGCCAGCACCAGGGCGTCCGGCTGAAACAGGCGGATGGCCCCCAGGGCTTCTTCCACCCGGGTGAAAAAATCTTCTTCCGATGATCCGTGGGCCATGGGCAGGTTGATGTTGTAACCCGCCCCCGCGCCTTCGCCCCGCTCGTCTTCGAAGCCGCTGACCACCGGATAAAAATTGGTGGGGTCGCCGTGTACCGACACGTACAGCACGTCGCTGCGGTGGTAGAAAATTTCCTGAATACCCTGACCGTGGTGCATGTCGACGTCCAGCACCGCCAACCGGGGGAACCGGGTGGTCAGTCGCTGCGCGGCAATGGCGGCGTTATTGAGGTAGCAGAAACCGCCGGCGGCGTCCCGGCGGGCGTGATGCCCCGGTGGACGGCACACCGCATAGGCTGTGCGGTCGCCGGCCATCAGCGCATCCGCTGCCGCGATGGCGGTCTGTGCGGACCAGTAGGCGGCGGTCCAGGTATCGGGCCCCACCGGGCAACTGCCATCCGCCAGATAGTGCGCTGCTTCGGCCAGAATTCCCCGCAGCGGGTTGGGGGAACGGACAAATATGTTGGACATCACTTCCTCGCCCCAGTCGTCGGGCATGGCTGCCCAGCGCCGGTGGGCCGACTCCAGAAACCGCAGATACCCCAGATCATGCACCTGAGCGATGGGTTGGGCACCCTGATCGGCGGGTTGCAACACGGCAATGTCCATCGCCCTGAGCCCGTCCAGGATCGAGTCGGTGCGCTCCGGCACTTCCTGCGGCTGACGCATCTGGCCCCGGGTGAAATAGGATTGGGGCGTATGCTGCTCCTGTTGAGGGTGAAAAAAAGCTTTCATGTTGCGGCCTCCTGCTGCGCTGATCCTTGGAGTATAGGTGTCATTTGACCGGGGTCAAAAGCGGGTGCGAAACAACCCCTTAGCTTTACAGATCGGCCCCCGGCAGCCACTATGGGTAATGATGAACAGTCGTGACGAACCAGGCGCTCAGAACAACCATGACGGTGGAACAACAAGGAGCCGAGATGATCGAATCACCCCTTCTTCAGCAGCGGACCGGCTATATCAACGGTCACTGGGCAGACACCACTGATTGCGACACCTTCGCGGTGTTCAACCCGGCTACCGGCAAGGTGCTTGCCCGGGTGCCAGCGATGAACGCAGCCATGGTCACCCGGGCGGTTGAGTCAGCCCACGGGTCGCTGCGATTGACCCAGCCTTACCCCCTCAGTGAACGCCGTCGATGGCTGGAGGGGGTGCGGGACACGCTCACCGCCAACCGGGACGAACTCGGTCGCATTCTCTGTCTGGAACATGGCAAGCCGCTCCCGGAAGCCCGGGGTGAAGTCGATTACGCTGCCGGGTTTTTCGACTTTTGCGCGCGCAACCTTGATGCCCTGCAGCCCCGTGCACTGGACGAACGCCCCAAAAACTGCGATTGGACGGTGCACTACCGTCCGGTCGGCGCGGTGGGTTTGATCACTCCGTGGAACTTTCCCATCGGCATGATTGCCAAGAAACTGTCCGCCGCGCTGGCTGCCGGTTGCCCCGCGGTGATCAAACCCGCCAGTGAAACGCCGCTGACGATGATCGCCCTGTTTAGTCTGCTGCACGAGCAGTTGGCCTTACCCCCCGGGTTGGTGAACCTGGTGATGGGCAAGGCCCGTGTGATCGGCACGATACTGTGTCAGCACCCGGATGTGGCGATGCTGTCGTTCACCGGTTCGACCGAAGTGGGCCGGACCCTGATTGCCGACACCGCCGAGCAGGTCAAGAAGTTGTCCCTGGAATTGGGCGGCAACGCCCCCTACATCGTGTTCGAGGATGCGGATCTGGAGGCCGCCGCTGAGAATCTGGTGGCCAACAAGTTCCGCGGCAGCGGTCAGACCTGCGTGTGCGCCAACCGGGTTTTTGTGCACCACCGTGTGATGGACCGGTTCGGCGCTTTGCTGACGGACCGGGTTGCGGCAATGACCGTGGGGGATGGCCTCCGTGACGGAGTCGATCTGGGGCCGTTGATCAACCAGGCCGGTTACGACAAGGTTCAGCGTCATCTGCAGGACGCCCTCGAAAAAGGGGCCACCCTGCTGGCGGGCCAGCGGCCGGAAGACTTGAGCACCGACAACCTGTTTTTTCCGCCGACGGTGATTCGTGGGGTCACCGCGGACATGGACTGTTACCGGGAGGAAACCTTCGGGCCGCTGGTGCCTCTGGCCGGTTTTGACGGTGAAGAAGAGGTGGTCCGGGCCGCCAATGATACCGAGTTTGGGCTGGCCGCCTATGTGTTCACTGCCGATGCCGAGCGGGCCCGGCGGGTGGCCGCGGGTCTGCGGTTTGGCCACGTGGGCTGGAACACCGGTACCGGGCCCACGCCGGAAGCACCGTTCGGCGGGATGAAGGCGTCAGGCATCGGCCGCGAAGGCGGGCTTGAAGGGATGTTTGAATTTGTCGAGGCGCAAACCGTACCGCGCGGATTTTAGTGTGCTGGCGGGCGCTGGTCCGGGCAAAGCAGTTCGGGGTGAACACTGGTATACTTCGTGACCTGTTTATTTAACCAGTTGCGAATACCTTATGGACGTCTCCTACATTATTGATGCTCTTAACGACGCCCAGCGCGAAGCGGTGACGGCGCAGAACGACCACCTGCTGGTGCTGGCGGGTGCCGGCAGTGGCAAAACCCGGGTGCTGGTGCACCGGATTGCCTGGCTGATGCAGGTAGAGGGGGTGCCGCCATCGGGTATTCTGGCGGTGACCTTCACCAATAAAGCCGCCAAGGAAATGCGTTTCCGTATTGAGGAAATGATGAACATTTCGGCCCGCGGCTTGTGGTTCGGCACCTTCCACGGCATCGCCCACCGGTTGCTGCGCTCCCATGCCCGGGACGCCGGTTTGCCGGAGCAGTTCCAGGTGCTCGACAGCGACGACCAGTTGCGCATGGTCAAACGGGTCATGCGGGAGCTGGAGATTGACGAGAGTCGCTGGCCACCCAAGCAGGTGCAGTGGTTCATCAACGGTCAGAAGGACGAAGGCCTGCGCGCTGAACACATCCAGGCGAACCCCAGCGACCACTTCACATCGGTGATGCTGAACATCTACCGTCGTTATCAGACCCTGTGCCAGCAGAGCGGATTGGTGGACTTTGGTGAATTACTGCTGCGCTCCCACGAGTTGTGGCTGCAACGTCCGGAACTGCTGGCCCATTACCAGCGCCGGTTCAGGCATATCCTGGTGGACGAATTCCAGGACACCAACACCATTCAATACGCCTGGCTGCAGGTGCTGGCGGGGAACCGGGTGCCGTTGACCATCGTCGGCGACGACGATCAGTCCATTTACGGCTGGCGGGGCGCCAAAATCGAAAATATCCAGCAGTTCCAGCAGGACTTTCCCGAGCCCCGACTGGTGCGACTGGAGCAGAATTACCGATCGACCCAGCTTATCCTCAAAGCCGCCAACAGCGTGATTGCCAACAACCAGGGCCGACTGGGCAAAGAGTTGTGGACCGACGGTGAGGAAGGCGAGCCGATCAGTCTGTATGCGGCGTTCAACGAGCAGGACGAAGCCAACTACATTGCCGACACCATTGGCAGTTGGGTCAGCGAGGGCAACCGCCGCAGCGACGTCGCGATACTGTACCGTTCCAACGCCCAGTCCCGGGTGCTGGAAGAGGCGCTGGTGCGCCAGAGCATACCCTACCGGGTCTACGGGGGGCTGCGTTTTTACGACCGCCAGGAGATCCGTAACGCGCTGGCCTATCTGCGGCTGGTGTATTATCGCCACGACGACGCCGCCTTTGAGCGGGTAGTGAACGTGCCCCCGCGGGGCATCGGCGCGAAAAGTCTGGCCGAGGTCAGGGAGTTCGCCGTTGCGCAGGGCATTTCCTTATGGGACGCCGGGGAACGCCTGCTGGCGGCGGGGGCGATGAAGGGGCGCGCACGTACCGGCATGCAGGCGTTTCTCGAGCTGATCGGCGGTTTGGCGGCACTGGCCCCCCAGGCCAGTCTGCAGGGGTTGATGAAACAAACCGTGGAAGACAGTGGTCTCAAAGAGCACCACGGCAAGGAGAAAGGCGAGACCGCCCAGGCCCGGCTGGAAAACCTGGACGAGCTGGTCAACGCCTTGGCTGATTTCGAAGTGGAGGACGGGGTCGATCCGTTGGCGGAGTTTATTGCGCAGGCGGCGCTGGATGCAGGCGAGGCCCAGGCCGAGGCCCATGAAGACAGCGTGCAATTAATGACCCTGCATTCGGCCAAAGGCCTGGAGTTTCCCCTGGTGTTTCTGGCCGGGGCCGAAGAGGGCCTGTTCCCCCACAGTATGTCCCTGGAAGAGCCGGGGCGCATGGAAGAAGAGCGCCGACTGGCCTACGTGGGGATTACCCGGGCGATGCAGAAGCTGGTGATGACCTACGCCGAATCACGCCGCATTTACGGGCAGGAAAAGTTTCATTCGTTGTCGCGGTTCGTGCGGGAAATCCCCGGGGATTGTCTGCAGGAAGTGCGCCTGCGCAACACCGTCAGCCGGCCAGCGATGGTGCAGCGTCCCAACGAGAGCATGTTCAGCGCGGACGCGGCCCAAGAGGCCGGCATCAGCCTGGGGCAGCGGGTGCGCCACCCGAAGTTTGGCGAGGGCGTGGTGATGAATTGCGAGGGCAGCGGCCCGCACACCCGGGTGCAGGTCAACTTTGATGACGGGGCCAAATGGCTGGTGTTGGCCTACGCGCCGCTGGAAGCCTGCTGAAGGATCAGGATTCCGGCACTTGCTGTGCCGGCACCTGACGTATCCGGCCCTGTTCATCGATCGCCACGTACACAAACAGCGCTTCGGTTACTTTGCGCGGGCGTTCGGCGTTGCGATCCAGGGTCCACACCTCCACGTTGATTTTCATGGAGCTGCGGCCGATATCCACCAGCTGGCAGTAGCAACTGACCTGCGAACCGACCCGCAGGGGCGACAAAAACTCCATGCGATCAATCGCCACGGTGGCGTTGCGGCCCTGGGAAATTCGACCGGACAGGGTCGCTGCCGCCAGATCCATTTGTTGCACCAGCCAGCCCGCGTACACATCGCCATTGGCATTGGTGTCGGCAGGCAGCGGCACCAGTTGGGTGGTCAGTTCGCCACGGGGCGCAGGTCTGTCGTCATCAAACGCGGTCATGGACGTTACCCTTTATCATTGTTGCGAGCAGGTCGCGGAAGCAATTTCCCGCTAATTGGAGTCGTGACCCAGCATGGTAACGATCACGGCGTCTTCTGCAAACCCATAATCCCCTTTGCAGCGAATATTGCCACCTTTGTCATAAACCTGTCATCAAGTCTCCGTATTCTGCACTCATCGGCAAACGCGCAGCCGCTTACTGATGTTCAAGTGACCCGATGGAGATTCAACGTGATCAATCTGAAAACCGTCTTTACCAGTGTTGCCCTTGTTGGTGCCATGAGCGCTGTTGCCACTCCCACACTGGCCCGCGATACCATTAACGTGGTGGGATCCTCAACGGTTTACCCGTTTGCAACGGTCGTCGCTGAGCGGTTCGGCCGGAACACCGATTTCCCCACGCCCAAACTGGAATCGACCGGCTCCGGTGGCGGTCTGAAGTTGTTTTGTGACGGCATCGGTACCCAGCACCCCGACATCACCAACGCCTCCCGGCGCATGAAACCCAGTGAATTTGAGCGCTGTCAGCGCAACGGGGTCACCGACATCGTCGAGGTCAAGATTGGCAGCGACGGAATAGTGCTGGCCAGCTCCAAGCAGGCCGACAATCTGGACCTGAGCCTGCAGCAGATTTTTCTCGCGTTGGCCAAAGAAGTGCCCGCTGCGGACGGCAGCGAGACCCTGGTTGCCAACCCCTATAAAAACTGGAGCGATGTGGACAGCAGCCTGCCCAACAAACCAATCCGGGTAATGGGCCCGCCGCCGACCTCCGGCACCCGGGATGCGTTCAGCGAGCTGGCCATGGAGGGCGGTTGCAAGACCTTCCCCTGGATCAAGGCGATGAAAGCGCAGGACAAGAACGCTTATCGCGCAGTGTGCCACAGCATCCGGGAAGACGGGGCGTTTGTGGAGGCGGGCGAGAACGACAACCTGATCGTGCAAAAGCTGAACAGTGACGCCGGCTCTTACGGCATCTTCGGGTACAGTTTCTTGGAGGAAAACTCGGGCACCCTGCAGGCGGCCACCATCGGCGGCAAGCAGCCTACGATTGATAACATCAGTAATGAGGTGTACCCGGTGGCCCGCTCCTTGTGGTTTTACGTCAAGAAAGCGCACGTCGGTGTGGTACCCGGCATCGCCGAATACGTCACCGAATTCACCCGGGAAAGCACCTGGGGTGACAACGGGTATCTGGTCGATGTGGGCCTGATTCCGCTGGCGCGCAAGGCCCGAATGCAGGCTTCGCAGAACGCCGGCAATCTGGTCACCATGACTGGCAACGAACTGTAAGTCAGTACTTGCACAGGCAGGCCCCGCCAGTTGCGGGGCTTGCCTGTGCCTAACCAATGTAGAGAGAGTGCATGCAACCGGCTAATTTACTTCCGCTGATCGGGGTGCTGATCGCCCTGGTGTTTGCCCTGGGATACGGTAAGTCTCGGGCATTGGCGGCGCCCCTGGGCGGTATCCGTAATCTGAAGTCGCTGCCGTTTTATTACGGTGCCCGCGCCGCCATCTGGTGCGGACTGCCGGCGCTGGCGGTGTTGGCGTTCTGGTTGGGGTTCGAAAACAAGATCATTCAGACGTTGGTGATTGGCGGTCTGCCCGCTGAGCTGCAGCCCGACTCGGCGGGACGCGCCAGTCTGGTGTTGTCGCAGATCAGTAACGTGGCCTCGGGCGCCTTGCCGCCGGATTTTGTCCCACCCGGTATTGTCGCCGCGGCTGACCGTCTGCAGGGGTTGCGCGCCGACAGTCGCCTGCTGATGACCCTGCTGGTGATTGCCGTGGCGGTACTGGGCGGGTTCATCGCCTGGACCCGGATCGCGCCCTATATCAATGCCCGCGAGAAATATGAGGCCACGGTACAGCGGTTGCTGTTTGCCTGCGCGGCGGTTGCCATCCTGACGACCGTTGGCATTGTGTTTTCGGTAATTTTCGAGACCATCCGGTTCTTCGGCAAGGTGCCGTTCACCGAATTTGTGTTTGGCACCAGCTGGAGCCCGCAAACGGCGATCCGCGCCGACCAGGTGGGGGCCGAAGGTGCGTTTGGCATGATTCCGCTGTTTGTGGGTACCCTGCTGATTTCGGCGATCGCCATGCTGGTGGCGATACCGGTGGGCTTGCTGTCCGCGATTTACCTGGCGGAGTATGCCTCACCCCGCGCCCGCAAAATCATAAAACCGCTGCTGGAGTTGTTGGCGGGTGTGCCGACGGTGGTGTATGGCTTTTTTGCCGCGCTGACCGTGGCACCGTTTATTTCCGGCCTGGCGGCAGCGGTCGGGCTGGAAGCTTCGTCGGAAAGTGCGCTGGCCGCCGGTCTGGTAATGGGCATTATGATCATTCCATTTATTTCCTCACTGTCCGATGACGTCATCAATGCGGTCCCGCAATCCCTGCGCGACGGCTCGCTGGCGCTGGGCGCGACCCAGTCGGAAACCATGATCAAGGTAATCTTCCCCGCCGCCTTGCCCGGGATTATGGGGGGCATATTGCTGGCCGTCTCCCGCGCCATCGGTGAAACCATGATTGTGGTTATGGCGGCTGGTCTGGCGGCCAATCTGACCGTAAATCCGCTGGAAACGGTGACCACGGTCACCGTGCAGATTGTCACTCTGCTGGTGGGCGATCAGGAGTTCGACAGCGCCAAAACCCTGGCGGCCTTTGCCCTCGGCATGATGCTGTTCATCGTCACTCTGGCATTGAATGTTGTGGCGCTTCGCGTTGTCCGCAAATATCGGGAACACTATGACTGACTTGAATACCCAGGCGGAACTGGTCCGCCGGTCGCTCAAGCGACGCTATCGAAAAGAACGCCGTTTCCGTGCTTATGGGATCGTCGCGGTGGGGGTGGCCCTGCTGGCCCTGATCACCCTGTTCAGCGACATCATTGGCAAAGGTTACACCGGGTTTCTGAAAACCACGGTGACCCTGGAAGTGAATCTGGACCCCGAGCTGATGTACCTCGACGATGCCAGCGACAAGGACGCGCTGCGCATGGCCGACTTCAAAGCGCCGTTGTTGGCGGCCTTGCGGCAGGAGCTGCCCGATGCGACCACCAGCCGCGAGGACACCCGGGCCCTCGGTGGCCTGCTCAGCGGTTATGCCGCCAACGAGCTGCAGGACCGGGTGGCGGCCGACCCGTCTTTGCTGGGCACCCGCCAGGTGATGACGTTTCTCGCCCACGGCAATGTGGACGTCTACAACAAGCACGCCGGTGAGACCGCCTATTCCATCAAGCTCACCCCGCAGCAGCAGCAATGGGTCGACACTTTGAAAGCCAATAATGTGGTGAACACCGAGTTCAACGACATCCTGTTTGTGCACGGGGACAGCCGCGAACCCGCAAACGCCGGGGTGGCCGGCGCCATGGTGGGCTCCCTGTTGACCATGCTGGTGACTTTGTTGCTGTCGTTTCCCATCGGCGTGTCGGCGGCCATCTATCTGGAGGAGTTTGCACCCCAGAACCGGCTGACCGACTTTATAGAGGTCAACATCAACAACCTGGCCGCGGTGCCGTCGATTATCTTTGGTTTGCTGGGGCTGGCAGTGTTTATCAACCTGTTCGGCATGCCCCGCTCCATCCCCTTTGTGGGGGGGCTGGTGTTGACCCTGATGACCCTGCCCACCATCATCATCGCCAGTCGCGCGGCCATCAAAAGTGTGCCGCCGTCGATTCGTGAGGCGGCTGAGGGGATCGGCGCGTCGAAAATGCAGGTGGTGATGCACCATGTGTTGCCGTTGGCCATGCCCGGCATGCTGACCGGCTCCATTATCGGCATGGCCCAGGCGCTGGGGGAAACCGCGCCGCTGCTGTTGATTGGCATGGTGGCCTTTATAGTTGATGTGCCGGACGGCTTGTTTGATGCGGCCACGGTGTTGCCGGTGCAGATATTCCTGTGGGCGGGCAGCCCGGAATTGGGCTTTATCGAGCGTGCCTCGGCGGCCATCATGGTGCTGCTGGCTTTTCTGATCAGTATGAACGCCCTGGCGATCTGGCTGCGCAAGCGCCTCGAACGCCGGTGGTAAGGAGAAAAAACCTTGAACATGCACATGGAACACCCCGAGCTTGAGTACGGCAAAACCGTCGGTAACGCGTTTTCTGCGGACCCCAAATTCAGTCTGCGTGACGTCGAGGTCTATTATGGCGACACCCAGGCCATCAAAGGGATCAGTCTGGATATCGCCCGCAACGAAGTGATCTCGTTCATCGGCCCCTCGGGCTGCGGCAAGTCCACGTTTTTGCGCTGCCTGAATCGCATGAATGACAGCATTGATATCTGTTCGGTGCGCGGGCGGCTGGAGCTGGACGGCCGGGATCTGTACGACCCCAAACAGGACGTGGTCGAGTTGCGGGCGCGGGTGGGCATGGTGTTTCAGAAGCCCAACCCGTTCCCCAAGTCGATTTACGACAATGTGGCTTACGGGCCGCGCATCCACGGCCTGGCCAACCGCAAAGCGGAGCTGGACGAGATGGTCGAGAACAGCTTGCGCAAAGCCGGTCTGTGGAACGAGGTGAAGGATCGTCTGGACCGCCCGGCGACCGGGCTGTCCGGTGGCCAGCAGCAACGTTTGTGTATTGCCCGTACCATTGCGGTCAGCCCGGAAGTGGTGCTGATGGATGAGCCCTGTTCGGCGCTGGATCCGATCGCCACGGCGCGGATTGAAGAGTTGATCTCGGAGTTGTCGGAGAACTTCACCATCATCATCGTGACCCACTCGATGCAGCAGGCGGCGCGGGTCTCCGATCGTACCGCGTACTTTCACCTGGGGCATCTGGTGGAGGTGAATGAAACCAACAAGGTATTCACCGCGCCGGAGCATTCATTAACCGAATCCTATATCACCGGTCGCTTCGGCTGATACGGCTGACAGTTGCCTTGCGGGAGAGCAGCGTTATGACAACGAAACAGGAACAGGTATACGGCGATCACATTTCGCAACAGTTCAATGAGGATCTGTCGGACCTGAAAAGCGAGTTTTTGCGCATGGGCGGGCTGGTGGAGTCCCAGCTCAACGATGCGGTGCGGGCGTTGATCGACAACGACGGCCATCTGGCCGAGAAGGTCCGCGCGGGCGAGCGGGTCGTGGATCAGCTGGAGATGGAGATTGACGAAGAGGCGGCCCGCATCATTGTGCGCCGGCAACCGGCGGCCCGCGATCTGCGCCTGGTGGTGGCAGTGATCAAGATGGTGGCTGACCTTGAGCGGGTCGGTGACGAGGCCAAGAAAATCGCCGAGTTTGCGCTCAGCCTGTCAGAAGAAGGCCGGGCCCCGCGGGGCTATGTGGAAGTGCGCTATATCAGCAACCATGTGGCCACCATGCTTCATGACGCCCTCGATGCCTTTGCCCGGCTGGACTGGGAGCTGGCGTTGCGGGTGATGCGCGAAGATGAGCGGGTGGATGAGGAGTATCAGGCGGCCGCCCGCGCCTTGCTGACCTTTATGATGGAAGACCCGCGCAATATTTCCCGCTGTATGGCGGTGATGTGGGTGTTGCGTGCCCTGGAGCGGGTCGGTGATCACGCCTGCAATATCGCCGAAAATGTGATTTTCATGGTGAAAGGAAAAGACGTGCGCCACACGTCGGTGGAGGAAGCGGAGAAGCTTATCCACGCCAAGCGCAAGTAATTCGGGACGTTCGACGCCGCGGGCGGCACCTGCTGAGCTGCCCGCGGCTCGTTAGGTTATCCGGCTTACGCCTGTTTCCGCTTGTCGGAATAGGGCGGCCACCCCATGGGCTGTCCGGCGAGCAGATGCAGGTGGATGTGAAACACGGTCTGACCGGAGTTCTCCCCGCAGTTCATCACCGTCCGGTAACCGTCATCGGCAAAACCCATCTCGGCGGCCAGCTTGGCGGCCACCCAGTATAGGTGCCCGACCAGTTCCCGGTCGTCTTCCTGTATGTCGTTAATGGTCGCGATGGGCTTTTTAGGGATAATAAGCAGGTGCACCGGCGCCTGTGGGTTGATGTCGTTGAACGCCAGGCTCAGGTCGTCCTCATACACAATATCGGCGGGAATTTCCCGGCGGATAATTTTGCTGAAGATGGTTTCTGACATAGTGGTCGATCCTTGTTGAGTGAGTAATGGAGTACAACTGCAAGGTGGTTGGCTCAGCCATCGAGACCGATGGCGTAGCGCGCCACCCGGTTTTTGGCATACGGCAACGCCTGGGCCAGTCCCAGCCCCAGATTGCGGGCCAGATGCAGGGGCACCCGGCGGTTACTGAACAGGTGATAAAAGGCGTCCATGGCCAGCATCATGCGGCGGTTGGCCGGGCGGCGGACGCGCTCGTAGCGGTGCAGCAGGGCCGGCGCCGCCAGGTCTGCACCGGTGCGGCGGGCTTCGTCCAGCAGTCCGTGCAGGCAGGCCGCGTCCTGAAAGCCGAGGTTTACGCCTTGCCCGGCCAGCGGATTGATGGTGTGTGCGGCATCCCCCACCAGCACCACCCGGTCCGCAGCGTACTGGTGGGCGTGTTGGCGGGCGATGGGGAAGCTGGCCCGGCTGTCGACATGGGTCAATGGCGCCAGATCATTCGGAAAGGCCCGTTGCACCTCGGCTAAAAACTCCTCCGCGGGCAGCGCCTTGAGCCGCGCCAGTACCTCGGGCGCATCGTACCAGACCAGTGATGCCCAGGTTTCTCCCCCGTGGGCCGCTCCGGCGGCGTACAGGGGCAGGAAGGCTCTGGGTCCGCTGGGGAAGAACGCCTGCCAGGTAATGTCCTCCACCGGTCCCCGGTAACGGACGCAAGCCACCAGCGCTTGCTGGCTGTACTGGTCACGGCTGACGCTGATCCCCGCCAGGGTGCGGATCTGCGATTGGGCACCGTCCGCACCAATGACCAGTTGCCCTCTTAACCGACGGTGGTCTTCAAGGGTAACCGTCGCACCAACCTCTGCGCAATCCAGAGCCGCAACTCCGTTGTTCGCGTAGACCCTGACCGAAGGCAGGGCGCTGGCGACTTGCCAGAGCGCTTGTTGGGTGACGTTGTTTTCGACAATGTGGCCCAAGTGGGTGCTGCCCAGGTCCCGGGCCGCAAACACGGTGCGGGCCACGGTGTTTGGCAGCAGTCTGGCAAGCGGGTGCGGGGTGCCGTCCCAGACGGCCAGTCGGGCATAAGGGGTGGCGCGCATCGCCTGGATGGGCGCCCAGGCACCGATCCGGGTCAGGTAACGCTCGCTGCCCGTGCTCAGCGCCGAAACACGGATGCCGGGCGCGCTGTCGGGCTGAAAGCCGGGGGCGCTGCCGCGGTCGACCAGCGCAACGGAGAAGCCGCTGTGCCCCAGCCCCGCCGCCAGCGCGGCGCCGACCATGCCGGCCCCTACCACCACGATGTCATAGTCTTGAATCATATGAAGGAGTCCTGTCTGAGGCCCCCAGTTTACGCGACCGGGGGCACCAGACAAGTTTGCCGCGCAGGGGCAGACCCGCGGCGACGCCTGCCGCGCTCAATAGCCCGGCATGGCTCTACGTTCGTTCGAGGGGCGCAGATGGCGGGGTTTGGCGTTTTTGAGCCAGCTGGGTTTGGGGGCGCCGGGACGGATAAAACCCTGCCGGATCACGACAGGGTGCACCAGCGCCAGGAAGTCCTTGGTTTTCATGGTCAGGGACTCGGTCAGACTGCCCGCGCTGAAGGCAATGTCTGCTTGCTCGGTCAGTGCTTCGCTGCAGTATACAGTCATGCCAAACAGGTTCCCGAAGGGGGGTAAGGCGCCTGCTTCACAGCCCGGGAACAGGTGCAGGAACTCCTCTTCATCGGCCAGTTCGACAAAATCGGTATCGAGTACCCCGCTGAGCCGCTCCCACTTCACCCGCCAGGTGGCCGGCATCACCAGCATGGCCGGTTTGCCATCCAGATCGATGACCACCGCCTTGGCCATCTGCTCGCCGATGATGGGGGCAACCTGAACCCGCTGCCGGGCGGTCATGGCGGGGGGGTGTGTCAGACTGGAGTAGTCAACACCAGCCTGCTCCAGAAAATCTTTGATTTGCTGTACCGGCATAAAGACCTCCTACCAGCAAAAAACAGCCTCTTCCCGGCCGCAGGTTGGCAGAGCCAATCAGCCGGGCTGATCTGGAAGCGGCACCGCGCGGGTTTCTCGGGCTTCCTACCCGCTATCTTAGTTGAGGATTGGCAGAATGCGAGGCTCGCCCTTTGATTTCCCGAAGCAGCCAAGATGGCGTGTTCACTCGACTTTATACACATGCACGGCCCGCTGCGGGAAGGGGATGGAGATTCCTTCGGCGTCAAAGGCCTTTTTGACCCGCTCCTGCATGTCCCAGTAAAACGGCCACAAATCACCGGATTCGGTCCATGCCCGGACCTTCAGGTCCACGGAACTGTCACCCAGGCCGCCCACCACGATCATGGGCTCGGGGCTGCTCAGCACACGCTCGTCTTCCTCAATCAGCCGTTTCAGGATCGCTTTGGCCTGGTCGATGTCATCGTTGTAGCCGATGCCGAATTGCATATCGCAACGCCGGGTATCGTAGGCACTCATGTTGATCAGGCTGGAATTGGACAGGTCGCCGTTGGGGATCACAATCCGACGGTTATCGAAGGTGTTGATGATGGTGTAGAGAATCTGGATTTCGATGACCGAGCCCAGAAACCCCTGGGCCTCAATGGTATCGCCCACCTTGAAGGGTTTGAATATGAGAATGAGTACACCGCCGGCAAAATTCGCCAGGCTGCCTTGCAGCGCAAGACCGATCGCCAGACCGGCGGCACCAATAACCGCGATGAAGGAGGTGGTGGCTATGCCGATCATCGACGCAGCGGATATCAGCAGCATGATTTTCAGCGCGATGCCGATCAGACCACACAGAAACTTATTGAGGGTGGGGTCCTTGGCGCTCAGTTTTTTGTCCAGCACGCTGACAAAACGATTGATCAGCCACAAACCCACCATCAGGGTGACAATGGCCAGCAGCACCTTGGGGGCGTAGCTGATGACCATGGCGGTGGCTTGTTCAAACAGCTCTGAGGCTTTGCCGTCTGCTCCCAGTAGATCGTCCATAACAGCTCCTTGCGGTAGTGCGTTGCAGTGTGTTTGCTCGCAGGATACATGTGTGTATCTGTACGCTGTTATAGCAGAGGACGCCAATAAGGGTAAAATAATCAGCGCATTAAAATGGTTGCGCAATGGTTGAGGTGCCGGCGATGATGGTGTCTGGATCGCCCCTGAGCAAAATACGACCGGATTTCTGTTGCAGTTGGTAGTCGTACATGGGGTCGTAATAGTCCCTCAGCAGGCGTGCTATCCACCGCTCGTGCCCCGACAGATCACCATGTTGCTGGTGAGCACTCAGCGCTTCTTCCATCTCATGACGCAGGCGCCGGTAACGCTCGCCGCCCAGTCGGCGCTGAATACGCTCCAGTGCTCCGAGCAAGTACTCGCGGAAACTGTGCCAGCCCGCGGCGCCATCCCGGGTGCAGTAACCCGCCAGCATCTGCTCAATATAATCTTCCCGGATAATCCGCACCCGTTCCGCCAGGGGGCGCTCCAACACCAGCAGGGGCGCGTGCGCCATGCGCGCGCGCAGGGGTTCGGGCAACGCGCAGCGACCCACCAGTCGGCTTTCGTCCTCCAGGTAGACAGTCAGGCCATGGCGGTGGGTGGCCTGCAGCAGGGCAACCGCCAGCCGGTTCTCAAAATCAATCTGGCTGGGTTGGGGGGTTATCTGGCGTCCGAAGCTGGAGCCGCGATGATTGGCCAGGTGTTCCAGATCAACTGGGTTGGGCAACCGGGTCAGCACACGGGTTTTGCCGGTGCCGGTGCGGCCGCTGAGAAGGACGAAGTCCGCTTGGGCGGTCAGGGCTTCCAGGGTGTCGATCAGGTAGCGCCGCATGGCCTTGTAACCGCCGGTAACCAGAGGGTAATCAACCCCGGATTCCCGCAGCCATTGTTGCACCAGATGCGAACGCAAACCGCCCCGGAAACAATACAGGTATCCCTGCGGGTGCTGGCGGGTAAAACGGGTCCAGGCTGCCAGACGGGCCGTTTTGAGGTCACCGCAAACCAGTTGGTGCCCCAGCCGGATGGCCTGTTCCTGGCCCTGTTGCTGGTAACACAGGCCAACCCGGTGGCGCTCCTCATCGTTCATCAGCGGCGCGTTGCGGGCCTCCGGAAAACTGCCGCGGGCAAATTCCAGCGGTGCGCGGACATCCATCAGTGGGGTGGCGTGCAGAAACAGGGCGCGGTAGTTACTGGTATCCGGTCGCGATGGCATATCGACGTTCCAGGGGGCGGCAGAAGGAAGCACCCAGTATAACGGAGGTGCCGCAGGGAGAAACCGGAGGCAAATAAAAAGGCAACCTGGGGGAGGTTGCCTTTTGTCGGAACAGGTTAGCGCCTTCCTTGCGCGCGCCGCAACAGCCCTGTTATGCGGTATCCTTCTGCCAGCTCCATGGCGCCGGCGTCCTGGCCGGCCAACTCACTTTCCCTAAGCAGCGTCCTCTGTCCTTGCTTCTCTTCACTTCCTGTGAAGGTGCATCCGTTGCGTCGTCCGTTTCCTTGTCATCCTGACACCCCCACTATAGCAAGCCGGCGGTCAAAATGGGGGGGGCAGTACCGCGTTGGGGAAGTGTTCAATCACTCGGCGCCCCTTATTAAGTTCTCTGGTATCAATAGCTTATGTGGTTTTTGGGAGAGCTGGAAGCGCCCCGCGCACGCACGTTGCCGAAAATGCCTACGCAGCGTGTAGGAAATATCTCACACGGAAGGTGGCGGATTTCGCTAATTCGCGGGAGGCGCGGAGGGTCGGTCTGAGGCGCGGGAACCTACGCCAGGCCAGGGCAGGCAGCCAATGGCGATGCCAACGGCGTCTGCCAGCAGGTCGGCGAGGGAAAAATACCGGTAGGGCAGCTGCCCCTGGATCAACTCAATGGACAGGCCGTACCCCAGCAACACCGCCACGAGTATCCCCGGGCGCGCCCCGGGCCAGGCCAGCCGACTGACCAGGGTCAACTGAACAAACGCCAACACGTGATTGATTTTGTCATTGCCGGACGAGGGAATGGGGTAAGGCTGGCTGGTCGTGGCCAGAAACAGAATACCGATCAGTGACAGGATCAGAATCAGGCGCCATAAATAGGTATTGCGCAGCAAAGCGTTCATCAGGGTCATCGCGCTCATCTTCGCATCGGGCTGTGGTGGTGTTTGCCGACATGATATGCTTTGCGCCCCGTCACTGTCATTGTTTACGCGCGCGAACGGAGTTGTTGGTCACCATGTTCAAGGGTAACTTTTTTCACGGTTTGGGTTATCTCGGCGAAGGTTTCCGGTTGATACGCCAGCCCGGCTTGCGCCTGTTCGTGATCATCCCACTGCTGCTCAATAGTGTTCTGTTCGCGACCCTCTTCTACCTGCTGGCGGGTTGGGTCTCCACCCTGATTGCCGCGGCCATGGACAGCTTGCCTGACTGGCCCTGGCTGCAAGCACTCAGCTGGTTGTTCTGGCTGCTGTACGGCGGCGTGGTGGTTCTCATGCTGGCCTATGGGTTTGTTATTCTGGCGAATCTGATCGGGTCGCCGTTTTACGGCTACTTATCCGAACTGACCGAAAAACATCTGACCGGACAAGAGGTGGGGGTTGCCGGTGGCTGGGGCCAGATTGTGCGCGACGTTCCGCCAGCGCTGTGGCGTGAAGTGCAAAAAATAGCCTATTACCTGCCCCGGGCGCTGGGGCTTTTTATCATCGGGCTGATTCCCGTGGTTAACCTGGTGGCGGTGGTGTTGTGGCTAATGTTTAACAGCTGGATGATGGCCCTGCAGTACGTGGACTACCCGGCGGACAATCACCGCATGAGTTTTTCCTTGTTGCGGCGCCAATTGGCAAAGCGGCGCTTGGCCGCTCTGGGGTTCGGAGTGCCGGTGACTCTGGCAGCGATGGTGCCGCTGCTGAACCTGCTGGTGGTACCCGCTGCGGTGTGCGGTGCCACCGCCTTCTGGGTGCGCGAGCCAGAATTGTTATCAACCATGAAAAGTAATGGCCGGGAGGTTTTTTGAATACGTCAGATTTTGCAGTGGGTCAGCGGTGGGTGAGTCACAGCGACACCGGGCTTGGCCTGGGGATCGTTACCGAAGTTTCCGGCCGACGGGTGACCCTCGGATTCCCCGCCGCCGATGAAGAGCGGACCTATGCGATAGACAATGCACCCCTGGCTCGGGTGGTGTACCAGATCGGTGAGCAGATCGAGACTTTTGATGGCGACACCCTGACGGTGCGTGCGGTTGAAGACATGGACGGGGTGCTGTTGTACCACGCCGACGATGGCAGTGGTGACCTCAAACCGGTCTTTGAAGTCCGCCTCAGCAGCACGGTCAATTTTTCCGCGCCCCATCAGCGGCTGTTTGCCGGACAGTTTGATCGCAATGGCGCCTTCCGGTTGCGGGTCGCCGCCTTGCAGCATCTGGACCGGTTGCGCGCATCACCGGTGCAGGGGCTGATCGGAGCCAGGACCCAGCACCTGCCCCACCAGATCCACATTGCCCATGAAGTCGCCCGTCGGTACGCCCCGAGGGTATTGCTGGCCGATGAGGTGGGGCTGGGGAAAACCATCGAAGCAGGGCTCATTTTGCATTATCAGCTGCACACCGAGCTGGCCCGCCGGGTGCTGATTGTGGTGCCGGATTCCCTGGTGCATCAATGGTTGGTGGAAATGCTGCGGCGCTTCAATCTGCGCTTTGCGATCATCGATGAGAACCGTTACGCGGTGCCCCCCACCTCAGACGAGGACGTCGCCACTGCCGACGCCCAACCCCAGAATCCGTTTGAGACGGAGCAACTGGTGTTGTGCAGTCTTGGGTTCTTGAAAACCCATACACGTGCGCACCAGGATGCGCTGGCTGCGGGCTGGGATTTGATGGTCGTGGATGAAGCCCATCATCTGGTGTGGAGCCCGGAAGCGGTCAGTGAGGAATACCGGTTGATTGAGCGTCTGGCGGCGATTACCCGCGGGCTGTTGCTGCTGACCGCCACCCCTGAACAGGTGGGCGTCGCCAGTCACTTTGCACGGCTGCGGTTGCTGGACCCCGCCCGGTTTCATGACCTGGCCAGTTTCCTTGCGGAGGAAGCGAGCTATGACCAGGTCAACCAGGTGGTGCGACGGCTACTGGCAACCGGTACACCGGCGCCGGAAGACCTTGCGGTTCTGCACACCCTCCTGGGGGAGGATCTGGCGCCGTTACTGGCGTTGCCGGATGCCGCCACGCAGATCATTGAGGCTCTGCTGGACCGGCACGGGACCGGCCGGGTGTTGTTCCGCAACACCCGGGCGGCGATTCAGGGTTTCCCGGCGCGCGCACTGCACGCCTATCCGTTGCCGTGTCCGCCATTGTACAGCGACCAGGGAATGCGTTTCGGCCGCCCCGGGCTGACCCCCGAGCAGGCGGTGTCAGCCGAGCAATGGCTGGCCGAGGACCCACGGGTGGGCTGGTTGCGCCAACAATTGAGCAGTCTCAAACCCCACAAGGTTGTGGTGATCTGTGCGCGGGCGGAAACGGCGATGGCGCTGGAGGAGTATCTGCAGTTGCGCGCGGGCATTCGCAGTGCCGCGTTCCACGAGCACCTGAACCTGCTGGAGCGGGATCGTGCCGCCGCCTACTTCGCCGAAACCGAGCAGGGTGCCCAGGCGCTGATCTGCTCCGAGATTGGCAGTGAAGGGCGCAATTTCCAGTTCGCCCAGCACCTGATTCTGTTCGACCTGCCGGAAAACCCGGACTTGCTGGAACAGCGCATTGGCCGGCTTGACCGGATTGGCCAGTCCGACACCATTCATATCCATGTGCCCTATCTGCAGGATACCGCCCAGGCGGTGCAGTTCCGCTGGTTTGACGAAGGCCTGGGTGCGTTCACCGAAAGCTGTGCGGTGGGGGTGACGGTCAAGGGGCAGGTGGAGGACGCCTGGCAGGCGGCGCTTGCCGGCGATGAAACCGGGATGGAGGGACTGATCGAGCAGACCGCGACCCGTACCCGGGAACTGCAGGCCTTGCTGCATAAGGGGCGGGATGCGTTGATAGAAATCAACTCCTGCCGCCCGGACAGTGCCCGTGGGCTGATTCGCCAGATCGAGCAGGAAGAATCGTCCGCGCGGTTGCATGAGTTCCTGGTGGAGGCCTTTGATATTCTGGGAGTGGATATGGAAGACCACTCCGAGCACGCGGATGTGCTCAAGCACAGCGACCACCGTCAGACCGGTCATGTGACCGAGCTGCCAGACGAGGGGCTCACCGTGACCTGGAGCCGGGAGCAGGCGCTGCAGCGGGAAGACATGGCGTTCATGAGCTGGGAGCACCCGCTGGTGACCGGCATCCTCGATTCGGTCACCAGTACCGGGCTGGGCAAGGCAGCACTGGCGAGCATTGCGGTGAAAGGCCTGCCCGCCGGCACCTTGTTGCTGGAGGCGCTGTACACGGTGCATTGTCCGGCCCCGGACAGCCTGCAGTTGTCCCGTTACCTGCCCATTTCGCCGGTGCGGCTGCTGGTGGATGTCAATGGGCGCGATCTGACCGCCGCTTTGCCCCATGATCGGCTCAACGAACTCTGCGCCAACATCCGCCGCCGTACTGCGCAAGCGGTGGTGCCGAAAATACGCGCCGAGGTTGAAACCATGGTGGCCCATGCCGAACAACTGGCGGCACCTCAGCTGGAACCTCTGAAGGCAGAGTCTCAGGCGCGGGTGAGGGCGTTGCTGGAGGGTGAAATCCGCCGGCTGGAGTCGTTACAGCGCACCAATCCGTCGATTCGTGCAGAAGAAATCGAATTCTTCCGGGGGCAATTGGCTGCGGCGGAAGCGGCGCTGGAAAAAGCCAGTCTGGCCCTCGAGGGGGTCCGGGTGATTGTGACGGCCTGATCTTGGCAAGGTTGCAGCCAATCATGTAGTTTGCACGTAACGAATTGAAGTTGAGCAACGGTTTACCCATGAATGACAAAGAGAGTTTATGATGACGCTGATACTGTTGTTAATTGCCATTGCAGGGTTATTGGTGGTGATGCGCCAGGAAGGCGGCGCAAAGCAGGCGATCACGGTAATGGTCGTTGTCGGACTCGCGTCGCTGATATTCGCCTCTGGCATGCTGGCACTGATCTTGTTCATCGGTGCGGCGATCACCGCGGCAGCAGGTCTGCCTGGGTTTCGTCAGAGTTGGTTGACCCCCCGGGTGTTTGCATTATTCAAGAAAGTGGCGCCCAAGGTGTCCGATACGGAAAGAACCGCGCTTGAAGCCGGCACCGTGGGCTGGGACGGGCAACTGTTTACCGGCCGCCCTGACTGGCATAACTTGTTGATTAACCGCAATACCGGTCTGACCGCAGAAGAACAGGCGTTCGTCGACACGCAATGTGCCACCGCCGCAGGCATGTGCAACGCTTGGGATATTGCCTTTGAACGGGCCGACCTGCCTCCGGAGTTATGGGAGTTTCTGAAGCAGGAAAAATTCTTCGGCATGATCATTCCCAAAGAGTACGGTGGATTGGGCTTTTCCGCCAAGGCGCAATCGGCGGTGCTGCAGAAACTCTCCGTGAACGAAACCCTGATGGTCACCGTAGGGGTGCCCAACTCCTTGGGTCCCGGCGAGTTGCTGGTGAAATACGGCACCGAAGAACAGAAACAACATTACCTGCCGCGCCTGGCCGATGGCCGTGAGATTCCCTGTTTCGGATTGACCGGTCCCCGTGCCGGCTCCGACGCCACCGCCCTGCCGGACACCGGCATTGTCTGCAGGGGGGAGTTCGACGGCAAGGAAGTTTTGGGGCTGCGGCTGAATTTCGAAAAGCGCTGGATCACCCTGGCCCCGGTCGCCACCGTAGTGGGCCTGGCCTTTCGCATGTTCGATCCGGACGGGTTGCTGGGGGACACCAAAGATTACGGTATCACCTGCGCGCTGATCCCGCGCGACACTGACGGCATGGAGATTGGCCGTCGCCATTGCCCGGTCGGCAGTCCGTTCATGAACGGGCCGATTGTCGGCAAAGATGTGTTCATCCCGCTGGACTTCATCATCGGTGGGCAGGAAATGGCGGGGCAGGGGTGGCGCATGCTGGTGGAGTGCCTTTCGGTGGGGCGCAGCATCACACTGCCCTCGGGTGCAGCCGGTACCGCCGCCTATGCGCTCGCAACGGCGGGGGGCTATACCCGCATCCGCCGCCAGTTCAATGCGCCGGTGGCGGAGATGGAAGGGGTGCAGGAAGCGCTGGCACGGATTGCGGCGCACACCTATATCGCCCAGGCGGCGGTCAATCAGACCGCCAACATGGTGGATCACGGCGAGCAGCCGGCAGTGCCATCGGCCATCCTGAAATACCACCTGACCGAGATGCAGCGCCGTGTGCTGACCGATGCCATGGATGTCCACGGCGGCAAAACCGTGACCCTGGGGCCCCGCAATTATCTGGGCGTCAGCTACAGCGGATCCGCGGTGTCGATTACCGTGGAAGGCGCCAACATCATGACCCGCAGCCTGATGATCTTCGGTCAGGGGGCCATCCGCTGCCACCCGTATGTGCTCAAGGAACTGGCGGCCAAAGAAAACGACGATATCCACGCCTTTGATGAGGCCTTTTTCGGTCACGCCGGTCTGGTCTTCGGCAACGCCGCCCGTGCCTTCACCCAGGCCCTGGGTCTGGGCATGGCCGACGTGCCCTTTGGGGGTGTGGCCGGACGTTACGCCCGGGCTGTGGCTCGCTTCAGCGCCGCTTTCGGGTTATGCGCCGATGCGGCCATGACCACCCTGGGGGCGGAGCTCAAGATGCGGGAGCTGATTTCGGCCCGCCTGGGTGACATGTTGTCGAATCTGTACCTGAGCTCCATGGTGCTGAAAAACTGGTACGAAGCAGAACCGGTGGGCAAAGAGTGTGAATTGATGGAGTACAGTCTGGCGTTACTGCTGCACCGGGTGGAAGTCGCGTTGGACGGATTCCTGCAAAATCTACCCAACCGGCCGCTGGCCTGGGCACTGCGGGCCATCACCTTGCCCCTCGGCCGCCGCTGGCCCGAACCCCATGACGACCTGACCCGGGTGCTGGCCGGGGCCATCTCCACCGATACGCCGCTGCGGGCCAAATTGACGGCGGGCATCTGGACCGACGACAACGGAGCGGTCGATAATCCGATCGCCCGCTACAATGAGTTGTTGAGCGACTACGAGCACGCCGAATCGCTGTACCGCAAGGTCGCCAAAGCCTACGCTCAGGGCGAGTTGCCGATGGACGCGCTGCACCCCGAACAACGCTTTGCGGCGGCGCAGCAGGCGCAGGTATTCAGCGCGGAAGAAGCCGAATTTATGGCCCGCTATGAGGAAAAGGTGTTGAACATGCTGACCGTGGATGATTTTGCCTTCGACGCTTTTGCGCACAACAAAGACACCGTCGTCCACCACGCCAGCGACCGCTAGGGCGCCCCTGTGTGGCTGTCGGTGTGTGCGGTCAGTCTGGGGGCTGCGGTGGGCGCTAATGCCCGTTGGGCCCTGAGTCTGTGGCTCAACAGTGAGCAGCAAATGGTGCCTCTGGGCACCTTGCTGGCCAACCTGCTGGGCAGTTGGCTGGCCGGGTTGCTGATTGGCTATTTCAGTGGGCCAAGTGCGCTGGCCCCCGAGTGGCGGTTGTTTGCCATCACGGGGCTGTGCGGGGCCTTGACCACCTTCTCCACCTTTTCGCTGGAAATGTTTGCCGCCATCCAGAACGGCAAATGGATGGCGGCCTTGGCAGGCGGTCTGGTTCACGTGGCCGGCACCCTGCTGATGGTGGCGCTGGGGCTCTATACCTTCAGTTTGCTGCGGGGCTGAGCAGAGAATCGGCACACTGTGTAACTGTACTTATCGCTTAAAAAATACACTTGGCAAGCCCGGCAACTAATAGTAGAGTCGGTCTTGTAGGAGAAATTCAGCAAAGCAGTTCATGAATAAGACGTATACCGCTGTAGTATGCCGTGCACCGTCCTGTTTTTGATTCCGCGAGTACTGTATTTCCGTAAACGCTGTCCACATGCAGTGGCGGCAGATAAATGATTGATTGCAGGAATATTCATAGTATGTCTACTACTACCGGTACCGTTAAGTTCTTCAACGAAGCAAAAGGTTTTGGTTTCATCACTCGCGAAGGCGGCCCGGACGTTTTCGTTCACTTCAGCGCCATCCAGGGTTCAGGGTTCAAAACTCTGGCTGAAGGCCAGCAGGTCGAGTTCACCGTCACCCAGGGCCAAAAAGGACCTCAGGCGGAGAACGTTGTTGCTCTGTAAGTAGCAGACAACAGCACTTCAAGAAAGGCAGCCTCGGCTGCCTTTTTTTGTGTCTGGCGGGTGGCCGTCAGGCACGCTGACCGGCATCAACACCGGTATTGGGCAGGGGGCGGCATGAGCGCTAAACTTCAATGTTCAAGCAGCCGCGGTGCGGCAGACGTCCCGGCCACTATAGGAGGTTGTATGAAACTCATCGGTTCCACCACGTCTCCCTACGTGCGGCGCATTCGCCTGTTGCTGGGTGAGACGCAGTACGAATTTGTTGATCTGGACATCTACGACGAGGGCCGTGACCACTTGCGGCGCTGCAGCCCCGTCTTGAAGGTTCCCGTATTGATTGACGGGGCCCGGCATATCTATGACTCGCGGGTGATCGCCCGCTACCTGAGCGCCCTGGCAGGCGCGGCAACCTTGACCTGGGAACAGGAAAATCAGCTCACCGTGATCGATGCCGCCAACGATGCCGCGGTCATTTTACTGCTGTCCAAACGATCGGGACTGGAGGTCGGGCAGGATGTGCTCTTTTATCGACTGCAGCGTGAACGCCTGCAAACCACCTTGCAGGTGTTGGCGGATGCCGTGACCCAGGGGCAATTCAGCCGCTGGGACTACCCGGCCATGTGTCTGTTTTGTCTGGTGGACTGGCTCGACTTTCGCCAGGTGGTCAGCTTTGACGGTCTGCAAACGTTGCTGGAGTTCCGGGATGCCAACAGCAGTAACACCAAGGTGGCAGCGACCGACCCCCGGCAGGGCTGAGCAAGTGAAACGGACGCTTGCAAAGGGCCCATTATACCGGCGCACCGCCCGGCCGGCACTGGTATAGTAGCGGCACAATGGGTTCGCGCCTGGGAATCATGTCAGTGCGCAGGGTAAGGGAACGGGAGTGTCGGTGATAGCATTTAGAGGGTGGTTGGCAGTGGTGTTGGGGGTGTTACTCATCCCTCAGGTTCTGGCGCAGACTGCCGGGCCGAATCTCGCTTCTGTGCAGGCGGCGGTGGCCGAAGTGGGCGCACAGACCCTGATGTACGGCAAAAATGCGCAACGCCCGGTGCCGGTGGCGTCCATCACCAAACTGATGACCGCGCTGGTGGTGATGAATTCCGGTGCGCCACTGTCGGAGCGGCTGGAGTTTTATCCACGGCACAAGGAAGCGGCAGCGAACGCTTACACCCGCATTCGGGTGGGCTCAACCCTGTCACGGGCTGACATCCTGCGTATTGCACTCATGTCGTCGGAAAACTTTGCTGCTTACACGCTGGCCCGCCACCACCCCGGTGGGTACGACGCGTTTGTCACTGCCATGAATGACCAGGCCCGGGCGCTGGGCATGACCCAGACCCGTTTTGTCGATCCGACCGGGCTGTCGGCGCACAACCGCTCCACCGCCGCCGATCTGGTGCGGCTGGTGGAAGCGGCGCTGGCGTACCCGGCGATCATGGAATACTCCACCACCGGGTATTTTACCGCACGTTTCCGTCAGCCCCGCTACGATCTGGCGTTTGGCAACACCAATGTACTGGTGCACCGGGGCAACTGGGATGTGCGCCTGAGTAAAACCGGCTACCTGAAGGCCGCGGGACGCTGCCTGGTGATGGTGGCGGACATGAATGGCAAACCCGTGATCACGGTGTTGCTGGACTCGCTGGGAACCCGCTCCCCGCTGGGGGATGCCGGTCGCATCCGGCGCTGGCTGGCAAGCGGCGAATCCGGCCAGGTTGCGGCGGCGGCCAAAGCCTACGAGCAAAGTAAGAATCTTCAGTATGCGGCGCAAAAGGTAACGCAATGATAGAAATTGTGACCACGGGTGGCACCATCGACAAGGTCTACTTCGATGCCAACAGCGAATTTGAGATCGGTGACAGTCTGGTGCCCGAATTGCTGGCGGAAGCCAACATAAACGATGACTATGTGATCACCGGGTTACTGCGTAAAGACAGCCTGGAAATGACCGATGAGGACCGTGAGCGCATTGCCACCGCAGTGATTGCCAGTCCGCACCGATGGATGCTGATCACCCACGGGACCGACACCATGGTGCAGACAGCGCAGGCCATAACCGCTCGAATGGCGGAGTACAAGGCGTTGGAACCGACCCAGAATCCGGACAAGACGGTGGTGCTGCTGGGCTCCATGCAACCGGCGCGGATGCGCCGGAGCGACGCGGTCTTCAATCTGGGTTTTGCGACCGCCGCGGTCAAGCTGCTGCCCGCGGGGGTGTATATCGCCATGAACGGTGAAGTGTTTACCGCCCACTCGGTGCACAAGAACCTCAAGGCCCAGCGCTTCGAGCGGCTGTGACCCCGGCATCCCCGGCGAAACTGGATACTTCGTCGGGGCTCAGGTCGCGGAATTCTCCGGGTGCGAGCGACGGGTCCAGCCAGATATCCCCGATGCGCCGGCGGTGCAGCGAAACGACATGGTTCCCCACCGCCGCCAGCATGCGCTTCACCTGATGATAACGCCCCTCGGTGATGGTCAGATCGATAACCGTCGCCGACACCGGCGTCAGCTGTGCGGGCTGAGTGGGCCGGGGGTCACCTTTCAACAGGACGCCTTGAGTCAAGTGTCTGGCCGCCGATTCTTCCAGGGGGGCGGCGAGCCCCACCCTATAGGTCTTGGGGCACGCACGTCTGGGGGAGGTAATACGATGCGACCAGTGCCCATCGGTGGTGAGCAACAGCAGGCCGGTGGTGTCCAGGTCAAGTCGCC
Organism: Marinobacter sp. X15-166B; assembly: GCF_001752365.1. GTDB lineage: Bacteria > Pseudomonadota > Gammaproteobacteria > Pseudomonadales > Oleiphilaceae > Marinobacter. Next base: position 923,657 of record NZ_MEIY01000001.1, on the reverse strand, counting down.
CGACCAGATGCAGCTTGCTGCGCCACTGGGCAGGTAACAAACTCAACGCGGTCACGTGTTGCGGATCGGTGGTGGCGCTGACCACCCCGGCAGGCTTGTGCAGCATGATATAGCGCTCTTCCGGCAAGGTGAGCAGCTCACCATCGAGACTGACCTGGTCGGTGGGGGCCAGATGGGTGGCGGCTTTGCGGCACACCTGGTCACCGATGCGCACCCGCTTGCTGCGGATCGCCACCCGGGCTTCCTTGCGTGACAGCGGCGAGGCGTTGGCCACAAAATAATCGAGCCGCATCAGTCAGCCTCTGCCATGACGCCCAGCGCGTCGAGCAAGGCCCGGTCCGGGTAACCGTCTGCGGTCAGCCGGTTGGCGCGCTGGAAGCTGCGGATGGCCTGCCGGGTGGCAGGGCCGAGGATGCCGTCGGCGTTGCCGGCAGCGAAGCCTTGCTCGGTGAGAGTGGCTTGCAAGCGTTCAATGGTGTCGCGACTCAGCGCCGGGGTGTCGGTCGGCGGTGGATTGGTCAGGCCGCCGGCTCCGGCAATGCGATCGGCCAGATGGCCCACCGCAATGGCGTAAAATTCGGAACGGTTCCAGCCCATGATGACATTGAAATTGTGGTAGGCCAGAAACGCGGGCCCGCGATGGCCGGCGGGCACGATCAGGGCGGCCTGAATGTCGTCGTCCGCCAGCGCCTGGCCGAACGCGTCCTTCACCCCCAGCTCGCGCCATGCGCGGAGGGAGCGTTTCTCGCCTCCCGCAACGGCGTAATCGAACCCCGGCGGCAACAGCACTTCACGTCCCCAGCGGTAATCGCCGTCCCACCCCAGACTGTTGAGAAAATTGCCGGCGGACATCAGGGCGTCAGGCAGACTGTTCCACAGATCGCGGCGGCCGTCCCCGTCGGCATCCACGGCGTAGCGCAAGAACACCGATGGCATGAATTGCACGTGACCCATAGCGCCGGCCCAGGAGCCCTCCATGGATTCCGGGGCGATGGCGCCTTCCTCGATGATCTGTAAGGCCGCGATCAGTTCCGAGGTAAAATAGTGGCCACGACGGCCGTCGCAGGCCAGGGTGGCCAGGGAACTGGGCACCGACATGCGGCCAAAGTAGCTGCCGTAGTTGGTTTCCAGCCCCCAGAAGGCGAGCAGGTAAGCGGGCGGCACACCGGTTTGTGCGCTCACCCGGGCCAGCAACTCGTCATGCTCCTGCAACAGTTTGCGGCCTTGTTCGATTCGGCGTTTGTTGACACGCCGGTTCAGATAGTCCGCGAAGGTCGTGGTGAACTCGGGTTGCCGCCGGTCCAGCTCGATGACCCGATCCAGGTGGGCAACCTGGCTGAGCACGTCTTCGGCGACCTGGGGAGAAACGCCGTTGCTGATTGCCCGGGTTTTCAGGTCGGCCACGCATTGACCGAAATCGGCAGTCGGTGCTGCCTGTGCGAAAGGGACCATCAGCAATCCGGCGAGGCCAGCGACCGCCTGCCAGCGGGAAACAACAGGACGCCGAAGGCGCCGGGTAAGTATGGATGTCACAGGAACCTCACGTCACGGTGCAAGAATCGTCAGGCCCCATGGTAGCGTGTTTTGCAGCGCTTTGAACGCCTATCTGAACGGCAGGTAATGACAAATCAGTAAGGCCGCCGCCGGCGACAACTGGCGTGCGGGGCTGGCGCGTCGGGCCGGCCTAGTCGGCACCTCGGGCCACCAGACGGTGCGGGGGGAAGTGGCAGGTAAAAGTGCTGCCGGCTCCGGGTTGGCTGTTGATCTCCAGATGGCCGTCGTGGTTCAGCAGGGCGTGCTTCACAATGGCCAGCCCGAGGCCCGTACCGCCGCTGCCCTGATGACGACTGGGGTCGGCCCGGTAAAAGCGCTCGGTCAGCCGGGGGATATGCACCGGGTCGACACCGACACCGGTGTCGCTCACGGATAAATGCGCCCCGTCGCGGTCCGTGTACCAGCGCACCGTGATCCGCCCCTTGGCGGGGGTGTAGTTCACGGCGTTGAAGATCAGATTCGAAAACGCACTGGTCAGTTGGCTTTCATCCCCTCTCAGCTCGCAGGGTCCGGCGATGTCGAGGTTGAACCGATGCTGCTGGTCGCCACTCAGGGCCTGGCCGTCGCGACACAGGTCTTCCAGCAGGGCACGCACATCCATCACCCGGTCGGTCAGCGTGTGTTCGCCGGTTTCTATTTTGGACAGCAGGATCAGATCCGCAACCAGCGCTTCCATCCGCGCCGACTGCTGCGTCATGGTGGTCAGCGCGCGCTGCCAGGGGGGCGGCAGGTCGTCCCCATGATCGCGCAAGGTTTCCAGATAACCACTGATCACGGTGAGCGGGGTGCGCAGCTCGTGGGACACATTGGCAACAAAATCGCGGCGCATTTGTTCAAGCTGATGCAAGCGGGTGACATCCCTGGCCATGATCAGCCGCTCGCCGTCCCCGAACAGGCTGATTTGCACCAGCAGATGCAAATGGGGGCGGGCAGGCGAGTGCATGGCCAGGGGCTCCCGGTAATCGCAGGCATCGAAATAGGCTTTGAAGCTGGGGGTGCGAATCAGGTTGTGGATGTACTGCCCCCGGTCACCGGGGTGCTGAAACCCCAGCAGGTGTTCGGCGGCCCCGTTCCACCATTCCAGAGCGCCTTTGGCATCGGTCATCACGACCCCGTCACGCATGGAATTGGTGGACTCCTGAATCCGGCTGAGTTGCTCCACCAGACGGTCGCGGGTGCGCTTGTGGCGCTGCTGCTGCTTGTGCAGGCGGTCAAATATGTCGCCCCACAGACCCACACTTTCGGGGGCGGTGCTGTGGCTGTGGTGCAACCAGCGATGCAACTTGCCAACCTGCAGCAATGACCACCCCAGATAGACCGCCAACCCTGCCGTTAATCCGGCCAGAGGCTGGTCAACAAGCACGCCGAGCCCAGTGGTGATCAGCAAGAAAACGAGGATCCGGCGCAGATACCGTAACAGGCTGTAATGCATCAGGAGGTTCGCGTCGAGAAACGGTAACCCGCACCGCGCACCGTCTGCACCAAGTGGCTGTGATCGTCACCGAGGGCTTTGCGCAGGCGGCGAATATGCACATCAACGGTGCGCTCTTCCACATACACGTTGCCACCCCACACCCGGTCCAGCAATTGCGCCCGGGAGTAGACCCGTTCCTGGTGGGTCATGAAAAACTGCAACAGGCGGAATTCTGTCGGCCCCAAAGAAAGCTCCCCGTGTGCGGTGGTGACCCGATGGCCGCCCGGGTCGAGGGTGAGGCCGCCTGCTGCCACCGGGGTGTCGATGCCCGGGGGGGTGGTCCGCCGCAACACCGCTTGCAGGCGGGCGACCAGTTCCCGGGGGGAGAAGGGTTTGGTGAGGTAATCGTCGGCGCCGACTTCCAGGCCCTGGACCTTGTTGTCCTCGTCCGCCTTGGCCGTCAGCATGATGATGGGCAGTTCTGCGGTGGTGTCCGTTTGTTTGAGCCGGCGGGCCAGTTCGATCCCGCTGGTACCCGGCAGCATCCAGTCCAGCAACACCAGATCGGGCCGGTGATCAATGATCAGCGCGTGGGCTTCCCGCGCATCGGCCGCTGCCAGGCAATGATAGCCCGCCATCTCCAGGGCGACGGTGATCATTTCGCGGATCGGCGCTTCGTCGTCCACAATCAGCACGGTTTTTCCAGTCATGGCACAACCCTGTATTACATCGAGTTTTATTGCAGTGGTATTACACCCGTCCAATGTGACAGCTGTATGACAGTCCCACCGCGACTCAGAGCAGCGTGTCCACCAACAGGCCAATGAAGACAGCCAATCCCGCCCAGTTGTTGTTCAGAAATGCCTGGAAGCACCCCTCGCGGCTGCGAAACCGGGCCAAATGCTGCTGGTAGACAAACAGCGAGGCCATGGCCGCCACCCCAAGGTAGTAGAAACTGCCCAGTTCAGCCTGCCTGCCGGCGAGGATCAGCACCAGAACCACCAAAGCCTGCAGCATCGCGATGATTGCGCGGTCGCCGTCGCCGAACAGGATGGCGGTAGATTTGACGCCGATTTTCAAATCGTCATCCCGGTCGACCATGGCATACAGGGTGTCGTAGGCCACCGTCCACAACAGGTTGGCGGTGAACAGCAGCCAGGCCAGTTGGCTCACCTCGCCGGTTTCTGCCGCCCAGGCCATGGGGATGGCCCAGGAGAAAGCGGCACCCAGAAACAGCTGGGGCAGGTGGGTGTAGCGTTTCATGAAGGGATAAATAAACGCCAGCAGCAGGCCGCCGAACGACAGGTACAGAGTGAGCCGGTTGGTAAACACAACCACCAGCACGAAGGCCAGCAACGCCAGCCCAACAAACAGGGCGACCGCTTCTCGCGGGTGGACCCGGCCGGAGGTCAGGGGGCGGTCTTTGGTGCGTTTGACGTGGCGGTCGATGTCCCGGTCGGCAAAATCGTTGATGGCGCAGCCGGCGGCACGCATGAGAAATACGCCCAGGGTGAAAATAATCAGATTGACCAGGCTGGGGAGGCCTTCCGCCGCCAGCCACAGGGCCCAGTAGGTGGGCCACAACAACAGCAACGCGCCGATGGGACGGTCGAGCCTCAGCAGGGTGGCGTAGTCTTTGAGACGAACTGACATGGTGGCGGGCATCGTGAACATGGCAAAGCGCTCTGGGTGACGGATGAACCCCGGATTATAGCCAATGAAATCCGTGGCGTAAGGTCGGGGGGGGGCGGTGTGGGCACCGGGCTTAGCGCTTGAGTAAGGCCGGCAGGAAGTACTCGGCGACCAGCAGCGCGTGTCCACGGGTCTGAAAGCAGGAGCGCCGCGCATAACTGGGCTGGGCGGCGTGGTCAGGGTGGCAGTGGCCCGGAAGGATGGGGCCGCGCCGCCATTCCCGGCGACTGAACAGGTAGCTGCCCAGCGGTTTCTGGCCCAGGTGGCGCAGCCTGCGACCGGACCCGGTTAAACTCGCTTGGGGAATCACCGTGCGCGCCAGCACCCAGGGCTCACCGTCGCCACACAGCTGCACCTCCCGGATCCAGGCCGTCTGGCGGGGTGGAATTTTCAGCACCCGGGCTTCATCGGGGCGCGGCAAGGCGAAGCCCTCAGCGCGCACGTCTACCTGCAGTCGTTGTTGGCAGCGCTGTTGCAGGGCCCGCGTCAGCGAGCCGGTTTGTTGCAACCACACGTGGGCCACCTCGTAAGGCAGCGACCCATGCAGGCCTGCTGCGGCGAAAGAGGGGTACCAGTCCGTGCGGGGGATGGCCAGACCAGGCCCGCCCTCAGAGACCCTTGACGGCATATATTCCCGGTGCGTTACGCCAGTAGCCCTTGTAATCCATGCCATAGCCAAACAGAAAACGGTCCTCAACTTCCACACCGGTGAAGTCGGCTTTTAAATCCGGACGCGCTTTGCGGTCGTGCTGCTTGTCCACCAGCACGGCGGTCAATACCTCGGCTGCGCCCTGGCTGCGGCAAAAGTCGGCGATGGCGTCCAGCGTGGTGCCTTCATCGAGAATGTCGTCGACGATCAGCACGGTGCGTCCTTTTATGTCGGCGTCGGGTTTCAGTTTCCATTCCAGCAGGCCGCCGGTCGTTTCCTGGCGGTAGCGGCTGGCGTGCAGATACTCCGCCTGCACGGGGAAGTGCAGCTGGGTGAGCAGCTGGCCGGTGAATATCAGGCCGCCGTTCATCACGCAAAACAGCAAGGGATTGCGGTCTTTTAATCGATCCGTGATAGCTTTGGCCATATTCTGTATGGCAGCCGCGATCTGCTGCTCATTTACCAGGCAGTCTGCCTCTTGAAACACCTGATTCATCTCGGCGACGGTATCGGTCATAACGGTCGGATCCTGTCGTAAAACGACGCATTATACCGAAGCCGAGGCCTCTTAGGGAGGTCATAATTCCACCCGGATGGCTGGTTTGCTGGCGGAGTGACCCAAAAAGGAGCTGGCAGCAACCCGGATGGCGTTGGTCTCGCCCGGCGTGATGGGTATCATGGGCGCCCGCCCGACCGGAGGTGCCGACATTGGCACCAGCCGGCACGGGCGCTTTGATTGAACTGAGCGTGTGAACAATTTCGGAGCATGATGATGAAAAAGTGGCAGTGTGTAGTGTGTGGCTGGATTTACGATGAGGCTATGGGCTGGCCGGAAGACGGGATTGCCCCGGGGACCGCCTGGGACGACGTACCCGAGGACTGGCTGTGCCCGGATTGCGGCGTCGGCAAAGAAGACTTCGAAATGATTGAACTGGCTTGATGCCATTGCAGGTCGAGGGTTTTCGTTGCCAATTACAGCCGCTTGCGGTAGAACTTTCTCCACCTTGGCCAATTACTTGACGCAGGAGCAGGCATGCTGGAAGTCACCAGAAAACTGGTAGAGTTGCTGGACGTATCACCCACCGGTGGTGACCACTTTCAGGGCGACAGTGAAGACGTCGGTTTCCCGAATCTTTTCGGCGGGCAGGTGCTGGGGCAGGCGCTGATGGCGGCGACCCGCACCGTGGATGACCGCATGCCCCACTCCATGCATGCGTACTTTCTGCGTCCGGGTAACCCCCGATTACCGGTGGATTACGAAGTCCAGCGGGTGCGCGATGGCGGCAGTTTTTCGGTGCGGCGGGTGAGTGCCCGGCAGGAGGGGCGTGAAATACTGACCTGTGCGGTGTCGTTGCAGATCGAGGAACAGGGTCTGGAGCACCAGTTTGACATGCCCGAGGCACCGCCGCTGGACACGTTGCGCTCCGACCAGGATCTGTTCAAGCCGATGGCCTCCCGCCTGCCGGAAAAACTGCGACATCTATGGGAGCGGGAACAACCGATTGAATTCCGCACCACCGAGCCGCAGGATCCGCTCAACCCTCAGGTCAAGCCGCCTTACGCGCAAAGCTGGCTCCGGGTGCAGGGCGAGCTGCCCGATGACCCGATCCTGCATCGTTGTCTGCTGGCGTACCTGTCGGATTTCACCTTGCTGGCGACCTCACTGAAACCCCATGGCTGCAGCTTGTTGGTGCCGGACATGCAGATTGCAAGCCTGGATCACGCTCTGTGGTTCCACCGGGAATTCCGCATCGACGACTGGCTGCTGTACGACAAGGACAGCCCCAGCGCCTCCGGCGGGCGCGGTCTCACCCGCGGCGCCTTCTTCAACCGCGAAGGCGTATTGGTGGCCTCGGCCGCCCAGGAAGGGTTGATCCGCAAGCGGGGCTGAGCGGCCGCGCCCTGAGGGGGGGGCGGCAGGTCTGGGCTCAGACGGAGATCAGGGACACCCAGTTTCTTGCCCAGGCGACCGCCTCAGCCGTGGCCGCGGCGCCAACGGTCTCCAGGGCGTCCACTTGCAGGGTATCGCCGACTTTGTGGGCGCCGGTTTCAAGCAAGGCCTCTTCCAGCAACTCGCCCGCCCCGCAGAAGGTGTCCCCAAACGAACTGTCGCCAAACACGATCACGCCAAACGGGCGGCCGGGTTGTTGCGGCAGTTGCTCGCGCAAACTAAGGTAAAAAGGCAACAGGTTGGGCGGGATCTCGCCCTGTCCGGTGGTGGATGAGCAGACGAGCAACGGGCACGCTGAGCTGCTGATGTCCTCGAGGCTGGCCTTGTCCAGCACCTGCACGTTATGGCCTTGCTGTTCGAGTGCCGCTTTGATGGCGTTGGCACTGCGCAGTGCCCCCCCGTAGACACTGCCGACTAGAATCTGGATGGAAGCCATAACATGCCCTGATTAAATGAATTGCGGGCAACATGGTAGCGTCTGCGTTGAGGAGCCTCAAGTGCCTGCCAGCAAAGCCATTGAGACAGAAAACGCCCCCGCGCACCGCGGTTTTGACCCGGGGTTGAGCCGGTCGGGGATCGAACCAGGTTGTCATTTTGGCGGTAAAAAAATTATAGTGGCCGCCTTGATTCAAAGTGCACGAGAGCGGTTCTGATATGGCAAAGGCCAAAGGTTACCTTGATACACTCCTCTCCAGTCGGTCCACGGAACGGTATCGTATTGGTTTTAGTCTGTTTTTCCTGCTGGGGATCTGGCTGACCGTAGGGCAGTTGAGCAGCGAAATGCCCAACGGCATGTTATTGATGGCGGCGGCGGTCATCGGCGGCTACATGGCGATCAATATCGGCGCTAACGACGTGGCTAACAACGTGGGCCCGGCGGTGGGGTCCGGGGCCCTGTCCCTCGGTGCGGCGGTGTTGCTGGCGGGCGTGTTTGAGGCGGGTGGCGCACTGATCGCCGGTGGCGAGGTGGTTTCAACCATCAAGAACGGCATCATTGCTGCCGATCGCCTGACCGACACCCAGGATTTTGTCTTCTTGATGACCGCCGCGCTGCTGGCCGGTGCTCTGTGGCTGAATCTGGCCACCTGGTTGGGCGCGCCCGTGTCCACCACCCACTCCATTGTCGGGGGCGTGCTGGGGGCAGGCGTGGCCGCCGGGGGTTGGGGGATTGCCAACTGGCACGTGGTGGGCGCCATCGCCGCCAGTTGGGTCATTTCGCCGGTGCTGGGCGGGGTGTTCGCCGCGCTGTTTCTGTACCTCATTAATCACACGGTGTTGTATCGTCACGACCTGATTCCGGCGGCACGCCGGTTTGTGCCCTTGTTGGTGGCCGTACTGGCGTGGGCCTTCGGCACTTATCTGATGCTCAAGGGCGTCAAGAAAATTGTGAAGGTCGATTTTGTGGGCGCCGCTCTGGTCGGTCTGGGCTTGGCCGTGGCGGTGTTTTTTGCCATGCGCATGTTGGTGGCCAAACGTTCGTCCACCATGGAAAACAGCCCGGAAGGGGTCAATACGCTGTTCACCTGGCCGTTGATCGTCGCCGCCGCCATGCTCAGCTTCGCCCATGGCGCCAACGACGTGGCCAACGCCATCGGTCCGCTGGCGGCCATTAACGACGCACTCTCCGCCGGCAAGGTGGTGACCTCGGCCAGCATTCCTTTATGGGTGATGTTGATCGGGGCGCTGGGGTTGGCGGTCGGACTGATGCTGTTTGGCCCCAGGCTGATCAAAACCGTGGGCTCGGAAATAACCGACCTCGACAAAACCAGAGCCTTCTGCATTGCCCTGTCGGCGGCGCTTACGGTCATCATTGCCTCACAGCTGGGGCTGCCGGTCAGTTCGACCCACATTGCCCTCGGCGGGGTCTTCGGGGTCGGCTTCTTGCGTGAATACCTCAAATCCAATTACGCCAGCCAGTTGCACACCATCATGGAAAACCACGATGAGGAGAGCCGCGCCAGCCTGAAACCCTTCCTGGACGATTTCCGCAATGCGACCGTGGAAGAAATGGAAAAGCTGCTGAAGTGGGCTAAAAAACACAAAAAAGAACTGCCATTGTCGAAAAAAGAGCGCAAGCGTCTGAAGAAAATTTACAAGGAAGAGCTGGTCAAGCGCTCACACCTGACCCGTATCGTGGCGGCCTGGGTGATTACCGTACCGGCTTCTGCTGCGATGGCTGCGGTGGTGTTTTACGCCCTGCGCGGCTTTATGATGTGATGGAGTGGACCGCCCTGGTGGCATTACCTTTGTGGAGAGAACCAAGATGAGCACAGTAACAGTGAGTAGTCAGGCGCGGGTGATCAGTGAACTGCGGGTGTTTATCAAGAAGGTGCTGAGCGACCCGACCGTTGCGGTAAAATCTGTCGAGATTGCACGCAAGTATCGCAACCAGCCCGGAGCCGAAGAATTGATCGCCCGGGAAATCAGTGCCAACACCACGGTACGGATTCCGGAAAACTGGAGCGAAGCCGATCACATGTTTCTGGAAATTCTGTACGAAGTGCTGGACGACGAAGCCGCGTTGTATTGAGCGGGGCACCGCACCGGCGGTGACGCCCGCAGGCCCCGGTTACCCGGGCTTGCCGGCGCGTTGCGAGGTTGCGGTGGCGCCTGCGGTCAGCTGATGCAGGATGTTGATTTCGTCCTCGATCTCCGGGTCCTGCGCCAGCTCCCGTTGCTCACTGAGGATGTCCCGCAGTATATCCAGGGTGGTCAGCGGGTTTGCCAGCACCACCCGGAACACGATGCAGGGAAAATGATGGTGCAGCTCCGGCTCCAGACGGGTTCTGGAGACGAAAGCTTTGCCACGCTCCCGCTGGGTTTTCTGGATAAACTTGGTGATGCGATTCAGGCTGGTGTTGATCCGTTCAGCCTGAAGGGGGTCGGCCTGGCGGAGTGCCTGCTGCACCGGAGCCGGGCAGTAGCGGTAGGTCAGGATGTTGAGTTCCGGGCGGGTGACCAGTTCGAAATCTGCCTCGCTGGCGATCATCTCGGCAAAATTGCGGGCTTTTTCTATTCCCTGATCGATCAGGATCTCGTAGCCTTCGCGGGCCAGAATCTTGAGCCCGGAATGAATCAGCATGGCCATGCCGGGGCGAGAGCCTTCCAGAGTGGTGCTGCCGAGGTCCCGTGATCCTTTGCGGATGATGTACTGGGCGTGGTGCTCGACGGCATTGGCCATGGCCGGATCCCGGAAGACCACCAGGCCCGCCCCCATGGGCACATACAGCTGTTTGTGGGCGTCAAAAGTCACCGAGTCGGCCTGCTCAATCCCGTTAAGCAGATGACCGTAGCTGCGCGAGAACAGCGTCGGTCCCCCCCAGGCGGCGTCGACGTGGAAATGGGCGCTGAATTCCCGGGCAATATCCGCCATGGCCTCCAGCGGGTCTATGTTACCGGTCTCGGTGGTGCCGGCGATGCCGCAAATTGCAATGATCTTGATCTTTTGCTTCTGCAGTTCCAGACATTTATTGCGCAGCTCATCCGTCAGAATTTTGTTGTCGTCGTCGGTGGGGATGCTGATCAGGGATTCGCGCCCCAGTCCCAAGACGTCCGCCGCTTTGCTCAGGGAATAGTGCCCCCGCTTGGACACCAGAATGGCCGCACCTTCGTGGCCGTAGTACCGCAGCGCCCGGAACAGCCCCTCCTGATGGAGTCCGCGGAAACTGCCTTCCGCCGGGAAAGCCCGGTTGCGGGCCACCCACAGGGCGGTCAGGTTGGCGACGGTGCCTCCGGAGCACATGGCGCCGAGGGAATAGCGGGGGTTGTGCATCCATTTTTTATAGAACGCCCGGTCTTCCTGATACACCAGTCGATGGATCATGCCGAGAACCTGCCGCTCCAGTGGCGTGAAGGCCTTGGAAGTTTCGGTCTTAACCAGATTCTGATTGAGGGCAATCATGATCTTGGACAGCGGCAGCATGAAATAGGGCAGTGCCGAGGTCATGTGGCCGACGAAACTGGGCGAGGCCGTGTGCACCGAATTGGCCACCAGCTTGTCCATCAGGAACTGGGCCTGCTCGGACACAAAAACGGGTTTTTCGGGAATGGCCGCGTCGGAAAAATTTTTCTCAACGTCGCTCAGGTCGCGCTCAACCGCGACAATGTGCGCCTGCAGGAAGCCCGCAAGGTTGCTGGAAATGTCCTGGTCAATCCTGCTCAGCGTGGAATCCGGTGCTTCAGGCACCGTGAACACGCGATACATGGTCTCGAGCGAGGCCTTGGCGGTTTTTTTCTTGTCGGTCATAGCTACCCTACTACTACCTGTGGCCAGCCGGATTCTGGCACCCATGAGGACGCGTAGTATACGGGCTCACCTGCACGCGTGCCACAATCGCTCTGCACCGGACCGGTAACAATGCGAGTCAGAGCAATTCCTTGTGGATGTCCAGGACCGGGGCATCAATGCGTTCGGCAATGGCTTTTTCGAGCAGGTCAAGACGCTGTGCAATGGCCTGCGAGGACCCGCCCAGAATCGCCACGGTCCAGGTGGCGCAATCCAGGGCGTCCTGGTCGGCGGTTTCGGCCACCGCCACATCGGACTCTTTTCCCCACAGGGCCCGCAGGGGCGCAAACACCTTGCGTTTGGCTTTCAGATCCTCGCACCCGTACAGCTGAAAATGCAGGGTCATGATGCCGACGTGGGGGGTGATGGCGGCGCGCGGTTCCGCACTGTTGATGAGACGTCTCAGAACATCTGACATGGTTGGGTACCTTGAGAGTTGGGGGCTCAGTCAACGACGGGAGTCGCCCGCTGAATGATGGCGCCGGCATTGGTTCCTGCAGGCAAGTTACCATAATTCATGCCGGTGTGGGGGTGCAGGCGGGCTGCGCAAAAGGCGTCGGCCACCGCGGCACTGGAATAGCGCACCAGCAGCGAAGCCTGCAGGGCCAGTGCCAGCCGGTCCATCAGGTTGCGGGCGCGGTACGGCAACTCCTGGCGGTCGCTGAAATCGTCCTTAAGGGCGGCGAGGAACCGGTCAAAACGGCGGTCGGCACCGCCCGCCAGCGCGGTCTCCTCAAAAAACGCGTCCAGCGTGTCGGGGGCGTTTTGCAGGGCCCGCAGGGCGTCGAGGCACTGCACGTTGCCGCTGCCCTCCCAGATGGCGTTGACCGGCGATTCCCGGAACAGGCGCGGCATGATGCAGTCTTCCATCACCCCGCTGCCGCCAATGCACTCCATGGCTTCATAGGCGTGATTGGGGGTGCGCTTGCAGATCCAGTACTTGCCCACCGGGGTGGCCAGGCGAGCCAGCAAACGCTCGTGTTCCAGATGCTGCTGATCCAGGGCGCGCGCCATCCGCAGGCTGAAAGCCAGGGCAGCTTCGCTTTCCAGAGCCAGATCCGCCAGCACATTCTGCATCAGCGGTTGCGCCGCCAGTGGCTGGCCAAATGCGCTGCGGTGGCGGCAGTGGTGGAGCGCCTGGGCAGTGGCCTGGCGCATCCCGGCGGAACTGCCAATCATGCAGTCGAAACGGGTCAGCGCCACCATGTCAATGATGGTGGCCACCCCACGGCCGTCCTCTCCCAGCATCCAGCCCAGCGCGCCGCGTAACTCCACTTCGCTGGAAGCGTTGGCAACATTGCCCATTTTGTTTTTGAGGCGCTGGATCTGCCAGGGGTTTTTGCTGCCGTCCGGCCGCCACCGGGGCATCAGAAAACAGGACAAACCCTTCGGGGTCTGCGCCAGGGTCAGGAAGGCATCGCACATGGGGGCGGACACAAACCATTTGTGGCCCACCAGTTCATATGCCTGACCCGGCCCCGGTTGCCCCGTGGCAAAGGCGCGGGTGGTGTTGGCACGGACATCGCTGCCGCCCTGTTTCTCGGTCATGGCCATGCCAATGGTGACCGAGCTTTTCTGGCTGTCGGGGAGGTTGCGGGGGTCGTACTCATTGGCGAGCACCTTGGGCTCCCAGACTTGCGCCAGGGCGGTGTGTTTGCGGATCGACGGAATCGCTGCAAAGGTCATGGTAATGGGGCAGCAGTGGGCCGCCTCGACCTGTGCGTGCAGGTAATATTTGGCAGCGCGCAGGGTGTGCGCCCGGGGGTCGCCGCTGACCCAGGGACTGCTGTGCAGGCCCTGCGCCATGGCGGTGGTCATCAGCTGATGGTAGGCCGGATGGAAACTCACCTCATCAATACGGTGACCAAACCGGTCATGGGTGTGCAGTCGGGGTGGGTGCTCGTTGGCGGCAAACCCCAGGGCGATGGTGTCGGCCGCCCCGGCGATCGCCCCAAAGGCGGTCAGGTCGGCAAGGCCATGCCGGGTGTCGTCGCGGCTGAGCGACTCAAGCAGCGCCTGATCCTGCAACAACAGGTTGTAGTTTTCCAGCGCTGGCGGCTGATTGAAGACGTCATGGGTATTGGCAAGGTACGGGTCGCCGGCGGTGGGTGCCTGCGGTATGGGGGCCGGGGTGGGGTGCGTTGCGGTCATGACAGTCTCCCGCTACCGGTCGGGTGTGGCGATCGCCGCCCGACGCTAGCCGTGCTCAGTTATGGGGGCGGTAATACCGGGCAGGGCGCGGGTGCTGAGCCGCTGGCCCTTCCTGGCAATCAGTGAATCAAGCCTGTGGTACGGTGTCAAGCGCATGTACGCAGTTGTCCCGCTGCCGCAAGCCCCGTGGCCGTGTATCATGGAGGGCAGTTTCCCTCAACCCTTCAGGAGATGTTTTGTGTCCTCATTTCATCATCGTACCTTTCCAGTCACTCGCCTGCGTCGCAATCGGGTTGACGACTTTACCCGCCGGCTGGTGCGTGAAAATACATTGACGGTGGATAATCTGATCTACCCCGTGTTTGTCCTCGAGGGTGAACAGCAGCGTGAAACCGTGCCGTCCATGCCCGGCATCGAACGTTTGAGCATCGATCTGCTGGTGGAGCAGGCGCAGGAAATGGTCGCACTGGGCCTGCCGGCAATCGCCTTGTTCCCGGTGGTGCCCGCTGAGTATAAGAGCCTGACCGGCGCCGATGCCTGGGATCCACAGGGGCTGATCCAGCGGGCCATCCGGGCGCTGAAAGCGGCCTGTCCGGAGCTGGGGGTGATTACCGACGGAGCGCTGGACCCCTACACCACCCACGGTCAGGACGGCATCATCGACGAGCAGGGCTACGTGCTGAACGAGGCGACGGTGGAGGCGCTGGTGAAACAGGCGCTGTCCCACGCCGATGCGGGGGTGGATATCGTGGCGCCTTCTGACATGATGGATGGCCGCATCGGTGCGATTCGTGCGGCTTTGGAAGCCGCGGGGCACATCAATACCCGCATCATGGCGTACTCGGCCAAATACGCGTCCGCCTACTACGGGCCGTTTCGCGATGCCATCGGCTCCGCCGCCAACCTGGGCAAGGGCAGCAAGGCCACCTATCAGATGGATCCCGCCAACAGTGACGAGGCGCTGCACGAAGTGGCGATGGATCTGGCCGAAGGGGCCGATATGGTGATGGTCAAGCCCGGGATGCCGTATCTGGATGTGGTGCGCCGGGTCAAAACCGAGCTCATGGCGCCGACCTTCGCCTACCAGGTCAGTGGTGAGTACGCCATGCACATGGCCGCTGCCGAGAACGGCTGGCTGGATGGCGATGCGGTAATGATGGAGAGCCTGATGGCCTTCCGGCGCGCAGGCGCGGACGGCATCCTCACCTACTTTGCATTGCGGGCCGCACGGTTGCTGAAACAGAGCTGACCGGCGGCTGTTACCCGAATTCTGATATAGGGCTGTCACGGATGAATACAGAGTACCCCAACCCCACGCCGGCTCACGACACGGTGGGCCGGTCGGCGGAACTGCCGCTGGCGCTGCCGGCCATAGACCCGCTGGCCCATGAGAACTATTTCAACCGGGAATTGAGCCATCTGCAGTTCCATTACCGGGTGCTGCAGCAGGCCCTGGATGAAGCCCACCCGCTCATCAACCGGCTGATGTTTTGCTGTATTTTCAGCAGCAACATGGATGAGTTCTTCGAGATTCGGGTGGCAGGCCTGCGCCAGCAGCTGAAATACGGTCGCGAAAGCGTCGGACCGGACGGCATGCTGCCCGAGCAACTGCTGCATGAAATCAGCCGGGTGGCCCATGAATACATCCGCGAACAGTATGACATCCTCAATAATGTACTGATTCCGCAGATGGAGCAGGAAAACATCCATTTCGTGCGGCGGCGCAACTGGACGCCGGAGCAGAAAACGTGGATCCGGCGTTATTTTGACGAAGAAATCCTGCCGGTGGTCAATCCCATCGGCCTGGACCCCTCCCATCCGTTCCCGCGGCTGATCAACAAGAGTCTGAACTTCATCGTCAAGCTGGACGGCACGGATGCCTTCGGGCGGGCGACGGGCATGGCCATTGTGCCCGCGCCGCGCTCGTTGCCACGACTGGTGCGCTTGCCCGACGACGTCTGCAGCGGTGGCGATAATCTGGTGTTCCTGTCGTCCATGATCCACGCCCATGTGGAGGAACTGTTCCCGGGCATGGACGTCAGGGGGTGCTACCAGTTCCGGTTGACCCGCAACGCCGACCTGGAACTGGAGGACGATCTGGAAGATCTGGCCTCGGCCTTGCGGGGGGAATTGCTCAGCCGGCGCTTCGGGGACGGCGTGCGGCTCGAAGTGGCGGACAACTGCCCGGAAGATCTGGTGCAGTTCCTGTTGCAGGAGTTCGGCCTGACCGAGCGCGATCTTTACCAGGTCAACGGACCGGTAAACCTCACCCGTCTGAAGGCGGTCAGTGGTCTGGTGGATCGTCCCGATCTGGTGTACCCGGGGTTTTCTCCGGCGGTTCCCAAACAGATACGCACCACGGAAACGGTGTTTGATGCCATCCGTGAACAGCCGATGCTGTTGCTGCACCCCTATGAAAGTTTTACCCCGGTGATCGATTTCTTGCGACAAGCGGCCAAGGACCCGCAGGTGCTGGCCATTCGCCAGACCCTGTACCGGACCGGGGCCGACTCGGAAATTGTCGAGGCGCTGATGGACGCGGCCCGTCGCGGCAAAGAGGTCACCGCGGTGATCGAGTTGCGGGCCCGCTTCGACGAGGCGGAAAACCTGGAGCTGGCCAGTCGCCTGCAGGAATCCGGGGTGGTGGTGGTGTATGGAGTGGTGCGCTACAAAACCCACGCCAAGATGATCCTCATCATTCGCCGGGAAGAAGGGCGCCTGAAACGCTACGTGCACCTGGGCACCGGCAATTACCACGCCGGCAACGCCCGCCTGTACACCGATTACAGCTTGCTGTCCGGCGACGATGCGCTGGCGGACGACGTCAACAAACTGTTCCAGCAGCTGACCGGTATGGGCAAGGCGCTGAAAATACAGAAAATGTTTCACGCGCCCTTCACCCTGCACGACAAGCTGATCGAGCTGATCGAGCGCGAGGCCAGCCACGGTGCCCACGGCCACCTGATCTTCAAGATCAACGCCCTGGCGGATCCGGATGTCATGCAAGCGCTCTATCGGGCGTCTCAGGCGGGGGTCCGTGTGGACCTGATTGTGCGCGGTATCTGCAGCTTGCGTCCCGGGGTCGCCGGGTTGTCCGACAACATCCAGGTGCGCTCCATCGTCGGGCGTTTTCTGGAGCATACCCGGGTGTATTACTTTGCCAACAACGGCAACCCCGAGGTGTTTTGTTCCAGCGCCGACGCCATGGTGCGTAATCTGGTCAATCGGGTCGAAGTGGCCTTTCCCGTCGAAGACCCGCAGTTGGTGAACAGACTGCGGGAAGAGCTGGATGCGTACCTGACCGACAATTGTCAGAGCTGGGTGTTGCAGCCGGACGGTCACTACCTGCAGAATCAGCCCGCAGAAGGCGAAGAGCGCTTTGCTGCCCAGTGGGTGCTGTTGGATCGGCTGGCGGGAAACTAACACTCGGTGCGTCCGGTACGGCCGAAGACGGGAGAAGGGTACGTGAACAAAGTATGGACAGTCGTTGGTGGTACGGTGTTGACCGCCGCCGTGTTGGCCCCCTGGGGGGTTGGCGTGCTCACCGAGCAACAGTGGCAGGGGGTCACCCAACGGATAAACGACGCTCAGGCATTCATTCAGTTTGAGCCGGTGCGGTACGAGCGCAGGTTTTATGGCGCCACCATCCATGGGGTTGTGCGGATGGTGGATCCGGTTTCGGGTAGCGCCGAGTCGCTGCCCTATGAAGGGAGCGTCAGCCACGGACTCACCGGCAGCAGGATCGATTTCGCGCTGGCCGAGGAGTTCGCCACTGTTGCGGCCTCCGAGCTGGCCAGGGTGTTCCCCGACGCGCAGCCGAGCCTGACGCTGGCGGCCAAAGTGTGGGGCACTGCGACTCTGGAAGCCCGGGTGCCCGCGATCGACTACACCGATGCCGCCGCTGCGGAAGCCTTCCAGCTGGCGCCCAGCTTTGCCCGTCTGGTGGTTTCGAATGGCGGCGAGACCGCCGAACTCAGCGTTCGTGGCCCCGCACTCACGCTGAGCGTGGGTGTGCCCACCGCCTTGCACCTGGCCCTGGAGGATGTGCGTGTCGATCAGACCATGAGCCTCGAGCGGGGGCGGCTGTGGACCGGCGAGGGCGAAATGGGCGTGGCGCGCGCCGAGTTTCGCGAGTCCGGCAGCGAGCCGTTGGTTGTCGAAAACTTCCAGCTCAGCAGTCAGACCTGGACCGATACGGCAGACAGTTTCAATACTGCCACGGTGGCCAGCGTCAGCCGGCTGACGGCGAAGGGGGCAAGCAACGGCCCGCACCGGGTGGAATTCGCCGCCAACGAAATCAACATTGATGCGTGGAACGAACTGGTGACCGCGGTCACGGACTTGCAGGCATTGTCGGCGGGTGGCGGTGAAACCAACCCCCAGTTGGCCTTTCAGCAGCAGATGATGCTGTTGGCCCAGGTCGGTGAATCTGCGAAAAAGCTGGCGGTGAACGGCGTGTCCGCCGGTTTTCCGGCCATCAGCCTGGCCTCTCCGGAGGGCGCGGTACAGGGCCGGTTGCTGCTGAGCCACCCGAAGCTGGGTGCGGCGGAGCAAAATCAGATGCATCTGCTCACCCGTAAGCTGGAGGGCGTCATGAACCTCAGCCTGCCGGTGGCGCTGGCGGAACGCTACCCGCACGTGCAGGAGCAACTGTTGCCGCTGCTGGATCAGGGGGTGGTGATCGAGGACAATGGCGCCTACCGTGTGGACGCACGACTGGAAAACCTTACCCTCGACGTCAACGGTCGCAAGTTTCCGTTGCCACCGTTGATTTAAACCTCAGCCGCCCGTCAGCTGGCGGTACTTTGCCATTAACTGCGCGTCGCTTTCGATCCGTGCCGGGTCGACCGGGATGCAGTCCACAGGACACACCAGCTGGCACTGGGGTGCGTCGTAGTGGCCTACACACTCGGTGCACCGGTCCGGGTCAATCACGTAAATCTGGTCACCGGGTGAGATCGCCTCATTGGGGCACTCCGGTTCGCAGACGTCACAATTGATGCATTGGTCCGTAATGAGTAACGCCATCGCCGGGGCCTGATTAATCCTGTGCGGTGGCAAACTTTTGCTGCAGCGCCAGCTCGACCGCCGGATGCACAAATTCGGACACGTCCCCACCCAGCGCGGCAATCTCTCGGATGAGGGTGGAGGAAATATAGGACAGGTGATTGGAGGGGGTAAGGAATACGCTTTCCACCTCGGGCGCCAGCCGGCGATTCATGTCGGCCAGTTGAAACTCGTACTCGAAATCGGAAACCGCGCGCAGCCCCCGCAGTATGACGCTGGCGTTCTGTTTGCGCACAAAGTCTGCCAGCAGGTTGCTGAACCCGGTAACCCGCACATTGTGCAGATGCTTGGTGCACTCCTGTACCAGGGCGACCCGCTCGTCCAGCGCCAGCAGCGGTTGCTTTTTGGGGCTGTAGGCGACGGCCACGATGACCTGGTCGAACAGCTTGCCGGCGCGCTCGATCAGATCGGTGTGGCCGTTGGTGATGGGGTCAAAGGTTCCCGGATAAATAACGTTTGGCATGCAAGAGCTCCTTCAGATGCGGTTGCGCACAGGATACCAGTATCCGGCCAAAGAACGAGTGACCCGTGACCAAATGAGCCAAATGTCGATTGTCAACGGGTCGGCCGGCTAACGGATAAACAGCTTGTACACAAGACGGTGCATGGCGGTGCCGTGGGGCGGGTACACGAATTTGCCGCTGTTGAAGCGTTGTTTGGCGAA
This sequence comes from Marinobacter sp. X15-166B, assembly GCF_001752365.1. Classification (GTDB taxonomy): domain Bacteria; phylum Pseudomonadota; class Gammaproteobacteria; order Pseudomonadales; family Oleiphilaceae; genus Marinobacter. The sequence continues at coordinate 904,230 of NZ_MEIY01000001.1, read as the reverse complement.
GATCGCGCGGGCGTGGGAGAAGGTCAGAAACCCTTCTTTGCCGTGGTAGTGGCCCATGCCCGAATCACCGACCCCGCCGAACGGCAGGTCATCCTGAGCCACGTGCATGAGGGCGTCGTTGATACACATGCCCCCGGAAATCGTGTTGTCGGTTACCCGGCGTTGCTGCGCCTTGTCATAGCCGAAAAAATACAGCGCCAGGGGGCGGGGGCGATCGTTGACGTACGCAATGGCGTCGTCCAGCTGCTCGTAGCCGATCACCGGCAGCAGCGGTCCGAAAATTTCATCCTGCAGCACCTGCATGTCGTCGGTGGCGTTCAGGATCAGGGTCAGCGGCATTTTGCGGGTACCCGGGGCCAGATTCTCGGCACCCGGATTGAGCTCGATGAGGTCGGCGCCCTTGGCCCGGGCGTCGTCGAGGAGGGCGGTCAGCCGCTGGTACTGGCGGTCGTTGATGATGGCGGTGTAATCGGGGTTGTCCCGCAGGGTGGGGTACATGGCCGCAAACTGGCGGCGGACCTGGTCAACAAACGCCGCCACCCGGTCAGCGGGGCACAGCACGTAGTCCGGGGCAATGCAGGTCTGACCGGCATTGAGGGCTTTGCCGAACACGATGCGTTGGGCGGCGTCCGCCATGGGCACATCACGGGCGACAAGGGCGGGCGACTTGCCCCCCAGTTCCAGCGTCACCGGAGTCAGGTTGTCGGCGGCCGCCCGCAACACCAGCCGCCCCACGGAGGTTGCCCCGGTAAACAGCAGGTGGTCGAACGGAAGGCGGGAAAACTCGGCGGCCACCTCGGCCTCGCCCTGCACGACTGCCACCAGATCTTCCGGGAAGGTTGCGGCGAACAATTCGTGCACCAGGGTTGCGGTATGCGGGGTGTACTCGGACATTTTGATCAGCACCCGGTTACCGGCTGCCAGGGCGGCCACCAGCGGGCCGACCGTAAGGTAGAGTGGGTAGTTCCAGGGCACTATCACACCGACCACCCCCTTGGGGTGATAATGCACCCGGTTGCTGGCCGGGCGGAACAGCACAGACACCTGGCGCCTGCAGGGTTTCATCCAGCCACCGAGATGCCGGAGGACATAGTTGATGCTCTGCACGGACGGCATGACTTCGGCCAGCCGGGACTCGTCATGGGAACGTCCGCCGAAATCCTGATCGATGGCGGCCGCCAGGCGGGTTTGGTTGTCCAGCAGAACACGTTTGAGCCGGTTGAGGTTGTCCGTCCGTTGTGACAGGGAGGGCAGAGGGTGTTGGCGAAATGCCTGCTGCTGCGCGCTGAAAATACGGTGCATTGTGTGGATGTGGGTGTGGCTTTCTTGCAGCGGAACCTCAGGGGCGCCCATGACTGACCTCCGGACCTGACCCACGGTGCCCGTCGTGCGGGCTGGCGGGGGCATTGGGATTGCACGTGGAGCTATTATTAGAGTATATACTCTAGCCGGTCAAGCGGATGAAAATGCGGATCACGCCATGAAAACGAGAGACAAGATACTGCTGACCAGCCTGGACCTGTTCAATCAGCGGGGCGAGCGCAACGTAACCACCAATCACATAGCCGCCCATCTGGCGATCTCACCGGGGAACCTGTATTACCATTTCCGCAACAAGTCCGACATCATCTACGAAATTTTCCTCCAGTACCAACGCCTGGTGGGCAGCTACCTGCAGATCCCCGACTCCCGGCCGCTGACTCTGGACGACATGATGTGTTATCTGGAATCGGTGTTTGACGGGCTCTGGCGCTACCGTTTCTTGCACCGGGATCTGGAATACCTGCTCGATACCGATGAGCGTTTGCGCCTCAATTATCGGGATTTTACCAATCGCTGCCTGATCGCCATGGAACGCATCTTTGAGGGGCTGGTGGCGGGCGGCGTTCTGGTGCCCCTCTCCGCCGGGTTTCGTACCGCTATGGCCCTGAACGTGTGGCTGGTGGTGACCAACTGGATGGCTTTTCTGAAGACGGCGCACGGCGACCAGCGCGAAGCCGGTGTGAGTGAGGTCAGGCTCAAGCAGGGGATTTACCAGGTGCTGACCATGGAACTGCCCTATGTTACCGACACCTACCGGGAGGCGGTGGTGGCACTCCGGGAGCAATACCGGCCGGAATGGCCGGGCGGCCTGCCGCGGCCCGTGTGCTGACGGAACTATCTGCCGCACAGGGTGTCTCAGTAACTGCCCCAGGCACACAGGACGTTTGGGGATGCCGGGTGTCTCCCGGCTTCAAGTTCGTCGCAAACCCTGACGATTTGCCGGCCGAAAGTCTTCCGCTGCCGGCTTTTTTTGTGGCGGTTCAGCCCGCTTCCGGGTGTTGCTCCAGCCAGTGGTTCAAACCCTGCCGGCATTCGTCCACGCCCTGTTTGGAGGTGGCTGAAAACATGATCACATGTTGGACGAAGTTATAGGGTTTCAGTTTGGCGCGAATACCCAGCAGGGCGGTTTTGGCCTGGCCGAATTTCAGCTTGTCCGCTTTGGTCGCCAGAACCATCAACGGTAACTGGTTGTGCTCACACCAGGACACCATCATCTGATCAAAATCCGTCAACGGGTGACGGATATCCATCACCAGCACCAGGCCGCGCAAGCTGCGCCGCTGGGACAGGTACTGGTCCAGATGCCGCTGCCAGTCGTCTTTCATGTCACGGGACACCCGGGCGTAACCGTAGCCGGGCAGGTCAACCAGACGGCGTTGGGGACGGTTCAGCGAAAAAAAGTTGATCAGGCGGGTCCGGCCGGGGGTCTTGCTGGTGCGCGCCAGCTTGCCGATGGCGGTGATGCTGTTGATGGCGCTGGATTTTCCGGCATTCGAACGGCCGGCAAAGGCCACTTCGGTGCCAGTGTCTTCGGGACATTCCTGCAGTTTGGAGGCGCTGATCAGGAAGCGGGCGCTGTTAAAAGAAATTGGTTTGGGCTGCGATTCATCCATCACGGAATATGGTTTTCCTATTGGATTTCAGTTGTCAGGGATTAATGTATAATGCTACACCAAATCCGGGCAGCGCGCGCTGTGTGTTGCTGCTCTCAGCCTCGGTTTGAGCCTCCTCGGCCTGTGCCAGCCGGCTGCATACGAACAACGTTTATGAATAGAGCGGAGCGAGCATGAAGAAATTGATCGCAGGAGTGGTTCTGGGCGTCAGCTTGACAGCTTTGGCGCATGGAGCAGGAGACCCTGCAGCTGGTGAGCAGAACGCGGCAACGTGTGCGGCCTGCCATGGCCCGGGGGGCGCACAGCCCATCATGGGTAATTACCCCAAACTGGCGGGCCTGGGTGAGGCCTATCTGGCCGCCCAGTTGCGGCTCATAAAAAGCGGTGAGCGCGCGGTTCCCGAAATGACCGGCCAGCTCGACAACTTTGATGAGCAGGATCTGCAAAACCTGGCAGCTTATTTCAACCAGCAGCCCGCCGGCGGTGGTCAGGCCAACCCGGACCTGGTGACCCGGGGGCAGGCCCTGTACCGCGGTGGTAACATGGCCTCCGGTGTGCCGGCCTGTGCGGCCTGCCACAACCCTCAGGGCAAAGGCAACGAGCCGGCCGGCTATCCGCGTCTGAGCGGTCAGAATGCCGATTACGTGGCCAAGCAGTTAAAAGCCTATCGGGATGGCACCCGTGGCGGCGGCAACAACGCCCAGCTGATGACCGATGTGGCGTCACGCCTGACCGATGCCGAAATCGAAGCGGTCGCCAGTTACGTGAGCGGACTGCACTGAGCGGCCGCACGCGCTGGCTGATCCCGTCAAACCCTGCTTCGGCAGGGTTTTTTGTTTTCTGGCAAAGTGTGGCACTGTGGGGCGCGACTGTTCATAATCATGGGCTTGTACATCGAACTTTTTGTCTGATCGGCAGTCCCAAGCGGTCGACGGGGCCCTCGGGGCCTAACCAGAGACGTAATACCATCGGAGCAACAGTATGAAGAGTGTGGCTAGGGCAGTAGTGACAACGGTGCTGACCGCGTTTTTTGCGGTCTCAGCGCTGGCAGCGTCTTACGAAGAGGGGCGCCACTATGAAACATTGAGCAATCCTTTGAGAACGGAAACCCCGGGCAAGATCGAAGTGGTCGAGGCCTTCTGGTACGGCTGTCCGCACTGTTACACCTTCAAGCCGCTGATCGAGTCGTGGGAGCAGGGGCTGGCAGACGATGTGGCCTTCAGCATGCTGCCGGCCGCGCTGGGGCGCTCCTGGGAGCCCCATGCGCGTGCGTTCGTCACCCTCGAGGCGCTGGGTCAGCTGGATAAGGCCCACGATGCCCTGTTTACCGCGCTGGCGAGCGAGCGCCGGCCGCTCAATACCCCGGAAGCCCTGGCCGATTTCGTGGCCCGGCATGGCGTGGATGCCCGGGAGTTTCTGGACACCTACAATAGTTTCGGGGTGAACGCCAAATACCAGCAAGCTCAGGCAAAGCTTCGCGGGGCGCGGATCAGTGGCGTGCCCACCATGCTGGTCAATGGCAAATACAAGGTCAGCGCCAGCACCGCCGGCGGTCATGAGCAAGTACTGAAGGTGGTGGATTACCTCATCGAAAAAGAGCGGGCCGCTGCGGCTCGGTAACCCGGGGGGTGAACGGCCGGTGAGCGCCCCGGTGCAGGGGTGACGGGGGAGCGCTTTTATGTACAAGCGAATTCGCAAGCAATTGGCGCAACGGCAGGGGGGCGACTCGAAACGCCGGGGCGCCTGCTCCGGTGTGGAGCATGTGCCGGTCTTTGAGCCTCAGCGCCATATCCGCTTGCTGACCTTCAACATTCAGGTGGGGATCAGTACCTCGGCTTACCGGCATTACGTCACCCGCAGCTGGCAGCATTTTTTTCCGCACCGCAACCGCATTGAAAATCTCGACCGCATTGCCAGTCTGCTCAGTGGTTACGATGTGGTGGCGCTGCAGGAATGCGATGGCGGCAGTTTGCGCAGTAATTACATCAATCAGGTGCAGTACCTGGCCGAGGCGGCGGGGATTCCCTATTGGCATCAGCAGCTTAATCGCAATTTGGGCCCTATGGCGCAGCACAGCAACGGGCTGTTGAGCCGTTTTCGTCCGCTGGACGTGACCGAGCACCGGCTGCCGGGCCTGATTCCCGGACGCGGCGCCATTGTGGCCCGCTACGGTTCACCGGAGGACCCGCTGGTGCTGGTGATCATGCATTTGTCGCTGAGCAAATCCGCGCAGGAGCGTCAGTTAGGCTATATCCAGTCGCTGATCGCAGCTTATCGCCACGTGGTGCTGATGGGTGACATGAACACCCACGCCGAGCACCTGCTGGAACAGACGCCGTTAAAGCACAGCAATTTGATTCCATTGCCCGCCTCTGCGCACAGTTTTCCCAGCTGGCGTCCGGAAAAGGCATTGGATCATATTCTGGTGAGTCCGAGCCTGCAGATCCGTAATTCCGGAGTGGTGAGCTATCCGATGTCGGACCACTTGCCAATCGCGATGGACGTTGCCTTGCCGGAAGGGTATCTGGAAACGTTCTGACGATTTTGGAGCACAAAAAAACCCGGCCAGGTGCCGGGTTTTTTTGTGCAAGATCGGTGTTACTTGATCTTGGCTTCTTTGTACGCAACGTGCTTGCGAACCACCGGATCGTACTTGCTCAGTTCGATTTTTTCGGGGGTGTTACGCTTGTTCTTCATGGTCGTGTAAAAGTGACCAGTGCCTGCTGTTGAGACCAGCTTGATTTTTTCGCGCATGATACGGCTCCTTATACTTTCTCGCCGCGGGCACGAATGTCGGCCAGAACAGCGTCAATACCTTTTTTATCGATGATGCGCATGCCTTTGGTGGACGTGCGCAGCCTGACGAAGCGTTTTTCAGATTCAACCCAAAAGCGCTTGCTTTGCAGGTTGGGCAGAAAACGACGACGGGTGTGGTTCATCGCGTGGGAAACATTGTTACCGGTAATCGGACGCTTACCCGTTACCTGACAAACTCTGGACATAATTGCCTCCGACCTGAGCAGTGGTCTTAAATATTCAAATTCATTTAATTGCGTCTCTGGGTGCGTGCTACATGCCAGATGCCGCCAGAAAGGGAGGCTTTTATACCAGAACCGCGAGGGCAACGCAAAAAAAATTGTTGAGATTTTGCCCAGGTTTTTTTCACATCAACCCTCGCTCCGCCAGCGACACAACGTCTCCGTGGCCGACCACCAGATGATCCAGAACCCGGATGTCAACCAAACCGAGCGCGTCTTGCAGGCGCTCGGTCAGCGCAATATCGGCCTGGCTGGGCTCGGCCACCCCCGAGGGATGATTGTGAGCAAAAATAACCGCTGCTGCGTTGTACTCAAGCGCCTGCCGCACCACTTCACGGGGATAAACCGCCGCGCCGTCTATGGTACCACGAAATAGTTCCTGGTATTGAATGATACGGTGGCGGTTATCGAGAAAGAGTCCGGCAAATACTTCGTGGGGGTAGGTGCCCAGCCGGCTCCGCAGGTAAGCCCGGGTGTCGTCCGGAGAGGTCAGCGGTTCGCCCTGGCGCATGGGTTCGTCCATCACCCGGCGCGCCATTTCCATGGCCGCCTGCAGTTGGGCGTATTTGGCGGTGCCCAGACCGCGCACACTGCAAAAGCGCTGCCGGGACGCGGTCATCAGGCTGCGCAGGCCACCGAAGGTGTCCACCAGGTGGCGGGCCAGGGCCAGCACCGGCGTACCGCGTGTGCCGGTGCGCAGAAAGATGGCGAGCAATTCGGCATCGGAAAGGGATTGGGCGCCGTGGGCCAGCAGGCGTTCCCGGGGACGTTCGTCCAGCGGCCAGTGGTTCTCAGACATTGTTGAATCCTTTCAATAAACTATCAGGGTATTGGTTCGTGTGTCCTACACTGAACTCAGGGGTGTTACGCGCAAAGCGGGCTGTCGGCCGATTGCGAGCAATGCTATCGTATCAGCTTTTGTTTCGGGGCGTGTCTGTGTTGACTGGTAAGGAATCAAGTATGGCGCAACAATCCATCCTCCTCGGCATTACCGGAGGTATTGCCGCCTATAAAAGTGCCGAACTGGTGCGGTTGCTGAAAAAGGCCGGGCATCAGGTGCGGGTGGTGATGACCGCGGGTGCCGAAGCCTTTGTGCGGCCGATGACGTTCCAGGCACTGAGTGGTGAAGCGGTCCGCACCTCTTTGTTGGACCCGGAAGCAGAGCTGGGCATGGGGCACATCGAGTTGGCAAAATGGGCGGATACCATTCTGGTGGCGCCGGCATCCGCCGACTTTATCGCCCGGCTGGCTCACGGCATGGCCGACGATCTGTTGACGACCGTGTGCAGCGCCACCGAGGCCCCGATAGTGCTGGCACCCGCAATGAACCAGGCCATGTGGCGCAATGGCCGTACGCAACGCAATATCGGACTGCTGCAGGCCGACCCCCAGATCAGCATCTGGGGGCCGGATGCCGGTGAGCAAGCCTGTGGCGACACCGGCCCCGGACGCATGCTGGAACCCGAGGAACTGTTTGCCCGCCTGACCGGCGGGGCGAACCGCGGGGCACTCGCCGGTCGCCGGGTGGTGATTACTGCGGGCCCGACCCGGGAAGCGATTGATCCGGTGCGTTACATCACCAACCACAGTTCGGGTAAAATGGGGTATGCGCTGGCAGAGGCTGCCCGGGAGGCCGGCGCAGCGGTGGAGTTGATCAGCGGGCCGGTGAGTCTGAGCGCCCCCTTCGGGGTGCGGGTACGCCCGGTGGTGACCGCCGCAGACATGCTGGCGACCTCGATGGCCGCGGTCGACACCGGCTGCGATATCTTCATTGCCAGCGCCGCGGTGGCGGATTACCGACCGGCCACCTGCGCCGGTCAGAAAATCAAGAAGTCGGCCGATGACATGACCCTCGCCCTGACCCGCAACCCGGATACCCTGGCCACGGTCGCGGCGCGCCCCGATGCTCCGTTTACGGTGGGGTTTGCCGCTGAGACCAACGATGTGGCCAGGTACGCCATTGCGAAAATGCAGCAGAAACACCTCCGCATGATCATCGCCAACGACGTGTCCCAGCCGGGACTGGGTTTCAACAGCGATGACAACGCGGTGACCGCCTTCTGGGCCGATGGCCAGCAGACCTTTGCGGCGGCGGCCAAGCGGGAACTGGCCGGGCACCTTATCGACCTGATTGCGGCGCAGTACGCCAGGAATACCCCCGGCGCCGGCCGGGCGACCACAGACGAATCGACTAGCAACGAGGAAGATGCATGACCAGGCAAAAGTTTCAGGTGCGGGTACTGGATCCGCGTATCGGCGACAGCATTCCGTTCCCCGAGTATGCCACCGGGGGGGCCGCCGGACTTGATTTGCGGGCCTGTCTGGACGCACCTCTGACCCTGGCGCCGGGCGCGACCGAGCTGTTGAAAACCGGCTTGTCGCTCCATATTGGCGATCCGTCTCTGGCCGCCATGATCTTGCCCCGCAGCGGGTTGGGCCATAAGCACGGCATAGTATTGGGCAATCTGGTCGGCCTGATCGATTCCGATTACCAGGGGGAGCTGATGGTGTCCTGCTGGAATCGCGGCGATACGGCGTTCACCGTGGAGGTGGGTGAGCGCATTGCCCAGCTGGTACTGGTGCCGGTGGTGCAGGCCGATTTCGAAATCGTGGACAGCTTCACTGCCAGCGACCGGGCTGAGGGTGGGTTTGGTTCCACCGGCACCCACTGATCGGGCTTTGAACGTTCAGGTATCGAAAAAAAGACTAACCGTCCTGTAGGGTTAACTATGAAACTGGGCAAAAAGAAAAAACAGAACGATGCGCCCCAGCAGGCTGAGTCCAAGACGCCGGCGTTGAAACAATTGACCGGGGTGGCGCTGTTGCAGTCCCTCGTGGTGGTGATGGCCGGGGCGGTGGCAGCGGCATTGATGCTGGTGATCGTGGTGCAGCCCGCCACTGAAACTCAGGCGCAGCAACAAATCCACCAGGCGGCGGCACAATCCCGGTTCCGGGTGGAGCAGCAGCTGACCTTGCTGGAAGACCTGTTGGCCGGCGTGGCCGCGCAACCCGCAGTCGTGGACGGGTTGCAGGATCCGGCTCTGCGCAAGGAGCTGGAGTCCGGGCTGACCGATCTGTTGCCCGGCATGCGTCAGGTGGCGCTGGTGCCGTATGGCGAGGTTCCACGCACGGCGGACAACGCGGCCGGGCTGGGCTTCGCCAGCCTGGAACTGCTGCGCCGTGCTGAGACCGGGCATCAGGTGCACGCGGACGCATTCCCCCGCGACGGGCAATGGTTTGTGCAGCTGGCAGCGCCGGTGCGCCATCCCGCCACCGAGGCCCTGGTCGGCAGTATGCTGTGGGTGCTCGATGGAAATCTGCTGATGCGCCTGCTGACCCATGAGGATGCCGGAGCCGCACGGCTTGCTCTGGTGCAAACCGTTGCCGGGAACGCCAATACCCTGGCCAGTTTCGGTACGGGGGGCGGGGCGCCCGTCGTGTTGGAGCTGAGCACACCTAATTGGGCGCTGCATTACGCCCCGAGCCCGACCACCACGCCTGCGCTCAATACGGTGTGGATGATTGCGCTGATCGTCGGTTCGTCGCTGCTGGCGGCGGTGTTGGTGTGGGTTTTGTCTGCCGGTGCCCAGAAGGCGTTGCGCAGGGAAGCGAGCGCCCTGACTCAGTGGGCGCACAAAGCGTTCTCCGGAGAGCGCGCCACACTGCCACAATTGCATTGGGGCCTGATGGCATCGCTGGGCGAGGTGTTGCAGCGCCTGGCTCAGGTTGCCGACAAACGGGCGGAAAGAGTGATGGCTGCGCCGCTTGGTGCGGCAGCGTCAGCGGCCGCCCGGGGGCCCGGCAGCCTCGAGGAACCCATGTTTCAGGAGAGCGATCTGCTCGGCATCGACATGCTGGACGGCGACGATGACGTACTCGGCCTCGACGATGAGCCGTCGCCCGGCGAGTTAACAGCAGCGGCGGCTCCCGATGCACCGGCGACACCGGCTCCGGTGGTCGCGGAGGTGGCCGCTGATATATTCCGCGCTTACGATATCCGCGGCATTGTGGACGAGACCCTCACAACCGAAACGGTCGAACTGATCGGTCGGGCGGTGGGCAGCGAGGCGTTGGCGCGGGGACTCGACACCTTGTGCGTCGGGTGGGACGGGCGTCATTCCAGTCCGCAGTTGGCGGCGGCCCTGTCCCGGGGGGTTGATGGCCACCGGTTGCCATGTCATCAAGGTGGGCGCGGTGCCCACGCCGGTATTGTATTTTTCCACCCACCATCTCGACACCGGTTCCGGCGTGATGGTGACCGGCAGCCACAACCCGGCCAACTATAATGGCCTGAAAATGATGCTCGGCGGCGAGACCCTGTCCGGTGACGCCATTCAACAATTGCTGCAGCGCATCCAGGCGCAGGATTTTGTCAGCGGTCAGGGGAACCTGTCCGACGCCGACGTTCGCCGGGCCTATCTCGATCGCATTGTCGGTGACATAGCGGTGGCCACGTCCCTGAAGGTGGTGGTGGATGCGGGCAATGGCATTGCCGGCGAACTCGGTCCCATCTTGATGGAAGAATTGGGGTGTGAGGTCGTCCCGCTGTTCTGTGAAGTGGATGGCGATTTCCCCAACCACCACCCGGACCCGGGCAAACCGGAGAATTTGGACGCACTGATTGCGAAAGTACAGTCAGAGCAGGCCGATCTGGGGCTGGCGTTTGACGGCGATGGCGATCGTCTGGGGGTGGTGACCAACAGCGGCCAGATTATCTGGCCTGATCGTCTGCTGATGCTGTTTGCCCGCGATGTGGTGTCCCGCAACCCCGGAGCCGACGTCATCTACGATGTGAAGTGCAGTCGCCGGTTGGCCGGGGTTATCAGCGAGGCGGGCGGTCGCCCCATCATGTGGAAAACCGGGCACTCATTGATGAAGGCCAAAATGCGTGAAACCGGAGCCCTGCTGGCGGGCGAAATGAGTGGGCACGTGTTTTTCCAGGAGCGCTGGTACGGTTTTGACGATGGCCTCTATACGGCGGCGCGGTTGCTCGAGATACTGGGCATTGAAGACCGGCGCAGCGACGAGGTGTTTGCGGACTTCCCGGACGACATCAGCACGCCGGAGCTGACGGTGGAGGTGACCGAAGCCACCAAATTCGGGCTGGTGAACGCTCTGATGACCCACGGGGAATTCGGTGAAGGCAATGTCACCACCATCGATGGCGTGCGCGTTGATTACCCCGACGGTTGGGGGTTGTGCCGCGCGTCCAACACCACACCGGTGCTGGTGTTGCGGTTCGAAGCCGAGACGGCGGACGCACTGGAGCGGATCAAGACCGTGTTCCGGACAGAATTAAACAAGGTCGCCCCCGATGTGGTGGTGGGCTTCTGAATATGACGAGATCTTAAACAAGGCGCATTGCATGACACTGAAACGCGAAACAGCAATCCAGGTAGCCGAAGTACTGAGCCAGGGATTGCCCTATATACAGCGATTTACCGGCAAAACCGTGGTCATCAAGTACGGTGGCAACGCGATGGAAAACGAGGACCTGAAAAGCAGCTTTGCCCGGGATGTGGTGCTGATGAAGCTGGTCGGCATCAATCCCATAGTGGTGCACGGCGGCGGTCCGCAAATCGGCGAGTTGCTGGAGCGGCTGCAGATCCAGTCCCGGTTTGTCGATGGCATGCGGGTGACCGACGCTGCCACTATGGATGTGGTGGAAATGGTACTGGGCGGACAGGTGAATAAACAGATAGTCTCGCTGATCAACCGTCACGGTGGCATGGCCGTAGGCCTGACCGGCAAAGACGCCAATCTGATCCGGGCGCGCAAATTGCAGGTGTCCAGCCCTGCGGCGGCGGTGCAGCCTACCGAGATCGTGGACATTGGCCATGTGGGTGAGGTGGCGAGTGTGAACGTGGAGGCCATTGACATGCTGACCCGGAGCAATGTGATTCCGGTGATTGCGCCGATTGGCGTCGGTGCCAACGGTGAATCCTATAACATCAATGCGGATCTGGTGGCGGGGAAGGTCGCGGAGGCCGTACAGGCAGAAAAACTGATTCTCCTGACCAACGTGTCCGGGCTCAAGAGCAAGGCCGGCGAGGTGCTGACCGGACTGACCGCCAGGCAGGTCAATGAACTGATTGACGACGGCACCATCCACGGCGGTATGCTGCCGAAAATCCATTGTGCGCTCAGCGCGGTGGAAGAGGGTGTGCGTACCGCGCATATTATTGATGGCCGCGTCGCCCACGCCTGTTTGCTGGAAATCTTTACCGATGAGGGTGTGGGTACGCTGATTTCCCGGAACTGATCGCTGGGTCTGACGTGTTCAAGGGGCGGGTGCGCTGGAGACGGGTATGAGGAAACTGTTGTCTACCTTGTTGGTTTGGGGGCTGATTGCGTACGCCGCGTTCAAGGGGGGCGTGTGGTGGCTTGCCGACCGGGGGCTTGAAGAGGCTCGTCTGGCGCTGGCGTCCGAGGGGGTGCTGGCGCGTGGCACCATCGGTTCCAGCGTGGCTGGGGGGCTGACCTTGAGCGCCCCCAGCTACCAGCCGTTCCGTCTGACTCAGGCCTTCCACGCCGACCGGCTGACCTACACCACGGACAGCCCGCTCGCCCTGTTAATGGCCCTGTGGCAGCCGCACAAATTGCCCGCTTCCTGGCACCTGGAAGCCATGGGCGCCAGCCTTCAACTCGATGCTGCGATGTTTCGCAATTGGGTGACCGCCACGGACAGTGAAGCGCCCAACCTGTTTGCCCCCGTGTGTGGCCCCGACCACCGCCAGCGTCTGGGCAGTGGCGATCTGGTGCGCCTGGGGATCACCGAAATCACCGGAGAGGCCATACTGGCGCAAACGCCCGCCGGTCTGCACGCCGAGCTCAGTACCGCCGGCAGTGGCAGCATCGAGCTTGACTGGCCGGGGGCACGACTGTCCCTGCCGGGGTTTGCCGAGCTGCAGGTCAGCTCCGCACAGCCGCTGACGCTGACCTTGCGGGATGGCGGCGTGATGCGCAAGGTTGCCGCCTATTGCGCCCGTGAATCCGGGGTGGCGGTGAACGAGTGGACCCGGATTGTGATGGACGCTTTCAGAGAGGGTTTGCAGAACAGCGGCTATGCTCCGAGTGAGCAATTGCAGGCGCTCTATCGGCAGTGGCTCACTGAAGGGGGCGAGGTGGTCGTGCAGTTGCGCCCGCAGGCGCTGCTTTACGGTGTGGCCGTCGCCCCTGCGGCGGAAGACGGGGTGGAGTGGCCGGTCAGTTATAACGGGGCCCGGGTGCCCGGGGTGTTCTTGCGGAGTATCGAGCCAACCTTGCAAGCCACTCCGGCGGAGGCGCGGGAACCGGTGGTGATGGCGGCCGCCGCTGCCTCCGGAGAGGGTCCGGGCTGGGTGGCGGCGGAGCCCGGCCAGGCCGCGCACTGGGCCGGCTATCGGGTCAGGGTTACCCTCAGCAGTGGTCGGGTTGCGGTGGGTCGGCTGGAGACGGTGACCGAGACCCACCTTGAGGTAGCGCGCATGGTTGACGGCGGAGAAGTGACTTACCCGTTGGCGATCAGAGCGGTTACCGGGTTCGAAGTGTGGCGGCGTAATCACCGCCTCTAGTCAGCAAGCCTTGTCAGGGAGAGCGACACATGCCAGCCAGTCAGAGGTCCAGACAACTGCCACCGGGGATCCGTGAAATGATGACCCGGCTGATCAGCATCCCGTCCATCAGCAGTGCATCGGCGACCTGGGATCAAAGCAACGAGCCGGTGGTGCATGCCCTGGCGGAGTGGCTGGAGCCCATGGGGTTCCAGATTGACATCATGCCGGTACCCGGGGTCGCCGGGAAATTCAACCTGTTGGCCACGCTCGGGCAGGGCACCGGGGGGCTGGTGTTATCCGGGCACACCGATACGGTACCCTACGATGAGCAACGCTGGCACAGCGACCCGTTCACGTTGACCGAGCGGGACGATCGCTGGTACGGCCTGGGCACCTGCGACATGAAGGGGTTCTTTGCGGTTGCGATTGAAGCCGCCAAAGTATTTGTGGATCAACCCCTGCAGCAGCCGCTGATTATTCTGGCCACCGCCGATGAAGAAAGTTCCATGAGTGGCGCCCAGGCGCTTGCCGCAGCCGGGCGGCCACAGGCGCGCTACGCGGTCATTGGCGAGCCGACCGGGTTGAGACCGGTGCGCATGCACAAGGGCATCATGATGGAGCGCCTGGTGTTCGAGGGGCAGTCCGGCCATTCCTCCGATCCCGCGCTCGGGCGAAATGCTCTGGAGGGCATGCACGAAGCGATCGGTGAACTGCTGGGGTTGCGCAGGCATTGGCAGGAGCGGTACCGGAATCCGGGGTTTGCCGTGCAGGTCCCCACCCTGAATCTGGGGTGTATTCACGGGGGGGATAACCCCAACCGGATCTGTGCCCGGTGTGAATTGCAGTTTGATCTGCGCCCCCTGCCCGGTATGGATATGGCGGAGCTGCGCCGGCAGATTCTGGAGCGCGTGCAACCCATTGCCCATTCACGTGCGCTGGCGTTAACCTTCGAGCCCCTCTTTGAGGGGGTACCGCCTTTTGAAACCCCCGCACACGCCGAACTGGTGAGGGTGTGCGAAACGTTGACCGGGCACCCCGCGCAGGCGGTCGCCTTTGCAACGGAAGCGCCCTGGTTGCAACAGTTGGGGCTCGAAACCCTGGTGATGGGCCCCGGGTCCATCGATCAGGCGCACCAGCCCGATGAGTATCTGGCGCTGTCCCAGCTGCAGCCGGCGGTCGCTATCCTCCGGCAGCTGATCGAGCGGTTCTGTGTGCACGGTGGTGTGTCCCGGTAAACTTAACGACCTGTTGAACGGAGAGAGTATTTGAAATCCACCGACTGGCTTCATGGCTTCCGCCATTCATCACCGTACATCAACGCCCACCGCGGGCGCACGGTGGTGCTGACCCTGAGCGGTGAGGCAATCGCCGACGCCAATTTCATCAATATCATTCATGATATTACCCTGCTCAGCAGCCTCGGGGTGCGTCTGGTGGTCAGTTTTGGCGCGCGCCCACAGATCCAGCAACGGCTGGAAAGTGCGGGGCAACACTCGCAGCTGGAACGGGGTGTGCGGGTGACCACCGAGGAGCATCTGCCACTGGTGCTCGAAGCGGTCGGGGCATTGCGGGCGCACCTCGAAAGCCAGCTGTCCATGGGGCTCATCAACTCGCCCATGCACAACGCCCGGATTCGCGTCAGCAGCGGTAACTTTGTCACCGCCAAACCCGTTGGTGTCCTCGGCGGAATCGATT
Organism: Marinobacter sp. X15-166B; assembly: GCF_001752365.1. Taxonomy (GTDB): domain Bacteria; phylum Pseudomonadota; class Gammaproteobacteria; order Pseudomonadales; family Oleiphilaceae; genus Marinobacter. Next base: position 889,026 of record NZ_MEIY01000001.1, on the reverse strand, counting down.
TCGGCTATACCGGCCGGGTCCGTCGCGTGGATGTCCAGGGTATCGACAGCTTGCTGGCACTTGGCCATATCGTGTTGCTGCCACCCCAGGGCTACTCGCCCACCGGGGACGCCTTCAACCTGAGCCATGAGGATGTGGGCAGTCAGGTCGCCGCGGCACTGCAGGCGGAAAAGCTGATCGTTTACACGCCCCACGCCGGGGTGCTGAATTCCGAAGGCCATCTCATCCGGGAACTGTCGGTACGGGAAGCCCGGCAAAAATTACGGGACCCCGCCCTGCCGCTGCAGGACGTTGAACGGTTGCGGGCCGCCTGTGAGGCCTGTGAGCGCGGGGTAAGGCGTACTCATATCATCAGCTTTGCCGAGGATGGCGCACTGCTGGAAGAGCTGTTCACCCGTGACGGGGCTGGCACCCTGGTCAGCGGAGACACCTACGAACAACTGCGATCCGCACGCGCCGAAGACATCGGCGGCATCGTCGAATTGATTCAGCCGCTGGAAGAACAAGGCATTCTGGTGCGCCGATCCCGGGAGTTGCTGGAAACCGAGATCAACCGGTTCGTGGTCGCCGAGCGTGACGGCACCATAGTCGGCTGTGCGGCTCTTTACCCTTACCCGGAAGAACAGGCGGGGGAGCTGTCGTGTTTTGCCGTGGATTCGGCATACCGGCGGGCCGGGCGGGGGGATGAGATCCTCAGCTGGGTGGAGCAACTGGCGATCAAACAGGGTATCCAGCGGCTGTTTGTGCTGACCACCCAGACCGAGCACTGGTTCCGGGAACGCGGCTTCCAGCCGTCCACCGTGCAGGCGCTGCCGGGTCCAAAACTGGCGGAGTACAACCCCCAGCGCAATTCAAAGGTATTCGTGAAAACCCTTGGCTAAGTCTTGTAACCGCGCGCGGCGCGAGGCCTCTGGCTGTTGCGCCAGCCCCCGGACTGCCTGGTAAAACGCCTCAAAATCGTAGTGGTGTTGCTGCAGCAAACGCCGGAAACCCGGCACGTACTGATGGTACTGCCGGAACAGGGCAAGGTGGGCGTTGTTCAGGGTGGTGGGGTCGCTGCCCAGGGGCCCGGGCCGGTTCCAGATGCGCACCAGCGCCAGATACTCCCGGCGCAGTTGCTCGAACACCGCTGTTTTTTGCGCCCGCATCGCTTCCTTCGGAAGATCGGTGCGGGCGTACAGACTGGCCAATTCGCGACTTGCCGCGGTCACCAGGGCCTGGGTTTGTGAGCGCTGTTGCTGGCCTTCCTGGGCGCGCTGAAAATCCTCGCTGCGGCCCTGCTCAGCAAGCCACAGTCGCAGCCCTTCAAGTTCCACCGCGGTGGCAAAGCTCTCGTTGAACGCGGTGTCGCCCGCAACATACACCACCTTGTGGCTGAGTTCGTGGAATATCAGCGCGGCCATCCGCTCGTCCGGCAAGCGGGTAAAACCGCTGTGCAGGGGGTCATTGAACCAGCCCAGCGTGGAATAGGCGGTGACCCCGGCAACCACCGTATCAAAACCTTGCTGCTGCCACCGCCGGGCTTCCTGACGGGCGTCGCCGGCATCAAAGTAACCGCGATAGGACTGGCAGCCGATGAGCGGGTAACACCACCGATGCGGGGTGAGCGCAAATTCCGGTACGGCGACCACATTGACGACGACATGATTCCGGTCGAGTGACGCGTACTGGCTGAAGGTGTTGCCTACCGGCAGGGCCAACCGGTCGCCGGCGAAGGATTTGATGGCAAGCGCTTGCCGGAGTTGCTGCTTGAGCCCGGGGGGCACCCCGGGGTCGGCCAGCAGGTTGGACACCGGCTCGGCGGAGCGCATCAGCGACCATTGTCCGGCCAGGGCCTGGCTGTAGTAAGCGGTGGTGGCACAGGCACTCAGGGCGCACACCAGTAGTAAAACATGACACATGCATATAAGCTGTCGCATAGTCATTATGCGCTTTGTTTACGTGTGGAGTACCACTGTAGCCGCTATACTCCGCTGTATAAAATGGAATTGTGTTCATTTGGTAAGTATCAGCGAACATTAGGGTTGTTCATGGAATCGAAGGATCGTCGTGCCAGTGTCCGCCAGCCAATCGAGCTCGAAGCCCTGATAGGGCTGCATGAGCAAAGATTATTTCCCTGTCAAATCACGGACTTTTGCGCCGAAGGTCTGTTCATTCAGTATCCCCGCGAAACGGAACAGCAGCTGGCGGTAGCGCTGGAACACCACGATGGCACACCGCTGCGGGTGAGTTTTCGCACCGCAGCCCAACAGGCTCCGTATGAGCTGGATGTCAGGGTGGCACGCCGGGTGGCCGGGGCCATCGGGGTGGCGTTTGCCCGCCCGAATACCGCCGCCATCGCCGCCATGCTCCAGTTGTGCGGTGCCGAGGGAGGGGTGGGTAAGTCGGCGCTCACACCGCCGGACGATCGGGTGCAGTTTGTGCTGCACCAGTGTGCAAAGACCATAGTCCAACATCTGGAACCGCTGATGGCGCAGTGTTTGACGGCGATGGTAAGTGCGCTGGAGGAGGCCGCACAGCGCGCCACCAGCGATCAGCAGGCCGCCGACTACATGGACTCGTCCGGACAGCTCAAGGTTCGGGGAAAACTGATCTGGCAGCAGATGGCCGCGACCCTGGAGTCACCCCTCAAACCTGCCCGCAAGCCGATTCCGGAAATCGAGCTGTCGCTGGTGGAAAAAAACGAGTTTGAAGACTGGCTGACCATTCGGGTGATGGTCACCAAGGCCGATACACTGTATCGCGGTGATTTGCTGAAACTGAAGTTACGGCTGGACAAACTGGGCGTCAACAACACCACCGGCCACCAGAATCCGCTGGGACCGGCGTTAATCTGCGATGCGTTCCACGCCGGACTGGGTCACCTGCAGCCGAGCCGCAATGTGGCCAAGGTGTGCCTGAAAACCTTCGAGACGGACGTGCTGCTCCATCTGGAGCCCCTGTTTCACGAGCTGAATCAAATTCTGATCCGCCAGGGGGTGCTGCCGGATCTTGATCTGAGTCGTTATCTCAGTCAGCGTAACCTGCAGAAAGATAAAGAAAAAACCGAGAGTCCGGAACCGGGCACGACTGCCGAGGAGGCCGCGCCGCCGCCCCAGTCCACCACCCCGTCCCGTCGCGCCGAACCGGCGCCCCCGCCCCCGCCGCCGGAGGCGACCCCGGCCGCCAGATTCGACCGTTACAGTCAGGCCGCGCAGTCGGCTTTCGCCACCGTGAGTAACCTGCTCGATACCCTGGCAGCCAGTCGCGCCGCAGCGGGGGACGCACCGTCCCCGGAATTTCCGGCCGATGCGACCCCGCTGTCTGCGGGCGAACTGCAGCGGGAATTGCAGCAGTTGCAGACCGAGCCCGTCGCCGAAGCCGACACGGTGACATTGAAAGAACGGGTTGTCAGCAAGATAAAAGCCAATCCCGAACAGCGTCTGGACGATGAACACCACAGCACGGTTGATGTGGTGGACCGGTTTTTCAACAGTGTCAATGCCAGCCCGCGTCTGAGCGCAGTGGCGCAGCGGCAATTACGACATCTTGAAGTACCCGTCCTCAAGGTGGTCATCAGGGATCCGGGCTTTTTTGATGACAGCGACAGCCCGGTGCGTGGGGTGATGAACCGAATTGCGCAGCTGAGTGCGAAGGACGCCCGTGAAAATCCGGTGCTGCAGCGCCGGGTGGACGAACTGATCGAACGAATCGTCAATGACTTCGAACAGGACACGGCGGTGTTCGAAAAGGCCGTGACCGAGCTGGATGTGCTGGTTGAGCGTCAGCAGCGCATCTATCGGCGCAACGTTGAGCGGGTCACGGCGGCGGCCGAGGGTGCACAGAAGGTGGCCGACTCCAAAGCGGCGGTGGCCACCGAACTGGATCGGCGGCTGGCTGGACGGCGGGTGCCCAAGGCGGTTGTCAGCCTGCTGAACGCCGGCTGGCGCGATCTGCTGTCGCTGACCTGGATCCGCCAGGGGCCCGACAGTGAACTCTGGCTTGATTATCTGACCGTGATCGATTCCTTGCTGGCCTTCGGCGACGATCCCCAGGTGGAACTGGATCTCGCCGCGCTGCTGGTCCTTATTCAGAACGGGCTGGCGTCGATCTCCAGCAATAATATGCCGCCCGCCCCGATCCGTGATGAGCTGAAGGCGTTTCTGGTGCGCACCGCCCCGGAACAAGTGGAGACCGTCGAGGTTCCGCCGTCCCGGCCCGCTGAGGCAGAAGAGCGGAGCGCGGCCACCGCCAGAGAACAACGCAGCCTGCAACGATGGTGTAAGCGGGCCCGACAATTGCGCACCGGCGACTGGCTGCGTGATCAGCAGAACCCGGACCAGCCGCAGTACATGCGCCTGGTCTGGATTGCCAGGGAGTTCAGCCGGTTTGTATTCGTCAACCATCAAGGTATGCGAGTCGTGGAACACCCCCTGAACGAGCTGGCCCGACAAATGCGTGCCGGGATCATTGTTCCCGACAGTCACTACGATCAGCCCTTAGTGGATGCCAGCATCGACCACATGGTGCGCAAGGCCTACGACCAGTTATCCTGGGCGTCGACTCACGACGACTTGACGCGGCTGTTGGGACGGCGCGAGTTTGAGCGCACTTTGGAACAGCAGTTGAGTCGCCACGAAGATGAACGCGTACTGGTGCGGCTGGACCTGCGCCAGTTTCGCTTGCTGAACGATACCGCCGGCTACCAGGCCGGGGATGACATGCTCAAAGCCGTCGCCGAGACGCTGCGCGATCAGGTTCCGGACGGCATGCCAATTGCGCGTCTGGGCGGTAACGAATTCGGGTTTCTGCTTCCGGCCGAAGATGCCCAGCGCGCGGTCGCCGACGTGATCCACACCGTTGAGGCGATGGCACCGGAGTACGAGGGGCGCCGTTATCGACTGTCCGCCAGCGCAGGCGTCGCACCCATGTTGCCGGCGCTGACCAGCGCCGAGCGCTGGCTGCGGGCCTCGGAATCGGCCTGCAAAGATGCCAAACAGCTGGGCAATGGCCGGGTGGTGGTGTATTCGCTGACTGAAGGGGATCAGGCCCGTCAGGAGCAGATTACCCAAAAAGTGGCGACTCTGGGGGGGCTCGATGACGAGCGCATGTTGTTGCGCTGTCAGAAGATAATACCCTTGCATGCCAAAACACTGATGTCGGCGCAGCTGGAAATACTGATCAGCATGTATGACGATGCGGGTACCTTGATTACCGGCCGTGATTTTATCCGCATGGCGGAGCGCTACAACCGGATTCAGGCGGTGGATCGTTGGGTGGTCGGCCACATGCTGGACTGGTTGCGGGCTCAGGAGGGTGGCCCCAACGAAGCCTACGGGGTGTGCATCAATCTGTCGGGCTACTCACTGAACGACGAGTCCTTGCTGGAGTTTATTCACGCCCGGCTGAGCGAGAACCATGCCCCTCTCGATCGCTTGTGGTTTGAAATTACCGAAACCGCAGCGATTAACGACCTGCCCGGCGTGGCCGGGTTTATTGCCGAGATGAAGGCGCAGGGATGCCGGTTCTGTCTGGGTAATTTTGGCAGCGGCCCCACCTCATTCGAATACATGCGCACGCTGCCGGTTGATCTGATCAAGCTGGACGGTGCCTTTGTACGCCAGCTGGACAGCAGCGATACCGACCGTGCGATGGTGCGCTCGATGGTGGACATGGCCCATTACATGGGGCGGGAAGTGATCGCCACCCAGGTGGAGTCCCGGGAGGTGCTCGATGTGCTCACCCAGCTGGGCGTGGATTACGCCCAGGGGTTCGCCATCGAAAGACCGCGCCAGCTCAGCACCCTGGGCTGAGCTGATCGGGCCCCTCAGGTCACGTTGCGCGAGTAGAAGATTTCCAGCATTTCACGCCGCAGACGCTCTTCGATGGAGCGCGCCTGGACCGGATCCAGATCGCTCGCACTCATCCCGAACACGTAGTTGTCCAGATTGAAATCTTTGAGCATCATTTTGGTGTGGAACAGGTTCTCCTGATAGACGTTGACGTCAATCATCTTGTAGGCGTTCTGGGTATCCTCGGTCAGATAGTTCTGAATCGAGTTGATGTCGTGGTCGATGTAATGCTTGGTGCCGTCTACATCGCGGGTAAAGCCGCGGACGCGGTAATCGACGGTGACCACATCCGAATCAAAGCTGTGAATCAGATAGTTCAGCACTTTCAGGGGTGAAATCAGGCCGCAGGTAGACACGTCAATGTCCGCCCTGAAGGTGCTGATGCCTTCATGGGGGTGGCTCTCGGGGTAGGTGTGCACGGTGACGTGACTCTTGTCGAGGTGGGCGACGATGGTATCAGGCAGCGGTCCGGGTGACTCTTCATTGTTCGCCTGCTCTTCGGTCAGCTCGTGTTCGGCAATCAGCATGGTGACCGAGGCACCATGGGGATCGTAGTCCTGGCGGGCAATGTTGAGGATATTGGCGCCAATGATCTTTACCACATCCGACAGAATCTGGGTGAGGCGCTCGGCATTGTACATTTCATCGATGTAATCGATGTACGCTTTCCGCTGCTCTTCCGTTTGGGCAAAGCAGATATCGTAGATATTGAAGCTCAATGATTTGGTCAGATTATTGAAGCCGTGTAATTGCAGCTTGGATTCCATGCTCAGCCCCCCAGACGTTGGAGATGAATAATTAGGATGTAAGCGGGCCGGATTGGTTATCTTTTACCCAGTCCGGCAAAAAGGGTGCGTATTATGCACACCGTCATAGCCGTTGAACAGAGCTGTGCGACACATTTTCATCCCCTCGGCCGGCTCCTCACTCACCCGGTCCCGGCCTCCCCGCATCCGCGCCGTCAATCAGCCGGGTGGAGCTCGTAACTGTGGCTGATCTCGACCCCGCCCTGCTGGAGCATGATGGACGCGGAACAGTATTTTTCCGCCGACAGGTTCACCGCCCGTTTGACCAGATTTTCTTTCAGGGCGTGGCCTGTAATGGTGAAATGCAGGTGGATTTTTGTAAACACCGCCGGGATGGCGTCGGCGCGTTCCGCGCTGAGTGCCACTGTGCAATCGGTCACGTTTTGGCGACTTTTTTGCAAAATGCTCATCACGTCAAAGGCGGAGCAGCCCCCCAGTCCCATGAGCACCATCTCCATGGGGCGCGGCCCGAGGTTCTGCCCGCCATGGTCGGGGGGGCCGTCAAGCTGCACACTGTGCCCTGAGCCGCTGGTTGTTTTGAAGCTGGCGTTGCCAGTCCAGGTTACGGATGCTTTCATGTTGGTTCTCACTCCAGGTCCCAAAGCCTGGGATGCTAGCATAATTGGGGTGGAGGGCCGATCTTTGTCCCGTTCAGCGGTGGGTGTGAATTTGCCCATTCCAGGGGTTCTTGTTATAAGTTGCGGTGTTATTGCACATCTATGTATTTTCGGTAATAAAATAAACTCGAAGGGTCCATGCGGCCCAAAAGCCCGCACCACAAGCCGGGTTATTATAATAACACTGGTACCTGCCAGTATTACGGAGGCGTGTCACGCACTATGGCAACTATCGTCAAGCCGGTTGATCAACAGAGCAAGTATCTGGATTCATTCCTTTCCGAATGTCACCGCAGGCGCTACCCGGCAAAAAGCACCATCATTTATGCCGGCGACAAGAGCGACTCATTGTTCTATATCGTCAAGGGATCGGTGACCGTGGTCATCGAAGACGACGACGGTCGTGAAATGATCATGACCTACCTCAACACCGGGGATTTTTTCGGTGAAATGGGGTTGTTTGATGAAATGGATTCCCGCAGCGCCTGGGTGAGGGCCAAGACGGAATGCGAAGTAGCCGAAATCAGCTACGCCAAATTTCGCGAAGTTGCTCAGCAAGACCCGAAGATTCTGTATTTCCTCGGCAAACAGATGGCCACGCGGCTGCGCCAGACCACCCGAAAGGTGGGAGATCTGGCGTTTCTGGATGTCACCGGACGGGTGGCAAGAACCCTGCTGGATCTGTGCAAAGAGCCGGACGCAATGACCCACCCTGACGGTATGCAAATCAAGATTACCCGCCAGGAAATAGGTCGTATCGTCGGCTGCTCCCGGGAAATGGTCGGGCGCGTGCTCAAAACCCTCGAAGAGCAGGGGCTGGTGCACGTGAAAGGCAAGACCATGGTGGTCTACGGCACCCGCTAGTCAGGCACACCCCCCCAGCGCGGGTCATTCCACGATCGCCACGGATTTGACCTGCAGCCAGACCGCTGCGCCCGGGGCCAGCTCCAGCTGGCTGACCGAGCGGCTGGTCAGCCGGGCCAGCAGGGGCGTTGCGCCGGCCATCAGTCTGACCATGGTCATGGCCGGATGGCGCTCCGGGGTCAGCGCCGCCAAAGTGGCCGGCACCAGGTTCTGGATGCTTTGATGGTCGTGCCGCTGCAACGCGACGCTGACGTCACTGGCCATCACCCGCAGGCGCACCGCAACCCCGACGCCGGCACCGGGAAAATCCCTCACCCACAAGCTGCCCCCGTCAAAATCCGCACGGCACAAATGCCATTGCGGGTCTACCAGGCCAATCCGCGCCTCGATGATCACCCCGGCACTTTCTTCCGCAAGTACCGGTAAATCCAGGCGGGCCAGAGTCGCGGCCAGTGGACCGTTCGCGACCACCTTGCCCCGCTCCATGATGACCAGATGGTCCGCCAGGCGAGCCATCTCCCCGGTGGCGTGGGTGACGTAGAGCATCGGGATCGCCAGCTGGTCACGCAAGCGCTCCAGATAAGGCAGAATGTCGCGTTTGCTGGACTGGTCCAGGGCGGACAGGGGCTCGTCCAGCAGCAGCAGTTTGGGGCTGGTGAGCAACGCTCTGGCAATGGCAACGCGCTGCCGTTCGCCCCCTGACAGACGCACCGGCATGCGCTCCAGCAAGCCCTCAAGACCCAGCCAGTGAATGGCCTGAGCGGGCTCGATCCGTCGCTGTGCCCGGGGCACACGGCGGTAGCCATAGAGCAAATTGCGTCGCACGGACAAATGGGGAAACAGACTGGTTTCCTGAAACACATAGGCCAGCGGTCGTTGGTGCACCGGCAGGGACTGGCCGGGCTGTTGCCAGCGTTCCCCCGCCACCGTCAGTTCACCCTCCGCCTGCTGCAATCCGGCTATACAGCGGAGCAAGGTGGTCTTGCCGCACCCGGACCGGCCGAAGATGACGCTGACGCCCTGGGCTGGCAGACGTACATCGACATCCAGTGAAAAGTCACCGAAAGACGTCTGAAAACGAGCGTGGATGCCGGCAACGCTCATGTGGTCAGATTCCCGGCGCTGCCACCCAGGCGCCCATTGATCATATAGAGGGTCAACAGAACAAGGAACGAGAACACCAGCATGCCCCCTGCGAGCCAGTGAGCCTGGGCGTATTGCAGGGTCTCGACGTGATCATAAATCGCCACCGAGAGCACTTTGGTTTGGCCGGGAATGTTGCCGCCAATCATCAGGATAACCCCGAATTCGCCGATGGTGTGGGCGAACGTGAGTACGGCCGCGGTGAGAAAGCCGGGCCGCGCCAGGGGCAGCACCACGGTAAAAAACCGGTCCCAGCCAGACGCGCGCAGGGTGGCAGCCACCTCCAGCAAGCGCTCACTGACGGTGCTGAAGGTGTTTTGCAGGGGTTGCACCGCAAAAGGCAGCGAGGAGATCACCGAGGCGACCACCAGTCCCGGAAAGGTGAACGGCAAGGTATTCAGCCCCAGTTGGAGCATGAGTTCGCCGATCGGCCCCTGGGGGCCGAGCAGCACCAGCAGGTAAAACCCCAGCACCGTAGGCGGCAGCACCAGTGGCAAGGCCACGATCGCCGCGACAGGCTGGCGCAGCCAATGACGGGTGCGGGCCAGCCACCAGGCTATGGGGGTGGCGATGGTCAGGAGCAGGGCGGTGGTCAGTCCGGCCAGTTTGAGTGTCAGCCAGACCGCCTGCCATTCTTCAGGGTTCATTCGGTGTCGTAACCATAGTTGTGAATCAGTTCGCGGGCCGGTTCACTGCGCAGATATGCCAGCCAGGCACGGGCCGCCGGGTTGTGTTCACCTCGCGTCAGCAGAATGGCTTGCTGGCGGATGGGGGCGTGGTAATGGGCCGGTATCTGCCAGGAGGTGCCATGCTGAGCGTGCCAGCCCCGTACTTGCGATAGCGCCACCAGACCGGCCTCGGCGTTGCCGGTGGCGGTGAACTGAAAGGTTTGCGAGATGGAGTCCCCACGCACCAGTTTAGCCTGCAGAGGGTGCCACACCTGCAATTTCATCAACACCTGCTGCGCCGCCCGGCCATAGGGGGCCGTGCGCGGGTTGGCGATGGCCAGATGGCGGAGCCGGGCATCGGTCAGGTACTTCCGGCCATCGGTGAACAGGTGGGGCTGCGGGCTCCACAGCACCAGCTTGCCGCTGGCGTAGGTGAAGCGGGTACCGGGTACGCCCAGACCGTTGGCTTCGGCCATTTGCGGGCGCTCACTGTCCGCGGCCAGAAACACCTCAAAAGGGGCCCCGTGTTCAATTTGCGCGTAGAGTTTGCCGGTCGAGCCAAAGCTGATCCTGGTGCGGTACCCGGTTTGCCGGGTAAACCGGGCTGCCAGCTCGCGCGTCACCTCGGTAAAATTGGCGGCGACCGCGATGGTGACTTCGCCTGCCTGGCTGACGGTTGAAACGATCAGCAACACCAGCATGCCGGTGAGCGAGACCCACGGTCGTCTCATGGCCGGCACGCTCCCACGAAAGCACCGGCGGGAGGCAGGTGCGGGCAAGGGACTGGGTCGGCACGGCCGCAGGGGTTGGGCATGATCGGGTTTACTCGGTCGACGGGGATGGGTGGCTGCCAGGCATTCTGCCAAGAAAGCCGCCGTGCGGCAATGTGGCGGCGGCCAGGTCCTGGGTTAAACTCTGCCCATGGCGCCCGCAATAATTCCGTTGTGGCGGCGCTACAAAGGGGATAAGGAGGAGCTGTGTTGGTTCGATATACCCAAACGCTGGCGTTGTGGCTGGTGGCCGCGCTCTGGTTGGCCGCTTGCGCGACCCCTCACGGGCCGCTGGTGGACGCCCCCGCCCCGGGTGCGCAGGCGAAGTTCGAGATCAGTGGCTCAGTGCTCTACCGGGAGCGTATCCTGCTGCCGCCCGGCAGCGTGGTAACCGTGTCGCTGGAAGACCTTGGCAGGGCCGGTGCGCTGCCGGAGCGACTGGCGGTACAGCGGCTGGTGACCCGGGGCGAGCAAGTGCCCATTCCGTTTGTCCTCGCGGTGCCGCAAGGCGTGTTCGAGCCCACAGGCCGCTACACTTTACGGGCCACCATCCACGATACCGGGGGCACCCTGCGCTGGGCCACCGACACTCTGAACCTGATCGATCCCCGGCGCACCGGCGCCAACATGGACCGGGTGTTGCTTATCATGACCGCGATGGGCTTTTAAGCACCGCGGTGGGCCGTATACAGCGCCTGCAGTTTGTCCAGTAAGGGTCGGTGGGTGTCGGCCCAGTGCATCATCTCGGCGGGCAAGCGCTGGCGGTCGGGCCAGGGCACCGGGTAGGCTGCTGGCTGGAACAGCGGCGCCAACAGCGCTGCTGCCGTCAGATCCGCCCGGGAGAACTGCTCGCCCACCAGGTACTCACGGTGCTGATAGGCTGCGGCCAGCTCCGTCAGCAGGGTGTCGAGTGTGTCCCGCGCCTGTTGAGCGGTGCGTTCGTTGATCTTCATCCACTCGCGCATGGTTTCCTCAATGCGACTGAACCCCAGGCGGATGATGATTTTGTTGTAGAACGGGGTCTGCGCCGCCAGCAGAGGCGTGACGATTCTCGGGCGCTGCAGTAGGTGGTGGTAGCAATAGCAGCGCACTGCCGGGCCAGCTACAGTGTCCAGGCGTTGTTCCCAGGCGCGGGCTTCGTTCTGTCCGGCCGGGTCTGCCGGGGTTAGCGGGTGTTCCGAAAAAGTGCTGTCCAAATAGTCGATAATTGCCGCAGACCCTTGGACGATGGTGCCGTCGTGATCGATCACCGGCACCGAACTCTGCCCAGTCAGCGCTTTGATGGTGTTGATGTGGGTGCCTGGAAGCAGAAAGACCGGCTCATAGGCCAGGGCCTTGTGGGCCAGCGCCCAGCGGATTTTCTCGGAGTAATGAGAAATGGCGAACTGATAAAGTTTGATGGCCATAACACCTTGCTCTGAATGAATGATGGCGTAAGCGTAATCTTTTTCCCGCGTATTGGTAAGCACTTGCCGCTACCATGCCCGAACCAGCCCACAGGGGGACCCTGAAATGAAAGGATTGTTACCGTTTGGAATGGCTGCACTGGGGGCGGTGGCCCTGCTGTCCGGCTGCGCCGCACCCGGGCCCACGGTGGATGCTACGGAGGGTAGCCGTGCCATCTTGATGGAGTGCGGGCAGCTGAATGTGGCGCTGGCGTTCGAAGGGGACGAGTTGCTCCTGGACGCCGCCGGAGAGCGCTATCGGATGGCGCGGGTGAGCGCGGCTGCCGGCAGCAAATATCAGCTTGCGGACGATCCGGCTACCAGCCTGTGGCGCACGGGCAATCGGGCTACCCTGACCTTGGGTGGCAACTCACTGCCGGAATGCCGGGTGGTTGGCGCCCTGGTTGAACCCTTCGTGGCCGGTGGCAACGAACCCTTCTGGCAGCTGCGGGCGGAAGACGGCGGGTTGCGGCTGACGCGGCCGGGTTATGAAACCCTGACTCTGGCTCCCTATAAGATTGTCGCAACCTCCGCCAGCGGCTCGACCGTGGTGGCCGAAACGGAGGCCGGGCGCCTGCAGCTGGAGGTGGCGCGCCAGGTGTGTAAAGACACCATGACCGGTATGAACTTCCCGTTTCAGGTACGGCTGACCCTGGATGACACCGGGATGGCGGGCTGCGGCGGTGATCCCGTGCGCTTGCTGCAGGGGGTGGAGTGGGTGGTCGAAGCTATCGGTGGAGCCGGTATCATTGACTCGTCCCGGGTCACCTTGAATTTTCTGCCGGAGGGCCGGGTGGCCGGGCGCGCTACCTGCAACCAGTTCATGGGCACCTATGCTGTGGGTGGCGAAGGGCTGGTCATCGAGCAGCCGGCGACTACCCTGATGGCGTGTGCGCCGGCGCTGATGCACCAGGAGCGCCGCTTTCTGGAGTTGCTGACCCGGGTGTCGGGCTTTGACATTGACCCGCAGGGGGCGCTGCAGCTGTACACCGATGATGGCACTGCCCTGAGGGCGGTGATGCATTAACCGCCATCGGTCGCAATCAGCGGACCGGAGGCCACCCGGTTGCGACCCGCAGCTTTGGCCCGGTACATGGCGTGGTCGGCTTCTGCCACCAGCTGTTCCAGAGTAAGCTGGCGGCCGTGGAAGGTGCTGATGCCAAAACTGGCGGTGCACTGCAGGCTGTGGGCGCCGGTGGTGACACGGTAATTTTCCACAGCCTGGCGCAGGCGCTCGGCCAGCCGCCGGGCGTCGTCCAGACCGGCGTTGTGCAGCAGAACGGCAAATTCCTCCCCGCCCAGGCGGGCAATAATGTCCGCATCACGGATCAGCGCGCGGGTAGCCCGGGCGATACCGGCCAGCACCTTGTCGCCGGACGCATGGCTGTACCGGTCGTTAATGCGCTTGAAACGGTCAATGTCGAACAGGATGACCGCCAGGGAATGGCCGGAACGGTGTGCCTGTTTGACCGTCTGTTCGCCCAGTGCAAAGAACGCCCGACGGTTGTTAAGTTGGGTGAGATCGTCGGTATTGGCGCGATTTTCGGCCAGCTGCACGGCCTGGCGTAGCTGCTCTTCCATGGCCTTGCGCTCGGTAATGTCCGTCGCCACTTCCAGACGCACCAGGCGACCGTCGGGCCAGAGAATGGCCTGATCGCGACACTGCAGCCAGCGGTTGGTCAGGGTGTTCTGAAACTCCCACACCTGTACGCCGGTGGGCATGCCCTCCGCATCCACCAGGTCGTGGTTGTTGCAAAAGCTGCAGGGGCCGCTCTGATTGGCCTGCAATACCTGCCAGCATTTTCTTCCCCGTGGCTCGCCCCAGTACTTGCGACCGTAAGCGTTGATATAAAGCAGTTCGTGGGTGTCCATGTCGGCGACGTAAACCAGCGCATCCAGGCTGTCGAGTATCTGCCCGATGGCTTCCAGGTACTGGCCCGTTGCTTCGATGGTCGTGTCATCCCCCATATGCGCCTATCCCGTCCGTGGCTGCTGAAGGCTTGCAGTATACGCGGGGGTGCGACATGTCGCCACCGTGGTCACACCTGGCGCCGCCGGGCTCGCCGGGTGCTTGACCTGCCCCCCCGGAATGGTCAGGCTTTGGACTTCCGGATTCGTCATGCCACCCACTCTCGACAACGAGGCAGTACCATGAAGCTCTACGAAACCCGCACCGCACCCAACCCTCGCCGCGTCAGAATGTTTCTGGCGGAAAAAGGCCTGCTCGACCAGGTGGAACTGGTGGAAATTGATCTGCAGAAGGGGGACAACCTGACCCCGGAATTTACCGCCATGAACCCCATGAAAAAGGTGCCGGTGCTGCAACTGGACGACGGCACCTGCATCGCCGAGACCATGGCCATCTGCCGCTATTTTGAAGAAGTTTTTCCGCAGCCGCCGCTGCTGGGCCGCACGCCCCTCGAAAAAGCCGGAATTGAACAGTGGCTGCGCTGGATCGATTATTATTTCATGATGCCGACCGGCATGTGTTTTCAGCACACCAGCGGCTACTTCGCAGACCGGATGACGCCAGTGCCCGCATGGGGCGAAGAGTGCCGCACCGATATTCAGAAGTTCCTGGGGTTCCTTGACCGGCATCTCGAGGGCCGTGAGTTTATTTACGGCGACCAGCTCACCGCGGCCGATCTCAATGCGTTTGCAACGGTCGAGTTCAATAAGGTCAATAAAATCCGTGTGGCCCCCGAGCAGGTCCACTTGCAGGCCTGGTACGAACGCATGAAGGCGCGGCCGTCGGCGGCGGTGTAACGCCGTCAGCGGGCCAACCGGGAGACCGGCGACGGCCGGGCTGGCGTATGATCCGCCAGGCCGTCGGGTTGTGGGGATCAGTCAAACAGCTCTTGCAGTTTTTGCCCCGGACTGGCGGCCCGCATAAAGGATTCGCCGATCAGAAACCCGAAGATGCCCCGATCCGTCATGCTGTCCACATCGGCGCGGCTGACAATGCCGCTTTCGGTGACGGTCAGGCGATCCGCCGGAATTTGCTGGTGCAGCTCAAAGGTGGTGTTCAGCGACACCTCAAAGGTGTGCAGGTTGCGGTTGTTGATGCCCACCAGGGGCGTGGACAGGGTCAGCGCATCCTCCAGTTCCTCGCCGTTGTGCACTTCCACCAGCACGTCCAGCCCGGTTTCGTGGGCGATGCCTTCCAGTTCCTGCATCTGGTCTCTGCTCAGGCAGGCGGCGATCAGCAGAATGCAGTCGGCATTGAGGGCGCGGCTCTCATAGATCTGGTAAGGCGCCACCATGAAATCCTTGCGAATCACCGGCAGCTCGCAGGCGTTGCGGGCGGCGGTCAGGAAGTCTTCATGACCCTGGAAAAAATCCCTGTCGGTCAATACCGACAGGCAGGCCGCACCGGCCCCGGCGTAGCTTTCGGCAATGGCCGCAGGCTCGAACGGGTCGCGCAGGATGCCTTTGCTGGGCGACGCCTTTTTGATTTCGGCAATCACTGCAGGCTGGCGCTGCTCAATACGCTGGCGCATGGCCTCGGCAAAGCCACGTGCGGGCGGCTGGTCGCCGGCACGGGCTTTCAGATCCGCCAGTGTTGCGGTGCGCTGGCGTTCATCAACTTCCTGCCATTTGCGGTCAACGATGTTGCGCAAGATGGTCGGAGTACGGTCGTTATGGGGGTTGCTCATACTATGGGTTCACAGGCAATAAATGGGGTTAGTCGAAACAGCGGCTGAAGTCGGACAGCTCCGACATCTTGCCGGCGGCCAGGCCGCTGCCGATGGCGTCCAGTGCGCGCTCGACGCCTTCACTCAGGGTGTCCGCCAGACCGGCGACATAAATGGCCGCACCGGCGTTCAGGGCGATCAGGTCGCGGGCTTTTTCCGCCATGTCATCGTGACCACGGCCAAAGGCGGCCTGGATCAGTTTGAGGGATTCCCCGGACGACGTCACGTCCAGACCGACCAGAGACTGGCTTTTGAGGCCGACATCTTCGGGCTTGATGGTGTACTCGCTGATTTCACCGTTTTTAAGTTCGGCCACATAGGTTTCGCTGGCCAGACTGATTTCGTCAAGACCGTCCTTGGAATGCACCACCATGATGTGTTCGCTACCCAGTCGAGAGAGTACTTCCGCCATCGGTCGGCACAGTTCCCGGGTGAACACTCCGATCAGCTGGCGTTTGACGCCGGCCGGGTTGGTCATGGGGCCGAGAATGTTGAACAGGGTGCGCATACCCAGTTCCCGGCGTGGCCCAACGGCGTGTTTCATGGCGCCATGATGGGCGGGCGCAAACATGAAACCGACTCCGATCTGCTCCACGCAGCGGGCCACCTGTTCCGGGGACAGGTTCAGGTTGATGCCGGCGTTTTCCAGTAAATCGGCACTGCCGCTTTTCGAAGACACCGCGCGATTGCCGTGCTTGGCGACATAGCCCCCCGCGGCCGCCACTACAAACGACGCGGCCGATGACACGTTGAACAGGTTGGCGCCGTCACCGCCGGTACCCACGATGTCGACCAGGGGTTCAGCGTCAATGCTGACGCCCGTTGCCAGCTCGCGCATCACTTCGGTGGCCCCGGTGATTTCATCGATGGTTTCGCTTTTGATGCGCAGCCCCATCAGCAAGGCACCAATCTGGGCATCGGTGGCCTCGCCGTTCATGACGATGCGCATCACGTCTTTCATTTCGTCGCGGGACAGATCCAGATTGGCGACGATCCGGTTGAGAGCTTGTTTGATGTCCATATACAGCCTATCGCGTCAAGAAGTTGCGGAACAGTTCATGGCCCTGTTCGGTCATGATGGATTCGGGATGAAACTGCACCCCCTCGATGTCGAGGGTTTTGTGACGGATCCCCATAATTTCTTCCACTGAGCCGTCGTCGTTGCAGGTCCAGGCGGTGATTTCCAGCTCGTCCGGGAGGGTGGCCTTGTCGATCGCCAGGCTGTGGTAGCGGGTGGCTTGCAAGGGGTTGTTGAGCCCGCTGAACACGCCGCCGTCTCGGTGATACACCGGCGATACCTTGCCATGCATGACGCGGCCGGCGCGGACGATGTGGCCGCCGTACACCTGAGCGATGGCCTGGTGGCCAAGGCACACCCCAAAATGGGGTAACCTGCCGGCGAAGTGACGTATGGCCGCCATGGAAATGCCGGCTTCGTTGGGGGTGCAGGGCCCGGGGGAAATCACCAAACGCTCCGGGTTCAGGGCCTCAATCTGCTCCACAGTAATTTCGTCATTGCGAAACACCTGCACCTGGGCACCCAGCTCCGCCAGATATTGCACGACGTTCCAGGTGAATGAGTCATAGTTGTCGATCATCAGTAACATGGGCGGCTCCGCGGTGTTTCCTGTAGGTCAGTGGTCAAAGTCGTTCAACGTCATGGCAACGGCTCTGAAGATGGCCCGGCCCTTGTTCATGGTTTCTTCCCACTCCAGGTGGGGAACCGAGTCGGCGACTATGCCGGCCCCGGCCTGAATGTGCAGGGTGTGGTTCTGGATGACCGCGGTGCGGATGGCGATCGCGGTGTCCATGTTGCCGTTCCACGACAGGTAACCGACCGCACCGCCGTACACACCGCGCTTCACCGGCTCCAGTTCGTCAATGATCTCCATGGCGCGGATTTTCGGCGCCCCGCTGAGGGTGCCGGCCGGCAGGGTGGCCCGTAACACATCGAGGCAGGACACCCCGGCCTTCAGTTGGCCGGTGACGTTGGACACGATGTGCATGACGTGGGAGTAACGCTCCACGATCATCTTGTCTGTCAGGGTGACGGAGCCCGTTTCCGACACCCGTCCGGCATCGTTGCGACCCAGGTCTATCAGCATCAGGTGCTCGGCGATTTCTTTGGGGTCGGCCAGCAGTTCTGCCTCCAGCGCCTGGTCTTCGGCTTCGCTGGCGCCGCGTTTGCGGGTCCCCGCGATGGGCCGTACGGTGACTTCGTTGTCTTCCACCCGGGCCAGAATCTCTGGCGAAGAGCCCACGATCTGAAAGTCGTCCAGGTTGAGAAAATACATGTAAGGCGATGGGTTGAGCACCCGCAGGGAGCGGTACAGGTTCAACGGGGGCGCTGCGAAGGGAATCGACATGCGCTGGGAAATCACCGTCTGCATGACGTCGCCGTCGAGCACGTATTGCTTGATCTTGCCAACGGCCGCTTCAAACTTCTCCTGGCTGAACCCGGAAACGAAATCCTCTTCGTTCACAGCCTGGCCGCTCAGGTGTGCGGGCGTCGTCGGGGCTCCGGCGGTGTGGTGATGCAGCTGCCGTTCGAGTTCGTCCAGACGCCGGTGGGCATAGGCCAGTGCGCCTTCGCTGGCGGGGTCCACGTGTACAATCAGGTGCAGTTTGCCGCGCAAGTTGTCGAACACCACCACTTCATCGGACACCATCAGCAGGATATCCGGGGTGCCGATCAGATCGGGCGGGCAGCTGTTGTTCAGCCGCGGCTCGATATAGCGCACCGTGTCGTAACCGAAATACCCCACCAGGCCACCGTTGAAACGCGGCAGCTCGGCGAGATCCGGCGCGTTAAAGCGGGCCTGATACTGTTCGACAAAGGTCAGCGGATCATCGTGACGGTGCTGTTCGATCAGTTCGCCGCCGCGGCGGATGCGAATCTCCTGGCCGTGAACGGTGAGGATTTCGCGGCTGGGCAGACCGATGATGGAATAACGGCCCCATTTTTCCCCCCCTTGCACCGACTCGAACAGATAGGTGTAGGGCCCGTTGGCCAGTTTGAGGTAGGTGCTCAGAGGCGTGTCCAGATCGGCCAATACTTCCCGGGAAACGGGAATACGGTTATAGCCGGAGCGGGCAAGCGCGGCAAACTGCTCGGGGGTCATGGGCATCATCCTGCGGTGATTAACGAACGGCTGATCTGCGTACCGATGCCCCGGAGGGGCATCGTCGGCGACGGTTTTAGAGGTGGCTCAACCGGTGCGCCATCGCCACCAGCGGGAGGCGCGGCAAGTCAGAACGCGGGGTGCGGCAGTCAGATTCCGTTCCTGCACGGCAGGAATCTCCCTAAAACAGGTAATTTGAATGTTATTAGTCACGAGGTTACAAAAGCTCTGCCAGCGAATCAACCACAATTTCGGCGCCCAGCGAATCGATGGGGGCACCAAAATTATACCCGTATCGGACCGCAACCACTGGCATGCCAGCGTTGCGGGCGGCAGTGATGTCGGTGACCGAGTCGCCCACCATGAGGGTGGTGGCGAGGCTGCCCCCCAGCTGCTCCATGGCGTGCAACAGGGGCTCCGGGGCGGGTTTTTTAACCGCCAGGGTGTCGCCACTGACGCTGACGTCGAACCAGTGCGCCAGCCCCATCTGTTCCAGCAGCGGGCCGGTAAACGCGCCCGGTTTGTTGGTGACCACGCCCATGCGGCAGCCCTGGTCGCTGAGGGCGTGCAGCAACGTCTCCACGCCGGGGTAAACGGTGGCGTACTGGCCGTTGATGTCGGTGTAAATACTCAAAAACAGCGACAGTGCCCGGGTAAACTCGGTCTCGTCAACGGCCGCATGGCTGAAATCGTGGTCCCCGGCCAACGCACGGCGCACCAGCACCGGCGTTCCGTTGCCCACCCATTGCCGCACCCGGGTTTCACCGGCGGGGGGGCGGCCCAAGGCGGTCAGCATCTGGTCGGTGGCTATGGTCAGATCCAGCGCACTGTCCACCAGGGTGCCGTCGAGATCAAACAGCACGGTGTGCGGGAATTGCTGCGCGAACAACTGGGTCAGTTTCATCGGACTTTGGCCAGCTCGGCTCGCATCTGGGCGATGGTAGCCTGGTAATCGTCGGTGTTGAAAATGGCGGAGCCGGCCACAAAGGTGTCGGCACCGGCGGCAGCGATCTCACGGATGTTGTCAATTTTGACCCCGCCGTCAATTTCCAGCCGGATGTTGTGTCCGCTGGCATCGATGCGCTGACGGGCCGCCCGCAGTTTGTCGAGGGTGCCGGGAATGAACTTCTGTCCCCCAAACCCGGGGTTGACCGACATCAGCAAAATCATGTCGAGCCGGTCCATGACATGGTCCAGGTGGTGCAGGGGGGTGGCCGGATTAAACACCAGCCCGGCCTTGCAGCCACCGTCCCGGATCAGCTGCAGGGAACGGTCAATATGCTGGGAGGCCTCCGGGTGAAAAGTGATATAAGTGGCGCCGGCGTCGATGAACATCCTGATCAGGTCGTCCACCGGTGACACCATCAGATGCACATCGATAGGGGCGGTGACGCCGTGCTTGCGCAAGGCTTCGCAGACCATTGGGCCAATGGTCAGGTTGGGGACGTAATGGTTATCCATCACGTCAAAGTGGACCATGTCCGCGCCGGCGGCCAGCACATTGTCGACTTCCTCGCCAAGGCGGGCAAAATCGGCAGACAGAATGGAGGGCGCAATCTGGAAAGGGTTCATGACAGCTCTCTCGTGGGTGCAATTATCAGGGGGCCATGCCCCTCAGGGTAACAGAGAAGGAGGCATTCTAGCAGGTTGTGACGGTGCCGCGTTACCGGCGCGCCCGCTGATACTTCTTGATCACCTCCCAGGCCTGCTGGTAACGCAGCAAACGCTCTTTAGCCAGTTCCTGTTCGCGGCCACTGAGGTCGCGTGCCAGTTTGTCCGGATGACATTCGGACACCCGTTTGCGGTAGGCTTTCTTGATGGTGTCCAGGGAGTCACGTCGGGTGACCCCGATGACTTCGCACGCCTGTTGGTAGCTCGAGGGTGGGGACGGATGCCGGGCTGGCTGCACCCACACCTTGCGGGCGTAACTGTCGAGGATGTCGTCGGCAATGCCCAGATCGAGGCCCAGCTGATCGATGGCGTCTTCCACCCGGTGGCGGCGGGAGGTGTTCGGTTTGCCGTGCAATTGGGCCGCGTGACACAGGGCGAAGCTGACCTTCAACGCCGGCGCGGGCCGCAGCCGGCTCGTCAGGCGTAGTGGTAACCCCTTGAGAACCGGCAGGTTACGGGTGTCTTTGCCGTGCTGGAAGCGGCTGATGGCGCGTCTGCGATGGCGCGGGCTCAAACGCAGGCATTGGATCAGAGTTTCGGCGAAGCCGATGTCGGCTTCGGTGACCCGGCCGCCGGCTTTGCCGATGTAACCAAGAAAGAAAAACAGCGTGCTGTGGCACCAGCCGGGCAGGCCGTTGCGCGCGATCAGCTCGCTGGCGTTGTGGCCGCAGGCGTTGAGCTCGGCCAGCAGCTCATCGAAAAGTTTTTCTGTCCGTGGTGGCAGCTGCATATCACGCAGTGGTGGTGCCATGGTGTTCTCCCTGAACGCCCCGCAGTAGTTGATCCAGCGCCTCTAACCGTTGGGGTGTGCCAATATCCATCCAGTGCCCCCGATGGTGCATCCCCTTTACCTGGCCGCGCTGCATGGCTGCGCGCAACAGCGGCGCCAGTGGCTGGTGGCCAGGTTCGAGGCCGTCAAACAGGGATGCGTGCAGCAGGCTGATACCGGTAAACGTCAGTCTGGGCTGGCCCGTCGCGCCCACCCGGCCGCAGGCGGACAGGAAAAAGTCGCCCTCGGGATTGTGGCAGGGGTTGTCCGTCAGCACCAGGAGCGCGCGGGTATCGGCCGCAGTGGCCGGTGCCGGGGGTGGTGTCAGCAACTGGCGCAGGTCAAAGTCGCACCAGATATCGCCATTGATCACCACAAACCAGCCCCGGTCACCGCTGGCGGTGTGATCGGGGGCGCACAGCAGCGGCAGCGCCTGTTGGATGCCCCCGGCCGTTTCCAGCGGGGTGGTCTCGGCGGAATAGACAATGGGGATGCCGTAACTGGCGCCGCTGCCCAGGGCCTGTTCCAGTTGCTCCCCCAGCCAGGCGTGGTTGATCACGGCCTTGCGAAAGCCCGCCGCCGCCAACCGTTCCAGGTGATAGCCGATCAGGGGTTTGCCCGCCGCCGGCAGCAAGGGTTTGGGGGTGGTCAGGGTCAGTGGCCGCATGCGCTCCCCTTTTCCGGCGGCCAGAATCATCGCGTTCATGGGGTGGGCATGCGCTGGTCGATCGCCGGCATGACCCGCTCCTGCAGCCAGTGGTGGAAAGAGCGCAGCGCTGCCTGGCGGGCGCTGGCCTCCAGCAGGTAGCCAACGGTGCGGGGAATATCCTGCAGGTAGCCGGTTTTGCCATCGCGGATGGCCAGGCGGGCAAAGATGCCCGCCGCTTTCAGGTGGCGCTGCATGCCCATCAGCTCAAACCACAAGCGAAAGGTGTCGGCATCCGCGCGGTGCAGACCGGCGTTCTGGCTGAGGGCGCGATAGTGCTCAAGCCAGGCGGCCAGGCGGGGCTCGGGCCAGCTGATGTAACAGTCCTTGAGCAGGGACACCAGATCGTACGTGACCGGTCCCAGGACCGCGTCCTGAAAATCAATCACCCCCAGCGCCGGGGCCTCGGCCTCCGCCAGTACCAGCAGATTGCGCGAATGGTAATCCCGGTGTACCGGCACCTGAGGTTGCGCCAGGGCCGATTCCCGCAGAAACGCGAAGGTGGTGTCCAGCAGCGCGTGCTCGGTGGTGGACAGGGTCAGCCCCAGCTGCCGGGTGACCAGCCAGTCGGGGAACAGCGCCATTTCCCGGTTGAGCAGGGCGGCGTCGTAGGGGGGCAGCGGGTGGCTGGGGGTGTCGCTGACCTGCTGGATGCGGAGCAGCTCGTCGATGGCCAGGCGGTAGAGGGCATTCGCCGATTCGGGATGGAGCTGACGCAGCATCAGTTGATCCCCGAAATCTTCGAGCAACAGAAAACCCTGCGACAGATCCTGCTGCAACACGTCCGGTACGCGAATGCCTTCCTCGCGCCAGTGCCGCGCCAGGGCCACAAACGGCTGGCAGGTTTCTTTGTCCGGGGGCGCATCCATCAGGATCAGATCGCCGGTATCGGCGTGAATGCGGAAGTAGCGCCGGAAGCTGGCGTCGCCGAACACCGGCACCAGATCGGCGCGCTCCAGTCCGCTAAACTGGCGCACCCATTGCGTAGCACTCTTTAAACGAATGTCCATAGGTGTGTCGTTCTGTCACTCACAGGCGGTGGGTTAATAGGGGAAGTTAGCAGATGCGCAGTATAAGGGTAAAACGGTTTCCGTTAACAAGGTAGGGCGGGGTGTGTAAACTAAGCCGCTGTTGCATCCCCTAAGTTACTGGACAGGACCCCTGCCACCGTGCGCGTTGCCTTCGAAACTTTGCTCAACCTGATTGCAGCCCGTCGCGCCCGTCGCGGATTGCTGATGGCAGCGGCCGTGGGGCTGACCCTGGTGCCCTTTGGGCCGGCGCTTGCCCGGCCCGGGGCAACGACCGCCGCCGAGATGGACTGGCGTCCCCGAGCCGAACTGCCCGTTGAGGTGCGCAACCGGCTGCCGGCATTTTGCGAAGGGGGTTATCTGCCGCTGACCGGTGAGGATGACCAGGCGACCGGCGCTGATGGTACGGAGTCTCCCGGCGAATTACCGCTCAACGCGAGTGGTCTTTATGCCCGTTACGAGATTGACAGTGAGCTGGTGTTGCGGGGCGGGGTTGAGCTCAGCCAGGGCGCGGTCACCATGAGTGGTGAAGAGGCCCGGTATAACCAGCGTACCGGGCATGTCCGTCTGACGGGGCCGCTGGTCAGCCGGGGGCAAGGCTTTTTGCTGACGGGCGAAGAGGCGGATTACGACGTCCATAGCGGTCAGCTCAACATCAATACGGCGTCCTTTCTGATGCACAGTGCGGAAATGCGCGGCGTCGCGACGTCCTTGTCACGGGTGGGGCCGAGTCAGGTGGACATCCGTCAGGGGCGCCTGACAACCTGCGCGCCCGACCGTAACGACTGGATGGTGGTGGCAACGGACATTCATCTGGACCGGGCGGAAGGGTTCGGAACAGCCAAACACGTGCGTCTGGAAGTCCAGGATGTACCGGTGTTTTACTGGCCCTACATCAGTTTCCCCATCGATGAGCGACGCAAGAGCGGATTTTTATACCCGGCATTTGGTACCGCCAATACCGGCAGTGGTCTGTACCTTGCCGCACCGTATTACCTCAATCTGGCGCCCCACTATGACGCCACCGTGACCCCGCAATATATGCACGGCCGGGGTTTGCTTACCGAACTGGAGGGGCGCTACCTCAGTTCCCTCGGGCAGACCTCCCTGCAGTTGGGCTACATTGACCGCGACCGCGCGTACGCGCGGGCACACCCCGGTGACAACGGCCAGCGCTGGGCGCTGGATTTCGATACCCGGGCCCGGTTCGGCCACGGCTGGAGCGGCTACGGGGAGTACTCCGTGGTGTCTGACGGTGATTACCTGAGCGACCTCAACCGGTCTCTGGACATCAGTGAAGCGACCCACCTGCAACGCCGCGGCGGGGTACGTTATTTCGGCAATGGCCAGTATTTCGAATTGTACGCCAACGGCTATCAGACCCTTGCGGATCGCATTGCCGAGCGCAACAAACCCTACAGCCAGCTGCCGGAGGCCGTGTACGGCATTTCCAGGGAACTGGGGGCAGTGGAAACCTCGCTCACCGCCCAGTACACCCATTTCTACCGGGACAACGACACCCTGAGCGGGCGCGACCGGGCGAACGGGCAGCGGCTGAGGGTGTTGCCGCAGGTGGCGCTGCCCCTGCGCGCCCTGTGGGGCTACACGCGGCCGGCCGTTACCCTGGATCATACGGAATACCGGCTGACAGACTACACCCCCGAAAATCAGCGCATAGGGCGCACCGTGCCGGTGTTCGAATGGGATTCGGGGTTGTATTTCGATCGCCAGTCGAGCCTGTTTGCAGTGCCTTACAACCAAACGCTGGAGCCCCGGCTGTATTATGCCTGGGCCGACGCCGAGGCAGACCAGAACCGGATTCCGGTGTTCGACTCGGCGCTGCGCTCGTTCAGCTTTGATGAGTTGTTTCGCCGCAACCGCTTCAGTGGCGGCGACCGGGTGGGCGATGCCAATCAACTGACGGTGGCGCTGACCAGCCGTTACAATGACCTGCTCAGCGGGGCCGAACGGTTCCGGTGGAGTCTGGGGCAGGTTTATTATTACGCCGACCGTGAGGTAACGCTGGATGGTCTGGGGGCGGAAACGCGCAGTGATTCGCCGCTGGCGGGGGAGGCCGTTTTGCGGCCACTGGACGGGCTGGAGTTGCGGACCTCGTTGTTGTGGGATGCGCGCACCCGTCACACCGAAGAAAGCCGCAGCCAGCTGGTGTTCCATTCCCCCGGCTACCGGTACCTGGCCAGTCTTGGTCACACCTACAGTCGGGGCCAGTTTGAACAGTCCGATGTCGGTGCGGTGGTGCCGGTGACCGACAAAATCAGTCTGATCGGTCGCTGGGTGTACGACACCCAGCTGGACAGAACAGTCGGCACGCTGGCGGGATTTGAATACAATAACTGCTGCTGGAGTGTGCAGCTGGTCAGTCAGAACTACCTGACCAGCGCGCAACAGCTCGATAACCGCATTTTGTTTCAGATCCAGCTGAAAGGGCTGGGTGGAAGCGGCGGGGCCTCGAGTAAAATTGCTGAAGCCATTCATGGGTTCGAGGAACGGGAAAGTCTCCGCTACGGTACCCGCTAGAATTTTCCGGGTAACGCCGGTTACTGCCCAGCCAAACAGAGGTGAATATGAAGTCCAATCTGCGCCAGTGCGTAACCCTGATCCTGTTCACGTTGACGCTGATCGCAACGTCCCTTGCCAGCGCCGCGCGACAGCCCCTGGATCGAGTGGTGGCGATTGTCGATGACGGGGTCATCCTGCAAACCGAACTGGAGGCGCGGGTCCGCACCATTGTGGCGCGTCTGAGCGCTCAGGGAACCAGTCTGCCACCCCGAACTGTCCTCCAGGAACGGGTGCTGGAACAGCTGATTACCGACTCGATCCAGCTGCAAGCCGCCGAGAAGATGGGCATCCGGGTCAATGACAATGAGCTCAACGACACCATGCAGGCGATCGTCAGTCGCAATAACATGACCCTGGAACAGTTCGAACAGCAACTGCTGCAGGAAGGGCTTACCTATCGGGAAGCCCGTGAACAGATTCGCCAGGAAATGCTGATCAGCCGGGCCCAGCAGCGGCGCGTGGGCAGTCGCATCCGGGTTACCGAGCGTGAGGTGGAAAATTATCTGGAGGCGCAACACAGCCAGGGCGCGGACGGTGCCGAGTATGAGCTGGCGCATATCCTGATCGGGGTCGGTAACTTTAACGATCAGGCGCAGGTGGCTCAGGCGCGGGCCAGGGTCGAGCGTTTGCTGGAGGAGATTCGTGCCGGTCGTGATTTCCGCTCAGCAGCGGTGGCCGAGTCCGATGCCAGCAACGCCCTGGAGGGGGGCGTGCTGGGCTGGCGTCCGGAGGGTCAGTTGCCAGTACTGCTGGCCGATGTGGTGCCGGGGCTGGCGGTGGGAGAAACTTCCGGGATTCTCCAAAGTGGCAGTGGCTTCCATCTGGTGACCGTACTGGATAAACGCGGCAAGGGTGAACAGCTGGTCGAACAGTCCAGGGTCAGGCACATCCTGATCCGGCCCACCGCGGCGGTGAGTGAGGCCCAGGCCGAGGCCCGCATCCGGCAGATCTATCGGTCACTCCAGGACGGCGCTGATTTTGCTGAACTGGCGAAAACCGCGTCCGACGACGCGGTCTCCGGGTCGGACGGTGGCAATCTGGGTTGGGTCGGCCGCGGCGAGATGGTGCCGGAGTTTGAGCGCGCCATGCTGGCGGCCGACCTTGGTGAACTGGCGGGCCCGTTCCGCTCCCAGTTTGGCTGGCACATTCTGCAGGTGCAGGAACGCCGTCACAAAGACATCAGCAGCGAGCTGCAGGCGTCCGAAGCCCGGCAGGCGATATACAGCCGCAAGTTTGAGGTCGAGCTGCAAAACTGGTTGCGGGAAATCCGCGATGAAGCCTTTGTTGAAATCAAGACGGACGAGGTTGCCGGTGCCTGATCCCGTTGTATTGGCCCTGACCGCCGGTGAGCCGGCAGGCATCGGCCCTGATCTGTGTCTGCAGCTGGCGCGGCAACCCCGCACCGAACACCTGGTGGTGGTTGCCAGTAAGGCGCTGCTGGCGGCGCGGGCGCGCACCCTCGGGGTGCAGGTCGAGTTGCTGCCCTGGCAGCCGGGCGACACGCCGGTCACGGCTGCCGGACAACTGTCGGTGTGCGAGGTGAGCGGCGCTGAGCACGCGGTGGCGGGCACCCTTGACCCGGCCAACAGCCGCTACGTGGTAGACACCCTGAGCGCGGCCGCCAACGGCTGTCTGGAGGGACGCTTTGATGGCATGGTGACTGCTCCCGTCCACAAGGGCGTCATCAACGACGCCGGCATCGCCTTCAGCGGCCACACCGAGTTTTTTGCAGCAACTGTGTGGCGTCGAACGGGTGGTGATGATGCTTGCCACCGACGTCTTGCGCGTCGCGCTGGTGACCACGCACCTGCCGCTGAAAGACGTGGCTGCGGCGATCACCCCGGAGCGGTTGACCCAGGTGGCCCGGATTCTCCGCCAGGACCTGCACACTTTCTTTGGCTGCAGCAACCCGCGCATTCTGGTGGCGGGGCTGAACCCTCACGCCGGCGAAGGGGGGCATCTGGGACGGGAAGAAATTGAGGTCATTGAACCGACCCTGGCCACCTTGCGCGGCGAAGGCATGGATCTGATCGGTCCGCTGCCGGCGGATACCTTATTCACACCCCAGTGGCTGGACGGAGCCGATGCGGTCCTGGCGATGTACCACGATCAGGGGCTGCCGGTGCTGAAATACCAGGGGTTTGGCCGGGCCGTTAATGTTACTCTGGGACTGCCGATTGTCCGAACCTCCGTGGACCACGGCACCGCGCTCGATCTGGCCGGTACCGGCAAGGCCGATGCCGGCAGTCTGCACACCGCCATCACCGTTGGCGCACAAATGGCGCGCAGTCGCCGAATTCATCAGTCCGGAGACACCCCATGAGCCGTAAACCCGGACATCAGGCCCGCAAACGTTTTGGCCAGAATTTTTTGCACGACCCCGGGGTCATCGAGCGTATTGTCCGCTCGATCAACCCGCAACCCGATGACGCCATGGTGGAAATTGGCCCCGGCCTGGGAGCGTTAACAGAAGAATTGTTGGCGGCCACACCGAATCTGAGTGTCGTGGAACTCGACCGCGACCTGATCCCGGTACTGCGCACCAAGTTTTTCAACTACCCCGGTCTTACCATCCATGAGGCCGACGCCCTCCAGTTCGATTTCCGTCAACTGGTGACCGACGGGCGGCCGTTGCGGATCGTCGGTAATCTGCCCTATAACATCTCCACACCACTGATTTTCCACCTGCTGAGTCAGGCGGGGGTGGTGCAGGACATGCACTTCATGCTGCAAAAAGAAGTGGTGCAACGGCTGGCGGCCGTCAGTGGTGATAACCACTACGGCCGGCTGGGCATCATGACCCAGTATTTCTGCAAGGTGCAGCCGTTGTTTGAAGTCGGGCCCGGGGCCTTCCGGCCGGCGCCGAAAGTGGATTCGGCCATCGTCCGCCTGCTGCCCCACAAGGTGTTGCCACACCCGGCGAAGGACCTGATAACCCTGCAAACGGTGGTGCGCACCGCGTTCAATGCCCGCCGCAAGACCTTGCGTAAGGCACTGGGCGGGCTGGTGTCCGTGGCCCAGCTGCAACATCTGGGCATCGACGACAATTTGCGTCCGGAAAAACTGACCCTGGCCCAATATGTGGCGATAGCCGACCATCTGGTCGCGGAGGGTGCGGCGGGGTCCGGCGTTCCGGTGGCGGGTGGTGAGGGCTGATTATGGCTGATTACGCCATAGGGGACATACAGGGCTGTTTTGACCGATTGCAGGCGGTATTGGCGCAAGCGGGGTTTTCACCGTCCCGGGACTCCCTGTGGGTGGCGGGCGATCTGATCAACCGCGGTCCGGCGTCGCTGGCGACCCTGCGCTATCTTGCCAGTCTGCAGGGCTCGGTCACCACGGTGCTGGGCAACCACGATCTGCATCTGCTGGCGGTAGCGCTGGGTGGTCATCGGGTGAAGAAGAAGGATACCTTGAGCGATATCCTTGAGGCCCCGGATTGCGCCCACTTGATTGCCTGGCTGCAACACCAGAACATCAGCGTGTACGACGCCCGGCGCAATGTCTTCATGGCCCACGCCGGGCTGCCCCACATCTGGAGTGTTGCCCGTGCCCGGGAACTCAGCCGGGAGCTGGAAGCGGTCATACGCGGCCCCGACGCCGCGGAGTACTTTGCCGGCATGTACGGTAATGAACCGGCCTGTTGGCACGACGGGTTACAGGGTATGATGCGGTGGCGTGCGATTACTAACTACTTCACCCGTATGCGCTTTATTGCCCGGGACGGGGAATTGGAGTTAACCGCGAAAGCGTCGGCCAGCGACGCCCCGGAAGGATTTGCCCCCTGGTTCTGTTTCCCCCGCGGAGACGACGTGCAGGTGATATTCGGACACTGGGCGGCGCTGGAGGGGAGTACCGGCAGCGAGCGCTTTATCGGGCTGGACACAGGCTGTGTCTGGGGCGGGGCCCTGACGATGATGAATCTGGATACCGGTGAGAGAATTCATTGTGACTGTTAACCCGTCGCCTGTCCTGCGCCTGCCTCTGGCGCTGGGGGCCACGGCGGCCCTGTTGGCGGTGATGGCGGGCGCGTTTGGCGCGCACCGGCTCAGGGGCGTGCTTGATCCCCGCGGGCTGGAGGTGTTCCAGACGGCGGTCACTTATCAGATGTACCACGCCCTGGCATTGATATTGGTGGCGGTGCTGGCCGGTCTGGGGTGCTCACGGCGCCTGCTGTCCCTGGCAGCGGGGTGTTTCGTCCTCGGGATCCTGTTGTTCAGCGGCAGCCTGTATCTGCTGGTGCTTGCCAAACTCTTGGTGTTGGCCCCGGTCACGCCGCTGGGAGGACTCTGTCTGATGCTGGGGTGGGGGTTGCTGATCGCCGCCGGGCTGTACAAAGGGCCCGTAAACAGTCAATAAAGTGGATTGGAGGTCATTGTGTCACACACAGATGCAATCGAAGAAACCATGCAGGTTGTTGTTAACGGAGAGACCATGACGCTTGCGCGTCACACCCGTCTGACCGAGTTGCTGGCCTCACTGCAGCTCGCGGGCCAACGCCTGGCCGTGGAAATCAATGAGGATATTATTCCCCGCAGCCGGCATGGGGAGACCCGGCTCGAGGCCGGCGACCGCATCGAAGTGGTTCATGCCATTGGTGGTGGTTAAGTTCGCCAGCGAACCTGTGCATCCGCAGGTTTACGACACCCATCCATTTACACATTTACATTCAGGTACCCAATGACCGAGCAAGGCACACCCCGGATTACTGCAGACACGCCCCTGGAATTTGCGGGCCGTACATTTAACTCACGGTTGCTGGTGGGCACCGGACAGTACCGTGACCTGCAACAGACGGCCGAAGCGATTGAAGCCAGTGGGGCCGAAATTGTCACCGTGGCCGTGCGGCGCACCAATCTCGGGCAAAACCCCGACGAGCCCAATCTGCTGGACGTCATATCGCCGGAACGCTACACCATACTGCCCAATACCGCCGGCTGTTACACCGCCAAAGACTCGGTGCGCACCTGCCGGCTGGCCCGCGAGCTGCTGGACGGTCGTAATCTGGTGAAGCTGGAAGTGCTGAGCGATCACAAGACCCTGTACCCCAATATGCCGGAAACCATGATCGCCGCCGAGGCGCTGATCAACGACGGTTTTGACGTCATGGTGTATTGCTCCGATGATCCGTTGCTGGCCATGCGCCTGGAAGAAATGGGTTGTGTGGCGGTGATGCCGTTGGGGGCCCCCATTGGCTCCGGTCTGGGGATCCAGAACCGTTACAACATCCGTCTGATCGTTGAAAATGCCAAGGTTCCTATCCTGGTGGATGCCGGCGTCGGTACCGCCTCGGATGCGGCGATCGCCATGGAGCTGGGATGTGACGGGGTACTGATGAACACCGCCATTGCCCAGGCCGGCGACCCGTTGCGCATGGCGCGCGCCATGCGCCTGTCGGTGCAGGCCGGCCGTGATGCCTACCTGGCAGGCCGCATGCCCAAGCGCATGTACGCCAATGCGTCTTCACCTCTGGATGGATTGATTTTCTGACCCTGCTATGAGCACAAACAATACTCAGGTTCCCAGTCGGCAGGAGGCTATCCTGCTGGCGCTGGCGGGCTTGCTGGAAACGGACCCCGGCAGCAAAATCACCACGGCCAATCTGGCGCGCGCCGTCGGTGTGACCGAGGCCGCGTTGTACCGCCATTTTCCCAGCAAACGCAAAATGTTCGAAGGCTTGATCGACTTCGCCGAAGAGGCGGTCTTCAGCCGGTGCCAGCAAATACTGAACGAACAGGGGGATGCACGGGTGCGGCTGTCCCAACTGACCTCGCTGATGCTGGTGTTCGCGGACCGTAACCCCGGGCTGTGTCGGGTGCTGACCGGCGAGGCGCTAACCGGCGAAGATGATGTGCTGCGCCGGCGCGCCTCGCAGTTTTTCGAACGTCTGGAAACCCAGCTGCGTCAGGTCATCAAGGAGGGCGAAATCCGTCAGGGGTTGCGGGTCGGGACGAGTTCGACCCGTGCTGCGGCCTGGCTGATGGTGTTTGTGGAAGGGCGCATTCAGCGGTTTGTACGCTCCACGTTCAAGCATCGGCCGGCGCAGGATTTTGATGAAAGCTGGGCGTTGCTGACGGCCACCCTGTGGTCTGACCAGCCCGGCTGATCAGCCGGTGCTGGCCTGCCGCAGGATCTGCTGGATGGCAGAGAATAGCTGCGGTGTGGTCACCAGAATGTCCTGCCCCCAGAGGTCAACCGGATAGCCGGCGGGGGGCTCGCTGAAATGTCCCGCCTCAGCCCCCGCTTCGGTGGCAATCAGCCGGGCGGCGGCGAAGTCCCAGGGGCTGACGGTTTCATAGTAGATGTCCAGCCGGCCGCAGGCCACCCAGCAGATATCCAGGGCCGCTGAGCCAATACGGCGCAGGTCGCGGCACTGGTGGATCATGGCGTTTAGCCGATTCACCAGCGGCTCCAGTTGGTCCTTGGTGTAGGGGAAGCCGGTGGCGAACAGCGCTTCCCGGGGCACGCTGGCACCGCTGTGGCTGATGGGGGTGCCGTTGAGCGTGGCACCCTGGCCGCGCACCGCCTGGAAGGTCTCCCCGGCAAAGGGCGCATGCACCACGCCCGCCTGCACCTGGCCCTTTTCCGCGTACGCAATGGAGACCGCGACCTGGGGGTGGCCGTAGGCGTAGTTCACCGTGCCGTCAATGGGGTCCACCACCCACAGTGGAGTGTCCAGTTCTTCCGCCTGGGTCAGATCCGGCATCGACTCCTCTGATAAAATACGATGCTGCGGGTACCGCGCTCGTATGGCGTTGGTGATGAATTCATCGGCCATCAGGTCGGCGTGGGTGACCAGCTCGGTCTGGTGTTTGTAATCGGTCCGCAGGGTGTTGTTGTCCCGCTCCCGCTGGATGAGCTCCCCGGCGTCGCGGGCCAGTTGTTCGGTAAAGCGGGCAAGGTCTGAGATCGACAAGGTGCTTCTCCCTGTAAGTACGGTTACCGGCTCTGACAAAGGCGCGGTCTGGAGCACTTATGGAACCACCCCGCCAACGGCTCTGCAAGTGTGGCGCTGTCCAGGCGGGCCACCGGGCTGCGGCTCAGAGGTTGCCCAACCAGGTTTCCAGCTTGTCCATGGCCAGCACCAGGCGCGGGCAGGCTTGCTTGACGAACGCTTCATCCAGTTGCTGGTCGGCGTAGTCGTTGGCAGCCAGCTCCAGAGCGCCCGCGCCATCAAAGTCCACGAACGCCAGTCGGGCCGCCAGATGATCGGGCATAAAGCCGAAATCACTGGCGGGCAGCACCGCAATGCCGGTGTCTTCCAGCAACGCGGTGCACAGGGCGGCGCTGGTTTTGATGTCGTGTTTGGCCAGGGCGTCGCGGAATTTGGAGAACTCCGGAAACAGATAGAACGCACCTTCGGGCTGTTGGGCCGTGGCCCCGGCAAAGGTCAGACGCAGGTGCAGGTAGTCGCCAATGGCCTGCAGGATCCGGCGGGAATGGGTTAAATAGGCATCGATCTCCGCTCCGCCATCAAACGCGGTAATGGCGGCATATTGCGTCGGGGCACTGGTGGAGGTGTAGGTCTCGCTGGCGATGATGGCCATGGCATCCTGCAAGGGGCGCAATTCCGACGGGAAAATAAAGGTACCCAGCCGCCAGCCGCCGGCCCCGGCCCACTTGCTCAGGCCGGTGCTGATGATGGTGCCTTCGGGGTAATAGCGGGCAATCGATTTGTGCTGCCCCTTGAAGTGCATTTCGCCGTATATTTCATCCGACAACAAGATCAGTTTGTACTTGCGGGCCACATTGGCGATGGCCAGCAGCTGTTCGTCGGTGTAGGTGCAGCCGGTTGGGTTGGACGGGTAGTTCAGAATCAGGATGCGCGGCCGGGTGGCGTCGTCACGACAGACGATGTCCAGTTCTTCCGCCGTGAGCTGCCAGTTGTTTCTGGCGTGGGTTGGCAGCCAGTGGACGGAGCGGCCGATGATGCGCGCCTGTGGGGCGTAGGACACCCAGCTGGGACGCGGAATCAGCAGGTCCCCGTAATAGGCCAGCTGCAGAATAAACAACAGTTCTTTGGACCCCGGGCCAATCAGTACGTCTTCCCAGGTGCAGCGCATGCGCTCGCTGCGATTGATGTAGCCAGCGATGGATTCGCGCAGGGCGCGCAGCCCTTTGACCGGCAGATAGTCTTTCTCATGGGCGTGTTCCCGCATGGCGGCCACTATGCTCTCCGGGACTGGAAACGGCGATTGCCCCAGACCCAGTTTGATGATGTCCCGGCCTTCCCGGCGCAGCTGGTTGCTGAGCTCGTTGATGCGCAGGGTGGCGGAAGGCTGGATGCCGCGAACGTTCAGGTTGATTGCAACGTGGTGATCGTGGGGAATATTCATGGGGTCCATCTGCAGCTAGTGGTCAGTGTCCCCCGAGTATAGGAAACCCGCGGTGGCCGCGGGGTAGGCATTTGCCGAGGGGCGAGGCTCAGGGTTTCACCCAGACTTCAACCCGGCCGTTGCGGCTGGCACCGTTAACCCCGCCGGCACTGCCAACCGGCAGGTAGTGGCCGTAACCGGTGTATGCCACGGCGGTGGCGCCCTCCTGACGCAGCGCCTTGCTGACCGACAGGGCACGGAGTTCCGAGATCATCTGGGCCCGCAACTCGTCGTTCTGCTGGTCTGCAAAGCCAATCAGCAGCAGGTCTGCGCTGCTCTTGTTGTGTTGCTGAAGGTAATTTACCACCCGCCGCAGATCGCGCTTTGCCTTGTTGTCGAGTTGAGTGCGGCCGCGGGCGAAGCGGAAGTTCACGCTCAGGCGCAGGTAGTTGCGGGTCAGTGACTGAAAGGACGGGGGCACGCGGTCATCGTGAGTCGCAGGGAACGCGACCGGGGTCTGCGCAATAAAGCCGGACTGGGCCACCAGCCGCTGGCCGGCATCACTCTGGCTGAACTCGATGAAGTCCGTCACCAGTTTGTCCGGGTGCTGGCCGGAGGTGTACAAATACAGGCGCCGCGCCAGCGGGTAGTCTTCACTGGCCAGGGTGAGCTGGTTGGGGATCAGCGCCGGAGCCATGCCGTCAGACACTGCCGCCAGTTTGCTGTTGCCTACCGAAGCCAGTCCGACAAAACCAATGCCCGCAGGGTCGCGGCTGACGTCGTCGGACAACCGGTCATTGGCTGAATATCGCAATGCCTGCTCATGCAGCGCGTAGCGGTCGCCCAGCACCAGACTTTGGAAGGTGTCCCAGGTGCCGGAATGCTCGTCCCGGGCGTACAGCCGGATGGCACGGTCCGGTCCGCCCAGGCTGGCCCAGTTGCTGATCTGCCCGGAAAAAATCCGCGCCAGGGTGTCCATGCTGAACTGCGCTACGGGATTGGACGGGTGCACCACAATGGCCAGGCCATCAATGGCGAGTATGTGTTCGCTGACCGGCGAGGACAGGTCTGCCCTGTGGGCGAGTGCGGCAATTTCGCGGGCGTTGACCGGCCGGGAGGACGCCCAGACATCCGCGTCCTCTGCAGCGAGGGCGTGAAATCCGGTGCTGGAGCCGCGGGCGGCCACCAACACCGAGACCGGCTGACCGTCGATGCGGGTGGATAAGTGATGTTCGTTGCGGTGCGTCCGCGGCCGGCTGGTGACCGGCTGGCCGCCCCGGTGTTGCAGAAAAGCGCTCACCAGCCGGGGGGTCCAGCGTGGCACCGACGGTGTTGGAGCCATGAATGGTCAGGTCATGGGCGCCAGCAAGCCCGGGCAGCACAAGACTGAAGAGCCAGAAACGGCTGGCGCGACGGAATACGGATAGCATCGAGTGTCCTTACGAGTCGTCTGGGAGCATGCCGCCAGCATGCGACAGTTGTATGACAGTAAGGTTGCAGCCGGGTAATAAGTTACGGGTGGTCGCTGAAACGGTGGGGTTGCAGTTCCATGTGCTCGATGCGTTGCCCCAGCATGATGACCTGGCCGACGTAGCGCTCCTCGCCGGTGGAGGTGAAATCGAACAGAAAGCGCCGCCACACCCGCCATTGCCCCTGCGGGTCGCGTTTTACCCAGATGCCCCGCAGGTACACGGCATCGTCCAGCAGCATGACGTCCATCTTCTTGCAGTATGCTTTGGCGGCCGTTCTGACAAAGTCCTGAATGGCTTTGGCCCGCCACCAGTACCAGATCACGAAGCCGGAAACGAAGAGCCAGAAAAGGGTGCCGAGAGTCACGGTAACAAAGCGCCAAGGTTGCTGCTGGAACCCCAAGCCTACACCATTCTGCCCGCCACCAACATCCAGCCCGCCGGGCGAAGCGGGACCGAGCCCCGCCCCGCCGAGCGCCCCGACTTAAACGCCGGGGCGCGCGGCGGGATGGGCGTGTGCGTCGGGGGCAGTGCCCGTGTGCAAGTCAGGGCGGTGTTGCCGTGCCAGCAGAATGTAGAACGCGGGCAGCACGAACAGGGTGAACAGGGTCCCTATGCCCAGTCCGGCGGTAATGGTGAGCCCGATGGCAAAGCGGCTTTCGGCACCGGGGCCTGTGGCGATCAGCAACGGCACCATGGCGAAAATCAGCGCCAGGGAGGTCATGACGATAGGACGCAACCGGATCGCCGACGCTTCGATGACCGCGTCGCGCTTGCTCAACCCGCGGGTTCGCTGCAGTTGATTGGCGAACTCGACAATCAGTATGCCGTTTTTGGACACCACCCCGATCAGGGTGATCAGACCCACCTGGGTGTAGATGTTCATGGTGGCGAAACCAAGCACGATGAACACCATGGCACCGGCAACCGACATGGGCACGGACACCAGAATGATCAGCGGATCCCGCCAGCTTTCGAATTGCGCCGCCAGCACCAGATAAATCACCAGCAGGGACAGGAAGAAGGTTGCCAGCAACACATTGCCCTGGGAGGCCAGCTGGCGGGATGCGCCGGTGTAGTCGTAACTGAACCCGGGTGGCAGGGCCTCGGCGGCGGTGCGCTCCATGTACGCCATTGCATCACCGGCGGCGACGCCGGGCATCACCACACCCTGCAGGGTGACGGAGTTTTGCTGGTTGAACTGGGTGCGTTGAGACGGCTCCACCAGGTGCTCGAAGCTGATGACGCTGCTCAGGGGCACCAGGGCACCGGTGTCGGTGCGGATGCGGTAATCGTCCAGAGCCGCGGCGGTCAGGCGGAAGTCCCGCTCGACCTGCGGCACCACCTGATAGGAGCGGCCTTCCATGCTGAACCAGTTGATGTAACCGCCGCCCAGCATGCTCGCCATGGTCTGCCCGATGTCTTGCATCGACAAGCCCAGATCGGCCACCCGGTCGCGATCCACTCTGATGCGGGTAACCGGCCGGTCAAAGTTGATCGATTTCTGCAGGAACAGGAAGTTGCCGCTGGCCATGGCCCGGCCGATCATGTCGTTGGCGACCTGATCCAGCTGGTCGTAATCGGCACCGGTGGTGATCACAAACTGGAACGGCAGGCCGCCGCCGGAGGCCGGCAGGGCCGGGGGAGGGAACACCGCTGTCTGCAGCCCGGTGACCTGACTCAGTTCGCGTTGCAGCATCGGCTGCACGTCAAACAGGGTG
Organism: Marinobacter sp. X15-166B; assembly: GCF_001752365.1. GTDB lineage: Bacteria > Pseudomonadota > Gammaproteobacteria > Pseudomonadales > Oleiphilaceae > Marinobacter. Next base: position 851,806 of record NZ_MEIY01000001.1, on the reverse strand, counting down.
ATCTCCCGCTCGCTCCAGGGCGCCATCTTGAAACCACCAAACACCGCATTGGGGCTGGTGATGCCGATGATCATGAAGTCTTCATGGTAGCCGTCCACGGTGGCCATGCGCGCCTGCACCTCGTCGCCATGTTCCTGCAGGTAGTCCAGCGTGGCGGTTTGTGGGCCCAGCCCCTGATAGAACAGAATGCCCTGATCTTCGGTGGGCGCCAGTTCGGATTGGCTCATCATCACCATAAAATAGATCGACAGCAGCACCACGGTGGCGAAAAACACCACCACGGAGATGGTTTGCATGGTGCTGGACAACAGGTATTGGTAGCCGCGGGCGAGGCGGGTGAACGTGAGCTCGACCCAGCCTTCGAATTTACCCGGGTTGCCATGGGGTTTGAGCACCTTGGCCGACAGCATGGGGGACAGGGTCAGGGCGACGATGCCGGAGATGATGACGGTTCCCGCCAGGGTGAAGGCGAACTCGGTAAACAGCGCGCCCACCAGCCCACCCATGAACCCGATGGGGGCGTACACCGCCACCAGGGTGGTGGTCATGGCGATGATGGGGACGGCCACTTCGCGCGCCCCGTTGATGGCCGCCTCGAAGCGGGATTCACCCGCCTCGATATGGCGGTGGACGTTTTCCACCATGATGATGGCATCGTCCACCACCAGGCCGATGGCGAGCACCATGGACAGCAGGGTCAGCAAATTCAGCGAAAACCCCATCAGCAGCATGAAGAACGCTCCCCCGATGAGGGACAGCGGCACCGCCACGGAGGGGACAATCGCGGCGCGCAGGGAGCCCAGGGTCAGAAACACCACCACCAGCACAATGGCCAGCGCTTCGAGCAGGGTTTTGATGACCTCGCTGATGGAATCGTCAATGAAATCCGAGGCATCGTAAGCCAGCCGCACATTCAGCCCCTGAGGCAGCTGGCGCTCGATGTCTGGCAGTTCGTCCTTCACCAACCGGGCCACGGTCAGCGGGTTGGCTCCCGGTGACAGTTCTATGGCCACATACGTGGCCGGTTGCCCCTTATACAGCGCCAGCTGGTCATAGGATTCAGCACCCAGCTCGACCCGGGCAATGTCCTGCAGGCGAATCAGTGCGCCGTTTTGCTCTTTGACCACCAGACGCTTGAACTGGTCCGGATCGCCCACGTCGGTATCGCTGGTCATGCTGATTTTGGTGTACCTGCCCTCGGTGTTGCCCACGGCGGCCTGATAGTTGTTGCGCAGCAATACATTGACCACTTCCTGGGCAGTCATATCCACCGCCGCCAGACGGTCCGGATCGAGCCACACCCGCAACGCAAACTTGCGGCCAAGCAGGGCGGCTTTGCCCACCCCGGCCAGGGCCTGCAGCTTGGGCTGCACCACCCGGGTCAGGTAATCGGTAATCTGCGGCACCTGCAGATCCGCGCTGTAAAAGGCGATATACATGAGCGCCGTAGAATCACCGGTGGTGGAGGTGATCACGGGGTCCCGGGCACTGGCAGGCAGGACGTTGCGCTGGCTGGCGACTTTGGCCTGGATCTCCGAGAGCGCCGCATTGGCGTCGTAATTTAGCTCCATCTTGGCCTGAATGGTGGACATCCCCTGGGCGCTGGTGGAAATCAGGTAATCGATGCCTTTGGCTTCGGCGATGGCCTGTTGAATGGGGGTGGTGATGAATCCCTTGACCAGCTCCGAACTGGCGCCGGGGTAGGCGGTGGTCACGGTGACGGTGGTGCTCTCCACCAACGGGTATTGGCGGATTTCCATATCCATGGCGGCGCGGGCACCGAGCAACAGGATCAACAGGCTGACCACGGTGGCCAGCACGGGGCGATGGATGAAAATGTCGGTGAAACGCATCACTGGACCGCCTCTTCAACAGCCGACACCGCCGCGGGCGGGGCCTGAATGCTGACCCGCTGGCCGGCCCGCAGCCGCAACAGTCCCTTGGCGACCACCTGATCGTCGACCTGCAGGCCCTCGGTCACTGCGACCCGGCCGTCGCGGACTTCCCCGGTCGTCACCGCCGCGCGGTTTACCACCAGCTCGCCCTGGTCGTCTTCTTCAATCCTGAACACGTAGTCGCCGTAAGTGTTGTAGGAAATGGCCGTCTGCGGCAGGGTCACCACCTCGCGCTGCTCTGGCTGGCGGGTCAGCACGGTGGCAAACATACCGGGTTTCAGGGCCTTGTCCGGGTTGGCCAGGGTTGCCCGGACGCGCACGGTACGGGTTTCGGGGTTGACCGACGTGTTGATGGCACTCACCTTGCCGGTAAAGGGCTGTCCGGGCAGCGCAGCGACGGTCACCACCACGTCATAACCGGTGCGCACCAGCCCCAGATCCTTCTCCGACAGGGTGTAATCGACATAAATGGGGTCGAGCATGTTGATTTCGACAATGGCGGTGCCAGTCGGCAGGTACTGGCCCCGGTCCACCATGCGCAGCCCCAGGGTGCCGTCGAAGGGGGCGCGGATGATTTTTTTGCTCAGCTGGGCTTCGGATTCGTTCACCCGCGCCTGGGCGGCGTCGAAATTGGCCTTGGCTTCATCGAACTGGGATTGCGACACCGCCCGTTTGGGCAGCAGGTTGGCAATGCGCTGGTATTCCTGCTGCGCGAGCACGGCTTCTGCTTTGCGGGTGCTCAGCGAGGCCTCGTCAATAGCGGCGTCCAGACGCAACAACACGTCGCCCTGGCGCACGACATCGCCGGATTCGAAGTGCACCGATTCGACCACCCCGGGCACTTCGTTGGCCACCTCAATGCCGTTGAAGGCTTTCACGCTGCCCACGGCTTTTTTGGCCGGTTGCCAGCGTTCGGCGGTCGCCCGGGTGGCGGACACGACGACCGGGGGCTGCGGTTGCGCGAATTGGGCTTTCAGCTGGCCAAACTGATAAAATTTGTAGCCGAAAATGCCCCCGAACACCACGCCAAGAAACACAAAAACCAGTAAAAAACGGGAGGCTGTTCGCATAGTCGGGGGTCCTGGAGCCGGGTTGAATGAAGCGTGGGGCATCACACCGGGTGTTGCCCGTCGGCGTGGCATGCTACACGCCGACAACCGGGAGCGCCACTGGTAGCGCTGCCAAATCGCGAGGACGGGCGCGGGTATCCCGATGAAAAGTGGCCGCTGCGGCTGAACGGTTGCCGTTTTTGCCCGCCGGTTATGTCAATATAGCAGCGGCGTGTACAGGTGAAAGAAACTCTCATTACGAAAAGGCAGGTTCATGCATTGGATTTTAGGTATCGGGCTGACGATTCTGGTGTTTGTTGTTCTCAAGCGCTGGGGCTCGCTGACCGCCGAGCAGCGCAAACGCACCGTGTGGCAAACGGGGCTTGCGATTGCGGGGGGCGCACTGCTGATCATGGTGCTGACCGGCCGCGTGCACGTGTTGACCGCCGGGGTGGCAGCATTGCTGCCGCTGCTGCGCAAACTTCCGGCGCTGTTGCGCCACTGGCCCACCCTGAGTCGGTTGCTGGGGCAGGGCAACGCGGGGGCGCACCGGGAGCAGTCCCCGGCGCAAACCGCAGCGGGCATGCCCGTGCCGGAAGCCTGTGAAATACTGGGGGTTGACGCCGGCTGTTCGGACGCCGAAGTGGTCGCCGCCCATCGCCGTCTGATCCAGAAGCTCCACCCCGACCGGGGCGGTAATACCTATCTGGCGGCCCGTGTGAATGAAGCCCGGGACGTACTGTTGGGCCGCACCGGCTGAGGCACGTTTACAGCAGGTCGACCCGAACCTGCAACGACCGGTTTTCCCGGTGGTTGCCGCCGGTGCGGTACACCAGGCCCGAGCTGCTTGCGTGGTCCGCCGTCTGCACACTGCCCATGGGCACCCATTCTCCGGGGCTGACCCGGCGGGTGGTCATCAGCGCTTCGGATTCCAGCCCCGGGGCGTCGAGTTCGGGAATGTTGTCGAACGCCAGGATGTTGAGTTCGACTTGTCGCGGCGATATCACCATGGGTTGCACCACAAAGCCACGGCGCACGTCCACGAGATGATACAAGGCTGCGGGGTGTAATCCCCCCTGAACCACCACCGGCAGCCTGCGTATCCGTCCGGCGCTGATATGGGCCAGCTGGCCGTCCTGCATGATCAGCTGTTGTTGATGATTGCGCTGGGTGGCGATGGTTTTTTGGTGGACCTGTACCCCTGGCTGGGTGTTTCTCAGGGTAACCCCTGCCTGCTGGCGTGCGCCCTGCACCTGATGGCTGGTGCGTACCGTGATGCGCAACTGCAGGGGCGCTACATCCATGGTTTCGATCAGCCGTCCCATTTCGTCCAACACCGACGGTTCAGCACGCACCACCAGTTGTTGCCGATGGGCGGTGATGGACGCCTCGGTCGAGGGGTACAGCTGACGAAGCTGGGCCGCCAGGTCGCCGGCCGCACGCTTGTTGAGCTGATAGGTGCGCGCTTCGGGGGCGGCGGCCAGCGGTCCGCCAATACCCATGCTGATCAGCAATAAAAGCCAGACATAGCGCTTGGCCATCAGACCCTCCGAATAAAATAAACCGCGAACCGCTTGCAAACCACGAAGCGTGGGGGATATATTGGTGAGCATGAAGACTGCACACACGCCCTGTCAATTGAATGTTACAACAGCAATCGCAAACCCGATCGCTGCAGGCGCTGGTGTGTTTTTTTGGTGGTTTGGTTATGGCTTTTACTTTAGCCAGAGCCCGGGCCGCCCATAAGCTTTTATCGACCGAACAACGAGGAAGGCAGCCCGGAGCAACATCCAGGCTGCCATCGGAATCAAGAAGCCCCGACTGGTAGCCCAGCCGGGGCTTTTTTGATTCTGACACAGGGAAATGGAACCACTGACCATGAACATGCCATTGAATGTTGACACGCTGGAGGGCGCAAACAGTGCTGCACACACGGGACAGGACGCCGGGATGGTGATGCTGCCGACCCCGGCCGAGTTGCGCCAGCAACTGCCGTTGCCGGCCGCTCTGCAATTGCAAATTCAGCAGCAGCGCCAGGCCGTACGCAACATCCTGGACGGGCAGGACCCGCGTACGCTGATTGTGATCGGCCCGTGTTCGGTACACGATGAGGTCGCCGCGCTGGAGTATGGGAAAAAGCTGGCGGCGCTGGCGGAAGAGGTCAGTGACCGGTTTTTGCTGGTGATGCGTGCCTATCTGGAAAAACCCCGTACCACCGTTGGCTGGAAAGGGTTGCTGTACGATCCGGAACGCAGCGGCCAGGGCGATGTGCATCAGGGGCTGGTGCGCTCCCGGCGCCTGCTGCTGAATCTGGCCAGTCTGGGGTTGCCGCTGGCGACCGAAGCGTTGAGCCCGATGGCCATGGATTACCTGCAGGATCTGGTGAGCTGGACCGCGGTGGGCGCCCGAACCACGGAATCCCAGATTCACCGGGAAATGGTCAGTGGTCTGGCCATGCCGACGGGGTTCAAGAACGGCACCGATGGCGGCATTGAGGTGGCCATCAATGCGATGAAATCTGCCGCCCATGGCCATCACCGGCTGGGCCACAGCGCCGACGGCCGTCCCGCGATGATCACCACCACCGGCAACGCCAACACCCATCTGGTGCTGCGGGGTGGGCGCGGACTCACCAACTACGACGCCGCCAGTATTGACCAGGCCGTAGCCGCGCTGAGCGCCCGTGGCGTGTCGACCGCGATCATGGTCGACTGCAGCCACGACAATGCGCGCAAACAGGCCGAGCGTCAGGTCGACATAGCCCGCGAAGTCATGGCGCAGAAATACGCGGGCAACACCAGCATTCGCGCGCTCATGCTGGAAAGTTTCCTGGAACCGGGGCGTCAGGATGATCATGATGATTTGCTCTATGGCTGCTCCATCACCGACCCTTGCATTGGCTGGGCGCAGACCGAGGCGTTGCTGCGCAGCCTGTGACGGGCCCCGCGGGACGCTCCTGACATGGGGCCTGCCGTCGACCCCCTTCCCTGGGGGGCTATCAGCTGCAGAACCGGCTTGCCGGGCGACGGAGTTCACCGTCGCTGCTGCCGGTAGCGTACCCTGGATCGACCCATGCACCCTTCTGGAACAGCGCCAGGGTGCGACTCTTCGCCGGTTGCAGGTCCAAATCCGGAAAACTGCGCATCAACCGGCGGGCACCTCAGGGGTTGCCGTCAGATTCTCCCGCCACCGTGGACAGCAGCAGCTGCCCCGCGAGAAGCAGCAGTACTCCGCCCATGATCCGGTCGAGCCAGTGACCAAAGCGATTAAATCCACGCCGTATCTGAGGCAAGGTGAAGAAACTGGCCACCAGTAAAAACCACAGACAGGTCGCCAGCGTCATGTAGAGGCCATAGGCGGCCTGTATCAGGATCGGCGTGGCCGGACTGATGATGACGGAGAACAGGGAGACAAAAAACAGCGTGGCTTTCGGGTTCAGGGCGTTGGTCAGGAACCCGAGCCGGAAGGCGGCCAGCGGCGTTTGTTGCGGCCCCTCGTGCGCTGCTACGTAGATACCTCCGGGTTTGGCCCGAAAGCATTGCAGCGCAATCCAGGTCAGGTACAGCGCCCCCACCGTTTTGAGAATGCTGAACAGCAACAGCGATTGCTGGATGATCAGCCCGATGCCCAGCAGGGAATAACCAATGTGTACCAGCAAACCGACGCTGATGCCGGTCGCCGTCAGATAGGCATTGCGCCGGCTCTGATAGAGCGCCTGCCGGATCATGACGGCAAAATCCGGCCCCGGGCTGGCCACCGCCAGCAAATGAACAACGACGACGGTTAAAAACTCTGGCCAATAACTTTGCATGATCGACGGGGCTCTATACTGAAAACGGTAAGGATAAAGCCCACCGACGCAATTGTCGCGCGAAAAAACGGTCTCCGGCGACTTTTAGGGAAAAATAATCGCAAGGATAGTTATTGTAAAATTTAACTATAGGTGAGGTTTCGATATGGTTTGCATATCGAAACGCAAGCCATGAACCGAAGGAATCAAACATGCTGGCATCTTCAGAAGGTAAGCAAGTCCCCCAAGTCACCTTTCCCATTCGCCGTGACAACGAGTGGCGCAAGATAACCACTGACGAACTGTTTGCACAGCAAACGGTGGTGTTGTTTGCGCTGCCGGGGGCGTTCACGCCCACCTGTTCGAGCACCCACCTGCCCCGTTACAACGAGCTGGCGCCGGTGTTCAAAGAGCTGGGCGTAGACCGGGTGATCTGTCTGTCGGTGAACGATCCCTTTGTGATGCAGTCCTGGGCGGAAGATCAGCACGCAGACAACATCGAGTTTATTCCCGATGGCAATGGTGAATTTTCACGGGCCATGGGCATGCTGGTCAACAAGCAGGAGCTGGGGTTTGGTGACCGCAGCTGGCGCTACTCCATGCTGGTGAGTAATGGCACCATTGAAAAAATGTTCATCGAGCCGGACCAGCCAGGCGATCCGTTCGAAGTATCGGACGCCGATACCATGCTGCACTACATCAAGCCGGATGTGTCCCTGCCGGCGCGGGTGAGTCTGTTCACCAAACCGGGCTGCCCCCATTGTGCCCGGGCCAAAACGCTGTTGCAGGATCGGGGTTATCGGTTTGAGGAAATCAAACTGGGTGCCGGCGGGCTGTCCTACAGCACCTTGCAGGCGGTCACCGGACAGGGCACCACCCCTCAGGTCTTTATCGATGGCCAGCGGGTGGGCGGTGCTGACGAGCTGGAAGCCTTGTTGGCCGGCCGGTGATTCGCCGGCCACCGGTCACGGACGGGGTCAAGCGGCCCTTCACGGGGAGGTAAGCATGGACAAAAGAACGGTTGATGTCGCAATAATCGGGGCCGGAACGGCCGGGATGGGCGCTTACCGGGCCGCCCGCCGCTACACCGACAATCTGGTGATCATTGAAGGTGGCGCCTACGGCACCACCTGCGCCCGGGTGGGGTGCATGCCCAGCAAGTTGCTGATCGCCGCGGCCGATGCCGCCCACGGCATGGACCGGGCCGAGGTGTTCGGCGTGACCGCCGGGAAGGTTAGCGTCGACGGCCGGGCGGTGATGGCGCGGGTCAGGCGCGAGCGGGACCGGTTCGTCGGCTTTGTGCTGGACGCGGTGGAAGACTTTCCAGCCGCGCACCGGGTCCGGGGGCAGGTGCGCTTTCTTGACAGCCAGCGGTTGCTGGTGGACGAGCGCCTGGAGATTCAAGCCGAACGCGTGGTCATTGCCACCGGCTCGCGCCCCCACATTCCGGATGCCCTCACGGGGGCCGGCGACCGCCTGATAGTCAATGACGACATTTTTGAGTGGGATGACCTGCCAGCGTCCGTGGCCGTGTTCGGCCCCGGGGCCATTGGCCTCGAACTGGGGCAGGCATTGAGTCGGCTGGGGGTAAGGGTGCGGATGTTCGGCGTGGGCGGTGCCGTGGGGCCGATCCGGGACCCCGCCGTTCGTGACTGCGCGCTGCAAGCCTTCAATGAAGAGTTCCCGCTGGACCCGGACGCCAAGGTCAACCAGATCCGCCGGACCGCGAAGGGGGTGGAAATCACCTTCGAGGATCGGGAACAAGGAGAACGGAGCGAAACCTTCGATTATGTGCTGGCGGCCACCGGACGTCGCCCCAACGTGGACAGCCTCGACCTTCACAAGGCAGACCTGCCGCTGGATGAACGGGGGGCGCCCCGATTCGACCGGTACACCATGCGCTGCGGTGATCGCCCGGTGTTTATCGCCGGCGACGCCAACAACGAACTGCCGCTGTTACATGAAGCGGCGGACGAGGGCCGTATTGCCGGCACCAATGCGGGCAAATACCCGGAGGTCCGCGCCGGTCTGCGCCGCACGCCCCTCGGGGTGGTGTTTACCGACCCGCAGATGGCGACGGTCGGCCTGAGTCTTGAGGAAGTCGATGCACGCTGCCGAGGCTGTTTTGCGGTCGGCGAAGTGTCCTTTGAAGACCAGGGGCGCAGCCGGGTCATCGGCAAAAACAAAGGGTTGCTGCGGGTTTACGGCGAGCAGGGCAGCGGTTTGTTTCTGGGCGCCGAAATGTTTGGCCCCGCGGCGGAACATATCGGTCACCTGCTGGCCTGGGCGGCGCAACAGCGTATGACGGTCAGCGAGATGCTGGACATGCCGTTCTATCACCCGGTGATCGAAGAAGGCGTGCGCACCGCGTTGCGCGCTCTCAACCATAACCTGAATATCGGCCCCGAGCTGGTCGAACGCTGTCTGGATTGCGGCCCGGGGGCCTGATTCCAAGACAGACAAGACGAACCTGTACACTGGTAAAACCGTCAAGGAGACACACCTCATGAGTACCAATTTTATCGGTCTGGACACTGCCAAAACCCGACAGCTGGCGGATGCACTGAATGAGTTATTGTCGAACTATCAGGTGTTCTACATGAACGTGCGCGGTTATCACTGGAACATCAAAGGTGAGAACTTTTTCGAACTGCACGATAAATTTGAAGAGTTGTACAACGACTTACTGCTCAAAATAGATGAGATCGCCGAGCGTGTGCTGACCCTCGGACACCGCCCGGCGCACGCCTACAGCAGCTACATTGACGCATCGGACATTCCCGAGCGGAAAGATGTGTCCGAGGGGCGCACGGCGGTGGAAAACATCACCGACAGCTTTGCCAAACTGATTGGCAAGCAACGGGCGTTGCTGACATTGGCGGGTGACGCCAACGATGAAGGCACCGTGGCCCTGATGAGCGAGTACATCTCGCAGCAAGAGAAAACCGTGTGGATGTACCGGAGCTTTTTGGGGCAGTAACGGACGCTCTGCAACCGATGGAAACACAACGACGGCGACCTGAGAGTCGCCGTCGTTGTGTGACGCCCTGCGGGTGAGCGCGCGGGAACAAAAAAACGCCCCCCTCCGGGCGACGGGCCCACAGAGGGGGACGGATTCAACTGCTCATGCCGAACCAGGACGGGAAGATAAAGAGCATCAACACCACCACCACCTGCAACAGGATGAATGGCATCACCCCGCGATAGATGTCGCTGGTGGCGACGCTGGGCGGCGATACCCCCTTCAGGTAAAACAGGCTGAAGCCAAACGGCGGAGTCAGAAAGCTGGTCTGCAAATTCATCGCGATCAGGATGGCAAACCACAGCATGTTGATGCCCAGAGCCTCCGCCACCGGGGCCAGGATAGGCACAACGATGAACGAGATCTCGACAAAATCGATAAAGAACCCGAGGATCAGAATCACCAGCATGGCGAGAATCAAAAAGCCCCACTTTTCACCCGGCAGTTGCAGCATCCATTCTTCCAGCAGGTAGTCGCCCCCACTGTAGCTGAACACCATCGAGAAGGCGGTGGCACCGATGAGAATGGCGAACACCATGGCGGTGACCTTGACCGTGTCCCGGGCGCTGTCCCACATCATCTGGAAGCTGAACTGGCGGTAGGCAATCGCCAGTACCAGCGCGCCAATGCCGCCGAGCGCGGAGGATTCGGTGGGTGTGGCAATGCCGGTGAATATAGACCCCAACACAATCACAATCAGTGCCAGGGGGGGAATGATCGCCAGCAGAGCCGAGGCTATCTGTTGTTTGCGGCTGACGTCCAACTCTTCTTCCATGGCGGGCGCCATGTCCGGTTTCAGCCGGGTGAGCACCAGAATATACACGATATAGAGGGCAATCAGCACGATGCCGGGCATGACGGCTGCCTTGAACAGGTCGCCCACCGGCAACCCCAGCACGTCTCCGAGTATGATGAGAATGATGGAGGGCGGGACTATCTGCCCGAGGGTCCCGGAGGCACAGATGGTGCCGCAGGCCAGCCGCTTGTCGTACCGATGGGCCAGCATCACCGGCAGTGAAATCAGCCCCATGGCGACCACACTGGCACCGACCACACCGGTGGAGGCGGCCAGCAGGGCACCCACCAGAATGGTGGAGATGGCCAGCCCGCCGGGCAGCCCGCCAAACAAACGCCCCATGGAGGTCAGCAACTGCTCGGCCAGCTTGGTGCGTTGCAGCACCACGCCCATGAAGATAAACAGCGGCACCGCCATCATTACCGTATTCTGCATGATGCTCATAATGCGAAAGGGCATGAAGGCAAACAGGTCAGGGCCTTCGGCGATCAGGCCAAACACCAGGGCGACGCCCCCGAAGGTAAAGGCCACCGGAAACCCCCACATCAACATCAGCAGGGCGGCGCCGAACATAATGATTCCGATCATGCCAGACCCCCTTTGCTGGTTTCGCTGTCGTAGGTTTTTTCACCGCTGAGTACGCGGATGGCGTAAGTTGCCATGCCCAGGCCACTGGTGGCAATAAACGCTGCCGAGATCGGGATCAGGGATTTGATGATCCAGCGGTAGGGCAGCCCACCAGGGTCGCCGCTGCCCTCCTGCAGAGCGTAGGACTCCAGGGTAAAACCGTAGCCGTAATAACCGATGAGCCAGGCAAACGGGATCACGAAACAGAGCCCGCCCACCAGATTGATCCACGCCTTGGTGGGGCTGGTCCAGCGGTCATAAAAGACATCCACACGCACGTGACCGTCGGTACGCAGGGCGTAGGGGATGCCCAGCAAAAATACCGTGGCGTAGAGGTGCCACTCCATTTCCTGCATCGCAATGGACACGTCATTGAACAGGTAACGGGCCACCACGTCATAGAACACATTGAACAACATCAACAACATGGCCGCGCAGGCGAACCAGCCGCAAAAAGTGGACAAGCGGGCCAGGCCGTTATCCAGTTTGATGATCCAATACATCGAGCATCCTTTGGCTGGGGCAGTATCAGCCGTTTTGAAGTTGGGTTAACTACAAGACCGGAACCGCTTGGGGAGCGGCTCCGGTCTGATAAGCCAGAATGTATTTACTGTAATTCCGCCATCGTGTCCAGGTAGGCCCGGTCAGCAATGTTGGTGTAAGTGCGGGCATCTTTGAGGTATTGGGCCTGGGAGTCAACAATACGTTTGGCGAGGTCGTCCCGTTCAGCCGCCTCGGCCAGCAGTTTCCGGTTCGCCTCCGCCATGGCCTCAATGACATCGTCCGGGAAGGTTTTTACCTTGATGTTGGGGTGTTCCTGCTGGATCGACGCCCAGGCTTTGGCGTTTTCATGCATCGACATCATCAGCATGTCGTATGCCGCGGTGCGCATGGCGACCCGCAGAATTTCCTGTAAATCCGCCGGCAGCTTGTCCCAGACCTTTTGGTTCACCAAAAATTGCAACTCCGTGGCCGGTTCGTGCCAGCCGGTGTAATAGTAATCGGCTATTTGCTGGAAGCCCAAACGCAGATCCAGCGCCGGACCTACCCATTCGACGGCATCGATGGTGCCCCGTTCGAGCGCGGTATACAACTCGCCGGGGGGAATGTTGGTGGGGTTGACGCCCACGCCGGCGAATACCTCACCGGCAAATCCCGGAATGCGCATTTTCAGACCCTGCAGATCCTCCAGTGAGTTGATTTCCTCGCGGAACCAGCCCCCCATCTGAATGCCGGTGTTGCCACCGGGAAACGACAGCATATTGTGGGGTTGATAGACCTCCTGCATGAGCTCCATGCCACCGCCGTAATAGAACCACGCGTACTGTTCCTGAGCGGTCATGCCAAAAGGCATGCTGGTGAAAAACAGGGTGTTCGGAACCTTGCCCTTCCAGTAATAAGAGGCCGAGTGCCCCATGTCGTACTGACCGGCTTTGACCATATCAAACACCCCGAAAGGCGCCTTGTGCTTGTTGGCCGAATCGATCCGGATGGTGAGCCGGCCATCGGACATGGTGTTGACCATGGTCGCCAGACTTTTGGTGGTGTCGCCAAAAATCGGAAAGTTGGGTCCCCAGGTCTCCGCGAGACGGAGCGTGAATTTATCCTGGGCGAATGCCTGCGGGCTGGACAGGGCGGCCACCAGAACCCAGGTTGCGGTGGCTAACGCGATACGAATATTCATTGCTGAGTCATCCTCGGTGGTTGTTGTCAAACGCCAGACCGAAATGCAATATGGTCAAGAAGTGTGCAGTTTGGGCTGCCTTCTCTATGGTTTAGTTTGCTTTGCTACATTAATCCAGACTGTGGTGCGGAGCTCAGGCGCCTGAGGTATTCATCAACCCCGCAAAGAAAAGGACAAAACCATGCGTACGTTCGTGGTGACAATGAGCGGATTAATGTGTCTGGCGCCCTTGGCGGGAGCTTCGGAGGGCGTGGTGTCCATCCCCAGTCCATACAGCGTCAGCGCGACCGCAGACCGGCTGGAGGGCAAGCTGAAAGAGCAAGGCATGACCGTGTTTGCCCGGGTGAGGCATTCACAGGGGGCGAAAGATGCGGGTCTGACCCTGCGCCCCACCGAGCTGGTGTTGTTTGGCAACCCCAAGGTAGGCACACCCCTGATGCAGTGTCAGCAACAGATCGCGATAGACCTGCCGCAGAAAGCACTGATCTGGGAAGACGCTGACGGGAAGGTCTGGTTCAGCTATAACGATCCGGAGTATTTGGTGCGCCGCCATGGTGTGCAGGGGTGTGACGAGGTGGTGGGTAAAGTGCGGGGTGCGCTCGGCCGGTTTGCCGAGGCCGCCACTGCCAGGTAGCGCAGCCCCGGGTTGCACGATTGATCCCTGCCGGCGCCCTGTGATCAGTGACCGGGTTTCGGCTCAGGCGCGCCAGGTGCCGGAGCGGTTGCGGCGGTCTGTCCGGAGGCTTCCGGTGCCTTCTGGGAAGGTTTGGGTGCGGGCGCGGCCGCAGGTGCGGTGTGCTTGGCGGCCTTCGGCGCGGACACCGGGTTTGGTGCCTTGTTTTCTACCGGGGAGGGCGCAGTGACGGCGGCTTGTGGACCACTGCCCCCGGTCTTCGGTGCGCGCGTTATCGCTTGGGACGCACTTGGGGCGCTCTGTGGGGAACGGGTTGGCGCTTTCGGGGTGCTGGGGGCGCTTTGCGGTGCGGTTGCCGCCGCTTGGGCAGGACTTTTGGCGGATTTGGGGGCGGATTTCCTGGTCGCGCGCTTGGTGGTTTTAGGCGTTTTTGCGCTGCCTTTTGGCTTGGTGGCTGGCGCCTTGGGGGTGTCGCTGGCGGGGATGCTCAGTGCAAGCTGGGGCTGCACCGCTTCGCCGGCGGTCACCTGAGGAGCGGACCACAGACGGCTGGCCTCGGCACTGGCGGCAACCACTTTGATGGCCAGACTGCTGACCAAAGCGGTCTGCAGATTCAGCGCCTCTGCCCAGTCCCTTTGCGCGGCCAGTTGTTGGGCGTAAGTCAGGCTCTCGCCGACCATGTCAGCCACGAGCGCAGTGTGCTGTTTGTGCAATTGGTTCAGCAGGTGCGCCTGGCAGGCGAACAGCTGGTTGGCAGAGTGCAAGGATTCGCGGTACTGATCGGTCATGGTGGTAAGCATGGGCGGTGTCCCTTGGATATTGGGTTAACGGAAGCCTGGTGCTGGCAATGCTGTGGCGCAGCAATTCACATGGTTCATAGTAAATACTGACAGGGGAAGCTGCAAGGTGGATTTGCTGCCTCGCAGCAGTAGTGGGTGGCCCCGGTTGCCGCTGGAGCCTCAGAGTCGGCGGTCGTCTGCTGTACAATTCAGCGAAGGTTGCCCGTCGGTTCGCTCACTGGGCTGCCGTGTGGCGCAGGGGAACAAACGGTTTGACTGCCTCGCCCACGTTGGCCTGAACTTCTGCAATCAGGGTGTTGGCGGTCTTGCTGGCGGCAACCAGCGTGTTCTGGACCTCGCCGGCATACGCTTTTTGCACGTTGACGACCCCGGGAAGGTCTGTTTGGGCGGTCAGGGACCGGGTGCAGGCAACGCTTGCGTTCACAAGGTCCGCGAACCACTGGGTTTGCTGCTCGGCCGCCTGCACCAATACGCTGGCGTTTTTGGCGACCAGCTCATTCACCGGGTTGAGTGACTGCTGAAGCTGCTCGGTCATTGTGTCAAACATGGTAAGGGATCCTCTAGCTGGACGCGGTAGTTGATTGCGCAGTATTGTTGCATTGCAGCAATTTGTGTCCGCTCATGCTAGAGGAGAAGGCGGGCGGGCGCAAGCGTTTTTTTGTTGCGCCGCAGCAAGGTGTGTTTTATTTGTCCCGGGATTCGTCGTCCGGGGTGCCGTCCGGGCGGTTGAAGCGGTTCCAGGCCTCAATATTCTGTTCGACCATTTTTCCGAACAGACCCAGCGGCCCAGCCGCGACCAGGTCTTTCATCATGCCGCGCATTTTTTCCTGCTGGCTGAGGAAACGGGTGAGGCTGTCTTCCAGATACTGGGGGACAAAGCTCTGCATGTCACTGCCGTAAAAACAGATCAGCTGTTTCAGCAAGGTGTCGGTCAGAAGCGATTGCGACTGGGACGTTTCCGATTCGCTGATGATCTGCAACAGCACACTCTTGGTCAGATCTTCGCCGCTTTTGGAGTCCACCACCTGAAAATCGCGATGTTCAAGGATCAACTGGCGTATGTATTCCAGGTTGACGTACTTGCTCTGGGACGTGTCGTACAGGCGCCGGTTGGGGTATTTCTTAATCACTACGGGTTGCGTGGTATCCAAGGTGGCCTCATCTGCTCAGGTTCGATGTGGGCCCAGTATAACCCGTTTGGCGCATCAACTCTGCCCACATCCTGAGACCCCGACCTGTTTCCGCCTGGCGGAAACAGGTGGAACAACGGAGGGTTGACCATTCGCGTGGTCAGACCCGTTTGCGCACGTAGCTGCCCGGTGCCGGTTCCAGCTCTGGGTAGTCCGCCGTGTTGCCGACCTGGCGGGCGCTGGTCATGTCAGCGCTGCTGGGGGCAAAATGTTGCTGGGCCCAGGCAAACCAGTCCGGCCACCAGGAACCGGTTTGCTCGTCGGCCGCTGCAAACCACGCGGCGGCCGATCCGGTTGTATCGGGGTTGGTGCGATGGCCGTATTTGCCCCCCTTTTCCGGGTTGATAACCCCCGCCAGATGGCCGGATTCGGCCAGTACGAACCGAATGGGGGCCGATGACAGGGCCTGCATGCTCTGATAAGCCGCTTCCCAGAGCACTATGTGGTCCGCCCGGGTGGCCAGCACGTACACCGGCACATCGATGGACGATACATCGATCGGCGTGCCGTCAATTTCAACGGCACCGGGTTCGATCAGGCGGTTGTGCAGGTAGGTGTTTTCCAGGTATTCAATGTAATTGGTGGCCGGTATGTGGGTGTTGTCACTGTTCCAATACAGTATGTCGAACGCCTGAGGGGTCTTTCCTTTCAGGTAGTTGTTGATCACATAGGGCCAGAACAGCTGGTTTTCACGCAGCAGGTTAAAGCCCAGGGCCACGCTGCGGCCGTCCATGTAACCGGTGTTCTGAACCTCTTGCTTCAGCCGTGGCCAGGTCGACTCCGAGAGGAAATGGCCCACTTCGCCGGGGTTGGAGAAGTCGAGCAAGGTGGTCAGTAAGGTCAACGATGCCAGATGGTCCTTACCCTGTGCCTTAAGCAGTGCCGCCGTCAGACTGGAAATGGTGCCGCCCACGCAATAGCCAACCAGGCTGACTTTGTCTTCGCCGGTGATGTCGCGCACTACCTCAAGGGCTTCGACCGGCCCCTGGGTGACATAGTCGCTGAAGCTCTTGTGGGCAAGTTCCGCCCCCGGATTGACCCAGGAAATCATGAACACCGTAAAACCTTTGCCAACCAGCCAGCGCACCAGGGATTTCTTCTCATCCAGATCCATCACATAGTACTTGTTGATGTAAGGCGGGGTGATCAGAAGTGGCGTCGCGTACACCTGCTTGGTGGTCGGCGCATACTGAATCAACTGCATGATCTCGTTTTGATAGACCACGCTGCCCGGAGTGGTCGCCAGGGTTTCACCGACCACGAAGCCCGATTCGTCCGTCTGGGTCAGTTTCAGCGCAGAGCGGGAGCTCTGTTGCAGATCCGAAAACAGATTGGTCAGCCCCTTGTGCACACTTTCGCCATTGGTTTCCAGGGCGGTGCGGTACACCTCGGGGTTGGCGAGCAGGGTATTGCTCGGGCTGACGGCATTGATGTATTGGCGCAGCAGAAATTTCAGTTTGTCGCTTTGGGAATCATCCTTGAACTCGACGCTGTCGAGCATATCCGTCAGCAGCCGGCTGTTGAGCAGGTAGGACTGTTTGATAAAGCTGAACAACGGGTTGGTGGACCAGTCTTCATCGCCGAAGCGCCGGTCGCCCTTGTCTTCCGACACGACCGGCTCACTGGCACCGCCGTGCATGGCCCGGCCCATGGACTGCCAGAGTTCCAGCTGTTTGCCCAGATAGGCGAACTGGTGCCGGATCAGTTTGTCCGTATCGATACGCGCGTCGGTGAGTCCCGACGGCGTGGGCTGACCAGCTGAGTCGCTGTCCGCCGGCGTGCCTCCGGAGGTTATTAATTCGTTCATAAAACGCGAGTATTGCTGGAACAGCCGCTGGGTATAATCCTTATAATCGGTCGTCATCGTTATCCCTGATTGACTTGAAGGTGGCTCTTGTTACGCACTTGTCAGCGTATTGTTATAAGTGTGTAAAATAGTGTAACCCGCAATGGAGTTTCGGTCTATAAACAACCCGGATGGGCAACGGACCGGTCCTCTGGCGTATTTGCTACGGGCTGATTTATATGGTCGTTATTTTCTATTGCAGATTAACTGTGTAGATAGATATCGACCGGTTGGTGCGCGGGGTAATAACTGCAATATAATCACTTATAAAATAAAGCTATATAGATAGCGTGTATTCAATGGCCCGCGCGGGCCGGTGGGAACCGGTTGTCAGTGCGTTGGCCGCCCATCAGGTGGTTACCTTTGGCTGGCGATGGGTTAATCTTTGCGCCCATCAACAGATCTTCGAGCAGAATATGCAGAGCCGCTATGCACACTGAATTGGGGGTAATCGAGGGATTTTACGGTCCCCAATGGAGCTGGGCTGAGCGCGAACAGGTGATGACTGCGCTGGCGCCCCACGATTATGGGTTTTATATCTACGCCCCCAAGGCCGACGCCTGGTTGCGACGGCGCTGGGATGAGGAACCGTCACCTGGCTGGTCGCAGGCAGTGGGCCGGTTCGCCCAACGCTGTCGTCAGCAGGGGGTGCGTTTCGGGATCGGCTTGAGTCCGTTCGAGGTGTTCAACAATTTCGACGATCGTGCCCGGGAGGCGCTGATCCGCAAACTGGCCCTGTTTGACCGGCTCGGGGTGCAGGAGCTGGCCATACTGTTTGACGATATGCGCAGTGAAGTACCGGATCTGGCGGCCCGGCAAGCCGATATTGCCCACTGGATCAGGGCCCGAACCGGTGCCGAGCGCGTGAGCATCTGCCCCACTTACTATTCTGCGGACCCGGTGCTGGACCGGGTGTTCGGGCCGCGCCCCGAGTCTTATCTGCAGACCCTGGGGGCGGAACTGGATCCGTCTATCAACGTGTTCTGGACCGGAGAAGAAGTGTGCTCCCGGGAGATTTCACCGGGGCATCTCAAACGCGTCGCCGCAGCGTTAGGGCGCAAACCCGTGTTGTGGGACAACTATCCGGTAAACGATGGCGATCGCATGTCCCGGCACCTGCACCTGCGGGGCTTCAGCGGGCGCCCGGCCGTTAATGCCGCGCACCTGACCGGCCACGCCATCAACCCCGCCCTGCAACCGGTGCTCACGCTGATCCCCGCGCTGACCCTGGCGCAAAGCTACGCGCAGGGCGACGATTACCAGTATGGGGAAGCGTTCTGGCGGGCAGCCCTGGCCGTACTGGGCGAACCACTGGCCAGGCAGGTGCAGGCCGACTTGCTGTTGCTGCAGGACGCCGGGTTGCAGCGGCTCAGTGAAGCGCGCAAAGCCAGTCTGGCGCAAACCTACGGCCACTTTGACCACCCTGCCGCGGGGGAAATTGTACGTTGGTTGGCAGGGGATTATCAGGTCACCGATGAGATGGTGCAGACCCAGTAGCGTGTCTGTCCGGGCCACCCGCGCCAGAGCGCCTACTCTGCCGGGGCACTCCGGTCGCAAGGCCGCGCCGCGGCTTTGGCAAACTGCTGCTGCCATGATTTCTGGCGGCGCACGGGGTCCAGGTAAGCCTCGGGCAGGGTGGTGATGAAGTACACGTAATCGCCTTGGGCCCGATGTTCCGCTGACAAGTGTATCGGTTCTCCGGGCGTGACTTGTATCGGGCTGATGACGCTCACCCGGAGGTCGGGCTGTCGCGCGCGCAGTGCCGCGACGGTGCCCAGATACGCTTCACTGTGAAAGGTGCCGGTGGTGTGGAGGACCTGCCCTTCCGGGTGTGCTGCCAAAGCGTGGAGAATGCGCTCTGCCATGGTGTTATCCCGTAACAGTTGCGCAAGGTAACTGTTGTGCAGCCGGTCGCGCCGGCCCTCATTGTGGCTGCGTCCATCAGCCGGGCCGTGCTGCTCCATGTGTGCGAAAAACTTGCGTTGATACGGGGCGGTGCCGTAAAACGGCGCGGCCGGCAAGGCCTGACGGGCCGACTCGGGCAGGCGGTCAAGGTAGCTGGCGCCCTGACGGCCGACGCAGCGCACGGTGTGCGCGGGGGCATTGGCTGCAATCACCGGCAGGCGATGATACCTGGCGTACTCAATCAGGGGGCGGTAGGAGCCGGGGTAGTTGGGCCAGGCGTGGGCGTCTTCGCGCAATTCCATTTCCCCGGTGTCGCCGGCCAGATATTCATCAAGGGCCGCCTGATGATCAAGATTGAACTGTTCCATGCTGAGCACCTGCGCGGGTCTGATCCGGTGCAGGCTGCCCTGCAACCGGGCCTGCAGCAAATGACTGCCCTGATGGCCATGAATTTCGCCGACAATGACGACATCGGCGGATGCCAGTTCGGCAGCCAATTGCGCCACCGTCAGGGGCGCGAGGGTGCGGGTATTGAACAGCCGGCTGTCATAGGGCGACACCAGCGGGCGGGTATCCCCCGGCGTGGCGGCCGGCAGGGTGGTGCAACCCGCCAGGCCGAGCACCAGCGCCGCCAGCAGGGCAGAAAGCCATCGAATCATAACGTTAGTCCTGTTGTTCAGCCGTTGTGCCCCATGGATGAGGCGGGGCGCCGTGCTACAGTGTCAAACCCATGTCCTGAAGGAATCCGGTTGCATGTTGCCACTGCGCTTTGTTGATCGTGTCAAGTTTATGGTGGAACGCCAGTTCGTCAAAGGGGCGATGTTTCAACTGTTGGTGGTTGCCCTGGTGATCGGCTTGATTGCCCTGGTCGGCGGTCTGCTCGTGGTTCCGGTGAATGATTCGTTTGCCGATTGGGGGGCGGCCATCTGGTGGGCGTTTTTGCGGCTGACGGACCCCGGTTATCTGGGCGATGACGTCGGCACCTGGCAGCGATTTGTCTCCACCTTGCTCACGATCAGCGGCTATGTGGTATTTCTGGGTGCACTGGTGGCAATTCTGACGCGCTGGTTGATTGCCCTGATGACCGATCTTGAGCGGGGCTTGACCCCTGTGGCGCTGAAAAACCACATAGTGGTGCTGGGCTGGAGCAATCAGACCTTTCCCCTGCTGGCGGAGTTGCTGGGCTCGTCCGGGCGAATGCGCCGGTTTCTGCAACGCCACGATGCCCGCCGTTTACGGCTGGTGGTGCTGGCGGAAGAAGTATCGGCCGCCCAGGTCAGTGAGCTGAAAAGCGAGCCGGGAATCGGCCCGCGGGCGCGCCAGGTGATCCTGCGTTCCGGGTTGCCTATCCAGCCCGACGCGCTGCAGCGGGTGGCCTGTCTGGAGGCCGCTGCGGTGATCATTCCCCGTTCACCTCATCAGGGTGACAGCCCGGTCACCTCGGATGTTGAAACCGTGAAAGCCTTGCTGTCCATCGCGGTGCAGGCCCGCCATCTGGGGCGGCCCCTGCCTTACGTGGTCGCCGAAATTCAGGATTTACGCAAACAACCCCTCATCGAGCGGGCGTACTCCGGCGCGGTGGAAGTGGTGGCCGGGGATGCCCTGATCAGCCGGTTGCTGGTGCAGAATGTCCTGCACCCCGGTTTGTCAGAGCTCTACAACGAGTTGCTGACGGCGGGTGACGGCAATGAAATTTACATCCGCGGGGGCGAACATTTCACCGGCATGACTCTGGCGGAGGTTGCCAGTTTGCGGCCCAACGCCATAGTGCTCGGGGTGATCCGGCACGGCCAGGTACAACTGGCCTGTGCTACGGAAGGGGTGATTGCCAGTGAAGACCGCCTTATTCTGATGGCACGGGATTACCGCCAGACCGAGCCGCAGCCTCAACTGGCGCCATTGCCCGCGGTCCGGCGAGCGCCCGGGGTGGTCCGTGGACGTCAAGGGGGACCGCAGACGCACCGGGTGCTGGTGCTGGGCTGGAGCCGGCGGCTGCCCTCGTTGCTGGCGGAATTCGACAGCTATGCCGGTCACTCTTTCAGTGTCGATGTGGTTTCGGAAAAGCCCGGTGGTGAGCGCGAGCGCAGCATGCGCCGCCATCAGTATGGTTACCGGCAGGTGGAATACCGCCACATCGACGCGGACTACGTGATGGAACGTGAATTGCGCCGGGTGAACCCCGCGTCCTACGACACCATTTTACTGTTGAGCAGCGATCATCTGGCGTCCGGCGAAGAAGCGGACGCCCGCACCATCATGGGCTACCTGCAACTTGAAGAGGTGCTGGCCGAGTCTGCACACCGGCCCCACCTGATCATGGAGTTAACGGATCCCGACAACCGGTTGTTGCTCAGCAGTGACAATGCCGAAGTGATGATCAGTTCGATGATTCTCAGCCACGTGCTGGCCCAGGTAGCCTTGCGCCGTGAGTTGCGCATGGTGCTGGACGAGCTGTTTACCGCCGGTGGCGCTGAGTTGCAGTTCCGCTCGCCGGAGGCCTACCCGCTGATGCCCGATGCAGATTTTCACACTCTGGAACAAACCGTGGCTGCCCACGGCGAGATCGGGCTGGGGGTGTTGCGCGCGCGCCCCGACGCGGCGGGCCGGTCGGTGCACTTGAATATGGATCGCAACCGGTTATTGAATTTGCAGCCGGGTGACCAGTTGGTGGTGCTCGGTCTCACCGACCCGCTGGAAAACCCCGCACCACTATTCACGTAAGAAATGATGGGCATACATGATATAAATTTCATTTATAAAAATTTATAGACTAAAGTAGCACCAATACCGACGTACAGACGGCTGCACTGCCAGCCACTGCAACGCGCACCTCACCCACTTATTACGAGACAGGACTGAGACCATGCCATACGCAAAACAAGTAGACACCCTTAGCTCATTGATCAAGCAGCATCCGACCTGGAAGGCGATCAAGCCCGAGCACGCTGCCCGCATGCGTGCCCAGAACAAGTTCCAGACCGGGCTGGATATTGCGCGCTACACCGCCAAGATCATGCGCGAAGACATGGCTAATTACGACAAGGATTCGTCTCTGTACACTCAGTCACTGGGTTGCTGGCACGGTTTTATCGGTCAGCAGAAGATGATTTCGATCAAGAAACACTTCAACAGCACCAAGCGCCGTTACCTGTACCTGTCCGGCTGGATGGTGGCCGCGTTGCGGTCCGAGTTTGGGCCACTGCCCGACCAGTCCATGCACGAGAAGACCGCGGTTCCTGCGCTGATCGAGGAACTCTACACTTTCCTGCGTCAGGCTGACGCCTGGGAACTCAACCACCTGTTCCGTGATCTGGAAGCGGCCCAGGAGGCGGGGGATACCGCCAAAGCCAAAGAGATCGAAGCCCAGATCGACAACCACGAAACCCACGTTGTGCCGATCATTGCGGACATCGACGCGGGCTTTGGTAACGATGAAGCGACCTACCTGCTGGCCAAGAAGATGATTGAAGCCGGCGCGTGCGCAATCCAGATTGAGAACCAGGTGTCTGACGAGAAGCAGTGCGGTCACCAGGACGGCAAAGTAACGGTTCCTCACGCCGATTTTCTGTCCAAGATCAACGCCGTACGGCTGGCGTTCCTCGAATTGGGCGTGGATGACGGGGTGATCGTGGCGCGTACCGATTCCCTGGGTGCCGGCTTGACCAAGCAGATCGCAGTGACCAACGAGCCCGGTGATCTGGGTGACCAGTACAACAGCTTCATCGACGGGGACGTGATTACCAGTGCCGACGACATCAACAACGGTGACGTGGTGATCAAGCAGAACGGCAAACTGGTTAAGCCCAAACGTCTGGCTTCCGGGCTGTTCCAGTTCAAGGAAGGTTCGGGTGAAGACCGCGTGGTGCTGGACTGTATCGCCAGTCTGCAGAACGGTGCCGATCTGTTGTGGATCGAAACCGAGAAACCCCACGTTGGACAGATCGCGGCCATGGTCAACCGCATCAAGGCAGAAGTGCCGGATGCCAAGCTGGTGTACAACAACAGCCCGTCGTTCAACTGGACGCTGAACTTCCGCCAGCAGGTGTTCGATGCCTGGGTCGAAGAGGGTAAAGACGTCTCGGCCTACGATCGCGACCGCCTGATGAGCGCTGAATACGACGGTTCCGAGCTGGCGGAAGTGGCCGACGAGTGGACCCGGAACTTCCAGCGTGACGCAGCACGGGAAGCGGGTGTCTTCCATCACCTGATCACCCTGCCGACCTACCACACCGCGGCGCTGTCGACCGACAACCTGGCGAAAGGCTACTTCGGCGATGAAGGCATGCTGGCGTACGTAGCCGGTGTCCAGCGGGAGGAGATCCGTCAGGGTATCGCCACGGTGAAACACCAGGATATGGCCGGCTCGAACATTGGTGATGACCACAAGGAATTCTTTGCCGGTGAAGCCGCCCTGCTGGCTGGTGGTAAAGACAATACCATGGGACAGTTCGAGGACATCTGACCGCAAGCGGTCAATCGTTGATGGCACGAGGCGGCTCCGATACAGGAGCCGCCTTTTTTTATGGAGGCGCCATCGCCGGGCATCCGGTGGTGGTCCCCCCGATCGCTGCAGGGATGCGCACCACCGCAGGGTGCCAGCTCAGGAGGAGCGCCTGCCGGACCGGCGGTGGGTGGTATGGTGCTTTTCCATCAAGCGGTACAGGGACACCCGGGAGATGTTCAGCAGACGGGCGGCGGCCGCCACATTGTTGTTGGTCAGGGCCAGGGTGGAGGTCAGAGCCTGTTTTTCCGCACGGGCGCGAAACTGTTCAAGGCTCAGACCCGTGGTGCTGCCATCACGGGTGGGAGTGAACCCCAACTCGCGCGCCGTGATGGTTTCCTGGTTGCTGAGCAACACCGCTTGCCGTAACCGGTTATCCAGCTCACGGAGGTTGCCCGGCCAGGTGTGGGTGAGCAGGCACCGCATGGCATCTTCCGTCAGGCACCGGGGCTGTTCCGGCGATATGCGTCTGAGGTATTCACGGGTCAGCAGGGGGATGTCCTCAAGGCGCTGATGCAGTTCTGGCAGGGCGACCCTGAGGCCACCCAACCGGTAATACACATCGCCGCGAAACTGATTATTGGCCACCAGTTCCTGCAGGGGGCGTGAGCTGGTCACGATCACCCGCGGCCGTGCCGCCTGCATCTGGTGCCCGCCGACCCGGTCTACCATGCCTTCCTGCAGGAAACGCAACAATGCCGACTGTTGCTCCGCCAACAGCTCATCAATTCCCATCAGCAGCAGTGAACCGCCCCGGGCGGCGGTTGTCCGACCGGAACGCTCCCCAGCAACACCGGCAATCGCATCTTTGTCATGGCCGAGCAATTCGCTTTGGGTAAAAGAAGGGGGCAGTGCAGCGCAGTTGATGGCGATGAACGGGCCATTGCTCACCGGCGAGTGGGCGTGCACAAAGCGCGCTGCGGCCTCCTTGCCGGTTCCGCTTTGACCGCAGATCAGCACCGGCTCCATGGTGCTGGCGAAGCGACGTAACAAGCTGCGCGTCTGCCGGATGGCCATCGAATTTCCTGACAGGGCCTGGTGCTGCAGCGGCAAGGCCTGAGACTGGTGCAGGCGCGCCTGCAGGTTGGCCATCCCCCATAAGTGGCCAAGCACGTTATTCAGCCGCAACGGGTCCAGCGGCAGGGTGTGATAGTCCGCACAGTAGGTGCTGATCAGGTGATTGAGTGGGGGCGCCGCGGCCGGCAGGGCGGGCGTCAGCGCCACCCAGGAAACCGGACTGAGCAGGTCCAGCCAGTGCTCCAGGTGGGGGTGGGTCGGGGTGGCGCTGTCAGTGAGGTCGATGACCCCCACGCGAATGTGGTGCGCGCTGCGCAAGGGCGCGGGTGGCTGATTGATCTGCACCGGCAGCACCTCCCAGCGGGGGCTCAGTGGCCGGTGGAGTTTTCCGCTGAGCGTGGGCGCCAGCCACAATAGTGTCCTTTTCGCTTCCATGATGTGACTCCCGGGCAAAGCAGTGTGCGGAGTGAACGCTGGAGAACATCCGGGCACCCTCGGAACCGCCTGTATCACGGGAGTGACGTTCAAGCTGATGGCATGCCCAGAAAGGCAGCAGCATATATGCCATTGGTAGGCCAAAAGGCAGGAAAACAGCGGTTTACTGCAGCAGAGTCAGAGCTTGACGGGCATGGGTTGTAAAAAGATTCGACATCTGCACGGGTCAGGGGGAACCTGGTGACTGGAAGTGGGGCCGGGACAGGTAATCGTCGATGTGGCCGGCCAACGCCACGCCGGTTTCGTTCATGGTGAGGTAGGCTTCGTTGGCGCCGGCGTCTTTGATCTGTTCGGCTTCGTCGGCATACATCGTGTGGGCAATGATGTAGCCGAGGAACCCGCGCTGGCGCAGCATGCGGGCGGCGATCAGTTTGCTTTCGATATCGCTCATGGCCAACACCACGGCCTGCAACCGGGGCATGTGAAGCTGCTGCCAGAAACCGGTGTCTTCGCCATCGGCAAACACCACATTACGTCCCGCCTTCAGATGCATCAGCGCCTTGGACGGATCGGAATCCAGTCCCATGATCCGCGGGTCGGAATCGAGCAGGCGGTCGTAGGCGGCGGTGCCGGTGCGCCCCATGCCCATGACCAGAATGCGGGTCTCGCCCAGGGAAACCGGCTGCTCGTCCGGGTGGCGCCGGTTGCCTTCCATGGGGGCCAGGCGGTGGGCATAGCGTTCGTAAAGCGCGTGGGATATGCGGTTGATCGGTGCCGAGATGATAAACGACAGGGACACCGACAGCGCCAGGGGAACCAGCCATTGAGGCAGCGCCACACTGGCGACGATCAACCCGAACTCACTGTAATTGGTGAGTGCCAGACTGGTCAGAAAACTGCTGCGGGAGCGCAGCCGGAATACCAGCAGCAAACCGAAAAACAGCAGGCCCTTGAGGGGCAGCGCCAGAGCTGCGAGTACTGCAAACACCATGGCAGAGGCGTCGGGAAGACCGCCAATGCCAATCTGCAGGAAAAAACCGACCAGAAACACCTCTTTAACCGCCCACAGGGATTTGGACAGCTCCACCGCGCGGGGGTGTTTGGCCAGCATGGAGCCAAACACCAGCGCGCCCAGTTCCGAGCTGAGCCCCAAGGATTCGAACCCCACCCCGCCGAGAACCAGGGCCAGCATCAGCCCCAGCAACACCAGCAGCTCTTCATGGCCACAGACATCCAGTAACCGGTACAGCAGCGGACGCAGTAAGGGCAATAAAAACAACAGCAGCGCCCAGGGGGACGGGGAGTCGCCCACCGCCAGACTCATGACCAGCAGGGCAATCAGATCCTGCATGACCAGAATGCCGATGGTGACCCGGCCGTGAAACGCCCGCAGCTCACGCTTGTTTTCCAGAACCTTGGCGGCCAGGACCGTGCTTGAAAACGACAGGGCAATGGCCAGCAGTAACGCCGCCTGCCAGGTGAGTCCGAGCAGCAGGTACAGGCCCGGCGCAAAAACGATGGTGGTAATGAGAAAGTGGAGCAGGCTGCCGCCGATCACTTCGGGGCTGAGTATCGAGCGCAGCTTCAGTTTGAGTCCGACGGTGAACAGCAGCAGCAGGACCCCGACGTGGGCGATGTGGTTGAGCACGTCGGTGCTCTCGATGGGTTCCTGAGTGAAGGCGCTGAGTCCGCTGAGGGTGAATCCGGCGGCGAGATAACCAACCAGCGGGGGCAGTCCCGCGCCTTTCACCAGCAGCCCCAGGGCAAATGCGAACGTGATCCAGAGAGCTTCGGGCATCGCCAGCGCCTGTTGGTTGGTTGGCGTTAATGGGCAAGCGGCTCAGCCATGGGGCGGGCCGCTTGCCGCACACATCGGCTCAGGTTTCGCGGGCGATCGCCCGGTAGGCGATGTCGGTGCGATAGAACGCCCCCTGCCACTGCACCTGTTGAGCCAGATCGTAGGCCCGCTGCTGGGCTTCCGTGACCGTATGGCCCAAGGCGGTCACGCACAGCACCCGGCCACCGTTGGTGACCACCTCGTCATTGCGCAGGGCGGTGCCCGCGTGGAACACCTTGGCCTCCTGACTGTCCTGCTGCGGCAGACCCGAAATGACGTCCCCCTTACGGTAGTCAGCCGGGTAACCTCCGGCGGCCATCACCACCCCAACCGCCGCACGCTCGTCCCAAAGGGAGTCGCACTCATCCAGCTTGCCGTCAATGGCCGCGTCGCACAGGGCCACCAGATCGGATTGCATGCGCATCACGATGGGCTGGGTTTCCGGGTCACCAAAACGGCAGTTGAATTCGATGACTTTCGGACAACCGGTGTCATCAATCATCAGGCCGGCATACAGGAAACCGGTGTACGGGTGTCCTTCGGCGGCCATCCCCCGGACGGTGGGGTAAATGACCTCATCCATAATGCGCTGATGAATGTCCGGAGTGACCACCGGGGCGGGGGAGTAGGCTCCCATGCCGCCGGTGTTGGGACCGGTGTCGCCGTCGCCGACCCGCTTGTGGTCCTGTGAGGTGGCCATGGCGAGCACATTTTTACCGTCCACCATGACGATAAAACTGGCTTCTTCGCCCACCAGAAATTCTTCGATCACCACGCGGCTGCCCGCGTCGCCAAAAGCGTTGTCGGACAGCATGTCACGGATTGCGGTTTCCGCTTCCTCCAGGGTCATGGCCACAATCACGCCTTTGCCGGCCGCCAGGCCGTCGGCTTTGACGACAATGGGGGCGCCTTGCTGGCGAACGTAGGCCAGGGCGTCGTCCACGTCGGTAAAGTTGGCGTAGGCCGCCGTCGGTATCTGCTGACGGGCCAGGAAATCCTTGCTGAATGCTTTCGAACCTTCCAGTTGGGCGGCACCGGCGGTGGGACCGTACACCCGCAAGCCGCGTTCCTGAAACAGGTCAACGATGCCGGCGACCAGCGGGGCTTCGGGGCCGACGATGGTCAGGCCTACCTGGTTGCTGGCGGCAAAATCGGCCAGAGCAGGCAGATCCATCGCGTCGATATCGACGTTCTCCAGCCCGGGTTCGCGCGCGGTGCCTGCGTTGCCCGGCGCCACGAATACGCGCTCCGCCTGCGGCGATTGCGCCGCTTTCCATGCCAGGGCGTGCTCACGTCCGCCACTGCCGATCACAAGAATGTTCATGAGGTTTTCCCAATGTTGAATGTCTGTCTCTGCCTTGCAGACAGAGCAAAACCATACCAAGTCCGGTGCAACCCTCCAGGGTGCACCGGCGCCAATTGCGGGTGTTCTCAGCGGAGGGAGCGACGCCTAATGGCGGAAATGCCGCATGCCGGTAAACACCATGGCGATGCCGTGTTCGTTGGCGGCATCAATCACCTCCTGGTCACGCATGGAGCCACCCGGTTGGATAACCGCCACGATGCCTGCCGCGGCGGCCGCGTCAATGCCATCGCGGAACGGGAAGAAGGCGTCAGACGCCATCACCGAACCCTTAACTTCCAGACCCTCGTCAGCGGCCTTGATGCCGGCTATTTTGGCGCTGTATACCCGACTCATCTGGCCGGCACCAATGCCGATGGTGCGTCCGGCCTTGGTGTACACAATTGCGTTGGACTTGACGTACTTGGCAACTTCCCAGGCGAACAGCAGGTCATTGAGTTCCGCCTCGGTCGGGTGACGCTCGGTAACCACCTTGACGTCTTCCATGGCGACCATGCCGAGATCACGGTCCTGTACCAGCAGGCCACCGGTGACCCGCTTGTAGTCCAGCGCCTTGGCACGCTCGCCGTTGAGGTCGCCGCAGGCCAGCAGGCGCACGTTTTTCTTGGCCGCCACCAGTTCGGCCGCCTCGGCGGTGACCGAGGGTGCGATGATGACTTCGACAAACTGACGGTCGACGATGGCTTTGGCGGTGGTGGCGTCCAGCTCGCGGTTAAAGGCAATGATGCCACCAAACGCGGAGGTGGGGTCGGTGGCGAAGGCCAGTTCGTAAGCCTGCAGAATGTCGGCGCCGATGGCTACGCCACAGGGATTGGCGTGCTTGACGATCACACAGGCGGGGTCTGCAAACGGTTTGACGCACTCCAGCGCGGCATCGGTGTCGGCCACATTGTTGAACGACAGGGCTTTGCCCTGCAACTGGGTGGCGGTGGCGACACTGGCTTCCTGCGGGTGACGCTCGGCGTAAAAGGCTGCACGCTGGTGCGGATTTTCCCCGTAACGCATGTCCTGCACCTTCACGAACTGGGTGTTGAAGGTGCGCGGGAACAAGGGGTTCTGGTTGTCGCTGGTGCGCCCACCCAGATAGTTGGCGATGGCACCGTCGTACCCGGCGGTGTGTTCGAACGCTTTCACCGCCAGATCAAACCGGGTGTCGTAGCCCAGTTGGCCGCCGCTCTGCTCCAGTTCCGCCAGAATACGGCCGTAATCCGAAGAATTCACCACAATGGCCACGTCGTTGTGGTTTTTGGCCGCCGCGCGCACCATGGTCGGGCCGCCAATATCAATGTGTTCGATGGCGGTTGCCAGATCGCAATCCGGGTTGGCAACGGTGGACTCGAACGGGTAGAGGTTGACCACCACCATATCGATCGGGTTGATCTGGTGCGTGCTCATGACATCGTCGTCGGTGCCCCGCCGGCCCAGGATGCCGCCGTGGATTTTGGGGTGCAGGGTTTTGACGCGGCCGTCCATCATCTCCGGGAAGCCGGTGTA
This sequence comes from Marinobacter sp. X15-166B, assembly GCF_001752365.1. Lineage (GTDB taxonomy): Bacteria > Pseudomonadota > Gammaproteobacteria > Pseudomonadales > Oleiphilaceae > Marinobacter. Next base: position 821,921 of record NZ_MEIY01000001.1, on the reverse strand, counting down.
GTCGCTGACCTCGGTCACCTGAATCTGATTGTCTTGCAGTAAACGGAAGGTGCCTCCGGTGGACAGCAATTCGACGCCGAGCTGAGTCAGGGCGCGTGCGAATTCGACGATGCCGGTTTTGTCGGAGACGCTGATGAGCGCGCGCCGGACGGGGGTATTAGCCTGATTTGCCATGAGTCACATTTATTCGGTTGGTAAGAGTTAGAAGGCCTGCCGGGTGAGGGTCGACAGGCGTTCGCGTCAGCCTGGATGACTGAAATTATAGCAGACCGTACTGCTTTAGCTTTTTGCGCAAGGTGCCCCGGTTCAGCCCCAGCATGGTGGAGGCTTTGGTCTGGTTGTTGCGGGTGTATTTCATCACCTGTTCCAGCAGCGGTGCCTCCACTTCCGAGAGCACCAGCTGGTAAACGTCCGTTACCGGGGCGCCGTCGAGCTGGGCGATGTAGTTTTTCAGTGCAACTTCAACGCTGTCGCGCAGAGTGACGGTGGTGCCACTCGTGCTCACCGTCTGCAACTGATGAGCGTCGTCATTGGCCGGCTGCGCCAGAGAATCATTTGCCAGTGTTTCAGCGGTCATGCTGCGAATACCTCTCCATTTCGTAAGCCTGAAAAATACTGTTGAATACTGTCTAGTTGTTCCTGCGCCAGTTCAAGGGCATTGAAACTGCGTCTGAACGTTCGTTCGTGATCGTGGGACTGCAAATACCAACCCACATGTTTGCGGGCTATTTTCGGCCCCATGTGGTCGCCGTAGAACGCGTGCAAGGCGGTCATATGGCCGGTGAGGATCGCTTCGACTTCGTCCAGACCCGGTGGGGGCAGGTGTTCCCCGGTTTCCAGAAAATGCAGAATTTCCCGGAATATCCACGGGCGGCCCTGGGCGGCGCGACCGATGAGCAGGCCGTCCGCGCCGGTGTAATCAAGCACCTCGCGAGCTTTTTCCGGCGAGCTGATATCACCGTTGGCAAACACCGGGATGTTGACCCGGGATTTGACCTCGGCGATGGTGTCGTACTCCGCCTCGCCTTTATACCCGTCCGTCCGGGTGCGGCCATGGATGGCCAGCGCCTGGATGCCCGCATCTTCTGCCAGCCGGGCGATCAGCAGCGCGTTGCGGTTGTCCCGGTCCCACCCGGTACGGATCTTCAAGGTGACCGGAATGTCCACCGCAGCCACCACCGCCACAAGAATGTCGCGCACCAGGGGGACGTCTTTCATTAACGCCGAACCCGCTGCTTTGTTACATACTTTCTTCGCCGGGCAACCCATATTGATGTCAATGATCTGGGCGCCGTACTCGGCGTTCAGTCTGGCGGCATGGGCCAGCATCTCCGGGTCACCGCCGGCGATCTGCACCGACCGGGGACCGGGTTCGCCCTGATGGTCCAGCCGCAGCCGGGACTTTCGGGTATGCCACAGCTTGCTGTCGGCGATCACCATTTCAGACACCGCCAACCCCGCGCCGAGCTGCCGGCACAACAAGCGGAACGGGCGATCGGTGACACCCGCCATGGGTGCAACGATCAAGGGGTTGGGCAAAGTGTACGGCCCGATTTTTGCCGAAGGCAGCATGATCTGAGTCCGTGTCACAGGGAATATACGGTGTTCGGATGGCCCGGGCGGGTCGGTGCCCGGGCGCTGTATCCGAGGGGCGGTAATTCTACCGCTGAGTATGACGCGATTGAAGAGGCAAAACAGCGAAAAAGTTGATTATTTTTCACTCTTTCTGATTGACTTTTGTTCTAAATGGCAAAACCCCCTCGAGTCAGAGCGTTTGCGGCAACGCTTTGAATGCGATGTTGTAATTCACCGCGTCCCGGCCGGGATCGCGAATGCTGATCGCTACCCTCACCGGCGTGCCGGGGGGCATGGCGGCTAACGTCTTGCCCTCGCCGAGCAGGTAGGTGTCGGGGGGGAATAGACTTTGTGCCACCACGTCACCGTTCAGATTGGAGAACGTCAGGGCGATGGCGGGGAATGGCTGAGAAAAGTCGGCCCGGTTGACGATGACCGCGTCAACGATGAGGGTGTCGCGATTGGCCGGATCGGTGCGCACCACCAGTTTCCGGCTCTGTATCCGGCTGACATCAATGAGCGGTTTCAGCTCACAGCCGGCGAGCTCGCACCCTTTCTCGTAAAAAGGCCGCAGTTCGGGGATGGCGGCCAACCGGTCGAACTGATAATAAACGGCTTGCGCCACCAGGGTGGCCGACAGGGCGACAATAACCAGCAGCCACAGCAGTGTGCGCCACCCGCCGCGTTTGCGGGTGGCGCGCAGCAGAATGGGGTCGCGGCCCAGATGATGATAGGCGGGTGCCGCGCTGCGCTGCCCGGCCCGCACCGGTTCGGCGGGCGCGGTGTCCCAGTCGGGCTCGGGGACCGCCGGCGTGGCCCGAAGGGCCGGTTCATGGGGGGGGCGGGGCGTCTTCCGCCGGCCGCCCTGAGGGCGAAGGGGCCGGTTCGCCGGGCTTTTGCGGTGTCCGGGGCTGCGGGACAGGAGGAGGCGGTTGTGGCGTCAAGGGTGCACTGTCTTCCAGCAACATGGCCTCGGCCCAACTCTCGTCCACGCTTTCCGGCTCCGGTTCCTCTTCGATCCGAAACCCCGCGGACAGGGGTTCCTCGCCCAATTCGCGAAAGCTGTCGCTCAGTTCATCGTCGGAAAAGCTGCTGGCGCTGCCGGCGTAATCGTCGTCGCTGGCATCGATTTCGGGATTATCCTGGAACAGCAGCTCCTCATCGAGCGAGAACTCACGGTCGAATTCCTCGCTCGCAGGTGCCGGCGACTCCGGTGCGCCGGTGGCGGGCTGCTCAACAGACTGCTGGTTGTCCCGGGCGTTAAACACCTTCATACAGTGGCCGCAGCGGACTTTGCCATCGGCCACGGCAAGCTGTTCGGCAGACACCCGGAATTGGGTCTGGCAATGGGGGCAACTGGTGAGCAGACTGCTAGCGGTCATCCTTTGATCCTGTGGGCTGAACGACAACTTCGGAAGTCTAGACGTTCCTCAGGCCGTCGTCACCTGTCACTGCGGCGTCCTGTGAGGCGCACCCATTCTTCCGTCTGGACCGGTTCATCCATGATAAACCAGGGTTCGTAGGCGGCCATGACGCTCAGCACCTGACTGGACAGTATGCCGGACAGCGCCAGTTGCCCCCCCATTTTAACTCTGGTCGCCAGATGCGGGGCCAGCGAAATGAGCGGCTGGGCCAGAATGTTGGCCAGCAGGATATCCGCCTGGGTGTCGGGCTCGTCCTGGGGCAGATACAACGCCAGCTGGTGATCAGGCACCTCGTTACGGCGGGCATTTTCGCGGCTGGCTTCCAGCGCCTGAGGGTCCGTGTCGACCCCCACCACATGGTTGGCGCCGAGCAGCAGCGCCGCCAGCCCGAGTATGCCGGAGCCGCAGCCGTAATCGATCACCTGTTTGTTCTCCACCGACTGGCCATCCAGCCATTCGAGGCACAGGGCGGTGGTCGGATGAGTGCCCGTACCAAACGCGAGCCCCGGATCAAGGCGCAGGTTGGCGGCCTCCGGATCGGGCGCTTCGTGCCAGCTGGGAACGATCCACAGACGCTGGCCGAATTGCATGGGGGCAAAGTCATCCAGGCAGGCCCGTTCCCAGTCTTTGTCATCTACAAGCACAACGTCGATCTGGGCCAGAGACTGCTGGGTTTGCTGATGCCAGGCCTGCTCAATGGTGGCGCACAGCTGGTCAATGTCTTTGTCGACGCTGAACAGGGCGATAACCCGGGTCTGATGCCACAGGGGCGTGGTGCCCGGCTCTGGCTCGTACAGGGGCTGGTCGGCTGCGTCCTCCATGGACACGGCTTCGGCGCCGAGGTCCATGAGCAGGTCTTCGAGCTGATCCGCGGTATCCGGATCAGCCGGGATCTCCAATTGTATCCAGGGCATGCTAAGGGTTATTCCTGCAACATCTTTTCAAGGTAGTGAATAGTAAAGTCTACCTTTTTGAAACCGGCATCGCGCACGAGTCGGCGGTGCAGGGGCGTGTTGGTCTTGATGCCTTCAATCACCAGTTCGTCCAGGGCGTTCATCATCCGGCGACGGGCGATGTCCCGGTCGTCTCCCCAGCTGATCAGTTTGGCCACCAGCGAGTCGTAAAACGGGGGCACGCTGTACCCGCTGTACAGGTGGGAGTCCACACGAACGCCGTTGCCGCCGGGCGCGTGGAAGTGCGTGACCTTGCCGGGGCTGGGTACAAAGGTTGCCGGATCTTCGGCGTTGATGCGGCACTCCATGGCGTGACCGTTGAACTTGACGTCATCCTGGGTGTATTGCAACGGCAAACCGCTGACGATGCGCAGCTGTTCCTTAACGATGTCTATGCCGGTGATCATTTCGGAAATGGTGTGCTCCACCTGCACCCGGGTGTTCATCTCGATGAAGTAGAACTGCCCGTCCTGGTACAGAAACTCAAAGGTCCCGGAGCTGACGTAACCGATGGCCTTACAGGCGTTGATGCAGGCCTGGTAGACCTTTTCCCGGGCTTCCTGGTCAATGTCAGGCGCCGGTGCTTCTTCGAGTACCTTCTGGTGCCGGCGCTGCATGGAGCAATCCCGGTCGCCCAGGTGGATAACGTTGCCGTGGGTATCCGCCAGCATCTGGATTTCCACGTGACGGGGGTTTTCCAGATACTTTTCCAGATACACGGTGGGGTCGCCGAAGGCGTTGCGGGCTTCCGTCTGGGTGATCTGTATGGCTTTCAGCAGGGCGGCTTCGGTATGCACCACCTGCATGCCACGACCACCGCCGCCGGACGCCGCTTTGATGATGACCGGGTAACCGATCTCACGGGCGATGGCGAGGGTCTTTTGGTCGTCGTCGGTGATCGGGCCGTCCGAACCCGGTACCGTGGGAATGCCGGCGGCAGTCATGGCGTTGATGGCCGACACCTTGTTGCCCATCAGGCGAATCACGCTCGCAGAGGGACCGATAAAGCGGAAGCCGCTTTTTTCGACCTGTTCGGCAAAATCCGCGTTTTCTGCCAGGAAGCCGTAACCGGGATGAATGGCAACCGAGTCGGTGACTTCCGCGGCACTGATGATGGCCGGAATGTTCAGGTAGCTGTCTGTCGGGCTGTTGGGGCCGATGCAGACGGATTCGTCGGCAAGGCGGACGTGCATCAGATCACGGTCAACCTGAGAGTGTACGGCAACCGTGCGGATGCCCAGTTCTTTACACGCGCGCAAAATCCGGAGTGCAACTTCACCCCGGTTGGCGATTAGCACTTTCTCAATCATGGCCATTGTTCTGCTTCACCGTTCTCAGGAAATCACAATTAAAGGCTGATCGAATTCAACCGGCTGGCCGTTTTCAACCAGAATTTCCGTGATGGTGCCGCTCTTGTCGGCTTCGATCTGGTTCATCATCTTCATCGCCTCAACGATGCAGATGACATCGCCCGCTTTGACCGACTGACCGACTTCGACAAAAGGCGCCGAGGTGGGTGAGGGGGAGCGATAGAAGGTACCCACCATGGGCGAGTTGACCGTGTGACCAGCAGGCGCCGCGGGCGCAGCCGTTGCGGGTTCGGCGGCCACCGGAGCGGCTGCCGGCTGCGGTGCGGGCGCGCTGTAATGCGCCATTACCGGAGCACCGCTCTGCTCTCTGCGACGGGAAATGCGGACCGAGTCATCACCTTCGTGAATCTCCAGCTCTTCCACATCAGACTCGTCCAGCAGTTCAATCAGTTTCTTAATTTTGCGAATGTCCATAGTCAGTCCAGTCCTGTTTATCTCTGGTCTATTGATGAATGTGTTTAAATGCCGCCTGCAGCGCCAGATCGTATCCCTGACTGCCCAGCCCACAGATCACGCCGACGGCGATGTCTGAAAAGTATGAATGTTGCCGGAAAGCTTCACGGGCGTGCACATTGGAAAGATGCACTTCAATAAAAGGAATCTCTGCAGCGAGAATGGCGTCTCGCAAGGCAACGCTGGTGTGCGTAAACGCGGCCGGATTGATGATCACAAAATCCACGCTGTCGCTGCGGGCCTGATGCAACCGATCGATCAGCACGTGTTCGGCGTTCGATTGCAGGTGCAGCAGGTTGTGCCCCTGGGCGCTTGCCTGATGGCCAAGGCGCTCATTGATGTCGGCCAGGGTTTCGCGGCCGTATACCTCCGGTTCCCGGGTGCCGAGCATGTTCAGATTGGGACCGTGGAGAACCAGAATTGTAGCCATGAATTACCGTTGCGTAATGGGGGATTCTGAGCCTGATCGCAGTACTTCGCGACATTTAAACGTTATCTTGAGTGCCGCGGCGCGGAAATTCAATGAATTTTGACAATTCAGTGACGGCAGGGTGGAAATCCCTGCCGGGGCACGGCCGACTCTGTTCAGCGGGCATTGTCGGGGAGGACTCAGGGCGCGTCCATAAGACGTTGGTTTCATAACCCGGCGGCGACTAGGGGGGCGCAGTTACCACGGCGTTCCGGCCCTGGGCTTTGGCGGCGTACAGGGCCTGGTCGGCCCGTTCGCACAGGGCTTGCGATGTTTCGCCGCGCGAGCTGGCAATGCCGCAGCTGAAGGTGACGGTGAAATCACGGTGGCCGGCCGGTTGCTGCAGGGCGGAGAAACGCTCGCGAATCTCGTCCATGACCAGGACCGCATCGCTTTCCCGGGTGTTGGGCAGAATGATGGCAAACTCTTCGCCCCCGTATCGGCCAATGTGGTCGGTCTTGCGCAAGCGCTGCTTGAGAAACATGGACAAACTGCGCAATACCCGGTCACCGATGGGGTGGCCATAGCTGTCGTTCACCCGTTTGAAGTAATCGAGGTCGAGCATGGCAAAGCACAGTTCCTGCTCATTCTGACGGGCTTTGGCAATCTCCTGCTCCAGCAGATGCAGCGTATGGGTGTGGTTGTACAGCCCGGTCAGACTGTCGCGGATCATCAATGCCAGCAACGAGCGGGCCCGGCGCCCCCGGTTGTGCAGGGTGGCCACGAGGTGTTTGGGGTCGATCGGTTTGGTCAGAAAGTCATCGCCCCCGAGACTCATGGCGTACAGCTGTTTGCCGATATCCTCTTCCGCGGACAGGTAGATGATCGGGACACTGTGGAGGCGGTCCTGCTGCCGGATGACCTGGGCGATTTCCATACCGGTGCAACCGGGCATGTACATGTCGAGAATGATGATTTCCGGGGAAAACTCGTCCAGAGCGTGAATGATCTGCATGGGGTCGGTAATGACGTAGGGTGTCATGCCTGCCCGGGTGAGCACGTTTTTCAAAAACTTGGCCTGCGCCCGGGAGTCATCCAGCACCAGCACCCGATAGGGCTCCACAGTGGTCTTGTGGGTGTAGGCCTCGACTTTCTCGATCAGCTGGCCGGGGTCAACTGCGGGGTGGAAAAACTCTTCGCCGCCACACCGGGAGGCCCGCAGACGGGTCTCGATGGTGCCATCGTCCTCGCTGATGAAGATAATCGGAATCGGGGTTTCATGGCGGGACTGCAGCTGCTCGACGGTGCTCATACCCTGCCCCGGGGCCCCCCCGAAATTCACGTCCATGACAATGGTTTCAGGCTTGTGCAGGGCGCAAGCGTCGAGCAGCGACCGGGCATCGGTGAACGCGGCGGTGCGAAAACCGAATAATTCCAGTTGCTTGATCAGACGCGCCATCAGCTCCTGGTTGTCCAGAGCCACATAAACCGGCGCCTGCCGGAACACCGTCAGGGCATCCGCGCACTCCTGGTCGGTCCTGCGCAGGGTCACCCGGTAGAGTTCGTCGATCGGGTTCTGCAAACGCGCCATGAGCGCCGGGTCCAGTTCGGTCCCGGGGGGCCAGTGCGGGCGCAATTCAATCAGTTTGAGCCCCGCGTCAGCGTGCGCCGTCATATCAAACCGCAGGGCGTAGCGCACCAGTTTTTCCGTCGCCGCAAACAGATCCGTCTGTAACGCGGCAGAGGTCGGTGGCGCATCGATGATTTTTTGCCAGATATCGAGCACCACGCGGGCCTGGGTGGTCACCCGGCGCGCAAAGTGTTGTCTGAGTTTGTCCTTGGGGGATTGGTCGTTCATTGGGCAGGACCCTAGTTCTCCGATAGTGCCCGGCGCGGCGCTTGCTGCAAGCGCCGGGTTTTTCAATCTTAAGTCGTGTGCCAGAGTCTATAGTGTTTAATGTTGGCGGCGTAGGCGCGCCATGTTAACGATTGTCAATTTGATCGCCCCGCTGCAGTTTTGAGGCGCCTGCACGGTGTTGGTCCGATACAGCGGGGAGACTCACCCTATGGCACAAGCACAGGTCGGCTACCGCCCGCAGCGTGGCGCCATGACGCTGCGCGCTGTTTTGCTGGTGTTTACCGGGGGCCTGATTCTGTTGTTGTTGGTTGCGAGTGTAACGGTAAGTTATGGCAGTTTCCGGAATTACCTCTCGGGACAGCTACACGGCCACGCTCAGGATGCCGCCACGGCCATCGGCCTGTCGCTGTCGAATGCCATCGATGGTCGGGACGCCGTCGCTGCCGCATCGTTGATCGATGCGGTGTTCGACAGTGGCCGTTACCTGTCGGTGGAATACCTCGGCCTTGATGAACGTCCCGTGGCTGGCCGGCAGTTGCCACTGCGGGAGGTGCCCGCACCGGACTGGTTTGTGGAGCTGGCGCGGCTGCCGCTGCCCGTCGGGGAGGCCGAGGTGGTGCGGGGTTGGCAGCGGCTGGGCAGGGTGCAGGTGATCAGTCACCCGGCCATGGCCTACCGGGACTTGTGGCGGGTGACGCTGGGCATTCTGGCCGGTACCGCGCTTATCGGCGGTCTGGGACTGGTGGCCCTGTTCATCCTGCTCAGTCACACCCTGCGCCCGCTGCGGGAACTGGAGGTGCAGGCCGAAGAGGTGGGCCACCGAAACTTTCGGCGCCGGGTCCGGTTGAATTCGACCCGGGAGCTGAACCGGGTTACCCGAGCGATGAACCAGATGGTGGACGATCTGGGGGTCCTGTTTGACGGTCAGGTGCAGTTGATTCAGCACCTGCGCCGGGTCAACAATGAAGATCCGGTCACGGGGCTGCACAGCCGGATGGCGTTCGAACAACGGCTTAAGGTGGAGGTCGAAACGGAAGAACGTGGTTACGGAGGCGCCCTGTTGTTGTTTCAGTTGGCGGCGTTCCAGGAGTACAACCAGCGTGCTGGCAGTGCGGCCGCTGATCAGCTGTTGCAGCGGGTGGCGGGAGTCATAGACCAGTTTGCGCGCGCCCATCACGGGGCCTTCGCCGGGCGCAGAAAGGGGGCTGAATTTGCCGTTTTTATACCGGGGGTGTCGTTTGCTGACGGGTTGTTCTGGGCGAAACAGCTGCTGGCAGAGCTGGACGGTGTCTATGGGGATGCGGCCCGGTCAGTGAACGCGGCGGTACACGGCGGCGTAACGCAGGTGGTCCCCGGAGGGCGCGCGGTCGATTTGCTGGCGGAGGCCGATACGGTGTTGCGGCAAGCCTGTGACCGGGGCGAGAGCAACTGTGTGGGCAGCGACGCGGGCACAGGGCCCCACCACGATGCCGAAACCTGGCGTCGGATCATTCACGGGGCGCTGGCGTCCGGGGCGGTGTCGCTCTGGCAGCAACCGGTCATTGCTGCCGGCCATGAACGGACGGTGCACCATTACGTGTTTGCCCGCATCCGGCACGACGGACGCTGGATCAAGGCAGGTATATTTCAGCCCATGGCCGAACGCCTCGGGTTGACCGCGCAACTTGACCTGCAGGTTGCACGGCAGGCACTCGACCATCTGACGACCCATCCCAGGGCTCGCCTGGCCATGTCGCTGGGCTATACCACGGTTGCCGATAACGCCTTTCGTACCGAGTTGCTGGCGATGCTGGCTGCTGCGGGCTACGCCCGCCGGCGCATGTGGGTCGGCGTCGCAGAACAAACGGTGCATCATCACCGAACGGCGGTGAGTCTGCTGGTGCGTGCGTTGCACCGGTTGCAGGTCAAGGTGATGGTTGATCGCTTCGGGGTGGGCGGCGTACCGTTCAGTTATCTTAAAGATCTTCCTTTTCAAGCACTTCGCATAGATAGCAGCTTTATTCACGACATTGACAGCCGTGAAGACAGTCGCTTTTATCTTGAGTCGGTGGTGGGTATCGCTCACAGTCGCGGCGTCAGGGTGTTCGTCTCCGGCGTGGAAACCGCGGAAGAGTGGACGGTGGTGCGCACCACCGGCGTGGATGGCGGCATGGGCTATCATCTTGGTCGGCCGCAGCCCCTTACCGGGGGCGCCGCCGGGCACGCCGGCGAGCGCTGAGGATTGCAGCCTCGGGACGAATGCGTCATTGTTCGTACACTGAATATTGAGGTCGCTGCCTTCTCGCAGATTCAAGGCCGTAAACAAAGGGACAGGAAAGGGACAGTATGCTGAGTCGGGCAAAACAGTATGTGCGTGCGAAAAAAACACAGTGGCCGCAACGGGGCGGGTGAAAGCAGGCTGGGCAAATGGCTGCTGGTTGCGGTGTTGGTGTATCTGCTGGTCACCATCGTGCTGGGTGTCATCTGGAGCAGTGAGCCGGATGTTTTCTCGGTGCGGGACCATACCCGCACGGTTGCCGCGGACATGCAGCGTGAACCGGTCACCGGGTTTGCCACCACCGTCACCATGATCCGCATCGCCGAGACACTGCTGGACAAGCCTGGTGGTTACATCAGCAACGACATTCTCCCTCCGGGGTTGTGGATGGACAATATGCCAAGCTGGGAGTTTGGCGCCCTGGTCCAGTTGCGGGACCTGTCACGGGCCATGCGCAAGGACATCAGCCGTTCGCAAAGCCAGTCGGCAGAAGACCCGGACCTGACAGTGGCCGAGCCGCAGTTCCACTTTGACAGTACCAGCTGGATGCTGCCGTCCACCGAAGCGGAGTACCGTCGCGGCATCAAGGCGCTGTACCGCTATCTAGATCGTTTGTCTGACCCGGCCCGCCCCGACGCGCAGTTTTTTGCCCGGGCGGATAATCTCAATCACTGGTTGGCCGATCTGGAAACCCGCCTGGGCAGTCTGTCGCGGGTGTTGGGGGAGAGTGTCGGCAAGTCGGGGATACCGTCGACCAGCGATCTGGTGGGGGACGAGGATCCGTTGAGTCAGAGTGTGACCGCGGACAAGGTCAAAACACCCTGGACGCAACTGGATAATGTGTTTTACGAAGCCCGCGGCACTGCCTGGGCGGCGTTGCACATCTTTCGGGCCATCGAGGTCGACTTCCGCAAGGTGTTGCAAGACAAAAATGCGCTGGCCAGTGTCCGCCAGGTGATCATTGAGCTGGAGGGATCGCAGGGTGCCATGTGGAGTCCGGTGATCCTCAATGGCAGTGGGTTCGGGTTGATGGCGAACCATTCCCTGACCATGGCCGCCTACCTGTCCCGTGCCAACGCCGCGGTCAGCGATTTGCGCGCACTGCTCTCGCGGGGCTAGCCGCGCCCGCCGGCGGCGCCATTGCAGGCACAAAAAAACCGGGGTCAGTGAATGCACCCCGGTTTTTCAGATCCAACGGCAATGCCGGCTGTTACTTCTGATAGGCCTTGACCGAGTCTTCGATGGCCTTGCGCGCGGCGGCGGCATCCGCCCAGCCCTGAACTTTTACCCACTTGCCGGCTTCCAGGGTCTTGTAGTTTTCAAAGAAGTGTTTGATCTGGTCGCGCAGCAGCTGGGGCAGATCGTCGATGTCTTTCACGTCCTGGTAAGCGGTGGTCAGCTTGTCGTGGGGAACGGCAACCAGTTTGGCGTCCTCACCGGCTTCGTCTTCCATGTTGAGCACGCCGACCGGGCGACAGCGTATGACCGCACCCGCCTGAATCGGGTAGGGAGTCACCACCAACACGTCCAGCGGGTCACCGTCGTCCGCCAGGGTGTGGGGAATAAAGCCGTAGTTGGCCGGGTAGAACATGGGTGCGGCCATAAAACGATCGACCAGCAGTGCGCCCATTTCTTTGTCAATTTCATACTTGACCGGCGAGCTGTTGGCCGGAATCTCGATGGCGACGTAAATGTCTTCCGGTGGGTTCTTGCCCGCGGGGATGTGATCAAAGTTCATGAGAGCCCTTATCCTGAGGTGGGTGTGCGTAGGTGTAAAAAGTGCGCGCAATTATACTGGAGTCTTGCGCAGATCGAAACCGGGCCCGCGCCGCTTGCCCGGATTCTGATCAACCGGGCGTCAGGCCGGTGGGCGCTCGATGTGTTCGACACCGCTGTCGGTGCCCAGCAGGAGCAGATCGGCCGGGCGACGGGCAAACAAACCGTTGGTGACCACGCCGACAATCTGGTTGAGTTGCTCTTCGGCCACAATCGGGCGCGACAGATCCATGTTATAGATGTCGATGATGATGTTGCCGTTGTCTGTGGTCACTCCATCCCGGTAGACCGGATCCCCGCCCAGTCGGACGATCTCACGGCCCACATGGCTGCGGGCCATGGGAATGACTTCAACCGGCAGCGGGAAGGCGCCCAGAGTCTCCACTTGTTTGGAGGCGTCGGCAATGCAGATGAAGGTTTTGGCGACCGCGGCGACAATTTTCTCCCGGGTCAGCGCGGCACCGCCGCCTTTGATCAGTTCCAGATGCGGGTTGGTTTCATCCGCGCCGTCAACGTAAAACTCGATGGGCCCGACGCTGTTCAGGTCATAGACCGGTATGCCGTGGGCCTTGAGGCGCTCTGCGGTGGCCTCGGAACTGGCCACGGCGCCGTCGAACTCGGTGTGGATCTCGGCCAGCAGGTCAATGAAATAATTGGCGGTGCTGCCGGTACCCACGCCGATGATGCTGTCGCGTTCCAGGCGTGGGGCAAGATAATCGAGGGCGGCTTGTGCGACGGCTTGTTTCTGTTGGTCCTGGTCCATGGTAGGGACACTCCGGTTGAGGCGAGGGCGGTATTTAAGCGTATTATAGACCTCCGGCTCGAGGGGTTGTAGACGGCCGGGGGGTAAACTTCCTAAACTGTACGCTTTTCCCGTCGCAGTCTTCCTGTTTTCAGTGGGATTATGCTTTCCGCAGGCGCCTTCGGGTGTCCCAGAAGCAGCGGCTTGTATTCAGAAAAACCGGAACCAGACCCTATGTCCCAGCGCTACATCAAAAAGATCCTCGATGCTCGCGTCTATGATGTGGCCATTGAAACCCCACTCACAGAGGCCCGTAATCTGTCCAAACGTTTCGGCAACACCATCCTGTTGAAGCGGGAAGATCTGCAACCGGTGTTTTCGTTCAAGATTCGCGGCGCCTATAACCGTATGGCGCAACTGTCGGACGAGCAGCAGGCCAAGGGTGTGATCTGTGCCTCCGCCGGCAATCACGCGCAGGGGGTGGCGCTGGCGGCCAAAATGCTCGGCATCAAGGCCACCATCGTGATGCCGCAAACCACGCCGGAGATCAAGGTAAAGTCGGTGCGGGATCACGGCGCCAAAGTGGTGCTGCGGGGGGACGCCTTCGACGAAGCCGCCGCCCACGCCGCCGGGCTGGTCGAAAAGCACGGACTGACCTATATCCCGCCCTACGACGATCCGGATGTGATTGCCGGCCAGGGCACGGTCGCGATGGAGTTGATGTGGCAGTTTACCCAGCCCTTGCATGCGGTGTTCATTCCGGTCGGCGGCGGCGGCCTGATTGCCGGCATGGCGGCGTACATCAAGTATCTGCGGCCGCAGATCAAGGTGATCGGGGTGGAGCCGGAAGATTCCAACTGTTTGCAGGCGGCGCTGGCTGCAGGCGAACGGGTCACGCTGGACGAAGTGGGCATATTCGCCGATGGGGTGGCGGTCAAACAGATTGGTGAGTACCCCTGGGAAATCTGCAAAGACGCGGTCGATGAGGTGATTACCGTGTCCACCGATGAAATCTGCGCGGCGGTCAAGGATGTGTTCGATGACACCCGTTCGATCGCCGAACCGGCCGGCGCCCTGTCGGTTGCGGCCATCAAGAAATACATCGAGCGCGAGCAGCTGCAGGGGGAAAATCTGGCGGGGGTGCTCAGTGGCGCCAACATGAATTTCGACCGCTTGCGTTATATCTCCGAGCGCACCGAAATTGGTGAGCGCCGGGAAGCGATTCTGGCGGTGACCATTCCCGAGCGCCCGGGGGCGTTCAAAACGTTCATCGCGGCCCTGCACAAACGCAGCATCACCGAATTCAATTACCGGTATTCGGACTCCGAAGACGCCCGTATTTTTGTCGGGGTTCACGTGGCTTCAGGCGGTCTGGGACGTGATGAGCTGGTGCAGGAGTTACGGGAAACCGGTTACTCGGTGATCGACCTGACCGACAGCGATCTGGCCAAGCAGCATATCCGTTACATGGTGGGCGGGCATGCGCCCACCATCAGTAACGAAAAAGTGTTTCAGTTTGAGTTCCCGGAACGCCCCGGGGCGCTGCTGAAATTCCTGATGTCCCTGGGTACCCGCTGGAACATCACCATGTTTCATTACCGCAACCACGGTGCGGCCTACAGTCGCGTGCTGATGGGAGCCCAGGTTGCCGACAAGGATGTGGCGGCGTTTCAGGCCATGCTGGATAAGGTCGGTTTCCGCTATCAGAATGTGACCGACAACGACGCCTACTGGTTGTTTCTGGGGGCCGGCAACGGCGAAAACTGACGGGGATCACGAATTAACATAGTTTAATTTATTTGCAATTGTAATAACCGGGGTGCGTGATAGTCTTTCGTCTGTTTCTACTTTAGTCGTAATAACAATTTGATTTTAAGGGCTTAAGGCCCTTCATCACCAGAGGCAGATTATCGTGCATTCCAAGCCCGATATTATTCGGACGTTGTTACTTGTTTTTGTCATCGGGCTGGCGGTTACCGGCGTGACCTCGCTGCAAGTCACCGTCGAGGACGAGCGTCGGGTCGGGGCGGTCGCGGTGACGCCGTCACTGAACACCGCCGGTGACGACTGAACCAAGCTCCGTCATCACGCCGTGTAACGGGATGTCCCAGGGGGCAGCAGGCAATCGGTCGACCTGCTGATGACTGTGGGCCAGGCCAATCAGTTTGGGAGACAGTCCCGGCAGTCTGCGGCTGAACTCAAACGTACGATCGTAAAACCCTCCCCCCATGCCCAGGCGCTCGCCGAAACGGTCAAAACCCACCAGCGGTAACAGCACCGCATGCAGCGCCCAGGCCGGTCTGAAGCGACGCTCCGCAAACGCCGGTTCGGGAATGCCGAAGCGATTGGGGGTGAGTCGGGTATCATCATTGTAGGGGCAAAAGACCATACGGCCGTGCAGGAACGGGTGGAGGACCGGCAGGTAGAACTGGACACCCCGTTGGCGCGCAGCGGCGACGTACAGTCCGGGGTCGATCTCACCGTCGTTGGGCAGATACACCGCAACGTGCCGGGCGCGATACAGGGGGCGGTAGTGCAGCAGGTGGTGGCTCAGCTGACGCGCCGCGCGCCGTTGCTCCGCCGCAGACAAGGCGCGTCGCCGCTGACGTAATTGCTTGCGCAGAAGTTTGCGGTCGGGAATGTCGTCGGAGGCGGCCAACGAGGCCGTTACAGGAATGTGAGTCACTAGAATAAAGCTTCCCGGGCTGCCGTTATCGGACGTAGCCCTTGAACCCAAGGTTCAAGGTCGGCGGTCGCTGTGACATATTAGGCTTCCCCCCGCAGGGGACGTGCACACAATGTCCTGAAGTGACCACCTGGGTAGTGCGCATCGGCTCGAGGACATATCCGACCAGCAAACAGCCCAGGAAGTGAGTCCATTATAAGACCATAACCGGGGCCGATTGCAAGCCCGTCCGGACGCACCAGCATGACTTATTCGTCAGACTCGCCCAGCGCGAGCCCCAGCTTGGTGTCCATGGACCTGAGTATACGGGTGGTTGAGTCGGACATGGTGCCCTGTTGCAATAACTCATGGGTAATGTTCAGGGCGGCCATCACCGCGATGCGCTCGGTGCCAAACACTTTGCCGCTGGTGCGGATTTCCCGCATCTTCTGGTCCAGGTGACCGGCGGCTTCCAGCAGGGCGGCCTGTTTCTCCGCAGGGCAGGCAACCAGGTACTCCTTGTCCAGTATTTTCACTTCGACGGTGGTCGGCTGTTCCGGCATCAGTGTTGCTCCAGGGCTCGCAGACGCCCGATCATGGCTTCTATTTTGGATTTGGCGAGATCGTTTTTCTGAATTAGCTGCGCCCGCTCCCGGACCCAGTCGTCTTGCAGTCCACGGAATGCGGCATTGTCCCGCTCAAGTTTCTGACAGTGCGCGATAAGCCGGTCGAGCTTGTCTGCCAAAGCCTGTAATTCGGACTGATCCATGATTCGCTCTGCATCCATTAGGGGGAATGGAACTAACTATAAGTGTGGACGCTAAGTTGGTCAATTTACTGGGATGTCATAACCTGCGCGAATCATCCCAGCCGGCGGACCGCTGAGAGCGGAACCCGGTGCCGGCGCGCCCCCGTCCGACGGTGACCCGCAGGTTGCTTGCCGGTGCCTTTCCGGCGGTGTGGATGCTAGGATAGTGGCTTGCATATTCACCACAGGATCATGACGCGTTATGCCTCAGACTGACCGACCCGTTACCGCCCAGCTGGGTTTTGAAGAGTGGGCCAATGTTTTTACCGAGCACCAGGCATTCAGCCACCCCTCAGAGCTGCACGGAGTCCTGTGCGGGCGCTTCGCGGCCGGCGGGCGGATCAACGATCAGGACTGGCTGAGCATGGTGTGCGAACACATGGGGGTGCCCCTCCAGACCCTGGAGGAATCGCCGCAGCTGGCGGGGTTCATGGCCCAGGCTTACGCCGATACCCTGCAGCTGATGCAGCGTGATGACCTGAGCTTTCACCCCCTGCTGCCCGATGACGACTATCCGCTTGAGCAACAACTGCAGGCGCTGTCCGCGTGGATTCGGGGGTTCCTCGAAGGCATGGCTCTGGTGGCCGGCGAGTCGCTGGGTAATGCGCCGGATGAAATTCGCGAGCTGATCGAAGACATGGTCGCGATCAGTCAGGTGTCCGACGCCGAAGAAGACAGCGAGGAAGGCAATCAGCAACTGACCGAAATTATTGAATACGTGCGTCTGGGGGCGCTGGCGGTGTTTACCGAATTCAACGAGCCCGACACCCGCACCGACAGCTCCCAGACCTTGCACTAACCCGAATTCAAACTGATGGAGTCCGCATGGGGTTGATTATTCCAGTCAAAGAATTTGCCGAACGGCGTCGCAAGCTGATGGCCTCAATGGCGGCCGACAGCATTGCCATCGTGGCCGCTGCGCCGGAAAAAGAGCGCAACCGGGGCACCCTGCACCCATACCGGCAGGACAGCGACTTCCAGTACCTGACCGGGTTTGGCGAGCCGGATGCGGTGCTGGTGCTGATCCCGGGGCGTGAGCACGGCGAATCGGTACTGTTCTGTCGGGAGCGAAACCCCGAGAAAGAACTGTGGGATGGCTATCTGGAAGGGCCGGAGGGGGCGATTGAGCGTTACGGGCTGGATGATGCCTTCCCGATTGCCGACATCGACGAGATTCTGCCCGGAATGATCGAAGGCCGCAGCCGGATTTATTACCCCCTGGGCAAGGATCCGCAATTTGATACCCAGGTGATGGACTGGGTCAAGGTGATTCGCAGCAAAGTGCGCACCGGGGCCCACCCGCCGGGGGAATTTGTCGCTCTGGAGCATTTGCTGCACGATTTGCGTTTGTACAAAAGTGCTAATGAAATCAAAGTCATGGCCAAAGCGGGCGCGATCAGTGCGGAGGCCCATTGCCGCGCCATGACACGCGCGCGACCAGGGGCGCGCGAGTTCCACCTGGAGGCGGAGTTGCTGCACACCTTCATGTCCCACGGTGCCCGGCAGACGGCCTATCCATCCATTGTGGGCAGCGGTGCGAACGCCTGCATACTCCATTACACAGCCAATAGCGACGAGTTGCGTGACGGTGATCTGGTGCTGATCGATGCCGGTTGCGAGCTGGAGTGCTATGCCTCGGACATTACCCGCACTTTTCCCGTCAACGGGGTGTTCAGCGAGGCCCAGAAAGCGCTCTACGAAGTAGTGTTGGCGGCCCAGTATGCGGCGATCGACGCGGTACGCCCCGGTAACCATTGGAATCACCCCCACGAGGCGGCGCTGACGGTACTCACCCAGGGGCTTCTGGATCTGGGGCTGTTGCGCGGTACGCTGACCGACGCCCTGGCAAGCGAGGCCTATCGACCGTTTTACATGCACCGGACCGGTCACTGGCTGGGGCTGGATGTGCACGACGTCGGCGACTACAAGGTCGGCGGTGCCTGGCGCGAACTGGAGCCCGGTATGGTGCTGACGGTAGAGCCGGGGTTGTATGTTGCACCGGATAATACCGATGTCGACGAGCGCTGGCGCGGAATCGGCATTCGCATTGAAGATGACGTGGTGGTCACCCGCGACGGTTGCCGGGTGCTGACCGACGGTGTACCCAAAACGGTCGCCGCCATTGAAGCGCTGATGGCCGGTTAATGATGAACAACGACACGTCCGGGTTGGACTGCGATCTGCTGATCGCCGGTGGCGGCCTGGCCGGGGCGACCCTGGCCCTGGCCCTGGCCCGCGCTTTGCCCACCCTCCGGGTGACGGTGGTGGAGGCTTTTCCCCTGGCGCCGGAACCGCTGCCGGAGGATTATCAGCCCAGCTACGACGCCCGTTCCACCGCACTGGCCTGGGGCTCCAAAGAGATCTACCAGCAGCTGGGACTGTGGCCGCGACTGGCGCGCCACGCGACCCCGATCTGCAGGGTGCATGTGTCCGACCGCGGTCGCTTTGGCGCCACCCGCTTGTCCGCCCGTGAGCAGGGGCAGGATGCGCTGGGTTACGTGGTCGACAACCGCTGGATGGGGCTGTGCCTGATGGCGGAACTGGCGGGCGAGTCCCGGATTGAATGGCTGGCTCCGGCGGAAGTGGTCACCGCGAGTCCCCGGGAGTCGGGTGTGATGGTGACCGTCGACCAGGGCGGCGTGCGCCGGTCCCTGGCGGCGCAATGTCTGGTGGTGGCCGACGGCGGGCGTTCCGGGTTGCGGGAAGCACTGGGGTTTCAGGCCAAACGCCACGACTACGGTCACCACGCTCTGATCGCCAACGTGTCCACCAGCGACAGCCACGGGTTTACGGCGTACGAGCGATTCACCAGCCAAGGGCCTATGGCCCTGTTACCCCAGGGCAACCCCCAACGGGCGGGCCGGGCTTCGGCGTTGGTGTGGACTGTGGACGATCATGCCCTGACCCGGATGCTGGCCAGCTCGGAGGATGAACGCTGCCAGCAGCTGCAGGAGCATTTTGGCTGGCGGCTGGGCCGGGTGACCCGGTTTGGTCGATGCAACCATTACCCGCTGGCGCTGACCACCGTCGAAGAGTCGGTGCGCCCCGGGGTGGTGCTGGTGGGCAACGCCGCCCACACTTTGCATCCCGTTGCCGGGCAGGGGTTCAACCTGGCACTACGGGGGTTGATGGCGCTGGTGGAACAGTTCCAGCAGGCCCACGCGGCCGGCCAGCCGCTGGGGAGTATGGCGGTGCTGGGGCGTTACCAGCAACTCCACCGGCGGGACTGGCGTCAGACCCGGCTGTTTTCAGACTCCCTGATCAAGGTGTTCGGTCATCCGCTGCCGGCGATGGCTGCCGCGCGTAATGCCGGCCTGATCGGTCTCGACCTGCTGCCCGGCGCCCGGCGCTGGTTTACCCGCACCGCTATGGGGATGGGCGGACGCCGACCGGTTTTTTCGCCAACCCCACAAGGAGTTCCGACGGATGCAGAGCACTGACCACTACGACATTCTGGTGATTGGTGGGGGCATGACCGGCACCGCCATGGCGCTGGGGCTGGCCGATCAGGGCTGGCAGGTGGCCCTGGTGGAAGCGCAGCCGCTGGCGGCGCTCATGGCCCGGCCCAAGTCCGCCGGAACAGTGGATGATTTTGAACCCCGGGTCAGCGCTCTGTCGGCCGCCAGTCAAGCGCTGCTGCAGCAGCTGGGGGTGTGGACGCTGGTGCAGCAGGATCGGCATTGCAATTACCAGGGGATGGTGGTGTGGGATGCGGAAGGCACCGGGCGCGTGCGATTCGATGCCACCGACCTGCAGGTACCGGAACTGGGCACCATTGTCGAAAACCGGTTGCTGGTGCGGGCGCTGTTTAGCCGGGCGCAGGACAGCGGCCTGCGGATCATCGATGCCGCCACGGTAACCCGCTGGCAGGAGACAGACCGAACCCGCGGAGTGCACCTGGCCGACGGTCGCAAATTGAGTGCTACACTGGTAATTGCTGCCGATGGAGCGCAATCCCGGGTGCGGCAGTGGGTCGGCTTACCGACCCGGGAGTGGGATTACGGCCAGCAGGCCATCGTGTGCACGGTGCGTACCGCGCACCACCACGAACACACCGCGTGGCAGAGTTTTGCGCGCACCGGGCCGCTGGCGTTTCTGCCCCTGCAGGCGTCTGCCGACGACCGTGGCCGGTTCTGTTCCATTGTCTGGTCGCAAGACACCCGGGAAGCGCAGCGGTTGCAGCAACTGGACGATGCCGCCTTCGTGGCGGAGTTGGCGGCCGCCATCGACCATCAGATGGGCGCGGTCGAAGCGGTCTCCAAGCGGTTTGGGTTCCCGCTGCGGCAGCGTCACGCCAAACGGTACATCCGCCCCGGGCTGGCGCTGGTCGGCGACGCCGCGCACAGCATTCATCCATTGGCCGGGCAAGGGGCCAATCTGGGGTACAGTGACGTGCGGGTGTTGCTGGACGAGCTGGGGCGGGCCCGCAAGCAGCGCCTGGCACCGGACGACCCCTTGCTGTTGCAGCGTTACCAGCGTCGCCGCAAGGCGGATAACCTGACCATGATGCTGGCGATGGAAGGGTTCAAGCACCTGTTTGCCCGGGATGAGTTGCCGGTGCGCTGGCTCAGAAACACCGGACTGCGCTGGTTTGATCGCGCCGGGATATTGAAGCACCGGATTGCTGCGGAGGCGATGGGGGTGCATCGTGGATAACCACTGACCAAAAAGGCACAGCTATGGCCGGAGCCAATTTACTCGCCCTGATTGATGACATCGCCACCATGCTGGACGATGTGTCTGTGCTCACCAAAGTGGCCGCCAAAAAAACCGCCGGCGTGCTCGGCGACGATCTCGCCCTGAATGCCCAGCAGGTTTCCGGTGTCAGTCCGGCCCGTGAATTGCCGGTGGTCTGGGCGGTCGCCAAGGGCTCGCTGCTGAATAAAGTGATTCTGGTGCCGGCGGCAATGGTGATCAGTGTGTTTATGCCCTGGCTGGTGATCCCGTTGCTGATGCTTGGGGGCGCCTATCTGTGCTTTGAGGGGTTCGAGAAGGTCGCCCACAAATGGTTGCACCCCACCCGGGAACCCGATCCCACCGCCCGGGCGCAGGCGCGCGCCGAAACTCTGCAGCAGCCCAAAGAAAATCTTCTGCAGATCGAAAAGAGCAAGATCAAAGGCGCGATCCGCACCGATTTCATCCTGTCCGCGGAAATCATCGCCATTACCCTGGGGACCGTCACTGCCCAGACCGTGGGTATGCAGTTCACCGTACTCTGCGTGGTGGCGCTGTTGGTCACCGTGGGGGTATACGGGCTGGTGGCGGGCATCGTAAAACTGGATGACGGCGGCCTGTACCTGAGCCAGCGGGATGGCCGCGACGGGCTCACCAAGGCGCTGCGGCGTCTGGGGCGGGGCATCCTGGTGGCGGCGCCGTACCTGATGAAAGGGCTGTCGGTGGTCGGTACCGCCGCGATGTTTCTGGTGGGGGGCGGTATCATCAGTCATGGCATCGGGCCCCTGTCGGCCTGGCTGAAAACGTTCACCCATGATCTGGAGGGCGTCGCCGGGGTCTTGGTCACGGTGCTGGCGGACGGTCTGATCGGAGTGTTGGTGGGGGCGCTTGTGGTGGCCGTGGTCACCCTGGTGGGTAAGGGCTGGGGCGCGGTCAAAGGGTCGGTCTGAGCGGGTCAACCGAGACAGCTGTCGTACAGACGACCGATCAGCACCGGCACTGCGGTTTCTACCCGCAGAATACGGGAGCCCAGATGCACCGCGGTGCAGCCGGCCGCCTGTAGCTTGTCCACTTCGTAGGGGATAAACCCCCCCTCGGGGCCGATGCACAGGGTGGCGGGCTGATTGAGGTGGCTGGGGCAGGCGCGGGAGGTGCCCGGATGGGCCACCAGACCCGGCCGCTCGTGCAGCAGTTGCGGCAATTCGTCCTCCACAAAGGGCTTGAAACGCTGGCGGATATGCACCGTCGGCAAGCGGGTGTCCTTGGCCTGCTCCAGCCCCAGTATCAGGTTTTCTTCGAGTTGGTCGACCTGCAGCCAGGGCGTCTGCCAGAAACTCTTTTCCACCTTGTAGGCATTGATCAGCCAAATGTCTTTCACCCCCAGTGCCGCGACGGTTTGCAGGATCCGGCGCAGCATTTTGGGGCGCGGCATGGCCAGCACCAGGGACAGGGGCAAGGGGGCGGGCGAAGGACTGTGCAGGGCGATCGCCAGTTCGGCTTCCTGCTCATCCAGCCGCACCAGGGTGCCTTCCCCCATGAGACCGTTCAATTGCCCGACGGGGATGCAATCCCCCGGAGCACTCTTCAGCACCCGGGCCAGATGATCCCGGCGCCGGCCGCGCAGCACAATACGGTCGGGACCGATGAAGTCGGTGTCGCTGAATACCGCCAGGTTCATTCGGCCAGCTCGTCCCCGTCAGCGGTCCTGTTCCGGGCGACCAGGCGACCGAAAACTATCCCCAGCTCAAACAGCAGCCACATGGGCACCGCGAGCAGGGTCTGGGAAATGATATCCGGTGGCGTCAGCAGCATGCCGATAATAAAGCAGGCCACCACCACATAGGGGCGTTTGGCGGCCAGACTGGCCGGGGTGGTGGCGCCGGTGAGAATCAGCAATATGGTGGCAATGGGGATCTCAAAGGCCACGCCAAACGCAAAAAACATCTTCAGGACAAAATTCAGGTAACTGCTGATGTCCGGCAATTCCACGATGCCCTCGGGGCCGATGGCGGTAAAAAAGCCGAAGACCAGCGGAAACACCACAAAATACGCGAACACCGCACCCAGATAGAACAACACCACCGAGGTGGCCAGCAGCGGGAATGCCAGACGTTTTTCGTGGGCGTAGAGCCCGGGGGCGACAAAGCTCCAGAGCTGATAGAGGATCACCGGGATGGCTGTGAACACCGCCGCCACCAGCGCAAGCTTCAGCGGTGCGAAAAAGGGAGCGGTTACATCGGTGGCAATCATCATCTGCCCGACCGGCAGCAGCGATCTCAGGGGCTCGGACACCCACAGATACAGTTCATTGGCGAACGGGTAGATCACCGCAAAACATACCAGTACCGCCAGCACCATTTTCAACAGGCGGCTGCGCAGCTCCAGCAGGTGTTCAACCAGTGGCATCTCGCCCTGCTGCTGGGACGGATTCTGGGCGTCATCGCCCTGGGGGGTGTGGGTCATTTGCGAGAGTCCGGAGCGCTGTCGGTGGGTGAAGCCGGTATCTGGTCAGCGGTCGGACCGCTGTCATCGCGACTGGCAGGCGCGGTGTCAGCGGCCGCGGGGGAGGCGTTTGCGGGCAGGTCCGCGGACGTCAAAAAATGTTCAAACTTTTTCGCTTCATCGAGCGCGTCGGTGACCGTCTTTTTGACGTCGTCCAGGCCCACGTCCCCCGCTTGCCGCAGTTGCTCACGCAACTCCTCGGCCTGGAGCTGGCGATCCAGTTCGGTGGAAAACTGGCTCACCATACTGCGGGCACGACCCACCCACCGGCCCGCGGTCCGCGCCGCGCCGGGCAGGCGCTCAGGGCCCAGCACCAGTAAGGCGATTACCCCGCAGATCATCAGCTCAAGAAAGCCTATGTCAAACATTCAGGCCGGACTCAGCTGTGGGTTTTGTCGTGCGTTTTTTCTTCTGACCGCGCCTGGTAGACCGGCTTGTCGGAGGTCTGCTCTTCAAGGGACGACTTGGAGCTGTCTTCCGGCTGGTCATCCTCACTCATGGATTTTTTAAAACCACGGATGGCACCGCCCAGATCGGTACCGATGTTTCTCAGTTTCTTGGTTCCGAACAGCAGGATTACTATGCCGAGTACAATTAAAAGTTGCCAGATGCTGATGCCCATGTCGGGTCCTCGTTGCTGTAGTGTGCGAAAACGGTCATACCTTGCGTTATTGTACGCCACTATCGGGGCCGGCAGGTATACCTTGTGGGGGAAGCCCCGGTCATTTGCGCCGGGAGGCTTTTTCTTCCAGCCCGGACAGGTCGAAGCGCCGGGCCAGTTCGGTCAGGATATCCTCCGGCCCCAGGCCCAGCCGCGACAGCATGACCAGGCTGTGGAACCAGAGGTCGGCAGTTTCACCGATCAGTTCCCGATTGTCGCCACTGTGTTCGGCGTCTTTGGCGGCCAGCAGGGTTTCGGTGCACTCCTCACCCAGCTTTTCCAGTATCTTGTTCAACCCCCGGGCGTGCAGGCTGGCGACGTAGGAGCGCTCCGGGTCGGCGGACTTTCGTGCCTCGAGCACCCGGGCAAGACGGGTCAGTACATCACTCATGTTGATCTCCGTTAAGGGGGCCATAGATACGGGCAGGGTCTTTGAGTACCGGCTCGACGGTGCGCCAGGTACCGTCCTCCAGTTTGCGGTAAAAGCAACTCTGCCGGCCGGTGTGGCAGGCAATGCCGCCGTGCTGCACCACTTTTAACAGAATCACGTCGTTGTCGCAGTCCAGCCGGATTTCACGGATCTCCTGCTGGTGCCCGGAGGATTCGCCTTTACGCCAGAGTTTGCCCCGGGAACGTGACCAGTAGACCGCCTGGCCTTCCGCCGCGGTCAGCGCCAGGGATTCCCGGTTCATCCACGCCATCATTAAGATGTCGCCGCTGACGGCATCCTGGGCAATAGCGGGGACCAGACCATCGGCGGTCCAGCGGATGCTGTCGAGCCAGTCGGTGGGGTTAGCAGTAGAATCTGATTCGTGCATGGGTATGGGGTCCAAAAAAGCCGATTAGCCGATCAACGCCGGGTTCGCAGCACCAGCCATGCGGCGCCGGCAAACAGGGCCCAGCCGTGGGCAGGCACGGTGCCGGCCAGGGCGGTCAGATCGTGGTCAATGCTGAACCAGCCCAGCGCCGCCAGGGCGGCTGCGATCAGGAGCATGCGCCAGCGCCGGCCCTGTTTGGCCTGCGCAGCCAGTAACAGGTTCAGTGTATCCTGATTTGTCGCCGGTGTGGGGCCGGAATTGCGGATCTGCAGCAACGCATCGTGCACCAATTGGGGCATGTCGGGGGACTGTTCCAGCCAGGCGGGCAAGTGTGTCTGCAGCGATTTGAACAGCCCCGTCGGCCCGATGCGTTTGCGCATCCAGGTCTCCAGATAGGGCTGCGCGGTACTCCACAGGTCCAGATCCGGGTACAGCTGGCGCCCCAGGCCCTCGACGTTCAACAGGGTTTTTTGCAGCAGTACCAGCTGGGGCTGGACTTCCATGTTGAAGCGCCGCGCGGTCTGGAACAGGCGCAGCAGAAAATAACCGAACGAAATGTCTTTCAGGGGTTTCTCGAAAATGGGCTCACACACCGTGCGTATGGCGGCCTCAAACTCGTTCACCCGGGTGTCCGGTGGCACCCAGCCGGACTGGATATGCAATTGCGCGACCAGTCGGTAATCCCGACGGAAAAACGCCAGCAGGTTGCGGGCCAGATAGCTCTGATCGTCCGGCGCCAGGGTGCCGACAATGCCAAAATCGATCGCGATGTACTTAGGGTCCTGAGGGTTACTGGCATCGACAAAAATATTACCCGGATGCATATCGGCATGAAAAAAACTGTCGCGGAAGACCTGGGTAAAAAACACCTCCACCCCTTTTTCTGCCAGCACCCGGAAGTTGACGCCGGCTTTTTTCAGCGCCTCCGTATCCGCCACCGGAATGCCGTGAATGCGTTCCATCACCAGCACCGACTGCCGGGTCAGGTGCCAGTCAATGGCGGGGATGTAAATCAGGTTAGAGTCGCTGAAGTTTCGCCGCAGTTGACTGGCGTTTGCCGCTTCCCGCTGTAAGTCCAGCTCGTCGCAAATGGTGGTTTCGTAATCTTTGACCACGGCCACCGGGTGCAGGCGCCGGCCCTCTGACCAGTACTTCTCCAGCGCATGGGCCATCAGGTACATGAGCGACAGATCCTGTCTGATGGTGCGCTGGATGCCGGGGCGGATCACCTTCACCACCACCTGTCGGCCGTCGTGCATGGTGGCCGCGTGCACTTGCGCCACCGAGGCGGAGGCCATGGGGGTGCGGTCAAACTCCGCAAAACACTCGGCGACGGAAGCGCCCAGCGACGCCTCGATGATGGCCGTGGCCTGTTCGCCGGGGAAGGGCGGTACCCGGTCCTGCAAATGCCGCAGGGCTTCTGCCATGTCATCCGGCAGCAGATCGCGGCGGGTGGACAATATCTGGCCGAATTTCACAAACACCGGGCCCAGCTCTTCCAGGGCCCGACGCAGACGGTCGCCACGGCTCAGCTTGGGGTGCGGGAACAGGTGCCAGGGCGCCAGAATAAACAACAGCTTCAGTGGTGCCGGTAATTCCGCCAGAGGCAAGAAAGTATCCAGACGATAGCGGCAAAATACCCAGGAAATACGAAGCAGGCGTTGCAAACGGGTCACGATGGCTCCGAATCAGAATTAAGGTGGCTGACCAGCTGGTCAAGTCGGGCGGACAGACGTTCGGTGTGCAGGTTGAGCTCGTCGATATCGGCAAAGGTCGCGGCCAGTTCCCGCTGACCGGGCAGACTGCGGGTTTCTTCGTGCAGGTATTCGGTCACATTGGCCTGCAGGGAGGCGTTGGCGTTGCGGCTCCAGTTGACCGCATGGCGAATGCGCCGGCCCAGAAAGTGGGCGGGCAGGTCGCCGATGCGGTGCGCCAGCGCGGCCTCCCAGTCCGGAGCCAGCTGGTCGAGCGCCCGTTGAAACTGATGGGCCAGGGCGGTATCGCCCTCGACGGCGAGCCGCTGGTCCGCAAACACCTGCGAATCGCCGAGCGCCAGCGCGGCAAAGGCCAGCGGTGGCCCGCTGATCTCCAGCGCCGGCTGTTCGGCGGGCTGACTGCCTACGACCAGGCGGTCGGCGGATTTTTGCAGGGTAAGGGTCATGGCGACCGGCACGGTGATCCGGAATTGCAGGGTGCCCGACACCGCCGTCAGTAAACCCTGACGGCCGGCCGGGTCCAACGCCAGGGCGCTGTTAAGGGCGCTCTCCAGGATTCCGGTGAGCGCCGCCTGCAGGGTCGGACCCGGTAGCATCAGGGCTTGACCCCCACGTGCAGCGCGACAATACCGCCGGTCATGTTGTGGTATTTGCAGTGCACCATTCCGGCGGCTTCCATCATGCTTTTCAGGGTTTCCTGGTCGGGATGCATGCGGATGGATTCGGCCAGGTATTTGTAACTGGCCGAATCACCGGCGATGAGCTGACCCATCATTGGCAGTGCGGTGAACGAATAGGTGTCGTAAATTTTACTGAGCAGCGGGTTCGCCGGTTTGGAGAACTCCAGCACCATCAGTTTGCCGCCGGGTTTGAGCACCCGCATCATGTCCCGCAGGGCCTGGTCTTTGTCGGTCACGTTGCGCAGACCGAAAGCGATGCTGACGGTATTAAAGTGGTTGTCCGGGAACGGCAGGTGTTCGGCGTCGGCCTGCACAAATTCGATGTTGCCGGCGTATCCGCGATCAAGCAGGCGGCTGCGTCCCACCTGCAACATGGACGCGTTGATGTCGGCCAGCACCACCTGGCCCGAAGGGCCGACCAGATTTGCAAACTTCATGGTCAGATCGCCGGTGCCACCGGCAATATCCAGCACCCGGTGGCCCGCCCGGACGCCGCTCAATTCAATGGTGAAACGCTTCCAGAGGCGGTGGATGCCCATCGACATCAGGTCGTTCATCAGATCGTATTTGCCGGCAACGGAATGGAACACTTCCGCAACGTGTCCCGCTTTCTGGTCTTTCGCAACGTGGCGAAAACCAAAGTGGGTGGTGTCATCCTGGGGCGGATTGACGCTGTTCCGTTCCGGTGACGTCTGTTCGTGGCTCATGAATGTGTCCTGTCAGAATCTGAACCACGTATTCTAACGGTTAAGGGGGTAGCTACAAGTTTATTGCCCGCTTAAACTGTCCACAGCTTTTGTTCACCCGATTATTCACTGAGACCCGCCGCATATGTCTGTGATTGAAGTACACCGTGCCCACCGCCTGGACCATGCCCACGCCCGCGAAGCCGCGGAAAGCATTGCCCGGGATCTGTCCCGTCAATTTGATGTGGATTACCGCTGGGAGGGTGATGTCATGCGCTTCAAGCGCACCGGAGTCAAGGGTCAGCTGAACATCACCGCCGATGATATTCACGTACATCTGGAGCTGGGCATGTTGCTGCGCCCTTTCAAGGCAAGGATCGAGCAGGAAATTCACCACCAGCTGGACCAGGTGGTGCAGGACTGAGCAGCCGTGCGGCGGGGCTATTGCTCGGGGGGGATCTGGAACGGATCAGGGTGGCCACTGGTGATCTGCTCCAGAATCCGTTGCTCCCGTGACGTCAGCCGCATGATCAGCTGGTCCACCTCGGCCATCCCACGAAAGGCCAGATACCCCCGCTGCAGGAACGCATGCAACTCCCCCAGGTCCGCCCGTTGCGCCGGCTTGCGCGTGACCGACAGCATCCAGCCCAGGGTCCGGTTGCGCACGTAGCGATCAAGCTGCTGCCCGGATGTCATCACCAGAGCCAGTTGATGCCGGCGTGCGGGCATGTCCCCCATGGCGTTAAACGCGGTGCAGTACTGGTGGGGGGACAACGAGGATAACTGGTAGCCGAGCTCCGCTAAAGTGACCGAGAGTCTGAGATCCAGTTGCTGGGTCAGCAGATTCAACTCCACCAGCCGCGCCAGGGTGCCCAGCAGCGGGTCCGGCAGCCATTTCACCAACTTGGGAAACACCCGGTCAATGTGGTCATCACGAGCGGACATGCCGGTGGGCGCGTACAGATCGCTGAGCAGGAAATCCAGCCCTGCGTGATACTGCGGATCCCGGTACAGATCGGCGTGGGTATGTGTCAGCCGATGCCGTTGCCAGCGTGTCAGGGCGTCCAGCGCCCGGGCCTGCGGATGGTCCCGTTTGCGGGCGCGGAACTGGTGATAGGCCAGCAGCTGCTGCTGCAGGTCCCGGGCATTGTCGGTGTGGGTCGGCGTGGCAACAAGACGCGCGCGATACATGGCAACAGCAAGCCTCAGCTGAAACGGGGAGGGCTGGAGTTTACCGGAGACGGGGGCGAGTGTGCGAGGGCTGGAATCCACTCCTGGCTGTCCAGGGTGATGAAGTGACTGGTTGCCCCGGTTTCGACGATGCGCAGGCCGGGGGTGTGCCGGCGGGCACTGGCAAGCATGGCGGTGCGATCCAGAATCCGGTCCACTTGCGGGACCAGCACGGTGCCGCGGCGGATGTGCCGGTATACCGAGGAATCGGTGTGCTGCATCCACTGTAAAATGTCTTCGATGTTACGGACAATGGTGAGCGGGTCTTTGGTGGCCGAGAACAGCTTGGCGAGTAATTGCTTTTTGCGCGGGTTCATCTTGCCAAAAAAGGTCGGCCCGAAGGCGTGCGCCGGCGCGTGATTGATCAGGCGGATCAACCAGGGCCACATCCCATGGCTGAGCGGGTCGAGCAATGTGGTCACCAGCGGGTGCAGTTTGCCTTGCGGCAGCACCGGCGCCTCCAGTACCACGTCCACGGTGCGGTAGAGATCCGGCTGTTGACTGATGGCCTCAAGAATGACCGCGCCTCCCCGGGAGTGGCCGTGCACGCGCACCCGGTCGGTGCTTGGCAGGTGGCGCAGCGCCTGATTGAGGATATTGGCGTCGTGGGCGATGGTGCCGGGCAAATGATCGATGGCGCATTCCCAGTCGGGCGACACCGGGGTCACACCATCCACCGGGATGTGATAATTACTGCACGTCAGTAACGTCAGCTCGGTGGTCGGTGCTTCGTAGGTACGGGTGAAGTAACAATGATTGGCGAGAAACCCGTGTACGCCAATGACCGTATGGGCGGCAGCGCCACTGTGGTTACGCACGGAGACCGCGCCCCGGCCGACGCGATAAACCCGCCCCGAAAACATTTCCGAGTAAGCGCTGTTGATCGGCTGAGTCAGTTTGCGAATGTGGCTCGCTTTCATGGCAGTACGCTCACCGCGAGGGCAGTCCCCCAGACCGTAACTTGAGTATAGGCCGCTGACGTTACCAGCATCCAGACTTTTGTAAACCTGAGTACCGGCGTCTGTGAACGGGGGCAAGCCAGCCCCCCCTTCCCC
Source organism: Marinobacter sp. X15-166B (assembly GCF_001752365.1). Lineage (GTDB taxonomy): Bacteria > Pseudomonadota > Gammaproteobacteria > Pseudomonadales > Oleiphilaceae > Marinobacter. Next base: position 791,610 of record NZ_MEIY01000001.1, on the reverse strand, counting down.
AAGGCCAGACATGAAATTTACCGATCGGGCCGGCGAAACACCCGGCACCCGGCGGACCGGTATTTGTGGTCTATACTCTCTCACGCAAGACAGGCATAACTACAACAATAAGAGGGCGCTACCATGATTTACGCACAACCCGGGACAGACGGCTCCGTCGTATCATTCAAGTCCCGTTACGGTAACTACATCGGCGGCGAGTGGCTCGCTCCGGTCAACGGTCAGTATTTTGACAACACCACCCCGATCACCGGTGAGCTGATTTGTGAAATCCCGCGTTCCACTGCGGAGGACATCGAGGTCGCGCTGGACGCAGCGCACAAGGCAGCTCCCGGGTGGGGGAAAACCCCGGCGGCCGAGCGTGCCAATATCCTGTTGAAAATAGCGGATCGCATCGAAGCCAACCTTGAAACACTGGCCGTGGCCGAATCCTGGGATAACGGCAAGGCGGTGCGGGAAACCCTGAACGCCGATATCCCGCTGGCAGCGGACCACTTTCGCTACTTCGCCGGCTGCATCCGCGCCCAGGAAGGGCACATGGGTGAAATCGACAGCCACACGGTGGCGTATCATTTTCACGAGCCTTTGGGGGTGGTGGGCCAGATCATTCCCTGGAACTTCCCGATCCTGATGGCCGCATGGAAGCTGGCGCCCTGTCTGGCGGCGGGTAACTGCACCGTGCTGAAACCGGCGGAGCAAACCCCGGCGAGCATTCTGGTGCTGATGGAACTCATCGGCGATCTGCTGCCGCCGGGGGTGGTCAATATAGTCAACGGTTACGGCAGCGAAGCCGGGCAAGCCCTGGCCACCAGCAAACGCATCGCCAAAATCGCGTTCACCGGTTCCACCCCGGTGGGCTCGCACATCCTCAAGTGTGCCGCCGAAAACATCATCCCCTCCACCGTCGAGCTCGGCGGCAAGTCCCCCAATATCTATTTCTCCGACATCATGCAGGCGGAACCCGAGTTCATCGACAAGTGTGTGGAAGGGCTGGTGCTGGGGTTCTTTAACCAGGGTGAAGTGTGCACCTGCCCGTCGCGCGCCTTGATTCAGGAGGACATGTACGATGAGTTCATGGCCAAGGTGATCGAGCGCACCCAGAAGATCAAGCGGGGTAACCCGCTGGATACCGATGTGCAGGTGGGCGCGCAGGCCAGTAAAGAACAGTTCGACAAGATCATGTCCTACCTGGACATCGGTAAGCAGGAAGGCGCCCAGGTGCTGACCGGGGGGAGCCGGGAAGAACTGGAGGGAGAGTTCAACAGCGGCTTTTATGTGCAACCGACCCTCTTCAAGGGGGACAACTCCATGCAGGTGTTCCAGGAGGAAATCTTCGGGCCGGTGATTGCGGTCACCACGTTCAGGACGGAAGAGGAAGCCCTGGCCATTGCCAACGACACCGAGTTCGGGCTCGGCGCCGGAGTGTGGACCCGGGACACCAACCGGGCTTACCGCATGGGCCGTGGCATTGAGGCCGGGCGGGTGTGGATGAACTGTTACCACGCCTACCCGGCGCACGCGGCCTTCGGCGGCTACAAAAAATCGGGCATCGGTCGTGAAACCCACAAAATGGCGCTCGGTCATTACCAGCGCACCAAAAACATGTTGGTGAGTTACGACATCAACCCGCTCGGTTTCTTCTGAGGCCCTCGCAGGGGCTGGCGCCACCGCCGGCCCCTGCCAACATCATGGCGCCCGGCGCTGGGACCGCAATTCAGGACTACACTTACACCCATCGGTCTCTGTAGCGGTCCGCTCGTCGGGTTCGAGGAGGATGCAGTCCGGGCAGTTTCACCCGCTTGCAAGGCCAACAGGAGAGCACCATGGCAAATTCTGACAACGCACGCACCAATCACGAAGTCACCGTCTGTCTGGCCGGAGGGGCTGTGCTGGGGCCATTTAACGCAACCTGGGCCCCGGACGACGGCGGCGACGTGCGTGAACTGGTGCGCGACTATGAGGCCTTTCTCCAGGGCGAGGCGCAGCAGCGCTGCAAGTTTTTTCTGCACGACGCCTTCACCAACACGGTGCATACCCTGATACTCAATTTTGAGCAGGTGACGGCCATTTGTGATCATGTCCGATTGCGCCGGGCCGCTGGCGAGTAAGGCACACACAGCACCGAAGGAGGCTGTTATGACCAATACCAGAATTGAAAGCGATAGTCTGGGCGACGTAGAAGTGCCGGCAGAGGCACTGTGGGGGGCGCAAACCCAGCGTGCGGTGGATAACTTTCCGGTCAGCCACCAGCCCATGCCGCCGGCTTTTATTGCCGCGGTGGTGCGGGTGAAACGAGCCGCTGCGGAGGCCAACGCAAGTCTGGGAGGGCTGGAGCTGGCGACCCGTGACGCCATTGTGGATGCTTGTGACGAAGTGCTCGACGGCCAGTATCAGGATCAGTTCCCGGTCGACCGCTATCAAACCGGGTCCGGCACCAGTACCAACATGAACGTCAACGAAGTACTGGCCACGTTGGCCCGTCGCGCCGGCGTACCGGTTCACCCCAACGATCACGTCAATATGAGTCAGAGTTCCAACGACGTGATTCCGACAGCCATGCACGTCAGTGTGGTGGCCCTTGCCAGCGAGACACTGTTGCCGGCCTTGTCCCACCTGCGCGGGGTGATCTACGAGCGGGAAGCCCTGTTTGCCGACCAGGTCAAAACCGGGCGCACCCACCTGATGGACGCCATGCCGATCACCCTGGGGCAGGAGATGCGCACCTGGCGCCGTCAGCTCAAGGCGGCCGAACAACGCATCCAGCACGCGGTGGACGAGCTGCTGGCGTTGCCACAAGGCGGCACTGCCGTGGGCACTGGCATCAATGCGTTGCCTGAGTTCCCGGGACAGTTCATCAAGTTTCTGAACGCCGACACCGGCTACACCTACCGGTCGCTGGAACACAAGTTTGTGGGCATGAGCGCGGTGGATGCGCCCGTCGCCATGTCGGCCCAACTGCGCGGTGTTGCTATAGTGCTGACCAAGATCGCCAACGACCTGCGTTGGATGAACAGTGGACCGGGTCATGGTCTGGGAGAAATCAGTTTGCCCGCGTTGCAGCCGGGCAGTAGCATCATGCCGGGTAAAGTGAACCCGGTGGTGCCGGAAGCCGTGGCCATGGTGGCGGCGCAAGTCATGGGCCTGGACAGTGCCAATGCGGTTGCGGGTCAGTCCGGTAATTTCCAGCTTAATGTAATGTTGCCGCTGGTGGCTGCCAATCTGCTCGACATGATTCAGCTCCTCGGTAACGCGACCACCATGTTGGCGGAAAAGACCATCCGCGGGTTCACCGTGAACGCCGAAGCGTTAAACGCGGCGGTCGGGCGGAATCCGGTGCTGGTGACCGCCCTCAACCCGGAAATCGGCTATGCGCTGGCGGCCGAGATTGCCAAAGAAGCCTACCGCACCGGGCGCCCGGTCATTGATGTGGCCGAAGAGCGTTGTGACTTGTCGCGGGATCGGTTGGAGCAGTTGCTGGATCCGCTGCGGCTGACTCGCGGAGGGGTGGTATCTGACTGAGCAGATGAACTATCCCGGAAGTTGCAGGCCATAGTATTAATGTATTGAGCAGTGAGGCTGTTATGACGACTACCTGTACGATTCCGGGGCTGAGTGTCCCCAAAAGCCGCTTTCCCGCGCCGGACGATCTCGGCTCGCTGACCGTGCAAGAGGGTGAGCAGCGGCTGGTGCTGGCGGGCGGGTGCTTCTGGTGTGTGGAAGCGGTCTTCATGGCCGTGGACGGTGTTAACCGGGTGGTATCCGGCTACACTGGTGGCACCGCGGACACCGCGAATTACGAAGCGGTGTGCACCGGCACCACCGGGCATGCCGAAGCCGTAGAGCTTTATTACGAGCCGACCCGGGTGGGCTTGGGAGAGCTGCTGAAAGTGTTTTTCTCGGTCGCCCACGACCCTACGCAACTGAACCGGCAGGGCAACGACCGCGGTACCCAGTACCGGTCGGCGGTGTTTTATGAAACCCCCGAACAGCAGCGGGTGCTGACGGCGTATATTCGCCAGCTTGACGCCGCCGGCGTTTACGGTGAGCCGATTGTGACCACGGTCGAGCCGCTGCAGGCGTTTTATCCGGCCGAGGAACACCACCAGAATTTTGCCGCCCGCAACCCCGCCCAACCGTACATCAGGGCGGTGGCTGCACCGAAAGTGGCCAAGTTACGCAGCGTCTACGCGGACAAGATCAAACCCGCGCTGCGTGCTGAGCAACCCGAACAAGGAGCCTGAAATGACCCAGTCCAAGGCGGGGTATGATCTGCACCCCCTTGATACCGAAGAAATTGAACGGCTGGCGGAGAACCTGACCGAAGCCGAGCGCACCGTATTGCTGGATCGTGGTACCGAACGACCGTTTTGCGGAACCTTGCTGGACAACAAACAGGCGGGTGTGTATTACTGCCGGCTGTGTGATTTACCCCTGTTCAGTTCCGACACGAAGTTTGATTCGGGAACCGGCTGGCCGAGTTTTTTCCAGCCCTATGATCCTGACCATATCCGCTATCTGGAAGACAGCACCATGGGGATGTCCCGTATCGAAGTGCGCTGCCCGCGCTGCGACAGCCATCTCGGGCATGTGTTCCCTGACGGCCCCCCACCAACCGGGCAACGTTATTGTCTGAACTCCATAGCCCTGGTGTTCCGCAGCAACGAAGAACGCGCCTGAGCGTACCGGGGGGGGTTAACGCACCACCGTGGATACCAGGTAACTGGTGTAGGCCACATAAGTAATCACCAGAATGCCCCCCTCGACCCGGTTGATTGACCGCAGCCTGCCTTTCAGGCCCAGACACATGACCAGCAGGGCGGCGGTCAGTGCAGTCATCAGCATCCAGTCACGGTAGAGCACTTCGGGGTCAACCGTGAGCGGATGAATGCTGGCCGCCAGGCCGACTACCGCAAGGGTGTTGAATATACCCGAGCCAAGAATGTTGCCCAGGATCAGATCGTGCTCGTTCTTTTTTACGGCGGCGATGGCTGCCGCCAGTTCCGGCAGCGAGGTGCCGATGGCGACAATGGTCAGGCCGATGATCAGGTCACTGATGCCGAAACTCTGGGCGATGGACACCGCCCCCCACACCAGCAGGCGGGAGCTTGCGACCAACAGCACCAAACCGATCAACAGCCAGCCGAGCGCCGCTTTCAGCGACATGGGGTGGGCCGCCAGCGCCGTCTCTGCTTCGGTGGACAAACTGTCCCCCTTACCCCGGTAGCCCTGTACGATCGACCAGCCCATGACCGCTGCGAACACCCCCAGCAAGACCCAGCCGTCGGTGCGGGAAAGCTCGCCGTCGAGCAACTGGTAGCCGGCAATGGCCGCCAGCAGCAGCAACAGGGGCAACTCTTTGCGCACCACCTGGGAGTGCACGGCGATGGGGCTGATCAGGGCGACCAGACCTACAATCAATGCGATGTTGGTGATGTTGGATCCATAGGCATTACCCAGCGCCAGCCCCGGGTTGCCCTCAAGAGCCGCAATGGCCGACACCGCCAGTTCGGGGGCGGAGGTGCCGAAGCCGATGATGACCATGCCGATCAGCAACGAGGGCATGCCCAGATGTCTGGCGGTCGCGGCAGCGCCGTCTACAAAACGATCTGCGCTCCAGACCAGTAGCGTGAGTCCTGCAATGATTGCAGCGAATGCCGGTACCAATGTCATCAACTAAGCCTCTGGTGGTTGAGAATGCCCGCCAAGATACATCAGATTGGGGGGGCGGGTCAGCCTTGTGCTAGGGTTCGGGGGGGATAAAAGTCGCCGATGTTAAAAAAAATCCAACAAACGCTGCGCCACGTCCGCGAGCCTCCAACGGGGACCGGTGTGGAGACAGTAATTTCAGGAGAGATGCACATGCCCCTGGCCAGCTATCAAAGCTTTTCCGTCGCGGTCGAAAACCGTGTGGCCCACCTTCGCTTTGACCGTCCCGAAAGCCTGAACACCATGACCCAGGCATTCTGGCGGGAGCTCCCCCACTGCGTTCGGGATATTGAGGCCAATACGGACGCGCGGGTGATGGTGATATCGTCCACGGGCAAGCATTTTTCTGCGGGCATGGACCTGGGGGTGTTCACCAACCCCGCATCGGTGCCCATGGCGGGGGAACCCGGGCGCATGGCAGAGAACCTGCGGCGAGTGGTTCTGCAGTTGCAGGCAACGCTGAGTTCACTGGAGGAGGTGCGCCTGCCGGTGCTCGCGGCCATTCAGGGGGGCTGCATTGGTGGTGCGCTCGATCTGGTGTGTGCCGCCGACAGCCGCTATTGCAGTGCGGACGCCTACTTCACCATCAAAGAAACCGAACTGGGTATGACGGCGGATGTGGGCACCCTGCAGCGCATGCCGAAGCTCATGCCGGAAGGGATAGTGCGGGAGCTGGCGTACACCGGACGTCAATTGAGTGCACAGGAAGCCCAAGCCCTCGGGTTCGTTAATCAGGTCTACGAGACCCCGGAGGCACTGCTGGACGGGGTGATGGCCATCGCCGCGCAAATTGCGGCCAATTCGCCGCTGGCGGTCAGCGGGTGCAAGGAAATGCTCAATTACAGTCGCGACCACAGCGTGGCCGACAGTCTGAAATACATGGCCACCTGGCAGGCAGGTATGTTCCGGCCCACCGATATGATGAACACCTTGCAGGCGAAAGCCCGCCAGGAACAGGCCGAATACGACGATCTGTTTCCGGTGCGGGATTTGTTCAGCGAGTGAAAAATTGTAAAAACGCCCGTTCCCTGAGTTGCGCGTCGTGCAGGGAGATCGCCCTGAAGCGCAGCTCCGTGCCCGGCGGGCGCTGGGCCAGCGCGTCCAGGCTGCGGGGCGTGACGGCGCCCAGTTTGGGATAACCACCGATGGTTTGCCGGTCGTTCAGCAAAATAATGGGCTGGCCATCGGTGGTAACCTGAATGGCTCCCAGACTGATGCCCTCCGAGATCAGACGTTCCCCCATGACCGTCAACGCCGGCCCGTCCAGCCGTGCACCCATGCGATCGGTTTGGGCGCTCAACCGATACGGCTGGTCGAAAAAACGCGCCAGCGACGTCGCCGGAAAGCGGTCTGCCTGGGCGCCCACCACCACATCCAGAGTTAGCGGTTGACGGTAGTCCGGAATCCAGTGTTCGGGAACCCGGCGGGGGGCGGGTTGGACATGGCTTCCGAGGGGGGGGAACCACAAGGCAGTTCGTCCCCGTCGCGGACCGGTTGGCCGTTGTCGTGGAGGCCGCCGGTGCCTTCCCTTACCAGGGTTGCGCAACTGCCACCCAGCCCCTGGGTGACGGCAAAGCCGCCGCTCACGGCCAGGTAGCTGCGCAGCCCGGATTTGGGGGTGCCCAACTGCAGCCGGTCTCCGGGGTACAGCTGGAGGGTCCGCCACAGAGGGTGCGGGTTGCCGTTGATGGTGCAGGGTACGGCGGCCCCGGTCACTGCAATGCGGGTGGTGGTCCGGCTTTCCAGTTCCAGACTGCCAAAGGTCACTTCCAGTGTGGGCGTGTGGTAGGCATTGCCCAACAGCCGGTTGGCCCACGCCCAGGCGTGGCGATCCATGGCGCCGCCGCTGGCCAGCCCTTGATGCATCACCCGGGTGCGGCCGGCGTCCTGCAGCAGGGTCAAGAATCCCGCCTTGATCACTTTCAAACCGCGGGATCGTTCAGTCATCGCAGCCTCCTGACTGCCAGGGCAGGTCGTCCACACGGCCACCCAGAGCCCGGTATTCGGCTGCATCAATGGCGCGGAATCTGACCTGCTGGCCGGCATTGAGAAAGCTGGCAGGGGTGCGTTGCGGATCAAACAGGGTCAGTGGTGTCCGGCCGATCAGGTTCCAGCCTCCCGGCGACATCATCGGATACAGGGCCGTCTGGGTGTCGGCAATGCCGAGAGTGCCCGCGGGCACTTTCGCTCGCGGCGTTGCCAGGCGGGGGGTCGCCAGCTGTGCGGGTACCTCGCCCAGATAGGCAAAGCCCGGTGCAAACCCGATGGCAAACACATGATAGGGCTGACTGCAGTGCAGCTCGATAACCTGTGGTACGGTCAGCCCCGCCTGGCGGGCGATGCGCGGCAAATCGGGGCCCACCCGGAGATCGTACCATACAGGCACCTCAATCAGGTCTGCGGCAGACCGCGGCGCGGGCTCCGCGGGCAAGCGGTTCAGCGTGGCCGCCACATCGGCCATCAGGCTGGCCAGGTCGTCCTGTAACAGGTCGTAGCGCAGCAACAGGGTGGTGTAGGAGGGCACAGCGTCGAGCAACCGGTCCGTCAGGGAGCCTTGCAGGGCCTCGGCCGCTTGCTGGATGCGTTCCACCAGCGCCAGGTCGATGCGCTCGCCAAAATGCAGGGTGACCGTGTCCACCCCGGTGACGTCGTAGCGCCAGTGCATTACACCAACTCCTCCAGGGCCGCGCGAATTGCTTTCACCGCCTGAACGGAGCCCGGGTTATCGCCGTGCACGCACAGAGTGTCGACTTCCAGTTGCAGGGGCTGGCCGCACAGCGACTGAATGGGTTGACCGGCGGCAAAGGCCTTCGCCTGCTGCACTATGGCACCGGCGTCCTCATACACCGCCCCGGGGGTGTTGCGGGAGACGATGAACCCCGTGCGGTCGTAGGCCCGATCGGCAAACGCTTCCAGCAACACGGGGACGCCGTGCTGCGCGCACTGCTGCCGCAGGTTGTCGTTATTGGCGGTGGACATGGCCATCAACGCCAGCGGCAGCGGCGACCGCTCGAGCGCGGTCAATATGGCGGACAATACCGCCGGGTCGCGCATCATGTCGTTGTAAAGCGCACCGTGGGGCTTCACGTACGCCAGGGTGCCACCCTCCGCGGCGGCGATGTGTTGCAGTGCACCCACCTGGTAGAGCACCAGTGCTTCGATTTCCTCCGGCCGGCAGGCCATCGAACGGCGGCCAAACCCTTGCAGGTCAGGGTAGGCGGGGTGGGCCCCCAGCGTCACGCCGTGCGCCAGGGCCAGACGCACCGTGTTCTGCATCACCACCGGATCGCCGGCGTGGAAGCCGCAGGCGATGTTGGCCTGATCAATCAGTGGCATCACCTCGGCATCCAGCCCCATGGTCCAGGCTCCGAAGCTTTCGCCAATATCGCAATTCAGTCGCATTTGTCGTCCTGCCGTTGTGTGTGCCTGCCCACTGATTGCGTGGGGGCTGCCGGTTTGCTGGTCAAGGAATGATGTGGCTGGCTCACAATTTATCGATAATTTATCTCCATTACAAAGTAAATTTACCTATATTATTTGTACAAAAAGTTTGACAGGGGAAACCCGGGCCGCTAATTTCCACCCCGAGATTCCTTAACTACAGTATAGGCAACGGAAGATTTCAGAATAATAAGCAGCGGTGGGCCGGCAGGCGCACCCGACAACAAGCCAGACTGGAGAGAATAGCCATGTTATTTCACACAAAAAGACCGCGACACTCCCTGCTTTCCTGCGCCGCGGCAGCGGTCATGTCATTGGCTGTGGCGACGGCACAGGCCGCAGACTGGGACATGCCGACCCCATACGGCGACAGCAATTTCCACACCGTTAACATCAAGCAGTTTGCCGACGAAGTGCGTGAGGCAACCGCCGGCGAGGTGAATATCACCGTGCACAGCAGCGGCTCGCTGATCAAGCACCCGGAAATCAAAAACTCGGTGCGTCGCGGGCTGGTGCCGATTGGTGAGTTGATCATGTCACGTCTGGCGAACGAAGATGCGCTGTTTGAAGTGGACTCGGTGCCCTTTCTGGCGAGTAACTACGACGAAGCCTGGGATTTATGGCAGGCGTCCAAGGAGCTGCTGGCCGAGCGCCTGGAGCGTCAGCGGCTGAAGTTGCTGTTCGCGGTGCCCTGGCCACCTCAGGGAATTTACACCCGCTTTGCGGTAGAAACCGGTGCGGAACTGCAAGGTGTAAAAATGCGCGCGTACAACAAGTCGAGCGAGCGCCTCGCGGATCTGTTCGGCGCGATTCCGACCCAGGTTGAAGTGCCCGATATCCCGACCGCGTTTGGTACCGGCCGGGTGGATGCCATGATCACCTCGCCGTCTACCGGGGCCAATACCCGCGCCTGGGATTATCTCAGCCACTTCAATCACGCCCAGTTGTGGCTGCCCAAGAACATGGTGATTGTGAACACCCGTGCGTTTGACCGCTTGTCGGACGAGGCCCGGGCGGCCATCGAAACTGCGGCGGCCGAAGCTGAAAAGCGGGGCTGGGCGGCCAGTCAGGAAGAAACCGCCGCTAAAATTGCCATCATGCGCGACAATGGCATCGAGGTGTCCGAGCCCTCCGAGGCTTTGCTGGAGCGGCTCAAGGAAGTGGGCAATACCATGACGGCGGAATGGCTGGAGCGCGCCGGAGCCGATGGCGAAGCGCTGCTCAAAGCCTACCGTGCCGAGTAACAGGCAGTTGCAATCCCCCCAATGAGCAGGAGTGGCCATGCGTAACGCGCTGGATAAGTTATATCGGTTGGGGGGCGCGTTATCCGCAGTGCACCTGACTGTCATTATGATACTGGTGGTGCTGCAAGTGCTCGGGCGGGTGCTGGACAAGCTGTTGCTGTGGACCGGTTTCAGCCCCTTGGGGCTGAACATTCCGGGGCTGGCGGAACTGGCGGCGTTTCTGCTGCTGGGCGCCACCTTTTTCGGGTTGGCGTACACCTTCTGGCAGGGTGGGCACATTCGTGTGACCTTGCTGATCCAGCGCCTGCCAGCCCCCATGCAGCGTTGGCTGGATAGTGCCATGCTGCTGGTCGCCATGGCCATTACCGGGTTTGCCCTCTGGTTCAGTGTCTGGCTGACCTGGGACAGCTACGATTTTGGTGACCTGTCGATCGGCATGGTGCCGGTGCCCTTGTGGATCCCCCAACTGGGGATGTCCCTCGGCCTGCTGTGGCTGTTGGTGGCGTTGACCGACGCGCTGTTTTCTCTGCTGAGTGGCCGCATCACTCAGCTCGACACCGAAACCCCGCAGGAGTAACCCATGGAAATGATCTGGATGAGTGCCGCGTTGTTGCTGGTGCTGCTGGTCTTTTTGGGGGCAGGCCTGTGGGTGGCGTTCTCACTGACCGCAATCGGCTGTGTTGCTCTGTATTTTCTCAGCGAGATCCCGGTGGGCGACAGTCTGGCAACCGCATTCTACAGTGCCAGCGTGTCCTGGGAACTGGTGGCCCTGCCCATGTTTATCTGGATGGGGGAGGTGCTGTTCCGGTCGCGCTTGTCGGAAGAAATGTTCCGCGGTATCGCCCCCTGGGTGGGCCGGATTCCGGGGCGGCTGTTGCACACCAATATTGTGGGTTGTGGCATCTTCGCCGCCATCTCCGGCTCGTCGGCGGCCACTGCGGCCACCATCGGGAAAATGTCGATTCCCGAGTTGACCCGTCGCGGGTACAACAAAAACCAGATCCTGGGGACTCTGGCCGGCTCGGCCACGCTGGGGCTGCTGATACCGCCGTCCATCATCCTGATTGTGTATGGCGTCGCCACTGAGCAATCCATCGCCCGGCTGTTTGTGGCCGGCATCCTTCCGGGGATCATGCTGATGGCGTTGTTTGCCGGTTACGTGATGATCTGGTCGCTGCTGCACACGGACGGCGCGCCCCGGGGTGAAGCCGAAAGTCTGTCGTTTACGGCCAAGGTCAAACGCAGCAAACCCCTGATCCCGGTATTCTTGCTGATCGTCGGCGTGATCGGTTCCATCTACGCTGGGCTGGCGTCGCCCACCGAATCGGCCGCCGTGGGTGTGGCCCTCGCGCACCTGTTGTCGTGGCGTTCAGGTTCCCTGGGCTGGGCGACTTTCCGCGCCGCATTGATGGGTACCGTGAAAACGTCCACCATGATCGCGTTTATACTGGTCGGCGCCAGCTTTCTCACCAGCGCCATGGGCTTCACCGGCATCCCCCGGGAACTGGCCGCCTGGATCAACACCCTGGGACTGTCTCCGTACATGCTGTTGCTGGCGCTGACCCTGTTTTTTATACTGCTGGGCTGCTTTCTCGATGGCATTTCGGTGGTGGTGCTGACCACGTCCATCATTCTGCCCATGGTCCAGGCCGCCGGGATCGACCCGCTGTGGTTCGGGATCTATCTGGTGATTGTGGTGGAGATGAGCCAGATCACGCCGCCGGTAGGGTTTAACCTGTTTGTGATCCAGGGCCTGACCGGGGAGAACATCCTGCGAATTGCCTGGGCCGCGTTACCCTACTTCCTGTTGATTCTGCTGGCGGTGGTGTTGATTACCCTGTTCCCTCAAATTGTCACGGTGTTGCCCAATCAGATGGGCCGCTAGTGCACACGGAGCTTTGCATGACCAAAAAGGTGTCTGAACACAGCGGCGCAGAGGCGCCGAAGCGCAAGGTGGGCCCGATCGTGTCGTCGGCGCATCTGGCCTCGGGACGCTCGACGGAACTGTCCGAACTGGAGTTTGGGTTGATTGTCGCCGGCAATGCTTTCAATCGCTGGATGGTCCGCTGTGCCGGTGCCGCCGGCATGCCGGACATGAGTTTTCTGGATGTGTTGGTGCTGCACAGCACCAACCACCGCAGTCGCGCCAAAAAGTCAGCGGATATCTGTCTGGTGCTGAACATCGAAGACAGCCACACCGTCACCTATTCGTTAAAAAAACTGATCAAGCAAGGGCTGGTACAGTCGGAAAAACGCGGCAAGGAAACCTTCTATTCCATCACCGACAAAGGTGCTGAGCATTGCCGCAACTACAGCGAGGTGCGTGAGAACTGTCTGGTAGACTCGCTGAAAACCCTGGGGTTTGCCAGCGGTGAACTGGGCGATATTGCTGCCCTGTTGCGCAGCATATCCGGTTTGTACGACCAGGCGGCGCGGTCGGCCGCCTCGCTCTGACCAGCTGTGTGGACGCTCGTCAGCCCCGGTGATCCGACACAAACGGGTTGCTGGCGCGTTCGTTGCCAAAGCTGGACATGGGGCCGTGACCGGGAACAAACCGCACCGCATCTCCCAGAGGAAACAGTTTGCCGCGGATAGTGCGGATCAGCGTGTCGTAATCCCCTTTGGGGAAGTCGGTGCGGCCGATGGCCCCCTGAAACAATACGTCCCCCACCAGCGCCAGTTCACTTGGCTGATGATAAAACACCACGTGCCCCGGCGTATGTCCGGGGGCGTGGATCACCTGCAGTTGCAGATCGCCCACACTGACCCGGTCATCGTCGCCCAGCCAGCGATCCGGGGTAAACATTTCCGGGGTGGGCAGCCCGAACATCTGCGCTTGTTGCGGCAGGGCCTGAATCCAGAACAGATCGTCCCGGTGGGGTCCCTCAACGGGCACTTCCAAGGTGCGCGCCAGTTCCGCGGTGCCGCCCACATGGTCCAAATGGCCATGGGTCAGCAGTATCTTGGTCACCGTGACGCCGGCGTCCGCAATGGCGGCGTTCACCAGATGCAAATCACCGCCGGGGTCCACGACCGCCGCTTCATTGGTGCGTGTGCACCAGATCAAAGAACAGTTCTGCTGAAAGGGGGTGACCGGGATGATGCGGTACTGCATGGTGGCTCATGGCTCCATTTAATTCTCAAATGTAGGCGGACATGGTAGCTTGACTGGTGCATGTTTGCGAAGGCTCCAGGATCAGCCGGGTAAGGACGCCCGTCAGAGAGCCGCTCGGGATACGTACCAAAACGTTGAGCGACTTCAGTGAGGAGAAGGGAAATATGGGTGCATTGGAACGATTCGAAGATGATCGTGGAGAGGGCAATAGCAGCCACGTTTTTGAGGCCATAGCGGCGGATGTGTGGGAAAAAGGCTACAGCATTCAACCCAACGCCGTGCCCACGGATGTGCTGGACGCACTGTGGCAACAACTGCGTAGCATGCCTGCGCACGAATTTGATCCCGCCGGGGTAGGGCGACAGCACGCCCATGCCATCAACAGTTTTGTCCGCAGCGACGCCACCAGCTGGATCGAAGGGGACACACCCGCCGGTGCGCGCTGGCTGAATTGGACGGCAGCGCTGCAGCAGTATCTCAACCGCCGCTTGTTTCTTGGTTTGTTTTCCTTTGAGAGTCACTTTTCACATTACGCCCCGGGTGATTTCTACAAGAAACATCTGGATGCCTTCAAAGGGCAGTCGAACCGGGTGTTGTCGGTGGTGCTGTATTTAAATCCCGACTGGATGCCCGACGATGGCGGCGAACTGGCGCTGTATCACGGTGAGCGTGGGCAGCAGCTGCTCAAAGTCACCCCCAGCATGGGGACCCTGGTGACTTTTCTGAGTGAAGACTTTCCCCATGAAGTTTTGCCCGCCAAACGCGACCGCTACGCCATCGCGGGCTGGTTCCGGGTCAACACCACCAGCGCTGAACGGGCGGATCCTCCGGATTAGGCGCCTCGCCCCACCGGGTGCGGGGTTGGCGCGTGAGCGGGTGACGGTCAAAAGTAGACGGTCAATCGCCCCGTCAATCGCGGCAGTTTGTCGCGGTATTCGGAGCCTGTGGTCAGCGGCTTGCCGAATTCGATGTAGGAGGCGAACTGCCGGGTGAGCAGCCGCACGCCCAACCCGGACGCCGCTGCCGAAGCGCGTTCATCACTGACGTTTACGTCGGTGCTGGCAATACCGTAGTAAACGTAGGGCACCCAGCGGGCGCCGGGTAGCCAGCGATCATCACTGAACCCCCGGCGGAGCTCCAGTTTGGTGCCAATGCCCGAGTCGCCACTGAGTTCGCCCGGTTCATATGCGTTGGTTAAGCGCGTACCGCCGGCCGAAAATCGTTGTGAGTAGGGCAGGTTGTCGCCGGAGTATTGGCCGGCGATGTCCAGTCTCATGGAAAAGCCGACGGGCAGAGGCTGCCACAGCGTGTATTGCGCACTGATCAGCTGGAATGCCAGGTCAATGGGTTCGTTGGTGCGGCTGTCGCGCCGGCCCGCACCGAAGGCATCCACTCCTATGAGTCCGGCAATCCCCAGGCGGGAGGTGCCACTGCCGTGCTGCACGGACGCCAACACCCCGGCCTCCGCCATGCGCAACCGTTCGTCCACTTCGGTTTCATTTCCCCGTTCGCGGGTGTAGTCGCGCAGGGTGACACTGCTGTCAAACACCAGCGCGCGAGTGCTGGCGTCGATCACCTGGTGGCGCCACCGGAGGCGGGACCAAAGGCGGCGGTAGACCCGGCTCGGGCTGGTGGTGTCCTGGGGCACCGCTCGGGAGACGTCAATGTCGGCGTACAGGGTGTTGGCGCCATTGGGGGACAGGGACACCCCTGCACCAACAGAGCGGTAACCCGCCGATTCGAGGGTGTGGAGACCGGCCAGATAGACCTCATCCAGGCCCCCTCCGGGGCTGTACAGGCGGATGCGGCCGGCCACCAGATGCTGCCCGAGTTGTTGACCGCCTTCGGCACTGTAGGTCAGTTCGCCCCCGAGCCGCGGCACGATTGCCACGGACAGGCGGTGGCGACCCGGAGACAACTCTTCGGTGTCGATCTCAAGGCCTGCGCCCAGGGTGTGTGCCAGTCCCTGGATAAACCGGTCGATGGTCCGGGTGGATATGGGAGCGTGTCCCAACAGCGGCTGAACGCGTTCCCGCACAGAGGCCTGCTGTCGGAACCCGCCGCCGTTGACCCGCGTATCGGTAATCCGGGGTTCTGCAACCATCACCACCAGGATGTCATCACCAGCCGGGTGGGGCGCGACCCTGACCGCCGGGGCAAGGTATCCCTGACTGAGGTAATAGTCCCGTGTGCGGTCGCGCAGCTGAATCCGTACTGGCAGGGTGGGTGCCTGGCCGAGCCGGTCGGCATACAGCGGAAACAGCTGCTCGGCGTCAAAGGCCGAAACGCCCTCGAACAAGACCGCCGCCAGGGCGCGCTCCCCCGCCGAAGCGTAACCTGCCGGCAGGGAGAGCGCCATGAATAAAGTGAACCAGTTCAGTGCGTTTGCGCGCGCTGTTGTTATAGTTGTGCGGGTAACCATGGGTTGAGGTTAGCGCCATCGCGTGTTTCGGTATGTAAAGTTTTGTGGTGAAGTGTAAGCGGCACCGGAAGGCCTGCAAAAAAGTGCTATGACTGTAGCAACGAGGATAAAAAAATGCGCTTGATTAATGGATTAACCAACAGCAAATCCTGTCGCACTTTTCTGGGCCTGGCGGTGCTGCTGCTGGCCTGCGTGTCGATGGCGGCCGAACCGGTGCGCGTGGCCCAGATGACCGGGACGGTGCAGTATCGTGGTAACGCCGACCAGCCCTGGCAAGCGGCAGAGGCGGGAATGTCCGTTGCCGTACCGGTCGAGTTTCAGGCGCTGGCGGACGGTGAGGGGACCCTGGCGCAGGCCGGCTCAGAGTTCGAACTGAAAAGCGGAGCCCACATTGCCTTACACGCCAAGGCTCCTGACGCGGGCGGACTGGTTACCCGGGTAAAACAATGGATCGGCACGGTGTTTTACCGGATTGAGCGTCAGCCGGATCAATTCAGCGTGGAAACCCCGTTCCTGGTCTCGACCGTGAAGGGCACCCGTTTCGTGGTCGTGTCCACCGAAACCTCAACCACGGTGACGCTCACCGAGGGAGCGCTGGAAGTGCGCGACCTTGCTACCGGACAGACGCGCCTGCTCGCCCCCGGCGATGTGGCCGGCGCCGGCGCCGAGCAGGCGGGACTGCGCTACTTCCAGAGCGGTGGAGCCAGGCTGGCGGCTCAGTCCGCTTCGCAGACGGAACTTTTGCAACCCATCGGAGCGCATGTGCATACCGGTGTTGACAATGGTCTGGTGGCCGTAACCGGAGCCGGGTTGGGCGTGGGCGTAGACAGCGATCTGGGGGCCAAGGCGGACCTGAACCTGGGTCTGGGCGACGGTCTCGGGGCGGAAGTCGGTCTGGGTCTGGGTGGGGGTGATGGCCTGGGTGTGGATGCCGGGTTGAACGTTGGTCTGGGCGACGACCTGGGTGTGGATGCCGGGTTGAACGTTGGTCTGGGCGACGATCTGGGTGTGGATGCCGGGTTGAGCGTTGGTCTGGGCGACGACCTGGGTGCAGATGCCGGATTGAACGTTGGTCTGGGTGACGATCTGGGCGCGGATGTTGGTTTGAACGCTGGATTGGGTGATGACCTGGGGGTAGATGCCGGGTTGAATATCGGCGCGGGTACCGATCCGGATGCCGGTGTGGGCATCGACCTCGGTGTGGGTGACGGCCTGGGTGTCGGAATCGGCCTGGGCCTTGGTCTCGGTCTGGGTTCAGATTAAGGGCATGCCCGCTGCGACAGTGCGCCTGTTCAAGCGCCGTCCGGTGAGCAAAATCAGTGTGGCTGCCTTACTGGCGGCCCTGGTTTTTGCCCTGTTGTACGGGACGAATCTACTGGAGCGTCCGGAAGCGGGATTCCGTGACCAGATTGTCGCTCTGCTCATCAAGGAGCAACCCAGTAACCTGCTCATTCTCGAAATAGATTCCACCAGTATCGAGACGGTGGGGCAGTGGCCATGGCCCCGGAGTGTGTTTGCAGCGGCGATCACCGCCCTCGATCAGGCGGGGATCCGGTCGTTGATGGTGGACGTGGATTTCAGCGCAGTTTCCACCCTTGGCGGGGACGCGGAGTTGGAAGAGGCGATCCGCTCGGTGGCCGCAACCGTGCCTACCTACCTTCCGGTGTTTGTTCAACGTCGCAGCCACGGCGATGGGGAGTTGATGATACGGCGCCCCTTGTCCCATTTGAGCGGCGGCGCGGAGCTGGTCGCCGTGAACATGCAGCCGGAGCAGGACGGTCTGGTGCGGTTTCTGTCGGTGGGTTTTCGTTGGCAAGAAGGATTCTATCGGGGCGCCTGGAATGCGTTGGCGGGGCACAGCGACGCCGGCACCTGGGTTGACTACAGCATTTCCCCGGCATCGTTCCATTACATCCGCTTTATTGATCTGCTTGAAGGTCGTGTGCCCGCGCACAAACTGCACGGCCGGGATGTCATCATCGGAGCAACCGCCATTGAGCTGGGTGACATGCTGGCCACCCCCGTTCATCAGGTCTTGCCGGGTGCGGTGATTCAGGCGCTGGGGGCGCAAACACTGCGCAACGGCGGCCTGCATGCGCTCACGCCGATGGCGGCGGTCTTCAGCCTGGCGTTGTTCTGGCTCGGCGCCACCCTGGTGTTCAGTCGGTGCAGCTGGTGGCGAGGCTTGCAGGTGCTGGGCCTGTTCGTTTTATGCTCGGTCGGTCTGTTCGTCTGGGCCTATCAGGGCGCGGGTCTGATTGTGTATGTGTTCAATCCGGTGCTCTTGTGCGGGCTGGTGTATGTGGCGATCAACCTTGCCCGGCTCGACACGGCAACGCTGGAGCGTCTCTGGCTGCAAATCAGTCTGCGGGATAACGAAGCCTTGCTGGACCGCATCGTCGCCACCACCAACGACTACATTCTGTGTGTGGACGCTGATGGGGTGATCACCAAGGCCAATCAGGCAATCCTGACGCTGTGCGATATGTCCGAAGCGGCCATGTGTAACTCTCCGCTCAGCGACTGTCTGCCGGAAGCCCGCCAGGGGGTGCTGAGGCTACCCAGCACCCCATTTGATACCCAGCTGGTGACCCGTTCGGGACTGCGCATTCCGGTGCAGGCCACGGTCAGTCGGGTGGCCACGTCCGGGCAGGCGATCTTCACCGTGGTGCTGCGCGATTTAAGCGAGCGGGTGGCGCGGGAACAGGAGCTGGAATACCGCGCCACCTACGACGGTCTCACCGGTCTGTTAAACCGCTCTGCGTTTTTTGAGCGGGTCGTCGACTCCCTGCAATACCACCCTTCCGGCTGCCTGATTTGTGTGGATATTGATTATTTCAGAGAGGTGAACGACACCTACGGGCACGTCGCGGGGGATCAGTTACTGAAAACGGTGGCGCAGCGTATTGCAGTGTACGTCGCTGCGCTGGGGCCTTGTGCCCGTATTGGTGGCGATGGCTTTGCGCTGTGGTTGGCGGGCCAGAAATTTGCCGCCGGTGGCCAGCGGGTGTGTGAGCGCCTGCTGGAAGAAATAGAACGCCCGCATACGTTGGACGCCAATGTGGGCGCCTCGGTACAGGTGTCGGCAACCGCCGGGGTGGCGGACTATGAACACCATGACAGCGCGCCGGCACAGGCGGAAACCCTGCTGCGTCAGGCCCTGGATGCCACGCGGCTGGCCAAACAGGAGGGTGTTGCGGTGCGTTGCTACAGCCAGAGCGACAGCCAGGCGGCCATGCGCCGGCTCGAACTGGTGCCGGCCATACGCAGCCATATCAACAGCGATGCTTTCCAGCTGTTGTATCAGCCCAAACTGGACCTTGAAACCCTCACCCCGGTCGGTTGCGAAGCGCTGCTGCGCTGGCCGCGCAATGATGGCGAGATGGTGTCCGTTGACCAGCTGATCGCGGTGGCCGAAAACTCCCGCCAAATCGCGCCACTGACCCGCTGGGTGGTGGAAACCCTGCTCGCCCAGGAGGCGCATTGGCAGCAAAAGGGCTGGCCCCGCAACATCGCCCTGAACCTGTCTCCGCGCCTGTTCCAGGACCGCAATTTCATTGCCGGCCTGAAAGATCTGCTGCGCTCAAGCCGTGGCTATTATTCAATTGAGTGTGAAATTACCGAAACCGCACTGCTGGGTAACGAAAACCGCGCGCTGGCACTGTTTGACGAGCTGGTGGACAGCGGGGCGACACTTGCCATCGACGATTACGGGACGGGGTATTCCTCCCTTGCCTATCTGCAGAGTATCCGTGCCTCGGTGCTCAAGATTGACCGTTCGTTCGTGACCGGGATCCAGCAGTCGCCTGCCAATCAGGTCATCGTCCGTTCCACCATCAACATGGCGCACGAACTGGGTATGCGCGTGGTGGCGGAGGGCGTGGAAACCCCGGGCGACGAGCAGTTTCTGCGGGTCCACCGCTGCGACCTGGTGCAGGGTTACCTCTATGCGCGGCCGTTGGCGCTGCCGGAGCTGGAGCGCTGGCTGGCAACCCGCATCAGCGAGCCGGTGTGGTGAGGGACGGGGGGAGCATAAAAAAAGCCCCTGGACACAGGGGCTTTTCTTTAAGTTGGTGGAGACGGCGGGGATCGAACCCGCGTCCGCCAGCAGTTTAATATCAATAGGTTACAGGCCGGTGCGTTTGCGTTTGTACCAATGGTTTGTACCAAGCGCAGGCTTAGGTTACCCGTAAGAGGCACTGTCCGAAAGGTTTCTGTTAGAAAAAGATCTGAGCCTTAAATCTATAGAGCTAAGGGCAAATTTCCCCCGTCCCCCCCCCCCTCCTAGTTGCCTTCAGCAAAAGATAAAGTGCATCGTGTCATGAGTAACAAAGCAGTCAATCATTTCTGAAAGCGCTCTCAGGGTAGGTGACTGTTCCGTCGATCATTTAAGCTGGAAGAGGTGTCTTGGCTGAAAGGACTCTCCGTCTCTACTAGGCATTAGTAACTCTGCGTAAGGCTATCTCTGTGATGTAGGTATACGTTAGGCGCTGAAAACAGGGAGTTTTCCAGAAAAACTTGAGGGATGCAGTGGTAGGGGATTTATCATCGGTCTTGTGGCTGGAAGTATAGAGGAACCGCAAAATGGATAATTTTGACGATTTCATCGCTGTTTGGGTGTCTGTGAGTGGTCTGCAGTTCTAATCCGTCAATGGAATGGCTGTCACAGCTGTGAAAAGAGTGGCCTTCGCATTCACTTATTAGTTTTTCCTTCCATTTCCTTAAAAAGTCCCCACTGTTGCGGCTTCGCTGACAGTAAATAAGAATGCCGTGGGTTTCTGTATAAGTTTCCCTAGCCCTGGCTGAAAAATTGAAACCTGGGGAGTACCTGGTCATAAGTTGCTGGAATCCTTTCCAAATATGTGCGTAGCTGTTGTCTTTCTTAGCCTCACCTAGCCACTTGTATTTCTGCATTATTACCGTAATGTCGACATGGCCGTTTGTGCAGGTCTCGTGGGAGGCAGTCCAGCTTCTTGCCTTTAACCATTGAACTATGCTGATTGTGAGATCGTCTTCACTAGAAGCTGACTTTTGATGAGCCGCAGCGGCTAGCTCATCTATGGCTTCTCTTAAATCATCGTTGAGAAGACTTATGAAGTCCTCGTAATTCCCGCCGCCTTGATGAAGCTTAATGCGTTTGATTATTCCTGGCATAGAGGTCTTATCGAGGATTTCAAGACTCGCTAAATCAGTTTCTTGAAAGCTCATCTTTGATCTCGTAAACTAGGAATATGTGTGACTTGAAGTTTTGTACCTCTATACCCTTAATAGGATGAATGAAATGGTTTTGCTCTATTGCTTCGTTGACATCTGAGCTCTCCAAGGGTAGTGGGCCTAGGTTATCATCTAAAAACTCGTATATTAAGTTTATGTATCCGATATCTTTTTTTGATAAGTAAATGAGCCCATTTAATATGTCAGTGTTGCTGTATTTTCCATCCAACCTATTAGCTATGTGCTGGAAGTAGAACTTTCTCGACTTAAAGTTTAAATAACTACTATGCATTACTGTTGCTATATCAATGGCCAGCTCTGCCATCTCCTCAGGGGGATGGTCGGAATAAATTCTTTCGAGGACTACATTATTCAGGGTGGCCATGTTGCAAGACCCTATCAATAGTTAAATTGATCTCTGATGCATTGATGTGCCGGTTTACTATCAGGTAACTCAAGTCGGGATTAGCTTGGCGCATCATTCTTCGGGTGCCAGGGAACAATGCCTCAATCTTCCGATCTCTGTCGCCGAATGTTATTTCCCACTCGACCGCTAAGCGAAAAGCGTCTACGCTCTCCACAGCCTTTTTTCCTCCATCGTGGAAAGGTTCAGAGCGAATGTCCTGATCTTGCTTGCGCAGATGCTGATAGTGAAGCGAATCGTTTGGGCATTCAAATGCGAGCTCGCAAATACGACCGGTATCTGAGTTGTACAAGCTGTTAATTATTGGAAACATATTTATTCTGGGTGTTTCTATATTTTTATCAAGTTCCCGAATTTGAGCGCGTAGAAGGCTTTCGATTATATCGCGTGCGTTTTCTATGTCATCTCTGGATGTTTTGCTAGCGTTATCGATTCTTATTTCTAGTCGACAGGCAGGGATATTCACCGATATTATATCAATGAATTGAGCTACTTCCGTTTTTGAGGCAATGATTTTATCGTAGCCTTCGAGCCTTACTCTATCCACTTCTTCAAATTCAGAGATGTTTAATTTAATTCTCTCGTTGTAATCCCTCTTGATGCCAATCGGGAAATAGTAGACCCCGTCAATTTCAGTTTGACCGCAATAATATGGTTCATAATCGATGCCATCTAATTCGTCTTTTATCACTTTAAATGGATACAGTTCTGCAAAACGACTTTCAAGAGTATGGTTCTTGAATAGGTGGTTCGCAATTTTTTGAGCAGTGTCTTGGTCGGGAATTGAATAAACGGATACTGCTTTATCCGACGAAAGGTTTAACTCATCTAAGATCTTTGTTAGTTTTGACTTAGAGTATTGGAATACTTTGAGGCGACCTTCTTCGTATTGACTATTCAACTTCCGAAACGTCGCTTCCCAACCGTTGGAAACTGGTATGTCAAGCGCTGTAAGTAGTAAGCGTGCATCGTCCCACCGCTCTACTCTGTCCTGTACCTGTTCGACAAAGCAGCGAATAAAAAAATATTGAGAATCTGTATCTTTTTTGTCCAGAAACATCTGTTTTCCTACAGTACAATCAGAAGCCCAATCATGTTCGTTGGATTTTTTTAGCGGTAGTAAAAGAGCCTTGGAATCCGTTCCATGTATATGTGCGAAATTTTGGAAGATTCGACGACTACATTAAACGCTTTCGCCAGTCTCTAAGTAGTTAGCTTGCCATTCGAGTTTTGTTTGTAAGACGCTAGTCACTTTTCGAAAGTATAGCAAGCTCTTTTGCTCGATAGGCCGACACATGGGCTCGCTAGGGAGCCTTCAAACTGTATGGAGTATGCTGACCAGTCGTTTTAAGTCGTGCCGTGTCTAAGAGGGTAAGCTATTTGGACACGCTCACCACCCGTCCGCTAGCCCGCATTACACCGTGTCCAGATAAGTCTTTTTGTAATTATTTGACACTCTGTCTAGATATCTCTTAAAGTTTGTTGGACGTTATGGTTCGAGGAGGGTATTGCTATGAGTGGACAGCACGTTGCGTACATTAGGGTCAGCTCAGTTGACCAGAACACAGACCGCCAGCTAGCGGACACAGGTATAGCGTTTCACCAGACGTTTACCGATAAGGTCAGTGGCAGAGATAGAGACAGGCCAGCACTTCAAGCCTGCCTTAACCACATACGGAAGGGTGACCATTTGCATGTTCACAGCATCGATAGGCTGGCAAGAAACATGGTTGATCTGCTTGAGCTGGTGAAGGAGGTCACAGAGAAAGGGGTGACTCTTCAGTTCCACAAGGAGCAGATGACATTCACTGGTGAAGAGAACCCGTTCCAGAACTTGCAGCTTCAAATGCTCGGAGCATGTGCTGAGTTCGAGGTAGCCATGATCAGGGAGCGACAGCGAGAGGGCATTGCAGCAGCAAGGAAGAAGGGTAAACAGATTGGAGCTAAGAGGAAGCTGACCCCAGAGCAAGTCGAAGAAATCAGAGTGAGAGTCAGTGCAGGTGAGCAGAAGAAGGCTCTTGCTCAAGAGTATGGAATTAGTCGCCAGACTCTCTACACAGCCCTTTCATAATCTATCTTTTTCTCCCGGACTCCGGCTGAGCTTTATGGCCTCTCAACGGCTTAAAGGCTCGCTGGAGTTGTAACCATCCCCTAAAATCGGTGCATGCGTAATTAGAGTTCTCTAGCCTACAATGAGGCAAACGGAGAGCGGCATGAAGAAATCACGGTACAGCGAGTCACAGATCGTCAAGATCCTGAAGGAGGTCGAGGGCGGTCGCCTGGTCAAGGAAGTGTGCCGGGAGTACGGCATTTCCGACGCGACTTACTACAACTGGAAGTCGAAGTACGGCGGCATGGAGGCTTCTGACGTGAAGCGCCTGAAGGAGCTGGAAGAGGAAAACCGCCGCTTGAAGCAGATGTACGCTGAGCTGAGTCTGGATCATAAGCTGCTGAAGGATGTGATCGAAAAAAAGCTGTAAAGCCAGCCGTTCGACGAGAACTGGTGGATTACCTCAAGCAGGCTCACGACGTCAGCATTCGCAGAGCCTGCCGAATCGCTGGCATCAGTGACTCTGTATACCGGTATCGGCCTGACACCTCCCGGGATGAGCCGGTGATTGCAGCGCTTCAAAGTGCGACTGAACGCTATCCTGCCTACGGCTTCAGCAAACTGTTCAAGGTGCTGCGCCGCTGGGGGCATGGATGGAATCACAAGCGAGTACACCGGTTGTACTGTGCACTCAACCTGAATAAGCGGCGACGGGGCAAGAAACGACTGCCGACACGAAACCCGGAGCCATTGAGCGTGCCAGCTACCGTTAATCGATGCTGGTCCATGGATTTCATGAGCGACAGTCTGTTCTGTGGTCGCCGGTTCCGCACCTTCAACGTGGTGGACGATTTTAATCGAGAGGTTCTGGCTATCGAGATTGACCTGAACCTGCCAGCACCGAGGGTCATACGGGTTCTGGAACGCATCATCGCTTGGCGAGGCTTCCCGGCCAAACTACGCATGGATAACGGCCCAGAATTCATCTCGATTGCCTTAGCAGATTGGGCTGAGCAACACGGCATTAAGCTGGAATTCATCAAGCGTGGCACACCCACTCAGAACTCGTATGTTGAGCGCTTCAATCGAACTTACCGGGACGAGATCTTGAATATGTATGTCTTTCGGAACCTCACCGAAGTCCGAGAGCTGACCGAATCCTGGATGACGGAGTACAACGATGAGCGTCCCCACGATTCACTGGAAGACCTGACGCCATGGGAATACCTGGCGAAACACCAACGGGCGGAAAACTCTAATCAGCGGTGCAACTGAAACAGGGATGGTTACAGAGTGGCTCATTGATTCTCGAGCTCTATCTGTAGTCATTTAGAGCGCTGGCCCTTAGTTGTTCTCGTGGCGAGGTATGAGGCTGGTTTTCTTTTGTAATGTTGGTCTCGCTTATCGATCGTGACCTTCGTGTTTTTAATTATGTCGGACCAAAGGAGAAAGGGTTCCAACATTAAAAATACAGAAGGAGTGAAACATGAGCGAAGACATGCAAGTGGTACTTATTCAAAAACATGCCACCAAGCCTGGTTTAAGAGGGAAAATTGATGCGAAGTGTATTGAGTGTATCTATGACCCTCGTCAGGAAGGAGGTTGGCGTCAGCAGGTAGAAAAATGCACTTCCCTGAGCTGTCCTCTCTACACAGTCAGGCCACGCAGTAGTTCAGCGCAAGCTGGGGGTCAATCTCTGCAGCTGGGGGAGGTGTGAGCATGCTGGCCTGTTCTGAAGGACTTGGGATTCCCAGCGTCTCGATTTCCAAAGACCACAAAGCTTCACAAGCTTTAAACCGATTGGTTTACACAGTTCCGGTAAGGCCCTCAACCTCGAGAGTTGGTCTGATGGGAGACCCCGTAGAAGAGTTGGTTGATTGTCTTGGCGTCGCTTCCAAGAGATATAGGGAAGCTGCTACGCAAGCTCTGTCGGTAATCTTATATAACGTCTATAGGCTCGAGAGAGACGTTAGTCCAGACCCACACGGCCTTTATGCGCTTGCCCTTCCTAGGCGAGCTCAGGGGTTTACCGTTCCTATGCGGTATAAAGTCAATCAAATCGGGCGCAAACTCTGGTGTAAGGTAATCGATGCCCTTGTAGCTGGAGGTTTCCTAGAGGTTGCTCTCAGGGGCTTTAAAGGTAAGGAGCATATGGCGGGCCTCACGTCGCTATACTATCCCACCGAAGCATTTCTCTTCTGGCTTGACCAAGTGGAAGGAAGGCTGCGGACAAAGCAGTTTGACCCGAATGCCGAGCAGTTGGTTTTGAAGTCGGTAGGCGAACAGGATCGAAGGAAACGCCTAGTTGATTATCAGGACTGTGAGATGACTCGTCAGCTAAGACGCCAAGTGCAGTTCATTTCTGAGGTGTTCCAGTCTCATCAAGTTCAAGCCTGGGTGCCACGAGAGCTATCCATGAAGGATGTCCCTTCGCCTCTGCTGGCGTATCGCAGGCACTTTCGTGACGACTTTACTAAGGGAGGAAGGGTCTTTTGTCCGCTCCAGAGTACTCCTTCAACTTTGCGCAAAAGCTTTCGGTTTGACGGAAAGCAAGTCGTAGAGCTGGATTACTCTTCTCACCAACCGAGAATGTGCTATCACTTGCAGGGGTTGCAAGCTCCTGAAGACTGCTATGCACATCCAACGATACCTAGAGCTCTTATAAAGGCAGCTACCACTAGGATAATGAACTGTCGGAACACCAGGCAGGCCAGAGCGTCAATCCAAGTGCTCTTAAACGAGGAGTGGTCGGAGTGGTCAGACACTAACGGAATGACTGCCGAAGTGTTGCTTGATGCTGTCTTTCAGCTTCACCCCATCATTAAGGAGCTGATGGGTAAAAATCTTTGGATGACGCTTCAGTATCTCGAGAGCTCTATAGCCTTGAGCATAATGGAGCGTCTCGCTCAAGATGACCTCCCGTGTCTGGGGATTCATGACTCTTTTGTGGTAGCAGTAGATGTAGAAGATCAATTACACCAGC
>NZ_MEIY01000001.1:671311-764986 GCF_001752365.1 Marinobacter sp. X15-166B | reverse complement strand
ACACCAGCTAATGGTTGAAGAGTATGAGCGGACGCTTGGGTATCAACCAGTCGTAGCTAAGGCTTAGTAGCTCTACTACCTCTACTACCTCTACTACCTCTACTACCTCTACTACCTCTACTACCTCTGCTCCATAAGAGCATGATAGTTAAAGAGCTGACAGCAGGGGCTTAGTGCTCAGGCCAGAGTTCACCTTATAGTTATGACCTAACGTCAATATGGGAGCACCTAAATTACACTGTTAAAGCAGGTAGTTGCAGGTTGCGTTTTCAGTTTTACTCCCGCCCCAAAGCTATAAGTCGGTTTTGGGGCGGGAGGTCTGAGTGTCACTACCCTATCGTTTTCACGATACTGCAAGGGCAGGCTTTTTCTATCCATCCCCATCTAAACTATTTGTGGTGGGCAGTCGTTTAATCCCCTAGGCCCGTCCATAAAAACAGAGGTATTAGAAGGCTACATGACACTCGGAGTTACGTTCTCGATCGCAGTGAATGCATCTCGTTGTGTCGATTTAAGTGGTCTCCAGCTAGGTTTTCGGAGGCTTTCTTGATTGACTCAAGCTCCCTCGCCAGCGAGAGCTGTATCCTTTAGCCTTTCATCGGGTCATACCGTTGGAGGGCTTTTTCCTGCTTATGGGCCAGCTGGGGCTACTTCAGAGTCTCAGTGTAGTGGGGTTGTTGTTTCAGGTACTGAGCAACTGGGAGTGCCTCAATATGTTTTGCGAGTAGGTCAGGCTTGAGCCTGTCGCCATAACCCCCAAAAGTGACATCCCCTTGCTCATGACCAAGAATCCCTTTTATATGGGAGTCTTGAGCCTCAACGTCTGAGAGCATGTTGCGCATCAGATGCCGGAAAGAATGAAAGTTGACGTCTTTACCGTACTCAAGCCCTGATTTGAACCGACCAAACCATTTAGACGGCTCATGACTCAGCGCCTCAGAACTGTAGGAGGCGAGGGAAGGGAAAAGAAGCCCTGAATTCTGGTTTTCAACAAACTCAAGAAAACCCAAGGGAATTAGCCCAGGGTGCAATGGTGTCATGCGGCGGCTTTGCTTGTTCTTAAGGTGTCTGTGTTCGTTGTTTTCAAAGTTAAGGTACCAAGTGCCGGACTCTGTTTGGGTCACGTCACTCACCAGAAGGCCACACAATTCCCCAAGCCTTGCTCCGGTTACCAGTCCGAGCAGGGGTAGCCAGAAGCTCCACAGAGTATCTGGGTCGACTTTTCTGTTTGAGATAAGGTTGAATATGGAGTTGAGCTCCTCGTTGTTCCAGGCACGCCTGCTGGTTTCGTCAGGCTCAGGCGCGAGGCCCTCGAGGTAGTTTTTGGGGATATAGTCCCACTGTACGGCCCAGCCTGCCAAGATAGCCCACCGAGTGTAGTGTTTGTTTGCGGTGCTACTGCTGATGGTCTGCCATGTCTCTTGGCTCTTGATTTGCTCAAGGCTCAACTGTGAGTTTTTACCTTTCTTGCGGTTTACAGGGTAATCCAAGAGCTCATCTCTTAACTCCACTGCGTCGTGGCGTTTCAGGTCACCTAGAGGGCGGTCATTCAGAAGTTCGATAAGGACATCGTAAGACGTTTTGTAATCTCGCAGAGATTTGTCGGACACCTCCCTTGCTTTATACGCTAGGTACTCATCGACGAGCTCCTTGGTGCTTCGGGTCGTTGGGAGCGGCTCTGGCTGTTGTCGAAGGTGAGGGCGGCTCTCTTTCAAAGACTGCAGGTATTTATCACCTTCAAGGGTGCCAGCAAGCATAAGTCCAAGGTGGTGCTTCTCCGCGTCGACGTCAGCCTCCAGAAGACCTCGTAAAAGGCGGGGGTCATCAGTACCCTCGGGTGGAAGCGAAAGGCGGCTGAGCATTTTTCTTGCGTCGTCGCGCACGTAGTTGTATTGCTGGAGATATAGGCGTTCTCTTGCTTCAATGACCAGCATCCTTTGGATGTCGACCATTTCATCCTTGTCATCCCCATTCATGGGGCCAGGCTCGTATAGTGCTGATTCGTATTCCGCAATTCTAGCTGATAGCCAAGCGTCGATGACGCGCTTTCTTTGTTTATCATCTAGTGACATCAATAGTCTCTGCCATGACCTGTGGTTGAACAGTTGTCCGACCAGTGCGCCGAGGTATTGAGCCTTCTGTCTTGCTTTTTGAGGGTGACTTGTGCGTAACGAGCGTTTCACCTCGTGACCAATAAGTCCGCGCAGATGTTTTGGAACACCTCTTCGGAAGTAAAAGCCAGAAGGTCTTTGGAGCAGGTAGGACGGTGGGGTGTAAATCATCAGTAGGTTAAGCCTCTGTACCAAATGTTTGTACCATCCGGCCTTTCTAGCTGTAACCTACTGATTTGCTTCAATTTGGTGGAGACGGCGGGGATCGAACCCGCGTCCGCCAGCACTCTGCCTCGAGATCTACATGCTTAGCATCCTTCTATTGATTTAATCTCGAACGACCCGAAGGTCAGGGTGTAAGAGACGAGTTCTTTAAATCTTAGCCGTCAGCCAGTGAACTCTGGGTAACGGAGCATCCCGTAAGCGATGACGTCCTGAGATGTTGCTCTGAGCTACGGGCGACCCAGTCAGGACGACTAGCGGCCCTTAGGCTGCTAGTGCGTAGTTTTCGTCGTTTGCGACTATTAATATGCAGCTTTGGATTTACGAGATTGGCTGCCATCTCGACATGCACCCAAGGGTTTGCAACCAGCGTCGAAGCCATGTCGTCCCCTTGTGTTAACAGTATATGCGGCCGCCGGCGGTAATTACAAGGGCAGGCGCAGTTTACTCACGGTGTACAGCCTCAGATGGCGTTGTTTTCCCGCAGAATTCGCTGTTTCTGGCGATCCCAGTCGCGGTCTTTTTCAGTGGCCCGCTTGTCGTACAGTTTTTTACCTTTTACCAGTGCGATTTCACACTTCACCCGGTTGCCTTTCCAGTAGAGTGCCATGGGCACGCAGGTCTGGCCGGACTTGCTGGTTTCGCCGATCAGTCTGGCCAGCTCCCGGGCGTGCAACAGCAGTTTGCGGGTGCGGGTGGGGTCGGCAATCACATGGGTGGACGCTTCCGTGAGCGGCTGAATGTGGGAACCCAACAGAAAGGCTTCGCCGTCTTTCAGCAACACGTAGGCGTCGGTGATCTGGCCTTTGCCAGCCCGCAGCGATTTGACTTCCCAGCCAAGCAGCACCATGCCCGCTTCGAAGCGTTCCTCGATGTGGTATTCGTGTTTCGCTTTTCGGTTGAGAGCGATGGTGCTGCTTTTGGTGCCTGGTTTTTTCTTGCTCATGTATATCGGATCCGGAATTTCATGCGAATGCGCGGATTGTAGCGCAGGAGTGCCAGAGCGGTCACGGAATCAGCGGTTTAACCCGTCAGTATGCCCTGTTTGGGCGGCGATCCGCTACAATAACGGCTCAGTGTCGAGCAGAGTGCGGGATGTCTACACCTTACACAACGTCAATCGGTTCCTGGGTCGGGCGGTCCACCTTTTTTTGGGCAGCCACCGGCGCAACGGTCGGGCTGGGGAATTTATGGCAGTTCCCCTATCTGGCGAGCCAGCACGGAGGCGGGCTGTTCATTGTCCTGTATCTGGCTTGCCTGTTGCTGATCACCCTGCCACTGGCGCTCACCGAAGCGGCGCTGGGGCGCAGGGCCCGCCATGGCATTGTGCTGACTCTGGACCGATACGTGCGCTTGGGCGGGCTGACCAGAAACTGGGTGTGGGTCGGCCGCCTCAGTCTGGTTGCCGGTTTTCTGGTGTTGTCCTTTACCCTGGTGATCGGCGCGCTCTGCTTGGCTTACGTATTCTACGGTGCCTTGGGGCGGTTGTCAGGGGTCACTCCGGGGGAGGCGTCCGCGGTGTTGGCCGGTCTGGTGTCGGAGGCGGGGGACCATCGTCAGTTGATGGGCTGGCACGGGGTGTTCCTGTTTTTGGTGGTGGCGGTGTCGCTGCAGGGGGTCAGCCAGGGGCTGGAGCGTTCCCTGCGGATTGTGGTCCCGATGTTTTTGTTATTGTTGCTGGGGATGCTGGGCTACGCCGGTCTGCACGGCAATCTGCCACTGGCTATCGACGCCGTCTTGGTGTTCGACCGGGCCGGGCTGAGCTGGGTGAGTCTGCAATACGCGTTGTTCCATGCCTTTTATACCCTGGGTCTGGGGGTGGGGGTGTGGGTTCTGTTCGGAGCCTACACCCCTGACCGGGTGCAATTGAAGCTGTCGGTGTTTGCGGTGGCCCTGATGGATACGCTGGTGGCGGTGGTGGCCGGGGTGATGGTTTATGCGCTGGTATTAAGCCATACCCCGGACGTCGGGTTGCAGGGGTTCGGCCTGCTGTTCCTGGCGTTGCCTTTGAGTCTGACGGAGGTGGCCGCCAGTCAGGTGGTGATTGCGCTGCTGTTCCTGATGGTGGTGCTCATTGCCTGGAGCACCGCGATTGCCCTGCTGGAGCCTCTGGTGGGTTGGTTGCAGGAATGGCTTGGGGTGCCCCGCAAAGGCGCGGTGCTGCTCATCGCCCTGCTTGTCTGGTTCGTCGGCCTGGGCACGGTGTTCTCATTCAATGTCTGGTCCGAGGTGCGCTTTGCCGGGGGCACTGTGTATCGCTGGCTGGAGCTGCTCGCCAGTGGTGTGCTGGTGCCGTTGGTGAGTGTGTTGCTGGCGGTCATGACCGTGTGGCGCCTGCAGCGCCCGGTCACCGCGCGGCTGGCCGGTGCGCTACCCATGCTCGTTGGTCGGGTATGGTTCTGGGTGATGCGTCTGGTGCTGCCGCTGGTGGTGGCGTATATCGGTATTCACTACAGTGTGGTGTCGATCAAATCGGTGTGTGCGGGCGATGACGGCTGGCAACTGTGTGCTACCAACCCCCGTGCGCTCGCCCAAGTCGCCGCCGGGGACGCTGACACCGGCGGTCACGAGCTGCCGGCAGCGGTGCCGGACTAGGGTCCTGTCTGGTTAATTCGCAATGACTTGATTTATCATGGCCCAGGATGGTTACACTTTTACCGGTTCAGGAAACTTCACATTAATGCCCAAACACATAGACAAGACCGCGCTGGTCATGCATTCCGCCGAGCGCATGTTTCACCTGGTGAACGATATCGCCCGTTATCCCGAGTTCCTGCCCTGGTGCGCCGGTGCGGAGGTGCACGAGGAGTCCGTACAGCACATTATGGCGTCCCTCGACGTGGCCAAAGGCGGTATCCGCCACCGGTTAACCACGCGCAATCAGCTGGACCACCCGCAAGCCATCCATATGACCCTGGTGGACGGTCCGTTTCGCAACCTGACCGGTCGCTGGAATTTCCAGTCGCTGGCAGGCAATGCCTGCAAGGTGACCTTGCGTCTGGAATTTGAGTTTTCGGGGTCGTTGTCGCGGATGACCTTTGGCAGCGTGGTGAATCAGGCGGCAACAGCCATGGTAGACGCTTTTTGCCGGCGCGCGGATGAGCTGTATTGCGAGGCGCGGGCGTGATGGAAGTGGAGGTCGCGTACGCGACGCCGGAGCGTCAGATCATCATTCCCGTGAAGGTTGCTGCCAAAGCAACCGTCTACGACGCCGCAGTGCAATCGGGTATTGCGGTCGAATTTCCCGAAATCGATCTCGAGACGGTGAGCATGGGGGTGTTCGGCAAGGTGGTGAAAAACCCCAAAAATCACCCGCTGCGCGAGGGCGACCGGGTTGAGCTGTATCGGCCGTTGACGATTGACCCCAAGCAAGCCCGGCTGAACCGGGCCCGAAAAGCGGCCGGCTGAGGCTAAGCTGGTTCAGTAGGCGGGGGTTTCCGGCAGCAGGTCTGCTTCGTGGCGGAGGTATTGCTCACCGTCGAAAAAGAGCACCACCCGTTGCTTGTGGATATCGCCGCCCTGACGCTGAAGGGTGTAAACATAATACTCTTCGTCGGGGTCCACCGGGTTGAGCATGGCCGGCGAGCCCAGGATAGCGTGCACCTGGGAGCGGGTCATGCCCGGAGTCAGTTGTGCAAGGTCTTCTTTCGGCAGGATGTTGCCTTGCTGGACGTTGATTTTATAGACCCCGGGAAAGCTACAACCAGCAAGGGCGAGAAGGAATGCGAGTGCCATGAGCTTTTGCATCGTCGGGGAAAATCCTCTATCTTGAAATGCCGGTCAGGCGTCAGTTCTGACCCGGGCGAAACGTAGGTACACGGTTTATGATACCGGAAGCCGATGGTACACCAAAGAGTGAATAGCAACATGTCACCTGAAAATGCCGAATTGCGCAAAGTTGGTTTGAAGGTCACTCTGCCGCGAGTAAAGATTTTCAATATCCTGCAGAGCGCGAAAGAGGACCATTTGAGTGCTGCCGAGCATCACTTGAGTGCGGAGGATGTTTACAAGCAACTGCTGGAACAGGGTGATGACGTCGGTCTTGCAACGGTTTACCGGGTATTAACCCAGTTTGAGACTGCAGGGCTGGTGGTGCGTCATAACTTTGAGGGCGGCCATGCCGTGTTCGAAATGGCAACCGATCACCACGATCACATGGTTTGCACGCAAACAGGGCAGGTCGTTGAATTCCTCGATCCCGTGATCGAGGAGCGCCAGAAAAAAATCGCGGCTGAACACGGCTTTGAAATTGTCGAGCACAGCCTGATCTTGTATGTGAAGCCGATAAAAAAAGACGATAAATAACCGCTTCCGGGTTCAGGCAGCGGCATCAGTGATGCGTTGCCTGGCCTTTGCTGAACATTTCTGCAGCATGAGCAATGGTTTGCTCGGTCATATCCACCCCGCCCAGCATACGGGCCACTTCCGTGATTCTCCCCTCGCTGTCCAGCGCTTCGATTTTCGAGAAAGTTGACTGTTCGTCGGTAAATTTGCTGACAAACAGGTGCTGATGGCATTGCGCAGCGACTTGGGGCAAGTGGGTTACACAGATCACCTGACCATTTTCGCCCAGCGACCTCAGTAGACGCCCCACCACTTCCGCCGTTCCGCCGCCAATGCCCACATCCACTTCGTCAAACACCAGGGTGGGGGTGGTCGAGGTTTGCGCGGCGACTACCTGAATCGCCAGACTGATGCGCGACAACTCACCGCCCGACGCCACTTTGGACAGCGGACGGGCGGGCTGGCCCGGGTTGGCACTGACCAGAAACTCCAGCTCTTCCAGGCCGTGGGGGCCGGGTTCGCCGTCGCTGCGGGTGTGGATGTGGGTAACGAACTGCACCGCCGGCATGCTCAGCTGCGTCAGTTCGGCGGCGATCCGCTGGTCCAGTTTGCGGGCCGCTCCGGCGCGCACGCCGGAAAGCTTGTGTGCCAGGGTGTCGTAGTGTTCACGGTGCCGGGCCAGTTCGGCTTCGAGCTGTTCGATGCTGCCTTCGCCATTTTCCAGGGCAGCCAGTTCTTCGCGCAGGCTCTGATGCAATGCGGGCAGCTCTTCCGGTGGGATGCGGTGTTTTCGGGCCAGTTGGTAGATCTGGCTGAGCCGCGCTTCCACTTCCGCCAGTCGCGCCGGATCCGCTTCATAGTCTTCCACAAAGTGGCGCAGGGTGTTGCCCGCTTCGTTGATCTGAATCTCGGCCTCGCTGAGCATCTGCCGGGCATCGGCCAGCGCGGCGACCCCGCTGGGCAATTGTTCCAGCTGGTTGATGGCCTGTCGGATCAGGCTGGCGGCGTTCAGGTCATCCTCGGTGCACAGCAGGGCGGCTTGCTGGCTGCACTGCAGCATCACGTCCGCCTGGCTGAGTTGCTGCTGCTCGTGCTCCAGCTGCTGTTGTTCCCCGGCGCTCAACCCCAACCGGTCAAGTTCTTCGAACTGATACCGCAACAGTTGCACCCGCGCCTCGCTCTCTTCGGCGTTCTGCCGGCGTTCTGCCAGCAGGTTGCGGGTGCGGTGCCAGGACTGCCAGGCCTGATGGGTGTCGTGGGCCAGCGCGGTGGCGCCGGCAAACTCGTCGACCAGTTTGCGGTGGGTGTCTTTACGCAGCAAGGACTGGTGCTGGTGCTGGCTGTGAATGTCCATCAGCATACCGCCCAGTACCTTCAGGTGATTCAGTGGGCAGGGCTGGCCGTTGATGTACGCCCGGGAGCGGCCGTCACGGCTGATGGAGCGGCGCAGGATACAGTCGTCGCCGTCGTCCAGTTGGTGGTGCTTCAGCCAGCTGGCGGCATCGTCAATGCGGGAAATGTCGAAGCTGGCGGTAATGTCTGCCCGTTTGGCACCGTGCCTGACGGCGCCGGCGTCCGCACGGCCACCCAGGGCGAGCCCCAGCGCGTCCAGCACGATCGACTTGCCGGCACCGGTTTCGCCGGTCAGTGCGGTCATGCCGCCCCGAAAATGCAGTTCCACGCGTTCAGCGATGGCGTAATTGGTGACGGTCAGTTGGGTGAGCATGCACTTCTCCTTTTGCGTAACCTTGCAGTGCCTGCCTGAGTCGACACTGCGCCGGACAATGCGTACTGGCAATACATACAGTACTTGTAAATGTATACAGGTGTTTTTTGGTTTGCAATATGCAAATTGCCGTTTTGGGCGGTTGAAACCCGTCAGACGCGTCCCCATATCGGTTCGCAAACCAGTTAACTCGGGGGATGTCCGCCGGGAACTTTATGCACCGGCCTTGATGGCAGGCCATCCACAACCAATCAGGAGTCGCTCATGAGCACTGATGAAAACCGCAATGACCAATTGGAAGATGATTTGCAGGGTACGGCGGAAGAGTCGGTTTCCGGGGTAGAGGAGCAACCCGAGGCAGCTTCCGGACCGGAAAACGAAGCAGACGCGCTGCGTGATCAGGTACAGGATCTGAATGACCAGATGCTGCGCCTGCAGGCGGAAATGCAAAACGTGCGCCGCCGGGCCGAAATGGACGTGGAAAAAGCCCGCAAGTTTGGCCTGGAACGGATGGTCAAAGAGTTGTTGCCGGTAGCCGACAGTCTCGAAAAAGCTGTGGAAAGCACGGCCGGCGACGCCGAGGGTGATGCGCTGGTGGTGTCCATGCGTGAAGGAATCGAGATGACCCTCGCATTGTATCTGGGCAGCCTGAAAAAATTTGGCGTGGAACAGTTGAACCCGCTGGGTGAGCCGTTTGACCCCCAGCTTCACGAGGCCATGTCGATGGTGCCTGCGCCCGAGGCTGAGCCCAACAGTGTGGTGGCCGTGGTGCAGAAGGGGTATACGCTGAATGACCGCCTGGTTCGGCCGGCCATGGTGGTGGTGGCCAAGGCAGAGGATGCACCAAAAATTGATGAGCAGGCTTGAAAAATTCAAAAAAGCGCCAATATAAGCAGTAATTGCCAGTAGCGCCTGCTGTAACAGCTTGAACCGGATTGAAAAACGAATTGGAGCGAATCTATGAGCAAAATAATTGGTATTGACCTGGGAACCACCAACTCTTGTGTGGCCATCATGGATGGCGGCAAGGTTCGGGTCATCGAGAACGCTGAAGGCGATCGTACCACGCCTTCCATCATCGCCTATACCGATGATAACGAAATCCTGGTGGGCCAGTCGGCCAAACGCCAGGCGGTGACCAACCCGCAAAACACCATTTACGCGATCAAGCGTCTGATTGGCCGCCGTTACGAAGACGACGTGGTACAGAAAGACATCAAGATGGTGCCTTACACCATCACCAAGGCGGATAACGGCGACGCCTGGGTAGACGTTAAAGGCCAGAAAATGGCACCGCCACAGGTGTCCGCTGAAATCCTGCAGAAAATGAAGAAGACGGCGGAAGACTACCTGGGAGAGACGGTTACCGAAGCTGTTATCACGGTACCCGCATACTTCAACGACAGTCAGCGTCAGGCCACCAAAGACGCCGGCCGCATTGCCGGACTGGACGTCAAGCGGATCATCAACGAGCCGACCGCGGCTGCGCTGGCCTACGGTCTTGACAAACAAACCGGTGACCGCACGGTAGCCGTGTACGACCTGGGTGGCGGTACCTTCGACCTGTCGATCATTGAAATTGCCGACGTCGACGGCGAGCACCAGTTTGAAGTCTTGTCCACCAACGGTGATACCTTCCTGGGTGGTGAAGACTTCGATATGAAAATCATCGAATTCCTGGCCGACCAGTTCAAGAAGGACAGCGGTATTGATCTGCGCGGCGACTCGCTGGCCATGCAGCGCCTGAAAGAAGCGGGCGAAAAGGCCAAGATCGAGCTGTCCAGCAGTCAGCAGACTGACGTCAACCTGCCGTACATCACTGCCGATGCCAGCGGGCCCAAGCACATGAACGTCAAGCTGACCCGCGCCAAGCTGGAGTCGTTGGTGGAAGATCTGGTTGATCGCAGTCTGGAGCCGTGCAAGATCGCGCTGAAAGACGCCGGTCTGAGCAACAGTGACATCGACGAGGTCATCCTGGTCGGTGGACAGACACGGATGCCGCTGGTGCAGGAGAAAGTGAAAAACTTCTTCGGCAAGGAAGCGCGCCGGGACGTGAACCCGGACGAAGCGGTGGCCATGGGTGCCGCTATCCAGGCTGCGGTTCTGTCCGGTGACGTCAAAGACGTGCTGCTGCTCGACGTCACGCCGCTGACTCTGGGTATTGAAACCATGGGTGGCGTGGCTACGCCGCTGATTGAAAAGAACACCACCATTCCGACCAAGAAGTCGCAGATTTTCTCGACCGCGGATGACAACCAGACGGCAGTTACCATCCACGTTGTTCAGGGTGAGCGTAAGCAGGCCAGTCAGAACAAGTCGCTGGGCCGCTTTGATCTGGCCGACATTCCGCCGGCGCCGCGCGGCCTGCCGCAAATCGAAGTCACCTTCGATATCGACGCCAACGGTATTCTGAACGTGTCGGCGCAGGACAAGGCGACCGGAAAAGAGCAGTCTATCGTGATCAAGGCCTCGTCTGGACTGAGCGAAGAAGAAATCGATAAAATGGTTTCTGACGCCGAAGCGAATGCCGAGGAAGACCGCAAGTTCGAAGAGCTGGTTCAGGCCCGTAACGCCGGTGATGCCATGGTACACACCGTGCGCAAGACCCTGAGTGAGGCCGGTGACAAGGTCAGCGACAGCGAGAAAGAGAGCATCGAGGCGGCCGTCAAGGATCTCGAAGAAGCCCTCGCCGGTTCTGACAAGGACGACATCGAAGCCAAGACCCAGAAGCTGACCGAAGTGTCCTCGGCCATGGCTGAGAAAATGTACGCCGATCAGGCCGCTCAGGCCGGTGGTCAGGACGCGTCTGCCGAACAGGCGAGTGACGACGCGGTTGACGCCGAGTTTGAAGAAGTCAAAGACGACGACAAGCGGTAATGCCGGTATGAGTGACGTCTGAGAAAAACGCGGGGATTCGTCTCCGCGTTTTTCCTCGTTGAAAGCGTCACAAGTCGTCAAACCTATACTTTTGCAGACACAGGCCTTCCGCAGAGAGAAGGCGTAAACAGGATTTATAAGCATGGCCAAGCGCGATTATTACGAAATTCTCGGTGTTTCCCGGGATGCCGACGAGAAGGAAGTTAAGCGGGCGTACCGCAGGCTTGCCATGAGGTATCACCCGGATCGTAATTCGGACGATGCCGACGCGGAAGATAAGTTCAAGGAAGCCACCGAGGCTTACGACGTTCTGGTCGATGCGCAAAAGCGGGCCGCCTATGATCAGTTCGGTCATGCCGGGGTGGATGGCCAGGCCGGCGGATTCGGCGGTGGCGGTGGCAGTTTTTCGGACATATTCGGCGATGTTTTCGGCGATATTTTCGGGGGCGGTGGTGGCCGCGGGCGCAACACCCGGGGTGCCGATCTCCGTTATACCCTGGAGCTGGAACTTGAAGAGGCCGTGCGCGGTAAGACCGTGAAAATCCGGGTGCCCGGGCACGTCGAGTGCGAACCCTGTGATGGCACCGGGGCCGAAAAGGGCAGCAAGCCTGAAACCTGCACCACCTGTAACGGTATGGGTCAGGTGCGCATGCAGCAGGGGTTCTTTACCGTGCAGCAAGCCTGCCCGGGCTGTCGCGGCGCCGGCACCATCATCAAGAATCCGTGCAAGGTATGCCGGGGAGCCGGACGGGTACAGGAAGAGAAGACCCTGTCGGTCAAGGTGCCGCCCGGTGTGGATACCGGCGACCGCATCCGATTGTCCGGTGAGGGTGAGGCCGGTGTGGATGGTGGTCCGGCCGGTGATCTGTACGTCCAGATCGCGGTGCGCGAGCACGCCTTGTTTACCCGTGATGGCAGCAACCTGTATTGTGAAGTGCCCATCAGCATCGTCGACGCGGCCCTGGGAGGTGAACTGGAAGTGCCCACCCTGGATGGCCGGGTCAAGCTGAAGATCCCCGCAGAAACCCAGACCGGCAAACTGTTCCGGTTGCGCGGCAAAGGGGTGAGTCCGGTGCGCGGCGGACCGGCGGGTGATCTGCTGTGTCGGGTGATCGTCGAAACCCCGGTCAGTCTGACCAAGCAGCAAAAAGAATTGCTCGCCGAGTTCCAGACAACCCTGGACGGCTCCAGCGGGAATCAGCACGCCCCCAAGAAGACTTCGTGGTTTGAAGGGGTAAAGAACTTTTTTGATGAAATGAAACTCTAAGGACCAATATGATCAGGGTGGCGATTACGGGTGCGGCGGGCCGCATGGGCAAGGCGCTTATTGAGGCCGTCAATGAGGCGGATGGGATGCAGTTGAGTGCTGCAATCGTCAATCCGGAAAGCTCCCTGATTGGTGCGGATGCGGGCGAGGTGGCCGGTATCGGTAAATCCGGGGTGCCGTTGGTGGGCGCGCTGGCAGACGCCGGGGAGCACTTCGATGTGTTGATCGATTTTACCTTCCCGGATCTGACGCTGGAAAACCTGGCCTTTTGCCGGCAGCACGGCAAGTCCATGGTCATCGGCACCACCGGTCTGACCGAGGCGGAAAAAATGCAGCTGGAAGCTGACGCCGCGCACGTACCGGTGGTGTTCGCGCCGAACATGAGCGTTGGGGTGAATGTGGTGCTCAATCTGTTGCGCACCGCGGCCCAAACCTTGGGTGATGATTACGATGTGGAAATCATCGAGGCGCACCACCGGTACAAAAAGGATGCCCCGT
This sequence comes from Marinobacter sp. X15-166B, assembly GCF_001752365.1. Classification (GTDB taxonomy): domain Bacteria; phylum Pseudomonadota; class Gammaproteobacteria; order Pseudomonadales; family Oleiphilaceae; genus Marinobacter. The sequence goes on along the minus strand of NZ_MEIY01000001.1, from coordinate 752,001 downwards.
CCGGGACCGCGTTGCGCATGGGCGAAGAGGTGGCCGACGCGCTCGGCCGCGACCTGCAGGCCTGTGCGGTGTATGGCCGGGAGGGGTTTACCGGAGAGCGTACGCGCACCGAGATCGGGTTCGAAACCATCCGGGCCGGTGACGTGGTGGGCGACCACACCGTGCTGTTTGCGGGCATCGGCGAGCGGGTTGAGATCACCCATAAGGCCAGCAGTCGCATGACTTTCGCGAAGGGGGCGGTGCGCGCAGCCAAGTGGTTGACCGGCAAGCCGGCGGGCCTGTATGACATGCAGGATGTGCTGTCGCTGAAGTAGGCGGGTGCGATTGCCATGGACAGCGCAGGCCTGATTTTTTACAATAAGGCGTTTTAACTGCACCAAGCGTAGCTTTGATATGCTGGCAACGAAAAAGCGGGACGGGGCAAACAGCTCCCTCTCGCTTTTTTGCGACCTGAATTTGCGCTTGCGTTCCTGTTCGTGACGTTGGGGGTTGCTCTGCTTCAGTGACAGAGCAGCCTCGATTCGGAGCTGACCATACGCCACCCGATGAGGATACAAGCCTTGAGTACACTTGCCTTGAGTAGCCCAGCCATCCTTGCGCTCGCAGACGGAAGTCTGTTCTACGGCACTTCCATTGGCGCTGAAACAGCAGCCAGCGGTGAGGTTGTTTTTAATACGGCCATGACCGGGTACCAGGAAATGCTGACCGACCCGTCTTATGCCCGCCAGATCGTAACGCTGACCTATCCTCATATAGGCAACACCGGTGTCAATGACGAAGACACCGAGTCGGACCGCGTCCAGGCGGCTGGCCTGATCATTCGTGACTTGCCGCTGATGGCCAGTAACTTCCGCAGTACCGGCACCCTGGACGCCTACCTGCGGGACAACAACGTTGTTGGCATCGCCGGCATCGATACCCGCCGCCTGACCCGCATTCTGCGTGATAAAGGCGCCCAGAGTGGCGCCATCGTCGCCGGCCCCGACGCCACCGCCGAGCAGGCGTTGAAGCTGGCCCAGGCGTTCCCCGGTCTGGAGGGGATGGATCTGGCCAAAGAAGTCAGCTGCCAGGAAATTCACCCCTGGAAGCAGACCGAATGGGCGCTGGGGCAGGGGTACGGTGAGCAACACGAGGCCCGCTTCAAAGTGGTGGCCTGGGATTACGGCGTCAAGTTCAACATTCTGAGAATGCTGGCCTCCCGTGGGTGCGACATTACCGTGGTTCCGGCGCAGACCCCCGCTGCCGAGGTGCTGGCGATGCAGCCCGACGGGATCTTCCTGTCCAATGGCCCCGGCGACCCGCAAGCGTGCGATTACGCCATCGAGGCGGTGCGCGAGGTGATGGGCGCCGGTGTACCGGTGTTCGGCATTTGTCTGGGGTACCAGCTGATGGCTCTGGCCAGCGGTGCGCAGACCGTGAAGATGACCACCGGTCATCACGGTGCCAACCACCCGGTGCAGAATCTGAGCACCGGCACGGTCATGATCACCAGCCAGAATCACGGTTTCGCGGTGGACGAGACCAGCTTGCCGGACAACCTGCAGCCGACGTATAAGTCCTTGTTTGACAATACTTTGCAGGGTATACGCCGGACGGATACGCCGGCCTTCGGGTTTCAGGGCCATCCGGAAGCAAGCCCCGGTCCGGGCGACGTCGCGACCCTGTTCGACGAATTTATCCAGATGATGGAAGTGCACCAGGGCTGAGCCGAAATCACCGGCCATCAAGTACAGCGTTTCGCGCTGCATGAAATTTATTGTTGCTGACGGGTTTACCAAAACATGCCAAAGCGTACCGATATTCAAAGCATTCTAATCCTGGGGGCAGGCCCGATTGTGATCGGACAAGCGTGCGAGTTTGATTACTCCGGAGCCCAGGCCTGTAAAGCACTTCGTGAAGAAGGGTACCGGGTCATTCTGGTGAACTCGAACCCGGCCACGATCATGACCGATCCGGCCATGGCCGATGCCACCTACATCGAACCGATTACCTGGGAAACAGTCGCCAAAATTATTGAGCAGGAGCGCCCGGACGCCCTGTTGCCGACCATGGGTGGGCAGACCGCGCTGAACTGCGCACTGGATCTTGAAGAACACGGTGTGCTGGAAAAGTACGGTGTGGAAATGATCGGCGCCAATGCCGACACCATCGACAAGGCCGAAGACCGCAGCCGCTTTGACGCGGCCATGAAAGCCATCGGGCTGGAGTGTCCCCGCGCTGAAATCGCCCACTCCATGGAAGAAGCGCACGAGATCTCCCAGCGTATCGGCTTCCCCTGCATCATTCGGCCGTCGTTCACCATGGGCGGCTCGGGCGGTGGTATCGCCTATAACCGGGACGAGTTCGAAGAAATCTGCGCCCGGGGGTTGGAACTGTCGCCCACCAACGAGCTGCTGATTGACGAATCACTCATCGGCTGGAAAGAGTACGAGATGGAAGTGGTGCGCGATTCGGCGGACAACTGCATCATCGTCTGTTCCATTGAAAATTTTGACGCCATGGGCGTGCATACCGGTGATTCCATCACCGTCGCACCGGCGCAGACCCTGACCGACAAAGAATTCCAGATCATGCGCAGCGCCTCCCTGGCGGTGATGCGGGAGATCGGCGTGGAAACCGGCGGCTCCAATGTGCAGTTCGGGATTCATCCCGATACCGGCCGCATGGTGGTCATCGAGATGAACCCCCGGGTGTCCCGCTCCTCCGCACTGGCCTCCAAGGCCACCGGTTTCCCGATCGCCAAGATCGCCGCCAAACTGGCGGTTGGTTTTACCCTGGACGAGTTGCGCAACGAGATCACCGGCGGGGTCACGCCCGCGTCGTTCGAGCCCAGCATCGACTACGTGGTCACCAAAATTCCCCGCTTCACCTTTGAGAAGTTTCCCCAGGCGGATGCCCGGCTGACCACACAGATGAAGTCTGTGGGTGAGGTCATGGCGATTGGCCGCACCTTCCAGGAATCTTTGCAGAAAGCACTGCGTGGTCTGGAAGTGGGTTCCAGTGGCTTTGAAGAGCAGGTGGATGCGAACACCAAAGAAGGGCAGGAAACCCTGATTCGCGAGCTGAACGTGCCCGGGGCCGAACGCATCTGGTATATCGGTGATGCCTTCCGTCACGGCATGAGCGTCGCTGAAGTCCACCAGCACACCCGGATCGACCCCTGGTATCTGGTGCAGATTGAAGACCTGATCCGCGAAGAGCAGGGCCTCAGGGCCGCAGGTAAAATGGACGTGGATTACGCCACTCTGTTCCGGCTCAAGCGCAAGGGCTTTGCGGATGTGCGTCTGGCCCATCTGCTGGGCATTTCTGAAGCCAGTGTGCGCAAGTTACGCCACGATTTGGGGGTGCGCCCGGTTTACAAACGGGTGGATACCTGTGCGGCCGAATTTCCGTCCACGACGGCCTATATGTATTCGACCTACGAGGAAGAGTGCGAGGCGCAGCCGACCGGGCGCGATAAAATCATTGTCATCGGTGGTGGTCCCAACCGGATCGGCCAGGGTATCGAGTTTGATTATTGCTGCGTGCACGCCGCGCTGGCGCTGCGCGAGGATGGCTTCGAGACCATCATGGTCAACTGCAACCCGGAAACCGTGTCCACGGATTACGACACCTCCGACCGGCTGTATTTCGAGTCGGTGACCCTGGAGGACGTGCTGGAAATCGTCCACCTCGAACAGCCCAAAGGGGTGATTGTCCAGTACGGTGGGCAGACCCCGCTGAAGCTGGCCCGTGGGCTGGAAGCGGCCGGTGTGCCGATAATCGGTACCAGCCCCGAAGCCATTGACCGCGCCGAAGACCGTGAACGCTTTCAGCAGATGATTCAGCGACTGGGGTTGTTGCAACCGGAGAACGCGACGGTGCGCAGTCTGGACGAAGGGCTGGTTTCGGCCCGGGATATTGGCTACCCGCTGGTGGTCCGTCCCTCCTATGTGCTGGGTGGGCGCGCCATGGAAGTGGTGTACAACGAGGCTGAGCTGACCCGCTACATGCGCGATGCGGTCTTGGTGTCCAACGACAGTCCGGTGTTGCTGGACCGCTTCCTGAACGCTGCGATCGAGATCGACATTGATGCCATTTGTGACGGCAAAGACGTGGTCATCGGCGGTATCATGCAGCATATCGAGCAGGCCGGGGTGCATTCCGGTGACTCCGCGTCGTCCCTGCCGCCCTACACCTTGCCTGCCCGGGTGCAGGACGCCATGCGCGAAGCGGTACGCAAGATGGCGCTGGAACTGGAGGTGGTCGGCTTGATGAACGTCCAGCTGGCATGGCAGGATGAAAAGATCTACGTGATCGAAGTGAACCCCAGGGCGTCGCGCACGGTGCCGTTTGTGTCAAAGGCGATCGGTGTGTCGCTGGCCAAGGTTGCGGCCCGCTGCATGGCGGGTATCTCCCTGGCCGAGCAGAATTTCACCGAAGAAATCGTGCCAACCTATTTCTCGGTCAAGGAGTCGGTGTTCCCGTTCAACAAATTCCCGACCGTGGACCCGATACTGGGGCCGGAAATGAAGTCCACCGGTGAGGTCATGGGAATTGGTGACAGTTTTGACGAAGCCTTTGCCAAAGCAGCCCTGGCCGCGGGGGACACGTTGCCGAAGCAGGGTACCGCGTTCATTTCGGTGCGGGATGTGGACAAGCCGGGTGTGGCCCGTGTGGCCCGGGATCTGATTGATGCCGGATTCAACATTATTGCCACCACCGGCACGGCGGCAGCGCTGGCCGAGGCGGGTATCGACGTGGTGCGCGTCAATAAGGTGAACGAAGGACGCCCGCACATCGTGGACGCCATCAAGAACGGCCAGGTGCAGTTGATTGTCAACACCACAGAAGGACGCAAGGCGGTTGTCGACTCGGCGCAAATCCGTCAGTCAGCCTTGCAAACCAAAACCACCTACACTACGACGCTGGCAGGGGGCGAAGCGCTCTGCCGGGCGATTAAGTTTGGTCCGGAGCGCACCGTACGCCGTCTCCAGGACCTGCATGCAGGAAAATAACGCTATGACAATTCGAGTGCCCATGACTCTTGCAGGCGAAAGCCGCCTGCGGGAGGAGTTGCAACAGTTAAAATCGGTGGAGCGGCCCAAGGTGATTGAGGCCATTGCCACCGCGCGTGAGCACGGCGATCTCAAAGAGAACGCCGAATACCACGCCGCCCGTGAGCAGCAAAGCTTCATTGAGGGGCGTATTCAGGAAATCGAAGGCAAGTTGTCGTCGGCGCAGGTGATCGACGTCACCGCAATCCCCAACACCGGCAAGGTGGTGTTCGGGGTCACTGTGCAGTTGCTCAACGTGGACAGCGATGAGCAGGTGACCTATCAGATTTGTGGTGAGGATGAGGCCGATATCAGGGCCGGCAAAATCTCCGTGTCCTCCCCCATCGCGCGTGCGCTGATCGGTAAGAATGAAGGCGATGTGGTGGCGATTCGTGTGCCGGCGGGCACCGTCGAGTATGAGATCGAGTCCGTCGAGCACCTCTGAGACAGAGGTGGTGCGTAAAGGCCGGCCCCGGGCAGTATCAAGGGGCCGGCTTTTTTAATGGTAGGTCAGCTGCTATGGCGGATCAGGTTGGACAGCCTGGGGTTGGGCTTGCGGGCGCGACGCAGAATGACCGCCATTTTACCGATGCTCTGCACCAGCTGGGCACCGGAGGTTTTGCACAGTTCGGCGATAATGGCCTGGCGCGCTTCCCGGTCGGTGCTGGCAATTTTCACCTTGATCAGCTCGTGGTCGCTGAGGGCGCGGTCCAGCTCCTGGGTGAGGTTTTCGGTAAGCCCTTTGTCACCGATGGTGATGACCGGCTTCAGGTTGTGGGCAATCGCCCGGTATTCGCGACGCTGTTCAGGCGAAAAGCTCATGATGCACTCTCTCAATGGTGGCGATTAACAAAACGTCAGCGGCATATTGACCGGCAAGCACGTATAATTGCGGGATTGTAACAGATAGTGGCGGCCAGAAAACGGCCATTCGCACTTGTTGACGGTGCCGGGTGTTGAACTATTTGGGCAAAATTGGCTCACAACCATTGTAATTTGAGTGCGCAACCCAACATCAGAAGACGGGCCTTTATTCCGGTTGGCAATTAAATGCGGTTGGGCCGAATCTGGTCGACGGACGTACAATTGGTGTAAGGTGTCAACAAAGGTTTGGTTTGCTGCTTTACAAACAGTGGGCGATCTTTCAATTCACAGGTGACGATCCTTGAACGATATGGCAAAAAATCTGGTTCTTTGGCTGATCATAGCCGCTGTACTGTTGATGGTGTTTCAAAATTTCACACCAACAACCAGTGGGCAGCAAGTAAATTATTCCCAGTTTGTAGAGATGGTACAGCAGGGACAGGTCCAGCAGGTCACCATTGACGGGCTGGAAATTCAGGGTACCCGCAGCGATGGTTCACGCTTTGAAACCATCCGCCCCCAGGTGGCCGATAACAAGCTGATGGACGATCTGCTGGCCAACAAGGTGGAAGTGGTGGGTAAAGAGCCGGAGCGCCAGAGTCTGTGGACTCAGCTGCTGGTGGCTGCTTTCCCGATCCTCATCATCATCGCGCTGTTCATGTTTTTCATGCGGCAGATGCAGGGCGGGGGCGGTGGCAAGGGCCCCATGTCCTTTGGTAAGAGCAAAGCCCGGCTGATGAGCGAAGACCAGATCAAAACCACGTTTGCCGACGTGGCCGGGGTGGACGAGGCCAAAGAAGACGTCAAGGAAATCGTCGACTTCCTGCGGGATCCCAGCAAGTTCCAGCGTCTGGGCGGACGCATTCCCAAGGGTGTGCTGATGGTGGGGCCGCCGGGTACCGGTAAGACCCTGCTGGCGAAAGCCATTGCCGGTGAGGCCAAGGTGCCGTTCTTCTCGATTTCCGGTTCCGACTTCGTCGAAATGTTTGTGGGTGTCGGTGCTTCCCGGGTGCGGGACATGTTTGAGCAGGCCAAGAAGCAGAGTCCGTGCATCATCTTCATTGACGAGATCGACGCGGTCGGCCGTCACCGGGGTGCCGGCATGGGGGGAGGACACGACGAGCGTGAGCAGACCCTGAACCAGTTGCTGGTAGAGATGGATGGCTTTGAAGGCAACGAAGGGGTCATTGTTATTGCGGCGACCAACCGTCCGGACGTGCTGGATCCGGCGTTGTTGCGCCCGGGCCGCTTTGACCGCCAGGTGGTGGTGAGCCTGCCGGACATCATCGGGCGGGAGCACATTCTGCGCGTGCACATGAAGAAGGTGCCGTTGGCAGACGGCGTTGAGCCGGCCCTGCTGGCGCGGGGTACGCCGGGCTTCTCCGGGGCTGATCTGGCCAACCTGATCAACGAGGCGGCGCTGTTTGCCGCGCGCCGTGACCAGCGCCTGGTGTCCATGGAAGAGCTGGAGCTGGCCAAGGATAAAATCATGATGGGCGCCGAGCGCAAATCCATGGTGATGAACGAAAAGGAAAAGCTGAATACGGCCTACCACGAAGCCGGACACGCCATTATCGGGCGTCTGATGCCCGAGCACGACCCGGTTTACAAGGTCAGCATCATTCCGCGGGGACGGGCGCTGGGCGTGACCATGTTCCTGCCGGAAGAAGATCGATACAGCCACAGCAAGCGCTCGCTGATTGGCCAGATTTGCAGCCTCTATGGCGGACGCCTGGCGGAAGAGCTGACCCTGGGCTTCGACGGCGTCACCACCGGTGCGTCCAACGACATCAAGCGGGCCACCGAGCTGGCGCGCAACATGGTCGCCCGCTGGGGGTTGTCGGAAAAGCTGGGACCGCTGCAGTACGATACCGACAGTGAAGAGCCGTTTCTCGGCCGCTCTGCGGGCCAGGCGCATACGGTCTACTCGCCGGAAACGGCGCAGCGCATCGATGAAGAAGTGCGCAACATCATCGATGAGTGCTACGAGACCGCCCGCAGGCTGTTGATCGAAAACCGCGACAAGCTGGAAAGCATGGCGAGCGCGCTGATGAAGTACGAGACCATTGACCGTCATCAGATTGACGACATCATGGCAGGCCGGGAGCCCCGCCCCCCCAAGGGTTGGGACGACAGCGGTTCGGCTGGTGGGGGTGTGACACCGGCAGAACCCACCGACACATCCGCGGTTGATAGCAAGGCGGACGACGCGCGCCGCTCCGGCGGCGTAGGCAAGCCTGCCGGCGAGCACTGATGTGCAGCGTGGGTTTGTCCTGATCATGCCGTGTGACCAGTAACCAGTGCCAACGCCGCCCTCCCGGGCGGCGTTTGTGTTTGCGACCGCAACGAATTCCGGAACAGTGATGCAGATAGATTTTAACGGCCGAACCCTGACCATGGATCAGTGCCATGTGATGGGCATACTTAACGTGACACCAGATTCGTTTTCCGATGGCGGTCAGTACACGGGTGTCAGTGACGCGCTGTTTCGGGCGCGGCGCATGGTGGACGAGGGGGCCGCGTTTATTGACGTGGGTGGCGAGTCGACCCGTCCCGGCGCCGCACCGGTATCGGTGCAGGAAGAGCTCGACCGGGTCTGCCCGGTTGTTGAGGCAGTCGTCCGGGAGTTGGACGTGGTGGTGTCGGTCGACACCAGTACTCCGGAGTTGATGGCGGCAACGGCGCAGCTGGGTGCCGGGCTGATCAACGATGTCCGGGCGCTGAATCGCCCGGGGGCGGTGGAGGCGGTTCGCCAGGCGGGTCTGCCGGTGTGTCTGATGCACATGCAGGGGCAGCCGGTCGATATGCAGGTAGCCCCCCGCTATCAGAGTGTCACCCGTCAGGTGAGTGCGTTTCTGATGGACCGGGTACGGGTGGCCGAAGAGGCGGGCATTGCCCCGGAAAACATCTTGCTGGATCCGGGGTTTGGTTTCGGCAAGAATCTGCAACACAATCTGCAGTTGCTGGCCACGCTGGACCGGTTCCGGGTGCTGGGCTATCCCCTGTTGGTGGGGCTGTCACGCAAGTCCATGCTGGGGGCGGTGACCGGCCGGGAGGTGACAGAAAGGTTGCCGGCCAGCCTCGCAGCCGCGACAATAGCCGCCATGAAGGGCGCGGCCATCATTCGCGTCCATGATGTCAGAGAGACTGTTGACGCCGTACGTCTGGTGTCCGCGGTAAAGGAGGCAGGTCTATGACCGGTAGGAAATATTTTGGCACCGACGGTATCCGCGGGCGTGTGGGGCAGGGGCCGATCACCCCGGAGTTTATGCTGCATTTGGGCTGGGCGGCCGGCCAGGCGTTCAAGAAAACCGGGCAGCGCAACAGCGTGCTGATCGGCAAGGACACGCGGCTGTCCGGTTATATGTTCGAATCGGCGCTGGAGGCCGGACTTTCGGCGGCGGGAGTTGATGTCAAACTGCTGGGGCCCATGCCCACCCCTGCCATTGCCTACCTGACGCGAACCTTTCGGGCCTCTGCGGGTATTGTCATCAGCGCATCCCACAACCCTCACCACGACAACGGCATCAAGTTTTTCTCGGCCAACGGAACCAAACTTGACGACGCCCTCGAGGCCGAGATCGAGCGGTGGCTGACGCTGCCCATACAAGTATGCGATTCCGCCGACCTGGGCAAGGCGTCACGGATCGACGATGCGCCCGGGCGTTACATCGAGTTTTGTAAAAGCACCGTGCCCAATGAGTTTACCCTGGAAGGGGTCAATATCGTGCTGGATTGCGCCCACGGCGCAACCTACCACGTCGCCCCCAAGGTGTTCCGTGAATTGGGGGCCAATGTCACCGTCATTGGTGCCGAGCCGGACGGCCTGAATATCAACCTCAACGTGGGGTCGACCCATTTGCAGGCGCTGCAGGCCGCAGTGGTCGAGCGCGGCGCTGATCTGGGGATTGCCTTTGACGGTGATGGCGACCGTGTCCTGATGGTCGACCGGGACGGAGTCGAGGTGGATGGGGATGAGCTGATCTACGTGATCGCGTCCCAGCGCCAGGCGATGGGCAACCTGTGTGGCGGAGTGGTTGGCACCCTGATGACCAATCTCGGGGTCGAGTTGGCCCTCAAAGAGCAGGGTATCCCGTTCGAGCGGGCCAATGTCGGTGACCGCTATGTGATGGAGCGGCTGCAGGAGCGTGACTGGGTGCTGGGTGGTGAAGGGTCCGGTCATCTGGTCATCCGGGACTGCACCACCACAGGAGACGGAATAGTGTCCGCACTGCAGGTATTGCTGGCGTTGTGGCGTTCGGGGAAAACCCTGGCGCAAATGCGTAACGGCATGTCGAAGCTGCCCCAGCGGATGATCAATGTGTCGGTAACCGAAAGGTTTGATCCCCTGTCGCGGCAGGACATCAACGATGCCATCGTCCGGGCAGAAGCACGGCTCGGCGGCACAGGCCGGGTGCTGTTGCGGGCGTCGGGGACCGAACCGCTGATCCGGGTAATGTCAGAGGGGCAGGACGCTGCCCTGATCGGTGAAGTGGCGGAAGAGCTGGCGGAAGTGGTCGCCCAGTCGCGGGTGTAAACAGCGTCTGACCGTGTTGTCTGTTGTGGCATACTCCTGTATAGTGCGCCCTCCTTTAGTCGAGGGCTGATATGCGCCGAACTATTGTAGCAGCTAACTGGAAAATGAACGGGTCGGTTGACCTGGTAAGAGATCTGGTTGGCGGTGTCAATTCCGGGTTGGCAACGCTTGAAAATGCTGTGGAGGTTGTTATTATTCCTCCCGCTCTTTTTTTTCGCGATGTGCAGGCCCGTGTCGAGATTGATCGCATCGCCTTGGGGGTGCAGAATGTCTCCCAGTGGCAGGCGGGTGCCTACACCGGAGAGTTGTCGGCCCGGATGGTCCGCGACCTCGGCGGAGCCTACGTGCTGGTTGGCCACTCCGAACGGCGGCAGTTGTTTGGTGAAGACGACAGTGTGGTGGCCGCCAAACTAGCACAGGTGTTGGCAAGCGGGTTGACTGCAATCCTGTGTGTGGGCGAAACGCTTGCAGAGCGTGAGGCCGGCGCGGCGCAGCAGGTAGTGAGCGCCCAAATCCGCACCGCACTGGCGGCTGTTCAGGGCGATAGCTGGAACCAAATTGTGATTGCCTATGAGCCCGTATGGGCGATAGGTACGGGCAAAACCGCGACAGCGGACGATGCCCAGGCCATGCATCAAATGATGCGCGGCTTGCTGGCGGAACTGGATGCGCCGGCAGAACAGATTTCCCTGCTTTACGGCGGCAGCGTAAAGCCTGATAATGCGGCGGCACTGTTTGCTCAGCCGGATATCGACGGAGGCCTGATCGGTGGAGCCTCACTGGTGGCCGAAGATTTTGTCAGCATTTGTCAGTCTGCCTGATGCTGCACGTTTACGTTTGACAGAGAGTTGTTATGGATTGGGTCGAAACACTGGTTGTCGTTATACACGTGGTGATCGCGGTGGCACTGGTGGGTCTGGTGCTGATCCAGCAAGGCAAGGGCGCGGATGCAGGTGCAGCGTTTGGTGGCGGCGCATCCCAGACCGTATTTGGCAGTCAGGGTAGTGGCAGTTTCCTGACCCGGGTGACGGCGTTTCTTGCCGTGGTGTTTTTTGTCACAAGTTTTTCGCTGGCAGTCTTTGCCAAGCAGCGCGCTGAAGTGAGTGGTGAAGCAGGTATTCCGGTCGTTCAGGAATCCGCGGCACCTGCAGAGCAGGGCGGTGCGGCTTCAGACGCCGGTGAGTTCGACGGAGGGGACAGCAATGCAGTCCCCGAAATCGAGTGAGGGTTTGCCGAAGTGGTGGAACTGGTAGACACGCTATCTTGAGGGGGTAGTGGCGAAAGCTGTGCCGGTTCGAGTCCGGCCTTCGGCACCATACAAAACGGCTTGGGAGACCAGGCCGTTTTTTTTGGTCAGTCCTTGACCAGTAGCCTTGGCCTCCTTATACTCCGGCCATAAGTTGTGGTTGCTAGCCACAAGCAGACCCGGTGTCTGTTAGCAGCCGCGCGGTATTCGCGCGGCTGCGAGTTCTTGCGACAAAAGGCCCCACCATAGGGGGTTTTTTGATTAAGGGGCCTGGGTTTCAGGCCCCGGTGCATAAAAAGGGCTGATTAACAGCCCTTTTTTTGTTTTTGGAATCGATAAACAGTGATGGAGACGAGACCGCCTTGTCAGCCAAGCTAAAGCAACTTGAAGAGATTCTCGCGCCGATTGTCGAGGGTCTGGGTTACGAGTTCTGGGGATTCGAGTTTCATTCCCGCAGGCAACAGTCAATGCTGAGGGTCTTCATCGACGATGCCGAACGGGGTGTTGGCGTGGATGACTGTGAAAAAGTCAGTCGTCAGATCAGCGCGGTGTTGGATGTGGAAGACCCGATACAGAGTGAATACACCCTGGAAGTGTCGTCACCGGGGATGGATCGGCCGTTGTTCCGGTTGGAGCAGTATGAGGCATTCGCCGGACATCAGGTGCAGATCCGTTTACGCATGGCGTTTGACGGCCGCCGCAGATTCCGGGGGATCATCAAGGGTATTGAAGGGGCGGACGTGGTGATCATTGTGGATGAGCATGAGTATCTGTTGCCGTTCGACAGTATTGATCGCGCCAACATCATTCCGGTGTTCGAGTGAGTCGTCTGACTGCGAGTTTATTTTGGGTAAGGGCAGGGCATTCCAATGAGTAAAGAGATCTTGCTGGTCGTTGAAACCGTCTCTAACGAGAAGGGCGTCGACAAAGATGTCATTTTTGAGGCCATCGAGCTGGCGCTCGCAACGGCGGCAAAAAAACGATACGAAGATGAAGAGGCGGACATCCGCGTTGCCATCGATCGCCGCACCGGCGAATACGAAACCTTCCGGCGCTGGCTGGTTGTTGACAACGACGCGGTCCCCGCGCTGGGTACGGAACTGACGCTGCAGGAGGCGGAGGAAATCGATACCGACCTGCAGCCTGGCGACACCCACGAGGAAAAGATTGACTCGGTGGCCTTTGGGCGCATCGGCGCGCAGGCGGCCAAACAGATCATCTTCCAGAAGGTGCGGGAAGCCGAGCGCGCCAAAATTGTCGACAGTTACCGCGATCGGGTGGGCGAGCTGGTGTCGGGTACCGTGAAAAAGGTCACCCGGGATAATGTCATCGTCGATCTGGGCGGTAACGCTGAGGCTCTGCTGCCGCGGGATCAGTTGATCGCCCGCGAGACCTTCCGCATGGGCGACCGGGTGCGCTCGCTGTTGTTGGAAATACGTACCGATCACCGCGGCCCCCAGCTCATTCTGAGCCGCGCCGCCGCCGGGATGCTGGTAGAATTGTTCCGCATCGAAGTGCCCGAGATCGCTGAGGAACTGATTGAAATTCGCGGAGCTGCCCGGGATCCGGGGTCGCGGGCGAAAATTGCCGTTAAAACCAACGACCGCCGCATTGACCCGGTGGGTGCCTGTGTCGGTATGCGGGGCTCGCGGGTTCAGGCGGTGTCCAACGAATTGGGCGGCGAGCGCGTGGATATTGTGCTGTGGGACGACAACCCGGCGCAACTGGTCATCAACGCCATGGCACCCGCCGAAGTGGCGTCCATCGTCATGGACGAAGACCGCCACACCATGGACGTCGCGGTTGCCGATGACAATCTGGCACAGGCCATTGGTCGCAATGGTCAGAACGTCCGCCTGGCCAGTGAGCTCACTGGCTGGACCCTGAACGTGATGACCGAGGAAGAAGCGGGGGAACGTCAGGAACAGGAACAGACCCGTTTGCTCGACCATTTTGTCGGCGCGCTGGATGTGGACGAAGAACTGGCGGGCGTGCTGATTGAAGAAGGTTTCAGTTCCGTCGAAGAAGTCGCCTACGTCCCCATGGACGAGATGCTGGCCATCGAAGGGTTTGACGAAGAAATTGTCACCGAATTGCGTCGCCGGGCGAAAGACGCGCTGCTGAACAAGGCGCTGGCCAACGAAGAGGCCCTTGACGGCCGCGAGCCTGCGGAAGACCTGTTGACCATGGAGGGCATGGATCGTGAACTGGCCTTCCAGCTGGCCGCCAAGGGCGTGTTGACGATGGAAGATTTAGCCGAGCAGTCCATTGATGACCTGCTCGAGATAGAAGGTATGGATGAAGAGCGTGCAGGGCAGTTAATCATGACTGCACGCGCCCCCTGGTTTGAGGACCAGAATGAATCGGGAGGAGGACCAGTATGACGGATGTAACGGTTAAACAGCTGGCCGAAGATGTAGGCGCTCCCGTGGATCGTTTACTGCGGCATATCGTCGAGGCGGGCCTGACAGCCCGCTCCGAGCAAGACTCTGTCACCAGCGAAGAGAAGCAACAGCTGTTGGCGTATTTACGCAAGAGTCACGGCGATCCGGAACCGCAGAAAATCACGTTAAAGCGCAAAACCACCACCACCCTGAAAACCGGTGGTGGTGCGGCTGGGCGCGGTAAAACGGTTAATGTTGAAGTGCGCAGGCGGCGCACGTACATCAAGCGTACCGAGCCCGAGGTGGAGCCAGAAGCGGCTGCGCCCGAAGAAATCGAAGCGCCGGTAGAAGCTGTCGCACCCGAAGCGCCGGCAGTACCGGAGGCGCCGGAACAAACGGTCGCGCAGGCAGACACTGACGCTGCTGAAACGCCGGCGGAAGCCGCGCCGGCAGCCGAACCGGAATCCGCCGCAGACGAGGCGCCCGCCGCCATGGATCCGGCCGACATGCCGGTTCCGCCAGCAGAAGGCGAGAGTAAGGACCGCAAGCCGAAAAAGAAAAAGGCACGGGAGCGCGGTGAGGACAACGACGATGGCAAGCCGAAGAAAAAGTCGGCCGGACATCGTGGTCCCCGTAGTCGTGCCACTGAGGAACCCATTGTAGTCTCGGAAGACGATGAAGGCTCCACACTTCGCAAGCCCGCGCGTGCGAAGAAGAAATCCAAAGAGAAGCGACACGCCTTCGAGAGGCCAACCAAACCAATGGTTAGAGAAATCGAAATTCCCGAAACGATTACCGTCGGTGACCTTGCACAGCGTATGGCCGTCAAGGCGTCAGACGTAATCAAAACCCTGATGGGCATGGGTGTGATGGCGACCATCAACCAGGCTCTGGATCAGGAAACCGCCGTTCTGGTGACCGAAGAACTGGGCCACAAAGCCAAAACCGTCGCCGACGATGCCTTTGAACAGGACATGCTCAACGAAATCACCTTTGAAGGTGAAAGCGTCAAGCGGGCTCCGGTTGTCAGTGTCATGGGTCACGTTGACCATGGTAAAACGTCGCTGCTGGACTACATTCGCCGCACCAAGGTTGCCGCCGGTGAATCCGGTGGTATTACCCAGCACATCGGTGCCTACCACGTGCGGACCGATCAGGGCATGATTTCGTTCCTGGACACCCCGGGCCACGCGGCCTTTACCGCCATGCGGGCCCGCGGTGCACAGAGCACCGACGTGGTGATTCTGGTGGTGGCCTCCGATGACGGCGTGATGCCGCAAACCAAAGAGGCCATCGAGCACGCCCGGTCTGCGGACGTGCCCCTGGTGGTTGCCATCACCAAGATGGATAAAGAGACCGCGGACCCTGACCGTATCAAGAACGAACTGGCCGGTCTGGAAGTGATTCCGGAAGACTGGGGTGGCGACGTGCAGTTTGTACCGGTATCTGCCAAATCGGGCGAGGGCATCGACAGCCTGCTGGAAGCGGTGCTGCTGCAATCCGAAATGCTCGAACTGACCGCAGTGCCCGAGGCACCCGCCAAAGGTGTGGTGGTTGAGTCCAGCCTTGAGCGCGGCCGTGGCTCGGTGGCCACGGTACTGGTACAGAACGGGACCCTGAATATCGGCGACATGATCGTCGCCGGTGGCTATTTCGGTAAGATCCGCGCCATGACCGACGAAACCGGCAGCCAGGTCAAGGATGCGGGGCCGTCGATTCCGGTGGAAATTCTGGGGCTGAACGGTACCCCCGACGCCGGTGATGAGTTCTTCGTGGTGGCGGACGAACGCAAAGCCAAAGAACTGGCGGAGTTCCGTCAGACCCGTGAGCGTGAACAGCGGTTGCATCGCCAGCAGGCGGCCAAGCTTGAGAACCTGTTCGAAAACATGGGCAAGGAAGAGATCAAGACGCTCAACGTCGTCCTTAAAACCGACGTGCGCGGGACCTTGGAGGCGATTACCAAGTCTCTGCTGGAGATGGGTAACGAAGAGGTTCAGGTCAAAATCGTGTACAGCGGTGTGGGCGGCATTGCCGAGACCGATGTCAGTCTGGCGATGGCCACCGGTTCGGTGATCTTCGGCTTCAACGTGCGGGCCGATGCTTCGGCCAGACGGCTGGTGGAGCAGGAAGGCATCGATCTGCGCTATTACAGCATCATCTACAACCTGATTGACGACGTGCGCGCGGCCCTGACCGGCATGCTGGCACCGGAATTCCGTGAGGACATCATCGGGATTGCCGATGTGCGCGATACCTTCCGTTCGCCGCGGTTTGGCCAGGTGGCCGGTTGCATGGTGACCGAGGGCACGGTGTACCGGAACAAGCCAATCCGGGTACTGCGGGATAACGTGGTGATCTTTGAGGGCGAGCTGGAATCCCTGCGCCGCTTCAAGGACGACGTCAATGAAGTCCGCAGCGGCACCGAGTGTGGTATCGGTGTAAAAGGGTACGACGTCAAAGTCGGTGACCAGATCGAAGTGTTCGATCGCGTTCGGGTTGAACGTAAGTTGGAATCCGCAGGCTGATTGGCCTGCGACACCTCCAAGCCGGAAAGCGTCCCTGTGAGGACGCTTTCTGCCAACAGGCGGGAATATGCCAAAAGAATTTAGCCGTATTGATCGCATCGGCGATCAGATCCAGCGGGAGCTGGCCCAGATGATCCAGCGGGAAGTCAAGGACCCGCGTCTTGGCATGGTGACGGTGAATGCCGTAAAGGTCAGCCGCGACATGGGTTACGCGGACGTGTACATCTCCCTCTTGACCACCGACGAGCTGGATGCCGACTCGCCCGTGGTCAAAGACTCGCTGGCAGTGCTGACCAAAGCAGCCGGTTTTCTCCGCGGCCAGCTCGGCCGGGCCATGAAGATACGCATGATTCCCCATCTGCGCTTTCATTTTGACGCGCAACTGGGGCACAGCCGCCGTATGGACGCGCTGATCCGCAAAGCGGTTGCCGACCTGCCTGCGCAGGATGGCGATGACGCCGATACCAGCACCAACGAGCCGGAGTCCTGAGCGTGGGTCGGCGACGTAAGGGCCGTGACGTTAACGGCATACTGGTGATTGATAAGCCCATCGGGATGAGCTCCAACGGCGCCCTGCAGCAGGTCAAACGCCTGTACGGTGCCGCGAAGGCGGGGCATACCGGGGCGTTGGATCCACTGGCCACCGGGGTTTTGCCCCTCTGTTTTGGTGAAGCCACCAAATTCTCCCAGCTGATGCTCGACAGTGACAAGGCGTACATCACCACCGCCCGGCTGGGCATCCGCACCGAAACCGGGGATGCCGAGGGTGAGGTGGTGAGCACCCGGCCGTTGCCGGAAGACCTCAGCGCCGAACTGGTAGAGCCGGTGCTGGCCCGGTTTCGGGGTGACATTCAACAAGTGCCCTCGATGTATTCGGCGCTCAAACACAATGGCCGCCCGTTGTACGAGTATGCCCGGCAGGGCATCGAGATTGAGCGTCCCGCACGCCCGGTGACCATTTATGAATTACACCTGCTGGCGGTGCGCGACAACGAACTCGATCTCGCGGTGACCTGCACCAAAGGCACCTACATCCGCTCGCTGGTGGAAGACATCGGCGAGGCGCTCGGGTGTGGTGCCCACGTCACCGCCTTGCGCAGAACCCTGGCGTCGGGGTTCACGTTGAACGATGTACACACGGTGGAATCTCTGGAGCGTATCCGCGAAGCCGGCGGCAGCCTGGACGGACTGCTGGTGAAACCGGACGCGGCGCTGACCATGTTCCCCGAACTGGAATTGCAGGGCGCGTCGCTGCGCTCGATATTGAACGGACAACCCGTTAGAATAGCAGGCCACTCCGTGACCGGCTCCGTCAGATTGTACGGAGAAGGCCGGTTCATCGGACTGGGTGAAGGAATCGCAGACGCCGAGGGCATTGAAATCGTGCCGCGGCGGCTGGTCAAAGATAGCAGGCAAGCCAGCTGAATGGCTGAGTTGCCGCTAGTTAGCCGGGCTGTAGAGGTGCGCGGTTCGGCCGGATATACCCAGCATCGCAACTATGAGGTGAGTTATGGCACTTTCAGCCAGTGAGAAAGCACAGATCGTTAAAGACTATCAGCAAGCCGAAGGCGATACAGGTTCTCCTGAAGTTCAGGTCGCCCTGTTGAGCGCCAACATCAACAAACTGCAGGATCACTTCAAAGTAAACAAGAAGGATCATCATTCCCGTCGTGGTTTGATTCGCATGGTTAACCAGCGTCGTAAACTTCTTGATTATCTGCGAAACAAAAACGCCGATCGTTACCTCGAGTTGATCAAGCGTTTGGGCCTGCGTCGCTGATCCGTCTGGATTCAACGCGCTGTCGGCTGGTTGCTGTTGCGGCTTCCAGCCTGCATTCGGCGGTGTTTGCCGTCGAGTGTGCTTCCTCCCCTGTGGACACTCTGTTGCCCCGTCACCGGCAACAAAGAACCACGCGCAAGTGCTGCAGTAAGGTTTCCTCCGTGGTGCCCGAAAAACTCCCTGTCGTAACAGAAAGCCGAAACAATAGCAGGTTGTTGAAAAACCCGGCCCAGCTTTGGCTCGGGGTTTTACAACAGCCTGTTAGCTTTCAGACGGGTCATATTTCTGGATCACCTGGTAAATCGCTTGCAGCACACCCGGTCAGTTGCATGGGCAACCCGACCGTACTGAACATAATGAGTTAAGGAGTTACTGTGAATCCGGTAAAGAAAACCTTTGAATTGGGTGGCAAGACCGTCACCCTGGAAACCGGCCGCATTGCTCGTCAGGCGACGGGCTCTGTACTGGTCTCGATTGACGACGTTGCCGTGCTGGGTACGGTGGTCGCTGCCAAGGAAGCCAAGCCGGGCCAGGCGTTTTTCCCGCTGACCGTGAACTACACCGAGAAGACCTACGCGGTAGGTAAAATCCCCGGTGGTTTCTTCAAGCGTGAAGGCCGTCCGTCCGAAAAAGAAACCCTGACTTCCCGCCTGATCGACCGTCCGATCCGCCCCCTGTTCCCTGAAGGCTTCATGAACGAAGTGCAGGTGGTGCTCACCGTCATGTCGGCCAACAAGACCATGGATGCCGATATTGCCGGCATGCTGGCCGCATCCGCTGCCTTGGCGCTGTCGGGTGTTCCCTTTGACGGCCCGGTGGGTGCGTCCCGGGTAGGCTACACCGACGACAAAGGGTACTTCCTGAACCCGACCTTTGAAGAGCTGGAAACTTCCAGACTCGACATGGTGGTGGCGGGCACGGCGGACGCGGTGCTGATGGTTGAATCCGAAGCCAAGGGCTTGACGGAAGATCAGATGCTGGGCGCGATTCTGTACGCCCATCAGGAAATGCAGCCGGCCGTACAGGCCATCCAGGAACTGGCCGCCGAACATGGCAAGCCGCGCTGGGAGTGGCAGGCCGAGCCGGAAAACACCGAGTTGCTGGCAGCCATCCGCGGTGAGTTCGCCGGGGCGATCGAGGAGGCCTACACCGTACGGGACAAGATGCAGCGTTACACCCGCCTGAGCGAGATTAAATCCGCGGTGGTTGAAAAACTGGCCGGCGAAGAAGAAGGTCAGCCTTCTGCTGAAGACGTGAAAAAATATTTCGCCAAGGTCGAGAAAGACATCGTGCGTCAGTCGGTAATCGACGGCAAGCCGCGCATCGATGGCCGTGACACCAAAACCGTGCGTCCGATCCAGATCGAAGTCGGCGTACTGCCCAGCACCCACGGCTCGGCGCTGTTTACCCGCGGCGAAACTCAGGCGATTGTTACCACCACCCTGGGTACTGCGCGGGACATGCAGATCATCGATGCCCTCGAAGGCGAGCGCAAAGACCCGTTCCTGTTCCACTACAACTTCCCTCCGTACTCCGTCGGGGAAACCGGTCGTATGGGCAGCCCGGGCCGCCGTGAAATCGGTCACGGCCGTCTGGCCAAGCGTGGCGTGGCGGCGGTTATGCCGACCATCGAAGAGTTCCCGTACACGGTGCGTTCGGTGTCTGAAATCACCGAGTCCAACGGTTCAAGCTCCATGGCGTCTGTGTGTGGTTCCAGTCTGGCCCTGATGGACGCCGGTGTACCGATCAAGGCACCGGTTGCCGGTATTGCCATGGGTCTGGTGAAGGAAGGTGACAAGTTTGCCATCCTGACCGACATTCTGGGTGATGAAGACCACCTGGGCGACATGGACTTCAAAGTGGCCGGTACCGCGGAAGGCATCACCGCTCTGCAGATGGACATCAAGATACAGGGCATCAACGACGAGATCATGGAGCAGGCTCTGGAGCAGGCGTACAGTGCCCGTCAGCACATCCTGGGTGAAATGGCCAAGGTGATCTCTACGCCGCGTACCGAGCTGTCCGAGCGCGCCCCGAGCATATCCACCATCAAGATCAACCCGGAGAAAATCCGTGACGTCATCGGTAAGGGTGGTTCCACCATCCGTGCCATCTGTGACGAAACCGGTGCCTCCATTGATCTGGACGATGACGGCAACGTCAGCATCTACGCCTCCGATCAGGCGGCGGCGCAGGCAGCTATGAAGCGGGTGATGGAAATCACCGCTGAAATCGAAGTGGGCGCCATTTACAAGGGGCGCGTCGAGCGCATTGTGGACTTTGGTGCTTTTGTTAACCTCCTGCCAGGTAAAGATGGCCTGGTGCACATCTCCCAGATTTCTGACCGCCGTATCGAGAACGTCTCCGACGAACTCAGCGAAGGCCAGGAAGTGCTGGTCAAGGTGCTGGATGTGGACAACCGCGGCCGCGTGAAGCTGTCGATGAAAGAAGTCAAAGAAGGTGAACAGCCAACAAACTTTGAAGGCTGATTGCTGACTTGAAAAAAACCCGCCTCCAGTAATGGGGAGCGGGTTTTTTTTTGCCTGTGTGCTTAACCGTGCCCCCTCTCCCCCGGCCCCTCTCCCGCCAGGGGCGAGGGGAGTAAACAACTCGAGCCTGCAAGGGCGAGGGGAGTAAACAACTCGTACCTGCAAGCGCGAGGGGAGGCAACAACTCGTGCCTGCAAGGGGAGGGGAGTAAACACCGCGCCTGAAGGGGTGAAGTGGTCTTTTCAGTAGCCCCTCGCCCCTGGCGGGAGAGGGGTTGGGGAGAGGGGGGTTATGGCAGTTCACCTGTTTGTAGGAACTCGGCCACCATCTCCCGATACGCCGGGATCACGAACGTGGCCCCGTGGGGGGTATCGGTGCGCAAAAAGTATTTGGGCGAGGCCGCCGCCCGGTACAGTTGTGCACCGTGATGAAAAGGGATGATGCCATCCCGGGCGCTGTGAATGATCAGGGTGGGCGTGGGCGCTACTCTGGCGATGTAATCCACCCCTTCGTAATCGTCGGGAATGGTCCAGCTCAAGGGCGCCTGCAGGGGCCAGGTCAGCCAGAAGGCGGCCAGTTTTTCCCGCGCGATGGCGCGGAATCCGGCAAAAGTGCCGTCCACAACCAGAGCGTCGATGGCCGGTTGTTCGCCCCGCTGTTGCCAGGTGCCGGCCAGCGCCACCGCGACCGCCCCGCCCAGACTCTGGCCCAGCAGGTACACCGGTTTGTGGCGGGCGCGGGCATCCGCCACCAGCCAGCGTAATCCGCTCTCGGCGTCACGCAGGATGCCCTCCAGATCGGCGGCACCGGTGGATTGGCCATACCCGCGATAATCGATCAGAAACAGGTTGTAGCCGGCTTCCGGCAGCCAGGCGACGTTGAGCAGATGGCTGCTGATGTTCTGGGCGTTGCCGTGCAGAAAGTACACCGTACCGCGACTGGTCCCGACCGCAGGCAGCCACCAGCCATGCAGGCGTTCGCCGTCAGCCGTGCTGACGGTGACATCGTCGTAGCTCAGGTTGAGCCGGTCCGGGGTGAGGTAGGTCACCTGGTCCGGATAGAAAAACAACTGGCTGCAGCCGCCGTGAAACAGGGCGGTTAGAGTCAGGGCCGTGACTAGAAATAAACGTGCAGTCCGACGTGCCATAAGGTGTGATACCGGTCGAAGTGGTGTTCCCGGGTAAAGGCTGCAAAAGCACTGACCGCCCGGGACAGATGCCAGTTGGTGTGCACATACAGTTGGTCCTGACGCTGCAGGTTGTCCACCAGCCAGGCTTTGCGTTTGACGCCCGCCAGGGCACTGACGGTGTGGTGTTGGAAGACCAGCCCCAGATCCGCACCGGGGCCGAGGTCATAACCCTTATTCAGGTCGTCGTCGATTTCCGCGTCGACGGTGGCCAGCGCGAACGCCTGCGTGTTGCTGCCAAGCGCCCAACTGCCACCAACGCCCCCTTCCAGATACGGCGCCAGAACCCGTTTGCTGCCGGTGTCGGTGCGCCGCCCCCCAAAACCCACTTGCCAGGACAGGGGCTGGAAGAAGGCATTGCGGGTCGACAGGGAACGGATGGCCACACCGGTCAATTGCTCCAGCTCCAGGCTCTGGTTATCGGTGTAATAGCGGGCATCTACCCGCAAGAATTCCAGCTCGGCACCGTGGCGGTAGCCGGCCGGCGGGTCCAGCAGATCGTGATAGGCCGGGCGCAGGGTAAGTTGGGTGAAATTCCGATCCGCCCGTCGGCCAGCGGCGACGCTGGCCCGGAAGGTGTTATGCCCCTGGTCGTCGCGCACCGCGGGCACCGTTGGTTCGCTGGTGGCGGTGGTTGCGCTGATCTGGCTGCGGGCAACCAGCAAATCGTGGGACACTGGTGCGGCGTGCTCGCGGGGCCATTTTTTTGCCGCGCTCTGATAGCGGACGTAATCGTAGGTGGCATCGAAAAGCCGGGCCTTGTCCGCCGGTTCGAGGGCCGCCACGTCCGGAGCGTTGACAGACAGTGCCCCCCTGGCCAGCGCCACCGCCAGACGTTGCTGGGCGACGGGTAACTGGCCCAGGGCGTAACTGACCGAGGTGGCCGCCGAGGGGCGGTAATGCACCTCGGCCACCAGATCTTTCGCCACCACCCAGCGGACGGTGTCCGACGGAATGGCATGGGTGCTGACTTCGCCGATCAGGTCCGTACCGGGGCGGGCCGCATCGATCAGGGCCAATAGCCGGTAGGCACAGTTTTCATCGAAAAAGTAATAATCGAAATTACGGTTGCGGATTTCCCAGGTGTGGGCTAACAGGCGCGCCACTTCCGCGGGGCGCAGGTTGAGCCGGTACTCCCACAGATCCCGGTGTTCGATATCGGAATACAGCCGGATCTTTTCATAGTAAGGCTCGACGGACGTCACCCCGGGGTAGCCACCGAAGATGCCTTTGTAGGCAAACAGCAACTCGTTGTCGTGGGCAGCGGCGTCGGCGGCGTAGGAGATGGTATTGGCCAGCAGCAGATTGGTGCTGGCATCGTCCTGCGGGGGGTCCAGCCGCAGAAAGGTGTGGCCGAACATGGAGGACGGGCTGTTCAGGTAAGACGCGGCAAACACCAGGGTGACATGTTCGGCGTTAAGGGTAGCGGTCCACTGATCAAAGGCCGGACAGGCCATGGGGGGCAGTTCGAGCTGAAACTGCTGTTGCAGCCACGCCGCCCGGGCCGGAAACTGGCAGCGGGCATGGCTGTCCCCCTCGCCGTCGGCCTGGATGGCTCGCAGGGTAGCGTCCAGTTCGTCCTTGGGGGAGTGTTTGCCAGCGGGGCTCAGGAAAAAATCAGGGTCATCGGCCTGACTGGTATAACCACCGGTCATTGCCTGCTGATAATGGCCCAGCGTCAGCCACACAGGATCGGTGTGCAGGGGCTGAATTGGTGATTCGGCAAAACAGTGGGTAGCAAACAGCAAACCGGGGGCAAGCAGCCCCGGGCGAAGCAGTGGGAGCATGAGCGGCCATCGTAAGCAGGTGGAGAGGAGCCGTGCCATCCTTGGCTGCTTGCCCGTCCGTAGTTAGCGCTTAGGCTGCGACGTACTTGCTCAGCACTTCATCTTGCAGCATCAGTGCGACAATGCTGTCCACGGCTTCACCGGAGGTGGTGTCGGCCGAGGGTACGA
The DNA here is from genome assembly GCF_001752365.1 of Marinobacter sp. X15-166B. GTDB lineage: Bacteria > Pseudomonadota > Gammaproteobacteria > Pseudomonadales > Oleiphilaceae > Marinobacter. The sequence goes on along the minus strand of NZ_MEIY01000001.1, from coordinate 727,999 downwards.
TGGTGGCGAAGTTGTTTTGGAGCAAGCTGCGGAAGGCCTCACGGTCAGCTTGCTCGACCCCCAGAAGGACCGCCATGGTGTCCAGATTCTCACCGTTGCCGCGGGACATGTCGCGGGCGATCTTGTCGAAGTTGTTGTCCATGTACAGCGCCAGCGACTGGACCGACTCGTTGGTGTTACAACCCAGTGTGCCGGTGGTCATGCCAAAGGTCTGGTTACCGAAGGTGGCGTTGGTGGTGGCTGCCAGAATATGCGGCGCCGCGCCGGACTGACCCTTCCAGATCATGGCACCCACACCACAACCCGGCTGCGCGAACGCCATGGTAGAGACACCCAGAAGAATTGCACCTGCGATCAGTTTTTTCATTGTCCACTCCATCGAATTTTTGTTTTTCGTCGCTTAAGCACCGTGTGTTGATGCATTGTCTATCAGTGCGTTGACGGTCCTGACGGCTCTGCCCAGGGGGCAAAAATGACCGTAGTCCTGAGTATAGTGCACAACCGCGCCGTGTCACCTTAAGGTTTCGGCCCGGTGGTCAGCCCCCCAGATAGGCCTTGCGCACCTCCGGATTGGCCAGCAGGTTCTTGCCGGTATCGTGCAAACGGATTTTGCCGGTTTCCAGCACATAACCGCGGTCGGCCAGGGCCAGGGCCTGGTTGGCGTTCTGTTCCACCAGGAACACGGTGATGCCCTCGTCCCTCAGTTGGCCGATGATTTCAAAAATCTGTTTGATCACCAGCGGGGCAAGGCCCAGAGACGGCTCGTCCAGTATGATCATCTGGGGTTTGCTCATCAGTGCCCGGCCAATGGCGAGCATTTGCTGCTCACCCCCTGACATGGTGCCCGCCCGCTGATCCTCGCGCTCCTTCAACCGCGGGAACAGCTCGAACACGTGTGCCTGGCTTTTGCTGATTTCGGCTTTGGTGTTAAAAAAACCACCCATGTGCAGGTTTTCAGTCACCGTCAGCCCCGGAAACACCCGCCGGCCTTCGGGCACAATGGCGATTCCGGAGCGCATGATGCTGGCGGTGGGCTGGTGGGTAATGTCACGCCCCTGAAAGGTAATCCGGCCCGCGGACGCCTGCGGGGTGCCGCAGACCGTCATCAGCATGGTGGTCTTGCCAGCGCCATTGGCACCGATCAGGGAAACGATCTCACCCTTCTTGATTTCGACCGAGACCCCATGGAGAGCTTCAATCTTGCCGTAATGGGTGTGAATGTTGTCGAGTACTAGCATAGCAGTTCCTTAGGTCTCACCCAGATAGGCCTTGATAACGTCGTCATTGTTGCGCACCTCATCCGGGGTGCCCGCCGCCAGCGGTCGCCCCTGATTGATGACCGTTATCCGGTCGGAGATTTCCATGACCAGACTCATGTCGTGTTCAATCAGGACCACCGACACGTTGTAATCTTCTTTCAGGCTGTTGATGAGCTGGTTCAGCTCGCGGGTTTCGGCCGGGTTCAATCCGGCCGCCGGTTCGTCGAGCATCAGCAGCCTGGGTTCGGTGACCATGCAGCGGGCGATCTCCAGGCGCCGTTGCTGGCCATAGGCCAGGTTGCCGGCTTCCCGGTTGGCGAGATCCATCAGGCCGACCCGCTCCAGCCAGTAGGCGGCGCGGTCGAGGGCTTTGCGCTCCCGCTCCCGGTAGTCCGGCGTTTTCAGCAGTCCGGCCATAAAGTTGGTATTCAGGTGGCGGTGTTGGGCGACCAACAGATTCTCCACCACCGTCATCTTGGTAAACAGGCGCACATGCTGAAAGGTACGGACCATGCCCATGAGGGATATTTTATGGTCCGATTTGCCCTGAATCTCCTTGCCGTCAAAAATGATCTGGCCGCCACTGGGCTTGTAAAAGCCGCTCATGCAGTTGAATACCGTGGTTTTACCCGCTCCGTTAGGGCCGATAATGGAAACGATTTCCTGTTCCTGTACATCCAGCGAAACCTGGTCGACAGCGAGTAGCCCGCCAAAACGCATGGATAGATTGCGTACTTCAAGCATGGGTTGTTACTCCGCCTTCTTGAGTTTGATGGGGATGCGGCGCACGGGCATCAAACCCTGCGGACGCCAGACCATCATGGTGACCATGGCCGCGCCGAAGATCAGCATCCGGTACTCGGAAAATTCCCGGGCCAGTTCGGGCAGAATGGTGACCGCAATCGCGGCCAGAATAACGCCCAGTTGCGAACCCATGCCGCCCAGCACCACGATGGCCAGAATGATCGCCGACTCGAGGAAGACAAACGATTCCGGGCTGATAAAGCCTTGCTTGGACGCAAACACAGTGCCGGCAAAACCGGCGAAAAAAGCACCGATGGTAAAGGCAGACAATTTAATCGAAGTGCGATTCAGGCCGAGGGAACGGGCGGCGATTTCATCTTCACGCAAGGCTTCCCAGGCCCGACCGACCGGCATTTTCATGAACCGGCGAATGACCAGGGCAGTGAAGGTGGCCAGCACCAGGGCGATCAGGTACAGGAAGATGATTTTGTGGTTGCTGTCGTACGGGATATTAAAGAACTCGTGGAACGAGATATTGCCTTCTTCCTTCACCCGGCGCCCGAACTCCATGCCAAACAGCGTCGGATCGGGAATGCCCCCAATGCCGTTCGGACCACCGGTCAGCTGGGTCCAGTTGTTCAGCAAAATACGGATGATCTCACCAAATCCGAGGGTTACGATGGCCAGATAATCCCCCCGTAACCGCAGTACCGGAAAACCCAGCAGCATACCCGTAAAAGCCGCGAGACCGGAGCCGACAAACAGGGCTTGCCAGAACGTAAAGTCAAAATACTGGTGCAGCAGGGCGAAGGTGTAGGCGCCGACGGCGTAAAACGCCACATAGCCCAGGTCCAGGAGTCCGGCCAGGCCGACCACCACGTTCAGGCCCAAAGCCAGCATGACGTATATGAGCACCAGGGTGGCCAGGTCGACCGAGCCCCGGGAGGCAAAGAATGGCCAGGTCAGCGCCGCCATCAGCAGCAGGATCAGCGCAATGGATTCGACCCGTGCGCGTTTTTCCTGGGACATGGGTTCCCGGTTCGCCAGCGGGGAGAAGCTAGGCAGACGGCCGAGCCCTTTGAAAATAGTGTCCCGAAACAGCTGGAACACGAACACCGCCACAGCCGCCGCCACTATCGCGACCAGAGTGCTGGCGTCGGCGCCGGTCAGCACCACCCGGATGCCCGCGGCTTCCAGTTTCAGCCCGAGAATGGGGTAGGAGATGACGAGCGTAATAATTGCACAAAAAAGTGCATGCTTGACGTTTTGAGCGGCCATCATATTTTCTCAACCTCCGGTTTGCCCAGCAGCCCTGTGGGCTTGAACAGCAGAATCAGAATCAGCAAACCAAACGAGACCACGTCCTTGTATTCACCGCTCAGGTAGCCCGACGTCATACTTTCGGATACACCCAGGATCAACCCGCCCAGCATGGCCCCCGGGATGCTGCCGATGCCTCCGAGGACGGCGGCGGTAAAGGCCTTCAGCCCCGCAATAAATCCGAACAGTGGGTCGACCGAGCCGTAATACATGCCCAGCAGCAGGCCGGCCACAGCCGCCAGTGAAGCGCCAATCACGAAGGTGGCCGAGATAATCCGGTTGGTCTCGATGCCCAACAGGTTGGCCATGCCCAGATCTTGGGAAACCGCCCGACAGGCGCGGCCGATGCGGGAATGGGAGATGAACAGGGTCAGGGCCGACATGCAGACCAGGGTGGCCACAAATATGGTGATCTGCATATAGGAGATGGAGGTCTGGAACGAATCCGGGTCACCAAACTGGAAGCCGCCCTGGATCAGGGCGGGAAAACCCACGTTGCGCGAGCCCTGTGCAAGGTGCACGTAGTTTTGCAGGAAAATGGACATGCCGATGGCGGATATCAGCGGGATCAGCCGGTGGCGGCCCCGCACCGGTCGGTAGGCGACCCGCTCCACCGCCCAGCCCATCGAGCTGGACACCAGCACCGCGCACACCAGCGCCACCACCAGGATCAGCGGCAGCCAGGCAATCCCGAGGGTTGCGAGGCCGGTAATCGCAATCAGCGCGGTATAGGCGCCGATCATGTATATCTCACCGTGGGCAAAGTTGATCATGCCGATGATGCCATAAACCATTGTGTAGCCAATGGCGATTAAGGCATAGGCACTTCCGATGGCGAGACCGTTAATGAGTTGCTGAAGAAAATACAGAAAATCTGGCATAAGTTATAACTCCGACAGCATGACTGCGGCCCTGTCAGTTCAGAGGCTTCTGGTTAAGCCCGGAAAAACACCTTCCCCCGGATCGCGGTGGGAAGGTGTCTTCATGGTTATCGGTCAGTAGGGTTTACTGCTCAGTTTTGCGGAGTTTTACTGCCGTCGGAGTGCCATTCGTAGACCACGAACTCAAACGACGTCATGTCGCCCTTGTCGTCGTACTGAACAGGACCGATGGGGGTTTCAAAGGAGTGGCTGCGCAGCGCTTCGGCCACCGCCATCGGGTCGGCGGAGCCGGCTTTTTCGATGCCCTCGGCGATCAGCTGTACGGCCGCGTAGGAGGTAAGGACAAACGGCCCGGAGGGGTCTTCGTTCTTGCTGGCAAAAGCATCGACCAGGTCTTTGTTTCTGCTTTTTCGTCAAAGCTGGGGGGCAGGGTGACCAGCAGGCCCTCCGCCGCCTCGCCGGCGATGGTGTTGATGTCGTTGTTACCGACCCCTTCAGGGCCCATGAAAACCGCGTCCAGGTTGGCCTGGCGGGCCTGACGGAGAATCAGTCCCAGCTCCGGGTGGTAGCCGCCGAAGTAGACGTAATCGACATCGGCCTGTTTGAGCTTGGTGATCAGCGATGAGAAATCCTTGTCACCGGCGGTAATCCCTTCAAACAGGGCCACCTCGACGCCTGCTTCCTTGAGGGTGTCGCGCACTGCGGTGGCGATGCCTTCACCGTACTGTTGCTTGTCGTGGATTACGGCCACGGCGTCGGGGTTCTTGCTGGCAATGTGGTTGCCGGCAACGGGCCCTTGCATGCTGTCCAGGCCGATGGTGCGGAACACCAGTTCGTAGCCGCGCTCGGTGATTTCCGGGCTGGTGGACGCGGGCGTGATCATCAGTATGCCTTCGTCTTCATAAATATCCGACGCTGGCTGGGTGGAACTGGAGCACAAGTGGCCCACCACAAACTGCACCCCCTGGTTGACCAGCCGGTTGGCGACGGTCACCGCTTGCTTGGGGTCGCACACATCGTCGACTTCGACGCCGACCAGTTTCTCTCCCAACACGCCGCCTGCCGCGTTGATGCGTTCAATCGCCATGCGGGTGCCGGAAAACTGCATGTCACCGTATTGGGCAACGGGACCGGTCATGGGTCCGGCGATGCCAATTTTGATATCAGCAGAGGCGTAGCCAGCTCCCATCAGGGCGGTGGACACAGCAATTGCGGAAGCGAGTGATTTAATAGTTGTTTTCATTGAGTCTGTCCTACATTGGGTCAGGGTTATTTTTGGTATTCTCAGACCACTGCAGTCTGGGTCTCCTCAGTGTAGACCAGACTGCAAAAGCGATCATGCTCATGAAGTTGCGCAAAGCTTTGATCTGTAGAAGCATCATCCCTATATGCTTCGGAAATATCAATTGCCATGGCAAGATTGTTGACGGCATCTTCCCAACGGCCTATTTCGGCGTAGGCACACGCCAGCTGATAAAGGGCATGGCCATTGTCGGGCGCCAGTTTGAGCGCCCGCAAGCACAGGCTGATGGCCCACAGGGGTTCCTGCAATTCCAGCACCGCGTCGGCCTTGTAACTCAGGGCCTCCACATCGTCGGGACGAAGCTCGAGAATCTGGTCATAGACCGTTATCTTGTTTTGTTGTGAGGGCTCCTGGCTGGCCTTCAGCCACAGCGAGTGGACTTCGTTGGTGCGCTCGATGTCGGCCTGGTTCTGGTGAATGATGTCGGATTTTTGCTTCAGTTGTTCCTCGATATCTTTGAGACGCTGCTCATACACCACCACCAGTTCGTTGACCCGATCTTCCGCCAGATTTGTCAGCTGCTGACGCATATCTCTGATAGAATTCCAGCCGATCAACACGAGAATGGAAGTGGCTGCCGCGATCAGGTAAAAAAAGTAGGTCACGGTGTCGGTGGCATAAGACATGCTCTTGTCGGCGACGGACAGTTCTTTGTTAACGACCTTTTCAATCAATTCCGCACGGGTGTTGAGCAGGTCTGTACGCAACGACCTGACCTCATCGAGCAGGTAGCGCTCGATAAAGGGGTTGTAGAGGGGTTCGTCCAGCTCGGCGACCCGTTCGGCTACGTCAGCCTCGCGAGCCTCTTCGGGCGGCTCCTCAGACAACGCGGGTGTCGACAGCAACAGCGCACCGGCCAACAGCCAGGCCAGTAGCGGGGTGGTCAGCAAATGGGACCATTGCGCTAACAGAGGCGCCGGGTTACTCATTGAATACATCGTCCAGTCTGGGGGCATCAGAGCCGTGGTTTTGGCGCAGCGACCGGCGGCCGGTCCTATTTGCCTTTCTGTTGTTCAGAGATTCTAATTGTAGAAGTCATCTATAATGTTTATACCTGTTAATTTCGCGAATTCAAGAGCATATGCCGGAGTGGTCTATTGAATAATTACGAATTGGTACTTGTGTCCTTACGGCGTGTCATCCGGGCCACGGACCTTCATTCCAAGCGCCTGAGTAAGCACGTAGGCCTGACGGGACCCCAGTTGCTGATCATGCGGTCGATCCGGGATCTGGGGGAGGTGACCATCGGCACCATCGCCAATAAAGTCAGCTTGAGTCAGGCGACCGTGACCACGATTCTGGACCGCCTGGAATTACGCAACCTGGTCTATCGGGTGCGCAGTACCCGGGACCGGCGCAAGGTGCACGCCCACCTCACCGAAGAAGGCGAAAAAATTCTGGCGCGGGCTCCGCAACCCCTGCAGGAAGAGTTTACCAAGAAGTTCCAGGCCCTTGAGGAGTGGGAGCAAAGCATGATAGTTGCGTCTTTGCAGCGGGTGGCTCACATGATGGACGCCGACGATATCGATGCCTCCCCGGTGCTGGAGGTGGGCTCGGTGTTGCAGGAAGATGATTGGAAAGCACAGGACAAATGACTCGCCGTGCGCGGCGCCCGGGTGGAAACCGGGGCCGCGCAACCGCCGTGCTGATGCTCAGTGCACACTGGGGCGCTTTGGGGTTTTGTTGACGAAACACACCTGATACACGTCGCCATAATGCTTGGCAAAGTGCACCGTCAGCCCTTTTTTCAGGTAGTCCGGCAACTCATCGTAATCCCCCCGGTTGGCGTCGGGCAGAATCAGCGTCATTATTTTCTGCCGGCGGGCAGCAATCACTTTCTCGCGAATCCCTCCCACGGCCAGCACCTGCCCGGTCAGGGTCAGCTCACCCGTCATGGCCACCTCGGTGTGCGGCGCTTCCTGCCGGGCAATGGACAGCAGGGCCGTGGCCATGGTCACGCCGGCACTGGGGCCGTCTTTGGGGGTGGCGCCTTCCGGCACATGAATGTGCACAAACGACTTGTCGAAGAAGGCCGGGTCGCCTTTGTAGCGCTTCAGGTTGGAAGACACATAGCTGTAGGCAATCTCGGCCGACTCCCGCATGACTTCGCCCAGCTGGCCGGTGAGTTTGAAGCCACGCTGATTGGTATGAATGCGCGAGGCTTCCACACTCAACGTGGCGCCGCCCATGGCGGTCCAGGCCAGACCGGTGACTACGCCCACCCCTTTGAGGGCGTGTTCTTTGCGGAACGAGGGCTGCCCCAGGTACTCCACCACATCCGCCACGCCGACCCGTACCGGTACCTCGGGTGCTTCCAGCAGCTTGACGATTCCCTTGCGCACAATCCGGTGCAGCAGCTTCTCCAGATTCCGCACCCCGGCTTCCCGGGCGTAGCCGTCAATAATGTGTCGCAGCGCGGCGTCGCTGATGTTTAGTTGCTTTTTCAGCAGCTTGCTGCGTTTCAACAGGCGTGGCAGCAAGTGGTGCTTGGCAATGGCCAGTTTTTCTTCGGCGATGTAACCCGACAGGCGCACCACATCCATGCGGTCGAGTAATGGCCGCGGAATGGTGTCCAGCTGGTTGGCGGTACAGATGAACAGCACATTGGACAGGTCCATGCGCACATCCAGGTAATGGTCCAGAAACTCCCGGTTTTGTTCGGGGTCGAGGGTTTCCAGCAGGGCCGAGGCCGGGTCGCCCTGGAAGGAGGAGCCAATCTTGTCGATCTCATCCAGCATGATCACCGGGTTCGAAACCTTGGCGTCTTTCAGGGCCTGCACAAATTTGCCCGGCATGGCCCCGATATAGGTGCGACGGTGGCCTTTAATCTCGGCTTCGTCCCGCATGCCGCCGACGCTGAAACGATAAAATTCACGCCCTAACGCCTCTGCAATGGAATGGCCGATGGAGGTTTTACCCACCCCTGGCGGGCCGACCAGCAGCAGGATGGAACCCGATACTTCACCCTTAAAGCTGCCTTCTGCCAGGAACTCGATCATCCGGTCCTTCACTTCATCCAGGCCGTCGTGGTCCTTGTCGAGGATGCGGCGGGCTTCTTGCAGGTTAAAATGATCTTCGGAGTGCCGGCCCCAGGGCACCAGAGTCAGCCAGTCCAGGTAGTTACGGGTCACTCCGTACTCCGGGGAGCCCTGTTCCAGCATCTGCAGCTTTTGGACTTCTTCGTCAAACCGCTCAACCACATGGGCGGGTGGGTCCAGGTCGGCCATACGCGCCTCGAAGCGCTCAACGTCCGCGGTTTTGTCGTCTTTGGCGATACCGAGTTCCCGTTGAATCACCTTCAGTTGTTCCCGCAGGAAGAAATCACGCTGGTGCTTCTGCACCTTGTCGTTAACCTCATCGCTGATTTCGGTCTGCAAACGGGCCACTTCCTGCTCTTTGCGCAGCAACAGCAGTACCTTCTCCATCCGCCGCAGCAGGGGCACGGTGTCGAGAATATCCTGCAACTCCGTCCCGGGGGCGCTGGTCATGGAGGCACCGAAGTCGGTCAGCGGCGAACTGTCCTCCGGACCGAACCGCGACAGGTACTGTTTCACCTCTTCGCCGTACAGCGGGTTGGTGCGCAGCAGTTCTTTAATGGCACTGATGATGGCCAGGGTGTAAGCCTTCAGCTCATCGGCGTCTTCTTCCGGGGCGTCGGGGTATTCCACCTCGACCAGATAGGGTGGTTTGCGCCGCAGCCACTGCACAATCTTGATGCGTTGCAGGCCCTGGGCGACAAACTGGATTTTGCCGCTCTCCTGCTGTGCATGGTGTACCCGAACCGCACAGCCGATGGTTTCCAGCTGGTCGCTGGAGGGAATGCGCTGGTCAGGGCCGAGGTCTTCGCTGAAACAGATCCCCAGCACCCGGTGATCGGTTTCGCCGACCCGTTTAAGGGTCTCCTGCCACGGGTCTTCATTCACCATGACCGGTTGCACCTGGGCGGGGAAAAAAGGGCGATTGGACACCGGCAGGATGTACATCCGGCGGGGCAATGCCTGTTGCGGCAAAATCAGGCTTTTGCTGTTTTCGCCTTTACCAATGTATTCCGTAATATCGTCATCGTTAGTGTTACGGTTCTCGTCAGTCATACCCTCTCAACTTCCATCAGTAATGGATTGGGCGCATCACTCATGCAGAAGCGCATACATGGCTATATATCTGGCGGCGAAAGTCGGTAATTCAAGGACAAAGGCAATAATCGTGTTCACTTGCGGCGGATATAACCATCGGGCAGGCTTGAAATTTCGTAACTTGCCTTCACTATCAAAGTAATGCACAAGTCTGTGAATCAATCAGCTATCTCACTAGGAATGTACCATGAGCGACTCCCCCTATATATTCGACGCGACGGCAGAAAATTTTCAGGAATCGGTTATGGATGCGTCGTCCCGGACACCGGTTCTGGTCGACGTCTGGGCCGACTGGTGCGCGCCTTGCAAGCAGTTGCTGCCGATCCTTGAAAAGCTGGCGCGCGAATACAAGGGGCAGTTTCTGCTCGCCAAGGTAAATGCGGACGAACAGCAACAGCTGACCGCCAGTCTGGGGGTGCGCAGTCTGCCCACGGTGATACTGGTGAAAGACGGTCAGGCAGTGGATGGCTTCAACGGTGCCCTGCCGGAAGGTGAAGTCCGGGCGGTGTTGGACAAACACGTGGAGGCGCCTGTTGAAGACCCCTACGAAACCGCGCACAAACGTTGGCAGGAGGGGGATCTGGATGGTGCCCAGACGATCCTGGCCGAGCTGAATCAGGCCGACCCGGACAACATAAAAGTGTTGATTGATCTGGCGCAGCTGAAAGCCGAGCAGGGCGATCTGGAGACCGCCGAGCAGGTGTACGACAGCCTGCCCCCGGAAGACAAGCTGCAGCACCAGGCCAAGCAGCTGGCGGCGCGTATCAAGTTTCTGAAGCAGTCTGCCGAACTGGCACCGGTCAGCGAGCTGGAAGCCACCCTGGCCGCCAGCCCTGACGACGCCGACGCCCTGCACCAGCTGGCCCTGCACCATGTGCTGCAGGAGAACAACGCGCAAGCCATGGATCTGTTGATCCGCTTGATGCAGGCGGACAGCAAGTACAAGAACGAGGTGGCCAAAACCACCTTGATCGAATTGTTCGACAAGCTGGGCAGCGCCAACCCCGATGTGCGCACCTACCGGCGCAAGCTGTACACGTTAATGCATTGATGGTGCTCTTGAGGGGGGCAGACTGGCGTCAGCCCCCCAGACCCGTCCGGCCTCAGCCGTTGCCTTTCCGCATCGCGTCATACTCGTCTTCAAAAAAGAACTTCTCTTCGCCAAACGCCGGCTTCAGATCGGGCAGCCAGGTAGCGGTTTCGCTGTATTTGGCGAAGAACGGGCGCTGCACCCAGTCCGGGTTGCGGCCTTGCAGGAAGCGCAGTACGAACACCTTCTCGCCGTGGATTTCGGTGATGCCCTGAATCTCCACTTTGCCGGGACCGGCGCTCATACTCGGGCCGCGGGCGGTGCGGGCCAGACCGCTGACTTTTTTCATGGCCTCGCGGTAGATGTGGAACGCTTGGGCCAGGGGTACTTCAAAGTAGGCCTTGGCGCCGGTGTCCCGTTCTACAAACATGTAGTAGGGGATGATGCCCAGCTGCACTTCCTTGTTCCACAGTTTGGCCCAGTCGTCGGCGTTGTCGTTGACGTGCTTGATCAGTGGGCCCTGGGCGCGGATTTCGGCTCCGGTGGCGCGGATGCGGCGGATGGCTTCTTCGGCGATGTCGGTGCTGATTTCCTGCCAGTGGTTGTAGTGGGCCATGATGGCCAGGTGCTTGCCCGCATCCACCAGGCGGGCGAACAGCTCGATCAGCTCATCCGCGTCTTTGTCGGTGACAAAGCGATAGGGCCAGAAGGTCAGGGCCTTGGTGCCGATGCGGATGGTCTGGATGTGATCAAACTCCGGTGCCAGCAGCGGTTCCAGGTATTGCGCCAGACTGCGGGTTTTCATCACCATCGGGTCGCCGCCGGTCACCAGCAGATCGGTCACCTCTTTGTGTTCCTGCAGGTAGCCGTGCAGCTTGTCGGCTTCGGTGCTGGACATCTTCAGGTCTTTGTCACCGACAAATTGCGCCCAGCGGAAGCAGAAGGTGCAGTAGGAGTGACAGGTCTGCCCCTGGGCCGGGAAAAACAGCACGGTTTCGCGGTATTTGTGCTGGATGCCGTCCAGCACTTCGCCGCCCAGCGTGGGCATGTTCATGTCCATCTGGCCGGCGGGGTGGGGGTTCAGCTCGTCGCGGATATCTTTGGCGAGCGCCTGAATGGCCTTGCGGTCAGCGCCTTCCCGGTGCAGGGCGGCCATGCGGTCAAAGTGCTCGTCTTTGAGCATGCCCTTTTGCGGAAACACCAGCTGATAGATGGGGTCGTTGGGTACCCGGTCCCAGTTGATCAGTTCGTTGATGACGTATTCATTGACCCGGAAGGGCAGCACGCTGGCCACCACCTTCATTTCAAACAGCGTTTCGGCGGGCAGTTGCTGGATGACGTCGATTTTGTCGAACTGACGGTCGGTGTACACGGTGAAGCGCCTTTCTTCGAACTCGGCCGCCGGGATGCGGTTCGGAAATGTGACGATGGAGTTCATGGATCGTCCTCTTGTAATTGTGAATGTGGCTATACGGAAAAGAAAAAGGAGGGTAGTTAAAAACCGCTCGAAAGATCTGCAAAGTGAGCGCGAAGTATACAGCAGTATGCGGAAGTTTTCAGTACTAATGAACATTTTCGGTCGTGGCGCCCTGTTCGCGGAATCTGGCGTGTTTTCGGCGAAAAAAGGCCACTGTCAGTGATTTTTTATTGGCAAATTGTTTTGAGGTCTTTGGTTTTCCGGCGGGTCGGCGGACAAAACTAATACATTGGTCTGAGCGCTCTTGAGGGTTTGGTAAAAAAACGTCATTATTTGCGGTGCTTTAGTGTTATTGTCAGTTTTCGCGGTTAAATTTCGGTTTTTTTCGTTTTTTTGTAGTAAAAAGCACAACATTCACGGTTCGGCGGTGTGCAGTTTTTGGGGAGTGCCGCTGCAGGCCGGGCATCCCGGGGGTGCTGGGCTATGCTGTAAACACACAATAATTTCAACGCCCCAGTTCAAGGTGGCGACTGCCACAGCAGCCCGCCGTGGTGGGCTTATGTGCGAAATGCCAACGGGAGGATTTGATGTACCAGGACGATGATCCCACAGAAACCAGCGAATGGCTGGATGCGTTAGAATCCTTGATCGAGCACGAAGGTGTCGATCGGGCCAAGTTTATTCTGGAGCGTCTTTCCGAACGCGCCAGCCGGGACGGCACCGAGCTGCCCTACAGCATCACCACACCGTTCCGTAATACCATTCCAGTCAATCAGGAAGCCCGCATGCCGGGTGATTTGTTCATGGAGCGGCGCATTCGCTCGCTGATTCGCTGGAATGCGCTGGCCATGGTGCTGCGGGCCAATCGACGCCCTGGCGATCTGGGCGGCCACATTTCTACCTTTGCCTCTTCCGCAACCCTGTACGATGTGGGTTTTAACTACTTTTTCCACGGTGGCGGCGACCAACGCGAATCGGATCTGGTTTATTTCCAGGGGCATTCATCCCCCGGAATTTACGCGCGTTCGTTCCTCGAGGGCCGTTTCAGTGAAGAGCAGCTGGACAAGTTCCGTGAAGAGGTCGATGGCAACGGTCTGCCCTCCTACCCACACCCCTGGCTGCTGCCCGACTACTGGCAGTTCCCCACCGTATCCATGGGGTTGGGGCCGATTCAGGCGATCTACCAGGCCCACGTGATGAAGTACCTCCACAGCCGCGAGCTGATCGATATGGAAGACCGCAAGGTCTGGTGCTTTATCGGCGACGGTGAGTGCGACGAGCCGGAAACCCTGGGGTGCATCTCCAAGGCCGGCCGTGAGAAGCTGGATAATCTGGTGTTCGTGGTGAACTGCAACCTGCAGCGGCTGGATGGGCCGGTGCGTGGTAACGGCAAAATTATCCAGGAACTGGAAGGCATCTTCCGCGGTGCCGGCTGGAACGTCATCAAGGTGGTCTGGGGGCGCATGTGGGATCCCCTGTTCGATAAGGACGTCGATGGCGTGATGCAGCACACCATGGACGAGCTGGTCGATGGCGAAATTCAGAATTACACCAGTAACGGTCCGGTGTATACCCGTAAGCACTTCTTCGGCAAGAACCCCGAGCTGGCCAAGCTGGCAGAAGATCTGACCGATGAAGACATCAACAACCTGAACCGGGGTGGTCACGATCCCTACAAGGTGTATGCGGCCTACCATCGTGCGGTCAACAGCAACAATGGCAAGCCCACCGTTATCCTGGCGCACACCATTAAAGGCTATGGGTTTGGCGAAGCGGGTGAAGGCCAGAACACCACCCACTCGCTGAAAAAACTGGATCTGGAGACCCTGAAGGGCTTCCGGGATCGTTTTGCGGTGCCCATCAAGGACGACGAGCTGGAAAACGTGCCCTATTACCGGCCCGCTCCGGACAGTCCGGAAATGGTCTACATGCGCAAGCGCCGTCAGGATCTGGGTGGGTTTCTGCCGAAGCGCCGCAAAGACAGCCAGCCCCTGAAGATTCCCGATCTCGATATCTTCAAGAACGTGCTGGAAGGCTCCGGTGGGCGTGAAATTTCCACCACCATGGCGTTTGTGCGCATTCTCTCTGCACTGGTGAGAGACAAGCGCGTGGGCAAACGGGTCGTGCCGATTGTTCCCGATGAAGCCCGTACCTTTGGTATGGAAGGCATGTTCCGGCAGTTGGGGATCTACACCGCCGAAGGTCAGAAGTACGTGCCCCAGGACCGGGAACAGATCATGTACTACAAGGAAGATAAAAAAGGCCAGATCCTGCAGGAAGGCATTAACGAAGCCGGTGCCATGGCGGCCTGGATGGCGTGTGCCACCTCTTACAGCAACAACGGCTTTCCGCTGATTCCGTTTTACGCCTACTACTCCATGTTCGGGTTCCAGCGGGTCGGCGATCTGGCGTGGGCGGCGGGGGATATCCAGGCCCGTGGCTTCCTGATCGGCGGCACCGCCGGACGGACCACCCTGAACGGCGAGGGGTTGCAGCATCAGGACGGTCACAGCCATCTGCTGGCGCAGACCATACCGAACTGTAAAGCCTACGACCCCGCCTACGGTTATGAAATGGCGGTGGTGATCCATCATGGTATGAAGGAGATGTTCGAGGAGAACAAAAACCTGTTCTACTACCTGACCATGATGAACGAAAACTACGAGCAGCCGGCGATGCCGGAAGGGGTCGAGGACGGCATCATTCAGGGCATGTATTTGCTGGAATCGGTGGAAGCCAAGGGCAAGAAAAAAGCACATCGGGTCCAGTTGCTGGGCTCCGGTGCCATTCTCAACGAGGTTCGTGCCGCGGCTCAGATGCTGAAAGATGATTTCGGTATCGCCAGTGATGTGTGGAGTGTCACCAGCTTCAGCGAGCTCGGCCGTGACGGCCTGCACGTGGAGCGCTGGAACCGCTTGCACCCGGACGACAAACCCCGTCAGGCGTACATCACCCGCTGTCTCGACGGTCAGAAAGGCCCGGTGATTTCGGCCACCGACTACATGAAGCTTTATTCAGAGCAGGTCCGTGCCTTCGTGCCCGGCACCTATCTGACCCTGGGCACCGACGGGTATGGGCGCAGTGATACCCGCGAAACACTGCGCAGCCACTTTGAGGTGGATCGTTACCACGTCACCGTCACGGCCTTGACCGGGCTGGTACGTGACGGCGAAATCAAAGAGGACGTTGTTCTCGAAGCGATGCGTAAATACGGCATTGATCGCAACAAAACCAACCCCGCGCTGTGCTGAGGAGACCGCAATGAGTGAACAGGAAATTACAGTTCCCGATCTCGGCGGTGCAGACGAGGTCGAGGTTATTGAAATCGTCGTCAGTGCCGGCGATACCGTGGAGATGGAAGACTCCATTCTGACCCTGGAGACGGATAAAGCGTCCGTTGAATTGCCGTCTCCCCATGCGGGTAAAATCACTAAAATCACGGTGAACATCGGTGACAAGGTGAAAGAGGGCGACGTGGTGGGGCTCATGGAGGTGAACGGTGGCAGCGACGCTTCGTCGGCCGACACTGAGCAGGCACCGGCGGCAGCAGAACCACCTGCGGACGAGCAGCCGGCCGAAGCCGCGCCGCAAGAATCACAGGCCGCGGCTGCAGAGAGCGCTCCCAAGACGGCCGGGGCCCGTCAGGAAACGGTCAAGGTACCGTCCCTGGATGGCATGACCGACGTGCCGGTGATCGAGATCAACGTCAGCGCAGGTGATGTGATCGAAGTGGACGATCCGCTGGTTACCGTGGAGTCGGACAAAGCCACCATGGAAATCCCTTCGCCCTTTGCCGGGACCGTGGACAAGGTGCTGGTGGCCGAAGGCGGCACCCTGTCAGAAGGCGACGCCCTGGTGGAAATGACCGTGGCGGGCGAGGGAAGTGACGGGGGTGATGACGCGCCGGCCGACAGTGAACCTGCGCCCGCCGCTGAGCAGCCGGCACAGGTGGAGTCGGCCCCGGAGCAACCCTCGAGCCCCGCGCCTGCCGCACCCACGGCGGTTAAAACCGAGGCTGAAGTGGCGGCTGCAGGCACCAAGGTGCACGCCGGTCCTGCGGTGCGAAAAATTGCCCGGGAGCTGGGTGCCGACCTGACCCGGGTCAAGCCGTCCGGACCGAAAAACCGCATCTTGAAGGAAGACGTTGAACAGTACATCAAGCAGCAGCTGAATCAGGCCCAAAAAGGTTCCGTGGTGGCCACCGGCAGTGGCATCCCCGGGGTCAAGCTGCCGGACTTCAGCCAGTTTGGCGAAGTGAGCCGGGAAGCCATGAGCCGCATGCAGGTGGCCACCGCCAACAACATGCAGCGCAGCTGGCTGAACGTGCCCCACGTCACCCAGTTCGACGACGCCGACATCACCGAACTGGAAAACTTCCGCAAGAGCCAGAAGAAGGCGGGAGAGCAGAAGGGCATTAAAATGACGCCGTTGCCGTTCCTGCTGAAAGCCTGTGCCCGGGTGCTGCAGGAACTGCCCCAGTTCAACGTGTCGCTGGATCTGGAGCGCAAGGAAATTGTCCGCAAGCAGTACATCCATATTGGTATTGCGGTGGACACGCCGGCGGGCTTGCTGGTACCGGTGATCCGCGACGTGGACAAAAAAGGCCTGTGGGAATTGGCCGCGGAAGCAGCCGAGCTGGCGCAAAAGGCCCGCGACAAGCAGCTGAAGCCGGCGGAGATGCAGGGCGCGTGCTTTACCATCACCAGCCTGGGCGGAATCGGCGGCAAGGCGTTTACGCCCATCGTCAACACCCCCGAAGTGGCCATCCTGGGCGTGTCCAGGGCGCAGATGCAGCCGGTGTGGGACGGGGCCAGCTTCCAGCCGAGGCTGATGCTGCCTCTGTCACTGTCCTACGACCATCGGGCTGTGAACGGCGCCGACGGTGCCCGGTTCACCAATCTGCTGGGTGAGTTGTTGGGGGATATCCGCACGCTGTTGCTGTGACCCGTCACTGAGAAGTGAAAAAGGGCCAGGTTGTTGACCTGGCCCTTTTTTATTGGCTGGCCAACAATAGTTAAAAGTTGTACTGGCCCGCGAGCATGATGCGGTTGGCGTCGTTGCTCTTGCCGCTCTGGTTTTCACGATCGAAATAGGCGTATTCCACGCCCATCATCACGTTCTGCACCGGAGTCCACATGTAGTTGATCATGGCGTTCTGGTTGGTCTCGCTCTTGCCGGCAACGGCGGCCGCACCCAGATCTTTTTCCGCGTCATCCCAGTCCACGGTCACAATGCCGTAACCGATATTAACGCTGCGGCCATTACCGAGGTCCAGCCCCATGCCAATGGTGCCGCCATATCCGGCGATGGTTTCCAGGCTGGTGCCGTTCATGTAGCCGTCTTCGGCGCCGAAGTTTTCACCGGAGCGGTACAGGTACGCGTTGGCGCCGTCGCTGTAGTTGAGCGCACCCTGGATGGAGAGCGCGCTGGTCACGGCCATTTTACCGGCCACGAAGGCCGCATAGCCAATGGCGCTGTCGTCGTTGCTGCCGTTATCGGAGGTGACCTGGTGCGCCAGCAGGGCGGCGGAATAGGACATGCCGCCGGATGAGTCCTCTATACGAGCGGTAAAGGCGGGCAGGGCTTCACGGGTTGTGCCCCCGATGATACCGCCAGGTGCCATGTCTTCTGCGGAGAAGGACAGCGCTCCCGTCGTATAACGAACCTGTGCTTTCCGGCCCTGAAAACCGGCCGAGCCGGCGAGTCCATCAAAATCAAGCACCGAGGTGTTGCCCACAAAGCTGTTGAAGTTGGACCAGGTTTGCCCCATCAGCACACCCTTGTAGCTGCCGTAACCGTGACGCAGGCGCAGGGTGCCACCGCCGCCACCGCGGAAGTCGCCTTCGATGTTGAATTTTACCCCGTCCGCATTGCCCGCCCGTACACCGAAGCGTGTCTGAAAAGCGTCGGCGCCAAAGTGGCCTTCAATGTCCTGATTGGCTGAATTGAGGGCGCTGAAGGAGCCCGAACGCGTCGAGTTCGCGATGTCGGCGTTGATGTCATAAGAAGCATTGAAGCGTGCATAACCGTACAGCTCAGCGTCGATGCCCTGGGTGTTGAGTTCAAAGGCCCCCGCTTGCGAGGCCAGGCCCACGGCCAGAACGCCTGCGGTAGCGCGAATCGCCATTGTCAGATTGTTCGGTTGCATGGTTGTTGTCTCCGCACCTGTTTGTTGTTTTTAACCGAACTCAGCTTAGTTGCTCGCCGATGGCATTACAAAAAAACAGGGTGCCAGTTAGACTAATGTCTAATTGTATCATTTGGCTATGGGCGAAGGTTTGTCCAGTTTGTCAGACAGTTACGCTAACGGACTGGCGTAACATGCCGAACTGCCATTGTGCCTTGCATGACCCGCGGCACTGGGAGGGCCGGTCGCGGGGCGGATGCTGAACGCAAAAAACCCAGCCGAAGCTGGGTTTAGTGTTGAGTTAACCTGGCAGGAGAACTTAGAAGTTGTACTGCGCTGCGAACATGATGCGGTTGGCGTCTGCGCTCGTGCTGACACGGTCGTCTTCCGTGTCGTAGTAGCCGTATTCAACGCCCATCATCACGTTTTGGACAGGCGTCCACATGTAGTTAACAAACGCGTTCTGGTTGGTCAGGTCGCCAGCTTCGTACTCGACGATGGTGGTGCCGTAACCGATGTTCACGCTGCGGCCATTGCCGAGACTGATGGAGGTGCCGATCAGGCCGCCCATGCCGGAAATGTTATCCAGGCTACCGTTAACGAACTCGGCGTCATCTTTGGCACCGGAGCGATACAGGTAGCCGTTAGCACCGTCGGTGTAGTTGATCGCACCCTGAATGCTGATCATGTCGGACAGTGCCACTTTGGCGGCGCCGAACACGGCGAAAGCCGTCTTGGAATCGTCGTCGTTGCCATCGTCGGCGGTGTTTTGTTTCACCATTGCGCCTACAGCGTAGGACAGGCCGCCGGCTTTGTCTTCAAGGCGGGCGGTCAGTGCCGGGCTGCTGTCTCTTTTTAGCTCATCTCCAGTTGTGGGATGCTTAATGGAGGTCGTTTTAGGATCTTCAATGGAGAACGACAGGGCACCCGTTGTGTAACGCAACTGGGCGGTGCGCGACTGGAAACCGGCGTTACCGGCCAGACCGCTGAAGTCCAGAGTTGGGGTGCTGCCGACGAAGCTGGAGTAGTTCGACCAGGTCTGACCGGCGATCACACCCTTGTACGAGCCGTAAGCGTGCCGTATGCGCAAGGAGCCACCGTAAAAGTCACCTTCGATCTGTGCGGTAACACCTGAGGCGTGTTTGGCCCTTACGCCCAGCCGGCTTTGATTGGCTGATGCGCCAAAGTGACCGTCAATATTGTCGCTGGCGTCTGGAAAACCACCGGACTGAGTTGCGTCCGCGACATTCGAATCCATGTCATAGCTCATGTTCAGCCGCGCATACCCATACAGATCGGCGTCTACATCACCGGCGCTGAAACTGAATGCCTGGACCTGACCGGCTACACCGAATACAGCAACGGCCGCAGTTGCACGGATAGCCAGAGAAAGCTTGTTTGCTCGCATTATTGTCGTCTCCACGATACTTATATTTTTTGGTTGTATGTTTTAGCGGTTTTATCTTCTTGTTATTTTTTTAACGGGATCAGCTTAGATTGTAAGGAGTTACATTACAAATCATCCAGCTATATGGTTAGACCAAAGTCTAATAACGGAAGCCGGGCGGTGGGTAAACCGCGCTTTTTGGGCTGTGACATTCCCGGGTGGTAATTGCATACTGGCGGACATCTAATTATGCCCCCGGGATGCAGTAGTAAGGTACGATTGCGGGAGGTCCGTCATTCATCGCAAGTGTTGAGAGAGCCCCATGAACATAGAGCCAGTAAATCGTGAACTTTTCGATAACGTCATGGTACCCAACTACGCGCCGGGCGCGGTGATCCCCGTGCGTGGCCAGGGTTCACGATTCTGGGATCAGCAGGATCGCGAATACGTTGATCTGGCCGGAGGCATCGCGGTCACCTCGCTGGGCCATGCCCACCCGGGTCTGGTGGGGGCGCTGACGGAACAGGCGCAGAAGCTGTGGCATTTATCCAACGTCATGACCAACGAGCCGGCGCTGCGGCTGGCGCGCAGCCTGTGTGAACTGACCTTTGCCGAGCGGGTGTTTTTTGCCAACTCGGGGGGCGAGGCCAACGAAGCCGCGTTCAAGCTGGCGCGCCGCTACGCCTGGACACACTTCGGCCCGGACAAACATGAAATCCTCTCGTTCAACGGCTCCTTCCACGGCCGTACCCTGTTTACCGTCAGCGTCGGCGGCCAGGCCAAATACCTGGAAGGGTTCGAGCCGGCACCGGCTGGTATTGTGCACGCCGAGTTCAACAATCTGGAATCCGTGCGCCAGCTGATCTCCACAGAGAAAACCTGTGCGGTGGTGGTCGAGCCGATTCAGGGCGAGAGCGGGGTGATACCCGCGACCCCGGAGTTTCTGCAGGGCCTGCGGGAGCTGTGCGACCAGCACAATGCCTTGTTGGTGTTCGACGAGGTACAGACCGGCGCCGGACGTACCGGCAAGCTGTACGCTTACGAGCACTATGGGGTGACCCCCGATATCCTCACCAGCGCGAAATCCCTGGGCGGCGGCTTTCCGGTCGCGGCCATGCTGACCACCGCGGCCATCGCCGAAAGCCTGCCGGTGGGCACCCACGGCAGCACCTACGGTGGCAACCCGCTGGCCTGCGCGGTGGCCCAGAAAGTGATCGACACTGTCAGCCAGCGGGAAGTGATGAAGGGGGTGGCCGCCCGCTCGGAGCGTCTGCGCAACGGTATGATGGAGATTGGCCAGCGCTACGGGGTGTTCAGTGAGGTGCGCGGTACCGGATTGCTGTTGGGCTGCGTTCTGACCGAACAGTGGCAGGGTAAAGCGCGGGAGTTTCTCGACGCCGGGCTCGATGAGGGAGTCATGGTGTTGATGGCCGGTGCGGACGTGGTGCGCCTGGCGCCGTCACTGATCATTCCGGAAGCGGATATCGATGAAGCGTTGCTGCGTTTTGAGCAAGCGGTTAAAAAAGTTGTATAGTTAATAAACAATTAGTGCTGGGACACCCTCAGAGGAGAGTATCCGATGTGGTTAGTACGACCGGCAACGCATGATGATCTGGACGGTATTTTGGGGCTGCTGCAACTGGCGCAGGCCAACCCGGTATCGTCCACGCTCCCCGCTACGGCCGAGGGCGTCAGTGAAAAAATAGCGCAGTCAGTGCAGGCATTGTCCGGCGCGGTCAATCCCGACGCCGGCCAGCGCCTGCTGTTTGTCCTGCAAGCCAGCGACACCGGCGCCATACGGGGCGTGGCCGGCATTGACGGTCGCGCCGGCAATGGCCAGCCTTTCTATAATTACCGCCAGGATTCCCTGATCCACGCCTCCCACGCGCTGGGCATATCGCGACGGGTACAGGTGCTGTATCCGTCCCACTCCCTCACCGGGCTCACCCTGCTGTGCGCCTTTCTGATTGACCCCGATCTGGTTGGGACCGACGCCTTTGAACTGCTGTCCCGGGCACGGTTGCTGTTCATTGCCAGCCATCGCTCCTGGTTTACCGATGAAACGGTGGTGGAGCTGGCCGGGGTAAAGCACGATTCGGGGGCGGTGCCTTTCTGGGACAGTCTGGGGCGGCACTTTTTCAACATGGACTTTGATACCGCCGATGGTCATTCGGGGGCGTTGAGCAAAACCTTCATTGCCGAGTTGATGCCCCCCAACCCGATCTACGTCACCCTGCTGACGGAAGACGCCCAACAGGCTCTGGGCGTGCCCCATGATCGTGCCCGGCCGTCGTTTGAGCTGCTGCAGCGGGAAGGGTTTCAGTGCGGCGAATACATAGATGTGTTTGATGGCGGCCCGGTGCTGGAGGCTCGCACCAATGCACTGAAATCGGTGATCACCAGTCACCGCAAAGCGCTGCGGGCCAGCGAGCGCGAGGATGGCGACCTGTGTCTGCTGGCAACCGGCACCGGGGCGGCATTCCGTTGCACCCTGGCCAAGGTGGTCGATACCCTGGACGACGCCATACAGGCACCCCTGGCGGCCCTGAATGTGCTGGGCTGCCAGTCCGGGGCGGACGCCTGGGTGACGCCGCTATGAGGAGCTGCCCAGGCCCGCGGGTGACGGTTTCAGGAGGTGCCCCATGCTGGTAATCCGACCGCTGCAAATGACCGATCTTGACGATCTCTACCAGATGGCCGCCGAGGCGGGCAAGGGACTGACCTCCCTGCCGGCCGACCGGGAGTTGCTGGAACGCAAGATCCAACAGACCCGGGCCACGTTTGAACAGGACTGTGCGCCGGAAGCGGGGCTGTATCTGTTTGCACTGGACGACACCGAGCAGGGGCGCTGCGTGGGGGTCAGTGGCATCCAGGCCCGGGTGGGGCTGGACGAGGTATTTTACAACTACCGCCTCAGCAACATGGTCAATGCCTCCAAAGAGCTGGGGGTGCATGTGCAGACACCCACCCTGCACCTCACCAACGATATGACCGCCACCACCGAAATCTGCTCATTGCTGTTGTCGGCCGCGTACCGCAAGGGGGGCAATGGCCTGTTGCTGTCCCGCTGCCGGTTTATGTACCTGGACGATTTCCGCAGTTACTTTTCTGACAAAGTGTTTGCCGAAATGCGCGGGGTGTCCGATGCTCAGGGTCGGAGCCCCTTGTGGGATGCCTTGGGCAGCCGTTTTTTTGACATGGAATTCGGTGAGGCGGATTACCTGACCGGGGTGGGCGGTACTTCGTTCATTGCCGAACTGATGCCCAAATACCCGATCTACATCCCCCTGCTGCCGGCCGCCGCGCGCGCAGTGATCGGACAGGTGCACGAAAATACGGTGCCGGCCCTGAACATGCTGCAGGCCGAGGGGTTCAACTTCAACGGACTGGTGGATGTGTTTGACGGCGGCCCGGTGGTTGAGGCCTTTGTGCGCAACATTCGCACCGTTCGGGACAGCATGAACCGTCACGTATTGATCCGGCACCGGCCAGTGAATGTGGATGTCCCGCCCGAGGACCGGGTGATGGTGGCGAACCGGTCCTTTGGTGAATTCCGGGTAACCACGGTACCGGCGGCGTGTCTCAGCCCGGACACCATCAGTCTGTCACAGGAAATTGCCGATCAGCTCAGGGTGGAGTCCGGCGACTCCGTACGTTTGGTGCGGTTAAAGGAACGGGCTCGCGCTGACCGCTGAATTCAATGTCGTCCAGAGGTGTAACAACCATGGTAGAAAAGACGTATAAATTGCTGGGTGAACTCTATATCGACGGGTTCTGGCTGGAGGGGCATGGTCCGGCACTGGAGTCTTTGGATCCGGTGTCGGGAGACACCGTGTGGGACGGTGTTGGTGCCAGTATGCAAGACGTGGATGCGGCGGTACGGGCGGCACGCAAGGCCTTCCCCGAGTGGCGGCGGCGGCCGCTGGAGGAGCGTCGCGAGCTGGTCGAAGCTTTCGCCAGGCAGCTGGAAGCGCACCAGGAGGAGCTGGCCCATCAGATTGGCCGGGAAACCGGCAAACCCTTGTGGGAGTCGCGCACCGAAGTGGCTGCCATGATCGGTAAGGTGGACATATCCATCCGCGCCTATGAGGCGCGCACCGGCCATCATCAGCACGACGTGGCCGGCGGGCAGGCTGTGCTGCGGCACCGGCCCCATGGGGTGGTTGCGGTATTCGGGCCCTACAACTTTCCCGGACATTTGCCCAACGGTCACATAGTGCCCGCTGTGCTGGCGGGCAACACGCTGGTTTTCAAGCCCAGTGAGCTGGCGCCGGGGGTGGCGGAACTGACCCTCCGGTTGTGGCAGGCCGCGGGCTTGCCCGACGGGGTCATCAATCTGGTTCAGGGCGCCAAGGACACCGGCGTCTCATTGGCGGCACACGCCGGAATTGATGGGCTCTTTTTTACCGGCAGCTCCCGGGTCGGCCACACCTTGCACGAACAATTCGGCGGGCAGCCCGGCAAAATCCTGGCGTTGGAAATGGGCGGCAATAATCCGCTGATCGTACAGGGTGCCGCGGACCTGGATGGTGCGGTCCATCACACCATCCAGTCGGCGTTTTTGTCCGCCGGGCAGCGGTGTACCTGTGCGCGGCGCCTGCTGGTGCCCAAGGGCAAACGGGGAGACGAATTTTTGCAGCGCCTCGCGGAGGTGGCCGGGCGGCTCACCGTCGGCCGTTACGACGCGGAACCCCAACCGTTTATGGGGGCGGTGG
This sequence comes from Marinobacter sp. X15-166B, assembly GCF_001752365.1. Taxonomy (GTDB): domain Bacteria; phylum Pseudomonadota; class Gammaproteobacteria; order Pseudomonadales; family Oleiphilaceae; genus Marinobacter. Next base: position 703,683 of record NZ_MEIY01000001.1, on the reverse strand, counting down.
TGTCGGTGGCCGCCGCTGAGCGATTGATGGAGGCCCAGCAAGCCCTGCTGGATCAAGGCGCCACCCCCTTATTAAGAATGACCCGGCTGGAGCCGGGCACGGGGTTGCTCTCTGCGGGGATTGTGGATGTGACGGACATCGACACGGAAGATGAAGAACTGTTCGGGCCATTGTTGAAGGTTTACCGTTACCGCAGTTTTGAAGACGCCCTCGAACTGGCGAAGAACACCCGGTACGGGTTGTCGGCGGGCATACTCACAGACGACCGGGCACTGTACGAGCGTCTGGCGGATGAAGTGCGCGCCGGCATTGTCAACTGGAACCGTCCACTGACCGGCGCCAGCAGTGCCGCTCCTTTTGGCGGTGTGGGTGCCAGCGGCAACCACCGGCCCAGTGCCTGGTATGCCGCCGACTATTGCGCCTGGCCGATGGCTTCGCTGGAAGCCCCACGCAGTGAGGTGCCGGATTCACTCGCCCCCGGGCTGAACATTGACTGAGAGCGCGTTATGAGTAACACCCAGAGCAAACGGGCCGTGGAAGTGAATTTTGACGGCCTCGTGGGCCCGACCCACAATTACGCCGGGCTGTCGTGGGGTAATGTGGCGTCAAAATCCAACGAATACGCGGTCGCCAATCCGAAGCAGGCGGCCCTGCAGGGCTTGGCGAAAATGAAATCGCTGGCGGATCGCGGCTATGTTCAGGGGGTGTTGCCGCCCCACGAACGCCCCCACATGCCCACGCTCCGCGCACTGGGCTATGCCGGTTCGGACGCCGCTATCCTGCAGCGGGTGTCGCGGGAGGATCCGGTGTTGCTGGCGGCGGTGGCGTCCGCCTCCTGCATGTGGACCGCCAATGCCGCCACCGTCTCGCCGAGTGCCGATACCCGCGACCATCGGGTCCATTTCACCCCGGCCAACCTGGCCGCCAAGTTTCATCGCTCCATCGAGCCGAAAATCACCGCCCGGGTGCTCAAGTCGATTTTTTCCGACGCCGCGTATTTTGCCCACCACGCGCCCTTGCCTCCGGTCAGTCAGTTCGGCGATGAAGGCGCCGCCAACCATACCCGTCTGTGCGCCAGCTATGGGGCGCCCGGAGTCGAGTTGTTTGTCTACGGCGATGTGGCGTTCGATGATCATTTTTACGGGCCAACGCTGTTTCCGGCGCGCCAGACGCGGGAAGCGTCCCAGGCCATTGCCCGGCTGCACGGGTTGAAAGACGGCTGTGCGGTGTTCGCCCAGCAGAACCCCAGGGCCATCGACGCCGGTGTCTTCCATAACGATGTCATTGCAGTGGGCAATGGCCCGGTGCTGTTTTATCACGAGCTGGCGTTCGCGGAGGAGCAGCGGGTGCTGGCCGAAGTCGAGAGCCGGTTGCAGGGTGCGGCCTTGCAACCGGTGCGGGTCAGTGATCAGGAGGTGCCACTTGCGGACGCGGTGGCCTCCTACTTGTTCAACAGCCAGTTGCTGGATACGGCCGACGGCATGTTGCTGGCGGTGCCGGGAGAGTGCCGTGAGGTTGCCAGCGTGAGCCGCTATCTGGATCGCCTGGTGGCCGGGGAAGGGCCCATTACTGCCGTGGAGGTGTTTGATGTCAAGCAGTCCATGCGCAACGGCGGTGGCCCGGCGTGTCTGCGCTTGCGGGTGGTGCTGACCGAGGACGAGTTGCAGGCCATGCACCGGGGGGTGTTGATGACCGACGCCCTGTATGAGCGACTCACCCTGTGGGTGGAAGCCCACTACCGGGATTCGGTCAGTCAGGCCGACCTGGCGGATCCGCTGTTGTTGGAAGAAAGTTGCAAAGCACTGGACGAACTGACCGGTATTCTCGGGTTAGGGACGATCTACGACTTTCAGCACTGAGGCTCGCTCTCAGCGTGAGGTGCTGGCAATGGACGACATCAACATGGCCAGGGTGTGTTCAATCAGCGCCTGGTTGTCGTCCCGCTGGCACAGCAAAATCACGCCATGCAGCGCACCGCGCAGATAGAGCGCCGTTTCCAGGGGATCGCGGATGCGCGCGCGATTCAGGGTGCCGTCGTCCAGGCCTGCCCGAATGGCCGCGATCAGGGTATCCATGACCCGTGATTCCGAACACTTCAGCTGCTCGGCGTGTTTCGGGTCGTCGCCATCGCCTTCGGCCGCCGCGGTGGTGAGGGCGGCAAAATAGTCCGGCTGTTCACGATAAAACTGGTAGTACGCCCGTCCTATGGCACTGAGCTGATCAAGCCCGGAGTGCGCGGATTGTTTGGCCGCCTCAAAACGTGCCCACAGCGCTTCAGCGGCCCGCAGGATGATGCCTTGCTGAATGGCCGCCTTGTCTTTGAAATATACGTACAACAACGCGCGGCTCAGGTTGGAGCTGCGGGCAATGTCATCCATGGAGGTGCGTTCGTAGCCTTTGGCGGCAAACACGGTTTCTGCGGCGTCCAGAATCGCATTGTAACGTGCCTGCTTTTCCTGCGCGCGCCGTGCGGCCAGTGATCCTGTCATAGTGCTTATACCCGTTCTGTCAGAAGGTCTGTTTTACCATAATCGGTTGATCTTTGCTTTTCGTTGACAAAGTGTCAAAGAGTGACATCATGTCGGAAGGGGTATCCGGTCGTCGCGCCAGAATAACCGGGTGGACGAGGTCAAGGGGGGAGGCATGGCGATTTTTCATCGACAGGTGTGGGCAGGGCTGGCAATCGTGGTGCTGATCGCCGGTTGTAGATCGGTGAGCACCGGAACGGACGCCCATACGGTGGTGCCGGTGGTGCGCACCGCCCTGGTGTATTCCGGAGAGCTGGTCGCGCCGCCGTTGCGGTTTTCGGGCATCGTCCGCGCCAGCCAGCGCGCCACGCTCACCTTTCAGGTCAGTGGGACCCTGCAGGAGCGTCAGGTCGAACTGGGTCAGCTGGTGCAAGCCGGCGAGCGTCTGGGGCGGGTGTACAACCCCGGGCTGGAACCCGCCAGAGATTCGGCCCGGGCCCGGCTGGAAGAACTGGCAACCCAGTTGCAACAAGCCCAGCGAGAGTGGGAGCGGTCACGGCGTCTGCGCGAACGGGGGGTGGTCTCTGAACAGACTCTGGAGCAGCTTGCCGCCCGCCGCGATGCACTGAAGGCAAGCGTGGCCACCGCCCGGGCCGCGCTGAGTGAGGCCGAGCGTCTGCTGGCGGAAAGTTACCTGATAGCGCCATTTGCCGGCCGGGTCGAAGCCCTGCTGGTGGAGCGCGGCGAGTTTGTCGGTGCCGGCCAGCCGGTGATGCGGTTGTCGTCACCGGCGGGGCGGGAGGTTGAAATTCGGGTGCCGGCGCATCTGCTCGGGCACGTCAGTGTGGGGCAACAATTGCCGATATGGACGGTCCATGACCGTTCCCGGGCGGCGGTCACCGGCACTTTGATGGAAATTGCCCAGGCCGGCTCGGTGCGCGGTGAATTGCACCCGTTGCTGATCCGGTTACCCGCGGAGCAGTTAACCTCGGGCACCCCCGTGGAAGTCGGTATCACCCCGCGCATTGCTGCTGCCAAAACGGTGCCCTTGCTGGCGTTGATGAAACGGCCCGAAGGCACCGCCGTCCTGCGGGTGACAGACGGGCTGGTGGAGTCGGTGCCGGTGACCGTGCAGCGGATGCTGGGTGAGCGGGTGGTGGTTGCAGCGGAGGCGCTGCAGGGCGGTGATCAGGTGATCTACGCCGGTCTGACCCGCGTGGTGGCCGGCGACCGGGTGGAGGTGCTGCGGTGACCGCCCGGCTGTTGCGTGCCCAGCGGCTGCTGGGCATGGTGGTGACCATGTTGTGTCTGCTGGGTCTGGCCGCCTACGCCACCATGCCGCGCCAGGAAGATCCCTCGTTTCCCCAGCGGGTTGGTTTGATTACTGTCGCCTACCCGGGCACCAGCGCCGACGCGGTCGAGCGTTTGCTGGTCAAGCCGCTGGTGGACGAATTGCGTCAGGTGGAAGAGGTGGAGTACACCAACGCCATCGCCCGTACCGGGGTTGCCATTATCCGGGTGCGCCTGGACGACACCATTTACGCCACCGACCCCGCCTGGGACCGGGTGCGTCAGGCTATGGAACGGGCCCGTCTGGAGTTTCCCGCCGGGGTCGGGGGCATGTCACTGGACGACCGGCTGATCGACACCCCGGCGATTGTGCTGGCGGTGGGCGGTTCGCCCTCGATAACCGAGTTGTCGAAAGCCGCTGACCGCCTCAAGGGGGCGCTGGCGGACGTGCCGGGACTGTCGCGCATCGAAATTACCGGTGACAGTGACGAGCAGATTACCCTGGCGCTGGACGATGCCGCGCTTTTTCGGCTCGGGATATCCCCGGCCGGGGTGCTGGACACCCTTGCACGCCGCAATCAGACCCTGCCCGGGGGGTTTGTGGTCATCAATGGCCGGCGCTTATCGATACTGCCCAACAGTGAGTTCAGCGACATTGATGCCGTCAGTGCCACGCCTCTGCAGTTGCCCGATGGCTCACAGGTGCCGCTGGCAGTCGCCGCCGAGGTCTGGCGGGGGCCGGTCGAGCCGCACAGCCCGGAAGCCTGGTTTGATGGCGAGCGGGTGGTATTGCTGTCACTGATGATGGCGGAAGATACCACCGATGCGATCCGTTTCGGCCAGCAGGTAAGGGCGCGGCTGGCGCAGGTACGGGCGGAATTTGCCCCGCTGACGCTGCAGGAAATGTTTTTCCAGCCCGACCAGGTCGAGCAGCGCCTGACTAGTCTGGCGTGGAGCCTGGTGTTGTCGGTGCTGATCATCGTCGCCGTGGTTTGCACGGGGATGGGCGTCCGCATGGGGCTGTTGGTGGCATCCATCCTGCCCATGGTGGCGCTGATCAGCGTGGGTTTGTACGACCTCGGGGGCGGGGTGCTGCATCAGATCGCCGTGATCGGCATGGTTATTTCTCTGGGCATTCTGATCGACAACGCCATAGTCATGGTGGAAAACATTCAGACCCGTCTGGACGCCGGGACGCGCCGGCTGGACGCGTTCAGCCACGCGGTCAGGGAACTGGCGGGGCCCCTCGGGGCGTCCACCGGCACCACGTTGGCGGCCTTTACGCCTCTGCTGCTGTCCAAGGGCAGCACCGCAGATTTTACCCGCGGCGTGCCGGTGATGATCATGCTGACCCTGTCGATCAGTTACCTGCTGGCCATCTCCGTGGTGCCCTTGCTGGCGGCGCGGTTGTTGCGCCCGGGCAGGGCAAGCCGGCGTGATCCGGTGGCCGGTCTGGCGCGGGTGCTGGGCGAGCTGGTGGTCACCCGGCCGCGACGCCTGATCCTTCTGGGGGCGGCGCTGGTTGCCCTGAGTCTGGGGATGACACCGTTCATGAAACAGCAGTTTTTCCCCAACGCCGACCGGCCTCAGGTGGTGGTGGAGTTGCACCTGCCCGAAGGCACCGATCAGCAACACACCGCCGCCGTTGCCGCCGAGCTGGAGCGCGCGATACGCACCCGGCCAGAGGCCTTGCAGGTTCATCGTTTTGTGGGTTTCACCGGTCCCAGCTTTTATTACAACCTGATGAGTTCGCCGCAGGCCCCCAACCGGGGGCGGCTGGTGATCGAGGCACCGACCCTGGCGCACACCGAGGGGCTGGTCAACTGGATCCGGCACCACGCGGCTACGGCCTTGCCAGAACTGGAACTGACGGTGGGCATTCTGGGGCAGGGGCCGCCCCGGGCGGCGCCGGTTGAGGTGCGCGTGTTCCACGTGGACGACGCCACCCGGGCGCAGGTGACCACGCGCATCTACCGGGAGCTGCGCCAGGTTGCCGGAGCGGTCGACGTGCGCCACGATCTGGATATAGGTGTGCCCAGTATCGGCATCATGGTGGATGATGCCAGTGCCGCGCGCTACGGCATCGATCGTGCCGACGTGGCCCGCAGCCTCTACGGGCACAGCTTTGGGGTAGTGGCGGAGCAGTACCGCCAGGAAAGTGATCCGATTCCGTTGGTGTTGCGTTCCCCCGAGGGAACCGCTCTGCCCCTGGCACGGCTGCTGTCCGCCAACATCTACGACGCCCGGGGCCAGTCGGTGCCGCTGGCGGCGATTGCCTCGGTGAGCACCAGCTGGGAGTCGGCCTCCCATTACCTGCGCAATGGGGCCCGGGTGCACACGGTGACCGCCAATTTGTTGCCCGGTTACAGTTTCAGCCAGGCGCTGGGTGGTCTCAAAGCCGCGCTGGCCGAACGCCCGCTGCCCGCTGGCAGCCGGCTGGAGTTTGGCGGTGATTCCGAAGGCTCGGATGACGCCAATCTGGCGCTGCTAACCTCGGCGCCCATTGGTATTTTGCTGCTGTTGTTCTTTCTGATCCTGCAGTTCAACTCTTTCCGCCGGGTCGGCATCATTCTGCTGACGGTGCCGCTGGCGACGGTGGGGATTTTCCCCGGGCTGGTGCTGTCGGGCTCGCCCTTCGGGTTCCAGTCCTTGCTGGGGGTGATCGCACTGGTGGGCATTGTGGTCAACAACGCCATTGTGTTGCTGGATGTGATGGACCGGCGACTGGCCCGGGGCGACGATGTGCGCGCGGCGGTGCGAAGCGCTGTGGAGCAGCGCACCCGTCCCATCCTGCTGACCACCGCCACCACCGTGGCGGGATTGCTGCCGCTGGCGTTCTCGTCGTCCACCTTGTGGCCGCCCATGGCCTGGGCGATCATTTCCGGGCTGCTGGCGTCCACCGTGCTCACCCTGCTGGTGGTGCCAGCGGTTTGCACCAGAGTGATTCCCGGCCCGGTTGCCGCAACCGCAAACGCGCCCGCCTGAGCCACCGGGCGGTTATCGGCAGACCCGCACCAACAGGCCCGCCCGCTGGCCGACCGGTACCTGACGGTTGGGAAACACAATCGCCTCCGGGCGCTCGCCGACCCGGTAACGTTCAGTTGCGTCCTGCCAGATCAGGGTGCCGGGCGGGTAACTGGTGAAGTTGGCGGCGTCATCGGGAATGTGCAGCACGAACCCGGGCCCGGTGTTAATGATTTCATGGATCACCTCGAACTCGGTCAGAGTCGGGCCGGGAGGAAGGGGCGGTGCTGGCTGATCGCCGATCAGCCGCCGCAGGGCCTGCCAGATGCCGCCCAGCCGGCGCAGATCGTTCTGGCCGAAGGGATGCACTTTGCCGAGCTCGATGGTCAGGCTTTCGGCCCCCAGATGGGATGAGGTAAACGAGGAGAAAGTGGTGCCGGCCCGGTTCTGCAGCAGCACAGTGTTGACCCCGGCTTCCAGCAAGAAGGCTTTTTGCCGGTCGGGTAATTGCCGGCCGGCGACAAATGGATAGAGGGCAAATTTCTCCCGCGCGGAAGGCCGGATGGCGGTGTGCAAATCGTAATGGGTGAGGGTGCTGCGGCCGCTGGCAAAGCGCCGGCACACGCTTTCCAGAGCCTCCGCCCGGCGGGCTTCGGCGCTGCCCGCGAAGGGTGCGCGCTGATGGGCACCGGCAAACAGACGGTTGAGGTTGTGCTCAATGAAACGCTCGCCGGCGACCATGGCTGGCGGGTTGCCCAGCAGTAACAGGGTGGCCCGCCGGGCTTGCCACGCGCCCCGCAGCAGCTCGTCCACCAAGGCGTTTAATACCTCGATGGGGGCGGTTTCATTGCCATGAATGCCGGCGGAAACAATCAGTGCCGGGTCGGTACTGTGGGGCTGCGGAGGCGTTATTTCCAGTACCCCGGTCGCCGCGAGCCGCAGACGGGTGCCATCCTTGAGGGTTGTCTGACCAGGCGGGGCTGGCTGCTGGGCATGGGCCAGGGTGTGGCTTAACCAGTGACGGTGACTGCCAAATAACGCCTTGCGTGCCGACCCGCCCATACCGCCCCCAGGTTCAGCTGCCTGCCGGATGCTGGTGTCGGAGCAGGCGGCTTTCCAGTCGCCGGAACGCGTATACCAGCAAGAAGGTCAGCGCCATGTACAACAGGGCGACCGCAATGAACGCCTCGAACGGGGCGTAAAACCGCGAGTAGATGTTGCGCGCCGCCCCGGTCAGATCGACGATGGTGACCACGCTGGCAATCGCGCTGGCGTGCAACATGAAAATGACCTCGTTGGAGTAGGCCTGCACCGCACGCCGGGCCGCACTGGGCAACACAATGCGCCGCAGGCGCAAAGCCCAACTCATCCCGTAAGCCTTGGCGGCCTCAATTTCACCGGCGGGGGTGGCCACAATCGAGCCCCGGATGATTTCGGTGGTATAGGCGGCGGTATTCAGCGTGAACGCCAGCAACGCCGGGTAGAAGGGCTCGCGGAAGATCAGCCACCAGAAGGTGTCCTGAATGCCGTGAATCTGGGCAATCCCATAGTAGATGATGTACAGCTGGATCAGCAGCGGGGTGCCACGAAACAGGTAGGTATAGAGCCACACCGGGCCGGATATCAGCCAGTTTTTGGAGGTTCTGAGGATGGCCAGGGGCAGCGCCATCACCAGCCCCAGCAGCAGCGACAGGAACACCAGCTGCACCGTGGTCACCAGGCCGTCCCAGTAGTGCAGCACGGTCAGGGCGTTAAATATGTCGTTCTGATTGAGCCACGTGGCGATAAATTCGGGCATGGTCATTCTCCCTTCACAACGCCGACGTTGGCCCGTTTGTCGAGCCACTTGATGAACAATTCAGAGCCTGCCGTGAGGGCCAGATACACCAGCGCTACCGGGATGAAAAACAGAAATGGCGAGCGCTCCGCCTTGGCGGCCTGCTCGGCCACGCGGACCATGTCGGTGAGGCCGATAATGGACACCAGCGCGGTGGTTTTCAGCAGCACCTGCCAGTTGTTGCCGATGCCGGGCAAGGCGTGGCGCAGCATTTGCGGAATCATCACCCGTCTGAAGGTGTGCCAGCGACTGAACCCATAGGCCTTGGCGGCTTCCACCTGACCGGTATCGACCGCCAGAAAAGCGCCGCGAAAGGTTTCGGTCATGTAGGCGCCAAAAATCAGCCCGATGGTGAGTACGCCGGAGATAAACGGGTCGAACTGGAAAAAGAAATCGATGTCGTAAGCGTCGTAAAGGTAATCCGACAGATTGTTCACCATCACCTGGCCGCCGTAATAAAACAGCAGCATCATCACCAGGTCAGGGACGCCGCGAATCAGCGTGGTGTAGGTGGTCGCTGCGCCTGCCAGCAAACGGTTTTGGGAAAGTTTGGAGGTTGCCCCGATCAGCCCCAGCGCCAGTGCCAGCGCCAACGACATGAAGGCGAGTTCAATGGTGACAATAGCGCCTTCAAGCAGTGACGGGCCATAACCTTTAAGATCGAGCATGCGGTGTTCCGGGTTTCAGGGGCGACTGCAGACGCAGCCACCCCTTGGCGGTGTTTACAATTTGATGTCGTAGGAAAAGTATTTCTTCATGATGGTGTCGTAGGTGCCATCTTCTTTCAGCTTGCGCAGGGCCGCGTTGACGCTCTCGGCCAGATCTTTGTCACGCTTGCGCATGGCCACGGCAACGCCGTCGCCCAGTTTGACCGCTTCGCCGACTTCCTTGAATCCGTCACGGGACAACAAGGTCTGTTCGCCGACCGGGTAATCGACAAACACCACGTCCAGACGCTGGCCTTCCAGATCCAGCACCATGTCATCGGCGGTGGTGTAACGCTTGACGGTAACCACGCCACTGAGTTCATTGGTCACAAAGGTGTCCATGGTGGTGCCGCGCTGCACGCCGACTACCTTGCCTTTCATGGCCTCTTTATCGGTGACATCGGTGTTGAAGTTTTCACGGGCAAACCAGCCACCCGGGGTGATGTAGTACGGCTCGGAGAACAGCACCCGCTCCGCACGCTCGGGGGTGATCGACATGGACGACATGATGGCGTCGAATTTGCGCGCCAGCAGACCGGGGATCATGCCGTCCCATGCCTGCACCACGAATTCGCAGTTGGCCTCCAGTTCTTCGCACATGGCGCGGGCCAGATCCACTTCGAACCCGGTCAGTTCGCCATCCGGGGTCATGTATTCGAACGGCTCGTAGGGCACGTCAAACGCGATACGAATGTCTTTCCAGTCTTTGGCCTGCACCGCGCCCGCCATGACAGCCAGTGCACAACCGGCCGCAACAATCAGTTTTTTCATTGCTTTCTACTCCAGTGGTTTGACACAGAATATGACAACCTGATCTGTAAGATAGCACCGGCTTGCTCCGTCGTCGCCCGCCAGCCTCTACAGACTTGAAATCGCACTCAAAATTTGGGGGTCAGAAACTGTTTCATGCGTTCGGAATCCGGGTTGTCGAACACTTTGTCCGGTGAACCCTGTTCCTCAATGATGCCCTGGTGCAGAAACAGCACCTGATTGGACACGTCGCGGGCAAAGGCCATTTCATGGGTCACCACGATCATGGTGCGGCCTTCTTCCGCGAGGCCCTGCATGACCTTGAGCACTTCCCCCACCAGCTCCGGATCGAGGGCGGAGGTGGGCTCGTCAAACAGCATGACTTCCGGCTCCATCGCCAGTGCCCGGGCAATGGCGGCACGTTGCTGCTGGCCTCCGGACATTTGCGCGGGATAGTAGTCTTTACGCTCGTAGATGCCAACCTTGTTCAGGTAGGCTTCGGCCCGTTCGATGGCCTCTTTACGGGGTATTTTAAGTACATGAACCGGGGCTTCAATGATGTTTTCCAGCACCGTCATGTGGGACCACAGATTGAAACCCTGAAACACCATGGAGAGCTTGGCGCGGATCAGTTCCACCTGGCGGTTGTCGGCGGGAATGCGGTCGCCCTTGCGGTTGTGGGTGAATCTGACCGGGTCGCCGTGCACGATGATGTCGCCTGAGGTGGGGGTTTCCAGCAGATTGATGCACCGCAAAAAGGTACTTTTGCCGGAACCTGAGCTGCCGATGAGCGAAATCACATCGCCTTTGCGGGTCTCCAGCGAAATGCCTTTGAGAACCTCAAGCTCGTTGAAGGTTTTGTAGATATCCCTGCAAATCAGAGGCGATTGTTCCGCCATGAATGACTCCTGCTGCTGTCAGATTGCGGCCATGTAACGGAACAGTACACGAAATTGGCAATCCAATGAATGATCCATTGCTTTGAGTGTGACGTCGGGGCTGCTGCGCCGGGGCTGGCGCGCGAAAAAGTGCCTGTTGTACGGGTTGCGGCGCCTAAAATCAATAGCCAGGCACGGAACCGCGCATGCAACACAGCCGTTATCGCAACCCTGGATGGACGGGTTACTGGACTATGGTGAAAGTCACACCTATACATTAGGGGATAGTTGCTCCCGGCTTTACCAAGGAATGTGTCGACGGTGGCTGAAGTTAGCGGTATTGGCTGCGCTACCGACAACACGTGATGGCCTCAATAACAACAATAGTCATGGAGATGTGGTAATGACAACTGATCACCACGGGCGCCCAGCGGGCGTCACCCCCCGCCGCCGTTTGCTGAAAACCCTTGCCTTCGCGGCCGCCATTGGCGGCATGACGCTGACCGGTGCGCCGGTTCACGCCGCGACCACCTGGAAAATACAGTCGGTATGGGATGCCGGAACCGTCGGTTACGACCTGTTCGAAGAATGGTGTAACAGCATGGAGGAGAAGAGCGGCGGAGAGCTGATCTTCAAGCCGTTCCCCGCCAAAGCGGTGGCCGCCGATAACAACGCCCTGTTCGATTCGGTGCGCAATGGCGTGCTGCAGGGCATGAATCCGTTCACGTTGTACTGGTCCGGGAAAATACCGGCGTCGGTGTTCCTGTCATCCTACCCGGCCGGGCCGGACCAACCGCACCAGTGGGACACCATGTTTTACGCTCTGGGCATGCTGGAAAAAACCCGGGAAATCTACGAAAAATTCGGACTGTTTTACGTCGGCCCGATCCAGCACGACGCCAACATCATTCACTCCAAGAATCCGGTCAACAGCCTGGATGACCTGAAAGGCATGAAAATCCGTCTGCCGGGCGGCATGGTCGCGGAGGTGTTCCAGCAATTCGGCGTCTCCACCGTCAGTCTGCCGGGGTCGGACATTTTCCCGGCACTGGAAAAAGGCACCATCGACGCGGCCGACTACGTGGGGCCCGCGGTCAACTACGAACTGGGCTTTGCCCAGGTGACCGACAACATTCTGTTCGGGCCTCCCGGCGTAATGTCGGTTTACCAGCCGGTGGATTTGATGGATCTGACGGTCAATCTGCGGGCCTGGAACAGACTCGACCCCAAGTTGCAGCAGCTGGTGGAGGATGAGGTCAGGAATTACTCCCAGCGCCATTACCAGACCATTCAGCAGCGCAACATCGAAGCCATGGAGAAATTCAAAGAAGCGGGCAGCAAGGTTTCACGGCTCAGTCAGGAGGACCTGCAGCGGTTCCGCAAGGCGGCCATCCCGGTGTGGTACAAGTGGGCCAACAAGGACAAGGACGCCCGGGCCATTTTTGACATGCAGCTCAAGTACATGATGAACGACACCATGGGCTATATCAGCGAAGACGACATCAAGGGTCTGTAACCGCGAGCCGGTCCGGGACAGTAACAAACGGGGAGGCCCGGCGCCTCCCCATGGCGTGACAGGGGTTGTGGTTGATGTCTGACCTTGAAGGTTTTGGGTTTGTAATGCCCCACTGGTTGTATTGGGGGTGGCTGGCCATTATGCCGCTGATCCTGATGGCTTTGGAGCGCAGGGCAGTAAGAAAGCGCGGCCAGCCGCCGGCGGCCCACCCGGTGATGGGGGAAACCCAGGCGGGGGTTGACCCGCTGATCCACCGGCAGTTCAGAGGCAACGGTTTCACCCGGGTGGTCGACTGGATCAGTGAAAAGTCGGGGGTGTTTGTTGCCTTCTGGACCATCAACGCGGTGTGTTTTTATTTCTTCGAAGTGATCATGCGTTACCTGTTTAACATGCCCACCATCTGGGTGCATGAGGCCAGTTACCTGTTGCTGGGCATGCAGTACTTGCTGGCGGGCGCGTTTGCCCTGCTGCACGGTGCCCACGTGCGGGTGGACGTCATGTACAACCTGTTGCCTGAACGTGGCCGGGTCGGCATGGACATTTTCACTTCGGTGTTTTTCTTCATTTTTGCGTTGGCCATGGTCATTACCTCCTGGACCTTTTTCCGCAATTCCTACGCCATGGGCGAAACCACCGTGGAAACCTGGGGGATTCAGCATTGGCCCGTGAAAGCGATGATGCTGCTTGGCTCGGTGCTGATCCTGCTCGCCGGGGTGTCCAAGCTGATTAAAGACATAGCGCTGTTTGCCGCAATGGGCCGGGAGCACCAGACATGACCGTGAACGCCCCGGCAGTGGCTCCCCAAGGTGGGTCCCTGATCGGCAAAATCAGCACCTGGGTAATGATCCTCGCCACTCTGGCACTGGGGTTAATTGTGCTGGTCGAGGTGATCAACATTGTGTTCTACGACCCCTACGAGGATGACTATTTTCTGTTCCGGCTGGCCGGCAGCCTCGCCGATACCGAGATTGCCCCCTTAACCTACCTGATGTTCGGGTCCTTGCTGGTGGCGCTGATGATGGGCTTGCCGCTGGCCTTTGTCACCGGGGGCCTGGGGGTGGCGTTCATTTATCTGGTGGGCGATGCGCTCATGCTGAACCTGGTGCCCAGTCGGATCTTCCCGATGATGACCAATTCCGATCTGGCGGCGATACCGCTGTTCATCTTCATGGCGTCGATGCTGGAACGGGCCGGGTTGATCGAAGAAATGTTCACCGTGGTGTACAAGTGGATGGGCGGGCTCAGCGGCGGACTGGCAATGGCCACCATTCTGGCGTCCACCATACTGGCGGCAATGGTGGGGGTGATTGGCGCGGCGGTGGTGACCATGGGCATCATCGCCTTGCCGGCCATGCTCAAACGTGGTTATGACCACCAGATCGCGTTGGGGTCGATCATGGCCGGTGGCACTCTGGGGATTCTGATTCCGCCCTCCATCCTGGCCATTCTGTACGCCGTGGTCGCCCAGCAATCCGTGGGTGAGTTGTATCTGGGAGCGGTGATTCCCGGGTTGCTGTTGTCCGGCATGTACATTTTTTATGTGTTGGTGCGTACCTGGATCAATCCCCAATTGGGGCCGCCGGTGGCAGAATCCGAGCGCATATCCCTGGGGCAGAAACTGCTGTTACTGAAAGACCTGGTCGCGCCGCTGATTCTGGTGATGCTGGTGCTGGGGCTGTTGTTCGGTGGGGTGGCGACCCCGGTGGAGGCCGCCGGTATTGGCTCGTTTGGTGCTGTGCTGGTGGCCTGGAAACACGGGGCCTTTTCCGTGTCGACCCTGCGGGAGGCCTCGGTGACCACCGCCAAGGCCACCGCCATGGTGTTGTGGATCATGTTCGGCGCGTCCATCTTCGTCGGTTTCTATATATTGCAGGGCGGGCAGAGCTTCATTACCGCCACCATTCTGGGCACCGGTCTGTCCCCCTACGGCATCCTGTTCTTGCTGATGATTCTGCTGGTGGTGCTGGGCATGTTTCTGGACTGGGTGGGCATCCTGCTGCTGGCGGTGCCCATCTTTATTCCCATAGTAAAGGCATTGACCTTCGATGGCCTGTTCGGGCTGCCGGCGGTGCCGGGGGAGGATGTGGTGCTCTGGTTCGGCGTGCTTTATCTGGTGAATATGCAAATGTCCTTCCTCAGCCCGCCCTTTGGCTACGCCCTGTTTTATATCCGCGGGGTATGCCCGCCGGACATCTCCATGGGCACCATCTTCCGGTCATCTTTGGTGTTTCTGGCTTTGCAGGCGCTTGGTTTGATGTTATGTGTGGTGTTTCCAGCTCTGGTGACCTGGCTGCCGAATTTGGTTTACGGCTGAGCAGCGCCAGAGAAAACTGAGTTTCAGATGAGGTAACTATGCTAGAAATCAAGCGAGTCGATATTGAGGATGCCCGGGTACTGATTGCGGGTGCGGCCGCCAAGGCGCGCGAGATTGGGGTGCCCATGTGCATTGCGGTCACCGATGAGTCCGGCAACCTGGTGGCGTTTGAACGCATGGACGGGGGGAAAGTCACCAGTATTACCGTCGCTCAGGACAAGGCCTTCACGGCCGCCGCCGCCAAGAAGGCCACCCACGAATACAATGCGGTCAACGTGCCGGGAAATCTGGCCTTTGGCATCCACACCGAAGTGGGCGGGCGCATCAGCTCGGTGGGTGGCGGCTTGCCGGTCATCGTGGATGGCGAGGTGGTCGGCGGTATCGGGCTCAGTTCGGGTACCCCGCAGCAGGATATGGACTGCGCGCAAGCCGGGATTGACCATTTCATGGCCAATCGCGGGTGATGACAGACTGCCCGCAAGGACGCCGCTTGAATCTGGATGAGCACCCGGCAAACACCGGGCGCAACGAGAGGTGAGCGAAGACGCTATGAGCAACGGCATAAGCTACGCTCAGCTGGCAGAGCAATTCCGGCAGCTTGTTGACCCGGAGTTCGTCATCAGTGATGACGAAACCATGAAGCCCTACGAGTGCGATGGCATGTCGATGTATCGTCAGATGCCCGCACTGGTGGTGCTGCCGGAAACCGTCACCCAGGTTCAGGAGGTGATGCGCCTGTGCGACCACCACGGTATTCCGGTGGTGGCGCGGGGCGCAGGCACCGGGCTCAGCGGCGGTGCCATGCCCCATGCTGAGGGGGTGGTGCTGTCGCTGGCCCGGTTTAACCGGATTCTGGCCATTGATCCGCTGGCGCGCACCGCCAGATTGCAGCCGGGGGTGCGCAATCTGGCCATCAGCGAGGCGGCCGCGAAATATGGTCTCTACTACGGCCCGGATCCGTCCTCACAAATTGCCTGCACCATCGGGGGCAATGTCGCCGAGAACGCCGGCGGCGTGCATTGCCTGAAATACGGTCTGACCGTACACAACCTGCTGAGTGTGGAAATGGTCACCGCGCAGGGGGAGCTTGTCACCCTGGGCAGCGACGGTCTGGATGTGTGTGGCATGGACCTGCTGGCGGTGGTCACCGGGTCGGAAGGCCTGATGGGCATAGTCACCGAAGTGCAGGTAAAACTGCTGCCCACGCCGGAGGTGGCGCAGGTGGTGATGGCCGGTTTTGACAGCGTGCAAAAAGCCGGCGACTCGGTGGGCGGGATTATTGCCCGGGGCATCATTCCCGCGGGCTTTGAAATGATGGACAGCTACGCCATCGTGGCCGCGGATGACTTCGCCAACGCCGGTTACCCCCGGGATGCGCAGGCGTTGTTGTTGTGTGAAGTGGATGGCACCGAGGAAGAGGTGCACGAACACATTGCGCTGGTCGAGCGCCTGTTCTGGGAGCTGGGGGCCACGTCGGTGCGCACCTCGCAATCCGAGCAGGAACGGGTGTTGTTGTGGAAAGGCCGCAAGTCGGCGTTTCCGGCGGTGGGGCGCATTTCGCCCGATTACTATTGCATGGACGGCACCATTCCCCGTCGTCATCTGGCCCATGTGTTGCTGAAAATGGAGCAAATGGCGACGGAGGCCGGCTTGCGCATCGCCAATGTGTTCCACGCCGGGGATGGCAACCTGCACCCGCTGATCCTGTTCGACGCCAACACACCGGGAGAGTTTGAACGGACCGAAGCCCTGGGCGGTAAAATTCTGGAGCTGTGCGTGGAAGTGGGCGGCTGCATCACCGGGGAGCACGGCGTGGGGGTGGAAAAAATCCGCCAGATGGCGGTGCAGTTCAGTGATCTCGAACTGGCGCAGTTTCACGGGCTGAAAGCCGCGTTTGACCCCCGGGGCATACTGAATCCGGGCAAAGCCGTGCCTACCCTGAGGTTTTGCCAGGAATACCGAACGTTGGAGTCGACCCATGGCTGATGTATCCAGGCAGTTGCAGGAGCAGGTGCTGGCGGCCCGGGAAAGCGGCACGCCGCTGAACATTGTGGGTGGCGATACCAAGGCGTTCATGGGGCGCGCCCATGAAGGCAAAGGCGAATCGGTGCTAGTGAGTGCTCACACTGGGATTGTTGAGTACCAACCGGTGGAGCTGGTATTGACCGCCCGTGCCGGAACGCCACTCAGTGACATCGAAGCGGCTTTAGCCGAGCACGGCCAGACGCTGCACTTTGAGCCGCCCCAGCTGGGGGTGGGTGCAACCCTGGGCGGAACCCTGGCCTGCAATCTGTCGGGTCCGGCACGGCCCTGGGCCGGTTCAGTCAGAGATCAGGTATTGGGCATCCGGCTGATCAACGGCAAGGGCGAGCACATGCGTTACGGTGGACAGGTGATGAAAAACGTCGCCGGCTATGACGTGTCACGCTTGCAGGCGGGGGCCATGGGCACGCTGGGTATCCTCACCGAGGTCAGCCTGAAGGTGATGCCGCAGGCGGCCCGGTCGTTGACGCTGGTGGCAGACATGGCCATGCCGGAAGCCGTGCGTTATATGAATGCCCGGGCGGCTGAGCCCAAGCCGATCACCGCCGCCTGCTGGCTGGATGGCAAGGTCTATCTGCGGCTTGCCGGGGCGGCAAGCGCAGTGGATGCCACCGCCAGGCACTGGGCGGGGGAGGTGCTGGAGGAGGGCGGCGGCTTTTGGCGGGCCCTGCAGCATCAGCAACACGAATTCTTTGCCGGCGAGGAGCCCCTGTGGCGGTTCTCGGTAAAATCCAGTGCCCCGCCGGCGGCGTTGGCCGGTCGCTGGCTGCTGGATTGGGCGGGGGCCCAGCGCTGGTATCGCGGAGAGGGTGACATGGAACACATGGAGGCGCTGGCCCGCGAGGCCGGCGGTCAGGTCAGCCTGTTTCGCGGTGGTGACCGCAGCGGCGAGGTCCTGCACAGCCAGCCGGCGGCGGTGAAAGCCATTCAGCAGCGTATCAAACAGGCCTTCGACCCCGCCGGTCTGTTCAATCCCGGGCGCCTATACAGCTGGTTGTGAGAGCAGGAATCCATGCAAACCAATTTAGTGTCAGAATTTGCCAATACGCCGGAGGGCCAGGAAGCCGAAGCCATCCTGCGGGCCTGCGTGCATTGCGGTTTCTGCACCGCGACCTGTCCCACCTATCAGGAGCTGAACGACGAGCGGGACGGTCCCCGTGGGCGTATTTACCTGATGAAGCAGTTTCTGGAAGGCGGTGAAGTCACTGACAAAACCCGCCACCATCTGGATCGCTGTCTCACCTGCCGCAGTTGCGAAACCACCTGCCCGTCGGGGGTAAAGTACGGCCGGCTGCTGGATATAAGCCGGGGCCTCATGGATAAGGAGTTGCCCCGGGCGCCTCAAGACAAATGGACCCGTTGGGTGTTGGCGCGGGTGCTGCCTGACCGGGCGCTGTTCGGGTTCCTGCTGCGTCTAGGGCAGGTGTGTGCCCCGGTACTGCCGGCCCGACTGCGCGCCAAAGTGCCGCCGCGAAAACGGGCGCGTCCCTGGCCGACGGCCCGCCACAACCGGGTGGTGCTGGCGCTGGCGGGCTGTGTGCAGCCCGCCGCCGCACCCAACACCAACGCTGCGGCGGCGCGGGTGCTGGACCGGCTGGGTATTACCCTGCTCGAGGCCCCACAGGCCGGCTGCTGCGGGGCGGTGAATTATCACCTCAGTGAGCATCAGCAGGGTCTGGACCGCATGCGCCGCAATATTGATGCCTGGTGGCCCTTGATTGAATCAGGGGCGGAAGCCATCGTCATGACCGCCTCGGGCTGTGGCGCCATGGTGCAGGATTACGGCCACCTGTTAAAAGACGATGCCGCCTATGCGGCGAAGGCGCGCACCGTCAGTGAACTGTGTACCGACCTGGGCGCATTTTTGCTGCGGCAGGACCTGGAGGCGCTTCAGGTACAGCACAACCCCGGTAAAGTGGCGTTTCATTGCCCTTGCACCTTGCAGCACGCCATGCAGCACAGTGGTGTGGTGGAGCAGGTGCTCACCCGAGTCGGTATCACCCTGGCAGATACCCGGGACGGGCATTTGTGTTGTGGCTCGGCCGGCACCTACTCCCTGCTGCAGCCGGAGCTCAGCCAGCAATTGCTGACCAACAAACTGGCGGCGTTGACCGGGGGTCAACCAGACCGCATTGCCACCGCCAACATTGGCTGCCAGATGCACCTTGAAACCCGCGCCGATATTCCCGTGCAGCACTGGATAGAACTGCTCGACCCTCCGCCGGGTTAATTGCCGTTTACCCGTCCAAACCAGTATCATCTGTTACCAATCAGTCAGGCCGGGGCGACCGGCCTGTTCTTTCCCGCTTA
Source organism: Marinobacter sp. X15-166B (assembly GCF_001752365.1). Taxonomy (GTDB): domain Bacteria; phylum Pseudomonadota; class Gammaproteobacteria; order Pseudomonadales; family Oleiphilaceae; genus Marinobacter. The sequence goes on along the minus strand of NZ_MEIY01000001.1, from coordinate 684,606 downwards.
TTACGGTGACTTATTTTCATGACCAAGAAGCGCGTGCTGACCGGTATTACCACCACCGGTACCCCACATCTAGGCAACTACGTTGGTGCCATCCGCCCGGCCATTCACGCCAGCCAGGACAGCAACAACGACGCCTTTTATTTTCTGGCCAACTACCACGCCCTGATCAAAAGCCAGGACCCGGTGGCGGTGCACCAGTCCACCGCTGAAATTGCGGCCACCTGGCTGGCACTGGGGCTGGATACCGACAATGCGGTGTTTTACCGGCAGTCGGACATCCGCGAAATCCCCGAGCTGACCTGGATTCTCAACTGCGTGTGCGCCAAGGGACTGATGAACCGCGCCCACGCCTACAAAGCGTCGGTGGACGCCAATCTGGCGGACGGCGAGGACGCCGACAAGGCCATCACCATGGGCCTGTTCAGCTACCCGGTGTTGATGGCCGCCGACATTCTGATGTTTGGCGCCAATGTGGTGCCGGTGGGCCGCGATCAGATCCAGCATGTGGAAATGGCGCGGGATATCGCCCAGCGTTTCAACCACATTTACTGCAAGGACAAGCCGCTGCTGACCCTGCCGGATTATCAGGTGGACGACCATGTGGCGGTGTTGCAGGGCCTCGACGGCCGTAAGATGAGCAAGAGCTACGGCAACACCATTCCCCTGTTCCTCTCGGAAAAACAGCTCCGAAAACACATCAATAAAATCAAGACCAATCTGCTGGAGCCGGGCGAAGCCAAAGACCCGGACACCTCCACCGTGTTCCAGATCTGGCAGGCCTTCGCCACCCCCGAACAGACCGAGAGCATGCGCGAGGCGTTTGCCGGGGGTATCGGTTGGGGCGACGCCAAAAAACAGCTGTTTGAGCTGGTGAACGGAGAGCTGGCGGAAGCCCGCGAGCGTTACAACGACCTGATGGCCCGCCCGGCGGATATCGAAGCCATCCTGCAGTCCGGTGCCACCAAAGCCCGCGCCATTGCCGCGCCGCTGTTGGAGCAAGTGCGCGAAGCGGTTGGGATTCATGGGTTGGGCTGACCGAGGTCTTTTGCGCTCGGACGCCACGGAAAAACCGGAGTGGTCATGTTACAGCCTGAAGTGGTGCCTGCGGAGCGCTTACGCACCCTGACCCTGAGCGTGTTTGCGCCCTTCGCCGCCGGCTACTTTGCATCTTACCTGTACCGGGCCATCAACGCCGTCATCGCTGACCGGCTGGTGGCCGATGTGGGGCTGACCGCCAACCAGCTCGGTCTGCTGACCAGCGCCTACTTTTTGGCATTTGCCCTGGTGCAGCTGCCGGTCGGTCTGTTGCTGGATCGCTTCGGGCCCCGGCGGATCGAGGCATCGCTGTTGCTGATCGCGGCGTTGGGGGCGGTGGTCTTCGCTCAGGCCGACAGCCTGATGGGGCTAACGCTGGGCCGGTTGCTGATCGGGGTGGGGGTGGCCTGTTGCCTGATGGCCTCCTTCAAGGCGTTTGCGCTCTGGTTCCGGCCAGACCAGTTGCCGATGCTGAATGGCAGTCTTATGGCGTTCGGTGCCTTGGGGGCCCTGGCGGCAACGGCGCCGGTGGCGTGGTTGCTGGAGCTGGCCAGCTGGAGGCAGCTGTTCATGGGGTTGGCAGGGATGACCCTGGCGATGGCAGCAATCATCTTTGCGGTGGTGCCGGAGCACCGGGAAACACCCAAAGACCTGCGTCTGGGTGCCTTGGTTGGTGGTCTGAAACAGGTATTGTGTGATCGTTTTTTCTGGCGCATCGCGCCCTTGGCGGCGGTGTTCAGCGGCTCTTCCATGGCCATCGCCACGCTCTGGGCAGCCCCCTGGCTGCGCGACATCATGTTGCAGGACAGCAGGGAGATCGCCACCGCGCTGATGTTCATGGCGACGGGTATGGGGGTCGGATTTCTGAGTCTGGGGTTCATTCTGGCCTGGTTAATCCGCTACGGCGTACGACCGGTGCCGGTAATTGCCGGGCTCATGGCCCTGTTCATGATCATGGTGGCGACCATGGCCTCGGGCTGGCGCATACCGGCGTTGCACCTGTTCATGACAGCCATGGGTTTCCTGGGCACCGCCTCCACCACCAGCTATTCGTTGTTGTCCGGTCATTTTGACCGCAACCTCACCGGGCGGGCCAGCACCGCGCTCAACCTGCTGGTGTTTCTGGCAGCGTTCGCGTTTCAGTGGGGTATCGGCGTTATTATTGGCTTCTGGGAGAGTGCAACGGCCGCCGTGTACCAGCCGCAAGGGTATCTGATGGCCTTGGGCGCGGTGGTTGTCCTGCAAGCGCTGATGCTCGCCCGGCTGCTACTGGATCACCGTAAGGCCGTCATCTGACCGATTTGTGAACGACGCCCGGATTCGCCCGCATGCGGTTTCGGTTGATCGCTAAAATTGGGTAGCATGCTACAATTCTTTCCGTTCACAGTCTGAGCTCTTTTCGCATCAGCGCATCTGTCGCTGGCAATCAACCCGGAGACAACTTCAGTGTCGCAACTGCAACTGGCCATTTTATTGGGGATGACGGTGGCTCTGGGGCCACTAACGCTGGATGCGTATCTGCCCGCCTTCCCGCAAATTGCCACCGACCTGGACGTGAGTCACGCCGATGTGGGGTTAACCCTCAGTATTTACGTTGCCGCGTTGGGGCTGGGGCAGTTGGTGGGTGGGCCCCTGTCGGATCGCTATGGCCGCCAGGCAATCCTGCTGGGCGGTTTATTGGTGTTTGCCGCCGCCGCAGTGATGGTGGCCCAATCCGGCAGCATCAACGAAATGCTGGGGTGGCGACTCATCCAGGGGGTGGGCGGAGCCTTTTGTGCGGTGTCGGTGCCGGCCATTGTGCGGGACCAGTTCCAGGGCACCGAGGCCGCGCGGCTGTTTGGTCTGATCGGCCTGATCATGTTTGTGGCCCCTGCGGCAGCGCCTTCACTGGGGGCCTTGCTGTTGCTGCTGAGTGACTGGCCGGCCATATTCCTGATGCTGGCCGGATATGCGGTGTTTCTGGGGGGGGTGCTGCGCTTGCGCCTGTTTCGGCGATTGCCCCCCAAAGAACGGGTCCAGACGCCCGTATCGACCCTGGTGACCAACTACGGGCTGGTCTTGCGGCACTGGGTCACCATGCGTTTTATCGGCCTGCAGGCGCTGTGCTTCAGCACCATGCTGGTGTTTATCACCCATTCGTCGTTCATTTATCAGGAGTGGTTCGGGCTTTCCAGTGGCATGTTTTCCGCCCTTTTTGCCGCCAATATTGTCGCCATGGCCTGTCTGAACATCTTCAACCGTTACCTGCTCACCCGCTTTGAAGCGGTTGCCATTCTGCGCGTGTCGGTGGTGTTGCAGTTTTCGGCCACCCTGGTGCTGGTGGCCTGCGCCTGGGCGGGGGCGTCCTACTGGGTCATCGCTGCGTGCATGATCGCGGTGGCCGGGTTCATGGGGTCGATCATCCCCAACAACATGGCCAACGCTCTGGAGTTCTTTCCAAAACTGGGCGGCACCACCGCCGCCTTGCTGGGAGCTACCCAGTTCACCGTCGCCGGTGGCATCAGCGCAGTGTCCACGGTGATTGGCGAAGGTTCACTGCTGGCCATCGTGCTCGTAATGGCCGTGTGCTCACTTGGCGCCACCCTGCTGGCGGTGGGGGCGCCAAAGGCGGTGCGCCGGGAAGAGGCGCGGATAGAAAAGGAGGTTTTGGCTGGGAACTCGTAGTGACTGGTATTTCACCGTGGATATAGATACGGTAACTAAAACTTGCTAAAAATATAAAAGCTGGACGCGACCATATAATAATGGTTCTGTAAGAAAACTAGAAAAATAAAACAATCTGTTTTGCTCGCTCGTTTTTATAGCTCTAGATTTGCGTCATAGGGAGGTGGTGAGCTCATATGGCAATTGATTGCCCGTATTTTAGTTATTGGGGAAAAGCCCAGGCTGACGTTAATAGCCAAATAAAATATCATCTGCTGCCCTACCATAGCTTAGATGTAGCGGCTGTTGGCCGTCGATTACTTTGCCCCAGTAAAACTCTTACAACAGATTTGGCAACCTTCCTTGAATTGTCGCCACAGCAGCTTAATGCGCTATTTGGTTTTGCTTTGGCATTACACGATTTAGGGAAGTTCGCCTCTGCCTTTCAGGGCTTGTATAGACCTGAAAACACCTCCCTTATAGACGCGAACAGCCGCTTTGGCTATGACGGGTCGCAATACCGTCATGACAGAATGGGATTGTATTTCTGGCACGAGATTGAACCCGGTTTTTTTGATCAGATCACGCTGGAGGAAACACCTTCTCGCACCGAAGATCGACAGTTGCGAAAAGCTGTCATGGTGCTGATGAACTGTGTGTTCGGGCATCATGGTCAGCCGATTGATACCAAAGACGTAACCTCAGTAAAGCACTTTACCGAACCACATAATGTTGAAGCTGCTCGTGCCTTTGTAAATGATGCGTACCGGCTGTTTCAGCCGGAATTCCCGCTAGATAAGTTTGGCTGTAAAAACTGGCGGTCCCGATTAGAACAGGTGAGCTGGCAGCTCGCCGGTATGGCGGTATTGGCTGATTGGGTGGGCTCCAATCGCGAATATTTCCCTTATAAAAATGTGATTGAGCCGCTTAGTAATTATTGGGCAGTGGCGCAACGCCAAGCCCAAAAAGCACTTAAAGCAGCTGCCTTAGATCAGGCTCCCAAGGTCGCACCCTTTCAATCAGTAGAGTACCACTTTGGATTTGAGCCTACGCCACTACAGGCTTGGGCTGAGCAAGTCGACCTTAATGACTCCCCGCAGTTGTTTATCCTCGAAGATGTCACTGGAGCGGGCAAGACGGAAGCGGCACTGACGTTGACACATCGTTTAATGGAAGCGGGGGCGGCTGACGGTTTTTATTTCGGGTTGCCAACGATGGCGACCTCTAATGCGATGTTTAGCCGTGTGGCCGATCACTATCAGCAAATGCTAACAAGTGACGGGGATTATCAGCCAAGTATTGTGTTGGCTCATGGTGCTCGTGAAATGAATGATCGCTTTCAAGAGGCGAAACTCAACGCAGGGCCCCAAGACCGCCATTACGATAAAACCGATCAAACGGCGACCGCACAGTGCAATCAATGGCTCGCTGATTCCCGCAAAAAAGCGCTGTTGGCACCCGTGGGGGTTGGTACGTTAGACCAGACTTTGCTGGCAGTGCTTCCCCGTCGTCACCAGTCGCTGCGTTTGTTGGGGTTGAATCGCAAGGTGCTGATTTTTGATGAAGTACACTCGGCGGATGAGTACATGTTTGAGCTGCTGGATGGGTTGCTCAAACTGCACTTGCATCAAGGTGGCTCTGTCATTTTATTAACCGCCACTTTGTCACAAAATCAGCGTCAGCGCCTTGCCAACATCTGGCTGAGCGCAGTGGGGATTCCAGTACTGGCTCTCGAGGAAACCGCCTTTCCGTTGGCAACACACATTACCATCGATCCGGAATTGCCCATAAAAGAGCAACCCCTGAAGAGTCGGCCTGAGGTGAGTCGAGAGGTTGCTGTTTCTGTGGTGCATAGCGAGTCTGAATGCCTAGATGTCATATTGGCTTCGGTAGCGCAAGGGCAATGTGTGGTGTGGATTCGCAATACCGTGAATGATGCGCTTGCAGCTCACGCCTTGGTGCAGGAGGCAATTGAAAACCCTGACGATTGCTTGTTGTTTCATAGCCGCTTTGTTCTTCATGACCGAAAAGTCATTGAAAATAAAGTGCTGGATATTTTTGGCAAGCAGGGTGGGAGTCAGCAGAGACAAGGGCGCGTGCTGATTGCCACCCAGGTCTTTCAGGAAAGTCTGGATGCAGATACCGATGTCATGATTTCTGATATCTGTCCGATCGATGATCTGATTCAACGGGCAGGGCGACTGCATCGTCATACTCGCAATAATCAGGGGCATTATCAGCAAGGTATTAGTGACCAGCGAGCTGCGCCGGTTTTGTATGTTCATGCCCCGGAATGGGAGGATTCTCCAACGGCTGACTGGCTTAGCCTACAGTTTCAGAATACCGAATATGTCTACCGATCACCGGGGCGATTGTGGCTTGGATTACGCACTCTTTTAACCAACGGCGCAATCAGGATGCCTGAGGATGCGCGCACCCTTATTGAATCCGTTTACAGCGTTGAGGCTTACGAACAGATCCCCGCGAGCTTGGTTGCGAAAGAGCATGAATTGATTGGCGCGCAACGTGCCAAGGCAGCCAAGGCATCGTCCCAGTTGTTAAACCTGGCAAAAGGATACAGTGACAAAAGTTCGAGGTATTGGACTGAAGACAATCATGATATCAGCACACGCTACCGTGATATTGAAACCGTTAGCGTGCTGTTACTGAAAGAAGATGAGGGGGGAGAGCTAACCCCATGGGTAACTGATCCTTATTTTGCTGTAGCCCTGAGCACCGTGAAAGTGGCTAAACGGAAATACGCCGATAAGCTCGCGTCACTCTCTGAACAACAAACGGAAGCCGTTCATCAAGCCTATCCGCAAGCAAAGTACCTACGGCTCTGGTTACCGGAGCAAGATTCGCAATTTACGTATAACGAGACAACAGGGTTTTGCGAACAGCAAACACAGGAGGTTTCATGAACATTGTTCAGCAAGCATGGCTGCCTTTTCGACTGAAAGATGGAACTGCGCAAGTTTTACCGCTGGCCAGTATACGCGATCCGGATGTGATCGACTTTGCACTCCCGCGGGCAGACTTTCAGGGCGCTGCTTACCAATTTGCGATTGCGCTACTACAGACAGCTTTTGCGCCAGACGATGAGGAAGAGTGGGGGGATCGATATCTGGAATCCCCAGAAGAAGCGGAGTTGCAAAACGCATTCAATCTGGTGGCTCATGCATTCAATGTGGTCGGCGATGGCCCGCTGTTTATGCAGGACTTTGAAACTTTGAGTGATCAAAAGCCAACAACCGTAGCTGGCTTGTTGATCGAAGCGCCGGGTGCGAATGGCATCAAACAAAACACCGATCATTTTATAAAGCGCGGCGTAGGTGAACAGATGTCGCTGGATATGGCGGTGATGGCACTGTTTACACTGCAAGTCAATGCGCCTGCAGGTGGAGTTGGCCATCGGGTTGGTCTTAGGGGTGGCGGTCCTTTAACGACTTTGGTAATGCCACATTCCGAAACAGCCACCTTATGGAAAAAGCTATGGCTAAACGTCATCAATCGTGAGGAGTGGGGTTACGAGGACCCTGATTTCACCGACGGGAGTGTGTTTCCCTGGCTTGCCTCTACGCAGGAAAGCCACAAAAAAGGCAGCGAAATTTATCATACCGATGTCCATCCACTGCACATGTTCTGGGCAATGCCGCGACGTATCCGGTTGCTGGTGGACCATAGCGACGGACAATGTGCAATCAGCGGGCTGCCTGCATCCACAATAGTTACCTCGTATCTGGCAAAGAATTACGGAAATAATTACAGCGGTACCTGGGAACATCCACTCACTCCTTATACCTGGGATAGCAAAAAACCTGAACAGGATCACTTGTCGCTTAAAGCTCAGCCGGGTGGAATTAATTATAAAACCTGGGATGTAATGGCGTTGACCAGCGACAAAGACGGCCAGCGATGTGCCGGTGTGGTTACTCATTACCAGAGAAATGCCAAGGAGGTCCACAAAAGTGAGCAACCGCGTTTGTGGGTATTTGGGTATGATATGGACAATATGAAAGCCCGGGGCTGGTATTCAGTGACTATGCCGCTGTTTCATGTCGATGTTGATGCTCAAGACGCCATTGTGGTTGAGATTAAGCGCTTGCAGAGCTTGGCCAGTAGCGCACTTTGGTATACCCGTGACCAGATAAAAGCTGCTTGGTTTGATAAGCCAAAAGATGCCAAAGGCGATATATCTTTTATTGATCTCGCTTTCTGGCAACGTAGTGAGTCTGTGTTTTTCACCGTAGTCGAACACATCACTCAGCAGGCCAAGAGAGGTGAATATATTAACCCGAAACAAGCGGGAGACTGGTTAAATAAGCTGCGTAGCACATGTATGGATTTGTTTGATGAGTATGCTTTGTCTGAATTGGGAGACCAGCGCTCAATGGCAAAGCGAATCAAAGCCAGACAAGCACTGATGAAGTGGCTGTTTGGAAGCAAGGACATTAAACGGTTTGTAGAAGACTACAAAATTGCCGGCATAAAGGAGGCGGTGTAATGGGAAAGGCAAATCAAGGGTCACTGACCATTCGCCATAATGATGCCATCAAGTCAGCGGTGTTGCGGTGGTGGCAGGGCATGATGCTCTCGGCAGACGAGCTAAAGGCAAAGCACATTCCACCAGCCCCATCCGGTTTGAAAGCAAGGCTAAAGCGATGCGAGTCAATCGATGCGGCCATGCTCAGTGAGGGGTTCCGCTCTTTGTGGTTCAGCTTGCCAACTGAGCTGACGGACAATGCGAGGCCAGCAGACATGGAGCGCTGGGCAACCATTGCCGCAGCGTTGGTTTATGTGCAGCAAAGCAGTGAGGTCAGGTTGGCTATGGCTGCGGGCGCTAGAGGTAACGGTGACAAATCGGTGGTCAGTGAGCTGCGTTTTGCTCAACTGCAAAGTGCCAAAACGCCGGACGAGTTTCTGCGACGTTTGCGGCGCATTTTGCTTCAACTCAAAGGCCAGGTGGCCGTGCTGGCTTTGGCACAAGACATCGAGCAATGGTTTGTCGAGCAACACTTATACCGCCCACGCAAAGCTGAGAACCGAATTGCGGTGCAGTGGGCCATGGATTATTACCGGGCTGCCGGAGGCAGTGCAGGAAAGTAATGGGGTTTTATGAAAGCCACGTTGTGATTGTTGTGGGCTGTACTTCAAATAGGGATTTTTAAGGACACTTTGATCATGAGTCAGTTTATTCAGCTTCATCTTTTAACATCTTATGCACCTTCAAACCTGAACCGTGACGACCTGGGGCGCCCCAAGACTGCAAAAATGGGTGGTTTTGAGCGCCTTCGCGTCAGTTCACAAAGCTTAAAGCGGCATTGGCGCACGTCTGATTTGTTTGAAGAGGCGATGGCGGGTCAGTTAGGGACTCGCACCAAACGTTTTGGACAAACGATATACGACGCTCTCGTCGAAGCGGACGTAAAAGAGAAGTCAGCGCAAAAATGGGCCAGTCAGATCGCCGGCCAATACGGGAAACTGAAAAAGGGCAGTTTGGAAATCGAGCAGTTGGCGCATATCAGCCCGGTAGAAAAAGATGCGGCGCTCTCATTAGTGGCTGTTTTAGCGTCGGAAGACCGCGAGCCAACGGAGGACGAGCTGCGTCAGTTGAAGTCGAAAAAAACCGGCGTTGATATTGCCTTGTTTGGGCGAATGCTGGCATCCACGCCGGAGTTTAATGTGGAAGCCGCTTGCCAGGTCGCGCATGCGATCAGTGTGCACAGTGTTGTGGTTGAAGACGATTACTTTACTGCGGTTGATGACTTGAATGATGGCCAGAGCGACGCAGGTTCGGCACACATAGGAGAGGCCGGGTTCGCAGCCGCGTTATTTTACAGCTACATCTGCATAAACAAAACCCAGTTGATTGAAAGCCTGAGAGGCGATGAGGCGTTGGCGGACAAGGCCATACAGGCGCTAACGGAGGCCGCCATCAAAGTATCACCAACCGGCAAACAGAACAGTTTTGGATCCAGGGCTTATGCAAGCTATGTGATGGCAGAAAAGGGTACGCAGCAACCGCGCTCGCTCTCCGTTGCGTATTTAAAGCCCATTCAGGATGCTGATATGGGGGGAGCGGCTGTAACTGCATTAGAGCAACAGGCTGAGAATTTTGACAAGGTTTACGGTCCCTGTGCAGACAGTCGTTATAGCCTCAATGCAATGACGGGTAAGGGGTCATTTTCCGAACTTTTGCAGTTTATTACCGAATAAGGGTGGATGATGAAGCCTTACTTGGTGTTCCGTCTTTATGGGCCTATGGCAAGCTGGGGCTTGCCGGCGGTTGGCGGTGACCGCCAAACCGCAGCTTCCCCAACACGCTCCGCCATCTTGGGCCTCTTGGGTGCGGCCTTGGGGGTCAAACGTGAAAACAAGGAGGAGTTACAGGCGCTGCAGGACAGCGTTTTGGTAGCCATCAAGCAAACTGTGCCGAGCACTCTGATGCGTGATTATCATACAACGCAAGTACCATCGAGTAATAATAAGGTGGTGCATCACACTCGCAAAAGTGAACTCTCGGCAGCGAAATTAAATACGATTCTATCGGGCCGGGATTACCGTTGTGATGGCTTGTGGGTGGTGGCGATCTCACTAACGGAGCAAGCGGCATTCAGTCTGGAAAACTTGCAAGCCGCACTGTTGAAGCCTGTTTATCCACTCAGTCTGGGGCGCAAATCATGCCCTCTTGCAGTGCCATTGATGCCCAAAGTGCTTGCTCCCTGCATGTTAAAAGAAGCATTGGACACAGAGTTTCCCGCATTAACGCATTCAGATAAAACGGATGACTTTTGGTTGGGAAGCGATGGCTGGGTAACTTACTTTTGGCAAGGCGATAAAAATGAAATGGGTGAGCAGAGTGTTCTTACGACGCATCCTTGGGATGAACCTGTAAGTCGGGAGCGTTGGCAATTCAAACAACGTTCAATGCATCAGTTGAGTCTGCCTGAGCGCACTCGGGGGGAAGAGCAGTAATGTTTTTATCTAAAGTAACTTTGTCTCCTTCACGGCGAATGGCCGAGATTTTGCTCAAACTCAATCAGAACGGTGCCTATTCATCCCATCAATTATTGTGGCAATTGTTTAGTAGCGAAAAAAAACGACAGTTCATTTATCGACAAGAATTGTCGCCCAACGGTCTGCCTGTATTCTTTGTTCTATCGCAGGAACAACCTGACCCACAGGATGATGTTTTTAAAGTCCAGGTAAAAACATTCGAGCCCAAGTTGTCCGCTGGGCAACGTCTGGTTTTTAAGTTGAGGGCCAATCCTACAATTTGCGTTACCGATGAGCAGGGGAGAAGAAAGCGCCACGATGTTCTCATGCATGCGAAAAAACAGCAGGGCCGCAAGGGTTGGGCGGAGGATGAGGTGAAACGCCACATGGACCTTGCTGCCCACGAATGGATTGCAAACGAGCAGCGCTTGGAAAGCTGGGGAATAAGTTTGGAGAGCCTGCCTGATATTGGCGCTTATACACAACATCGCAGTCAAAAAAAGAAAGGTCAGCAGATTCAGTTTTCGAGCGTTGATTACCAGGGCGTTGTTACTGTGGCGAACCCCTCGGTATTCTTATCTCAATATGCCCGCGGGTTTGGCCGTGCAAAAGCACTTGGGTGTGGGTTGATGCTAATAAGGCCCCTCTGATGGCGTTCATTCCACTTAAGCCCATCCCGATAAAAGACCGTAGTTCGATGATCTTTGTTGCCATGGGGAGGATTGATGTCCGCGACGGCGCATTTGTGGTTATCGACGAAATAAATGGCGAGCGGATGCATATACCGGTCGGCTCGGTAGCTTGTATTTTGTTAGAGCCGGGCACCCGTATCAGCCATGCTGCAGTGAAACTGGCCGCTACAACAGGCACCTTGCTTATTTGGGTTGGTGAAGCGGGCGTGCGAGTTTATTCCGTTGGTCAGCCCGGCGGCGCACGCTCAGACCGTCTGCTTTATCAAGCGAAGTTAGCCCTTGATGAGGAGCTTCGTCTGAAAGTGGTGCGCAAAATGTTTGAGTTGCGCTTTGGTGAGGCCGCCCCGCAGAGGCGCAGTGTTGACCAACTACGAGGCATTGAAGGTGCGCGGGTACGGAAAGCCTACAAAATATTGGCGCAGCAATATGGTCTTGAGTGGCACGGCCGTCGTTACGATCCTAAAGATTGGGGCAAGGGCGACGTGATCAATCAATGCATCAGTGCGGCCACTGCGTGTTTGTATGGTGTTACTGAAGCTGCCGTTCTGGCGGCAGGTTATGCGCCTGCCATCGGTTTTTTGCATTCCGGCAAGCCACTCTCTTTCGTTTACGATATCGCGGATATTATTAAATTCGAAACGGTTATTCCGGTTGCTTTTAAAGTGGCTTCCTCTCGGCCCAGGTTACCTGATCGAGAGGTGCGTCAGGCGTGTCGAGAAGAGTTTCGTAAAAGCAATACACTGAGAAGGTTGATTCCGCTAATTGAAGAGGTATTGGCTGCTGGGGAAATTTTGCCGCCAGAGCCCCCGGCAGATGCTCAGCCCCCCGCCATTCCTGAGCCCGAATCCTTTGGTGATTCGGGCCATAGGAGCATGTAAACATGAGCATGTTGGTTGTTGTCACTGAAGCCGTGCCACCACGCTTAAGAGGACGCTTAGCTGTCTGGCTATTAGAAGTGCGCGCCGGAGTTTATGTTGGCGATGTTTCTCGACGCATCCGTGAAATGATCTGGGAGCAAATTAATGTATTAGCGGAGGATGGGAATGTTGTTATGGCTTGGGCTACCAACACTGAGTCGGGATTCGATTTTCAAACTTATGGTCAAAACAGACGCGAGCCGATAGATTTTGACGGCTTGCGGCTGGTGAAATTCAAGCCAGATGAGGCGAAAAGCTAAAGAATTGTACGTTCTTTAAAAACTTGGTAGTTTGCTGGTGGCTTATTTTAAGCTTACAAATCAGCTGCATGCGATTAGAGTGTTCCCCGTGCCCACGGGGATGAACCGGACAACCGAACCGAGCGCTGCACCCCGGCCTGGTGTTCCCCGTGCCCACGGGGATGAACCGCAGGTGGCGGCATGACCAGGCGGTTTGTTGGCGTGTTCCCCGTGCCCACGGGGATGAACCGGTTGTCGAGATCTACCGCCCAGTAACTCAGGCGTGTTCCCCGTGCCCACGGGGATGAACCGATTTCCTCGACCTGCGGCCGGCCAACCTGCTGGTGTTCCCCGTGCCCACGGGGATGAACCGGGAGAGCAGGCATGACACCGGATTTCACCATAGTGTTCCCCGTGCCCACGGGGATGAACCGCCCTCGCACTCTGTCCCAACAGTGTAGGTAATGTGTTCCCCGTGCCCACGGGGATGAACCGTACCCGCTGGGTGGTGAATGGGCGCCTTACCAGTGTTCCCCGTGCCCACGGGGATGAACCGACCTTGATGCTGAAGAAGTGGCTCAGCACGTCGTGTTCCCCCGTGCCCACGGGGATGAACCGGGCAATTCTACGAATTTTTACATCGTCACTCTGTGTTCCCCGTGCCCACGGGGATGAACCGACGATTCCGTCCGTCGGGTGGTTCTTGTGTACGTGTTCCCCGTGCCCACGGGGATGAACCGCGCTACCGCTACGCCTGCAAGATTATGGCA
>NZ_MEIY01000001.1:645203-671286 GCF_001752365.1 Marinobacter sp. X15-166B | reverse complement strand
CATGCCGGTGTCGATGCGTTTGGGCCGGTGTTCCCCGTGCCCACGGGGATGAACCGAAACTCCTCAATCTGCTCTGGCGACATGTTGGGTGTTCCCCGTGCCCACGGGGATGAACCGGCATCCCCGGGCACTCGCACAATCTCGCGACTGTGTTCCCCGTGCCCACGGGGATGAACCGGCCCGCGTCTTGGCGCGGTAGGTTTTGGCCAAGTGTTCCCCGTGCCCACGGGGATGAACCGGCTTTTGAATTCACAAGCGTTTAATGCTTATCGTGTTCCCCGTGCCCACGGGGATGAACCGCAGTGAGCTTCCATATAAAACCCCGTTGTATTGTGTTCCCCGTGCCCACGGGGATGAACCGAGTAGTAATAACCCTCCGTCATCTGCCGATGAGTGTTCCCCGTGCCCACGGGGATGAACCGTTAAACCTTTTTATTGACTTTATTTGTGACTAGTGTTCCCCGTGCCCACGGGGATGAACCGGGGTAGGGGAACTGTTGTATTTCTTAAACCCAGGTGTTCCCCGTGCCCACGGGGATGAACCGACAATTCTGTTCCCTATAAAATTTATAGGAATGTGTTCCCCGTGCCCACGGGGATGAACCGGGTCGAGGTTCTTAACGGTGGTGCTCAGGTGCGTGTTCCCCGTGCCCACGGGGATGAACTGAACAGAGCCTGCTCTGTGATCTCGCCAAGCAGGTGTTCCCCGTGCCCACGGGGATGAACCGTGGTATGAGTCCGCGATGTCCGACAGCCGGCGGTGTTCCCCGTGCCCACGGGGATGAACTGGCAATTTAGGAAGCCAGCGAAGACGACTTGAAGGGTTGCCGAAGCCTACCTTGCTGCATCGGCTGAAGAGTTCAGTCAGAGCTGGGTTTCATTTCACCGAGAGAATTTGCAAGAACTAATTAGTCAGGAATTAACCTACCAGTGCAGTGTTTACTGCGCCTTTAAAATTATAGTCATTCGCTCATTATTGACGACTGAAGCCTTTCAGGCAGTTGGAATTCAACCCGGGCACGGGTCAGCGGGCAGTCAAATGCCAGGTAGCAGGCCAATAGTTGCAAGGGTACAGACGCGGGCGTGCCGTACAGCCGGTCGGCCACTATGGGGTGGCCGATGCCCGCCAGGTGCCGGCGAATCTGGTGTTTGCGCCCGGTGTCGATGTCGACTTCAATCAGACTGGTGTTACTGGCCTCGTCCACGCTCAGCGTGGTGATGCAGGTGCTGGCCTCCTTGCCGTCGATCGGTGTGCTGATGCGCTGATGCCGGGCGTCGAGCAGACCGCAGACTCGGGCCAGATAGTGCTTGGTCATGGTGCGCCCGGAAAAATGCTGGGACAGGGCCCCTGCGGCCTTAGTGTCGTGGGCAATCATCATCAGTCCGGCGGCGTCCGCATCCAGCCGGTGGATCAGGTGGCAGGGGCGGTTGAGTTGCACTTCCGCCAGTCGCAACAGGCTGCAGTGATCGCCCCATTGCGACCCTTGGGCGAGCAGGCCGTGGGGTTTGAACCAGACTGAATAGCGCCCCTTGTCTTCCAGTAATTCGGGCGCCTCCGGCTCGCGCGCCAGCACCCGGGCGTCGTAATAAAGCTGCAATCGGGTGCCCGCCTTCGCCTCCCGCTTGGCTTTGCGCAGCCGCACCTGTTTGCCCTTGAGGGTCCACCAGCAGGCACCTTTGGCCATGGCGTCCTTGATGCGGCCCTTGGGCAACCCCGACGCCTCACTCAGAATATCAACGGCAATGCCGGGTTGTGGCACGATCAGGTCAACGGTGGTTCGCATGGGCAGGGCTGGCTCGGTAACGGGGTTAAGGCTACCGATTATAAAAGATACGGAGGCTTTATCCACTTGCCGGGCGTTGTGCCTGGCTCATCCCACCTTGGGAAGGTCCGGTCTGTGCTAGGGTGATAATTACCCCCTACAGACGGAGAGGTACTATGGACACTGTTACGACGAATATCGTGGTCGCGTGCGATGGCTCAGACCACGCGGTGCATGCGGCGAGATTGGCCGCCGATCTCGCCAGGGCCACCGGCCAGCCCCTCAAACTGCTCTCCGTGTTTCCGGGTTCCAGGTACGAACGGATGGTGCTGCGGGGCGACTCCAGAAAGGATCTCGACCGCGAGGTGCGAACCTATGGACGGCAAGTATTTGATGCGGTGGAAGAGGCGCTGAGCGGAATCGCCGATCCGGTTGAAGAGATCCTGCTCAGGGGCGATCCGGCCAAAGAAATCATCGAGTATCTGGAAAACAATCCGGGCGATCATCTGGTGATGGGCCGGCGCGGTCATTCCATGGTGCGCAGCCTTACCCTGGGCAGTATCAGCGAAAAGGTGGTCAGACACGCCACCAGCCCGGTCACCGTGGTGAGCGAATAATCTCACCTCTCAGCCGGAAGCCGCTGCCCTTAACAGGTTTGACTGGCTTGCAAACTTTGGCGTTATTATGCTGGGCGACGCGCTATCATGGGCGGGTGAGTTTACTTCAGTTAATTGAAGGGCAAACAGGAGCTACCATCATGAGCATTCGTGAAATACCCATGTACATCAACGGTCAGCCCGTCACCTCTCAAACCAAAGAGTGGCGTGATGTGGTCAACCCCGCCACTCAGGAAGTGGTCGCCCGGGTGCCGTTTTGCACCGCTGACGAAGTCGAGCAGGCGATTGCCAACGCCAAGGAAGCCTTCACCACCTGGCGCAAGACCCCGCTGGCCAGCCGCATGCGCATCATGCTCAAGTTTCAGGCGCTGATCCGAGAGCACACGGATGAACTGGCGGCGTTGATCAGCGAAGAGCATGGCAAGACCCTGCCCGACGCCGCAGGTGAGGTGGGGCGCGGTCTGGAGGTGGTCGAACATGCCTGCTCGATCACGTCGTTGCAGCTGGGTGAACGGGCCAGCAACGCGGCCAATGAGGTCGACGTCTATACCCTGCATCAGCCGCTGGGTGTGGGCGCCGGCATTACCGCTTTTAATTTCCCGGTCATGCTGCCGTGCTTCATGTTCCCGTTGGCCATCGCTACCGGGAACACTTTCCTGCTCAAGCCCTCCGAACAGGACCCGAGCTCGTCCATGCGGCTGGTCGAACTGGCCCACGAAGCAGGCGTGCCCCCGGGTGTGCTCAATGTGGTGCACGGTGGGCCGGACGTGGCCAACCAGATTGCCGACCATGCTGACATCAAGGCGCTGTCCTTTATTGGCTCCACCCGGGTGGGCCAGCTGCTTTATGACCGTGCTGCCGCGGCCGGCAAGCGTATGCAGGCGATGCTCGGCGCCAAAAATCACTGCGTCATCATGCCTGACGCCAACCGCAGCCAGGCCGTTCACAACCTGCTGGGCTCAGCCTACGGGGCGGCCGGGCAGCGCTGCATGGCCAACTCCGTGGTGGTGCTGGTAGGTGAGGCGCGCGAATGGCTTGCGGACCTCATCGAAGAAACGCGCACTATGAAGGTGGGCCCGGGTACCCAGCTGGATGCCGATCTCGGCCCATTGGTCTCGCCAGCCGCCAAAGAGCGCGTCGAGCGTCTGATCGCGACTGGCGTGGAGGAAGGCGCAACACTGGAAGTGGATGGCCGTGGCTGCCAGGTCGAAGGTTACCCGGACGGCAACTTCGTCGGTCCGACGCTGTTCAGTAATGTCACCGCCGACATGACGATCTACCGCGAAGAAGTGTTCGGCCCGGTGCTGTGCGTGGTGAGTGTCGAGACCCTGGACGAGGCCATTGCATTTATCAATGCCAACCCCAATGGCAACGGCACCTCGATCTACACCAACTCCGGCTGGGTGGCCCGTCGCTTCGAGACCGACATCGACGTCGGCCAGGTCGGTATCAACGTGCCCATTCCGGTGCCGGTAGCCTACTTCAGTTTCACCGGCTCGCGGGGTTCCAAGCTGGGTGATCTGGGCCCCAACGGCAAGCAGGCCATCAACTTCTGGACCCAGACCAAGACGGTGACTGCGCGCTGGTACGAGCCTGAAAACGTCTCCAGCGGCATCAACAGCACCATTGCCTTGGAGTAAATAGCCGCCAAAAACGACAAAACCCGCGCAAGGCGGGTTTTGTCTGAATTCTTAATGGTGCCCGGAGGCGGAATCGAACCACCGACACGAGGATTTTCAATCCTCTGCTCTACCGACTGAGCTATCCGGGCATCTGCACTGTCAGCAGTGCAACGGGGCGCTATTAAACCGCTTTAGCGCGGGTGAGTCAAGGCTGTACGCTAATAATTTTCAATTAATTCAGTGATTGCCTGTTTAATGAGCAGAACCTGCCTCAGGACTCGGGGGCGACGAAGCCTTCGGCCTGGTCAAAGGGTTCGTTATCGAGAAAGTGCTCCATCTGCGCCAGCAGGTATTTGCGGGTGTTGGCGTCCATCAGGTTGAGGTGCTTTTCGTTGATCAGCATGGTTTGCTGCTCCTGCCACTCTTGCCAGGCTTGTTTGGATACGGTCTGAAATATTTCTTCGCCTTTCTTGCCGGGCATGGGGGGGAAGTCCAGACCCGCGAGTTCTTGCTGGTACTTACGGCACATTACGGTGCGGCTCATATTGGCTCCTCAGATAATTGACAGGGCTAAGGTGAATCGGGCCCGAGCGGTGGGCGTGGCCCCATTGGGGTGATGATAACAGACCGGGCCAATTACCGCAGGCCGGCTGGCTCCGGCGCAGACAGCAGTGTGCGTACCGGCGCCGGCAGACCCAGACTCAAGGCTTCATCCCGATGGGTCCAGCGCTGGTGCCGGTCGGCCACTGCGGTGCTGCCGGTGGTCACCAGCCGGGCGGGCTGAATGTGCAGGTGGTAATGGCTGAAGGTATGGCGAAACCCGGGGCTGACCTCGGGTTCGCCACAGAGAAACCCCAGGGCGCGCTCACAGGCGTCTGCAAGCTCCTCCGGTACATAGGCCGGGTCGAGTTCGGGAAGGCTCCACAGGCCGCCCCAGATGCCGCTGGGCGGCCGGCGTTCCAGCAGGATGCGTCCCTGGGTGTCTTCCAGGATGATCATCCAGGTGGACTTTTCCGGCTTGTCTTTTTTTGGGCCGGGCCCCGGGAAACAGGGTGGTGGCCTGCAAGCGGTTGGCTTCGCAGTCGCGGGCCAGCGGGCAGCGGGTGCAAGCTGGTCGGGTGCGGGTGCACACCAGAGCGCCCAGATCCATGATCGCCTGGGTGTAGTCGCGCACCCGCGCGGTGGGGGTGTGGGTTTCGGCGTGGACCCACAGCTGGTTCAGCACACGGCTCTGTCCGGGCCAGCCGGGCACCGCGTGATAGCGGGCCAGCACGCGCTTGACGTTACCGTCGAGGATGGCCGCGCGGATCTGAAACGCCTGAGCCAGAATGGCAGCGGCGGTGGACCGCCCGATGCCGGGCAGGGCTTCCAGAGCTTGCTGGTCGGCCGGAAATTCGCCGCCGTGATCACGGACCACCCGCTGCGCAGATTTGTGCAGGTTGCGCGCCCGGGCGTAGTAGCCCAGCCCCGACCAATGGCTGAGGACGTCGTCCTCGGGCGCTGTGGCCAGGGCGTGCACGTCGGGAAACCTGGCCATGAAAGCCTCAAAATAGGGGATCACCGTGGCTACCTGGGTCTGTTGCAGCATGATCTCGGACACCCACACCCGGTAGGCGTTGCGATCCTGATGCCAGGGCAGCTGTTTGCGGCCGTGTTGGTCGTACCAGTTCAGCAAGCGGGAAGCGACGTCGGTGGCCATTATCTGAACAGCCCCTTCAAGGCGTCCTTCACTTTGTCGCCGTCCTCGCCGCCCAGCTTTTCACCGAGTTTTTCAGTAAGTTTTTCAGACGCTTTGGCTTTGGCGCGGTCGATTTCTTCCTCGGCTTTGGCCTTGGCTCTGTTGCGGGCGACATCCTTGAGAATGTCGCGAAAGCGGGAGCCGTCGAACGAACACAGACCGGCGGGATCTTCGGCAAAATTGCCCCGGCATTCAATGGGTATGATCAGGTTTTGTACCCCTTCAGACACCCGGCAGGCGGGGTCCCGGTGGATCTCGCCGACAATGTGCAGGCCCGCTTTGTAATCCAGGGTGGAGGCGGCCAGATCGACGGTGCCGTCGCCTTCCAGGCGCATGCCGATCAGGGCCGCCACCAGATCGGTATTGGTGAGGGTGTTGCCGTCGATCCGGAAGGTGCCTTTCATGTCGTTAAATGGCGTGCTCGGGCCCCAGTTGTCGTCTCCCAGACTCTCCGTGTTCACCAGCGCGATGCCCTGGCACGCCATGCGGGTGAGGTTCATGCGGGTGAACTCGCCCTTGTCGAGGTTGAATGCCATCTCGCCGCTGGCGTTGTTGCGCAATACCGAGATGCGGTTACCGGCGGATTGAATGTCCGCCTGAAGGTTGGCCCCCCCTGCGAGCATGTCCAGGTCCGCCAGGTCGGTCAGCAACGGCTGGGTTTGCACGTCGCTCATTCGGGCTCCGATGTGCCATTGGGGGGAGTCCGTGCGGGCGTCCAGGGTCAGATTGGTGTCAAAGCCGCCGTCATAGAGCTTGCCGCTGAATTCCTCTACCTGGATCAGCCCGGCGTTGGCGCGGATCAGCGCTTTGAGGTCGTTGATGGTGAGGTTGCTGACCTGCAAGTTGCGCAAGCCCAGATCGATGTCCAGTACCAGGGTGCGCAGCGTCTCCAGTGGCAGCAGGTCGGTCTCTGACGCCGGGGCCGGGTCGGTTGTGGTTCCGGGGCTGGTGGCCGCCTCCTTCGCCTCTGGAGGTGCGGCCTCATCTGCTTCGCCGGCGGGTGGCAGGTAGCGGTCGGCGTTGAGGGCATCGCCTTGCAGGGTCAGTCCGATGGCACCGTTGCCCAGCCCGTAGCGGGCGTCCCCTGTGAAGCGGGTGTCGTCCACTGTGATGCTCAGGTTAGTGAGAGCGACGGTACCTGCGGGGCCACCGATGTCGGTGCTGACGGCAATCTGTTCCAGCACATTCGGGTCGTCGGTTTCGATTGCCGGCATCCCCAGATCGGCCAGCAGTTTTTTCAGGGAAAAACTGGCGATGTTGAGATTGCCCGTGAGTGCGGGCTGGTCGCCAAAGCCGGCGACCTCCAGATTGGCGGTAAGCTGCAGGTCCGCCAGGCTGGCGTTGAAGTCAGTCAGCGTGGCGGTTTCGCTGCTCAGGTTGGCCCGTGCCGACCCCGAAATGCTTGCCTGCGCCGTTTGGCCACCGAAGGGTTCACCCGTCATATCGAAGCGGCCGTCCAGATCGGTCAGGGCGAATTCGTCAAGGGTTTCATTGGCGGCCAGGCGGGCGCTGATGTCACCGTCAACTCTGAATTCAGGCTGGGTGGTGGCAAAGTGAAAGCCGATTTGCAGCGGGAAGTCTGCTCCCAGGGTAATGTCGCTGGCGGAGATGGAGACCTTGTCCAGGGTCACCGACTGACCGGTGGAGGAGTCGTCGTAATGCACCTGGGCGTTGCTGATTTGCACGCTTTCGATGTTGAAACTCAGCGGGTCCTGCCGGTCCTCGGTTGCGGGTTGTTCGGTGTCCGCGGTAGCCGGAGCCTCGCTGGCGGCCTCCTCGGCCGGCTCGCGCATGATGCGGGTCCAGTTACCCTTACCTGCTTTGTCCACCGTGAGCCGCACATCCAGGCCATCCACCACAAAAGTGGCCACCTGCGGCGCCATGGTGATCAGGGACCACAAGTTCACCTCCGCGATCAGCTGGTCGACCTTGACCAGACGCGCATCGTCCAGGGTGGCTTCCACATCGTTGAGTTCGAGACCCAGCGGAATGAAAGACCAGCTGAGATCGCCGTCAAGGGTCAGGACCAGGTTGGTGTGCTTTGCAACGACCTGTTCGATCTGGGGTTTGTAATCGTTTGGGTCGAGCACTGCGAGGGCGACCACCACAGCGGCGACCGCGAGCAGCACCAGCCCGACGATGGCAATAAGCAGATAGCGAACAGCTTTCATGGTGTGGCATCCTTCCGGCAAGCAATCGGTACAAAAAAGAGGTAACAGTGCCCGTTAGGATAACGCAGGTCGGACAAATTTAAAGCCGAATGTATGACATCACCGTAGGGTTAAGCCAAAATAGGCCCTTGCACTGTCATTATAATAATCTGAACAATGCCGAAGGAGTTGCGTGTGGCTATCACTGTGTCGATTGAGTTGAACCGGGAAATCGAACTTCCGGCCGGGTACGACGAGGTGTTTGATCTGTTGTCAGACGTGCCGCGCTCTGCCAGCCATTTCCCCAAAGTCAGCCGGCTGGTCGATCTGGGTGACAACACCTACCGCTGGGAAATGGAGAAGATCGGCGTCGACAAACACGCCATCCAGTCAGTGTACGCGTGCCGGTATTTTGCCGACCGTGACGCCGGGAAAATCACCTGGGAGCCGGTCGAGGGGGAGGGCAATGGTGTGGTCAGGGGCGCGTGGACGCTCACGGCCAAAGGCGACTCGGCGACCACCGCGAAATTCCAGACTTCCGCCGCGCTTACCTTGCCACTGCCGGGATTGCTGAAACTTGCCATCAGTCCGGTGGTCAAGCACGAATTCAACAGTCTTGTTGATACGTATATGGCGAAGCTCAAACAGGCATTTTAGGGTATAATCCGCCCATCATAAAAAATCGGCACTTGACCAACCTTTGACACTGGAGTCTTCATGTCTGTTCGTACGGCCCGGGTAGAGCGTAATACCCTTGAAACGCAAGTCACCGTTGAAATCAATCTGGACGGGACTGGCAAAGCGGTTTTTGAAACCGGTGTACCTTTTCTTGACCACATGATGGACCAGATTGCCCGTCACGGTCTGGTGGATTTGAACATTGTGTGCAACGGCGATCTGCATATTGACGACCATCACACGGTTGAGGACATTGGCATTACCCTGGGGCAGGCGTTCCGCGAAGCGGTTGGTGACAAAAAAGGTATCCGGCGTTACGGCCATGCCTACGTGCCCTTGGACGAGGCGCTGTCGCGGGTGGTGATCGACCTGTCCGGACGCCCCGGTCTGATCATGGAAGTGCCCTACACCCGCGCCACGGTGGGCGGTTTTGATGTCGATCTGTTTGAAGAGTTTTTCCGTGGTTTTGTCAACCATTCCTTCACCACCGTTCACATCGACACCCTGCGCGGCAAAAACACCCACCACCAGATCGAAACCGTGTTCAAGGCCTTTGGCCGTGCGCTGCGCATGGCGATTGAGCCGGACGAGCGCATGAGCGGCATCATGCCATCCACCAAGGGCGCATTGTAAATCGTGTAACTCCGGTTGCAGTGACAGACCATTAGCGGAGTTTTGTACTTGATGAAGACCGTTGCCATTATTGATTACGGCATGGGAAACCTGCATTCCGTCAGCAAGGCGATTGAGCACGTGGCACCCGATAATATGCGGGTACTGGTGAGCAGCGATACCGATGTGATCCGCGAAGCGGACCGGGTGGTGTTCCCCGGGGTTGGCGCGATGCGCGACTGCATGGCGGAAATCAAGCGCCTGGGGTTTGATGACCTGGTGCGTGAGGTGGCCGCGGACCGTCCGTTGCTGGGCATCTGTGTGGGCATGCAGGCCCTGATGTCCCGCAGCGAAGAGAACAACGGCGTGGACGGCATCAACCTGTTCCCTGCCCAAGTACGATTTTTCGGTCATTACCTGACCGAAGGCTCCGCCCGGCTGAAAGTGCCTCATATGGGCTGGAACGGGGTGTACCAGGCGGATGAGCACCCGCTCTGGCACCGGCTCGCAGACGGCGAACGGTTCTATTTTGTGCACAGTTATTACACCGAAGCCGACGGTAACCCCGATATGTGTGGACGCACCCGGTACGGGGTCGATCTTGCAGCCGCGGTGGCCCGGGATAACATCTTTGCGGCGCAGTTCCACCCGGAGAAAAGCCATCGGGCGGGACTGCAGTTGCTGAAAAATTTTGTCCACTGGTCCGGCGCCTGAGCCGGGCTGTCTTGTTGAAACCGACTGACTGATACGGATTACCCTCTCATGCTTATTATTCCCGCCATCGATCTGAAAGACGGTAAATGTGTACGCTTGCGCCAGGGCCGGATGGAAGAATCCACCGTGTTCTCGGATGACCCGGTAGAAGTCGCCGCACGCTGGGTTGCGGCCGGAGCCCGGCGCCTGCACCTGGTGGATCTGAACGGTGCCTTTGCCGGTGAACCGCTGCACGCCGAGATAGTCACGGCCATTGCCCGGCGTTTTCCGGATCTGCCGATCCAGATCGGCGGCGGTATCCGATCCGCGGACACCATCGAGGCGTATCTGAAGGCGGGAGTGCAATGGGTCATTATCGGCACCAAAGCGGTGAAAGAGCCCGAGTTTGTGACCGATATGTGCAAACAGTTTCCGGGGCACATCATCGTTGGTCTGGACGCCAAAGATGGACTGGTGGCGACCGATGGCTGGGCCGAGGTGTCGACGGTCAAAGCGGTCGATCTGGCCGAGCGTTTCGCCAGTGACGGGGTTGATTCCATTGTGTACACCGACATCAACCGTGACGGCATGATGCAGGGGGTCAACGTAGAAGCCACGGCGGCGTTGGCCGAGGCGGGGGGCATCCCTGTGATTGCGTCCGGCGGCGTCACCAATATGGATGACCTCAAGCGTCTGGCGGAGGTGGCAGATAAAGGCATTATCGGCACCATCACCGGTCGGGCGATCTATGAAGGCACGCTGGATATGGAAGAGGCCCAGGCCTACTGTGACCGCCTCGCCACCAACGCAGGAAACTGACCATGGGCTTAGCCAAACGCATTATTCCCTGCCTGGATGTGGACAAGGGACGGGTTGTCAAAGGGGTCAACTTTGTCGACATCCGCGACGCGGGTGACCCGGTGGAAATAGCACGCAAGTACAATGAACAGGGCGCGGACGAGATCACGTTTCTCGACATCACCGCCAGTCATGAAAGCCGTGACACCACCTATGAAATGGTGGAGCGCATGGCCAGCGAGGTGTTTATTCCCCTGACCGTCGGAGGGGGCGTGCGCACCGTGGATGATATCCGCAAGTTGCTCAACGCCGGTGCCGACAAGGTGGCGATCAACACCGCAGCGGTGTTCAACCCGGAGTTTGTCCTTGAGGCCGCCGAGCGTTTCGGCAGCCAGTGTATTGTGGTGGCAATCGATGCCAAACAGGTGAGCGCCGAGGGTGGCACACCCCGCTGGGAGATTTTCACCCACGGGGGGCGCAAGCCTACCGGTCTGGATGCGGTGGCGTGGTCAGTGAAGATGGTGAAGCTGGGTGCCGGCGAGTTGTTGCTGACCAGCATGGACCGCGATGGCACCAAGATCGGTTTTGATCTGGAGCTGACCCGCGCGGTCAGTGAGGCGGTGAGTGTGCCGGTGATTGCCTCCGGTGGGGTGGGCGAGCTGCAGCATCTGGCGGACGGTGTGACCCTTGGCGGTGCCGACGCGGTACTGGCGGCGTCCATCTTCCACTTCGGACAGCACACCATTCCGGAGGCCAAGGCCTTCATGCGCGCCCAGGGCATCGAGGTGCGTGACTGAGTCGTCTTGCTGGCCCGATTAAGGCCGGGGTGGGTCAGCGCTGTGTATGTTGGCGTAGGCGGGGTTGATGGCCTGCTTTTCCCCCTCGGCAAACATCGGCCTGTTGTTATTCCGCAGTGCCCAGATGCCGCTGACCGTGGCAATGGCGATGCCCTGCTCATCCAGTAGCGGCAGATGTTTTTCGAGATAGTCCACGGTCACCTTGTGGGGGTGCCCGATGGCAATGGCGCTGCCCATCTGTTTTGCCTTCCTGATCAACAGCTTGAATTGCTGGTCGATAAATT
Organism: Marinobacter sp. X15-166B; assembly: GCF_001752365.1. GTDB lineage: Bacteria > Pseudomonadota > Gammaproteobacteria > Pseudomonadales > Oleiphilaceae > Marinobacter. The sequence continues at coordinate 659,534 of NZ_MEIY01000001.1, read as the reverse complement.
CTTCGGTTTGTTCATGGTCCAGAAACACATCCCGGGTCAGGGTGGGTATCTGATAGGCCTGCGCCACTGCGCCGGCCACGGAGTTGGCGATGGTGCGGCTGTCGACAAAGTAAAGCGGATACCGGTACAACTCCGCCATCACCCAGTCCATAGGCTCCAGCTGTTGGGTCAGCAGGCTGCCCATGTGGTTGTTCACGCCCTGCACGTGTGGGATGGAGCGCAACGCCCGGCGCAGCGTTGCTGCGGTGCGCTGCGGGCCCATATCCTCACTCAAACCACCGGGGCCCAGGTCAAAGTTGCGGGTGTTGGCCATGGGCGCGTGCAGCATGATTTCCTTGCGCTGCTGGTGGGCCAGTCGGGCCAGCTTTTCGGTGTGTTTGCGGTAGGGCAGAAACGCCAGGGTCAGCGGTTGTTCGAGGGCAATCAGACGCTGGCCCTGGAACAGATTGTAGCCCATGTCGTCAATGATGATGGCCACAGTAGGGGGCGTTTGTCGTTCGACCGGTTCACGGGCGAGGGCTGGTAGGGCGGCCAGCAATGCCAGCGCTCCCAGCAATAAGGCTGTACGGCCCATAAATCAGTCTTCCTTACGGTGTTTTCGGTCCAGAATGGTCAGGCCTTTCAGCAGATTCAGGGCGGAGCGCAACTGGAAGTCCCGATCGATGTCCGAGGCCTCCTCCGGGTTGCCGTCGGCCGTGGACGGGCCGCCGGATTTGTTGGCATCGCGGTTGTCATCGTTGAGCAGATGGCCGCTGAGGTCCGCTTCGGTGAAAAACGGCCGGCCGTCAAACTCGGTCAGCTGTGCCGGTTTCACTTCAATATCAGGGCGGATACCTTTTGCCTGAATCGAGCGGCCGTCCGGGGTGAAGTAGCGTGCGGTGGTCATTTTGATGGCGTGGGTGTCGTCCAGGGGAATCACCGTCTGCACCGAGCCCTTACCGAAGGATTGGGTGCCCATCACCACGGCCCGGCCATGGTCCTGTAACGCTCCCGCGAGAATCTCCGAAGCGGACGCCGAGCCACCGTTGATCAGCACCACAATGGGGCTGCCGTTGGTGATATCCCCGGAAGACGCGCTGAATTGCAGGCGGGAGCTCTGGATGCGGCCCTCGGTGTACACGATCAGGCCCTCATCAAGCAGCGCATCGGTCGCCTGCACCGCCGCTTGCAGGATACCGCCGGGGTTGTTGCGCAGATCCAGGATCAACCCGTCCAGCTGACCGTTATTGGCGTCAATGAGTGCCTCCACGGCAGCGACGAATTCGCTGCCGGTCTGCGCCTGAAACTGGGTGATGCGCACGTAGCCGTAACCGTTCTCGATCATCCGGTATTTGATGCTGGTGACCTTGATGATGGCGCGCTCCACATCTATGACCACGGGCGCGCTCTGGCCTTCGCGGATAATGGTCAGGGTGAGAATGGTGCCCGGCTTCCCGCGCATCAGGCTTACCGCCTCCTCCAGCGACATGCCCTTGACCGGTTGCTCGCCGAGCTTGATGATCAGGTCACCCGCCTGCACCCCGGCCTTCTGCGCAGGGGTATCGTCGATGGGCGAGATCACCTTGATAAAGCCGTCTTCCATGCCGACTTCGATACCCAGACCACCAAACTCGCCGGTGGTGCTTTCTTCCAGTTCTTCGTACTCTTTGGGCGCAAGGTAGGTTGAGTGGGGGTCCAGATTCGACAGCATCCCTTTGATTGCGCTTTCCAGCAACTGGGTATCGGAGACCTCTTCAACGTAGGCTTCTTTGATGCGGCCGAATACTTCGGTGAATTTTCTCAGGTCCTCCAGGGGCAATTGTTGCTCTGGAGCAGGCATGCGCACCTCGGCCCCGGGCTCATCGGCGGTGACGGCCTGACCGGCCGCCAGGCCGGGCAGAATCAACAGACAGGCGGCGCCCGCAAGAGCGCGCAGGGTGGGGGTGTGAAGAGGGCGTGTTACCTGTCGCATTCACCGGTCCTGTTTTCCAGTTTTGTAAATAGAATTCCGAGCTTGCCAGACAGTATGGCGTTCTGACGGTATTTTGTCAGCTTCATCGTTTGGCCAGCCAGCGCTGGGGATTGGTGGGCTTGCCCTGATAGCGTACCTCAAAGTATACCGCGGGGTGGGAGGAGCCGCCGGTCTGCCCGGCAATGGCAATGGGCGCTCCGGCGGCCACCCAGTCACCCGGGCTGGTCAGCAGGCTGCTGCTGTGGCCGTAGAGGGTCATGTACCCCCCGCCATGGTCGATGATGGTCATCAGGCCGAACCCCCGCAGCCAGTTGGCAAACACCACGCGGCCATAATGCACTGCGGTGACTTCGGCGTCAGGCTGGGTGCTCAGCAGCATGCCGTTCTGGCGCAGCCTGCCGTCGGCATAGCGCTCACCAAAGCGTTGCACCACCGTGCCCTGAGCGGGCCACGGCAGCTTGCTGCGCAGCGACCGGAAAGGTTGGGATTCGTTGGGAGTGGGAATGTTGGCGATGGCTTCCTCCAGATCCCGCAGAATTTTTTCCAGCCGCACCCGGTCCGACTCCAGCGTCTGACGCTCCCCCTTACGCTTGCTGATGCTGGCGCTCAGGGTAGCCAGGTCTCGCTGGCGCTGTTGCTTGCTTTGCTGCAGTGCTTGCTGGCGGCTGGCTGCTTCCGCTTCGAGGCGAGTGAGTTCAAGCCCGGTGCGGGTGACCGCCTGGTGGGTGGTTTGCAGTTTGCTCAGCGTGGCGTTAAAGGCGTTCAGCCGGGCGACCGTGTCCTCACTGAGGTATTCAAAATAGGTCAGGGTGCGGGCAACCTGGTGTGGGTCTGTCTCGTTCAGCAGCACCTTGATGGCCGGGGTGTCGCCCTGCATCCAGGCCACCCGAATCAGTTGTTTCAGGCTTTCGCGCTGGCGATCCAGGGTGGCGGTCAGCTCGGCTTGGTCGTTTTTCAGGTCGTTCAGGCGGGTGTGGTGCTCGCGGATTTGTTGCTGCAGTTCTCGCCGTTCACGGGTAAGGCGGCTTATCTGCTGTTCTGTGGATGCCAGGGCCCGCTCGCCGGCGGTGCGGCGTTGCTCGGCCCGGCCCAGCCAGCGATCAATCTCGGCAATCTGTTTTTTCAGCGCGTTGATCTGGGCGGGCGTGGGCTGGGTCTCAGCCTGCGCCAGCGGGACCGCAAGGGTCAGCCACAGGCACAGCAACACGCCCCAGCGCAGCAAACCGGAAGGGCGGACCCGGACCATCGACACGGAGTCGATAACCCCCGAGTTAACCGCGATCGGCCAGGCTGCGCCCGGTCATTTCTGATGGCTGCTCAAGGTTCATTAGCGCCAGCAGGGTGGGGGCGACATCGCTCAGGCTGCCGCCGTCCGCCAGGGTGAGCTGCTGCGGGCCGACGTATACCAGGGGCACCGGGCCGATGGTGTGCGCGGTATGCGCCTGGCCGGATTCGGGGTCGGTCATCTGTTCGCAGTTACCGTGGTCTGCGGTGATCAGGCCCTGACCTCCGACCTCTTGCAGGGCTTCGACCACCCGCTGGACGCACCGGTCCAGACACTCGGCCGCCCTGACGGAGGCCTCGAAATTGCCGGTGTGACCGACCATGTCGCCGTTGGCATAGTTGCACACCACCAGGTCGTATTTGCCGCTTTTAATGGCTTCCACCAGTTTGTCGGTGACCTCCGGAGCACTCATTTCCGGTTGCAGGTCGTAGGTGGCCACATTGGGTGAGGGCACCAGAATGCGGTCCTCGCCAGCGAAGGGTGTTTCCACCCCCCCGTTGAAGAAAAAGGTGACGTGGGCGTATTTCTCCGTCTCGGAGATGCGCAGCTGGGTTTTTCCCAGTTTGGCCATGTACTCACCCAGCCCATTGACCAGCTGTTCCGGTGGAAAGGCACAGGGTGCATCAATATCGGCGGCGTATTCCGTGAGGGTGACAAATTCCGCCAAGGCCGGGTGTTTCTGACGGGTGAAGCCGTCAAACGCCTGATCGACGAAGGTGCGGGTCATTTCCCGGGCACGGTCGGCGCGGTAGTTCATGAAGATCACGGTGTCGCCATCGTTGATGGTGGCATCCGGATCGCCGGCTTTCTGGATGACGGTGGGCTTTACGAATTCATCGTTCTCGCCCCGTTCATAGGCCTGCGCAAGTCCCTGGGCGGCCGTGTCGGCCCGGAATTCGGCTGCGCCGAGAGTCATCAGATCGTAGGCCGCCTCGATCCGCTCCCAGCGGTTGTCGCGATCCATGGCAAAGTAGCGCCCGACGATGGACGCTAGCCGGCCGGTACCCAGAGCAGCCATTTTTGCGGCCGCTTTTTCCAGCGACGGCAGAGCGCTTCTGGGGGGCATGTCACGGCCATCAAGAAAGGCGTGGATATACACCTGTTGGGCGCCGCGGGCGCTGGCCAGCTCCGCCGCCGCCAGAATATGATCCTCGTGGCTGTGGACCCCGCCGGGTGACAGCAGGCCCAGCAGATGCACCGCTTTGCCCTGGCTGACCGCCTTGTCGATGGCGCTGGTCAGTGCCGGGTTGTGGGCGAACTCGCCATCCGCGACGGCCTTATCGATGCGGGTCAGGCTTTGATAGACCACGCGACCGGAGCCCAGATTCATGTGACCGACTTCGGAGTTGCCCATCTGGCCCTGGGGCAGGCCGACAAACATACCGGAGGTGTTGATCAGCGTTTTGGGTTGCTGCTGCCACAGTTGGTCCCAGAATGGCGTGTGGGCGTTGCTAATGGCGTTATCATCAGCTGGGTCGCGGTGCCCCCAGCCATCCAGAATAATCAGTGCAGTCGGCTTACGCGTCTCGGTCATCACTCAATCCGGTATGGTTTCAGGAATTTGAGCGCCGATTCTACCTGTTTTGTGCCCCCCAAGCTACGCGGCCTGCCTTCTGTCCCTGCCTGTGGGTGTGTATAATCCCGCCAAATTATTCAGCAGGTGAGTACATGGACAAGTTGTTCGAATTTATTGTAAACCACTACATTCTCGTGTCGGTGTTCGTTGCGCTGCTTGCGGCGTTGGCGGTGCTGGAGTCGCGGCGTGGTGGCCAGAAAGTTTCGTCCCAGGCGGCGGTGGGCCTGATCAACCGGGATGAAGCCGTGGTGGTCGACATCCGTGACCGCAAAGACTTTGCCGAAGGGCGGATCACCGGCTCTATCCACATCCCGTTGAGCAGTCTCAAAGAGCGCGCGGGCGAACTGAAAAAGCATCAGGACAAACAGATCATCGTGGTGGATAAAATGGGGCAACACTCCGGCCTGGCGGTCAAGCAGCTGACAGCGGAAGGTTTTGCCAAGGTGGTCCGGTTAAACGGTGGCATCGCTGACTGGAAAGGCAGCAATTTGCCGTTGACCAAAAAGTAAGGCCCATCGCAGATTTGCGGTCGCGCTTGCACTGGACGGCGATCTGACGCACTGTTGCAGGTTGCATTTAACAAGAGTGAGGGGGCATTCTCGCCCCGTAAAAACATAAAGGATTGATTATGGCCGATAACCCGCAAGCCACTGCCGGCAACGAAAACGCCAACCAGGCGCAGTTTGCGCTGCAGCGTATTTACTTGAAGGATGTGTCTTTCGAGTCACCTAACTCGCCCATGGTGTTCCAGCAGCAGTGGCAGCCACAGGTGAATCTGGATCTGAACACCGGCCACACCAAAATCAGCGACAATCAGTACGAAGTGGTGCTGTCACTGACGGTGACCGCCAAGCTGGAGGACAAGGTCGCGTACATCGTGGAGATTCAGCAGGCTGGTATTTTCCTGGTGCAAGGCATCGCAGAGCCGCAGCTGGGTCAGATGCTGGGGGCCTACTGCCCGACGATTCTGTTCCCGTACGCCCGTGAAGCCATCGACAGTGTGGTCAACAAGGGCAGCTTCCCGTCGCTGATGCTGGCGCCGGTCAACTTCGACGCCATCTACGCCCAGGCGCTGGAGCGCAAGCAGCAGGAACAGCAGGGTGAAGCGCAGCAGGATCAGCAGACGCACTGATTGAGTCCTGCTGGGTAAGTCTTATCCGCCGCCGGCGAAGCCGTGCTGACGCCAGGCTTCGTACACCACCAGAGCGGCGGTGTTTGACAGGTTCAGACTGCGGCTTTGGGGCCGCATCGGTACCCGGATACGAAAATCCTCCCCCAATTGTTCACGCACACTCGCTGGCAGGCCCCGGGTCTCGGGGCCGAACATCAGATAATCCCCCGGCTGGTATTGTACGGTGTGGTAGCTGGCGGACCCTTTGGTGGTCAGCCCGAACAACCTGGCCGGCTGCTCGGTTGCCAGGAAGGAGGCAAAATCCGGGTGGAGTTTCAGCGTGGCGTATTCGTTGTAGTCCAGTCCCGCCCGCCGCATCTGTTTGTCCTCTAGAGTAAACCCCAGCGGTTCGATCAGATGCAGCTGGCAGCCGGTGTTGGCGCAGAGCCGGATGACATTGCCGGTATTCGGCGGTATTTCCGGCTCGTACAGCACCAGGTTAAACAAAACGGCTCAGCGCTCCACAGCCAGGGCGACGCCCATGCCGCCTCCGATGCACAAGGTCGCCAGACCTTTTTTGGCGTCCCGTCGTGCCATTTCATGCAGCAGTGACACCAGGATACGACAGCCGGACGCACCGATGGGGTGTCCCAAAGCAATGGCGCCGCCGTTGACGTTGACCTTGTCGGTGTCCCACTCCATGTCACGGTTCACGGAGATGGCCTGGGCGGCGAAGGCTTCGTTGGCTTCGACCAGATCCAGGTCGGCCACGGACCAGCCGGCCCGCTCCAGACAGCGCTTGCTGGCGGGTACCGGACCGGTGCCCATGATGGTGGGTTCAACCCCGGCGTTGGCGTAGGCACGAATCGTGGCCAGTGGCGTCAGCCCCAAAGCCTTGGCTTTGTCAGCACTGCACACCAGTACCGCCGCCGCACCGTCGTTCAGTGAAGAGGCATTGCCGGCGGTCACCGAACCGTCTTTTTTGAACGCCGGACGCAGTCGGGCCAGACTCTCGGCGGTAACGCCATCCCGCGGGTTTTCGTCTTTCGCTACGGTGATCGGATCACCCTTGCGCTGGGGAATGGCAACCGGAACGATTTCGCCCTCGAAGCGGCCCGCCTGTTGAGCGGCGATGGCTTTTTGCTGAGACGCGGCGGCAAAGGCGTCCTGTTCGTCGCGGCTGATGTCGTATTGCGCGACAATGTTTTCCGCGGTGATGCCCATGTGATAATCGTTGAACGCGTCCCACAGACCGTCGTTGACCATGGTGTCGATCATGGTCCAGTTGCCCAGGCGCTGCCCGTCACGGCTGTTGGGCACCACATGGGGCGACTGGCTCATGCTTTCCTGGCCCCCGGCGATCATCATCTCGGCATCGCCACAGCGAATGGCCTGAACCGCCATGTGCACCGCTTTCAGGCCGGAACCGCAAACTTTGTTGATGGTCATGGCGGGCACGGCGGCGGGAATGCCCGCGTTGATGGCGGACTGGCGCGCAGGGTTCTGGCCGCAGCCGGCAGTCAGTACCTGGCCGAGAATGACCTCGTCGATGTCCGCGCCCGACACCCCGGACTCTTCAAGCAGGGCTTTAACGACGGCCGTGCCCAACTGATCGGCCCGTAAACTGGACAGTCCACCGCCAAACGCGCCTATGGCGGTTCTTTTAGCAGCGACAATGACGACATCACGCATGAGTAATCTCCGGAATGGTTAACTAAGGATATGGGGACATTGTAACGGAAAGCGGGCGGCCATTATATATACAGGCTGCGACCGCCATCTACCGCGAGAATCTGGCCGGTGATAAAGGGCGCATCGCACAACAGAAACGCCACCGCCCCGGCAATGTCATCCGGAACACCGGTACGCCCCAGCGGGGTTTTGGCGAGAATGGCCTGTTGGTAATCCGGGGTGGTTGCGGTGGCGTCGTCCGGCCACAAGATCGCGCCCGGTGATACTCCGTTGGCGCGCACTTCGGGGGCCAGATCCTGCGCCCAGGAACGGGTCAGCGACGCCAGCGCCGCTTTGCTGGCACTGTATATCGGATGTTCCGGCAGTGGCCGCTCGGCGTAAATATCGATCAGGTTCACAATGGCGCCGCGGTGCCGCTTGAGTGCGGGCAGGCACGCCTGAGTCAGTAACAAGGGGGCCCGCACGTTGGTGTGCATAATGGCATCCCAGTCGTTCAGGCTGGCGCTCGCCACCGGGGTGGGGTGGAACACCGAGGCGTTGTTGATCAGACCGTCCAGCCGCCTCCAGTGGGCGCAGGCGGCATCCGCCAGGGGTTGGATCTGCGTGGCGTCGGCAAGATCGGCGTGCAGCGCCAGCGCGGAATCCGCCCGCCCGGCATTGAGTTCGGCGACCAGATCGGTGGCCAGCTGTGTCCGGGACCGGTAGTGAACGATCACCCGCCAGCCGCGCTGATGCAACTGGCGGGCAATGCGGGCGCCGAGGCGTTGGGCGGCGCCGGTAACAAGGGCAACAGGGGTGGACATGGCAGTCTCCTCAAGGGGCCTGAATCAGATCTTGGATACGGCTGAGCCGTTCAGCGCGGATGGCCTGACCGAGCTCCCTGCCGGTGTAACCCTGCGCCATCAGATCCCGGGCATTCACATCCCGGCACCGGGCACCGGCTTGCAGCAAGAGGGCGACGGTGGGGCCGATGTCCGCGGGCGTGGCACACCGAACGGTGCATAGCAGCCGTTCAAACCGCTGTGGACGCCGCCAGGCATCGCCACGCTCGAGGATGCTCAACAAGGCGGCGGGGTCATTGCCCGGACGCTGGATGGCCGGCGCCAGATCGCCAAACAGGCGCACCAGTTCCTGGCAATCGTTAGGCGCTTTCAGCGATTTGGCGCGGGCGGCGGCCTTGTCGGTGGGCAGTGGCGACAGCAGAGCGGCCACACGCACGTCGGTCGGACAGTCGTCTTCGGCAGCCCGTTGCAACGCGGCCAAGGCCCTGGGCAGCGCTCCGGCCACCAGTTCAGGCATTAACTCGGCCAGGGCGCCACAGTCTTGCAGCACCTGGAAAAAAGTAACCGGAGATTGTTCGTGCAGGGCCCGCTGGATCTCCTGCCACACCCGTTCCGCCACCAGATGGCCCACATCGCCCCGGGCGACCATTTGCCCCATCAACGCCATGGTTTCGTGGGCCACCTGAAAGCCCAGCGGCTGGAAGCGCGCTGCAAACCGGGCAATGCGCAATATGCGCAGCGGATCTTCTTCAAACGCCGCAGACACATGGCGCAGGGTGCGGGTGGTAATGTCACGCTGCCCCCCAAAGGGGTCAATGACCTGGCCATCGCCGTCGCGGGCCATGGCGTTTATGGTGAGGTCCCGGCGTTTCAGGTCGTCCTGCAGACTGACATCGGGGGCACTGTAGACGGCAAAGCCGTGATAGCCCTGGCCCTGCTTGCGTTCGGTGCGTGCGAGGGCGTATTCCTCATTGGTGTCGGGGTGCAGGAACACCGGGAAATCAGCGCCTACCTGACGAAATCCGCGGTCGATCATCTCCGCGGGGGTGGCGCCCACCACGACCCAGTCGCGGTCCTTGACGGCGATGCCCAGCAATTGGTCACGCACTGCGCCACCGACGAGATAAATGTCCATGAAATACTTGCCTTGTGGGTGTGTGCTTAGATTATCGGGGCAACAACAGAGCAGGGCAAGGCTGCAGATTGGGCGCCGACCTGAGCATGGATGGGAAGAGGGTTGAGCCCGGTTGAATCAGGCCGGGGCGTGATCGGGGACAGACTCAGGTCTGTCCCCGTAGGGTACATACGATCTTCTGATCTTTAGAAGGCCACCCCGAGCTCTAGGGAGGCCCCCAGATCGGCATCACTGTACAGTGCGCCGATATCCAGACGGGCGCCGAAGGGCGCCAGGCCGATCCCGGCGGTGAACTGGGTCTCCTCGGCAATGCCGTTACTGTCATCGTTGCTGGCCAGGTTGTGGCGCACGCCGGCGCGCAACTGGGCGTGGCGGAAGGCATCAAATTCGGCGCCCAGCGCCAGCCACTGGGTATCGTCGGCGTAACCGAAGCCTTGCTGTTTGGTCAGATCCAGTTCTGCGGTCACCACGTGGTAGTTACCCTGATGGGCAATGCCGGCCGTGACCTTGGGTTTGAGTTCCAGAGTGTGTTTGCGCTCGCCCCGGGAAACGTCGTACGCAGAATCCAGTTTCATGGGAATCAGATTCTTGACCGCCGCACCGGCGTTCCACTGTTTGTGGTCGCCAAACGCATAAGCGGCACCGATGTCGATGTTGAAACCGCTCTTGCTGGTTTCGTTTTCTTTGGCGTCGAAGTCGTCGTCGTCAAAAGTGGAAATGGTTTCCGTGTACTGGAAGGTGCGCAGCTGCACAAATTTGGGGGAGATACCCAGTTGCAGCTGCTCGCCGTTGTTCAGTTCGATGCTGCGGGCAAACGCCAGACCGAACTCACCCACGGCGGAGGCGAGTACGCGGCCGCTGGATTCGAGGTTGTCCAGGTTGGCATTCTCCGGAGCGACGGTGCCGTTAACAATGTCGGTGAGTCGCTGTTCGTCGTTTTCGTCAAAATCGGCGCGTACCGTCGCGCTCAGGTTGGCGTTGGTGAAAAAACCCACCGACAGGGTGGGGCTGGGCACGGCAATGGACAGACCCGCGCCGGCGTTGACGCGCACCGTGTCCTGGTCAATCTGCTGCAGCTGGGTGAGCAGCTCACCGGCGAGTGCGCGGGCTTCGGCGATGTTCGCAGGCGACTGGGCGAGTGAGTCAAAGCGATCAATGGTGTCCTGAATGTCGTCGATCTGGTCGACGGTTTCTTCTTCATCGGCAGCGCGTACATAGATGGACGGCAGGATCAGCCCGAAATCGTCGGACCAGTCGTGGTGAGTGGCCGCCATCATCGCCGGGTTAGCAGCGGCTGCGCTGGCCGGGTGCGCCACCGCGACGCCGGTACCGCCCATGGCGAACGACCGGGCGGTCTGAAAGTTTTGCGGTGCGGCCAGGGTCGATGCTGCCGTCAGCGACAGGCCGATGGCCAGGGCGAGACGGACTTTGGTGTAAGCAGGCATGTGCAGGGGAGCTCCATAAAAACAGGCCACGGTCTTGCGGTGGCAAGGCAGGTGGTCACGGCCTTGAGGGTTGCAGGGATTAGTAATTGATGTACAAGAATAATTCAGTTGGGGGTGAGCATCAGCCGGAGACCGGTAACGGTTTGTGTCCGGAATGTTAAAAAGCGGTGAAAGCTTGCCGCCGGGGCCTCCGCGGGCACCCATTAAGTGTCTAAGTTGTTGCAAATATTAAGGTTAATTGGATTGGCCTGAATCTTTCATAGATAATCGAACTGCCATTATCCGGAGAGGAAGTTCATGGGAAGTTCGCTAGTGTTGAAACATTGGGTGTGCCTTGCGCTATTCTTAGCTCTGACAGGGTGTGCTCCGATTGGGCACTACCGCTACGAATCCAGCGATACCGGTCAGTTCGGTCAGCAAACCAAACCGGCACACCGGAGTTTTGAGGCAGTCACGGTGCGGGTCAGTGGCTATGGCACCTACGACGATGCGGTAAAAGATCGTCTGCAGCCCCGAAAGCGTCTGTTGGCGCGGCGGGCTTCGCAACTGGATGCCTACCGGAATCTGGCTGAGCGTGTTTACGGAACGGTGATTTTCGGTAGCTCGACGGTTAATGATTTTGTGTTGCAGAACGACCGGTTCCGCAGTTATGTCGACAGTTACATCCGCGGGGCGAAAATCATTGCGGTGAACGAGCACAGTGACGGTGTGGTGGAGACGGTTATGGAGCTGAAACTTGAGCCCCGTTTCCGTGAATGTGTTTCCCGGGTGGCAGATGATCAGGTGAGCAGTCATTGCCCTGTGCCCCTGCCCCGGGGTAATGACCGGGTTGGTGATGTGCAGAGTGCCAACACGAATTCCTTGTACTATCTCGATTGAGGCGGCGAATGAGCCCGGATTTTCCACCTACGGCGATCCAAAAATTCCGCATGTTGCTCCGGCAGACCGGCGTGCTTGCGATCATCTGGCTGTGCGCCGCACACGCCCAGGGTGTGGTGCTGGAGGGCACCGGCCACGCGGTTATTCTCAATGACGATGTCGACACCGCCCGACTGGCTGCACGCCAGTCGGCAATGCGGGATGTGGCGTTAAAGTACGAAGCGAGGATCAACAGTTCCGATACCTTGGAGAACGGTGTGCTGACCGAATCGCGGCTGACGGTAGCGGCGTCGGCGCGGGCCCGGAATGTCAGTGTCATCGACGAACAGCGTACCGGTAACCTGCTCAGAGTCACCATTCGCGCGGATATGTCCCAGGAGCAGGGCTGCACCAGCGAAGGCGCACCGGCGCTGAAAAAACGCGTGGCGATCACCGGCTTTCCGGTACTTTATCCGGAACAGGCGCAGTTAGGCGGGCTCGACAATGCCGGTGAGGTGCTGCCCCGGCAGATTCAGCAGCATTTGCTGCGTAACGGCCAGGTGCAGGTGCTGGGGGCGGCCCGGGTGCAACTGTTCGACAATCTGTTTGATGCGCCCACCCAGCAGGGGTTCGACAACCGGCTCACCAACGTGGTTGAGCTGTCGCGGCAGCTGGATGCCCAGTTTGTGGTCAGCGGTGTCATTCGCAGCCTGGCGGTTGCCGACCCCGCTGCCTGGGGGACATCGCTGCTTGACCGGATGCAGCGCGGCATTGGGATGGCCAACCGCAAGCGCCGCTTTGTAGCCGATATGATGATTTACGACGGCTTCAGCGGTTCACCCGTTTACCAGCAACGATTTGCCACCGACGGTAACTGGAACGCCGCGCCCGGTCTGGCGGATGGCTTTGCCGGGGGAGGATTCGCCGGCACCGATTATGGCAAAGCGGTAGCTGCGCTGGTGGAGCAGATGGCGGCTTCGGTGACCGAAGCCTTGGCGTGTCAGCCGTTTATGACCCGGGTGACCCGGGTGGAGGGCAACCGGGTCACCATCGCCGCTGGCGCAACGGCGGGTTTCCGTCCCGGGCAAAAGCTCAATCTTTACCGCAGTTACAGCCATTTTGATGCGCCGGGCGCGACCCCCGAACTGCAGGATACCGGGCTCAGCATGACCCTGAACAACGTACACCCGGAATTCAGCAACGGAACCATTCCGGAACACGGGGGCACCGTTAATATTCAGCGGAATGACATTGCGATCAGTTGGTGAGCGGCCCCACAGCGGCGGGGTGGGCTGCCGGGCCGTACACGAGGGGTCAGCTGGCCTGCTGGGCGGCGGCCGTGTCGCGGATCTTGCCTACCATGGCCCGCAGGCCGTTGCCGCGGGTCGGTGAGATGTGGCGCATCAGATCCAGTTGCTCAAAGAGTTCGTCGATGTCTGTGGTCAGCAAATCGCGGGGGGATTTGCCGTTAAGGGCCACCAGAATGATTGCGGCCAGCCCGCGAACGATGATGGCGTCGGAATCAATCAGCAGGTAGAGATTGCCGCTGGCATCATCGAAGTAGTCCAGTAACCAGACCTGACTCTGGCAGCCATGCACGTAGTTTTCTTCGGTGCGGGCCTCGTCCGGGAATGCCGGCAATTGTTTGCCCAGATCGATGATGTAGGCGTAGCGGTCTTCCCAATCGTCCAGCAGCTCGAAAGCTTCCAGCACATCGTCCAGCGTGATGCTGGTGCCGAGAGGGTTGTTGGTAAAGGTTTGTACGGCAGTCATCAAAACATTCCCAGCTGCAGTTTGGCTTCATCGGAAAGCATGTCGTTGTTCCAGGGCGGATCAAACGTCAGCTCAACGGTGACCTTGTCGACGTTGGGCACGTGCTCGATTTTGCGCTTCAAATCGTCGGTTATGACCGGGCCCATCCCGCAACCCGCCGCGGTCAGGGTCATCAGCACGTAGACCTCATTACCGTCGGCGGTGTTGTTGTCAATTTTACACTCGTACACCAGGCCGAGATCAACCACATTGACAGGAATCTCCGGGTCATAGCAGTTGCGCATGGCCTCCCAGACCTGGTTTTCATTGATGGTGCCGTCGGCCGGGGTTTCAAAACTGCTTTTCAGGGGTTCCTTGCCGAGTGCGTCTGCGTCGTGGCCTTCAATTCTCGCCAGATTACCGTTGACTGTGACGGTAAAACTGCCGCCCAGCGACTGGGTAATTGTGACGAAGGTATCCGCCGGAATCATTATCTCTGTGCCGACGGGTACAAGGCGGGCTTCCACGTCCCGTTTGGTCAGGACGACTTCACGTTCTTGCATACTTGTTCAAACCTCAAATTGATGATGTCTGTTCGCCCCCTCTCCCCAACCCCTCTCCCGCAGGGGGAGAGGGGCTATAACCAATTGCCCCGGCCCGACCCTTTATACTTCCTCTCCCGCAGGGGGAGAGGGGGCTATAACCAATTGCCCCGGCCCGACGCTCTATACTATCTCTCCCGCG
>NZ_MEIY01000001.1:468068-645178 GCF_001752365.1 Marinobacter sp. X15-166B | reverse complement strand
GGCGCGACGCTTTATACTTCCTTTCCCGCAGGGGAAGAGGAGCCATAGCCAACTGCCCCGGCCCGACGCTTTATACTTCCTTTCCCGCAGGGGAAGAGGAGCCATAGCCAACTGCCTCGGCCCGACGTTTTATACGTCTTCTCCCGCGGGGGAAGAGGGCTATAACCAATTGCCCCGATTCGACGCTTTATCCTCCTCTCCCGCGAGAGGAGAGAGATTAAGGTCCATTGTCCCGGCCCGACGCTTTTGACTCCCTCTCTCTCGCGGGAGGAGAGAGGTTATAGCCAATTGCCCCGGTTCGACTCTTTTTACTCCCTCTCCCCTCGCGGGAGAGGGCCGGGGAGAGGGGGTTGGGTCAGGAAATTGTAAAACTTTCACCGCAGCCGCATTCGGCCGTGGCGTTCGGGTTGCGGAACTCGAACATGGAGTTGATCCCCTGGGTGACAAAATCAATTTCAATGCCGTTTACCAGGGGCAGGTGCTGGCGCTCTACGTAAATATCGACGCCATCAATACTGAAGATCTGGTCCTCGTCCAGCGGGGTATGAACCCACTCGGTTTCGTACTTGAAACCGGAGCATCCGCTGTTCTTGATCGCCAGGCGGATGCCTTTGGCGTCCGGGTGCTTGGCCAGTTGTTTGCGTACGTGACTGGCCGCCGCGGGCGTCATGGTCACACCCACTTTGGGGGTAACCGTCTCGGGAGTGAAGGTTACGGCTGTCATGAATCCACCTCCGTCAGGCGAACAGGCGTTGAATTTTTTGTAATGCAGTGAACAATTGTTCCACTTCGTCGAGCGTATTGTAGAACGCAAACGACGCTCTCGCAGTACCGGGAACCCCATAGAAATCCATGAGTGGCATGGCGCAATGGTGTCCGGTGCGGATGGCGATGCCTTGCTGGTCCAGCAGGGTGCCTATGTCACTGGGGTGCAGGCCGTCAATTTTGAACGACATCACCGGCACCCTGTGTGCGGCGGTGCCGATAATTTGCATGCCGGGAACGGTTTCCACCAGTGCATTGGCTCTGGCCAGCAGACCCGTTTCGGCCGCTTCCAGCGCCACGCGGTCCAGCCTGTTCAGGTAGTCGATGGCCGCCCCGAGGCCCACCGCTTCGGCGATGGCGGGGGTGCCGGCTTCAAATTTGTAGGGCAGGGTGTTCCAGGTGGTGCGTTCAAACGACACCCGCTCGATCATCTCACCACCGCCCTGATAGGGCGGCATGGCTTCCAGCAACTGTTTGCGGCCGTAAAGCACCCCAATGCCCGTGGGCCCGAACATTTTGTGAGACGAAAACGCGTAAAAATCGCAGTCCAGTGCCTGCACATCGGGTTTGAAGTGCGGTACCGCCTGGGCGCCGTCAATCACGGTGATGGCGCCGGCGGCCTTGGCCTGGGCCACCATGGACGCCACCGGGTTGACGGTGCCCAGCACGTTGGACACGTGGGTAATGGCAAAGATGCGGGTGCGCTCGTTCAGCAGGGCGGCAAACGACTCCAGATCGAGTTCGCCGGAGGCGGTCACCTCAACCGGCACCACCCGGGCGCCGGTGCGCTCCGCCAGCATCTGCCAGGGCACGATGTTGGCGTGGTGCTCCATCCGGCTGACCAGAATCTCGTCACCCGCACTCAGGCGCTCGGCCAGACCGTTGGCGATCAGATTGATGGCTTCCGTGGTGCCCCGGGTCCAGATGATTTCTTCGGTGCTGCCGGCGTTCACAAAGGCCCGTACCGTTTCGCGGGCCCCTTCGAACACCATGGTGGCGCGATCACCGAGGGTGTGCGCACCGCGGTGAACATTGGAGTGCTGTTCGCGGTAATAACGGTCCATGGCATTGAGCACGGCCAGCGGTTTGTGGGCCGAGGCACCGTTGTCCAGATACACCAGTGGGTTGCCGTTGATCTGTTGGGCCAGGATCGGAAAGTCCTGCCGGATTGCGTCAACGTCCAGCACTGACTGTGTGGCTGAGCTTGCCATGGAAAGGTCCGTCATAACCGTCAGGCCTCCTCGAATGTCTGGTCAATGAACTGGTTGAGTCTCGGCAGGGACGCATCCCGCACCGCGGCCACCGGAATCTGCTGAATCAATTCGTTAATGAACGCCATGGTCAGCAGAGTCTGGGCTTCGCGACGGGGGATCCCCCGCGCCACCAGATAAAACAGCGACTCTTCGTCGAGTTGGCCGATGGTGGCACCGTGGGCACACTTGACGTCGTCCGCGTAAATTTCCAATTCGGGTTTGGTGTCGATCTCGGCCCCACTGGACAACAACAGGTTCTTGTTGTTCATGTGGCCGTTCGACTTCTGCGCATCCCGGTGAATATGGATGCGGCCCCGGAAAATGGCGTGGGACTGACCCGCGGCAATATTGCGATAGTTTTCTTCGCTGTTGCAGTGCGGCGCTATGTGCTCGATGGTGGTGTGGTTGTCGTAGTGCTGGCGACCCTGGGTGACCACCGCCCCGTTCAGCAGGCATTCGGCACCGGGCTTTTCCAGTCGCACCTGCAGATCGTGGCGGCGCAGGGGCCCACCAAAGCCTACGCAGTGGCTTTCGAAGCGGGCGTGGCCTTGCAGGCGTGCGCCGGTGGCGCCGATGTGCTGCACGCTCTCGCCGTCTGCCGACAGGCGCACGTTGGTGATCTGGGCGCTGTCTGCGAGAGTGAACTCGCTGACGGCGTTCACCAGAGCCGCTTCGCTGCCGGTGGACAGGAATTCTTCGACAATGGTCGCCTGACTGTGGTGGCCGGCCTCGACGTACAGGCGCGGGTAAGCCGAGCCACTTTGACTGGCATCGGTTTCATAGATGATAAACAGCGGCTGATCGAGCACCGCTTCCGGTGCCAGGCGGATGTACAGGCCGTCTTCAAAGCGCGCGGTGTTCAGGCGCGCCAGCTGCACTGCGTTGGCGTCCAGAGTGTTGTCGAGGCGTTCCGCCAGGCTGCTGGCGACTTCGTCGCTCAAGTCGGCAAAGCGGCTGATGGTGACGCCCTCAACCGCGGGCAGGGTGCTGGCGGACGGCACCATGACCCCGTTGCGGATCACTACCTGGTAGCCCGGCACTTTGGCCAGCGGGGTGTCGATCCGGTCGCTGACCGGCAAGCTGGCGGCGATGGCGTCGGTCAGCTGCAGATAACGGCTGGAATACTTCCAGTTTTCGGTTTTGCGTGTGGGCAGCGGCATATCCACCAAAGCGGTGCCGCGCTGCTGGCGCAATTCAAGCAACGGCTGCGGCAGTGACTGCCCGGCCGGCGCAAGAAAGGCGCTGGAAAGCATGGGTACAGATTTCATTCCTGCGGGCTCCTTTAGCTGGCTGTCTCTGCGTCGTCTTTGATGCCGAGCCAGCCATAGCCGCGCTCTTCGAGTTCCAGAGCCAGTTCACGACCACCGGACTTGATGATCTTACCTTCTGACAGCACGTGCACGAAATCCGGGACGATGTAGTTGAGCAGGCGCTGGTAGTGGGTGATCATCAAAATGGCGCGGTCTGCCGAGCGCAGCGCGTTCACTCCGTCGGAGACGACTTTCAGGGCGTCAATATCCAGTCCGGAATCGGTTTCATCCAGAATGGCCAGGCGTGGCTGCAGCAGCAAGGCCTGCATGATCTCGTTGCGCTTCTTCTCACCACCGGAGAAGCCTTCGTTCACGCCCCGCTTCAGAAAGGACGGATCCAGATCCACCTGTTTGGAGGTTTCCCGCGCCAGCTTGATGAATTCAGCGGCATTGAGTTCGGGCTCACCGCGATGCTTGCGCAGCGCGTTGACCGAGGTGTGCAGAAACTGCATATTGCTGACACCGGGGATCTCCACCGGGTACTGGAACGCCAGGAACAGACCTTCCTGCGCGCGCACTTCGGTCGCTTTGTCCAGCAGGTTGGTGCCATCCATCAGCACTTCCCCTTCGGTCACTTCAAAGGCTTCGTTACCTGCCAGCACCTGGGACAGGGTGCTTTTACCTGAGCCATTGGGGCCCATGATGGCGTGAACTTCACCGGCCTTGATCTCCAGGCTGAGGCCGTTGAGTATTTGCTTTCCCTCTACGGAGGCGTGCAGGTTTTTGATGCTGAGCATGCGTTAAAATCTCTCTTGTTAAACTGACTGAGTTCGGTTGTAGGGCAGGCGCTTAACCTACCGCCCCCTCAAGGCTGACTTCCAGCAGCTTGCCTGCTTCAACGGCAAACTCCATGGGCAGCTCCTGGAATACGGATTTGCAGAAACCGTTAACGATCATGGACACGGCCTGCTCGGGGTCAATGCCCCGCTGACGGCAGAGGAACATCTGCTCGTCGCTCACTTTGGAGGTAGTGGCCTCGTGTTCCAGGATGGCGGTTTTGGCGCTGCCCTCAATGTACGGGAAGGTATGCGCGGCACACTGATCGCCGATCAGCAGGGAGTCGCACTCAGTGAAGTTGCGTGCGCCTTCCGCACCCGGGCCAATCTTGACCAGCCCCCGGTAGGTGTTGCTGCTACGACCCGCCGAGATACCCTTGGAAATAATGGTGCTGGTGGTGTTTTTGCCCAAGTGGATCATCTTGGTGCCGGTATCGGCCTGCTGGTAGTTGTGCGTCAGCGCCACCGAGTAAAACTCGCCGATGCTGCCTTCCCCGCGCAGCACGCTGCTGGGGTATTTCCAGGTGATGGCGGAACCGGTCTCTACCTGCGTCCAGGACACTTTGGAGTTCTTGCCGATACAGGCGGCGCGCTTGGTCACAAAGTTGTAGATGCCGCCTTTGCCGTGCTCATCGCCGGGGTACCAGTTCTGTACGGTGGAGTATTTGATCTCTGCATTGTCCAGGATCACCAGCTCAACCACCGCCGCGTGCAACTGGTTTTCGTCGCGCATGGGGGCGGTGCAGCCTTCGAGGTAGCTGACGTAGCTGTCGTCTTCCGCGATGATCAGGGTGCGCTCGAATTGCCCGGTGTTGGCCGCGTTGATGCGGAAATAGGTGGACAACTCCATCGGGCAGCGAACGCCTTTGGGGATGTACACAAAAGAGCCGTCGGAGAACACCGCCGAGTTGAGTGCGGCAAAATAGTTGTCGCCCATGGGGACCACGCTGCCCAGGTACTTCTGGACCAGTTCCGGGTACTTTTGTACGGCTTCGGAAATCGGGCAGAAAATGACCCCGGCTTTTTCCAGCGGCTCTTTGAAGGTGGTGACGACGGACACCGAGTCGAACACCGCGTCAACCGCAACCCCGGCCAGTTTGGCGTGTTCGTGCAGGGGGATGCCGAGGCGTTCGTAGGTGCGCAGCAACTCCGGATCCACTTCGTCCAGGCTCTGGGGCATGTCTTCGGGACGCTTGGGGGCGGAGTAATAGGAAATGGCATTGAAGTCGATCTTCGGGTAATTCAGGTGGGCCCAGTTGGGCTCCTCCATCGTCAACCAGCGGCGATACGCCTTCAGGCGCCATTCAAGCATGAATTCAGGTTCGTTCTTGATGGCTGACAAACGTCGAATGACGTCTTCGTTGAGCCCCGGCTCAAACGAATCCGCTTCAATGTCGGTTACGAACCCGTGCTCGTATTCCCGTTTGATCAGCTCGCTCACCTGTTGTTCGGTGTTCGTCATGATCGGTCGCTCCGTATGCTCTCATCAGGGGTGGTGTGCCCCAAGGGTTCACCGGCATCTCCGTGGTGGGAGTGTACCGCCGGATGGTTTACAGACCGCTGCCAAGGTCACATAAAGTGCGCGCGCCTTGCAGTCAATAGTTATGGTGCGGCCAGGCCCGTCGCCGGGCTGGCGATCTGTGCTTTATGACCAATGATTGTACAATACCCTACTAAATTAGTCAGGTATTATTTTTTGCGTGCCCAGAGTATAACGCACTTGCACCGCCGGTCGCTAAAAGACATTAGTGGGGGGTGGGGTTTGCCCCGGCCGGGGGTGGCCTGAATTGATCGAGCTTAATGTTTTTCTGCGTTTTTTTCGGCTAACATGCGTACGCTGAAATTTGGAGCCATGTTCTGGCTCGTTACATGACAGCGAATAGACGTCTGATAATAACCAATGAATGAGAGTGTGATAATGCGTTCGGATGCACTGGAAGGGTTGGTGACGGCGATGCTGCGCTACCTGGATTCGGCTGGGTTTTCGGCGCGGGAGCTGGCCAGATACACCGGCCTGTCGGTTGATCAGTTGGCGGAGCCTGCGACCAGATTGTCACCGTCCCAGTTACAGCGGCTGTGGCAATTGATTCAGGTCCGCATGCTGCCGGCGATTTCCCTGAGTGTGCAGGTGCGGCCGTTGATCGCCCGGCAGTTGGCGAAAGGTGGGGTGCGGGTGGAAAAGATTGCGGCTGAGCTGAACATGAGCCGCCATACGCTCTACCGGCGCCTGAAAGCAGAGAATGTGACGTTTGCGGGCTTGCTTGAAGAGGTCAGGCGCGAGCAGGCACTGACGTACCTGCGCGACTGCAACCGGTCCCTGGCGGAGGTAGCCGAGTTGCTGGGGTTCTCAGAGCTGAGCGCATTCAGCCGGGCATTCAAGCGCTGGATGGGCAAGTCGCCGGCTGAATTCCGCTCGTCGGTCAGGCCAGCGGTGGCGCTTTAAAGATCAGCGTGCCGTTGGTGCCGCCGAAACCGAAGCTGTTGCTCATAATCAGCGGCAGGTCTACGTCGTCCTGACGCTCGCGCACGATCGGGAAGTCCGTGGCCTTCGGGTCAAGGTCCTGAATGTTGGCCGACGCTGCGATGAAGCGGTTTTGCTGCATCAGCAGGCTGTAGATGGCCTCGTGCACTCCCGCTGCCCCCAGTGCGTGACCGCTCAGCGGTTTGGTGGAGCCCACCGGCGGCATTTTGTCGCCAAAGGTCTTGCGGATGGCTTCCAGTTCGGTGATGTCACCCGCTGGGGTGCTGGTGCCGTGGGTGTTGATGTAACTGATTTCACCGTCAACGCCCGCCATGGCCTGCTGCATGCAGCGGACCGCGCCTTCACCGCTGGGGGCGACCATGTCGGCGCCGTCGGAGTTGGCACCGAAACCGACCAGTTCGGCGATGATGTTGGCGCCGCGAGCCTTGGCGTGCTCCAGCTCCTCCAGCACCACTACGCCGCCGCCACCGGAGATGACGAAGCCGTCGCGGTTGGCGTCGTAGGTGCGTGAAGCCGTTTCCGGGGTATCGTTGTATTTGGTGGACAGAGCGCCCATGGCGTCAAACAACAGGCTCAGTGACCAGTGAATGTCTTCGCCGCCCCCGGCGAACATCACATCCTGGCGGCCCCAGGCGATCAGGTCGGCGGCGTGGCCAATGCAGTGGGCACTGGTGGCACAGGCTGAGGTGATGCCGTAGTTCACGCCGGTAATACCGAAGGCGGTGGCCATGGACGCGTTGATGGCGCTGCCCATAGTGCGGGGTACCCGGTAGGGTCCGACACGGCGAATGCCTTTTTCACGATGGGTATCGATCGAATCCATCAGTTCGATGGTAGAGGCGCCGCCGGTGCCCATGATTACGCCGGTGGAGTTGGCGCGAATCTGCTCGTCGGTCAGGCCAGCCTGTTCGATGGCTTCTTTCATGGCCAGGTAGGTGTAGCCGGACGCCGGGCACATGAAGCGCCACAGTTTGCGATCAATCAGCTCCGGCAGGTTCAGGTCGATTTGCCCGCACACGTGGCTGCGCAAGCCCGCGTCTGCGGCTTCCTGGCTGAAACCGATACCCGGTTTGGAGTCTCTCAGCGACTGAGTGACTTCTTCTTTGTTGGTTCCGAGGCTGGACACTATGCCCATACCGGTAATGACGACACGACGCATCGGGTGCTCTCCCTTAGAAATCATCAGTTGAGGTGAATACGCCAACCCGCAAATCTTTGGCGGTATAGATTTCGCGACCGTCCACTTCCATGCGGCCATCGGCCACGGCCATGGTCAGCTTGCGTCTGACTACCCGTTTGATATCAAGATGGTAGCGTACCAGCTTGTTTTCGGGTAGCACCTGGCCAAAAAACTTGATTTCGCCCGCGCCCAAGGCGCGGCCTTTGCCCTGTCCACCACCCCAAGCGAGGTAAAAGCCCACCAGTTGCCACAGGGCGTCAATGCCCAGACAGCCGGGCATCACCGGGTCACTGTCGAAATGGCACTTGAAAAACCACAGGTCGGGGTTGATGTCGAGCTCGGCGACGATGCGGCCTTTGCCGAACTCCCCGCCGTTGTCATCGATATGGGTAATACGGTCCAGCATCAGCATCTGGTCTGTGGGCAGACGCATGGCGCTTTCAAACAGGCGGCCGTAACCACATTCAATCAAAGCCGCTTTGTCAAAATGATCAGGCTGCATGGCCGTCTCCGGTAAAGAATATGAATCCATTGATTATACCTTAAATTACGCCTGCCCCTATTGACCAGAGGTTAGTGAAATTTGACCGGTGGTTGTCAGCCGGCACGTCCATCGGCGCGCGGACTGGCCAGCATGTGGGTGTAACGGAACAGAAAAAGGCCGTACGCGAGCGTCCATAGCACGCTGCTGGTGCCAATGCCCGTGGGCCATGGCAGCAGCCCGAACGCCGTGATAACTCGCACCAGCGCGGCCAGTTGGATGGCTACAAATGCCAGTATCAGACCTTTGGGTAAGACCAGTGGCCGCCCCGTGTGCCCCAGTGATACCCGTGCCACCACCCCCAGAACCAGGCAGCCGATGGCGCCGGTGCCGGCGGCGTGACTCCAGGCATTGGAAGGCCAACCGAGAAACACATTACCGGCCAGCAGAAGCAAGGCAATGGGTACCCATAAAATGGATTGATGCAATACCCACAGCAAAGGTATGCTGCGCACTTTCCAACCCTTCCAGCCGTACAGACGGATCAGTGTCAGCACACCAGCGACCAGCGCCAGCCTGCCGGCCGCTGCTGGCCACCCCAGTAACATAGACGCCAGCAACAATGCCATGGTAACGAGCACAGCCAGATCCAGTTTTGGAGTCGTTCGGACCTGGTCCGGGGCAAGGCCCAACCGCTGTAACCCGCCTCTCGTGAATGCCGGCGTGATGCGTCCGCCCACAATGCTGATCAGCGCCAGTGCCATAATGAGAGCGCCGTGGCCGTACACCGGGTTGAGCCGGAGGACAAAGCCGATTTGCATGGCCCATAACAGCCCCAGAACCACCAGAATCATGACTTGCCGCGTTTGTTTGGCCTGCCAGACGCGCCAGCCGGTGTCGAGCATCACCAGAGGCAAAAACGCCAGATTTACGCTGTGCACCAGCCAAGCCGGCGCGCCGGCGCCGAATGTCAATAACAATCGCCCTGCCAGCCACACCAGCCACAGCAAAAACAGCCGCGTGCCGCAGGTGCGCTCGGTCTGGGTCCACACGCATACGGCCGTCAGCAGAAAGCCGGCAATGGCGGCGGTTAAAAACCCAAACAGCATTTCATGCTGGTGCCAGTAGAGGGCCGGCAGAGCCAGCGGCAGATGCACGGCACCGGTTAACTGGAGCACCCACAAGGGCACGGCGATGACCGCCAGCAGGCCCATGGACACAAAAAAATCCGGAAGGGGTAGGCAAACAGTTGCTGAACGCTGGCGGACGCAGAGGGTGTCGAAATCGGGGGTGCTTGCATGAGGTAGGCTCCAGGCTGAAAATGCGTCGCTTGAGCGCAAAATGTTGAGTCGCCATAGGGGGATGGCGCTCGCATTAACAAGTATTGTACATAGATGTTTTGAATCGGCATACCTGACAAGAAAGTGTGCTCTGCCCGGGTGTTGTTCAATGGAGACGGATAGGTGAGTGCATACGTGGCTCTGAAACACCTCCACATGACAGCGGCGTATCTGACGGTGACCCTGTTGCTGGGGCGATTGATGCTGGACGCCATGGGCATAGCCGGATGGCGCCAAACGCCCATGCGCTGGGTTCCCCATCTGAATGACACGGTGTTGCTGGCAGCCGCCATCGGTTTGCTGGGTGTGGGGGGCTGGAATCCGCTGGAGCAGTCCTGGCTGGCAGTCAAACTAGCGCTGCTATGTGGTTATATCTGCGCAGGAGTATTCGCGCTCAAGCCATCCCGCGGCTGGCGGGCACGATTCGTGGCGGCTGTCGCCGCGCTGGTGCAGGTGATACTGATAATCTGTTTGGCCACGACCAAGCCCGGGTTGTTCTGAGCCATCCCTTCTTCGGAATGACCGGGTCAGAGCCGTTCGTCCAACAGCATCTTCAGGGCCACCGCGTTGTTGTGCTGTTCATCTTTCGCCGCGTACACCAGTGTCAGAGCGCCCGCTTTGGCTTGTTTCAGCAAGGCGTCGACCTGGTCCGGGTGCTGGTCTTTCAGCTCGGCGTGGTACTTTTGGTAGAAGGCTGCCCAGAGTTTCGGGTCGTGATCGAACCACTTGCGTAGTGCGTCGGAGGGGGCGATCTCTTTGTACCAGTCATCGAGGGCCAGAGCGTCCTTGCTCACGCCCCGCGGCCAGATATGATCCACCAACACCCGGTAGCCGTCCGTGCTGGCAGGTTGCTCATACGCGCGTTTGCACTGCACTGACGATTTCCTGGGCATGACAAGGTTCTCCCGGCAGCCGCAAGCTCCTGTAGGGTCTCTTCCCCCAAGGTAGCCGCTTTTCCAGGAAGGTGGTAATCCTGATTGCCGCGTCAGCTGCTGCTGGTTTGATCTGGATCATCCGGGCGTTGCTGCTGTTGCACCAACCGGGTCAACGTGTCCAGTTGCTGTTGCAGTTCGCTCAATTGCTGCGACATCCGGTCGCGTTCGTCGTGGGCTTTTTGCGTCTGCTTGGCCGTTTGCTCTTCGCTCATCACTTCCAGGATGGTACCGATCATCATATTGAGAAACACAAAGGCCGTCAGGAAGATAAACGTCAGATAATAAATCCAGCTGAGCGGGTAATGTTCCATGGTGTCATACATCACGTCCGTCCAGTCCTCAAAGGTCGCGACCCGGAACAGGGTGAGCATGGCAATGGATACATCCCCCCAGAGGAAGGGGTCGACTTTGGCAAAGAACATCGAGCCCATGGCCGCGTAGATGTAAAAAATGATGAACATCAGCAGCACAATGTAGCCCATGCGGGGAATGGCCTTGAGCAGCGAGTTGATCAGAAAGCGCAGTTCCGGCACCACCGACACCAGTCGCAGCACACGGAATACCCGTAACAGGCGGCCCAGCAGCACAGCTTCGGAATTGTCGAGCGGGATCAGGCTGCCGATGACTACCAGGGTGTCAAACAGATTCCAGCCGTCCAGCAAAAAGCGTTTTTTGCGCTCACAGGCGCCGAAGCGCAATAAAATTTCGATCAGAAAAAACACCGTGATCGCGGTGTCCAATGCCGTGAGGGCCTGCTGGATCAGCGGGGGCAAATTGTAGGTTTTGGCGCCGATCGTCAGCGCAGACAGCACAATGATTGCGATAACGGTGCCCTGAAAGGTAGGGCTCGCTTCAATGCGCCGGAATGTGGAGAGCATCGGAGCGTGTGGGAGGGTGTTGATTGCCATCGGGTTGAATCTCGTCGAAACCGTAAAAAAGCCTGAGAGTTTAATGAGACGGGCGCCGCTTGAATAGCGTGGCGTTGGTCTCAGACGCATTTCTTGAACAGCCCGGGGTTGTAGCCCATTCGGTTCAGTCGACCGCACCTGAAAGCGTCGGCCGCCCCCGTGGTGATGTTTCACGCCAAGCAATCTGCAATCCGTTTACAGAATTATTGCGGGTCTGGATAAGACAATAAACTTCGTCTTCAGAACCTTAATAGTCGCAACCGGATAATCATTATCCTTTTAAATAAATATCACCGCGCGAGGCATTCCCGGTGCTCGTCGACGCAGGTTTGGTTGTTCCATTTTGATGAGGGCTGAATGGTATGTAACAACGGTGTGGTTTCGCTTTCAGGATGTTAACGGTCGCACTGGGGTAATTGGCGTGCGTGACTAATAAGCTCCAATGTATGTCGCGGGGCCACCCGCAAGGGTGGCGTTTGATTTGCATCGGAAACCATTCCTCACGCTCATCAACGGAGTCTTAAATGTCACTTGTTGATGGGGGGTTAATAAATAATGATCGAGCGGTGGCGATGCAATAACCCCTGATAATAAGTGAGCTTGTTGAACACCTTGGTCAGCAACCGGATCCATATTGACTGATTCAATGAACCTCTTGGTAGGAACAACGCATTTTTGAGGAAGGGATAATGGAGCACATCACTGAGCTGTTACGTCAGTATCGGCAAGGCCATGGGTTGCCGGCCGAGTTTTATACGTCCAAAGAGGTGTTCAGGTATGACATTGAGCAGGTCTTCAAGAAAACCTGGATTTATGTCGGTGTGGTATCCGAATTCAAGAAAAAGGGCGAGTTCAGGGTGGTCCAGGTGGACAACAATTCCATCATTCTGGTGCGGGGCGAACAGGACGAGGTTCGCGCGTTCCATAACTCGTGTCGGCACAGGGGCGCGCAGATTTGTGTCACGGACAAAGGCCGGGTGCCCAATCTGGTGTGTCCCTACCATCAGTGGACCTATAACCTGAACGGCGATCTGATCTACGCCGGTCGCATGGGCGAGAACTTTTCCTGCAAGGGCAATGGCCTCAAGCCCGTCGCCATTGCATCGGTCGCCGGTTTGTTGTTCATCAACCTGGCGGACGACCCTTGCTACGCCGATATGGACAAGATGAAGGCGGATCTGGAGCCGTACGTGCGCTTCTACCAGCTGGACAAACTCAAGGTGGTAAAAGAGATCGACCTGATCGAAAAGGCCAACTGGAAACTGGTGGTGGAAAACAACCGGGAGTGCTACCACTGCGGTGCCAATCACCCCGAGTTGTTGAACAGCTGGCCGCCCTACGGGGCCGGGTTTGGCTGGCCGGATGATCCCCGGGAAGCCGCCGCCGTGGCCCGCCAGATTGACGAGGCTTATGCCAAAAAACGCCCTCAGTGGGACCGTCTGGGGATGACCCATGAACCGCTGGATCTGACCGCAGACCGGTGGTATCGCGCCATGATGATGATTCTGGAAAAGGGTGCCCTGTCACAAACCGTGAACGGTGAGCTGGCTTGCCGCAAACTGTTGCCCGGCTTCAGCGAGCCGGACAACAGCGACCTGTCCATGTGGACCCATTTCAATTCCTGGCACCACTTCCTGTGTGACCATGTGGTCACCACCATGGCCATTCCCCTGTCGGAAGACAGAACGCTGGTACGCACCCGCTGGCTGGTCCACGAGGACGCTCAGGAAGGGACGGATTACGACCTGGAAACGCTGATCCATGTGTGGGTGCAGACTAACGACCAGGATAAGTGGCTGGCGGAAATCAGCCAGGCGGGTATCCGGTCCGATGCCTACCGACCGGGGCCCTATTCGGAGGAAACCGAAGGTCTGGTGATGAATTTCATCGACTGGTACGTGAAACAATTGCAGTCCGGTCGTTAACTGCGATCCGGGTGGACGGGTGAACCAATGTTCGAGACCAAACAGGCGTACCTCAACGATGCTGCTGCGGATCGGCCCCTGAGCAACCCGGTGTCCGAACCAACACCGCGCCGGGCGCGGGCCTATCGGCTGCGCCGGGTCAAAGCACAGTTGGTCAACACCGATTGTGCGGCGGTGCTGCTCTATGATCCGGTCAACATCCGCTACGCCACCGACGCCTCCAACATGCAGGTGTGGACCGCCCACAACGCCTCCCGCTACGCCCTGGTTTTTGCGGAGGGACCGGTGATCCTCTGGGAGTTCCATAACTGCGAACACCTGAGCAACCACCTGGAAACGGTGGATGAAGTGCGTGTAGCAGTGAACTGGGCATACTTTGGGGCCGGTCCGCGGGTGGCGGAAAGAGCCCGGGTGTGGGCGGCGGAGATTGCCGACCTGCTGCGCCAGTACGGTGGTGGCAACATGCGGTTGGCGGTTGACAAGATGGAGCCGGAAGGCGTGCTCTGCCTGCGCGCTCTGGGGGTTCAGCTGCAGCAGGGCCAACCCCTCCTGGAACGGGCGCGATCGGTCAAATCGGCAGAAGAACTGGAGCTGATGAAGTGGACCATCGCGGTCTGTGAACACGGCATTGAGCGGATGTACAACGAATTGCGTCCGGGGATGACGGAGCAGGACCTGTGGGCCTATCTGCACTTCGAAAACATCCGCCATGGGGGCGAGTGGATCGAAACCCGTCTGCTGGCCTCCGGCCCGCGCACTAACCCGTGGATGCAGGAGTGCAGCGAGCGGGTCATGAACGAAGGGGAGATCGTCGCGTTTGATACCGATCTGATCGGCCCCTAAGGCTACTGCGCCGATATCTCCAGGGCCTGGACCGTGGGGCATGTGCGCCCCACGGAGGAGCAGCGCCGGTTGTATACGGCGGCCTATCAACAGGTACACCACAACATGGACATCCTCAAGGCGGGAATGAGTTTCCGGGAGTACGCCGACAGGAGCTGGTCCATCCCCGAAGAGTTTTACGCGAACCGCTATTGCTGTGTGGCCCATGGTGTCGGCCTGGCCGATGAGTATCCGGCCATCGCGCACTCGGGCAAAGACTGGCGTGTTTCGGGGTACGACGGGGTGTTTGAAGAAAACATGACCCTCTGTATCGAAAGCTACATCGGTGCAGAGGGGGGGCAGGAAGGCGTCAAGCTGGAGGAGCAGGTACTGATCACCAAAGAAGGGTGCGTGCCGCTGTCCGGCTACCGCTGGGAAGAAAGTTGGCTCATCTAGGCCGACGGGCGGTGGGTGTGACGACCCACAGATTTATTAATTGCATACAGACAGGTTATCCCAAAGGAGTTCAAACGGCTTACATCACGCGACCAAAGACGAATCACTTAAGTCCATCTTAATGTGACCAAGGAGCAATACATGCTTAAGCAATCAACAACAACAAAAAACGCCAACGGTCTGGAAGTCAGCATACTCACCTCAAGGGCAGGGTTCTATAAGGGCCTGAACCCGACGATCACCATTGTCAGCAAGGCGCTGATTGTTCTGCTGGTGTTATTCGCCATTGTCATGCCGGAGCAGGCAACGACGACATTGAGTGCCGTAAATGGCGCGCTGCTGGCGATGTTCAATTCCTATTACATCATCTCGGTCAGTCTGTTTCTGATATTTTGCCTGGCCATGGCGCTGAGTCCCGTGGGCAAAATAAAACTGGGGCTGGATCATGAGCGACCGGAATTCACCAACTATGCCTGGTTCGCCATGATGTTCGGCGCCGGTATGGGCATAGGGCTGATGTTTTACTCCATCGCCGAGCCCATGTATCACTTTTCCAACAACCCCGAGGTGATCAAGGGGGCGGTCTCCGCTCAGTCCGCTGACACCGTGGAATCCGCCATGCGTTATTCGTTCCTGCACTGGGGGCTGCATGCGTGGGGCATCTATGTAGCGGTTGGCCTGGCCCTGGCTTATTTCGCCTATCGGCAAAATCTGCCCCTGACCATTCGTTCAGCCTTGACCCCGCTGTTCGGGGACCGGCTCAACGGTTCATTGGGGCATCTGGTCGATATCATCGCGGTGGTGGCGACGGTACTGGGCATTTCCACCACGGTGGGGACGGGCGTGTTGCAGCTGGTGTCCGGTTTTGAAAGTGTCACCGGGGCGGGCTGGTTGTTGACGGAGGCGGGCAAACCGACCGGCTCCGCAATGGTTCTCGCCCTGATGCTGGTGATGGCGCTGTCCACTGTATCGGCCATGACCGGTGTCGGCCGGGGCGTCAAGTGGCTGAGTGTGATTAACCTGACGTTGTCCTTCATTTTGCTGGCGGTGTTTGTCCTGTTCGGGTCCACCGGGTTTGCCTTCACCACCTATTTCACCGGGTTGTTCGATTATCTGCTCGAGTTGCCGGCGATGAGCTTCACCACTTGGGAGAGGGAGTCGGAGCTGGGGCAGTGGCAGGGGGGCTGGACCATCTATTACTGGGCCTGGTGGATCGCTTTTGCGCCCTTCGTGGGGTTGTTTCTGGCGCGCATTTCCAGAGGGCGTACCGTCCGGGAATTCATCCTCGGTGCCTTGATTATGCCCGCGCTGATGTGTGTATTCTGGATGGCCTTGCTGGGCGGCACCGCCCTGGATCTGGAGCTGACTGGCGGGGCCAGCGGCAGCATTGCCGGCGCAGCCATGGAATCGCAGTTGTTCGTGACCCTGGAGCAGATGTTACCGGCCGGAGCGGCCTTGGGCATGTCGTTGATGGTGATCCTGCTGATTCTGACCTATCTGGTTACCTCGGCAGACTCGGGAGTGCTGGTGTTGAACACCATCATGGCGGGCGGCAACGACAAGCCGGGTGTCGGTCACCGGGTGGTCTGGGGTGGGATCCTCACCCTGGTGGTAGGTTCTCTGATGCTGGCCGGTGGCCTCAGTGCCATCCAGACGGCGATGATCATAGGGGCGTTGCCCTTCTCGGTGATCATGGTGCTGATGTGTCTGGGCACGCTCAAATCGGCGTTCTTCGGCAAGCCGGAGGTGGCAGCCGTGAGCGAGTCGGTGTGATGAGGGGGGGCGGGGCCGGCCCGCCTCCCTCCTTTGCAATGGTTGCTGTAGCGGCGGGCCAGGAAGGCAAAGCACCCGGCGCCAGATTCAATCGCAGCGGGCATTCATGTGGCCGATCAGGGCCTCTACCCGACCGGCGTCGGCCCGGGCGTCCTGCAGCAGCCAGTCGCGGAACAGGGCGGCCGATTCGGACAGGGGACGTGCGGTGCTGTACACCAGATAATCGGCCTGGTCGGTTTCAACATGAAAATCTCCGGCTATTCTGATGAAACGATTGGCCAGCAAGTCCTGAATCATAAACTCCCACCCCAGGGTAACGCCCATCCCCTGCAAAGCGGCGTTAATCGCCAGCGGGACCTGATTGAACACCGGCGAATTGCCGGACGCAGAGTAATTGATTCCGAAGTGCCGGAACCAGTCTCCCCAATTCAGCCAGCGCCATTTAAACGGGTCCAGGTGGATGATGCGATTCTGCAGCAGATCCTCGGGCGCACTTATCTCGGTCAGCGGCAGATCGTAGGCGCAGATCGGGTAGATCCGCTCACGAAAGAGATAATGCCCGGTCAGATTGGATTGCCACCGGTTGTAACCGTAAAGAATGCCCAGATCCGATTTGCGGCAATGCTCCTCATCAATCTCATCGGTGGTGTACATATTGATGTTGATGTCCGGAAACTCCATGTTGAAGCGGGCAATCCGGGGGAATAACCAGTAATGGGCCACCGCCACTGTGGACACAATGGTGACATTTTTGCTGTAACCCCGGGAGCGGATCCGGTTGCAGCTGTCCGCCAGCTGTCCCAGCATTCCCTTGACTTCGGCAAACAGTGTCTGACCATTTTCGGTCAGCACCACCTGACGACGCTCCCGATGAAACACCTCGGCCTCCAGATAGTCCTCCAGCAATTTGATCTGTTTGCTGACCGCACTCTGGGTGACGCACAGCTCATCGGCCGCACGGGTAAAACTGCCGTGTCTGGCCGCGGCCTCGAAAAAGGTCAGCGTCTGCAGTGGCGGCAGTTTCTTGAACAGGGGTTTCATAGTGCCGTCTCCCTCCGGAAAGCGTATTTCTCACCCGCCTGCGGCGTAACCCAGGGGCAGCCCCTGTTGGGAGCGATTCCCTGGCGGAATCAATCCGTGCGTATTTGTCCGTTGTAAATCTTTTTTCAGGATCTACTATCGGTTACATACGATACAGGAGTCCGATCATGAGAAGGATCCCCCGGTTGCCGGCCATCGATGGTGAGCTGGGCTGGTATGAGACATCCCCGTTAACCGGACGCTGGACCGGCAATCGGCTGAAAGGCACCCAAACGTTTGATGTGCTCATTATCGGCGCCGGCTTCACCGGACTGTCGATCGCCGGCCGCCTGGCCGAACTCTGGCCCGAGCGCCGCATTGCCCTGGTTGATGCGCTGGGTGTCGGCCAGGGAACCTCGGGCAGGAATGCCGGTTTTATCATTGATCTGCCCCATAATCTGGATGCCAACGCCGACCCCGAGGTCGACAAACACATACACCGACTCAATCGTTTTGCCATCAGCCGGCTGGATCAGATTCGCCAGCATCACCGCATTGATTGCGCCTGGCACAAGGCCGGCAAATATCTGGCGGCCCATGAGCCCGCTAACCTGCGCCATCTCGACAGCTTTACCCGCACCCTGGACACGCTGGGGGCGCCCTATGAAGTCTTCGAAGACAGCCAGTTGCAGCAGCGTCTGGGGACCGGGTATTACCGGAAAGCGGTTTACACTCCGGACAATATCCTCATCAACCCGGCGGCGCTGGCCCAGGGGCTGGCGCTGGCATTGCCCGACAACGTCACCCTGTTTGACAACAGCCCGGTGACCGGCGTCGCATACGGTAAGCCCCATCGCGCCCGGTTTCTGGGCGGGGAGATCAACGCGACCACCCTGGTGCTCAGTGCCAACTCGTTTGGTGAGGAGTTCGGCCTGTTCCGGCAACGACTGGTACCGGTGTTTACCTACGCCAGTCTGACCGGCCCAATGGGAGAGACGCAGGTCAGGCGGGGGTTCCCGGACGTCGCCCCCTGGGGGCTGACCTCGGCCCATCCGGCGGGCACCACCGTGCGCCTGACCCCGGACCGGCGCATCTTTGTGCGTAACAGTTTCAGTTTTGATGCGACCTTGCGTGCCCGTCCCCAGGATCTGCAGCGGGCCTGGCGACAACACCGGGCATCGTTTACTGCCCGCTTCCCGGACCTGCACGAACTCAATTTCGAATACACCTGGGGCGGCATGCTGCGCATGACACTCAACCACCAGTCCGTATTCCAGCGGCCTGCCGACAACCTGTACGCCCTTTGCGGCATGAACGGGGTCGGGCTCGCCAAGGGGACCTATCTGGGGTATTACCTGGCGGAATGGATGGCCGGACGCGACAGCGATGACCTCGATTTTATTCGCCGGCATAACCAGCCCCGCTGGGTGCCCCCCGAGCCCCTCCGTTCGCTCGGAGCTCGTCTGCGGCTCTGTTACGAAGCCGGTAAGGCGGCCGGCGAAGTGTGAACGGCTTCGCCGGGCAATCTCAGCCCTCCGAGTGCTGCATGTACCAATCGCTGAGCTGCACACAGAAGCGCTCATCGTCGGCGAAGGGGCCGGGTCGATAAAATGCGGACTTTGCACCGGCGGTCATCGACTGGCACAGGGCAATGTCTTCCCCGTTGGTCACCCGCCAGACTTCTCTGAGGTGGTCCAGATCATAATCCACGCCTTCAACCGCGTCCTCATGCACAATCCAGCTGGTGTACAGGGCACAGGTGTCGTTCTCAAGAGGCAGCACCCAGTTGGTGGCAATGTGGTCCGAAGCAAAGTGCAGCCAGGCGTTGGGGTTGAACCACATCGACAGACTGCTTTGATCGTAATCTTTGAAAGGACCAATCAGCTTTTTACTGGCCGGTTTGCCATCAAAGGTGATGGATTGGTAGTTTTCCTGCAGGGGGTAACGGGCCACGCGGCAACAATCGTTCGGTGTGAACGCTTGTTCCTGCCAGGCTAACCCCAGCGATTCCCATCGCTGCACCGCTTTGGTAAACAGTTGATCGTAGGCGGAGGATTGGGCGCCGTTAAAACTGGCGGGGTCGAATAATTTGACCAGGCCCGGATGGTTGATGGTGCAATGGCAGCACTCGCGGTTGTTGATCATCACCAGCAGCCAGCTGGCGTCGACAATCCGGCATTCATGGGCGGCCAGCTTATAACCCCCGGCCTGCAGGGCATAGGGGGCGGCGTAAGGGGCGATGACGTTCTCTATTTCCTCCAGATCGCTGCGCTCACACGCCGGGTCCAGACTGGCGAACAATAAACCGTGGACCTCGACCACCGGCAGACCGTCGAGGCTCAATGCAGAGCCCAGGTCCGAATCCGGGAAGCCGGGGGCAAACCCCGGGGCGTTGAGCAGGCGTCCGCCATTGAGTTCGTAGACCCACTGGTGGTTCGGGCACATGATCATCGGCGGACAGGTACCATGAGCCTCACGCAGCAGCCGGGCACTCTGGTGTGAGCAGCGGTTGGCGAAACAACGAATGACCCCATCGGTGCCGTGAAGCAGGAAATACTCGTCCTCAAACAGGGAAAATTTCAGGAAGTCTCTCGGGTTGGGCACGTCACCGCGGGTGCCCGCAAAGAACCACTTATTGGTGAACAGGCGTTTGGCCCGGTCCAGGTCGAACAGGGCCTCTTGGGGTAACCCCATTCCAGAAACATAGTTCTTCATAGACGTGTCTCCAGCTGAGCAAGGCAAGGCTTTCAGGCCGAGCATAACCCCACCGCAGAAACCGGATATCTTGAAAGCGACACGGGCTGTTCCCCCCAAGACCTGTGGGCCCCCGTTTACCCGGACGCGGGGCAGCCAATTGCCCCGGGTTGCTCTCCAGCGGGCACTTTGAAGGGTAGGGGGTGACTTCAGTCAGGCTCTTACGGCAAGGAGTTGATAAATATCAAGACGGGCAGTGGAGGTAGTCCGTTATCGATGGGAACACGCTGGCGACCTCGCCGGCGGCTCTGGTTGCCAGCGAGGTCGCTCCTGCGATCAAAACCCTCAGGACTGCAGCGCCCGACCTACCCGGGAGGGGTTGGCGCGACCCAGGTAGGTGCAGATGTCATGGCCGACTCTGGCGACCGCGTTGAGGTCAACACCGGTGGCAAAGCCTTCCCCTTCCAGCAGGTACAGGACGTCTTCGGTGGCGACGTTACCGGTGGCGCCCTTAGCGTAGGGGCACCCGCCCAGTCCGGCCACTGCGCTGTCGAAGATGCGGATGTCCCGGGCCAGCGCGGCGTAGATGTTGGCGACCGCCTGACCACGGGTGTCGTGGCAGTGCAACGCCAGTTTGCTGGCGGGCAATAACGGCAGGACCGCGTCGAGCAGGGCGTGGATTTCCCGGGGACGGGCGACGCCTATAGTGTCACCAAGGGAGATTTCATCGGCGCCCAGATCCAGCAGTTGCTCGACCACGTCGGCCACCCGGGACGGGGCAATGGGACCTTCATAGGGACAGCCGACCACGCAGGATACGTAGGCCCGCAGGTATTTGCCCGCTTTGCGTGCCTCCTCGGCGACCGGCCGGAAACGCTCGATGCTCTCGCTGATGGAACAGTTGATGTTCTTCTGGGTGAAACTTTCTGAGGCGGCGGTGAACACCGCCACCACGTCGGCGTCCGCAGCCAGGGCCTGTTCCAGCCCGCGCAGGTTGGGGGTAAGCACTTCCGCCCACAGACCGGGGTGACGCTCAATCTGCGCCAGTACCTGGTCGGTGCTGGCCATTTGCGGGACCCATTTAGGGGACACGAAACTGCCCGCCTCTATGCGCCTCAGGCCGGTGCGGGCCAGCGCATCGAACCATTGGGCGCGTACTTCCGCGGGTACGGGGGTGGTCTCATTCTGCAGACCGTCCCGCAGCCCCATTTCTACCAGGGTGACAGTTTCGGTGCTCATCCGGCGTCCTCCGCGGTGAACTCGATCAGGACCTGGCCCGAGTTGACGTTGTCGTCTTCGACACAGTGGATGGCCGCGATCTCGCCGTCGGCGGGGGCGTTGAGGGTGTGCTCCATCTTCATCGCCTCCAGAGCCACCAGTGCGGTTCCGGCGCTGACCCTGTCGCCGACCTTGCAGGTGACCGCAGTGATACGACCGTGCATGGGCGCTTTCAGGATGCCGTCACCGGCGGCATCGGCGCTCTGTTCTTCCGGGTGATTGACCAGCGCCTCCCAATGACTGGCATTGGCGAAAACCCCCAGTCGCTCACCGTGACTGGCCCAGCCCAGACGGATGGAGCGGCCGTTCAACCGCACCACCACGCCCTCACCCTGGCTGTCCGGTTGCCAGCGCAGGGTCACTGGGTCGCTGTCTGCACTGAACGCCACGCGGGCGCTGCAGGGGCCGTCGAGGGTGTAATGCAGGGTCAGGTCTTCACCGCCCAGGCGAATTTCACACAGTTGCACCTGGGGGCCGCCAACGCGGAAGCTGTCGGTCAAAGTCCAGGGACTGGGCGCGGCTGAGCGCTGTTCCCGGGCACTGGCCTGCTGCCACGCCAGCCAGCTGAGGATCTGCTGTTCCTGGCAATCGAACGCCGCAGTCGACAGGGTCTCTGCTTGCTGCTCGATGAAATGGGTGGTCAACCGGGCCGCGGCAAACTCCGGATGCTGCAGCACCCGACACACGTAATCGGTGTTCAGGGTGACCCCCATGGCGCGATAATGGCTGAGGGCGTCCAGCAGCCGCTGGCGGGCTTCGTCCCGGGTGTGGCCGTAGCTGATGACTTTCGACAGCATGGGGTCGTACCAGGGTGAAATTTCCTGTCCTTCACGCACCCCGGTGTCCACCCGAACACCCTCCATGCCGTGCGGTTCGGTCAGGCTGAGCAGGGTGCCGGTGACCGGTAAAAAGTCGTTGTCGGGGTCTTCCGCGTATATACGCGCTTCCATGGCGTGGCCCTGAAAATGCAGCTCGTCCTGGGTCCAGGGCAAGGGTTCGTTGCGTGCCACGCGCAGCTGCCACTCGACCAGATCGAGACCGGTGATCATCTCGGTGACCGGGTGCTCGACCTGCAGGCGGGTGTTCATTTCCATGAAGTAGAACCCCGCACCGGGCTCATACAAAAACTCTACGGTGCCTGCGTTGACGTAGCCGATGGCCTCGCCGCAGCGCACCGCGGCTTCACCCATTTCCCGGCGGACATGGTCCGGGATGTCCGGTGCGGGGGCTTCTTCAATGATTTTCTGGTGGCGACGCTGCACTGAACAGTCGCGGTCAAACAGATAACGGCCGTTACCGTGCTGGTCAAACATCACCTGCACTTCGACGTGACGGGGGTTCTCCAGATAGCGCTCGATCAGCAAGTGGGCATCGCCGAAACTGGACTTGGCTTCCCGCTGCGCGGCGGCCACGGCGTCTTTGACTTCGGCCGGCTCCCGCACCACGCGCATGCCTTTACCGCCGCCCCCGGCGCTGGCTTTGATCAGCAGAGGAAAACCGGTTTTTTTCGCTTCGGCCAGAAACACCTCCGGGCTTTGATCGTCACCGTGGTAGCCGGGCACCAAGGGCACACCGGCGTTACCCATCAGCTCCTTGGCGGCGCTTTTGGATCCCATGGAGGCAATCGCCTCGGCGGGTGGACCGACAAAATGTATGCCCGCGTCCTGGCATTGGCGGGCCAGCTCGGTGTTTTCGGCCAGAAAGCCGTACCCGGGGTGAATGGCGTCGGCTCCGGACTGGCGCGCCACTTCCATGATTTTGTCGACCCGCAGATAGCTGTCGGTGGCCGCAGCGGGGCCAATGCAGAAGGCCTGATCCGCCAGTTGCACAAACGGTGCCTCGGCATCTGCTTCGGAATAAACCGCAACGCACTGGATACCCATAGCCTGAGCGGTGTTCATGATGCGCACGGCAATTTCGCCCCGGTTGGCGATCAGCAGGGTATTGATGGTGTGTATGGTCATTGCTTGGCTCCCGAGTCAGACCCCTGAGTATTTGATTGGATCGGCGTGCTGATCCAGTTGGGTTGGCGTTTGTCCAGAAATGCCTGCAGACCTTCCTGACCCTCAGGGCTGGTGCGTAAGGAGGCAATCAGATCGGCGGTGTACTGGATCAGCTCTTCATCCGGTTGGTTGTGACCGCTGCGGGCAATGAGCTGTTTGCACGCGGTCAGTGCCTGCGGACTGTTGCGCAGCAGGCGTTCGATCAGGGCATTGACCGTTTCATCCAGGGCTTCGGGGGCCACGGCTTCGTGGATCAGCCCAAGCGTCAGGGCCTTGTCGGCGCTGATTTCTTCACAGGTCAGAAAGTAGCGCCGCGCCTGTCGGGCACCCATCACGCGAATCACGTAGGGACCAATGGCCGCGGGCGCCAGGCCCAGCCGGGCTTCGCTGAGGCAAAAACGGGCGTCGGTGCTGGCCACGGCTATGTCGCAGGCCGATACCAGCCCGACTGCGCCGCCGTAGGCCGCACCCTGCACCCGCGCGATGACGGGTTTGGGCGACAGGTCAATCGCCTTGAGCATGCCGGCCAGGGCGCGGGCATCGGTACGGTTCTCTTCCGCGGTCAGGGTGGCGGTATGTTTCATCCAGTTAAGGTCGGCCCCCGCGGAAAAATGCTTGCCGTGCCCGGCCAGCACGATGACCCGGCAGTCCGGATCTTCTGTCGCCCGGGTGACCGCGCGGGTCAGCTCGCTGATGACGCTGGCATCGAACGCGTTGCGTTTGTCGGCCCGGTCCAGGGTAATGCGGGCGACGCCGCTGGCATCTGTTTCATAATGAACGGCTTGGTCTGTCATAGTCGCCTCCTGGTTACATTCTGAAGATGCCGAAACGGGTTTCTTCCGGGGGCGCATTGAGCGTCGCCGACAGGCTCAACCCCAGGACCCGGCGGGTGTCGGCAGGGTCAATGATGCCGTCGTCCCAGAGGCGTGCGCTGGCGTAATAGGGGTTTGACTGGGTTTCAAACTGATCAATGACCGGCTGCTTGAAGGCCTGTTCTTCCGCCTGGGACCAGCTTTCTCCGCGCCGCTCCATGCCCGCGCGTTTGACGTCGGCCAGTACCCCGGCCGCTTGCTCCCCCCCCATCACCGCAATGCGGGCGTTGGGCCACATGTACATGAACCGGGGCCGGTAGGCGCGGCCACACATGCCGTAGTTCCCGGCACCAAAACTGCCGCCAATCACCACGGTCAGTTTGGGGACCCGGGCGCAGGCGACGGCCATCACCATTTTGGCACCATGCTTGGCGATGCCTTCGTGTTCGGCATCTTTACCCACCATGAAACCGGTGATGTTCTGGAGAAAGATCAGTGGGATTCCGCGCTGGCTGCAGATCTCAATAAAATGCGCGCCTTTCTGGGCCGATTCGGAGAACAGAATGCCGTTGTTGGCGACGATGCCCACGGGCATGCCATACAGGTGGGCAAAGCCGCAGATCAGGGTGGTGCCGTAGCGGGCCTTGAACTCATCGAACTCGGAGCCGTCCACCAGGCGTGCGATCACCTCTTTGACATCGTAGGGGGTGCGCAGGTCGCTGGGAATCAGGCCGTACAGCTCTTTGCTGTCGTACAGAGGCTCTCGCGGCTCCCGCAGCGCCAGACTTTCGGGCTTGCGGTGGTTGAGGTTGGCGATGCAGCGGCGGGCCCGTTCCAGAGCTTCCGATTCGGTGCTGGCGTAATGGTCGGCTACCCCGGAAATGCGGGTGTGCACATCGGCACCGCCCAGCTCTTCGGCACTGACGTTCTCGCCGGTCGCGGCTCTCACCAGCGGCGGCCCGGCGAGGAAGATGCTGCTCTGCTCCTTGACCATAATACTTTCATCGGCCATGGCAGGTACGTAAGCGCCCCCTGCGGTACACAGCCCCAAAACCACCGCGATCTGGGGGATGCCCTTGGCGGACATGTTGGCCTGCCGATAGAAGATGTGGCCGAAGTGTTCGGCGTCCGGGAAGACTTCATCCTGCTGGGGCAGGTTGGCCCCACCGGAATCCACCAGGTAGATACACGGCAGGTGGTTCTCTTCGGCAATGGTCTGGGCGCGGATGTGCTTTTTTTACCGTTAACGGGTAATAGGTGCCGCCTTTGACCGTGGAGTCGTTGGCCACGATCATGCATTCCACCCCGTGCACCTGGCCAATGCCGGCGATGACGCCCGCGGCCGGTACCTTGTCGTGGTAAACATCTTCGGCGGCAAAGGCGCCGATTTCCAGAAACGGCGACCCGGGGTCCAACAGCCGCTGAATGCGCTCCCGGGGCAGCAGTTTGCCGCGATCGGTATGGCGCTTTTGTGACGCGGCACCACCACCCTGAGCAATGACCTCAAAACGGGCCTTGAGGTCGTCCACCAGCCCCTGCATATGCTCATGACGCTGGCGGAACTCGTCTGAATTGGGCTGAACCTGACTGTGGAGTATGGCCATAATGTTTACCGTGATTCCCTGAACAGTTCGCGACCGATCAGCATGCGGCGCACTTCCTGAGTGCCGGCACCGATCTCGTAAAGTTTGGCGTCCCGAAGCAGGCGCCCGGTAGCGTAGTCGTTGATGTAGCCGTTACCGCCCAGGATCTGGATCGCTTCCAGGGCCATTTTGGTGGCCCGCTCCGAGGTGTACAAAATGACACCGGCAGCGTCCTTACGGGTGGTCTCGCCGCGGTCACAGGCCTGAGCAACGGCGTACAGATAGGCCCGGCACGCAGCCAGTTCGGTGTACATGTCGGCCAGCTTGGCCTGAATCAGCTGAAACTCACCGATCGGCTGGTCAAACTGCTTGCGTTCATGAACATAGGGCACCACGATGTCGAGACACGCCTGCATGATGCCGGTGGGGCCGCCGGACAGGACCACGCGTTCGTAATCGAGCCCCGACATCAGCACCTTCACACCCTGATTTTCCCCTCCCAGAATGTTTTCGGCGGGCACTTCGACATCTTCGAAAATCAGCTCGCAGGTGTTGGAACCGCGCATGCCCAGCTTGTCCAGTTTGGGGCCGCGGGAAAACCCCTGCCAGTCCCGCTCAACAATGAACGCGGTAATGCCCTTGGGGCCGGCGGACGGGTCGGTCTTGGCGTAAATCACGTAGGTGTGGGCGTCGGGGCCGTTGGTGATCCACATCTTGGTGCCATTGAGGATGTAGCGATCGCCTTTTTTGTCGGCGCGCAGCTTCATGCTGACCACATCGGAACCGGCGTTGGGCTCGCTCATCGCCAGAGCGCCAATGTGCTCGCCGCTCACCAGCTTGGGCAGGTATTGCGCCTTTTGCGCATCGGTGCCGTTGCGGTGGATCTGGTTGACGCACAGGTTGGAGTGGGCGCCGTAACTGAGGCCGACGCTGGCGGAGGCACGACTGATTTCTTCCATGGCCACCACGTGGGCGAGGTAGCCCATTTCACTGCCACCGTATTGTTCGCCGACGGTCAGCCCGAGCAGGCCCATATCACCGAGCTTGCGCCACAGGTCGTTGGGGAACAGGTTGTCTTTATCGGTTTGCTCGGCAAGGGGGGCAATCTGGTCGGCGGCAAACTGATTGACCTGATCGCGCAGCATGCTGATGGTTTCGTCGAGCCCGAAATTAAGGGATGTGTATTGGCTTTTCATAATGGTTATCGCTCCGTCCGGTACGTTCGGCTATTCAGGTTTTGTTGTTTTTGTTCGCGCCTCCAGACCCTGTAACGCTTGTTGGCAGCGTTGTTCGGCGGCGTCGAGTTCGTGTTGCATGACTCTGATATCGTTCAGTTGCTGTTCCAGTGCGGCCCGACGTTGCCGGATCTTGGCCTGCAGCGCTTTCAGTTGCCTGGCGTTGTCGGACGCGGGGTCGTACATCTCAATCAGTTCACGGGACTCCGCCAGGCTGAACCCCAGTCGCTTGCCCCGCAGAATCAGTTTCAGCTTGATGCGATCCTGATCGCTGTAAATTCGGGTTTGCGCGTTGCGGGCGGGCGTCAACATGCCGGCTTCCTCGTAGAAGCGGATGGTTCGCGTGGTGACATCAAACTCCCGCGCAAGATCGCCGATGGAGTAGGTGTGTGTCAGTGATGAAGAGTTCATAGTCGTCCGTGCATGGTTGACGTTAACGTAAAGGTAACGGTGCCGGCGAATCTTGTCAATGTTTGTGAAGCTTAGCAGAAAAACCGGGCCAGCTTGGCTACACTACATCCTTGTTTCACTGGCCGGATCCCCCATGACCGCTGCGTTAGCCCTGCTCTACAAACTCACCCCCCTTTATATCACCGTATTGCTGGGCTGGATTGCCGGCCGTTTTCTGGACGCCAGTGGCCGCCACATTGCGGGCATCATGTTGTACATCGTGACACCCTCGGTGGTGTTTTCGGGGGTGATGGCGGCGCCTTTGTCCGCCGAAGTCATCCTGCTGCCGGTGCTGGTGTTCTGCCTGTGCTCGGTGATCGGGGGGGCGCATCTGTGGCTGGCCCAACGCTGGATCACTGACGGCAGTGCCGGCGTTATGCCGTTGTCTGTGGGG
The DNA here is from genome assembly GCF_001752365.1 of Marinobacter sp. X15-166B. GTDB lineage: Bacteria > Pseudomonadota > Gammaproteobacteria > Pseudomonadales > Oleiphilaceae > Marinobacter. Next base: position 617,303 of record NZ_MEIY01000001.1, on the reverse strand, counting down.
ACGGGTAATACCGGTTATTTCGGAATTCCGGTGGCGCTGCTGTTGTTCGGCGAACAGGGGCTGGCGCTTTACATTGTGTGCATGCTCGGCACCACCTTGTTTGAAAACTCGCTGGGCTTTTATCTCGCCGCTCGTGGCCGTTACGATTACAAGGATGCCTTGCGACGGGTCGTGCGCTTGCCGTCGGTATATGCGTTTATCCTGGGGGTGGCACTGAACCTGTCGGGGGCGTCTGTTCCGTTGGTGTTCGAGCCGTTGTTTGATAACTTGCGCGGTGCCTACAGTATTTTCGGCATGATGATTATTGGCATGGGGATCGTCAGTTTTCGCGGGCTGGCGGGTAACTGGCGGTTCACCGGGCTGGCATTCTTCGGCAAATTTGTGGTGTGGCCGGCGGTGGCTCTGGGGTTCTGGTGGCTGGACAGTCAGGTATTGGGGGTGTACGAGCCGGCGGTGCATCAGGCCATCTTCCTGCTGTCTATTACGCCCATTGCCGCCAATACGGTGGTGATGGCGACGCTGCTGGACGCCGCGCCGCGACAGGCCGCCGGCACCACGCTGTTGAGCACCCTGGTGGCCTTGGTGTACATCCCCGTAATGGTGGCCGCCTTTTTGTAGCCGGCCGGTTCAGTCGTCCTGTTCCGCCGCCCGCAACCGCTGCAGCCGGTCGGTTTCTTCCTGTTGGGCGGCGTCGATCACCGCCATCAGTTCGACAACGTCTGCGCTCGCTCTGTTGTGCTCGAAGCAGCCGGTGAGTTTCTGATCGGGGTGCAACTTGCCGGCCTGGTACAGCGCCCAGATCTCTTTACCGTACTCGGTGTGCAACAGCTCGGGGGCGAAGCGACCAAAGAAACGACGCATATTGGCCACATCCCGCTCCAGCATAAACTCGGCGCTGTTGTTGCCGGCGGCATTCACCGCCTGCGGCAGATCAATGATCACCGGGCCGTGGCTGTCCAGCAACACGTTGAATTCGGACAAGTCGCCGTGAATCAACCCCGCACAGAGCATGCGCACAACTTCGGCGACCACCTGGGCGTGGTAAGCCCGTGCCTGGTCGGCGGTGAGGGTCAGGTCGTCCATTCGTGGAGCGGCTTTGCCGTCGGCGTCCGACACCAGCTCCATCAGCAACACGCCGTCTACAAACCCCAGCGGCTCGGGTACGCGCACGCCGGAGGCGGCCAGCTTGTACAGCGCATCGACCTCGGCATTCAACCAGGCGTTTTCCTGCTCTTGTTGGCCATAGCGGGTTTTTTTACTCATGGCCCGGGCACGCCGGCTGTTGCGTACCCTGCGCCCCTCCTGATACTGCACCGCCTGTTTGAAACTGCGTTGTCTGGCTTCCTTGAAGACTTTCGCGCAGCGAATGCTGTCACCGCAGCGCACCACATAAACCTGGGCTTCTTTGCCGCTCATAAGCTGGTGCAGCACTTCGTCAATCAGACCATCATCAACCAGCGGTTGTAATCTTTTAGGTGTTTTCATAGAACCCTGCATCAGTGGCGGGAGGGACCGGAGGACATCAAGCGCGGATGGTTGCGCAGGAGGGCTTCTGGCTGAACCGATTCAAAGCAGGGATAATAGCAACACGCCCACCTCAACCAAAGCTACGGGAGTTCCATGCACACCATAACCTCGACCCGGTTAAACAAATACATCAGTGAAAGCGGTATATGCTCGCGCCGCGAAGCTGACCGGTTTATTGAGCAGGGCAACGTGTTCATCAACGGCCGGCGCGCGGTTATTGGTGATCGGGTACTGGCCGGGGACCGGGTGCGCGTGAATGGCAGGGAGATCGAGCCCAGGGCGGAAGAGGCGCTGATCTTCATCGCGTTAAACAAACCGGTGGGTATTGTCAGCACCACGGACAGCGCCGAACGCGACAATATTGTCCGCTTTGTGAAGCACAGTGAGCGCATCTTCCCCATCGGGCGTCTGGACAAGGATTCGCAAGGGCTTATTTTTCTGACCAGTAACGGTGATCTGGTCAACAAGATTCTGCGGGCCGGTAACGATCACGAAAAAGAGTATCTGGTCACGGTGGACCGGCCGGTGACCGATGAGCTGGTGGCCGGGCTGGCGGGTGGGGTGCCCATACTCGGCACCCGTACCAAAAAATGCAAGGTCGAGCGGGAATCCCGTTTTGTCCTGCGCATGACCCTGGTGCAAGGACTGAACCGGCAGATCCGGCGCATGTGTGCCTACTTCGGTTACGAGGTCACCGCGCTGGAGCGGGTGCGGATCATGAACGTCAATCTCAAGGGACTGCCCGTGGGTGAGTGGCGGGATCTGACCGAGAACGAATTGAATACCCTGCTGGAGTCCATCCGAGGGTCGTCCTCGGAAGCGGCCCCCAACGCGGTCAGCCAGCGGGCCCGGAAAACCAGGCCCCGCCGGCCGGCACAGGGGCAGCCCCCCGGTAACACGGCTCCCAGAGGGAAGGGCCGGGGCCAACCGGCGGGCAAACCTGCCAACCGGGGCAACGGCCGACCTGCGCGTCCGGCGGGCAGGCCGGGGGCCAGACCCGGCAACCGGCCCGGCGGCCGGTCTGGTCCGAAACCCGGCGGGGCGCCAGCCAAACGCGGTGGCCGGCGCCATTAAGCCGCTCTGTCAGGGAACTGCGCCGGAGGGGGCGTGCGAATAGCCAGGGTCATCCTGTAACCCACTGGGCAACATTATGGTTTCGGCGTCGATGGCAAAGGCAATCAGGCCGAGCAGCCGGCCGGTTGACGGGGAACGCAGGGGAGTCGTCACAAAGGTGACAAAGTAACCGGAGGAGGAGTCGAAATGAATCGGGTCGATGAAAAACTCGCCGCTCTCGCCCCTGGCGGCTTCCTTGAAGTCGTCTCTGTTGCCCATCCAGAAATTGGACGTTAACTGACTGCTGGCCACCAGCGTGCCCGCATCGTCGGTAATAAACACTTCACGGATAACCCCCCGGGATTGCCGCTGCCATTCGGCCAATTGTCTGGAAGCCGGCCGCGCGAGCAGCTCAACCGCCTGCCGGCTGGCAAACTCGGGGGCGAGGGCATGCCAGGTGGAGTCCGCGGCCAATATGTCGGTAAAGCTGGAGACCCCGGGCTCCTGACTGAGTGCCGCCTGGGGGATCCCGGTCGACATGAGATCGTCCAGATAGGTTTGCGCCAGAGTTCTGACGAGCGTTTTTTTGGTGTCGTTCAGTTGGTACACGTCACTGCCGCAGCCACGCAGATGGTGATTGAAGCGTTTGAGGAACCCGGGGTGCTGGGCCGCAAACCCATAACTGACATACAGGTACATGGGGGCAAACCGCAGGAACTGGCGATAAAGCGGTTGCCGTTGGGCCGGGGGCGCGGTTTGCACAATGTACGCCATTCTTGCTTCATCAAAGACTGCAGTGTCGATGCGTTTCTTGAACAGCAGTGCCAGCAGCTGGTGTTCTGCGGACACACGCAGTTTGATGCGGTAACCGTTGCGCTCCAGCCACCGTTCTTCGTTACTGCCGGCGACGGTGCCCATATCGTAAACGTCCACCTTGGCGTCCGGCAGGCGGGAATACAGATACCATTTTTCCAGCGCAATCGGCTCAGACCGGATGGCATAGGGCGCCAGCTCGTGGGAGGCACTGATCGCGAAGTAGCCATCAACCAGTTGATTGCGCAGCGAATACAGCGCCCGCTTGGGGGGCACGGTCTTGATGTTGGTGTGCCAGCCGGCCTTGTTGGCCGCGCAGATCACCCGTTTGGTAATTTTGTCGCCGATGTCGGACTGGATGCCTGCATCCGCACCTTGGCCGTTTTCCAGCGAAGAATCAAAGGTGTACAGGTTGATGGTTGGAGCCTGCGCGTGCACCAGCGCTGAGGCTGTCAACGCCAGAATAGATGCCAGCCAGACATGTCGTTGAAAAGCCATTCGCTGCCCTGATTGTGCAGGATTCATTTGCTGAAAATGATCCTAGCACGGGTGGGCGACATGTAAAGGGAATGTTAGCGGCTATACTGATAAGCCTGCGAGTAGGATTCTGGACGAAACTCGAATGGAAGCGACAACAGATTATTCAGCAAGAGTACAGCTGACGCATTGCCTGATTGCGCTTGCCTTGTGTCTGACCCCGCAGAGTGTCTCGGCCGGGCACGCCAGCCGGTATCTGTCCTTCGCGGTGGGCCATATTGCCGTGTTGGATGGCGAGATTGACGACCCGCTGGTGTACAAACTGGAATACCGGTTCCGGCCCGGAACGCGGTGGCAGCTGGCGCCGTCGATAGGCGCGGCACGCTCGGAGAATGGTTCCACCTTTGTGTTCGCGGATCTGGCAAGGGATTTCCAACTCGCCGGCCGTTGGGTACTGACCCCCAGTTTTGGTCTGGGGGTGTTCAACGATGGACGGGACATCAAGCTCGGTCATGATCTGGAATTTCGCTCGGGGATTCGCCTTGGCTATGAGTTTCACAATCACATGCGCCTGGCCGTGGAATTTTTTCATCTTTCCAATGGTGGCCTGGGCGACCTCAACCCGGGTGCCGAACCACTGTTTCTGGCATGGTTTATGCCGCTTTAGGCAACAGGTGACCGACCCTGGCCGTACCCAGAACGTCCATCCGGACATATAGCCGACAGGCTTCTCCCGTTGACGGGTTGAAATGCTGAAACCCGTGCCGATATAGGGGGGGCGATGCAGGTCAACCGCTGGCCTCCCTGGTCATAAAATTCAGTTGCGTCTGGTCGCATTTCTGCGTAACACTGGTTGTAGCTCGGGCTATAATTGGTGAGCAACCCAATGAGAGAGGAAACGATGAAAACATCACGATTGTTGACCGCACTGGCAGTTCTGCCGCTGTTCGCGGCACCCCTGCTGGCCAATGCCGCCGACGGCGAAGCCTTGTTCAAGAGCAAGCCGTGTGTGGCCTGTCATATGGTTGACAGCAAACTGGTGGGCCCGGCGTTGAAAGACGTGGCCGCAAAATACGCCGATCAGGAAGGCGCTGTTGAACTGCTGGCGGGGCACATCAAAAACGGTTCTTCGGGTGTTTGGGGGCCAGTCCCCATGCCGCCTAACGCGGTCACCGAAGAAGAGGCCAAGGCTCTGGCCGAGTGGGTGTTGAGCCTGTAAACCCCGAAGCGGGGCACGGCCCAGACGGTCTGACGTGCCCCACTGCACCGGTGGGGCGTGTTCATCCCCCGGTCATATTCATAAAACGCAAAATCTGTACCTCCCCTTCACTGCTGAAATGGTGACGCTCCGGCTTCAGATCCATCGCATCGATGATCGCTTGCCGCAAATGTCCGTCGTCTTCCGGATACCCCCGCAACACCCGTCGCAAGTCTACCGAGTGCTCGTTGCCCAGACACAACAGCAAGCGACCTTCCACGGTCACGCGTACCCGGTTGCAGGTGGCGCAGAAATTGTGGGAATGGGGGGAAATAAACCCGACCCGGATCGGGCTGTCGGCCATGCGGTAATAACGTGCCGGGCCACCGGTGTCGTCGGTGGTGGGCAGAAGTTCGTGGCGCTGTTCTATGAGCGCGCGCACTTCGTCGCTGCTGCACAGGCTTTCACCGCGATCGTGTGCGGTGATCTCACCGAGGGGCATTTCTTCAATAAAACTGATGTCGACCTGTTTGGCGCGTGCAAACTCCACCAACTCGGTCACCTCATCATCGTTGCGGCCTTTCATGATGACCGTGTTGAGTTTGAGGCGCTTGAAACCCGCGTCACGGGCGGCATCGAGCCCGTCCAGTACCCGCTGAAGGTTGCCGGTGCGGGTGATGGTGCGGAACCGCTCGGCGTCCAGGGTGTCGAGGCTGATATTGAGGCGGTGCAGGCCCGCTTGGCGCAGTGGTTCGGCCAGTCTGGTGAGCTGGTTGCCGTTGGTGGTCATGGCAAAGTCACGCAGCCCTAATGCGCCGATTTCCTCGACCAGCCCGACAATATCCTTGCGCACCAAAGGTTCACCGCCGGTCAGGCGAATCTTTTCGGTGCCAAGGCTCTTGAAAGTGCGCGCCAGACGGGCGATTTCCTCAAGAGTCAGTACCTGTTTCCGTGGTAAAAAAGTCATGTCTTCAGACATGCAGTACACACAGCGAAAGTCGCAACGATCGGTAACCGATAGCCTCACGTAGTCGATGGTGCGGCCAAAGCGGTCGGTTAAAGGAGCTTTGGGCATGTCATATCTCTCTTATTATGTTCAGCATTTGGGCCTCAGTATGCCAGATTTAAACCATCAGGGTGATACCCAGTGGGGAGTACCTTGGAGGAGGGGGCCGCAAACACCAGGAAGGCGGCCGGCGCGGCGCTGATCAATTGACGTTGATCCGGGGCGATTTCCATCTTGATCCTTGCACTTTGCGGGTGTAACTTGAACATGCATTTTGAATGCTCCAATCGAGCCATGCTGTTCTTTATCGTTGCCTTATTGGGGCTGTCTTGCTGGCTTACCCGCTGGCGGAGCAATTTTCGATGCCAATGCAGATCGCGGCCCACCTAGGCACCCTGCTTTTTGCTACCGGCATCAAAATTTCTTATGTTACCCGGCCGGTGTCGTTAAAGTCTCTGGGGCAACCGGTTCATTGAAAAACACAGGGGGCCCGGGCCATGAGGCATAGGGTGTATCGGTTGCTGGCTTACCTGAGTCTGGGCCTGGGCGCAGCCGGGGTGGTTCTGCCGCTCCTTCCTACCACACCCTTTGTGTTGTTCGCGGCCTGGTGTGCCAGTCGCGGCTCGCCGGAGTTCGCCCACTGGCTGGATACTCATCACCGCTATGGGCCAATGGTGCGCAATTGGCGCGACAACAGAGCCGTCCCGACGCGGGCCAAATGGCTGGCCTGTCTCATGTTGTCAATCAGCTGGGTGACCCTGTATATGGGTGGTGCGCACATCGGCCTGTTGGTGTTTCTTGCCGTGTTTTTTTGTAGCCTGGCCGCCTTTTTGGTGTCGCGTCCCCCCCGCTAGGGGGCGATGACCGTTTATTGGAGTATTTGAATGCATATCACTCGATATACCGATTATTCCCTGCGCGTGTTGATGTATCTGGCGGTGCAGGGGGACGGGCTGACCACGATCCAGCAAATCGCCGATGGCTATCAGATCTCCAGAAACCACCTGATGAAAGTGGTGCACCAGCTGAACCTGCAGGGTTATATCGAGACCGTGCGGGGAAAACACGGCGGCATGCGGTTGCGTATGGCGCCGGCGGAAATCAATGTTGGCGCACTGGTGAGGCAGACCGAACAAGACTTCAATCTGGTGGAGTGTTTCGCCGACGGCCAACGGTGCAAAATCACCCCGGTCTGTGGGCTGAAAGGCGTGTTGGCTGAAGCCCTGCAGGCCTTTCTGGAAACCCTGGACCGATACACGCTTGCGGATATTTTACCGCAGGGTCAACAGCCGCAATTGTTGCGGCTGTTGCAGGTCGGCTAAAACTCCCGTGAACCGGTCAACGCCTGGGCGAAAGCCTCCAGTTGCGCCAGCCCTTGCACGTCTTGAGCCATCAGCGGCAACCGGGCCGTGTCGACGCCCGCCAGTTTTTCGGCGATTTCTTCCAGGTGCCGTTGCTGGCGCTCATAACGGGCCGCCCAGAATTCATCGGTGCCCGGCTTGGGCATGATGCGATTCACGATCGCGCCCGCAACCGGGATATTGGCCTCGTTGAGCGAGTCGATCGCCCGCCGGGTTTCCAGGATGGGTAATTTTTCCGGGGTCAGGACAAACAAAAACGCGGTGTGATCGGCATCGTTAAGCGTGCGGCGGGTTCGCTGGAACAGCCGCTGCCGCTTCAACAGGGTTTCAGTCAGCTCTTTGCTGCGCTTGTCCATGCCTTCAGTGGCGTTCCGGGTAGGGTCCTGAAACGGCGTATCCACGCTTTTCGCCGGCGTCAGGTGGGCGAGCGCCTTGCCCAGTTTTTCCGAGCGTTTGTTGTGTTTCAGCAAGCCGTCGGTCCAGGCGGCCATGATCTCCGGCAGTGTGAGCAGACGCAGGGTATGACCGGTGGGCGCCGTGTCGAACACCAGCAGATCGTACTCCTGTTCGCTGTCTTCAATCAGCCGCGCCATGCGTTCCAGAATGGCGGCTTCCTGGGCGCCCGGAGACTGGCTGCTGAGACGCAATTGCCGTCGTAACTCATTGACCTGGTCGGGGCCGGCGTAGCGGCGCATCTGGCGCATCACCCGCTCCAGATAAGCGTCGACCTCTTCCTCCGGATCAAGTTCCAGCGCGTCAAGGTTGGCGGCCATCCGGGTGATCTGGCCGCCAATGTTGCGATCAAACGCATCCGCCAGACTGTGGGCCGGATCGGTGGACACCAGCAAAACCCGCCGCCCCTGATTGGCCGCGGCGAGAGCCAGCGCGGAAGCGGTGGTGGTTTTGCCCACGCCGCCTTTACCACCAACCATAATCAGCTTGCGCTCGGTAAGCAGTGTGGTGAGATTCAACATGACAGACTCCGTCGTTAGCAGCAGCGGAAGTGATCCAGGGGCGAGCGTTCCATGCCCATGCGGGTATGCCAGTCGTGGAAACGCTCCATCAGCAGAGGTTGCAGTTCCAGACAATACCAGCTGGCAGGATTAGGGATGCCCATCATTTCGCTGAACACCAGCAACATGAACAAATCGTCCTCGTCCCGCTGGGCGCGGGCGATGGCGGCCCGGTAGGGGGCATTGTAATATTCGGCTCCGGCAGTGCCGGCCTTGTGATACAGGTATTTCAAGCGGGCGAATACATGCTTCATGAGATGCCCTCTGCCACGGGAGGCGTGAACACGGTTAGAAATAGGGGCGGGGCAAGGCAGTACTGGCCGGGCCGGGGAATGCATTCACCCGGTCCGGCCAGCATCAACACTGACTGCAGCGATCAGACGGCTTCGGTTTCCGTGTCTTCCTCGCCGCGCTCGGTTTTTGCCCGCTTCAGTGCAGAGACACACTCAAGGGTAACCAGGATCGCGGCGAACAAGACCACCAGATCCAGGCCAAGCAAGAACCAGTCGCCCTTGTCGTAGAACCCTTTGAGCTGAATCAGCAGCGCGTACAGCGTCATGGTCAGCACGAACACCAGTGGGGCCAGGGTGAAAAACGTCGGCGAACCGCGGCGTACCAGCATCACCGTGATGACCAGCAAGGTCAGTCCTGCCAGCAGCTGGTTGGTGGTGCCGAACAGGGGCCAGATCAGCAGCCCGCCGGAGCCATCGGCACCGCCGGCGCCAAACGCCAGGGCCAGACAGGTGGTCACCGACAGCAAGGTGGCCGGCAGCGGCTTGGCCATCCACTTGATGTTATAGATTTCACCCCACTCCTGGAAAATATAGCGCTGCAGGCGCAGGCCGGTATCCATGGTGGTGCCCGCAAACAGGGCGGCCATTACGGTCAGCATGGTGGCAGCGACGGCCAGATCCAGACCGGTACCCGCGCTCAGGATAGCGGCGCCGCCATTAACGAAGGCCGATACGCTGCCCTGTCCGAACGAGTGATAGACCGCCTGCCAATCGGCGAGGGAAGCAAACCCGGCTGTGGCGGCGATGATGGCGGCCAGTGCCAGGGCACCTTCACCGGTGGCGCCGAAGTAGCCCACGAAGCGCGCGTCCGTCTCTTTATTGAGCTGCTTGGAGGTTGTGCCGGAAGCCACCAGACCGTGGAACCCGGAGATCGCCCCACAGGCGATGGTCACAAACAGCAGGGGAATCATGGACGGTGTACCGGCCGGCACATCGACGTTGATCATCGGTGCGACCACGGTGGGGTTGGCGATCAGTACCGCCGCGTAAAGGGCGGCCAGGCCCACAAACAACTGCAAACCGTTGATGTAATCGCGGGGCTGCAGCAACACCCAGACCGGCAGCAGCGACGCAATGGCGGCGTACACGAACAGGATGATGATCCAGGCGGCACTGGCCGACAGGCCCAGGGTGCTCTCTGGCAAGGACACGGGTACGGACGGACCGATGTAAATCAGGGTGTACAGGGCAACAACGCCGACAACGGACACCATGAACAGGTTCATTTTGGCGCGGTAGATGGCCTGACCGATCACCAATGCCACGGCAATTGCACCCCAGACGGGCACCACCGCGCTGGGGTTGTTGATCAGCAATCGGGCGATGACCACGCCGAAGACCGCGTTCACCATCAACAGCACCAGGAAGATAACAATAGAGAAGATGGAACGGGCGCGCTTGCCGACCACTTCACCGGTCAGCGTGCCGACGGATTTGGCCCGATTGCGCACACTGGCCCAGATGGCTCCAAAATCGTGGATGCCGGCAAAGAATATGGTGCCGAGGGTGACCCACAAGAAGGCTGGCAGCCAGCCCCAGATAACCGCTATAGCCGGACCGACAATCGGAGCGGCGCCAGCGACAGACGTAAAGTGATGACCCCAGAGTACAAATTTGTTGGTCGGCACGAAATCAATGCCGTCTTCAAATTCGTGCGCCGGAGTACGGAATTGATCACTCAGTTTGAACACCACATGGGCCAGGAACTTGGAGTAAACGAAAAAGCCCAGGGCCATTCCGCCAAGACCCAGGACCATCAGGAGGATTGCGCTCATGAATAGGTACCTGCTAGTTATAGTTGTATAACCGAGTGTAACCGATCAGCACCAGAAATAGCCAGCCGACACAGTGGGTTAGACTAAAGTGTCAAGGGTTCAGGGTAAGGCGGGGGCCGGCACAGGCTCCTGGGTCGGGGTCGGCAGCAACAAGGCTTCCAGTTCGCCCAGAGCTTCGCCGGTGTACACCGCCAGGCGCTGCATGCTGGGCAGGGTATCGCGGCAGCCGGTAAAACCGAAATTCAGTGCACCGGCGTAACTCAGGCAGGTAATGTTGAGCGCACCCCCGTGGGCAATCAGTGACACCGGGTACATGGCTTCCAGTTGTGCGCCTTCGTAATACAAGGTTTGGTGGGGCCCGGGAATGTTGGAAATGGTGACGTTGAAGACCGGTCGCATGCGCCCGCCCATGCCCGACAGCAATTGCAGGATATAGGGCGACATCAGCAACATGGTGTATTGGGTCAGGGCGGTGCGGGGCAGGGCCTGAAGGTGCTCTTTGGCGCGCCGGGTGGAGGTCTTGATTTGTTGCAGGCGTTTCAGCGGGTCGTCTTCATCGGTGCCGAGGGAAGCAATCATGAAACTGATCTGGGTGCCGGTGCCTTCGTCATCGGCCGGCCGGATGTTCACCGGGATGCCTGCGGTCATGGCCGTTGCCGGCAGGTTGTGCTGGTCGAGCAGGAAACGGCGCAGGGCCGTACCGCAAAGATACAATACAATATCGTTCAGGGACGCCTGGCCTGCCTTGGCCAGCTCACGCAGGCGACTCAGTTCATAGTGCTGGGTGGCCAGCCGGCGCTGACCGGTGACCCGCCGGTTCAACGGAGACACCGGCCCGGCGAACGGCGTGGACAGGCTGTCTTCCGGGTGACAGGCTGATTGCACCAGGCGGCTCATCGCTTTCCACAGTTTGGGAGCCATGTCGGCCTGGAGTTTGAGAGCATCCATGGCCTGGGAGAGCGCCGCCGGCACACTTGCCTCACCATCGGTTTTATCCGCGCGGGTTTTATCGACATGCACGGCCCAGGGGGGCGTCATGCCGGTGGCTTCGGGGTCCGTTGACAGCACCCGCTGCATGAGGCGCACGCCGCTGACCCCGTCAATCATGGAGTGGTGCATTTTAGTGTATAACGCGAACCGGTTGTGCTCGAGGCCTTCGACGATGTGACATTCCCATAGCGGGCGGGACAGATCCAGCGGATTGGAGTGCAACCGTGACACCAAAATGCCAAGTTCCCGTTCGCTGCCGGGGGCCGGCAGGGCGGAGTGGCGCACGTGGTACTCCAAATCAATGCGCGCGTCGATCTTCCAGCGGGGAGCGATCAGGCGGCCCAGGGCGCTGGGGTGAGCGAGCTTGTGACACCAGGGCCTGGCCACTTCATCGCATTCCCGCATGCGCAACACCAGGTCCCTTAAAAACGTTTCCGGTGCATGGGGCGGCAGCGTGAAGATTTGCAGGGTACCCACGTGCATCGGTGTGTCTTCCGATTCCACCGCCAGCCAGGCTGCATCCAGTGTTCCCAAACGCTTCATGGGTACTCCTCGTCCGATGGGTGCGGTTGCCGGAGATCCGTTCTCCCGCCGTTATTGTTGTCCAGGTACTGCCCGTCAGTATACGCAACAAAACACCGCACCGGGAAACGCGCGCGCAGAAGTCGGATCAGGGCCCGCCCGGACGGGGCTGCAAGGTTGGATCAGGAGTCGCCGTTTTTTTTGGGTGGGCAGTGATACGACTGCACGACCACACCGTTATCGACGCTTTCCAGGTGCACGTCAAACCCCCACAGCCGGTGAACGTGGCGCAGCACCTCATCGGTGTCCTCATCCAGGGGAACACGGTCAATGGGCACGTGTCGCAAGGTGAGCGAGCGGTCCCCCCGCAGATCGACACTCCACGCCTGTATATTGGGTTCGCGGTAACTCAGGTTGTACTGGCGGGCGAGCTTTTCACGCAGCGGCTTGTAACCCGGCTCGTCGTGTATGGCGGTGACCCGGTACACGTCTTCCTGGTCGTCGTCTTCAATGGCGAACAAACGCAGATCCCGCATCAGTTTGGGCGAGAGAAACTGTTGGATGAAACTCTCGTCCTTGAAGTTCTTCATGGCGAAATGCAGGGTGTCCAGCCAGTCGGTTCCGGCGAAGTCTGGGAACCACTCGCGATCCTCGGCGGTCGGGTGTTCACAGATCCGGCGCAGGTCCGAGTACATGCTGAACCCCAGGGTGTAGGGGTTGATCCCCGAATACCAGGGGCTGTTGAACGGAGGTTGGTACACCACGGCAGTATGGCTCTGCAAAAACTCAAGCATGAAACCATCGTTGACCAGACCTTTCTCATACATGCGGTTGAGCAGGGTGTAGTGCCAGAAGGTGGCCCAGCCCTCGTTCATCACCTGGGTCTGCCGTTGCGGGTAAAAGTACTGGGCCAGTTTGCGCACAATACGAATCAATTCCCGCTGCCAGATCTCCAGTAACGGGGCGTTTTTTTCAATGAAATACAGCAGGTTTTCCTGGGGCTCTTCCGGGTAGCGCTTGCTGCGCCGCTGCAGCTCCTCTTCGTCCGTTCCCGGTTTTGGAATGGTGCGCCAGAGGTCGTTCAGTTGCAGTTGCAGGTACTCTTCGCGCTCTTTTTGCCGCCGCTGTTCTTCCGCCGCCGAGATCGGTGCCGGGCGTTTGTAACGGTCCACGCCGTAGTTCATCAGCGCGTGGCAGGAGTCGAGGATTTCCTCAACGGTTTCCACACCGTAGCGTTCTTCGCATTCGGCCACATAGTTCCGCGCAAACACCAGATAATCGATGATGGCGCTGGCGTCGGTCCAGGTCTGAAACAGGTAGTTGCCCTTGAAGAACGAGTTGTGTCCAAAGCAGGCGTGGGCCACCACCAAGGCCTGCATCGGCAGAGTGTTCTCTTCCATCAGGTACGCAATACAGGGGTTGGAGTTGATCACTATTTCGTAAGCCAGCCCCATTTGCCCGCGCTGATAGCCCCGGGAAGTGGACAGAAACTGTTTGCCGAAGGACCAGTGGTGATAGCCCACGGGCATGCCCACGGAACTGTAGGCGTCCATCATCTGTTCGGAACTGATCACCTCGATTTGATTGGGGTAAGTGTCCAGCCCGAACTCTTCGGCGCACTGTTCGATGGCCTCCACGTAATCCCGGATCAGATCAAAGGTCCATTCGGACCCGCTGGAGATGGGGGTGCGCTCGGGGTTAAGCGTTTCGGTCATGCGGCTTTCCTCTCAAACAACTGGCGGAATACCGGATAGATCTCGCCTGGATCTGCGATTTGCTGCATGGCAAAGGATGACGGGAAGGAGGTCATGATTTTCTCATATTCGTACCAGAGCATCTGGTGATCCTGCGGGGTGATTTCCACGTAGGCAAAGTACTGCACCAGAGGCAGAATTTTATTGGTCAGCAACTTGCCGCAGATGGGGGAATCGTCATTCCAGTTGTCGCCGTCAGACGCCTGGGCGGCGTAAATGTTCCACTCCGAAGGAGGGTAGCGCGATTCGATGATGTCGTGGGTCAGTTTGAGGGCGCTGCTGACGATGGTGCCCCCGGTTTCCCGGGAGTAGAAAAACTCTTCCTCGTCAACTTCCTTGGCACTGGTGTGGTGGCGGATGAACACCACATCGATTTTTTTGTAGTTCTTCTTCAGGAACAGATACAGCAGGATGAAAAACCGTTTGGCGATGTCTTTGTGCATCTGGGTCATTGAGCCGGAAACATCCATCAGGCAGAACATCACCGCGCTGGTGGCGGGTTGCGGTTGCTTCTCGTGCTGCCGGTAGCGCAAATCGATCTCATCGATGTACGGAATGCGGCGCAGGTTTTTTTTCAGACGGTCGATTTCTGTCTCCAGCGCCTCGATCTGATCCTTGTGGCTGAAGGCCTCATCCAGATTGGGGGGGGCCGCCTTGAGGGCCTGCAGCTGCGCTTCCAGTTCGCGGATCTTGCGCCGCCGCGCGCCCCCCAGTGACAAGCGGCGGGCGTGGGAACCGCGCAGTGAGCGCAACACGTCCAGTCTGGCCGGTACCCCCGAGGTGGAATAACCGGCGCGCACATATTTGAAGGTTTCGGTGTCTTTGAGTTTCTTGCGAGCCAGATTTGGCAACTCGAGGTCGTCAAACAGAAACTCGAGAAACTCCTCTTGGGTAATCTGGAAGGCGAACTCATCCATGCCTTCGCCGTCCGGGCTGGCCTGGCCGCCGCCCTGTCCCTGACCGCCCCCCTGCGGCTTGGGCATGGTGTCGCCGGCGACAAATTCCTGATTGCCCGGGTGCACCATTTCCCGGCGGCCGCCCTGACCGTGATGGAAGACCGGTTCCTGAATATCCCGGGCCGGAATGCTGACGCTCTCACCATGCTCGACATCCGTGATCGAGCGCCGCTGCACGGCGTCGGCTACGGCCTTCTTGATGTGTTTGCGGTAGCGGCGTAAAAACCGCTCCCGGTTCACGGCACTTTTATTCTTTCCGTTCAGTCGTCGGTCGACAATGTGGGTCATACCCATAGCGGCGCTCCGGTTGCATCATTAATGAGACTTGCGAACCCGCAGATACCACTCGGCCAACAGCCGTACCTGCTTCTCGGTGTAGCCTCGATCGACCATGCGCTCAACAAACTGTTTGTGCTTGTTCTGATCTTCCTGGCTGGCCTTCGGATTGAATGACACCACCGGCAGCAGGTCTTCGGTGTTGGAGAACATTTTCTTCTCGATCACGCTGCGCAGTTTCTCGTAGCTGAGCCAGGACGGGTTGTTGCCCTGATTGTTCGCCCGGGCGCGCAGCACAAAGTTGACCACCTCGTTACGGAAGTCTTTCGGGTTGCTGATACCGGCCGGTTTCTCGATTTTTTCCAGTTCATCGTTGATGGACGAGCGGTCCAGAATTTCGCCGGTTTCGGGATCGCGGTATTCCTGATCCTGAATCCAGAAGTCGGCGTAGGTGACGTAGCGATCAAACAGGTTCTGCCCGTATTCGCTGTAGCTCTCCAGATACGCGGTCTGAATCTCTTTGCCGATAAACTCGACGTAGCGGGGCGCCAGGAACTCTTTGATGAAGCGCAGGTAGCGGTCCTGCAGCTCGCTTGGGAACTGCTCCTGTTCGATCTGTTTTTCCAGTACGTACAGCAGGTGCACCGGGTTGGCCGCGATTTCGGAGTTATCAAAGTTGAACACCTTGGACAGAATCTTGAAAGCAAAGCGGGTGGACAGACCATCCATGCCTTCGTTGACCCCGGCCGCATCGCGATACTCCTGGATGGATTTGGCTTTCGGGTCGGTGTCCTTGATGTTCTGGCCGTCGTAGACCCGCATTTTTGAGAACACGCTGGAGTTTTCCGGCTCTTTGATCCGAGACAGCACCGAGAACTGGGCCAGCATGTTGAGGGTGTCCGGCGCACAAGGGGAACCGGCCAGGGAACTGTTACGGAGCAGCTTCTGATAGATCTCGATCTCTTCGGTGATGCGCACGCAATAGGGCACCTTGACGATGTACACCCGGTCGAGAAACGCTTCGTTGTGTTTGTTGTTGCGGAACGTCTGCCACTCCGATTCGTTGGAGTGGGCCAGAATGATGCCATCAAAAGGCACCGAGCCCATGCCTTCGGTGGTGTTGTAATTGCCTTCCTGCGTGGCCGTCAGAAGTGGGTGCAGTACCTTGATGGGTGCCTTGAACATCTCCACGAATTCCAGCAGCCCCTGGTTGGCGCGGCACAGGCCACCGCTGAAGCTGTAGGCGTCCGGGTCATCCTGGGAGTAGTCTTCCAGCATGCGGATATTCACCTTGCCCACCAGCGCGGAAATGTCCTGGTTGTTGTCGTCGCCGGGCTCCGTTTTGGACACGGCCACCTGGTCAAGAATGGATGGGTAGCGCTTCACGACGCGGAACTGGCTGATATCGCCACCGAACTCGTGCAGCCGTTTGACCGCCCAGGGAGAAATGATCGAACCCAGGTAACGGCGCGGGATGCCGAATTCTTCTTCCAGTATCGGCCCGTCTTCAGCGGGGTCAAACAGCCCCAGCGGGGTTTCATTGACCGGCGAGCCTTTGATGGTGTAGAAGGGCACTTTCTGAATGAGCTTTTTGAGCTTTTCGGCCAGCGAGCTTTTACCCCCGCCAACAGGTCCGAGCAGGTACAGAATCTGCTTCTTCTCTTCGAGACCCTGGGCAGCGTGGCGGAAGAACGACACAATGTTTTCCACCGCCTCTTCCATGCCGTAAAACTCGGAAAACTCGGGGTAGCGCTTGATCACCTTGTTGGAAAAAATACGCGACAGCCGTGCATCCCGGGAGGTATCGATCAGCTCCGGTTCGCCAATGGCAATCAACATGCGCTCTGCGGCCGTGGCGTAAGCGGCTGGATCCTGTTTGCAGATCTCCAGGTACTCCTCCAACGAATACTCTTCCTCCTGAGTCGAGTCATACCGGTTTTTGAAGTGGTGCACTATGCTCATGATGACCCCTCGCTGCAGTAACAATCGTTATTTTGTGCCTTGCCTGTTGTTCCTCGTTGCTTCGCCAATCCATGTGGCGATCTGGTTTGTTATTGGTTTAAAAACATGGAGCTGGCGCACCTTTCTAAAACGCTGTGGTGGCTCAGCGGCTGATATTTTCAGCTTAGTCCAGACTTTGCAGCTTGGACAGGCCGGTTTGAGCTTTGTTTCATTACGGCGATTATTAGGTTGCGCTCGTTGCCCTGTTGATTAGACTTAACGCGAAACAACGATGAACACTCGACGAAAAAGGGCACCAACGTGGCATCCATCAAGCGAAAAATTCGCGCGCTAACCTCTGTCATTACGTCAACCGTGGCGGTTTTGGCGCTGTGTACGTCCGCCGTTACCACGGCAATGGCGACAGAGCCGGTTGTGGTTTCGTCAAAAATCGACACGGAAGGGGCGGTGCTCGGGCAGGTGATTCTGCAGTCGCTGGAGCGTGCCGGGATCCCGGTGGAGAACCGCATTCAGCTGGGCGGCACCAGCATTGTCCGCAACGCCATCAAGGCCGGTGAGATCGACATTTACCCCGAGTACACCGGCAATGCAGCGTTCTTTCACGACCAGGCCGATAGTCCGGTCTGGAACGATGCGGTTAAAGCTTACGCCACTGCCAGTGATCTGGATCTGAAGGCGCACCGGATTGTGTGGCTGACCCCCGCCGACGCCAACAACACCTGGGCCATGAGCGTGCGAGCCGATCTGGCCGAGGCCCAAGGCTTGTCGACGCTGGAAGACCTGGCGACCTACATTAATGAAGGAGGCGCATTCAAGTTTGCCGCCAGTGCTGAGTTTGTCGAATCCCCGAGCGCCTTGCCTGCGTTTCAGGAGGCCTACGGGTTTGAGTTGAAACCCGAACAGCGGTTGGTGCTGTCCGGCGGCAACACCGCTGCGACCATGCGCGCTGCGGCCCTGAACAACAACGATGTCAATGGCGCCATGACCTACGGCACCGACGGCGGACTGAGCGCGCTGGGATTGAAAGTGCTGACCGACACCAAGGGCGTACAGCCGGTGTACCAGCCCGCGCCGATTATCCGTGAAGAGGTGCTGGCGGCTTATCCGAACATCCGGGAGATTCTCAAACCGGTGTTCCAGGTGCTGGATCTGGAAACCCTGCAGAAACTGAACGGCGCGGTCGCGGTCGAAGGTTTGCCGCCCGAGGCCGTGGTGCGCGACTTTTTGGATTCCCTGGCAGGGAGCTGACCGTTGCGGCTCCGACGGATTGCAGTCAATCGGGTCGTTGCGGGACTGAGCCTACTGGCAATCGGGTTATTCTGGACCCTGCACTTTGGCAGCGTGCAGCCGAACCGTATCGTCCCCGGCACCGCCGTGGGCGCCTGGGAGGGTCTGGGGGCCAAGGCCAGTCTGGCGACGACCGCGGTGTTGCTGGTGCTGCTGGGCATGGCCCTGCTCAATTTTCGCGGGCGCCATGGGTGGCTGAGCGGGGTGCTCACCGGGGCCCTGGCCGCGGTGCCCCTGCTGTTGCATGTGTTCATTACCCGCCATCTCGATCACACTAACGCCTACGCCCGCATAGGTGTGGGGCCCGGGGTGTGGGCGCTGCTGTTTTTGCTGGGACTGATGCTCTCCGAAACCCTTCGCCAACTGCCCCGGGCCAGAATCGGGCGGCTGCTGGCGGTGGCTGGTATCCTTTGCGGTTGGGCCTATGGGGCCAGCCAGTATGATTTGCACGCGTTGTCGCTGGTGCAGGAGTATCGGGTCCGGCCAGAGCAGTTCGTGACGGCCTTGCGTCATCACCTGATGTTGTCGCTGGGCGCGGTGCTCATCAGCTTGGTGGTTGCCATCGGGCTGGCATTACTGGTCATGCGTCGCAGTTCCTGGCAGCGGCCGGTGTTCGGTGTGGTGAGCTTTCTGCAAACCATTCCCAGTCTGGCGCTGTTCGGATTGCTAATTGCCCCTCTGAGCCTGCTGTCGTCGACGTTTCCGTGGTTGCAGGAGTTGGGTATTCGCGGGATCGGCTGGGCGCCGGCCATGATCGCGCTGGTGGCGTACAGTCTGTTGCCCATGCTGCGCAACACGTTTGTGGCGCTGACCAGCGTGGCGGACGAGCTGCTGGAGGCCGGTGCGGGCATGGGCATGAGCCCGCGCCAGATGCTGCTGCAAGTGCGTCTGCCGCTGGCCATGCCGGTTATCATCGAGGGAGTGCGGGTCACCACCATCCAGGCCATCGGGTTGACCGCTGTGGCTGCGCTGGTGGGGGCTGGCGGCTTTGGTACTTTCATTTTTCAGGGCCTTGGGCAGGCAGCTATGGATCTTGTACTACTGGGGGCCTTGCCCACCATTGTTCTGGCGTTGTTTGCGGACGCCTTGTTCACGGTTATGGGAAAACTGCTTTCGCCGGCCGGAGATGTTGGAGTTGCGGGGATGTCGCAATGATCGAGCTGAAAAACGTCTCCTGTCAGTTTGGTGACAAAATCGCGGTCGATCGCGTTGGCCTGACCATAGAAACCGGTGAAACCTGCGTGCTGGTGGGCAGTTCCGGCGGCGGCAAGTCCACCACGCTGAAAATGATCAACCGGTTGCTGCCCCGCAGTGCCGGGGAAATACTGATCGATAACCAGAGTGTGGACAGTTTCGATGTGCGCCAGCTGCGCCTGAATATGGGGTACGTCATTCAGGGTACCGGCTTGTTTCCCCACTGGACGGTGGCGCGCAATATCGGTCTGGTGCCCCGGTTGTTGGGGTGGGAAACAGCGCGGACTCAGCAACGGGTGCACGAACTGCTGGCGCTGCTGGGCATGGAAGCAGCAGAGTTTGCCGGCAAATACCCCCATCAGTTGTCGGGGGGGACAGGCCCAGCGGGTGGGGGTGGCCCGGGCGCTGGCGGCCGATCCCAACATCCTGCTGATGGACGAGCCGTTCGGCGCACTGGATGCCATTACCCGTGAGAGCCTGCAAAAAGAAATGCTGAAGTTGCAGCGCCAAATCCGCAAGACCACGGTGTTTGTGACCCACGATATCGACGAGGCCATGAAACTCGCCGATCGCATTGCGGTGATGGACGCCGGCCGCATCGTTCAGCACGACACCCCCGAAAACATCCTCCGCCAGCCCGCCTCCGAATTCGTCGAAAACCTGTTCGGCAGTCAGGAGCGTGGCTTGAAAGTCGCTGCCCTGAAAGGGGTGGTTGACGTGATGAGTTACCTCGAGGTGCCCTGCCAGCCCGACGTTGGTGCGGTCAGCATCGGCGAAGCCGATTCGTTGCGGCATGCGTTGTCGCTCATGCTGTGGCAAAAAACCGATCACTTGCCGGTGGTGGATGAGGCCGGTCAGCAGACCGGCGTATTGACACTGGATCAGGTGCGGGAGGGCGCCGCCGGATGAAATTGTGGCTGCCGCCGTTCCTGTGGCTGACGGCGTTACTGGCGATTACCACCGGGTTGCCGCTGATGGAACCGGTGTTCGCCGCCTGGGGCAAGCCGGCGCTGGTGTACCCGCGGGAGAGCCTGTTGCTGTTGCTGAAAAACCACCTTGCGCTGGTACTCCTGTCAGGTTTGCTGGCCGCCGCGGTATCGATCGCGGCCGGCATTGCGGTGACCCGCCCCTGGGGCCGCGACTTTTTGCCGTTGGCCAGCCGGGTGGCCTCCATCGGGCAGACCTTTCCACCGGTGGCTGTGCTGGCTCTGGCCGTTCCCGCGATCGGGTTTGGCGACGGACCAACCCTGGTGGCCCTGTTCCTGTTCGGTTTGTTGCCGATTCTGCGCAACACCCTGGCGGGCCTGGATGGCATTGACCGCACCATTACCCAGGCCGCCACGGCCATGGGCATGAGCCCGGGGCAGGTGTTGCTGCGGGTTGAGCTGCCCCTGGCACGGCGGGTCATTCTGGCCGGTGTGCGTACCGCCGTGACCATCAACATCGCCACGGCGGCTATCGGCTCCACCATTGGCGCCCGAACCCTGGGTGATCCCATTGTGGCGGGGCTGGTCAACGGCAACACGGCCTACGTTCTGCAGGGTGCCGTCCTCGTAGGGCTCCTGGCGTTGACGGTGGAGAGTCTGTTTGAAGCCCTCGAGCGGCAGGCCAGCCGCAGCACACCCTGTGCGGCCAGCGCCTGAGTGTTACGGCGGGTTATTTGCGGTCAATGCGGAACACGCTTTCGGTGGCACCGTGCAGCAGACCTTTGCGTTTTGCAAACGGGTTATCCGGCGGCAGGTCCTGCCGCAGAATCCGGGTCACCGCATAATTGTCACCGTACAAGGCGAAAACTTCTTCGTCGGTGACGTTAAACGGCGGCCCCTGCATTTCGTCACTGTTGTAGTCCAGGGTTACCAGCAGCATCCGCGCATCGTCGGGTATGACCGCCGTCAGATGGTCAACGTAGGTGCGGCGCATCTCCGCAGGCAGCGCAATCAGTGCGGCCCGGTCGTACACCAGTTTGACGTGGGTCAGGTCATCGGGGACCAGCTGGAAAAAATCGCCGCACCACAATTGCAGGTCGCCATGGACAAAGCGGGTAAAAGGTTCACCCGGGGTGACCGTCGCCTTTTCTTCCGCCTCGGTGAAAAAGTCCTTGCAGGCGATTTCACTCAGCTCCACCCCAATGACCGGGTGACCCCGGTCGTTCAGCCACCAGAGGTCGTGGGCTTTGCCGCACAGCGGCACCAGCACGGTCTCATTGGCCTGTCGGGAAAGTTCTGGCCAGTGGTCATACAGGTACTGGTTGACGCTGCCTTCATGAAAGCCGATCTGATTGTTGGACCAGCGCTTATGCCAGAATTCATGTTCCATGATGTTTGTCTGCTCCGGTTACTATGCAATCAAGTGTAAACTACGATAAATGTTTTAATAGCAGGAGTATTTCTATGAACGCGGCTTTTCTCGACGCGCTGTCTCTGGGGGAGGGGATGGACCTTGGCCCCATCCGTCGCGCGGTCGATAATCTGACCTGTTACGATGGTACCGAACCTGCAGACATTATCGCACGCCTGCAGGGCATGGACACGG
Organism: Marinobacter sp. X15-166B; assembly: GCF_001752365.1. Taxonomy (GTDB): domain Bacteria; phylum Pseudomonadota; class Gammaproteobacteria; order Pseudomonadales; family Oleiphilaceae; genus Marinobacter. The sequence goes on along the minus strand of NZ_MEIY01000001.1, from coordinate 595,314 downwards.
CGATCGTCAATAAGGTCAATCTGACCCGGGAGCATTTTGAAGCCTGCCCGGAACTGAAAGTGATCGCGGTGGTGGCCACTGGCCTCAATAACATTGATCTGGACGCCGCCCAACAACACGGCATTCAGGTGATGAACGTGGCCGGCTACGGCCGCGGCACCGTTGCCCAGCATACCATGGCGCTGATGCTGGCACTGGCGACCCGGTTGCTGGATTATCACCGCGATGTGCAAACCGGAGTATGGGCCAAAAGCCCGTATTTTTGCCTGATGCACCATCCGATTGTCGAGCTGGAAGGCCGCACCCTGGGCATCGTCGGTTACGGTGATCTGGGCCAGGCGGTGGCGGAGCGTGCCCGCGCCTTTGGCATGAACATTGTTCTGGGAGCCAGGCCCGGGCAACCCGCCGGCACGGTGGATGGATACCCCCGGATCCCGCTGGCAGACCTCTTGCCCCAGGTGGATGTGCTGTCACTGCACTGCCTGTTAACCCCGGACACCCACCATCTGATCGGCGCGCCCGAACTGGCGCAGATGAAAGCGGATGCGCTGCTGATCAACACCAGCCGTGGTGGCCTGGTGGATGAGCAGGCGCTGGCCGACGCTCTGCGTGCCGGCCAGCTGGGTGGAGCCGGGTTTGATGTGTTGACCGAAGAACCGCCGGTCAATGGCAACCCCTTGCTGGCGGGTGATCTTCCCAACCTGATCGTCACTCCGCACTCCGCCTGGGCCAGTCGGGAAGCGCGTCAACGTATTATTGAGATTACGGCTGGGAACCTCCGTAACGTCAGGGATACGGTTTACACCCGGAACAATTGATCGGCATTTCACATTGTAAAGGCCTTCCGCAATGGAGAGTTGTAGAGTTTTGTCGTGCAAAATGTCAAATGATGTAATATCAAAAGGTTGCGTCCTACCAATTAGCGAGCTTTCAGGATAGCGTTAACTCCCTGTAATTAGTCGGTAATGTTTGGCGGACTGGTGGTGAGGGAATTACCGGACCGATCATTTTTGCGGGGAGTGCGCGAGTGAAATTGCTTAATCGTATTTTTCTGGTTATATCGGTTGTCGTTCTGCTTTCTGGCTGTTCAGCCGCGCAGCATCGTAACCAGATGAATTTGTTCAATTCAGCCTACGCCACAGGCGACTATGACTCTGCCTTGAGTGCGGTTGGTTTTGATATAACTGAAGGCCAGCCGATTGATTCTGAGGCGCATTTGCTTAATCTTTTGCATCAGGGCGAGTTATATCGTTTATCGGGGCGTTATCAAGAGTCAACGCAAGCGTTCGATCTGGCTGAAGAGGGTATGAAGTACCTTGATAACACAGGAGTTATCGGCAGCGCAGCAGAAAATTTACTGGCAATAATGGTGAATGACTCAGAGCGCGATTATCAAGCGTTAATGTCTGAAGCCGTACTCGTTAATACCTACAAAGGTCTGGCGTTTTTGGCCGCGGGGAATAACGAGTACGCCCGCATCGAATTTAACCGGGCGGATGACCGCACCCGGCGCGCCGTGGAATATTTCCAGAATGAGATTGCGCAACAGCAGGCCGCTTTAGAAAAAGAGGCTGAAGACAAAGAAAGTAATGCCTTTTTGGTTAATGACAACCTGAACAGTGCAAGCTTGCACGAGGCCGTTGCTCAGAACTATGAAACGCCATCCGGTTGGTCCGTCCTGCCTGAATTTATCGTGCCATCCAGCACCTACCTCCATGGCATTTACTTTATCGCAAACGCCGCTGGCAGTTCTGACTACGAGCGCGCTGCAACTTCCCTGAAACGCGTAGCTGATATGAATAACGCCAGCGCTGTTTTGCAAGCCGATGCCAAACTTGCCTCAGCGTTGGCCTCCGGCCGGCAAAACCCTGGCAAACTTGAGCCCCAGGTTTGGGTCGTCTATGAGAATGGCTTGGGGCCAGTGCTGGAAGAAACCCGCTTTGAGGTCCCTCTGCTGTTGTTTGCTGATGATGAGGGTACATCAAAGCTGACTTATTATGGCATTGCCCTACCTAAATACGCTGAGCGACCAGCAGTGCCCGGTTCAATAGGGGTTGTCGGTGATTCCGGTGAGGCAATTCAAACTGAACACCTCTCTGATATGGGAACGGTCATCCGCACTGAAATGAAAGAGCGCTTCCCCGGTGTTCTGGCGCGCGCAGTTTCGTCGGCGGTGGTTAAAGCTGTTATTCAGAATCAAGCTGCTGATCGGTTTGGATTGGCCGGACAACTAGGGGCTTCTGTATTCGCGTTAGCTACTACTCAAGCGGATTTGCGTGGCTGGCAGGCGATGCCCAATCATTGGCAAGCGGCGCGCGTAAACCGGCCAGAAAGCGGTGTGTTAACGCTGATCGACCATCAAGGGGACATTTTAGGGCGTGTTAATATTCCACAGCAGCCGTTCACCCTCGTTTACGTCAAGCGTCCGACAACCCATGGACCCGCAACGGTGGTTACTATGGACTTGCAAGGCAATAGACCCGCTACCTTGGTGAGTCTGCCCGAACTGCAATCCACACCAGCCCAAGTGTCCAGCGTCCACTAACTAACGAAAGGAAAGTGTAATGAAGCGCTTATTCATTGCGAGTCTGCTTAGCGTCGTTGCCGTCCTCGTCGGATGCGCAACTCCCCCGGAAACAAGCTCATCGGCGGCGCGACAGCAACTGAACGTTGATCCAGACGTTAGCTACAGCATGACCGTGGCTGAGTTGTTCGAAGAGCGGGTAGCACAGGCTGGTGGTGGGAGTTTGCTGCACATTCAGTTTGCGGTAGCGGCACACTCAGATGCCGAGTTGGCCTGGAAAGTTACCTGGTTTGATGCCAACGGAATGACCGTGAAGGGGGTGGGAGAAGCCTATCGCAGGGCAACTTTGCTGACCGGACAGACCCGTTATTTCAAGGCCGTGGCACCTCATAGCAGGGTGACCGATTACCAATTACACCTTCGCGAACCTAACTAAAGGAACAAACCAATGATGAAACGTGCGCTTGTGTTTTCTTTGGGGCTTGCTTTGCTTGCAGGTTGTGCAGCCCCAACCCGTTATATTGATCCGGCGGCGGATGACGGGCCGGTTGCCATGACCATGGATTACCGGGACTTTGAAAAAGCGGCCACCGACGCTGTTGAAGACATGTTGGGTAGTGGTGCGGTTCACAATCCCAACGGTGGCCGTTACATCATGGTAGTAAGCCGTATCACCAATGACACCATGCAGCGTATTGATACCGACCAGCTGACCAAAAAAATCCGCGTTGCGCTATTACGTTCCGGCAAAGTGGTCACCACGACGGCGGTCGGACTGAATGGTCCTGAAGACGAAATGAACATGGCCGCGCGTGAGCTGCGTAACTCTGCGGAGTTCGATCAATCTGGAGTACAGAAAAAAGGGACGTTGCAAGCACCTGACCTGAGTCTGTCAGGCAAGATTCTGCAACGTAACCACAAGGTCGGTAGAGAACAGCAAGTGGAGTACTACATCCAGCTGTCGTTGACCGACCTGGCGTCAGGGCTTGCTTTTTGGGAAGGCGAAACCCCCATCATCAAGCGCGGCTCCAACAAGTCCGTTTCCTGGTAAGACAATAAGGCCCACATAACATGGAACTTCGTAAATCTCTGTTGTCGCTGCTGGTTGCTGGCGCTGTTTCGGCTGCTCCACTGCAAGTTGGTGCACAAGAAGGTACACCCGCTCAGGAGGACGTGTCCGCTGAGATTCAGGCTGCTGAAAAAGACGCCCGTAAAACACCGCCATCCCCTTTCATGGCGGTGACGGAAGTTGATGCTGGCAGCACTGTTATTGATGAGTATCTGGATGCCAGAGGCTGGTCACGAGGTCAGTCCAAAAACAACCCCGGTGGTGGCACCTTGGTGGTGGCCAGTCAGGCTATCAGCGCAGACCCTACAAGTATTGCGTTCAGTGAAGCCCGCATACTTGCAACTGAGGAAGCTTTTTTACAGGCCATGGGTGAGCTGGTATCCCAGGACTCTGTTCGAGTTGGTGTGGCCATGGCAGATAAGCTCTTCCAGAATGGTCTGCCAGAAGATGTCAAAGACACCACCAGCCTAGACGCGCTTGGTAAAGCGGTAGCTGGACGTGCTGCCGAATTGACGGTACAGGGCATGAACGCCCTGCTGGAACAGCTTGGCGTCGATCCATCAGGTTTACCAAAAATGACCGTGGCAGAACGCAAGAACCTGGTTTACGACGAGTTCGTTACAGAGACCACTTGGCAGGCAATGGGGCAGTTGTCAGGTGTCGGTATTTTCGGCGTGATTGAGGAAGTCGGTGGTGACGGTCCGGTCAACAATGGCCGTGTCAGCGTAGTGGTGGTTAAGGCTGACCGTTTCAGTGAGTTTGGACGCCAGTTAAGAACCGGGCAAGTGGCGCCCGGGCAGGCCATTCCGGTTGAAGATATAAAAGCGCGACTCAGACCACAAGTGAGAGAAGGTGAGCCGATGCTTGGCTACTTTGGCGCTCAGCCAATGGTCGATGCTCAAGGGCGTTATGGTCTATTGTCCTTCGGTATGTCGGGGCCTCAGCTGGTTCGAGGCACCATGGATGAATTTGATATCGCCATCGAGATGGAAGCTTCACGCACAGCTGCACAGTTGATGGCGGATGGTTGGTTGGCGCAATTTGCCTCGATGACGGTGCAGGGCGAAAAAGCCGTGACCAAACGAAAACTGAATCAGAAAGTGAAAGAAACCCGCGGTGACGGTAGCGTTGAGATCAAAACCACTCGTGGCATTGGCCGGATGGTGAATGATATTTTGAGATCGGAGGCAAATGCCCAGCTTCAGGGAATTCAAACCATTGCTGAGTGGAATGCGGTCGACCCCGCGACCGGGCACCCGTACCTTGGCTATGTGAAGTACTGGTCACCGCAAACGTCTGCAAAAGCGCAGGGGCTGGACAGGAAGGCAGCAGTGGAGCCAGCAGCCAAGGCCGGGGGTAATGCCCAACCTGCAACCCCTCGTACCACCCGCAGTACCGGTTCGTTTGGATCATGGTAATGAGAACGCTGTTGTTTGTTGTACTCGTTCTGATGTCTGTTGCCGCGCCAGCGGCGACGGACATCAGAACGGTGTCAGCTGAGGCTACCGGTGTCGATCGCGAACAGGCGATTTACAACGCACTGGGCGAGGCTGTGCGTCAGGTCCGTGGTGCGCAGATCAGCGCCAGTCGCCAGGTGCAGAGCGCGCTCAAGCGAATGAGCACTCGCACCGAAGATGGTCGCGAGTCAACCACGACCATGTCATCTGCCCAGCAAAGTAGTACTCGCGTCAGTTCGAGTGGCCTGATCTCGGGGTACCGTATCGTATCGGTTACCAATGCAGCGGGCGGCGGCAAGCTCGCCAGGTTGAAGGTGGATATTCCGGTGTACACGGTTCCGGGCTCGTCTGCGCAGGACAACCGTTGGCGAATGGCTGTCTACCCCGTTGAAACCGCGCGTCATCGCTATTCGGTTGACGGCCAGGGGTTTTCAGCTGATGAAGTGTCGCAACGCATGACTCACGCGATTTCCGACGCGCTTACCCGTTCGCGCCGGTTTGCCATGCTGGCCCGGGATGGCGAGTCTGCCATGGTTGCGGAGCGGCAGCGAATGACGGGCAGGGATGTTCCGGTCGCCGAAAAAGCGATGCTGGGTAATGTGCTTGGAGCTGAGTACCTGGTGACCGCGAGAGTGACGGAACTATCCCTTGGCTCCGAGGCGCAAACCAGCAGGCTGACGGGTGAAACAACTCGCCGCAGTACCGGATCAGCGGCGCTGGAGCTGCGCGTTGTCGTGCCCGCTACGGGCAGTATTGTCTGGAGTCAGACGCTTAATGCCAATGCGGCCAGCCTGGGGTTGGAGCTGACTGGTGACAGCCATTCTGCGCAGGCTGCATTTGATCAAATCGGTCGTGAAGTGGCATTGCGGGTTGTTGATGCCGTCTGGCCGCCACTGGTAGAAAAGCAGGAAGGCGACGAGCTGGTCATCAATATGGGGGGCAACTTGCTGTCCCCCGGCGAAGTCTGGGAAGTGTTTGCGCTTGGAAGCGCCGTTCGCAACAGCCATACGGGCTCAGCCCTGGGACGCCAGGAACAACGCGTTGCCAGCATAAAGATTAACCGCAGTACCGATAAGATGAGCTACGCGATCGTTGTTGATGGCCGTGTGAAGGGAACGGGGCATGTCGTACGTCGCAGTGCTCGGCCACAGAGGGCCGAGAGCGCCGCTGATGCAGTCCGCGGGACGCGCAAGCGCACGTGCTTGCCTATGGATCCTTGCTGAAAAATAAGTATTGAAGCCACCGTCATATCAAAACTGAAAAGGAATAAAAGTGAGATCAATCTTTGCATTCGATTCAATGCTGACCCCAAAAATCATCACATTCGTATACTGGCTGATGCTGTTAGGAGCCGTGGTAGCGGGTGTCGGCGTGATGTTCAGTGACTACCGAGGCTTAACAGCAGGTAATTTTTTCCTTGGGCTGCTTACCATTGCGGGTGCTGCCGTCGGTGCCCGGGTGTGGTGCGAACTGCTTATCGTGATGTTCAAAATCCATGATAATCTTCGCAAACTGGCCGACAAAGGCTGACCCTCTAGAGGCGGGAACTCTCCCGCCAGCTTTCCTCTCCCTGTCTGTTTAAGCCATACTTGCCGAAAACCGATTCACTTAAGGGTTTTCCTTGCGAAAGGAAAATGGCGCAAAGGTGATTTTTTGTTGATGCAAGATCGTCTGAAGGCAGCAGAGAACTGGATCCTTGCCAACCCCAACCCTCCCCGGCACCACCCCTGGAAATTGCTGTATCGGTCGGCACGTACGGTGTACGCGTTGGTGCGGGACGTGCTCAGCGGTAATCTGACCCTGCACGCCATGAGTCTGGTGTACACCACGCTGTTGAGTATTGTGCCCCTGCTGGCGCTGAGCTTTTCGGTGCTCAAGGCGCTGGGTGTGCATGAACGCATGGAGCCTTTTCTGTACCAGTTCTTTGAACCCCTGGGGCCGCAAGGTATACAGGTGGCCGAGCAGATTCTGGGTTTTGTCGATAACATGAAGGTGGGAGTACTCGGTTCGGTCGGACTGGCCTTGCTGGTGTATACCGTGATCTCGCTGGTGCAGAAGATCGAGCGCTCGTTCAATATGATCTGGCGAGCGCCCCATTCCCGCTCAGTGGCCCAGCGGTTCAGTAATTACCTCAGCGTCATCATGGTGGGGCCCTTGCTGATGGTGTCCGCCATCGGGATTACCGCGACCATATTTTCGTCGGCCCTGATGCAGGAGCTGATGACCATCGAGCCGTTTGGCACCCTGATACTGATTGTCAGCCGGCTGACCCCGTTTTTGCTGGTGGTGGGGGCATTTACCTTTGTCTATATCTTCATGCCCAACACCCGGGTGAAATTCCGCTACGCGCTGATCGGCGGTCTCATCGCCGGCATTTCCTGGCAGGCGGCGGGCATGTTGTTCGCCTCCTTCGTAGCCGGCTCAGCCAAATACACCGCAATCTATTCCAGTTTTGCAATCGGCATAATCCTGCTTATCTGGGTGTATCTGAACTGGATGATCCTATTGCTGGGTTCCAGTCTGACCTTTTACCTGCAGCACCCCGGTTCGGTCATCAAGCGGGAACACCCGCGGGTTGCCCCGGAGCTGCAGGAGCGGGTGGCGGTTGCCATCATGTGGCTGGTGGGCAAACCGTTTCATGAGGGCCGGGACGCCCCCCAGCAAGAGCAGCTGGAGCATGAGTTGCGGATTCCGGGCGACGTATCCCGTCAGATCAGTGACAAGCTGATCCGCGCCCGCTTGCTGAAACTGGCGGGTGAAGAAGGAGATCAGCTGGTGCCGGGGCGGTCCCTTGAACACATCACGGTGAGCGACGTGCTGGCCGCAGTGCGCCACGACGAAGACGGCATGGTTCACCGCCTGCCGCAGGAACTGCCCAGAGAACTGACCCACGCGGTCACACCCGGCGCTGACCATAGTCTGGCGCAACTGTTGGACGCGCAGGGAGAAACCTGTGCACTTCAAGCGCGGTCGTCCACCTCTGGATAAGGCGGATGCACCTCGGGGTGGCATCCCGCTCCAGGGCCGGCGCTTGCCGTTGCGCCCAGGTCCAGGTTTTCCGGATTGTCCAGTTCGCGCAGAATGCCGCATTCACGGGCGGGGCGAGACGCCCCGCACTGTTGCCGGAGGGTGCTGAGCTCCCGTTCCAGAGCCTGTAATTCAGCGATGCGTGTTTGTACATGCTGCAAATGCTCATCAATCAGCTCGTTGATGGTGTCGCAGCTATGGTCGGGTTGGGTGCGAGCCCGCAGCAGGGCCTGAATTTCAGCATGGGTCATCGCCAGGATCCGGCAGCGCCGGATAAACTGAAGGCGCTCAAGGTGGCCCGGGTCGTACAACCGGTAATTGTTGGACGGGTCGCGCGCCGGCCGGTGCAACAGTCCCGCCTGTTCATAATAGCGAATGGTCTCTACGGTAATACCTACCTGTTTTGCCAGTGCCCCGATTCTCATTGCGTTCTCCGGTCGGTTCCGTCAGAGGCGATCCCGCCTTGACCCTGAAGTGGCTTCAGGGTGTCTAATGATCAGCATAGAACGAAAACACGAGGTGTACTATGAGCGATGGCCAGCCCGGACCGACCCACAGTATGGCACGCAGCGCTACTGAGGCGGCACCGACTGCAGACCTGACGGGCACCGGGGCTGAGGAGCAGGGCGTGCGCACCTCGATCCGCATCCGCCAAATGGACTGCCCCACCGAAGAAGCCATGATCCGCAAGCGCCTGGGCAGCCTGTCCGGCGTTATCAGTCTGGAATTCAATCTGGTGCAACGGTTGTTGACCGTGGAACACACCGTTGGCGCCCTGGCGCAAATTACCGCAGCAATCCGGGGGCTCGGCTTCGAACCGGAACTGAATCAGGAGGGAAGCCCGTTTGCAGACTTGCCGCAACAGGCCGCTCCCTGGTGGCCGCTGGCTCTGGCGGGGGCGCTGGCGCTGCTGTCGGAGGTGGCCGGTTGGGTGGGTTGGTCGGCCTGGCTGGCGGCGTTGCTGGCGTTGGCGGCGGTGGCCGGCAGCGGCGTGTCGACCTATCGCAAAGGCTGGGTGGCGGTTCGCCAGGGGAATCTCAATATCAATGCGTTGATGAGTGTGGCGGTTACCGGTGCCTTTATTATTGGTCAGTGGCCGGAAGCGGCCATGGTAATGGTGCTGTTCAATGTGGCCGAAACGATTGAAGCCCGCTCTCTGGACCGCGCCCGAAACGCCATCAGCGGGCTGATGAGTCTGGCGCCCGCGCAGGTGACGGTGCGCCAGCCGGACGGTTCCTGGCAGGTGAGGGACCCGCAGACGGTAGAGCCGGGCAGCGTCGCCCGGGTCCGACCGGGGGAGCGCATTGCGCTGGACGGCGAACTGGTGCGGGGGCAGTCCACGATCAATCAGGCCCCGATAACCGGTGAGAGCCTGCCGGTGGAGAAGTCTGCAGGCGATGCGGTGTTCGCCGGCACCATCAATGGCGCCGGTTCCTTTGAATACCGGGTCACCCGGGTGGCGGCGGACACCACCCTTGCGCGCATTATTCATGCAGTGGAACAGGCGCAGGGCAGCAAAGCCCGAACCCAGCGGTTTGTGGACCGGTTTGCCGCCGTGTACACGCCTCTGGTGTTTGCATTGGCGCTGGTTGTTGCGGTCGTTCCGCCACTGGTGAGCGGCGGACTCTGGCTTGACTGGGTCTACCGGGCGCTGGTGTTGCTGGTGATCGCCTGCCCCTGTGCCTTGGTGCTTTCGACACCGGTCACCATCGTCAGTGGGTTGGCGGCGGCGGCACGCCACGGCGTCCTGGTCAAGGGCGGTGTCTTTCTGGAAGAGGGCTACAAACTGGCCTGGCTGGCGTTGGATAAAACCGGCACCCTCACCCGGGGCGAACCGGTACAGACCGGGTTCGAACTCTGCGGCGACGGTGCCGATGCGGACACCTGTCGACGGCTGGCCTACAGTCTTGCGGTGCGCTCGGATCATCCGGTATCCGGAGCCATTGCCCGGGAGGCCGAGCCCCATGCACGGGGGGGAATGCCGGTGGAAAATTTCACCGCGCTGGCGGGCATGGGGGTTGGCGGTGAGATTGATGGGATCTATTACGTCCTCGGCAATTGTCGCCTGATGGAAACCATGGGGGTGTGTTCACCCAGCCTGGCGCAGCGTCTGGAGACCCTGGAAGAGCGCGGCTTTACCGCGGTCATGTTGGCCAGGGCCGAGCAAGTGCTGGCTTTGTTTTCAGTTGCCGACACCGTCAAGGCCAGCAGCGCCGAGGCGATCGCTGCGCTGCATGAGCTGGGGGTTAAAACCATTATGCTGACGGGGGATAACCAGCGGACCGCGAACGCCATAGCGGCCCAGGTGGGCATTGATAAAGCCCTTGGCAATCAATTACCCGACGACAAGCTCGCGGCGATACAGACACTTGAGCAGCAGGGCCTGGTGGGCATGGTGGGGGACGGTATCAACGACGCCCCGGCGCTGGCGCAGGCTCACATTGGCATTGCTATGGGGGCTCTGGGCTCGGACACGGCCATCGACACTGCCGATGTGGCGCTGATGGACGATGATCTGCGCAAGGTGGCCTGGTTTGTCAGACTGTCCCGCCGCACCCGCACCCTGCTGGTGCAGAACATCGCCCTGGCGCTGGGCATCAAGGGGGTGTTTCTGGTGCTGACGGTGTTCGGGCTTGCCACCATGTGGATGGCGGTATTTGCCGATGTGGGGGCCAGCCTGCTGGTGGTTGCCAACGGCCTGCGGCTGTTGCGGTCCCGGCTCAGCCGCCGCGCTTGAGCGTCAGACTGAGGGCCTCCCTCACTCTGGCAAACCCGGGTTGGTCCAGGGCCAGCAGCGCGACCAGATTTTCTTCGGGCAGATTGCGTTGGTGGGCATGGCGCAACACTTCCCGGGAGCCCAGCACCAGCCCGTCCGCCAGCGGGGTGTGGGTTTGTGTGGCACGCGCCACCATGGCCGCCTCCAACAGCGATCGGTAGCGGACAGGCAGGTTCCACTCTATCGCCAGCTGCTGCGTGAGGGGCCACATCAACGTTTCAAGCACTGCGCGCACCATGGCCGGAGTGGCTTTGCGGTCCTCCGTGTAACGGGTCATGAGCCGGTGCACTTCCCGGTGCAGGGTAAGGCAGGCCAGCGCTGGCAACAGCCCCACCATAAACGCAGCACTGGTATCCTGATGTTGTTCTCGGGCAATCAGTTCGGCCGCCCGTGCACAGGTCAGCCCCCACCGCCATACCCGCTGGGAGAACACCGCTTCGCGGCTGTAACGGGCGCTCAGCATGGGACGCATCACCGCAGCGGAGACCACATTCCGGATACCGTTCAGACCAAGCACGAAGATGGCCTGATCCACCGATTCAATTTCCTGTTCACCGGGGCGGAAAAACGGGCTGTTGGCAATCTGTAACAATTGGTCGGTCAGTGCCGGATCATCCAGAATGATGCTGGCCAATTCATTGCGGTCGCCGTTCGGGTCTGACAGCGCGCGGAGCACCCGGGGCAGGGTCAGGGGCTGGCGGGGCAGCTCGTCGAGTTTGCCGTCTCGGATGTTCTGGCGCAGGGTGGCGACGATCGCTGCCGTGTGCGGGCTGGTTTTTTCCAGATGAGAGGGCGTGGTATCGAGCAGCCAGCAGTACAAATGGCGATCCAGTTTGTCGTAATCGTCCGGGTTGCCCGCGTCCGGCTGCGCGCCCTGTTGGGCCGGAGGCTGCGGTGACACCTGCACGGCGGCAGGCCCGGGGGCCGGCGAACGGGATCGGAACGGGCGTGAAACCCAGGATAAAAAGCCAGCCATGCTTCGACTCCCTGTCATTGAATGAATCTGTGTCGCGACGAGCACTTGGATTGGGGCCAGTATAGTACGGCGACACATTCAAGGGTAGCCGTCGGTCCGTCAGCTGCCGCGCTGTCCCAGATCGCCCCACAGCCATTGGCACAGGGCAAGCGCCGCCACCGGGGCGGTTTCCGTGCGCAATACCCGTGGTCCCAGGGCAGTGGCCAGAAAACCGGCCGCCTCCGCCTGCGCGATTTCCTCCGCACTGAGTCCGCCTTCCGGCCCGATCAACAGCGCAAGGTCGGTGGGGGTGTGCAAATCGGTCAGTGGCCGTGCGGTGCGGTGGTGGAGCACCAGACGGGTGTCGCAGTGCTGACTGAATGCGAACCATTGGCTCAGCGTCATCACCGGGTGGATCTCGGGCACCACCGCACGGCCACACTGCTCGGCGGCACTGACCGCGACGGCCTGCCAGTGGCGGATGCGCTTGTCTTCCCGGTCTCCCTTGAGACGCACCTCGCAGCGTTCGCTGGTGAGCGGCACAATGGCGGCCACCCCCATCTCGACGCTCTTCTGAATGGCGTAATCCATGCGGTCGCCCCGGGAGAGGGTTTGCCCCAGGGTGATCCGCAGCGGCGATTCGGACGGATTGGCGGTGGCGGAGCGCACCTCAGCAGACACCTGCTTCTTGCCCACGTCACTCAGGGTGGCCGCGTAGTCGTGGCCATCCCCGTTAAACAGCCGCACCTCCTGACCGGGCTGCATCCGCAGGACCCGGCCAATGTGCTGTGCGGCGTTATCGTCGAGCACAACGGTCAGCCCTGGTGCGAGGTGTGAAGCGGTATAAAATCTGGGTGCGCGCATGGTTGTTAATCCCGGACGGCAATCTCGATCCCTTCGGTGGCCACCTGGGCCAAATGACGGATCTGATCTTTAGTGATGATGTAGGGGGGCATGAAATACACCACATTGCCCAGTGGACGCAACAGCGCCTGACGTGTCAGTGCGTGCTGATACACCCGCACACCCCGCCGCTCCTGCCAGGGGAAGGGGGTTTTACTGGTTTTGTCCTTCACCATCTCGATCGCCAGCGTCATACCGCACTGGCGGATGTCGCCCACATTGGGGTGGTCTGCGAGGTGGGCGACCGATTCCGACATACAGGCTGACAATTCCCGGTTGCTTTCGATCACCCGGTCGTCACGGAAAATGTCCAGGGTGGCCAGCGCCACCGCACAGCCAATGGGGTTGCCGGTATAACTGTGGGAATGCAGGAACGCCTTGAGGGTGTTGTAATCGTCGTAAAAGGCGTCGTACACCTTATCGGTGGTCAGCACCACCGACAGAGGCAGGTAACCTGCCGTGAGCCCCTTGGAGAGGCACATGAAATCCGGGGTGATGCTGGCTTGTTCGAGGGCGAACATGGTGCCGGTGCGGCCAAAGCCGACCGCAATCTCATCGGCAATCAAATGCACGTGGTAGCGGTCACAGGCTTCCCGCAATTTGGTGTGGTAAACGGGGTGGTGCATGCGCATGCCGCCGGCGCATTGAATCAGCGGCTCGACCACCACCGCACAGATCTCCTCATGGCGTTCCGCGAGAATCTTTTCCATTTCGGCAAACTGGCGCAGCGCGTAGCTTTCTTCGCTTTCACCCGGCTCCCGGTGGTAGGCGTCAGGGGACGGGGCGGTGATCACGTCCATCAACAGGGGGTGATAGGTTTCCTTGTACAGGGCGACGTCCCCCAGCGCCAGGGCTCCGAGCGTCTCACCGTGATAACTGTTGCTCAGGTTGACGAAGTTTTTCTTGGCGGGCTGGCCACAGTTTTTCCAGTAGTGGTAACTCATCTTGAGCGCGGCTTCCACTGCGGACGAGCCATTGTCGGCGTAAAAACACTTGTTCAGACCCGGTGGGGTGACCTCGATCAGGCGCTCCGACAACCGGACCACCGGCTCGTGGGTAAAGCCTGCCAGAATCACGTGCTCCAGCTGTTCGATCTGCTCCACAATGGCGGCATTGATGCGCGGGTTGGCATGACCGAACAGGTTCACCCACCAGGAACTCACTGCGTCGATGTAGCGGTTGTTCTCGAAGTCTTCCAGCCACACCCCTTCGCCGCGCTTGATGGGCACCAGAGGAAGTGACTCGTGGTCTTTCATCTGGGTGCAGGGGTGCCAGACAGATTTCAGGCCTCGTGCGACGAGATCAGCGTTACCCATGGACATGAACATGTCTCCTGTAGTGCCGGATAGTGGAACAGACAACGGGGCCGCATGTTTCGGCGGTTACCCCCTGAAGGTGAGAGAGGTTAACACGCCGGATGGGTCCCCGCTATGTCAGTGCTGCAACACCCGCGACAGGAACGCCTGGGTGCGCTCGTTCCGGGGCCGGTCGAACACCTCTTGGGGGGTGCCTTGTTCGACAATCTGGCCTTCGTGAATGTAGATGACCCGGTCGGCGACTTCCCGGGCGAAGCCCATTTCGTGGGTTACCACCATCATGGTCATGCCTTCCCGGGCCAGTTCCCGCATCACATCCAGCACTTCGCCGACCATTTCCGGATCCAGCGCGGAGGTGGGTTCGTCAAACAGCATCAGGCGGGGTTCCATGGCCAGGGCCCGGGCGATGGCCACCCGTTGTTGCTGCCCGCCCGACAGCTGCGCCGGGTACTTGTCCGCCTGGTCGGCGATGCCGACCCGGTTCAGCAGGGTGTCAGCGATCCGGGCGGCGTCGGTGGGCGAAGTGCCTTTCACCTTGGTGGGCGCCAGCATGATATTGCGCTTGACGGTCAGGTGCGGGAACAGGTTGAACTGCTGAAACACCATGCCTACCTGCTTGCGAATTTCGTACAGCTCTTTCTGGTTGCCACCCTTGGGGGTCAGGGTGCGCTGGTCGACGGTCAGGGCCCCGGTTTCATACTCCTCCAGCCCGTTTACGCAGCGGATCAGAGTGGATTTTCCGGAGCCACTGGCACCGATAATCACCACCACCTCGCCGGCTTCCACGCTGAGGTCAATGTCCTTGAGGACATGCAGCTTGCCGAAGTATTTGTTCATGCCCTTTATTTGCACGATCTGTGTCATTCCAAACCATTCCTTCAGACAGAAGCGAGGCCGCGGCGTTCGTAGGCGCGCAGCACCAGCGATAAGGACAGGGTAATCACCAGGTACATGATCGCCACCACAAAATACACCTCAAACGCGGTGAACGTGTTGGCGATGTAAACCTGCCCCTGGCGCACCAGTTCACCGACACCGATCACCGAAAACAGCGAGGTATCCTTGATGCTGACAATGGCCTGGTTACCCAAGGGCGGAATCATTCTGCGAAACGCCTGCGGCCAGATGATGGTCCAGAAGGTCTGGGTGCGTGACAACCCCAGCGAGAGACCGGCTTCGCCCTGGCCCTTGTCAATCGACTGCACCCCGCCACGGACCACTTCGGAAATGTAGGCGCCGGAGTTCAGTGCAATGGCGGCCGTACCCGCCACCAGCGGATCAATGGGGCCGCCGATGATGTCGGGCAGACCGTAAAAGATAAACAGCACCTGCACCAGAATGGGGGTGCCGCGAAAGATTTCGATGTAGGCCACCGCCGGCCACCGCAACAGCCAGCGCTTGTTGATGCTGAGCAGGCCAAAGAAAATACCCAGTACGAAACCGATGGCGAGACCACCAAAGGAAATCATCAAGGTGTAGGGAATGCCTTTCAGCAGGAAGGGAATGGCATCAATGGCCGCCTGCCAATCGAATTGGAACGCCACGTCAAAGTTCTCCTCGGGCTATAACAACAACGCCGGGGTTACTGCTTCCCCGGCGTGAGAAACTTGATGATCACTTGGCGCTTGGCAGCGGGCCAAACCATTTTTCGTAGATCGTTTTATAGGTGCCGTCGTCACGGATGTCCGCCAGGGCGGCGTTGACCTTGTCCACCCAGTTGCTGCCTTTGCGTAAGGCAATCCCGTACTGCTGGCCTTCGTACAACGGGCCGACGGTTTTCACTTTGCCGTCACCCTTGGTGCGGGCAAAGTAACCCACGTTGGGCGAGTCGTAGAAGACCGCGTCCATGCTGCGGGACATCAGCGCCATGTACATGTCCGAACTGCCCGGGTAGGGGGTGACACCGCCATTGTTGTCCAGGTTTTTCATCAGGAAATCGTAGCTGGTGCTGCCGATTTTGGTGCCGATTTTCTTGCCGTCCAGATCCTCAAACTCGGACACCTCGTTGTTGTCTTCCCGGACCAGAATGCGAAGACCGGAGTCGTAGTAGGGATCCGAGAAGTCGACGATTTTGCCGCGCTCTTCGGTGATGGTGATGCCGGCGATGGCAATGTCGACGTTACCGGTTTGCAGGGCGGGGATGATGCCGTTGAAATCCATGGTCTGCAGCTGGTAGTCAAAGCCGGCACGCTTGGCGACTTCGGCAATGATTTCCATGTCGAAACCGATCATTTCGCCGGTTTCCTGGTCCATCATCTCAAACGGCACAAAGCTGGGGTCGGTCACCACGCGCAGGGTTTCAGCGCTGGCGGTGCCCATCGCAAACGTCAGTGCCAGGCTCGCCCCCAGGGTTTTAATCCATGTCGTGCGCATACGTACTCCTATTGTCATTGTTGTAACGCGCCGGTCGCCGCCAGGCGGTCAATCCGGTGAGCGTCTGTGGGTCTGCGTCAGAGACACTTTAGACTATTACCGAGGTGGGGGGGCAAAATCAAACGTCTGAGGGAAAATAACACTAATTAAATCAGTAGCCGGCGGGACAGACGCAGTCTGCCCCGCCGGACGAGGCGGGCCGGGATGCTCAGAAAGCGATTTTTTCCCGGTCGGCCAGGCCGAGATTGTTCCAGATGCTGACACTGGGTTCGGCCTGGTTGAGGGTGTAGAAATGCAGGCCCGGTGCGCCGGCGTCAAGCAGCTTTTGGCACATGTCAGTGACCACTTGCTCACCAAACTGGCGAATGCTGGTGGTGTCATCGCCATAGGCTTCGAGTTGCTTGCGAATCCAGCGCGGAATTTCCGCCCCGCACATTTCGGAGAAACGCACCAGGTTGGAAAAGTTCATCACCGGCATGATGCCGGGGACCACCGGGATGGTGACGCCCATTTTCTCCAACCGGTCAATGAAGTAGAAGTAACTGTCCGGGTTGAAGAAGTACTGGGTGATGGCACTGTTGGCTCCGGCCTCGACCTTGCGGGCGAAGTTTTTCAAGTCGTCCTCGGCACTGCGGGCCTGCGGATGAAATTCCGGGTAGGCCGCCACCTCCAGGTTGAAGGTGTCGTCGCTGTGTTCACGGATGAAACTGACCAGCTCATTGGCATAGCGCAACTCGCCGGAGGCCCCCATCCCGGAGGGCATGTCGCCGCGCAGGGCGACAATGCGGTTGATGCCGTGATCACGGTAGAGGTCCAGCAACTCGGCAATGCTTTCCCGGGTGGCGCCCACGCAGGACAAGTGCGGCGCGGTGGAGACCCCCTGCTGGTGCAGATTGAGCACGGTCTCCACCGTTCTCTCCCGGGTGGATCCTCCGGCACCGAAGGTGACCGAGAAGAAGTCGGGGTGCACCGCGGCGAGTTGGTCGCGCACCACCTGCAGCTTCTCCCGGCCCTGATCGGTCTTGGGCGGGAAAAACTCGAAGCTGAAGCGCCGTTTGAATTGTTTTTGCGATTGCATGTATCTGGTTCCGATCAGTATTTGTAGCAGTCAGGCTTGTAGGGGCCGTCTACGGATACGCCAATGTACTGGGCCTGTTCCGGGGTCAGTTTGGTGACCACCCCACCGAAACCTTCCACCATGGCGCGGGCCACTTCTTCGTCCAGATGCTTGGGCAGCACCTGCACATAGATGCCTTTGGCGCGGGCCTCTTCCGGCAGGTCGGCAAATTTGCGCTCGAACAGGTAGATCTGCGCCAGCACCTGGTTGGCAAAGGAGCCATCCATGATCCGCGAGGGGTGGCCGGTGGCGTTACCCAGATTCACCAGGCGGCCTTCCGACAGCAGGATCAGGTGGTCGTTGGTGGCTTTGTCCCGGTACACCACGTGCACCTGCGGCTTGACCTCGTCCCACTCCCAGTGCTCGCGCATGTAGGCGGTGTCGATTTCGTTGTCGAAGTGACCGATGTTGCACACCACGGCGCCGGATTTCAGCGCTTTCAGCATGTGCGCGTCGCACACATTGACGTTACCGGTGGTGGTCACCAGCAGGTCGGTGTTCTGCAGCAGCGCCCGGTCAATGCCGGCTTCGGTGCCGGTATTGATGCCGTCGATGTAGGGTGAGACCACCTCAAAGCCGTCCATGCACGCCTGCATGGCGCAAATCGGGTCGGCTTCGGTGACTTTGACAATCATGCCTTCCTGGCGCAGGGAGGCTGCCGAGCCTTTGCCCACATCGCCGTACCCGATGACCAGTGCTTTTTTACCGGCCAGCAGGTGGTCGGTGCCGCGCTTGATGGCGTCGTTCAGACTGTGGCGGCAGCCGTACTTGTTGTCGTTCTTGGACTTGGTGATCGCGTCGTTGACGTTGATCGCCGGCACCTTGAGGGTGCCCTTGTTGAGCATTTCCTGGAGGCGGTGCACACCGGTGGTGGTCTCTTCGGTCACACCGTGGCAGTTGGCGAGAATGTGGGCGTACTGCTCTTCGTGCAGCAGGGCGGTCAGGTCGCCGCCGTCGTCGAGGATCATGTTCGGCTGCCAGCCTTCCACATCGGCGCCGATGGTGCGTTCCAGGCACCAGACGTATTCTTCTTCGGTCTCGCCTTTCCAGGCAAACACCGGAATGCCCTGGGCGGCGATGGCGGCTGCGGCATGGTCCTGGGTGGAGAAAATGTTGCACGACGACCAGCGCACCCGGGCGCCCAGTTCCACCAGGGTTTCAATCAGCACCGCGGTCTGAATGGTCATGTGGATGCAGCCAAGAATGTTGGCACCTTGCAGCGGCTGTTCGGCTTTGTACTTGGCGCGCAGCGCCATCAATGCGGGCATTTCGCCCTCAGCGATTTTGATTTCTTTGCGGCCATAGTCCGCCAGAGAAATATCCGCGACCTTGTAGTCGGTGAAGTTGTTCAGCTGTTCCGCTGGAATGCTCATGGTGTTCTCCTGTTGGCCGGGTCTGGCGGAGCCAGCCCCCGGCGCACTTGAATTGAGGGGTGTCGGGGACGCCTGTGGCGATCAGATGCCCGCGGCGCTTTTCAGGGCGGCGGCGCGATCCGTTTGTTCCCACGGAAAGGCAGTGAAGGTGTCCTTGCCCACCGTCATTTCGACCGGCTCGCGCCCGAAGTGACCGTAGGCGGCGGTGGCCCGGTACATCGGGTGCAGCAGGTCGAGCATGCGGGTAATGGCGTAAGGACGCAGATCAAAGTGTTCCCGCACCAGGGCCACTATGCGGCTGTCGCTGATTTTGCCGGTGCCGAAGGTGTTGATCGCGATCGAGGTCGGCTGCGCCACGCCGATGGCGTAGGACACCTGGATTTCGCATTTGTCGGCCAGACCGGCGGCGACAATGTTCTTGGCAACGTAACGGCCGGCGTAGGCCGCGGATCGGTCCACCTTGGAGGGGTCTTTGCCGGAGAACGCGCCGCCGCCGTGGCGGGCCATGCCGCCGTAGGTGTCCACAATGATCTTGCGGCCGGTCAGACCGCAGTCGCCCACCGGGCCGCCAATCACAAACTTGCCGGTCGGGTTGATGTGGAACTGGGTTTCCGCGTGCAGCAGTTCCGAGGGGATGGCGTGCTTGATGATCAGTTCCATCACCGCTTCCTGCAGGTCTTTCTGGCTCACGTCGCCGTCGTGCTGGGTGGACAGCACGATCGCGTCGATACCGGCGACCTGGCCGTTTTCATAGCGGCAGGTGACCTGGCTCTTGGCGTCCGGCCGCAGCCAGGGCAGCAGGCCGCTCTTGC
The DNA here is from genome assembly GCF_001752365.1 of Marinobacter sp. X15-166B. GTDB lineage: Bacteria > Pseudomonadota > Gammaproteobacteria > Pseudomonadales > Oleiphilaceae > Marinobacter. Next base: position 575,612 of record NZ_MEIY01000001.1, on the reverse strand, counting down.
GGGCTTCCGCCTGACGCTCCATCAGCCGGTGGGCGTAGGTAATCGGCGCCGGCATCAGTACGTCGGTTTCGTTGCTGGCGTAACCGAACATCAGGCCCTGGTCGCCGGCACCCTGATCTTCCGGTTTCTGGCGGTCAACGCCCTGGGCGATTTCGACCGACTGTTTGCCAATGATGTTGATGATGCCGCAGGTGTCACCGTCGAAGCCCACTTTGGAGGAGGTGTAGCCGACGTCCTGGATGACCCCGCGCACCAGTTCTTCCAGATCGACCCAGGCGGAGGTGGTGATCTCACCGCCAATGATCGCTACGCCGGTTTTTACCATGGTTTCACAGGCGACGCGGGCGTGCGGGTCTTCCTGCAAAATGGCATCCAGTACGGCGTCCGAAATCTGATCCGCCAGTTTGTCCGGGTGGCCTTCAGAGACCGATTCAGAGGTGAAAATGCTGTAGTCAGTCATGGGGTCTTGGCTCCTGAAAAATGTATTCGCAACTAGTGCTTAATTTGTGGATACGACGGCATTGATTATTCACTGGCTGAGCCCTTCCAGAACTCCCGCACCTGGATCTGGAAGCCGTTGCGCAACCCTATAAACAGGGTCTCGCCCGCACTGAGACCGGCGGCCGAGGCCCATGCGGTCAACTCCTCCGGCTCGAATCCGAGCCACAGATCACCGCAGTTTTCCCTTGCCCAGGTCTGGTCGTGCCGGCACAGGTCGCTGATCACCAGACAGCCGGCATCGGTCAGCAAAGCGGCCGCATCCAGAAAGATGTCCGCCGGACTGGGCACGTGGTGCAGCACCATGTTGGCCACCACCAGATCGAAGCGCTCACTGTGGGCCAGCAGGGTGCCGGTGACCCCTTCCACCAGGGTGACATTGCCGAGCCCCTGTTCCTGGCAGGTGAGGGTGGCCTTGGCCAGCATGTCCCGGGAGTTATCCAGCGCCACCACCTGGTCGCAGATGTCGGACAGCACCGCCAGAAACCCACCTTCGCCGGGGCCGATCTCCAGGGCCGTGTGCCATTGCTGCTGCAGTGCACGCTGGCGGATCAGTTCGGCGGTGGGCTCGGCGTAGAGCTCAAAGGTGGCGATCAGCTCCTGTTGCTCGCGAAACTGTTCGGCGTGACGGGAAAAGAACGCCTGCGACTGGCTGGCCCGTTGTTGACGGATCTCTTCGAGCTTGTCCTGCAGGTGCGCGGGCAGGGGCGTGTGATCCACGGTTTCAAAAATGTGCCGGATGGTCTGATCCGCCAGTTTGCTGCTTTCCAGGTGCAGGGGGCGTCGGTAAAAAATCGCATTGCCTTCCCGCTGGGGTTCCAGCAAGCCGGCTTTGGTCATCACCTTCAAATGATGGCTCATGCCCGACTGGCGCATCCCAAACAGCTGGCTCAGTTCGGTAACGCCAAAGGTGTCCCGGCGCAGCACCCGCAGGATTTCAAGGCGCAGGGGGTCGCCGCTGGCTTTGTAGACCGGGGCCAGGCAGTTCACAGTGGGCGTTGAGGGCGATGAAGTTGTCATGGGTAGGGATTCTAGGGGATAAGCGGGCGTCGCACAATAACAATATCAAAAAAAATTGATATAGGTTTTCGGAGGGTGGGGAAGCGGGTGTATCGGCAATCCGCAGCATGAGAATTGTGGATACGATTTGCCCGGGGGTCGCTAATCGGCGAAAATACGCGCCTGAGTTTACGCGTCACTTTTTTCTTACCTTCAAAAGCCAGTGGAGAACAGTCAATGCCCTCTCGTAAAGATCTCGCCAACGCCATTCGCGCGCTGAGCATGGATGCGGTTCAGAAAGCCAATTCCGGCCATCCGGGCGCACCTATGGGTATGGCGGATATCGCCGAGGTTCTGTGGAATGATTACCTCAGCCACAACCCGGCCAACCCGAACTGGGCGAACCGTGACCGCTTCGTGATGTCCAACGGCCATGGGTCTATGCTGCAATACTCGCTGCTCCACCTGAGCGGCTACGACCTCTCCATTGAAGACCTGAAAAATTTCCGCCAGTGGGATTCCCGCACCCCCGGTCACCCCGAATACGGCTACACCGCCGGCGTGGAAACCACCACGGGGCCCCTGGGGCAGGGGATTGCCAACGCGGTCGGCTTTGCTTTGGCTGAAAAAGCGTTGGCCGCCGAATTCAACCGTCCGGGCCATAACGTGGTGGATCATTACACTTACGCGTTTCTGGGCGACGGCTGCCTGATGGAAGGCATCTCCCACGAAGTGGCGTCTCTGGCGGGTACTCTGGGGCTGGGCAAGCTGGTGTTCTTCTGGGACGACAACGGCATTTCCATTGACGGCAAGGTAGATGGCTGGTTCACCGACGATACACCCAAGCGCTTTGAGTCCTACGGCTGGCAGGTGATTGCGGGCGTGGACGGCCACGATGGCGAAGCGGTACGTGCGGCGGTCGAACAGGCCCGCGCCAACACCGAGCAGCCGACCCTGATTTGCTGCAGGACCGTCATCGGTTTCGGGTCGCCCAACAAGCAAGGCTCTGAAAGCAGTCACGGCGCGCCTCTGGGGGACGATGAAATTGCCCTGACCCGCAAGCAGCTGGGTTGGGAGCACGGCCCGTTTGAGGTGCCAGCCGACATCTATGCCGCCTGGAACGCCGTCGAAAAAGGGGCCGCAGCAGAGCAGGCCTGGAACGACACTTTCGCTGCCTACGAGCAGGCCGAGCCGGAACTGGCGGCTGAGTTCAAACGCCGCATGGCGGGCGAGTTGCCGGCCGACTTCGCCGCCAGGGCGCAGGCGTATATTCAGGACTGTCAGGACAAAGGCGAAACCGTGGCCAGCCGCAAGGCGTCCCAGAACACCCTCAACGCCTATGGTCCGATGCTGCCTGAGTTGCTGGGCGGCTCGGCGGATCTGGCCGGCTCCAACCTGACCATCTGGAGCGGCAGTCAAGGCATCACCAAAGAAGACGCCAGCGGCAACTACATCTATTACGGGGTGCGTGAATTCGGCATGGCGGCGATCATGAACGGCATCGCGCTGCACGGCGGATACGTGCCCTACGGTGCCACCTTCCTGATCTTCATGGAATACTGCCGCAACGCCGTGCGCATGGCTGCACTGATGAAACAACGGGCCATCTACGTGTTCACCCACGACTCCATCGGTCTGGGCGAAGACGGCCCCACTCACCAGCCCATCGAACAGCTGGCCAGCCTGCGTACCACACCGAACATGAGCACCTGGCGCCCCGCCGATACGGTGGAATCGGCCATCGCCTGGAAAGCGGCTCTGGAGCGCAACGACGGCCCGACGGCGCTGGTATTCTCCCGGCAGAGTCTGGCCCATCAAACCCGTGACGCCGAGCAGCTGGCCAATGCAGCCAAAGGCGGTTACGTGCTGTCAGACAGCGAGGGTACCCCCGATCTGATCCTGATCGCCACCGGTTCTGAAGTGGGCCTGGCCCAGGACGCTGCCGCCGCCCTGCGCGAACAGGGCAGCAAGGTACGCGTGGTGTCCATGCCGTCGACCGATGTGTTTGACGCCCAGAGCGCCGAGTACCGACAGCAGGTACTGCCCCTCGAGGTCAGCAACCGGATCGCCATTGAAGCGGCCAGCACCGACTACTGGTACAAGTACGTGGGCCTCGACGGTCGCATCGTCGGCATGACCACTTTCGGCGAATCGGCCCCGGCCGGCGATCTGTTCCGCGAGTTTGGCTTCACGGTCGACAACGTGGTGGCGGTTGCCCAGGAACTGCTGGAAGCCTGATGAGCCGCCCTGCACCCTATCGTCTGGCCATTAACGGTTACGGTCGTATCGGTCAGTGTGTGCTGCGTGCCCTGTATGAAAACGGCTACCGCGATCACCTTCAGGTGGTCGCGATCAATGAGCTGTCGGATCTGGACACCATTGCCCACCTGACCAAGTACGATTCAACCCATGGGCGTTTTCATGGCGAAGTGGCGGTCAAAGACGGCGCGCTGGAAGTGAACGGGGACCGCATCGAGGTGATACGGCACCCGGAGCCCGCCGACTTGCCGTGGCGTGAGCTGGCAATCGATCTGGTGCTGGAGTGTTCCGGGGCGTTCACGGATCGCGCCACCGCCGAACTGCACGTGCAGGCTGGCGCCCGGCGTCTGCTGTTCTCCCAGCCTGCAGAGGCGGACGTAGACCGCACCGTGGTGTACGGGATCAACGAACACAGCCTCAGCGCCGATGACCGCATCGTCTCCAATGCGTCGTGCACCACTAACTGCATCGTCCCCTTGATCAAGGTGCTGGATGACGCGCTGGGGGTGGAGTTTGGTACCACCACCACCATTCACGCCGCCATGAACGATCAACCGGTGATTGACGCTTACCACCAGCAGGATCTGCGCCTGACCCGCAGTGCCCTGCAGAACATCGTCCCGGTGGATACCGGCCTGGCCCGGGGGATCGAACGCTTGCTGCCGCACCTGAAGGATCGCTTCACGGCGGCGGCCATGCGCGTGCCCACCACCAACGTGTCCATCATCGATATGACCCTCAACGTGCGTGCGCAGACCACCGTGGCCAAGGTAAATGAGTTGCTCAAGCAGGAGTCCAGGAATGGCCTCAAGGGGGTACTGGGGTACACCGACGAATTGCTGGCCAGCACCGACTTCAACCACGACACCCATTCAGGGATCGTGGATGGTGGCCTGACCCGGGTGTCCGGTGGCCAGATGGTCAAGGTCTTTTGCTGGTTCGATAACGAGTGGGGCTTTGCCAACCGCATGCTGGATGTCAGCTCGGTGTGGCTGCGGCGGGCGGGCTAATCCTTGCCCCTCTCCCGCAGAGAACATCCTCGGGGACAGACTTAAGTCTGTCCCCGACATTTTTAGCCCCTCGCCCCCGGCGGGAGAGGGGTTGGGGAGAGGGGGTGGGCGGTCCGACGACTCGGAGAGGGGGAAGACCCCGGTTACACATACTTTGCCGATAACTTGAAACAACGGAAATCAGATCATGGCTATTAAAAAAATGACCGACCTGAATCTCGCCGGCAAGCGGGTTCTGATACGCGAAGACCTGAACGTTCCGGTCAAAGACGGCACCATCAGCAGTGATGCCCGCATCCGCGCCTCACTGCCGACCATCCAGGCAGCGGTGCAGGCCGGCGCCAAAGTCATGCTGATGTCCCATCTGGGTCGTCCGCAAGAGGGCGTCTACGACGAAGCGGCCTCCCTGCAGCCGGTTGCCGAGCATTTGAGCACCCTGCTGGGCCAGGAAGTGCGTCTGGTGCGCGACTATCTGGACGGCGTAGAGGTGGCCGAGGGCGAAGTGGTGCTGCTCGAAAACGTCCGTTTCAACAAGGGCGAGAAAACCGACGCCGACACCCTGTCCCGGCAATACGCGGCCCTGTGCGACATTTACGTGATGGACGCCTTCGGCACCGCCCACCGGGCTCAGGCGTCTACCCACGGGGTGGCCCGCTTTGCCCCGGAAGCCTGTGCCGGCCCGTTGCTGGCGGCTGAGCTGGAGGCTCTGGGTAAGGCCCTGGACAACCCCGCCAAACCGGTGGTGGCGATTGTCGGCGGCTCGAAAGTGTCCACCAAGCTGGACGTTCTCAACGCGCTGGAAAAGGTCTGTGATCAGATCATCGTCGGCGGCGGCATTGCCAACACCTTCCTGGCCGCGGCCGGTCATTCGGTGGGCAACTCCCTGTGCGAGCACGACCTGCTGGAGACCGCCAAAGACATCGCTTCCCGGGTGGATATTCCGTTGCCGGTCGACGTGGTGGTGGCCGGCGAGTTCGCTGCGGATGCCACGGCGACTACCAAGAACATTGCCGAGGTGGCCGCCGACGACATGATTCTGGACGTGGGCCCCGAAACCGCCGCACAATTCGCCGAATTATTGAAAAACGCCAAAACCATTCTCTGGAATGGCCCGGTGGGGGTGTTCGAATTCGACCAGTTTGGTCACGGCACCCAGACGCTGGCGAAAGCCATTGCCGAGAGCGACGCGTTTTCCCTCGCGGGCGGCGGTGATACCGTGGCCGCGGTTGACAAGTACGGTGTAAATGAGAAGATTTCTTATATTTCCACCGGCGGCGGTGCCTTTCTTGAGTTTGTTGAAGGTAAAACACTGCCCGCAGTCGCCGTGCTGGAAGAGCGCGGCGTTTAACGCACCCCAGCTCCGATACTGATACGGCACCTGCTTGATGCCTGCGCCCCATTTTTTTGAAACAAGGAGAGAACACCATGGCCCTGATTTCTTTGCGGCAACTGCTGGACCACGCCGCCGAATACGGCTACGGCGTACCCGCATTCAATGTGAACAACCTCGAACAGATGCGCGCCATCATGGAAGCGGCCGATCAAACCGACTCCCCGGTGATCGTGCAGGCCTCCGCCGGCGCCCGCAAATACGCCGGTGCGCCTTTCCTGCGCCATTTGATACTGGCCGCCACTGAAGAGTTTCCGCACATTCCGGTGGTCATGCATCAGGACCACGGCACCAGCCCGGCGATTTGCCAGCGCTCGATCCAGCTGGGCTTCAGCTCGGTGATGATGGACGGCTCCCTCAAGGAAGACGGCAAAACCCCGGCCGATTACGACTACAACGTGGATGTTACCCGGCGCACCGTCGAAATGGCGCACGCCTGCGGGGTGTCCGTGGAGGGCGAACTGGGTTGCCTCGGCTCCCTGGAAACCGGTCAGGCCGGTGAAGAAGACGGCGTCGGCGCGGAAGGTACCCTGGACATGAGCCAGATGCTGACCGACCCGGAAGAGGCCGCCGACTTCGTCAAGCAAACCCAGGTCGACGCCCTGGCCATTGCCATCGGCACCAGCCACGGCGCCTACAAGTTCACCCGCCCACCCACGGGCGACATCCTCGACATCGAGCGGATCAAAGCCATCCACCAGCGCATCCCCAATACCCACCTGGTGATGCACGGTTCCAGCTCGGTGCCCCAGGAGTGGTTGCAGGTGATCAACGAGTACGGCGGTGAGATCCCCGAAACCTACGGCGTGCCGGTGGAAGAAATCATCGAAGGCATCAAGCACGGCGTGCGCAAGGTCAATATCGACACCGACCTGCGTCTGGCCAGCACCGGTGCCATCCGCCGCTACCTGGCGCACAACCCGGCTGAGTTCGACCCGCGCAAATACCTGGCCGAGTCCGTGCAAGCGATGAAAGACATCGTCATCGCCCGGTTCGAATCCTTCGGTACCGCAGGCAATGCGGGCAAGATTACGCCCATCAGCCTGGAGAAAATGTACCAGCGCTACGAGTCCGGCGAACTGGCCGCCAAAATCCAGTAGGCCTGACTTGATGCAATAACCCGGGGTGGTCCTGACTGCCCCGGGTTTTTTTTGCCCCTGAATCTGAAGGCAGCCCTGGCCGGGGAAAATGCCGGAGGCAAGCATTTACGTGGTGTTGGCCGGGACGGTGCGTTTTCAGGTACATGGTGATTTCGATAGCTTCTATCTGTGCCATTGTCGGCATTGCCAAAAAGATCGGGTTCGGCCCATGCGGCAAACCTTTTCTCTCATTCCGCTAAACTGGTCTGGCAATCGGGTGCAGACGCTGTAGCTTCCTTTACCCTTCCAGGCACTCGTCACCACAGGAGCTTTTGTAAGTTGTGTGGCTCAGCATTGCCAAACACTGAGATCCCGGGCTTGCTCGTCGTTCCCGCAGGGTGCTTGGACTCAGAAATAGCTATGGCGCCAACCGCGCACATCTTTTTGTCCGGCAAAGCTGGTTGGGATGGCAAGTTAGAGAAGGTGCCAAAGTTTGAGGGGCTTCCAGATTGAACTACCATCATATAACCAGTGGCTGTTGGCGGACGCACCCAGACCGCGCACCGGCACGGCGCAAAGCCAAGCGTCAGTTGCCTCAGATCCGGAAACGGGAGTATCGATGGAAATCTCAATTGAAACCGAAGTGGAAGCCCCTCCAAGTGACGTCTGGTATGCCTGGGTCACACCTGAAGACATTGCAAGTTGGCATTTTGCGATTGAACAATGGCACTGCCCAGCGGCAGAACTCGATCTTGAAGTGGGCGGTAAATTCAACTATCGAATGGAAGCCAAAGACGGATCGATGGGCTTCGATTTCGCAGGAGAGTTCACGTCGATTACCCCGCGAAAAGCCATTCATTACAAGTTAGAAGACAACCGTGCAGTTAAAGTTGAATTTATTGAAACTGCTGTTGGCACAAGGATTGTCGAAACCTTTGAGGCAGAGAGCGAGAATTCTGCGGAACAGCAACGGCAAGGTTGGTTGGGCATCCTGAATAATTTCAAAAAACACGTCGAAAGCAAATGCTACTAACCAGGCCATCAATGTTGTTCCGGGCATTCGGTCCTCCACCGAACGCCCTTGTCTGGGCGTCGCTTATGGCTGGCGTTAGTCAATAATGGTAGCGGAATTAAGCAATAAGTAGAGCGTCATTCTTGACCTTGCAGACCATGCGATTCTCTTCGTTAATTCGGCGAGACCAATAGCCAGCCAAGCCATGTTTAGGGACTCCGGCTTTCCAAGACCTTCGAACGGTCTTCACAGACCTGCCCGATGGTTTTTGCTAGATTGGTTCTGGCAGTTGCGGAGCTAATGACATCCATAAGATTGCTCCTGTGCAAAATACAGTCCATGGACAGGATGCCGCACATGTGAGGGGTTCACAATAGGCTGCTCAACGACCGATTTTACGCCGCTGCTCGGCTCCAATCAGGCGCGTGGGCAACTTTTGGGTAATTTCTCGCTCTGAGAGAGTGTTTTTTTAGCTAACCCAAGGAAAGGAGAAAAGGACGCATGGAATGTCCGACCATTTCCGGACTTCGGCTGGATTCCGAAGATCTGGAAGCCATAGAAGCCATTCAAAAATCCCAGCGTAACGGAAATATGCTGGAAATCATGTTGCCCGCTGGTGTCATGACCGCAATTTTTCTTGGCAACAACTCCGCGCAGGCCGCATACAATATCCATTCAACGGATTGGGTACAGTTTGCCGAAGCAATGACCCGAATCTCACCAATGGTTAAAAATCGAATCGTCACCATATCTCGGATGCAGCGCTTACGAGCGGGTTTATCCTATGAACAGACACAGTTCTGGCGGGCCGTCGAGGCAGGGTGCCAGCCGTGAGAATCTTGAGAACATCTATAGTGGTTTGTTGGGGTTTGTTTTCGGCAGCTTGTAACGCGGACGCTAAATCCGTTTCTCAGCAATATATTGAGATCAACATACAGCGATTGGAGTCCGCTATAGCGGAATGTGATGCCATTGCTTCGGCGCGAACTATGCCGGATTCAAAGGTGTTGGGTTTACTCAGACAGTATAGGTATGAGGATGTTCGTGTTTTCCTTATTACACGAAGTGCATTGATGGCGGAGGAGTGTCAAAAGCCGCACCTCACTGACTTGGCTTACACAATCGGTATGCTGGAAGCGTCCACTGTTTTCAGCGAGGTGGAGGACTTGATTGCTAGCGTTAAGCCTCTGATGTATGGAAAAGAAACCTGGGCCGTCAAAGAGAGATACCTGCAACTGTCAGAAATCATGCGGGAAGAGCTAGAGTCGATCCCGTACTTTCAGAGGCCTTTTCGTAATATTCCAATAATTGAAGCACTGGAGTCTGCGAACAAACCATAACAATTCGCTGCACACGGTGTGTACTTCCCTTGGTGAAGTGGACACGCATCGAAAACTTCGCAGGAGGAAAACACGATTCCGGCAATGAACACTGGGAAGGAAACGAAGCAGTGCAGCGCTGAGTTCAAAGTAAAGGCGGTCGAATGGGGTCACCGGGCCCACCGCAGTGTCAAACGCGTAGCGGAGGCGCTGGATGTTCACCCCTTCATGCTGTCACGCCGGTGTAAGGAATAGTGTGAGGGGGCCTGTTTTATTTCGCTGAGCGACCAGCTGACAGCACACCCACGCCGCATTGGTACGCGGTTCGCTCAGATCTCATTGCCCGGTCTGAGACTGTCATTGTCACCATTGATACACGGAATGTCGCGGTCGAAGGTTTGAATGGGCAGGCGGGTCAACGGCAGGTTTCAGCGTCGCTTGGGTGATCGATACGGAGAACTCATAACCAGGCCCGTCAAGGCGATGTCTGCAGCATTTCAAGGAATAAGCAATGAAACTGGTAATAGGGAATAAAAATTATTCGTCATGGTCGTTAAGGCCCTGGCTTTTTATGTCGGTTCACGAATTGCCGTTTGAGGAAGTGCGGATTCCGCTGAACCAGGATGATACTCACACCATGTTGTCTCGGCACACCGATGCAGGGAAAGTCCCGGTGCTCGAAGACGGTGATCTGGTCATCTGGGATTCGCTGGCCATCTGCGAATATATTTCAGAGCAGTATCTGCAGGGTGGCGGATGGCCAAGCTCCGTTCGTGCACGGGCAGAAGCCAGATCCTGCAGCGCGGAAATGCACTCCGGCTTCCCAGTGATTCGAGGCGAATTACCAATGAATTGCCGGGCAACCGGGCGCAAAGTCCTTGTTCACGAAGCCCTGGAGCGGGAGGTGGCTCGGATAGACCAAATCTGGTCCCGGTACCGGAACACCTATTCGGGGGCAGGTCCGTGGTTGTTCGGTGAGTTTTCTATTGCGGATTGCATGTTCGCTCCAGTTGCATCGCGATTCCAAACCTATGGAGTCAATGTCTCGGCTGCCTCTTCAGCATACATGCAGTTGATTCTCGGCCATGAACACATGGCGGCGTGGGTCAGGCAGGCTCACGCAGAGCCTGAAATCATAGACGTGGCTGAGGTGGGCTTGTGACTACTACAGGCACGGTAGCGGCTGCTCGTTGTGGCCAGGACCAGGTCAATATCAAACCGACAGGCCACTTTACAGGTGCTGAGCCTGAGCAAATTCCTGGGCCATTCCTCCCCGGTGCCCCAAAATATTCCAGGATGTCCGGTTGGCCCCAGCCTGACCGGTATTCAGTAGCATCCTTTCTGATCCAGGCAGGCGTCATGCTCAGTTCCCACCATGGTTCAACGCTGCGACCACTGTTGTTAAGTGGGCCTCCGGCCAGGCGCGAGGGAGCTATACTGTCGGTGCGGGAGTGTTTACCGGTGCGCGGTTCCGGTCGCGTTGAATTACCCGGGGCGTTTCGTGCTGAATCCGAGGAGGGCAACCTCAACTGAAGGGAGCGTGACGATGGCTATCCGACTGAATCACACGATCGTTGCTGCCCACGACAAAGCGGTGTCTGCCAGCTTCCTGACCCGGATGTTTGATCTGCCGGCGCCCACGCTGCTGGGCCACTTTGCGGTGGTACAGGTGGGTGAAACGTCCCTGGATTACATGGACTGCGAGGGCGAGATAGCGCAGCAGCACTATGCTTTCCTGGTCAGTGAAATCGAATTCGATGAGATCTTTGAGCGTATTTGTGAGCAACAAGTGCCCTACTGGGCCGACCCGTTTCGTCGCGAACGGGACCAGATCAATACCTGGGACGACGGGCGCGGCCTGTATTTCGACGACCCGAGCGGCCACCTGCTAGAGATCATCACTCGTCCCTATGGCAGCGGCGGTACAACTGCCTCCAACCCGCACCCCTTGATTGCGCCAACGCTTGAACCCGGCGACCACGAGGGCGGCCGCGCGGGGCCGGCCGACAATCGCGGCGGGGATACACCTGCCCAATCGGAGAGATCGGATTGACGCCAGCCACCGCGCGCTCGTTGCAAGCGCCACAATTCCTCCTGGGGTGCCCCGGTTGCGGCAATGAACAAAGCCTGCTGCTACTGCGAGCAGGTTTCGACCAGCGGCAACGGCAGCTATATTCTCAGTAGCGATGCGCTCTCTAGGCCGCGATCAGGCCGCGACGGTCAACGGTGGCAGCGGCGAGCGGGTGGAAATTCAACGGTGAGGGTCTCCCATGGATTTCAAAGATTACTACGCAGTGCTGGGCGTCAGTGAGTCGGCGACACCGGAAGACATCAAGAAGTCGTACCGGAAGCTGGCGCGGAAATACCATCCGGACGTGAGTAAAGAGGCCAACGCCGGTGAGAAATTCCAGGACGTCGGCGAAGCCTATGAGGTCCTGAAGGACCCGCAAAAGCGGGCCGAGTACGATCAGCTGCGCCAGTACGGAAGGGCCGGGGGGGGATTTGAGCCGCCGCCGGGCTGGCAGAGTGCCTCCAGTTTCGGGGACGGTGGCTATACGGAAGCGGACGCCCGTCAGTTCAGTGAGTTTTTTGAATCCATTTTTGGCGACCAGCGGCGTCACGCGGACGGGGCGCACCGTGGGTTTCGGTCCCGTGGCCCCGGTCGGGGTGAAGACGTGCATGCCCGTATTGCTCTGTTTCTGGAGGAAGCCTTCCACGGTTGTGAAAAGCAGGTGCAGTTTACGGTGCACCAGGTCGATGACCAGGGGCGGCTGCGCCCCCGTCAGAAAACCCTCAATGTGAAGATTCCGCCGGGCCTGCGAGATGGTCAGCCCATCCGGCTGAAAGGGCAGGGGGCACCGTCGCTGGGCGGTGGTCCCCCGGGGGACCTGTTTATCGAGGTGGAACTGGCACCACACCCGATCTTCTCGGTGGAGGGGGCGAACGTGTTGGTGACGGTGCCGATCACCCCCTGGGAAGCCGCGCTGGGTGCCACCATTACCGTGCCAACGGTGGGCTCTAAAGTGAACCTGAAAGTGCCCAAAGGCACCTCCAGCGGCCGCCGCTTGCGGCTCAAGGGCAAGGGCCTGCCGGGCAAACACCCGGGCGACCAGCTGGTGACGCTGCAAATTACCATACCGGAAGAGCACAGCCAGGAAGCCGAGGCGCTTTACCGGCAGCTGGCCGACGCAGAACAAACCTTCAACCCCCGGCAAAAACTGGGCGTGTGAGTGAGGCGCTGACCATGAGCAACAAAGTAACCGTCGTGATGATCGAACAGACCGAGCCCCAGCAAGACGTGTTCACCTTGCGTGAGCTGTGTGAGCGCACTGAGGTACACGCCGAATTTGTCATCAAGCTGGTGAGTTACGGTATCATTTCTCCGGTGCGCGACTGCCCCGCGGCTGAGTGGTGCTTTGATCTGAACGCGCTGGTGCGGCTGCAAAAAGCGCAACGCCTGCAGCGGGACCTCAACCTCAACCTTCCGGGCTTGGCGGTTTCACTGGATTTGCTGGATGACGTGCGCAACCTGCGTCGCGAGGTGGCGCGGCTGAACCAGCAGCTGGCCCAGTTTCTTGGTTAATTCCGGGGCTTGGCTTTATTGGTAAGTATCTAATTTCTTTGCGAAAATGAGACGGGTTGCCCAGTTTCGAGGTCCGCCTCTGGCCCTTGCGCACCGGCTGGGAATACAATCGCGAAGCTGGGTAGCTGGCGTGGGCGACAGGGTGAAGGCCTGGCTCAAAGGCAGCGTATGTTTATTCGACGAGCCTGAACCGGTAGAGGTAAAAACGCAATGAGCGCACTGAAGGCTGACACCGAGCCAATGGAGCAGACCGCATCGTGGCAGCCCGCGAAGTTGCTTAACTCGGTGCTTACTGCGGGAGCCTGCGATGTGGTCCGCCATTGGGTAACCCACGCCGACTACCTGGACGAATACAACGAGCCCGTTATGCTGCCCGCGGTCCTCGGCGATGAGCCCGGGTTTGGACGGTTGGTGCGCGCTGCGAACAACTATCTGAGTCCGCTCTCCGTGCTCGGTGAGTTGTTGCGCAAGGGGGTTGTCGAACAGCTTGGTGACAGCCAGTTGCTGTTGCGCCGCAGTGCCTACGTACAGGTGTCTGGCCCGCCTTGATTGTGTTCCATCCGGAGTCAGGTATAAAGTGGCTGCGTGGGTTCGTCAGCATTTGAGGAGTTGTCATGGGCGAAGCAAAAAACCGCCGGGCCGCGGGAGGGGGAACTCCCCGCAGGTCCAAGGGTAAAAAACCGTTGCACATCACCGCCGTGGTACTTGGCGTAGTGGCGGTGCTGGTGGGTCTGTACTTGCTGTTGACGCCCCGTCCGGCCGCCGACCACTTGCCGGTCGCGGCCGCCAACGCCGGTCCCTTCCCCGCCGCGCTGGATCAATACGGCATTTCTCTGGGCGCTGCCGACGCACCCGTGGTGGTGCGCGAATTCGCCGATTACCAGTGCCCCGCGTGCGGCAACTTTGCCGCCGCCGTGGCCAAACTGATTCCCGAATATGTCGACACCGGCAAGGTGCGCCTGGTGTACTTTGATCTGCCGTTGCGCATGCACAACAACGCCGTACCCGCCGCCATGGCAGCCCGTTGCGCCGGGGACCAGAACGCCTACTGGGACATGAACAAGCAGATCTACGCCAAACAAGGTGAATGGAGCAGCGCCAGCCGCCCGGTGGACGCCTTTACCCGGTATGCCAGAGGGTTGGGGCTCGAAGAACGGCGCTTCCGCCGCTGCATGAGCACCGATTTGCACCTCGAAGCCATCCAGCAAAGCCGCGATGTGGCCATGCAGTTGCAGGTCACCAGCACGCCCACGGTGCTGGTCGACAATATCCGCCTGACGCGCCCGGGCTGGGTCCAGTTGCAGGCCGTGGTCGACCGGGAACTGGCCCGTCTGTCCAGGTAGCCACGGCGGCCAACCCGCCGGTTGCGCTAATACCGGACTTGCATGTCGGTCTCCGTGGTATAAAATTCATGCCCTTTAATGAACCATGCTCCGGATTTACGGTCCGGTCCGCAGGAGAAAAGCGCGATGAATAGCCCGCAAGTCAACCGCACCGTGGTGTGCGCCCTGTACAAATTCGCTGAACTCGACGATTACCGGCACTTACGAGAGCCGCTGCTGAACCTGCTGCTCGCCCACAAGGTGCATGGCACCTTGCTGCTGGCCCGGGAGGGCATCAATGGCACCATCGCCGGCAGTCGCGAGGGCATTGATGAGGTCAAGCACTGGCTGGCCCGGGACGGGCGCTTTGCCGGTATCGACTACAAAGAATCACTGGTGGACATCCAGCCGTTCAAGCGCACCAAGGTCAAGCTGAAGAAAGAAATCGTCACCATGGGCGTGGACGGCATCGACCCCAAACGGATTGTGGGCACCTACGTCAAACCCAAAGACTGGAATGCGCTGATCTCAGATCCCGAAGTGCTGCTGGTCGACACCCGCAATCAGTACGAAGTGGAAATCGGTACCTTCAAAAACGCGGTAAACCCGGCCACCGATACGTTCCGCGAGTTCCCCGACTACGTGCAGCAGCATCTGGACCCGGCCAGGCATAAAAAAGTGGCCATGTTCTGTACCGGCGGCATCCGCTGTGAAAAATCCACCGCCTATTTGAAGGAGCAGGGCTTCGAGGAAGTCTACCACCTCCATGGCGGCATTCTGCAGTATCTGGAAGAGGTGCCCGAGGAGGAGTCCCTGTGGCAGGGCGAGTGTTTTGTCTTTGACGACCGGGTCACGGTAAACCATCGCCTGGAGCGGGGCGGGTATGATCAGTGCCACGCCTGTCGCCGGCCGATCACCGAGGCCGATAAACAGCGTCGGGAGTACGAACGGGGCGTCAGCTGTCACCAGTGTGCCGCCACCCTGAGTGAAGAACAGAAAGCGCGCTTTGCCGAACGCGAGCGGCAGATGCGTCTGGCCGCGCAACGGGGGGAGGTGCACGTCGGTGGTGAGGCCGCCCGGATCATTGCCGAGCGCAAAGCCCGCAAAAAAGCAGAGCGCGCGCGTCAGGCGCAGCAGAGCGAAGCGGGCGAAAAACAGCGGGCCTGACCCCGCCGGCGCTAAACGCGATTCCTCAGCCCCAGTTCTTCCGGGTAGGGGCTGAGGTAATCCTGGATCGACAGATAGGCTATGGGTTCCCGCCGCTGGGCCATCCGCAACAGGGTCATGGGGACAATCAGCGGCAGCTCGCCGCGATGGTAGGCCTCGATTTGCTCGCCCAGCATTTTCCTGTCTTCTGCGGGCATGCCGTCTTTCAGGTAACCGGCCAGGTGCTGCATGGCGTTGACGTGGGAACCCCGGCTGACCAGCCGTGTCATCGCCGTCATAAACCCGCGAATGTAAGTGTCGGCCAGCGCCTCCAGTGGCTGGGCTTTCAGATCGGCCAGCAGTGGCCCCAGTTGGCGGTAAATTTTCTCGTTGTGGGCCAGCAGCTGAAACTTGTGGCGGGTGTGGAAGTCAATCAGTGCCTTTGGGGTCAGTTCGGCGGCGACGTTGCGCAGCCAGTCGTCGTACACGAAGACCCGCTCGATAAAGTTCTCTTTCAGCTGGTCGTCGTTCAGCCGGCCTTCCTCTTCCACCGGCATGGACGGGTACGCCTGCATCAAGGCGGCGGCAAACAAACCGCGACCGTCGCGACGGATCACCCGGCCGGCTTGGTTGTGCACTTTGATGCGCTCCATCCCGCAGCTGGGTGATTTGGCCATCAGAATGTAACCGCGCAGGTGACCAAGTCTGGGCAGTGCCCCCGCAATGAACTGCTCCATCGGCGCTGAAAAATCCCGCTCGCCCTTGCTCTCGATCAGGCGCACCTCTGTGCCGAACTCGCGGAGATGAATGGCGGGGCGCGGCACACCCATGCCGGACTCCAGCTCCGGGCACACGGCGTGAAACTCGAAATGACGGGCCAGCACTTCCGTGCAGTAGCGGGAGTGTTTATGGCCGCCGTCGTGGCGGACTTCCCTGCCCAGCAGGCAGGCGCTGATACCGACCGGAATCTTGTTTTCCATTATCGCCTCATCATCAGGGGGGCCGAGGGGCCCGGAGTCCCTGCCGGGAACGCCGGGGCAGGTCAATCCGTGGTCCGTTCACACAGTGTAAACCCATCGGGTGTCAGGAGAACAGCCGCCCGGGTGTTACGCCGTGGTGGCCTGTGCGCTTTCTTTGCTGGCCCGGCTGGCCAGGGCGGTAGCGTAGATCAGGCGGATGTCCCGGGCAAACTGATCGACCGAAAAGTCTTTGGCGAACGCCAGCGCATGCTCGGACAATTCGGCGCGCAGGGCGTCGTCTTCCAGCAATAGTTGTACCTTGGCCCGCCAGGGCTCCTGCTTGGCCACGGTTTTGAAGCCATTGAACCCCTGTCGCACCACGTCGTCAATGCCGCTGGAGCGCACCGCCACGACCGGCAGCCCCGCGGCCATGGCTTCCAGAATCACCATACCCTGGGTTTCCGATCGGGAGGCAAACACAAAGACGTCCCCCAACCGGTACCAGGTGGCCATTTCGTTTGGGGGAATGGCGCCCACCAGCACGAACCGGTCTGCAAGTTGATACTGTTCGATGCGTTGCTGCAGGCGGTCCCGCTGGTGACCGTCGCCAATCATCAAAAAGCGAAAAGGCGTGTCGGTCTGTTCACGTAATGCGGCTATGGCATCGATCATAAAATCGATGTTCTTTTCATTGGACAGGCGGGACACGCTGATCAGCACTTTTTCATTACCGGCCAGTTGCAGGCGCTGTCGCAGCGCGTCGACGTCCCCGGGCCTGACCGCCTGAAAGCGCTGGTATTCAATGCCGGTGGGTTGCACAAACGAGGGGGTCTTCACTCCGATCATGCGCAGATACTCCTCCGTGGAATCCGTCGGCACGATTACCGCGTCGCACTTGTTGGCAAAATGACGGATGAGTTCATGGGAGATCAGGTTGCGGAATAACGAACCGGGCAACGGGACAAAATGCGCGTAATGCTCCAGCCGGGTGTGGTAGGTGTAGACCGCCGGAACGTTCAGGCGCCGCGCTATAAACAGGCCCAGCGTACCCAGCCAGAACGGGTGGTGCACATGGATGATGTCCGGTTTGAAGCTGCGTACCGCACGGCGAATCCGGCTCAAAAAAATATTGGCCATCCGGAATTCGCGTTTGGCACCCAGGGTGAGCAGCGCCGGGACCCGCACCACTTGGCCATTTTCGTCCGCCTGTTCCTTATAGCGGGGGGCGACTATCAGCACCTGATCGCCGAGGGATTGCAGACCGCTCTTGAGCCGCTCGATGGAGATAGGGACGCCGCCGATAAATGGCAGGTAGTTGTTGGTGAACATGGCAACCCGCAGGGGGCGGCTCAGCCAGGGCGCCGGATCCAGGTCGTAATCCGGGTAGTAGTCACGGCCGACAAACACCACCACGTAGAGTTTGATAACAATCAGGATAAAGACGCTGACCAGCAGAATAAAGTTGAGATAGCCGACGTAAAACAGGGAATAGATGAAAAACCATAGACTTTCCAGGCGCTTCAGCACCGGGTGCTGGCCAACCTCGAGAGGCTGCAGGTTGATGCTGACCTGGCCCTCGGCGTCGACGTCGACTTTCACGAAGTGGTAAAAACTGAGCTCATCGTTCAGCACCAGGCCGCCGGCACCGCCGGTGGTGACGAACCAGGTGCCGTCTTTCTCCTGCTGCGAGTAGACCGCCATATTGGCCGAGAACACCGCGTCCACCCGATGCAATTTGAACAACTCTAGCAGCGCCTGCTGAAATGCTTCGGGGGCCAGATAGTCGTCCGGCTGGACAAACAGTGTTTCCTGAGGGCTGGGTAACAGGGGGTGGCCGACAAACACAAACTTGTGCCGGGCGTCATCTTTGTTCAGCAGATCCGTCAGCCAGCGCACCTGCCATTGCCAGGGCGTCTTGCTGGTACTGTCGAGGAAGATCAGGCGGCTGTTGCCGGCGCGGATGCTGTAAAAATGCGGGCCGAAGTGATCGTAAAACCGGAAACTGCCAAAGTTCTGATATTCGTTTTTTCCGAAGGTCAGCAGGTAGGGGATCTGCAGGTGGCTGAGGGAACCGTAGAGCGCCCGGTATTTGTCTTCGCTGCCATTACTGACCGCATTGCCTGCCGAGACCATAAAATCCACATCGGCGTTCAGCATCGGAATGATGCGCTCTTCAAAAATGCCAACGGAGTTGTTGATGTTACCCACCACCGCAAAGCTGAAGGCGTCTCTGCCGGCCAGGGTGCTGGTCAGTCGCGCCGCTTCTTCGGTGTGCACCGCTGAAAACGCGTTATCTGACAGATTGAGGTACACCTTGTAGCCCACCAGTAACAACACAATCATCAGGTTGAAGTAAAATAAGGCCTTCAGTTGTGCCGCCCGGTTTCTGAACCTCATTGCTGCTCCTTGCGCCCCGCATGCAGTTCCCGTTGCACGATCATCAGGCCAACCAGCATGCCCAGATAGATCGTCAGAAACCGCCAGCCGATAATCACCAGAATCAGGTGGTTCGCGGTGAGGGTAGCCTGAAAAAAGGTTCCGAAAACGCCTTCCGAAATTCCCGAGGCACCCGGCGTTGGGGAAACATACATAATAAACGTGGTCACCACCAACAGCCCGAGTGTGGTCAGGTAATCCACTTCGTACCCCAAACTATAGATCAACAGGGCCGGAATGCTGAACAGGCTCAGCAAGAACACGCAGGTAGACACAACGGAGAGCAGTACCCAGTGTTTGGGACCGCGCAGGTACTCAGCAAAGCTCTGGGAAAACTCAAGCATTTCCCGTTTGATCTTGTACAGCCACCGTCGTTGCCGGGTGTCGCTGAGCAGACGCACTCTGTGCAGCCAGGAGATCAGGGTGCACAGGGGACCGATCAGCCAGCGGGTGCGAAACAGCACCACCGCAAAGAAGCCCAGATAGAGGGTGATGAACACCGCCAGGGCCATGGCCAGGTCGCTCAGCAGAGTTTGCTTCTGCAGAACCTCCAGGGTCATCAAAAAGAAGGGTGTGAGTGAAAATATAAAGATGACGGCCAGTACGGTACGAATGGTGGTGGCCGCCGTGGCGTAACCCAGGGGCACGCCATGCCGCTGCAGGTACCAGATTTGTGCAAACCCGCCCCCCGTGGCCATGGGTGTGACATTGGCAAAAAACAGGTTGATAAATACCAGCTTGAATACTTTTTTGAACGGCAGGCCGTAGCCCAGCGCCCGCAGAGTGCAATAAAGGCGTAATCCGTCAGAAATGAAATACACCAGCAGCAGGGTTGCTACCGCCAACAGGGTTTGAGGGGCCAGCAACCGCCAGTCAAACGAGACACTTTTGTCTGCGAACTGCAGGTAGACCACCGTCAGTCCGGCGAGGGTCAGGGCAATAAACAGCAGGCCGGACCACAGCAAGCGGCGGCCCGGCGCTCGCGACTCCTCTGTGGAAGGGTCGGATGTGTCGCTGGAAAGTGTGCTGGGATCGTCCATAACGTGCTCACTGGTAAGTGACTGGGGCAGTTTACTGCGACAGCCCGGGGGCGTGTCCAGCAGAGCCTGCGTGGTCGGTTCGGGCGCAACGGCCGGGGTCACCGCGGTGGGTGATCCGTGCCCGCCAGATCTTGTTCAAATAACCCCCGCAGGGCTTCGGCGCTTTCCTTCGACGACTCAATGATCTTTTCCGGGTCGTGATGCATCCCGTACTGCCGTCGCAAGGTCCGTTGGTCTGCCTCGCGGAACAGGGTGGTCAGCTCCTGGGCTTCGGCCCGCTCGCGCCCGAGGGTCACCAGCAATTCTTCGGCGGTCGCCAGGGCGGACAAATAGGTTTCCCGCAGTATCCAGGTAACCCCGGCGTCCATCAGACAGTGGGCGTGGCGCCGGTTCCGGGCGCGGGCGAGAATGCGTACGTGGGGAAAGTTCTGTTGCATCAGGCGGGCCGTTCTGAGTGAGGCGCTGATGTCGTCGATCGCCAGCACCAGCACCTTGGCGTCGCCGGTTTTGGCGGCGTGCAGGACATCCAGCTGTGAGGCGTCGCCATAGTGGACCTTGTTGCCAAATTTGCGCACCACGTCGACCTGGTCCGGGCTGATGTCCAGCGCCGTAAACGGTATTTGCAGCGAGGCCAGTAGCCGGCCGCTGATCTGGCCATAGCGGCCGAATCCGGCAATCACCACCCCCGACTGGACCTCGTCAGGCTGCTCGAACGCAGGTTCCGTTTCGCGAACCAGGTGAGGGGTCAGTTTTTCAAACAGAGTGAGTAACAGCGGGGTCAGAATCATCGACAGGGTGATGACCGCCGTCATCTGTTCCCGCAGCACCCGGTCCACCAGATCAAGCTGGCCGGCGAGGGACAGAATCACAAAGCCAAACTCGCCCCCCTGGCTGAGCAGCAGGCCCAGTTTGAGTGCATTCACTCCCTTGATCTTGCCGCCCCAGTAACCCACGGCTGCGATGACCACGGTTTTGATAAGCATGAGCAACAGCGCAACGGACAGCAACTGCAGCGGCGACGAGATCACTTTCGAGAGATTCAGGGTCATGCCGACCGAGATGAAAAACAGCCCCAGCAACAGCCCCTTGAACGGCTCTATATCGGCTTCCAGCTGGTGGCGAAACTCCGATTCGGCCAGCAGCACCCCGGCGACAAATGCGCCAAGGGCCATGGACAGGCCCACGAATTCCATCAGCAACGCCGTCCCCGACACCACCAGCAGGGTCGCGGCAATGGATATTTCCCGGACCCCGGTAGAGTGCACGAACTTCAGCGCGCCCCGCAGCAGGTATCGGGCGACGATGACAATGGCGGCAAACAGCACCACAATCTGCACGGCGTCGGTCAGCAGGTCCTGCCAGCCGGCATTGGTCTCACCGCCACCCGCCAGAAACGGCAGGAATGCCATGATCGGAATCACCGAAATATCCTGAAACAGCAAGAAGGCGAAGGACAACCGGCCGTGGGCACTGGTCAGCTCTTTTTTCTCGGCCAGCAATTGCAGCACAAACGCGGTGGAGGACAGCGCCAGCGCACAACCCACCACGATGGCCGCTGTGTAGCTGCCACCGGCCAGCACCATGGCGCCCCCCAGCGCCGCCACGCACAACACCACCTGCAGCGATCCCAGACCGAAAATGGGCTTGCGCAAGGCCTTGAGGCGGGAAAACTGCAACTCAATGCCGATCACGAACATCAGCAGCACCACCCCGAATTCGGACATGTGCATGACGTTGTCGGGGGCCTTGAAGACGCCCAGCCCATAGGGACCCAGGACCATGCCCGCAGCAATGTACCCCAATACGGCACCCAGACCGGCCCGTTTGAACAGCGGTACGGCGATGACCGCTACGGACAACACGATGACTATCTGGCCCAGTCCAATCATGATCGGCATCCAAGGCTGAGGGGGAAACTGTACAATAGGCGCAGGCAATACCGCCGTTTTCTAAATTATTGCAGGAGAATGCAGATGTCACGTCATTTTGACGAGGCCCCGGGCCTTTCAGAAACCGTCGATCCGGCCACGGAAGGTTATGTTTTCAATCAGACCATGCTGCGCATCAAGGATCCGGCACGCAGTCTGGACTTCTATACCCGGGTCATGGGGATGAGGCTGGTACGCAAGCTGGACTTCCCCGACATGAAGTTCACGCTGTATTTTCTGGCCTATCTGGATGAGCAGCAGGCCGCGGCGGTCCCCGCTAATGACGCGCAACGCACCACCTTCACCTTTGGCCGCGAAGCCATGCTGGAGCTGACCCATAACTGGGGTACCGAAACCGACAGCGAGTTCAGCTACCACAACGGCAACGACCAGCCGCAGGGGTTCGGCCACATCGGCGTGGCAGTACCGGATGTGTATCAAGCCGCCGAGCGTTTTGAGCAACTGGGCGTTGACTTTGTCAAACGGCCCGACGACGGCAAGATGAAAGGGCTGGCGTTCATCAAAGATCCGGACGGTTACTGGATCGAAATTCTGCAACCCAACATGCTGGAAAGCCAGGGCAACACGGCCTGAAGCACGGCGATTGGGGCACCGGCTAGGCGTCACACAGCAGTAACACGATCAGCTCCTTGGGACCGTGCACACCGTAGGCCAGGGTTTGCTCGATGTCGGCGGTCTTGGACGGGCCGGAGACAAGCAGCGCGTTGGTGGGCATGTTATTGGCCCAGTGCTGAGCCGTCATAGCCTCATGCAAGGTGGCGTACAAGGTGGAAGCCTCCAGTACTGCGATGTGCACCGGAGGCACCAGACTCATCAGTCGTGGCTCATCCGCCGTTGGCCACAGCAGCAAGGAACCGGTCTCGGCAATGCCGCCCAGGGTGGACGTGAGGCTGGCATCCACCCGGTCAAACAGTTCGGGCTGCCACTGTTCGATGGGGCGGTCGTAATGCAGCAGCTGGGGCAGGTCCTCCCGCGTCGATTGGCGCAGGGTGACGCCCACCGGGTGGTGCCTGGGCGCCAGCAGGTGGCGTACCTTGCGGGTTTGCAAAATTTCTGCCAGCCGCGCCACCCAGTTGTCCCGCCGCAGACGGTGGGTTTCTCCGTGCACCGATTCCAATGCGATTTCAAACGCGTCCAGCTTGTCGGCCAGACTCCAGCGGTGCCGGTTGAGCACCGAGAAATCACACGGGGGAGCCGCCGGCAGAGTGCCCGTGCGGGCCCGCAGCCGTTGCAGAATCTGCTCTTTGGTGCTCATGGCTGCCGCTCCCGCATCCGTGCGTGCAAACTCCTGGCTGCCAGCTTGGGTGCGCTGCGGTGGTCGGTCCAGCCGCCAAAGCGAACCGGCTGCAGGCGGCGCAATCGGGCCGCCAGGCGGGTGCCGAGGCGATACAGCGTCGGCGACGTGTGCATCAGCCGCCAGCCTTGCCACGCCAACGCTTCCCAGCGGTTGCGTTTGCTGCCGTGGCCCCGGACGATAGCGGGGTGTTGCTGGTCGCCGTCGACGGCTTCCTGCCGCAGGCGTACCAGCAGGTCGGGGATGGGGATGCGGACCGGGCAGACTTCGGCGCAGGCCCCACACAGACTGGAGGCGCTGGGCAGGTCGGCGGTCTCCGTCAGCCCCAGCAACTGGGGCATCAGAATCTTGCCGATGGGGCCGGGGTAGGTGGTGCCGTAGGCGTGACCACCGATACGGGTATACACCGGGCAGTGATTCATGCAGGCGCCACACCGAATGCAGCGCAGCGTATCCAGCAGCTGATCGTCCTGATAGATCGACGAACGACCATTGTCCACCAGCACCAGGTGCACCGCCTCCGGCCCGTCCAGCTCATCCGGTTGGCGCGGCCGCGAAATCATATTGACGTAGGTGGTGATGGGTTGCCCGGTGGCGGAGCGCGTCAGCAATGCCAGCAGGGGCGCAACATCCTCCAGCCGGGCCACCACTTTTTCGATGCCGGTCACCGCAATGTGACAGGGCGGCACCGTGGTGGTCATGCGGCCGTTGCCCTCGTTTTCCACCAGGCACAGGGTGCCGGTTTCGGCAACCGCAAAATTGACGCCGGAGATGCCGACGTCCGCCTGGGCGAATTTTTCCCGCAGTTGCTTTCGGGCGCTGGCGGTGAGGTATTCCACATCGGGGAAACGTTCGGTGCCGGTTTTGGCGTGCAACAGGTCGGTAATGTCTGCGGTGTTTTTGTGGATCGCCGGCATGATGATGTGGGACGGGGTTTCTTCCGCCAGTTGCACGATGTATTCGCCCAGATCCGACTCCAGCGCTTCAATGCCCTGCGCGTCCAGGTAATGATTGAGGTCCATTTCCTCGGACACCATCGACTTGCCCTTAATGACCCGTTTGGCGTCGCGGGCCACGCAGATGTCACGCACAATCCGGCAGGCTTCGGCGCCGTCGTTGGCCCAGTGCACCTGAATGCCGTTGGCGGTTAATCTGGCCTCCAGTTGTTCCAGCAATTCAGGCAATTGCACCAGCGCACGCAGGCGAATGTTGGCCCCCAGGGTACGCAGCGCCTCCAGGTCCCAGTCGGCAAATGCCGCCTTGCGCTTGCTCATCAGCCCGTCCATTGCCTGGCGAAAGTTCTGGCGGATTTTGGGGTTGCGCAGGGCGGCGTCCGCGCGGGGTTTGAAGTCTCCCGGATGACCGTGTTGGTGGCTGGACTGGCTCATGGGGGCGACTCCCCGCCGGTACGCTGCCACAGGTAGCTGAGAATATGCTCGCCGACGATTGCTTTGTCGGCTTTTTCAGCGTGACCGGCAATGTTCATCAGGCAGCCGCAATCGGTGGTTACAAAGCCCCGGGCGCCGGTGGCGACCAGGGCGTCGGTTTTGTCACTGACCAGGGCGCCGGATATCTGCGGGTGGCGCACCGCAAAGGTGCCGCCAAAGCCGCAGCACTCTTCCGCCCGGGCCGGGTCAACCACCGTGACTTGTTTGAGTTGCCCCAGCAATGCCGGGCCGACGCCGGCCAGCCCCAGTTCACGGCGGGCGGAGCAGGACGTGTGCATGGCTACGGTATCCGGCTCCCCCAGGTCCTGCAATTGGATATGGCACACATTCAGCAGAAAATCGGTCAGTTCCAGCACCCGCGCCGCTACCCGCTCAGCGGCGGCCTGATGCGGTGTGTCACGAAACAGCGCAGGGTAGTGGGTGCGCATCATCCCGCCACAGGAACCGGAGGGCACTACGATGGGCCAGTCGGCGGGGAACAGGTTCAGTTGCGCGGCGGCCACGGCGCGGGCCTCATCGTGATAGCCGGAGGTATACGCCGGTTGCCCGCAACAGGTCTGACCCTGGGGGAACAGAACCTCGATGCCTTCCCGTTCCAGCAGCTGGATACCGGCCAGACCCGCCTCGGGGTAGAACAGGTCAATCAGGCAAGTGGCAAAAAAATACACTTTATCCGGCTTGGCCGGGTATACCTTAACCGGGTCTGCCATGGGGGAGGCTCCACTGCTGCGCCGAATCGGGAACGGCTCAATCCACGATAGGCGGAGGAGCCAGACCTGTCCAGCCCGACTTCGGCTGAACAGGTCTGCCGGGGGTTATTGGAGGGTCAAGCGGTCGGCGTTTTTGGCCACGGTTTTGCTGCCAATGCCGCGCACCCTGGCCAGCTCTTCCAGTGAGCTGAACGCGCCGTGCTGCTCGCGATAGGCGACGATTGCTTCCGCCTTGCTTTGGCCAATGCCGCTGAGGCTGGCCAATGCAGCGACATCGGCGGTATTGATATTCACCGGTTGACTGCTGGTTTCAGGCTGGGCGTATGCGGTACCGGCCAGCAGGGTGAGCAGTAACACAAAAGTGGCAAAAACCGAATGAGCTTTCATGGTGTCGTTCTCTCTGAAGGGGTCTCTTTAAGTGGTTATCCATGCCAGGAGAGAGAAAAAGAACAGCAGCGCGCGAACGTAAACAGCATTAAATGGGAGGGGAGGTCACGGCGAGCAGCGCAATCCTTGTGTTCCTCACCGTGACCAGCCCTGTGCCCGATCCTTGGGCAACGCAATCCCTGCGTCATCGTCCTTGCTTGCTCACAACCCTGTGAGCGATCAACTTCGTCCCTGAGCCCGCATCCTTGCCGGCTTGTCGTCCTGACGCTGAACATACTACCCCTCGGACGGCTGAAGAGAACGGGACAAGGCAGCGCCGTGGTGTGAGAGAAAGCGTACACGAGTGTGCGCTTTCAGGGGCGCAGGGTGTGCAGGAGGGCTTTACCGTCCCAATGGCGGCGGGATTGTTCGCTTTCGTGGATCAAATCCATCAGACGGCTGTTCACCGGGGCGGGGCGGCCGAGAGATTGGGCCAGCGTGACCACTTCGCCGTTGATCCAGTCCACCTCAGTGGGACGGCCGGCCTCCAGATCTTCCCACATGGAAGAGCGTGCCAGCGGGTCAATCGCCAGCATTTGCTTTGCCAGGCGCGCAAACAGCCAGTTCGGGGACGACATCACGAGCGGAATCCAGGCCATTGGCAGGCGCGTGAGCTGGGCGGTCGGGGTGCCTGCCTCCTTGAGCATGGCCAGGGCTTCCCGCTGCGCCATCGCCAGGCAGCGGCGAAAATCCCGGTTGGACAGCTGTTCCAGCAACGGCAGCCCCGAGAGGGCGTTGATGGGGTTGTTCAGGTTGAGCAGCAGTTTGGACCACATCACCGCGGTCATGTCCTGTCGCTGCTCCAGGGGCAGGCCCGCCCGCTCGAACCAGGGCAGGGCTGGGCTGAGCGTCTCATCCAGCTCGACCATCAGGCGCCCCTCGGTGCCCTGATGAAAGTGACCGGGGGCTTGCTGCAGCACATTGAACGGCACCATGCCTGTCAGCACCCGCGCCGCGGGCAGCATGTGTTGCAAGCGCGCGGCATTGCTGATGCCGTTCTGCAGGCTGAGCACCGGCGTGCCGGAGCGGACGTGGGAAGCCAGTTGGCGCCCGGCCTCTTCGGTCGCGGCGGATTTCACCGTCACCAGCACCAGATCGGCCGGCCCCGCGGCTGCCATGGCGCCGACGTAGCGGTGTACCGGCAGGGTGAGTTGGCAGCGGAAGCCGGTCAGGTCGGTGGCGATCAGGGGCTGCGCCTGCAGCAGCGTTTGCAGGCGCGGGCGGCCGACCAAAACCACGTCGGCCCCGGCCGCCAGCAAGCGGGCGCCGATGTAGCAGCCGACGCTGCCGGCTCCGAAAATTACCACCCGGCAGGGAGGAGGGTCAGGGGGTAGGGGGGTTGCCATAGCTGAAGTCACCACTGTCGTAGCACCAGGTTGTTGATGCCAATGAGTTTACCCCACGCGCAGGCGGTCGGGGGCAGCGCCGGCTTGAATGTTTTTGACGATTTTGAGGTCTGGGTCTGGATGGTTTTTTTCATTGGGTTATGATTGCCACAGGGCACAGCTGGTGGTTCGAGAAAGTCTTAACTTTAGGCCTTTGAGTTCCTCAATTCGGCATACACACCCAGAGACGTTCGTCTCCGCCCTGATCTGTATACGAAGTTTTTCTGCATCAGTTTTGCACTCTACAAGCAAGCAATGCTCGCAAGCTGATAACCGACGGCGGCTGACAGGCCGACTCCGTCAATCTGACCGTGCCCGCGCGTGGACGTTCGAGATCCTTTTGCTATCTTCAGCGTATAGCCCTGTCTGTCAGGAAAATAGGCTGTGGATTCAGCAGAGTGCTGCGCTGGGCTCATAAAAAGGTGTTCGATGGCATGACGACTCTACCCTCTTCGCCCGTAAAAACACGGGCAGACGCGGATTCCGGGCATCGCTTTGATGCCGGCCGCCACTGGGCGGCGTCCCTGACGCTGGGGTTCTGCGCCCATTCCGACGGTGACGCCAGCATTACCCGCATGAACAAAGCGCACCATTATGGCCCCTTGCGGGTGCAACGGCCGTTTTACCCGGAAGGCCGCGACGGCTGTTGTCACGTGTATCTGCTGCACCCTCCCGGGGGGCTCGTCAGTGGTGATGCCCTCAACATTGATGTCACCGTGGCGTCTGGCGCGCACACCCTGTTAACCACCCCGTCGGCCAACAAACTCTATCGGGCCGACAGCAACGGCGTTGCCTGGACCCAGACCACCCACCTGAAAGTGGCCGATGGCGCCACACTGGAATGGTTGCCTCAGGAAACCCTGGCGTTTGACGGCTCCCGGGGCCGGCAATCCTTCAACATAGAGCTGGAAGACAACGCCAAATGCCTGGGCTGGGAAATTCTGGGCCTTGGCCGCCCCGCCAGCGAGCTGCCGTTTGTTAACGGCCACCTGGAGCAAGGCTTTCAGGTGACCCGCAATGGCCGCCCTCTGTGGCTGGAGCGCCAGTCTCTGGACCCCCATCATCGCCGCTTCACCGGCAAATGGGGCCAGGGCGGTGCCACCGTGCACGCCACCTTGTGGGCGATTGGCCTGACCGATCCCGCCGCCGCTGTTGACGCGCTGCGGGCCGGGCTGCCCGCCAGCCAGCGTTGGGCGGTGACCTATCGCCGCGGCGTGCTGCTGGTGCGCTACCTTGGCCAGGAGCGCAACGAGGTCTGGGATTTGTTCCAGCAAGCGCGGGTGATTTTGCGCCCGCGGCTGACCGGACACGAGGCCACGGTGCCGCGGATCTGGCTGACCTGATTTTTCACGCCAAAGCACCGGCTTTGGCGACGACCAACGCCTATGCTTAGTAACAGTATGGGCCATCAATACGCAACATCGACGACTACGGAGTTAGCGATGGAATTAACGCCAAGAGATAAAGACAAGTTGTTGTTGTTTACCGCGGGGCTGCTGGCTGAGCGCCGCAAGGCCAAGGGCCTGAAGTTGAACTACCCCGAATCGGTCGCGCTGATCAGTTGCGCCATTATGGAAGGGGCTCGCGAAGGCCGCACTGTGGCGGACATGATGAGTGCCGGCCGTGAAATACTGACCCGGGACGACGTCATGGAAGGTGTAGCCGAGATGATCCAGGACGTGCAGGTTGAAGCTACCTTTCCCGACGGGACCAAGCTGGTCACCGTTCATCACCCCATTGTCTGAGGAGGCTCGCCATGATCCCCGGTGAATATCAGTTGCAGGGTGGAGACATCGATCTGTGCGCCGATCGTGACAGCATCACCATCAGTGTTGCCAACACCGGCGACCGTCCGGTCCAGGTCGGCTCCCATTATCACTTTGCCGAAACCAACCCGGCATTGCGCTTTGATCGCAAAAAGGCCCATGGCCATCGTCTGGCCATTGCGGCGGGCACGGCCATTCGTTTCGAGCCGGGCCAGACCCGCGATGTTCCTTTAATTCCGTATGCCGGCCTGCGCCGTATTTACGGCTTTCGTGGCGAGGTCATGGGACCTCTGGATAAAACTCCGAAGAAGGGAGCAGCAAAATGAGGATTTCCCGCCAAGCCTATGCGGACATGTATGGCCCGACCACCGGTGACCGGATCCGCCTGGGCGATACCGAATTGTGGATCGAAATCGAGCATGACCATACCCATTACGGTGAAGAGGTCATATTCGGCGGCGGCAAGGTCATTCGTGATGGCATGGGTCAGAGCCAGCGTTGTGACGATGCGGTCATGGATACGGTGATCACCAACGTCATCATCCTCGACTGGTGGGGTATCGTTAAGGCCGATGTGGGCTTGAAGCATGGCCGCATCGCCGCCATCGGCAAGGCCGGCAACCCGGATACCCAGCCCGATGTCGACATCGTCATCGGTGCCGGCACCGAAATCATCGCCGGTGAAGGCCGCATCCTGACCGCAGGTGGGGTCGATACCCATGTGCACTACATCTGTCCGCAGCAGGTGGACGAAGCCCTGATGAGTGGCCTGACCACCATGATAGGGGGCGGCACCGGGCCGGCGACCGGCTCCACCGCGACCACCCACACCCCGGGTCCCTGGCATCTGGGCAAGATGATGCAGGCGGTGGATGACTTGCCCATCAACATCGGTTTTCTCGGCAAAGGCAGTGCCAGTTCACCCGAGGCGCTGGAACAGCAGGTCAAGGCCGGGGCCATGAGCCTGAAGATCCACGAAGACTGGGGGGCCGCACCGGCGTCCATCAGCAATGCGCTGGATGTGGCCGATCGCTACGACATCCAGATTGCCATTCACGCCGACAGCCTGAACGAGTCCGGCTTTGTGGAAGACACCCTGGGGGCCTTCAAGGGCAGGTGTATTCACACCTACCACACCGAAGGGGCCGGGGGTGGCCACGCGCCGGACATCATTACCGCCTGTGCGCTGCCCAACGTACTGCCGTCGTCCACTAACCCGACGCGCCCCTACACCATCAACACCGTCGATGAACATCTCGACATGCTGATGGTATGCCATCACCTGGACCCGAACATTCCGGAGGACGTAGCCTTTGCGGATTCGCGCATCCGCCGCGAAACCATCGCCGCCGAGGATATCCTCCACGACATGGGGGTCATTTCGATGATCTCGTCGGACTCCCAGGCCATGGGCCGCATTGGTGAAGTGGTGTGTCGCACCTGGCAGACCGCCCACAAAATGCGTCTGCAGCGGGGTCTGCTGCCGGAGGATCAGGAGCGGGGCACCGACAACTTCCGGGCCAAGCGCTATGTTGCCAAATACACCATCAACCCGGCCATCACCCACGGTGTGGGCCACGAAGTCGGCTCCATCGAAATCGGCAAGCTGGCGGATCTGGTGTTGTGGCGCCCGCCCTTCTTTGGCGTCAAGCCAGAGCTCGTGCTGAAAGGCGGCATGATCGCCGGCGCCGCCATGGGTGACCCCAACGGCTCCATTTCCACGCCACAGCCGGTGCATTATCGCCGCATGTTTGGCGCCTATGGCCGGGCGGCGGCGGCGACCCGGATGACCTTTGTCAGCCAGGCGGCCATGGACACCGGGCTGGAAGAAAAGCTGGGCCTGAAGAGCCCTCTGGTACCGGTAAAAAATGTTCGCCAGGTGCGTAAAAACGACATGAAGCTGAACGCGGCCTGTCCGAAACTGACGGTGGATCCACAGACCTACGAGGTGCACGCCGATGGCGTTCTGCTGACCTGTGAGCCCCTGTCCGAAGTGCCACTGGCCCAGCGTTATCACCTGTTCTGAACCGCTTGCAAGGATATCCAGATGCTTGAGTTAACAAAGAGACTCGACCGCAATACCCAGGCCGAGGTGCAGGATACCCTGACCCTGCCCTACGAGCTACGCATTCGCGGCCGCCTGAAGGCCGTGACCGATAATGGCCGCGATGTCGGCCTCTTCCTCGACCGTGGCCCCGTGCTTCGCCACGGCGATCTGCTGCAGGCCAGCAGCGGCGAAGTGATCCGTATTTGTGCCGCCAACGAGCCGGTCGCCACCGCCTACATCGAAAACGGTCTGCCCCTGGCACGGCTGTGCTACCACCTGGGTAACCGCCATGTGTCCCTCGCCCTGGGCGCAGACGCAGACGGCCGACACTGGGTACGTTTCCCGCCGGACCACGTGCTGGAAGAGCTGGCTGAGCTGCTGGGCGCGACGCTGAGCCACCATGAGGCGCCGTTCGACCCCGAGTCGGGTGCCTATGCCCACGCCGGCCGTGAGCATGCCCACTCTCATGGCCACGGACACGCTCACGGCCATGGTCATGGCCATGGTCACGGACATTCCCATGAGCACGCCCATGACGACGACCACCACCATGCACACTGACAGCCAGGCGAGCGATCTGGCGCTGCTGGGGCTGATGCAGTTGATAAGCCCGGCCCTGCCGATTGGTGCCTTCGCCTGGTCCCAGGGCCTGGAAAGCGCCTTCGAGCTGGGCTGGGTACGCAACGAGCAGGAGCTGGGCGACTGGCTGGAAGGAGTCCTCGACGATGGCCTGAGCCGGTGCGAACTCCCGGTGCTGGCACGGCTGCAGCGCTGCTGGGCCGACGGCGACAGCGACGGGCTGGCGTATTGGAACGACTGGCTGCACGCCAACCGGGAAACCGCCGAGCTCAGCGATGAAGACATTCGCCTGGGGGTATCGCTGCTGCGCCTGCTCACCAGTCTGTCGCTGCAACCCCAGGCCGAACAGGGCCACGCCCGGCTGCCGGATGAGCCCGGTTACGTCACCGTCTTTGCCTGGACGGCACACCAACGGCTGGTGCCGGTGCGCCAGACCCTGCTCGGCTTTGTCTGGGGCTGGCTGGAAAACCAGCTGGCGGTGGCGTGTAAAGCCATGCCCCTGGGGCACACCGCCGCGCAACGTCTCAACGAACAGTTGCGCCCTCAACTGGTGGCCGCGGTGGACACCGCACTGAGCCTGGAGGACGAACAATTGGGCCCGATTCTGCCGGGGCTGGCCCTCGGCAGCGCCCAGCATGAAACCCAATATTCGAGATTATTCCGAAGCTGACCGCTTCGACCTGACAGAAGGAAAGGCAACAATGAAGCACTGTTTACGAGTAGGCGTCGGGGGCCCCGTGGGCTCCGGAAAAACCGCCCTGTTGCGCCAGTTGTGTAAGGCACTGAAGGACCACTACGACATTGCCGTGGTTACCAACGACATCTACACCCGGGAAGACGCCGACTTCCTGCTGAAGCACGACGCGCTGCCGGCGGATCGCATTCTGGGCGTGGAAACCGGCGGCTGTCCGCACACCGCCATCCGCGAAGATGCCTCCATGAACCTGGCGGCCATCGATGACCTGCAATCCCGGCACCCCAATCTGGAACTGGTGCTGGTGGAATCCGGCGGTGACAACCTGGCGGCCACCTTCAGCCCGGAACTGTCCGACCTGACCCTGTACGTCATCGACGTTTCCGCCGGGGACAAAATTCCCCGCAAAGGCGGCCCGGGAATCACCAAATCGGACCTGCTGATCATCAACAAAATCGACATCGCCGAATACGTGCATGCCTCGCTTGATGTGATGGAACGGGATTCCAAAAAAATGCGCGGCGAGCGCCCGTTCATTTTCGCCAACCTGTACGACGGCGTGGGCCTGGAAGAGATCATCAGCTTCATTCTGAAGCAGGGCATGCTGCCCGAGCGCCGGCCTGAGAAACTGAACGCCAGCGCCTGAGCGCGGGCCGGGAAACAAACCGGCAGAACTAATGCAAACCGACAGTAATCACGAAAACAGACGGAGAACACCATGAAGAAAATGACCAAATTGCTGATGACCGCGGGCCTGATGCTGACCGCCACCGTTGCTTCGGCCCATCCTGGCCACGGCCTGCACACCCACAGCGATTTTCTCAGCGGTTTGCTGCACCCGTTCATGGGGATTGACCACCTGCTGGCCATGGCTGCCATCGGCTTCTGGAGTATCCGCCAGAACACCGCCATGAAAAACGGCGCACCTCTGTTTGTCGTGGGTGGTATGGTGCTGGGTGCGGCCCTGGCGTGGGGCGGCCTGAATCTGGCCGGCGTGGAAACCGGCATCGCCATGTCGGTTCTCTTGGCCGGCGTGCTGATCGCCACTATGGCCAAGCTGCCCACCGCCGTTGGCGGCGTGTTGGTGGCTCTGTTCATGATCACCCACGGTTACGCCCACGGTGCAGAAATGACCGCCGGCGCAAGCTTGTTGAGCTACGGGGCCGGTTTCCTGATCGCCACCCTGGCCATCACTTTTGCAGGCCGTGGTCTGGGCGCGCTGATGCTGAAAGCCGATAACCGGGTAACCCGTTCCCTGGGTGGCGTGGTTGCGGTGATCGGTGGAGTGTTGGCCGCTGGCTGATCCTCTGACATGGTCATCCGCCCCGCAGGGCAAGCCCCAAAAGCCGCACGGATACCGTGCGGCTTTTTGCGTTCATGGGCCCCGGTCACGCAGTCTTTCAAGAACCCGAGTGAGCCAAGGGCCTGACAGGCCCGATCCGCCCATCAATGGTGTGCGCCGGCGAAACCGGCGGGTGTGTGTGACCGGGGTGGTTTTTCGCTAGCCTGTGAGCTAAACCTTCAGTTATAACGCAAAACGACATAACAGGTGATGCATTGAAGATTAATATAGAAATAGACATGAGCCCCGAAGAATTCCGCAAAGTTATGGGTCTGCCGGATATTGAGCCAGTGCAAAAACAGTTGATGGCCAAAATGGAGGAAAAGATGAACCAGTCGCTCGATGAGATGAGTGACCCGGAGTTGCTCATGAAGCGCATCATGCCGATGGGGTTGCAGGGCGCTGAACAATTTCAGGCGTTTTTTTCCCGCTTTGCCAACCTGGCGGCCGGCAAAAAAAGCACCAAATCTGACGGCAGCGAAGACAGTTGACAGGAACGCGGTCGGGCCTGGTCCCATGTTCGGGGCGCCTCAGACCTGCTCATCGCCGCCTTTCCAGGCTGGCACCCCTTGCGCCGGGTCCGCAAGGATTTGGAGAATAAGGTGGCGGGCAGCCGCTCGCCAGGTTCCGGTGCAGCGGCCCCGGGCGGGGGTGCTGGCTGGTGGGCAGTCCTGCAGTCATACTCAGGATTGGAACCGTCATTGGCAGAGTCGCTGGTTACCCCTCCACTGAACGACAGATCATGGATGTTCCTTGCAGTACCTCCGCGACCACTGCGCAGACGCATAGCAAAGGTCGAACACCATGCCGACACCTTCGACGACACTTTGGCACCAGCTTCCGGAAACGGAAGTAACGGATTCGCTGGGTGTTCAGCCTGATGGGGGGCTGGATGCGGCGGATATCCAGGACCGGCGCGAAAAATTTGGCACTAACGAACTGACCGTTCGGACCGGCAAAGGCCCTTTGCTGCGCTTTCTGCTGCAATTTCACCAGACGCTGGTGTACATCCTGCTGGCCGCAACGGGGGTCAAACTCTATCTGCAAGACTGGGCGGCGGCGAGCGTTATTTTCGGCGTGGTGTTGCTCAATTCCATTATCGGATTCATCCAGGAAGGCAAGGCATTAAGTGCGCTGGCGGCCTTGTCAAAAGCACTGAAAACCGAAGCCACGGTGTTGCGGTCAGGAGAACTGCACCGGATCGACGCCAGTGACTTGGTGCCGGGCGATATAGTGGTGCTGCAATCGGGTGACAAGGTTCCCGCCGACATGCGCCTGCTGAGCGGCCTTGAACTGCAGATCGACGAGTCCGCCCTCACCGGTGAATCCGTGCCGGTCAGCAAGCAGGTAGCGGTGCTGCCTGAAGATACCTCCCTGGCTGACCGGACCAACATGCTGTTTTCATCCACCCTGGTGACTTACGGCACCGGACGGGGCGTGGTGGTGGCGACCGGTGACGCTACCGAGATGGGCCGCATCTCCACCTTGATCAGCAGTGCGGAGGTGTTGGCCACCCCGCTGACCCGCAAAATTGCCAAGTTCAGCGAGGTGTTGCTGGTTGCCATTCTGGGTCTGGCGACGTTTACCTTTCTGGTGGGCGTCTGGCACGGTCAGCCATGGGAAAACCTGTTTATGGCGAGTGTGGCCTTGTCGGTAGCGATGATCCCCGAAGGCTTGCCTGCCGTGATGACCATCACCCTGGCTATCGGTGTCTCGAGAATGGCCAAACGGAACGCCATCATTCGTCATCTGCCGGCGGTTGAAACCCTGGGCAGCACCACCGTCATTTGCTCCGACAAAACGGGTACGCTCACCCGTAATGAGATGACGGTATTGCAAGTCTGGGCGGGCGGCGAACTGTTTGCGGGTCAGGGTATCGGCTATTCGCCCGAGGGTCACTTCACCCTGCAGGATACGGCGTTCGAGATCGACTCGAAACCCGCATTTCTGGAGTGTATGCAGGCAGGATTGCTCTGTAATGACGCGGCATTGGAACAGAATGAGCAGGGCTGGACGGTGGCCGGCGATCCGACCGAAGGGGCGTTGCTGGTGTCGGCACGCAAGGCCGGATTGGACACCACTACGCTGGCAACCCGCCTGCCACAACTGGATGCTATCCCGTTTAAATCCCAATACCAGTATATGGCGAGCCTGCATCACCACACGGCCCGCGACGAAAACGTTGTCTACCTGAAGGGCTCGGTGGAAAGTGTCCTGCAGCGCTGCAGCCGGGTGTTGGCAGCCGACGGCGCGGCGCTGCCCCTGGAGCGCGCCGCGATAGAGGCGCAAGTGGAGCGCATGGCGGGGCAGGGGCTGCGCGTGCTGGGTTTCGCCCGTCGGTTTCTGCCGCCGGATACGCAGCACATTGATCCCCGCAGTGTGGCTGAGGGGCTGGAGTTTATCGGTTTACAGGGCATGATCGACCCGCCCCGGGAAGAGGCAATAACCGCCATAGCGGCCTGCCAGGCCGCAGGGGTGCAGGTCAAAATGATTACCGGGGACCATGCCCTGACGGCCGCGGCCATTGCCGAAAAAATCGGCTTGTCCAAGCAGGGGGGGGCCGATGCGGCAACCACCGTCTGCACCGGCCGGGAGCTGGAAGCCATGACGGAGGCTGAACTGGTAGAGGCTGCAAACCACGCCTCGGTATTCGCACGGGTCTCGCCGGAACAAAAGCTGCGTCTGGTCGGCGCCTTGCAAGCCAATCAGGAAGTGGTCGCGATGACCGGCGACGGAGTGAACGATGCGCCCGCGGTACGCAAGGCCGATATCGGCATAGCCATGGGCATGACCGGCACCGAAG
The DNA here is from genome assembly GCF_001752365.1 of Marinobacter sp. X15-166B. Lineage (GTDB taxonomy): Bacteria > Pseudomonadota > Gammaproteobacteria > Pseudomonadales > Oleiphilaceae > Marinobacter. The sequence goes on along the minus strand of NZ_MEIY01000001.1, from coordinate 539,117 downwards.
TGGCCAAGGAAGCGGCCGACATGGTCCTGACGGACGACAACTTCGCCACCATTGAAGCGGCGGTAGAAGAAGGGCGCGGCGTGTTTGATAACCTGATCAAGTTTCTCACCTGGATTCTGCCCACCAATGCCGGCCAGGGGCTTATCATCATCGTGGCGGTTCTGTTCGCCCAGCCCCTGCCGGTGTTGCCGGTACAGGTCTTGTGGATCAATATGACCACGGCGGTCCTGCTGGGGCTTGCGCTCGCCTTTGAACCGCGGGAGCCCGGAATCATGCAATGCCCGCCGCGGACACCCGGTAGCGCTATCCTCACCAGCGAAATGGTGTTTCGTATTGTGCTGGTTGGGCTGTTGTTGCTGGTGGGCAGCTTCGGGTTGTTCGAGTGGGCCTTGCAACAGGGGGACAGCGAAGCCCAGGCCCGCACGATTGCCGTCAATGTGTTCGCCGTGGGCCAGTCCTTCTACTTACTCAATTGCCGCTCGCTGCGGGTGTCGATGCTGCGCCTTGGGCTGTTCAGCAATATGTGGGTCTGGGCGGGCATAGTGGCCATGGCGGCCTCCAGCCTGGCCTTTACCTACCTGCCGGTGATGAACCAGCTGTTTCACACCGCGCCCATCGAAGTGATCGACTGGCTGTATATCAGTGCCGTGGGGCTGGTCATTTATCTGGTGGTGGCGTGTGAGAAATGGATTCGTCTCTGGCTGGCGCAGCGCGCCGATTCACTCAATGCATGAGCCATCTACGAATCACTGTCTGTTTGATGCTGTCGATGCCAATGGGATGTCTCGTTTTGACACGTGCATGTCTTAATCAGCAGCGTGGCCTGGTGGCGTTGCTTGTTAACTGGCGGTTGCCGTGGCGGGTGGGTGCATTACCCGTGGCGGCGCTGACTTCCGACAAGCAAGAGGATGCTGATTATGAGTGCAATAAATGGAAACAGAGGCGTTGTCTACACCGGCCCGGGCACCGTCGAGGTGCAACCCATTTCTTTTCCGGAGCTGTCCCTTGGCCATCGCGCCTGTCACCACGGGGTGATCCTCAAGGTGGTCGCGACCAACATCTGCGGCAGTGACCAGCACATGGTACGCGGGCGGACCACCGCCGAGGCCGGTCTGGTGCTGGGCCAAGTCCCATTCATTCCATACCGGGCAGTGTCCGGTGATGAGGTACCACCGCCAGCTGATGCAGGCAATCCTGTTTGACCGGGTGAACATTGCGGAAGCAGTGAACGTGCAGGTAATCCGGCTGGATCAGGCCGCCGAGGGCTACGCCGAATTTGACGGCGGAGTGGCCAAGAAATTTGTCATGGACCCCCATGGCATGATTCCCGCCTGACGAGCGGGGGGAGCGTGACGCCTGCCCGCCACGAGACGGTGGGGCAGGCGTTGGGGGCTGTTCGGGTCAAAACGCTATTTCCACATCGCCCATGGGCAGGCTGCAACAGCTCAGTACATAACCGTCGGCGATGTCCTCTTCGGTGATGCCACCGTTGTGATCCATGCTGACCTCGCCTTTGACCACCAGCACCTTGCAGGTGCCGCAGATGCCCATGCCGCAGGCTTTGGGGATATGCAGCCCCACTTGGGCCGCAGCGCTGTGCAGGGTTTCGGTGGGCAGAATCTCCACCTGCAGGTCGCTGCTCTGGAAGGACACCGTCAAGCGATCTTCGGTGCGCTCCAGCTCTTCCGCCAGTTCCACCGCTTCGCGGGCGTGTTCTTCAACGTTTTCGGCCACCTCGACCGGGGTGGCACTGAAGCTTTCCTCGTGATAGCGCTCCATCGGAAATCCGCTGTCTCGCAGCAGGGTGCGTACCGCTTGCATATAAGGCGTGGGGCCACAGCAAAACACCTCCCGGTCGAGAAAGTCCGGGGCAATGAGCGCGAGCATGGAAGCGTTCAGATACCCCTTAAAGCCACTCCAGGTCTCGCCAATGTCGAGGCGCTCGCAAATCAGGCTCAAATGGATGTTTTTCAGCCGCGAATCCATGTGCTGCAGCTCCCGGTAAAAGATCAGATCCTTGGGGGTACGAGCGCTGTGGATGAAATGAATGTCCACGTCGGCATTGGTATCGAACCACCAGCGCGCCATGGACATCACCGGGGTAATGCCGACGCCGCCAGAGAGCAGTAACACCTTGTCACTGGGGAAGTCGATGCAGTTGAAGTCGCCGACCGGGCCGTGCACCGCCAGCGCATCCCCCTCGTTGAGGGTGTCGTGCAGCCAGTTGGACACCTGGCCGCCCGGTTCCCGTTTAACGGTGATGGAAAAGCTGTAGGGCACCGAAGGAGAGGAAGCGATGGTGTAACTGCGCATCACCGTCTGCCCGGCAATTTCCAGTTCCAGGGTGACAAACTGGCCGGGTTTGAAGAAGAACAGCAGCGGGCTTTCCGCCATAAAGCAGAAGGTCCGCACGTCCCAGGTCTCCTGAATGACCCGGACGCAGCGTACCGGGTGGCGCCCATGGCTCCAGGTCTGGGTGTTGATGGGTGAAATGAAATCCTGATTCATCGCTGACCTCTGCCTCGCTGCGCCCGATTGTTCTTATGCTGGCATTTTTGTGCACTTTGGCTGGGGCTGGTTGCTCAAAAGCGACATGCAGTTGTCTGTCCGCCCCGTTTTACCACGCACGCCGGTGTTCGTTGCCGAGAGGGGACGCCATAAGGTCGGAAATGAGCCATTGGCGGGTCGTTTTCAGACAACCGTAAGGGAGCAGGGCTGATAACAATGGCAGCCAGGGCGCCCCGCTTCGATTTGCGTAATCCGGATTATGGTATATGTTTCATTGATGACGAGATCCGGATGTTAAATGCACAGTTGTCGTTCCAGCGTTGATGCCATAACAACAATAAATGAAACGCGGTCGAATAGACCCGGGAGCAAGCGCCATGAGTCAACCACAGCGTGTCGGTTTTATGCTGGTGAATAATTTCACCATGATATCTCTGGCTGCCGCCATTGGACCGTTGCGCATGGCCAATCAGTTGTCGGGCCAGCCGCTCTATGAATGGGTCATGCTGACGGAAACCGGGGCGCCGGTGCGCGCCAGCGACCGAATGCTGGTGACCCCCGACCACAGCATTGACGACTGCGGACCGCTCGACATGGTTATCCTCTGCGGCGGGGTCGGGGTGGTCAATGCCCGCAGCCGCAGCCTGCGTGTCTGGTTGCAATTACAGGCCAGGCGGGGGATCAAACTGGGCGCAATCTGCACCGGTGCCTATCTGCTGGCGGACGCGGGTGTGCTGGCGGGATATCGCTGTACCCTGCACTGGGAATACATGGCGTCGTTCAAGGAAGCCTTCCCCCGGCTGGAAACCAGCAGCGCCCTCTATTGCATCGACCGGGATCGTCTGACCTGCAGCGGTGGTACCGTGCCCATGGACATGATGCTGCACCTGATTGAAATGGAACATTCCCGGGCGTTGAGTGCGGCCATCTGCGACATGTTCCTGTGCGAACGGATTCGCGAGGGGCAGGAAGAACAACGGATTCCACTGCGGCACATGGTGGGCACAACCCAGCCCAAACTGGAAAAGGTGGTTGCGTTGATGGAGGCCAATCTGGAAGAACCGATCACGCTGGACGAGCTGGCCTATTACGTGGGACTGTCCCGGCGCCAGGTTGAGCGGTTGTTTCAGCGCCACGTAAAATGTTCCCCCTCCCGCTATTACCTCAACCTGCGGCTGAACCGGGCGCGGCAGTTGTTGCGCCAGACATCCTTCTCCATCATCGACATCGCCACGGCGTGCGGTTTTGTATCCACCCCCCATTTCAGCAAGTGCTACCGGGAGCATTTTGGTGTACCGCCGCGGGACGACCGTTGGGGGCGCGCCGCAGCGCCGCCGGCACGTCCGGTGCCTCTGACTCCGGGTATGTACATGCAACTGGATTCGGCGAAATGTGAGCCCACCTTCGCCTCCGTGCCCCTGTAACCCGTCCTGCAACCTGCAAGGCTCCGCAAGGAGCCTTTTTTTTTGTGGCTGCGACCACCGGCCGGCAGACCGCGGACCCGGCGGCTGTTCTGCCGGCGTGACGGTTTTGGTTATGTGGTCGTCGTTTTCAGCCAGCGAGTGCGCCTGGCCACGGGCTAGACTGGCCTTGAATGCGGTGGTTTTCACGCCACCAGCCACACTTGTTCAAGGAAAGACTGGTCATGCAAAACGCAGCTGAATTACATCAACACGCGGTCGTGATCGACGGTCTGATCATTGCCAGCTGGGGGCGGGAACTGTTTGAGGACATGCGCCGTGGCGGACTCACTGCGGCCAATTGTACCGTGTCGGTGTGGGAGGGGTTCCAGGACACGGTCAACAATATCGCCGCTTTTAACCGCTACTTCCAGGAGCACGCCGATCTGATCCGCCCGGTGCGCACCACCGACGACATCCGCAAGGCCAAGGAGGAGGGGCGCACCGGCGTGATTCTCGGGTTCCAGAATGCCCAGGCCTTCGAGGACCAGCTGGGGTATGTGGAGGTGTTCAAGCAGCTGGGTGTGGGCATTGTACAGATGGCCTACAACACCCAGAACCTGATCGGCACCGGCTGTTACGAGCGTGACGGCGGTTTGTCGGGGTTTGGCCGGGAGGTGGTGGCCGAGATGAACCGGGTCGGCATCATGTGCGACCTTTCGCACGTGGGGGCGCAGACCTCCAGAGAAGTGATCCTCGAATCCACCAAGCCCGTGTGCTACTCCCACTGCCTGCCGGCGGGGCTGAAGGACCATCCGCGCAACAAGTCCGACGAAGACCTGCGGTTCATCGCCGACCACGGCGGGTTTGTCGGTGTGACCATGTTCGCGCCGTTTCTCAAGAATGGCATCAACTCCACCATCGACGACTACGTGGAGGCCATCGCCTATGTGATGGATCTGGTGGGCGAAGACGCCATCGGTATCGGGACCGACTTCACCCAGGGGCACGACCAGAGCTTTTTCGAGTGGCTGACCCACGACAAGGGCTACGCCCGGCAACTCACCCGGTTTGGCGAGATCGTCAACCCCGAGGGTATCCGCACCATCGGGGAGTTCCCCAATCTGACCGCGGCCTTGCTGCGCCACGGCTTCTCACCGCGTCAGGTGGAAAAAGTGATGGGTGGCAACTGGCTGCGCGTCTTGCACGACGTGTGGGGCGCCTGAGCCTTAATGAGAAAGTCGAGGAGAATCGCTATGTCGGTACACGCCCCGGAATTACCCATTGAAGTGAACGCCGAAACCGGCATCTGGACCACCGACGCGCTGCCCATGCTGTACGTGCCGCGCCACTTTTTCGTCAATAACCACATGGCCATCGAAGCGGAACTGGGCGCGGAGCGCTACGCCGAGATCCTCTACCGGGCCGGTTACAAGTCTGCCTGGTACTGGTGCGCCCAAGAGGCTGAGTGCCACGGCATCAGCGGTGACGCCGTGTTTGCGCACTACATGAAGCGCCTGTCCCAGCGTGGCTGGGGGTTGTTCACCATCGAAAAGCTGGACATCGCGGCGGGCATTGCCAGGGTGCGGCTGGATCATTCGGCTTTCGTCTACCACTACGGCAAGGTCGACCGCATGGTGGATTACATGTTCACCGGCTGGTTTGCCGGGGCGCTCGACCAGATAGCCGACAGTCAGGGGCTGCCGGTACGCACCGTGGCCCGTCAGATCCAGAGCGGCGCTCAGACCGGCTGTGATTACGGCGTATTTGAAGTCAGCCCGGTCTGACGCGACAACGCCGGGAAACCGACTTTCGGTGGCAGCACCTGAAACAGAAATCGGCGGGTCGGTTGGCGACCGCCAGAGCAGTCAGCAGAGGGATCCACAATGGGACAATTCGACGCCTTGTTTCAACCCATGAACATCAATCAACTCACCATTCGCAATCGGGTTGTGAGCACCGCCCACGCGGAGGTGCATGCCACCGATGGCGGCATGCCCACCGAGCGCTACGTTAAATATTACGAAGAGAAGGCCAAGGGCGGTCTGGGTCTGGCCATCTGCGGCGGTTCGAGCGTGGTCTCCATCGACAGCCCTCAAGCCTGGTGGAGCTCGGTCAACCTGACCACCGATCGGGTCATCCCTTATCTGCAGGATCTGGCGCAGGTCATGCACAAACATGGGGCCAAGATCATGATCCAGATCACCCACATGGGGCGCCGGTCCCGCTGGGACGGATACAACTGGAGCACTCTGCTCAGTCCAAGCGGTATCCGCGAGCCGGTACACCGCGCCACCAGCAAGGTGATCGAGCCGGAAGATATCCGGCGCATCATTGGCGATTTTGCCCAGGCCGCCCGGCGGGTCAAGGAAGCGGGTCTGGATGGCGTTGAAATTTCTGCGGTGCACCAGCACCTGATCGACCAGTTCTGGAGTCCGCGGGTCAACAAACGCACCGATCAGTGGGGCGGCAGTTTCGAAAATCGCATGCGCTTTGGCCTGGAGGTGCTCAAGGCGGTGCGCGCCGAGGTCGGACCCGACTTTGCCGTGGGCATGCGCATATGTGGCGACGAGTTCCACGCGGACGGTCTCAATCATGACGACATGAAGCAGATCGCCAGCTACTACGACAACACCGGGCTGGTGGATTTCTTCGGCGTGATCGGCTCTGGCGCCGATACGCACACCACGCTCGCCAATGCGATCCCCAACATGAGTTACCCGCCCGAGCCGTTCCTGCACCTGGCGGCAGGGATCAAGGAGGTGGTGACGGTACCGGTGATCCATGCCCAGAATATCAAGGACCCCACCCAGGCACAGCGTATTATCGAAGGCGGTTACGTCGACTTTGTGGGCATGACCCGGGCATTTATGGCCGATCCGCACCTGATCGCCAAGGTGAAAATGGGGCAGGTCGATCAAATTCGCCAGTGTGTGGGCGCCAACTACTGCATTGACCGGCAGTATCAGGGACTGGATGTGCTCTGCGTTCAGAATGCGGCCATGGCCCGCGAAACGACTATGCCCCATGTCATCGAGCCCACCGCCGGACCCCGTCGCAAAGTGGTGGTGGTGGGGGGCGGGCCGGCCGGCATGGAGGCGGCCCGGGTCTGTGCCGAGCGGGGCCACGAGGTGGTGCTGTTCGAGCAGGCGCCAGACCTGGGGGGGCAGATCACCCTGGCCGCCAAGGCGCCCCAGCGGGACCAGATTGCCGGCATCACCCGCTGGTTCGTGCTGGAGCTGGCGCGGTTGAAGGTGGACGTGCGCCTGACCACCCCCGCCGACATGCCCACCATCATGGCCGAGGCGCCGGATGTGGTAATTCTGGCGGTGGGCGGTACCCCGTTCATCGAGCAGGTCCCGGAGTGGGGGGCGGAAGACGGCCTGGTGGTCAGCAGTTGGGACATACTCTCGGGCAAGGTCGAAGCGGGCAGGAATGTACTGGTGTACGACACCATCTGCGAATTCAGCGGCATGTCCACGGCCGACCTTCTGGCCGCCAGGGGCAGCCTGGTGGAGCTGGTCACCGACGACACCAAGCCGGGGGTGGCGGTGGGGGGGACCACTTTCCCCAGTTATTACCGCTCGCTGTATGAGCGTGAGGTGATCATGACACCCGACACGGCCCTGCACCGGGTGTACCGGGAGGGTGACAAGCTGGTGGCGGTGCTCGAAAACGAGTACAGCGGCCAGCAGGAGGAACGGGTGGTGGATCAGGTGGTGGTGGAGAACGGAGTACGCCCGGACGAGCGCCTCTATTGGGAACTGAAGGCCGATTCCGTCAACCAGGGCCAGATTGATATCGAAGCCCTGTATGCGGCTGCCCCCCAGCCGGGCCTGTCTCACCGTGGTGAGGGCTTCCTGCTGTACCGCATCGGCGACTGTGTCTCCCAGCGCAACATTTATGCGGCCATTTACGACGCCCTGCGCCTGTGCAAGGACTTTTGAGCTGAGGGCACCGGAGCCCGCTCCGGCGCCAGGAGGTACGCCCTATGTTTGAGCCTGTGATCCCTTATCTGTTCGTTCTGGCGGTTGCTCTGGCCGGGGCCGGAGCGGTGCGGCGCATCCGTATGTGGCGGCAGGGCCAGCCCAGCCCGGTGCCGCTCTGGCAGGGACTGGCCGCCATGCCCAGGCGTTATCTGGTTGATCTGCACCATGTGGTCGCCCGTGACCGGTATATGGCCAACACCCATGTGGCCACCGGCGGTGGATTTGTGCTGGCGTTGGTGTTGGTGCTGCTGGTGCACGGGTTCGGGCTGCGCACCGCCTGGCTGACCTGGCCCCTGCTGGCTGCCAGTGGGCTGATGGCCGTCGGCGCGGCCTTCGTCTGGAAACGGCGCAGGCTTGCGGCCGCTGAGTTACCTGATTCGGCGCTGTCCCGGGGGCCCTGGCAGCGCCTGCCCAAAAGTCTGCTGGCCTTTGCCGTCGGTTTCTTCCTCGTCACCCTGCCCGCCGCCGGCGTGTTGCCCGAAGGCATCGGCAGCGGTCTGCTGGCCATGCTGTTGCTGGTTGTCTGTGCCTGGGGGCTGGCGGAGATGGTGCTCGGGATGACCTGGGGCGGGCCCATGAAACACGCCTTCGCCGGAGCCTTGCACCTGGCGTTTCATCGGCGGCCGGCACGCTTTGGTGGTGGCCGCGATACCGGCCTCAAGGCGCTGGACCTGGACGCCGGCAAGCTGGGGGTGGAATCGGTCACCGACTTCAAATGGAACCAGTTACTGAGCTTTGACGCCTGCGTGCAGTGCGGCCGCTGCGAGAGCAAGTGTCCCGCTTTTGCCGCCGGCCAGCCACTGAATCCGAAAAAGCTGATCCAGGACATGGTGATTGCCATGGCGGCCGAGGAAGAATCCAGCTATCACGGTAACGGCCACCCGGGGCAGGAAGGCAGCTGCCGCAGCGGTGCGCCTGGCCTGCCGATGGTGGACAGCATTCTGGACAGCCAGACCCTGTGGTCCTGCACCACCTGTCGGGCCTGCGTGGAAGAGTGCCCGATGATGATCGAACACGTGGACGCGGTGGTGGACATGCGCCGTTATCTGACCCTGGAGCGGGGCAAGACCCCGGGCAAGGGGCCGGAAGTGCTGGCCAATCTGATTGCCACCGACAACCCGGGCGGTCTGGCGCAGGCCAGCCGCACTCATTGGGCGGCGGATCTGTCGATCCCGCTGCTCCGGCAGACCCGAACAACCGATATCCTGTTCTGGGTCGGGGACGGTGCGTTCGATATGCGCAACCAGCGCACCTTGCGGGCGGTGGTCCGCTTGCTCAAGGCCGCCAACGTGGACTTTGCGTACCTCGGGGACGAGGAGCTGGATTGCGGTGACCTGGCCCGCCGGTTGGGGGACGAAGCCACCTTCCAGCGGCTGGCCAGGGCCAATATCCACACCCTCAACCAGTACCGCTTCAATCGCATCGTCACCACCGATCCCCATGCTTTGCAGTGCCTGGGCACCGAATACGCGGAGCTGGGCGGCGAGTATGAGGTGATGCACCACACCGAGCTGCTGGCGGAATTACACCGCCGGGGACAGCTGCACTTCACCGGGAACGGCAAGGGTCGCCTGACCTATCACGATCCCTGCTATCTGGGGCGGTACAACGGAGTGTATGACGCGCCCCGTTACCTGATTGATCAGCTCGGATTTGAGCGTACCGAGATGGAACGCAGCGGTTTTCGTTCCCGCTGCTGCGGCGGTGGCGGAGGAGCCCCCATTACCGACATTCCCGGCGAACGGCGGATTGCCGACATGCGAGTGGACGACGCCCGAGCGGTGGACGCCGAGGTGCTGGCGGTGGCGTGTCCGCAATGTACCCAGATGCTGGAAGGCGTGGTCGAGCCGCGTCCCGAGGTGAAGGAGATTGCCGAACTGCTGCTGGATGCCTTGGTGGTAGCGGACGCCCCGCCCGCGGTGCGGCAATCGACAGAGGAGGAGAGCGCTCATGTCTGATCTGAATCGTCGTGACCCGCGCCTGGCGTGGATCTTGCGCAACCGGCTTCATCCCCGTCACGGGGAGCTGAGTGGCCAGCCAACCCGGGGGCCCACCGGTCTGCTGCGCAAAAACCCCCGCCCGCAATGGCAGTACGGCCCGAGTGGCGTGCGCCGGCTGGATCGTCTGCAGCGAGGCGCGGCGGCCGGGGTGAGCCGGTTGTCGGTCAACAAGCGCCATGAGCAGCCGGCGCTGCCGGTGCATCGGGTGGGGGAACCTCAGGCTTACATTGCGGTCTGGCTGCAGACCAGCGGTGGCCGTCTGACCCCTCACTGCAAGGATGTGCTCGGGCAAGCCCAGCAACTGGCGGTGGCCCGGGAAGAGCCGACCGCGGTGCTGGGGGTGCTCTGTGGTGAACTGAAAGACCCGGTGGACGGCGCCGGTATCGATCGGTTGCTGCAGGTCAACGGGGAAGCGTACGACGGTTATCAGCCAGAAGCTTGGACCACATTGTGCACCCAGGTGGATGCGGCCCTGCAACCGCTGTGCTGGCTGTTGCCCGATAGTGGAACGTCTGCTGAGCTGGGCCGCCGCCTGGGGGTCAACCTCGGCGAACGACCGGCGACCGGGGTATGGAAGATCGACGCCGACACCGTGCTGGCCCGGAATGGCGCGGGTAATCTGGATATCAGTCGCCCCCGGTCCCGGGTCATGTTGCTGCTGGAAGAGTGCGCCTTACCCTGCGGTGAGTTCCGTTACGAAGTCCGCCCGATGACGCTGACGCTGACGGCCCCGACCGGTACCCGACTCGAGGATCTGGGGCCGGTCGCGGTGGACCCGGCAGAAATACCCCTGGCCGAGGCCGAATTCATTCTCGCCGCCGGCAACGGCGTACGTGACTGGCCCCAGTTCCATCGCGCCGCGAGCGTGCTCGGCGCGTCGGAGGGCGCCAGTCGGGTGGCGGTGGACGACGGCTTCATGCCCCGTAATCGCCAGGTGGGGGCAACCGGCACCTGGGTCAGTGCCCGGGTTTATATTGCGGTGGGGATTTCCGGTGCGGTGCAGCACTTGCAAGGCATCAGCAAATGCGAGCAGGTGATTGCGATCAATCGGGATGCAGACTGCGACATGGTCAAGCGGGCCAACCTGACCGCCATTGGTGACAGCGGTGACATACTGGCCGCACTGCTGCAGTTGGTGGCCACCCGCGCCACCCGGGAGGTGAGTGATGCTGCCTGATGCACTGAATATTGCCGTACTGGTCTCGCAAGGCCGGCATCCGGTGTCGGGACGGGCCCGCCGTGCCCATCAGGATGCCTGTGCGCTGGAGTTGGCGCTGTGCCTGCCGCAGGCGCTGGCCACCAACGTACGCGCCATTCACGCCGGCGACCCCGGCCAAGAAGCCCTGCGGGACTATCTGGGCATGGGTATTGATGGCTTGACCGTGCTGAGCCAGACGGCGGAAGACGATGCTCTGGCGGTATTGCACCCCTATCTGGCCGAGCAGCGCCCCGATGTCCTGCTCACCGGGGTGCGGGCCGAGTGCGGCGAAGGCTCCGGTCTGCTGCCTTATCTGCTGGCGGACCGCCTGGACTGGCCGTTGGTGACCGGCATCGCCGCCATCGAGCGTATCGAAAACGGCGCAGCCTCATTGCTGCAGGCCCTGCCCAGAGGCCAGCGCCGCCGCGTCAGGGTATCCTTACCCTTTGTGGCCAGTGTGGAAAGTGCCGCTGCGGAACCTCGCCAAGTGGCCTTTGCCAGGGCCAGACGGGGCAGGATAACAGGGCTGACGCCGGCCACCGAGATCGACCAAGCGCGGACTGAATGGACCTTGTCGGCGGCCCGGCCCAGACCCAAACGGCTGAAAGTGACGACCGCCAGGACCGCCGCCGACCGGTTGCGGCAAGCCACCGCCAAGGCTCAGGGCAGCACGGGCCAGATCATCCGCGATGATCCCCAGGCCGCCGCCAAGGCCATTTACGAACTGCTGGTAGAGGAAGGCGTGTTGCGCAACACCCAGGGCACTGGCCGGGTTTAACCGCGCTGCGCGCGCGCGAGGCTGGGGGAAACGCCGAAGTAGTCTTTATAGCAATGACTGAAATGGGTCGAGCTGACAAAGCCGCAGGCGGCGGCAATATTGGCAATGGACTCCCCACTTTGCAGCAACAGCCGGCGGGCATGGGTTATGCGCAGCTCGAGGTAATAGCGGGAGGGGCTGGTATCCAGATGAGTCTGGAACAGGCGCTCGATGCGGCGGCGGGATACCCCTGAAGCGGTTGCCAGCTCCTCGATCGTTAACGGTTCCTCGATGTTGGCGCCCATCACCTGGAGCAAACTCTGCAATAATTCGGGGAGTTCCGGTTCATTGGGGGGCTGAAGCAAGTCCGCCCGGCCCTGATCTGCGACCCGGTCACAGCTCAGAATTTCTTCGATCGCGCGCACCGTGTCCCGATTCTGGAAGTGTGAAGTCAGTGCCAGCATCATCTCCAGCGCGCTGACGGCGCCGGCGCTGGTGGCGCGGTTGTCTTCCACCAGAAATGTGCGGTCGGAGACCCGGACATTGGCAAAGGTTTCACGCATATAGGCGTGATTGTCCCGGTGCAGCGCGCAGCTTTTATTGTCCAGCACCCCTGCATGGGCCAGTGCCACGGCGCCGTTCCACAGTCCGCCGAGAATCACCCGGTGCCGGTCGGCCTCCCGGAGCTTCCTGTCCAGCGTCGGGTCCATGGCCAGTGAACACCGGAAACCGCCGCATACCATCAGAACATCCGGGTGATCGTCCGCGGTGACCTGTAACTGCTCAAGCCGCCCGCCGGCGGCGATATCAATTCCCAGATCACTTTTCACCGCCAAGGTGTCGAGGCCATAGGCGGTAAACGCGAATACCGGCGCATTGCGCACCAGATTGGCGGTGACCAGCACATCGACGGCGGCGGTGAAGGCCATCAAAGAGAAATGTTCGTGCAACACGAAGGCCACCCGCACCGGGCGCTGTGCGCTTTCCTGAGCCGGTAAAAACGCGCTGTTGGTGCTGCGCATGGTGCTGCTGAACTGTCTTTTTTCTTTTACTGCGCTCATTGTTTTGCAACCCTGCAACAAGGTAGGCCGGATGGTTACCCTACAGCTTACACCACTCCCAAACCGTCACTGATTTGGCCGGCATCAGTTATCTTGCTGAAGCTTCGGTATCTATTCAATGTGTTGAATCGATACAACGGTGATGCATTATTGGTACAAATGACCGTATTAGAATTATTGATTTATATTATGTCAGCGGGGGGACTAGCATGTTTGTATGCGTTCACAGATTGCGCTTGTGAATTGCCACCACCGCTGACCGATGCCGGCCGGTATTGAACGCGCAGTGATCGAGGGGAGAAGGTTACTTGCGCTGAACAACAATAACAAAGCTGGTGGAACCAGCAAAACGAGGTACCAATAATGATTATTCACAATGGTCCTGTTAAGGGGATAAACCCTTATATCGTCTCCATATCCCTTGCCGTGACGGCGGTATTCGCTCTCTATACGTTGATCTGGCCGGAGCCGTCGGCTGCGATCATCAATCAGACCCGCACCTTTATTACCCTGTCGATGAACGCCTGGTACGTGATACTGGCCGGATTCTTTCTGGCGTTCTGCGCCTGGTTGGTGTTCAGTCGCCATGGCGATATCCGCTTGGGCGACGATCACGAACGACCGGAGTTCGGATACTTCGCCTGGTTTGCCATGCTGTACGCGGCGGGCCAGGGAATCGGCATCATCTTCTGGTCGATCGCCGAACCCATGTTCCACTTCTCGGGGGGCACTCCCTTTAATGAAGCGGTTGGCAATGAAGTCGCCGCGGAAGTGGCGATGAAGGTTTCGTTTTTTCACTGGGGGCTGAACGCCTGGGCCATTTATTGTGTGGTCGGTATCTCGCTCGCGTTTGTCGCCTACCGGCTGAAGAAACCGTTGAGTATCCGTTACACCCTGTATCCGTTGCTGGGGGAAAAAGTGAACGGGTGGATGGGGGTTGCGGTGGACGTGATTGCGGTGTTTGCGACCCTGTTCGGCATTGCCACTTCCCTCGGGCTGGGGGTTCAGCAGATCAATGCCGGTCTGAACGCCATCTGGGACATTCCCCAGAACCTCAAGGTTCAATTGGTGCTCATCGTAGTCATCAGCGCCTGTGCCCTGATCTCCGTGCTGACCGGCCTGAAGCGGGGCATCAAGTATCTGTCGATCACCAACATGTGGCTGACAATCGCCTTGCTGGCGTTTTTCCTGTTGTTGGGGCCCACGGTCTATATCGTCAAATTGCTGGTCAGCGCATCCATGGACTATATGGTCAATCTGGTACCGATGAATGCCTTTATCGAGCCCACCCAGTCCTGGGGTGACACCGATGCCTCCTGGATGAATGCCTGGCAGGGTTGGTGGACCGTGTTCTACTGGGGGTGGTGGATGTCCTGGGCTCCCTTTGTCGGCGTCTTCATCGCGCGGGTATCCCGCGGCCGTACGATCCGTGAGTTTGTACTCGGGGTGGTCGGTGTGTCATCGCTGCTGTCCTTTGTGTGGCTGGCAGCTTATGGTGGGACCGCGCTTGATATCGATCTGACCGGCGCCGGTGGCATTGCCGATGTCGTCAAGGCCAATGTGGCCGACGCCCTCTATGCCACCATTGCCGGCATGGATGTGGGGACCCTCGGTTATCTGGCCACCATCGCCGGAACCCTGTTGGTGTGCACATATTTCATCACCTCGTCGGATTCAGGCACGCTGGTGCTGACCACCATCATGAGCGAAGGTAACCCGAATCCACTGCATCGTCATCGGGTCTTTTGGGGGGTGATTCAGGGTGTGCTGGCCGCCGTGCTTCTGGTCGCGGGGGGGAATGCCGCGCTCAGCACCCTGCAGACAGCGTCGATTACGGCGGCATTGCCTTTCTCGCTGCTGATGGTGCTGATGTGCTTCGCCCTCATCAAGGGTGTGAAAGCGGAAACCAGACTGATGACGGCGTCAGTTTCATTGAAAGGACAGGAGGTTTAACCATGGCCAAACTGGCAGATCTAGACTGGCTGACGTACGAAAGTCGGGTGGGCGAGGGAGACGCGGTGATTCTCCTGCCGATCGGTGCCATCGAGCAGCACGGCCCCCATATGTCCATGAATCCGGATGTGCTGATTCCGGAAGCCATTTCGGTGGGCGTGGCACGGCTGTTGGCCAATGCCCTGGTGGCGCATCCGATCGCGTACGGTTACAAGTCGCAGGTAAAGTCCGGCGGCGGGAATTTCTTCCCGGGGACAACCTGCATCAACGGCAAGACGCTGATCGATACCATCAAGGATGTCGTGGTGGCCTATGCCCGCCACGGCAACCGCAAATTTGTGCTGGTGAATGGTCACTACGAAAACTCCATGTTCATCGTCGAAGGCATCGACCTGGCACTGGAGCACCTGCGTCATGAAGGTATTGAGGCGCAGGTGGTGGTGTTGTCCTATTGGGATTTTGTCACCCAGGACACCATCGAAACGGTGTTTCCCGACGGCTTTACCGGGTGGGATGTGGAGCACGGGGGCGTATTGGAGACGTCCCTGATGCTGCACTTGCATCCTGAACTGGTCAATATGGACAAGGTGATGGACCACGCGCCAGCCACCTTTCCGCCCTATGACGTATTCCCGTCGGATCCATCCTGGGTGCCCGCGAGCGGCACCCTGTCATCGGCGCGCAACGCCACCGCAGAGTTTGGCGAGTTGCTCATGGCAGTTTGCGTCGAGGGAATCGCCGCGGCCGTCCGTGAGCATTTCAGCGCGCCCCGTTAGCCGGAGAGGGAGTGCGTCGGGTGGGGGCACTGTCGGTACTCTGCTTCGTGTACGGAATCAGCCTGTTCTACCGGGGGATGATTTCGGTCATTGCCCCCGAACTGGCGGCTGATCTGGCCTTGGGCGAAAGCGGCCTGGGGCTGTTGTCGTCCACTTTCTTCATCAGTTTTGCCATTGCGCAAGTGCCCTGTGGTCTGGCTCTGGACCGTCTGGGGGCACGACTGACCATCGGTCTGTTTATGGGGTTCGCCACCCTCGGTACCGCAATCTTCTGGATGGCGGAAGGCTATGCCACCGCGTTTGTGGCCCAGGTGCTGATCGGCATCGGGTGTGCGCCGGTCTTCACCGGCGCAATGCTGTATATCGGTCGTCGGTACCACCCGGAACAGTTCGCCTATGTAACCGCCATGGTGATTGCCCTCGGCAGCGTGGGGGATTTATTGGGTACAACCCCGCTGGCGCTGCTGGCCCAATGGTTGGGCTGGCGGAATGCGCTGCTGGTGCCGCTGGCCCTGACGTTGCTGGCCGCATGCGGCTGTCTGCGGTGGCTGCCGAAAGATCACCTGAGCGCTGACAAACAGCCGTTAGCCCACATGCTGGGAGGCATGGCGCGGGTTGTCACCGTGCGCGGGCTGTGGCCCATCATGCCTATGTTTCTGGCCAGTTACGCGGTGCTTATGGCCATTCGCGGACTCTGGAGTGGTCCCTATCTGGCGGAGGTCTTCGCCCTCAATACCGCCGACCGGGGCACCATTGTGCTGGCGATGTCGGTGGCTATGGCTCTGGGCACCTTCCTGCTCGGATATCTGAACAAACGGTTCCGCAGAACCAAAGAGCTGGTGGTTGTCAGTGCGCTTCTGACTGTGGTGCCACTGCTGCTGCTCACCGCCCATCCGGGGGCGGGTCCCCGCTTTGCGATGGGCGCCTTCGTAGCCGTAGGGCTGTTTGGATTCAATTACCCGTTGTTGATGTCGCACTGCCGGAGCTTTTTGGCACCCGCCTATCAGGGACGGGGTATGGCCGTGTTGACGGCGTTGAGCTTTATCGGTGTGGCCCTGGTGCAGAGCGTCAGTGGCTGGCTGATCGAGCGCGTGGCCGCCATGGGGCTGGCGCCTGAGGAGCAGTACCGGTTGTTGTTCCTGCTGCTGGCGGCGATCCTGGCGGTGGCGACGCTGGCCTACGGGTTCAGCCGGTCCGAGGGGAGCGCAGACCAGCCGGCACCTGGTGGCCGGATGGTTCAGGTGGCCGGGGGCAGGTGATCGAAGCGCAGGGCCGCCCCCCGGGTGCGTTGCAGGCCGCGTCGCAGGTATTCCAGCAGCCGGGCCGCCGCCGGGGGCAGGGTGGCATGGTCGTAATGAAAACCGATGGTCACCTTGCCCAGTGCGGGCAGCCGTTGGTGAAGGTCGTTGCTGGTCAGGGCCGCAGGGGCGGTGTTCAGGGCCAGGGCACTCAGCCCCAGACCGGCATCAATCGCCGCCTGAATGCCCAGCAGACTGGAGGTGGAGTAGAGCACCCGCCAGGGAATATTGGCCTTGTTCAGGGCGTTGGTAATGTGTTGGCGATAGATGCACCCTTTCGGATACAGCACGAGGGGCACCGGTTGATCCGATTGTGGCGTGAACCCCGGTCCGCTGATCCAGGTCAGTGGTTCGGCGATAAAATCATCCTCACGGAAGCTGTGGTCGGGGTACTCATCCATCAGCATCACCAGGTCGTAGGCGCCGGCCTTGAAGTCCTGGCGCAGATTGACGCTGAGATCGGTCTGCACGTCCAGGGTCACATCCGGGTAAGTCTGCGAGAACTTCGAGAGGGTCGTCGGCAGAAAAGACACTTCAAAGTCATTGGGCAGCCCCAGTCTCACCGAGCCGCTGACCGCCGGCACCGCCAGTCGGGTAACCGCCGTATCGTTGAGGTCGAGAATCTGCCGGGCGTAGTTGTAAAACATCTGCCCTTCTTCGGTCATTTTCATGCCCCCCGAACGGATCAGTAACTGAACGTTCACCAGCTCTTCCAGCCGCTTGATCTGCAAGCTGATGGCCGGTTGCGAGCGTCCCAGCATTTCCCCGGCCTGGGTGAATCCCCCCAGGTCCTTGATGGCCACAAAGGTGCGTAGCAGATCCATTGGCAGGTTTTTCATGACAACTCCGGCTGTTGGTGCGTGCAATTAAGCGTAGGTCATAAGTTGAGCAAATCAAGAATGAACATCCATATCCGATGCAAATGTAGAGGGGCTTCCGGGGTGGGGCCGGGGGGTGTCGTAAACCCGCTGCTAAAGAGTCGCGGGCAGACAGCCTGGATGCGCTGCCCTTGGGTTAAATAGAACGTGGGCAAGCGCGGGGTTGCACCCGCGAGCAAAATTCACGGGCCGGTCGTGCGGATGCGTCGTTGCCGCCGGCCTGCAGGTAGCCGTGGCAGCGGCGATGGGGGTAGGTATGAAGGATTATGACTATCGGGTGCGACTGGTCGGACGGGGTGACCGGTTCGATTATGCAGTCAAGCTAGCGGGTGATGGGCAGAAATACGACAACGCCGTGTTGGCGGTGTCCCAGGACGGCGTGGTGGCCGACTACGCCGTGAAGGTGGTGGAGGACGGCGAACCCTTTGATCTGATCGTGAAGGTGGTCCGCTGGCAAGACTGTTAATTGCCCGGGTATAGGCCCCTGTTGGGGCCAGGCTCGTTGGTCAGTATGCAGGGAGACTGTGTTGATCAAAGTTATAAAACAAACCCTTAACCATGTGCCGTAACCGAGGTCCTTATGGCATTAGTCACGCAAATGACATCATAACACTTATTGATTTCTTTTATGTTTAGGCGAGGGTTAAGATCGATTGGGCTGATCAGAGACTGCCGGCTTGCCACAGGCGCACAAAGCTTCACGCACTCTGAGACCTTCCCCATAGGGGTGAGCTGAGAACAACCTCATACAAATATAACAAGTTAGAGGAACACACCATGCAAATGCCAAAAACACTGCTTATACCTAATGGCGAAAAAGTTCAGGGGACGTTTTCGCGCGAAGAACTGAACGCACGGCTGGCAAAATTGCGCCGCCACATGGCCGAAAACGATGTACAGGCCGTTCTGTTCACCTCCTACCACAACATCAACTACTACAGCGACTTTGTGTACTGCCGCTTCGGTCGTGACTACGGTCTGGTCGTGACTCAGGAAGATTACACCACGGTGACCGCCAACATTGACGGGGGGCAGCCCTACCGTCGCAACCAGTTGGGGGACAATGTGGTGTACACCGACTGGCAGAAAGACAACTTCTTCTACGCGGTCAAGCAGCTGATCAGGGATGAAGGCAAGGTCGGGGTCGAGTTCGACCACATGTCGTTGCAGAATCTGGACAAGATGAAAACCATCCTGCCGTCCGTCCAGTTTGTCGATATCGCGGAGCCGACCATGAAGATGCGCATGGTCAAGTCCGCCGAAGAGATCGAGGTGATCAAGCACGGTGCGGCCGTCGCCGACATCGGCGGGGCAGCGATTCGTGACGCCATTGCGGTCGGGGTACCCGAGTATGAAGTGGCGCTGGCGGGCACCCAGGCGATGGTGCGCGAGATTGCAGCCCGCTTCCCCCACGGTGAGCTGATGGACACCTGGGTCTGGTTCCAGTCGGGCATCAATACCGACGGGGCCCACAACCCGGTCACCTCGCGCAGGATTGAAGCGGGCGACATTCTGAGTATGAACACCTTCCCGATGATCGCCGGTTACTACACCGCGCTGGAGCGCACCCTGTTCAGCGAGCACGCCTCGGACCGTCATCTGGAACTGTGGGAAATCAACTGCAAAGTGCACCGCCGCGGGCTGGAGCTGATCCGTCCGGGGGCTCGCTGCTGCGATATCGCCGCCGAACTCAACGAAATTTTCCTGCAGCACGATGTGTTGCAATACCGTACCTTCGGTTACGGGCACTCGTTTGGCACCCTCAGCCATTACTATGGCCGCGAAGCCGGCCTCGAATTGCGCGAAGACATAGATACCGTGCTGGAACCCGGCATGGTGGTGTCCATGGAACCGATGTTGATGTTGCCTGAAGGCAAGGCGGGGGCCGGCGGCTACCGCGAACACGACATCCTGGTGGTGGGTGAGGACGGTGCCGAAAACATCACCAAATACCCCTTCGGTCCGGAGCATAACATCATCAAGGGTTAAGTCTTTCCAGGCTCATTAGACACTTCAAATGAGGTGGTGCGTTACCCCGACTGAATTTCCGGTTCACCGGAGCCCTCAGTCCGGGCGCTGGCGCACCGCCGCTATAACAACAAGATGAAGGAAAAAGAGCATGAACTCCTGGGTATTAGACGCGTTTGTGCTGCTTAACGCAGCAATGTTCCTGGTGGCCTTCGGTCGCTATTGGATGTGTTCCTGCAAAGACGATTCCGGCGAGCGGAGGTAAAGGCATGGACTTTTACGAACTGCTCAACTGGGGGCTGATGATCGCCGCCTTTGCGGTAATGATTGCCATAGGCGCCAAGGCGTCACGTAAGGTCAGCGACAGCAACGAGGGCGGGTTCTTGCTCGCTGGACGTACCCTCGGGCCATTTGTGGGGGCCAGTACCATCGTCGCCACCGGCTTCAGCGGCTGGGGGTTTATGGGTTCCCCCGGGGTGACCTACGAATACGGCGCCATCGAGGTGCTCGGTAACTTCTTTTTTGCCCCGGCGATGATGGTGGCGGTGCTGTTTTTTGCCAGCTTCATGCAAAAACGCGCGCTCAAAATGGGCAGCAACACCATTCCCGAATACATCAGCCAGATTCATGGCGGCGGTCGCGGGGGACGCCTGCTGCAGGGGGTTGCCGCAGTCATTACCATTGTCCTGCTGATGGTGTTTCTGGTCAGTCAGATCAAGGCGGTGGGCCTGCTCGGTGCCTCCTGGCTCGACATCGAGATGACCACCAGCGCGTGGCTGATGATTTCGGTCATCATTATTTACACCATGTGGGGCGGGCTCGCGGCGGTGGCCTGGACCGACACCGTCATGGTGTGCGGCATGGCACTGGCGGCGGTGGTGATCATGGTGCAGATGTTCACCAGCGTCGATCTGACCGACTGGGTCGCCCGGTTGAACGCCATCGATACCAACCTGCTCAATCCGGACACCGCCGCACCTTACGGCGCCAGCAAAAGCTCCGTTTACCTGGTATTTCCCTACGCGTTCCTGTTCGCCGCCGTGTTGCCCTATATGTCGGTGCGCTTTCTTGCCTTCCGGCCAGACGTGAAAATGCACACGGTCGGGGTGTATGTGGCGATCCTCGGCGGACTGCTCAGCCTGATCCCCATTGTGGGGCTCTACATGCGCGCCTTCGGGCCTGAGCTGGATCTGGCCGACAACGCGATGCCGATGTATCTGGAGACCTTTTTGCACCCGGCCCTGCAAGGCCTGATCACCCTGTTCATCATCTTTGCGATGAAATCAACCGCGAACTCGATGCTGCACACGGTCGCGTCGGCCACTTCCCACGATTTGCGGCTGGCGTTGAACAAGGACGCGCAACACGACTCGCCGGGCGCCTTGCGGATCAACCGCACGGCGGTGGTCGCGCTGGGATTGCTGGGGTTGCTCATGATGATGTACGCACCGCCATTCATGCTCTCCTGGCTGGGGATACTCGGTTCCGGCACGCTGCTGGCGGCCATGATTGGTCCGGTGTTCATCTCCACATTCTGGCAGGGCAATGTTGCCGGCGCACTGGCCGCCATGCTGGTGGGGTTCTGCACCAGTGGCGGGCTGATGATGTTCAGCGATCTTGGCTGGGTTGAAGGGCCCCTGATCGGAGCATTGGCCTCCTCCGTCAGTTATGTGGGGGTGTCTTTGCTGACCGGTCGCCCGACGCCCGCTTACAGGAGCAGCGCCATTTAGCAGTTAACCGGTGGAGGGCGGCTGCCCTGCACCGGACTACCGGAATTCGTGCGTGCCGCACGAATGTAAGAGTGGGTTTGCCGCCGATCTAAGCGCGGAACACTGCGCCCGGACCGGCGGCGTTTTTATAACTGACGAGCATGAACCATCGCGAACGTCACTGACAACAGGAAAACAATAATGACAATTTTCTTTCGTGCCGCGGAACTCTCCAACGATGAACTCACCGAAAAACCGCTCGAGCAACCAACCGCGCAGTCGCTGAGCGGAGAAATCACCACCCGCAGCCACGTGTTTTTCAAGGGCGAAGAACAGCCAATCACCGCCGGGACCTGGGAGTGCGAGCCGGGTCGTTCCCGTTGGGAGTTCATGACCCGGGGCGAGGTTATCCATGTGCTGTCCGGGCGCATGACCGTCGAGCAGGATGGGGGTGAAACCCTGGAGCTGACCGCCGGTTCCAGCGCGGTCTTCCCCGTTGGCTGGTGTGGCTTCTGGACCGTGCATGAAACCTTGCGCAAAGTGTTCGTCATCTACGGTGCCTGACCCCTTAGCCTGTTAATCCATGCAGCTCCCCGCCGGACTGTCGCAAATACACAGCTGAAGGTAGCGGACAGACAACCCCGGCCAGAGGCCATCCGATAGGATGAAGTGAATGCAAGGCCCGGGCCTTATCGAACCCCGGGGAGCTGATCACCTGGAACCCTCGGGTACCCGTCAGGAGAACAACAATAATGTTTAATAAAAGCGACACCATTCAGAATTTCGACCCTGCCTTGTGGGAGGCCATTCAACACGAAGCGGTGCGTCAGGAAGAGCATATCGAACTGATCGCTTCCGAGAACTACACCAGCCCACTGGTCATGGAGGCTCAGGGAACCCTGCTCACCAACAAGTATGCCGAAGGCTATCCGGGAAAACGTTATTACGGTGGCTGCGAGCATGTGGACGTGGTGGAGCAAATGGCCATCGACCGGGCGAAGGAGTTGTTCGGTGCCGATTACGTTAACGTGCAACCCCACTCCGGCTCTCAGGCCAACGCCGCCGTTTATCTGGCGTTGTGCGAACCGGGCGATACCGTACTGGGGATGAGTCTGGCCCACGGCGGCCATCTGACGCACGGTTCCCACGTGAATTTTTCCGGCAAAATCTACAACGCTGTGCAGTACGGCCTGAACGAAGCCGGTAGCGAAATCGATTACGGTCAGGTCGAGGCGCTGGCGCTCGAGCACAAGCCGAAGATGATCGTAGCCGGCTTTTCCGCCTACTCGCAGATCGTCGATTGGGCACGCTTTCGCCGTATTGCCGACCAGGTAGGTGCCTACCTCTTTGTGGACATGGCGCATGTGGCCGGTCTGGTGGCGGCCGGGCACTATCCGAATCCGTTGCCGCACGCCCACGTGGTCACCACCACCACCCACAAGACCCTGCGCGGCCCGCGCGGCGGCTTGATTCTTGCGAAGTCCAACCCCGAAATGGAAAAGAAACTGAATTCGGCGGTGTTTCCCGGCGGGCAGGGCGGTCCGCTGATGCATGTGATTGCCGCAAAAGCGGTTGCCTTCAAAGAGGCACTGGATCCGGCTTTCCGGGAGTACCAGGGGCAAGTGGTGAAAAACGCGCAGGCAATGGCCGAAGTGTTCATAGAGCGCGGTTACGATGTGGTATCCGGCGGCACCAAAAATCACCTGTTTCTGCTGAGTCTGATCAAGCAAGGGCTGACCGGCAAAGACGCCGATGCGGCTCTGGGGCGGGCCTCCATTACGGTCAACAAGAACGCGGTGCCCCACGACCCCCAATCGCCGTTTGTGACCTCGGGCCTGCGCATCGGTTCGCCGGTGATCACCACCCGGGGGATGAAAGAGGCCGAATGCCGGGCGTTGAGCGGCTGGATCGCCGACATTCTGGATGCCATGCAGGCGGGGGATGCGGAAGGCACGATCGCCGAGGTCAAGGACAAGGTGCGTCTGCTCTGCGTTGACTTTCCAGTGTACCGTTAACAGCGGTCCGGGCTCCTTTCAATAACAAAAAAAGGCCGCGCGCGGTGCCAATACCCGCGCGGTCAGTCAGGAGGTGTCGACATGGCAATCAGCTTGTTCGATATGCTGAAGATCGGGATCGGGCCGTCCAGTTCCCACACGGTCGGGCCCATGAAAGCCGCCCACATTTTTGCTACCACTCTCGCGCACGACGGTTTGCTGCCGCGGGTGGCGCGGGTCGAAACGCAACTCTACGGTTCCCTGGGGGCCACCGGTAAGGGGCATGGTTCCGGGCCCGCGGTCTTGCTGGGACTGGAAGGCCATCTGCCAGAGGAGATCGATCCGACCGTTCTGCCGCCCCGCTTCAAGGACATTGTCAGCAATCGGCAGTTGTTGCTGGCCGGGCAGCACGGGATCGAGTTCGACGAACGCCGGGACCTGATATACCACCGCAAGGAGTCGCTGCCGTATCACGCCAATGGCATGAGTTTCACCGCGTACGATTCGTTTGGTGAAGTGGTGTGCCAGCGCGTGTACTACTCGGTGGGGGGGGGCTTTGTGGTGGATGAAGCGGCGGCCGGGGCCGACCGGATTGTGGAGGACACCACCGAGCTGCCCTATCCCTTTCGCAGTGGCGATGAGCTACTTGCGATCTGCCGGGAATCCGGGCTGTCGATTGCCGACGTCATGTTGGCCAACGAGTGTGTCTGGCGCAGTGAAGAGGCGGTTCGTGAAGGCATTCTGACCCTGTGGGACGCGATGAAAGACTGTGTGCGCAACGGCACCCGGAATGAAGGGATCCTGCCGGGCGGGCTCAAGGTCAAACGCCGTGCGCCGGCCCTGTACCGCGACCTCCAGAACCGCACCCGGATGGACATGATCACCCCGTCCCTGGGAGCCATGGACTGGGTCAACCTCTACGCACTGGCGGTAAATGAGGAGAATGCGGCCGGTGGGCGCATCGTCACCGCACCCACCAATGGTGCCGCCGGCATCATCCCGGCGGTACTGCACTATTACATCCATTTTTGCCCCAACTCCAACGAAGAGGGGGTCATCCGGTTCCTGCTCACCGCAGCGGCGATCGGCATCCTGTTCAAGAAGAACGCGTCCATCTCCGGCGCCGAAGTGGGCTGTCAGGGGGAGGTGGGGTCCGCCTGCGCCATGGCGGCGGCGGGGCTGGCCGCAGTGACCGGTGGCACCCCCGATCAGGTCGGCAACGCCGCGGAGATTGGCATGGAACACAATCTCGGGCTGACCTGCGACCCCATTGGCGGCCTGGTGCAGATACCCTGCATCGAACGCAACGCCATGGCCTCGGTTAAAGCGATCAACGCCGCCACGCTGGCACTGCGCGGCAACGGCCAGCACTACGTATCACTGGATAAAGTGATTGCCACCATGCGGGAAACCGGCCGCGACATGTTGGACAAATACAAAGAAACATCACGGGGTGGGCTGGCGGTCAACATCATCGAATGTTGACCGGCCCTGCCGGAGTCAGCGACCTGTCGCGGGCATGAACCAAAGAGGGTGAACCAATGGAGAAGTATTCAGGTTTCGGGCTGTTGAAACACGCCCTGAGTTATCACGAGAACTGGCAGCGGGCCTGGCGCAACCCCACGCCCAAGAAAAAATACGACGTGGTGATCGTCGGTGGGGGCGGACACGGTCTGGCAACCGCCTACTATCTGGCCAAAGAGCACCACATCACCAACATTGCAGTCGTCGAAAAAGGCTACCTGGGGGGCGGTAACACGGCCCGTAATACCACCATTGTGCGCTCCAACTACCTGTGGGATGAATCTTCCCACCTTTACGAGCATGCGATGAAACTGTGGGAAGGCCTGTCGCAAGACCTGAACTACAACGTCATGTTCTCCCAGCGCGGCGTGCTGAATCTGGGGCATACCCTGCAGGACATGCGGGATATACAGCGCCGTGTGAGCGCCAACCGCCTGAACGGAATTGACAGCGAAGTGCTGGACACCCAGCAGGTTGCCGACATCGTCCCCATCATGGATTGTTCGCCCAACACCCGGTATCCGGTATTGGGAGCCTCCTGGCAGCCTCGCGCCGGTGTGGCCCGCCATGACGCAGTGGCCTGGGGCTATGCCCGTGCCGCCGACCAATTGGGGGTCGACCTGATCCAGCAGTGCGAGGTGGTGGATATCCTCACTGAAGACGGTGCCGCCGTCGGTGTGGAGACCAGACAGCACGGTACCATCAAGGCCGATCGCATCGGCTGTGTAGTGGCAGGTAACTCCAGTGTGCTGGCGAAAATGGCAGGCTTCAATCTGCCCCTGGAGTCCCATCCGCTGCAGGCACTGGTGTCCGAGCCGATCAAACCGATCCTCGACACGGTGGTGATGTCCAACCACGTTCACGGGTACGTGTCCCAGTCGGACAAAGGGGATCTGGTTATCGGTGCAGGGATCGACGGGTACAACGGCTACGGCCAGCGGGGTTCCTACGGCACCATCGAGCACACCATCCAGGCCATAGTTGAGCTCTTTCCGATCTTCAGCCGGGTGCGCATGAACCGTCAATGGGGAGGCATTGTGGACACCTGTCCCGACGCTTGCCCGATCATTTCTGACACGCCGGTGGAGAATCTGTTCTTCAACTGCGGTTGGGGTACCGGTGGGTTCAAGGCCACCCCGGGGTCGGGCCATGTATTCGCCGCCACCCTGGCCAAGGGCGAAGCCCACGAGCTGGCCAGGCCATTTTCGATGTTCCGGTTCCACGACGGAGCGCTTATCGACGAACACGGCGCCGCAGGCGTGGCCCACTAACTGAAGGAGGAAGCCGATGTTTTCTATCTACTGTCCTTACTGTGAAGAGCATCGCGAAGAAGAAGAGTTTCACGCCAAAGGCCAGGCCCACATTGCCCGGCCCCGGGATCCCGAGAGCTGCAGCGACAAAGAGTGGGGCGAGTACCTTTATTTCCGGGACAACCCACGCGGTTTGCATCACGAACTGTGGGTCCATGCGGCCGGGTGTCGCAAGTTTTTCAATATCACCCGCGACACCCAGAACTACGAGATCAAAGAGACGTACAAAATCGAGGCCGAGCCCCGTATTACAGCAACTCAGGCTCAGTGAGGCGAACACAATGACACAAACCAATCGTCTCCCGTCCGGCGGACGACTCGATCGCAACCGGCCGGTAACGTTCAAGTATAACGGCACCACTTACAGTGGCTTCGAAGGGGATACTCTGGCGTCGGCGCTGCTGGCAAACGGGGTGGACGTCGTGGCCCGCAGCTTCAAATACAGCCGTCCCCGCGGCATTGTGGCGGCGGGCGCCGACGAACCCAACGCGGTGCTGCAACTGGGCGCGACTGAAGCCACCCAGGTGCCCAACGTGCGGGCAACCCAGCAGGAACTGTTTGACGGCCTTGTGGCCGCGTCGACGAACGGCTGGCCCAGCACCGACAACGATTTGATGAGCTACATTGGCAAGGTCGGCGGACGCATGATGCCACCGGGGTTTTATTACAAGACCTTCATGTACCCCCAGTCGCTGTGGGATACCTACGAGAAGTTTATCCGCAAGGCCGCCGGGATTGGCCGGTCACCGACCGAGAATGACCCGGACATTTACGACCACATGAACCATCACGCCGATGTGGTGGTGGTCGGTGGCGGACCGGCCGGCCTCTCCGCGGCCCTGGCGGCCGGCCGGGCGGGTGCCCAGGTGATTCTCGCCGACGAACAGGCCGAATTTGGCGGCATGCTGTT
This sequence comes from Marinobacter sp. X15-166B, assembly GCF_001752365.1. Taxonomy (GTDB): domain Bacteria; phylum Pseudomonadota; class Gammaproteobacteria; order Pseudomonadales; family Oleiphilaceae; genus Marinobacter. The sequence goes on along the minus strand of NZ_MEIY01000001.1, from coordinate 511,884 downwards.
GCACAGCAACGAACTGATCAATGACGCGCCGGCTACCGAATGGGTGGCCGCGGTGGTTGCCGAGTTGCAAACCATGGACAACGTGATGCTGTTGCCGCGGTCGACGGTCAACGGCTACCACGATCACAATTTTGTGACCATCCATGAGCGCCGTACCGACCATCTGGCCGATCTGGCCCCCCGGGGGCAGGTGCGTCAGCGGATGCACCGGATCCGTGCCGGCTGGGTAGTACTGGCGACCGGCGCCATTGAGCGTCCGCTGGTATACGCCAACAACGACGTGCCCGGTTGCATGCTGGCCTCGGCCGTGTCGACCTACATCAAACGCTATGCGGTGGTCCCCGGCAACGAGCTGGTCCTGATGACCACCAACGATCAGGGCTACACCGCAGCGTTTGACTGGCAGGATGCCGGCCGCAAGGTGGTTGCGATCGTTGATACCCGCGCCGAGCCCACCGGTGCCTGCGTGGCTCAGGCGCAGCAGCGCGGGCTCAAGGTAATCAAGGGCTCAGCGGTAATCGAAGTCAAAGGCAGCAAACGGGTCTCCGGGGTGCTCGTCGCGTCTATCGACGCCGCCGGCGACCGGGTCACCGGCAACGTGCAGCAGTTGGCCTGCGACACGGTCGCCAGCGCCGGTGGCTGGAGTCCGGCGGTGCATCTGGCCTGTCATACCGGCAGCCGGCCCGAATGGCGGGAGGACATTCAGGCGTTCGTGCCCGGTAAAACCGTGCAACGGCAGCTTACGGCGGGCGCTGTCCACGGCAGCTACACCTTGCGCGCCTGTCTTGAAGAAGGTATCCAGCAAGGCATGTTGGCGGCCACCAACGCCGGTTTCGGAGAACAGATTGCCGGCCAGATCCCCGTGCCGACGGTGACCGAAACCGCTGCCGGCCCGGTCATGACCCTGTTCCATGTGCCGCACACCAAGCCCACCAGCCGCGCACCGAAACAGTTTGTCGATTATCAGACCGACGTGACCGCCGCCGGAATCGAGGTTGCCACCCGGGAAGGGTACGAGTCGATTGAGCACGTCAAACGCTATACCGCGATGGGCTTCGGTACTGATCAGGGCAAGCTGGGGAATATCAATGGCATGGCGATTGCGGCCAAGTCGTTGAACAAGACCATCCCGGAAACGGGTACCACGATTTTCCGGCCGAACTACACCCCGATCACCTTTGGAGCCATTGCGGGGCGTCATTGCAAAGAGCTGTACGACCCCAAACGCTATACCGCGATGCACCGCTGGCATCTGGCACAGGGCGCCAAATTTGAGGACGTCGGCCAGTGGAAACGGCCCTGGTACTTCCCGAAGCCGGGCGAGTCGATGCAGGACAGTTTGAACCGCGAATGCCAGGCAGTGCGCACCAGCGCCGGCATACTGGACGCCTCAACCCTGGGCAAGATCGATATACAGGGCAGGGACGCGCGCGAGTTTCTGGGGCGGGTGTACAGCAACGCCTGGGCCAAGCTGGCGGTGGGCAAATGCCGTTACGGCCTGATGTGTGGCGAAGACGGCATGGTTTTCGACGACGGGGTAACCGCCTGCCTGGCCGAAAACCACTTCATTATGACCACCACCACGGGGGGCGCGGCGGGGGTGCTGGAATGGCTGGAGCTGTATCACCAGACCGAATGGCCCGAACTGGAGGTTTACTTCAACACCGTGACCGATCAGTGGGCAACCATGACCATCTCCGGGCCGAACAGCCGCAAGTTGTTGGCGGAGCTGACCGATGATATCGACCTCAGCGGCGACAGCTTCAAGTTCATGGACTGGAAGGAGGGCACCGTCGCGGGGGTGCCGGCCCGGGTGTTCCGGATCTCCTTTACCGGCGAACTGTCCTTCGAAGTCAACGTCCAGGCCAACTACGGCATGTATGTCTGGGAACGAGTGTTTGAGGTGGGCGCCAAGTACAACCTGACGCCCTACGGCACTGAAACCATGCACATACTGAGAGCCGAAAAAGGGTTCATCATCGCCGGACAGGACACCGATGGCTCGGTCACCCCGATCGATCTGGGCATGAGCTGGTGTGTTGCCAACAACAAGCCGTTCAGCTACATCGGCAAACGGGGTATGGCCCGCGAGGATTGCCTCAAAGAGAATCGCAAGCAGCTGGTCGGTTTGAAAACCAGGGACCCTGAGGTGGTGATTCCCGAGGGTGCCCACGCCGTGGAGAACCCCAATCAGGCGGCTCCCGTCCCCATGCTGGGACACGTGACCTCCAGTTACTACAGCGCCTGTCTGGGGCACAGCATTGCGATGGGATTCATCCGCGGCGGTCACGATCGCATGGGCGAAACCGTGTACTACCCGCAGCCTGATGGCAGCGTTATTGAAGCCGAAATCTGCAGTCCGATCTTTCTGGACCCTAAAGGAGAGCGCCAAAATGTCTGAGCAAATGTTGGCAGAGCAACAAACATTAATCCCCGTTTACGCACTGATGGACCAACTGCCAGAGACTGAGGGCCCACGACCCGAGAGCCCGCTCTGTCACGCGGACCTGGCGTCCCTGGCCGAGCAGGGATCCCGGGAGGGCGGTGTGCGCCTGCAGGAACAGGCATTGTTGGGGCATCTGGTGTTGCGGGGTTCGTTGCAGAACGAATCCTTCGTCCAGGGCTTCGCCCAAGTGATGGGTATGGCGTTGCCCGGTGCGCTGGAGAGCGCTGCCGCAGGCGACGCCTCGGTGCGCTGGATCTCGCCCGATGAATGGCTGCTGATTGTGCCCGGCAAACAAGCCTTTAGCCTGGAAAAACAACTGCGTGAGGTCATGGCGGGGCATTTTTCGATCGCCAACGTTTCCGGTGGCCAGACCGTGCTGGTGCTGGCCGGCCAAGACGCCGTCAATGTGCTGAAGAAGAGCACCGGGTACGATCTGCGGGACCGTAACTTTCCGGTGGGCAAGGTGGTCACCACCACCTTCGCCAAGACCCAGGCGGTGATCCGCCGCACCGGCCAGCAGGAGTGGGAGTTGGTGGTCCGCCGCAGCTTCGCTGACTACGTCTGGCTGTGGCTGCAGGATGCCAGCGCTGAATACGGTCTGACCGTGACCGCCTGAACCCGGTCGCCCCGGTTTGCGGACCGGGGTAACCGGTCTGTCAACCAATGCCCAAGCTACCCGGAGAGAGATCATGAGGCATAAAGACAATCACTGGATCCTCACGGCCAATTGCCCCAGCCGGTTGGGAACGGTCGACGTGGTGACCCGCTTTCTTGCCAAGACCGCCAACTATGTGGGCGAAATTCACTCCTTCGACGACCAGGACATGAATCATTTCAGCATCCGGGTCGAATTTTTCCCGCTCAGTGAGGACTTTTGTCCCGAACGCTTCTCCACGGATTTCGCCCCCCGGGCCGAGGCGTTCGATATGAGCTGGCAGCTGACCTCGGCCCAGCACCGGTCCCGGGTGGCGATCATGGTGTCCAAATACGATCACTGCCTCAATGACCTACTCTATCATTACCGTACCGGCAAACTGGCGATCGAGATACCGGTCATCATGTCCAACCACCCGGATCTGGGCGAACTGGCCCGTTGGCACGGTATTCCCTATCACCACCTGCCCATTACCCCGGAAACCAAGGCGGAACAGGAGCGCCAGGTCTGGGAGCTGATACAGGAGTACGATTGTGAGTTGGTGGTGCTGGCCCGTTACATGCAGGTGCTGTCAAACGACCTGTGCGAGAAGCTCAGTGGCCGGGCGATCAACATTCACCATTCCCTGCTTCCCGGCTTCAAGGGGGCGAAGCCCTACCATCAGGCCTGGTCCAAAGGGGTCAAGCTGGTCGGCGCGACCGCCCATTATGTGAACAGCGATCTGGACGAAGGGCCTATTATCACCCAGGGGGTACAGGCGGTGGATCACAGCCACTACCCGGAAGATCTGGTCGCCAAGGGGCAGCATATCGAGTCGCTCACCCTCACGCGGGCGGTGCGTTACCACATTGAAAAACGGGTGTTCCTGCACGGCGACCGGACCGTGGTATTTGCCGACTGAAGCAGTTTTAGGCGTGCCCGTATTCGCCGCAGTGTGCGGGCCGATACGGGCAACCAGGGCAGAGCGGGGCGGCCGTCAACCGCTCACTGTTTCGGGTTGCATTGACCGGCGTGGAAGACCCCGTCGGCCGTTTGGTTGACCCAGGTGTAGACCCCCGATACGGCGCCCAGGTAATCGTTCCCTCCAGTGGAGTAATACCCGCCGGCGTAATACGCCCGCCCGGCGGTGTCGTGATTCAGATTGGTGTCGTGCCAGTCCTGGCAGAGGGGTGGCTCGCCGCCCCCATCGCTGCCACAGGCGGCGGGTTCGCTGCTGTACCAAAGCCCCGGTTCGCCCTCATACAAGATCACGCTGCTCCAGGTGTCGTAGGACGCCCCGATGTCGACGTCGTCGCCATTGGCAAAGCTGCGGTAATTGTAAGCGCCCCCTGCGTAGGCCCGGTTGGCGTAGATATGAGCGTAGGGCGAGCTGGTCGCCTGGGCGCAGGTTTCGCCAGGCGCACCGGGGTCGTACACCACCACCTCGCGGCGTTTGCTGGTGGTGTTGCTGTCGCTATCCGTGGCCGTATACACGCAGTAGTAAGTGCCCGTGGCCGAGGTGTCCACTGCACTGCAGTCGGCCGTGACCATGATGGCGCCGTCTTCCGCATCGTTGGCTGTGGCTCCGGGGTCGGTAAAGGGGCTGTCGAGAGCCACCTGCATGGGATTGTCGCCGGTCAGGGTGATGATCGGAACCCCTTCGGGGGCGGCACCGTCGCGGCTGTGACGGTCAAAAAAGTCCCAGATGATGTCGGGGAAACTGGGACCCGCCCTTACCGACCACTTGCCGTTGTTACCCTTGGCACCACCGACCCAGTAATGACCGTGATCGGTGTCCTGGGTGTTGGGGGTGGTGAGGGGGCCGTCCAGATAAACGGTTTCGACCACCGAGCGGCTGTCCACCGTGCCGTCCCGGGTGTACAGACTGTGCTCGCAATGGTAATTGTGCTGATGATAGGGGGTGCAGGCTCTGGTTGACGCATACGCCTTGCCGGTGGTGTTATGATCCGGCTCCCCGAACACCCGCAGGTGGGCATCCCGGATGTTATCGGCGGCGGTTTTCAGCACCGTACAATCATTTTCATTCTGCAACACCATCATGGGAATTGGGTAGCTGTTGTCCAGTTCGTTTTCCATGTCGGCAACCACTCGCGCCACACTGTGGAAGGAAGCGTTGCCGGGGCACTGGCCCGACAAGGACACTGAGGCCGCATCCTCGCCGTAGGGCAGGCCGGCAGCGGCGGCCGCCGCCGCCCAATACTCGTTGTGGGCAACCGCTGCGGCCACAGCCATGGCGCCGCCGGACGACAGGCCGGTGATGAAGCGCCGGTTGGGATCGATGGCGAATTGTGCCTCCACGGCGAGCCCGATCTGATGGAGGTCTTCCACTTCACCCGCGCCTTGGTGACGATGGTGGTCGAACCAGAAGCCCCAGCAGTTCTCGTTGCGCATGCCGTCGTAACCGGTAATGAACGGCGCCACCAGAATGAAACCATACGCGTCGGCGGCGGCGGTCAGCCCCCAGTCGTTCAGGACGTCGTTGTTGCTCTGCTTGCAGCCGTGCAGCGCCATCACCATGGGGGCGGGGGATGGCAGGCTGTCCGGCACGTACACTGCGTAATCCCGATTGCGGGACTGGTGGTAGGATTGCTGGGGCAATTGGTAAGTGTAAGTCTGGCCGGCTGCGGCGGGCCCTGCGGGGGTAAGCAGGCACACGGCCCACAAACACATCACCAAGGCAGCGCCCGGGCGCCACAAGGGGGCTGATCGGGACATGGGGCAAGCTCCTGTTATTGGATTGGTTGTCCGGTGAGCAAACCCAAGAAAATAGCGTGCCAATTCTTAACCGGTTGATGGGTGGGGGGATGCTGCTGCGTTGTTGGGATGAAGTGACCGGATTGGCGGACAGCGTGTCCTCACATACGGACAGGGCAGGCTCAGGCTGGAGGGGTTATGAGGCGGAAGTGATCTGGCCACATTCGATGATTTCGACCGAGTCAGGCAGCTTGCCCCGTTGCGGGCCGGGCAGGACGTCGGTGTAAAAGCGGTCAACGTACCGGAACGAGGCGACCTTGCAATTAGCGCTCAGCGTCCATTTGCTGTGATCAGCCACCAGCAGGCGGGTCCGGGTATTGGCGATGATTGCCCGACTGACTTCGGCCTCGCGCACGTCATAATCCATCAGACCCTTGCGCTCATCCATGCTGCCGGTACTGATGACGCCGAAATCGGTGGTGAAGGAACTGAAAAAACTGGTGACTTCCGGGCCGACCACATCGTGGTGGTTGTGTCGGTACTGACCCCCGGACACGATCAGTTCGAGGCCGGCATTGCCAGAGAGTGCCGCAGCCACCCGCAGATTGTTGGTCAGAATGCGCAGTGAGCGATGATGGCTCAGTGCCTGTGCCACCAGTTCAATGGTGGAACCCACACCCAGACTGACGGTAGCCCCTTCGGGAATGCGGGCTGCAACACGCCTGGCCATCAGTAGTTTGGCTTTCCGGTTGCGGATCTGGTGGTCGTCCTGAGGTCGGACGGCGGTGCTGGGCGGCAGGCTGACGCCGCCGTAGCGTCGCCGCAACAAGCCCTGCTCGCACAGCTTGTTGATGTCACGACGAATGGTTTGGGTGGTGACACCGAAGCGCTGGGCGATGTCTTCTACCTCGACATGCTCTTGCTCGTACACCCATTCCAGAATGCTGCGCTGCCGCTCTTTGGCACCCATCAGACCCAATACCCGATCAGTGAACTCCGGTTGATATCATGCAAGACGGGTGTCGGCCTGCCCCTGCGCGGACCCGGCGCGCTGTTGCAACCAGGCGTCCGCCATTTCCACAAACCCCAGCCCCGAACGCTGGCTGACGATGGTTTGCGGCCGGTAAGTCATAACGGCAAGGTGTTTGCGAATGTTGGCGACCCCGATACTCCTCGGAAAGTTGCGAAACATGCTCTCGTCGTTGGGGGCATCGCCAATAAACACTGAACGCCGCTGCAATTCCGGGTGATCCAGCCCCAGCAGCTCGCGGCCGACGCGCAGCGCCATGGTGGATTTGTCGAAATCGCCCAGCCAGATGTTGAGATGGATTGAACTCTGCCGAACATTGAACCCCTGCGCCACCAGCGCCTCGTGAACGCTGGCCACCTGTGCCGGAGTCAGCGCTTGTTGCTGGTTGTAGTCCACCGCCACGTCCACAAACCGAAACGGCTGATCGGTGGCGAGCCGGGGTTCAAAATCCAGTTTCAGCGCGGCCACCGCCGCCAGGATGTTCTGCTGGTCACGACGGTGCGTCGCTTCGTCGTCCCAGAAATGCCAGCGAATGGTCTGGGGCGCGGTGCGTTCTGCGTAAAACGCGCCACCTTCACCAATGACGGCGGTCACCGGCCAGGTGCGGATGATCTGGTCACACCAGCCGGCGCAGCCTCCGGTCACCGGAATGATGCGAATGCCCGCCGCCGCCAGCTGGCATAGCGCCAGATAGGTCTCGGGCAGCAGCTGGCCGTCGGTGGTCAGCGTATCGTCCACATCGGTGAACAGGATGTCAGCGTCACCAAACTCAATAGGGTTGCTCATAGCGTTGCTTGTCCAGTTACAGCGTGAGCGATGCACTGCCCGGGCACGGCAGTGCATCGGGCGGAGTCAAATGACTTTTTTGCGAAGGGCGCTGGTCAGTGCCTCGCCCAGAATGACCAGCACCACAATGGCCAGCAAAATGGTGGCAACGGTCTGCCAGGCGAACATGTCGATAGAGCCCTGCAGCAACACGCCGATACCACCGGCTCCTACCAGACCGAGAACGGTGGATTCGCGGATGTTGATGTCCCAGCGCAGAATGATGATGGCAAAAAAGGCCGGCATCACCTGGGGCACAATCGCGTAAAGCACCACCTTCAGCTTGCTGGCGCCTGTGGCTTCCATAGCTTCCACCGGGCGGCGGTCGATTTCCTCGATCGCCTCGCCCATCAGTTTGCCAATGAAACCGATGGAGCGGAACATCACCGCCAGAATACCCGCCAACACACCGGGGCCAAAAATGGCCACGAACAGCAGCGCCCAGATGATGGTGTTCACCGAGCGGCTGGAGACCAGGATGAACCGGCCAATCCACAGTGTGGCCCGGTTGGGCGTGGTGTTTTGCGCGGCGATGTAGGACACCGGCAGGGCAATGAATATCGTCAACATGGTGGACAGGGTGGCGATATGGACGGTTTCCAGCATGGCGTTGAAAATTGCCTGCCACGCGCTGAATTCCGGTGGCCACATGCGGGCACCCAGACTCTGGATCTGATTGGGGGCATCCCACACCCAGGGCCAGAAAATATCGATGTCACGCACCGCCCACACAATAGCCATCAGAGTGACCAGGTAGACCCCGTAGCGGGTCCACTGTTCTTTGCGGTCGTAGCGTGACCAGACGCGACCGGTCAGTTTTTCAGCGTGATCTACCATATCTTTTTCCTCACCCATCCGCTCAACCCCTCACTGACCAGAATGATCGCAATGATCATCAGCAGAATGGCAAAGGCGAAATCGTAGTCATACCGCCCGAAGGCGTTCATAAGCGTGCCGCCGATGCCACCCGCACCGACAATACCGACCACCGCCGAAGCGCGGAGGTTGCTGTCCAGCTGGTACATGGACAGCCCTATCTGCCGTGGCATGATCTGCGGGAACACCCCGTAGACCAGCATTTTCATGTAGCCGGCCCCCACCGAGCGCATGGCCTCCACCTGGCCCCAGTCGATTTCTTCGATTTCTTCAGCCAGCAATTTGGCCACAAACCCGATGGAGTAAAGGGTCAGGGTGAGGATACCCGCGACCGGACCAAACCCGACCGCTGCGACAAAAAGGATGGCCACGATCACCGGGTGAAAGCTGCGGGATACAATGATGATGGTGCGACCCACCAGGTACACCGGCAACGGCGCCACATTTCGGGCGGCCATTACCGCGATGGGCACCGACAGGCACACCCCCAGCAGGGTGGCTAGGAACGCAATCTGGAAACTTTCTTTGAATCCCGACCACAACAGCCCGGCCCGTTCGAAACTGGGAGGGAAGGCGCCGCCGAAAATTTTCGCGGCGCGGGGCAGGCCTTCAGAAATCCGTTGCCAGTCGAAGGGCAGGGTTGAGAATGCCCAATAGAGGTACGCCAGGATGACGGCGACCAAGCCATAGCGTACCCAGGGGTTGGCGATGAACGGGGGCTTCTTCCAGGTTCTGGCGGGTTTCATGCCGTAGACTCCTGGGCCGGTGAAGCCTGCGGGTGCGCATCTGCACCACCTTCTTCCGGTGATTCGATACCCCCGTAGATGGCATCGAGCGCGTCCTGATTGAAATCTTTGGGTTCACCGTCAAATATCATCTGGCCGTGGCGCATACCGACAATCCGGTCGGTGTACATCCGTGCCTGGGTGACGTTGTGAATGTTGATCAGCACCGGCAATGACATCTCACTGGCCAGGCTTTGCAACAGACTCATGATCTGCTGCGACGTTTTCGGGTCCAGCGAAGCGGTGGGTTCATCCGCCAGCAGAATTTCCGGTTCCTGCATCAGGGCACGTACCACAGCCACCCGCTGGCGCTCGCCTCCGGACAGCTGATCGGCACGTTTATCGGCGTAGTGGCCAATACCCACCCGCTCCATCAGGCCGAACGCACGGTCGATGTCCGCCTGCGGGAAACGACGGGTCATGGCCTGAAACAGCGACACGTACCCCAGACGTCCGGAGAGCACATTCTCCATGACCGTCAACCGGTCGATCAGGTTGAACCCCTGAAACACCATGCCGATGCGGCGGCGCGCCTGGCGCAGTTCGCCGCCGCGCAGATTGACCAACTCGTGGCCGTTTAATTTGATCGAACCCGAAGTCGGCTCGACCAACCGGTTAATGCAACGCAGCAGGGTGCTTTTCCCCGCCCCTGAAGCACCGACAATGGCAACCACACTGCTGCCATCGACCGTCAGATCAAGGCCTTTGAGCACCGGATCGTTCTGCCCGTATTGCTTAACGAGGTTGGTAATCTCTAACATGTAAATCGCTCCCGATGGAGCCTCCACCCTTCAGGCGGAGGCTCCAGAGTTCTTATCGAAGGTTGTCGCGGGTGTATTGGACGCCATTCGACGCTTGAATGGTGCGGATCACGCGCCAGTTGTCTTTGTAGTTGATGGGGATGAAGGTTTCGACGCCCTCAAACTCGTCACCCAGCTTGGTGCCGGCGAACTTGAAGGTGTAAAACGCTTCGCGAATCTTTTCGACCAGATCGGGATGCAGGTTGTGGGCATGGTTGTAAGACGTGGTCGGGAAACGATCCGACTCCCAGATCAGGCGTACATCGTCCTCATCGTAGAGTCCGCGGGCGGCCATGCGCTCAACCACTTCTGAGGCCACAGGGGCGGCGTCGTAATCCCGCGCCACCACACCGAGCATGGACTGGTCGTGGCTACCGGAGAAGGAAATTTCGTAGTCCTCTCCCGGGACGATACCCAATTCCGGGAACAGGGCTCTGGGCGCCTGGTTGCCCGAGTTGGAGGTGGGGGAAGTGTGGGCCACCCGTTTGCCTTTCAGATCGGCCATTTCGTGAATGTCGGAATCACGGTGGGTATAGACCTGGAGGGAATAACCGAACTGGCCGGAGTCGGAGCCCATCAGTGCGAAGGGCACCGCACCGGCGAGGTTGACGGCAAATGGGGTGGGTCCGGTGGAGAAACCGGCGATGTGCAGTCGGCCACTGCGCATGGCTTCAACCTGAGCCGAGTTGGATTGCACGGCGAAGAAGCGCACATTCCGCTCGGTGACTTCAGACAGGTGATCGATGAACGGCTGCCAGATGTCGGAATAAATGGCCGGATCTTCAACCGGTGTGTACGCAAAAATCAGTGTGTCGGGGTCGACCCACTTCGATTCATCCGTGGGCAGGTCGGCAACCATGTCCCCGTCTGCGTCGCAGTATAGGGTGTCCAGTGCGCCTCGTTCACAGTCAGCCAGCGCCTGGCCGCTGAACCCCAGCATCAAGGCCGATGCTGCAAGAACTGCAGACGGCAACAGGCCGGGACGGGTTTTTTTATCCAGTTTCATTGTGATTCTCCGTCGGGAGCGGTCCGTGCATGGGCGTTACATGCCTTGGATTGAACATCTTCACAGGACCCACCCCATTGGTTTGTTATTTGCCAGATGTTCAATTGAACATGAATGATAGCAGTATACCCCTACTAGGCAAGGCCAGAACTTTCTGCAAACTGGTCGATCACACCGGAAGATCGGCGATTACCGAGCGCTGGAGGCAACACCTTTTCAACGTCTGCGCCATCGCCCGGCAAGGTTTGTTTTCAACCAGAATGGAGCAATCTATGAATGAGCCCTCGAGTAACAATGAACCCCGGCGCCCCGTTAACACGCACAAGGCCTACCATGCCCATGTGTACTTCGAGCAAGAGACGCTGGAGTTCGCCAGGCAACTGTGCACCGAGGCCGGTGAACGATTTAATCTGCGGGTGGGACGTTTCCATGAAAAACCGGTTGGTCCGCACCCCAAATGGAGCTGTCAGATCAGTTTCGGAACCGCTGACTTTGACCAGCTGGTGCCCTGGCTCGACGAGCACCGGCAAGGCCTGAGTATTTTGATCCACGGGCTAACGGGCAATGATCTGGAGGACCACACCAGGTACGCGTATTTTCTGGGTGATCCCGTCGAACTGGATGTCTCCATGTTTGCCGCTCAATAGCACAAGCTTGGTCGCAGGCCGGGCGCCGCCGGCTTGCCCCCTGCCCATCGCGGGGTCGTGGATAATACCCACCCGTTAAGGGGCGTGTCTGTTGTATAATGAAAGCCATGCCACGCTTGTAACTCAATGAAATGAATCGGTATTTTTGTCATCGGTGCGAGTTTGTGCACCCTTGGCGCTACCGTTGCACTGACTTGCGTGTGGTGTTGATAAAGGATTAACCGCGCAGCAACGATCCGAGGGATCGGTTGCAGTGGCACGACCAAGGTAGGTCCGGCCGGCGGTTGGAACTGACAGGAGGTTTTATGTATTACGTAGACTTGCCAAGCGCCGAAGAAATCGGCGACCTTCATCGGGCGCGCGCTGACGCGTCACTCTCGATATACCTGCCGACCACGCCGCTTAGCCGTGAGTCCGAGCAAAGCCGGATCAACCTCGGTAATCTGCTTAAACAAGCCGTTGCCCAGCTGGAGGCGGACGGGATTGAGAAACCACGTCTGGTTGCCTTACAGCAACAGTTTGAAGACTTGCTGGGCGACGAGGAGTTCTGGAACCACCAGGCCAATACCCTGGCGATGCTGGCGACGCCGGAGTCGCTGCGTACCTACCGGATGGCGAACAAGCTCAACGAAATCGTTGAAGTGTCGGACCGCTTCCACCTCAAGCCGCTGCTGCGCGCCGTTACTTTCCCCCACGCTGCCCATATTCTGGCGCTTTCGGAGAACGCGGTCAGATTGATCGAGGTGTCGGCAGATTTGCCCGCCCGGGAGATTCGGGTACCGGAGTTGCCCGCGAACCTTAACGCACTGGTGGGCGAGCCAGTCAGCAAGGATTATACAGGTACCGGACACCGCCATGGTGCGCAGGGGGAACGCTCCGATCTGGCCCGTTATGTGCGCAAGATCAGTGGCGTACTGCGTCCCGTCCTGATGGGCTCTGACCTTCCGCTGATTCTGGCGGCGGCCCAACCGCTGGAGGCGTTGTTCCGATCGATCAGCAGCATCCCGGCGCTTACCGGCACCATCGCCGGCAACCCCGAACATTTGAGCGAAGCGGATTTGGCCGGGGCCGCACGACCGCTGCTGGATGCCCATTACGCGGAACAGATTCAGGACTTCCATCGCCTGTTCGACGAGCGCGCCGGCCAGAACCGGACCACCACCGACATTTCCGATGCCGCCCGTCTGGCAACCTTCGGTGGCATCGACCGGCTGCTGGTCGACATTGACAGCGTGGTTGACGGCCTGATCGACGATGAAACGGGGGAGGTGACCTTTGGCACCGCAGGCGATGCCCGCAGCTATGGGGTGATTGATGAAATCGCCGGCCGCGCGCTGCGCACCCGTGCCAAAGTCATGGCGGTGCGCAAACCAGACATCCCCGGTGGCCAGGACCTGGCGGTGATATCCCGCTATCCCATCTGATTGACGGGGGCGTAAGAACCGCGGGTGCCATGCGCTAAGGCACTGGTTCAAAGAGCGTTTCCAACAGAAAAGCATCGTCAAAATGGCGCCGTCCGTTAAACGCGGTCGCATGGCGCCCCCATTGACGCATGGCCCCCGGCGAGCGGATGCCCATGGGCCACAGGAGAAAGCGCTCAGCCCGTTCAGTTCCTGGAATCAAGCCGTGCGCACCAAACAGGCTGCGAAAACCCTGTTCAACAGGCAAAGAACGCAAGGTGTCATAGTCCTCCCACCTCATCTTCCGGCTCGCCGGTACGGTCACTGACCGGGCGCTCGGGCCCTCCGCGGGATAAACCCGTTGGATATAATGGGTGCTGTGCGCGATGCGTATCACCACTGGGGTGCGCGGCGGCGCCGGTTGCGGCAGCAGTGGGGCTTCGAAATACGCCCGGGGGAGGTCGCCACGCAGGCGCAATCGATCACTCAGGAAAAACTGGTGGTAACAGCCGCAGTTGTGGATGCTGTCGTACAGCCACGGTTTGCCGTCAGGCCCAAGGGTGACCCGCCAGATGATGCCGTCGAGCTGGCCGGCAAACAGGTCATTGCCCGGGCGTGCCGGAAACCAGACGATGTAATTCAGTTGCAGCAATACCTGGCCGCCAAGTCGGGTATGCGACACCTTGCGGTAGAGCGTTGGTTGGGTGATGTCGACGGTTGGCCCCTTGTCCCAACCGACCTTGCCTGGGTAATCGTGGTGATCGACCACATCGATTTCCCAGATGGGGGCAAAGTGCACAAACAGCCGCTCCCGGTCCGCCGCCGGCGGCACCGGAATGCCCAGCGGGTCCCGGGACTGCGCCAGCATGGCCTGGATCTGCCGGGTCGTGAGGGGCGCCTCGGGAAGCGAAGCGGCGGTCGGTGCGGATGGCTGTGCCCGCCAACGGGTCACTGTGCCCGCCTGGGGTAACAAGCTCAGGGAGGTGGCAAAGGCAGCACGCGTGCGACGGTGCCAGGCAGATATGCCGACCGAAACAAGCGGGGCGGTGACAGGGTAAACCCCCAAGACCCGCCACCCGGTCACATAGTCGTCGGGCACCCGGGCGGCGGCGCGCAGCCGGGCGTGTTGCGCCGGTGTGACCAGCTCGGTGGCGATCAACCGCTCGCGGCAGCGGTTGAGGTCCGCGAGGGTGGCATGGTGTGATTGTTCCGTGGCCGGGCGCGGCAGATTGCGCAGTTCCGCTTCGCGCCCCCGGGCATCGAGATTCGCCATATGCCCAATCCATGCGTGCCACCCCGGTGATTCGGCGCGCATTTCGTCATTGAATGAGGCCAGCAGGCGACTGGTGCGCAGGTAGGGAAAACCCGGAACCGGGGAGGTGCTCTGATCGCGTACCCCCGCTGCGGCAATGCGCCGGTCAATGTGCTGATAGAGCGCGCGGCACGGCGACCCGGCAATCCCGGGGGGAGCGGTGGGTGCGGGGATCAGCGCCGTGCAGCCCGCCAGAAGCAGCAGGTTGACGAGGGCGAAGAGTTTTGCCGGTTTCAACATAAGGGGGCCTGGCGTGCGGCAGCGGTCCGGTCCATTACCTTGATGCGTTGCTTGTATTCAGTATTGCCCTGCGCCGGGATAAGTAAACGCTCTTGTGATTGCTCACGCGGCAGCAGGGTGTTTGCCGGGCTGCAGGCCGGGCTCGCCGGTTGCCCCAACCCGGCGAACAAGGCGCCAGCCCTGTCCCGATTGCCCGTGTTTATGATGATGTTTTTTGTCGTGCCCCGGTCTCGAAAAGAGTAAAGTCGGTAGGAATGTCGGAGCCTCTGGCGCAAACCCTGCGACACCCGCGTGGGCGGCGATACAGGGCGACACGAGACCGGGGGAGTGAGTGATGGCGGCGTTAAAAATCACAGAGGACTTGGCACTATCCATTTTGGAATCTTTGCCACTGGGGACTTTGCTGGTTGCCCGGGATGGGAGTGTCGTTTATGCGAACGGTAAAGCGGAAGAGGTGTTTGGCTATCACCAGGGGGAACTTGTTGATCGGGTAGTAGAAGACCTGATTCCCGCGCAATATCACACTGTCCATCAGCACCATCGAAACCGCTATCTGCTCAGGCCCACCGCCAAGTCCATGAGTGGCGGGCGTATACTGGCCGGGCTGAAACCGAATGGTCACGAGATCAGCCTGCAGATAGGGCTGACGCCGGTGGGGGAGGAGCTTACGCTGGTATCGGTGATCGAGTCGACCAATACTATCATCAAACCTTCCCATGCGAACGATTCGTTGACCGGCTTGCCAAACCGGCAACTGTTTAACGAATTCAGTGAAAAGCTGAAGAAGCTGGCACGTCGAGATGGCAGCAGCCTCGCTATCCTGTTTATCGATTTGTATAAGTTCAAAGGGGTTAATGACCAATTCGGCCATGGCGTTGGTGATCTGGTGATTCGAGACGTAGCGGCACTGCTGCAGGACCAGGTAAGAGGCAGTGATGTGGTCGCCCGGATTGGCGGCGATGAATTTGTCATGTGCCTGTATGGTGTGAGTGATCTCGCAGCTTTGAAAAAGTTTTCGACCGAGTTGGTTCGCAAGATCTCTTCAATAGGTACGATTAGCGGTAACGAGATTGATGTCGGCGCCAGTATTGGCGCAGTGATGACCCGCACTGGGGAGAAGATGGATATCACTCGGATGATTGAGGTGGCAGACCGGTTGATGTACCGGTCCAAAGCCGCAGGCAAGGGAGCCGTTGTGGCTCAAACACTGTAGAAGAGGCGGTATGTCTGAAGATCCCCTGAAAACCCTGTCCGAACTGGCCAGCGAGGCCCATGCGCGCGTTCAGGCGGCCCACCAACACATCAACCCGGTGGTGGAGGTGCGTCGCGGCATGCGTGATGCGGGCATTCCGGCGGATGTCATGACTCTGGACTGCCTGCGTACCCGGCGGCGTATCACGCTGATCCTGCACGACAACCAGCCAGGATTGCTGTTGTACCAGTTCATCACCATTGATGAGGAGGTGGGGCAGAAGTTTCAACAGATAGCGTTGCGGGAGGTCACGGTGGACACCCTGGTGGGCTGGCTGCAGGAGTATTTTGGCTGATGGACGAAAGCCACCGCTGCCGGCATAACCCGCAGCGGTGGCATTTACCCGAGGTGCCTGGCGGCACTCTTTGCTGTTGTCAGGCTTGGGCCTGAGCCGCAGGCTTGCCGGACAGCAGCTTAGCCATGATCAGCGGAGCCATCAGCAACAGGGCAGCGGCGATCCACAGACCGATGGAAATCCCCGACTGCCACAGAATGCCCATGTCACCGCCACTGATGGACAGCGCCCGGCGCAGGTTGTCTTCCATCAGCCCCCCCAGCACGTAACCGAGAATGATCGGCGCCAGCGAGAAACCCAGCTTGCGCAGCAGGTAGCCGACTACGCCGATCACCAGCATCAGGTAAATGGCCATCAGGTCGGAGTGCAACTGGTATACCCCCACAAAAGCCAGAATGGCAATACCGGGCACCAGCACCCAGCGGGGGATGGTCAGCACCTTGGCGAACAGACCGGCGAGCGGCAGGTTCAGGGCCAGCAGCACCAGGTTACCAATGTACAGCGAGGCAATCAGGCCACCGGCCACGTCCGGGCGTTCGGTGAACATCATCGGACCCGGGGTGATGTTGTACAGCATCAGCGCGCCCAACAGTACGGCGGTGGTGCCGGACCCGGGAATGCCCAGGGTCAGCATGGGGACAAAGGAACCCACCGCTGCGGCGTTGTTGCCCGATTCCGGTGCAGCCAGACCGCGCATGTCACCGGTGCCGAAGGTGTTGTCTTTGTCCGACAGACGTTTTTCCGTGGTGTAGCTCACCGCACCGGCCACCGAGGCACCGGTGCCTGGCAGAACCCCGACCACAAAACCGATCAGGCCACTGCGCAACATGGCCCAGCGGCAGGCCACCACTTCTTTCAGTTGCACCATCACCCGGCCCAGCGGGGGCATGGTGTCGTCGACGTTTTTGTTGTGGGCGTGCTCCAGCATCAGCAGGATTTCACTGATGGCGAACAGACCGATAATCATCACCACAAAATCAATGCCGTCGTACAATTCGGGCATGCCCATGGTGTAGCGCATCACGCCGGTCCCGGAATCCACACCGACCATGGCCACCAGGATGCCCAGCACCGCACCAATCCCGGTTTTGATCGGGTCGTTACCCATCATCACCGACATGGAGGCAAAGGCAAACACCATCAGACCGAAGAACTCAGCCGGCCCGAACAGCACCGCCACTTCCGCCAGCAGGGGCGCAAACAGGGTCAGACCGATGATGGCAATGGTTGCGCCCACAAAGGAACTGATGGCCGACAGCCCCAACGCCGGACCCGCCAGGCCTTTTTTGGCCAGCGGGTGCCCGTCGAGGGTGGTCATCACCGCACCGGCATCGCCGGGTACGTTGAGCAGAATACTGGACATGCGGCCGCCGTATTCGGCGCCGGTGTACACACCGGCCAGCAGAATCAGTGCCGACTCCGCCGGCAGGCCCAGGGTGTAGGCCAGCGGCATCAGAATGGCGATGCCGTTGATCGGGCCGATGCCCGGCAAGGCGCCAAACAGGGTGCCCAGCAAGGCCCCCATAAACGCCAGCCCCAGGTTCATGGGCGTCAGCGCGACTTCAAAACCGTGAATCAGAAAATCGAACATGACGGAGGCCTCAGTTAAAGTTGGGCAGCCAAAGGCCCGTTGGCAAAGAAATGCCCAGCCCCAGGGTGAACAGGTAGTAGCTTCCTACCGACATCAGCACACCGGCCACCAGTGCCTTCGCCCAGGAGGCTGCGAACAGACGTGCCAGCATCAGGACAGCCACCAGAGTGGTGACCATAAAGCCCAGACGGGTAAACAGGAGGG
This sequence comes from Marinobacter sp. X15-166B, assembly GCF_001752365.1. GTDB lineage: Bacteria > Pseudomonadota > Gammaproteobacteria > Pseudomonadales > Oleiphilaceae > Marinobacter. The sequence goes on along the minus strand of NZ_MEIY01000001.1, from coordinate 493,826 downwards.
CGTACACCAACAGCACGGCCAGCACCGCCAGCAGCCTTAACGCGACGTGTTTGTCGGGCCATTCGCCGTTGTCGCCGGGGCGAAACACCAGCACCAGCGACAAACCGGCCAATATGGCCGACAGCAGAATCGGGAAGGCTTTCGGCCCGACCGGTTCGTAGCTGAACATGACCTCGAATTGCGACGCGTTGAAGGCGGCCAGCGCCGCCAAACCGATCAGGGCAAGCCCTAAAATCCGGTCGGCGGCGATGTTCATTTCATCAACCCCACTTCTTTAGCCAGTTGCTTGAACTGCGCAACCTGCTTTTTCACATAGGTGTCGAACTCGTCACCCACCAGCGTCATGGGGAACAGACCGCGGGCTTCGCGCAGCTCGGCGAACTGCTCCCGCTCAGACAACTCTGTGAACCGCTCGACCCAGGCGTTGTAAGCCTCGTCGCTCACATTCGGGCCCATGTAATAGCCGCGCCAGATTGGCCATTCCACGTCGTAGCCCTGCTCAATGGCGGTAGGTATGTCGGCATAAGGGCCCTCCGCGCGTTTGTCGGCCAGCGCCGCCAGGACACGCACCTTGCCGCTGTCCAGATGGGGGCGCAGCTCCGACAGATCGCCGGTGAACACCTTGATGTGGCCGCCCAGCAGAGCCGCCAGGGACTCGCCGCCGCCTTCAAACGCCACGTAGCGCAGCGCACGGGGTGATACTCCGGTGGCTTTGGCCACCAGCGCGGCTTTCATCCAGTCCTGGCTGCCCACCGTGCCGCCGGCGCCAAAGACGATGCTGCTCGGGTTCTTGTGCAGGTCTTTCATCAACTCATCGAGGTTCTGCCAAGGGGCATCGGCTTTCACCACTATGGCGCCATAATCCACCCCCAAGGCGCCCAGCCAGCGTACTTCGCTCGCGTCGTATTTGCCGAGCTTACCGAGGGCCAGATTCACCGCAGCGCCGGTGCTGGCCGCCACAATCAGGTTGGGATCAGCCTTACGCACGCCGTTGACGTGGTTGTAGGCAACCGCGCCGATACCGCCGGGCATGTAGCTGACCATCATCGGGCGACTGATCAGCTGGGTGTCTTGCAGACCATTGGCGGCCAGACGGCAGGTCAGGTCGTAACCACCGCCGGGCTTGGCCGGGGCTATGCATTCTGTGGCGCCGGCTTGGGCGACAGCATTACCAGATACCAGGGCCGCACCCATAACCAGAGGGGCAGACCAACGCAGTAAAGTGGAGTTGAGTTTCATAAAAGACTCCAGGTGTCTTTGTTTTTCGCAAAGGTGCGAGAACCTACTCTTGCTATCACTTTTGGGAGTGATTAAACCGATACTAACGACCTAACCTGTCATCAACCTGTCAGACCTCTATAATTATCGTCTCAAGCCACCCGCAAGACCCCGGAATGCTCACACCATGCGCCTGCTTATTGTTGAAGACGACCCGTTGCTTGCCGCTTCACTGACTCAGGGGCTGGCGCCGTTGGGCAACACGGTGGAGGTGTTTCACCGCTTGAGCGAAGCCCGGTCGGCCCTGTCTCACAGTGAGTTTGATCTGGTGGTACTGGATCTGGGCCTGCCCGATGGCAGCGGCCTGGCGCTGTTGGCGGAACTCCGCAAGCGGGGCAATGCCACGCCGGTGCTGATACTCACCGCCCGGGACGGGGTGGCTGAACGTGTGGCTGGATTGGATACCGGCGCCGATGACTACCTGACCAAGCCGTTCTCCTTGCCGGAGTTGCAGGCCCGGGTCCGCGCCCTGCTGCGCCGCAGCCAGCAGCGCACCGACAACCGGCTGCGCTTTGGCCCCCTGTGTTTTGATCCCGCCTCCGGCGATGTGACCTTGCACGACCAGCGGCTGGATCTGCCTCCCCGGGAGTTGGGGCTGATGCAGGGGTTGCTGCTCCATGCCGGGCGGATCGCCCCACGGGAGCAGCTGATTGACCGGCTGTTCGGATTCGGCGAAGCCGGGCCCAATGCGCTGGAGGTGTACATCAGCCGGCTGCGCAAACGCCTGCAGGGCAGTGGCGTGCGCATCCGTACGTTGCGCGGGTTGGGCTACCGGCTGGAGGACGACGGGGAGTGACCGCCAGGGTGGGCACGCTCAAGGGACGCCTGGCGGGCTGGCTGCTGGCCACGGTGGGTTTACTCGGCACCTTGTTGCTGGTTGAAGCCTACACCGGCGCCCAGCGCGCCGCCGACCGTGCCTACGACAGCCAGCTGGAAGCCGCCAGTTTGTCCATCGCGGAAGCGGTGCAGTGGCAGGATGGTCAGCCGATTGTGGAGATGCCCGCCGCCGCCTTGCAGATCCTGGCCACCGACGCCCAGGAGCGGGTGTTTTACGGGCTGTTAACCGCCACCGATCAGCCGGTCACCGGTAATTTGAGCGGCGCGTTGATCGCCAGCGTGCGGAATCTCCTCGCCGACGGTCCTGCCTATGCCCGGGTGCAGAGTCGGGGAACACCGGTCCGTCTGTATGGCCGGGAACTGATGGCGGCGGGATGGGAGGCCACCGAACCGGTGGAAATCTGGGTGGGCCATACGGTCGCTGGCCGCAAGGCACTGGCCCTCGAATTGTTTCTGGGCACCCTGGCCCGGTTTGTGGTCATGGTTCTGTTGACCGTCTTGTTGTTGATGCTGGCCGTGCGCATGGCGTTGCAGCCGTTGCGCCGCCTGCGAAGCGCGCTGCGCAGCCGCGAGGCGGACGATGTCAGCCCCTTGAACGCCCGGGTACCTGGCGAACTTTCTGAACTGGTGGACACCCTGAACGCCCTGTTCGAACGCCAGCGCGAGGGACGCAACACCTTGCTGCGGTTCACCGCGGACGCCAGTCACCAGCTAAAAACCCCGTTGGCGGGCCTGCAGAGCGCCAGTGAGCTGGCGCTGCAGAGTGACAATCCGGAGGACTGGCGCCGAGCGCTGCAAACCGTTCATGACAGCAGCGAGCGCACCAGCCGGCTGGCTGGCCAGCTATTGAGTCTGGCGCGCCTGGGCCACGGCACCGGCGCCAGCCACACCCGGCTCGAGCTGCGCGAGTTGCTGCGGGAAACCGTCCTCGAGTGGGCCGAGCGCGAGGTTGCCCGCAATCACGATGTGGGCCTGGCTGCCTTGCCGGCGACCCCGTGTGTTATTCGGGGTGAACCCTGGGCCCTGCGGGAATTGCTCGCCAATCTGATTGATAACGCCCTGCGTTACACCCCCGCCGGCAGCGAGATCACCCTGGCGCTCGAACGTTCAGCGCAGTGGATCACCCTGAGCATTGCGGACACCGGCCCCGGCGTCAGCCAGGAAGTGCTGCACCGGCTGCATCAGCCCTTCGAACGCGGCGGGCGGCAGGATACCGGAGGGTCCGGTCTGGGGCTGGCGATTGTGGATTCGATTGCACGCCTGCACAAAGCCACCTTGTTGTTGCGCAGCGAGCCCGGGCAGGGGCTGTGGGTGGGGGTCCGCTTTCCCGCAGAGCCGGCTGAGGTCCTCTGAGATGTCCCGATACCTGCAGGTCGTGCTGACCGGGATCTGGTTGCTGGCCTCAGCAGTAATGGCGCAGGAGCGCATACCGCTGACCGTCACCGCGGCGTTGGACCGGGACATGGCCGCGCCGCTGCTGGACGCGTTTGCCCGGGCGCATCCGGACATCGAGTTGATTTATGAGGACGTCTCCACCCAGGCAGCGGACCAACGTGCCCGCACGACCGACCCGCCCCCCGATGTGGTGATCAGCTCAGCCATGCCCTGGCAAATGGCGCTGGTCAACGAGGGACTGGCGCAACCGCTGCACAGTCAGGCGGCCCGCAACTGGCCGGCCTGGGCCCAGTGGCGCAACGAGGTGTTCGGCTTTACCTTCGAGCCCGTTGTGACCGTGTTCCGGCTGGAACTGGCGCGCCATATGCTGCCGCCGGGCACCCACGCCGATCTGCATACGCTGCTGAGTGGCCAGCGGGCGCTGCTGAAGGGCCGGGTCACCACCTATGGGCCTGCCAGCAGTGGCATCGGGCAGATGCTGTTTCAGCAGGACGCCCGCTATTCACCGCGATTCTGGGATCTGGTGGCTGCCATGGGGGCGGTCGACGTCAGCCTGGAAAACAGCACCCGCGCCATGCTGGCCGGGCTGACCGAGGGGCGCTACTGGTTGGGTTACAACCTGCTGGGCTCCTACGCCATCGCCTGGGCGCGCCGACACCCGGAACTGATTGTGCGGATACCTCAGGATTACGCCCTGGTGATGATGCGGATGGCGTTTATACACCGCGATGCGCCCAACCCGGCGGCCGCCAGACGATTCATGAATTTTGTACTCGGTCCTGAAGGCCAGCGGGTGCTGGCCGGTGATACGCCGTTATTCAGTGTCTTGCCGGAAGTGGTCGGCCCCTATACGGCCCAGCGGCTGCGCGACCAGATTGGGGAGCGCCTGTACCCCATCCCCATCAACGCCTCCCTGCTGGCCTTTGACGACCCACTGCGGCGCCGCCTGTTCATGGTGCGCTGGCGCCGGGAGCTGGAATGATGAATGCTCAGCAATCTGATTGACAGATATACAAATTTGCTTGGCTTTGCCCGGCGCTTGGGCTACGTTTAATGCAGTTCATGCATTTCGTCTCAAGGCGATAACAAAAACAATAACATCCGGATGATTCTGGAGTGCGATTTGACAACGACTCAAGCTGTTGGCAGTGATGTTGGTGCGGCGTCAGGCAAGACTGAACATAACAAAAACATACTCGAGATCCACAATCTGTCCCTGTCGTTCGGCGGGGTGACCGCGTTGCGGGACGTGAGCTTTCGCGTTCCCGAGCAGGGCATTACCACCGTTATTGGCCCCAACGGTGCGGGCAAGACCTCGATGTTCAACTGCATTTCCGGATTTTACCAACCCCAGCAGGGCAGCATCCATTATCAAGGTAAGCCGCTCACCGGAGTAAAGCCGCCTGCCCGGGCCGCGTTGGGGCTGGCCCGCACCTTTCAAAATATTGCCTTGTTCCGGGGCATGACCGTGCTGGACAACATCAAACTGGGTGCGCACGTCCACATGAAGAGCGGTTTGCTGGCTTCGCTGGCGTACTTCGGCCCGGCGCGGCGCGAAGAAATGGCGGTTCGCCGGGAGGTGGAACGCCACATCATCGATTTTCTGGAAATTGATCACATCCGGCGCCAGCCGGTGGCCAGCCTGCCCTACGGGCTGCAGAAGCGGGTGGAACTGGCCCGCGCTCTGGCCATGCGTCCCAAGGTGTTGATGCTGGATGAGCCGGTGGCGGGGATGAACCGGGAAGAAAAAGAAGACATGGCCCGGTTCATCCTTGATATCCGTGAGGAGTGGGATGTAACCATCCTGATGGTGGAGCACGACATGGCCATGGTGATGGATATTTCCGATCATATTGCGGTGCTCAATTTCGGTCAGGTGATCGCCGAAGGCTTGCCTGCGGACGTGCAGAACAATGCCGAGGTCATCGAGGCTTATCTGGGTACCCGCGACATGGACAGTCTGCGTCACAAGTTGAATCCAGAGAGTGAGGTGGCTTAGTGGACTGGTTGTTCTTTGGGGAAATCAGTCTTGCCGGTCTGGCCATGGGTGGTCTCTATGGGCTGATCGGTTTGGGTTTTGTGATTATTTACAAAGCCACCCGGGTGATCAATTTCGCCATCGGCGAGATCATGATGTTCGCGGCTTACCTGTTTCTGGCCTTCGCCGGAGGCATGGAAATGTCCCCCTGGGTAGCCCTGCCACTGGCGGTCTTGGGCGGCAGTGTGCTGGGCGGGGTGATCGAGAAGGTGATGATCCGGCCCATGCTGGGCGAATCCTCCATATCGGTGGTCATGGTCACCATTGGCCTGGCCAGCATTCTGGTGGGGCTGGTCGAACTGGGGTGGGGTGCGGACCCCCAGCTGCTGCCGGAATTCCTGCCCCGCAAGCCGGTGTTCCTTGGCGAGCTGTATCTGGCTCCCAAGATTGCCTACGGGTTCCTGATCGGTGCCACGCTGCTGCTGGTGTACCTGCTGTATTTCCGCTTTTCCCGGGGTGGGGTGGCCCTGCGGGCTACCGCGTCGGATCAGGCCGCGGCCTATTCCATGGGCATCAACGTGCGGCGGGTGTTCAACCTGGCGTGGGTGTTCGGCTCGCTGGCGGCGTCTCTCGCGGGTGTGCTGGTGGCGGCCACCGGGGGGTTGAGTCCGCAGTTTGGTGCCGTCGGTCTCAGTGTGTTGGTGGTGGTGATTGTCGGCGGGCTGGACAGCATCTTGGGCGCGCTGATTGCCGGGTTGTTTATCGGCTGGCTGGAAACCGTAGCCGGCGCCTACCTGGGCGGTCAGTACCGCATGCCGGCCACCTTTGCGGTGCTGGCGGTGATTCTGGTGCTGCGGCCTTACGGGCTGTTTGGCACCCATGAAATAGAGCGAGTCTGAAATGCGCATCGGTGACGCCAAGCAGAGCTACGAGGCCGACGAGGCCATCTGGACCAGCAGTACCCAGAAATTCTGGTTTGCCGTGTTTCTGCTGGTGCTGGCGGTGTTTCCGTTCGTGGCGGACGCCTATCTCCTGTACATCGGTTGCCTGGTCGGTATCGCGGTGATCAGTACCACCGGGTTAAACATTCTGACCGGATTTACCGGTCTGATTTCCCTCGGACAGGCGGGCTTTATGGGGGTGGGGGGCTATACGGTCGCCTGGTTTTCCCTGCACACCGCTCTGCCATTCCCGCTTACCCTGTTGCTGGCCGGACTGCTGACCGCCGCGGTGGGCATTCTGGTGGGGTTGCCGTCCCTGCGGGTGAAGGGCCTGTATCTGGCGATTGCGACCCTGGCCGCGAGTGTCTTCCTGCATTTCATCTTTGCCGAGTGGCAGGCTGTGACCGGTGGTATGGGCGGCCTGAGCCTGCCGCCTGCCCATCTGTTCGGGCTGACATTCCAAAGTGATTTCGAGATGTATTTTATTATCGTACCGCTGGCGGTGGTCATGGTGCTGGCGGCCAAAAACGTGTTCCGGACCCGCACCGGGCGGGCGTTTATCGCGATCCGCGACCGGGACATATCGGCCGAAATACTGGGCATCAACCTGTTGCGGTACAAACTGATGTCGTTCGCACTCAGTTCCTTTTATGCGGGGGTGGCGGGTGGTCTGTTTGCCTATTTTTACCGGGTGGTCACCCCGGAAAGTTTCCCGCTGTCCCTGTCCATTTTTTATCTGGCGGCGGTGATTGTCGGCGGCATGGGCAACTTGCTGGGGGGCATTCTCGGAGCCGCCTTTATGACCCTGATACCCGAAATGCTCAATCTGCTCACCGCCACGCTTACCCCGTTTTACCCGAACGCCCCGGTATTCATGTCGCCGATGCTGGGCATCATTTTTGGCGCGCTGATTGTCGGTTTTCTGATCTTTGAACCCAACGGGCTCGGGGAGATCTGGCAGCGGGTACGACGTTTTTTCAGGTTGTGGCCATTCAGGAACTAATAACAACAAAACCCAAGGAGAAGACCCATGTTCAAGCGTTTCCTTACCAGGGGCCTCAGGCTCGCCGGCATTGGCAGCGTTGCGGCGGCACTGATGACGGCGGCACCGGTGCTGGCTCAGGACAAAGAACCCATCGTGTTCGGCGGCTCTATCCCCCTGTCCGGGGTGTTTGCCTTCGCCGGCGTGCACATACACGCCGGCTTGACGGACTACACCAACTGGATCAACAGCCAGGGGGGAATCAACGGTCACCCGGTCAGGTATGTCATGGAAGACACCGGCTATGAGGTGGATCGCTCCGTGGCCGCGTTCAAGAAAATCACCGGCAGCAACCGGGTGCCGGTGTACTACGGCGACAGCACCGGATTCATGAAAACCATCGCCTCGGAGCTGAACAGCCGCGGCACCACCTTGATGAGCGGGGCCTCGTTCGCGACCGCGCTGACCGATAACCAGACCTACCCCTACCAGTTTATTCCCGGCCCGAACTACACCCAGATGTTCGGGATTATCCTGGAGTACATTGCCATGCAGGGCCAGGAAGGCGATAAGCCCACGGTGGCCTTTGTGTACAGCGATACCGAGTTTGGCAAGGACCCCATCGAGAACGGCAAGGCCAAAGCCGCCGAAATGGGCATCAAGGTAGTGGAAGAGATTGTCACCAAACCCGGCAGTGTGGATGTGTCGGCAGAGGTGCTGAAATTGCGGCGGGCGCGTCCCGATTATGTGGTGTTCCACGGCTATATCCTGTCGCCCATCAACGAGTTTATGGTGCAGATGCGGCAGATGGGACTGGACACCCAGTTCATGGGGACCTTCTGGTCCTCCGACAAACTCATCATCGACCGCATGGGCGCGGATGCGGACGGCTACATGGGGGTGATGCCCTACAACTACTACGACAGTGCCGAAGGCGGCCCCATGCTTGAGGCCCTGCGAAGCCAGGCCCAAAAGAGTGACCCGGATGCCGGCTACCGGCCCACCGCGTATATGCAGGGCTGGTTCAACGCCATGGTCTGGACCGAAGTGGTCAAGCGCACCCTCGATGCGGGCAAGGAGCTGACCGGCGACAATCTGGCGGCGTCCCTGGCGTCCATCCAGGACTGGGACACCGGTGGCATCATTGGCGTGCCAGTCACGGTCCGCGACATGTCGTTTCCGGTGGGCCGTATCTGGCGGGTGAACGCGAAAGAAGCCAGTTACGAGCCGGTCTCTGACTGGATTCACCTGAACTGAGGCCCCTATGGAAGCCTTGCTGGAAATCGACAACATCGAAGTGGTTTACAACAAGGCGGTGCAGGTTCTACGGGGCCTGTCACTGCGGGTTCCCGCCGGCGCTATTGTGGCGCTGCTGGGCTCCAACGGTGCCGGCAAGTCCACCACCCTGAAAAGCGTGTCGGGACTGCTGGCGCTGGAAGACGGCGCGGTGACCGCCGGGGACATCCGCTTCAAGAGCCGCAGTATGAAAGGGGCGGCCCCGGAAAAGCTGGTCCGGGACGGGTTGTTTCATGTGATGGAGGGGCGCCGCGTCTTTGAGGATCTGACCGTCGAAGAAAACCTCATAGCCGCCACCTACGCCCTGAGCGGCCGTCCACAAACCTTCCGTGACAGTTACGAGCTGGTGTACACCTATTTCCCCCGCCTTAAAGAACGCCGCAAACAGCTGGCGGGCTATCTGTCGGGGGGCGAGCAGCAGATGCTGGCCCTCGGCCGGGCACTGATCGCCCGGCCGGAACTGATCATGCTGGACGAGCCGTCTCTGGGGCTGGCTCCCCTGCTGGTGGAGGAAATATTCACCATCATTGCACGTATCAACCGGGAGCAGGGCACCGCCATCCTGCTGGTGGAACAGAATGCGGCGGTCTCCCTGGCGATCGCCTCCTATGGCTACATCATGGAAAACGGCAAAATTGTGATTGACGGTCCCGCCGAGCAGCTTACCGCCAATGAGGACGTGCAGGAGTTCTATCTCGGGGTGGGCGGTCAAGAGGGTGAAGCCCGCAGCTACCGGGACATCAAACACTACAAACGTCGCAAACGGTGGCTGTCATGAGCATCCCCCAGTGTCCACAGCTGACCCTGCCCCAGATGCTGCGGGCCCACAGCCAGGAGCGCCCGGACAAACTGGCGTTACGCCAGAAAGATTTCGGTATCTGGCAAACCTGCACCTGGCAGCAGTATTACCAGCGTGCCCGGCACTTTGGACTGGGTCTGCGTGCCCTCGGTCTTGCCGAAGGGGATCACGTGGCCATCCTGGCGGAAAACCGGGTGGAGTGGGTGATTGCGCAAATGGGGATCGGCCTGATGAAAGGAATTTGTGTGGGGGTGTATCCCACCAGCCCCTGGCACGAAGTGGCCTATGTGCTTGAGCACAGCGATGCAAAAATGGTGGTGTGTGAAGATCAGGAACAGACCGACAAGGTGCTGGAAGCCTGGCCGCAACTGCCAAAACTGCACCACAACGTGGTGATCGACCCCAAGGGACTGCGGGCCTATGAGAACCCGCCGTCCCCCTTTGAGGAGATAGAAGCCCGAGGGCGGGAGCTTGAACAGACCCATCCCGGGTTGATTGACCAGCTGCTGGACAGCCAGACCCTGGACGAGATCGCCATGATCATTTATACGTCCGGCTCCACCGGTCGACCCAAGGGGGCCATGATCAGCTGGGGCAACCTGCGCGCAGCCGCACCGGGGCTGCTGGCCATCCTGGCGTTGGGGGAGCGCGGTTCCAGTCTGTCCTATTTGCCCCTGTGTCACGTGGCCGAGCAGGCGTTTACCAACATTGCCCCGCTTTATGCGGGCAGCACCGTGAGTTTCGGAGAGAGTCTGCGCACCGTGCAGGAGGATCTTCGGGAAATTGCGCCCAGCTTTTTTCTGGGGGTACCGCGCATCTGGGAAAAACTGCACGCCGCCATACATATCAAGATTCAGGAAACCGGGGCCGTCCGGCGGGGTCTGTTTCACCGCGCGATGCAGCTCTGTGAGCCGCTGGCGACCAAGCCACGAAACCGATGGCGCTGGACCGAGTGGCTGACCTACGGAGTCTGCTACTGGCTGATATTCCGGGCACTGCAAAACTTCATCGGCCTGCGTCGGTGCACCATCGCCTTCACCGGAGCCGCCCCGATTGCCCCCGGTGTTCTGCAATTTTTTCGCACCTTGGGGATCCCCCTGGTGGAAGTCTACGGACAAACCGAAAGCACCGGTGCGGCCATTGCCCAGCCGGTGGACGACGTCCGGCTGGGAACGGCGGGGGTAGCCCTGCAAGGGCTGGAACTGAAGCTGGGCGCGCACAATGAAATCCTGATGCGCGGTGGCAGTGTGTTCACGGGATATTACAAGAACGCCGCGGCAACGGCCGAAACCCTGGACAACGGCTGGCTGCGTACCGGCGATGTGGGGGAGTGGCAGGACGGACACCTCAGGATTGTCGACCGGCTGAAAGACATCATGATCACCGCCGGAGGCAAGAATCTTTCGCCCACGGAAATTGAAAACGCCATCAAGGCGAGCCCGTATATCAAGGAGTGCATTGTCATCGGTGAGGCCCGCGCCTATGTCTCGGCACTGATCCAGATCGATTTTGACACGGTGGCCAAATGGGCCGAGCAGGTACGGATCGCCTACACCACCTTCCGCAGCCTCACCGAACACCCCCAGGTGAGGGACCTGATTCAGGCCGAGATAGACCGGGGCAATGAGCAGCTGCCCCGGGTGGCACAGATCAAGCGCTTCTACCTGCTCAGCAAGGAGCTGGATCATGACGACGATGAGGTGACCGCCACCATGAAAATACGCCGGAGCAGCATCCACAAAAAGTACGCCGAAGCGATCGAGTCGCTGTACTCCTGACCGTTGCCGGGGCCCGGCAGCGCCCCGGCCCCGACCAACGGCAATCCATTCCCGTAACCTTTCCCGAATCCGTGCATCCGAGTAGGTAAGTCGTTCCGTTTCCGGCGGTCGCTGAAATCGGGACGCGTCGACGTTCGACCAACGGCATCACAAGGGATCGGATCATGACCAGACATCAGAAACCACTGAGGCGGTGGGGGATTGCCGGGCTGCTGATCGGGGCGGGGCTGCTCGGTGGCTGCTCGGACGGCAGCACAGACAGGTTGATTGTCACCGGGCAATCGCCGGAGGCGGGTGCCCGGCTGGTGCCGGTGGACAGCCCGGTGCGGGTGACCTTCAGCAACCCGATCGACCCGGCCACCCTGGCTCAGGAGGACATCACCCTGGAGTGTCCCGAGGCGGTGGCGTTCGTCACCGAACGGACCTTCGAGCAGGATAACCGCACCGTCGTCCTCCACCCGGCAACCGCCTTGCCGGACAATGAAACCTGTGCCGTGCGGGTGGCGGCCGGTCTCACCGACGCCGCCAATCGACCACTCGCGGCGGCGGTACACTGGACCTTTGCGACCACCGCTCACCCGGACACTCTGGCGCTGGGGCAACAAATCTTTCGCTACGACACGTTCGGGGACGAACAGCAGTGGACCGATACCCTGCGGCTCCACGAGGTGATCCAGGCGGCGGTTGATCCGCTCACCGCACTCGCGGTGGGGCTGAAGGTGGATGTGGAGGCACTGCCCGACGCGGTGATTGACGGCATCGCCGAGGGCACCGTCGATCTGACCTCGCCCGCCACCACCTTGGCGTTACTGCAGCTTGATGCGGTCATTGGCCTCCGGGGCACGGTCGATCAGGTGGACGGTACCGCCACTCTGACCCGGGTCGGCATTACCTGTGCGTTGTGTCACTCGACCGTGGATGATTCCCTGGCGCCCGGTATTGGCCGGCGCCTCGATGGCTGGCCCAACCGGGATCTGGATCCGGGGGCCATCATTGCCCTGTCGCCGGCGCTGACCGAGGCGCAACAGGATATCTACAACTCCTGGGGGCCGGGAATGTACGACCCCCGGTTCAATCAGGATGGCATTAGCAGCCCCCATGTGATTACCCCGGCCTATGGGCTGGACGGCCTTGAAAAAATCACCAGCACCGGGGACGGGGATGAAATTGCCTATTGGAACCGGTACGTGGGCGTCACCCAAATGGGCGGTCAGGGGACGTTTTACGAGCCGCGCACCGGAGTTCGGGTGACCAACGGCACAGAAGACCTGATCACCGACAAGTTACCGGCCCTGCAAGCCTATCAGCTCTCCCTGCGGGCGCCGGCACCGCCAGAAGGCTCGTTTGACCCGGAGGCGGCGGTGCGCGGCGAAGCCCTGTTCAACGGCCAGGCGCAATGTGCGTCCTGCCACAGCGGGCCGGAGTTCACCGACGCCAATACCCGCTTGCACGCACCCTCCGAGGTGGTGAGCGAGCCCGAGCCCAATGGGGCACCGGGCTACGCATCCCGCACGGCGACCAAAATGTACCGGACGGCGCCGTTAAAGGGGCTGTGGCAGCATCCGCCTTATTTCCATAACGGCACGGCCGCAACCCTCGCCGATGTGGTGGCCCGCTACAATGAGCGCAAAGACCTGGCCTTGAGTGCCCGGCAGCAACAGGATCTGGTGGAATACCTGAAATCTCTGTAAATCCACTGCTAGGCTATAAGGCACGGTTGGTAAACGAGTGGTCCCAACTTACGGACAGATTGTTACGTTAACGAGGAGCACCTATGGCTACCGAAACTGGTTTTACCCTTCGCCCCGGCCGTCCGGTCGGGATTGTTTCCGCGGTGTGCGGCGCCGCGCTGGCGCTGGTGATGACCGTCACCCAGGCGGCGGAAGACATGGCCCCCGAGGTGGAAACCGCCGCGGCCCATGCCGGCTTCGCCGCCTCCGCAGGTGACATCAAAGGCGTGCAGAGTCACCTGCACCACGCCTTGAACTGTCTGGTGGGGCCGGACGGCGATGGATTTGACGCCAATGAGCTGAACCCCTGCCAGGGCATGGGCGAGGGCGCCATTCCCGCAACTGTGGACAGCAACCAAAAGGCGCATCTGGAAGCTGTGGTGGCGACCATCAACGACGGCCTGACCACGGAGGATTACGACGAGGCCAAAGCAGCGGCAATGAGCGCTGCGAAAGCGCTTAAAGGGGACAAGATGTAGTGCGGCGCTGGCGCGCGTTGCCCGCTGGCCAAGGTGCCGGCGGGCAACGAGCCGCTTCAGGTATGGGCGGTGTAAAACTCTGCAATGGCCGTGACCAACCGGCGCACATCCGTAAGGGTCACATCCTGATGGGTGACCAGACGCAGCGGATCGCCGGCGGAAATACGTATGCCCCGGGCGTGCAGGTGGTCACGCAATGGCTCCGTCAGGCCGGCCCGGCAACGGGCGTACACGATGTTGGTCTGGGTGCTGGCAGGATCGACCTCCAGCTGAGGGATACCCGCCAGGCCTGTTGCCAGTGCCTGCGCATGGTCGTGGTCTGCCTGCAGGCGCAGCGGCCCCTGTTCAAGGGCGATGCGACCGGCCGCAGCCAGTATGCCGGCCTGGCGCATGCCACCACCGAGCATTTTGCGCAGTCGCCTGGCCCGCTGAATAAACGCCGCGGATCCCAGCAACAGCGAGCCCACCGGGGCCCCCAGCCCTTTCGACAGACACACACTGACGGAATCGTAATAGCGGGTGATCTCCGTAACATCGCACCGAAGGGCGACCGCGGCGTTGAACACCCGGGCCCCGTCCAGGTGCAACAGCAATCGGTGCTGATCGCAGAACGCCCGGGCCTGCTGCTGGTACGCCAATGACAGCACCTTACCGCCAATGGTGTTTTCCAGGGACAGCAAGCGGGTGACCGCGAAGTGGATGTCGTCATCCTTGATCGCGGCGCGGGCCTTGGCGAGATCAATGCTGCCATCGGGTTCGTTTTCGATCGGTTGGGGCTGTACGCTGCCGAGCACCGCGGCGCCCCCGCCTTCGTAGCGGTAATTGTGCGCGGACTGCCCACACAGGTATTCTTCGCCCCGGGCGCAATGGCTCATGATGGCCAGCAGGTTGGCCTGGGTACCGCTGGTGGTAAACAGCGCCGCTGCAAAGCCGAGCCGTTCGGCGGCGCAGGCCTCCAGGCTGTTGACACTGGGGTCGTCCCCGTACACATCGTCCCCCACGTCGGCGCTGGCCATGGCTGCGCGCATCGCGGGGGTCGGCCGGGTTACCGTATCGCTGCGAAAATCGATCATGCGGATTGGGCTCCGGCGTCCGCGGTCTGCGCTTCATCAAGAGGGTGGCGCTTCCAGTAACCCGCCAGGATTGACCCGGAGACGTTATGCCAGATCGAGAAGAGCGCGCCGGGCAGGGCGGTGGCGGCGGTGAAGAACTGGTTGGCCAGGGCGACCGCCAGACCGGAATTCTGCATGCCCACCTCAATGGCAATGGTGCGGGCGGTGCGCTTATCGAAGCCCAGCAGCCGGCTGATGTTATAGCCGCCGGCCAGGCCGATCATGTTATGCAGGACCACCGCCAGCGCCACCAGCGGCCCCAGTGTGGCCAGCCGGCCGGCGTTCAGCGCCACTACAATGGCGATGATCAGGACGATGGCAAACATGGCCACGGACGCCAAAGCGGGCTCAACCTGACGAATGTGCATGCCCAGAAAATGATGCACGATCACCCCCACCGCAATGGGCGCAATCACCAGCTGGGCGATACTCATGAACATGCCAGCAACCGGCACATCCACCGTCTGACCCACCAGCAACGCGGTCAGCAGCGGGGTGGCGGCAACCGACACCACCGTAGAAACCAGGGTCATGGACACCGACAGCGCCACGTTACCATTGGCCAGCCAGGCCATCACATTAGAGGCGGTGCCGCCGGCAGTGGCGCCCACCAGCACCATCCCGGTGGTCAGCTCCGGTGACAGGTTGAGGCTCCAGCTCACCAATAAGGCCGCCAGGGGCATGACGGTAAATTGCAGGATCAGCCCGACGACGACCGGCAGGGGTGCGCGCAGCACCCCGAGAAAGTCGTCCCGCGACAGGGTCAGCCCCATGGTAAACATGATGAGTGCCAGCAGGACCTTGATGGAGGAGGCCAACCCGGTAAACCAGTCAGGCTGCCATACCGCACACAGCGCAAATAAAAGGGCCCAGACCGGAAACAGGCGATTGAGGCGTTCGAACGTTGGCATGACAGATCCTGATGGTTGGCTTTCGGTGGAAGAAACCGCGCGCTCAGACGCGGTACAGGGGTTCAGCATCCGGAATGTATGCGGCAATGACGGTCCGGGTCAAGCCGCCATTGGTCGGTTCTCATGGTGGCGTTGTCAACGGGGATCACCACCTCGGTCGCGCCGGTAACGTGCTAGAATGCCGCCTGCCACCCACCAGGTCCATATGACGGTACTATGCACACAAGCCCGAATACCTCGCTCGGCGTCACCCTGAACGTGATTGCCTCCGTGTTCTTTGCCCTGATGTTCGCCTATACCTCCTTGCTGGATGCGCTGAGCGGGGAAGAGATTTACGGGTGGCGCATGCTGCTGACCTTCCCCTGCCTGACGCTGATCATCCTGCTGCGCGGCTACTGGGCTCAGGTGGTGGTCATTTATCAACGCCTGCGCCGTGAGCGATATTTATGGGCAACCCGATTGGTCGCGGCTGCGCTGGTGGGTGTGCAGCAATGGCTGTTTTTGTGGGCGCCGGGAAATGGCTATGGGCTGGCCGTGTCACTGGGCTACTTCATGCTGCCCATTACCATGGTGATTGTCGGACGGATAGCGTTCAACGACCGCATGTCCCGGTTGCAGCAACTGGCCTGCGTGTTTGCAGTGCTGGGTATTGTGAACCAGATGGCGTTATCGCAGACCCTCGAGTGGCCAACGCTGGTGATTTGTCTGGGCTACCCGGGCTACTTCTGGCTGCGGCGGAAGACCGATACCAACAACATTGGCGGGCTGTGGTTCGACATGCTGCTCAGTCTGCCCGTGAGTCTGTTGTTTATCGTCGCGGGGGGGCAGGTCATTGCCAGCCTGGATGCCGGTGCCGGCCTGTCAGGGCTGGTGTTGGGGCTGGGCATGCTGAGCGCGCTGGCCCTGGCGTTTCAGTCGCTGTCGGCACCCCACCTGAACCTGAGCCTGTTTGGGTTGCTCGTTTACGTTGAGCCGGTGTTGCTGTTGCTGGTGGCTTTGTTGCTGGGCGAAAGCATTCTGCCGGGCGAATGGCCGACCTACATTGCCATCTGGCTGGCAGTGCTGGTGCTGACCGCAGACGGGGTGCGCGGGTTGCGGCGGCAGCGGCGGGTGCGCAACGCAGCCGTGGAACCTGCGGTGGTCGATACGGGGAACTCACCCTCGGTTTCCTGACAAGCGACCCGGGCGGCCAGCCCGGCTGAAGTACGGTGTGGCTACATATTGATAAGCGCGGACCGATAGATGTGGTGATGCGTAACAAATTGCTACACGAAAGCAGCCCGCGCACCGCCAAACTCTGCTAAACCTGTAAGTTGTGGCATCGCAAGGGTAGTGCAACGGTTACTCTGGATGCGGAGCTGAACACCGGTTGGCGGAGGGGGCATGGCTTCTCGTTATCTTAAGCGATTGGTTTCCAGCAAATTGTTTCGTCCGGTCTTTCTGGTGCTGATTGTTGCCGGTCTGGTTCAGGTGACGATCAACCAGTGGCTGATTGCGGATCAGGTCGATCGCCTGGTGAGCACCGCAGGCTCTGCGCTTACCGCCAGCAGCGATCAGCTCAGCGTATCCTTCGAACACACCCGGGACGACGTACGGACCCGTTTGCAGGCGATGCGTGAGGACAGCATTGACGGGCTGGCGGAGCAGCTTACCCGTCAGCAAACCGACCAGCAGCAGCGGGTGGCCGAGAATGTGCGCGCTGCGGTGATGGCCGAAGCGCAGGGGCTGGCAGAGGTGCTGGCGACCGTGGCCGCACCGATGATCTGGGACCGGGACATCCCCCAGTTGACCGATCTGGTAGAACTGGCGGACGCGCGCGAATCGGTGCTGTTTGCGGTGTATTTCGATCAGTACGGCGAGCGCCTGACCCGGTACGTTGACCGCACCGATGAACGTGTCCTGAATCTGATGAGCGAGGGTAAGGGCCGCGGCGCGGCTAACCGTGTGCTGGATGCGGCCAGCCGTGACCCTAACGTGGTCATCATCACCGCTGACATCAAACCCAAAGGTTCGAGCATCGGCCAGTTGAAGCTGGGCCTCTCTCTGGAAGGGATCAATCGCGATCTCGCCCGGCTGGAGGAAGAGTTCGGCGCCACTCTGGCGGCCAGTATCGACGGGTCACGGCACACGCTCGAAGCGGAAACCGAACAGGTCAACCAGCGTCTGCAGCAGCAACTGGCAGACATGGGGGCCGATGCCCAGGCCCGCATCCATGAAACCATGAGTGCGCTGCGTCTCGAGGCCTCCGGGTTGTCGTCCAGTCTCATCCTGGTGGCCGTGAGCTCCATGATTGTCCTGCTGGTGCTGGTGGCCGCGGTGCTTGGCGGCGGCGTCTTGCCCCGCGTCTCGCGCCTGAATTCGGCGATCAGTGATATTGCCGATGGCGAAGCCGATCTGACCCAGCGGGTCAATATGCGCGGCAACGATGAACTCACCGAAATGGCCCGGGGTGTCAACCAGTTCATTGCCCGCATCCAGGAGCTGGTCTCCGACGTGAAAAATTCGGCGGAGTCGGCGGACGGTCAGGCGCGGACGCAGGGGGAAATCAGCCACCAGGCGGTTGCCACGGTGAGTGCGCAGCAGCAACAGGTGGCGGACGCGTCGGAAACCATTGCGGCCATGTCTGACAGCATTGCCGGCGTGGCCGCCAACGTTGAGGAGGTGGCGGGGGCGCTGCGCAGCGTCAGTGACGAGAGTCAGGCCACCGCGGACATTTCCCGTGACGTGCGGGTACGCCTCGATGACGTGGTGACCAATGTGGAAAAAGCGGTCGCTACGGTTAACGCTTTGAACGACCAGAGCACCGAAATCACCACGGTGTTGTCGGTTATCGGCGCGATCGCCGAGCAGACCAACCTTCTGGCACTGAACGCGGCGATTGAGTCGGCCCGGGCGGGCGATGCGGGGCGTGGCTTTGCGGTCGTGGCCGATGAGGTCAGAACTCTGGCAGGCCGGACCCAGCAGTCCACTACGGAAATCGAAGCCATCATTGCGCAATTGCAGCAGGGCAGTCAGGAGGCAGTAGCCGTTATTGGTGAGGTGTCAGGGCAGGTCGCGGAGTCGTCTGCCGAGTTCCGGCGCGCCGATGAACACTTCGACCGGATCAACCAGTTGCTGGGGAGCTTGCAGGAACGCGCGCTGAGCATCTCGGCCGTCGCAGAACAGGAAGGGCAGCGTGCTGAAGCCGCCAGAGTGAGTGTTGAGGACATTGCCCGCAGCTCGGAGTCCACCGTCGACGCCATTCAGCGATCCGATCATGCCAGCTCGCAGATCGGTGAGCTGTTGGCAGAGCTGCAGGTGAAGGCCTCCCAGTTCCGGGTGTGATAACGCTGGTGTGAGCGGAACCTTGTGCCTGCCCGCTTAGCGCGGGTCATAATCCACGCGGCGCCGCTGCCGGCCAGCGAGGAGTGCCAGCAGTTGAGTTGTGACCCGAAATACCCCCGTCAATAGCGGCACCAACAACCACAGCAGCCACCGGCCGATGCAGAGTGCCGGCATCAGCACCAGCACCCAGCCCACCAAGCGCACCACCGGCGCGGGGTACCCCAGAGCCCCGGCGACACCGGTCAGCAGGTCGTTGATAATGCCGGGGTGGGTCACCACCAAATAACCTGCGCCGACCAGCACGGGCCATTTGGCGTAGCGGCTGCCGTTGAGCAGCAACCGGCTGCTGCGAGTGACCCGGGCGGTATAGGCGGCGGCCCGCGCACCCCGGCTGGCCGACTGGGTAGTGACGGTCGCCGTACGGCCGATGCGCAGAAGCTTCACCGCACTGGCGAACACCAGCGCATCCAGGGATGCACGGCCCAGGTCACCGGCAGTGAGCTCCTCGCCGAAGCGGTGCTTGATTTCCAGATCCCGGATACCGCTGGCGAAAAACTGGTTCAACCCCTCCAGTACCCGTTCGGTACCGAGCCACAAAGTATTGCCCTGGTCGTCAACAGCAAACTGGCCGATAAAGTTGTAGCCCTCGGTATGGATGAAATGCACGGCGTACCAGCCGCGCTCGTCCGGCGACAGCCCAGAACGGGCAACCCTGCCCGGGTCTCCGGACGCAGGCTCGCCTGGGGTGTCGGCGAACAATCGCTTGGCCGCCTGCAATTGTGCCGCGGCTGTGTTCATCCACTCCAGGGTGCTGACGCGATTGCTGACGAAGTAATCAATCGGCGGCAGGATGTTTTCACCATAACGCCGCAGGATTTGCTGAAACTCGGGTTCGGCGGCGTACAGCGGAAACAGGCGGCGGGACATTTGCGGGTACCGCAGGAACGCGGCCTGCGCCTTTAACAGCAACAAGGGATCGTCCGCCATGTCCAGCAGCAGTGCCTGAATCTCAACGGGTTCCTGTTCTATCGCGGGAAACCCGGCGAGCACCTCGCTGGCGTGAATCCGGATCAGCTTGTGTTCTATGGGAACCGGTCTGGCGGTCAGGCTGAAAAAAGTTGCCAGTAGCAGGGCCAGACCACCGACCGGAAGTAACTTGTTCAAAGGATCACCATCCCATCGCCACTCTTTGGTCAGTCAGTGTACCGGTATTGACCAGAATATAACGACAGCCGCACAAGTTTATCTATGCTGCAATTATAGAACCTTAGCAACAGGGCGACAGGTGCGCCGACCGGAACTGTGCGCAAGGCGCGGCTGACGGAGTACACTGGGTGTCAGGACCATCGACGGAAGGAAACATTCATGAGTCAGAATGACGGCACCAGCGGTAAGCTGGATAAGTTGCTGGCCGAGCAGCGAGAGTACATCGCCAAACGCGAGCGCGGTTACCGGGAGCGGGCTCTGAAAATGTATCCCTGGGTGTGCGGGCGGTGTGCGCGGGAATTCACCCGCAGCAATTTGCGGGAGCTGACGGTACACCATGTGGATCATGACCACGACAACAACCCTGCAGACGGCAGCAACTGGGAACTGCTGTGCGTCTACTGCCACGATGAAGAGCACCGCAAATTTGAGGCGTATGTGCGGTACGGCAGCAGCACCGAAAAGAGGCGGGAGGCGGCGACCCACAATCCGTTTGCCGGGCTCAGGGAAGCATTAGAGAACAAAAACGCCGATGACGACCCCAACTGAGGCCCGTATGTTACTGATACTCGCAATATTCACGGTCGTGATTGCGGTGGCAACGGTATTGCCCCTCTGGAATAATCCGCACTGGATGGTGCGAGGTTTCGATTTTCCGCGTATGCAAATCGCGGTACTCGCGCTGGTGTTGATGGTTCTGCTGCTGGTCTTGCTCGATCTGGCGCAGGCCACCAGCTGGGTGCTGATCGCGGTGACGGCGCTCTGTCTGGGGGGGGCAGTTGTGGTGGATCCTGCCTTATACGGCGATCTGGCCCACAGAGGTGAACACCGCCCGCCCCACGGATTCCGACCGGACCCTGACCATCCTCACCTCCAACGTCCTCACCCCGAACCGCAACGCCGCCGCGTTGATTGCTCTGGTTGAAGAACACCAACCCGATGTGCTGGTCACCCTGGAATCTGACCAGTGGTGGCAGGATCAGCTGGCGGTGCTGGAATCCGACCTGCCTTACACCATCAAATACCCGCTGGATAACCTGTACGGCATGCACGTGTATTCCAGATTACCCCTGTCTGACGAGGAAGTGGCCTTTCTGGTGGAGGACGATGTGCCGTCCATGCATGCGTTGGTGCAGTTGCGTTCCGGTGACCGGGTTCGTGTCCACTTTGTTCACCCGGCCCCCCCGAGTCCCACGGAAAACGAGGAGTCCGCAGAGCGGGACGCGGAGCTGGTGATCGTGGCGAAAAGCATCGCTGACAGCACGCAGCCCATCATCGTCACCGGTGATCTGAACGACGTGGCCTGGTCGCCCACCACCCGCCTGTTCCGCAAAATCAGTGGCTTGCTGGACCCCCGGGTGGGCCGGGGTATGTACAGTACCTTCCACGCGGATTACCCCTTCATGCGCTGGCCGTTGGATCATCTGTTCCACAGCAAGGATTTTACGGTCAAGACCATCCGCCGTTTGCCCTCCATCGGTTCCGACCACTTCCCGCTGCTGGCCAGTGTGGTGTTTACGCCCGCCGAACGCCAGGAGCAGGAGGGCCTGCAACCGGAGGCGGGTGACCACAAGCGGGCGGAGCAGATAGCAAAGGAGCGGGACGCGGATAAGCGTGATGTGCCCGAGCCGGGGTTAAAATAAGCCCATCTGGGCGTCGTCGCTGTTAAACGACAGCGGGGCCACGCCGGCGAGGCGCTCGTGCAACAGCTCTGACCACAGGGCGGCGAGTGCCGGACCGTCGCTGTTGTCCGGCATGTGCATGAACACGTAGGGCCGGCGACCGCCTTCAATCCACCCCGCCACCCGTTCCACCCAGGCGGTCAGGAACGGCCGGTTGGCGTTGAGATCCGGGTGACCGATGTAGCGGATCACCGGGGGCGCAGCCACCGGCAGCAGGTGCACGGGCACGCGGGGTTTTTTCCGTTGGGCGTCGCGGACGATGTCGGTGTCGGGAACGGCCGAGAAGAGGGCGCGGCTGTCAAAGCAGACCCGGGCAATATTCCGCTGCCGCAGGCCGCGGTTGAGAGTCTTCTCCGCTGCACCCTTACTGAAAAAAGCGTGGTGACGGACTTCGACCGTGCACGTCAGGGGCGCGGGCAGGGCGTCCATGAAACGCCATAAACGGTCCAGGTGCTCCGGGCCGAAAGCCGCAGGCAACTGCAACAGAAACGGGCCGAGCACATCCCGCAGAGGGGCAATGACTTGCAGAAAGGCCTGGACATCCAGATCCACCCCGGCCATGACCCGGTCGTGGGTGATGTGCCGTGGAAACTTCAGCAGAAAACGGAAATCGTCCGGCACCTGGGTGCGCCATTGGGTGCACTGCGCCTGGCTGGGAATCGCATAGAAAGTGGTATTGCCTTCAACGCAATTGAAGACCTTGCTGTAGCGTTCCAGCGGGCTGCTGCCGGGCGGCAGCAAACCGCTCCAGCCAGCATGCTGCCATTGCGGACAACCAAGATAGTAGCTTAGTGACATACCCTATATTGTAGACCCATATTGGAGGTGACTAAAGTTTCATAGATTTAACAAGTGCTTAACTGTGGGTCTGGGTAGATGACAAGGAACAAATCATGGGTGTTACCGGTGCTGGCGTTGGTGGTTCTGGCGGCCAGCTTTGTGTTCAGCACAGCCTGGCTGCAGTTGTGTGCCGGTCTGGCGTTGTTTCTGTTTGGCATGCAGTGCCTGGAAGAAGGGCTGAAAAAGCTGGCCGGCAGCCGGCTGGAGCAATTGCTTGAACGCAGCACCGCCACACCCGTTAAGGGGTTACTGTTTGGGGCCGGCGGCACCATGATCGTGCAGTCGACCACGCTGATGTCGCTGCTCACCATCGCGTTCATCAGTACCGGTCTGATACCGCTGGCGGGCGGGATCTCCATCGTGCTGGGGATAAATCTGGGTACCAGTGGGGGCTTTTGGTTGCTCGCCGCCGCCGGTCAGGATTTCAGTCTGGGGCCCCTGGCCATGCCGTTGCTGGTGTTTGGCGTGCTCGCCGGGCTGGACTCGTCCAGGGGCAAGGCGGTGGGTCGTCTTGTGCTGGGTGTCGCCTTTATTTTTCTGGGCGTTGATCAGATCAAAGCCGGGTTTACCGAGTTTGGCGGGGCGGTGGATTTTGCCGGTCAGGTCGGTGACGGCACGCTGGTGCAGTTGGGCTTCGTCGTCATGGGTCTGGTGATGACCGCGATTTTGCAGTCCAACCACGCCACCTTCATGCTGGTACTGGCGGCCCTGGCCGGTGGCCAGATCGAACTGTGGCAAGGCATGGCCATTGCGATCGGCGGTAACATTGGCAGCAGCATGGCCACGGCCCTCGTCGGCTGGCTGGGAGGGAACCGCAGCGGCCAGCGACTGGCGCTGGTGCATGTGTTATTCAATCTGCTCACCGGCGCGGTCACTCTGGTGTTGCTGACGCCGCTGATGTGGTTCTCCCAGGCAGTGATGACGGTGTTCGGTGCGGGTGATAATGCGCTGTTGCAACTGGCCCTGTTTCAGACCCTGTTTGACGTCATCGGGGTGTTGCTGATCTGGCCCTGGCAGCAGCGGCTGGAGCGGGGGTTGTGCCGTTTCCTGCCGGACAAGCAAGAACCCCAGGTGTTGATTACCGATGTGAAAACCGGGCCGCGGGCGGCAACTGAACAGCGGCAGTTGCCCGAAACCCATGCCCGGTACCTGGACGAGGCAGCCTTGGCCTCGGTGGATACCGCCTCCCGGGCAGTGGTTCATGAGCTGCAGCATCTGGGGCGCTTGAGCATGGAGGTCATTTGCCACGCGCTGTATCAGCCGATTGAACAGCTGATTGGTGTGCAGGTGGATGAAGCTCGCCTGAACGCCCGTCCCGATGATCACGAAGGGTTGGACACCGAGGAGCTTTACCAGCGCCATATCAAAGTCGTTTATTCGGAGTTGCTCGGTTTTATGAGCCGGCTCGAGTCGGCCAACGACGAGGAGCATCAGCCATTCTGGATGACCTGCCAGATGGTGGCGCTGCAACTGGTGGATGCCGTGAAAGACGCCAAGGCGTTGCAGCGAAATCTGGGGCGTTACCTGCGCGATGAGCGCTCGCAGGCGCACCCGCATTATCTGGAATTGCGCCGCCATTTGTTGTGGTTGCTGCGGCAGGTGCGGGAAGTGGGTCGGCTGGAGCTGCCGGATGAAGTGTGGCGCCGCCGGTTGGACTGGGTGGATGCGGAAGTGGCCAGGTTTGATGCGGAGTTCCGTCACCGGATTTTCAGTGAGATACGCAATGGCGAGTTGAATAACCTGCAGGCAGGCTCGCTGATGCACGACCTCAGCTACGCCACGCGCATCATTCAGAGTTTCCGTAACGTGCTGCAACTGGGGCTTGCCGATGGCAATGAACTGTTGCGGGAAGTGCGCCGGTTGGGCGGCGACGATGGGCTGCCGCTGATCCGGATGGCTACGTTTGGGTAGGGGTAGCCGCCGTCAGGGTACATAGGGCCCGCCGCCGCGCAACTCCAGATAATGCATCCACAGCAGACGCGCCGCAATGGCGCGCCAGGGAGCCCAGGCCCGGGCAAACCGCTGTTGCTGATGGTGGGTGGCGGGCGCCTCCAGTTTCTTCACATCCTGCAAGGCGGTGGCCAGTGCCAGATCGCCCCGGGGCCAGATATCCGGTCGGCGCAGAGCCATCAGGTAGTAGATATCGACACTCCAGGGGCCCAGTCCCGGAATCGCCAGCAACGTCTGGCGGCCTTCCGGATCATTGAGCATTTCCAGCCGGTCAAGCCGCAGTTGGCCAGTGTATATCCGCTGCGCCAGTTGGTAACAGTAGCGCGCCTTCTGCCGGGTTAATCCGAGGGCTTTCAAGCCTGCTTCGCCCGCGATTAACACCGCTTGAGGGGACATCTCGCCCAGATGTGTGTGTACACGCCGGTACAGAGTACGCGCGGCTTTCAGGGACACCTGCTGCTCCAGAATAATTCTTATCAGGGTGGCGAATCCGGGCTCACGGGCCCAAAGTGGTGGGGTACCCAAACGCTCGTATAAGTGGCCAAGATCCGGGTCCGCAGCGGCAAGCTGCTCCGCTCCGTATCTGAGGGTTTCAGCAGTTAGCGGGGTGGTCGTCGCATTTGCCACAGCTCGGCTCCTGATTCGCTGAACGGGAGACTGATTAAGCGCGCCACTCTAATTTTAGGATATTAAAAGCTGACTCGGGAAGTTCTGTGGCAGTCTTTTCCGGTATGGCCCTGTGCTGCGAACGCGCTGGCACAGGGGCTACCCGGGCCATGACCTTCGGGTGCGTGACTGAACCGGCAGTCTGTCCGATGCGCAGCGCGAGGCAGCCGGGCCGGGCTAGGAATCGCCCCCGGAATTCATGCGCACCAGCGGCCCGCAGACGGTGACGCCGCCGGGGTCAACTTTTACAAAGCTGCCACCGGCTTGCAGGGTCACTTCGGCACCGGCTTCAATCACAATTTTCAGACCTGCCTGATGGTGGATCTGCTGGCCGGCCTCGATGAGCTGGGCGTGGCCTTGTTGGTTGTGATGGTTGCCGTTGACGGTGAGGGTATAGTCGCCCCCGGTGCTCTCCCGGCGGTCCCCATCGACACTCAGATGGTCATTGTTTTTTATCCGGCTGATGCGGTCGTTCGCCACGGTCAGATGGCGGTCGTGGCAAATGACCTCCGTGCGGTTGTGCCGGGTGTGCACAGCCAGGTCTTTCTGGGCGTGGAGGTAAATCTGCTCCTCG
>NZ_MEIY01000001.1:228086-468043 GCF_001752365.1 Marinobacter sp. X15-166B | reverse complement strand
ACTGCCGTCCTGCCAGATCACCAGCTCCACCGGCTGCTCCAGCACCGCACCGGCGGCAATGGCGGGGTCGGTGCTGGCCAGCTGCAGACGGCCGTGACACAGCGCGGACAGCCGTTCGGTCAGGGTAAAACGGACCAGAGCAAACACATCGAGGGGAAGTTCACCGACACGGGCGGTGAACTGCAATCCGGTTGCCTTGCGCATATCTTCAGTCCTTGAAGGTATGTGAACGGGTAAACCTCTGGCCCGGACCTTATCAGCATACTTCCGGCAGTTCCAGCCGCCACCCGCTATGTAACCTTTGGCTTCGGATTGCATCTGATTAAGTACAGGCCCACAAAGGCGTAATCCGTACTGTTACCGGAGGTGTGACATGTTTAAAGCGATATCCGTAACCGCGTGCTTGCTGGCAGCGTCGGTGGCGTTTGCTCAGAGCGACGGCAAGGTTGAACAAATGCCGCCAGACAGCCCCTATGTGCAAGTGAGTGATGTGCTGCCGCTGCCGGCGTTTCTGCCCGGCCTGGGCACCTTGTTTGTCAACCCCGATACCCTGCCGGCCGGGCCGTTTCTCGGCTACGACCACGATGGCAAGCTGTCGGCAACCATCTATATGACCCCATTGGAGGAGCTGAAAAACGGCGTCGCTTACGATGATCTGAGCGTCGGTCTGCCCGAGGTGACTTCGGTCGACATCTACTACAACGCGGGGCATCCGGGCGTCGAGGCACCCCATGCCCATGTGGTGTTGTACCACGATAATGATGCCAAAGGCCGGTTGGCAAAATGAAACTGCCCCGGCGGGATTTTCTGGTTATCGCGGGGAGTGCGCTGTTCCTTGCACACCTACCGGCCATCGGCGGTCGTCGGGTGGTAACGGTTGACATGCGGGGCACCGCGCGTGGCGAACGGGTCTGGTTCGACCCGTTCGGCCTGGCACTTGAAACCGGCGTGGCCGTCACTTTCGTGAATCGCGATCCGGGCAACTCGCACACGGTAACTGCTTACCATCCCCGGCTGTTCGAGCGCGTACGCCGCATCCCCGCACAGGCTGAGCCATTCGACAGCGGCTATTTGCTGCCCGGTGAGAGTTTTGAACTAACCTTAACGGTACCCGGTGTGTATGACTTTTACTGCATTCCCCACGAGCAGGCCGGGATGGTCGGCCGGTTGGTGGTTGGCCGCCCCGGCGACCCGGGCTGGGACGGCTCGGCCACGACCATGGGGGGGGATCACCGCTGACGTCGAGGCGGTGTTCCCATCGGTGCACAGCCTATTGGCATCAGGAGAGCGCAGAGCTCCGGAGCTGACATGAACTATACCGCTGACAACCCAGCGCTCAGGCGTGCGACTCCGGAATCGCCAGAGACCGATCTGGTGGAACTCGCGCGGGGCGGTGACGAAGCCGCGGTCCGGGAACTCATCCGGCGGATGAACCCCCGGCTGTTCAGGATTGCCCGGGGGATTGTGGATCGTGACTCGATTGCCGAAGAAGTGGTTCAGGAGGCCTACCTGATTGCGTTTACCCGCATCGACGAGTTTCGCGGCGAAGCAAAGTTCTCGACCTGGATTACCCGCATAGCCCTGAACGCAGCAAAAATGCGCTTGCGAAAAATCCGGCCCACCCAGGAGTATGATGCGGTGAACGAGGGGGCGCACGGAGACGCTGAGGTGCTTGTGTTTCCCGGCGCGAAAACGCCGAACCCGGAGATGGAGCATGGCCGGGCCCAGTTTCGTACGCTCATTGAGGCTGCGGTAGCCGAGTTGCCCAGTGCCTTGCGATTGGTGTTTGTGTTGCGGGAGACCGAAGGCATGACGGTGGCGGCCATTGCTGCGGATCTGGGAATCAGCGTCATCAGTGTGAAAACCCGGTTGTTTCGCGCCCGTCGCCAGTTGCGCGGCATTCTTGAAACCAAGGTGAAGGGCGGGTTTGACTCGATCTTTCCGTTTGATGGCCTGCGGTGCGCCGGCATGGCGGACTCGGTGGTGGAGATTCTGGATACGGTCGCCGATGCCCGTCACGACAAATGACGCGCCCTCAGCCGGCTGCGGACACTTCCAATCGGGGGTTGCGAGGATAGTAGCGCTCCGGCAGCCGTTCGATGTAGGGGAAGAAACGGGCGTCCTTGTAGGGCATTTTCATGAAACCGGAGACACCCAGGCCGCTGATCTGGTTCACCGCCGTGAGGATTTCATCGAGTCGCTGGCGGAACTCCTGTTCCCGTGTCGGGTCCAGCAGGCGGTACTGGCTGTGGATCTTGAGGTGCAGGGGCAGGGCTTCAAAAATGATCATCCCGGTGTGGTGGATGGTATTGAGGGCTTCCAGCGATCTGATGATGCTCTGCGGCAGCACCAGAAACTCTTCCGGGTCGGGGCCATCTTCGAAATAGGAATGGACGCGGGAGCGGTCTTCCACTTCCGGCACCGCGCTCACCTGGTAGGGCAAACGCATGTCCGGTGTGGCAACGAACGGCTGGTCGGGGTCGTCGCGCTCAATGTGCAGGGTGTCACGGGCATTGAACAGGCAGCTCTTGAAAATGCCGTGGCGGTAAATCGCCTGCGCAAGATGCACCATGTTGTTGACTGCAATGGTGAAAGCGGTTTTCAAACTGGCGTCGTGCAGGTTCAGGGAGGTATCCACATACACCCCGTCGGCTTCCCAGCGCACCGCGAGCCCGCCTTCTACCGGGTAGCGGCCCAGACGGCTGACCGCCGCGAGAAACGCCTTTTCCGTCTCTCCCATTCCTTGCATGAAATTCTTGTAGTAGCGGTCCAGCTGCACGTCGTTGACGTCGTTCAGGGTTTCCGCAGCGCCTTCCTGACGCAGGAAGGCTTTGCGTGAGCTGTACACCACGGTGTCGATTTCCCGGCCGGATTGCCGTGTCCAGATGGGCACCAACTGGGTCGGCGGGGGCTCGGGCAGATCGACCATTACGGTTCGTGCCATGCGCGGCATTTCCCGCAGATAGTAGTCGCCGGCACGGCGGCGCAGGATGGGGTCGGGGTCGAGCATGCCGTCGAGCATGCGGGCAAATTCCGAGGGTAACCCCAGCGATGTGGCGGGAATGGCCAGATGGCCGAAGCGGCAGGACTGTCCCGAAGCGAGTGCGTAGAGGGTGGCTGCGGCACCCTGCTCATCAAACCGTGGCGATGACAGACCGCCGTAAAGTTGTTCCTCACCGATAAAGTACACATCCCCCAGGCGGGCGTTGGTCTGCTGCAGGTTGTCGGACATCAGTTCCATCACGCTGGGGCTGAGGAACTGATTGTTGGCGTCCAGCTGCGCGAACACGGACGAGCCCCAGTCGATCAGGGCGATATTTTCCCGTTCCGCATCAAACACCAGATTGGAGGGTTTGATGTCGCCGTGCACGATGGGGCGTCCGCTGGTGGCAGATTCGCACCGCAAACTGCGGAGGATGTCGGCCAGCTGGTCGGCAATGCGCACGATCAGCCGGGGGCTCAGGCGACCCTCTTGCAGGGACACCTCTTCCAGGTTGAGCCCCGGGGCACGTTCCATCACCAGAATGGGCTGGTTGCGGGTGCGCTGGAAGGACACCAGCTTGGGCACCCGCGGATGCTCCACCTGTTCAAGAATATAGGCTTCATCTTCCAGCCGGTCCTGCAGGTGCCGGGGCAGGGTGATCCGTGTGAACTTGAACACATGTTCCAGATCACTGGTTCCTTCCAGTGGAAAACGACCTGCGAAAACAAAACCGTAGGCGCCTTTACCGATCATGCCGATATCACGGTACCCGAGCTGACGCAACTGGGTGGTACACAGTTCCACCCAGTCTTTCAGCTTTCTGGCATCGTCGTGGCTGAGCAGGTAAACCGACTGTTCTTCCGGTATATAGAACTGCTGCAGCTGTGCCGGCGGGCTGGACGGCGCCATGGGTCAGCCCATATGGAGCAGCATGGATTGCGGTGACTCCAGATACCCCTTCCAGAGGTTGCTGAAGCGGGCAATGGTGCCGCCGTCAATAATGCGGTGGTCACCCGCCCAGCTGATCGTCATGATCGACCGCTCCACCACCTGCCCGCTGGTATCGAAGCGGGGCAGTTTTTGGGTGCGCCCCAGGGCCACTATGGCCACTTCCGGGGCGTTGATGATCGGGGCGGCGTAGGTACCGCCCAGGGCGCCAATATTGGAAATGGTGATGGTGCCGCCTTTCAGGTCTTCCTGTCTGACCCGGCCTTCCCGGGCCGACTGCGTCAGACGCGCCACTTCATCGGCAATCTCCAGCAGCGTGAGCTGCTCGACACCCTTGACGTTGGGCACCACCAACCCGGATTTGCTGTCCACCGCCATGCCAATGTTGCACTGGGGCAAATAATGGATGGCGGTCACATCCTCATTGAGCTGACTGTTGAGAATGGGGTATTCCCGGGCGGCCAGCGCGATGGCTTTCATGATGAAGGGCATCAGTGTGAGGCGGGTGCCCCGCGCTTCCGCTTCCGGTTTGAGTTGTTCCCGCAGCTGCAACAAGTCGGTGACATCAATGTCTTCACTGAACACAAAGTGGGGTATGGTCGACGCCGATTCAACCATGCGCTTCGCCATGACCGCCTGCATACCCTTGATCGGCTCGACCCGTACTTCCTGATCCTGCGCAGCCGGACGGCGCCCTGCACGGGGACTGTCCGTGGGGCCGTCCGCCCGCGCGGAGCCATGGCCCTCAAGGCCGTTCAGGTAAGTGAGTACGTCCTCTTTCAGCACGCGACCCTGTTTGCCCGAACCGTCGATGGCCGACAGCGATACGCCATGTTCGCGCGCCAGGCGCCGGACGGCAGGGCTGGCGGGCACTTTTTGCCAGCTGTCGTCCGGAGCCTGTTGCACCGGCGGCGCCGGTTCGGGGTCAGCCTTCGCCCGGCTGTCGGCAGGGTCACCCGAGGCCGGTTCTGGTTGCTGTTGGGGCTCAGGGCTTTTCAGCATCTCGGCGTCATCGGGGGTTGCGGCTGCCGGGTGGTCGGGGGCCGGACTGTCCTCGCTTTCGTCCACCAGCTCAAACAAGGGTTCATGCACCCTGGCGATTTCGCCTTCTTTATAATAGAGGCGCGTGACCCGGCCTTTGTAGGGCGCGGGGATTTCCACCAGCGCCTTGTCGGTCATCACTTCGGCGACCGGCTGGTCTTCTTCGATCAGATCGCCTTCGTTCACCAGCCATTTGACCAGTTCGCACTCCACGATACCTTCGCCGATATCGGGCAGTATAAAATCACTCATGATGGTTCTCCTGTGGGGATATCGGCTCAGAAATTGACGCTGTCCTGAATGGCTTCATACACCTTCAGGTGATTTGGAAAGTGCTCTTTTTCCAGCACCAGCGGGAAGGGTGTATCCAGTCCGGTCACCCGGGCAATGGGGGACTCCAGATAAAGAAAACAACGTTCCTGGATAGTGGCGGCGATTTCGCCGGCAAACCCGCCGGTCAGCGGTGCTTCGTGAGTGACCACGAGGCGACCGGTTTTCAGCACCGAGTCCGCGACGGTATCCGCATCCCAGGGCAGGATGGTGCGCAGGTCAATGACTTCACAGGAGATGCCGTCTTTCTCCGCCATATCCACCGCCTTGCCAATGACCTCCATCTGGGCGCCCCAGCCCAGCACGGTCACGTCAGAACCTTCCTTGAGAACCTCCGCCTCGCCCAGCGGCAACTGGTATTCGCCATCGGGCACTTCGCCCACTGAGGCGCGGTACAGCCGCTTGGGTTCGAAGAACAGGGTAGGGTTGGGGTCATTGATGGCCCCCAGCAGCAAGCCCTTGGCCTGATGAGGATTGCGGGGCACCACAATTTTCAGACCGGGGGTGTGGGCAAAATAAGCTTCCGGTGACTGGGAGTGGTACAGCCCACCGGCAATACCACCGCCGTAGGGGGCCCGAATGGTGAGCCCGCCGACGTTGAAGAGGTCACCGGAGCGGTACCGGAACTTGGCGGCTTCATTAACGATCTGGTCGAACGCCGGGAAGATGTAGTCGGCAAACTGGATTTCAGCCACCGGGAACGACCCCTGGGCCGCCAGACCGTTGGCGAAACCAATGATGCCCTGCTCCACCAGCGGCGTGTTGAAGCAGCGGTCTTTGCCGTATTTTTGCTGCAGGTTACTGGTGGCACGGAATACCCCGCCGAAGGCGCCCACGTCTTCACCGAAACACAGCACGCGCTCATTGCCGGCCATGGCAATATCGAGGGCGTTATTGATGGCCTGCAGCATGTTCATTTTGGCCATGTCATGCACCTCCGATAACATGATCAGCGGACTTGGGGTACTCGTCCGGATATTTGCGAATGTGTGCTTTCAGCTTTTCATACTGGGCCTGCAGGGCAGGCGGCACTTCGTCGTAGACATCGGAGACCAGAGAGTCCAGTGGGGGTGGCGGGCGTTTCTGGGCCCGTTTCATGGTTTCCAGCACTTCGCGCCGCAACCGTTCCTGCAGCTCTTTCTCCTCGTCATCACTCCACCATCCGCAATTTTTCAGCCAGTGCTGCATGCGCAGAATCGGATCTTTCTCGCGCCAGACCGCTTCTTCCTCTTTACTGCGGTAGCCCGACGGATCGTCGGAGGAAGAGTGGGCGGCGAGCCGGTAGGTCATGGTCTCGATCAGCACCGGGCGGTTTTCTTCCACCGCCAGTTTGCGGGCGGCTTCGGTGGCCTGGTACACGGCGAGAATGTCGTTGCCGTCCACCCGGATAACATCCATTTTGTAACCAAAGGCGCGGGGCGCAATGCCATCGGCGGCAAATTGTTCGGAGGCCGGTGTGGAGATGGCGTAGCCATTATTCCGGCAAATAAAAATAGCCGGCACCCGGTGGACCGCGGCCATGTTAAGCCCGGCGTGAAAGTCGCCTTCGGACGCCGCACCTTCACCAAAATACACCACGGTGCATTGCCCGTCGCCGGCCATCTTCTGGCCGTAGGCGTAACCGGTCGCCTGGGGAATCTGGGTCGCCAGCGGGGATGAAATGGTCATGTAATGCAGCGTGGCGGAACCGTAGTGCACCGGCATCTGGCGGCCCTTGCCATAATCCAGTTCGTTGCCGAACAGCTGGTTCATGAATTCGTCAATCGTGAAACCACGGTAGGCCAGGGCACCTTGTTCCCGGTACTGGGCCATGATCATGTCGGCGTCGTCCAGCGCTGCGGCGCTGCCGACAATGGCGGCTTCTTCCCCGGTGGACTGCATGTAGAAACTCAGGCGACCCTGGCGCTGCGCGGCAAGCATGCGCTCGTCGAGAATGCGGGTGGTCACCATGGCGTGGTAGATGCGCAGGGCTTTTTCCTGATCTATATCCGGCGCTTTACCGCCTTTGTAGAGGGAACCGTCCTGTTTCAGCAGTTTGAAGGTTGGAATGCGGTATTCCGACCCGTCAGTAAATGCGGGTGTATACACGGTTTTGGATTTTGTTGTTGTCATAATCCTCTTCCTAGGGTGTTGGCTTGAGGAGCAGAAAGCCCCTTGTGAGGGCCTCGTCAATGTTCAGGAGTTCGAAGCATTTGTCTGTATTCCGGTGTTTTTCCAGAGTATAGAACGCTTTATATCACCCTGCAGGTAAAGCAGTGGTGCTCCCGATGTTGACCTTAACGTAAACGGAGGCATAAAGGTAGTGTCTTGATATCGGGCCCTGAGCGCCGGAATTGGTGAGGAATCCTTGCCGACCTTTCGCGGGCACGAGCGAGGGGGCTTGCTGTACGCCATCGTCGCGATTAGTTCCGCAACCAAAAACGGCTATCCGGTGTTTTGTAAAGCCGGCATGGTCTTGTCGGGCCTGGTTGCTGGCAAAGTGTTCCTGACTGATAGGGCGGGTCTGGAAGGGCTGTGGCTCGGTTTGCCACTAATGTCGCCAGCAGCCCGCCAGTGATATTATGCGCGCCGTCAACAGTCCGCCGGTCACCCTGGTGCTCTCTATGCACCTCACATCGGCGATCTATCCATTCACCAACCTGTCCGGCCGGCAATCCAACAGATCCTGCTGGCGGGACGGCCGGTTGTATTGCTACCACGTTTACCTCTGCGCTGACGCTGATGACACCCCGGGCTCTGGGGGGGCGACGGAAAGCGGGACAGTCGCGTGGTGCAAAAAAATCAGGAGATTCTATGAAGCGAGTTGTTTTCATTTCGCAGCTGGGCGAACCCTCGGTTTACAACACCGACGACTTCACCAGTATGTGTCCGTCGGGACTTGAGAAAGACTGGATCAAAGAACGGCTGCAACCGGTTGCCAACCGGTACAACTTTCAGCTGGAGAGTGTCGATGTGTGCCGCGGGGATGAACTGCCCGACGTGCACAGCGTAGACGCGGTCATTATCAGTGGCAGCCGCCACACCCCCACCGACAGTTACCCCTGGCTGGATACGCTGAAAAGCTGGTTGCTGGACTACCGCAAGCGCGCCCGTCCGTTGTTGGGGGTGTGCGCCGGGCACCAGTTGGTGTCGACACTGTTCGATGACGCGAAGCTCAGCGACAGGGACGATGGTTTGATGGCGGGTGCGTATACCATTGACCTGAACGAGCGGGGCCAGGCCCACCCCTTGTTTGCGGGCCTCTCCGCCAAGCCGACTTTTTTGTTTGCCAACTACATGCACATCACCCTGCCAGCGGCGGCCCAGGACAAAGTACTGGCTTCGGTCAGTGGCAGCCCCGCCATTGTCGTGGATCACGGTGACCATTGGTTCAGCAGCCAGTTTCACCCGGAATCCTGTGCGCAAACCTGGCGCTGCTATTATAAGCATGCCCCCGACGTGAACACCGACGCCTACGCGGGCAGCCACGACGGGGCGAAAATGATGGAAAATTTCTTCGCCATCGCTCAGGCGGCCACCGCCTCGTAAGGATGGGCGCGCGGAAGCCGCGCGGCCAGGCTGCCTCCGTGTCGGCGGCCGGCGCTTCCCCGGGCTGCTGTTGATGCATTTTCAGGCTGGATTGGCAGGACCCAGCTGGCTTGGTTGTTTTCCCGTCACCGGCCCTCAAGCCCCGTACCATGGCGCTTGAGGGCAGCTGTCCTCGTGCTGCCAACAAGCTTATCCACAGGAACTGTGGGTAACTTGACTGGATACCGGGGAATTCATCTGCCTACGGATCTCCGGTGGGTTGAGCAGCGTTTGCATTACACCGCGGCCGGCCTTCGCGGTGCTCACCAGGGCCTGTACCCTATACGGTTATGGCTCCGCGCCCGTCTCGATACCGACGGATAAGTGCATCTTCTGCAAACCGGTCGGCAACAACGCGCAGCGTGCTGGCCATGCCTGCACGGGGTGGTCGTGGTACAGGGTGGCGGACCGGTAGCAGCAGAAGCTGCCGGTGACGATGCTTACCCGCAAATGCTCGGCCAGGGCGGGCTTGGTCATGTCTGTTTTTGGGCGCACGGTTCTGCTCCAGACACTGGAATCTTGTTGTTCTGGCTGCGATTCCTGGCAGTGGGCGTGCCACTTGGCATGTTGGGGTTGCACTGGTTTAATGTGCTGACGGCTTAGTGACACAGGTAAACCGACCATCAATACTGACGCACGCTATATGGCCTGGCTGCTGGATTATCTGGCAAGCCTGGGAATCGATGCCGATGCACTGGCCCGGCGTCATGGCATTGATATCGGGCAATTGCATCAGACCGACGCTCGCATCAGTGCCGCGAGTCATCGGGGGGTGTTGCTCGAGGCGCAACAGCAGTGCCAGGGGCGATCGCTGGGGTTGCTGCTGGGGCAGCACCGCTCGATGGCGACCCTGGACCAGCTGGCCTACCTGATGATGAGCAGCGCGACCCTCAGGGAGTCCATCGCACAGGGACTGCGCTTTCAGAATTACCCGGGGCGTTTCTCGGGCTTTCAGCTGGTTACCGCCTTCAGTGAGATTGACGGACAGGGCTGCTACCAGATCCATGCCCACGACAGTCTGGCGGAACTGCGCCTGCTCGCCATTGAAGAATTGCTGGCCGCTATTGTGGCGACGTCCCAGTGGGTGCTCGGGCAGCCTTTGCCGGTGACCAGACTGAAACTGGATTATCCGGCACCCGCCCACAGCGACGACTACCCGCCCATTTTCAAGGCCCCGATCGAGTTTGACAGCGCCGCCAACCAGCTGTTTTTTGATGCCGCCATTCTCGACCGGCCGCTGCCCCATGCCAGTCCGCAAAGCGCCGCGCTCTACGCCCGCCTGTGTGAAGAAACCAGCATCAGCCGCAATCAGGGCGATATGGCCTGGCGGGTGGCGCAGATCATTTCCGCCAACCCCGCGGAGGCGCCGAGTCTTGAGGAGTGTGCCGCGAAGCTGCATTGCAGCGCCCGCACCCTGAGCCGCAAACTGCAGGCGCAGGGCTGGCAATACCAGCACCTGGTGGACCAGGTTCGGGAGATCCACGCCCGCCGCTACCTCAGTAACCCCCAACTGAGCATTACCTCCATCGCCCAACAACTGGGCTACGCCGACAATTCAGGGTTTCATCGCGCGTTCAAAAAATGGACCGGTCTTTCACCCAGCGAGTACCGCACCAAACTGTTCCGTTGACCCCTTGTTGGCGTGATCGGCCATGCAAGTGGCCGGATTTGCCATGCCTGGACGGCCGCGCTCATTTACTATCAGGTAATAAAAGTAAATAAGAGAGAACCGCAATGAAAAGATACGATGGTTTGAACCAGGCAATGGTCGAGCGCTTCGCACCCCAACCCGGCAAACGGCCCCTGCTGCCCGAGCTGAGCGCCAAGGCGCAGGTCGCCCTGATGTGTCGTATGTTGTTCAGAGAGGGCTGGAACGAACACATCGCCGGCCACATTACCTGGCGTCAGAGCGACGGCACCATTCTGACCAATCCCTGGGAGCTGGCCTGGGATGAACTCACTGCCAGCGATATCATGACCATTGACGCCGAAGGCAAGATCCTCGACGGCGAGTGGAATATCACCCCCGCGATCGGTCTGCATCTGCAACTGCACGATCTGCGCCCCGACGTCCACGTGGTGATTCACAACCACGCTCACTGGAGCGGGATCTGGGCGAACCTGCAGCGTACCCCGCCGATCTACGACCAGACGGGCGCGCACTGTGGCGTTGACTTGCCGGTATACAACGAATACGCGGGCACCTTCGAGGACGAAACAACCAGTCTGTCGGCCGTCGAGGCCTTGGGGTCCGCCAAGTGGGCGCTGCTGGCCAATCACGGCGCGCTGGTGGTGGGCAAAGACCTGCGCCAGGCGCATTTGCGCGCCATCACCCTGGAGTGGCGCTGCAAGCGTGCTTATGAGGTTGAGTTGATGGGCGGTGCCGAGCCACTGAGCGACGAGGCAGTCCAACAGGTCAGTATCAGCGACGAGCACGGTTTCCCGTTCTGCTGGGAAGCCATGGCCCGCCGTGAACTGCGTCAAGACCCGAGCATCATCGAATAGGAAGATAGCCATGAGCCTCACGGTAACACCCCTTGATAATATCGGCGTTGAAGTCAGCGGTTTTGATATCAACAAACCGATCCCGGACGCATTGGCGGCGGAACTCAAAGCGCTGTGGTATGAACATGCGGTGATCCTGATCCGTGGCCAGAAGGTCACCCCGGAAAGCCAGATCGCCTTCAGCCGCGTCTTCGGCCCGCTGGAAATGCACCCGCTGAAAGCGACCACCTCCGAAAAAAATCCGGAGTTGTTTGTGCTGGAGAACGGTGGCGATAAAGACAAATTCAACACCGCCTATTACAACGGGGACGAAATTGTCGGCCGCCTCGACTGGCATATGGATCTGCACTACACCGGCAAACCCAACCATGGTGCTGTGTTAACCGCGGTGACCGTAGCCGAGGAAGATGGGCTCACCGGCTTTGGCGATCTGGCCAAAGCCTACGATGCCCTGGACAGCGACACCCAGGCCTTGCTGGAAAAAATCGAAGTGGTCTACAGCTTTAGCATGCAACGCCGCCATATGCGTTACGTTAATCTTGATGGCTATCGGCCCGGCCCATACAGCCCTAAGAAGCCTTCCGACATCGGCTTTCCGGACTTTCCGGACGCGGCTTACCCGGCGGCGTACAAGCACCCGGTCAGCGGCCGAAAAATTCTCGGGGTGGTCGAGCAGTTCCTCGACCGGGTGGTCACACCCCAGCAGTTCGGGTTGTCCAACGACGAGTCCATTGAACTGCTGGAGCGCCTCATTGCCCATACCCGCAAACCGGAATTTCATTACTTTCACCGCTGGCAGCCGGGCGATCTGGTGCTGTGGGACAACTGGCGGGCCATGCACTGCACCACCGGAACCAAACCCGGTATCCGCCGGGTGATCAATCGCACCACCATCGAAGGCAACACCATGCTCGGCAGAGTGTTGACCACCGAGCCCTAGGATGCAGGCAGCGGCGGTCTGGTTGTTTTCGCACCACAGGCCGGCCAGGCCCGGCCTATGGTGCTTTGGGGCACCTGTCCTTACGCTGCCAACAAGGTTATCCACAGGTTTTGTGAGTAACTTGCATGGTCCCCGCCGGTATAGGCGGGGGCACAGGTTGCTGGCCTAGAACCAGAATGCAGACGTCGGCCGCTCCACATGGATACGGATCCCCAGACGTCTCAGGGTGGCCAGCAAGTGCCGGGTGTCGTCGGAATTGAGAAACGATGCCAAGGATATTTCCAGGTCGCGGTAAATGAGTACAAGCCGGGGGCGTGTGACCGAGGGAGGCGGCGGCTCGATCAGGGTTACCCGGGTGTGTTGACGGGGGAGATCCCATTCCATTTGTTTGTAGCGACGCCCTTTTTCAAGGTGCAGTGTCTCAGTGGAGATATCCAGGACCTCCTGCAGCTGACATTGCTGGGCGGTATAGTAAATGGCGTACCCCAACGCCGCCAGTTCCAGTCCTGCAAACGGCAGTACCACCCATGCGCCTGCCCAGGCGGCGGCGACGGCAATGCCCAGCGACAGACTGCTCAGGGCCAGCCAGACCCGCACATTCCCGCGCCAGCTCAGCGAGCGGTTGGGGGTCAGCAACAGGCGGGAGCCATGTTTGAGCCGGACGTGTCGGACCACGGCAATGCCCCTTCAGGGTGCGAGCGGAGCCGGACCGGGGCTGGCCGATACCCGTCCACGGGCATCAGTCCGGCGGTGTCCGGTGGCGGGCGCGCAGCACCACCGCGCAGATCGCCAGTGACAGCAACCAGAGGGTCGCCGGCTCCGGTACGCTGTGCACCAGTTCGATGTTCACTTCCCCGCCTGTGTGGATCAGGTTGGCAAAATTAACCGCGACACTGTGATCGCTGAAGGTGACCCTGTCTGCGGTAAACCCGGTCACGGTCGCCATGACGTCCACCCCACTGATCACCGCGCCCGGCATGCCGAGCCAGTCCAGATCCATAAATACCGGGCCATTAAAAGCGGCATCCAGCCACTGAATGGGGCCGTTGGCGGGGTCAAAAAATATGTGCAGGCTGGCGGCTTCCACATCCAGGGTGATGTCCTGGGCGGGTTCCAGCTGCGCGTCGGCGGGTCCGGCTTCCACGGTAAATGGCCCGAAGTGGGGCGGGACCGGACTGGCCTGATCGGGAAAGTACCACTGAATCTCTACTTCATCACCGATCAGCGATGCCGCCGCCGGCAGGGCCAATAACAACGTCAGGCAGGTGGTAAGCACAATACGGGGTAAGGGGTGATGTTGGCGCATGCTGTGGGTCTCCTGTGGGCCGGTCACCATTAAGTGTAGTTCAGGGACGCTGCGCGACCCGGGGATTTGCCCTTTTCCCGGTTGCGATTCATTGCTGCCCCGCTGTGGTAACCGCTACTGCGGCATCCGCTGATATTGTTCCGTGACATGGCGGGCAAACTGGTTCAGCATTCCAGCGTAGAATGCAGGTACAACCAAATACACCCCCAATGTCTGTCGGTCTACAACCGCAAGCAAAGAGTCAGCTTATGAACAGCGAATCCTTAGCAAGAGTACTGGAGCTGGATGGTGAGGAGCGGTATGACTATTTCCTCAGTCAAGTTCTGGAAGAGCGGGAAATCTGGATTCTGGTGAATGCCGAGAGCCGGTTCCTGAAAATTGAATCCGCAGAGGATGGTGTGGCCTACCTGCCCGTCTGGCCGGCGTCAGCATTTGCCGCCGCCTACGCCGGGGGCTCGGAGGAGCTTTCCCCGAAAAGCATTCCGGTACCTGATTTCTTCCGGAAATGGGTCCCGGGTCTGACCAGAGACGGCATCGCCGTCGGCGTGTTTCCGGGACAGGACAACGAACTGTGGATCACTGAACCCCACGAACTGAAAAACGACCTGCAGGAAGAGCTGTCCGGGTTGTAACGCAACCGGCTGTTGAGGTGAATCGATGAACGACGAGATTCGGCATATTGTGTGTCCACACTGTGACAAGGTAAACCGGGTGCCCGCAGCCCGTCTGACAGCGGGCGGGAACTGCGGCGCCTGCAAGCAACCCCTGTGGCCCGAGCCGGTGCTGGAATTGCACGGGCAGAATTTCGCGGCCCACACCTCCCGCAGCGATGTCCCGGTACTGGTGGATTTTTGGGCGCCCTGGTGCGGTCCCTGTAAAATGATGGCGCCGCAGTTCGAGCAGGCGTCCCGGGAATGGCACGGCAAGGTGCGGTTTGCCAAGCTCAATACCGAGCAACATCAGGGCCCGGCAGGGCAGAGTGGCATTCGCAGCATCCCCACGCTGATTCTGTACCGCAATGGCCGTGAAACGGCACGCCAGAGCGGTGCCCTAAACCAAAGCCAGATCCATCAGTGGCTTCACCAACAGGGTTGCTGAGCGGAGAGCTGCAAAGCGATGAAAAGTGTGGACACAGAAGCGGATCTGGTGGCGTTGCTGGAATGCAGCGCTGCGGTGTTGGTGCTTTTTGGAGGGGCAAACTGCGGCGTTTGTCAGGCCATCAAACCGCAATTGGCGCGACTGCCCCGGGATGGGTTCCCCGAACTGGTGACGGTTTATGTGGACTGTCAGGCTGCCGCTGCATCCCTGTGCGCGACCCGGGGTGTTTTTTTCGCTACCAGTGGTTCAGCTGTGGTTTGAAGGGCAGCGTTTCGGGGAGTTTGTGCGCGTGTTTTCGATGGGGGACCTCCGCGCCGCCATTGACCGGCCGTACCGTGTGGCCGGGTTGCAAACCCTTTAAACTGCTGACAGGCGGAGTCGCTCGGGAAGGACGGTCAAAATCCGGTCATTCGCGGCAAACCCGCGCTGCAACCGGTTTTACACCACCTGTCCTGTCGCTGCTAACACAGTTATCCACAGGTTTTGGGGGTAACTTGTGGGGCGGGGTGCAACCGCATTCAGTCGTTATCCTGTTGTTCCTGCGCTTCCAACTCCGCTTGGCGCTGGCGGATCTTGGCGAGCTTTTCTTCCGAAAGCGGCATGCTGTTGGCGGTATCCCGCAACATGAACAAGCTGCCGAGCACCAAGCCGATGGCGGCCAGAATAATAATCCATGCAATGGTGGGCATGTGGGTAATGTTCTCCAATCAGCGCTGTGTCCGTGGTCCAGTATAGCCGGTTCCCGGGCCGGCGGTGATCCGGGGCGGTGTTGCACAGCGGTTAATTTCCGGTCATATTCCCCCGGCGCCCGTCTCCCGTGGCCTTGCGCGACATGTCCTTGCGCTACCAACAATGTTATCCACAGGTTTTGTGGGTAACATTCCGGGAGAGATGACCGCAAAGGGGTTTCCCTTTTATAATCGCGTCTTACAGCTGCTCATTTGCTATGGTGTAGCGCTCACACTGAAAACCTATAAAAAGGAACCACGAATATGTTAACACGCCGGACCTTTTTGGCGGCCGCTGCCGCTTCTTTGCTGTTCAGCTCGGTAGCGACGGCGCAATACAAGGCTGAGTACACAGTTTCGACCGTTTTGCCCTCGGCGTTCCCCTGGGGGCAGGCGGCTGACAAGTGGGTTGAGCTGGTGCACGAACGCTCGGAAGGGCGCATCAACATGAAAATTTACAGCAACTCCCAGTTGGTGTCCGGTGACCAGACCAAGGAGTTTTCGGCCATGCGCTCCGGGCTGATCGATATGGCGGTGGGTTCGACCATCAACTGGTCCCCCCAGGTGCCAGAGCTGAACCTGTTTTCACTGCCTTTCCTGATGCCCGATTATGGCGCCATTGACGCCATCACCCAGGGTGAGGCGGGTGAGGCCATTTTCGCCGCCATCGAGAAACGCGGAGTGACGCCGCTGGCTTGGGGCGAGAACGGTTTCCGTGAACTGTCCAACTCCAAGCACCCGGTGACCCGGCCGGACGACGTCAAGGGTCTGAAAATCCGAGTGGTAGGTTCGCCGCTGTTCCAGGACACCTTCGCCACTCTGGGGGCCAACCCGACCCAAATGAGCTGGGCGGATGCCAAACCGGCGCTGACCACCGGCGCGGTCGATGGCCAGGAAAACCCGCTGTCGGTATTTGACGTGGCACGCATTGACCAGGTGGGTCAGGAACACCTGACTCTGTGGCATTACATGGCCGACCCGCTGATTTTTGCGGTAAGCAATCGGGTATGGAACCAGTTCAGCGCCGAGGATCAGGCCTTGCTGAAACAGGCCGCCATCGATGCGGGTGAGTGGGAAATCAAAAAATCCCGCGCCGAAGTGGCCGACACCCTGGCGGCCATTAAAGCCCGTGGCGTGCAGGTGACCGAACTGACGGACGAGCAGCGTCAGGCCTTCGTTGACGCCACCCAGCCGGTCTATGAAAAGTGGACCAAGCGTATTGGTGAACAACTGGTGCAGCAGGCGCAACAAGCCGTCGCCGACAGCCAGCGGTAACACCCATCTGTTGATGCACCCACCGCCGGCCGGTGGGTGCTGTATTTCAAACCGGAGTTGTTATGCCTGCCCGACCCCCGAAGTTCAGGCCGGAAGCCTGGTTGGCTTCCCTGTCGTTGATTGCCATTTGTGTGTTCAGTCTGGGCAATGTGATTGTGCGTTATGCGACCAATGCCTCGTTTGCCTTTACCGAAGAATTTTCCGTGTTCTTGCTGGTGATGCTGACGTTCGCTGGTGCAGCCGTTGCCGCCCGGCACAATCAGCACATCCGTATTGAGCTGGTCGAGCACTACCTGCCCAAACCGCTGCGTAACCTGCTGTATGTGTTGCAGTGGCTGGCGGGGGTTGTCGTATTCGGATTGACGGCCTGGTACGGAGGCAAGTTTGCCTGGGAGGAATACCAGTGGGAGTCCCTGTCCGCCGGGTTAGGCCTGCCGAGCTGGATATACGTGATCTGGCTGCCGATACTGGCCGGCGTCCTCATTATCCGGCTGACCCAGAATCTGATCGATCGCCTGCGCGGCAAAACAGACCCGGAGGTGATTCATGAGTCCTGATCTGCTGCTGGTGGGCAGTTTTTTGCTGGCGTTGTTACTGGGTGTGCCGGTGGCGGTGGCTCTGGGGCTAAGTGGCATTGTGGGCATTCTTGCGGGGCTGTCGCCGGACATGCTGGCCACCTTGGGGACCAACACCTACAACAGCGTGGCCAAGTACCCGCTGATTGCCATACCGCTGTTTATACTGACCGGTCTGATTTTTGAGCGGGCCGGGGTGGCGGCCAGTCTGGTGCGTTTTGCCCAGGCGATTATCGGCCCGCGCCACGGCAGCCTCACGGTGGTGGCCGTGCTGGTGTGTCTGATCATGGGGGGCATGAGCGGTTCCGGCCCGGCGGATGCGGCCGCAGTGGCCATGGTGATGCTGCCCAGTATGCGTAAGGCGGGTTACCCTCAGCCGTTTTCGGCGACCCTGATTGCGGCGTCCTCGTCGACCGCGATACTGATTCCGCCGTCGATTGCCCTGATCCTCTATTCCATCGTGGTACCCGGGGTCGACCTGCGGGCGTTGTTCGCCGCAGGCTTGTTCCCGGGCATTCTGGCAGGCCTGTCGCTGCTGGTACCGGCCTTGTATCTGGCCCGCAAACACCGCTGGGAAGACCCGCAACACGCCGAGCGGCCACCCTTCTGGCCCAGTTTCAAGGCGGCTTTGCCCGCGTTGTTCGCGCCGGTGATTATTCTGGGCGGGCTGCGCTCGGGCCTGTTCACACCCACCGAGGCGGCGGTGGTGGCGGTGACTTATGGCATCATCGTTGGTTGCCTGGTGTACCGCAACCTCAGCCTCCGCAGCCTGTTTGAATTGATCACCGATGCTGCGGTCACTTCCGGGGTGGTGATGGTCATTATTGCCATGGCGGGTATCTTTGCCTGGGCAGGCACCACCCTGGGCACCTTCCAGCATCTGGCGGACGCCTTGTTATCCTTGTCCAGCAATGGCTGGGTGTTGCTGGGACTGGTGATGGTGCTGGTATTGATCGCCGGCATGTTGCTGGATGCGGTGTCCATCTACCTGATCATCATCCCCATAGTGTTGCCATTAATGAATCATTTCGGCTGGAACCCGGTCTGGTTCGGCATTCTGCTGGCGATGAACATCGCCATCGGCCAGTTCACACCACCGGTTGCGGTCAACCTCATGGTTACCACCCGCATCGCCAACATTCGTCTGGAACACACCATAGGCTGGGCGCTGGTGTTTATCGCGGCCATGGCGGTGAGCCTGCTACTGGTTATGTTGGTGCCCGCGATTGCACTCTGGCTGCCCGAAAAAATGGGATTCGTGGTGGGGCCCTGGTAGTTGGAGTCTGTCCTGATTAAAATCACGCCATTGGGCGCCGGTCCCCGTCATGGCTGGCTTGCAGCCGGATGTCCCGGGGCGGCGCACAGAGTTATCCACAGGTTTTGTGGGTAACTCGTTGACGGGTGACGG
Organism: Marinobacter sp. X15-166B; assembly: GCF_001752365.1. GTDB lineage: Bacteria > Pseudomonadota > Gammaproteobacteria > Pseudomonadales > Oleiphilaceae > Marinobacter. The sequence goes on along the minus strand of NZ_MEIY01000001.1, from coordinate 449,339 downwards.
CGTGCGGTCCCCGGCGGGGATAAGGTTCGGCGACGAATTGTGTTACCTTTCCTCTGGCGGGCAAGCGCCGCAATTCACCACCGTAGGAGGAGTACAGCCATGCTGACCAACCCCCTTGTCGCCAGCCGCCGCGAGCGGTTACGGATGAGCATCCTTGTGCTGCTGGCGTTGCTGCTGAGCGGCTGCGGTATCAACAATATACCCACCTACGATGAACAGGTGAAATCGGCTTGGGCGCAAGTGGAGAACCAGTACCAGCGGCGCGCCGACCTGGTGCCGAATCTGGTGGAAACCGTCAAGGGTTTTGCCCGTCAGGAACGGGAAACGCTGACCGCAGTGATCGAGGCGCGCGCCAAGGCCACCTCGATCCAGGTGGACGAGACTATCCTCGATAGCCCACAGCGGTTGCAGCAGTTTCAGCAGGCTCAGGGCGAGCTGAGCAGTGCGCTGAGTCGGTTGATGGCAGTGTCGGAACGCTACCCCGAGCTGAAATCCAATCAGAATTTTCTGGCCTTGCAATCCCAGCTGGAGGGCACGGAAAACCGCATTGCGGTCGCGCGGCGGGATTTTATTCAGGCCGTGCAGCGTTACAATACCGAAATTCGCACTTTCCCCGGCCGCTTGTGGCACAGCTTCCTGTACAGCGATATGGAGTTGCGCGCCAATTTTGAGGCCACCGCGCCCAATGCCGGGGAAGCCCCCGAGGTGGAGTTTTAATGGTTAGCCGCTCCATACGATGGCTGACCGTCATTCTGTTGACGATGTGGTTGCCAACCCCGGCGCAGGCTCAGGCAGGGCTCGAGTTTCCGGAGCTGACCGGTCGGGTGGTGGACCGGGCCGACCTGCTGCCTGCCAAGGTGGAGGCCAGACTGACTCAGCTGTTGGCTGCCCATGAACAGGCCACCACCGAGCAGGTGGTCGTGGTTACCTTGCCGGATCTGCAAGGGCAGGGGATCGAGAGTTTCGGTTATCAGCTGGGCCGGCACTGGGGCATTGGCCAGCAGGGCGAAGACAATGGCGTCTTGCTGATCGTCGCCGAAGCCGAGCGCCGCATTCGCATCGAAGTCGGCTACGGGCTTGAGGGGCGGCTGACCGACGCCGTGGCCGCTACCATCATCAATCAGGTGATCACGCCCGCCTTCCGGGCAGGGGACTTTGCCACCGGCATTGCCAACGGTACGGAAGCCATCGTGCAAGTATTGGGGGGCGAGCCCCTGGCGGTGTCCCAACCGGTCAGTCGCGCCGATAAACCCCATCCGGGTTTGGCGCTGTTGTTTTTCATCATAGTGCTCATGAGTTTTTTCGGCGCTATGGGGGGCGGTGGTCGCGGCCGCAAGGCACTGCTGGGCGGTTTTCTGGCCGGCAGTATGATGGGGGGTGGCCGCGGTGGCGGTTTTGGCGGCGGCGGCTTCGGCGGTGGCGGCGGAGGTTTTGGCGGTGGGGGTGCGTCCGGAGGGTGGTAACCCCGGGGGCGCCTCCTTCTGAATCAATAAGGTCTGTATACCTATGGCGTTATTAACCGAGAGTGAACAAAAAAAGGTGGCCAACGCCATCGCCGCGGTGGAGCGCGAAACCGACGCAGAGCTGGTGACGGTGCTCGCCGCCAGCTCCGATAATTACGCCTACATCCCCGTGTTATGGGCCGGCATAGCGGCGCTGCTGATACCTGGCGTATTCAATTACTTTACCGGATGGCTGGGGGTGAACGGCTTGCTGACCGCGCAGTGGGGTATTTTTGTGGTGTTGGGCCTGTTGTTCCGCTTCACCGGCCTGAATCATTGGCTGGTGCCGCGCGCAGTGCGTTTCTGGCGGGCGTCCAACATGGCACGGCGGCAGTTTCTGGAGCAGAATCTGCACCACACCGCAGGTGCTACAGGGGTGCTGATTTTCGTCTCCGAGGCGGAACGCTACGTGGAAATACTGGTGGATCAGGGGGTATCCGCCAAGCTGGACAATCGGGTGTGGGAAACTATCGTGACGGACTTCACCAATAAGGTACGCCAGGGCCGTACCCTGGAGGGCTTCATAGACTGTATCCAAACCTGTGGTGAGCACTTGAAAACCCAGTTGCCTGCCACCAGAGAGAAGAACGAATTGCCCAATCACCTTGTAATGTTGCCATAAGCAAGCAGCCCCCGTGCTGAGCGGCGCTCCTCAAGAAAACCCAGTATCCGAGCCAGGACCCAACCACCTATGACCTGCCCAACCTTAATCACTTCGGGGGTAACCCGATGAGAGCCATGTTACACGGTTATCTGAACTCTTCGCTGATCCTGCGCGTCAGCATCGCTTTGGTGCTGGGCATTGCCGTAGGGCTGCTGGGCGGCCAACCCGTGGCGGACTGGTTGGCGCCCTTTGGTGACCTCTTGTTACGTCTGCTGAAGTTCCTGATCGTCCCCATCGTGCTGTTCACCCTGATGGTGGGGATCAATCAGGCCAACATCGGCAGCATGGGGCGCATTGGCCGCAAACTGATGAGTTATTACGTGGCTTCGTCGGCGCTGGCAATAGTGGTCGGTCTGGGGGTCGCGAGCCTGCTGAAACCGGGCAGCGGCATGGTGCTTGACCAGGGTGCAACGGTGAACGTGCCGGACAACCCCGGCCTGATCAATGTCCTGCTGAATATTGTTCCGGACAATCTGTTTACCGCGTTCACCGAGCTCAACCTGCTGGGCATTATCTTTATCGCCATCGTCTTCGGTATCGCCCTGCTGAAATTACGCGAATCCGACACCCATGGCGCACTCGGAGAACACCTGTACCGGACCGTCGAAGGACTGAGCGAAATCACCCTCAAGGTGATGGCGGGAGTGTTGCAGTATGTGCCCATCGGCGTGTTTGCCATCGTCGCCAAAACGGCAGGGGAGCAAGGCGTAAACACTATCCTGGCGCTGGGCGATATGGTGATGGTGCTGTATATCGCGCTGGCGGTGCATCTGCTGGTTTACTGCGTACTGATGCGGGTGTGGGGGGCTGCCCATACGCAGCTTTTTCCGTGGTGCGCGCACCCCCATGGCCACCGCCTTTGCCACCCAGAGCAGTTCGGGTACCTTGCCGCTGACCCTGAATGCCGCCCGCACCATGGGGGTTCCCCAGAAAATTTATGGTTTCAGCCTGCCCTTTGGGGCCACCATCAATATGGATGGCGCCGCCATCCGCATCGCCATTTCTGCCGTATTTGCCGCCAACGTGGTGGGAATGCCCATGGACCTGGTCACCATGGCGGAGATCGTGCTGATCGGTACCTTGACGTCGATCGGCACCGCCGGCGTGCCCGGTGCGGGTATTGTGATGATCGCGACAGTGTTTGCGCAGGTGGGGCTGCCGATTGAGACCGTTGCCCTGCTGGTGTCGATCGATGCGTTGGTGGGTATGGGGGCCACCGCCCTCAACGTCACCGGTGATCTGGTCGGCACCACCGTGGTGGCCCGCTCCGAAGACAAGCACGAAGCGCCGGCGCCGGCCGGCTCAACGGGTGGAGTTGTGGTAGAGTCCTGATAAAGCTTCCTGCATTTGTGGAGGTCGTTCATGGACGTGAGTTCAGGAAAACTGATTGTGTTTTATGATGGCGCTTGCCCGGCCTGCATTCGTGACCGGCGCTGGTATGAGAAACTGGCAGGCAAAACCGGCGAGTCGGTTGAGTGGCTCGATATAACCGGGCGCGACGAAGAATTGCGCCGTGAAGGCGTGGTACCGGAACGGGCGTTGCGCGAGTTGCATGTCAAAGATGCCGAAGGCCGGATCCACCGGGAAATGGATGCCTATATTCTGCTGATGTCGCGGGTTACCGCCCTGAAGCCGCTGGCATGGCTGATTGCCTTGCCGGTGATTCGTCCCACTCTGGCCTGGCTGTATCACCGGTGGGTCACCCGTCGTCTTGGCCCCGAAACCTGATTGCCGTTTCAGTCTGTTAACTTTCTGCTATCAAAAGGAAAATTCTATGGCACTGGCTATAGCCCTGCACGTGTTATCCGCCGTTATCTGGGTGGGGGGGATGTTTTTCGCCTACATGGCGCTGCGCCCGGCGGTGGCCGAAGTGGTTGACGCCGCCCACCGCGGGACACTCTGGTGCCACACCCTTAACCGGTTCTTCCGCTGGGTATGGGGCGCGGTCATAGTGTTGCTGGTCACCGGTTATTGGATGATGTTCACAGCGTTTGGTGGCATGGCCGGGGCCGGTTGGCATATTCATGCCATGCAAGCCGGCGGTCTGCTCATGATGCTGTTGTTTGCCCACGTCTATTTTGCCCCGTTCCGGCGGTTGAAGCAGGCGGTCGCCGCGCACAACCCGGAAGAGGGCGGGCGCCGGGTCGGGCAAATTCGCAAACTTGTGGGCGTCAACCTGACCTTGGGCCTGATCGTCGTTGTTATCGGTTCGGCCGGACGTTATCTATAATCAGACCACAGGACGGCGGACAACAGCGGCATCGCAATGGACACCACAGGCCTCTTTCTGGCGTTGATCTTCAGTTCTATTGGTCTCGGTTATTTTGTCTACGGGCGCAAGCAAGCGAATCCGGTGACACGATACTGTGGCATCGCGTTGTTGCTGTATCCCTGGCTGGTGACGGATACCCCGGTGCTGTTGGCGGTCGGTGTGGGGCTGATGTTGATCCCCCGGTATATTGAACTTTGAGTGGGCGGTCCTTCCGTTGACCGTCTGGGGCTGGACGATTCTGTAACAAGGAGATGAGCATGACTGACAAGCCTGTGGTGGTGATAACCGGAGCCAACAGGGGCATTGGGCTGGAACTGGCGCGGCATTACGCCGGCGCAGGCAGCGACGTTATCGGTGTCTGCCGCGAAGCTTCCGCTGACCTGAAAGCGGTCGCGGCCCGGGTGGTGGAAGGTGTAGACGTGACCCGGGACGCGGGCATCGAGGCGATGACCGCTGCGCTGGCGACCCAGCGTATTGACCTGTTGATCAACAACGCCGGCTTGTTGCAGGATGAGCAGTTGGGCAGCATCGACTTTGATTCCATTCGGCAGCAGATGGAAATAAATGCGTATGCGCCCCTGAGAGTGGCGCAAGCCTTGCTGGCGAACATTCCCGCCGGGGGCAAGATCGCCAACATCACCAGTCGGATGGGGTCGATTGCGGATAACGACTCCGGGGGGCGGTACGGCTACCGGGCGTCCAAGGCGGCCCTCAATGCGTTCGCCAAATCCCTGGCCATTGACCTGAAGCCCAATGGCATTGCCGTCGCTGTGTTGCATCCGGGTTTTGTGAAAACCCGCATGGTGAATTTTGGCGGGCTGATCAGCCCCGAAGAGTCTGCACGAGGCCTGGCGGCGCGTATCGCGGAGCTGAATCTGGACAATACCGGGTCCTTCTGGCACCAGAATGGCGAATTGTTGCCATGGTAACGCGGCCGGCGGGCCTTCGTTGTGTACGGATACGATTGAGGGTAAGCGGTGATTAATCAGACGGACAGGCAGTTTCTTGAACGGGCGGTCGCGCTGGCGGAGCAGGCACTGGGCAAGGGGGATGAGCCCTTTGGGTCGGTGTTGGTGTCTGCCGGCGGCGAGGTGTTGTTTGAGGACCACAACCATGTGGCCAGTGGGGATCACACCCAGCATCCCGAGTTTGCGATTGCCCGCTGGGCTGCGCAGAATATGAGCCCGGAAGAGCGCGCCGAATCGGTGGTGTACACCTCCGGCGAACATTGCCCCATGTGCGCAGCGGCCCACGCCTGGGTCGGTCTGGGGCGCATTGTCTACGCCAGTTCCTCGGAGCAGTTGGCGGGCTGGTTGCGGGACATGGGGGTGCCGGCCGGGCCGGTCAGCACCTTGCCCATTAACGTTGTGGCCCCGGGAGTGCCGGTGGCGGGACCGGTACCGGAATTGGCCGAGCGCGTCCGCCAATTGCACCTCACCTTGCACGGCAAACCCGCCGGAAGCTGACGCTTGCGGCGTTATCGGCGCGCCCCGACAATGGCGAACCAGGCACCCTGGGGGTCTTCGGCAACGGCAATAAAAGCACCGCCCGGAACCTCTATGGGGCCGTGATGGACGGTGCCGCCTGCTGATTGGATCGCCCCGATCTGGTCCGTGACAGCACCATCCACGCCGAAATACGGCAGCCAGTTGGGCACCGCCGAGGCAGCAAGGCCCATCATGCCACCGATATCGGCATCCTGGTGACGGAAGAGCTGGTAGGTGCCCATTTCACCCATATCCATCGCTTCACCTTTGGTCCAGCCGAACATGGCGGCATAGAAGGCGAATGCCGCTGCGGGGTCGGTGGACATCAGTTCGTTCCAGTTGCCGTGGCCGGCCTTGTTTTGGTTGAATGCCCCGGCGCCTGGCTCGGCCCCGGGGTCGTCTGCCGCCATGGCACTCATGTCCGCCTGCAGGATGCCGAAAGCCGCACCTTGTGGGTCGGCCAGAATGGCAAACCGGCCGGTGCCGGGAATGTCCTCCGGGCCGCGGTGGACGCTGGCGCCAGCCGCTTTGGCCTCGGCGATGAAGTTGTCGGCATCGTCGACGGCGAAATAGATCATCCAGAACGGCGGCATGGCGGCCACCCCGTCGGGGAGCGCCATCAATCCGGCGACCATGTCGCCATCGGCTTTGGCCAGGTGATAATCGAAGTCTTCCATCCCGGAATCCTCCACGTCCCAGCCGAAGATCTGACCATAAAAAGAAGCCGCAGGCTGCAGATGGCCCGGACTGGTGGCCAGTTCATACCAGCAGGGGGTGCCGTGATTGCGAGTGCTCATAGTTTCTCTCCCAAGGACGTGCAGGTTGCGACGCGATTGCCGCCACGCCGCCTATACCTTCAGGATAGTAAAAATCCGCGACCAGCCGGGTCGATCGAGGTCAATAGCTCGGGAGCAGTGTGTCAGGCACCAGCCCACAGAGGGTGCGCTCGGCCAACAGTGCCATGGCGGCCTCGATATCGGGGGCAAAGTAGCGGTCCTTGTCGTAGTAAGCGACCCGTGCACGCAAGGCGGCGCGGGCCGTTTCCAGTCGTTCGGTGGTGGCAAGTCCCTTGCGATAGTCCAGCCCCTGACAGGCGGCCAGCCATTCGATGGCCACAATACCACGCACATTCCCGGTCATGTCCCACAGGCGTTTGCCCGCCGCAGGCGCCATGGACACGTGGTCTTCCTGGTTAGCAGAGGTGGGTATACTGTCAACGCTGTGCGGATGGGCCAGGGCTTTGTTCTCGCTGGCCAGCGCGGCGGCGGTCACCTGAGCGATCATGAAGCCCGAATTAACCCCGCCCTCATCGACCAGAAAGGGCGGTAACCGGGACATGGTCTTGTCCATCATCAGGGAGATACGCCGCTCCGCCAGCGAACCGATCTCGGCGATGGCCAGGGCCAGGTTGTCGGCGGCCATGGCAACCGGTTCGGCGTGAAAGTTACCGCCGGAGAGGATGTCGCCCTCGGCGGCGAACACCAGGGGGTTGTCCGACACCGCATTGGCTTCGGTTTCCAGAATCCCGGCGACCTGCCGAATCTGGTACAGACAGGTGCCCATCACCTGGGGCTGGCAGCGCAGCGAGTAGGGGTCCTGTACCCGGTCACAGTCCACATGGGAGGCACCGATTTCGCTGCCGCTGCCGAGCAGATGACGGTAGGCCGCCGCCGCATCGATCTGCCCCCGCTGGCCCCGCGCTGCGTGAATGCGTGCGTCAAAGGGCGCCCGGGATCCCAACGTCGCTTCCACCGTCAGCGCACCACAGACCGTGGCGGCAGCGTACAGATCTTCGGCTTCAAACAGCCCCTGCAGGGCGTAGGCGGTGGATACCTGAGTGCCGTTCAGCAACGCCAGGCCTTCTTTGGGGGCCAGCGCCATGGGCGTCAGACCGACGATGTCCAGCGCCCGCCGCGCCGGCAGCCAGGCGCCCCGATACCGGGCCTGGCCTTCGCCCAGTAAGACCGCGCTCATGTGCGCCAGCGGCGCCAGATCGCCGGAGGCCCCCACCGATCCTTTTACGGGGATGCGCGGGTAGACTTCGGCATTGATCAAGGCGATCAGGGCGTCCAGCACGTCACGGCGGATGCCCGAGAAACCGCGCGCCAGAGCATTGACCTTAAGTACCATGATCAGGCGCACCAGGGCGTCGTCCAGGGGCGCACCGACACCGGTGGAGTGGGAGAGCACCAGCGAACGCTGCAGGTCTTCCAGCTCCTGATCCGCTATGCGTGTTTGCGCCAGCAGACCGAAGCCGGTGTTGATGCCGTACACGGTCCGTCCTTCATCCACCACCCGGTTGACGCAATCGACACTGTCCTGAATGGCCCCGTTGGCACTGTCTGGCAGGCTGATCGGCACGGGTTGTGCGAACACCCGGCGCAATTGCGCGAGGGTCAGGTTACCGGGGGAGAGTTCCAGATGGCTCATTGTTGGCGCTCCGCAGTGTTGATCATGGGCAGGTCGAGGTCATTGTCTTTGGCCGCCTGGATCGCGATGTCGTATCCGGCATCCGCATGGCGCATTACGCCGGTCCCCGGGTCGTTACGCAGAACCCGGCCCAATCGGACGTGGGCATCCTCGGTGCCGTCGGCCACAATGACAACCCCGGCATGTTGGGAGAAGCCCATGCCGACCCCGCCACCATGGTGGAGCGACACCCAGGTTGCACCGCCGGCGGTGTTCAGCAGGGCGTTGAGCAGGGGCCAGTCGGACACTGCATCTGAGCCATCCTGCATCGCCTCGGTTTCCCGGTTGGGGCTGGCGACCGAGCCGGAGTCCAGGTGGTCACGACCGATCACGATCGGCGCCTTGAGCTCACCGTTGGCGACCATTTCGTTGAACGCCTGCCCGAGGCGGGCACGGTCTTTGAGCCCAACCCAACAGATGCGCGCGGGCAGCCCCTGAAAGGCGATCCGTGCGCGAGCCATGTCGAGCCAGTTGTGCAGGTGCGGGTCGTCCGGAATCAGTGCCTTGACCTTCTGGTCGGTCTTGTAGATGTCTTCGGGGTCTCCGGAGAGCGCGACCCAACGGAAGGGCCCGATGCCCTGACAGAACAACGGACGGATGTAGGCCGGCACAAAGCCGGGAAAATCGAACGCGTTGGCGACGCCTTCTTCCTGCGCCATCTGGCGAATGTTGTTGCCGTAATCGAAGGTCGGTATGCCCCTCGTCTGGAAATCGAGCATGGCGCGCACGTGCACGGCCATGGACTGCTTCGCCGCCTTGACCGTGGCTTCCGGTGCGGATTGGCTGCGCGCCACATACTCCTCCCAGGTCCAGCCTGAAGGCAGGTAGCCGTGCAGCGGGTCATGGGCGCTGGTCTGGTCGGTGACCATGTCCGGACGAACACCGCGTTTGACCAGCTCCGGCAAAATGTCGGCGGCGTTGCCGCACAGGCCGATCGACACCGCGGCACCTGCTGCGGTGTAGCGTTCAACCCGCGCCAGGGCATCGTCCAGATCCGTCGCCTGTTCGTCGAGGTAACCGGTGCGCAAGCGGAAATCGATGCGGGATTGTTGGCATTCAATGGTCAAAGAGCAGGCCCCGGCCAGGGTTGCCGCCAGTGGCTGGGCACCGCCCATGCCCCCAAGGCCGGCGGTGAGCACCCAGCGGCCGCTCAGGTTTCCCTCATAATGCTGACGCCCGGCCTCGACGAAGGTTTCATAGGTGCCTTGGACGATGCCCTGAGAACCGATGTATATCCACGAGCCGGCGGTCATTTGGCCGTACATCATCAGCCCTTTCTTATCCAGCTCATTGAAATGCTCCCAATTGGCCCAGGCAGGGACCAGATTGGAGTTGGCGAGCAGTACCCGGGGCGCATCTTTGTGGGTGTCGAACACCCCAACGGGCTTACCGGACTGGACCAGCAGGGTTTGCGTGTCTTCGAGGCGTTGCAGGGTTTCGATGATCTTGTCATAGCACTCCCAGTCGCGTGCGGCCCGGCCGACACCGCCGTACACCACCAAATCCTCGGGGCGTTCGGCCACGTCCGGGTGCAGGTTGTTCATCAGCATCCGCATTGGTGCTTCTGTCAGCCAGCTTTTGCAGCTGAGTTGGGGGCCGGTCGGTGCGGCAATGCTGCGGTTGGCGGCGTGGCGTTTGTCGGTATTGGGCATGTGCTGGGTTCCTTGTTGTTGGCGTTGGCTCGGCGTCAGTCGTCAGCCGTTCAGCGTGAGCGCGTGGATGAGTCGGGCAGCAACCTTCGCGGTGCGTCGATCAAGGTCGAAGGTGGGGTTGAGTTCGGCCAAATCGGCCAACCGGAGCTTGCCGCTGTCGCGGACGGTTTCGATCAACGGTTCGAGCAGTGTAATGGAGACACCGTGGGCTGATGGCGCACTGACCCCCGGCGCTTCCGCCGCAGGGAGTACGTCCAGGTCGATGGTCAGGTACACATGGTCGCAGGCGGCGATGAAGGCGTTGAGGTCCCGTTGCAATGCGGGGAGTGCAGCAAAATGCATATCGCGGTCTTCACGCACCATGACGTTCAGGGTTGCAGCGCGTTCATACAACGCCTGGGTGTTGGCGCTGCGGCTCACACCGAGACAGGCATAGTGGAACGGCCAGCCCCGGGACTGGCAGTCCTCGGCAATTTGCGAAAAAGGTGTGCCAGAGGAGCGTACGTGGGCGTGGTCACGCAAATCAAAGTGGGCATCGAGGTTAATGATGGCCACTCGCGGGCAAGGCTCGGCACGCGCCAGGTGCGAGGCTAAACCGCACCAGCTGGCGTAGGCCACTTCGTGCCCGCCCCCCAGTACAATGGGCAGATGGCCCGCATCGAGTATCGGCACGAGGCGCTCGGCCAGGGCCTGCTGCGCCGATTCGAGGCCATCGCCCTGACAGTGCACCGTGCCCGCATCGTAGGCCGGGTTGTGCCGATGCCAGGCTAACGGCGCCAGCGCCTGGCGTATCGCGGTCGGCCCTTCAGCCGCACCGACCCGGCCACGGTTGCGGGCGACGCCGGCGTCACTGGCAAAGCCAATCAGGGCACAGCCCGGGATGGCCTGGTCCGTGAGCGGCTCTATGCGCTGGTGCCAGCGATCGCTGTTGATTTCCGGGTCGGTGCGGCCTTGCCAGACGGACCGGTCAAATTCAGTGCCCATGGGTCAGCTCCCCGCGAAACAGCCGTTGGTGAAGGCGCCCGGGCTGTACCGCGTAGGCCAGCTGCGCCGGGCATTCAATAGTCCAGTGGCACAGGTCCGCCGACAGCCCCGAGGCCAGGCGGCCGGTGTGGGTCAGTCCCAATGCGCGGGCACCCTGGGCGGTCATGCCCGCCAGCGCTTCCGTTGGTGTCATGCGGAACAGGGTGCAGGCCAGATTGAGCATCAGGGTGGGCTGATACAGCGGCGACGATCCCGGGTTCGCGTCGGTGGCCACGGCCATGGGCACGCCGGCCTGACGCAACGCCCCGATCGGTGGCTGGCGGGTTTCCCGCAGGGTATGAAAGGCACCGGGTAAGAGCACCGCCACAGTACCGGCCTGACGCATGGCTTCGATACCGGCGCCGTCGAGATACTCAAGATGATCGGCGGACAGGGCACCGTGGCGGGCGGCGGAAGCGGTACCACCGAGGTTGGACAGCTGTTCGGCATGGCTCTTGATCGGCAGGTCGTGGGCTTGGGCGGCTGCAAACACGCGTTCACATTGGGCCACGGAGAAAGCAATGGTTTCGCAGAACACGTCCACCGCGTCGGCCAACCCGTTGCGAGCCGCCTCGGGAATCATTTCCCGGCAAACCAGCTCAACATAGCCGTCGCTGTCGTTGGCGAATTCCGGCGGCAGGGCATGGGCGCCGAGCAAGGTCGTTCGCACACGCACCGGTCGTAATTCGCCCAGCCGACGCGCCACCCGCAGCATTTTCATTTCATGCGCCACGCTCAGGCCGTAACCGGATTTGATTTCGACGGTGCAAACCCCGTCGGCGATCAGCGCATCCAGCCGGGGCAGGGCGCTTTCGATCAGCTCTTCCTCGCTTGCCTGCCGGGTTGCATGGACGGTGCTCAGAATGCCGCCGCCCCGTCGGGCAATCTCTTCGTAGCTGACGCCTTCCAGGCGCGCTTCAAATTCATCGGCCCGGTGGCCGCCAAAGACCAGATGGGTGTGGCAATCCACCAGTCCGGGGGTCATCACTCCGCCGGAACCCATCTGCTGGTAATGGGCGTAACGGGCACTGTCCAGCTGTGCCATCGGTACTATCCTCGCGATGGTTTCACCTTCGACGATGACAGCCTGGGGGGTCCCGAGGGTTTGCAGGCCATCGAAGACAACAACGTCCTGCCAGATGCGCCCCGTATGCACAGTGTGGCTCATGGTGACTTTTCCTTGCCCGCCTGTATGTATATACAAATAAGAGTAGTGAAGGATAGCCCGGTGTGCCACCATCAATGCCAGCAATAGGAATGCAGGGGCAGGTCAGCAGAACCGTTTATCGAGATTGGTTATTGCTTTATAAGCGATATCGTGTTGGCGAGAATGGGGTATAGCCACGCCCGGGACGACCGGCTTCTCTGATAGTTCGCGACTATATGTATATACAAGGGCGTCCGCTGCCGGTGGTCAGCCGGCAGTCTGCAGCGCGGAGCGCAGTTTATAGCGGGTGCCGGGATGGGTCAGTCGTGCGTAACTGACCAACTGATCGCCGGACCAGGTGCGGCGAATCAGTTGCAGGCAGGGGTCTTGGGTGGTGATCTCCAGCAGCGTGGCCAGGGCGCGGTCTACCAGCACCGCCTCTACGACGTGTTCCACATCGGTAATCGGGCAGGCCGATACCAGGACTTCATTGGGGGTCTGGGTGTGGAAGTCGGTGTGCAGATAATGCGGCACGTGCCGGGGGTTAACGTAGCGGTCCTCGAGCTGAATCGGCACGCCGTTTTCACGATGCAGAATCAAGGTCCGAAAGACCCGGGTGTCCAGCCGCACGCCCAGCCGCATGGAGACTTCATCATCGGCGTCACAGGGTGCGGCGATTACTACCACGCAATCGTGCTCGTGGCCACGACCGCGGATTTCATCAGCAATATTGTGTACTTCGACCAGTGAGGATTCCGCTTTACGGTCGGTGACAAAGGTGCCGATCCCCGCCTGTCGAACCAGGTAACCCTGTTGGACCAGGTCGCGAATTGCCTTGTTGGCTGTCATGCGGCTGACGCCGAAATCGCGGGCTAACCGTTCCTCGGGGGGTATCTGATGCTCGGGGAGCCACTCGCCACTCTGAATCTTGTCCAGCAGGTGTTGTTGTATCTGGAGGTAGAGGGGAGGTGTGCGGCCCATGGCGTGTCAGCTTCCATTCCGATAGGTGTCGCCCCGCAGTGTACGCGCAACGCGGTCAAAGGGCACCAATGTATATACCAATGGGGCAGTGGAGCGACACCGATGGGGAAAACTACTTAACCCCAAAACCTTGCTCTTCCAAAAACGCCTTCATGTGCGGGCGCAATTTGGAGGTGAACAGCGGTTTCAGCTGTTGTGACCAGTTGGAGTCTTTATTGCCACCGGTGCGCTGCAAGTAGTAGGTGGCCATGGTGTCGTCGAAAGCCGCAACCAGATCGGCGTCCTGGTCGTCGTGGTAATAATCTTCTTTGAGAATGGTCGCCAGCGGCAAACGCGGTTTCACTTCCGGGTTTTGATCCGGATAGCCCAGGCACATTCCGAAAACCGGGTACACGTGTTCGGGCAGGCGCAGAAGGCTGCTCACTTCGGCGGGGTGGTTGCGAATGCCGCCTATGTAACACAGGCCGAGGCCCTCGGATTCTGCTGCGATGGCAATGTTTTGCGCCAATAATGCCGCATCGATACTGGCCACCAGCAATTGTTCGGTCATGCCACGGACCACTTCAGCGCCGGCGCGTTCTGCGGCTTCCGTGGCCCGCTTCATGTCGGCACAAAACACCAGAAAGTCAGAGCTGCTGGCCACATAGCTTTGGCCGCCCGCCAGTTCGGCCAGCTTTTCCCGGTTTGCCTGATTCACTACGTGGATGATGGAATAGGCCTGAACATGGCTTGATGTGGCTGCGCTCTGGCCGGCGCGAACAATGGTTTCCAGCAGCTCTCTGGGGATCTTTTGGGTGGTGAACTGGCGGATTGAACGATGGGAGTTCAGTAGATTGATAACGGGATTCATGCTGTCTCCGATAGATTCAACTCAACAAAAAAGGCAGCCAAAGCTGCCTTTCTTTTCAAAACGTTTGGTCTGCTAGTTACAGAGCAACAACGTTCTCAGCCTGAGGACCTTTCTGGCCGTCAGTTACAGTGAATTCAACCTGCTGGCCTTCTGCCAGAGTCTTGAAGCCACCGCCCTGGATAGCGCTGTAGTGAACGAACACGTCCGGGCCGCTTTCACGAGTGATGAAACCAAAACCTTTTGCTTCGTTGAAAAACTTAACAGTACCGGTAGTAGTAGACATATATAAACTTCCTGAAATCAATATTTTAAATGTGCCGTCAGCCAGTCGGAATGACCCCTGATCAGCGTGGTGCGGAAACAAAAGACTCGCGGAATCAAAAACAGGACGGTTTACTACTATCTATCAACAACAGAAGCGTCTTATTCGTGAAATGCTTTGCTAACTCGTTCCTACGAAAGCCAATGTACCCTGATCGCCGCCCGGATAGCAACACTTAAATGCGAATCTTGATGAATTTACTTAGTTGGCGTTCGGGGCGATTACATTTTGTTCATTTTTGAGGCGGTGGTTTCTGGTCGTTTCCCGGGTGTAGGCTGCCAACATAAGCTAGGAATTACTGAAAGACTCAATGATAACCTGCTAATAATGAGTCGCTTTTGGTGACAATAAAGCTTTTGATGTTGGTCAGTCTCACGGCGGAAAAACTGTAAAAACAAGCGGCTAATGGAGATCCGGGGAAGAGCGTTTCCCGCGACGGGCCGGGTGCAGGGTGCGTAGAAGCAATTGCAACCATTTTCAACTTTTTGGGTGGGTGTTGTGTGCGCCAGTAGGGCGCAATTCATTACAAAACCTGCTAGGGGGGTACCAATTGTCACTGAGTGGCCTACGCTCAATTGTGTTCGTTAACATTCAGCAACATCTCGGTTGCCGCTGAGTGTGGCTGAATCACGGAGGAGAAACGCTATGCTGTTGAAAAAAACTCTGGCGGTTATTTGTCTGGCGGTGTCGCCGGCGCTTGCGCTTGCTGCAACGGGCCCCGAGGCCGGTGAGCGGTTCTTTACCTTGTCGGGCTCCGGTGCCAGCGACAAAGATTTTGATAGCAACACCGTGAGTGTAAGTTTCGATGTGGGCAGGTTCCATTCCGATAGCGGGGCTTACGGGGTTCGGCAGAGTCTTGGTTTTGCCGACATCAATGACGACTCCAACTGGACGGGCGCGACCCGGGCCTTCTACGACTATCATTTCGACACCGGAGAACGGTGGCGCCCCTTTATCGGCGGCAATCTCGGAGGGATTTACGGGGAAGGTATTGATGAGACCTTCTTTGCAGGCCCTGAGCTGGGTGTGAAGTATTACGTGCGCAGAAAAACCTACATCACGGTTCAGGCCGAGTATCAGGTGTTCTTTGATAACGCGGGGGACGCGGAAGATAATTTCGACGACGGAGCCTTTGCATACAGTGCCGGTATCGGTTACCACTTCTGATTCCCGGTAATCCGACACACAGCCGCCTCCGGACGGGCTGTGTGTTGGTGATTCTAGCCATACGTCGTCTCGCATTGGCCGCTCAGTTGGGTCAGAATGCCCGCTGACGCGCCCTGATGGACTATCAGGGGCCTGCCTGCCAGCTGAGGGCCTGCCGCACCGCCCCGATGTCTTCATACCCGGGTAGTGATGGCGCTCTTGTTTTATCGCGAGAACGTTATGAGTGCTGACAGTTCGGAAACAACCAAGGGCGTGGCCTTTGGTCTGGGTGCCTACATCATGTGGGGCTGCTTCCCGCTTTTTTTTGCCTTGTTCGATGGCGTTCCCGCCTATGAGATACTGGTTCACCGCATTATCTGGTCAAGCGCTTTCCTGGCGATTGTAGTGACCCTGTTGCGACGCTGGTCGCCGATTAAAGCTGCCCTTGCCAATCCCAGCGCTTTGGGGCGGGTATTTGCCTGCGCAATACTGATAGCCGCCAATTGGGGGTTATACATTTACGCCGTTGAAACCCGCCACGTATTGCAGGCCAGTCTGGGCTATTTCCTGACACCCTTGGTGAACGTAGCGCTGGGCATGCTGGTGTTGCGGGAACGGATGGCGCGTCTGCAAACGATCGCCGTGGCCCTGGCCGGGGTCGGTATTCTGATCCAGCTGGTGTTGTTGGGCGCAGTGCCCTGGATCAGCCTGGCGCTGGCGTTGACCTTCGGAACCTATGGGTTGCTGCGCAAACAGATCGTGCTCGACGGTCTGTCCGGATTGTTTGTCGAGACCCTGTTACTGCTGCCGGTTGGTCTGATGGTGCTTGCCGGGTTAGCGCATGTGGGACGCTCGCATCTGGGCAGCGATCAAGCCCTCACCGTGTTGCTGGTGGCCAGCGGGGTGATTACTGCTCTGCCCTTGCTGGCGTTCGCAGGGGCTGCGAGGCGGTTGCGCTTATCCACCCTGGGGTTTCTGATGTACATCAATCCCACGATGCAGTTCCTGATTGCACTGCTGGTGTTCAATGAGCCGATGAGCAGGGTTCAGTTGCTGAGCTTTATGACAATTTGGGGGGCTCTGGCGCTGTACACCCTGTCTGCCTGGCAGTCGCGCCCGGCGCAGCAGGCCCGCAGCGCCTGACCGTGCAATCTGTGGGCTGTCCCTGGTGGCCTCCGTGTTTTCCGGCATTTACATAATTGCTATAACCACACACACTACAGTACGACTATTCTTGTCGTTCCCTGGTTGCGAACCCGCACCGTCTTCCTGAACGGGGAATTGCCCGATGCGCTTACTGTTTATCTCATTATCGGCACTGTTCATCAGTCTGCTGCTGCTGATAACCGGCAATGCTTTTCTGCTCACCTTGCTGGGCGTCCGGTTTGGTCAACTGGGTATCGACGCGTTCACCATCGGTCTGGTGATGGTGTGCTATTCCGTCGGGTTCGTAATCGGCTCCTTGTACGCTGCCAAGATCATCCGGCGTGTTGGCCACATCCGCGCCTTCGCGGTGTTTGCCGCCCTCGCAGCCATGGCCGCCCTGGTTTACCCGATGACGGATACGGTCTGGCTGTGGGGGTTGATGCGGATATTTGGCGGTATCGCCGTGGCGTGTCTGTTTGTGACCATCGAGAGCTGGTTCAGTGCGGTGGCTACCAACGCCAACCGCTCAACCATCTTTTCCGTATATCAGATTGCCGCGTATCTGGCGACGGCCTGCGGGCAGTTGCTGATCGGGGTGAGCAGCCCCATGGGGTTTGCGGCCTTCAGTCTGGTGGCTCTGTTTCTTGTGGCCGCCATAATACCGCTGTCACTGTCCCACATGCATTCACCGGAACTGGCTGAGCCCAAGGAGAAAATGTCCTTCACCCGGATGATGAAGATCGCACCGCTGGGTGTGGTGGGTGCCTTCTGCAGCGGGTTCTTTCTGGGCGCGTTCTATGCACTGACGCCCTTGTTTGCCAGTCTGACCGGATTGGATGGTAACCAGATTTCAATCTACATGTTCGGTTCCATTCTTGCGGCTATGTTGTTTGCGTGGCCGATTGGCTGGGTGTGCGACCGGAGTCAGCGCAGTAACGTGTTGTTGGTGATCTGTGTGGCGGGCAGTGCCGCGGCGATCGGCAACGCCTGGTTTATTGAAGCCGATTTTTTGATGCGGCTGCTGTTGTCCTGTGCGTGCATGGGACTGGGTGCGTCGGTTTACCCCATCTCGGTCGCGATCACCAATGACCAGATGGACAGTTCGCAGATCATCGCCGCCAGCACCGGTCTGCTGCTCAGTTACAGTTTTGGCAGCGTGGTGGGGCCGCTGGTCAGTTCGGTGTTTATGGAACAATACGGGGCTGCCACCTTGTTTGAGACCCTGGCCGTGGCCTTGTTGTGCATGGCGCTGTACACCTTGTACCGTCAGCATATCAGAGCGCCACTGCCCGTCGAAGTGCAGGAAGAGTACGTTACGGTGACCTCCTTGCCGAATGCCCAGTTCATTCCGGAATTCGACCCCCGTAACGAAGAGTTTGTGGATACTCCGATAGAAGAGCTGTTTGACGAAGAGGCGGAAGAACCGGCAAAGGAGTATGAGTAGCCAGTTTCGCGAGTCAGTACTTCCTTTTAAATGAGAAAGTTAGTAATCTTGGCGACTAACATTATTTAACCGTTTGATAATAATAAGGATGCTTTGATGCTAGCGAACCTCGCAAAACCACTGGTCAAAGTGGTAGATCGGTACTTGCCCGATCCCTATATATTTGTCTTGCTGCTCACCATTGTGGTCTTTGTTGCGGCCATGCTGGTCGAGCAGAAAACGCCACTGGAAGTAGTCAATTACTGGGGTAATGGCTTCTGGGCCCTGCTCACCTTTGCCATGCAGATGCTGTTGGTTCTGGTTGCCGGGTTTATGCTGGCCAGTTCACCGCCGGTCAAGAAGGCGCTGGACAAACTGGCAGGGGTTGCCAAGTCGGCCCCACAGGCCATCATCATGGTTACCCTCGTGTCGCTGGCCGCAAGCTGGATAAACTGGGGCTTTGGACTGGTTGTGGGCGCCCTGTTTGCCAAGGCTCTGGCCCGGCAGGTCAAGGTGGATTACCGGTTGCTGGTCGCCAGTGCTTACTCCGGATTCGTGATCTGGCACGCCGGACTGGCCGGTTCGGTGCCGCTGACGATTGCCACCCCGGGACACTTCACCGAAGGCCAAATCGGGATTGTGAGCACCGACCTTACCATCTTCGCGACGTTCAACCTGCTGCTGGTACTGAGTCTTATTATTGCGGTGCCGCTGGTTAACCTCTTTATGCTGCCCAACGAGCGGGACAGCATTCATGTCGATCCGGCCAAACTCGAAGATGTACCACCGGTTGACACCACCAATACCCGTCCGGCGGATTATCTGGAAAACAGCCGCTTGATCGCCTGGACAGTGGGTGGCGCGGGGCTGGCGTTTCTGGCCTATTACTTCTTCGTCAACAGTGGCAGTCTTAACCTGAACGTGGTGAACTTCCTGTTCCTGTTCACGGCCATCGTGCTGCACCAGACCCCGCGAAGCCTGCTGGCCAGCCTGAACGAAGGCATCAAGGGCGGTGCGGGTATTGTCATCCAGTTTCCGTTTTATGCGGGCATCATGGCGATCATGGTGCAATCGGGTCTGGCACAAAGCATTTCTTCAGCGTTCGTAACCTTTGCGACCGTAGACACCCTGCCATTCTGGTCGTTCATCAGTGCCGGCTTTGTGAATATTTTTGTTCCTTCGGGTGGCGGTCAGTGGGCGGTGCAGGCACCGATCATGCTACCAGCCGCCGAAGCGCTGGGAGCGGACGTCGCACGGGTGGCGATGGCGGTTGCCTGGGGTGATGCCTGGACGAACCTGATCCAGCCCTTCTGGGCCCTGCCCGTACTGGCGATTGCTGGCCTGAAAGCGCGAGACATCATGGGTTTCTGCCTGGTTCAGTTGATCATCACCGGTGTGATCATCAGCCTGGGCCTGACGTTCTTTTAAGCAGGATTGCAGTTACCTTCCCAAACGACGGCTTGCCTTGGCAAGCCGTCGTTGTTTGGGCGGTCAATGACCGTTCACTTCCTCGCCAGTGCAGACCACCGAACCCGCCACCCGCTCGTGCGCCCGGGGACTCACTCCTCGATCTTGCTGCCACCGCAAGGCTACCGCTTTGGCAGATTGCAGGTCTTTGCAGTGGGTGAGGACGCCCGCCACCGTGCGAATGCCCGCCCGCCTGAGCTTGACGATGAGGCGTGGGGGTAATCCGCTCACAATCAGGGCGATGCCATCCCGCTGCAATTCGTGGATCAGCGACTGCAGCGCGTTAATGGCGGTGCCGTCCATGGTCGGAACATCAGACATGTCAATGACCAGGGTGCGGATCTTGGGGTCGATCAGGTGCAGAGAGGTCAGTGCCTTTTCGACCACCCCGAAAAACAGCGGACCACTGATGGCGTAGATCGCGACCTCCTTGGGCAGACCGCTGACAGCGGGGTGCTGGGCTGCATCGACCCGATCCGTTTGCGTCAGTTGGGCCATCCGGCGAATGAACAATGCCGCGGCAAGGCCGATGCCAACGCCCACGGCCAGCACCATGTCGAAAATGACCGTAAGGCCGAAACAGGTGACCAGAATGGCCACGTCGCCAGCCGGTGCCGAGCGCAGTGCGTGGACAAAATGACGGGCTTCACTCATGTTCCAGGCGATAATGAACAACAAGGCCGCGAGGGATGCCATCGGCACCATGCCCAGCAATCCGGCGAGAGCGACCACCGCCAACAGAACCACGCTCGAGTGGATAACCGCAGCGACGGGGGAGTGGGCGCCACTGCGAATGTTGGTGGCCGTGCGGGCAATAGCGGCCGTGGCGGTGATGCCACCAAACAGCGGCGTGATCAAGTTGCCAAGCCCCTGACCAATCAACTCCGCGTTAGGGTCGTGTCGGGTCTTGGTCAGGCCGTCGGCGATCACTGCGCACAGCAAGGATTCAATGGCACCCAGCATGGCAATTGCAAAGGCCGGGCCCAGCAGCTCTCTGATCAGTTGAAAACTCAGCTGCAGAGGTTCGCCATCGGGGCCGGGTAATAGCCAGGGTGCCATGAAGCTGGGGGCAATGGGCGGGATGCCGGTGCCGGTCACGCCGTCGGCTTCCCAGGTGAAGCGTGAGGCGATGGTTTCGACGGCAAGGTCGGCGCCGACAAGCCAGTGGTTGACGACATAGGCGCTGAGGGCGCCGAAGACCAGGCCGATCAGGGGAGCCGGCACCGGGATCTTGAGCCGAGGCCAGAACAGCATGACCGTCAGCGAAAGCACACCAATGCCAAGCTCGATCGGGCTGAGTGTGGGTAAGGACGCCACGATCTGACCCAAGTTGTCGATAAAGTGTTCGCCCAGCTGCCCGGTCTCCAGACCCAGAAAATCCGGGACCTGCAAGACCGCGATCACCACCGCGATGCCGGCAGTAAAGCCCAGCACCACCGAATAAGGCACGAACTCAATGAGTCGCCCCATGCGGGCAAACCCCAGGGCCATCAGGATGACACCGGCCATCATTGACGCAATGAGTAAGCCACCCAGGCCGTACTGCTGAACGATGGGGAAGAGTATGACGACAAACGCTGCGGTCGGGCCGGAGACGTTGAAACGGGCGCCCCCCGTCAGGGCAATGATGGCGCCGGCGATGATGGCGGTGTACAGGCCATGTTGCGGCGCCACACCGGTGGCAATCGCCAGTGCCATGGACAGCGGGACGGCCACCGTGCCAATGGTCAGGCCGGCCATCGCGTCTTTGCGTAAGTCGGATAAACTGTAGCCTTCCCGGAAGACCGAGCTCAGACCGGTGGCTATGCGGGGGAGTGTGGAGGGGAAACGGTTATTTGCCATATGTGGCTATTCTCACAGGGTTTTTTCCTCATGTTAAAGGGATGGGGAAACAACAATGCGGTCCTATTCTACACCAAACAGACAAGGATTTTCTGAGCGGCCCCGGGCAGGTGCGTGGCTGGATAAAGCTGGGGGAGGGGGGAACAAAAGCGTATGGTTGAGACGAAGGCAACAACGAAGGGGCAAAAAGAGTGCGGATGAGCTGGCGACTCCCCGGCGCAGGGATGCTGGTGGTTATCGGGGTATTGCTGTTGGCAGCGGTGCTCTGGGGGCGGCAGCTGTGGCTGGACACCCTGGAAGCCCACGGCATTGACCAACTGGACTGGCAGGGACTTGCGGTGTCCCTCCGCGGTGCCAGTGTCGACCAGCTCAAGGTGACCCGGATTACGGCCGCGAACACGCTGGTCGTCGTGGCGGACGAGCTGGTACTGAACTGGCACTGGCAAGGCCTCAGACCCCGGCTGACCGCCGTAACCCTGGGTATGGCAGAATTCCACTGGCGGGACACCGGCGTAGGGGCGCCAGCATCCCGCCGTCAGGGGCAAGCCACTTTGCCGGCGCTGCTCGAGCAATTGCCGGAGGCATTGCCCGTCTGGCTGCCCCCGCGACTGGACATTGCGCAGTTCCACGGCAGTGTGCCCTGTGCCGTCGGCCGGTGTCCGTTAAGCGGAGCATTGTCGGTCACCACGGGCGACGCCGGGTGGCCAGCCGAGATTTACCTGACCCTTGACCATAAACACCACCAACTGGGCTTGTGGGCAACGTTTGCCGGTCGCGGGGCGGACGCTCTGCAGGTGACCGCTGAGTTGGCGTTGGATGAGCGCCCCCACGTGACCCTGGCGTCGGAGTACACGCGGCAAACTGCGGGTGGCGGAATGCACTGGACAGGCTCGCTGGCCGTGGTGGACCTGCCCCCGGTGGACTGGTTACTGGATTGGTTGCAGAGTTGGAGTCCGCAGCCCCTTGACGGTTTGCCCGCGCAACCGCAAGCCGCGTCGATGAGCGCCCGTTGGCAGTTGCAGGCACCGCCAGGCGAAGGATTCTGGCAAGGGCTGTCTGGCACCCTTGCCGTGGATGCACAATTGCCAAAGCCCTGGTCTGTCCCCGGAGTGGGCTCTGTGGCTGGCGAAGTGGTGTTGTCCCTGCAGGCGGAACAAGGCCGCTGGCACCCGCAGATGGTGCAGGCCGATGTGCACATGAGCCAGCCGGCCGCGTGGGTGGAGGCCTTGCCGGAATCACTCAGGCCTGCGAACCTGACCCTGTCCCTGCGCCCGGGGGAACCCCTGGCGAACACCCGCAGTGAGCAGGCATTGCTGCCGCTGCGGCTGGAACTCACCAGTCAGGGGGGCGCCGAGCTTGAGGTCGGTGCGCACCTGGCGGTGGCAACGGCCGCGCCCTGGCGGGTGCAACTGGCGCAGGCCCGGGTCCGGGGCGCACTGAACCATCTGACGGTGGGGGACTGGTCACTCAGCGATACGAGGGCCGATCTCAGAGTGACCGGGTGGGCCGATACCAGCGCTGCCGAGCTGGCATTCGGGGAATCAACCGTGATCGACGTCGGGCAGGCCAGCGGTTCGGAGGAAACAGGGGCGCGGGCAGATCGGGTGCGGGTCGGCTTCAATGGTGCACAGTTGGTGGCCCGATACCCAGGCCGGGGCTTCACCCTGGATCATCTGTCTCTGAAGGGCCCGGTGCACCTGATCGCCAACAGGGTGCGCCACCCCCAGCTCCAACCGCGTCCCTGGCAGTTCCTGGGGCGCGTTGACGGGAATCTGGATCGCCTCAACCTCAACGGTGTGGCAACAGCCTCCGCCATCCCGATGGAGCTCCACCTGCGCTATTCCTATCAGGAGGATGTACAGCTCGCCGGCGACCTGCAGGTGAGCGGTGCACAGGAAACCGGCGCGCTCGCCGACTTGCTCGCCCACTGGCCGCCGTTGCTTGCGATCACCGGGGGCAAGGTGACCGCCAAGCTGAGGTACAGACAAGCTGCTGGCGGGGTGCCGGCTCTTTCCGCAGAGCTGGCGCTGGCGCAGGTGAACGGCACCTACGACCGCACTGAATGGGTTGGCATGAACGGTCGGGCCGGGCTTGCCCTCGGCGCGGAGCGGTTCACCCTCGAGGTGCCGGAGCTGACCATTGCCGGGGTGAACCCGGGGGTTCCGGTGGGGCCGCTGTCCGTTGTGGGACGTTATCAGGCCCCGCTGGCGCAGTTCGCTGCCGGCCAGTTGACCTTGCAGAAAGCCACTGCAGCGGCCTTGGGCGGCCAGCTGACGATCAGCGCGGATACCTGGGATCTGGCCGATCCTCCGGTAACTCTGCCGGTTGAGCTCACCCGGCTGAGTCTTGCCCAGCTGTTGACCGTGTACCCGACGGAGGGGCTGGCGGGTACCGGCACCCTCAGCGGCACCCTGCCGCTGTTGTTCGACCCGGCAACCGGCGTGCAGGTGCAGCAGGGACGCATTGACGCCCTGGCGCCGGGCGGGCGGTTGCAGTTGTCGGCGGAGCGTCTGCAGACACTGGCCCGGGGCAACGAGACCATGCGCCTGGTGGCCACAGCCATGGAAAACTTTCATTACTCGGTGATGGGCAGTGGCATCGACTACGATCGGGACGGTAATCTGACGCTGAGTATGCACCTGGAAGGCCACAACCCGGAGCTGCAGGACGGCCACCCTGTGGTGCTGAATATCAATCTGCAAGAAAACATCCCCGCGTTGTTGACCAGTCTGCAACTGAGCGGGCGGGTGAGTGAGGCGGTTGCCGAACGGGTGAGGCAATTGCTGAAAAAGCGCGAGCACAATCCGGCTGACCTGATAGAGTAACCGGATACCGGAGGAGTTCACCAAGATGACACAACTGTTTGCAAGGGTGCCCCGGCGCTTGCCCGCGCTCGGTGGTGCCGTAGTACTGGCATTGTTGATGGTTGCCTGCACGCCCACGGTGCAGATGGCCGCGCCAAAAGAGCCGATCACCGTCAACCTTAACGTAAAAATCCAGCATGAGATCTACGTCAAGGTGGATAAGGAAGTGGACGCGCTGTTTGACGAAGAAGGTCTGTTCTGACGCGTCCGTCCTGGGGGTAGCAGCACCGGAAAGGTGGCACAACTATTGAGTATCAAGGAGTTCACTATGACACCGCATGCGACGGGATGGAGTGCGCGAATCAGTGCCTGTGTATTGGCGCTGTGTCTGAGTCTGCCGGCTCTGGCCATGAGTCTGGAAGAAGCCAAAAATGCTTTGGAATCCGCCAAGAGACAGGGCTTGGTGGGGGAAACACCGTCAGGGTATCTGGCGGCGGTGGGGGCGGACGCACGCAGCCGTGCGATAGCCGAAGCCATCAACAGCGCCCGTCGTGATGCTTACGCCAAAATTGCGGAAAAAAACCGCATTGAGATCAACCAGGTAGAGACCCTGGCGGGGCAAAAAGCGGTCGATAAGACACCGGCCGGGCAGTACATTCAAGTGAATGGCCGCTGGATCAGGAAGTAAAGTTTACAATCTCAGGAGTTGATTATGACGGAACTAACGGCGTTTCCCATCACCAGCAAGTGGCCGGCGAGTCACCCGGAGCGCCTGCAACTCTATTCCCTGGCGACGCCTAATGGGGTCAAAGTTTCGATTATGCTGGAAGAAACGGGGCTGCCTTACGAGGCGCACAAAGTGAGTTTTGACACCCGGGACCAGCTGTCACCGGAGTTTGTCTCGCTGAACCCCAACAACAAGATTCCCGCAATGATTGATCCGAGCGGCCCGGGGGGCAGGCCCCTGCCATTGTTCGAATCGGGAGCCATCCTTATCTACCTGGCGGACAAGACCGGTCAGCTGCTGCCTGCCGACCCGGGCTTGCGCTATCAGGCCATTCAGTGGCTGATGTTCCAGATGGGCGGTGTCGGTCCGATGTTCGGTCAGGTCGGTTTCTTCAACAAGTTTGCCGGTAAAGAGATCGACGACAAGCGTCCGCGGGACAGGTACGTGGCGGAATCACGCCGCTTGTTAAGCGTGCTCGACCGCCAGCTGGCGGATAACACCTGGCTGGCGGGGGATGAGTACTCCATTGCGGATATTGCCGTCTTCCCCTGGGTGCGCAACCTGATTGGTTTTTATGAAGCCGGCGAGCTGGTCGGCTTCAGTGAGTTCAAACAGGTGCAACGTGCCCTGAATACGTTTCTGGACAGGCCTGCGGTGCAGCGGGGGTTGGTGGTGCCCGAGTAGTCCCGCCTGGGTGGCGCGCCGCCTACCCGGCCGATGACAGGGGCTGGGGCTCAAAGCGTGCCCGCAGCCACGCGTTGATATCACTGGACTCGTACAGCCACTGGGGCGCGCCGTTATCCTGCTCAATCAGCAGGCAAGGTACCTTGATTCGGCCACCGCCTTGCTCCAGAGCCTGGCGGTGTTCGCCGTCAAACTGGGCATCGCGGATCTCAATGGTCAGGCCAAGGCGGGCGATTTCTTTGCGCACTTTGATGCAAAACGGGCAGGTGCGGAACTGGTACAGAGCGAGTTGGCTGCAGGCAACGTCCACAGCCTGCTGCTCTTCGGGAGGGCGTTGCACCGGTTTTGGGGTCGTCAGTTTTTCACTCAACAGCATAAACGGTGTGAGGATCAACCGCAGTGTGCGGAAGAAATAACGGATAAACATTCTCATGGTCAGACCCTGAATATTGGTTCACTGAAATTACCGGGCTGCCATCATACCAAACCGTGCCTCAACGGGCGCGACGAAATAACCGGTCGAGTATGCCTGCCACCTGAGCGCCGGGGACGGGCAGGGCCGCACCTTCGGCCATGGCGCGCTGAATAAACTGCTCGGGGGTATCCAGGTGGGCGGTGGCGGCGCGCTCCTCCGGGTTGAACGCGTTGCGCGGACCGCCCATGCCCTGGTCAATCAGTTCCCGGACCCAGAGGTAAATGGCGCCGCGAACCGAGCGCAATAAGACATTGAATTGATCACGGTGGACGGTCATCGTCAGCTCAGCCCCCTGGTTCAGCCGGGCCCGCAGGGCCGCCACCTGTGCGGGCGGCATGGCGATTTGAATGCTACCGCCTCTTCTGTTGTTCGAGCAGGTCTTTTCGAGAGCCTGTATCCCTTCGGCGATATCCACGCCGTCGTAACCGCGTTTCTGCGCCGCGTTGAGGGGCGCTGGAATCCAGCCATACTGTGGAGACTCGACCATAATCTCGCCTTTAATGTGCAGACGGTGGGGCGGTAAGGCCGCATCGTCCCCGTAGCCCTGAAATTCGGCGCGCAGCCAGGTCGCCATGGAGCGTTGGCGAAGCATCATCGCCAGGGTAATGGCGGACGGCATGATCGAGGCAAGCGAATCGTTGGGGGCGGTCAGACGTTCTTTGAGATTGGTTACCGGCGCGCGCATGCAGATTCATCCTTGTCCAGCGGGCAGGGGTCTGAGGTCGTCACCCGCATACCCTGAGTTATTGTTATTGGGTCTGCCAGAAGAACTTTTTCGAGGCTACCGGACAAGATAGTCCGTATGGGGCCTCGGTTCCGTTGCAAAAAGGTAAACGCTTTGTTACCACGAGTAAGAGTATTCAGCCCCGACGGATCGGGCCGGAGCGCGACCAAACGGGCGCGGGCGGCAATTTGGGGAAGGGTTTCGCCCCCTCGCCCGAGCGCCCGTTAAGGCTCGCGAGGGGGCGGCGCGTCGCGGCGGATCTATACGTTGAAGCGGCGCGTACTGGTGGCAATGACATTGGCCTGTTCGGACAGGCGTTGGTTTTGTCTGCTCAGCTCATCGCCAATGGCCTGGGATTCGGCGCTCTGGCCACGAATTTCCTCCATTTTTTGCGCAATGTCTTCGGTGGTGACGGAGATCTCTTCAACCGCGACCACCACCTGATCCATTTCGGCGTTCAGGGACTGGATGGATTCGGTCACCGTCGTCATGGTGTCCGCAATTTCGGAGGCATGCTGCTCACCTTCCTGGGCAATTGCCAGCCCGTTGGTCGCCAGCGCGTCCATGCTCATGGTCTGGGCGTTCAACTCATCGATGATGGCGGCGATGTTGGTGGTGGCAGCGACCGTCTGCTGTGCCAGGGTGCGGACCTCGTCCGCCACGACCGAAAAGCCGCGTCCCGCATCGCCCGCCCGTGCGGCTTCAATGGCGGCATTCAGCGCCAGCAGGTTAGTCTGGTCGGCCAGGCCATTGATAACACTGATGATGCCGGTCACCTTGCTGCTGACGTCGTTGAGCAGTTTGACGTGGCCATGGGTGTCCTGAATCACCGTGGATAAACGGCGCATGGAGGTAACACTGTTTTCAACAATTTGCGCGCCGGTCTGGGCGGAGTCGTTGGCGGCATGCGTGGCCACCCCCACCTGTGAGGTGCGCTCGGCGACGTCGTTAAGGGTCACCGCTATTTGCTGACTGGCGGCCGCGGCCAGAATGGTCTGGGATTCCACCACTTCACCGTTCTGAGCCAGACGCACGATGGTGTTGTCCAGTTCGCCATGCACTTCGATCAGATCCCGGGTGCCGGCGATGGAGTCGCGCATCAACGTACCTATGTCGTCGATCATCTGGTTGGTGGCCCGGCCGAGCAGATTGAATTCATCATTCGGGTTGTGGCCGAGTTCCAGTTTTTGGGAAAGATCACCCCCGGAGACCCGCGACAGCAGCTCCACCACCCGGTTGAGCTGGCTGACCAAAGTGCGGGAGGTGAGGAACAGCACCAGCACCAGCAGGGGTGCAAACACCAGAATCGAGCCGATACTGACCCGTGTGGCCGTCGCTGCGGCACTCTCGGCACTTTCCAGGGTGCGCGCGATGAGACCCGACTGCAGGGATTCACTTTGCAGCACGACCTGCTGCTGCAGGTTGTCGCCAGCCTGTGCGACGCTGCTTTCAGTGGCCGCGAGTCGCTGCACAAGGTCATCGACCCGGGCGTAGATTTCGCTGTAACCCAGGGTGGTGCTGCCAATTATATTGTCATGCCAGTTGTTTTGTTCAACCATCTCTTCCAGTGACTGAAGTGCCTGGCGGGCGCCATCTGCCAGAGCGGGCGTGCGACTGTCGATGTAGGCATTGCTGGTGCTCACAATATCAGCAATGACCTGTTCAATCAGAGTTATGCGCATATTACGGAGCGGTGCCAGCGACTCCGCCAGTTCGTGCCGCAGCCCCTCGGTCTCGGACAGCCCGAGCTCGTTCATTTGCTGCAACCACACCTGTCGGAGGGAGGCGTAGCGCTCGGTGTGTTCACGGATGGCGGTGGCAAAGCTGAGGGTGTCGGGATCGGCCAGTCGGGTGGCCTGATTTTCCAGGGCTGCGGCGTCTGCGCTCAGCTCAGCCAGCCGCGCCAGGATCTCAGTCTGGTTATTCTGCGACAGATTGGAGAGCTGCTTTTCCACCGCGTTCCATTTGGTGGCGAGGTTGCTGGCACCGTTTTCGTAGCGCGAAACCTCGTAAATAGACTGGTAAGCGGACGATACGGTCTGCAGGCCGTAAATGATCGCCCAGGCAATCAGCGCCAAACCGATCGGTGTTAGGGTAATGAGGATAAGGAATTTTTGACGCCAGGACAGGTTGAGCTTCACGTTAACCACCCAAAGGTTATTGGTTTTCGAGTTGACAAGCACGACTTGAATCAGTCGGGCTGAATGTCGGTTATTACTTGCAGGGTTGCAGGCGGAGAGACTATCGGCGAGGGTTAGGATAACTTTAAGCAATTGAGGGAATCTTTTTGGTTAGAGTGCGACACGGGGCAATCGCTCCGGGAACGGCAACCC
Organism: Marinobacter sp. X15-166B; assembly: GCF_001752365.1. Classification (GTDB taxonomy): domain Bacteria; phylum Pseudomonadota; class Gammaproteobacteria; order Pseudomonadales; family Oleiphilaceae; genus Marinobacter. The sequence continues at coordinate 420,199 of NZ_MEIY01000001.1, read as the reverse complement.
AACGAGGAGATGTTCATGAGTGTCCAACCGGTTATTTGTCATGCCCAGCCCGGGGGGGTGACCACCCTGACCCTGAACCAGCCCGAGCGCCGCAACAGTCTGTCGATGACGATGCTGGCGGCCTTGTCCGAGGCATTCACAGAGCTCGCCAGGGACGATGCTACCCGGGTGGTGATTGTGCGGGCGGAAGGGAAGGTGTTCTGTGCTGGCCATGACCTGAAGGAAATGCGCGAACACTACGGCCAGCAGGAAGCTCAGGAGCGCCTGTTTCACTTGTGCAGTCAGGTGATGCAGCAAATCGTCAATCTGTCCAAGCCGGTGATTGCCCAAGTGGCCGGCGTGGCGACTGCTGCCGGGTGTCAGCTGGTGGCCAGTTGCGATCTGGCGGTGGCCGGGGCCTCCGCACGGTTTGCCACCCCGGGGGTCAACATCGGGTTGTTTTGCTCCACGCCCATGGTGGCCTTGTCCCGCAACGTGTCCCGGAAACACGCCATGGAAATGCTGCTGACCGGGGAGCTGATCGATGCGACCCGTGCCGAACAAATCGGACTGGTGAACCGGGTGGTGGCCGATGAGGAGCTGGACGCGACCGTGGAACGGCTGGCCGGAACCATTGCCGGCAAGTCATCCCACACCCTGAAAATTGGCAAGGCGGCGTTTTACCAGCAACTGGAAATGGGGCTCGCGGACGCCTACGAATACACCGCCCGGGTAATGACCGACAACCTGCAGGCCCGGGATGCCCGGGAGGGCATAAGTGCGTTTCTGGATAAACGTCCACCGCACTGGGTGGATGAATAACGCCGGCGCGCGTGGCTGGTGGACCGGGCAATGGGGTTTGGTGACCGACGCCGACTTACAGTCAGTATTATATAGCTACAGGATTGCAACATGCTTCGCTGGCCTGAAAAGGCGCCTTGCCGCTATAATAATTTACTATTTTTCATAGACTTAATTAGCGAGTAGGGAAAGAAATGAAAGCAAGACTGTGTGCGTTAGCAGTGGCGGGTTTTATCGCGGTGCCAGCGGTAGCCGATCAGACAGATACAACCTACGCTGGCGTGCAAATTGCCCACCTGACGTGGGATGAGCCAGATGTAGAGGACCTGAATCCCACCGCGCTTGTGGGTCGTCTTGGGCATTACGTGCACAACAATTTCTCGGTGGAGGGGCGTCTGGCCACCGGGTTGAGCGATGATTCAACGTCGGTAGAGGGAGTGAAAGTCTCCCTGGAAATTGACTACCTGCTTGGTGTCTATGGGGTAGGTCACCTGCCCATTAATGACCAGGTTTCCGTATACGGCCTGGCTGGCTTTACCAAGGCGAAGGCATCGGCCGAAGCCAGCTTCGGGGGGGCAACCTTTTCGACCAGTGACGACGGTACCAGCTTCTCCTATGGTGTCGGAGGGCAGGTCAGCTTGAGCCAGAATGCGGCTCTAACAGTCGAGTACGCTTCCTATTACGACCGCAAGGACGTGCAGGTGTCAGGCGTCAGCGCGGGGTTGAATTTCAGGTTTTAAGCCGGAAGGCGATAGCCGGGCCGCCCGCATTTTTTGGAATCACCGCAACGATGCAAGGGCGGGTGCGCCCTTGCAAACCACGTGTTGCATCCGGTGCCCGGTTTTACTCACCGCTCTGGTTCAGTAACGCGGGCCTTCGCAACGCCTTGCCGAACAGATCCTTATCCTCGGCAATCACCAGCGCCACCTGCTCGGCCAGTTCTTCGCTCAGCCCGTCCACTTTGGTGTGCAGATACTGGGTAATTTCTTCCGCCAGTTCGAGCACTTTGTCGCGGGCGTCGGCTTCGGCTTTGGATGAAAACAGCAATGTGTCAGCATGCTTTAGTGCCATCTCCAGCCCATCCTTATCTGAGTAATACAGTGCTTGTACAGCCATCAACTTGTCTCCGTTGGGTATCTCGCCGCTACACTGAATCGACGAGAGCGTCGTTGGACTCGGGTGAGAGTCTACTCAATTTTGCTGTATATTAATACAGTGCTTTGAGCGCTCGGCGGCTCCGGTCCCTCGGGTACAGTTCCGCGCCCGCTGGGGAATGATTGCATCCGGCGCGGTGCGGTGCTATCTGAAGGAGAGAATCCACAGAAAAGATCCGGGTGACCGTGAATGCACTACTGGCTGATAGCAAATCCCGATGCCGGTGATGGCCAGCGCGACGGCGATTTTTGGCAGTCGCATCTGCAAGGGGTGGGGATCACCGGGGTAAAACGGTGCGACTTGCAGGATCAGCAGTGGGTTGCGCAGGTCGCTGCGGAAGATGTGATTTTGGCGGCAGGTGGGGATGGTTCGGTGAATGGCGCGGCAGGCTTGTGCCTGGCAACCGGGGCGACACTGGGGGTGTTGCCGTCCGGGACGGCCAACGATTTTGCCCGTAACCTCGGTTTACCCGACGACCCGGCCGTTCTGTGTCAGCTGATCGCCGCAGGTACGACCCGGCAATTGGACGTGGCACGGCTGCGGGACAAACTGCTTCTGAACGTTGCCCATGTGGGTGCCGGTACCTGGCCGGCGCGCGCAGCCTCGACGGCTGCCAAACAATGGCTCGGGCGTTTCAGTTACGGGGTCAGTTTGCTGCGCAAAATGCTCGCCTATCGGGGCTTCCGGGCAGAAATTCATAGCGAATCCGGCTACTTGTCGGGGCGCTGGTTTTCGGTGGCCATTGCCAACGGGGCCTTTTACGGTGGCGGCAATGAAATTCCGCAAGCGTCGGTGAGTGACGGGCATCTGGACATAATTGCCGTTCACCCCCGTTCGGTGGTCCGCTTGCTGGTGACCTTTGTGGCGGTGCGGATCATGAGGCGGTCGCCCCGAAACCAGACGACCCTGATCCATATCAAAAGCCCCTGGTGCCGGGTCCATACCCGCACCCCCAAGACGGTTACCGCCGATGGTGAGGTGATGGGGCAGACGCCGGTGGATATCCGTTGTCAGCCCCGGAGTTTGAACGTGATTTGCGAACAGATCGTGACCACCACATAACCACTAGCTATACAGCATCACCAGGGGCAGCAAGATGGCCGTAAACAGCCCGGTCAGCCCCATACCGAGCGAGGCAAACGCACCGGCCAAGGGGCTGATTTCAAAAGCGCGCACAGTGCCGATGGCGTGGCCGTTGATGCCCAGAGTCAGGCCGAGCAAACGGTGGTCGGTCACACCCACCCGGGCGGCCAGCAAATCCACAAACAGCGTGGTCACTATGCCGGTTGCCAGCAAGCCGCCCATGAGCAGGGGCACCGAGCCGCCGATTTCTTCCGCAATGCCAATGGCAATCGGGGCGGTCACCGATTTGGGCGCAATGGAGGCAATCACCTCGTCGTTCGCCCCCAGCCAGTGCGCCAGTACCACCGCGTAAATGGCAGCAAAGGTCGCTGCAAGCGGCACGGTCACCACTATGGGCCGCCACAGGGCCCGTATATGGCGCATCTGCGTATAGAGCGGGATGCCGAGGGCGACGGTGGCAGGGCCGAGTAAAAAACTGATCCAGCTGGCACTTGCGGCGTATTCGCGGTGGTCGATGGACAGGACCACCAGCGCCGCCGCCAGCAGCAGCGACGCCAGCAACACCGGCGGACACCAGACCGGTTGCCCCAGTCGGGGAAAGATGCGGATGCTGACCAGGTAAGCGGCGATCGTCAGTACAATGGCCAGCGCGGGGGTGCCCGACAGATGTGGCAGCAAGGCATTCAGGCGATTGGCAATGTCATTCATCGGAAGTCTCTCGGGATGCCGTCGGCGCGAGGTAACGCAACATCAGCAAGGTGGTCAATACGCTGAGAAAGGTGCCCAGCATCAGCGCAACCCCGATCGCCAGCCATTGTCCCGAAAACTGATTGCCAATGAAGAAAACCCCGACCACCCCCGGCATGATCAGCAAAATCAGCATGGAGATCAGCTGTTGACTGGCGTTGGCCAGGTCGGTACTGACGGTGCCTGAGACCATTAACCAGACTGTTATCAGCAGCATCCCGGTCACACCGCCACTGATGGGCCAGTTGAAAACGAACCGGACGGTTTCACCCAGCAGTAAAAAACCGAGCAGATATAAAAACCCACGAAGTATTGGCATAAGCGTGTATTCAGGTCGCATGGTTACCGGCAAGAGACGGTATCATAGCATTTTCATGCCCCCGGCTGATAAACCTGACCTGAGTGACCCCGTTCTATGAAATCCCCCATACCCACAACACTTGTCCTCGGCTTTCTCGGGGTCGGTAAAACCACCGCCATTGCTGAGCTGCTCAAACAAAAACCGTCCCACGAGGTGTGGGCCGTGCTGGTCAATGAGTTTGGTGAAGTCGGTATCGATGGCGCATTGCTGCAGGAACAGGGAGCGTTCGTGCACGAGGTCCCGGGCGGGTGCATGTGTTGTGTGGCGGGCCTGCCGATGCAAGTCGGGCTGAACCGGCTGATCAGACAGGCACGCCCCGACCGCCTGCTGATCGAACCGACCGGATTGGGCCATCCCGCCCAGGTCCTCGCCACGCTGACGGGGGAGCATTACCGCAACGTGCTGGAATTGGGTCCGGTGTTGTGTCTGGTGGATCCACGGCGGCTCGAAGAGCCCCGGGTGCTGGCCAGTGTGCAGTTTCAGGATCAGGTCGCCACGGCGGATATACTGGTGGCCAACAAAACCGATGTGTGTGACGCCGCCCAGCTGGCGCATTTCGACGCCTGGGCGGCCCGCGTGAGCCCTGCAAAACGGGCGGTCTTTCACACCCGCGAGGGACGCCTGGATCTTGCGTGGCTGGAGGGCGCCAGTGCGCTGAACCGGGTTGCCACCCCGGAATCTCATCTGCACCCGCAGCCAGCGACAGCGGCGCCGGTGACGCAGGCGTCATGGCAAGTGTTGACCAACGAGGGGCAGGGCTATTTCAGCGTTGGCTGGCGCTTGCCCGCCAGTATTGTCCTGGACGAGCGCGGCTTGCTGACCCTGGTCGGGGAGGCTGGTTTCGCACGGTTCAAAGCGGTGGTGCGCACCAGCGCTGGCTGGCGCACGATCAACAGCAGTGACGGTGCGGTCACCGTGCGGGCAACCACGGCCACCGCTCTGAGCCGGCTCGAAGCCATCAGCGCCCACCCCATGGATGCCGACGCGCTGACCAGGCGCCTGCAAAACCTCGTCAGAGACCGTGACTGAATGGCGTTTACTGCAGTCTCAGGTCGAGCAGGTACACCGTTCTGGGTGCCGGTTGGCGGGAGGTGAACAGCAGCAGCCGGCGAATGGCGTCCATGGCCATTGCGCGGCCAGCCGGCGCTTGCTGTACATCGGTCAGCGGGACGGCAAACCGGTTCAGGCCGGGCGCCACGACCAGGCGGGTATGGAAACGATCCTCATAGGCGTTATTCCCCCGATCGTGGGCGCGGTCATTGATGCGCAAGGTCATGGCCAGTGGGTCCTGATCCGGGTTGTACAGGATCAGCACCAGGTGCCGATAGTCCCGCCAGTCACTGGCCAGATTGTCGAGGGATGCCCCCGAGTATCGCTCGGTGTCAAGCTCAACTCTGAGGCTGAACTCGCGGTCGCTCAGGCCGCTGTATCTGGTGGATCGCTGCACCTGGCCGTCCCAGAACCGCTGCGGATCCGGCTGGGCGAAATCGTAGAGCAGTGGCAGCTGAATCGCCAGCTGCCACTGCCGCAGACCGATGACGGCAACCAGCCCCAGTTCCCACAACAGCAGTGCGGTCACCAGAAGCCGGGCCAGCCCCACACCGGTGGCGGACCTGCGGGGCCTGTGCGCCCATGCCAGCACCAGCCAGGCACCGATCAGGTTGCGCCCCATATCGTGCCAGTCGGCCGCCCGGTCGAGGCTGCCCTGCAACCACTCGATCAGCCCGCCAGCCACCAGCACCGCGCCCGTAGTGACGGTCACCAAACGCCAGCCACCCAGCCAGCGTTGCGGCTGGAGCACCAGGGTCAGCAAACCGAAGAACAGGATGTGGCCCAAATTCCACAGGGCCTTATAGAAGGGGCCGTCGGCCCAGTCCGGGCCGCCGATGAAAAATAACGGCAGGAGCACCAGAACCAGCAGGGCGCGCGCCAGCTTGCCTGGTATGACTGCGGATCGGATACCTATGGCTATGATTCCCGGGTGATGGTCAGGGGCAATGCAACCAAGCGGGCCGTTTAGCACGGCTGCAGATAAAAGCGTAATCGCTTGTCACAAGAAAGCCAGCCCCATCGTGGGGCTGGCGGGTTGTGGGCGGTGACCGGTGTTGTGATGGGTTGCTTAACTGGGGAGGTATTCCTTGCTCCAGTTGAGTCCGGCGATCTTGCGTTCAATCATCGAGTCGATTTCCGTTTCGCTGTAGCCGACGCTGGCTGGGTGGCGGGTGCACTGCAGACCGCCACCGTCGTTGCGGCGCTGCCGTTTTCAGTCATTTTGATCCTGGCAATCTACGGGCTGTTTAAATCCCTGCGCGATGAGGCTATAACAGGGAGGCAGCCCCAACCCGTCCGGGTGTCAGCCCCCGCTCAACCCCAGGTGGGCAAATCGGACGTGGCCGCTGCTCCAGGCGCTCTCTGAGACTCAACAACAATACCCAGAGCCTCGGCCCCGCTGGGAAGGCTCTGATTCAGACACAGGTGAAGCAATTATGGTTACCCAAGTCATTCTACCGCGCATCCTGCAAATCGGCGACGGTGCCTCCCGGCAATTGCCACAAGTGCTGGCAAGCCTGGGCTGCAGCCGCCCGCTCATCATCACCGACAAGATGATGGTACAACTGGGTTACACCCGGGCCATTCAGGAGTGCCTCGCTGCCAGTGAGTTGTCGGCGGACGTTTTCGATGACACGGTACCGGAACCCACCGTCAGTTCCATTCAGGCGGGAGTGGCCAAAGTGCGCGACGGTGCCTACGACAGCATCATTGCCTTGGGCGGCGGCAGTCCCATCGACAGCGCCAAGGCCATCAGCATCCTGGGTAAGTACGGCGGTACCATGCGGGATTACAAATTTCCGCGTATCGTTAACGAACAAGGGTTGCCGATTGTTGCCATACCCACTACCGCCGGGACCGGTTCGGAAGTGACCCGGATTACCATCATTACCGATGAGTCCAACGACGAAAAAATGATGTGTATGGGGGTGGGGTTCATGCCGGTGGCGGCGCTGGTGGATTATGGTCTGACCCTGAGCCTGCCCAAGCGCACCACCGCGGATACCGGCATTGATGCCTTGACGCACGCGATGGAAGCTTACGTCAGCCGCAAGGCCAGTCTGTATACCGACAGCCAGGCGCTTGCGGCGATGCGCCTGATTGCCCCCAACCTGCGCCGGGTGTTCCATGACGGTACCGACCAGCGTGCCCGTGAGCAGGTCATGCTGGGCTCCACCCTGGCCGGCATTGCTTTTTCCAACGCCTCGGTCGCGCTGGTGCATGGCATGAGCCGCCCGATTGGTGCCGCGTTCCACGTGCCCCATGGCATGTCCAACGCCATGTTGCTGCCTGCGGTTACCGAGTTTTCCATTCCCGCCGCCGCCGCCCGTTATGCGGACTGTGCCCGCGCTATGGGGGTGGCCTCGGAACAAGACAGCAACGATGTGGCCAACAACAAATTGATGGCCGAGCTGTATGCCCTGAATGACGAACTGGAGGTGCCTACACCCGAGGTGTTTGGCATCGACCGGGACGAATTTTTCCGCCTCATGCCGACCATGGCGGAGCAGGCCCTGCAGTCCGGTTCACCGGGTAATAACCCCCGGGTACCCAGTGCCGATGAGATTATCGAGCTGTACCAGCAACTCTGGTGACACCGGCAGCCGGCCAACCGGTTAGACAATCATCTTCAAGGAATTGCTGGAACAGAATGCGGAACAGATTGCCCGCCTGATCGGTGAGGAGCACGGCAAGATTCAACACGATGCCCTGCGAGAGCTGCAGCGGGGCATCGAGAATGTTGAGTACGCCTGCGGTGCACCTGAACTGTTGAAAGGCGAGCACAGTCCCAGGGTCGGCCCGGGCATTGATACCTGGAGTGAGTTGCAACCGCTGGGCGTGGTTGCAGGCATCACCCCGTTTAACTTCCCGGCCATGGTGCCCCTGTGGATGTACCCCATGGCCATCGTTTGCGGCAACTGTTTTGTGCTCAAGCCCTCGGAACGCAATCCCAGCTCCGCGCTGTTCATCGCCCAGCTGCTGCAGGAAGCCGGTTTGCCCGACGGCGTCATGAACGTGGTTAATGGCGACAAGGAAGCGGTGGATGTGCTGCTCACAGATGCCCGCATCCAGGCGGTCAGCTTTGTGGGTTCAACGCCGATTGCCGAACACATCTACCGCACCGCCAGCGCGCACGGCAAACGGTGCCAGGCTCTGGGCGGAGCCAAAAACCACGCCATTATCATGCCCGATGCGGACATGGATAACGCGGTGAACCAGCTGCTGGGGGCAGCTTTTGGCTCCTCGGGCGAACGCTGTATGGCGCTGTCGGTCGCGGTTGCAGTGGGGGATGCCGCGGGCGACGCCCTGGTGGCCAAGATGGCCGAGGCGATGAAGACCCTCAAAGTGGGGGCCTACGACGAGCCCGGCAATGATTTTGGACCGTTGATTACCCGCGATGGCGAAGCCGCCCGTTATTTCACTGATAACATTCTGGTGGGCATGGTCGGTGTCAACGTGCCTCTGCCGGTGCCGGTGGCTTATCACAGCTTTGGCGGCTGGAAACGCTCCCTGTTTGGCGACTTGCACGCCTACGGGCCGGACGGGGTGCGCTTTATACACCCGTCGCAAAGCGATTACTCAGCGCTGGCCCTCCGCCGGTGTACGCGAGGGCGTCGAGTTCTCGATGCCGACAATGAAGTAAACGAGTGCAGCCGCAGGCTGGCCTGTCTGATTCAGCGCACCCGGAGCTCAGCGAACAATTGCGCGAACAGACTCTGCTGCACGTTATCGGGTACGAGGAAGGCTGGGGGCACTGGCTCGATCAGGCGGGTTTGGCCGACCTCTGTTTTGCCCAGGAAATCCAGTTTGACACACTCATCTCGGCGCTCGAAGTCGCCAAGTGTGGCGATGGCTTTGCCCTCGGCCGTACTTGTCTGGTTGACGATATGATCCGCCGAGGGTTGCTGACGGCGCCGTTTGCCCACAAGGTACCGACCGCCGAAGCCTTTCATCTGGTGCGCCCCGCCCATAAGTATATCCATCCCCACGCCGAAATCTTTCGGAGCTGGCTGGTAGCGGAGGCGGAACTGGAACGCGAGGGCGGCGCGCCGGGGCCCTGAAGCCCGCTCAGCAGTGCCGGTCCGGCGCGGGGCAGCACCCCGCTGGATCGGTGCCGGGAGGATCGTTTGCGGTGGGCGGGAAACGGTCAGGCTCCAACCGGTGCGCGGTGCGCGAGGCCGCTGCAGCTGCGACCGGACAGCCCTGTTTCCGTAACGCCTCGGCCAGATTGTTCCAGCCGGCACCCAGGTCAGGGAACCGCTCGGTCAGGGCGCGGTAATAGTCCACCGCTGTGGCCCACCGGCCCTGGTCATAGGCGATGTTGCCCAGCCCCAGCAGCGCGGCGGGCTGGTCTGGCCAGGCCCGACGGGCGGCCCTATAGGCCGATTGGGCGGCGCCGGTTTGCCGGGTGGTTTCCAGGTCGTGGGCGGCCATCAGATAGGGAAGCGGTTGCGCGGTCGCCGGCAGCTGACCGGGGGGCAGGATTACCCGGGCCCAACGGTTCGCCCGGTTCCAGGTGGCCATAAAAGCCGCCGCAGGTTGGCGGTAACGCTCCTGGGTGCCGGTATGAAGAATCAGGGCTTCCGTGTCTCCGTCGAACCCGATGACCACGGCAAAATGCCACTGGGGCCACCAGTTGAAGCGCAAATTCTGCAGCACCAGCACCGGGTGCCCGGCCTCCACTTCCGCCAGCACACTGGCAAGGTCCGGTGCCAGCGGGTATACCAGCATGCCGTATTGGCGGGCGGCCGCCACCATTTCCACCTGCAAGGCGCCTTTGCGGCCGGGCAGGTAGACCCGCTCGATCAGCTCGTCCGGGCTGGCATCGACCTGCTGGGCATTAAGCATCATTGCCAGGGAAGCAGGCCCGCACTGATATTGCTCCTGGGGGTGAAAGGGGACGTGGGTGAGGATTGTTGCAGAGGCATCCGGCGGCCATGGGGGGCTGCTGGCGCACCCCGAGAGCAACACGCCCAGCAGTGCGGCCAGCAGGAAACGGACCGGTTGGGAACAGGCCGGATACATCGGGCGGTCGGTTACCGGATGCAGTTGACGAACGGGAAGATGTCGGTTGCGCACAGCATATCGGTGACGATGAACACCAGCAGAAACAATACAATCACACCGACAACGCCTTCACCGGCGGGTGCTTCCGCCAGTTGCTGTTTGAAATCCGCCAGTTCGGACGGGGTCAGGCTCTGGATCCGGTCCCGCACCTCCTGCTCGCCCACGCCCAGAGTGGCCAGGGTGTTTTGCACGTCGCCCCGTTCCAGCATGTCCATCAGGGCCTGGCGGTCGATGTTTGCACGCTGTTCGGTGAGCAGTTCGCCGGTGCCGACCAGACTGGCGGAGGCTGGCAGGGCCCACACCGACGTCAGCATCATGACCAGCGCCATGAGGGTGGAAATCGATTGCGTATACGCTCTGATTGCTTGCATGAATCTGCTCCTGGGATTCCTTTGTTCAGCTATGTTATTGAACCACTTATTGCGCTAGTGTAAACGCTTGTGGGCAGGTTTCCGATCATGCCGGATTAAGACCTGGTAATGCACTGTACCAACGAAGAATGTAGTTATGCCGTCGCCACTCAGAAATATAGTATTGATAGGTATGCCCGGCTCAGGCAAGAGCACGGTCGGCGTGGTATTGGCCAAGGCAGCCGCGCTGGATTTTGTGGACACCGATGTGTTGATCCAGACGCACACCGGTCGCGCCCTGCAGGAGATCGTCGACCAGGAAGGCTACGAGGCGCTGCGCCAGGTTGAAGAGCAGGTGTTGTGTGGGCTGAATGTGCGCGGCCACGTGATCGCCACCGGTGGCAGTGCGGTCTACAGCAGCAAAGCCATGGCACACCTGAAAACCAGAAGCGTGGTGGTCTATCTGGATATACCGCTGGCGACGGTGCGCGAACGCATTGGCGACTTCAGTCTGCGGGGCATTTCCAAGCGCCCCGAGCAGAGTCTCGAAGAGCTGTTCGCAGAGCGCCGGGTGCTGTATGCCCGGTATGCGGACCTGGTGATTCGCGGCGCGAACAAAACCCAGGACCAGGTGTGTAAGGAAGTGCTGGCAGAGCTGCACGCGAATCGGTAACCGAGTGTGCCCGGGCCGGTGCAGCGGGGTTCAGCCTGCGTCGGCGTGCTTGCGATGGGTGTGCAGAAACGCTGCGATTTTTTCGTAGGCATCTTCCGCTTCGGGCAATTCCGGAGTAAAAAAGTGCCACACATGGACCATGTGGGGCCAGGTCTGCAACTCCACGGGCGATCCGGCGGCCTGCGCCTTGGCCACATAACGGCGCGCACCATCCAGCAGCATCTCAGCCTCGCTGGCGTGCACCAGAATCGGCGGCAGGCCCGCGAGATCACCGTAGAGCGGTGAGGCGACGGGGTTGGTCGGGGCGGTGCGGGTGCCCAGCATTGTGGCCCACCACAACACCGGTTTGGGGATGTAGGCAAGGGCGCCCAGGGCGGGCCCGAGCATGGGATCGGTGCGCAGATTGGTGCGCAGGCTGGGGGCGGTGAGTGTCAGGTCGGTGGAGGGGCAGAGGGCGATGCCGGCGTCGGCCTGGCGCAAGCGTTGATCTCTGGCCCATGCCAGCAGTCCGAGGGCATTGCTGCCTCCCGCCGAGTCGCCCGCCACGGCCAGGAAAGTGACCGCTGTCGGACCATCGGGACCCTGCTCGAGAATCCAGCGGTAGGCGTTGCGACAATCCTCGATGCCCTGCATAAACCGGTGCTCGGGCATCAGCCGGTAATCCAGTACGAACACCGACGCACCGGATATGCGCGCCAGCTTGTCGGTGATAGCGCGGTGGCTTTTAGGGCTGCCGGCCACCCAGGCACCGCCGTGGATGTACAGAATCCGGTGATCCGGGCGACTCTCCGGCGCGACCACCCATTCTCCCCTGATCCCCTGTTCATTCACCGGACGCCGGCGGCTGGTGAAGGATTTACCGTCACTCAGGCTCTCCAACGCCGAGCGCATGGCCTGCAGCCGCGCCTTGCCCCTCAGCCCCCGGCTGGAATCTATCAGTCTGGCGACGGTGGCGAGTACGTCCTCATGGGCCGGGCTGGGTGTTGGGCCGGTTTGCGGGGGCGCGGACCGGGGGCGCGATGGCCCGGCATCCAGATACGAATGATCATGGCTCCGCAAGAACAAAAAGCTGGCGAGAAAAAAGCCGGTGGTGACAACCAACAAGACAGCGAGCGTCAGGGTTACCCAGATTGCGATCACTAATGGCTCTCCAGCAGAGACGGACAACAAGCCACCTGACGGTGGCTGTTTTCAGTGCGAGGGCGGGGCCCCCCGGAGCATGGCGTGCAACAGTTCTTGTGCGTCAAATTTGGTCAGCGCTTCGTTGGCCCCTACCTGGTTAGCGTAGCTCAAACTCATCTCGCTGTTCAGAGAGGTGTGCAGGATAACGTAGGGTTGGTGCAGGGAGGTGTTATCCCGCACATTGAAGGTGAGTTCGTACCCGTCAAGTCCGGGCATTTCAATATCACTGACCAGTATGTCCACCGGCTTGTCGCTGGACGCAACTTCGAGCAGGTAATTCAGGGCGTCGTCGCCATTGGTGGTCACCTGGTAGCCGATGTCTTTGCTGTCCAGAGCATCACAGAGTTGTTTGCGGGCCACCAGCGAGTCATCCACCAACAGAATATGCAGGGCCCGGAGCGAGTCGATCTGGGCATCGGTCAGGGAAACCTGTTGGTTGTGCAGGGATTCCGGATAGACCTTGGCCAGCAGCAGTTCCACGTCGAGGAGCTGGATGATGTCGCCCTCCAGATCCAGCAAGCCGCTGATGAAGGCTTTGCTGCCGAGGGATTTGGGCGGAGGGGTGACCGCCTGCCAGTCGGTGTCGACGATTTGCTGCACGCCGCGCACCATAAACCCGATTTCCCGGCGTTGCACGTCAGTGACGATGATGGACGCGCCGGCCCGTTCCTCCGGAGTCAGTGGTGGGTAGCCTACGGCCGCGGCCATATCAATCACCGGCACCACCGAGTCGCGAAAGGTCGCCGAACCGATAACCGCGGGGTGGCTGTGGGGGAGCTTGGTGAGCCGCATGGTGGGCAGTATTTCGCGGATTTTCAGTGTGCCCAGGCCGAACAGGCGCTGATCCGCCAGTCGAAACAACAAAAGCTTTTGTAACTGTCTGGTTTTACGGGACATAAATGGACCCTACTAAAGATGCAAAGGTGGGACAGAATATAAGAGAAGCCGCAGCTCCCGTAAACCTTCAAGGCTAATCCCCGCAAAATGGCCAGAACTGATAAAACCGCCAACATTGAAATTCCTGCTCACAGGTTCCCAGTTGTGCGTTGTATTGACGCGCGCGCGAGGCCACCCGCCGGGCGAGTCGGGCCACGGCGGGTTTGGCGTTGTAGGTGCCACGCCGATAGCCGGTGCGGCCTTCGTGGTAAGCCAGATACAGGTGCTGGGCATCGGTGAGGGGGATATCCAGATGCCGGTGGGTCAGATGGTTGTACCAACCAATGAAGTCCAGGGCGTGTTTGATGTGGGTGCGTACCACGAACAGCCCCTTGCCATTGGCATTCAGGTAATCCCCCCAGGTGGGGTCCAGTGCCTGGGCGTAACCGTAGGCTGAGGAAGAGCGTACCCAGGGAATCACGCCCCACAGTTTGGTTCTGGGTGGTTGGGCATGGCTGCGAAACGACGATTCGTAATAGACAAATGCCATCTGGGTCGCAATGGGGGTGCCCCAGCGTGTTTCAGATGCCGCTGCGTAGTCGTACCAACCGGGCTGCTCCCGAAAAATTTCGCACAGATCGTCTTGATTCCGGGGCGGAGCCGGAGCGAGCAGGCTGAGACTCAGGGTGGCCCACACCGCCACCAGCAAGCCGGCAACCGGCAATCCGTACCAGTAGAGCGCAGGGTGCAGGGTGTTGCGGCGTTTACGGGCAGACCTGTTCATGAAGCCCCTTGGCGTCGGTGGCCGTTAATCGAAGTGTGACGCCATCATAAAAGGACTTCCCGGCCATGGGGAAACTGAGCGATGATGGCATCGACGCGCACACTATAGCGCGTCCGGACCAACGGGAGGATAAGCCTATGTCTTACGTCGACGGATTTGTGGCCGCCGTGCCCACGGCGAATAAAGAGGTGTATCGGCAGTACGCTGCCGATGCCGGCGCGGTGTTCAAGGAGCACGGCGCGGTGAACTTTGTCGAGTGCTGGGGCGATGACGTGCCGGAAGGCACCCTGACGTCCTTGCCTCTGGCAGTGCAATGCAAGGCCGATGAAACCGTGGTGTTCTCGTGGATTACCTGGCCGTCCAAGGCGGTACGGGACGCGGGGATGGCCAGCGTCATGCAAGATCCACGGCTGCAGCCCGAGAACAATCCGATGCCCTTTGATGGCAAACGTTTGATCTATGGCGGCTTCGAACCCATTGTTGAATTGTAACATGTACTTGCTGTGGTAACCGGCTGATTCGGGGCGAACGCTTACCAAACTGTCATCTGATCCGCCGTTACTTTTGTGACGGTCCGTGTCATAAACAGCACTCCAATCGTGCAAAAGTGAGAGTGCCATGCAAGACGTGTTATCCCGAACAGTGAGCTGTGCCGCCCGAGTCCCGGTCGCGGTGGCGTGGCTGATGTCCCTGATGGTGGTCGCCACCACCCTGCGTGCCAGTCCCTTGAGTGAGGCAGTGGTCAAGGCCTCGCCGTTGGATCAGGTGGTGCAGCAGTATCCGGCCATGATGAGTAAAGGCATTCGGGATGGTCTGAAACAGCTGGGAAAAGTGGATCCGTTTATTGCGGACACCGTGGCCAATATAGTCGGCAGCACCATCAATGGCGCCCGTATTCGTGCGCAGATTGTGCGCGATCTGGATGCCGGCCTGAGCGACCAGCAGCTGGAAAACGTGCAGAAATGGTACACGACCCCGCTGGGCCAAAAAGTGGTGCAGGCAGAAGTGGACGCCTCCAGTCCGGTGGCCTGGCAGCGTATCGAGACGGCAGCAGGGGCCTTGAAAAAGCAGTATCAGGGGAGCCGGCGGGCGCAGCTGTTCGAGCGTTTCAATACGGCCTCCCGAGCCACTGAAAGTACGGTGGATACCGCCATTGCCGTGCAGCTGGGCATGGCGTCGGCGCTGGCCGCTCTGAACGGCGGCACCGGGGCCGGGTTCGAGCAGCTTCGGCAGCAGGTGGAACACCAGCGCTCCGCCATTCGCACGCTGGTGCAGGAGCAGGTTTATGGCGCATACCTGTACACCTATGAGGCGTTAAGCACGGCTGAACTGGAACAGTACATCGAGTTTCTGGAGTCCGCCTACGGCGCCGATTTCAGCCGTGTTGTGACCGGCAGCATCCAGAGTGCCGTGCTCCAGCCCATCGAGACTCTGAGCGGCCAGTTAATGAAACTGTTCAGTCCGGGCTAGTACTCCGATCGGTAACGATCCGGCAGAGTATCGGGGTTTTTCCTGCCTGACAGACGGGGTTGCAAACCTGTACAATCGCCGTCTTTCTGTGCCGGCCGCCCGGCTGCGCCTCACTGTGAATGGGTTCCTCTCTTGATTTCCACTGCTAATCTCGCCATGCAATTCGGGGCCAAGCCTCTGTTTGAAAACGTTTCTGTCAAATTCGGCAACGGTAATCGCTACGGATTGATCGGTGCCAATGGCTGCGGCAAGTCCACCTTCATGAAAATCCTGGGGGGCGATCTGGAGCCGTCCGTCGGGCAGGTAATGCTCGAACCCAACGTGCGTCTGGGTAAGCTGCGTCAGGATCAATTCGCCTATGAAGACTGCACCGTCATCGATACGGTCATCATGGGGCACGAGGAACTGTGGCGGGTCAAAGAGGAGCGCGACCGGATTTATTCCTTGCCGGAAATGAGCGAAGAAGACGGCATGGCGGTGGCGGACCTGGAAGTGCAGTTTGCCGAAATGGACGGGTATACTGCCGAATCCCGTGCCGGCGAATTGTTGCTGGGGCTGGACATACCGCTGGACCAGCACACCGGCCCGATGAGCGCCCTGGCACCGGGGTGGAAGCTGCGGGTGTTGCTCGCCCAGGCGCTGTTTTCCGATCCCGACGTGCTGTTGCTGGACGAGCCGACCAACCATCTGGACATCAACACCATTCGTTGGCTGGAGGGGATCCTGGTGGAACGGCACAGCACCATGATCATCATCTCCCACGACCGCCACTTTCTGAACAGTGTGTGCACCCACATGGCCGATATGGACTACGGTGAGTTGCGTCTGTTCCCGGGCAACTACGATGAATACATGACCGCGGCCACCCAGGCCCGTGAGCGCATGATGGCGGATAACGCCAAGAAGAAAGCCCAGATTGCCGAGTTGCAGTCGTTTGTCAGCCGCTTCTCGGCGAACGCGTCGAAAGCCAAACAGGCCACTTCCCGGGCCCGGCAGATCGACAAAATTCAGCTGGAAGACATCAAACCGTCCAGCCGGGTGAGTCCGTTCATCCGTTTCGAACAGGAAAAAAAGCTGCACCGCCAGGCGGTGACCCTCAAAAACCTGACCAAAGGCTTTGATGGGGTGCCATTGTTCAGCAACCTGAATTTGCAGATTGAAGCCGGGGAGCGGGTCGCCATCATCGGCCCCAACGGGATTGGTAAAACCACCCTGCTGCAGTGTCTGGCGGGCAACCTGGCGCCGGACGACGGCGAGATCAAATGGACCGACAGTGCCGAGGTGGGTTATTTCGCGCAGGATCACACCGCCGATTTCGCCGACGACCTGCTGTTGACTGAGTGGATGGCCCAGTGGACCACCGGCGGCGAACAACTGGTACGCGGCACCCTGGGGCGCATGTTGTTTTCCAGTGACGATATCGGCAAATCAGTGCGGGTTATATCCGGCGGGGAGCAGGGACGGATGCTGTTCGGCAAACTGATTCTGCAAAAACCCAACGTGATGATGATGGACGAGCCCACCAACCACCTGGATATGGAATCCATCGAAGCCCTGAACCTGGCGCTGGAAAATTACCCCGGTACGCTGATTTTCGTCAGCCATGACCGCGAATTTGTGTCCTCACTGGCGACGCGGATCGTTGAACTGAGCGCCGATGGTATCACCGACTTCAGTGGCAGTTACGACGACTACCTGCGCAGCCAGGCTGACGTCGCCTAGCATCAATGCGGTCCGTCCGGTGGCAAAAACCGTGTCGCCGGACAATACTTTCCCTAGTACACGACCTTCGTATCAATGACCGCGGTCTTGCAGACCCGCACCCTGAACCTGTCCGACCGGTGGCGCCAAAGCGCCGCTGCTGCCAGTGGAGAGCCGATGCAGATTGCTTACCGGGCACAGGATTTGACCGAGGCCCACATCGTGGCCGGGATGCTGCGCACCAAAGGCATTGCAGCCCATGTCAGCGGGCATTACCTGCAGGGGGCGCTGGGGGAAATCGGCGCCGGGGAATTCACCAACGTGATGGTGGACGACGTCGATTTGAAGCAGGCGCGGGCACTGATCGATGAGTACGAAGGCGAACCCCGCACCGCTCCGGGGCGGGCCTCCGGTGACCCCCGGATTGATGATTACGCGCTGGGTTTTTTGCTGGTGGTGCTGGTAACTCTGGCGTTGCTTGTGCTGCTGGTATGATGCGGGTTCCCGTCACACTAAAACGGACGTATTGATCTGGGTGATTTCGCCGGGTGCCTCCGGGTGGTATGTTGCAGCTTCAGCGTGTAATGCAAGGAGCGGTAACATGGCGGGCTTTGACAGCATCATCAAGGTTTCACACCCCATTATTCAGGCGCCAATGGCCGGCACGTCCACCCCGGAACTGGCCGCTGCGGTGTCCAATGCCGGCGCCCTGGGTTCGATTGGTCTGGGCGGGAGCAGTGTGGCCCAGGCACAGGCGTGGATCGAACACACCCGTCGGCTCACGTCGCAGCCCTTTAATGTCAATCTGTTTTGCCACCGCCCCGCCGTTGCGAATGCGCAAGTCGAGGCCGGCTGGCTGGCTCATCTGGCACCATATTTTGCCGAGTTCGGCGCCACAGCTCCGTCGCGTCTGGAAGCGGCCTATCCGAGTTTTGTCGACAACGAGCCGATGCTGGCCATGCTGCTGGCAGAAAAACCCGCAGTGGTCAGTTTTCACTTTGGGTTGCCCGACCCGGGCTGGATTCGCGCCCTGAAAACGGCGGGAATTCGTCTGCTGGCAACCGCCACCAGCCTGGCCGAAGCCGAAGCCATCACCGCGGCGGGGCTGCACGGCATAGTGGCGCAGGGCATTGAAGCCGGCGGCCACAGCGGTGTGTTCTCGCCGGAAGCCGGCAAACCGGATTACGGAGTGTTGGCCTTGGTGCGCGTGTTGGCCAGTCGCTGTGACCTCCCGGTAATTGCCGCCGGTGGCATTATGGACGGCCGGGGTATCCGGGCTGCGCTGGCGTCGGGGGCTTGCGGCGTGCAAATGGGGACCGCGTTTGTGTTGTGCCCCGAGTCGGCGGCGGACGCAAGCTATCGAGAGGCTCTCAAGGGGGCCACCGCCGACCGGACGCGTATTACGTCGGTGATCTCTGGCCGGCCGGCACGGGGTCTTGTGGATCGCTGGTGGCTGGACATCGATGGCGCCGACGCCCCGGAGCTGCCCGGTTACCCGATGGTGTATCACGCAGGCAAGGCCCTCCGGGCTGCGGCCCGAAAACAGGGTAATCAGCAGTTTAACGCGCACTGGGCGGGGCAAGGTGTGCCGCTGGCACGGGAAATGCCCGCTGGAGACTTGGTGCGGGTGCTGGTGGGTGAAATGCAGGAGCCGTAAACAAGCCGGGGCATGACACCATGCCCCCGGCTGGTCGTGTCAATCGCAATGATCAGCTGCGGCTGGTGATTTCCAGCAGGTGGTAACCGAACTGGGTTTTGACCGGACCGAGCACCTTGTTCAATTCGCCGCTGAACACGACCTTGTCGAACTCAGGCACCATCTGGCCGGGGCCAAAAGAACCCAGATCACCGCCATTGCGGCCGGAAGGGCAGCTGGAGTGCAGCTTGGCGACTTCACCAAAATCTTTACCGCCCTCAATTTCTTTTTTCAGTTCTTCACACTTTGCTTCGCTGTCGACCAGAATGTGACGTGCAGTTGCCTGTGCCATGATGATTTCCTTTGGTTGATATGTGGGAAGCGAATGCTGCCCGCCAGCGTTGCATCTGGCAAGTAGTTTGTGGGCGAATATTTCGCACCGCTGAGTTGTCTGGTAACCAGAGCCTTGCATTTTATCGGGTGATTACTACACCCGGGGAGGCTTGGCGATTGGACGAAAAGGTTACTTTCCGGTAAGATCCCCGTGCTTCTACTAAGTGTGCCAGCATACTGTCCGCTGCTTTGTTCGCGTCAGCAGGGATAATACTTACACCGCTAAGTGTATGTTGTGCTCGGTTATCGATGAATTATCACCAGCGTGATCGCTTAGTTGCAGTTGGAACGCTTTCACCGGAGAAAAAAGTCGTGATCCAGTCTTTACACCAGCAGGCACTGCTGCTTCAAAACTGCTTTCCATAGCTAAACTCTCCCTCTGGCGCGAGGCCAGGGAGTCTGTGCGGGTTCCGACCAGCATCTTCCAGAGAATGCCCCGGCTTGCTTAGCCGCTGAAGTACTCTGATTTCGCCTGCTATTTTTTTGCTTGTCGTCCGGCCCGCCTGCCCACGCCATTGCTTTGGTCTGTGTTTGCGACCCGTGCACGTCTGTGCCCGAGCAATGGACCCGATTGGTTGTTGTTATACGAGGTATGAACTTGAACGAGGCTGATATTTTTCAATTCTCAACGACGACGGTATTGATACTGTTGGTCGCTTTTTACGGCGGCACTTACCTGCTGTCCTTGTTGATTCGTAAAGAGAAAGAAGACACTTCCGGCTACATGGTGGCAGGGCATGGCGTCGGTTTCGGGATGGGTGCCGCCAGTATGACGGCGACCTGGATCTGGGCAGCTTCCTTCTACGCCGCGGCCACATCCGGGTACACCTACGGGGTTTCGGGGCCATTGCATTACGGCCTCTGGGGCGCCCTGATGATTTTGTTTATCTATCCGTTCGGCCGCCGCTTCCGGCAGCTGGCTCCCAATGGCCATACGCTCGGGGAAATGGTGCACGCCCGCCACGGCGCGTCCAGTCAGATGATCCTGGCGTTTTCCAATGTGCTGGGCAGTCTGATCAGTCTGATGGTGAACTTTACTGCGGCCGGAGCACTGGTGTCGGTGCTGTCGCCACTGTCGTTTGAAGCCGGGGTCATCATTGCTGGTGTGGGCGTGTTGAGTTACACCATCACCTCCGGGTTCCGTGCGTCGGTGTTCACCGATTTCGCCCAGCTGGTGGCGCTGATGGCCATTGCGGTGGTGATCATCCCCGCCGTGCTGTTTGCCATGGGCGGGCCGCAGGTCATGGTTGACGGGCTGAGCAATCTGACCAGCGAGCAGGCCAGCTTTTTCTCCACGGATGCGATTTTGAATCAGGGCGCGCCTTTCTTTGTGGCGGTGCTGGCGTACGCGATCGGTAACCAGACCATTTCGCAGCGCCTGTTTGCCATTCAGGAGTCCCACATCAAACCCACCTTTCTGACCGCGACCGTGGGCTACGGAGCCATTGTTATCGGGTTGGGTATGATCGGTCTGATGGCGCTGACCCTGGGCATTGAGCCGCTGGACGGCAACATGAACAATCTGATTCCGCAGATGGTCACGCTCTACCTGTCACCGGTGTTTGTGGTGCTGTTCTTCATTCTGGTGATCGGTTCCCTGTCGTCTACCGCGGACTCCGACCTGTCGGCCCTGTCCGCCATCATGATGGCGGACGTGTATGGCAAAAACCTGTCCAAAGGACGGGTAAACCCGAAAATGATGATGCTCATCGGACGCGGTACCATGATCGTGGCCACAGTGACGGGCATTGTATTTGCGAGCTTCTCGCTGGATATTCTGGTGAT
Source organism: Marinobacter sp. X15-166B (assembly GCF_001752365.1). GTDB lineage: Bacteria > Pseudomonadota > Gammaproteobacteria > Pseudomonadales > Oleiphilaceae > Marinobacter. The sequence goes on along the minus strand of NZ_MEIY01000001.1, from coordinate 399,106 downwards.
GCTGGTCTTCGTAGGTGCTCTGTGGGGCGCGATTGTGTTCCCGGTGATCGCCAGCTGTTACTGGGACCGGATTACCAACGCCGCGTTTACCTGGTCGGTGATTGCCGCCCTGGTGATGTTCTGCATTGCCCGGTTCGAATTGGTCGAAATGACCGGCGCTACCGCGCTGCTGTTTGAGTGGCTGGCGTCCGTTGGCGGGGCCGTTGTGATCGGGTTGATGGTGTTCGGATTCCTGGGACGCCGGGCTGGCATGGTGGCCGCAGCGATCGCGTTTGTGGCCATGATCTGGTTCGGATCCGGCTTCCTCAGGGATTATATGGTACTGGTGGCGTCCCTGACCGCTTACGGGGTAAGTACGCTGGTGTGCACGGGGATGAGCCTGCTGAGCAACACGCGTTTCGATTTCGACCTGATCGCCGAACGTGTCGGCAGTTACGATGAAATAGGGTCAGGCGTGGACGGTGGCGCAATCCCGGCCCACGCGAGCATGGCTACCGGTAAATAAGGAGAAGGATATGAACGCATTTGTTTACGGAACTTATATTCTGGTATGGCCCGCGATCACCCTGGCAGTGCTGGTGCTGATCTGCGGTGCGGTGGTGAAAGACGTCCGTGACGCCCGCAAGAGCAAGCGCGACGTGATTTGATCCGGGTGCAGAACCCGCGCGGGGCCCTCGGGCCCCGCTTTTGTTTGCCTCAGTTTTCCAGAATCTGTGGCCATTGCTGGTCGGCTTGCTGAATGAACCTCTCCGTATCCGCCAACCAGGCCTCTTGCACCGACTTGCTGTAATTCAGGTACAGGCGACCGTCCTTGATGGTCCAGTGCTGAGGGTCGCCCTTGACCAGGTTGCCCTGACTCACCGCCCAGGCGCAGTAACCGCCATAAGCGGGTGCGTATTTTTCGGGGTTGTTTCTGAACGCTTCAAGGTTTTCCACTGACGTGAACAGCCAGTCGGCCCCCTGATAGCTATAACGGATGGCATCACTGCCTTCCACGGGCTGAGCTCTGTTAAAATAAGCAACCACGTCGTAGCCGCCGGCAGCAGTATTGGAAAACAGACCCGTGTATACTGGCGCCTCCGCAGCCAGGGCAGCGGAGGCCGACAGGGTCAGCGTAGCGAGAGTGAGCGACAGGCGAGTCATGGGGAGCTCCTCTTGAGGGTATATGGTATAAGACACCCCAGTCCGGAGATTGTTGCACCCAGGTCGGTTCTGGTTATTCCGTTTGGGTACAAGCACATGCGTAATCGGTCTAGTCTGGTTATTGTTCTTCCTGCCGTAAAACCTTAGTCTTCCGTTCTAAGCTGGACGCCCCCTTATAGCGTTTTGATATATACAGAATGGAGATTGAATATGAGTAACCCAAACAAGCGCCGTTTCCCAAGGTTGACGTCGACCGTTGGCGCCATGGTATTCGGGCTGGCGGTTGCCATGTCTCCAGTGCAGGCCGCGGAAAAAGAACTGTTGAACTCTTCCTATGACATTGCCCGGGAGCTGTTTTCCGCCTACAACGAATTGTTTCAGGCTCACTGGAGTGAGCAAACCGCTGAACAGGTCTCGATTCGCCAGTCACACGGGGGGTCGTCCAGACAGGCTCAGGCGATCATGCAGGGATTGCGCGCGGATGTGGTGACCTACAACCAGGTCACGGATGTCGACATTCTGCACCAGCGTGGCAATCTGATTCCCGCCGACTGGGCCAGTCGTCTGCCGAACAACAGCTCCCCCTACTACTCCACCATGGCGTATCTGGTGCGCGAGGGTAATCCCAAAAACATTCAGAACTGGGACGACCTGATCCGCGAGGACGTTGAGTTGATCATGCCGAATCCGAAAACTTCCGGTAACGGCCGTTATACCTATCTGGCCGCACTCGGGTACGCCCAGCAAACCTACGGCGACGATCAGCAACAGATCGACGCCTTCATGAAGAAATTCCTGGGGCGGGTGAAAGTGTTCGATACCGGCGGCCGCGGGGCGACCACCACATTCGTTGAGCGCGGCCTGGGTGATGTGCTGCTGACCTTTGAGTCGGAAGTCAATAACATCCCCGAGCTGAACCCGGACAAAGGCCTGCAGGTGGTGGTACCCAAAGTCAGCTTTCTGGCGGAGTTTCCGGTCACCTGGATTGACGCCAACGTGAAACGCAACGGCACCGAAGAGTTGGCCAAAGCCTATCTCGAGCACCTGTATTCGGAAGAGGGCCAACGCTTGCTGGCCAGTTTCAACTACCGGGTGCACAACGAGGTGGTCAAGGCCGAGACCAGTGAGCGTTTTCCCGAGCTGAAACTGCTGCCGATCGAAGACATCGTGGGCGACTGGGAGACCGCTAACAAAGAACATTTCGCCAGTGGCGCCAAGCTTGATCAGCTGCAGCGCCGGTAAGCTACGGGTCAACCTATGACGCAAACCCTCGCGGCCGGCTCACTGCCGCGTAAAAAAGTGAGATCGGTCACTGCACGTGTTTTACCGGGGTTCGGACTGAGCCTCGGTATTTCCCTGTTTTTCATCAGCCTGGTGTTGTTGCTGCCGATGACCGGACTGGTGATGCACACCGCCGGTATGGGGTGGGACAACTTCTGGTTTGTGGTGACCGACCCCCGTGTTGTTGCTTCTTATAAAGTAACCCTGTGGACCGCGCTGGCGGCGTCGGTCTTCAATTGCTTTTTCGGTTTGTTGCTGGCGTGGGTACTGGTGCGCTACGACTTTGTCGGCAAGCGTTTGCTCGACGCCATAATGGACTTGCCTTTTGCCTTGCCCACGGCGGTGGCGGGCATCACTTTGGCGACCCTGTTTGCCGACAATGGCTTGTACGGACAGATGCTGACCGCCATCGGCGTCAAGGTGGCCTATACCCCCCTTGGTATCGTAGTCGCCATGGCGTTCACCAGTGTGCCCTTTGTGGTGCGCACGGTGCAGCCGGTACTGGAAGAGCTGTCACCGGAAGACGAAGAGGCCGCCGTGAGTATGGGGGCTTCGGATTTCACGGTGTTTCGCCGTATTTTGTTTCCGGCGCTCTGGCCCGCCATCGTGACCGGTGGCGCCTTGTCGTTTACCCGCAGCCTGGGCGAGTTCGGCGCCATAATCTTCATCGCCGGTAACATGCCTTATGTCAGTGAGGTGACCAGCCTGATGATCTTCATCCGCCTGCAGGAGTACGACTTCCCGGCGGCCAGTGCCATCGCGGCCGTGGTGATGGCGGTGTCGCTGTTGTTGTTGTTGCTGATCAACGTCTGGCAGGGCCGCTATCTGAAACGCCTGCACGGGGGAGCTTGACCATGAATGCAGCCCATTACCGTCGGGTGGGGGATACCGCGCTGGTGCGCCGCTGGCTGATTGGCACCGCCGTGGTGCTCACCGTGGCGCTGCTGGCCATGCCGTTGCTGATGATCTTTGTGCAGGCGTTCAGCCAGGGCTGGAGCACCTATGTGGCCAATGTGCTGGATGAGTTTACCCTGTCCGCCATCGGTCTGACCCTGCTGGTGGCCGTGTTAACCGTGCCCCTGAATCTGGTGTTCGGGGTGTTCTTTGCCTGGGCGGTTACCCGGTTTACGTTTCCGGGACGCAAGTTACTGACCACCCTGATTGACATTCCCTTTGCGGTGTCCCCGGTGGTGGCCGGTCTGTTGTATCTGCTGCTGTACGGCAACAACGGCTGGGTGGGACAGTGGCTGGGTGAATACGACGTGCAATTGATGTTCTCCTGGCCCGGCATTGTCATGGTCACCCTGTTTGTGACCTGTCCGTTTGTGGCGCGGGAACTGATTCCGCTGATGCAGCAACAAGGCCGCGAGGAAGAAGAGGCGGCGGTGGTGCTGGGGGCTTCCGGCTGGCAGTTGTTCCGCCGGGTGACCTTGCCGAACATTCGTTGGGCATTGATTTACGGCATTATTCTGACCAATGCCCGGGCCGTCGGTGAATTCGGCGCGGTTTCGGTCGTGTCGGGCAACATCCGCGGCGAGACCAACACCCTGTCCCTGCATGTGGAGTTGTTGTACCAGGATTACAACGTGGTCGGCGCATTTGCGGCAGCGTCTTTATTGGCGGCGCTGGCATTGCTGACGCTGATCGCGAAATCATTTGTGGAATGGCGACAGTCCAAGGACTGATCGTTCGGGCCTGTCAGGAGGCGCCTGTTATGGGCATAGATATTAACGGCATCAACAAATTTTTCGGGTCCTTCCAGGCTCTGCACGACATCAACCTGTCGCTGCCCGACGGGCAGATTACCGGCCTGCTGGGGCCTTCCGGGTCGGGGAAAACCACCCTGTTGCGCATCATCGCCGGGCTGGAGACAGCGGAGCAGGGCAGCATCTGGTTTCAGGGCCGCGACGTCACCCGGTTGCACGTGCGCGATCGGCGGGTGGGTTTTGTGTTCCAGCATTATGCACTGTTCCGCCACATGACCGTGGCCCGCAACATTGCATTCGGGTTGGAGGTGCTGCCGCGCAAGCAGCGGCCCGGCAAGGCCGAGATCAAACAACGGGTGGGGAATCTGCTGGAAATGGTGCAGTTGAGTCATCTGGCCGACCGTTATCCGTCCCAGTTGTCCGGTGGCCAGAAACAGCGCATTGCGTTGGCGCGGGCCATGGCCATGGAACCGGAAATCCTGTTGCTGGATGAACCTTTTGGTGCGCTGGATGCCCAGGTACGCAAAGACCTGCGTCGCTGGTTGCGCAATTTGCACGACGAACTGAACTTCACCAGCGTGTTTGTGACCCACGATCAGGAAGAAGCGCTGGAACTGTCCGACCAGGTGGTGGTAATGAGTCATGGCCGGGTGGAACAGGTCAACTCGCCGCTGGATCTGTACGCCAGCCCGGACAGTCGATTTGTGTTTGATTTCCTCGGTCAGGTGAATGTGCTCAGTGGCACCATCAGCAATAACCGGCTGCGCCAGGGTAAGGCCCACCTGACCTTGCCGGAGGCGGTGGCCAACGGTAACGGGCAGATTTACTTGCGACCCCATGAGGTACGTCTGGCTCAGGCACCCACCGCCGACGCCCACCTGCCGGTGTGTATTGAGTCCATCAGCGTGATCGGTGCCGAGGTGCGCATCGAGCTCAAGCCGCAAGGCTGGCTGGCGGATGAAGTCTGGGAGGTGGGCATCAGTCACGGCGAGTTCAACGCCTGGCAACCCCAGCGCGGCGATGTCTGCTACGCCGTCCCGGATGTAGGGCACTTTTTCCTCGGTGACGAGGATTCTCCGCGTACCTTGTCCTGGCTCAACCGGATGCCACCCACCGGTGTCGACAGCCCCCGTGCCAGCGGTATGTAAGTGGGCCAGGTGACATAAAAATAAGAAGGCAGCCGGCGGGTTTTTTGCTACCGTGCGTTGGGAAATAGCAAGCAACGGCGTGAGCAACAAGGGCAGCAGTGTAATCGGTGACTAAGAAAATTCTTTTGGCGCGCCTGCGGCGCGGCGCGCTCTGGCTGCTGGGCAGTCTGACGTTGGGCGTGGTGCTCGTCATTGGACTGCTGCGGTTTGTTGACCCGCCAACGTCCGCGTTCATGGTGCGGGATCATTGGCAAAACCCGGATCGTGAGATCCTGCACCAATGGGTGGATTTCGAGCAGATATCGCCCTGGATGCCATTGGCGGTGATCGCCAGTGAAGAGCAGCGTTTCATGACCCACCGGGGTGTGGATACCGATGCCATGGCCGAGGCGATCGCCCGGTACCGGCAGGGATACGGGCTGCGGGGGGCCAGCACCATTACCCAGCAAACCGCCAAGAACCTGTTCTTGTGGAGCGGCCGTCACTTCACCCGCAAAGCTCTGGAGGCCGGTTTGGCCCTGGGCCTGGAAGCACTCTGGCCCAAGCGCCGGATCATGGAGGTGTACCTCAACGTGACCGAGTTCGGTGAAGGCATTTTCGGCGTGGAAATGGCCAGCCGCCATTTTTTTAATCGTTCCGCCCGGGAGCTCACCGCCACCCAGGCGGCACGGCTGGCAGCGGTGTTGCCCAGTCCCAAACGCTTCAGCGTCCGGCACCCCTCCGACTACCTCTGGCAACGGGTTGACTGGATACGCAACCAGATGGTCCAGCTGGGTGGCCGGGCCCACATCCGCCCTCTTATCGAGTCGCGCTGACCGCGACCCCATCCATGTGGAGCAGCTATTGAATCAGGCGACAATTGTGCAAGCGGTAAAAAACTGGCTGGAAACGGTGGTGGTCGGACTGAATTTGTGTCCGTTTGCCAAACGGGAACTGGTGAAAGACCGGATTCGGTTTGTGGTGTCCACGGCCACCACCGAAGCAGGCTTATTGGCGGACCTGCATGAAGAGCTGGAACGTCTGAATGCGGATGCGGGTATCGAGACGACGCTGCTGATCCACCCGAGGGTGTTGCAGAAGTTCGGGGCCTACGTCGAGTTTCTGGCGGAGGCGGATGGGTTGATCGAGCATTTTGATTTAGACGGTGTTTACCAGATTGCCAGCTTCCACCCTGAGTATCAGTTTGCCGGAACCAGGGCCGGGGATGTGGAAAACATGACCAATCGCTCGCCCTACCCACTGTTGCACCTGTTGCGGGAACACAGTCTGGACAAAGCGATTGCCGACTACCCGGACGTGGAGCGTATCCCGGAGCGCAACATCGCGCGAATGGAGCAAATGGGGACGGTAACGATGCAAGCCTTGTTGCAGGCTTGCATCGTTAAGTGACCGGCTAAATTTTGGGACCACGGCCTTTCATAAAATTAACGACAAGGGAAATAACCAACAAGATCAGAAAGATGAAAAACAGCACCTTGGCAAAGCCGGCGGCGGTTCCAGCAATGCCACCGAATCCCAGCACACCCGCGACTATAGCGATAACGAGACAGACTAGAGCCCAATAAAGCATAAGTTCGTCCTCCGTAAACACGTTGAAGGCGGTGTTCGACGGGCTGACCAACGAACACCGGCCCGTGACCGGAAAAAACCGCTAATCCATGAGGTTAGTGTTCCCATAAATCGCTTCCCGTGTGTTTTTAAAGTGGCACAAGGTTTGGGGAACAACAAGTGAGGGGCGGGCATCGACCATGTGACGGGGCTGTTTTTTTCTCTATTGCTCTGAAAGGAAACATCTTTTTGTACATGAGCAAAACTTTAAATATTCCGGGTGTCGGTGCGCGCTTCATTCACGGGTTTTTTACAACCGCAGAAAAATTCGTATAATGCGCCCCTCCTGCAGGAGAGTGGAAGTTTTCCGAAAACTTCCCACCGAAGGCGCAACCTCCCATAAACGCTCAGGTTCATGTACTGCGGAAGTATTTTCAGCCAACTGGAGAGAGGTTGCCCGGAGCAGCCCACCGAAGGAGCAAGCAGCCCGGCTGCATAAACTCTCAGGTAAGCAGGACAGGGGGAGAGGCACTACCAAAAGGGGTTCTGCTTGCTCACCTATATCTTCATGATTGCCATCACTGCCGAAGCGATGTCGGGCGCACTGGCCGCCGGACGGCGCAATATGGACATGTTCGGGGTGGCTCTGATCGCATTTATCACCGCGTTGGGTGGTGGCACGGTGCGGGACGTTGTGCTCGGCAACTTCCCCGTGACCTGGACCCAACACCCCTCGTATATCTACCTTACCATTGGCGCCGGATTGGCGACCATGCTGGTGGCGCGGTTCATGAAACATCTGCACCAGTTGTTTCTGATCGTTGACGGCATGGGATTGATCGCGTTTACCATCATTGGCTGTAATGTGGCCCTGAACCTCGATTACGACACGCCGGTGGTGGTCATGGCGGGCATTACCACTGGAATCTTTGGGGGGATATTGCGGGATCTTATGTGCAACCGCACCCCGCAGGTGCTGCGCCACGAACTTTATGCCAGTATTTCCTTGTTGGTAGCGCTGCTGTATTTGTGCTTGCTGGAGCGTGGCGTCGACCACGATATCAATTTGCTGGCGTCATTCAGCGTGGGGGTGGGGCTGCGTATGGTCGCGATTCGCTGGCACCTGTCACTGCCCGTCTTTACTTATGCGCTGGGGAGTTGGGACGATTAGCCGTCAGCGCCTGGCGGGGTGCTGCTGGCCGGCTCGCTGGCGTGCTCGCCGGCGGCACCGTCGGACTGCCGCATCAGTACCATGCCGCCTTGTAATAACAGCGACCGCAACCGGGTGTCGCCATGTTCGACAAAACCTATGGCAAAAGCGGCCAGTACCGCCTCCCAGGGGTGTGTCCGGATGAGTCGTCGCAACCTCGCCACCGGGGAGTTGTGCTCACCCTCCCCATCGCCGGCGTCGGTGTTGCCGGGTGCTGTTGCCGGACGGGTCAGGCGGTAGAAAAACAGCGCCAGCAGCACAAAGCAGCCGAGGCCGGTAATACCCAATGCACCGGCTTCGCCTACCCAGGGCGACAGCGCCAGGGTGGCCGCTTGCACCAGCAAAACAAAACCGGCAATCAGCAGGGCGGTCAGCAGTACCAGCGCCAGCATCAGCCCAATGATGGCGGCTGCCACCTTGCGGAGGACACCCTTGATAACGGAAGAATCAATCATTATTGCCGGTCAAGCAATTTGCCCACGATTACACCTGCCAGGAACATAATGAGAATGCTCAGGAAGGGCCGCTCTCCAATGGTATCCTCCATATCGTGAATGGCCTTGTCCCCCTTGTCTTTGGCTTTATGAAGGGCTTCTTCACCGCGCTTGCGGGCCTTGGTCAGCGCCTCCTGAGTTTCCCTGCGGATTTCTTCACGAATACTGCTGATGTTGTTTTTGTGGCCCTCGGCAACCGTTTTGGTCAGCGCGCTCAAATCCTCCTTCAGCAGTTGCAGATCTTCTTTTACCCGGCGGTAATCGTCTTGCGTTGTTTTTGCTTCCATCATGAGCCTCCTGTTGCAGAAAAACTCCCGTGTGGACGGCCGAAGATTTCGACTCGGACCACTTCAATGTAGCACAGCTCTCAGGGCTGTGAAGTTGATCGCTTTTTAAACTCCAATCGGTGGCTAGCGTCAAACGGCGAGGATAATGCAGAGGGAGCGGCAGTGGACGCTGCCGCTCCTGCGGGTCGGATCACCGCCTGGTTCAGAACAGGTAACTCAAGCCTACCCGTGCGGTATCGAAGTCGGGCCCGTCGTTGGTGATCTGGTTGTTGAAGTCGCGCTCATCAATGTCGACGTTGAACCGGTTGTATTCGGCAAAAGCGGTCAGACTCTCGGTGACCCGAAAATCGACCCCGGCCCCGACAAACGGGCTGACCTTGTCGTAAGTTTCGCTTTCGTCGAACGCATCGACATCGAAGGAGTACACAAAAGCGCCTGCTTTGCCGTAAACGCCGAAGCTTCCGGTGACGGGAAGTCGCCCCCGGGCCGCCAGTGAAAAGGCTTTCAGCTCACTGCTTACGTTGTCATCCTTGCCGAACTTGTCGAAATCCAGGTATTCGGATTCCAACGCAAAGAAGTCGTTGAACTGCTAGCCCAGACGTGCCGCCAGCAGATCGTTGTCGTCATCGAACTCACCACCGTGAGCCTTGAAACCACCGTAGCTTGCCCCGATGTAGACGCCCGCACTGTCGCGGGCGTCCTGGGCCGTGGCGGCGGGGGCCACAACTGTAGTAGCGGAAAATAGCGTTGCACAGATCAAACTGGTTCTGAGATTCATTCTTAAACCTCCTGACTGTGTTAGGCGTAAGGTTTCGTTGAGCCCATGGGCTCAATCGTCACGTTGCCAACCATACACCAGCGGAAACGCCTTTCCGCGTTAACATCCCGCTACGTTTTGTTAACGATCAATGGCGCAAATCCGTCGAGCCCACCTCGATTGCAGGGGGTCAGAGCAACCCTTCGATCGGCAGAAGGCCAAACAGCCACATCTGGAAACGGCTCCAGGCACTGGCTTCCGGCTCCGAATCCTTGCTGACCGGGGTGGCTGGCCAGGTCGACTCGTCAAGCCAGACCAGGGCGTCTGCCTGGCCCCACCAGCGGTGCGAGGTTTCGATGTCCAGACGCCAGGCGTGGCGCGGCAACTCCGCCATGAACACGTCACTGGCATGGGTGGCCAGGCCTTCATGGAATATAAGTACACCGATTTCAGTATTGAGATTAATCGATCGGGGGTCCAGATTCATGGAACCGACGAAAAGCACGGACCGGTCAAACACCATGGTTTTGGCGTGCAGACTGGCACGGGAAGAGCCCGCCAGGTCACTGGGCCGCTTGCGACCGCCGGCCCGGCGGATCGAGGGGTCGGGCTGGGGGCGGAGTTCCCACAGCTGGACCCCGGCCCGGATCAGTGGCTTGCGATAGGCTGCGTAACCTGCGTGCACCATGGGGACATCGTTTGCCGCCAATGAATTGGTCAGCACCACGACGCGGGCGCCCGCATTTACCCAGTCTGAAAAGGTGATGACCCCGGTATTGCCCGGAATGAAATATGGAGAGATGATCAGCGCTTCGCTGTGCCGGGCGGCCAGCAGCGCCTTGAGAGCAGGTTCCAGGTGACCGCTGTTATCGGCCACCGCGTTGATGATCTTGTCGGGCTGGTCATAAATCAGCACGGACTCGGCCCAGGAGAACTCCAGCTGGCCTTCCAGCAATTCTTCCAGCAACCCCAAAGATTGCAGCCGTGCCAGATAATTGCGACTGCGTTCGCCGGTGCGCGCGGCGTCCAGTTGGGTGCGCACCGCGGTGAGGCCATCCGCATCCGCCTCGGGGGCCAGGTAGCGGATCGGTACCGCCAAGCGGTGATTCCAGTATAAATCGAAGGCCTCGGAGACCTCGCTCGCAAAGCCACCGATGCCCAGCACATCAAGATCGGAGAAATTGGTGTAAATATCGGCGGAAAAGTAGGTGTCACCGATGTTGCGCCCACCGATGATGGCTGCCTGATTGTCAGCAATGAAGGATTTGTTGTGCATGCGTCGGTGGGCCACCGAAAACCGGGTCACAAAGTCGAGATACGGCAGCACCCGGTTCGAGAAGGGGTTGAACAACCTGACGGCGATGTTCGGATGCTCAGCGAGGGCACTGAGCATCGCCTCCTGCCCGCCGTGACCGAAGTCGTCCAGCAGCAGCCGTACCCGCACCCCCCGATCTGCCGCACGCAGCAAATAATGGGTAAACAGGCGGGCGGTGGTGTCATCGTGGTAGAGGTAATACTGGACGTCCAGCGAAACCTCGGCGGCCTCCATCAGCAGCAGACGGGTGGCGAAGGCGTCGAGCCCGTTCCCCAGTAACCGAAACCCCGAGGGTGCGTCGTGTTTGTGGGTTTCGGCGGTAATTCCCCGTCCCAGCCGGGTGTCCCGGGTATCGGCGATGGCGTAACTGGGCTCCGATTGCACCGCAGAGAAGCTGGCACAGCCCGAGAGCGTGCCGGAGATCAGTGCGAATACGACGACAACAACGGACAGGTATCCCATATCCCTGATTCTGCTCTTAGGGGGCGAAATGACTCAACAAGCCCAATACGCGCTTATCATCCTGATAGGTATCAGGATGATAATAGACCGTCCCGTCGCTGTCCGCATCCGCCGTCCAGTAGGACATTACCAGGGGGACGCCCCGGGCCAGATGGACATTCAGCGATTCCCCCGACGCCAGTGCCTGTTCGAAGATCTGCTGGCGGCGGGGCGCGTTGGTCTCCAACAGGATGCGGGTCAGCGTCAGGGCGTCTTCGACCCGCACGCAGCCGGAGCTGTAAAAACGACTCGGGGTGTTGAACAGCGATGCGCTCGGCGTGTCGTGCAGGTAGACCGCGAACGGGTTGGCAAACCGCAGGACCACCTTACCCAGCGCGTTGCCCGGCCCGGGATCCTGTTTCAGTGAGACCCGCCACGGCTGGCTCCAGTCCACGTCGGCGGTGTTCTGTTCCTGTCCCTGCCGGTCGAACACCCGGATGTTGTGCTGTTGCAGGTAGGCAGGGTTTTTCAAGATGTGGGGCAGTTGGTCTTTAATAAAGATGGACGTGGGGACGGTCCAGGACGGATTGACGGTGACGTGGGTGATGATGGATTTCAGTTGCGGGGTCGCCCGCTCGGGCTGGCCCACCTGGGCGCGGCCGGACCAGACCCGCTCACCGTTGGTGTAATAGGCGATGGTCGCAGCGGCGATGTTGACCAGCAGGAGGTGCTGGTGAGTGTCGGCAGGGAGCCAGCGCAGGCGCTCCAGGTTGCTGCGGATCTGGGCCAGCCGTTCCGCGGGCGTTACATTGAGCTCGTGCAGGGTGGCGGGCCCGGCCCTGCCGTCAATCTGCAGACCGTGGCGGCGCTGAAAGTGCTTGAGCGCAACGGTCAGCTGTTCATTAAACCCAGGATCACTCAAGTCTTCCGGCCCGGTGCCGGAATAATAGCCCTCGCTCGCCAGTCGCAGCTTGAGGATGGCGACTCGGGCGTCCCGGTCCCCTTGGGACAAAGTGGGGCCCGCCGGCATGTAGGGCCAGGTCGCGGGCAGGGTGTGCAAGGCTTTCTGGTAGGCAAGACGCAGCTTGCGATAGTGCATCAGTTCGGGGCGCGCCTGTGCAAACGCGTCGGCAATACCGGTCTCGCCGACGGCGGCCAGTTTGAGCAGTTCAGCAGGTTCCGCCTGGGGGCGCAGACGGGCGGCGTACCACACCGGGTCGACCCCCAGCGTGCGCGCGCGGCCGAATCGTAAATCGGCGAGTGCCAGCAGGTAGGCGTGGCTGGCAATCTGAGCATCACAGTCGAGAATGATGCCCCAGGTCGCGAGGTACTTCGCACTTTGTTTTATGGAATCAAGGTGGTAGTCAGCCGGGTTCAGGCCGTCAAACTGCAGGGCTTGCAGTTCCGCCGCCAAGGTGCCGAGACGGCCGGCTTGCAGCCAGTACGACCGGCCGTAGGTTTCGGTAAACGCCTGCCGGGCCTGGGTGTGGAGACTGGAAACATTGGCAAGCGGGGGACAGTGGGCGAGGGCGGCCGGGCTTATGGCGGCCGTCAGCAGAATCAGCCCGCTCAGTAACGGGGACTGCCAGGCAACAGTTAATTTTGTGTGAATTTTGTACATTTCGCCGCCTTTCGTCGAGAAGCCTGCTAAAATGCCGCCCACTTTTTCAGATTAGCTTATGAACTCGAGGCCTTACCATGATTCAGTGGTATCACCGGCGAGCGCGGGCAGTATTGCTGAGCGTGCTTGTGTGTACTCCTTTGTCCGTTGCCAGTGCTGCTGGCTTTGACAGGGGGTTGCAGCAAAAGTTGTTCCAGTCCGCCCCGGGACTCGATGCGGAGGTATTAATCAGTGCGCTCGACGCCTCCCGGTGTGCCATCCGCAATGGTCTGAACCGGCCGGAGCGGTTGGCAGTCATCGATTTTTCACTGCCGTCGAGTGCCAAACGATTGTGGATCTTTGACCTCAACAGCGGTGAACTCCTCCTCAATGATCTGGTCGCCCATGGCAAAAAGTCCGGTGCCGATAACGCCACGGCTTTTTCCAACCGTAACGGCAGCCATCAATCCAGTATCGGTCTGTTTCAGGCCAATGAAACCTACCACGGCAAGCACGGATATTCATTGCGGCTCGATGGACTGGAACCGGGTATCAACGACCGGGCCCGGGAGCGCGCCATCGTGATTCACGGGGCGGATTATGTGGATCCCTCCTGGGTTGCAACCTACGGTCGCATCGGGCGCAGTTTGGGGTGTCCGGCGGTCAGCCAGCAAGTGATCACCGAGGTCGTCGATAATCTGAAAGGCGGTCAGTTTGTATTCAGCTATTACCCCGACCGGGACTGGCTGGGATCGTCCAGCTATCTGAATTGTGAGGTTTCGCAGGTTGCCGGCTCCAAGGTGCAAGCCGGCAACGAGCGAATCTGAAGGCAGGGTCAGATCAGGTTGTAGACAAACACAATCATTACCGCAACCGGAGCCAGGTAGCGCAGCGTGGCGTACCAGATGTTGAAGCCCGTTGCGGACATCGACAGTTCGCTCTGCAGGGCATCCTTGGCCATAAACCAGCCGGTGAACACCGCAACCAGCAAGCCTCCCAGGGGCAACAGAATGTTGGAGGTCAGGTAGTCGAGCAGGTCAAACACGGTTTTGCCTTCGAACATGGCGAACATGCCCAGCGGTGCCACGTCCGACCACAGATTCAGTGACAGTATAGAGGCAATGCCCAGCAACCAGCAGGCGATACCGGCACCCAGGGTGCTGCGCACCCGGTTCATGCCTTTTTGCTCTTCCAGCCACTCAACCAATGGCTCCAGCAGGGAGATTCCTGAAGTCCAGGCGGCAAAGATCAGCAGGATGAAAAACAGGCTGCCAAACAGACTGCCCATGGGCATGTGACCAAAGGCGAGGGGCAGCGTCTGGAAGATCAGGCCAGGTCCGGCGCCGGCTTCGAGACCGTTGGCAAACACGATCGGGAAGATGGCCAGACCGGCCAGCAGCGCAACCACCGTGTCCATCAACGAAACCGTGATGGAGGTTTTGGCGATGGATATGTCTTTGGGCAGGTAGGAACCGTAGGCCATCATGATGGCCATGCCCAGACTCAGCGTGAAGAACGCGTGCCCGAGCGCCACCAGCACGCCCGAGGTGGACAACTGGGAGAAGTCGGGCTTGAACAGGAAGCTGACCCCCGCGCCAAAGTGTCCGGTGGTCATGGCGTAGCCGACGACGGTCAGCAACAGCACGAACAGGGCGGGCATCAGAATGCTGACCGCCCGCTCCAGTCCGGCGCGCACGCCCTTGACCACCACCGCCATGACCAGCGCCATGAAGACCGTGTGCCATAACAGCAAGGTGCCCGGATCCGCAAGCAGGTTGGAGAACAGGGCGCCAATGGCTTCCGCGGATTGCCCGGTGAGCTGGCCGCTGGCGGTGGTGCCCACATAGGATACGGCCCAGCCCCCGATCACGGAGTAGAAGGACAGAATCAGAAACGCCGCCAGCACCCCGATGATGCCGACAATGCTCCAGCGGGAGGATAAAACGTCCCGCTGGGTGATATGCCGTATGCTGTTGACCGGACTGCGACCACCGCGCCGGCCGATCACCACCTCTGCCATCATGATCGGCAGGCCGACGGCGGCGATACACAGCATATACACCAGAACAAAGGCACCACCGCCATTTTCGCCGGTGATGTAGGGGAATTTCCAGACGTTGCCCAGGCCAACGGCGGAACCGGTGGCGGCCAGAATAAAGGCCATGCGCGAGGACCAGAGACCACGCTTCTCGTTGGCGCCGTCCAGCGCGCCCGTCGCGGTGGTGGGTGAACTTGCAGACATAACTGTCTCCTGCTTACTGTTGTTGTTGTCGAGGAACAGAGGTCAGTGGCACCTGACCTCCTGGATCATCCAAGCCGCCGCTCAGCCGACGCTTGCGACTTTGTTGGCCGTGGCAGTGCTCCGGCGGGGAGCGCGGCGGAACCGTTCTTCCGCCAGCTCGTCGGCAATTTCGCCGGTTGGCCGCTGGTCCCGCTGGGAGCGGGTGAATATTTCGCCCAGAGTGTCGGCAATGGCGTCGACATGGGCACGCACCTTGGTTGGGTCCTGATCGGTGCGTTCGTGGGCAACATCGATGATGCCGCCGGCGTTGAGGACAAAATCCGGGGCGTACAGAATGCCCCGTTGTTGCAGGGCACGGTCGTGGCGGGCTTCAGCCAGCTGGTTGTTGGCGGCGCCGGCAATCACCCGGGCCTGCAGTTTGGGGATGGATTCATCGTTGAGAATCGCCCCCATGGCGCAGGGAGCGACCACGTCGACCGGCAGCAGCAAAATTTCTTCTGCGGTAGCCGGGGTGGCGCCGAGTTCGGCCACTGCCCGGTCCATCTGCTCCTGATGAATATCGTACACCCACAATTCTGCACCGGCGTCTTTCAGATGGCGGGCGAGGCGGTAACCCACGTTGCCAATGCCCTGAATGGCCACTTTCAGACCGGTGAGATCGGTGCGCCCCAACCCATGCTGAACCGCTGCCTTCAGGCCCACAAAGACGCCGTATGCGGTAACCGGTGAGGGGTCGCCGTCGCTGGGGGCGCCATCGAAGCCCGGCCGGCTGGTGATCCCGGCGACGTGGCGGGTGTGCCGTGCCATGACTTGCAGGTCGGCGACGCTGGTGCCGGAGTCTTCGGCGGCAATGTAATGGCCGCCCAGCTTTTCCAGGCAGCGGCCCATGGCTTCCAGCATGGCTTCGGTTTTGTGCTGGCGCGGGTCGCCGATGATGACCGACTTGCCACCACCCAGGTCCAGATTGGCGAGGGCGGATTTGTAGGTCATGCCCCGTGACAGGCGCAGCACATCGCGCAGGGCTTCCTCATCGCTGGCGTAGGGAAACATGCGGCAGCCGCCCAGGGCAGGCCCGCGGGAGGTGTTGTGAATGGCAATGATGGCACGAAGTCCGGTTTCGGGGTCACTGACGAACGACACCTGTTCGTGATTGTCAAATTCGGGATGGCTGAAAACGTTCATGTTCTTTCACCTGTATCATACTTGCCGCCACGTTCCTTGCCGGAACATGGAGTTCTGTTTAATCGTTAGACCGGGGCAGGGGCGATTGGTTGGCTTTGCGTTGCCTCCGTGCTGGCTCGGCGCCGCATCCGGAGTGGTCAGAAGGTGCAAGTGTAACCAAATCAATCGCGCAGTGTCCCGAAGAAAGCCTGGCTGACAATCAGCACCGGCTCAGGGCGCGGAATTAACGACCGGCTCGACCCAGGGGAGTGCATCTCCGGACAAGGTGCGGGCTGGTGTCCGCGAATTCCTCAGGGGCGGAACAGCATGCAGGTTTGCAAAGGGGAAACAGGGGGCGGGTATTGCAAGGGGTGCTCATGCGGGATAACGGCCCTGTCAGGGGCGCTATGGCAAATAACATGTTGAAATCCTCTTCCATCTGGCCGGATCGCGGCAGCAGTGGTTGTTTTGTTGTTGTAACTCTGGCTTATGGCCAGTCGATCGATTTCAGGCGTTCGCACCCTTGTGGGGGCAGAACTGGAAAACAAGCTAATGGGTTCGGCGCACTTCGTCAACGGTTATTATTGGGCTGCCGCGCTGATTTTTTCGCAGCATCACTGAAATACGGTTATGAAACGGAGGCTTACGCCGTTACACTCAAAGCACAGTTTTATCCTGTGAATTGCCTTGCCGAGTTGAATGGAACGCCATGACCGATCTTCCGCTGTATCAGTACGCCCTTATTGGCCTCGTGTTTGTCTGGAGCGGGTTTGTGCGCTCGGGGCTCGGCTTTGGCGGCGCGGTCCTGTCGTTACCGTTTCTGCTGCTGATCCACGAAGACCCGCTGGTGTTTTTGCCGATCATTTCCATCCACCTGCTGTTTTTTCGTCACTGACCATTGCGCTGAACAACCGTCGGAGTCAGGCTGCGAACAAGCCGGAAGGCGGTACCGTCGACTGGGTGTACCTGCGCCGCATTCTGG
Organism: Marinobacter sp. X15-166B; assembly: GCF_001752365.1. Classification (GTDB taxonomy): domain Bacteria; phylum Pseudomonadota; class Gammaproteobacteria; order Pseudomonadales; family Oleiphilaceae; genus Marinobacter. The sequence continues at coordinate 381,791 of NZ_MEIY01000001.1, read as the reverse complement.
CCATTATGATCATCCCCAAACTGATTGGGGTGTTTGGTCTGCTGACTCTGCCGCCCCAGGTCATGAGCGTCATCATTTTCACCATTGTGGCGCTCTATTCGGTGTCCTACATTCTCGATCGGCCGTTCCGCAGTAACAGCAAAATTGTTGATGCCATATTTCTGATGCTGGGCGCCTACATCAGTGGCACCTCGTTGATCGGTGCACCCCTGGTCATTGCCGTGGTGGCGCAGCATTTGCCGAAAGAGCGGCTGCGGGACACCCTGTTTGCGCTCTGGTTCATTCTGGTGACCATCAAACTGGGAGCGTTTATCTATGCCGGGGTGGATCTGCAGCTGATTCATCACCTCTGGTTGCTTCCCAGCGCCGCCATTGGGCATGTTATCGGTCTATGGTTTCACGACCGGATGCTCAAAACGGAAGGGTCGGTGTTTTTCCGTTTGCTCGGCTGGATCCTGTTGGTGGTCAGTTGCGTGGGGTTGTGGAAGGGAATTGCCAGTTAGTTACGGACCAAGGGAGCGGGCGACATGGGTGAGTTGATGACCATGCTGGTGCTGGCGTCACTGGCGGGACTGGCCATACCTGCGGGGGCGCTGTTGGCGCGGGTGCCCCTGCTGGGGCCGCAATGGTTACAAACCGAGTTTCGCCACAGTGTGATTGCATTTGGGGGCGGGGCCTTGCTGGCGGCGGTGGCGTTGGTGCTGGTCCCGGAAGGCAGCAAAGGCCTGTCGATCCCCCTGACGGTTGCCACCATGCTGGGCGGCGGGGTGTTCTTCTGCATTCTCGATGCGCTCCTGGCACGCACCAAGGGGGCCGTGTCCCAGTTGGTTGCGATGCTGGCGGACTTTGTGCCCGAGGCACTGGCGTTGGGGGCGATGTTTGCCGCAGGGGCCAGTGGCGCGGTGCTATTGGCGCTGCTGATCGCCCTGCAGAATCTGCCGGAAGGATTCAACGCCTATCGGGAAATGACCGGGGTGGATCAGCCCAGGCATGAACACCGGCGGCGCTCCGCTCAGGGTTTGCCCGGCGCCCGAGTGCTGGTCTTGTTTGCCTTGTTGGTGCCTCTGGGACCACTGGCGGGAGTCGTCGGGCACCTCTGGCTGGCCGACGTGCCGGCGGTGTTGGCGGGCATCATGCTGTTTGCGGCCGGCGGCATCCTTTACCTTGTGTTTCAGGATATTGCGCCCCAGGCCCGGCTGGACAAACACTGGGTGCCGACCCTGGGGGCCGTACTGGGATTCCTGCTGGGGCTGGTGGGGCACATGCTGGTGCATTGAGGCGTTGCGCCAGGGCGGGTAAGGCTTGTGGTATCTACCTATACGCAGGCTGGCAAGAAATACGTAGCTTGCGCTGATGACCACCCCCGACACCCCCTATCAACTCCAGCCGGCAAAGATTCGTGCGGAAGTTTTCCACCTGTTGCCCATTTCCCTGTTCGTTGTGGCCTTCGGTGCTGCCTTCGGTCTGGCGGCGGTGCAGGCCGGGTTGACGCCCTTTGAAGCGGCCTTGATGAGCGCCGCGGTCTTTGCCGGAGCATCCCAGTTTGCCGCCATTGATATGTGGGGGCCGGAGGTGGCGGTGCTCCCCATGATGCTGGTGGTGTTTGCCATAAATGCACGGCATCTGTTGATGGGGGCCTCGCTGTACCCCCTGTTCAATCGTCTGCCCGCGAAACAGAGGTACGGGGTTTTGCTTGTGCTCACCGACGCCAACTGGGCGGTGGCCGCCCAGGATTACCAGAACGGCCGTCATAATCTGGAGGTCATTCTCGGTGGTGGTCTGGTGTTGTGGCTGGCGTGGATCATCGGCACCTTGCTGGGCGCCTATTTCGGTGGGTTGATAGCGGATCCGAAACATCTGGGTATGGATATGGTGCTGGGTTGTTTTTTGTTCGCCATGGCACTGGGCGGCAAGAAGACTCCGCGCACCCTGGTGGCCTGGGTCGTCGGCGGGAGTGCCGCGATGATGGCCTATTGGTGGCTGCCGCCCCATTCCCACGTGGTGGTCGGTGCGTTGGCGGGGGGCTGTGTGGGTTATTGTTGGCTGGAAAAGCCGGCTTCATCATGATCGACACCACGGCGGGGGGCATTGCGGCTCTCATTGCGATTATGGCTCTGGTCACTCTGGCAACCCGGTTTGGCGGGGTGTTCCTGATGTCCTTCGTACGCATCAGTCCCAGGGTGGAAGGGTTCATCAATGCGATGGCCAGTACGGTACTGATCGCCATCGTCGTGCCTTTGGCCTTCGACGGCGACCTGGCCGCCCGCATGGCGCTGCTGGTCACCGCCGGAGTCATGCTGACCACCCAAAAACCATTGCCGGCCATTGCCTCCGGCGTGCTGGTTACTGCGCTGATACGCTATATTCTTTGACAGTTTTCCGGAACCGAGTCTAGGCTCAAGTAAATCCAATACCTATTGGTAAACGGAGGTTCCAGTGTCTGATCATCACGTCTACAAAAAAGTTGAGGTGGTTGGGTCGTCAAAGACCAGTATCGAAGATGCGATTGAAGTCGCGTTGGACGAATGCAGCAAAACCCTGCGCAATATTGAATGGTTTGAGGTCAAGGAAACCCGCGGCCACGTGGTGGATGGCAAGGTGGGCCATTATCAGGTGGTGCTGGCGCTGGGTTTTCGGATTGAAAACAGCTGACCAACCGGTCGAATCAGTCCAGCGGGTGACGCACCATCCGCCGGCGTATGGTATCCACCAACTGGTTCAGCAACTCTCTGGCGTCCACATCGTAGAGCATGCGGAATTTCTGCCGCAGTTGATCGGGCTCGTCGAGGTTGCCCGAACTTGAGCCCTCCTTGGCCAGATCCAGGTACTGGCACCCCGTCAGGTGCGCCTTGATGTCGGTGTCAATCAACTGCGTGGCCAGGGCGTCTACCCGGGAATGGCAGAACGGGCGTACCCGGTTCAGGGTATGGCGGGCATCCAGCGCCGCATTGCGTGCAGCCACGCGACTCTCGGCGGCAGTGTCCCCCGATTCCACCGCTCGTAAAAAACTGCCCAGCTTTTCATGCAGACTCCAGACCTGCGGCCACAAGGCCTCATAGGCTGTCTTTTCGGTCGCCTGTTGAGCAGCAACCAGCTTGCTTTCAATCCCGCCGCCCGGTGCCGCGTCGTTAAACTGCTCCACCAGGTGTTCGTCCATTTCCTTCCTCAACACCTCGACCCGTGCCTGTAAGGCTGCGTGGGCCGATTGGTTGTGCTGCCAGTGCTTACGTTGGGCAAGCGCCAGCACGAGCACCAGCAGCAAAATAACCCCACCCAGCAGCACCGGTAGAAAGGGAACGGAGACAAGCTTGAGGAGTGTGTCGGTAGGCATCAGCGGTTCCGGAAACGTCCATGACTCTGTGTATGCAGTGTAGCCTACCTGCGCAGGCATTCCCCACCAATTACCCGATCGTCAGTGGTCCTCCATGGCCGCGCATGGCGAATCCCCCCCAAGGAACGGTCAACATGGCGTATTGTCGCCATATCCTGTCGGTTTTTGGGAATTGGGCGGGCTGGATTGTGGGCGACACTAAGTCCCATGCCGGATCAGCCTGTCAGGAAGGAGACGCTCTTCACAGGAGGCAAACGGCAGCCAGGCGAAACAGAGAAAAAAACAATAGTCCAAAGCCGGAGTGACCTTATCCATGTTATCTGCACGATTCCTGCACCCCAAGTCGATTGCTGTCTTTGGCGGGCGCGAAGCCAGAAAGGTAATTGAGCAATGTGAAGCCGTCGGCTTTACCGGTGAAATCTGGCCGGTTCATCCCAGGCACGCCCGGATTGCCGGTCGCCAAGCCTATCGGTCGGTGGCTGAGCTGCCGGGCAGCCCGGATGCCGCTTACATTGCTGTGAACCGTGATCTGAGCATTCAGATTGTTGCGGAGCTGGCGGCCCGGGACGCAGGTGGGGCGGTGTGTTACGCCACCGGGTTTTCGGAAGCGGGTGAGGAAGGGAAGGCCCTCGAACAGGCCTTGTTGCGGGCCGCCGGCGATATGTCGGTGTTGGGGCCCAATTGTTACGGTTTTCTGAACTACATCCAGGGCGCGATGATGTGGCCCGACCAGCAAGGCGGCCGGCGGGTAGAGCGGGGGGTGGCGTTGGTGACCATGTCCAGCAACATCGCCTTCAACCTCACCATGCAGCGCCGCGGTCTGCCCGTATCCTATGTGGTGTCTCTGGGGAACCGCCTCAAGTTTGATCTTCACGATGCCATCGCCACCTTTGCGCAACAGGATGAAGTGTCGGCGATCGGACTCTACGTCGAGGGCATTACCGATCCGCGGGCGTTTCAGCAGGCCGCCGAGATCGCCCGCCAGTATGGCAAGCCGATTGTGGCGCTCAAGTCCGGTCATTCCGAAATTGCCAGTCAGGTGGTGATGTCCCACACCGCAGCCTTGAGTGGCTCCGACAGCCTCATCGACGCTTTGTTCGAGCGCTCCGGGGTGGCCCGGGTGAACTCCCTGGAAACCCTGATTGAAGCCCTGAAGCTGCTGCATGTACACGGCCCCCTCGGCGGCGTTCGAGTCGGCGCCATGAGCACCTCCGGCGGCGACATGTCCGTGCTGGCCGACGCCATCAGCGAAACGTCACTGATGCTGCCCCCCCTGTCGGACAGCGGGGTGATGGCACTGAAACGGGTGGTGCATGAACGCATGGTGGTCGCCAACCCGCTGGATTACCAGTTGTTCGATTGGGGCAGCCGGGAGGGCTTGAGGCGCACCTACGAAACCTACATGAACGAGGGTTTCGATCTGACCATCAGCATGCTGGATTTGCCCCGGGAAGATCGCTGTGACAGTGCCGATTGGGACAGCGCCGAGCAGGCCCTGGTGGACGCCTCCGAAACTCTCAATTACCCGACCGCGGTGATGTCCACCCTGTCGGACAATCTGCCGGAAGCATTGGCGCTAAGGCTGCTGGAGCGCGGTATAGCGCCACTGAGTGGCGTGCAGGCAGCGGTTCCCGCGGTCGAGGCGGCGGCCCGCATCGGCCAGCTGTGGGCACGACCGGGGCCCAGCCAGCCGATTCTGTCCGGTCCCCGGGTCGACATGGTCGGTGAGCACATCATTGACGAAGCCAGTGCCAAAAAAGCCCTGGCGGCCTTCGGTTTGAGTGTGCCCCGCTCGCGGGTGGTGGCGTCTGCCGCCGCCGGGGTGGCTGCAGCCGAAGAGTTGGGCTACCCGGTGGTGGTGAAAGCCCTGGGGGTGGCCCATAAAACCGATGTGGGTGGCGTCCGCCTGAATCTGACGCGACCCGCCGACGTCGAAGCGGCGGTGGCGCATATGCTGACCCTGGGCCGCGACGTGCTGATCGAGACTATGGTGGCCGGCAGTGTCGCCGAATTGATTGTCGGGGTCAGTCGGGACGAGCAGTTTGGCCTGCATCTGGTGGTGGGCGCGGGCGGCATCCTGGTGGAGCTGCTCAAGGACAGCCGGCCGTTACTGTTACCAACCAACCGCACCGAGGTGGAACAGGCGCTGCGCTCATTGCAGACCGCCAGTCTGCTGTTCGGTTTCCGGGGGCGCCCGGAGGCGGATCTGGAGGCGGTAATCGATGCGGTGATGGCCATCGCAGACTACGCCGAACGCCATCAGGACTCGTTGATTGAACTTGACGTGAACCCCTTGCTGGTGTTGCCGGAAGGGCAGGGGGTGGTGGCTGCAGACGCGCTGATCCGGTTCGCCCCCGGGCACCACGGGACCACTCGGTCCGACAGTCTGGCGACTGAGCAGGAGCCGGCGTAATGAGCGAGTTTCTGTTGATAGAACGCCGTGGGGCGGTACTGGAAATAACCCTCGACCGCCCTAAGGCCAACACCATTGATATTCCCCTGAGCCGGGAACTGGGGCGGGTGTTTGTCCAATTCCGTGACGACCCGGAATTGCGGGTCGCCATTATGACCGGCGCCGGCGATCGGTTTTATTCTGCCGGCTGGGATCTGAACGCGGTGGCCGACGGCGAAGAATACATTGGAGAATTTGGCGAAGGTGGTTTCGCCGGCTTCCCCGAGTTGCAAGACCTCAACAAGCCCGTGATTTGCGCAGTGAATGGCATGGCCGTCGGCGCCGGATTCGAAATGTTGATGCGCGCCGACTTCGTCGTCGCCTCTGAACACGCCGAGTTTTTGCTGCCGGAAGTGCGCATCGGCATTGCCCCGGACATTGGCACCTTCATGTTGCCCAGGCTGCTGACGCGTCAGCGGGCAATGGAGGTGCTCATGACCGGTCGCCGGTTCTCGGCGCAGCGCATGGCGGATTGGGGACTGGTGAATCAGGTTGTGCCGCAAACCGAATTGATGGCCACGGCCCGGGCACTGGCCGACACGCTGCTCAAGGCCGCCCCCCTGTCACTGGCCGCGATCAAGGAAGCGGTCAACGCCACCGAAACCAGCACCTTCGCGGAATGCTATGAGCGTCTGCGCACCGACACCTGGCCGGCGTTCAAAACCATGCTGGAGAGCGACGATTCGATGGAAGGGGCGAAAGCATTTGGTGAAGGACGTGCCCCCCAGTGGGTCGGTACATAATTCACGTTTTTTCAAGACACAACAAAAAGGAATATTTCAATGTCCGAGTATCTGCACGCAGTTCGTAACGGTGATATCTTCGAAATCACCCTGGATAAACCCAAAGGCAATGCCGTCAGTGCCGCCCTGAGCCGTGAAATGGGCAAGCTGTTTGCGGAGTTCCGTGACGACTCATCGTTGCGGGTGGCCATCCTGACCGGCGCCGGGGAGAAGTTTTTTTGCGGCGGCTGGGACCTCAATGCGGTGGCCGACGGGGAGGAGTTCACCGGTGATTTCGGTGAAGGTGGTTTCGGGGGCTTTATCGAATTACCGGATCTGTACAAACCGGTGATCTGCGCGGTTAATGGTTATGCCATAGGCGCAGGCTTCGAAATGCTGCTGCGCGCCGATTTTGTCATTGCCGCTGAAAACGCCCAGTTCTGGCTGCCCGAGGCGCAACTGGGGGTGGCTCCGGATGTGGCCACTTTCCTGCTGCCCAAACTGTTACCGCGGCAAATAGCGTTTGAGATTCTGATGACCGGGCGCCGCTTGACGGGACAGGAGCTGATGGATTTCGGGCTGGTGAACGCCGTGGTCGGCGAGGGCCAGGCCATGGCCGCCGCCAGGGATCTGGCGCAAGAACTGATCAAGGCAGCCCCGCTGTCGCTGGCCGCCATCAAAGAGGCGGCGGAGCTTACCGAAGGGCTGACCTTCGCAGAAAGCTACGCAGCGCTGCGCTCAAAAGAATGGCCTGCCTTCATGGCCATGCTTGAAAGCAGCGACGCTCAAGAAGGTGCCAAAGCTTTTCTCGAAGGCCGTCTGCCTGAGTGGACCGGACAATAACAACATTCTGATTGGGAGAACACCATGGATTTTCAGTTGAGCGAAGAACAAAACATGCTGGTGCGTACCGCTGCTGCCTTTGTCGAAAAGGAGCTGCTGCCCCATGAAGACGCCGTCGAGGCCAGCGGCGAGGTCAGCCCGGAGCTGGCTGACACCATCAGACAGAAGGCGCTGGACGCCGGTCTGTACGCCTTCAATATGCCTGAGTCGGTGGGCGGGTTGGGGATTGACCACGTCTCCCAGGCGCTGATTGAGCGGGAACTGGCCAAAGTGTCCTGGGCGTTGCAGGTGTTTGTGGCGCGCCCCAGTAATATCCTGATGGCCTGCCGGGACGATCAGATCAATGACTATCTGCTGCCGTGTGTGCGGGGCGAAAAGACCGACTGCTTTGCCCTGACCGAGCCCGGCGCCGGGTCCGATGCCTCGGGCATCACCACCCGGGCGCGCCAGGACGGCGACAGCTTTGTGATCAACGGCGGAAAGCACTTTATCAGTCACGCCGGTGAGGCCGATTTTGCGATAGTGTTTGCGGTGACCGGCGTCGACGAGTCCTCCGGACGTCCCCGCAATCAGGTGACCGCGTTTCTGGTGGACAAGGGTACCCCGGGCTTTACCGTGCGCCGGGGGCCCATCTGCGTCAGTAACCGCGGTTACCACCAGTATGAAATGTTCTTTGACGACTGCCGGGTGCACGCGTCCAAGGTGTTGGGGGAAGTGGGCAAGGGCTGGGATGTGGCCAACGCCTGGTTAACCGCGGGCCGGGTGATGGTGGCGGCTCACTGCGTAGGGCAGGCACAGCGTGCGCAGGCACTGGCCACCCAGTGGGCCGCCGAACGAAAGCAGTTTGGCAAACCCATCGGCGCCAATCAGGGGGTGTCCTTCAAACTGGCGGACATGGTCACCGAAATTCACGCGGCCGAACTGATGACCCTGCACGCCGCCTGGAAAATGGACCAGGGCACCATGACCGACGGCGACGCGGGTATGGCCAAACTGTTTGCCAGCGAAGTGCTGGGACGGGTGACCGACGAGGCGGTGCAGATCTTTGGCGGGATGGGGTTGATGAACGAAACGGTGGTTGAGCGCCTGTGGCGGAATGCGCGCATCGAGCGGATCTGGGAAGGCACCTCGGAAATCCAGCGCCACATTATCTCCAAGGAATTGTTGCGGGCTCAGGGGTAGCCGCAGGCGTTACCCCACTAAGGTTCTGGATCGTCCAATAACAACTAGATCGTATGCAGGAATCGGGACATGAGACAAACAATAACAACGGGCGTGAACAAGCCGGAAGCCCAGGTAGACAAGCACATCTTCTGGCCGGCTTGCATCATCGTGACCGCCGTCATTATCGTCATGATAGTGTTCGAAAGTCAGACTCTCGCGGCTATCAAGGTTGCGTTTGAGTTTGTTACCAACCAGCTCGGTTTTGCCTACATATGGGCAGGTGCATTTTTTTTCGGCGCAGTACTGTGGCTGTCTCTGGGTCGTTACAGTCAGGTCCGGCTCGGAGGGCCGGACGCCCGGCCGGAATTCTCCAGACTTAGCTGGGTTACGATGTTCTTTTGCTCCGGCATTGGTACGTCGCTGATATTCTGGTCGTCCATCGAGTGGACCTACTATTTCACTGCGCCACCGTTTGGCCTGGAACCGAAAAGTGACCGGGCGGCCGACTACGCAGCGATGTATGGGATGTTCCACTGGGGGCCATTAGCCTGGGCATTTTATTGCCTGACGGCATTTCCCATCGGCTATGCCTTTTATAATCGCAAGCAAAAGCAGTTGCGGTTGAGCATTGCCTGCGCGGGGTTGATCGGTGAAAAGCACGCCAATGGCCATATCGGCAAGGTGATTGATGTGTTGATGGTGTTCGGCCTGGTGGGCGGGGTGGGTACCGCTCTGGCTTCCGGGACACCGATGCTGGCCGAAGCCATCAGCCGGCTGTTGGGCATAGAGCACACCTTCAACGTTGATATTGTGGTGGTGTTGATCTGGAGTGTCATTTTTGTCACCTCGGTCGTGCTGGGCTTGAAGCGCGGCATTCAGCGCCTGAGCCAGTTCAATCTCTACGCACTGAGTGTGCTCTGCGTCATCATTTTCATCGGTGGACCTACCTTTTTCATGCTGAACAGCTTTACCAACAGCATGGGTCTGATGATCACCGAGTTTGCCCACATGGCCTTCTACACCGACCCGGTGGCCAACAGCATGTTCCCACAGTGGTGGACGATTTTTTACTGGGCCTGGTGGGTGGCTATGGGACCCTATATGGGTATTTTCATTGCCCGCATTTCCCGTGGCCGCACCTTTCGCGACATGGGGTTGACGGTGCTGGGCGCGGGCAGCGCGGGTTGCATTCTGTTCTTCATCCTGTTTGGCAGCACCTCCATGCATGCTGAGCTGAGTGGCACTTTCCCGGTGCTGGAGACCATGGCCAACGAGAGCCCGTCGGCTGCCATTCTGGGCACTCTGGAGCAGTTACCCCTCTACAGCGTAATTCTGGTGCTGTTTATCGTGGTGGGCTTTGTCTACTCCGGTACAACCGTGGATTCGTCCGCGTACGTATTGGCATCGGTGACGTCGCGCAATCTTGGGGAGGGTGTTGAACCCCACGTTGCCAACCGGTTTTTTTGGGCTGTGGCGCTGGGCGCTGCGGGGCTGGTGCTGATGAACGCCGGTGGACTGGAACCGCTGAAAACCGCCAGTCTGGTGGTTGGCGTCCCCTTATTGGTGGTGATGTGTCTATCGTTTTTCTCGTTGCTGCGGTGGTTGCGAGCAGATTTTCCGGAGCGGCAACGGTCGTCGGCTGACGTCGGCACGGCAGAAGCAACCGCATCAGCAACACCCAGTACGAACGAATCTATAACAGGAGTGCAAGGATATGTTTAACACGCGGATTACCGAATTGTTCGGAGTGGAGCACCCGGTGTTGCAAGGCGGCATGCAGCGGGTGTCCACCGCAGAGTTGGTCTCGGCCGTGGCCAATGCGGGGGCCATGGGGTTTCTGACCGCGCTGACCCAGCCGACCCCCGACGCGCTGGCGCGGGAGATTGCCCGGACCCAGGGCATGACGGACAAGCCCTTCGGCGTCAACCTGACGATCTTGCCCACGCTGACCCCGCCTCCCTATGCGGAATACGCCCAGGTGATCATCGATTCGGGGGTCAAATTCGTCGAAACCGCCGGGCGCAGCCCCGAGCCGTTTATGGCGGCGTTCAAGGCCGCCGGCATCAAAGTGGTGCACAAGTGCACCTCGGTGCGCCACGCCCTGAAGGCGCAAGCGGTGGGGTGCGATGCGGTGATCATCGACGGGTTTGAAGCCGCGGGTCATCCCGGGGAAGATGACATCCCGTCGCTGGTGCTGGTGCCCAGGGCGGTGGATGCACTGGACATCCCGGTGGTCGCCTGTGGCGGTTTCAGCGACGCCCGTGGTCTGGTCGCGGCCCTGAGTATGGGCGCCGAGGGCATGAGCATGGGTACCCGTTTCCTGTGCACGGTGGAAGCCCCGGTGCATCAGAACCTGAAGAACCAGCTGGTAGCCAGCAGCGAGCTGGATACCCAGCTGATCTTCCGCAAGTTCCGTAATACTGCGCGGGTACACCGCAACTCGGTGGCCAAAGAAGTGGCCAGTATCGAACAACGGGAAGGCAGCGAGTTCGCCGATGTGGCGGAGCTGGTGTCCGGCAAGCGCGGGGCGACGGTGCTGGAAACCGGCGATCTGGAGCATGGGATCTGGTGGGCGGGCATGTCCCAGGGGCTGATCCACGACATTCCCACTGTGGACGCACTGGTGCAACGGATTGTCACCGAAGCCACTGAGATTGTGCGTGGCCGCCTGGCCGGGTTGACGGTTGCCTGACCCCGGGTAAGCGTTGTTGGGTTGTTGTGCCATGATCCTGGCCCCTTCGGGGGCCTTTTTTTATGGATCTTCGACGGGGGATCTGCGCAATCTGTGCAGCTTGCGATCGGCCGATGGTGTGCAGTGATACGTGGCCCGGTAATTGCGGATCAGCGCAGCCGACGAATTGAAGCCGCTGCGTACCGCCACCTGGGTAATGCTGAAATTGGTTTCCCGGATCAGGCGGCGGGCGGCGGCGACCCTCAGCAAGACGTAGTAGCGTCCCGGAGTGGCGTCCAGCACCTCGCGAAACTCCCGCTCCAGCTGTCGCTGGGAGGTTCCGACCTGTTGCGCCAGATCCGAGATGGCCAGGGGCGTTTCGATGTTGGCTTCCATGAGCTTGACGGCTTTCGCCAGACGCGGGGCGCGCACGCTGAGGCGGGCGGAAGCGAATTCCCGTTGCTGGCTGCTGCCGGGGCGCTCGATATCGAATATCAGAAATTCGGCCACCGCGATTGCCAGTTGCTCGCCATGGTGCTGGCGAATCACCTCCAGAATCAGATCCATGGAGGTGCTGGCCCCCCCGGTGGTGATCCGGTCCCGGTCGATCACGTAGCGGTCGGCACACACCTTGATGTCGGGGAAGGTTTCCTGGAACACGTCCAGCTCGGCCCAGTGAATGGTGGCACGGTAGCCACTCAGCAGACCGGCTCTGGCCAGCGCAAACGGGCCGGCATCCAGACCGGCAATCTGTTTGGCATAGGGTTTCAGTCTGCGCAGCTGCTGAACCAGCGGTGGGGTGATGTACGACTCGTAATTGTAACTGGCCATCACAAAGAGAATATCCAGCGGCGCGGTATCGGGAATGTCGGCCACGCTCTTGTGCACCGGAAAGGTCAGCCCGCTGGTGCTGGACACACTTTTGCCATCGACCGAAAACAGATGCCACTTGGCGACCGGTTGATCGGACAAGTCGTTGGCCGCCCGCAATGGCTCGATCAGGTTGGAAAAGCACAGGTTGCTGAATTCCGGTAACAACAGAATGCCGTAGTTTTTGATCATGACGCTGTCGGCCTGCCCCATGTCGTTGCTGGAGTGGTGTGGTGACGTGCCCCCAGTTTACGCCATTGCATGGATAAACTCAGATCTGACCATGGTCTTACGCCGTGTCCTGCCGGTAGGGCAGCACCGTGAGCGCATCCGCTTGATACGCGCGTACCTGCTCGGCTTCATCGGCGGTGTAGTGGGTCAGGGCGTGGTGAAACCCCGGGTGCGCAACCCAGTGCCAGGAATGGGTGAGCACCGGTTCAAAGCCGCGAATCAGTTTGTGCTCGCCCTGGGCACCGGCATCGAAGCGGTTCAGTTTGCGGGCAATGGCCAGCTCAATGCCCTGGTAATAGCAGGTTTCAAAGTGCAGATGGTCGTATTCGGCCAGGCAACCCCAGTAGCGACCGTACAGGGTGTCGTCGCCGAGCAAAAACAGGGCACCGGCAATCAGCTCACCCGCCTTTTCGGCCATCACCAGATGCAGATGCTCCGGTTGCCGGGTACGCAGCTCCCGGAAAAACTCCAGGTTCAGGTAAGGGCGTTGCCCGCGCTTCAGGTAAGTGGCCTGATAAAAGGTGTAAAACGCCGCCAGTACGGCATCGGGGGTCTGGGCCCCCCGGTAATGGGTGAAACCAATGCCCTGTTCGCTCACCTGACGGCGCTCCCGGCGAATGGATTTGCGCCTGCGGGAGGTGAGGGTCGCGAGGAAATCCTCAAAGCTGGCGTAGCCCCGATTGTGCCAGTGAAACTGACAGCCGATCCGGTGCAGGCGATCCGGGTGGTGCAGCAGGCGCTGGTCATCCCGGTTGGGGAACAGCAGGTGCCACGAGTGCGCCCCCAGACGGGTGGTGCACCGATCCAGTGCCCGGTGGACGGTGTCGGCGCCAAGCTGCGCACGAAGCTCCGGAGCGAGCAACAGGCGGCCACCTACGGACGGCGTAAATGGCACGGCGATCAACAGCTTGGGATAATACGCAAGATCATGGCGCCGATAGGCATCGGCCCAGGCCCAGTCAAACACATACTCGCCCATGGAGTGGGATTTCAAATACGCCGGGGCGACGCCGACCAGCCGGTTGCGGCGGTAAAACAGCAGGTGGCTGGGTTGCCAGCCGGTGGCGCGGGTGGTGCAACCGGTGGTTTCCAGGGCGGCCAAAAAGCGGTGACACAGAAACGGGTTGCCGGAACCGCTGAAACGGTCCCAGCTATCCGCATCGATGTCGTGGATGGACCTCAGGGTGCGAATTTCAATGTCGGTCATGGGGTTCTGCTATGGCTCAACGTGATAGAGGGCGTCGTCATACCTGCCACCATACGCCAGAACCCCGGTCAGAATCACTCGTCCATTTTACCGTTGCAACGTTTTTCCATCCTTTCCTGCATTTGCTGCATGCGCTTTTCCCATGCGGCCTGGCGTTCCTGATGGATCTCGTCCCAGATGTTACGTTGCTCGCTGGTCAGGCTGAGGCGCTCGGCTATTTCATTGTGGCGGGCTTCCATTTTTGCACGCATTGCATCGCGATCAAACTTGCCTTTACCCTCTTTCATGTGTGCACAGACGTCACCGTGGTGGCGTTTGCCTTTGTAGCCACCATGATGATCCGCCAGAGCGAGAGAGCTGGAGAGCAAGGCCGCAGTCACTAAAGAAGGTAACAGCCAGCGAGACAGGGTTGATGTCGTCATGTTGATTCTCCTGTTGGGTGTGAGTCATGCACGGCAACCAGAATACCCCGGGAACTGTCAGCCATCGTCAGTGGGGTGTAAAGGTTGTGTAAACCGCTGAAGTGGAGAAAGTGTGTTACCACCGCATGTTAACATAGCTCCATAACCAGACAGAGGTGGCTGATGTCAGAGCGGGTATTGTTGATTGAGGACGATGATGAATTGCGCAGCCTGCTGGCCCGCTATCTGACCGGGCAGGGGTTTGTTATCCGGGAAGCTGCCAATGGCACCGATGGCCTCGCCCTGGCGGTGGAGCATCATTGTGACATTGTGGTCCTGGATCTCATGCTGCCGGATATCAATGGCCTTGAAGTGTTGCGTAAAATCCGTGCGCGAACCCATTTGCCGGTTATGCTGCTCACCGCCCGGGGTGACGAAACCGACCGCATTGTCGGCTTCGAAGTGGGTGCCGACGACTATATTCCCAAACCCTGTAACCCACGGGAGCTGGTGGCACGCTTGCAGGCGTTGTTGCGCCGTATTGCCTGGGATCAGCAGGCCGAAACCGGGGACGCGCGTATCGTTGGCGACCTGACCCTGGAGCCGGCCCAGCGGCGTATTCTGCAAGATGGCACACCGTTAGATCTGACCGCGACCGAGTACGAGGTCCTGCAGGTGTTGCTTGCCCATGCGGGCAGTGTGGTGCGCAAAACCGATCTGATGATGTGGGCGCTGGGCCGCCGCCTCGCCGTCTATGACCGCACTCTGGACATGCACATCAGCAACCTCCGCCGCAAACTGGGGGGCGAAGCAACGTACCGCATCGAAACCGTACGCGGCCTGGGCTACAGCTATCGGGTAACACCATGAACCAGCGTTTTGCGGTACCTCTGTTCTGGCGCATTTTTGTGCTGATCTGGCTCGCGATGGCGGCCACCGTGATCATCAGCAATGCTGCCACCCGTCAACTGCAGGAGCGGGAACGCACCGGTATTGAACGTCAGATAGGTCTGCGGAATATAGGTATGGACGCCATACGTATTCAGCAACAGCAAGGGCGAGCGGTGGCCTGGCGTTATCTTAAGCAGCAGGGGCGCGAGCTGGAGTTGCGGCTGGTGCTGCTGGATGCCCGGCAGCGCGAGGCAGGCAGTGACAGCCACCTGCCGCGATCCGTGAGGGAACGTTTGGGGGCAGGCTGGTACCGCCACCGTCCGGCCGTTATTGCGTTGACTCCTGATTACTCACTGGTGGCGTGGCCGCAGGCAAACGGCGCGGGGTGGCTGGATTTCCGGGTGACCCGGTGGCTGGAAATGCTGGTGGGGTTTGTGCTGATCAGCCTGGCCTGCTGGTGGATCGCCCGCTGGCTGTCCCGTCCGTTGCAACATGTCGAACACACCGCCCGGGCCATCGCCGACGGGACTACCTCGTTGCGGGTGAGTCCCCGGATTGCAGCGCGCCGGGATGAAATTGGTGCGCTGGCCCGTGCGTTTAATGATATGACCGATCAGCTGTGCCAGTTGCTGGCGCGGCAAAAACACCTGTTGCGGGATATTTCCCACGATCTGCGCACCCCCCTCACGCGCCAGCGGATCGCCATTGAATTGCTGAGCGAGTCCGGCAGTGATGCGGAGTTGACCGACAGCGTCCTGCGCCAGAATGAGCGACTGGAGACGATGACCGCGCAGATCCTGACCCTCTACCGGGTCACCGAGCAGGGCCAGAGCCTGCCCCGGGAACCGGTGCGGCCGGTTGACGTATTGCAGCGGGTGCTGGAGGATGCAGCCGGTTATGCCGCCCATCAGAATGTGGCCTGTCGGCTGACCTTCAGTCCGGCCAGCCACGGAATGACGGTGCTGGGGAACGACGGCTTGTTGCAGCGGGCGTTTGAAAACGTCCTGCAGAATGCGATCGATTACACGCCGCCAGGTCAGGACGTGGAAGTAACCGTGACCGACCGGGAGCAGCAGCTGTATTGTGAAATCCGCGACCATGGGCCCGGGCTTCCCGAGACCGCCCTTGAGCAGGTGTTTGAACCCTTTTATCGCGGTGATCAGTCCCGGTCCGGGAAGGGCTGGGGGTTAGGACTCGCCATCGCCAAAGACATTGCCCGGTTGCACGACGGGGACATCACCGCCCGCAATGGCGCGGGCGGTGGTCTGGTGGTGGCGTTGATACTGCCTGTGTTTACCAGTGTGGAACCATCATGAGCAAAGACTACCCCGTACCTGCAGGTTCGCTCGAATGCGAGACCGAAATCAAAAAGAGCCGCTTTATTGCCCGGGTGGCCCCGGTGGCCTCACGGGAAGACGTGCGGGCGGTGGTGGAGCAGGCCCACCGGGACCACCCCGACGCCCGCCATGTCTGCTGGGCTTACCAGATCGGTCGTCCGGGTGCGGCGGCGGAAGCCGCCATGAACGATGATGGCGAGCCGTCGGGCACCGCCGGCAAACCCATTCTCAATGTGATCCAGCACAAAGACATGGGGGATGTGCTGGTGGTGGTAATCCGCTATTTTGGCGGCATCAAGCTGGGTGCCGGTGGCCTGGTGAGGGCTTATGCCAGTGCGGCCGAAAGCGTGTTGTCGCAGGTGGAGCGAGTGGTGCAGCCGGTCATGACCCGGGTGGATATTGAATTGCCCTTTGCCAGCGAGCAGCCGGTGCGTCACTGGTGCGAACACAACGGCGCGGAGATTGGCGCGGTCCATTACGGCGCCGGTCTGGACGGCGCGGGTCTGACCATGGCGGTGCAGGTGAGTGACACCCGGCTGGCGGACTTCCTCGGTTTTTGTGCGGCCGAGAAAATTGATTGCCGAACGGACAGCTGAGTGCCTGGTTGCGGGTTTCAATCGTATACTGAAGGAAATACTGCACGGGGAGTACATCAGCTATGCGTATCCTAATGGCGGTTTTGGTTGCCTTGAGTTTGACGGGCTGTGCCGGCAAGGTAGTGACGGACTACGACTCGACCATCGAATTCACCCGCTACACCAGCTGGGCATTTGCCCCGGAGAACGCCAATCCGGACTTTCTGTCGCTCGACGGCGCCCGGGTTCAGGCAGCCGTGGAACGCGAAATGAGACAGGAGGGGTTGCAGCAAACCGCTGACACCGAAGCCGATTTGCTGGTGACCTGGCGAGTGGCGGAAGAGGAGCGGCTGGACAGCAGGGGGTTCAGTTACGGCCTGGGTCTGGGGCACAATCGCTTTGGTTTTGGGCTTGCCACCGTACCCCCGGTGCAGCAAGTGAAAGAAGGCAAACTGGTGCTCGAATTCGTTGATACCGACACCAAACGGGTGGTCTGGCGGGCGGCCAGTCGCCGCTACCTGAACGAAAGCCAGTCGCCGGCCACCCGGGAAAAACTGATCGACGAAGTGGTCACCGAAATGTTTAAACAGTACCCACCCGCGCGTTGACAGCAGTTGCTACTGCCGTCAGCCGCGGGTGTGCAAGGAGTAGTAATGAGCAAGAACCGAACAGGCGGACTGGTGTTTTCTACGGAACAGGGGCGCATGTGCCCGGGCTGTCGCGAGCCGGTCAGTGAGTGCCGCTGTGCCGCAGTCGCCCGGTCTGCCGGCGACGGGGTGGTTCGCTTGAGGCGCGAAACCAAGGGGCGCAAGGGCCGGGGCGTCACCCTGATTACCGGCGTGCCGCTGGACGACAAAGAGCTGGCGGCACTGGCCAAAACGCTGAAAGCGCGGTGTGGTACCGGCGGCACGGTCAGGGACGGGGTGATTGAAATCCAGGGTGACCAGCGCGATCTGCTCATGCCCCTGCTGCAAGCAAAAGGCTGGACCGTCAAGCGCGCCGGTGGCTGATGGTCTAACCCGCAAATCGTGCGTTCGGGCGTTACAATAGCCAGACAGCGAATCCACACGGTACGGAGCGGGTGAATGCACATTACGGTAATGGGGGCCGGGGTTGTCGGAGTCACCACAGCGTGGTTTCTGCGCCAGGCAGGCCATGAGGTAAGGGTCATCGAGCGTCAGAGTCAGGCGGCGCTGGAAACCAGTTTTGCCAACGGCGGTCAGATCTCGGTCTCCCACGCCCAGCCCTGGGCTAACCCCACTGCCCCCTGGAAGGTGCTCAAGTGGCTGTTGCAGGCCGACGCGCCCCTATTGTTCCGGCCGCGTCTGGACCCGGCGCAGTGGCGCTGGGCCTTGGGTTTTTTGCGCGAGTGCGGGCCGGCCCGGGCCGCCCACAACATTCGCCAGATTGTAAATCTGGGCACCTACAGCCGTCAGGCCCTGCAAACCCTGCGACAAGAGCTGGAGTTGGAGTACGACCAGGAGACCAAAGGCATCCTGCACTTTTACACCAACCCCCGGGAGTTTGAGGCGGCCCGCACACCGGCCCGGTTGATGCGCGAGTTGGGCTGCGACCGGCAGGTCATCAGCGCCGATCGGGCGGTGGAATTGGAACCGGCCCTGGCCCCGGCCCGCAGTCGTATTGCGGGCGCCACCTACACCGCCGAAGACGAATCCGGTGACGCCCGCAAGTTCACCCAGCAGCTCGCGGCGCACGCGGCCGCCGCGGGGGTCGAGTTTCTTTACAACACCGAGATCCTCGGACTGGAATACAGCCGTGAGCAGATACTGGGCGTCCATACCCTGGCGGAGGGGCGGCATCGCACCCTGCGGGCGGACGCGTATGTATTGAGTCTCGGCTGCGAAAGTGCGGTGCTGGCGCGGCAACTGGGCCTGCGGCTGAATATATACCCGGCGAAAGGTTACTCGATCACGGTGCCGGTCAACAGGGAAGCCGCAGCCTACCATGTGAGTCTGACGGATGATGAGTACAAGCTGGTGTATTCCCGCCTGGGGAGCCGGCTGCGCGTTGCCGGTACCGCCGAAATCAACGGCCGCAACCGGGTTCTCAATCGCCGGCGCTGCCGGGCCATCGTGCGTCGGGCGGCGGCGGTGATGCCGGAGGCCGGCCGCTGGGAGCAGGCAGAGTTCTGGACCGGTCTGCGCCCGTCGACGCCGTCCAATGTACCCTACATCGGCCGGAGCCACTTCCGTAATCTGTACCTCAACACCGGCCACGGCACCCTGGGGTGGACCCATAGCTGCGGCTCGGCCACGGCCTTGGCGGATATTATTGACGGCCGGCAGCCGGCGGTCGATTTCGCATTTACCGGTATTCAGGCTTTTTCCTGACGTACAGTACCTTATTGACCCGCGCCACCAGCTCGTCTTGTTGGTCAACGATATCCACATCCCACTGGGGCAGCATTTTGTCGCCGTTGGCGGTGGCGGTGCGGATTTCGTCAAGTTTGTTATCGGTCAGTTCGAAATGGGCCGACACCCGACCGGTGCCGGGGCGGATAAAATCGATGCAGGCGGATTTGTCCCACACGATGTATTCCTTGCCCAGCCGATTCATCAGCAACAACATGTACATGGGGTCGACCATGCTGTATAGCGAACCTCCAAAGTGGGTACCCACGTAATTGGTGTTGTACCAGCGCAGATTCATCTCCACCGTCGCCGCGCTGTAGTCAGGGGCAATGTGGGTCACTTTGACGCCCGCGCCCACATAAGGTCCGTAAATGTTGATTATTTTGCGTACACCGCTCGGGCTGCTGATCCAGCTCCGGAATTTGGACATCATGGCAAAGGCTCCACCGCTAACCCGCAGGCCCAACCGGCGGGTTAACGGAGTAATGGCTGGGTTGGCTTACACGAGTTGATCGCGGATCAGCTTCTTGTTGATTTTGCCCACACTGGTTTTCGGAATATCGTCCACGAAATCAATGCGTTCGGGGATGGCCCATTGATTGATTTCGCCGGCCTCAACAAATTGTTGCAGGTGGTGCTGCAAACCGGCTTTGTCCAGCGCCTGACCGGCGGCCAGCACCACCAGGGCATGGGGGCGCTCGCCCCACTCGTCATCGGGCACCCCCACAACGGCGGTCGC
Organism: Marinobacter sp. X15-166B; assembly: GCF_001752365.1. Lineage (GTDB taxonomy): Bacteria > Pseudomonadota > Gammaproteobacteria > Pseudomonadales > Oleiphilaceae > Marinobacter. The sequence continues at coordinate 361,985 of NZ_MEIY01000001.1, read as the reverse complement.
CGCCACCGCGGGGTGCTGACTGATCAGATTTTCGAGCGCGAGTGACGATAACCACTCCCCCCCGGTTTTAATGACGTCTTTGATACGGTCTTTGATGACCAGGGTGTGATCGGGCTCAAGGCAGCCCACATCGCCGGTATGCAGCCAGCCATGTTGCCACAGCTCACGACCTTTGTCGGGCTCTTTGAAGTAGTCCTGGGTGAGCCAGGGGGCCCGGGTAACCACTTCGCCCTGGGTGACGCCGTCGTGGGGCAGGGGATTGCCCTCGGTGTCAACAATGCGCACCTCCACCAGGGGCACGGCAATACCGGTTTTGATGCGTTTGCCAACCTGCTGCTCCAGGGGCAACTCCAGGTCCTCCGGGGTCAGGTGGGTGGCGGTCAATAACGGACAGGTTTCCGACATGCCGTAACCGGTATACATACGGACTCCCAGCCTGGAGGCGGCCTGGCACAGGCCTTCGGTCATGGCACTGCCACCGATGAGTACGTGCCAGTGGCTGAGGTCGGCGGTCTTGATGGACTCGGTGGCCAGCATCATTTGCATGATGGTGGGAACGCAGTGGGAAAAGGTCACCTGGTGCTTTTTGAGCAAGTCGACCAGTAGCTCCGGTTCGTAGCGTCCCGGGTATACCTGTTTGATGCCCATCATGGTGGCAGCGTAGGGCACCCCCCAGGCGTGAACGTGAAACATGGGGGTGATCGGCATGTACACCGATGACGAGCGCAACAGGGGCAGTTCATCGTAAGCCGACAGGGAACCGACCATGCCCAGGGTGTGCAACACCAGTTGCCGGTGGCTGAAGAACACCCCTTTGGGGTTACCGGTGGTGCCGGTGGTGTAAAACATGGTGGCGACGCTGTTTTCGTCGAAGTCCGGGAACTCAAATTGTTCCTCGGCCGCCGCCAGCAGGGCTTCATACTCGCCGATGGTTTCCAGTGAGGTGGGTTGCGGCTGCTCATTGTCACTGAGTTGAATGTAGCCTTTCACTGTGTGGATATCGTCCCGCAGCCCCTCCAGAATCGGGAGGAAATCGTCGTGCACCAACACCAGATCGTCTTCGGCGTGGTTCATGGTGTAGACGATCTGTTCCGGAGACAAGCGCACATTGACCGTATGCAGCACGGCGCCGATCATTGGAATGGCGAAGAAGCACTCCAGGTAGCGGGGCGTGTCCCAGTCGAGGACGGCCACCGTATCCCCGGGTTTGACCCCGGCGTCGGTCAACGCATTGGCGAGACGGTGGATGCGTGCAATCAGATCCCTGTAGGTGTAGCTGCTGCGGTTGGCGTATACAATTTCCTGATGCGGAGAGTAACGGTCGGCAGAAAGCAGCAATTGTTTGATAAGTAGCGGGTATTGATGGGCATTGTCAGCCGCGGGAAGAATCTTTGTGGCCACCATGAGTGGGCTCCTTGGCTCTCGGTTGTTGATGTTGTAACGAGATGTGCAGCTAATCTGACACAGTTGGGCGCAAACCGGAAGCGTTCGAAAGGATGAAAACGAGTCCCGCATTCAGTGGCTAACAAGCTGATTTCTTGAGTTATTTGTGAGTTTGGTCACGTCTTGTGCCCTGGTTGACGGAGGCTTGCCCGGTCTTCACCCTGTTAGTTAATGTACCCTGCAGGGTGTTGCACACCCCGCAAGGGCGCATACTATGGCGAACAATCCGCTGGAGAGCACACCAACCTTATGACCGCTACCAAACGCAACTCAGTCGCTGCGGGGGCAGGGGAGCAGGCCAGATACGCGCAGGCTCTGGCGAGGCTGGAGCAGCGTGCCCGGCTTTTGGACAGCCAGTTCCGCATTCCCTTTACCCGGATACGCTTCGGGCTGGATCCGCTGATCGGGCTGCTGCCGGGTATCGGCGATCTGGCGGGGTTGCTGTTGTCCCTGCATCTGGTGGTGGAGGCGGTTCGCCTCGGCGCCGGGACGGGCACGGTGATGCGCATGCTGGCGAATGTGCTGCTGGAAAGTGTGGTGGGCCTGATCCCGGTGGCCGGAGATGCGTTTGATGTCTACTGGAAGGCGAACAGCCGCAACGCGGCCCTGCTGCGCACTTATCTGCACCAGCAACTAACGCCCGCACCGCCCCGGCGGCGCTGGCTGACCCGGGGCTTGCTGGTGGTGCTGGCGGGGCTGGTTGTGGTGTTGCTCGGGCTGGCGGGCTATTCGCTGTGGGGGCAAGGTTAACCCCCTGTCATTGCTCCCAGGGGTTGCCTTTGGTTCCCGCCACCGGCTTCTCGTCCAGGTGCATGGCCGCTTTGGCAATAATATTGGCGCTTACCGGGGCGGTCAGCAACAGGAATACGGTAATCAGTATCTCGGACGCACCCGGCCCCGCGCCGGTGGAACTGAAATAGCCTACGGACGCCAGCATGATGGCTCCCACACCAAGGGTGGTGGCTTTGGTAGGCGCGTGCAGCCGGGTGTAAAAATCCGGCAGCCGCACCAGCCCGATCGCGCCCACCAGGGTGAAGAAACCGCCAATCAGCAGCAAGGCAGAGAGGGCGTACTCGGTCACAACACTCATCAGTCTATCCTCGTTGATTATTCAATCACACTGCCGCGTTTCAGATACTTCGACATGGCCACGGTGCCCACAAACCCCATCACGGCGATGAGCAGACCGGCCTCCATATACAGGTGCGTACCCAGAGCTATGCCGAACAGAATAATCAGGGCAATGGCGTTGATGTACAGGGTATCGAGGGCCAGCACCCGGTCAGCCGCGTCCGGGCCCCTGAACAACCGGTAAGTGTTCAGCGCCACCGCCAGAGTAACCATGCCGATGGTGATGTAGAGGGCTGCGGTAATCATTTGAACATCTCCAGCAGGGGGGCTTCATAGCGTCGCCGGATATCCGCAATCACCTGGTCCGGATCCTGGGTATCCAGGGCGTGGATCAGCAAGACCTGATAATCATCGCTGATGTCGGCGCTGACGGTTCCCGGTGTCAGCGATACCGTACTGGCCAGAATGGTGATCGCCAGGGGGTTCTCCAGCGTAACCGGATAGTTGATAAACGCCGGCTCCGGCTGGCGCGGATTGAGCACCAGGCGGGCTACCGAGATGCTCGCCATGACGATGTCCACCAGCACCCGCAGCACGTAAACGGGCATCAGCCACAGCTTCCTGGTTGCCGGCCGCTCCGGCCAGAAGCCGCGGGTGAGTTGCGGCAACAGCCAGGCCAGCACCAGGCCGACGATGATGCTGGCGCCCGACACGCCGTCACCGAGCAGCTGCCAGACGCAAAACAGAATGACGCTGAGAAAAGGTTGCGGAAAACCCAGACGTGTACTCATGGTGTGTCACTCCCGATGGTCGGTGTGTGCAGAATCTCAAGGTACTGGCCGGTGTCAAACAGTTGCCGGGCGGTGGCTTCGGCGTAGGCACTGAACGGGCCCGCCAGCACGACGATGGCGGCACTCATGGCAATCAGCACCCCGGTGCTGACGGTGACCGGAACCGTGAGGCGCTCGATTTGGGCCACATGGCCTTCACTGTTACGCCAGAACACGATGGAGCCGGCGCGACTGTAGGCGATCAGTGTAAAGAATCCACCGATCAACAGTACGGCCCACAGCCAGACCATCTGCGGGCCGGGCGTGGCTGCTTTCAAAATCAGCAGCTTGCCGAAAAAACCGCTGAGAGGCGGCAGCCCGACCGCAGCGACCGCACCCAGCAGAAACAGGACGCTGAGCAGGGTTCGGTTGTGCATCCGCGGGGCGGTGACAATCTTGTCACCCACGCAACCGCGTTGCCCGGCAACCAGATCGCACACCAGAAACAGGCCGGCGGTTACCCAGGTGGTGTTGACCATATAGAACAAGGCACCGGAAACCCCTGCAACGTTCCCCAGACCAATAGCCGCAAACAGGGTGCCCACCGAAATCAGCACCTGCCAGGTGACCAGGGTCTTGAGGTTGTTGGCTCCGAGGGCGCCGATCACCCCCATCACCAGCGTGGCCAGCGCCAGCGGGAACAGCCAGTCCAGTCCCAGGTTGGCGAGGGCGCCGGCCTCGGCGCCGAAGATCAGGATATAAACCCGCAGGATGGCATAGACACCCACCTTGGTCATCACCACGAAAATGGCGGAGACGGGGGCCGTGGCACTGGCGTAGGCCTTTGGCAGCCAGAAACACAGCGGCAAGATGGCGGATTTCAAGGCGAATACCACCAGCAGCAACATGCCCCCGGCCTGCAGAATGGGGACGTCGGCCGGGTTGACCCGGGCCACCTTGATGGCAAGGTCAGCCATGTTGAGGGTGCCGGTGACGCTGTAGATCATGCCGACGCTGATCAGAAACAGCGCCGAACCGGCCAGATTCAGGACCACGTAATGCAATCCGGGCACAGTCCGCTGTGTGCCTTTGCCGTGCATGAGCAGGCCGTAGGAAGCGATCAGCAGGACTTCAAACGCCACGAACAGATTGAACAGATCCCCGGTCAGAAACGCGATGTTCAGTCCCATCAGCAAAAACAGATACAAGGAGTGAAACTGGCGGCTGGTTTCATCCACCCGGTTGATCGCATACAAATGTGAACAGAACGCGAGCACTGCGGTCATCACCAGCATCAGTGCCGCCAGCCGGTCGAGCACCAGGACGATGCCAAACGGCGGTGCCCAGTTGCCCAGCGTATAGGCGCGGTAACTGCCGTCGTTGGCCAGGGCCAGCAGCGCTATGGCGGAGGCCAGCAGAATGGCCGTAGTGGCCAGCGCCAGGGTGCGCCGCAAGGGGAGCGGCGCGTAGCCGACAAACACCTGCAGGATACCACCCAGCAACGGAATCAGGATGGGAGCGGTCAACCAATGATTCATCGGCTCTGCTCCTGGCTTACCGTCGAATTCTGGTGGCCGTTATGGTTGGCACCGTCGACATGGTCGTCCTGGTGATCGGCCTGGCTGCGCAACGCCAGCACCACCACAAAGGCGGTCATGGCAAAGCCGATGACGATGGCGGTGAGCACCAGCGCTTGTGGCAGTGGGTCCGAGTAGGTCTCGGTGCTGCCCAGAATCGGTTGCCCACCGGTCATCAGGCGACCGGTGGCAAACAGGAACAGATTGACGCCATAGGACAACAGGGTCAGACCGAGCACCACCGGGAAGGTGCGGGCACGCAGCAGCAGATACACACCGGACGCCGTCAGTGCGCCGATAACCAGAGCAACGGTCAGTTCCATCGTGAACCCCTTGTTTTCAGACTTTTGGTTGCGGAGTGAGGTGACAGGCGTCCGATGCTGACCAATGCCAGCAAGGTCGCCCCGACGACCGCCAGGTACACCCCCAGATCGAACACGAGCGCGGAGGCCACTTCAAACTTGCCCACCACCGGCCAGGTGATATAGCCAAAGGCGGAGGTGAGGAACGGGTAGCCGTAGGCGTAACTGCCCGCGCCGGCCACGGTCGCGAACAGCAGACCGAGGGCGATCACATTGTGGTAGCGGAATGGTATGCGCTCCTGGGTCCAGACGATGCCACTGGCGACGTATTGCAGAATCAACGCCACCGAGGTGATCAGCCCCGCCACAAAACCGCCTCCGGGCATGTTGTGACCGCGCAGGAACACGTAAGCGGAGATCATCAGAGCCAGGGGCAGCATGGGCCGGGCGATCTGGCGCAACATCACCGGATGGTTGTCGCGGGCCCAAGGGTGTCCGAAGCCGTCCCCGGGGGGGACCGGCAGGGTCGTGCCTTTCAGCACGGCGTAGATCCCCAGAGCCGCGATCGCCAGTACGGTGATTTCGCCCAGGGTATCGAAGCCGCGGAAATCCACCAGGATGACATTGACCACGTTGGTGCCACCGCCGCCGACCTTGCTGTTGGCCAGGAAGAAACTGGAGATGGAGTCAAACGGCTGGGTCAGCATGGCCAGGGTGACCAGGGTCATGCCGGCACCGGCGGTGAGGGCCAGCGCCCCATCGCGAAGCCGGCGCGACAGAGGCGTTTCCACGGGCGTCCAGGAGGGCATGTAATACAGGGCCAGCATGAGCAGCACAATCGTGACCACCTCCACAGAGAGCTGGGTCATGGCCAGGTCGGGCGATGAGAACCGTACGAATCCGAGGGACACCATCAAGCCCACGACACTGAGCAGGATCAGCGCGAAAAAGCGGCTGCGGTGCATGTACACGGTGCCAAACGCGCACACCACCAGAATCAGTGCGCCCAGGGCTGTCGGCCAGTCCAGCGGGGTCAGGCCATTGGCACCAATGGAAATGCCCAGCTCGCTCAGGGGCATGACGGCGACCACAATGGCGCTGACCACCAAGAGCGTGGCATAGCGTTGCAGCGAGCCATTCTCAATGCGCGCCGTAAATTGATGGGCGCGATCCACCAGACGTGCGACCAGCGCTTCGAACACGGCCTTTTCATCGATTTCCTTGAAACGGGCGTGGAAATCGAACAGGCGCTGGCGCTGGGTGTACAGCAGCAAACCGCCGAAGAAAGCCAGAAAGCTCATTAATAACGGCAGGTTGAATCCGTGCAGCACCGCCAGTTCGTAGTCGGGCACCGGGCCGCCAAGGGTGGCCGCGGCCGCCGCATACAGCAGCGGGCCGACCGAAATGGCCGGAAACATGCCCACCATGATGCAAGCAAACACCAGAATTTCCACCGGGATCTTCATGTATCGCGGGGGTTCCTGGGGCGGGTAAATGGGCAGATTCAGCGGTTTGCCGTTGAAAAAGACATCGTGAATAAACCGTGCCGAGTAGGCCACCCCGAAGATACCCGCCAGAGTGGCAATGACCGGCGGCAGATACACCCAGATGCCGGGAAGGTTGATCTGCAGTGCCTCGGCAAAAAACATCTCTTTGCTGATGAACCCGTTCAGCAGGGGCACCCCGGCCATGGACGCGGCGGAGACCATCGCCAGCGTGGCGGTGTGGGGCATGAACCGCCACAGCCCGTTGATGTGGCGCATGTCGCGGGTGCCGGTCTCATGGTCGATAATGCCGGCGGCCATAAACAGCGACGCCTTGAAGGTGGCGTGGTTGACCACATGGAACAGTCCCGCGACGGCTGCCAGCGGCGTCCCCATGCCAAACAGCAGGGTGATCAGACCCAGATGGCTGACGGTGGAATACGCCAGCAAGCCTTTGAGGTCATGCTTGAATAACGCCACATAGGCGCCGATCAGCAGGGTGAGCATGCCGGTAAAACTGACCATGAAGAACCACTGCTCGGTGCCCGCCAGCGCCGGGTACAAACGTGCCAGCAGGAACACGCCCGCTTTGACCATGGTGGCCGAATGCAGGTAAGCGGACACTGGCGTGGGCGCCTGCATGGCGTGGGGCAGCCAGAAATGAAACGGGAACTGGGCGGATTTGGTAAACGCGCCGAGTAACACCAGCGCCAGTGCAAACGGGTACAGCGGGTGGGCCTTGATCAGCGCTCCGGCGGCCAGTACCTGATCCAGCTCGAAGCTGCCCACGATGTGGCCCAGCAGCAGAATGCCGGCGAGCAACGCCAGACCGCCGCCACCGGTGATCGCCAGTGCCATGCGGGCGCCCCGGCGGGCGTCTTTTTTGTGACTCCAGTAACCGATCAGCAGGAACGACACCACGCTGGTCAATTCCCAGAAAATCAGCATCAGCAACAGGTTGCTGGACAAGACAATGCCCAGCATGGCACCCATGAAGCACAGCAGAAGCGCGTAAAACTTGCCAATGTTCTCCTGTGGTTTCAAATAGTAGCGGGCGTAAACAATCACCAGCAGACCAATCACCAGGATCAGCAGGGCGAACAGCATCGACAGCCCGTCCAGGCGGAAGCTGAGCGAGACACCCAGCGATGGCAACCACTGGTAGGTTTCCAGAAACACGTTGCCTGAGGCCAGGGTTTTCCAGTGAGGAAACAGGATGCTCAGGGCCACCACCGCCGGAACCGACGATGCAATGGCGATGGCCGTGCGTCCGGCTTGAGCAAACAGTGGTGCGGCAATGGCGCCCAGAAAAGGCAGTAATACGACCAGCGATAGGGTCATGCCAACCTCATAATTGAATCCGGACTAGGGCATCCGGGTCATTGTATTGACAAAGTGGATTTCGAAGAAGTTAGCAAAGTCTAGACGCCGGTACAGGCATCTGCACGGATTGGACGCCTGACCCGCTATTGCAATCAGCAGTGGCAGGGCGGATCGGGCAGGTAAGGAAGTCTTCCCCGGCGCATGCGAGAGAGGAGATCTCTTTGGTCGTTACTGGATGAAGGCTGAACAGCCATGAATACTCCGCAGTTAAATCTTGAAGGCAGATAATACGTGCCAAGTGCGGCAGGTCAAGCAAATCACCCTGATTCAGATAGCATAGCGACATAATCGGGGCCCCCAACCAGGCGCCTGAGCGCCGGGATTAAGGAAGTTTCACTGGAAATACGGCGGCTTTGGGTTCTAACTGAATGGGTCGGGTGGCCCCACGAAACGTGTCGGCAACCCGATGGTCAACGACAGATCCAAAAGGGCACCTATACAGGAGACACCTTATGAAGATCAAAATGATGACCCTTGTTACCGCCGTTTCTCTGGCCATGATGTCGCCGCTGACGATGGCGGCCAGCCACGGCGATCACGCGTCTGATGCGATGGATTCCGGCAAAGACCATGGCAAAATGATGGATTCCACCGCCAGTCACATGGGCGCAGCCCGATTTGACGAACTCGACACCGACGGCGACGGCATGCTCAGTGAAGAAGAGTTGAACGTGCACGGCAGTACCGCCGCCGGTCAGGCAGGTGAAAGCAATGCGGAACGCCGGAATTTGCGCATGGACGAACTGGACAAAGATGGCGACGGTGCAGTCGGCCGTGAGGAGTACGAAGAGTACCAAATGAACATGGAGTAACTTGTTACTCCCCGCTTGATACGTGCCCCAGGCCGCAAGACCTGGGGTTTTTTGTATCTGCCCGGCGCGCGATCAGGGTGACGCTTTCAACGCGTCACTGATGGCCCGGGCTTCGGCCACGAGCACACGATACTGCAGGCTGTCGGTGTGCTGACTGGCCTGACGCAACTGTTTTTGCTTCAGGGCATACAGCCGGGTCAGGCGGTCATGCGTGCTGGCATTGATGGGTGTGTTCATGGTAATACCTCCCCACGCGTTACACCTGTCGAAATTATTTACGTTCTTGGCGGCCAACCGGCCTGTCACTCAAATAGATGCATAAGCCGCGCCATGGCGGGGGCATACGGCCGCGCCCGGTTACCAGCAGGAGAAGTTATGACGGACACACTGATAGATCGTCAGGATCTGGCCTTTCAGCTCTACGAGGTGCTCGACACCGCAAGCCTGGTCACCCGGGAGCGGTTCAAGGAACACAGTCGTGAGAGCTACGATGGGGTTCTTGACACGGCAGAGTGTCTCGCGCGGGACAAGTTCGCCAATCACAACCGCGCGGCCGACAGAGACGAACCCACACTCATTGACAACGAGATCAGCCTGCTGCCCGAGGTGAAGGAAGCGGTAGATGCTTACGCACAGGCGGGCTTTCTGGCGGGCGGTTTCGATTATCAGCTGGGCGGGATGCAATTGCCCGAGTCCGTCATGGCCGCCTGTAACGGACTGTTTACTGCGGCCAACCCGGCGACGGCCGGCTACCCGCTGCTGACCGCTGCGGCGGCCAACCTGATCCGGGCGTTTGGTAACGCCCAGCAACGGGAGGTCTATCTGCCCCACCTGCTGTCGGGCCGCTTCGCAGGCACCATGGCGATGACCGAACCCCATGCCGGCTCCTCGTTGGCGGATATCCGCACTTCCGCCACGCCGGCAGACGACGGCAGCTATCTGATCAAGGGGGCGAAGATTTACATTTCCGGTGGCGAACAGTCGTTGACGGACAATATCATCCACCTGGTCCTGGCCCGAATCAAGGGCGCGCCCGCCGGGGTCAAGGGTCTCAGCTTGTTCATCGTGCCGAAGTTTCTGGTGACCCCACAGGGTGAACCGCAGACCCGCAATGGGGTTGCCCTGGCAGGATTGATTCGCAAACTGGGGTACCGCGGCACCACCTCCACCGCCCTCAGCTTTGGCGACCAGCAGCCCTGTCTGGGGTTCCTTGTCGGCGAGCCCCAGCAAGGGCTCAGCTATATGTTCCAGATGATGAATGAAGCGCGCCTTGGCGTGGGTTTGGGGGCGGCCGCGATCGGCTATCGGGGCTATATGCACAGCCTGGACTATGCCCGGGGCCGGGTGCAGGGGCGCACAGCGGCGAACCGGGACCCCGCATCCCCACAGATTCCGATCATTGAACACACCGATGTCCGGCGCATGCTGCTGGCGCAGAAGGCCTACTCGGAAGGGGCCCTGGCGTTATGCCTGTACGGTGCCCGACTGATGGACGATCAGCGCACCCACCCTGACTCCGGACAGCGTCAGGAAGCCGGCCGGTTGCTGGACCTGTTAACCCCCATCATCAAGGCCTGGCCCTCGCAATACGGTCCCAAGGCCAACGATCTGGCCATTCAGGTGTATGGGGGCGCAGGTTACACCCGGGAGTACCCGGTCGAGCAGTGTTGGCGGGATAACCGCCTGAATGCGATTCATGAAGGCACCAACGGTATTCAGGCCCTGGATTTGCTGGGCCGGAAAATCTGGCAGGATCAGAGTCACGGTCTGCAGTTGCTGATGCAGGCCATGCAGAACGATCTCGAGGCGGCCCGGCCCGGGCGCTGCCAGCAATGGGCACTGTCCCTGAGTGAAACCCTGCAGCAGGCGGTCAAAGTGACCCAGACCCTGGGGCAGACTCTGGCGCGGGGGGACTCGGAAGCCGCTCTGGCCAACGCCTCCTGCTACCTGCATATGTTCGGTCACATAGTGGTGGCCTGGATGTGGCTGCGCCAGGCCAATGCGGCGGTTCGGGGCCTGGCGGCGCTCAGTGCCGGGCAAGAGCGCAACTTCTACCAGGGCAAACTGCAGGCCGCGCAATACTTCTTCCACTGGGAGTTGCCCCGGGTGGCGCAGGATCTGGTGTTGCTGCGCAATCAGGACGATACCTGCCTGAACATGGCGCCTGACTGGTTCTGATGACGTCCGGGCAGCGCTGCGCGCACCTAACTTTTTTTAACCATCCGTCCGGGTGTTAACCGCGGTTGGCGCCCGCCTGGGTACTGGGCCACACTGTTCGGGTACCCAGGCAGATCTGGCTGTCCTGTACTGGCAATCGCAGACAATAAAAAGGCTGCCTTCAATGCGAAACCATGCCTATCGGCCGGTTAGCGGTCGTGTACATACGCTCCTGACCCGATTACGCGCCAGCGGTGCGATCACTGAAGTGGTGTACCGTGACAGCACCAACCGGATCCAGTCGGTCCATGACTGTGTCAAAGATCTGTTTCACCGGGCCGGGGAAGATTTTGTGTTGCTGGGGCGGGGGGAGTTGGTGCGACTTGATCAGGTGATGATGGTGGACGGGTTGGTGGTGTCACCCGGCTGAGAGCTTACCGGAAGTTAAGGAGCAGGCGGCGCCTGTGGCGGTGAACTGTGGATAAAGTGTAACGGCGCCGTGGTTGTGCCCGGGTTTTGGACACGACTAAACTTTGTAGCGAACCCACCGCATACCAACGAAAGGAACGGACATGAACAAGTTAACGCTGAGTGCATTGGCACTGATGATGGCTCTTGGTCTGGCAGCCTGTGGTCAGGAAGACTCAAATCAGGGTATGGATCTGGAGCGCGCCGCGGACAACGCTGGCGATATTGCCGAAGATGCTGTGGATAATACCGGCGATGCCATTCAGGATGCCACGGGCGAAACCGACAGCGCCTGGGAAAAAACCAAAGACACCGCTGAAGAAGTCGGTGAGGACCTCAGTGATGCGGCCAAAGATGCCGGTGATGCAGTCGAAGACGGCTACAGGGACATGACCGAATAAGCCGGGGCTACCGGCCACTCTGCACCGGACCCAGATATTGCGTGGCCATGCGGCTTAGGGTATCGGTGAGTCGCTCCATAAAGCCGCCACTGTGGCGCCAGTAATGCCAATACAGGTTTACGTTGAGGGCGTGGTGCGGGGCCAGATCCCGCAACACACCGCTGTCTGTCAACGGCCGCCCCTGCTGGTCCGGGATCATGCCGTATCCCATCCCCGTCCGGGCCAGCTGCACGAATCCTTGCGACGACGGGCACAGGTGATACGGAAAACGCCCGTGGTAGTCGTAGCGGGCCAGAAACCGATGCTGCAGTTGATCGTGCGGGCCATAGACAATTGCCGGCGCAGTGCGAAAAGCATCGCTGTGCAAGCCGCTCGCAAAGTGGCGTTCGATGTAGGCGGGCGTGGCCAGCGCCCGATAGGTCATGGTACCCAGTTGCACACAACGGCCCCCGGCAATGGCCTGAGCGCTGCTGCACAGACAGGCCGCCACATCGCCTTCCCGCATCCGCCGCAAGGCAACATCCTGATCTTCCACCACCAGATCCAGCAGCAACCCCTCCCGCTGGCAAAAGTCGCCAATGGCGGCCGCCCACCAGGTGGACAGGCTGTCCGCATTCAGGGCAATGCGCAACCGGGTGTGATCCGCGGTCAGCGCCGGCAGGGTGCGCCGCAACCCCCGCTCCAGCAGTTGCACCTGCTGGACGTGGTTGAGCAGACTCTGGCCGACCGGAGTAGCCTGCAGGGCCGGGCTGCGGATCAGCACCGGTTGCCCAAGGCGTGCCTCCAGCAGCTTGATGCGTTGCGAGACCGCGGACTGTGACAGCCCCAGTTCCGCACCGGCCCGTTCAAAGCCGCCACACTCGATCACCGCGGCCAGCGCCTCCAGCAGTTTGTAATCCAGCATAAGCAAAACTGATGCAATATTATCAATATGAATTTTTAGTATAGCTATGGTGAGGTATGCTTGTCCCGTATTCAGACGGAGGCGGGCGTGTTGGAAAGTTATTTGACCGGGTTGGTTGTGTGCGGCGGCCTGATCGTGGCCATTGGGGCCCAGAATGCCTATGTGCTGGGGCAGGCGATTCGGCGCGAGCATCATTGGTGGGCGGCGTGTTTGTGCATGAGCACCGACGCGATGTTATTTACCGCCGGTATGTTCGGGGTCAGCGCAGCCTTGCTGGCCTACCCCGAGGCCTTGCAGGTGTTACGCTGGCTCGGGGTGGTGTTTTTGGGCTGGCTGGCAGCACAGGCCTTCTGGCGCTCGTGGAAGGGGCGGGCGGCGCTCAACAGCGGTACCGCCACCGACCGCAGCCTCAAAGCCGTGGTGTTGACCACCCTGGCGGTGACCCTGCTTAACCCCCAGGTTTATCTGGACACCTTGTTGCTGATACCGGCCATCGGTGCGCAACAAACCGCTCCGCTGCCGTTTCTGGCCGGCGCCAGCAGCGCGTCAGTGTTGTGGTTCGGTGTGCTGGCCTGGGGCGGGGCGACCCTGGCGCCGGTGCTGGCGCGGCCCGCTGCCTGGCGGGTCATCGACGGCCTGATTGCGCTGATGATGGCCGCCATTGCCATTCAGATTGCCGGCAGCGGGCTGAGCGTGCCGGCGGTGTGAACCACCCGGCGTGGTGCCGGCTTACTCCAGCTCACGCAGGCGCAGGCCGCTCACGGTACCAGCGGCGCCCATCAGTCCCAGCATGATGATCACCGCACCGGGTGAAATCAGGGATGCCAGCGCACTCAGCCCGCCGGTCACCAGCAGCAGTACACCGATGACCGTGTTGCTGACCGAGGTGTAATCGGTGCGCTTGTTGCCGCCGGCCATATCCACCAAATAGGTTTTTCGCCCCAGACGGACCCCGGCGTGGGCGATGCTGAGGATAAAAAAGGCCAGCGGGTAAAACCAGGGGGAGGTGAGCGCGGCACCGGCCCCTACATTCAGGCCGCCGACCAGCAAGCAAACGGCGCTGGCGATGGCGGCCCCCAAAATGATCACCTGGCGGCTGGAGCGGTCGGCCATCCACCCCCAGACCGTGGCACTCACCGAACTGGCCAGACTGCTGGCCAACAGAAAGCTGCCCAGCAACCAGCCGGTGCTGTCGTTTTGCTGCGCGAGCACTACCAGATAAGGGGACGCCAGCGCAGAGCACAACAGCAGCGCCCGGGTGACCACAAAATGGCGGAAGTGGGCGTCGGTTTTCAGCAGCGCCAGATTCTCCACGGCGGTGGCCAGGGCGTTACCACCCCCTCCGGTTTCACCCGGCAACTCTTCAATACCGGAAAACAGCACCCCGGCCACCACCCATAAGCCCGCGGCCAGCAACAGCAGGATGCCGTAGAACAGCATGGTGGGGTCGTCCTGCCCCTGAAACAGCACGATCGCCAGTACGGCAGTAACCGCACCCCCCAGGGTCGTGGCCAGACCGGACAGACGCCCGCGCCGGGTTCTGGGAATGCATTTGCCCTGCACATCTTTCATGGCCACGGAACAAAACCCCCGGGCCAGAGAAAACGTCACCAGCGCGGCCAGCACCCCGAGCCCGGCCGGCGTGCCTTCGAGAAACCACACGCTGGCCGCCATACCGGCCACGCTGACCGCCTGGCCGAAACTGCCGCCCACCCAGAACCATTTGCGCACCGGTTTTCGGCGCACCCAGGCACCAATGATCATTTGCGGGATCAGCGAGCCCGCTTCCCGGATGGGCACCAGCCAGGCCACCAGATGGGACGCGCCCACCGCACCGAGCAGCCAGGCGAGTACCGTTTTCGGGCTGATGAGCAGATCGCCCAGCTTGGTCAGGAACAGGCTGCCCAGGATCAGAAAAAAATTACGGGGAACTTCGTGACACGCGTCTTCCGCAATATCGGTGCAGACACGGGCGTCTTCTTCATTGGCGATCAGTCGGTAGAGATCGTCGGCCGTGGATTTTGCCGGGTGCGTCACATTCGCCTCCAGAACAGCGCTTGAATCGTCCGAGCCGGCGTGCCGTTCCGGGCGGCACCGGTCCTCAACATCCTATCACCCTACCAGCGAACGGAAACAGCTGTGTTATGCTCACACGGTCATCAATCAAGGAGTGCCCAGGTGTCTGAGCAAGAGTACATTCCCGCTGATCCTGACGGTCCGGATCGCAATTCCGGTTCCGGTCGCAACCTGGCGGTGGTGGTTTATATTTTACAGGCCCTGTCGTTTTTTGTCGGCGGCATCAGCGGGCTGGCTGGCGTCATTGTGAATTACGTCAAACTGGAAGACGTGGCCAATACCTGGATTGAACCGCATTTTCGCTGGCAAATCCGTACCTTCTGGATCGGCTTGCTGTGGACGGTGATCGGGGTGGTGACGGTGCCCCTGCTGATCGGCTGGTTTATTCTGCTGGGGGTGTCCATCTGGGTGATTTACCGCATCGTCAAAGGCGCGCTGGCGCTCAACGATGGCCGCCCGCCGGAAGCCTGATGGGTTAAGTGCCATGCACCACCACACCGTTGGCAATGAACTTTGCGGGCTTTGTTGCCGGTTGGGTATTGATAGGGCCTAATGTGGCCCTGTCACCCCTGATCCATTCTGCGCAGAGATTGATATGCTCAGTTATCTACACGCCTTTCATGCCGGTAATTTTGCCGATGTGCAAAAACACGCCGCGTTAACCTTAATCCTGCAGATGCTGCACGCTAAAAACAGCGCCATTGCCTGCTTTGACACCCATGCAGGCAGTGCGATATACGACCTGGCCTCTGAGCGGGCGCGTAAAACCGCGGAGGCCGATGGCGGTATCCAGCGGATCTGGGCCAAGCGCAACCAACTCAGCTCCGCCGACTGGTCGGCCATGCTGGGTTACCTTGAGCGCAAGAATACTGGTCGCCAATTGCTGGCCCGTTATCCCGGGTCGCCCGCCTGGCTGGCCGAACTGGCCCGTCCTCAGGATTCGGTTACCGCTTACGAGTTGCACCCCTCGGAAGGCAATCTGCTGGCGCAGTGGGGCCGTCGTCAGGGCGTGACTGTCCGTTGTGAAGACGGTCTGAAAGGGCTGCTGAAAGCCTTGCCGCCGAAGGCGCCGCGCTTGCTGGCGCTGATCGACCCATCCTATGAAGTAAAGTCCGAGTATCAGCAAGTTGCGCAAACTCTGGTAAACGCCTGGCGCAAATGCCGTCATGGCACGTTTCTGATCTGGTACCCCATCTTGCCCGCCGCTCAGCACGAGGCCCTGTTCGACGGACTGCGGGCCAGTCCGGTGCGCAAAGTGCTGCGCCATGAACTGCGGCTGCAGCAGGCGCCGGAGCGTGGCATGCAGGGGTCCGGCGTGCTGGTGGTGAATCCGCCGTGGGGCTTTGCCGAGCGGTTCGAGCACATGCTGGCCGAAGTGGTGGCTCCGGATTGTCTCGATGCTCGCACCAGCGGCGACTGGTTGATCCCCGAATAACGGGTCACACCCCCGACGCGGCTGAGCTATGATTAGTGCAGCCGTGGTGGCGAATAATTGGGGGGCTGGCCGTTGGCGGAGCCGAGCAAGGGTAAAGAGTCAGAGGGTGCGGTGGCACTGCCGGGTGGACTGATCCCCTGTGGCGAGTGGAAGCCGCCGGCCGGATCGGTCCAGCGGACCCTGAAAGAAGCCGCCCGTAACGGCTGGCGATTCCTGCAAAAGGGGTTCCGGCCGGATGAACAACCGCTGGAAAAACCTAAAGATACCGCCTCACTGTCGGAGCGTCAGCGGGCCCGTTACGCCCCTCTGCCGGATTGGACGCAGCGCGGTCGGGAACTTGGTGCAGCACTGGATGAGCTTGAGGACGATGGGGCGATCAAGGTCATCGTCGCGCCGCCTTTTGCGGGATTGGGTACGCCGCTGGAACTGCTGGCAAAGATCCGTGGCTGGCGCATCATCGAACCTCCCGAAGATTTGTTCATGAGCCCGCAGGACGCCGCCAGCTGGTGGCGTGAGCGGAGCACAGAAAGCCCCTGGCTGGTACCGGATCTTGCCCAATTCTGGTTGCGCCACCGCTCGGGGCTGGCGTTGATACGCGAGTTTCTCATCCGGGTCGCCCGCGACGAGCAGGGCCAGGGTGTTGTCGGTTGCAGTAGCTGGTGCTGGGAGTTCTGGGCTCATTACATGCCCGAGGTGCCGATTTACCCATACACGCTGGCCCCTCTGGATGGCGCAGGGCTTGCTGACTGGTTTACCGCCTTGGCGCGGAACCCGCACGGGCGCGCGTTGCGGGTGCGTATGGCCAACAACGATCGATGGGCGCTGTTGCCCGACGGTGCCTGTGACGATGCGGACAAACGCAGCACCTTTTTACAGGATCTGGCCGCTAAGGCGCGGGGCAATTCCGGGGTTGCCCTGGCCATCTGGCGTCAGGCATTACAGACTGAGCCCGAGGGTGACGAGGACGACGAAGATGACCCCGCCCCCGACCCGGCCGAGACGCCCGAGACCTCGAAACCCTGTGATTGCTGGGTGTTACCGCTGGATCGTATCACCCTGCCGGGGATGCCCGGCAACTCCTCCCGGAAACTGACGCACCTCCTGCACGCCATGTTGCTGCACTCCGGGTTAAGCGAGGAGCGGCTGGCGCTGACGACCGGCTTGAACGACCAGGAGGTGAGCGTCAGTCTGGCCGCCCTCCGGCGGGCCGAGCTGGTGGTGCAGGAAGGCGGCGGCTGGCGGGTGACCGTGCTGGGATACCCGGCGGTGCGCCGGCGTTTGCAAAGCGACGGCTACCCGCTGGACCGGTTCTGATGGCCCGACGGGTGCATGGCTTGGGACAGACCATGGA
Organism: Marinobacter sp. X15-166B; assembly: GCF_001752365.1. Classification (GTDB taxonomy): domain Bacteria; phylum Pseudomonadota; class Gammaproteobacteria; order Pseudomonadales; family Oleiphilaceae; genus Marinobacter. The sequence goes on along the minus strand of NZ_MEIY01000001.1, from coordinate 344,351 downwards.
CTTACCCATTAACCGGTGGGAACACCAGGAGGCACCATGGGCAATCTGGGATTGAAAGACGCCTTGGCGTCGCTGTCATCCGAAGCGGTGTTGCACGCTATACTGCTGGTGGTGGTGGCCTCACTGTTTGTGATGCTGGCGCAAAGTCTGCTGGCAAAGCTGGCGGCGCGAATCGGCGGCAAAACCCGGTTCTACATCCTCGCATCGGTGCCGCTGCTGCGCTTGATGGTCATCATTACGGTGGTCATTCTGATCGTACCCATTCTGGTGAAACCCACCTTCGAGAACATGTTTGCGGTGTTCGGAGCGCTCGCGCTCGCGTTGGGTTTTGCATTTAAGGATTACGCCAACAGCCTGATCGCCGGAATTGTAACCCTGTATGAAATGCCCTATCGGCCGGGGGACTGGATCGAGATCGACGGCCGCTACGGCGAAGTGCGCAGCATAGGAACACGCGCCGCCAAACTGGTGACCCCGGACGATACGGTGATTGTGGTTCCCCATGGCAAACTCTGGGACTCGCTCATTGCCAATGGCAACGACGGCACCAATTGCCTGATGTGTGTGACCGAATTCCATCTCCAGCCCGGTCACGACGTCAGCAGCATTATGGCGGTGTTGCGGGATGTGGCGTTCACCAGTCCGCTGGTAAAAACCTGGCTGCCGGTGGTGGTGACAGTGGTTAATGAGCCCTACGGCATGCGTTATAACCTGAAAGCCTACCCGGTGGACCCCCATGACCAGTTCGCCTTTCGCAGTGAACTGACGGCGCGGGGGACCGAGGCTCTGGTGGACGAAGGGGTGCGCTTTGTGGCGGTGCCCCCGGCGGCGGAATGGGGCCGCAGTGCCAGTAATACGGAAAAAGGCACGGGCTGAATGCCCGTGCCTTCCCGGTCACCAGACCGCGCTGAAACCGCTGCTCAGTTGGCGGACTCGGCTTCTTGTACCATCCCGGTGATCGTGTCCAGAATCTCCTTGCCCCGTTCGCCGGCGGCCTCCAGGTAGATATCCCGTACCCCCATGCTGGCTTCACGGAAGGCAGCACGTTCTTCATCGGTCAGGGTGACCACTTCGATGTCGCTGCTGTTCTTGATTTTCTCCAGGCGTTCCTGGTTGAACTCGGCTTGCTTCTGGTAAATATAGTCCACCAGCTGGGCGCGGGTATCATCGAGCCAGCCACGCTGGTCTTCAGGCAAGGCTTCATACCACTCCTTGTTGGCAATCACCGTGGCGATGAACTGGGCGTGATTGGCAAGCGTCATGGCCTCCTGCACTTCGTAGAAACTCATTTCCTCAATGGCGAATATCGGGTTGACCTGGCCGTCGATCTGTTTCAGCTGCAGGCCGCTGTAGACCTCGGAGTACGGCAGAGGTGACGGGTTGGCCCCGTAGGCTTTGTAGGATTCCGTCAGAATCGGTGAGGTCATGGTGCGGATCTTGAATTCCTCAAAATCCGCCAGGGAGCGCAGCGGCTTGTCGCCGGTCCACACCATCCAGCCTTCCGGAACTATGCCCAGCAACACCATGTTCTGGGACGCATAAGGTTCTTCAAACAGCTGATGAACCTCGTCGCTGGACAGCACCTGTTTGTTGATGTCGTTGTCATCGGAGAGCACAAAGTGCAGGGTAAATACCCCCACTTCCGGGATCACCGAGGCCAGATGCCCCGGGGACGCAAACGCCAGCTGGATGGACCCGTCCTGAACCAGTTCGGTTAATTGTGACGAGGTGCCCAGCGCCCCGTAAGGGTAGATTTCGATGGATATCTGACCATCCGACATGGCTTCAATCTGAGTCTTGAATTCCTGGGCGTAAGCATCCTGAACACTGCCTTCAATCTCTTCCAGAGCGAAACGCCAGGTGACCGGATCGGCGTTGGCCGGTGGCGCGGCATCGGATGCCGATTCAGCGGTTGTGCCGGTGGTGGCACTTTGCTCAGACATGCTGGAGCCGGCTTCGTCGCTGCTGTCCGAACAGCCGGCCAGAGCCAGCGATAACGCAATAATGAGACTGCCCAGCAACCGGGTGAGTGTTGCCATTGTGTGAACTCCTTGTGTGGCACCTTCGTGTACCAGCGCTTAATGTGTTTTAGGTAACACACTATTAGATAGACACATTTGTTGATGTTTGCCACCTTTTAGCCCCTATACTGTGTTAACGGTAATTGGAAACGGAGCTCTGATCATGACCCAGCCGACCGCTAAACCCTCGATCAAGGGGGTCGGTAGCCTCGTCAATAAACCCTTCCGATGGTTGGATTTAGTGCTGAATTTCGTCGAAAAGGCGATCTTGATCGTTGGTATCCTGGCGATGGCCGCGGTCAGTGTGGTCAATGTATTTGCGCGTAATTTGGGGGCCAGCCTGTCGTTCGCCGATGAGGTGGCCCAGCTGCTGGTAGTGGTGGTGACGTTTGTCGGTGTCGGACACGGGGTCCGCAATGCCCGCCATATCCGGGTGTCGGCGCTGCATGATTTATTGCCGCCCGTGGGCCAGAAAATCCTGTTGATGATCGTCAGCTTCGCCTCCTGTGCCTTGTTGGCATTGTTGACCGTATACGCCTGGGAGTACGTGATGAAGCTGCAGGAAACCGGTCGCCGCATGCCGTCGTTGGGGCTGCCGCTGTGGACCATTTATATGATCGCCCCGATCGGTCTGGCGGTGGGTTCGGCCCAGTTCCTGCTCGCCGGGGTGCGCAACGTGATCAGCCCCGGCGCCTGGCTGTCCTGGCACCACGCGGATGAATACGAAGAAGGACTGGAAGAGATGACCCCCGAGGTCGATCTTCACGAAGCCACTCACCCGGAAACAGCCGGATCGGGCAGCGACAAGGAGCGTCACGGTGGATAAATTGGTCGATTTGCTGGGCCTGGGCGGGCTGAGTACGCCGGATATGGCCATAGTGACAGCGGTGTTGATGATCATTCTGTTGCTGATGGGGTTCCCGATGATGGTTCCGCTGCTGGTGGGGGCCATGTTGTTGTTGTTCACCCAGTTTCCGTTTATGGACGGCCCGGTGATGATCCAGCAGATGATCGGCGGCATCTCCCAGAGTGTGTTGGTGGCGGTGCCCATGTTCATTCTGGCGGCGGACATCATGATCAAGGGCCACACCGCCGACCGTCTGCTGGACCTGGTGTCCAAGTTCGTCGGTCACCTGCGGGGTGGCCTGCCCATGACCACCGCCGTCTCCTGCACCCTCTTCGGGGCGGTGTCCGGGTCGACCCAGGCCACGGTGGTGGCCATGGGGCAGCCGTTGCGCCCCAAACTGATCGAAGCGGGCTATTCCGACAAGTTCACCATGGCGCTCATCATCAACGCCAGTGATATTGCCTTGCTGATACCGCCCTCCATCGGCATGATCATTTACGGCGTGGTGTCGGGCACCTCGGTGGGCGATTTGTTTATCGCCGGCATCGGGCCGGGTTTGATGATCCTGCTGCTGTTCTCGGTGTACTGTTATTTCAAATCCATCAAGCTGAAAATTCCTCGCAGGGCGAAAGCGTCCCGGGAAGAGCGCCTGACGGCGCTGAAGCGGGCGATGTTGCCCATGGGGTTCCCGGTGATCATCATTGGCGGCATCTATTCAGGGCTGTTCAGCCCGACCGAAGCCGCGTCTGTGTCGGTGGCCTACGCGCTGGTGCTGGAAATGTTCATTTTCCGCCAGGTGCGCCTCGGCGACCTGCCCGCCATAGCCTTGTCCACGGGCCTGATTACCGCGGTGGTATTCATCCTGGTCGCTGCCGGTACCGCGTTTTCCTGGGTAATCTCCTTTGCGCGTCTGCCCGAACTGATGCTGGGCGGGGTGATTGAAAATGCAGCGGGCAACCCTTACATGGTGCTGGGGCTCATCGCGGTGGCGTACTTTATCGGCTGCATGTTTGTCGACCCGATTGTGGTTATTTTGATTCTGACGCCCATTTTTGCGCCGGTGGTAACGGTCGCGGGGATTGATCCGGTGCTGGTGGGCACCCTGGTCACCCTGCAGGCGGCCATAGGGTCAGCCACACCACCTTTCGGGTGTGATATCTTTACCGCGGTGGCGATATTCCGACGACCGTATCTGGATGTGATCGCTGGCACCCCACCGTTCATCTTGTTGCTGTTGCTGTCGACGGTGTTGCTCATTGTGTTTCCACAGATCGCGCTGTTCCTGCCGGGGCTGATGGATTAGTAACAACGGCGGATTATTGGTGGAAAGCGGTGCCATGAAAAATCAACAACAGGCCATGCTGTTCGGTTTGGGGGCCGTGTTGCTCTGGTCGACCGTGGCGACGGCGTTCAAGCTGGCGCTGCGCCAGCTGTCGCCGGTGCAGATGCTGTTCATCGCTTGCAGCGCCTCGGTGCTGGTGCTGGCGGCTATTCTGGTCGTGCAGCGCCGCTGGCATCTGGTGACCTCATTGAGTCGCCGGCAGTACCTGCAGTCGGTGGCCATGGGGCTGATCAATCCCTGTCTGTATTATTTTCTGTTGTTTGGTGCCTTCGACCGGTTGCCGGCCCAGGAGGCCCAGCCGCTCAACTACACGTGGGCGCTGGTGCTGGCCTACTTGTCGGTGCCCTTCCTGGGGCAGCGGCTGCGGACGCTGGACATAGCCGCGGGTCTGGTGTGTTACAGCGGCGTGGTGGTGATCGCCACCCGCGGTGATGTGCTGGGATTACGTTTTTCGGACCCCGTGGGGGTGGCGCTGGCGCTGGGTAGTACGCTGGTGTGGGCATCCTACTGGATTCTGGCCACCCGTGACCGCCGCGATCCGGTGGTTGGCCTGTTTCTGAATTTCCTGTGCGGCCTGCCGGTCATCGCCACGGCGGTCGCGCTGACCGACGGATTCGCCTTTGCGGCATCGGTGGGTGTGGCCAGTGCGGTCTATGTGGGTGTGTTTGAAATGGGGGTGGCCTTCGTGCTCTGGTCGCACGCCTTGAAACGGGCCGAGCATACCGCCCGAGTGAGCAATCTGATTTTTATATCGCCTTTTTTGTCGCTGGTGTTGATCGCGGTAATTCTTGGCGAAGTGATCCGGCAGTCAACCTATGTGGGGCTGGGGTTGATCATCGCCGGTCTGTGGTTGCAGCAGTTGCGGCAGCGGCGGGTGCGACAGAAGGCGGGGGTGCTGTGAGCGACTGGCATTTGTATCTGGTGAGAACCGCCCGGGGTACCTTGTACACGGGTATTACCACCGATGTGGCGCGGCGTTTTGCCGAACATCAGGCGGGCGCGCCCAAAGGCGCGCGCAGCTTGCGTGGCAAAGGCCCCTTGACCCTGGAGTATTATACCCGGGTTGCCAACCGGCGGGTGGCCGCGCAAGTCGAATGGCGCATCAAACAGTGGCCCCGGGCACGCAAGGAAGCGCTGATCCGCGGCGAGCAGCCCTTGCCCTCCACCGACTGACACGCCGGGGGTCCTCCGGTCGCGCTGGTATGCTAATCTGCTGGTTCGTTGTTAATCACCATGACAGGCGTGTAACTCTACGTGTACTGGAAAACCGATACCATAGACATTCCCCAGTGGGACCGTGAGTCACTGCTGGCCCGGATCAGTGCGTTTGATCCGCAGGGTCAGCCCGGACTGGAGGCCGAGTCGGAGGAATATTGTCGTTACTACGGGCTGGATTTGTGGGTAGAGCACCCCGAGGTGGCTTACCACCAGGGGTATGTCGATGCCAGTGGACACCGGATTGTTGTGCATTATTATCGCTTGCCTGCGCACCAGAAGCCCAAGGGTACCGTCTTCATCCTGCACGGTTATTTTGATCACGTAGGTCTGTACAGCCAGTTGATTGACTGGTGTCTGGGGGCGGGGTACGACGTACTCGCCTACGACCAGCCCGGGCATGGCCTGTCCAGTGGCACCCCGGCGGCGATCAGCAGTTTCATCGAGTACCAGACGGTATTGGCGGATGTGATGGCCCAGGTGGCCCAGGGCATACGCCAGCCCTGGTACGCGGTCGGGCAGAGTACCGGTGGCGCCATATTGATGGACTATCTGCTCTCGAATCACCACGATACGGACAGTTCTGCGTTCCGCAAAGTGGTGCTGCTGGCACCCCTGATCCGGCCCGCGGGCTGGGTCGGCGCACGGATGCTGCACAGCATGCTGCGGTTGTTTATCAAACGCTGGCGGCGTCTTTTTTCCCAGAACAGTGGCAACATGCGTTTTTTGCGGTTTCTGAAAGAACGGGACCCGCTGCAGGCGCGGGCGATTCATGTGGACTGGGTCTCAGCATTGCGGCAATGGGTGCCGCATATTGAAGGCGCCCGGCCGGTGAGTTTTCCGGTCACCGTGGTTCAGGGGGAAAAAGATCTCACCGTGGACTGGCAACACAACCTGCGGATTATCCGCAATAAATTTTCGGCTGTGGATGAGTTGAAACTGCCCGACGGGCGTCACCATCTGGTGAACGAAGCCCCGGGCTTGCAACGGGTGGTGTTCAGCACCATCACGGACACATTTGACCGTGATCACGATGCGGCGCCCGAAAGGCGCAGCTGAAGGGGTCACGCACTTCAACATGTATTAGGGGTATGCAGTGAAAAAGACAGTTCTGGCTTTTGCGGTAGCGGCTACAGCGTTGAGTGGGTGCATGACCTACGACCCATACAGCGGCGAGCAGAAAACCTCCCACGCCACCAAAGGCAGCATCATTGGGGCAATCGGCGGTGCCGCCGTGGGTGCCGCAACCTCCAGCAGAAGCGATCGTGGCAAGGGTGCACTGATCGGTGCCGCCGGCGGCGCGGCCGTCGGTGGCGGCATAGGTTATTACATGGATCGCCAGGAAGCCGAGTTGCGCCATAAGCTGGAGGGCACCGGGGTGCGGGTGGTGCGTAACGGCGACCAGATCGATCTGGTCATGCCCGGCAACATCACCTTCGATGTTAACCAGTCGTCTATCCGGCCCTCGTTTACCGGGGTGTTGGAGTCGGTCGCGCTGGTGTTGGCCAAATTCGATAAGACCACCATCCAGATTGAAGGTCACACCGACAGCACGGGCGCCCAGAGCTACAATCAGCTGCTGAGCGAGCGTCGTGCCGGTTCCGTACGGGATTTCCTGCTCAATCAGGGCGTTGCTCCGCAGCGTACCCGGGCAGTGGGTTACGGGCCACGCTATCCGATTGCCTCCAACGACAGCGCGGCTGGTCGGGAGCAGAACCGTCGGGTTGAGCTGAGCCTGATCCCAACCCGGTAAGGGCGGGGCTTTCAGCCAGGCATAAAAAAAGACCTCCGCGGAGGTCTTTTTTTGTCCGCTGATAACAGCGGGTCATACCCAGCCGGGGACAGGGCTCAGAACAGTACGCGGCAGCGGATAGTCCCTTTGACCGATTTGAGTTTGGCCAGCGCCAGCTCGCCGTATTCCTTGTCGACGTCAATCACCACATAACCGATGTCTTCCTTGGTTTGCAGGTACTGACCGCAAATGTTGATGCCACTGTCTGAAAACACCTGGTTGATCTCTGACAGCACCCCGGGCACGTTTTCGTGGATGTGCAGCAGACGATGCTGGTTCGGGTGAGACGGCAGCGCCACTTCCGGGAAATTGACCGACGACACGGAGGTGCCGTTGTCACTGTACATGGCCAGTTTTTCGGCCACTTCACGGCCGATGTTTTCCTGCGCCTCGATGGTGGACCCGCCCACGTGGGGCGTGAGGATGACGTTGTCGAATTCACGCAGGGGCGAGACGAACTCTTCGTCGTTGGATTTGGGCTCCACCGGGAATACGTCAATGGCGGCACCCAGCAGCTTACCGCTGCGGAGCGTGTCCGCGAGGGCATCGATATCCACCACGGTACCGCGGGAAGCGTTGATCAGAATGCTGCCCGGCTTCATCTGGGCAAACTGCTCGGCACCCATCATGTCCTTGGTGGCCGGCGTTTCCGGCACGTGCAGACTGACCACATCGGCAATGTTCAGCAGCTCCTGCAAGGTGCCCACCTGAGTGGCGTTTCCGATGCTCAGTTTGGAAACCACGTCGTAGAAGTACACGTCCATGCCCAGGGATTCGGCCAGCACGCTGAATTGGGTACCGATGTTGCCGTAGCCAATGATGCCCAGCTTTTTGCCGCGAATTTCGTAACTGTCCTTGGCGGACTTGTACCAGTCACCCCGGTGCGCCCGGGCGCTTTTCTCGGGGACGCCGCGCAGCAGCAAAATGGCCTGCGCCAGCACCAGCTCGGCAACGCTGCGGGTGTTGGAGAAAGGCGCATTGAATACCGCGATGCCGCGGCGGGTAGCGGCCTGGAGGTCTACCTGGTTGGTCCCGATACAGAAGCAGCCGACCGCCACCAGCTTCCTGGCCGCGGCAAAGATTTCCTCGGTCAGCTGGGTTCTCGAGCGGATTCCCACGAAGTGAGCGTCGGAGATCTTCTCGATCAGCTCGTCTTCAGCCAATGAATGGGTGAGGTACTCGATGTTGGTGTAACCAGCGGCATTCAGGGTATCAATTGCGGATTGATGCACACCCTCAAGCAGCAGAATGCGGATTTTGCTCTTTTCGAGAGACGTATTTGACATGGGCTTGCTTCCAGACCTTTCGTCGCGTCGTATGACTGTGAGGAGACCCCTGCAAGGCAGCTGCGCCAGCCGACAGGGCGGGCAGGCTCGCAGAACAGGAGCGATATGATACCATAATCCGAAACTTTCGCAGTGTGTCATATCACCTGAATCAACTGTTTGGCCTGATTGAGCCCCACAATTACGATGAGACCTGAAAATTCATGAATGATGAACAGATCATAGCCACACTGAAAACCCTGGTAGACGAGGGCAAGGTACTGACCGACCCGTCTGATCTGGATACCTACGGCAAGGACTGGACCAAAATCTATGCGCCCAGGCCCCTGGCCATCGTCTTTCCAAAAACCACGGAGCAGGTCCAGGCGCTGGTCAGATTTGCCAATGAGCATCAGGTGGCGCTGGTACCTTCCGGCGGGCGCACCGGGCTGAGCGCCGGCGCTGTGGCGGCCAACGGCGAGGTGGTGGTGGCGTTCGATTACATGAACCAGATCCTCGATTTCAATGCCAGCGACCGTCTGGTCCGCTGTCAGGCGGGGGTGGTAACCGAGCAGCTGCAGACCTTCGCCGACGACAACGGCCTGTATTACCCGGTCGATTTTGCCTCAGCCGGGTCCAGTCAGCTGGGTGGCAACCTGTCCACCAACGCCGGCGGTATCAAGGTGATCCGCTATGGCATGAGCCGTGACTGGGTGGCGGGGCTGAAAGTGGTGACCGGTAACGGCGACATCCTGGAGCTGAACAAGGATCTGGCCAAAAACAACACCGGCTACGATCTGCGGCATTTGTTTATCGGTGCCGAGGGAACCCTGGGCTTTATTACCGAAGCCACCATGAGGCTGACCCGCAAACCCGACAATCTGACCGTGCTGGTGCTGGGCCTCAATGACCTGACCAACACCATGGACGTGTTGCAGAGTTTCCAGCAGCAGCTGGATCTGACCGCCTATGAGTTTTTCTCCCATGCGGCCATGCAGTACGTACTCGACCACGGCCAGGTGCAGGAGCCGTTTGCAACCGAAGCGCCTTATTACGCCCTGCTGGAATTTGAAGCCGTGTCCGACGAGGTGATGGACAGCGCCATGGCAACGTTTGAGCGGTGTGTGGACAACGGCTGGGTGCTGGACGGGGTGATCAGCCAGAGTGAAACCCAGGCCTACAACCTGTGGCAGTTGCGTGAACGCATCTCCGAATCCATCGCCCCGCGGACCCCCTACAAGAACGATATTTCGGTGGTGGTGTCCAAGGTGCCGGCGTTTTTGCGGGAAATCGACGCTCTGGTGGCGGAGCAGTATCCGGACTTTGAGATCATCTGGTTCGGCCACATCGGTGATGGCAACCTGCATCTGAATATCCTCAAACCCGAGGACATGGCCAACGAGGACTTCTTCGAGAAGTGCCAGCAGGTCAACACGTGGGTGTTCGAAATCGTGGCGCGCTATAACGGCAGCGTGTCGGCGGAACACGGTGTGGGCATGACCAAAAAAGATTACCTGCAATACACCCGCAGTCCGGCAGAGATTGCCTACCTGCGCGGCATCAAGCAGGTGTTCGACCCCAACGGCATCATCAACCCCGGCAAGATATTCGACTGATGAAAGAGCATATTGTTGTCCTTACCGGGGCCGGCGTCAGTGCCGAGAGCGGCCTGTCGACGTTTCGCGACAACGGCGGACTGTGGGAGGAGCACAGCGTTTACGAGGTGGCTACGCCGGAAGCCTTCGCCCGCGACAAAGAGCTGGTGCTGAGGTTTTATAACGCCCGGCGGCGCCAGCTGGCAACGGCCCGGCCCAACGCTGCCCACCGTCTGCTGGCTGAACTGGAGGACCGTTACCGGGTCAGCATCGTCACCCAGAATGTGGACGATCTGCACGAGCGTGCCGGCTCCACGCGGGTGCTGCACCTGCATGGCGAGCTGACCAAAGCCCGCAGTACCGGCTACCCGGATCTGGTTTACGACATTGGTTTTGAAGACATCCAGCCGGACGACACCTGCGAGCAGGGCACCGCCTTGCGACCGCATATTGTCTGGTTCGGGGAAGACGTGCCGATGATAGAGGTGGCCGCCGAGGTGGTGGCGTCCGCCGATCACCTGCTGATCGTGGGAACCTCATTGCAGGTGTATCCGGCGGCCGGGCTGGTGCATCTGGTGGGGGACGGGGTGCCGGTCACCGTGGTTGATCCCGGCGAGCCAGCCTCGGTGTCCAGGGCCCGGGTGATCCGTAAAACGGCCAGCGAAGGGGTGGCCGAATGGGTGAACGAGTACCTCTGAACCCATCCGGACACGCCCACCGGCGCGGGGTCAGGCCGGGCGGCGGTCCACCATGTTGGTGGCCACGCCTTTGGCCACCACCTTGCCGTCAACGCTGCAAATGGTCTCGAGGGTGACGCGGCGGCGCTTGTCGTCGATTTCGGTAACGGTGACGCTGGCGTCCACCGTATCACCGATAAACACCGGTGCCCGGAAGCTGAGGTGCTGGTCCAGATAGATGGCCCCGGGGCCGGGCAGGCGGGTCCCCAGTACCGCCGAAATCAGCGCCGCGCTCAGCATGCCGTGGGCAATGCGCTGTTTGAACATGGTGCCGGCGGCGTATTCGGCGTCCAGATGGACCGGGTTGGTGTCGCCTGACACCTCGGCAAACTTGACAATATCGGCCTCGGTGACCGTCTTGGCGAGGCTGGCGGTCATGCCGACGCTCAGGTCCTCCAGGTAATAGCCGTGCAAATCTTCCATAACTGCATCTCCAGAAGTCAGAAACAAGCGGATAATATAGTGGTATTGACCCTGCAAACCAAGCGCTCATATGGGGAGAGCACATGGTTGCGGTGACACGGCTGACCCCGCATTCCCCATTAAGTGCTCCGGCCGGGCCGCCGGGCCGGTGTCGTCTCCTGCCGTGCATCCGCCGCCGCGGCAGCGCTCAGGGGTGTAAGTAGGCGGCCAGCGCGTCGCGAAAGTTGGCTTCCACCCCCAGGCGTTTCAGCATCCAGTAGTGGCCGGCGATCATGCGATCGATGAAGATACTTTCCACCGGCGGCTGGAACGACTCGAGGTGCTGAAATACGGTGCTGGTTTTGGCGGCCACCGCCTTGTGGAGGGTGGAGTCTGCGAACCGGTAGGGGGTGGCCGATTCGAACGGCTGGATCAGAATGTCCCGCCACATGGCGTAATAGGCTTCATCAACGGCGGGCTGGCCTTCAATCCGGGCCCCCAGATCGATCAGGTGACGGTCCAATGCCTGGTAGTCTTCTTCCAGAGCCGCAATCAGGGCATTGCGATAGGCCGCCACAATTTCCGGTCTGAGCTTTTTTACACAGCCGAAATCGTACATGACGATGGTCCCATCCGGCCGATAGGCGAAGTTGCCGGCGTGGGGGTCGCCGTGGATGCACTGAAACCGGAACAGCTGATCCGCCATGGTGGTGAAGATGCGGTGGCCGATGGTGTTGATGGTTTCCTGGCCGTAGCGCGCGGGGGTGACTGCATTGACGTGGTCGCCTTCTTCCAGTACCAGGGTGAGCACCCGGCGGGTGGAGTGGCTGGCGATCACTGCGGGGATCACCACCCAGCTGTCGTTGCGGTGAAATTCGCGGAACAGTTCCAGATTGCGGGCCTCGTTCTCGTAATCCAGCTCCTCCTTGAGGCGCACGCGGATTTCTGCAAACAGCTGGTCAACGCTGTCCCTGGGCATTTTCAGCAGACCGCCCAGCTTGAGCGCCAGCCGCAGTTGCTGCAGATCCGAGTCGCAGGACTCGTCCACCCCGGGGTATTGCACCTTGACGATCACGTCGGTGCCATCGTGCAGGCGGGCCCGGTGCACCTGGCCAATGGAGGCGGCGGCGTAGGGGGCTTCCTGCAGGTACTCGAACAACTCGCCCACCGGTTGGCCCAGCTCGGCTTCGATTTGCGCGAGAATCACCTCAAAGGGCATGGGGGGCGCTTCTTTTTGCAGCTTTTGCAGCGCCTCCGAAAACTCGGGTGGCAAAAAGTCCTGGGTCTGGGAGGCAATCTGACCCACTTTCATGACCGCGCCTTTGAGCTCGCCCAACGTATCGGTAATCTGCTCCGCCATTTTGGTGTAATGGTCCCGGCGCTGCTGGTCGCTGTCCGGCTGACCCAGCAGGCGGCGGGCGCGCTGGCCGGCGTACTGACCGGCGACGGATGCGGTCATGCCCGCCAGCTTGAGAAAGCGCCCGCGGCGGGAGGTCACCGGTTTCTTTGGCATAAGACTGGCCTAGGCCACCGTGGTTTCCACAAACAGCTGGTCTTCCAGTTCCAGGGACAGCGTTTGCCCCCGGGCAAGCGGACCAACCCCCGCGGGTGTGCCGGTGAGCACCACGTCGCCGGGCTGCAACGAAAACTGGGTGCTGATGTGGGCGATCAACGGCATCACCGGGGTCAGCATATCGTCCGTGTTGCCGGTCTGCTGACGTTTGCCATCGATATCCAGGGTGAAGGTGATGGGGGTGTGAGGCAGCCGGTCAGCGGCAATAAACGGGGACAAGGGGCAGGCTCCGTCAAACGCTTTGGCCCGTTCCCAGGGGTGCCCCTTTTCTTTGAGTTCGCTCTGCAGGTCGCGCAGGGTCAGATCCAGCGCCAGCCCGTATCCCAGAATCGCCTGGGCCGCCTCGCTGGCAGTGGCGTTGGTGAGCGGACGGCTGATCAGGACCGCCAGTTCGGCTTCAAAATGCACCGGGCCGCGGCCTTCGGGCAGCAGCAACGGGCGGGTGAGGTGCACCGCCGCCGACGCGGGTTTGATGAATAACAGCGGGGTATCCGGCACCGGGTTGTTCAGTTCGCGGGCGTGTTCGGCGTAGTTGCGGCCCACGCAGACGATCTTGCCCAGTGGCAAATGCACCGGGGTTCCATCCTTCCAATGATGCGCATAGTCTGGCATTCGATCGCTCCTGTAGCGCTGGTTTTGATACGGCGATTATTCGTCCTCAAACGCACACACAGTGTAAACGGCCAAACCTTCGGCACGCAGTTTGGCGGAGCCGCCCAGATCCGGCAGGTCGATCATTGCGGCCACCTCCACAATATCGGCCCCGATGCGCCGAATCAACCGGGCAGCGGCCAGCATGGTCCCCCCTGTGGCAATCAGGTCGTCCACCAGCACCACCTTGTCGCCGGGACGGAAAGCGTCTTTGTGCAGTTCCACCGACGCCGTGCCGTATTCCAGCTGATAGTCTTCCACCAGCGTATCAAACGGCAGTTTGCCCTTTTTGCGCACCAGCACCAGACTGGCGTTGAGTTCGTACGCCAGTGCAGAACCGATGATAAACCCCCGGGCGTCGACCGCCGCCACCGCGTCGATCTGCTGCCCGTGATAGCGGTGGACAAAGGCGTCAATCAGTTTGCGGAACGCGGTGCGGTCTTGCAGGACCGTGGTGATGTCGCGAAACGCCACGCCCGGCTTGGGCCAGTCAGGCACAGTGCGGATGGCTTGTTTGATGCTTTCGGAAAAATAGCTCATAACCCGGGCACGTATAGAAAGGTAAATTTAAGAATAAACACCAGCGCAATAATTGCCACACTGACACTGAGTTGATTCCAGCGACCGCTGAGCATTTTCAACAGTGCATAGGTGATAAAGCCCAGCGCGATCCCGTTGGCAATCGAAAACGTCAGCGGCATCATCAGTGCGGTGACCACCGCCGGTGCGGCTTCGGTCACGTCTTCCCAGTCAATCAGCTTCAGGCCGCTGGTCATCAGCACGGCGACATACAGCAGGGCCGGAGCCGTGGCATAGGGAGGAATAATGCTGGCGATGGGCGAGAGCAGCAGGCAGGCCAGAAACAGCAGTGCCACCACCACCGCGGTGAGCCCGGTGCGGCCGCCGGCGGCAATGCCGGCAGTGGATTCGATGTAGCTGGTGGTGGTGGAGGTGCCCAGCGCTGCGCCGGACATGGTCGCCACCGAATCACTCATCAGCGCCCGGCCCAGCCGCGGCAGGCGGCCATCCTTGTCCAGCAGCCCGCCGCGTTGGGCCGCGCCGATCAGGGTGCCCGAGGTGTCGAACAGGTCGACGAACAGAAAGGCAAACACCACACTGATCATGGTCACATTCAGCGCCCCGGCCAGATCCAGCTGCATAAAAGTCGGGGCCAGGCTGGGGGGCGCCGACACAAACCCCTTGTATTGCACCAGGCCCAGCACCATGGCGACCAGGGTAACCGCAATGATGCCGATCATGACGGCGCCGGTGACCCCCCGGTAAGCCAGCGCGCAGGTCAGCAGGAAGCCGCCGAAGAACAGCAGGGACTCGGCGGATTTGATGTCACCCAGACCCACCAGGGTGGCGGGGTTATCAATCACGACGCCGGCGTTTTTAAAGGCAATCAGCGCCAGGAAAAAACCGATCCCGGCGGAGATGCCGAACCGCAGCGACAGGGGGATGCTGTTGATGATCCACTCCCGGACGCGGAACAGACTCAAAATAAAGAACAGGAACCCGGAAATGAACACCGCCCCCAGGGCGATTTGCCAGCTGTACCCCATGCTCCCGACCACGGTGAACGAGAAAAACGCATTCAGACCCATGCCGGGGGCGAGGGCAATGGGGTAGTTGGCCCACAGCCCCATGATCAGTGTGCCAATGGTGGCAGCCAGGCAGGTGGCCACAAATATGGCACCGAAATCCATGCCGGTGCCGGACAGGATGCTCGGGTTGACCACAATGACGTACGCCATGGTGAGGAAGGTGGTAAAACCGGCAACCACTTCTTTGCGGACATTGGTGCCGTGTGCTTTGAGTTGAAACAGTCGTTCGAGCATGGAATCAGTCAGAACCTTGTCGAAAATAGGGGATACGAGGGCGCAGATCGGCCGATGGGTTTTGTGAAGAAGGCGTAATGTTACCGGCTGGACGCAGCCGCGCCAAGTGACCCGTTCTACAAACCGTGCGCCTCACCACCAAAGGTGGTGCCCGCTGTGCACAGATACGCAGGCCGGGACGCCGCAGCGCACCCGCTTGTGGGCCGCCAGATTCCGGATAGAATGACTGTTGATGCACTCACTCGTCAGGATACCCCGTGAACCAGGATGCCATTGTTGCCGCATTGATCGCCGATAAGCTTGTCTCAGACCCGGCCGGGGCGCGGGGACGGCTGCTGCGCGAAGCAGCGCGGTTGTTCCGGCAGAAGGGCTATGAGCGCACCACGGTGCGTGATCTGGCCACCTCGGTGGGCTTGCACTCCGGCAGCGTGTTTCATCATTTCCGCACCAAGGAGGACATCCTGAAGGCGGTTATGGTCGAAACCATCCGTCGCAATACCGCGTTACTGCAGGCCGCGGTGGACGCAGCCGGCAGTGACCGGGCGCGTTTGCGGGCGCTGGTCAAGGCGGAGCTGGAGTTTATCAATGGCCAGTCCGGCGAAGCCATGGCGGTGCTGGTGTTTGAGTGGCGTAGCCTGTCTGCGGCGGCCCGGGCCGAGGTGCTGGTGCTGCAGGACGGTTATGAGCAGCTGTGGCTGACCACCTTGCGCGCGCTGCACGTGGCCGGCGTGATCCGCGTCGAGCCGCGCCTGGCGCGCCGGCTGTTAACCGGCGCCTTGAGCTGGACGGTTACCTGGTATCGTCCTGAAGGCGCGGTCACGCTCGACGGGTTAACGGACCAGGTGCTGGCGCTGGTGGCGCCCCCGGTCTGAAATTGTGCGGCGGTGCCGGTCTGTTCCGGGGTATGCTATGCGCCTGGATAACCGGTGCCCGAGCGGCTTGGATGGCCTTGATGATGTGGCGACGATCACTCTGCGTTTTTCTTCTGCCGTGGCTGCTGGCAGCCTGCGGCGGCGGCTCGGAAACACCGCGCAGCGGCCCCGATATCTCCGGAACCATCATCATTGAAAGCCATACCCGGGTGGATGGCGACACCGCAGATGACACCCGGCTGAGCCGGGCCCGCAGCAACGATTCCCCGGGCGAGGCGCAGCCGCTGCCGCCCACCGGCGTGGTGGGCGGTTTTCTCAGCGCCACCGCCGGTGGCCACCCGTCAGCGGCCGGTGCCAGCCTCGCGTATCCGCGCGATGCGGTCGATTATTACCGGGTGCGGCTGGCCGCCGGCGACCAGGTGGTGCTGCACGTGTTTCCGTCCGCTGACGCTCCCGGCAACCTTCCTCCGGTGGTCGATATCCGTATCATCGGCGCCGACGGCGTGGATGTTTGCGGTGCCCACTGCACCGGTACGCCGCCGTTGATGCACGTGGTTGACGGCGCCGCCGGCAGCTTCGGGTTCTATCACCTTGCCGTCCATGCCCGCGCGGGCGGTCCGTTCCGCTACGTGGTGCGGGTGTCCTCCCCGGGCGTGGCCAACGCTGGCAGCGCCGGTTATGTTCTTCCGCAACTGGTGGTGGACGAGGCCATTGTAATCATGCAGCCGGATCCGGGCAGGGCACCGCGCAGTGCGGCCGCCGCGGGGGGCAGGCATGGAATCTTGCATGCCATGGGCGCCGGGCAAGCCCGTCCGTTGGGTCAGGCCATGTGGCAGCTGCGGCGGCAACCGCCGGTCAGGGCCCGGGGGCTTGGCTCCGCTCCCGCCCGGTCCCCGCAGGCCGATACCCTGGCGTGGATTGAGGGGCTGAACCAGCGACCCGAGGTGCAGTGGGCGGAACCGAATTATCTTTTCCGCAGCCAGCAGATCACTGCAGAGGATGAAGACCTGTATCAGCGGCAGTGGCACCTCCCGCTGATCAGCCTGCCGCTGGCCTGGCAGGCGGCACCGCAGGGTGGTCAGGGGGTCGGGGTCGCGGTGATGGATACCGGACTGTTCAATATTGACGCCACCCGCTATGGCGACTGGCACCCGGATCTGGCCGCGAACGTACCTGCCCGGAGCGGCGCTATCCTCGACTACGTATCGGCGGGACTGGATCTGGATCATGAACCCGGTCGCGACCAGAACCCCGCCGATCCCGGCGATGGCAAACCCCAGAGCAGCAGTTTTCATGGAACCCATGTGGCGGGCATTGTTGCGGCCGCAGACAACGGATTTGGGGTTATCGGCGTGGCTCCCCGGGCTACTCTGTTCCCGCTCCGCGTGTTGGGGCAGGGTGGCGTGGGCAGCGCCGCCGATCTGATCGCGGCCTTGCAGTGGGCGGCGACCCAGCACGCCATTGACGTCATTAATCTGAGTCTGGGCGGGCTGGGTCCCAGTGAGGCATTGCGACAGGCGATTGATCTGGCATACCACAACGGCAAGCTGGTGGTGGCCGCCGCCGGCAATGAAGGCTCCGATGAACCCACCTACCCGGCCGCTTTTGCCAATGTGGTGGGCGTTGGCGCCGTCGATGCGGGCCGGGTGCGGGCAGGCTACTCCAATACCGGTGCCTCGGTTGATCTGGTCGCCCCGGGCGGTGATGCCAGCCGCGATGCCAATCTGGACGGCGACGCCGACCTGATCGCCAGCAGCTGGGGCGACGATCGGGGGGGTGTGCGCCAGCCGGGCTATGCCGCCCTGCATGGCACCTCCATGGCCGCGCCCCAGGTTACGGGGGTGTACGCGCTGATGAAAGCCGCCGCGCGGTCGGCGGGCACCGAGCTTGGTCCCTCCGAGTTTTTTGCGCTGTTGCACAGTGGTGCGCTGACCGATGCGCTGGCCAATCCACGGGAGTACGGGCAGGGTCTGATCAATGGGTTAAAGGCCATAGATGCGGCGCTGGCGGGTACCATACCGACGGTGGTGGGGGTCTCGCCTGCGGCAGTGCAGCTGTCGGGGCAGCACCCGGTGCAGACAGTGACGCTCATGGTGTACCCTGAGGGCGAAACCGCGACCCTGGTTTCTCTGGATCCGCTACCGCCGTGGTTGTCCATCGCGCCCGCGCTCGTCCCCGGCGACGCACTGCCTGATACCCTGACGGTGACCGCCCGTGGCGAGCAGCTGCGTGTGAACCCCGGGCAACTGTTTCGGGCCAGCATCAGGCTGCACTATACTGCCGGAGCCGGTCAGGCTGCCCCCCAGCGGTCACTCGAATTTGCGGTGCACGCACAGTATGGCGACCCGCCAGACCAGCGGAATGCCGGCTGGCACTACGTCATCCTGACCCCCGCCGAGGGCGGTCAGCATGCTGTGGCCCAGGCCGAAGTAGCGGCGGAGCAGGGCGAGTACCGGTTCTCCTTTGCGGGTGTGGCTCCGGGGCGCTATTTTGTGGTGGCCGGCACCGACATGGACAACAATGGTATCATCTGCGAAAACGGTGAGGCCTGCGCCGAGTACCCGGTGAACGGGTTTCCCGAACCGGTGAGCATCGCCGCGGGTTCCACCGCGCGCATCCGCATGACCACCAGTTTCCGGCGGCCAGCCGTTGCGCCTCTGGCGCCGCCGCGGTACGGCTTCACCGGGTACCGGCTGTTGTCATCCGGCAGCCCGGCGGTAAAAAGTGTGCGCCGCTAACCTCCAGGAATGTAATGAAAAAACTATTTATCGCGGCCCTTGCGACGCTGACGGTGATCGCCGGTTGCGCCACCAGCCGCACCGAAACCCGCAGCGGGGCGCCTTTGGCACGACAGTTAACGGCCTCGAACCATTGTGGCCTGACCGCGCCGGGTCTGGTATACCTGAGCACCCCCGCCGGGGTGCGCCACCTGGCGGACCTGTCCGGTCAGACGCTGGCATTGGGCCCTCTGGAACAACTCGATTTCAGTCGCGAGCATCTGGTGCTGGTGGCCCTGGGGCAAAAGCCCACCGGCGGTTACGGTGTGACCCTCGCCCAGGCGGTCATAGAGTCCGGGGAGCTGCGGCTGACCGTGTCGGTGCACCAGCCGGAACCGGGTACAATGGTGACCCAGGCGCTGACCACGCCCTGCGCCGTGGTGGCGGTAACCGCCGACGACTGGCGCAAACTGGTGGTGTCGGGGCCGGAGTTCGGGCCACTGACCCACGCACGCTAAGTTTAAATTCCACATCCATTCGGGAGCTTGTTTCCATCTATGAGCCAGCAACACTACAACGCCGACGCCATTGAAGTTCTCAGCGGTCTCGATCCCGTGCGCAAGCGTCCGGGGATGTACACCGACACGAGTCGGCCCAATCATCTGGCTCAGGAAGTCATCGACAACAGTGTGGACGAAGCACTGGCCGGCCACGCCCGGCGCATTGACGTGGTGCTCCATGCCGACGGCTCCCTCAGCGTTGAAGACGATGGCCGGGGTATGCCGGTGGACGTCCACAAGGAAGAGGGCGTGCCCGGGGTGGAACTGATCCTCACCCGCCTGCACGCCGGCGGCAAATTCACCGAGGGCAATTACAGCTTTTCCGGGGGCCTGCACGGCGTGGGTGTGTCCGTGGTGAACGCCCTCTCAACCAGGCTTGAAGTCACCATCAAACGCGACGGCCAGATGCACCAAATGGCCTTTGCCGGTGGTGAAAAAACCTCGGAGCTGACGGTGGTCGATACCGTCGGCCGGCGCAATACCGGCACCAAGCTGCATTTTTACCCGGACGCCAGTTATTTTGACAGCCCGAAGTTTTCGGTCAGCCGGCTGCGCCATAACCTGCGTGCCAAAGCGGTGCTGTGCCCGGGGTTGACAGTCACCTTTGTGCAGGAACAGAGCAAAGAAAAAGACGAATGGTTCTACGAAGACGGGCTGGAGGATTATCTGCGCGGTGCGCTGGCCGGCTTTGAGCTGGTCCCGCCGGAGCCCTACACCGGCACCTTCTCGGGGAACAAGGAACACGTCGAATGGGCGCTGCAGTGGCTGCCGGAGGGCGGCGAAGCGGTGACCGAGAGTTACGTCAACCTGATCCCCACGGCTCAGGGGGGCACCCATGTGAACGGCCTGCGCACTGGCTTGCTGGAAGCCATGCGGGAGTTCTGTGAGTTCCGCAACCTGTTGCCCCGGGGGGTCAAACTGTCGCCGGAAGACATCTGGGAGCGCTGCAGCTACGTGCTGTCGTACAAGATGCAGGATCCGCAGTTTTCCGGGCAGACCAAGGAGCGGCTGTCGTCCCGGGAGGCCGCAGCGTTTGTCTCCGGCGTGGTTAAAGACGCGTTCAGCCTGTGGCTGAACCAGCACACCGACATTGCCGAAGTGCTGGCGGAACAGTTTATCGGCAACGCCCAGCGCCGTCTGCGCGCCAGTAAAAAAGTCGCCCGTAAAAAGATCACCTCGGGACCGGCTTTGCCCGGCAAGCTGGCGGACTGCGCCGGTGCGGACGCCAGCCGGGCGGAACTGTTTCTGGTGGAAGGGGATTCCGCCGGCGGCTCGGCCAAACAGGCCCGCGACCGGGAATTTCAGGCGGTGATGCCGCTGCGCGGCAAGATTCTCAACACCTGGGAGGTGGATTCCGGCCAGATTCTGGCGTCCCAGGAGGTGCATGACATTACGGTCGCCATCGGCGTCGACCCCGGCTCCGATGACCTGAGTGGCCTGCGCTACAGCAAAGTGTGCATTCTGGCGGATGCGGATTCCGACGGTCTGCACATTGCCACCTTGCTGTGTGCGTTGTTTGTCAAGCACTTCCGGCCTCTGGTCGCCGCCGGCCATGTGTTTGTGGCCATGCCCCCGCTGTACCGGGTCGATCTGGGCAAAGAAACCTACTACGCCCTCGACGAGCACGAAAAAACCGGCATTCTCGACCGTCTGGAAGCGGAAAAGCGCCGCGGCAAAATCTCGGTCACCCGCTTCAAGGGTCTGGGTGAGATGAACCCCCTGCAGCTGCGGGAGACCACCATGGCCCCGGATACCCGCCGGCTGGTGATGCTGACCCTGGAAGAGGGCGACGACACCGATGAAAGCATGGACATGCTGCTCGGCAAGCGCCGCGCCTCCGACCGGCGGGCCTGGCTGGAGAGCTATGGCAACCTGGCGGAAGTTGGCAGTTAAAGTGAGACTTTCGTCACATTTACGATAATTTAACCTTCGGTATATTTGGCGGGTTGAAAAGGCAAATCTGCCTAAAGGCAGAGACGCAAAGTCACCGGTCTAACGGGGTACACCCTCCAAGACAGCGGGACCGTCAACACGCTATGAGATTCTCTGGGCACGACTCCTTCGTGTTCCTGACTTCGCCAGCACACTTCGAGGCTCCCCGGCTTTAAGTTCGTCGTGTAGCTGGCCCCATGGTCGCGTTATCGGCTCCCCCTCCTGACCGGTTTAATGATCAGCGCGCGTCAAGGCCACAAGCCCCGGCGCGGCTTACCGGAGTACATTTCATGAATGCATCAAATTTTTTCCGTCACACCCATTTCCGCCGTGCGGCGCTGGCGTCGGCCGTTGTGGTGGGGGCCTTGGGGGCGGCCAGCAGTTTTGCCGCCGACGCAACCAGCAACAGCACAGCGACGGTTCTTACGCCCATCACAATTGAAACGGCGCAGCACCTGACGTTCGGTAGTTTTGCCGCCAGTGGCACCCCGGGCACGGTAACGGTTGCCACTAATGGTGACCGGTCCTTTACCGGCGGGGCTCTCAACTCCACCGTCAACGGTGCATCAACCGCCGCCCATTTCACTGTGACCGGTGAGGGTGAGTCCAATTACAGCATTAGCTGGAGTGAAAACAATACGCTGACCAGTGGTGAGAACTCCATGGCTCTCACATTGATCAGCGCTCTGACCCCCTCTGCGGCAACATCCGGGGAAGTGACCAGCGGTACCCTGTCCGCGGGCACTCAAACCATCTACCTGGGGGGTACGCTAACCGTAAGCGCTTCACAGGCGGCGGGCAGCTATGCCGGTGATGTCACGGCAACCGTCGAGTACAACTAACGACTAGTCCGCCAGTAGCCGTTAGGGAGTCAGTGACATCATGAGGTCATCTTCCTTGGCGATGGCGGTCCGGCGACTGCTGCTGGCGCTGCTGGTCGTGACCAGCAGCGCTGTCTGCGGGGCCAGTGCCGACAGCCCGGTCAGCGCCACCGTTATAGCGCCTGCCTATGCCGGCACCCGTGCGGAAACCGTCACTGATGAGCCGAGCCAGTCGGTCGCCAGCCGTTTGGTGGAGCTGGACGCTGCTTGCGTGCGCACCGTCGCTAATCCGAGTGACTGTCTTGGCCCCATGGCCGTTAGCGGCCCGCTGCGGGGTGACCCGGTGAGCGATATCCAGCTGGAACTTCTCAGCCGCGGCTCTAAGGCTGGGCAGCGAGTAAGTGTCACGATCAGCTATAACTAGTACCTCCATTTCGCGGGTTGTTAATGCATCGATATTCCACAGGAAAATTGCTGATCAAGCACAAGGCGGTCTCGCTTGCCGCGGGCATTGCTCTGCACGCCTATGTGGGTGCAGCCTACGCGGCCGATATCACCATCGAGAACACCGTGGCCCTGTCCTTCGGCAGCTTTGCAGCGGGCAGCGGCGGCACGGTGACCGTCAGTCCTGAAGACGTGCGCTCTGCCAGCGGAGGGGTTGTGTTGTTCCCCTCCGCTACGGTGATTGCGGCCGAGTTTGTCGTGCGTGGTGATCGCAATGCATCCTATACCCTTGAATTGCCGGCTAACAACAGTGTGAAACTGACTGCTCCGGGCGCGCACATGGAGCTCAAAGATTTCAGCAGCGACATTATCCGTACCAGTGGGCCTCTGACGGGATTTCTTGTCGGCGGCAGTCAGACCCACTCCATAGGCGCAACCCTGGTGGTGGGCAACGGGCAGCCCCCGGGGGACTACTCGGGCAGCTTCACGGTCACCGTGAATTACAACTGACCCTGTGCTCAACAACCCCCATTTCCTGCAAACGATGTAAAAGGCTTCTTCGATGAGTGTTAACCACCTGGCCAGACCCTCCAACACTACCGGAATATCCACAGTTACGCGGTTATGGCTTCGCTGCGCCCTGGTGATCACGCTGCTGCTGCCGGTGAGCCCGGCCCTGGCGGACCTGATGCTCTACCCGACCCGGCTGGTACTGGAAGGTAACCAGCGTACGACCCAGATCGAGCTGATCAACAATGGCAGCCAGCCGGCCACCTACCGGATTTCGCTGGTGAACAAGCGGATGGGCGAAGCCGGGGGATTTACCAACATTGATACCCCTCTGCCCGGTGAGCAGTTTGCCGACACATTGCTGCGCTATTCCCCCCGCCAGGTCACGCTGGCACCCGGAACCGGGCAGACGGTGCGCATCATGGTGCGCAAGCCGGCCAATCTGGCCGCCGGTGAGTACCGCTCGCATCTGTTGTTCAGCAAACAGCCCGACGCGGAAGGCCAGAGCAACATCGAAACCCTGGACCATGCCGACGACAGCATCGGGGTCAAAATAACCATGCTGGTGGGCGCCTCGGTGCCGGTCATCGTTCGCCATGGCAACACCCAGGCGCAAGTGACACTGACCCAGTTGGCGCTGGAGCCGGGCCGAGGCGACACCCCACCGGTGCTGGCATTCCAGCTGGAACGCAGCGGCAACCAGTCCGTTTATGGCGATCTGGCGGTGAGTTTTACCCCGCAGGGCGGTATTGAGCAGGTGATTGCCCGCGCCAACGGGGTGGCGGTGTATACACCCAACCCGCTGCGCCGGGCCAGCCTGGAGCTAAACCCGGCCGCCGGCGTGCCCTTGCGCGCCGGTGTGTTGCGGGTCACCTACCGGGAGCAAGCCAAGGACGGCGGCAAGTTAATGGCGGAGGCGTCACTGCCGTTGCCCTGATTCCACCCCGCCATGTTGGTCCTGTTCACCTTCACTGCGGCGCTGCGCCGGTGCGGACTGGTGTTGCTGGTGCTGGTGCTGGCACTGAGCGCCGGTCCTCGCTTGCTGTTGGCCCACACCGCAGAGCCGGAGCTGCTGTTGCTGGAGGTGCGCCTGGATCAGTCGGTGCTGTCCGGGGCCATTCCCGCCTACGACACCGGTGCGCATACCCTGCTGCCGCTGGGGGAGCTGGCCCGGTTGCTGACCCTCGCCATCCAGACCCGGCCCGAGGAAGGTACTGCCAGTGGTTTCGTGCTGCAGGAAGAACAGGGTTTCAGCCTCAATCTGAGTGAAGCCCGGGTCACCCGCGCGGGTGTCACCGAGGCGTTTGATCCGGCGGAGGTGCTGGCCGAGCCGGACGATTTGTACGTCGCCCGGGCATTGCTGGAGCGCTGGCTGCCGCTGGAGCTGGAGATTAACCGCAGCAGCCAGACCCTGCGGGTGCATGCCCACGAAGAGCTGCCCTTGCAAGCCCGCCTGCGACGGGAGCGCCAGGCCGAGCGGCTGGGCCGTCGGGGCGGCTATCAGGACCCGGGTTACCCCCATTACCATTCCCCTTATCGCTTGCTCAGCCTGCCATTTGTCGACCTGACCCTCGCCTCGGAGTTGCGGGGCAGTCCACAAACCGCCACGACCGACGGCCGCTATACGGCCTTTCTAGCCGGTGATTTGCTGGCCATGGAAGCGTCGGTGTATGTTAACGGCAGCAAGCAGCAGCCCACGCCCGACGTTCGCGCTACCCTGGGGCGCAACGACCCGGATGGTGGCCTGCTGGGGCCGTTGAAGGCCCGTTCCTACCGCTTTGGCAACCTGTCCGCGCCCAGTGTCAGCAACGTTTCCCGCGGCGCCGCCGGTGATGGCGTAACCGTGACTAACCGCCCCCTGAGCCAGGCCAGTCAATTTGACCGGCAAACCTTCGAGGGCGATTTGCTGCCCGGCTGGGATGTGGAGCTGTATTACAACGGGGCGCTGGTGGGATTCCAGCAGGCCGGGGAGGACGGTCGCTACCGCTTCGCCGATCAGCCATTGAGTTACGGCCGCAACGAGTTCAAGCTGGTGTTCAGTGGCCCGCTGGGGCAGAGCCGGGTGGAGCCCTACAGCTTCACCCTGGCCCAGTCGATGGTGCCACCGGGGGAGTTCCGCTACAGCTTCGCGGAGCACCGGGATGAAGATAATCAGGCCCGATCCGTGGCCCAGTTTGATCTGGGCCTGGCCCGCCATTTGTCCGCCAATGCCGGTTTTGTCCGGGCGCCGGTGGCAGGCGTCGAGCAACACTACGCCACCCTGGGGTTGCGCACCTTCTGGCAAGCCCTGAGTGTCAGCGGCGACTTTGTCCACGCCGAGGATGGCGGCTCCCTCGCCGAGCTGGGGCTGCAAACCCGGGTGGCCGGCCTGGCGATTGATGCCAGCCGCGCTCATCTGCAGGATTTTATCAGCGAAGTGTTTACCGCCAACGGTGACCTGCTGACCACCCGGGACGAGTTGCGGCTCTCTGGCGCTGTTCCCCTGGGGGCGCGCACCCGCCTGCCCATGGCGGTGACGGCAAGCCGGGATGAGCGGGCCTCGGGCGCCGCCAGCACCCGGGTCAGCCAGCGAACGTCCGCCTATGTGTGGCGCACCGCCGTCACCAACACCCTCGACTGGCAGTCATCCGGCGCCTCGGAGACGGCCTCTGGCAGTTTGAGTGTCAGCCGCCGGGTGCAGGATTTCAGTCTGCGCAGCCAGCTGGGCTATACCCTCAGCCCGGACAGCGAGCTGACCTCGCTGAGCCTGACCGCCGATAAATCCCTGGGGCAGGGTTACCGGCTGAATCTGGGGGTGGCGCACAGCTATGGGTCGGCGCTGACCAGCTACACGGTCGGTTTCAGCAAGAGCCATGGCCAGTTTGGGTTGAATCTCAATGCCCGCTACGACAGCAACGACAACTATACCGTCGGTGCCCGAGTGTCGTTGGGCCTGGGGCGCGAACCGCGCCGCTCACACTGGTTGTTCGATGCCCGCTCGGTCGCCAACTCGGGCGCGGTCTCGGCGCAGGTGTTTCTGGACGAAAACAACAACGGTGTGATGGACCCGGGGGAGCAGCCGATCGCTGACGCCGGCTTTACGGTCAACGGTGGCCGCCGCGAGGTGCGCACCAACGCCGAAGGCATCGCCCTGCTGGGCCGCTTGCCGGCTAAGCAGTATGCCGACGTCGGCCTGGACCTGGCGACCCTGGACGATCCGCAGTGGCAGCCGCAGCGCCCGGGGGCACGCCTGCTGCCCCGCCCCGGCCACGTTGCACAGCTGGAGTTTCCGGTGCGCATGACCAGCGAAATTGACGGCACCGTGTACCTGCTGAGTGGCGCAGAGGAGCGCGGTGTGGGTGGGGTTCAGCTGGAGTTACTGGATGAGCGGATGGACGTTATCGCGCAAACCACCACCGCCTGGGACGGCTTTTACATTGTCCCGGCTGTGCCCCCGGGGGACTATTGGCTGCGCGTCTCGCCCGAACAACTGCGGCGCCTGAATATGGAGGACACCGGATTCCGGGTGGTGACGGTGCCGGCGAACGGCGACTTTGTCAGCGGTATGGATCTGTGGGTGGTCTCGCCGGAGATTTGACAAACAATCTGGGGTTGTCATTATTTCTGGGGCAGTGGTATTCACTCTGAGCAAGGTTAAGGAGGGTGTATGGCTGGTGGTTGGACCCGCGATGGGGCCGTTCAGGATCAGATCGACGCCAGTGTGGAGGACGCAGTGAGTCTGGCCCGCAGTCGTCTGGGGGTGGGCGAAAGTCTGGCGCATTGCGAAGAGTGCGATGCGGTGATTCCGGAGGCGCGCCGTAATGCGTTGCCGGGAATACGCCTGTGTGTGCGGTGTCAGTCCGAACTGGAAAGTCAGCAGGCCGATCACTCCGGGATCAACCGCCGGGCCAGTAAGGACAGCCAGTTAAGGTGAGTGCTGGCACGCCAGGTGCGGGCACGATTCACTGGAAGGCCGGGAACCTATGAAGGCGTTAGTGATCATACTGGGCGTGCTTTTTATCGTTCTGCTGGTGGGTATTCCACTGCTGGAACGCTATTCCAGCAAGAGTTCCGAGGCGGGTGCAGGCAAGGATTACGGCAGTCTCAGCCGGTTTGTGCTGCCATTGGTGGCTTTGCTGATTATTGTGCAGATGATCCGTTACTGGTTCGGGTAGCGGAGAGAAAGGCGAAGTGGTTGGCTCAACCACTTCGCCAGGGAATTAGTTGTTGCTGGGGATGGCTACGGTCTCGTCAAATTCAACTTCCATGCTGACCTCAATCTGGTTGGTGAATAAATTGGGTAGACCTAGCCTAGCAACTCTGGTAGGAGTTCCAATCCGTAAAACCCACATGCGACTATAGTCACAACCCAGCAACAGGCAAAAGGCCGTCGTTTATGCGCGTTCGTAACACCCCCACACGTTATGGTAGTGTCCATATCTTCTTCCACTGGCTCATGGCGCTGGCCGTATTCGGACTGTTCGCCCTGGGTTATTACATGGTGGACCTGTCCTATTATCATCAGTGGTACACCCGCGCGCCCGCCTGGCACAAAAGCGCAGGCGTGCTGTTGCTGTTGGCGCTGTTGCTGCGCCTGGGGTGGCGCCTGGTCGACCCGCTGCCGGCACCGCTGCCCGGGCACACGCGTTGGGAGCAGGTGGCGGCCCGTGTGGCCCATCAGCTGCTGTATATACTGATGCTGGTTGCCCTGATCAGTGGGTATCTGATTACCACCGCCGATGGTTCCGCCATCGACGTGTTCGGCTGGTTCAGCGTTCCGTCGCTGACCGGGCAGGTCAAGCGGCTGGAAGATACCGCAGGGCTGGTGCATTACTGGTCCACCTGGGCGCTGGTGGTGCTGGCGATTGTGCACGGTCTGGCCGCCATCAAGCATCATTTTTTGATAAAGATGAAACCTTGCGCAGAATGTTGGGTCTGTCCCCCCGCGGGCGGTGATTCCGCTCGCACACCAGGGCTACACAAAAATGGACCACGCCGGACACGGCGTCAATCGGGATGGTGAGTATGAAAAAACAAATGGTTGCAGCTGCGGTTGCACTGGCGGTCACTGCGGGCGCCTACGCCGCCGACGAGAACGGTACCTATAAATTTGATCAGGAAGGGGCGCACCAGTTTATTACCTTCAAGATTTCCCACCTGGGTTACAGTTGGCTGTATGGGCGCTTCAACGAGTTTGATGGCCAGTTTACCTACGACGCGGGCAACCCGCAGAACGGTTCGGTCACGGTCACCGTCGACACCGGCAGCGTGGACACCAACCACGCCGAGCGGGACAAGCATTTGCGCAGCGCTGACTTTCTGCAGGTGGACAAGTTTCCTCAGGCCACCTTCAAGAGCAAACGCATTGTATTGGACGATGACACCGGCGAGGGCGAGATAGTCGGCGATCTGACCCTCCGTGGGGTGACCCGGGAGGTTACGCTGGATGTCGACATGATCGGCCACGGTGAGGACCCCTGGGGCGGCTACCGGATGGGCTTCGAGGCAAACACCGAGCTTAAACTGGCGGACTTTGGTATCCCGATGGACCTCGGGCCGGCGTCTGAAACCGTGGAGATGATTATTTCGGTAGAAGGGGTTCGTCAGTAACCGGGAACCGCCTGGTTCGGTCAGTCGGACACTTCACGCTGGCTGTTGCGTCGACAGATGTGCAGCCGGCGCCAGAACTGGCCGATAAAGATAACCAGCCACACCAGCAGCCCTGCCCACAGGTAGGGCGCTGTCACCTGTATCGTGCCACTGATGGCAAACTCGGCCACCAGCATCAGCAAAAACGCCAGGGCGCCATTGGTCAGCGCGGTCAGCATGGCCTGCGCACAGGCTTTCAGGGTCGGGTTCATAGCATCTGCTCTGTGAACTCTTCATAACGAGGACGACCAGCTGTTAAACCGGACGAGTTGTCTGAGCTGTGAGTTGAATACGGAATCAGCATACGGGCATTGGCCGGCGCCGCTCTATTCGGGAATTCCGCTATTGGGAAGCAGGTTTTCTGGCTAAGTGTCTGGCAAATATAGAGTTAATTTTAATTTCTGCCCTCTCGCGCTAAAACGCAGACCGGGATGACGGAGACTATCGGGTTGGTGTATAAGGTGACCGCTCCATATAATAAGCGTCCCGAAACACACCGCCCGCAGCGGTGCATGGAATTCACTTCAATCAGCAAGAGGCGTCGATGCCAGAGTTTCAGACAACGGATGAGGGTTTTGAACGGGTGCCCCTGCGGGAGTACACCGAAAAAGCCTACCTCGATTACTCCATGTACGTCATCCTTGACCGGGCGTTACCCCATGTGGGTGATGGCCTGAAGCCTGTTCAGCGACGCATTGTGTACGCCATGTCGGAGCTGGGGCTCAGATCCACGGCCAAGTACAAAAAGTCAGCGCGCACCGTCGGTGACGTACTGGGCAAGTTTCATCCCCACGGCGACAGCGCCTGCTACGAAGCCATGGTGCTGATGGCGCAGCCGTTTTCTTACCGCTACCCGTTGGTCGACGGGCAGGGCAACTGGGGCTCGTCAGACGACCCGAAATCCTTTGCCGCTATGCGGTACACAGAATCACGGTTGACCCGGTTTGCCGACCTGCTGCTGTCCGAGCTCGGGCAGGGTACCGTGGACTGGATACCGAATTTTGATGGCACCATGGACGAACCCGCCACCTTGCCGGCGCGGCTGCCCCACGTGCTGCTGAACGGCACCACCGGGATTGCCGTGGGCATGGCCACCGACATACCGCCCCATAACCTGCGTGAAGTCACCGCCGCCTGTGTGCGTTTGCTCGACGACCCCGACACCAGCATTGCCGGCCTGTGCAAACACATCAAGGGCCCGGATTTCCCCACCCGTGCCGAAATCATCACCCCCGCCAAAGACCTGCGGCAGATGTACGAGACCGGTCGGGGGTCACTGCGCATGCGGGCCCGCTGGGTGAACGAAGACGGCGACATTGTGGTTACCGATCTGCCCCACCAGGTGTCGGGCAACCGGGTACTGGAGCAGATTGCCGCCCAGATGCAGGCCAAAAAACTGCCCATGGTGGCCGATTTGCGGGACGAATCGGATCACGAAAACCCGACCCGTCTGGTGATCGTGCCCCGCTCCAGCCGCATTGACCAGCAAGGGTTAATGGCGCACTTGTTCGCCAGTACCGATCTGGAAAAAACCTACCGGGTGAACATCAATGTGATCGGCAACGACGGTCGCCCCGGGGTCAAAAATCTGCACACCCTGCTGACCGAGTGGCTGGATTATCGCAAAGCAACCGTGCGCCGCCGCCTGCAACACCGCCTGGACAAGGTGCTGGCGCGTCTGCACTTGCTGGACGGGTTGCTGATCGCTTATCTCAACATTGATGAAGTGATCGAGATTATCCGCACCGAAGACAAACCCAAACAGGAGTTGATGACGCGCTTCGGCCTGTCGGCGGATCAGGCCGAAGCCGTGCTTGAGCTCAAACTGCGTCATCTGGCCCGGCTGGAAGAGATGAAAATCCGCGCGGAGCAGGATGAGCTGGCAGCCGAGCGGGACGAATTGCAGGCCATTCTGGGCTCGGCAGAGCGCATGCGCGAATTGATCAAGGCCGAACTGCAGGCCGACGCCGACACCTACGGCGACGAGCGTCGCTCCCCCATCGTGGCGCGGGAAGAGGCGCGGGCGTTCTGTGAAACCGATCTGGTGTCCAATGACCCGATCACCGTGGTGTTGTCCGAGCGAGGCTGGGTGCGCGCGGCCCGCGGGCACGACATCGATCCGGCCGGGCTCAGCTACCGGTCCGGGGACCGGTTTGCCCTGGCGGCCCGGGGGCGTAACAGCCAGCAGGTGGTGTTTCTGGATTCCACCGGTCGCGCCTATGCGTTGCCGGCCCACACCCTGCCGTCTGCCCGGGGGCAGGGCGAACCCTTGACCGGACGCATCAACCCGCCATCCGGCGCCGAATTCGCCGGGGTGCTGATGGATGACCCCAGCCGGAAAGTCGTCCTGGTGACGGACGGCGGCTACGGGTTTGTGACCACGCTCAACGACATGCTCAGCAAAAACCGCAACGGCAAGTCGGTGGTCACGGTGCCCAAAGGCGCACGGGTCATGCAGCCGGTCCCCGTACCGGACACCTCCGAGCCGCTGTATCTGGCGGTGGTGTCCAACGAAGGGCGGATGCTGGTGTTTTCGCTGGAAGAACTGCCCAAGCTGGCTCGGGGTAAGGGTAATAAAATCATCAGCATACCAACGGCGCGGGCGCAGTCCCGGGAAGAATACGTGGTCGCCGTGGCGGTGTTCAGCGCCGCGGATGAGCTGGAAATACAAGCGGGCAAACGCAAGATGGGTCTGCAGTTTAAAGATCTCGACCATTATCTGGGTGAACGTGGCCGCCGGGGGCATAAGCTGCCGCGGGGCTTGCAGCGGGTGGATGGTGTTGAGGTGATCGCAGCAACAGTTGAAGGGGAGCAACCAGATAGTGAGTGAGTTGGTATTGATAAATGTGTCCGGCCGTGACAAACCCGGCCTGACCTCGGAAATTACCGGCATCATGGGGCGTTACGATGTGCGCATCCTGGATATCGGGCAGGCGGTTATCCATGACCACCTCACCTGGGGCATTCTGGCGGAAATCCCCGATGCCACCCAGACCTCCCCGGTCATCCGCGATCTGCTGTTCTGTCTGCATGCGCTGGATCTGCAGGTGCGGTTTGCACCGATCACGGTGGAGGAATACCAGCAGTGGGCGGCGGGTCGCAACCGCGCCTGCTACATCGTCACCCTGATGTCGCGGGACATCCAGGCGGAACAGATTGCCCGGGTATCCGCGATCACCGCCCGCCACGGCCTCAACATTGACAACATTTCCCGTCTGTCGGCGCGGCCTTCGCTGAACAGGGCCGAGAACCGCATCGCCTGCGTCGAGTTTTCAGTGCGCGGCAAGCCCTCGGACCTGGAATTGTTGCGTGCGGATTTTTTGAAAATTGCCAATGAAATGGACGTGGACATTGCCTTCCAGGAAGATTCGATCTTCCGGCGCAACCGGCGGCTGGTGGTGTTTGATATGGATTCCACGCTGATTGAGGCCGAGGTGATCGATGAGCTGGCCCACAAGGCCGGGGTGGGGGATCAGGTGGCGGCCATCACCGAGCGGGCCATGCAGGGCGAGCTGGATTTCAGCCAGAGTTTCGCCGAGCGGCTGAGTTTGCTGAAAGGCCTGGATGAGGCGGTGCTTGCAGAGGTCGCCCAGAGTCTGCAGCTGACCGAAGGCGCGGAGCTGCTGATCAGTACCTTGAAGGCTTTGGGGTACCGCACCGCCATCCTGTCCGGGGGCTTCACCTATTTCGCGCGCCATCTGCAGCGCAAACTGGGCATTGATTATGTGTACGCCAACGAACTGGACATCGACCAGGGCAAGGTCACCGGCAAGGTGTCGGGAACCATTGTGGATGGTCAGCGCAAGGCGGAATTGTTGCTCGAACTGGCCGAGCGCGAGCATATTTCCCGGGAGCAGGTCATCGCCGTGGGCGATGGGGCCAACGATTTGCCCATGCTGAGTCAGGCGGGGCTGGGTGTGGCGTTCCGGGCCAAACCGCTGGTGAAAAAGTCTGCCCGGCACGCCATTTCAACGCTGGGGCTGGACGCGGTGCTGTATCTGATCGGCTTCCGGGAGAGTGAAAACCGCTAGGCCCGGCGGCATAGCTCAGACCTTCCCCTGGCAACGCCGCACGGCGCGGGTGGGGCAGGGGAAGGGGGCAGCTGGTCTTACTGGGCGCTGAAATCGTAATTCATTTCCGGCCCCGGCGCCTGCAGATAATAACCCTGCACGTAGTTGGCGCCGACCTGCCACAAGGTCGCCAGCACCGAGGCGTTTTCCACCTGCGGAATGATGGTCAGTTTGCCCGTGTTTTGCAGGCTCTGAATCATTTCTTTGAGGTGATCCCGGGTTTCTTCATTACCCTGAATCTCTTCGGTAAACGAACCGTCAAACTTCACGTAATCGACGTCGACGTGTCTGAGGATGTTGAACGGATTCAGGGCACCGCCGAACTGACTGATGGCCAGCTTGCAGTGCAATTCTTGCAGGGACGCCCCCAGCTCTTTGGTTTGTTTCAGGTAAGTGCTGGCATCCCCCTCATGCACCTGCAGCACCAGCGCTTCGCCGGGCAGGCGCGCCGCCTTGAGGGCGACGCTGAGCCACTGGCTGAAGGTTCGGTCCTGGAGGGTTTCTGCCGTGAGCGTCACGAACAGACGGGTTTCCTTGCCCTTGGCCCGGAGTGCCGCCAGTTGCCGGATGGCCTGCAACAGCACCCAGCGATCAATCTTGATGGCAATGTCCGATGCGCGGGTGGGTGGCAGAAAATCATCGGGCGTCAGCTCGACATTGTTGGCGTTGAGCATGCGCACGCTGACTTCATACAGTTCGTCGTCTTCCCCCCGCAGGTTGATGACCGGTTGGAAGTACAGCCGGAAACGGTCGTCGTCGAGGGCCCGCTGAATGGCTTCGGCGGTATGGCCGTCCGCGGCGGTCTCAAAATCGGCCGGGTTGTAGGTCACCACGCCATTGCCGTGTTCGTGGCCTTCCAGCTTGCGCACCTCCGCGGAGGCCAGGTGCGCGCGCGCCATCAATTCCGACGCCTTGGGGGCGTTTTCGGTGATGGCGGCAACGCCGATGCTCACGGTGACCTGGATGGTGCGCTCATTGATCTGGAACAGGTGATCTTCGACCTTTTGGCACAGCATCTGGCAATGCTCGGCCATGGCGCTCTCGCTCATCCGCTGGGCCAGCAGTCCAAACGCATCGTCCCCCAGACGCGCCAGCAGCACATCGTCGCCGGTCAGGTCCTTGAACAGGGTGGCCAGATCCCCGATCAGCAAGTCCGAGCCGGCAATGCCGATCTTGCTTTTCAAAGGAATGAAGTTGTCGAGGGCGATGTAGGCCAGGGCACCGGTTTCGTGGGTCTCACCGGATTGCAGGATGGCCGCACCCAGTTCATCCATCATGTGCTGACGGTTGTAAAGTCCCGTGAGCAGATCCTGGCTGCTGATCTGACGCAGTTTCTCTTCCAGTTCGGCGTCGTTCTGCTCTGGCTGGATAATCACCTGGATGCAGGGCTCGCCATCGTAGGTCGCGGCTGACGCCGACATGATCACATTGATCTGCTGGTTGTCGCTGCGTTTGGCGACGCAGGCAAAGCGGGCACCGTCTTCGGGCTTGTCGATGAACGCTCTGATGAAGTTTCGATAGGCGGTCTGGCTCTCCGGGCACAGTGTGTCCAGAACCGGGACACTCATGAGATCGACAATGTCGTCATAGCCCAGAAAGTCCAGATACGACTGGTTGGCGTAAATATGCATGCCGTCGTCGATGTAGGCAATGGCGTCTTTCGAACTTTCCAGCAGCAGCTGGCATCGCTGATCAGCTTCCCTGAGTTGTGCTTCGAGCGTCCGCTGTTTGCGGCGGGCCTCCAGGGCGGCCAGCTCACGCTTCACCGTCAGCACCAATAAGTCGGTATGGTCGGCGTGCACCAGATCCTGAGCGCCGGCACGCATGAACTGCACGGCGCGCTCCCGGCTGTCGTTGTCGCTCAGCAGAATAAACGGGATGTCTTTGTCCAGCCGCCGGATGATCGCTAATGCGTCCTCAGGGCTGAGTTCCTGGGCCACATCCCGGGCGAGCATCAGATCCCAGCTGCGGGTGTCGATGGCCTCTTCCAGAGCCTCTTCGGAGGTGATCCGGTGGGCTCGGGTTGCCCGGCCGGAGTTGCGCAGCAGGCTGACCAGCGCTTCGGCGTCGTTTTGCGAGGGGTCCAGGATTAACAGGTGTACCGTGGGGTTCTTATTCTGCATTCTACAAGCGTCTCATAAAACATCGGTGGCGGAGCCGGACAATCTTGGTCGCGGGTAGAAACTGCGTGCTATGCCATTGTCCGGCTTTGACTTACCTGAATCATGCAGGGGATCAGACGCGATGACAAGCCTCGACCCGCCGGCCAGTCACAGGGATGGCCAGAGCGAGTCAAACTCGTCTTCGTTAGGGCTGTTGACCGCTTGAGCAGGCGAGCGGGGGGCAGGCTCCATTCGGTGGCTGGCCGACTGCAGGGTCAGCTCAAACTGGCTGATGCTGCCGGTCGCCAGTACCTTTCTGGTCAGCTGCCCATCGTCTTCCCGCTCATCGTGCATCAGGCTGATGCGGCTGCCCGCCTGAAATGGCAGGCGTGGCGTGATCAGGGTGGCCTGCTGGCTGCCGGCGGTGGTCACCGGGAGCAGCAAGCCGCGCAGATATTCGCTGCCATTCCCCGTGATCTGGATCAGGCGCACCGCTGCGGGGGCTGCACTGGGTGCCAGCAACTCGATGCCCACCTGGGTGCCTTGGCCACGGATCTGCCGTAACCAGCGCACCACGGCCACGCTCCAGGGGTGCGTCGAGGATTCGCGGACGCCGACCACTTCCCCCGCTTGCAGTGCGGCCGGGGTGTTGCCTTCCCAGGCCAGGCCGTAACCGCCCGGACTGGAGTTGCTCAGGCTGGCGCGGTAAGCCTTAGGCGTGTGCTTGTCCCCCGGGGAGGCGAGTGCGCCGCCATGACGGTTGCGGAAGGTGATCGGGGTGTTGGCCGAATAAAGCCGGTCTTCGCGCTGGTCGGTGTCGTGGGCGCCGGCCCAGACGTCGGCATTGTGACGGGACGCGGTGATGAATATATTTTCCTCATCATCCTGCTCTTCGTTGCCGGCAACGAACTGACTGAAGGTTCGTTCGTCCGCAATAAAGTAATGCACGGCGGTCAGACCCACGCATATTTCCAGCGTGCCCTGGCTGTCGGTGCGATTGAAATTGCGCTCTGCCAGAGGCCCCAGGGCCTGACTCAGGTGCGCCAGCAATACGTCGCTGACGCCGGAGGGTATGGCAAGGTCCTCGTCCTGTCGGGTCCGGCGCCCCTTGGCGGGGGCGCGGCTGGCGATCTTGTCGGCGAGCTGTTGCGTGTCGAGGCTGAAATGATTCGCGCCGAGTTGCTGGGCCGCCACCAGACTGCGGTAGATGGGTGGGCCGTCACGCTCGGTGTCGATCACAAACAGGGAAGATGTGCGGACGTCGCCCTCGCACTGCAGGTGCTGGCTCCAGGAATCCAGCAGATCGTAGACCAGGGCCAGCTCATCTTGCCGGAGCTGGTTGGGGCGCACGCAGCCAAGCAGCGCCACCCGTTTGTAACACTCGCCTACCTGACTGGCCTTGCGGGCCGGCAAGGCGGTGTCCTCTACGGCATAATGCGCGAGCCTGTTGCCTTGAGCGAACCGGTACAGACGGTGACATTCCAGCCAGCTGTGAGCGGGGCTGGGGCAATACAGCTGATAGGACCTGACGATGGTGGCCCCCAGTTCGGAGATCGCCCGATGGCAACTGGTGGCAAGCGCCTTGCGATTCCGGTGGAGGCCGCCCTTGTCGATGAAGCCCAGCACGCACAATTTGTAACCGTTGGCCAGGTGCAGCTGCAGCGCCTGGGACAGGTTGGCAATTTTTCTCGGCTTTTCCGGCAGACTGACGGAATGGCCAAAGTAATGACGTGACAACTCACTGCACACAAAATGTATTTTGGGGCGCAGCAGATCCAGAAACTGCAGGCGCAGCTGGGGGGCAATGATCAGCTGGTTCAGTTCGATGACCGCATGGTATAGCTGGCGGGAGGCCTCGCCAATGTTGGCGATCGGCAGACTCTGCACCCACCCCTTGAACGCTTTTGGGGAGGTGTCGCAATAGGACAGGCTGGCTGTTCTTTGCTCAGGAACGGTCAGGTCAGGTTTCAGAATCATACGCTACAAGCGTCCACGAGGTCTTCGGATGGTCATGCTGGCCGTACTCGGATTGGGTGTGTGATCGTCATGCATGCCGGGCATTTTAAAATAATAAAGAGTACACAGAAAGCGGGACCTTGCCTAGCGGGCAGGATTTGGCGTGGTATTGCGCCTGTTGCCCAGTGTGGACCCGGTCAGAAATTGAGGTCCAGTGGGGTTTTCCCTGACTTCCCGGGAATTTCCCGCACCAGTCGGGGGACCAGAAAGCCCGGCAGCAAAGCGTTGAGTTCGCGCACCAGCTGGCGGGCCCGGTCGTCGTCGACATTGAAATGATGAGCCCCCGCTACCGGGTCAAAGGTGTGCAGGTAATAGGGGAGTACCCCGGCGTCGAATAAAGTCTCGCTCAACTGGTAGAGCGTGTCTGTCCGGTCGTTGACGCCGTGCAGGATGACGCTTTGATTGAGCAGGGTAACCCCCGCCCCGGTCAGGCGTTGCAACGCAGCCCGGGTGGGCGCGTCCAGTTCGGCCGGGTGATTGATGTGCAGCACCATCACAAACTGCAGGCCCGGGTGACTGAGCCACTGCAGCAGGTCGTCGGTCACCCGCTGCGGGATGACCACCGGCAGCCGGGTGTGGATGCGAATACGCTTGATGTGGGGGATGGCCGCCAGATTGTCCACCCACCGTGCCAGCAACCGGTCATTGACTGCCAGGGGGTCGCCGCCACTGAAAATCACTTCATTGATTTCCGGCGCCTGCTGCAGCTGGTGCAGCGCCGCAGTGCGATCCTGGGGCGACAACCGGTGCTGATCGTAGGGGAAGTGGCGGCGGAAACAATAACGGCAGTTGATCGCGCACTGCCCGGTGATCATCAACAGGGCGCGGCTGCGGTACTTGCGGATCAAGCCAGTGCCTGCGGTGGCGCCGGCTTCTTCCAACGGATCCCGCACAAACCCGTCAACCACACGCGCTTCGTCCGCGAGCGGCATCACCTGCCGCAGCAGCGGATCTTCGGGGTCGCCCGGGCGGATGCGTGCCAGATAGGGGGCGGGTACCCGTACCGGAAACAGTTTGTGGCCGGCGCGGGCGCCCTGCAGCCAGCTCGCCGGGTCCAGACCCAGCTGGGCAAGCAAGGATTCCGGACAGGTGATAGAATCAGCCAGAATCTGCTGCCACGTTGGGGTATCGTCATCGGGACACTGGTTATCCAGCAACTGGGCTTCTATACGAACGGGAGTTCGCTGTATCATGGCGACCTTTCAGATATTAAATGTGTAATTTCAGGTGAACATTTCATGGCTTCCTATTCTACCAACGAATTCCGTAGCGGTCTTAAAGTTTTACTCGAAGGCGATCCGTGCATCATTCTGGAAAACGAGTTTGTTAAGCCGGGGAAAGGGCAGGCGTTTAACCGGGTTAAACTGCGCAATCTCATGAACAACCGGGTGTGGGAGCGCACGTTCAAGTCCGGCGAATCGCTGGAAGCTGCCGACGTGGTCGATCAGGATATGGAGTACCTCTACACGGACGGCGAATTCTGGCACTTCATGGCCACAGACGGGTCGTTCGAGCAGCACGCGGCGGATGCCAAGGCCGTCAGCGATGCCCTGAAATGGCTGAAGGAACAGGATGTGTACACGGTCACCCTGTACAACGGTGCGCCTTTGACGGTGACACCGCCCAACTTCGTGGAGCTGGAAGTGGTGGAAACCGACCCGGGTATGAAAGGCGATACGGCCCAGGGCGGCTCCAAGCCGGCAACCCTGAGCACCGGCGCGGTGGTCAGTGTCCCGCTGTTCATCACCATCGGCGAGGTGCTGAAAGTCGACACCCGTACCGGCGAATACGTGAACCGGGTAAAAAGTTCCTGAGTTGACCAGCGTAACCGGGGCGGGAAATCCCGCCACCACAGACACCGACTGGCAGCCAACCGCGTCGCTGGGGGCGTTGCGTGAGCGCGCCCGCCAGCTTGCGTATGTGCGCGATTTTTTTGCCCGCCGCGGGGTATTGGAAGTCGAAACGCCCGTGCTCAGCCATTGTGGCGTGACCGATGTCAACATCGACAGTGTTGCGGCGACCGTGTTGCCGGTGCCGGGCCATGACGGGCGCGCCGGCTGGCTGCAACCCTCCCCGGA
The DNA here is from genome assembly GCF_001752365.1 of Marinobacter sp. X15-166B. Classification (GTDB taxonomy): domain Bacteria; phylum Pseudomonadota; class Gammaproteobacteria; order Pseudomonadales; family Oleiphilaceae; genus Marinobacter. The sequence continues at coordinate 305,320 of NZ_MEIY01000001.1, read as the reverse complement.
ATACCACATGAAACGGCTGCTGGCTGCCGGCTCCGGGTCCATCTATCAGGTGTACCGCGCGTTTCGCGACGGCGAGCGCGGCCGCCGACACAACCCTGAATTCTCCCTGCTGGAGTGGTACCGCACCGGCATCACCGATACCGAACTGATGGCGGAAGTGGCGGATCTGGTGTGTGGCTGGCTCGACTGCCCGCGCCCCGGCGTACTCAGCTATGGCGAGGCCATGCACAAGTACGTGGGCATTGACCCGTTCACGATCAGTGACACCGCGCTGATCGAACGCTGTGGCCCCTGGGTGGATGCCGCGCTGGCGGCCGAGTTGGGGCGGGACGGCTGTCTGGACCTGTTGCTCAGCCACGAGCTGGAGCCGGCACTCAGAGAGCAGCCGCCGGTGTTCATCTGTCACTACCCGGCCTCTCAGGCCGCGCTGGCGAAAATCTCAGTGGTGAACGGGGTTGAAGTGGCGCACCGCTTTGAACTTTATGTGGCCGGCATTGAGCTGTGTAACGGCTACTGGGAACTGACCGATGCCGGTGAACAGCGGCAGCGCTTCACGCTGGATAACCAGCAGCGCAGCCGCCTGGGCAAACCGGTGATGCCGGTGGATGAACTGCTGGTGCAGGCACTGGAGGCGGGCCTGCCCGAGTGTTCGGGCGTGGCCCTCGGGCTCGACCGGCTGCTGATGCTCAAGCTCGGCGCAGACTCGATTGCCGACGTTCTGGCGTTTCCGTTCGAGCGGGCCTGAACCGGCGGCCGCCGCGCCGCTTGCTCAGGCCTTCGTGCCAAAGGCTTGTCCCATCTTCACGGTATGACCGGCGGCCAGCTCCTGGTTCCAGCGAACCGCGTCTTTGGGCATGACCAGCACCACCGTAGACCCCAACCGAAACCGGCCCATTTCCTGTCCCTTGTCGAAGGTGATGGGCGCGCTGTCCGCTGCGGGGCGGGTGCTGGTCACCTTGCCAGAGCCGGGAGCGACAATGCCCGCCCAGGTGGTTTCCACACTGCCGACAATCATTGCACCCACCAGCACCAGGGCCATGGGACCGAACTCGGTGTCGAAGATGGCCGCGACCCGCTCGTTGCGGGCAAACAGATTGGGGACATGGGCGGCGGTAACCGGATTGACCGAAAACAACTTGCCGGGCACGTAGACGGTTTCCCGCAGGGTGCCCGCCAGCGGCATGTGAATGCGGTGGTAATCCTTGGGGGCCAGGTAAATGGTCGCGAACTCGCCGGCGGTAAATTCGTCGGCGAGCGCCTGATCGCCACCCAGCAGTTCGGTCAGGCTGAAACTTTGCCCCTTGGCCTGGAAAACCCGGTCGTCACTGATCTGGCCGAGCTGGCTGATGGCGCCGTCTACCGGGCTCACCAGTACGTCGGCAGCCGGGTCCACCGGACGCAGACCCGGTTTCAGGGGGCGGGTGAAGAACTCGTTGAAACTGCGGTACGCGTTGGGGTCGGATTCAAGAGCTTCGCTCATGTTGACGCCGTAGCGGCCGATAAACCATTTGATTACCCGGTTTTTCAGCGCCGGGGCACGGTCATTATCTGCCAGCTTGCCGGCAAGTCTGGAAAGGGCCAGCTGCGGAATCAGGTACTGGCTCAATACAAACAATTTGTCGAACATTGAAGATACTCTTGTGCAAAGACGTGGAAGCGCCGGATTCTATCAAACTCTGCGCGCGGGGGCGTAACTGTTTGCTGACCACCCGAACTGGCCTGCGGTCACAATTTCACGGCCGGCTTGCTACCATTGCGCGGCACAACCCCCGCAGCGGACGTTGCCGGGGGGTGGGGGTCTTTGCCGGCCAGCTTGGTCAAATGTTCTCCGGGATTTTACGAAAAGGGTAAGCATTTCGATATGGCGTTGATTATTGGAGCAATCATTGTTGTTGCCAGCGTATTGGGTGGCTATGTACTGCACGGCGGTAATCTGCTGGTGTTGTGGCAGCCAACCGAGGTGCTGATCATTGGTGGGGCTGCGTTGGGGTCGTTCATCATTGCTAACCCGGGCTACATCATCAAACAGGTGTTTCGCGGCACCTTGCAGTTGCTGGTGGGGTCACCGTTCAACAAGGCCTACTACGTGGATTTGTTAAGCCTGCTTTACGATATTTTTGACAAATCGCGCAAACAGGGGGTGATGTCCATCGAAGAGGATATCGACAACCCGGAAGCCAGTGAGATCTTTTTGCGTTACCCGGCGGTGATGAAATCGAAAGAGTTGCTGGTGTTTATTACCGATTATCTGCGCATCATCAGCACCGGCAACATGGCGCCCCACGAAATCGAGGGCATGATGGACAATGAAATCGAAAGTCGCAGTCACGAGCTGGACGAGCCGGCGCACGCCGTGAATAAGGTGGCGGACGCCCTCCCGGGGCTGGGAATCATAGCAGCGGTGCTGGGCATCGTGATCACCATGAGCTTCCTCAGTGAGGGACCGGAACGGATTGGTCTGGCCGTGGCCGCTGCCCTGGTGGGCACCTTTCTGGGTATCTGGATGGGGTACGGCTTTGTGGGCCCGACCTCCACCGCGCTTGAGCATCACGCCAAGTACGAGTTGAAAGCCTATGAGTGTGCCAAATCGGCCATTGTGGCGATGGTGTCCGGGCAGGCGCCGCAGATGGCAATTGAATTTGGACGCAAGGCCCTGCCCACCAACAAGCGACCGGCGTTTCAGGAACTGAACGATCACGTCCGCGCCAAGTAATCAGCGCAATCAACAATCGCAGCAGCAGGTGAGCGTGTGGAACAGCGACCCATCATTGTCAAACGGGTAAGAAAGGTGGTGAAGGCCCGCCATGGCGGGGCGTGGAAGGTTGCCTTTGCAGACTTTGCCACCGCCATGATGGCGTTTTTTCTGGTGCTGTGGCTGACAGCAACGGCCTCCCCGGAGCAGATCAATGCGGTGGAGGGGTATTTCAAAGACCCGATCGGTTTTACCGACGGCGGTTCAGCCAATCCGATTGATCTGGGCGGAAGCGTGTCGGTGGTGGATTCACCGTTGATTGAGGCCGGCGATCACAAGGTGCGGCTGGAGGACGAGCGCATTGAAGCACTGGCGGAATCCCTCGAACAGCGCCAGATGGAGGAACTGTTGCAGCGTCTGCAGGAGCAGATCGAGCAAAGCCCCACCCTGCACGAGTTCAAGGATCAGCTGCTGATTGATATAACCGACGAAGGGTTACGTATCCAGATTGTCGACCGCTCCAAACGGCCCATGTTCGCGAGCGGCCGGGCCCAGCTCAAGTATTATTCACAAGACATCCTGTTCGAGCTGGCCAAGCCGCTCAGTGCAGTGCCCAATAAGCTCAGCATTACCGGCCACACCGACAGCACCCCGTTCCGCGGGCGGCCGGGCTACACCAACTGGGAACTGTCGGCCGACCGGGCCAACACGGCCCGCCGCGCCCTGGTAGCCGGTGGCGTTGCCCAGGGGCAGGTGGCGCGGGTGGTGGGGCTGAGTGATTCGGTGCTGTTCGACAGGAACAATCCGGAGGCGCCGGTGAACCGGCGCATTGCGATCATCGTGCTGAACGAAAAAAACCGCCCGCAACATTCACAGTAACGCCAGTCGCAGGGACGCCGCGGACATTCCGGTGATTGATCTGACCGCGCCTGCGGCTGACGTGCAGCAGGAGGCGCGCCGCCAGTTGGAGAGTGGGGACTGGTTAGAACCCCGTCCGCAGCCCGATACCGCCAATCCGGATGATTAGCCGGGTCGGGGCGAACCGGCTGCTCAGTCGAGGGACAGGCCGCGGGCCTGCTGTTCTGCCATGGCCAGCAGAATCCGGTGAAAGCTGTGCAGACGCTCGGCGCTGATCGTCCCGTCTGCTGCGGCCTGGTTGAGGGCGCAGCCGGGGTCGTTCTTGTGCTGGCAGTTGCGAAACTTGCAGCTGCCGATCAGATCGCGAATTTCCCGGAAACCGTATTCAATTTCCTGTGGGGTCATGTGCCACAAGCCGAACTCGCGGATTCCCGGAGAGTCAATCAGGTCGCCGCCGCAGGCCAGGTGGAACAGCTTGGCCGTGGTGGTGGTGTGGGTGCCCTTGCCGGTGCTTTCTGACAGCGCGCCCACCCGCAGGGATTCGTCCGGCAGCAGGGTCTGGATGATCGACGACTTGCCCACCCCCGACTGCCCCACAAACACACTGGTGCGGCCTTCCACCAGCGCCTGGACCGGCGGGGCGGGCGTCTTGTCCGCGGTCAGCGCGGAGGTTTGTACCACCGTGTAACCCAGGGTTTCATAACGGGCCAGCAAGGTGTCGATGTGCGGCCGGTTGGCGTTGCTCAGCAGGTCGGCCTTGTTGAGCAGAATAACCGCCGGGATGCCGGTGTTTTCCGCCGCCACCAGATAGCGGTCGATCAGGTTGTCGTGGGGCTCGGGTTCGGGGGCAATAACCAGAATAATGTGATCGATATTGGCAGCGACCGGTTTGAGGTTGCCGAAATTGTCGGGGCGCTGCAGCAGGGTGGAGCGTTCTTCCCGGGCCACCACCACCCCGGTCTGGCCGTCGGCACCGGCCCGCCAGACCACCCGGTCACCGGTCACCAGGCTGCCAATGTTGGCGCGGACAAAACAACGGTAAAGTTCACCGGCGTTTTTACCGTCACGGGCTTCAATATCCAGCTGCTGGCCGTAATGGGCAATCACCAGACCGGGCTGTTCGGCGCCAAGTGCGCCCGCCGCCAGTTGCAGGTCGATTTCCTGTTCCCTGCGTTTCGAGCGTGCGGTCCGCTCCGCCTGAATTTTTTCGATGCGCCACTGTTGCTGCTTATTGAGTCGCCGTTTCGCCATGAATCTCCTGCTTTGCTGTTGGTATCGTAAAATGGACGGTTGTGACATCATACGCCAAATATTCACATTGAGTCTGCCCCGCGGTCTTCGGTTCGCGGTGCACCGACGCCGTGCACGGAGAGTTTTCTGATGGCAACAACTGATCGTCTGGTCTGGATCGATCTGGAAATGACCGGGCTTGACCCGGAGCAGGAACGGATCATCGAAATCGCCACCATCGTCACCGACGCCAACCTGCAGATCATTGCCGAAGGGCCGGTGCTTGCCGTGAAACAGCCCGACAGCCTGCTCGACGCCATGGACGAATGGTGCACCCGCACCCACGGTGAAAACGGCCTCACCCAGCGGGTACGTGACAGCCATATCTCGGAAGCAGAGGCGGAGCAGCAGACCCTGGCGTTTCTCAGCCAGCACCTTGAACCCGGGCAGTCACCCCTGTGCGGCAACAGCGTCGGTCAGGACCGCCGTTTTCTGGTCAAATACATGCCCCGGCTGGAAGCGTTTTTTCATTACCGCAACCTGGATGTGAGCACGGTGAAAGAGCTGGCGCGGCGCTGGCGTCCGGACGTGTTGCAAGGGGTCAGCAAAAAGGGCACCCACCTGGCGCTGGACGATATCCGTGACTCCATCGCCGAGTTGCAGCACTACCGCGAGCACTTTTTTAATCTGCAGTGAGGCCGTGCCGGGCCAGTGCCCAGTGCACGTGTTCGCGCACCAGGGGGGAGGGATGCCCGGCCCTGGACCGGAGCGCCTCGATGATCGGGATGGTTGACGGGGCGTTGCCCAGTCCCACCGCCAGATTGCGCAGCCAGCCCTCGTAACCGGTCCGCCGGATGGCCGAGCCTTCGGTGCGGCGGAGAAACTCTTCCTCGGACCACCGAAACAGCGCCGCCAGGTCGGCGTTGTCGAAATTGTGACGGGGCCGGAAATCCTCTTCCTGCGAGGGTTTGCTGAATTTGTTCCAGGGGCACACCAGCTGGCAGTCGTCGCAGCCAAACACCCGGTTGCCCATCAACGGGCGCAGCTCTTCCGGAATGGCGCCTTTCAGTTCAATGGTCAGGTAACTGATGCAGCGCCGGGCGTCGAGCTTGTGGGGTCCTAAAAAGGCGTTGGTCGGACACAGGTCCAGGCAGGCGCTGCAGCTGCCGCAATGATCACCTTCGTAGGGCGCATCCAGTGGCAGGGGCGCACTGGTGAAGATTTCCCCCAGAAAGAAAAATGACCCCGCCTGGCGATTCAGCAGCATGGTGTTTTTGCCAAACCAGCCCAGACCGGCCCGCTGTGCGAGGGCGCGCTCCAGGACCGGTGCGCTGTCTACAAAGGCGCGGTAGTTGTAACCGGACAGGGCTTCATCCACACGTTTGGCCAGGGTGGTCAGGCGCTTGCGTATCAGTTTGTGGTAGTCGCGCCCCAGGGTGTAGCGGGAAATGTAGGCTTTCTCCCGGTCGTTGAGCACCGCCGCGGGATTGTCCGGAGTGGTCAGGTAATTCATGCGCACCGAAATGATCCGCTGGGTGCCGGGAATCAGGGACTCAGGTGTGTAGCGTTTGTCACCATGGTCAGCCATGTACGCCATTTCGCCATGCAGTCCCTCCTGCAGCCACGCCTGCAAGCGCTGGCCGTGATCGCCGGTATCCGCCCGGGTGATGCCCACTTCGGCGAAGCCAAGCTCTTCAGCCCAAAGGCGAATCTGGTCGGGCAGGGTGTCGAGTGTGTGCTGCATGATCGGTCGTTACTTGGGTTTCATGTAAAATACGTTGATTACGTTATGACCTTTTTTGTATTTTGCTATTCTTTACAAAAGTCTGGCCTTAACACTTAAACTGTATTCTTTGCTGGGTTTGTCGCTTTATGGCACGGGTTCATCTGCACAGCTTACCAGAAACCTTGTACGCCGCCGACGCCGTTCGTGCCATGGATCGCTCTCTTATCGACGAGCAGGGGACGGCCGGTTTTGAACTCATGAGCCGGGCGGCCCGCTCCGTGTTTCGCCAGCTGCTGCGGCGCTGGCCGGCGCCGTCCGCGATCACGGTGCTGTGCGGGGCGGGCAACAACGGCGGGGACGGCTACCTGGTAGCGGCCGCAGCGCACCGTCATGGGGTGCCGGTGCATTGCGTGGCGGTGGCCGATCCGGCCCGTCTCACCGGCGACGCCCGTCTGGCCTGGGAAGAGTACAAGGCCGTCGGGGGGCGACCGGTGTCTTGGGCCGGGCTCGATGACCGCGGACGGCAGGCGGTGTTTGCGGTGGCGGTTATCGTGGACGCGCTGCTGGGCACAGGCATCAGTGGCGTGCCCCGGCAACCCTATGCCGAGGTGATTGCGCGATGCAATGAATCCGCCGCCGCAGTGGTTGCCGTGGATGTGCCTTCGGGATTGGATGGCACCACCGGAGCGGCTCCCGGGCCGGCGGTCAGGGCCGCGTTGACGGTCACGTTTATCGCTTTGAAGGCGGGACTGTTTACCGGCCGAGGGCCGGACTGCGCCGGTACCGTGGTGTTTGACGCCCTTGATGAGGGCGCTGCACAGGCGGCTGCCCTGCAGCCCCCCCTTGGCCAGACGGGTGCGCTGGCCGCAGGTGGCCCCCCGGTTGCCGGTGCGTGCGGCCACGGCGCACAAGGGCCGGTTTGGGCATGTGCTGGTGGTGGCGGGCGACCGGGGCTATGGCGGTGCGGGCCTGCTCGCAGCAGAAGCCGCAGTGCGGTGCGGGGCCGGCCTGGTCAGTCTGGCCACCCGGCCGGAGCACGTGACCGCCATGCTGGCTCGCTGCCCGGCGGTGATGGTGCAGGGGGTTACCCACGGGTCCCAGCTGACCCCTCTGCTGGAGGCGGCTACGGTGATCGTGTGTGGTCCGGGGTTAGGGCGCGGTGCCTGGGGGCAGCAAATGCTGCAACAGGTCATCAGCACCGCCAAGCCCCGGGTGCTGGATGCGGATGCGCTCAATTTGCTGGCGCAGCGGGCTCCGGTGCATGCCGCCTGTCAGGTGCTGACCCCGCATCCGGGAGAGGCCGCGCGATTGCTGGGGCAGTCGGTCAGTGAGGTGGAAGCGAACCGCGTGCAGGCGGTGCAGGCGTTGCAACACCGGTACGGTGGCACCGTGCTGCTGAAAGGCGCGGGTACTCTGGTGGCAAGCGCCGCGGAGGTGCCGGCTATGGTGACCGGCAGCAACCCCGGGTTGGCCAGCGGGGGCATGGGGGACGTGTTGTCCGGCATGGTCGGTGCTTTGCTGGCACAGGTGCGCGAGCCGGGTGCGGCCACCGAAATCGCGGCCGCCTTGCATCTGGCCTGCGCCGGCCGGGCGGCTGCAAAACGGGGGTTTATGGGCCTGATAGCGACCGATATTATTGACACTCTGCCGCAGCTGCTGGGCGAGGCGGAAGGCGTGGTCGTCAACCACGAGACCGGATTCGAGGAGTATGGCAATGATGACCACCACTGACGGGCAGGCCAGCGAGGAGGTCCTGCTGGCCGATGAGGCCGCCACCGAAAGCTTCGGGCGGGAGCTGGCCGCACGGATCCGGGCCAGTGGCAGCGGCCTGCTGGTGTTTCTCGAGGGCAATCTGGGGATGGGGAAGACCACGCTGAGTCGCGGGCTGATCCGCGGGTTGGGCCATCAGGGCGCGGTGAAAAGTCCGACCTACACCCTGGTCGAGCCCTACGAGCATGTCACGCCTGCCACCTACCATTTCGATTTGTATCGGCTGGGTGATCCGGAGGAGCTGGAATACATGGGCATCCGGGATTATTTTTTGGCGGACCGGGTGTGTCTGGTTGAATGGGCCGAACGCGGTCAGGGGGTGCTGCCCGGTGCCGATTTGACCGTGCTTCTGGAGCGGCGGGGGGACGGCCGGGCGGCCCGACTGAAGCCCGGAACCCGGCGTGGGCGGGAATTGATAGGCGCAGGTTTCTGATATGAACACACTCACCACTCTGCCGTGGATGACCGCCTGGCGGCTGATACCGGCCTTGCTGTTGCTGCTGACCTGGGCAGCGGATGCTGCCGCTGGCAACGCCATCCAGGGCGCGCGCATCTGGCCTGCGCCGGATCACACCCGAGTGGTGTTTGAAATGCAGGGCGATGTGCAGCACAACGTGTTCGCCCTGGGCAGTCCGGCCCGGATGGTTATCGATATCAGCAACACCTCTTTGCAGGGCGATCTCGCCCGGCTGGATCTGACTGGCAGTCCGATCCAGCGGATACGCAGTGCCCGGCGGAACGGCAATGATCTGCGCGTGGTGCTGGATCTGAACAGCGAGATGAAGGCGCGCAGCTTTCAACTGAAACCCAACGAGCAGTACGGCCACCGGCTGGTGGTGGATCTGATTGATGAGCGAGGTGCGGCCAAAGCAGCCAGCCCCACGCCGACCGTGAGTGCGGCCGGTGTCGGCAAGCGGGATATCGTGGTGGTGATCGATCCGGGCCACGGCGGCGAAGACCCGGGGGCGATTGGCCCCGGTGGTACGTTCGAAAAGGACATTGTCCTGAGCCTGTCTAAGAAGCTGGCAGACCTGATCAACAGCAAGCCGGGCTACGCGGCGAAACTGACCCGCACCGGTGATTACTACATCGGATTGCGGGAGCGCACCCGACTGGCCCGCCAGCACAACGCCGATCTGTTTATTTCCGTGCATGCGGACGCGTTTCGGACCCCGAAACCCCGGGGAGCGTCGGTGTTTGCGCTGTCCCAGCGCGGTGCGACCAGTGAGACCGCGCGCTGGCTGGCGAGTACCGAAAACAGTGCCGACCTGATCGGCGGCGTCGGCGGGGTGTCCTTGAACGGCAAGGACGACACCCTCGCCGGGGTGCTGCTGGATTTGTCCATGACGGCCAGTATCAACGCCAGTGTCGGGGTCGGCAGCCATGTGCTGCGCCAGTTGGGAGGCATCACCCGGCTGCACAAACCCGGGGTGGAGCAGGCCGCCTTTGTGGTGCTCAAGTCGCCGGATATACCTTCCATCCTGGTGGAGGCCGGGTTCATCTCCAACCCCCGCGAGGAGCGTATGCTGAAGTCGGGTCAGCATCGGGACAAGCTGGCGCGGGCCGTATTCAGTGGCATCCAGAGTTATTTTGAGGCCACGCCTCCGCCGGGCACCCTGCTGGCGTGGAACAAGCAGCAGGGCAGCACGGCGGGTGGCCGTCAAGCGAGCCAGTATCAAATCCGTCGGGGCGATACCCTGTCGGCAGTGGCCCGCCGAAACCGTATCACGGTCAACGAGTTAATGCGTTATAACGGCTTGAATGACGATCGGGTGGTGATCGGACAGACGTTGCGGATTCCGGCTTCCTAGCCGCATTCTGGTATGCTTGGGGCCTTGAGTGCCTGATTCATTCCGCAGCAACGAGAGGCTTATCTGCTCTATGTCGTCGATCAAACTTCTGTCCCCCCGTCTTGCCAACCAGATCGCCGCTGGAGAGGTGGTGGAGCGTCCGGCTTCGGTACTCAAGGAGCTACTGGAAAATGCCCTGGATGCCGGGGCCACCCATGTGGACATTGAAGTGGAGCAAGGGGGCACCAAGCTGATCCGGGTGCGGGATGACGGTCGCGGTATTGAGAAAGACGACCTGCCGCTGGCGCTCAGCCGCCACGCCACCAGTAAAATATCCAGTCTGGACGATCTGGAGGCCGTGGCTTCTTTGGGGTTCCGGGGTGAGGCGCTGGCCAGTATCAGTTCCGTGTCGCGATTGTCACTGACCTCCAAGGCGGCCGGGCAGGAGGCCGCCTCCCGGGTCGAAGTGGAAGGTCGGGACATGGATGCGATCATCTCACCGGCGGCACATCCGGTGGGCACCACCGTCGAAATGCGCGACCTGTTCTTCAATACCCCCGCCCGCCGCAAATTTCTGCGTACCGAAAAAACCGAATTCAACCATCTGGAGGAGTGTCTCCGTCGGCAAGCGCTGAGCCGCTTTGATACCGGGTTCTCCCTGCGCCACAACCAGAAAGTGGTTCACAACCTGCGGCCGGCCGGCACGGTAACGGACCGGGAACGTCGTATTGCCGCACTCTGTGGTCAGACCTTTATTGACAACGCGGTGGTGATCGATACCGAGGCCACCGGGTTACGCTTGTGGGGGTGGGTGGCCTTGCCCACTTTTTCCCGCAGTCAGGCCGACCTGCAGTACTTTTTTGTCAACGGCCGGGTGATCCGCGACCGGTTGGTGGCCCATGCGGTGCGCCAGGCGTACCGCGACGTACTTTACAACAACCGCCATCCGGCGTTCGTGCTGTATCTGGAGGTGGATCCCGCGACTGTCGACGTGAATGTGCACCCCACCAAACACGAGGTCCGCTTCCGTGACGGCCGGCTGGTGCATGACTTTGTGTTTCGTTCGCTGCACCGGGCGCTCGCCGATGTGCGCCCGGACGACCAGTTGCGGGGCGCGGTCGCCCAGTCGTTGGGGCGCGACGTGGTCAGTGTCAGACCGGACACCGCCAGTCCGGTGAGCCAGGCGGCGATGACGCTGCCGCAACATACTCCGGTGGGTGGCGGACCGGCTTACCCGACTTCGGGTGGGGGCGGTTTCCGGCCCCCGGGCAGCCGCCTGCCCCGGATTGGGGGGCCAGCGATCAGGCCGCGCTTTATCAGTCTCTGGGCGTCGCCGGAGATGAGGCGGCCCGGCGGCCCGCCGCCGGCTTGGTGGAAGGGCAGCCCACTCCTCCGGTTGCCGGCGGGGATGAACCGACTCTGGGGTACGCCATCGCCCAGCTGCACGGCATCTACATCCTGGCGCAGACGGCCCAGGGGATGATCATTGTCGATATGCACGCCGCCCATGAGCGCATCACCTACGAGCGCATGAAGCGGGCCCTCGACGCCGAGGATCTGGTCAGCCAGCCGTTGCTGGTGCCGCTGTCGCTGGCGGTCAGCGAGGCCGAGGCCGAAGTGGCGGAAACCCACGGCGAGGACTTGCAGCAGCTCGGTTTGACGGTTGAGCGGATCGCTCCGGAAACCATCGCGGTGCGCCAGATACCCGCGTTGTTGCGGGATGCCGACACCGAACAGCTGGTGCGGGATGTATTGGCGGACCTGATCGAGCATGGCCAGAGCGACCGGGTCGAGGCCATGACCCATGAGTTGCTGGGCACCATGGCCTGCCACGGCTCGGTCCGGGCCAACCGGCAGCTGACCATCCCGGAAATGAACGCCCTGTTGCGGGACATGGAGGCGACCGAGCGCAGCGGGCAGTGCAACCACGGGCGTCCCACCTGGACCCTGGTGACCCTGCCGGAACTCGACAAACTCTTCCTGAGGGGGCGCTGATGGCATTGCCCCCGGCAATATTTTTGATGGGGCCGACCGCATCGGGTAAAACCGATCTGGCCATCCGGTTGTGCCAGCAACTGCCCTGCGAGATCATCAGTGTGGATTCGGCGATGATCTACCGTGGCATGGACATTGGCACCGCCAAGCCGAGCGCGGCGGAGTTGGCGCTCGCTCCGCACCGGCTGATTGATATCTGTGAGCCGGCGGAAACCTACTCGGTGGCGGATTTCCGGCGTGATGCGCTGCAGGCGATGGCTGACATCACCGCGGCGGGGAAAATCCCGTTGCTGGTGGGGGGCACCATGATGTACTTCAAGGGGTTGCTGCACGGGCTGTCCGATTTGCCCTCCGCTGACCCACAATTGCGGGCCCGGTTGGAGCAGCTGGCCCGCACCCGGGGGTGGGGCGTTCTGCATCAGGAACTGGCCGCGCGTGATCCGGTGGCGGCCAACATCATCCATCCGAACAACCGGCAGCGATTGCTGCGTGCGGTCGAAGTGATCCGCTTGACCGGGCGGCCGATTTCAGAGGCCTGGCAGGCGTCGCAGCGGGACCCCGGTGGCCGTGCATCCCGTATCGAGGATTACCCTTATTTCACCCAGTGGCAGGCAGACGAAGGCCAGCCACTGCCGTATACTCTCACCCAGCTTGCGATTGCGCCCGCGCAACGGGGGACTCTGCACGATCGGATCCAGCAACGTTTCCTTGCCATGCTGGCGGCGGGGTTCGAAAACGAAGTGCGCGATTTGAAGGCGCGAGACGACCTGAGCCCGGACTTGCCTTCGATGCGGTGTGTTGGTTACCGGCAGATGTGGTCCTATCTCGCTGGCGAGTATGACCATGCCGCGATGACTGACAAAAGCCTCGCCGCAACCCGTCAGCTGGCCAAGCGACAACTGACCTGGTTGCGCAAGTGGACCGATGTGAGCTGGCTTGAATCCGACTTGAGCGCTGACCCCTCATTAAATGTTGAAACAGCCTTGAAAATTATCAGGCGCAACACCACATTTAATTGAAAGGCCGGTGAGTTGCTTCAATTTTTTTAACTCATTATTGTACGTAACAGGAGAATAAACATGTCAAAGGGGCACACTCTACAAGACCCTTATCTGAATGCCCTTCGCAAGGAGCGCATCCCCGTTTCCATTTTTCTCGTGAACGGCATCAAGCTACAGGGCCAGATCGAGTCGTTTGACCAGTTTGTTATCCTGCTGAAAAACACCGTAAGCCAGATGGTTTACAAGCATGCGATTTCCACGGTTGTGCCTGCCCGCAATGTTCGCCTCCCTCAGCCGGGAGCGGCCGGAGAAGAGTCCGAGGAGTAATCCCCGGAGCTCCATGAGCATTGAGGTTAACAAGAACCCGCGTATTTCCGGTGCCCCAGGGCGGTCGCCGGGAAACGCGGGTATTTGTGTTTCTGAATTTCCCCTGTCGTTGACGCTGGAGTTATTGCCCATTGTTTGATCGTCCTGATGTTGGTGAGCGCGCGGTTCTGGTTCATATGGAGCTTTCTTCCCATAGCGATACCGAAGATCTTGGCGAGTTTCGCGAGTTGGTAACCTCGGCCGGTGTGGAGGCGGTCGATACGGTGACCGGCTCCCGCAAGCAACCCAGCTCCCGTTTATTCATCGGCGAGGGCAAACTGGAAGAGGTGCGACAGGCGGTTGAGTTTGCCGGGGCGGATGTGGTGCTGTTCAACCACGCGCTGAGCCCGAGTCAGGAACGCAACCTGGAGAGAGAGCTCAAGTGTCGGGTGCTCGACCGGACCGGGGTTATCCTGGATATTTTTGCGCAACGGGCCCGTACTCACGAGGGTAAGCTGCAGGTGGAGCTGGCGCAGCTTGAACATATGTCCACCCGGCTGGTTCGCGGCTGGACGCACCTCGAGCGCCAGGCCGGTGGTATCGGCCTGCGCGGTCCCGGTGAAACCCAGCTTGAGACCGACCGCCGGTTGCTGCGGGCGCGTATTAAAGCCATCCACCGTCGGCTGGAAAAGGTCCGGCGGCAGCGGGATCAGGGGCGGCGGGCGCGGCTGCGGGCGGACATTCCCACGGTGTCGCTGGTGGGGTACACCAACGCCGGCAAATCCACCCTGTTCAATCATTTGACTGCGGCGGAGGTCTATACCGCGGATCAGTTGTTCGCCACCCTTGACCCGACCCTGAGGCGGCTGGAGTTGCCCGATGTGGGGGCCATTGTACTGGCCGATACGGTGGGCTTCATCCGCCATCTGCCCCACAAGCTGGTTGAGGCGTTTCGTGCCACCCTGGAAGAAACCGTAGAAGCCACTTTGCTGTTGCACGTGGTCGATTGTGTGGACGAACGCCGGGATGACAACATGGAAGAGGTTGAAAACGTGTTGTTGGAGATAGGTGCCGATGAGGTGCCTGTGTTGCAGGTGTTCAATAAAATTGATCTGCTGGACGAGTTCAGCCCGCGTATTGACCGCAACGAGGACGGTGTGCCGGTGCGGGTGTGGGTGTCGGCAGTCACGGGAGTGGGGCTTGAGTTGCTGTTTGATGCCCTGACCGAGCGCCTGGGCCAGAACGTGCTGCACCGGTTTGTGTGCGTGGGGCCCAGGGACGGCAGACTGCGGGCCCTGATGCACGACGCCGGTGCGGTGCTCAGCGAAACGCACCGGGAAAATGGTGATGTCGTAGTAGAAATCAGACTGCAGGAACGGGATTGGTTTCAGCTGCTGGTCAAGGCCGGAGTGCGGCCGGAAGACCTGCGGTTTGATCCGGAGTTGGACCGCGATCGGGCTTGATAGCGCAATCGCTATTGCCGGAACGGTTATAAATCCCTAGTATTTGCAGCCATTCGATTGCTTTGGAACGGAGATTACTATGGCCTGGAATGAACCGGGTGGGAATCGCAACGATAATGACCCTTGGGGTACCGGTGGTGGTCGTGGCGGCAGGGATCAAGGACCGCCAGACCTGGACGAGGCCCTGAAAAAGGGGTTGGAGCGCCTGAACAAGCTGATGGGCGGCAAAGGCAAGAAGTCCGGTTCGGGCGGCGGTGGCAGCAATGCAGCCGGTTTCGGTGCGGTGTTGGCACTGGCGGCCATAGTGTTCGTCGGCTACGTCATCTTCCAGTCTTTCTATACCATTGACGAACAGGAGCGGGGCGTAGTGTTGCGCTTCGGGGAGTACAGCAAAACGGAAAATCCCGGTCTGCGCTTCAAAGTGCCCCTGATCGATGATGTCACCAAGGTGCGGGTGACCAGTGTCCGGAATGCCGAGTCCCGCGGGCAGATGCTCACTCAGGATGAAAACCTGGTCAGTGTTGATCTGCAGGTGCAGTACCGGGTGTCCAGTGCCCGGGATTACGTGCTTAACGTTCGTGACTCCAACCAGGCGCTGGCGTTTGCGACCGACAGTGCGTTGCGCCATGAGGTGGGCAGTTCGCTGCTCGATGAGGTGCTGACCGAAGGCCGGGCGGAACTCGCCGTGCGGGTCGAGCAGCGTCTGCAGCTGTTCCTGGATGAGTACGGTACCGGTCTGGAAGTGGTGCGGGTCAACGTTGAAAGTACCCAGCCCCCCGAGTCGGTGCAGGAAGCCTTCCGTGAAGTGCAGCGAGCCCGTGAGGACGAGCAGCGCCTGAAGGAAGAAGCCGAAACCTATCGCAACAAGGTGGTTCCGGAAGCCCGTGGTCGCGCCCAGCGGATGCTGGAAGAAGCCATGGCCTACAAGCAGCAGGTCATTGAGCGTGCCAACGGTGAAACCTCCCGGTTCCTGGCCATGCTGGAGGTGTACAAGCGTGCCCCGGCGGTCACCCGCGAGCGCATGTATCTGCAAGCGATGGAAACCGTGCTGTCGGCCACCAACAAGATTCTGGTCGATACCAAAGGCGGTAACAACATGATGTATCTGCCGCTGGATCAGTTGGTCAACAGAAGTGGCGGAGCGCTTTCCGGCTCATCTCCGAGCGGTGGCAGCGGGCTTCAGGATGACAGCGATATCCAGACGCTGGCCGATCGCGTGATCCGGGAGATCCAGAGCAGACAAGGCAGCAACGTGCGGAGAGGGAGATAATCATGGGACCTAAAGGTGTAGTGGGTCTTGCAGGAACCCTTATAGTTGTCCTGCTGGTGCTGTCGAGCGTTTATATCATTCCGGAAACCCATCGCGGCGTGTTGCTGCGTTTTGGGGAACTGGTGGAGACCGACATCAAGGCCGGTCTGCATTTCAAGGTGCCGGTGATCGATCAGGTGCGTCAGTTCGACGTGCGGGTCCTGACCACGGAAATCCCGTCCCGGCAGTACCTGACCGTGGAAAAGAAACCCCTGCAAGTGGATTCTTACATCGCCTGGCAGATCCGCAACGTGGACGAGTTTTACCGGGCCACCGGTGGCGACGAGTTCCGTGCGCGGTCGCTGCTGTCCTCGCGGGTAGACAATGGCCTGCGGGACGAATTCGGGGTGCGCACCATGCACGAAGTGGTGTCTGGTCAGCGTGATGAGCTGATGCACACCCTCCGTGACCGGGTCAACGAAACCTCGGTGGACGAGTTCGGCATTGTGGTGCTGGATGTGCGGGTGAAGGCGATTGAACTGCCCAGTCAGGTCAGTGACAGCGTCTACCGCCGGATGGCCACCGAGCGCCAGAAGCTGGCTCAGGAGTTCCGTTCACGGGGCCGTGAGCTGGCCGAGGGGATTCGCGCCGATGCCGACCGCCAGCGGATTGTGGTGGAAGCAGAAGCCTTTGCAAAAGCCGAGCAGCTGCGCGGTGAGGGTGACGGTCAGGCGGCCAGGATTTACGCCGATGCCTACAGCTCCAACGAAGACTTTTACAGTCTGTACCGCAGCCTGGAGGCCTATCAGAAAACCTTTACCGGCCGGAATGACCTGATGGTCATCGATGCGGACAGTGATTTCCTGAGATACCTCAAGGATCCTCTGGGCGGCAAATAATCTGATTGCCGCTTCCGGAAACCGGAATATTTGGGCCTGCCCAGGTATTCCGGTTTTTTTGTGGCCGCTAACAGTGTAAAATCCGGTCGTTTTGGGTCCGTTTTTCTCTATGGGTTGACGCTATACATGACTGCATCTGATCGCTGGTTGCTGCCGGACGGGGTAGAAGACATTCTGCCGCCTCTGGCAGGACGGATTGAATCCCTGCGCCGGGACATAATGGACACTTGCCAGCGCTGGGGCTATCAGCTGGTGATTCCACCGCTGATTGAGTACCTGGATTCGCTGTTTACCGGCACCGGCCACGACCTCGAATTGCAGACCTTCAAGCTGACCGATCAGCTCAACGGCCGCATGATGGGTGTGCGCGCCGATATGACGCCCCAGGCGGCGCGCATAGACGCACACACCTTACGGCAGGATGGGGTGACCCGGTTGTGTTACGCCGGCCACGTGCTGCACACCCGTCCCCGCCATATGCTGACCGGGCGCACCCCCATACAGGCGGGCTGCGAGCTGTTTGGCAGCGCCTCCGAAGCCGCAGATCTGGAAGTGATCAGTCTGATGCTGGAGTCCTTGCAGGTTGCCGGGCTGTCCCAGATCCATCTGGACGTGGCCCATGTGGCGATCTATCAATCCCTGATCGCCGAAGCGGCCTTTACCGCCGACACCGAAGCCGCGATTTTCGATGCCATGCGGCGCAAGTCGTTGCCGGAGCTGAACGCCTTGCTCGGTCAGCATGAAACAGGTACCCCCGGTGCCCTGCTCAGGGAGTTGGCGGCCATCAGTGGCGGGCGTGAAGCACTGGAGCAAGCGCGGCAGGTGCTGCGCAACGCCTCGGGTCCGGTCAACAACGCGCTGGCTCAGCTTGAGCGTCTGGTGGCGCAGCTGGCGCAGGTGTTTCCGGACGTCAGTATCGGCTTCGATTTTTGCGAGTTGCGGGGCTATAACTACCATACCGGTTTGGTGTTCGGAGCCTATGTCCCGGGCCACGGTGAAGCCGTTGCCAAAGGGGGGCGGTACGATTCCATCGGCAGCGATTTCGGCCGCGCCCGCCCGGCCACGGGGTTCAGCCTGGATGTGCGTGCGCTGGTGGCACTGGGCGAGCGGGTTATGGAAACCCGGGGGGCCATCTGGGCACCCCTGGACGAGGATGCCGGGCTCGCCCGCAAGGTGGCGGAGTTGCGAAGGACCAACGTGGTCGTTCAGGCGCTCCCGGAAGAGAAACAAGCCGATCCCGCGGCACGGGGATGTGACCGGGTTCTGGTCAGGCGCAATGATCAATGGGTTGTCGAGTCAATCAAGTAAACTCCGACATACGTTACTGCGGTCGCGGCAGACGCTGCGGCACACTGAGAGAGAGTCATGGGCAAAAATGTTGTAGTGCTGGGCACCCAGTGGGGTGATGAAGGCAAGGGTAAAATCGTCGACCTGCTGACGGAAGAGGTTAAGGCGGTGGTGCGTTTTCAGGGCGGGCACAACGCCGGCCACACCCTGGTCATTGACGGCCAGAAGACGGCGCTCCATCTGATCCCGTCAGGAATTCTGCGGGAGTCGGTCATCTGCCTGATCGGCAACGGCGTGGTCCTGTCCCCGGAGGCGCTGTTGACGGAGGTACACGCCCTGGAAGCCCGTGGGGTGTCGGTGCGTGACCGGCTGAAAATCAGCCTGGCGTGCCCCCTGATTCTGCCCACCCACGTGCGCATCGATCAGGCTCGCGAATTGGCCCGTGGTGAGGACAAAATTGGCACCACCGGCCGGGGAATCGGTCCTGCCTATGAGGACAAGGTGTCCCGTCGTGGCTTGCGCGTCGGTGATCTTATGAACAAGGTCACTCTGGAAGAGAAACTGCGCGAAATCATGACCTACCACAACTTCGCGCTGACCGAATTTTACAAGACCGAGCCGGTCGATATCGATCAGACCCTGGCGGATCTCAATGCCATGGGTGAGGAAATCCTGCCCATGGCGGCGGACGTGACCGACATGCTGCACGACTTCCGCAAGCGCGGTGAACACATTCTGTTTGAAGGCGCTCAGGGGTCCTTGCTGGACATTGATCTGGGCACCTACCCCTATGTGACCTCGTCCAACACCACCGCCGGAGGCACCGCCACCGGCTCGGGCTTTGGCCCCCTGTTCCTGGATTACGTCCTGGGTATCACCAAGGCCTACACCACCCGGGTGGGCTCAGGCCCCTTCCCGACGGAACTGTTCGATGACGTGGGTGAGCGGCTGGCAGTGAAGGGCAACGAAGTAGGCACCACCACCGGCCGGTCCCGTCGCTGTGGCTGGTTTGATGCCGTCGCCCTGCGCCACGCCATCCAGATCAACAGTGTCTCCGGGATTTGTCTGACCAAGCTGGACGTGCTGGACGGGCTGGACACGGTCAAGGTGTGCGTCGACTACAAGACCAAAGACGGGGGGGAGTTACACCGCCCGCCCATCAACTGTGACGATTACAGCAGCATCGAGCCGGTGTACGTCGAGTTGCCCGGCTGGCAGGAAAGCACCTTCGGATTGACCCGCCTGGAAGACCTGCCCGAGAACGCCAAGGCGTACATCCGTTTTCTGGAGGAGCAGATCGAAGCACCGATCGACATAGTGTCAACCGGACCGGATCGGGTGGAAACCATCACCCTGCGACACCCGTTCGCGGAACACTGAGCCAGTCAGTGCAAGTCGTTGAAAAAAGGCCCGCATAGCGGGCCTTTTTTTTATGAGTCCGGGCTTCGCGCGTTTGCCGCGTCAGGGTTTTTCGGCAATGATCGTGGCCCGTTTGGGGCCCGGGTAACCTTCAACTGTGCGGGACGGGTCCTGGGGGTCAAGGAAGTCGCGCAACGATTGAAAGCGCATCCAGTCGGTGCTGCGTTGCTCCGCCGTGGTGGTGGTGGACACATCCACCACCCGGGCATGGCGGTAGCCGCACCGGTCCAGCCAGCGCAGCAGGGTGGCGCAGCTGGGCAGGAACCAGACGTTGCGCATTTGCGCGTAACGGTCTGCGGGCATCAGACTGTGACCTTCCGGGCCGTCCACCACCAGCGTCTCCAGCACCAGCTCACCGCCGGGACGCAGGGTGTCTTTCAGCTCCAGCAGGTGGTCCAGCGGCGAACGCCGGTGATAGAGCACGCCCATGGAAAAGGTGGTGTCGAAATAGCGCAGATTCGGGGGTAAATCTTCCATGCGGACCGGCAGCAGATCCACAGGCACAGCGCCGAGGTAGCGTTTCACCGCCAGAAACTGGAACAGAAACAGCAGCCCCGGATCGATGCCAATCACCTGGCGGGCACCTTCTGCGAACATGCGCCAGCAGTGATAGCCCGAACCGCAGCCGACGTCCAGAATCCGGCGGCCGTGCAGTTCTGCCAGGTGCGGGGCAACCCGGTCCCACTTCCAGTCCGAGCGCCATTCCGTATCAATGTGGGTGCCAAAAAAGTTGAACGGGCCTTTGCGCCACGGCATCAAGCCCCGCAGGGCCGGTTCGACCCGCGCCTGATCCGCCTCGCTGACCTGAGCCGCGTCCAGGGTGACCGTGGCGCGGTCCAGGTGGGCGGTGACCGCTGTAATGGCCGGCAGGGCGTTCAGCGCTCCCAGCCAGCGCTCAAGGTCACCGTGGGGCTGTTCGTCGAAGCGCCGCCGCAGCTGATGCGCCAGGGTGTTTTTCCAGGCGTCCTGACGGTCCGCCTCGAGTTGTGCAAACAGGTCGTGGTAGCAGGCTTGCCAGTCGAACGCGGGCACGGTCTTCTCCGGAGGGTTACTGGGGTTTGATGGCAAGCATGGACACAAAATTGAAGCACTGGTACCACAGCAACACCTCGGCAAAACCGGCATCCAGCAGGCGCTGACGGTTGACCTCCAGCGTTTCCGGGAGCATCACCCGTTCCAGCGAGGCGCGCTTCTGGCTGACTTCCAGATCGGAGTAGCCATTGGCGCGCTTGAATTCATGGTGCAGCCGGGTCTGGGCGTCCTGCTCCGATTCAGAATCAAAGCGGATTTTTTCCGACAGAATGACCACGCCGCCCGGGCGTGTCGCGGCGGCGATCCGTGCCAGCAGTCCGGCCCGGGCCTCCGGCGCCACAAACTGCAGGGTGAAATTCAGCGTGGTCACCGACGCATCCTGAAGTTCGGTGGTGAGGATGTCCTCGCACCGCAAGGTGACCGGCAGCGGGTGATCATCCAGTGCGATGAAGTGCTCACACCGCTCCAGCATGGCGGCGGAATTATCCACGCCGACCAGGGTGCAGTCCTCGAAGGGAATGCCGTGGCGCATGGCCAGGGTCGAGGCGCCCAGCGAGCAGCCCAGGTCGTAACAGTGGCTGCCCGGCTGCACGTACTGACTGGTGATGACCTCAATCATCGGAATGATGGTGGTGTAGCCCGGCACCGAGCGGCGGATCATGTCCGGGAACACCCGGGCCACGGCGGCGTCAAAGCGAAAATCGGTGTGCGCACGCTGTTCGGCAAACAGGGTGTCGGTCTGATGTTGCGGGTGTTTCGGGTCGGGCATAAGAGCGTCTCCGCGAGGGCTTCAGTCGGTCGGGTTGCTGGTGTCGTTGGCGGCCGGATCGTCGACAAAGGTGTGGATGTCGCCGCAGCGCACCCCGCGGTTCTTGTAGTCCACCATCACACCGCGAAACGCCGGATCCACATCCGAGGCGATCGCCAGGTAACCCTGTTCGCACACGGCGTGTAATTCGGAAAATTTCCGCGACATGCGGAAGGGTTCATCCGGGGACAGGTGGATGGCCCTGAACTCGCCGATGGGCACCGCCGATTTATCCTCAGTGTGGATAATGCGGCCCGCGCTTTCCAGTGCCAGCACTGTGCCCACCAGGGTGACCAGCCCGGTCAGTATGAGGGCACGAACTGAATACCTGGCTTCGCTCTGGCTCATAACAGCAACTCCTGAAATGGTTCAATTGTGGTTGTCCCGATCAATACTGACCAGGAATGGTGATGGGGGGCGCCTGCAGGGCAGCCAGTTGCTCCCGCAGCGCCAGAATCTGGTCGGACCAGAAGCGCGGCTGGCCAAACCAGGGAAAAAACCGTGGAAAGGCCGGGTCATCCCAGCGTCGGGCCAGCCAGGCGCAATGATACAGCTGCCGGTGACACCGCAAGGGCTCGATCAGGTAGCGTTCCCGGCGGTCGAACTCGCGGAACATCTCGTAGCCTTCAAGCAGTTCCGCGAACTGTCCGCCCTGGGCATGCTCGTCGCCGTTGAGCAGCAGCCACAGGTCCTGCACCGCGGGGCCGGTGCGGCAGTCGTCCAGGTCCACAAACAGCATCTGCTCGTCGCGGACCAGGATGTTGCCGGCATGGCAGTCGCCGTGCAGGCGCAGGGTGCTGACGGTACCCGCTTCCTCAATCCGCCGGGCACAGTGCGTCAGCAGGTGCGGAATCAGACTGTCCCACGCGGCACGCAAGTCTTCGGGAATCCAGCCGTTTTCGGTCAGAAAGCGATTGTGTTCGTGCAATTCCGGGAGTATGTCGAGGGTCTCCCGGTGCGCAAACGGCGCCACCGCACCGATATTGTGCAACTGCCCCAGCCACTGCCCCAGGCGGTACAGGGTGTCGGGCACGCTGGTGTCCGGTGCCTGGCCGCCCCGTTGCGCGAACAGCGCAAAGTGGAAGTGATGATGCCGGCCCAGAGTGTCGCCCGAGGGCATGCGCTGGGGCGCGACCACCGGGATGCCCGCATCCACCAGATCCAGTGAAAAACGGTGCTCTTCGCGAATCTGCGCTTCCGACCAGCGGTCGGGGCGGTAAAACTTGGCAATCAGCGGTGGTTGTTCTTCAAGGCCGATCTGGTAAACCCGGTTTTCGTAACTGTTGAGCGCAAACAGGCGCCCGTTAACGTCGTAGCCCTCGGCTTCTATGGCGTCCAGGATGTTATCCGGGGTGAGGGCATCGTAAGGATGGGTGGTGCTGTGGGTCATGGGGGCCTGTCAGTGCGAACCTGCCCGCTGGTGTTGCATCGCGGTCAGGTGATACCAGTTGCTGTCCAGTTCCCAGCGAATGCGGGAAATGCCAGGTGAACTCAAGATGATACTGCCGGCCAATGCCTGCACGTGGGCGAGATCCCGCTCGGCACGCTGCCAGGAACGGTCGCCATCACTTGCCAGTCGCAATTCCGGATGCAGTGTGGCGAGGGCCTCCCGTGCCGAGCGCTGGTATGAGTGCAGGGCGCTCATCACCGCGGTGCGGCCTTCCACCCGGAGCACCCGGTGTTGGTACGGGTAGTTGGCGATGGTCTCGTTGTCACGCAATTTCTGATTCAGAGATATCACCTCAAAGCCCCGCCAACCAATCCAGCCTACGAAGATCGCAGCCACCACCATGACAATTAAAAACTGCATTCTGTCCGTCATTATGCCGAGTAGCTCCGTGCTTTGCAGATCATGGGCCCGATTATACCGGTTTAAACGGACACAGAGGAGGGATTGCGTACATTCTTCCTCCCGGCGTACCGCAGAAATCGCGGCGGGTGTGGTAAATCAGTCCCGAGGGCGGGCCACCGGGGCCGGCGTCCGGGCCAGGGCCCAGATCTCGATGTTCCTGGCTCCGGCGCGGCGCAGCGCGCTCGCCATGGCCCGGGCGGTGGCGCCTGTGGTGACCACATCGTCCACGATCGCCACCCGGGCCGGCACCGCTCCGGTGACCCGATAGAGGTTGCTGAGATTGGTCAGGCGCTGATGGCGATCGAGGCCCGACTGGGGAGCGGTCCGGCGGATGCGCTGCAACACGTTCACCGACCAGGGGATGCCGGCGCAGCGCGACACCCGCTCGGCCATGTCCTCCGCCTGGTTGAAGCCCCGTTGGCGGCGTTTGTCCGGATGCATGGGGCTGGGGATGATCAACTCCGGTCGCCGGGGCGGCGTGAAGCACCCCTGGTCGTGCAGGTGTTGGACGAGGCCGTCAATCAGCGGGCGCCCACAGGCGTATTGCCGCTGGTACTTGTAATGGCTGATCAGCCGGTCAACAGGGAACTGGTAGCACCAGGGGGCCAGGGCGCGCTGGAAGTGGGGCGGGTCGCGCAGGCATTCACCGCAGCGCAGGTCCGCCGCGGCGGTGGGCAGGGGCAGGGCGCATTGCCGGCAGCTTTGCCGGTTCAGGGGCAAGCTCGCCCGGCACGGTGCGCACAGCCCTCCGGGTGAGCGGGGGGCGAGGCAGGCGACACACAATGTCAGTGGCCGGCCGGCTCTGTTAACCCATCCTTTGGCAAGGGTTGACACGTGCATCGATCTCTTTATCATCTGGTTCATCCGTAAACCCCGATTCGCCGATACGTTAACAGGACTTGTGCATGACCGCCAACGCCATCCGCCACGACTGGACTGTCGAGGAAACCAGAGCGCTGTTTGAACTTCCCTTTAATGATCTGCTGTTCAAGGCACACTCGGTGCACCGGCAGCATTTTGATCCCAACCAAGTGCAAGTCAGCACCTTGCTGTCGATCAAAACCGGTGCCTGTCCGGAGGATTGCAAATACTGCCCCCAGAGTGGTCATTACAACACCGGTCTGGAAAAAGAAAAGCTGCTTGAGATCGAGAAGGTGGTCGCAGAGGCGCGGGCCGCCAAAGCCAAAGGTGCGTCCCGCTTCTGTATGGGGGCGGCCTGGCGCAGCCCCGCGCGCAAAGACATGCCCTATGTGGTCGACATGGTCCGACAGGTGAAAAGCCTCGGGCTGGAAACCTGCATGACCCTGGGCATGTTGCAGGAAGACCAGGCCCGGGAGCTGGCGGATGCCGGCCTGGACTATTACAACCACAATCTGGATACCTCCGAGACTTACTACAACCATATCATCACCACGCGCACCTATCAGGATCGGCTGAATACGCTGAGTAACGTGCGCAAAGCGGGCATGAAGGTGTGTTGTGGCGGCATCATGGGCATGGGCGAAGACCTCAACGACCGGGCCGGGCTGCTGGTGCAGCTGGCGAATCTGCCCCACCACCCGGAAAGTGTACCGGTGAACATGCTGGTCAAGGTGGAAGGCACCCCCATGGCCGATGTGGCCGATCTCGATCCTTTTGATTTTATCCGCACCATCGCCGTGGCCCGCATTCTGATGCCCGCATCCCATGTGCGCCTGTCGGCAGGGCGGGAAAACATGAACGAGCAAATGCAATCCCTGTGTTTTTTCGCCGGCGCCAACTCGATTTTTTACGGCGAGAAACTGCTGACCACTGCCAACCCGGAAGCCGACAGTGACCGGCAGCTGTTTGCGCGCTTGGGCATTCAGCCCGAGCCCAGAGAAACAGCCCATTCCGACCAGCAGGAACAAGCGGCGCTGGCCGAGGCAGTGGAGTACGAGCAAACCCGGCACCTGTTTTATGACGCCACCCGCGACACGGCTTGAGTACGGACCGGTGCGTGATTTCCAGGCCGAGTTGCAACAACGCCGGCAGGACGGACTGTACCGCAAGCGCCGGCTGATCGACGGCCCTCAACAACCCAGGCTGAGCGCAGATGGCCAGCCGCAGCTGGCGTTTTGCAGTAACGACTACCTGGGACTGGCCAGCCACCCCCGTGTGCGTCAGCAACTGATCGATGCGGTGGCCGAACAGGGGGTGGGCGGCGGCTCGTCCCATCTGATCTGTGGCCACCATCAGGCGCACCACGAACTGGAGCAGCGTCTGGCCCGCTTTACCGGGCGCAGTGCGGCCTTGCTGTTCTCCACCGGTTACATGGCCAACCTCGGGGTGATCAGCGCTCTGGCGGGGCGGGGCGACACCATTTTCTCCGACCGGCTCAACCACGCCTCCATTGTGGATGGCGCCATCCTCAGTCGCGCCAAGGTGCACCGTTACCCCCACAACGACCTGGAGTGGCTGGCCCCGCGCCTGGCGCAGACGCCGGGCCACAAACTGGTGGTCACCGATGGGGTGTTCAGTATGGACGGTGATCTCGCCCCCTTGCGGGAACTGGCCGGGTTGTGTCGCACCTACAACGCCTTGCTGATGGTGGATGATGCCCACGGGATCGGCGTGCTGGGTCGTCACGGCGGGGGGCTGGTCGATCAGCTGGGACTGTCGGAACAGGAGGTCCCTCTGTTGATGGGGACCCTGGGGAAAGCCCTGGGCACCGGAGGCGCATTCGTGGCGGGCCCCGAACTGTTGATCGATTATCTGGTGCAGAAGGCCCGCTCTTACATCTACACCACGGCGATGCCGCCGGCGTTGGCGTCGGCCACCTGTGCCAGCCTGGACCTGGTGGCCCGGGAACCCGAGCGTCGCGAGCATGTGCTTGCGCTGGTGCGCCGCTTCCGTGCGGGCGCCACGGCTCTGGGGTATCAGCTGCTGCCCTCAGCCACACCGATTCAACCCATTCTGGTGGGCGATAACCAGACCGCCCTGGAACTCAGTGCCCGGCTGGAAGCCCGGGGAATTCTGGTGGGCGCGATCCGTCCGCCCACGGTCCCGGCCGGGGAAGCGCGCCTGCGGGTGACGCTGACCGCCAGCCACACGGAGGCGGATGTACAGCGGTTGCTGGACGCTCTGGCGGAGGTGCGCCCATGACCCCCGATATCGTGCTGGTTGGCGGTTGGGGGGTGGATGCCGCGATGGTTGCGCCGATTGTCGAGCAATGGCCGGCGGCGGTGCATCTGGTGACTCTGGACGACACCACCCTGGGTTCAGCGGACACGGTCGATGCGCTCGCCCGGCAGTTGCTGCGCCAGTACCCGGAGCCTGCGCTCTGGCTGGGTTGGTCTCTGGGTGGGCAGGTCGCCATGGCGGCGGCCCGGCAGGCAGCGGCGCAGGTCGTGGGGGTGGTAACCCTGTGTTCATTTCCCCGGTTCGTGGCCGCTCCCCAGTGGCCCTACGGCATGCCGGAGGACAGTTTTACGCAGTTTTACCGGGGCTTGCACGACGATGGCGTCCGTTACTGGAAGCGGTTCCTGCTCATGCAGGTGGTGGGCGCACCCGATGCCGAAGCCGCTAAAGAAGCGCTGAAACACTGGATGGTGACAGGCCCACCGGCGGATCAGCTCCGCCTGGAACGCAGTCTGGGCTGGCTGGCGAGCAGCGACCAGCGGGCCGACTGGCAGCGCATGCCGGTGCCCTGTCTGCACCTGTGGGGAGAGCAGGACTATCTGGTTAATCCGCTGATGGCCTTATCGGACTATGGCCCCGGCGCGCGGGTGGAGGTGATTCCCGGCATGACCCACTGGCCGAGGGCCGCGGCGGTCGCGCTGTGCCGGCGGGAGCTGGAGCGGTTCAGTGACCAGCTGCAACCGGCCGGGCGGGTGGCGGTATGACGGTGGCGGCCAAACATTCGGTAGCCCGGGATTTTGGCGAAGCGGCCCGCTCCTACGATGACGCGGCGCGTTTGCAACGTCATATGGGGCAGGCCCTGCTGGCCCGGGAGGGGGCACCAACCGTTGCCGGTGTGCGCCAGGTGCTTGATCTGGGCTGCGGTACCGGCCAGTTTTCGGCGGCATTGGCAAACTGTTATCCCGGCAGTGCGCAGCTGGGCCTGGATTTGTCGCCCGCCATGGTTGCTTACGCCCAAGCCCGTCAGAGGGGGGCCGAACCTGTTGATGGGAGTCGTAACAATCCGGCCATGCGCTGGCTGGTGGCCGACGCCGAGCAGCTGCCCCTCGCGGATGCCAGTGTGGACCGTATTTTCAGCAATCTGATGATCCAGTGGTGCGCCGACCCGCGCCCGGTGCTGCAAGAATGTCTGCGGGTGTTACGCCCGGGCGGCGTGTTGCTGTGCTCCAGTCTGCTGCAGGGTACCTTGCGGGAACTGGAGGCCGCCTGGCAGCGGGCGGATCCGGGCCGACCGCACATCAACCGGTTTGAATCGGCGGAGGTGTTTGCCCGCCAGGTGAAGGATGCCTGTCCGTCTGCCGAAGTGCTGGTTGAAACGGTCCGTCTGCGTTACCGCTCGCCGCTGGCCTTATTGCAGGAACTGAAAGCGTTGGGGGCCCGGTACAAGGGGCAAGGGCGCCGCCGTACCGCCACCGCCCCCGGCCGCTTGCGCGCCATGTGCCGGCACTACCCGCGAACGCCCCGGGGCGATGTGCTGGCCAGCTACGAAGCCGGGTACATCATTTGCCGGAAACCCGCCTGACCCCGAGGTCGGCGCGGACATACAATCAGGACACGCTATGGCTCGTAAAACGTTTTTTGTCACCGGCACGGACACCGGTGTGGGCAAAACCCTGGTCACCCGGGTGTTGTTGGAGGCGGCCCGGCTGCAGGGCTTGAAAACCCTGGCGATGAAACCGGTCGCGTCCGGGTGTGAGCAGACGGCGGACGGGCTGCGTAATGAGGACGCGGTATTGCTGGCGGCGGCCATGACCGAACGGGTGCCTTACGAGCAGGTCAACCCGGTTGCGCTGGCACCGGCCATCGCCCCCCATGTGGCGGCACAACAAGCCGGTCGCCGGTTGACGGCGGAGCGGCTGGCAGGGTTTTGTCGGGGCATGCAGACGCAACCGGCGGATCTGCTGCTGGTGGAAGGCGCCGGAGGTTGGTGTGTGCCCCTGAATGACCGGGAAACCTACGCAAAAGTGCCGCAACTGCTGGAATTGCCTGTGATTATGGTGGTGCCGCTGCGATTGGGGTGCATCAACCATGCGGTACTGACGGCCCGTGCCGTACTGGCCGATGGGGTCCCTCTGGCGGGCTGGGTGGGGAATCGGCCGGATGCCCAGACGATGTCCTGTGAGGCGCAGACGGTGAGTTATCTGGCCGATCAGTTGCCGGCGCCCTGTCTGGGATTATTGCCCTGGCAGCCATCGGTGGATGTGACCGCCCTGGCGGCGCAGGTGTCACTGGACCCCCTGCTGCTCGGTTGAGAGGCTTTGTTTGAAAATTGAGCAGCGCTATGGCCTAATGCACCCAACCTTAACAATAATGAGTGACGGTATGATCAACAATACCTTGTCGGTCGGCTTGCAGGGCCTGCAGAACAGCGTGCAGGGCATGGAGAGCGCCGCACGGCGCATCGCCCACGCCGGCAGCGCGGGTCCCGAGGGTGCGACCCGGCAACCGGGCGGATTGCTGGAGCCGGTCATGGACCTCAAACTGTATGAGCGCCACGCCGAAGCGTCGGCCCGGGTGATCCGCACCGCCGACGAAACCCTGGGCTCGTTGCTGGACATCATGGTTTAGGCGCCTGTCGCCCACCAAGCCAATCCTGCCCCTGCCGGGCGCCCCCTTCCTGTTTCGCTATGGCCGTCCCGACGGTCCGTGCTCCGTACTCGCCCCTGCTCGATTAACTAACTGAAACCAACTCGCTGCGCGCACCATCCGCGCGGGATAGGGCGTGGCTGTGGGTCCTTATTGGGGCGCCGGGAGCACAAGATTTACCCGTCGGGCTTGACAATTCCAACCTTGCAAACGTATGTTTCAAACAGTTGTTTTATTTTCGAAACCCCGAGGTGGATGCAATGCCTGAATATAAAGCGCCCCTGCGTGAAATTAAGTTTGTCATGAGTGAATTGCTGAACAGTGAGCAGCACTACGCCGGTCTGGAGGGGGCGGAAGATGCGACTCCGGATATGGTCGATGCCATCATTCAGGAAGGTGCCCGCTTTTCCGAACAGGTGCTGGCACCGCTGAACCGGACCGGTGATCTGGAAGGCTGTCGCTGGAGTGCCGACGGGGTCACCACACCCACCGGCTTCAAGGAGGCCTATCAGCAGTATGTCGAGGGTGGCTGGCCATCCATGAGTGCCGATCCGGCTTACGGGGGGCAGGGCCTGCCCGGTTCGCTCAGTATTGTCATGAACGAAATGGTGGGCACCGCCAACTGGTCCTGGGGCATGTACCCGGGGCTGAGTCATGGCGCCACCCACACGGTGGAAACCCACGGCACCGAAGAGCAGAAACAAATCTATCTGACCAAACTGATCAGCGGGGAGTGGACCGGCACCATGTGTCTGACCGAGCCCCACTGCGGTTCTGATCTGGGTATCCTGCGTTCCAAAGCGGAGCCCAACCCCGATGGCAGCTACAGCATTTCGGGCACCAAGATATTCATTTCGGCCGGTGAGCACGACATGGCCGAGAACATCGTGCACATCGTGCTGGCCCGATTGCCGGATGCGCCGGAAGGTACCAAGGGCATTTCGCTGTTCATCGTGCCCAAGTTTCTGCCAACAGCAGACGGTGAGGTGGGCGACAGAAACGCGGTCACCTGCGGTTCCATTGAGCACAAGATGGGCATCCACGGCAACTCGACCTGCGTGATGAATTTTGATGGCGCCAAAGGCTGGTTGATCGGCCCCGAAAACAAAGGCCTGAACTGCATGTTCACCTTTATGAATGTGGCCCGGATCGGCACCGCCATTCAGGGGCTGGGTGCGGCGGAACTCGGTTTCCAGGGATCCCTGGCGTACGCCAGAGAGCGTCTGGCCATGCGCTCCCTGACCGGTGCCAAGAACCCCGAAGGTGCGGCCGACCCGATCATTGTGCATCCCGACGTGCGGCGCATGCTGCTGACCCAGAAAGCCATTGCGGAAGCCGGCCGCGCGCTGATTTATCTGACCGCCCAGCAGGCCGACATTGTGCAGCGTGGTAAAACCGACGAGGAACGCCACAACGCGGATGAGCTGCTGGGTTTCCTGACCCCGATCGCCAAGGCGTTTGTGACCGAAGCCGGTTACGAAGCGGCCAATCTGGGCCTGCAGGTATTTGGCGGTCACGGTTATATTTCCGAATGGGGCATGGAACAGAACGTCCGTGACGCCCGTATCGGGATGATCTACGAAGGCACCACCGGCATTCAGGCCCTGGATCTGCTGGGCCGCAAGGTGCTGTTGACCCAGGGTGAATCCCTCAAAAACTTCACCAAACAGGTGCATCTGTTCTGTAAGGAACACGCCGCCAACGAGCAGCTGAGCGAGTTTATCGAGCCGTTGCAGGCGATCAACAAAGAATGGGCCGACCTGACCATGAAAGTGGGCATGAGCGCGATGAACAATGCCGACGAGGTGGGCGCCGCATCGGTGGACTACCTGATGTACTCCGGGTATGCCGTGTTCGCCTATCTGTGGGCGCGGATGGCCCAGGTGGCTCTGGCGGCCATGGCCGATGGCACCACCGAAGAGGCGTTCTACCATGCCAAGTTGCTGACCGCGCGTTTCTATTTCAAACGCTTGCTGCCACGCACCAAGGCGCACGCGGTCAGCATGCTGGCCGGCGCGGACACCCTGATGGATCTGCCCGACGAATCCTTTGCCTTTTAAGGAATGCCACCGCAGTAAAACCCCCGCCTTGTTGTTTCTGGCGGGGGTTTTTATGTATTCTGGCTGACATACCATTCAATAAAAAAGAAATACCAAGGCACACACCTTGTGGTGTAGTTGATACAGCTGCATCAATCAGAATAGACGGAATCCTGGAGAATAAAGATGGCAGACTATCAAGCGCCTTTGCGAGACATGCGCTTCATCCTTAACGAAGTCTTTGATGCACCGGCATTGTGGCAGTCGTTGCCCGGTATTGCCGACCACGTTGATCCGGAAACAGCGGACGCTATTCTGGAGGAGGCGGCCAAGATCGCAGGGGGTGTGCTGGCGCCGCTGAACCGTGAGGCAGACGAGCAGGGGTGCCAGTGGAACAACGGCGAAGTGACTACGCCGGAAGGTTTTCGTGAAGCCTACCAGACGATCGTGGAAGGGGGCTGGAACGGTCTGGGCGGCAATCCGGAGTTTGGCGGCATGGGCATGCCCAAGACCCTCGTAGCCCAGTTTGAAGAAATGATGCAGGGGGCCAATATGGCCTTCGGTCTGGCCCCCATGCTCACCGCCGGGGCGTGTCTGGCGCTGGACGCCCACGGCAGTCAGGAGTTGAAGGACAAGTACCTGCCGAACATGTACGCCGGTGTCTGGTCGGGTTCGATGGATCTCACCGAGGCCCACGCCGGCACCGATCTGGGTCTGATCCGTACCAAGGCGGAGCCCAATGGAGACGGTTCCTACCAGGTGACCGGTACCAAGATATTCATCACTTGGGGTGAGCACGACATGGCGGAGAACATCATCCATCTGGTGCTGGCCAAGTTGCCGGACGCGCCCCCGGGCGCCAAGGGCATTTCCCTGTTTCTGGTCCCCAAGTTCCTGGTGAACGACGACGGTTCCCTGGCGGAGCGCAACAGTGTCAGTTGCGGCTCCATCGAGAAGAAAATGGGGATCAAGGCGTCGGCCACCTGCGTGATGAACTTTGACAGTGCCAAAGGCTGGCTGGTGGGCGAGCCCAACAGGGGACTGGCCGCCATGTTCACCATGATGAACTACGAGCGTCTGGGAGTGGGCATTCAGGGCATGGGGGCGGCCGAAGCGTCGCTGCAGAGCGCCCGGGAGTATGCGCTGGAACGTATCCAAAGCCGCGCACCCACCGGCGCACAACAGCAAGACAAGGCGGCTGACCCGATCATTGTGCATCCTGATGTCCGTCGCATGCTGCTGACCATGAAGAGTTACGTCGAAGGTGGCCGCGCTTTTTCCACCTACGTGGCCCAGTGGCTGGATATCTCCAAGTACGCGGACGACACCGCGCGCCGTGAGCAGGCTGAAGGTCTGGTGGCGCTGCTGACCCCGGTGGCCAAGGCGTTTCTGACCGACCGGGGCCTGGAGGCCTGCATCCTCGGCCAGCAGGTGTTCGGCGGGCATGGCTACATCCGCGAGTGGGGCCAGGAGCAGCTGGTGCGGGATTGCCGCATTACCCAGATCTACGAGGGCACCAACGGCATTCAGGCGCTGGATCTGATGGGGCGTAAAGTAGTCGGCAGCCAGGGCCAGCTGTACGAGCTGTTTGCCAATGACGTCGCCAGCTTTATCGAAGACAACAGTGGCGACGAACAATTGCGGCCCTATCTGGAATCGCTGGCAGCGGCGCTGGAGCGGCTCTCGGATGTCACCGAGCACGTCATCAAACAGGCGGCGGACACCCCCAATGCGGTTGGTGCCGCGTCGGTGGATTATCTGGACCTGTTCGGCATGACCGCGGTCGCCTATATGTGGGCCCGAATGGTCAAAGCGGCGGGCGTCGGGGCGGACAGCGATACTTCGGGTTTTTACAGCGGCAAGCTGAAGACCGCGCGCTTCTACTACGATCGGCTGTTGCCCAGAACTGTGTCGCTGGCGGAAAGTATCCGCAGTGGCAGTGACGCGATGATGGCGTTGGCGGCTGAAGAGTTCTGATGCCGCTGAACGGACAGTAACCGCGAATGCCGGAACCCCGTTCCGGCATTTTTTATGGTGCGCGGGTTACCGGCTACTTCAGACGGTCCCGCAGGCGGGAATAGCTGTTTTTGAGTTCTTCGCCCAATTTGCGCGCGGCGTCGACGGCATTCTGGCGTGCTTCGTCCGTTTCCTGACCGATACCGTCCAGTTTGTGTCGAAACTGCTGCCACTTCGGCTCCAGATCCTCCCATTCGTCCTTGAGCTCTTCCCTGGCCAAATGCAATTGGACGCGCACTTCGTCCCGGTACTGACGCACCTTGTCGCCCAGCTTTTTCAGATCGTCTTTTAAATCCATCCTCATAGCGCCTCTCTGGGTTAGTGGACCGAACAGTTATCACCATGCGCCGAGGGGCGCAGCAGGTCAAGAGGGCGGGCTGTCGTGAACACCCTGCAGGGACAATCAGCGGCTGGCGAGGAGGGTCGCCAGATCACGCAAGTAATGCCAGGGAGGCAGGTCGGCAAAGCCTTTGGCGGCGCGATCGGTGTCGCTGCAATAGTTGAGCGCCTGATGGATTTGCGCGCGGGACAGGCGCCGGGCCGCCTGTTCAAGGGCTCGCGCCCGTTGCGGCTGAAAGACACCGCGTTTTTTCAGGAAGCCGCTGCCGGCTTCCCGGCGGGCCTGGGCCTGCTTCAATTCGAGAATCAGGTTCAGATCCCGGGTCAGCACGCTTAACAGCCCCAGCGGATTTTCACCTTCCTGTTGCAAGGCGCCGATGATTTTTTGGGCGTGGGCGGCCCGGCCCAGCAGCAGTTCGGTGACCAGTTCAAAGCCATTGAAGCGGGCGCTGTTCTGTACCGCCAGCTGCACCACGTCTTCATCAATGGTTGCGCCCTTGGAAAACAGCGCCAGGCGTTCCAGTTCCTGACTGGCGGCCAGCAGGTTGCCCTCCAGGCGCTCCGTCAGCAGGGCCAGCGCACCGCGGGTGAGCCCCAGCCCCTGTGCCTGCGCGCGCTGTTGCAACCAGGCGGGAAATTTGTCGGCGTCTATGGGCCACACCGGCAGGTGCACGCCGCAGGTCTGCAGGGCCTTGTACCATTTGCGCCGGGTTTCGGCGGCGTCCAGACGGGTGCTGATCAGCAGCAGAATGATGTCCTCGGGCGGGTTGGCCAGCACCCGCTCGATCACGTCGCGACCATTACCAAGCCGGCCGGTGGGCAGGTGGATTTCAATCCGGCGGCGCTCGGCAAACAGCGACAGGGCGCCAAATTCTTCCGCCACCCTGGACCAGTCGAGCTGGTGATCCGCGTGATAGGTGATCCGGTCCTGAAAGCCGGCGTCACGGGCGGCCTTGCGTATCTGGTCGCAGCATTCCTGCACCAGCAGCGGCTCATCCCCGGACACCAGGTAGACTGGCGCGAGGCCCTTTTTCAGCGTCTGCGCCAATTGGGCGGGTTGAATTTTCACGGCCCCGGGCTCGCCTCAGGCTCGGCCGCTGTGCTGCGCTCCAGTATGGCCTGGATGCGTTCGGCGGACAGGGGCGCGAGCCGGAAGATGATTTGCTGCGCCAGACGTTGATGCAGGGTCTCCCGAATGGCCCGCTCCTCCCGCTGCTTGGCCAGGACGCTGCTTTCGTCGTAGCGATAGGATTCGCTGCTGTGCACATCGGTCAGGGCCACCAGCGGAATCTGTTCCCGGGTGATGACCTGGATACCGACGCTCTGGCGGATATCGTACTCTGCGGCTGCGCCCTGCAGGGTGACGGCGCTGGCCCGCCGGGTTTCCTTGAATTGGGACAGCTTAAGCCGATAGGCGGCGGCCTCGGGGGGGCTGGACTCAATCCCCCCAAGGCGCAGCTGCTCCCGCACTGCCTGGCACAGGGTTTCCGGAATCCGGGTGGTGCATTCCACGGCCAAAGGCTGCAACGCCGCAGACACCGGCGCCGCGCCCCGCAGCTGGAAGCCGCAGGCCGACAGCATCAGCAGGGCGGCCAGAGCCGCTAACTGCCGGATCCTCAATTGGCCACCACGTTTACCAGTTTGCCGGGCACCACGATGACTTTGCGTACGGTTTTCCCCTCGGTAAACCGCTGTACGTTTTCATCGGCCACCGCCAGGGCTTCCAGCGCAGGCTTGTCGATATCAGCGGGTACATCCACCTTGGCGCGCACTTTGCCATTGACCTGCAGCACAATCTGGATTTCCGATTTGACCATTGCCTCGGGGTCCGCTACCGGCCACAGGGCGTCGACCACCGGTGTGTCGTGTCCCAGCTCGAACCACAGGCTGTGACAGATATGCGGGGTGATCGGCGCCAGCATCTGCACCGCCGCATTGAGGGCTTCGCCGGTGACCGCACGACTCTGGCGGTCCTGTTTCAGCTGCGCGTCGTTATTCAGTTTCGATACTTCGTTGAGCAGCTCCATCACCGCGGCAATGGCGGTGTTGAAGGTCAGGCGGCGGCTGACGTCGTCACTCACCTTGGCAATGGTCTGATGGGTTTTGCGACGGACCGCTTTTTGGGCATCGTTCAGTGCCGCCACCTCCACCGCTGGCGTCGGACCGCCGCCGGTGTGCTCGGTCACCAT
The DNA here is from genome assembly GCF_001752365.1 of Marinobacter sp. X15-166B. GTDB lineage: Bacteria > Pseudomonadota > Gammaproteobacteria > Pseudomonadales > Oleiphilaceae > Marinobacter. Next base: position 269,615 of record NZ_MEIY01000001.1, on the reverse strand, counting down.
GCGCCATAACCGCCGCAGGAAGCGATTGGCACCTTCCACGCCGCTGTCGGACCACTCCAGCGATTGCTCCGGCGGTGCTGCGAACATGATGAACAGGCGCACGGTATCGGCGCCAAACCGGTCAATGATGGCTTGCGGGTCGATGCCGTTATTTTTGGATTTGGACATCTTGGTGACGCCGCCGGCAATCACGGGCTGGCCGTCGTCCTTATGACGGGCCGAGATCACGTGGCCTTTGTCGTCCCGCTCGGTGATCACGTCGGCGGGCGGAATCCACTGGATGCCGCCGTTGCTGTCTTCGCGGTAATAGGTCTCGGCCAGCACCATGCCCTGGGTCAGCAGGCGCTTGAACGGTTCGCTGCTGGTGACCAGCCCCACATCCCGCAACAATTTGTGGAAAAAGCGGGCGTACAGCAGGTGCAGGATGGCGTGCTCCACCCCGCCAATGTACTGGTCAACCGGCAGCCAGTAGTTGGCGGCTGCGGGGTCGAGCATGCCCTGGTCGTAGTTGGGGCTGCAGAAACGGGCGTAATACCAGGAGGACTCCATAAAGGTATCAAAGGTGTCCGTTTCCCGGGTCGCCGGCTGGCCTTGGTAGGTGGTTTTGGCCCACTCCTCGTCGGCCTTGATGGGGGACTTGACGCCGTCCATTTCCACGTCTTCCGGCAGTACCACCGGCAACTCATCGGCGGGCACCGGCCGCTCGCTGCCGTCCGCCAGCGTCAGCATGGGGATAGGCGCCCCCCAGTAACGCTGCCGGGATACCCCCCAGTCGCGCAGACGGTAATTGACGGTACGCTTGCCGATGCCACTGTGTTCCAGGTCGTCGGCGATGGCGTCAAAGGCCTCCTCGCTGGTCAGACCGTTGTATTTGCCCGAGGACACCAGCACGCCGGTGTCGGTAAAAGCGGCTTCCTGGGGGTCGATCTCACGGCTGTCGGTGGGTGCGATCACCTGTTTGATCGGCAGTCGGTATTTGCGCGCAAACTCGTGGTCACGCTCATCGTGGGCGGGTACCGCCATCAGCGCACCGGTGCCGTAATCGGTGAGTACAAAATTGGCGACCCACACCGGAATCAGCTCCTGGGTCAGCGGGTGCACCACCTGGAAACCGGTGTCGACGCCGAGTTTTTCCATGGTCGCCATATCAGCTTCGGCGACTTTGTTGCTGCGGCATTGGGCAACGAATTCGGCCACTTCCTTGCTGCGTTCCGCAGCGGCGGTGGCGAGCGGGTGCTCAGCGGCCACCGCCATATAAGTGACCCCCATCAGGGTATCCGGGCGGGTGGTGTATACCGTCAGACCCTCGCCGTTGTCCTGCTGGGTAAAGGTCAGTTCCACCCCGACGGACTTGCCGATCCAGTTGCGCTGCATGGTTTTGACCTGCTCAGGCCAATCGTCCAGCTGGTCCAGATCGCTCAGCAACTCTTCGGCGTAATCGGTAATGCGGATAAACCACTGGGGGATTTTCTTGCGTTCAACCAGCGCACCGGAGCGCCAGCCGCGGCCATCCACCACCTGTTCGTTGGCGAGTACGGTCTGGTCCACCGGGTCCCAGTTCACGGTGGCCATTTTTTTGTAGACCAGCCCCTTTTCGTACAGCTGGGTGAAAAACCACTGTTCCCAGCGGTAGTAGTCCGGCTGGCAGGTGGCCAGTTCCCGCTTCCAGTCGTACCCGAAACCCAGCTGCTTGAGCTGGTTCTTCATGTACTCGATATTGGCGTACGTCCATTTGGCGGGGGCCGTGTGGTTGGCAATGGCGGCGTTTTCGGCCGGCAGACCAAAGGCGTCCCAGCCCATGGGCTGCATCACGTTCTTGCCCTGCATGCGCTGGTAGCGGGAAATTACGTCGCCGATGGTGTAGTTACGCACGTGCCCCATGTGCAACTTGCCGCTCGGGTAGGGGAACATGGACAGGCAGTAATACTTGGGCTTGTCAGGATCTTCCTGCACGGTGAACGTATTGTTGGTTTCCCAAAAAGTGCGTGCGTTGTGTTCGACGTCGCTGGGGCTGTATTGCTTGTCCATACCTGCCATTACTGAGTTTACCCTGTGTAGATAATCGATTTGGGGAGCGGCCGGACATTCTAACGCACCGGGGCCGCAACAGGTAGTCTGCGAAAAGGCCAAAGCTGTGCCAGACTGGGGGTAAGGTGTCATTTTGCGAGGTAACACCATGACGGAGACCGAACGCAAGCGTCTGTCCGGGCAGGCCCTGAAAGTCTATGACCGCATGCTGGAGCGGGTTCAGAGTCGCCTGGCCAACGCCGAGAAAACCACCCTGGAGGGGGTGCGTGCGGAAATCGCCAACGCGGTGGAAATGGAAAACGAACTGGAGGAAATGACCCGCGAAGAAGTGGATCTGCTGGCGGCCTATCTGCGGCGGGATTTGGAAAACCTGATGCACTTTGTCGACGAAACCGGCGACAGCCTCACCGAATGGCTGCAGCTGGATCTGTCGCTCCTGGAGCAGCAACTGACCGACGCGCTGTTTTCGATCGCCGACAAGACCCGGCTCGACACCCTGGAGCTGAACCAGAAGCTGGACAACGAAGACGTCAGCCGCTACATCGCCGGCGAGGTGGCCACCGCGGGCATGTTCCGTTGCCTCAACTGCCACCACATGACCTGTCTGACCGCCACCAGCCACATTGAAGTCTGCGAGGCGTGCGGTTCCCATTACTTTGAGCGGGTCACCGGGCGCTGGCCACCGGACGCGGAGTAAGCCGGTACTTCAAGCCCTCACTTCAAGCCGGCCGCGGTATGTCCCGCTCCCGGATCAGCACAATCAAAATCGCCGCGAAGGTGAGTGTCGGCCAGGAGCCCGTTTCCATAAACGGGGTGTTGCCGGTCGCCCGGTACACATCCCCCCGCAGGGTGCCTTGGGTGAACTGGGGAATGGCCCGGGTAATGCGGCCCCGGTGGTCAATGATGGCGGTGACCCCGTTGTTGGTGCCCCGGAGCATGTAGCGACCGGTTTCCAGCGCGCGCATGCGTGCCAGTTGCAGGTGCTGGAGGGGCCCGATGGAGTCGCCAAACCAGCCATCGTTGCTGATGGTGACCAGCAGATCCGTATGGCGGGCGTTGGTGGCGACAAAATCCGGGTAGGCCACTTCGTAACAGATGAACGGCATCACCTTGTGCTCGTTGACCGCCAGCGGTGGCTGGTGTTTGGGGCCTTTGGAAAAACTTGACATGGGCAGGTCAAAAAACCCGATCAGTCCGCGCAGCCAGGTTTCCAGGGGCACGTATTCGCCAAACGGCACCAGTTTCTGCTTGTAATAGATACCGTCACCGTTGCCGGTGGCCAGGATGCTGTTGCGGAAGGTAAAGTCTTCCCGGCTGTCACTGAACCCGTACCAGGGAATGCCGGTGATCAGGGTGCTGTCGGGGCCCAGCCGGGTATTGATGTGGGTCAGTATCTCGCCTGCCTGATCCTGGGTGATGGGGATGGCGGTTTCCGGCCACAGAATCAGGTCCCGGTCCCAGTCGTCCTCGGTGAGCAACAGATAGGTGACAATCTGCTCCTTCATGAACTCCGGGTCCCACTTGATCTGCTGGGGAATGTTGCCTTGCACGGCGGCGATGGCGGTGGGGGTGGTGGCGATCCGGGTCCACTGGACCTGACCGGCCAGGCCGCCGGTAAACCAGGGGGCGAGGATCACCAGCGCCAGCGCCAGCGCGGCCTTGTGGCGCTGGTTGCGGAGCAGCCAGAGGGCGCCGTAGAGGGCCGAACCGCTGGCGGCTATCCACAGGGTCAGACCGAACACGCCCACCATGGGGGCAAAGCCCGCCAGGGGGCCGTCCACCTGGGCGGTGCCCAGAAACAACCAGGGAAAGCCGGTCAGCAACCAGCCCCGCAGCCAGTCCCCCAGCACCCAGATGGCCGGCAGCAGCAGCAGCCGGCGCCAGGCGCTGTGGGGCGCAAGTTTGCCCCAGAACCAGAACGCCACCCCGTGAAACAGGGCCAGCCCGGCGACAAACAACAGGGTGAGCACCACCGCCACCGGGGTGTTGGTGTTGCCATACTCGCTGATGCTGATGTACACCCAGGAAGCCCCGGTGCCGAACAGACCGAAGCCGACCAGCCAGCCTGCCCGGAACAGTTGATTGGCGGGCAGCGTCAGGCCGATAGCGGCAATCAGCGCCAACGACAGCGGCGCCAGCCACCACCATCCGAAGGGTGAGAAGGTAAGGGTCTGCGCGCCGCCGGCGACCAGCAGCAAGGTCGCTTGCAGCCAGCGATTGGCGGGCCAGGGTACTCGGGGTAGCGCGGGGGAAGGCTCAGCCGTCACTGCGGGTTACCTGCAGCAGCCGGATAACGCGGTTGTCGGCATTGGCGATGGTGAACACCAGATCGCCCAATTGCACCGACTCGCCCCGGCGGGGCAGGTGGCCAAACTCGCGCAGCAGCACCCCACCGATGGTGTCAAACTCTTCGTCATCGAGCTGGGTATCGAAGAACTCATTGAAGTCTTCCACCGGGGTTGCGCCTTTGACGGCAAAGCTGCCATTGCCCCGGGTTTTGATGTGGGCTTCTTCGTCAAAATCGTGTTCGTCCTCGATTTCACCGACAATCTGCTCCAGCACGTCTTCAATGGTGATCAGTCCCGCGGTACCACCGTATTCGTCCACCACAATGGCCATGTGGTTGCGGGTTTGCTTGAATTCCTTGAGGAGTTGGTTCAGGCGCTTGCTTTCCGGCACAAACGTGGGCGGGCGCAGGATTTCACGGACCCGGTTCCAGCTCAGCTCTTCATTGACGGCCAGTGGCAGCAGGTCTTTGGCCAGCAGGATACCGATAACATCGTCCTGGCTGTCGCCAAGCACCGGGAACCGGCTGTGGGCAGACTCGAATATGGCGCTCAGGTAGGATTTCGGGTCCTGGGCCGCTTTCACGGTGACCATCTGGGAGCGGGGTATCATGATTTCATCGACGCGCATATCGATCACCTGCATGGCGCCTTCGATGATGCTCATGGCATCGGCATCAATTATATTGTGGGCTTCTGCATCGCGCAGAATCTCCAGCACATCTTCGACGGTTTCAGGCTCACTGGAAAAAGCCTGTGATATACGTTCCAGCCAAGACTTGTTGCCTTGACTGCGACTCGAGTGTTCGTCGCTCATGAGCCCTGTACTATCTCCTCTGTGGCGTAAGGGTTGCAAAAACCAAGTTGCTCGAGCAGCTTGATTTCGAGGGCTTCCATGACCTCGGCATCGGTATCGTTAATGTGGTCAAAGCCTTGCAGGTGCAACATGCCGTGCACCACCATATGCGCCCAGTGGGCCGCCAGCGATTTGCCCTGTTGCCGGGCCTCCGCAGTGACCACCGGCACGCAGATAATCAGGTCGCCCGCCAGGGGCACCGTTATACCGGCTGGCGCTTCAAATGGAAAGGACAGGACGTTGGTCGGGCCGTCTTTGCCCCGGTAGCGGCTGTTCAGCTGGGCGCTTTCCTCGGCATCCACGATGCGGATGGTCACTTCCGAGTCGTGGGGCTGTTGCCAGCCCGCATTGGCCCACTGGCTCAGGGAGGCCTCGTCGGGGATGTCGGCCGACTGCACCATGTTCTGAATATCGACAGTGAGCGTATTCACGGGTTCCCCGGATGAGCCTTGTCAAAACGGTCGTAGGCTTCCACAACCCGCTGCACCAGCGGATGGCGGACCACGTCTTTGGCCTCGAAATGGGTAAAGCCGACTCCGGCCACCCCTTGCAGGACATCAATGGCCTGCACCAGTCCGGAGTTTTGCCCCCGGGGCAGGTCAATCTGGCTGGGATCGCCGGTGATCACGGCGGTGGAGCCAAAGCCAATCCGGGTGAGGAACATTTTCATCTGCTCCCGGGTGGTGTTCTGGCTCTCGTCCAGAATGATGAACGAGTTGTTGAGGGTGCGCCCGCGCATGAACGCCAGCGGGGCGATTTCGATCACGCTTTTTTCAATCAGCCGGGTGACATGCTCAAAGCCCAGCATTTCGTACAGGGCGTCGTAGAGCGGGCGCAGGTAAGGGTCAACTTTTTGCGCCAGGTCGCCGGGCAGGAACCCGAGTTTCTCACCGGCTTCCACCGCCGGGCGCACCAGCAGGATGCGCTTGACCTGCTCGTCCTTCAGGGCCTCCACGGCGCAGGCCACCGCCAGCCAGGTTTTCCCGGTGCCGGCGGGGCCGATACCAAAGTTGAGGTCGTAGGAGCGCATGCTGTGCACGTACTTCTGTTGGTTCACGCCCCGCGCTTTGGCTTTCAGTTTGGGGGTTTTGATCACCGTCAGGCTGCCGTCAAACGGGACGTCGTCGGGCAGGCGTTCAAGGCCGGACTCGCGGACGTACAAATGCACGGTTTCCGGATCGATGTCGTCGTTGCCCTCAGTTTCCCGATACAAATGGCGGACCACCTCGGTGGCAGCGGCCACGTTTTCGCTGGGGCCGTCCACCTTGAAATGGTGGCCCCGGCGGCCGATGGTGACGTCCAGGCGCCGCTCAATCTGCTTGAGGTGCTCGTCAAACTGGCCGCACAGGGTGGCCAGGCGCCGCTGGTCCACCGGGTGTAAATCAAATTGGCGGGAATTCTGGCTGGTCAATGCAGCTCTCCGTTTACCGGCACGGCCCGCAGGGAGTTGGGCAGGGCCTCGCGAATTTCCACGTCAATGAAGTGACCAACAACCTCCGGGTTGTCGTGACGGAAGTTGACGATCCGGTTGTTCTCGGTGCGGCCGGCGTACTCCCCCGGGTCCTTTTTCGACAATCCGGTGACCAGGATGCGCTGCACCGACCCGACCATGCGCCGGCTGATCTCCATGACGTTCTGGTTGATGCGCTGCTGGAGGATACTCAGGCGCTGTTTTTTGACATCCATGGGGGTGGTGTCGGGCAGCTCCGCCGCGGGCGTGCCGGGACGGGCGCTGTACACAAAGCTGAACGACATGTCGAAACCGATATCGTTGATCAGCTTCATGGTGTCTTCGAAATCTTTTTCGGTTTCGCCGGGGAAACCGATGATGAAGTCGGAGGAGAAACTGATGTCCGGGCGAATCTTGCGCAGCCGGCGTAACTTGGATTTGTACTCCAGTGCCGTGTGTCCCCGTTTCATGGCCGCGAGAATGCGATCGGAGCCACTCTGTACCGGCAGGTGCAAATGGCTGACCAGCTCCGGCACCTGCTCGTACACCTCGATCAGCGCGTCGCTGAACTCCACCGGGTGGGAGGTGGTGTAGCGGATGCGGTCAATGCCGTCGATGCTGGCAATCAGGGTAATCAGTTCCGCCAGATCCATGGTGTCGCCGTCGTGGGTGTCCCCCCGGTAGGCGTTGACGTTCTGTCCCAGCAGGTTGACCTCACGGACGTTCTGTTCCGCCAGGTGGGCAACTTCGGCAATCACGTCATCCACCGGGCGGCTGACTTCCTCGCCCCGGGTGTAGGGCACCACGCAGAAGGTGCAGTACTTGCTGCAGCCTTCCATGATGGACACAAACGCCGACGGGCCCTCGGCCCCCGGGGCGGGCAGGTTGTCGAATTTTTCGATCTCGGGGAAGCTGACGTCGACGATGCCCACGCCCCCCCTTGGTGCGCACTTCCGTCATCATTTCCGGCAGCCGGTGCAGGGTTTGCGGGCCAAACACCATGTCCACGTAGGGCGCACGGTCCAGAATGGCCTGGCCTTCCTGACTGGCCACGCAGCCGCCCACGCCGATGATCAGATCCGGGTTGTCGCTTTTCAGTCTTTTCCAGCGCCCCAGCTGATGAAAGACTTTTTCCTGGGCCTTTTCACGGATCGAGCAGGTGTTCAGCAGGAGAATATCAGCGTCTTCCGGGTTGTCGGTCATTTCAACCGCTTCGTCGGTGCGCAGCAGGTCAGCCATGCGGGATGAATCGTACTCGTTCATCTGGCAGCCGTGGGTCTTGATGAATAGCTTGGTGGCCATGGGTCTCAACGTACGTTGGTGGATGTTCGCGGTGCCCCGGTTACCCATAATAACAAGAGTAGCCAGGGCGGCGCGACTGGAATCGAACTGGGCATTATAGCGGGGTGATCAATCGGCAACCAGTATTTAATGTTGGTTGTCGCGGTCTTCCAGATAGCGTTGCAGTTGTTCCCGTAACGCTTTCGGCAGGCGGGTGATGGTGAGCGCGTCCTGCTCGCGGTCGTAGTAAACCGCCTGATTGACCAGGTCTGAGGAGAAGGACACGCTCATGCCACCGCCGGAGCCGGCGATGCGCACCAGCTTTCTGACTTTGCGGTGGTCCGGATGCAACACGGTGTCCGCCGGCAGGTCCTGGGCGCTGGCGGCAAATTCTGTGAAGCGCTCCGGCTGGTCTTCGTCCAGATAGCCGGACAGGGCTTCGATCGCCACGGGTTCGCCCAGGGCGTGTTGTTCCTTGCAGAACTCGTAGGCGCGGCTGCGCACCTCGCCGGCTTCTTCCGGTTGCCCGGACTGGCGCGCGAAGGCTTCGACCGCATCGAGAAAAGTGATGGTTTCCTGTTCCACATCCACCTGATTGGTGAACCCGCACAGGCGGATGAACAGGTCACCCGCTTCGGCCGTGCCCCGGGCGTGCACCAGAGTCAGGTAATTGCTGTCCGGATCGTCCGTCCAGGCATCGAGGTCGACCCGCACCGCCAGATTCAGCCGGGACAGGCTGATCACGTCGGTGGCGTCCAGCGCCTGCTGGTGATCGAAACGCAGGGCACTGTCGCTTTCCACCACCAACAGGTACACCACGTCGCTGTCCGCCAGCGCCTCGTGAACCAGCAGCAGGTGGCCCTGATGTTCTTCCTGGGCGCCGTGAAGCAGTTCCTGCCACTGGCCAAACAGGCGATTGCTCAGGGATTCGAAACTCTGGCGGCCTTCTTGATACTCTTTCAGCCAGCTGCCAAAGGGGCATTCGCCGATATCCTCCGAGAATCGCCCGTATTTTTTACCGGGTTTGCTGTTGAACAAACGTTTCATTTGTTTGTGCAGGGCTTCGTAATCACCCCCGGGGTCCTGCAGGGGACTGCCGGGGGTGATGCGGGCCGGTTGTCCCGGCTGGAGCTGACTGGAAAAGCAGATGCGGAGCTGTTTAATGGCCATGGATCAGATGAGTTTATCCCGAATCAAACCGTGTATGAGTTCATGTGCGGCGGCAGCGACTGCGTCGTCGCTGTCTGCCGATACTGAAGCCGTGGCCACGCGACTATCAATATTGACAACTATGGCGATCAGACCGTGGGCGCAGAGCAGCTGCGCCGTGCGCCGCCGGTCTGCGTCATTGCCGGCGCTGTGCTCATCAAGCGCCACCGTGGTCTTGCCCAGGTCGAACAACAACCGCTCGACGGCCACCGCCACTGCGGCAGCGGAGGCCCCCTGACAGGCAATGATGGCGGGCTTCTGGGCCAGCCGGCGCTGCCGTTCCTCTGCGCTGAGGGGGGCGGTCGACAGCTTGCTGGTGGCGGTGCTGGCGATCATGCCGGCCCCAATGGTGACGTTGGTAAGGCGGTCGATGATGATGAAACTGCCGGTCGCGTGGTTGCGCGAGTATATATCGAATGCCACTGGTTGGCTAAGGGTCAGCTCGCACAGACCGATCTCGTTGAGGGCCAGCACCGCCGGCTCGGGGTGTTGTTGCAGGGTATTGACGTCGGTGCGGTGCACAATCCGGCGCACCGTGCCGGAGGTTAACGCCGGGCCCAGCTTGATGTCGTACAGGCGTCCGGTTTCCAGGGGCGCATCGGCCATCCACACGATGTTGGCGTTGAAGCGGTTGCCGATTTCCGGCAGGTCGTCCGGTTTGACCAGCATGTCACCCCGGCTGATGTCGATTTCATCCTCGAGGGTCAGGGTAACGGCCTGGTCGGTATAGGCCTCGGCCATCGCGCCTTCGAAGCTGACCACCTGCTTGACCCGGCTGGTGCGCCGTGAGGGCAGGGCCATGACCTCATCGCCCGGGCGAATGACTCCCGAGGCAAGGGTGCCGCAAAATCCGCGGAAGTCCAGATTGGGACGATTGACGTATTGCACCGGAAAGCGGAAATGCTCGAGGTCTTTATCTTTCGCCACTTCCACGGATTCCAGGATCTCCATCAGCGACTGGCCGTCGAACCAGGGCGTGTGCACGCTGCGGTTGACCACATTGTCGCCTTCCAGCGCGGACATGGGCACAAAATGCACGTCGGCGAGGCCGAGCTGCGCAGCGAAGGCGAGGTACTCCTGCCGGATCTCGTTGAAGCGGGCTTCGCTGAAATCCACCAAGTCCATCTTGTTCACAGCGACCACGATGTGGCGAATGCCCAGCAGTGAGGCGATGAACGAATGCCGGCGGGTTTGCGTCATCACCCCGTGGCGGGCGTCGATCATCACAATAGCCAGCTGGGCGGTGGATGCACCGGTAGCCATGTTGCGGGTGTACTGTTCGTGTCCCGGGGTATCGGCGATGATGAATTTGCGCTGGTCGGTGGAAAAATAGCGATAGGCCACATCAATGGTGATGCCTTGTTCACGTTCGGCCTGCAAGCCATCCACCAGCAACGCCAGATCCAGCTTTTCGCCGGTGGTGCCCAGCTTGGCGCTGTCGGTTTTCAGGCTGGCCATGTGGTCTTCGTAGATCATCTTGGTATCGTGCAGCAGGCGGCCGATCAGCGTGCTTTTACCGTCATCCACACTGCCGCAGGTGAGCAGGCGCAGCAGCTGCTTGTTCTCATGCTGCTTCAGATAAGACTGGATGTCTTCGGCGATAAGATTTGATTGGTGCGACATAACTGGTGTCCGTCTGGCTAAATGGTGAATCGGCTGCGTGGTGCCCTTAAAAATAACCTTCCCGTTTTTTCTGCTCCATGGAGCCGGCGGAGTCGTGGTCGATCACCCGGCCTTGCCGTTCGGAGCTGGTGGCCAGCAGCATTTCCTGAATAATGTCGGGCAAGGTGGTTGCCGTGGATTCGATGGCACCGGTCAGCGGGTAGCACCCCAGGGTGCGGAACCGCACCGACTTCATCATCGGCGTTTCGCCTGCTTTGAGCGGCATGCGCTCGTCGTCCACCATGATCAGCGTGCCGTCACGCTCGACCACCGGACGTACGGCGGAAAAATACAGCGGCACTATGTCGATGTTTTCCAGATAGATGTACTGCCAGATGTCCAGTTCGGTCCAGTTGGACAGCGGGAACACGCGAATGCTTTCGCCTTTGTTGACCTTGCCGTTGTACAGGTTCCACAACTCCGGCCGCTGGTTTTTGGGGTCCCAGCGATGGTACTCGTCGCGAAACGAGTAGACCCGCTCTTTGGCGCGGGACTTTTCTTCATCCCGGCGGGCTCCGCCAAAGGCGGCATCAAATTTGTATTTGTCCAGGGCCTGCTTCAGCCCCTGGGTTTTCATGATGTCGGTATGCTTGGCACTGCCGTGGGTAAAGGGGCCTATGCCCTGGCGCACGCCGTCTTCATTGATGTGGACAATCAGTTCGAAGCCGTGTTTTTTCACCTGCTGGTCGCGGAACGCGATCATTTCCTGGAATTTCCAGGTGGTGTCCACGTGCATCAGCGGAAACGGCGGTTTGCCGGGAGCGAAGGCCTTGCGCGCCAGGTGCAGCATGACGGCCGAATCCTTGCCAATGGAATAGAGCATGACCGGGTTATCAAACTCGGCAGCGACTTCCCGGATGATATGGATGCTTTCCGCTTCCAGCTGCTTGAGATGGGTCAGGTTGTAGGTGGTCATCGTAGGCTGTTACCGCTGTCTGTAGGCGTGTGAAGAACGCAACTATATCAGCGGGATGGCGGCATAAGAAAGCTCTGAGCTAGAGCTTTACGCTATAACAATATGCCGTTACGACCGGGGGCCGTGCAGCCGTTTGGTCAGTCCGTGTTGGGGAGGTTTTCGAGCGGCACCAGCAAGCGCCGGACATACTGGCTGAGGTAGTCGAAGCCGTTGCCTTTGAATTGCTTGAACTGGATGCCGATGTAGAAGTCGTTGCGGGCGATGCGCCGCAGATTGACCATGTGCCCCTCGGCTTCGATGCAGACAATCTGGCTGGCCACCACGGGAATGAACAGTTTCGTCGCCACCGGTACCCAGTTTCCGGGGGCCGGGGAGATCTGTTGCGGGAGCAGGGTCTGATAGGCCGGCAGATCGCAGTGCACCATGATGCCGCTGCGGGACAGATTGGCCGTTGCACATTGCACCGAGGCACCATCCGCAGTGATGAGGGTGACGTCAACACGGCTGTCAACACGCTGCTGGCTGCGAAGATTGGGCTTGGCGATCACTGGGTTCATCGAAACACTTAGCGGTGGATGAGGGTCATTGGATTCTAAGTATTTGATATATACCCAGCAAGGCGCCTGTCGTGACTCACGTCAGGTTTTGAGGAAATAATGACAACTAAAATCGGAATATGGGCTGCAGGGCGCTCATCGCACCCCGCAACCCATCAGTCGGTGTCAGCCGGGCACTCAGCCTTCCAGTTTGCTGCGCAGAATCTCCGTGAACAATTTGGGGTTGCCTTGCCCTTTCGAGGCTTTCATCAGCGGTCCCATAAAGCCACCCAGCAGCCGTTTGCGTTTGTTGGCGTCGGTTTCGGCCCGGTACTGGGTCACCTGGTCCGGCAGGTTGGCGAGCACCTCATCGACCATTTGTTCCAGCGCGCCGGTGTCCGAAACCTGTTTCAGGCCCTGGTCCGCAATGATGGTGTCCACGTCCTGGTGGGTGCCGCTCCACAGGGCGTCGAACACCTTGCGGGCGCCGGCCGATGACAGGGTGTTGTCCGCCACGCGCACAATCAGGTCGCCCAGTTGGCTGCCGGAGACCGGTGATTCCTGGATGCTCTTCTCGTCGGCGTTCAGGCGCGCCGACAGTTCGCCCTGAACCCAGTTGGCGCTCAGTTTGGCGTCTTTGCCGCGCCGGACCACCTCTTCAAAGTAGCTCGCCAGCCGGGCGTCGGTGCTCAGCTGGCTGGCGTCGTAGTCGTTCAGGCCGTACTGTTCGACAAAACGGGCCTTGCGGGCGTCCGGCAGTTCCGGCAGGCGCTGACGGGCATCCTCGATGAATTCCTCGCTGAGCACCACCGGCAACAGGTCCGGGCAGGGGAAGTAACGGTAATCGTTGGCTTCCTCCTTGGAGCGCATGGAGCGGGATTCGCCGGTATCGCCGTTGTACAGGCGGGTTTCCTGGACGATACGGCCGCCGTCTTCCAGAAGGTCCATTTGCCGCTCCACTTCGTGGGCAATGGCCTGCTCCATAAACCGGAACGAGTTCAGGTTCTTGGTTTCGGTGCGGGTGCCCAGAACGGTGCTGCCTTTGGGTTTCAGCGAGATGTTCACGTCGAAGCGCAGCGAGCCTTGGGACATGTCACCGTCACAGATGCCCAGCGAGGTCACCAGGCTGTGCAGTTTTCTGGCGAAGCCGACCGCTTCTTCGGCGGAGTTCATGTCCGGCTCGGTGACCACCTCGATCAGCGGCGTGCCGGCGCGGTTGAGATCGATGCCGGTCATGCCGTGAAAGTCTTCGTGCAGGGACTTGCCCGCATCTTCTTCCAGGTGGGCGTGGTGAATGCGGACCCGTTTGCTGGTGCCGTCGGCCAGATCCACATCCAGATGACCAGCGCCGACCACCGGGTGATCCAGCTGGGTGGTCTGGTAGCCCTTGGGCAGATCCGGGTAAAAGTAGTTTTTGCGGTCAAACACCGACCGCCGGTTGATCTCGGCATCGATGGCCAGGCCGAACATCACCGCGTAGCGGACCGCCTGCTCGTTGAGTACCGGCAAGGTGCCAGGCATGGCCAGATCCACCGCACTGGCCTGGGTGTTAGGCGCGGCGCCGTAGGCGGTGCTGCTGCCGGAAAATATTTTGGTCTGGGTTGCGAGCTGTACGTGAATTTCGAGCCCGATCACAACGTCCCATTGCATACTGTTTAGTCTCCTGTTGGCTCGGTTCACTCGGGTTGGTGCAGGTGCCAGTCGGTGGCTTGCTGCAACTGATGGGCGACGTTCAGCAGGCGTGCTTCGGAGAAGTAGTCACCGAGAATCTGCAGGCCCACCGGCAGCCCGTCGACGAAGCCCGCCGGGACCGACATGGCGGGAATGCCCGCCAGGTTGACCGCTACGGTAAAAATGTCCTCCAGGTACATGGTCACCGGGTCCTGGGTTTTTTCACCCTGGATAAACGCCGGGGTGGGGGACACCGGACTCATCAGCACATCCACCTGTTTGAATGCGTCGATGAAGTCTTGCTGAATCAGGCGGCGGACTTTCTGCGCTTTCAGGTAATAGGCGTCGAAATAACCCGCCGACAGCGCGTAAGTGCCGATCATGATGCGGCGCTTCACCTCATCGCCAAAGCCTTCGGCCCGGGTGCGCTGGTACAGATCCATCAGGTCCTTCGGCTCCTCACAGCGGTACCCGTAGCGGACCCCGTCAAACCGGGACAGGTTGGTGGAGGCTTCCGCCGGGGCAATGATGTAATAGGCCGCAATGGCCAGACTGGCGTGGGGCAGGGACACTTCCTGCACCGTGGCGCCCAGCTTTTCATATTCGGCGATCGCTTCGCGGACCCGCTGCTCCATGTCGGCATTGAGCTGCTGGGCAAAGTACTCCCGGGGCAGGCCAATGCGCAGGCCTTTGAGGGGCTCGTTCAGGGTGGCGGTGTAGTCCGGTACGGCGCGGTCGGTGGAGGTGGAATCCTGGCGGTCGTGGCTGGCCATGACGTTGAGCATCATGGCGTTGTCCTCTGCGGTCAGCGCCATGGTGCCGCCCTGATCCAGACTGGAAGCAAAGGCGATCACGCCGTGCCGGGAAATGCGGCCGTAGGTGGATTTCAGACCGGTGATGCCGCACAGGGCCGCCGGCTGGCGAATCGAACCGCCGGTATCGGTGGCGGTGGCTGCCGGGGTCAGGCGGGCCGCGACCGCAGCGGCGGAGCCGCCGGACGAACCGCCGGGCACCCGCTTCTCGCCCCAGGGGTTGGTGACCGCACCAAAATAGCTGGATTCGCTGGACGAGCCCATGGCGAATTCGTCCATGTTGGTCTTGCCCAGGCACACCGCACCGGCCTTGTTGAAGTTGGCGACCACGGTGGCGTCGTAGGGCGGGACGAAATCCGCCAGCATTCTGGACGCTGCCGTGGTGCGGGTGCCGCGGGTGCAGAAGATGTCCTTGTGGGCCAGCGGGATGCCGGTCCAGGGGGTTGCTTCACCGCGGCGGCGGCGGGCGTCGGCTTCGGCAGCGGCGGCCAGGGCGGACTCGTCGCTGACCGTGATGAAGCTGTTAAAATGACCGTCCAGCTCATGGATGCGTTGGAGAAAATGGGTGGTCAGTTCGACACTGGAGACCGAACCGGATTCCAGTTCGCGGGACAGTTCTGCTACGGATTTGTTATGCATGGAAGTTCCTGGGAAGCTCCTGGGTATGGTCGGGTGATGCTAGGGGTTCACGAAGAGAAACGGTACGCACCGGGCGAGTGCTTATTCAATCACCCGGGGCACCAGATACAAGCCCTCTTCGGTGGCCGGTGCCAGCGCCTGAAACGCGTCGCGCTGATCGGTTTCGCTCACCACATCGGCGCGCAGGTGCTGGACCGCATCCAGGGGGTGCGCCAGCGGCTCAACGGCATCGGTATCCGCCGCTTGCAGTTGATCAACCAGATTCAGAATGTTGCCAAGATCCGTTTCCAGGCCGGCAATCTGTTCATCAGTGACTTGAATGCGTGCTAACACCGCAACTTTTTCAATGTCTTCTCGGGAAATGGCCACACAAAGTCTCCCTGGTAAATGAAATGTCTGTAACCTCGTGCACTTGTGCGCACCGCCGGATCAAGCGGGATTGGCGCGCGGGCAGTGAGACGGCAGGTAAACAGTGATCCGCTATGTTACCAGATTCGCCCCACCGCGCGAGTGTGAGTTGCCGTAATGCGTGCCGGTCCGGCCAGATCGTACCTTGCCTGCGGGGGTGCTCGCTGCTAAAGTTGCCGAATCTTTTTGCGACTGCATCTCTCAGGTTGAAAAACACGAATGTTGATTAAAAAAATACGGGGTCTTTTTTCCAGCGATCTGTCCATCGACCTGGGCACCGCCAACACATTGATTTACGTCCGCGACCGGGGCACGGTGCTGGACGAACCGTCGGTGGTCGCCATCCGCACCAGCAATTCCCAGAAAACCGTCGCCGCGGTGGGGACCGAGGCCAAACGGATGCTGGGGCGCACCCCCGGCAACATCACCGCGATCCGACCGATGAAAGACGGCGTCATTGCCGACTTCGTGGTGACCGAAAAGATGCTGCAGCACTTTATTCACAAAGTCCATGAAAACAGCTTCATCACCCCGAGCCCGCGAGTGCTGGTGTGCGTGCCCAGCAAGTCGACCCAGGTCGAGCGCAAGGCGATCCGCGAATCGGCCATGGGGGCCGGCGCCCGGGAGGTGTTGTTGATTGAAGAGCCTATGGCGGCTGCCATTGGCGCCGGGCTGCCGGTCGAAGAGGCCAGCGGTTCCATGGTGGTCGATATCGGCGGGGGCACCACCGAAATTGCCATCATCTCCCTGAATGGCATCGTCTACGCCGAGTCGGTCCGGGTCGGGGGCGACAAATTTGACGAGTCGATCGTTACTTACGTGCGCCGCAACTACGGCAGCCTGATCGGTGAATCCACCGCTGAGCGGATCAAGCACGAAATCGGCTGCGCCTACGAAGGCCTGGAAATTCGCGAAATCGATGTGCGCGGTCGCAATCTGGCCGAGGGTGTGCCCCGTGCCTTCACCCTGAACAGCGAAGAAATTCTCGACGCGCTGCAGGAATCCCTGGCACAGATCGTACAAACCATCAAAAGTGCGCTGGAACAGTCTCCACCCGAGCTGGCCTCGGACATTGCCGAGCGTGGTATTGTGTTGACCGGCGGCGGAGCCCTGTTGCGCGGTCTCGATAAACTGATCAGCGAAGAAACCGGCCTGCCGGTGATCGTTGCCGAAGATCCGCTGACCTGCGTGGCCCGCGGTGGCGGTAAGGCGCTGGAGCTGATCGATCGCAGTGGCATCGGAATGTTCAGCCAGGATTACTGATCCCCAGGTAACTCCGGATTCATGGTTTTCTCTTGCAGCCGCCGCTTGTGTGTAAACACTGCGGCGGTTGTTGTATCTGCCACACGGCTTTGTCCTCGTTAAACTGTAACCCTGGCGGGAGGGGTGGTTATCAAAAGTATTTTCATACAGGGGGCGATACCGGGATTCCGGCTGATGCTGGCGGTCGTGGCGTCGGTGGTGCTGGTGGTCTCGGACGCGTACTTCACCCGGCTGGATCATGTCCGCAGCATGATAGGCACCGGTCTGGCGCCGGTGTACTGGCTCGGCAGCGCGCCAGCGGAACTGAACCAGTGGGTCACCGGTTTGCTCACTACCCGTGAAGACCTGGCGGAAGAGAACGAAGCCCTCAAGGCGCGCTTGCTGATCCTGGAACGACGGGCGCTCAAATACGCCGCACTGGCGGCAGAAAACAACGAGTTACGCCGACTGATGAACTCCTCGGAAGTGCTGGATGACCGCGTGATCGTCGCGGAAATTGTCAGCATCTCCCCCGATCCGTTTTCCCACGAAGTGGTTATCAATAAAGGCAGCCGGGACGGCATTCGCGAAGGGCAGGCGATCCTCGACGCCAGCGGGCTGATGGGGCAGGTGGTGCAAACCAGCAGTTTCACGTCCCGGGTGCTGCTCATTTCGGACAGCAGCCATGCGGTACCGGTGGAGAACGTGCGCAACGGGGTGCGCGCGGTGCTGCTGGGGAATGGCGACATCACCTCCCTGGAACTGGTGCATGTGCCGGATACCTCGGACATCCGGGACGGCGACGTGCTGGTCAGTTCCGGGCTGGGGGGACGCTTTCCCCGTGGCTATCCGGTGGCCAGGGTGAGCCGGGTGCTCAAGGATCCCGGTGAATCCTTCATGAGGATTGATGCCACCCCGCTGGCACAACTCAATCGCAGTCATCTGGTGTTGATTGTGTTCGGCGGCGCGCAAACGGCGGATCGCACGGGTGGGCCGGATGGGGGGGCGTCGACTGATGCTGTCCATTATCAGTTATCCGGTGTTCGGTGTGAGCATTCTGCTGGCGCTGGTGATGAGTATTGCCTGGTTTCCGGTGGGCTGGTTCCAGTTCCGGCCGGAATGGCTGGGTTTGATGGTCTTTTACTGGACCTTCCGGGCCCCGGCCCAGTTTGGCATCGTCGGCGCCTGGGTGTTGGGGTTGTTGCTGGACGTGCTTGAAGCTACCCCGCTGGGGGTCAATGCCATGGCCATGGCGCTGGTCGCCTTTCTGGTGCTGACCACCCAGCAGCGGTTGCGCATGTTCCCCCTGCCGCAGCAGTGTTTGCTGGTGTTTCTGGTGCTGGGTATCAATCAGATGCTGGTGCACTTCATCAAACAGGTGCTGGGAGCCGACGACGCGGGTTTCAGTTACCTGTGGCCGGCATTCACCAGCGCAGTCATCTGGCCGCCGCTGTGTGTGTTGCTGGACAACCTCAACAGAAAACTTGGATAGGGCCCCCCATGCATCCACTCGTATTGGCTTCTGCATCACCGCGCCGCGCTGAACTGCTCCGCCAGATGGGGTTGGCGTTTACGGTCTGCCCGGTGGGTATTGACGAGACCCCCATGCCGGCAGAGCCTCCGCGCGAGTATGTGGTCCGCCTGGCCCACGACAAGGCCGTGGCGGGGTATCGCGCGGCCGCCGACCCCGGTGTGCGGGTGTTGGGTGCCGACACGTCGGTGGTGCTGGACGGGTGCATCCTGGGCAAACCGGTCGATGCCGCAGACGCCAGGGATACCCTGCGGCGCCTGTCGGGTCAGACTCACACGGTGATGACCGCCATTGCCCTGGCCAGTGCGACCGGCTGCACCACGCGACTGGTCAGCACCGAGGTGCGCATGCGGACCCTGTCCGAGGCCCAGATCCGCGCCTACGTGGCCACCGGGGAGCCGATGGACAAAGCCGGTTCCTATGGTATTCAGGGGCTGGGTGGTATCTTTGTTGAAGAACTGCAGGGAAATTACAGCGCTGTGGTGGGCTTGCCGGTCGATGTCACCGCGGAATTACTGGAAGACAGTGGTGCACCGGTGTGGCAAAGCTGGCCGGCAGCCTGTCGGACGGAACGCTGATTGCCGGCAAAAACGCCGGTATCGGTCATCGCTTCAGGCTCTTGTCGATCAACAGAACCACGGTTCGCCTCAAAAGAGCTTAACAGCTGCCCCGGTGTGAACTTGCCCTCGCTCGATCGGTCGGGTCCGGCAGGCTGCTGAGAAAAACAGGTAACAAGGAGAGCCTCTGTGAGTGAAGAAATTCTGATCAACGTGACCCCCGTTGAGACCCGTGTGGCGCTGGTTGAAAACGGCATGTTGCAAGAGGCATACATTGAAAGGGCCAGCCGCAAAGGCATTGTCGGTAACATCTACCGGGGCAAGGTGGTCCGGGTGCTGCCGGGTATGGAGGCTGCCTTTGTGGACATCGGGCTGGCGCGGGCCGCGTTCATCCACGCCTCGGATGTGGTCACCAGCCAGCTGGCGGATGCCGACACGGCCACGCCGTCGCGGGTGGTGCCGGACATCCGCAGCCTGCTTCGGGAAGGCCAGTCGCTGGTGGTACAGGTGACCAAAGACCCCATCGGCACCAAAGGCGCCCGGCTGACCACCCAGCTGTCCATTCCCTCCCGCTACCTGGTGTTCATGCCGGAGATGAACCACATCGGCATTTCCCAGCGCATCGAAGACGAAGTCGAGCGCGCCCGTCTGAAGGGCATTGTGGAAGAGGCGGCCGCCGACATGCCGGACATGTCGGCCGGGTTCATCATCCGTACCGCGGCCGAATCGGCCACGCCGGAAGACCTGATTGGCGACATGAAGTACCTGCATCGCCTGAGCCACTCGATCCACGAACGCATCAACCGGGTGTCGGGCAACGATGTCATCTATGAGGATCTGCCCCTGTTCATCCGCACCATCCGGGATCTGATTCGGCCGCAGACCGAAAAAGTGCGCATAGACAGCCGGGAAAGCTATCAGAAGGTGATGGAGTTTGTGAACGAGTTCGTCGCCGAGTTCTCCGACAAGGTGGAGTATTACCCGGGCGAACGGCCCATATTTGACCTCTACAGTGTGGAAGATGAAATTCAGCGGGCCCTCAGCCGCAAGGTGCAGCTGAAGTCCGGTGGTTACGTGATCATCGATCAGACCGAAGCGATGACCACCATCGACATCAATACCGGGGCGTTTGTGGGTCACCGCAACCTCGAAGAAACCATCTTCAAGACCAACCTGGAGGCGGCCCGCGCCATCAGCCGGCAGCTGCGCTTGCGTAATCTGGGTGGCATCATCATCATCGATTTCATCGACATGGAAGACCCGGAGCATCAGCGCCAGGTGTTGCGCATGCTGGAAAAGATGCTGGAGCGGGACCACGCCAAAACCAAGATCACCGGCGTGTCGGAGTTGGGGCTGGTGGAAATGACCCGCAAGCGCACCACCGAAAGTCTGGGGCAGGTGTTGTGTGAACCCTGCCCGATTTGCGACGGTCGGGGGTTTCTGAAAACCAGTGAAACCGTGTGCTTCGAAATATTCCGCGAGATCCTGCGGGTCAATCGGGCCTACGAAGCGGAAAGCTATCTGGTCATGGCGTCGCAAAGTGTGATTGACCGCTTGCTGGATGAGGAATCTGACAACGTGGCCGATCTGGAAACCTTTATCAGCAAGGCCATCCGCTTTCAGGTCGAGCCGTTTTACAGCCAGGAGCAGTACGATGTGGTGCTCCTGTGACCCGGGCGCAGCAGAGCGGTGGGCCGGTCCCGGGTGACCGTGGCTGACAGCGGCCCGCAACAGGAGCTGCCCGGCCCGCTGGTGCGCGCGGTGTACCGGGGGGCCACCGCGGTGTGGTGGTCTCTGGTCGTTGTTCTGGTGCTGCTGGCGCTGTACGCCGGCATCGGGCGCCAGCTTGCGCAGCATGTGGATGACTTTCGCCCCGAAATTGCTGCCCGCCTGTCGGCCGCACTCGGTCAGCCGGTCACCATCGGCCGGCTGAGCGCGCGCTGGGAATGGCTCGACCCGGTGCTGGAAGCGCGTCATGTGCAGGTGGGAGATGAAGGCTCCGCTTCTCTGGATCATTTGCGGCTGCGTCTCGACAGCCTGGCGTCGCTGCTGCGTTTCCGCATAGTGCTGGCCGAATTCGAAGCCGACTCCCTGGATCTAGCCGTGCAACATAACCCCGGCGATGGCCTCAGCACCGACGGCTTGCCCGACACGCCAACCGACCTCCCGAAAGTGGCCGAGTGGCTGGACATCGCCGGCGCCTGGCTGTCCGATCCCGCCGTCCGCATTACCCGCATCCGGCTGACCATCCGCACCGCCGACGAATCGAAATACGTGGACATACCCCAGCTGGATCTGCGTTACGAGGGTGGCCTGTTTTATGCGCACGGCCGCGCCATGCGTTCCGGAACCACCGAACAACTGGCCAGCTTCGCCTTGCGGGGGCAGCACTTTTTCCGCGGCGATTTTAACGGTGGGGTTTATGTGGAGGTCAGTTCCGGGCGCCTGTTGGACGGCTTGCTGGAGGGTTACCGCTGGCGTGGTTTACGGGTGATGGGCATGGATCTGGGGGGCCGCGCCTGGTTGACCTTTGCGCGCGGTCAGCTGCAGCAACTCAGTGGCCAGCTGCGCACCCCCTATTTGCAGCTGGACGCGGGCAACGAATCCCTGGCGCCGATCGAAAACCTGAGCGCCGATTTTGGCTGGAAGCGGACGGAAACGGGCAGGCCCCTGGCGGGAGAGCTGCACGTCCGCAACCTGAGCTGGCGCTGGTTGGGCGAGCAGGCCTCCGGCAGCGATCTGATAATCCGCACGGAGGGCGACCAGTGGCGGGTTGACGCTCAACGGGTACCGCTGCGGCCGCTGGCCAGGCTGGCCACCGCCGTGGCGGTGCTGCCCGAGGCGGCGGAGCGGGCGCTGGCCGGGCATCAGCCTGCCGGTACCCTCGATACCATGCAGTTGACGCTGGCACCGGCGGCCGGCCGCGAGTTCCGGCTGCAAGCCGAGTTCAGCGACGTCAGCGCGGCGTCGTTTCACGGCGCGCCTGCGGGGCGCGGACTGAGCGGTAACCTGCTGGTTGACCACCGGGGCGGCATGGTCAGGGTCGACAGTTCCGACGTGGAGCTGGGGTTTCCGGATCTGTTTCTCGACACCTGGCAGGTACGCCATCTGCAGGCCGAAGTGGCCTGGTCGCTGGAATGGCCTGTGGTGCGGGTGTTCGCCGATGACATCCAGGTGGCGTACGGCGAACATACCCGCCTGAGCGGGGGGTTCGATCTGCGTCTGGACCGGGAGGGGGAACACAACCTTGGTTTGCGGGTGGCGGTGGAAAACGGCCAGGCCAGTATGCTGGCGGATTTTGTACCCGCCCGGGTGGTGAACCGGACACTGTACGACTGGCTGACCGGGGCGGTGACCGCAGGGGTTATCGAGCGGGGAACGTATTACGGTCACGGGCAGATCGGCCGGGACGCACCGCCGGGGGCGTTCACCTCCGCGATGTATTATCGGTTCCGTGATGCCAGGGTCCAATACGATGAGCGGTGGCCTGCGGTCACCGACGCCCGGGGGCTGGTCAGGGTACAGGGGACCAATGCGCAGATCACCCTCGACGCCGGCCAAACCGGCGGACTGACCCTCGAGCCCAGCGTGGTCGAGCTGGTCACCGGGCCCGACGGGGTGGATTTGCAGGTCAACGCCGCGGCCCCCTTCGCCGGCACGGATGTGCCTTATTGGCTGACCCACAGCCCGCTGAAATCATACGCGGGCGAAGCCGCCGAACACCTGACCCTCAGCGGCGAGTATCGGCTGGATCTGCAGCTCGATCTTCCCCTGGGACGCGATCAGGCGCCCCGGGTCGGGGTGACGGTCAGCGCCAACCAGGGCGCACTCAGGGTGCCGGCCGCCAATCTGGAGTGGGCCGATATCACCGGCAGGGTCCGCTACAGCACCGGCGAAGGATTCACTGATGATACCCTGGCCGCCCGATTTATGGGCCAGCCGGTGACGGTGGGGTTCACCGAGCACCCGGACACCGGCGCAGTGAGTATCGCTCAGACGGGCCGCTTGACGATGGCGGATATAGCCGCTGCGCTGGCGTTGCCTGATCATCTGAACCCGGGTGTGCACGGGGACCTGTCCTACACCGCCCGCTTGAATGTAGCCGCCGATTCGGTAACCCGGGTGGCCGTTTATTCCAGTCTGGTCGGCACCGAGGTGGACTGGCCCCAACCCTTGTCCAAACGGGCGGCCGCGGTGACCCCGCTGCGGGCGGTCATTGACTGGGGCGACCCGGCCGGCCTTGTGCTGGCGGGTGTCTGGGATCAGCGGCTGGCGTTCCGGTCGCGCTGGGTGGAGGGCGAGTTTGATCGGGGCCGGATCGTGCTCGGGGCCCAGGCGGCGGAGTTGCCGGACCGCCCCGGGCTGATCCTGTCCGGGGGGCTCGGGACCCTGGACGTCAGTGAGTGGGGGCGCCAGATCGGCGGCTTGTTCCCGGACACGGCTTCGGAACGTGCGGGGGGCGGTGCGCCCACGGGTCTGGCGGCCAGTGGCGCGCTTGAACGCTGGCTGAACAGGATCCAGCTGACGGTGGCCCGGCTCGTGGTTGGCGGGCGAGTGTTCCCGGACGTGACGCTGAGCGCCCGCTTGCAGTCGGGGCGCTGGTTGATCGACGCCGAGTCCGAGCAGGCCAGCGGCCGGATCGCGTTGCCTCTGAACCAGCAGGAGCCGGTTACCGCAGACTTTCACCGGCTCCGGTTGCTGGCTGGCGCTGCGGAGGCCGCTGCGGAGGCGCCGGAGTTGACCGGGGCGCAGCGGATCGACACTTTCCGCGCCCTGGCGATGGAGGGCTGGCCCGAGGTGGACGTGAACATTGACAGCCTGCTATGGGGTGAGGGGGAGTTGGGCCGCTGGACCTTCAGGCTGAGGCCGGAAGCGGAGGTGCTGGCGGTGGACGCGATCCAGGGCACGCTGGGGTCGCTGGTTTTCAACGGTGAGCTGCGCTGGGGCATTGCCAGCGGCACCGAAACCACCCGCCTGACGGGTCAGCTGGCCGGGGGTAATTTGGGGGACTTGTCCAGACTGGTGCAGGATGGCTTCCCTCTCAACAGCAAGAAAAGCGATCTGGTGCTGGATCTGGCCTGGCCCGGGCGTCCGGACGAGTTTGCCCTGGCGCGACTGCGGGGTGACGCCAGTATCCGCCTGGAAAACGGCAAGATTTTGCAAAGCAACAAGTCGGCGCAGCTGTTCCGGATTTTCAACATCCTGAATGCGGACACCCTGTGGCGACGGCTGCAACTCGATTTTTCCGACCTTTACGAGGCCGGTGTGGCCTTCGACGCCCTGTCCGGCAAGGCGGTGCTGCAATCCGGGGTGCTCCGCTGGGACCCGGAACTGCAAATCGTCGGGCCGTCCGGGGCGTTTAAAGTCTCCGGGGTGACCGATCTGAACGCGGAGACTCTGGACATGCGCCTGGTGGTGGTGTTGCCGCTGACCAAGAATTTGCCGCTGGCGGCGCTGCTGATGGGCGCCTCCGCACCCATCGGCGGCGCGCTCTTCGTCCTGGATAAAGTGCTGGGAGACCCGTTGAGCAAACTGACCAGCGCTACCTACAATGTAAAGGGTACCTGGAGCGCCCCGGACGTTCGCCTGCGGGGTGTCTTCGATACCGATCGATAAGGAGGCAGTTATGACCAGCTCAGTCATGCAGGGAGTGGCCAGCGTGGGGGCCATTCAGATGGTCAGTGGTTACGATCTGGAGGCCAATCTGGCGGAGGCTGCGCGGCTGCTTGAGGCCGCCGCCGGGCAAGGCATCCGGGTGGCGGTGTTGCCCGAGAATTTCGCCTTGCTGCAGACCTCGAAAATGCAGGCCCAAGGAACACGGGAGCAGCAGGAAACCGGCGACATCCGCGGGTTTCTGCGGGAGCAGGCCCGGCGCCTGGGGTTGTGGATTGTGGGCGGTTCCCTGCCCATAGCGTCCCGCCCCGACGGTACCGCGTTGGAAGAACGGGTCAGGGCCAGCTGTTTTGTGGTCGACGACCGGGGTAACGAGATGGCCCGGTATGACAAGATTCACCTGTTCGACGCCACGGTGGGCGACGCGCAGGGGCAGTACCGGGAGTCCGATGCCTTCGAACCCGGGGACACCCTGGTGAGCGTGGAGACCCCGGCCGGCGTGCTCGGGTTGGCGATCTGCTACGACCTGCGTTTCCCGGAGTTGTTTCGCGGGTTGCGGGACAAGGGGGTGGATTGGGTGTCCCTGCCCAGTGCCTTTACCTACCTGACCGGAGCCGCCCACTGGCACGCCCTGATCCGCGCCCGGGCCATTGAGAATCAGGTCTATGTGGTCGCCGCCGGGCAGGGCGGGCACAACAGCGATCGCCGGCATACCTACGGGCACTCGCTGATCGCGGATCCCTGGGGCACGGTGGTGGCCGAAATGGCGGAAGGGGCGGGACTGGTCAGCGCCGATGTGGATCTGGCCCGCCTGGCCGACCTGCGGACGCGCATGCCGGTGTGGGAGCACCGCCGCCTGCGGTGGTGACAGCCGCGGTTAACCCTGTCCCTGCCGGGCGTCGTCGAGGCATTCCCGTAAATAACGGAACAGCTTGCGGCTGTGCCCGGTGGCTTGCGGCTTCTGGAGGTCGCGACGGGCGTTGCGCGCCAGATTGCGCAAATGCTGAACGTCGGCTTCCGGGCAATGCTGCAGGAATGCGTTCACCGCGGCATTGCCTTCGTTGAGCAACCGTTCCCGCCAGTGTTCCGCGATGTGCAGGCGACGGGTGTGCTCCTCGCTGCCCACATTGAACGCATCTATGGCGGTGGTGAGGGCGTCTATGTCGTCCTCGCTGCGAATGATTTTGCCAATGTACTGGAGGTGCCGGCGGCGGGCTTCGTGCTGTTTGATGCGGGCCGACTCTTCCAGGGCCCGCTTGAGGCGGTCACTGATCGGCAGGGTGTCCAGCTGGCTTTTGCTCAGTGCCAGCATGCGCTTACCCAGATCCTGGAGCGCGTGCATCTCCCGCTTCAGCTGGGATTTGCTGGGGCCATAGTCGTGTTCCGCATCCGGCTCGGGGTGGTGGTCTGTCATCGTCTTTCCTTTAGTGTGTCCGCCTGGGATTCTACTCGCCTTCGCCGAAACAGTCTGCAATCAGTTCCACCAGAGCGTTCATGGCGGCCTCTTCATCCGGGCCATCCACCAGTAAATCGATGGTGGTGCCCTGGCTGGCCGCCAGCATCATCACCGGCATGATGCTCTTGGCGTCCACGGTGCGGTCATCACGGGCAATGTGGATGCTGCTCTGGTAATTGGCCGCCGTGGACACCAGTTTGGCGGCCGCGCGGGCGTGCAGCCCCAGCTTGTTCACTATAACAACAGACTGGCAAATCATGGGGCTTCTCAGCGGGGGTCAAGTTTCAGGTGGGGGAGTTCGCTGTGCCGGACCTGCACGTTGCCATAGTGGGCGGCAAAGTGTCGCCCCAGCTGCTCGCTGATGTAGACCGAACGGTGCTGGCCGCCGGTGCAACCGATCGAGATGGTCATGTAACTGCGATTGCTGGCGGCGAAGGACGGCAGCCAGTTGTCCAGAAACCCGATCAGGTCTGCGGTCATCTGTTTGGCCATGGGCTCGCTTTCCAG
The DNA here is from genome assembly GCF_001752365.1 of Marinobacter sp. X15-166B. Lineage (GTDB taxonomy): Bacteria > Pseudomonadota > Gammaproteobacteria > Pseudomonadales > Oleiphilaceae > Marinobacter. The sequence continues at coordinate 242,956 of NZ_MEIY01000001.1, read as the reverse complement.
AAAATCGATCACCGGTTGGTCCATGCCGGTGAACTGGCGCAGGCTGGTGTCCCAGTAGGGGTTGGGCAGGCAGCGCACGTCGAAGACGTAATCGGAATCCACCGGCACCCCGTGCTTGAAACCGAACGACTGGATCAGCAGCGCCAGCTCCTGCTCCCGGCGGCCGACGATGCGCTGTTTAACCATGTCCCGCAGCTCGTACATGGACAGCTCGGTGGTATCGATGTACAGATCGGCCAGCCGGGCCAGCGGCTCCAGCAGGGTTTTCTCGCAGCTAATGGCTTCCCGCAGCGAGGTGGTGTCGTTGCTCAGCGGGTGTTTGCGCCGGGTGGCGTGAAAGCGCTGCAGCAGCGACTGGTCGGTGGCGTCCAGAAAAATAACGTCCGCGTTCACCCCGGTCTGGGTAAGCTGCTGGTGAATGGCCTCGAAATTGGCGAGCTCATCCGACAGGTTGCGGGCATCGATGCTGACCGCCATGTTTTTGAGCCGTCCCGGTGAGGCGTGCTGGGTGGCTTCGCGAATAAGCGGAAACAGCAATCCGATGGGCAGGTTGTCGATGCAGTAATAGCCCAGATCTTCCAGTACATGCAGCGCCGTACTTTTGCCCGAGCCGGACCGGCCGCTGACCACGATCAGTTTCATAGGGTGTCACCCGTTATACAGTGTTGCCTGTGTCGCCCCCGGAGTCGGTCATGCGCTGATACAGGGACGCGTTGTCCGTGCATTGGCGCAGTTCGTTGCAGAACTCCCGGTCATTGAATTTTTCCGCCAGTTGACTGAGCAGCTCCAGGTGTTCGCTGGTGGCCTCTTTGGGCACAATCAGCGCGAACAGCAAATCAACGGGCTGGTTGTCGATGGCGTCAAAATTAACACCCTCTTCCAGCGTCAGCAGCACCCCGATCACCTTGGTGCAATTTTCCAGCCGGCAGTGGGGGATGGCGATGCCCTGGCCGATGCCGGTGCTGCCCAGCCGTTCCCGGGCCACCAGATTGTTGAAGGTTTGTACCGCATCGAGTTCGGGAAGGTGTTTATGCACTTCGCCGGCGATGAATTCCAGAATCCGCTTCTTGCTGGTGGCCGGAACCCGGCACAGCGCCAGCTCGGGAGCGAGAATGGTTTCGATAGTGAGAGCTGTGTCCGTCATGAATAGACAGTGTTTCCTAAAAAAAGGCTGCGATACGGAAGTCGTATCGCAGCGCAATCATGTGGTATGCGTGCAAGGATACCTGTTAGCGGTCGCCACTGCCTTGCATACGTGCAATATTTTTTTCCTTGAACTTGAGGATCTGCCGATCCAGTTTGTCTACAAGGGCGTCAATGGCTGCGTACATGTCATTTTCTTCGGCCTTTGCGTGTATTTCACCACCGCTCACATGGAGTGTCGCGTCCGCTTTCTGGCGTAGTTTTTCGACCTGGAGTATGACCTGGCAATTGGTGATGTTATCAAAATGGCGCTCAATACGCTGGAATTTGTCACTAACATACGCTTTCAGAGGGGCAGTCAATTCGATGTGATGGCCTGAAATATTGAGTTGCATAGGCTTCTCCTATTTATCAGCGGGCCAGTGCGCGGAGCACTGGCGGGGTACCATAACCACATGGCTATGACGTAATCACACTAACCGTTTGCGCTCATTTGAAGGCGGGATCTGCATCGACTCCCTGTATTTGGCAACCGTTCTGCGCGCGATGTTAATTCCATCCTCTCCCAGCATGGCGGCAATTTTGTTGTCGCTCAATGGTTTTTTGGGGGGTTTCTGTGTCAATCAGTTTCCTGATCATCGCACGAATCGCGGTCGAAGAGCACTCCCCTCCGTCGTCGGTACCGACGTGGCTGGAGAAAAAATACTTCAACTCGAAAATGCCACGGGGGGTGTGCATGTATTTCTGCGTGGTGACCCGTGAAATGGTGGACTCGTGCATGTCCACCGCCTGGGCGATATCCGCCAGAATCAGGGGTTTCATGGCCTTGTCGCCATGTTCCAGAAACGCCTGCTGGTGCTCGACGATCCGGGTGGCGACCCGGAGCAGGGTCTCGTTACGGCTCTGCACGCTTTTGATGAACCACTTGGCTTCCTGCAGCTGGTCGCGCATGTAGGTGTTGTCAGCACTGTTATCGCCCCTCCGTATCAATGAAGCATAGCTGGTATTGACACGAATGCGTGGCGCGATCTCCGGGTTGAGTTCCACTTTCCAGCGGTTATTGTCTTTACGAACAACCACATCGGGGATCACATAGTCCGGTTCGGCTTGATCGATGCTGTCACCGGGGCGCGGGTTGAGGGTAGTGATCAGCCCGAGCACCTCTTTCAGCTGCTCTTCCTTCATCCGGCTGCGGCGCAGCAGTTGGGCGTAATCCCGGTTGCCCAGCAGGTTGATGTAATGGGTGATGACCAGCCGTGCCTGCGGCAGCCAGCGGGTGTCAGGGGGCAACTGGTTGAGCTGGATCAGCAGGCACTCCTGCAGGTTGCGGGCGAACACCCCGGGTGGGTCGAAGTGCTGCAGCCGGCGCAGCACCACTTCGAGTTCTTCCAGTTCCAAGGGGTTGTCGTCGTGTTCATTGGACAACCCGGAGCGGATATCCTCCAGCTCCGACACCAGATAGCCCCGCTCATCTACCGAATCCAGCAGGGCGTAGGCGATGGCGGAATCGCGCTCACTCAGTGGCGTCAGATTCAACTGCCACTCCAGATGGTCCTGGAGGGTTTCGGCGGGGGAGTTGCGGGTCTCGAAATCAAAGTCGTTGTCGTCGTCCTGGCGGGACGCCGGCGCACTCGAGGATTGGTAAACGTCTTCCCAGGCAGTATCCACCGGCAGGTCATCCGGGATCTTGTCGGGCATGTCAGTGTCCGCCGACCAGTCCGGGGCGCTTTCCGGTTCGTCCCAGTTGGTGTCTGCGGCGCTGTCGGCGCTCGGGCCGTCGCCGCTGTGCTCGGGGCTGTCGGCCGGCGTGGCGTCCGCCTCCCGGTCGCCCGCAGCCTCGTCCGACTCCGCGTTCAGCCCGTCAGTGGCGCTGTCGTGCTCGTCCAGTTCCTCCAGCATGGGGTTGGACTCCAGGGCCTGCTGGATTTCCTGTTGCAGATCCAGGGTAGAAAGCTGTAGCAGTCGGATGGCCTGCTGCAACTGGGGGGTCATGGTCAGACTCTGGCCCAGTTTTAGTTGCAGAGAAGCTTTCATTACCATGATTTAAATACCGTCACTCGTTCACTCCTGCCGCCGATGGCAGCGCATCAGAATAGGCGCTGCCATTGTAAAAATTGTTATAGGGCAGTTACTTAACGCTGTTTTCATAATACAAGCAAGTTCTCTGCCGAGTCTACTTGCTTGTGCCAGGCAACACAATCCGGGTGCCGGCCTCACAGACTGAACTCGTCCCCCAGGTAAACATCTTTAACTTTCTGATTGGCAAGGATTTCTTCTGCCTGTCCGGAGGCGATGATATGGCCGCCGCTGACAATGTAGGCGTTTTCACAAATATCCAGGGTCTCGCGCACATTGTGATCGGTGATCAGCACGCCGATCCCCCGGTCCCGAAGATGACGGATAATCTGCTTGATGTCACTGACCGAGATGGGATCCACACCGGCAAAGGGCTCGTCCAGCAGGATGAACGACGGCTCCATGGCCAGGGCGCGGGCGATTTCCACCCGGCGCCGCTCGCCCCCCGACAGGGCCATGCCCAGGCTGTCGCGGATGTGGGTGATGTGGAACTCTTCGAGCAGTTCTTCGAGTTTTTGCCGGCGTTCGTTGCGGCGCAGGGCTTTGCGGGTCTCCAGAATGGCCATGATGTTGTCGCTGACACTCAGCTTGCGAAACACCGAGGCTTCCTGGGGCAGGTATCCGATCCCCTTGCGGGCGCGCCCGTGCATGGGCAGCGGGGTGATGTCCTGGTCGCCGATGGTAATGCGGCCATGATCCGCCCCGACCAGACCGACGATCATATAGAAGCAGGTGGTTTTACCCGCGCCGTTGGGGCCCAGCAGACCGACGATTTCGCCGCTGCGAATCTCCAGCGAGACATCGATCACCACTTTTTTCTGTTTGTAGCTTTTTGCCAGATTGCTGGCTCTGAGGACTGCCATCCTGTTCCTTCTTGAGATCGATGGGGCGGTTAGTTTTGCGGCCGCGGCTGGATGATGATTTCGATGCGCCCTTTGGAGTTGTCTTCCCGCGTGGTGCCTTCGGCGGTAACCACCCGTTGGGCGGTGTCATAGTGGATGATGTCACCGCGAAACAGATTGCCGTCCTGTTTGATCACCGCTTCCTGCTCCAGAATCAGCAAGCCGTCCCGGGAGGCGTAGGTGATGCTCAGCGCCTGGGCATCGGTCTCCCCTTTGCCGGCTTCGGTGGGCTGCTGGTAGCGAGCCGGCCGGCCACTGGCCTCAATGCGGCTGAGTTCACCCTCGTCCCGATACAGCATGACGCGGTCGGCGGACAGCCGGGTGGTGCCCTGAGTGACCACCACATCGCCCGAGTAGGTGGCGATGCCGCGGGTGTCGTCCATGCGGCCGCTGTCGGCGTTGATGGTGATGGGCTCGCCCGACTGCAGGTCAAAGCCGTGGGCAGGCGTGACCGCAAGCAGGGCAGCGGCCATCCATGCGGACAGTGCGGGAATGGTTCCCTTATTGTGCAGGCTCATAGTGTCCTTCTACGCGTGACTTGAGTTCCAGAATACGCTCGTCTATCTGTGCTTTCATGCCGACCGCCCGGGTCACATTGCGCTGATCGGTCATCAGTACCGGTGCGTCGGTAGACACGGTGCGGGTGCGGTTGTCTATGGTCAGGCTGTCGGTGGTCAGGGTGGCGGTGCGCTCATCCTGCAGGGGCCGGGTGACCACCACGTTGCCCGTCAGTTCGATCACATTGGTGGCTTCCAGAAATGTGCCATTGTCGGCGGTCAGATGCCAGGGTTTACCGGATTTTTCCTCAAACATGGTCGCCTGGGGGGTGCTCATAACGGCGCGCTGCGTCTGGTCAAACTGTTCGATGCGCGGGCTGTCGATGGCGGAGGCCAGCTGGCCGTCGGCGTTGAACGCCATGAAACGGCCGTTGACCACAAAGCCGTCCGGCTCGCCTTCACCGCGCAGGTCGCTGCTGTCGGTCGGTACCCGGCGTTCGTCGCTCTGCCACAACAGGGCCACCAGTATGCCGGTGCACACCAGCAGGGCCAGGTTGCGGACGCGCACCCGGGACAACAGTCGGGAGCCGGCCATCAGGGCGATCCCAGGTACGGCGTGAGGGTGGTGGCCAGCTGGTCCTGGGCTTCCAGCAGCAGGTCGCACAACTCCCGCACCGCGCCCGCACCGCCGGCCGCGCGGGTGCAGTAGTCGGCGTGCTGGCGCACAAACCAGTGGCCATTGGGCACGCTGACCCCCAGACCGGCGTGTTGGATGGCCGCCAGATCGGGCAGGTCATCGCCCATGTAGGCGGTGTGTTCCGCGGGCACCTCCAAAGTCTGGCTCAGTTCCAGCAACGCGGTGCGTTTGTCCTCCCGCCCCTGGAACAGGTGCCGGATACCCAGATCGTTGATGCGTCGCGCAGTCAGCGGTGAGGAGCGGCCGGTGATCACCGCCACCTCAATCCCCGCCGCAAGCACCTGTTTCAGCCCGAGACCATCCAGGATGTTGAACGCTTTCAGCTCGTCGCCACTGGCGCTGAACAGCAGGGTGCCGTCGGTCATCACGCCGTCCACATCCAGCACCAGCAGGCGGATGGCGGCGGCCCTGGCGAGAATATCCGCCGGCCAGACGGGTTTACAGGTTGCGGTCATCACAGAACTCCTGCACGCAGCAGATCGTGCATGTTGATCGCCCCGGTCAGCTGGCCATCCTGGTTGAGCACCGCAAGGGCGTTGATTTTAAGATCTTCCATCAACTTCAGGGCTTCGGCCGCCAGCTGGTCTTCGCGGATGGTTTTACCGTTGCGGGTCATGATGTCCTCGATGGGCGTGTGGTGAATGTCGATCGGCTGGTTCAGCGTACGGCGTAAGTCGCCGTCTGTGAAGATGCCGGAGAGGTTGCCCTCCCGGTCGACCACGGTGGTCATACCCAGGCCCTTCTGGGAGATTTCCAGCAGCGCACCGCTGAGCTTGGTGCCTTCGGTGACTCGCGGCAACTGCTTGCCGGTGTGCATGATATCCGCCACCCGCAGCAGCAGGCGCCGGCCCAGGGCCCCACCGGGGTGGGAAAAGGCAAAATCCTCCGCGCTGAACCCGCGGGCTTCCAGCAGGGCCACCGCCAGCGCGTCGCCCATCACCAGGGTGGCGGTGGTACTCGAGGTGGGTGCCAGCCCGAGCGGACAGGCCTCCTGGGTAACGCTGACGTCCAGGTTGGCTATGGCTTCCCGGGCGAGCAGCGACGAGGGGTTGCCGGTCATGCTGATCAGGGGGGCGCCCATCCGTTTGAGCAGCGGCAGAATGGTGACGATTTCACTGGTGTTGCCGGAGTTGGATATGGCCAGGACCACGTCTCTACCGGTCATCATGCCCAGATCGCCGTGGCTGGCTTCCCCCGGGTGGACGAAAAAAGCGGGGGTGCCGGTGCTCGCCAGGGTGGCCGCAATTTTGCTGCCAATGTGGCCGGACTTGCCCATGCCGGTGACGATCACCCGACCGTCACAGGCCATGATTATGTCGCAGGCCCGCTCGAAATTGTCGTCGATGCGCTGGAGCAGGGCGTCAATGGCGTCGCGTTCAATGTGAATCGTTTTCAGGGCCGAGTCTCTGTACTGTGTGCTCATAGAGTGTCCGGTTGGTGGTGTGGGTTCTGCAGCCAGGGGCAAGTATATCACCTTAATCGGGCAGATCCGCGCGCCAAAAGGTACGGGTCAATGCGGCCCGCTATAACATTATTTTAGGTTGCCATGATTGAGCTTGGGGAGCAGTTCAACTACTGTACTGCCCCAGGATTTTGAGGTCATCGCACGCTGGATAATGGAAGACTATGAGTTCTGCCTCCTACATTTCGTTGCAAGATGTCGTTTTTTCCCGCGGGTCGCGGCGCATTTTTGATGGCGTTACCCTGGACATCCCCCGGGGCAAGATAACCGCCATTATGGGCCCCAGTGGCACCGGCAAGACCACTCTGCTGCGCCTGATCGGCGGCCAGCTCAAGCCCGACAGCGGTGAAATTGTGGTCGCCGGCGAGCCGGTTCACCGGCTGAAGCGCAAGGCGCTGTACCTGTTGCGGGAGAAGATGGGCATGCTGTTTCAGAGTGGTGCGCTGTTCACCGATCTGAGCGTGTTTGAAAACGTCGCCTTTCCGTTGCGGGTGCATACCCGTCTGCCCGACGACATGATCCGCGACATCGTGTTGATGAAGCTGGAAGCGGTGGGGTTACGGGGCGCCCGGGACCTGATGCCGTCGGAACTGTCCGGCGGGATGACCCGGCGCATCGCTCTGGCGCGCAGCATCGCCCTGGACCCCGAACTCATCATGTACGACGAACCGTTTGCCGGCCAGGATCCGGTGGCCATGGGGGTGCTGGTCAAGCTGATCCGCGACCTGAACAGCACCATGGGCCTGACCAGCGTGTTGGTGTCCCATGATGTCCCCGAATCCCTGGGCATCTGCCATTACGCGTTCATCATTGCCGATGGCCGGGTGATCGGAGAGGGCACACCGGACGATTTGCGTCAGCACCCCTCCGCCCAGGTGCAGCAGTTCCTGCACGGCGATCCGGACGGACCGGTGCCTTTCCACTACCCCGCCCCGGCGCAGACCAGCGACTGGGCCTTGCACGGAGGTCGCCCATGACCGGCTGGCTTGCCACCCTGGGTGCCCGGGGCATCGACAGTCTGCGCGCCTTCGGCCGCGCGGGCGTTTTCCTGGTGGGGGTGCTGACGGGCACCCCCCGGCCCATCGCCGGCTTGCCGTTGCTGGTGCGGCAGTTGTACAGCATCGGGGTGTTGTCCCTCGCCATCATCGTGGTATCCGGCCTGTTCATTGGCATGGTGCTGGGATTGCAGGGCTACACCATTTTGAGCGATTTTGGTTCGGAGGATGCGATCGGGCAGATGATTGCCCTGACCCTGGTGCGGGAATTGGGACCGGTGGTCACCGCCCTGTTGTTTGCCGGGCGCGCCGGTTCGGCGCTGACCGCGGAAATCGGTCTGATGAAAGCCACCGAGCAGCTGTCCAGCATGGAGATGATGGGGGTCGACCCGCTGCGCCGCATTGTGGCGCCCCGTCTGTGGGGGGGCTTTATTGCCATGCCGCTGCTGGCGCTGATCTTTTCGGTCGCCGGCATCTGGGGCGGCATGATGGTGGGGGTGGAATGGCTGGGGGTGTTTGAAGGCGTGTTCTGGTCGAACATGCAGGCGTCCGTCAGCTTCTGGGACGACGTGGTCAACGGCATCATCAAAAGCATCGTCTTCGGGTTTGTGTGCAGCTGGATTGCGGTGTTTCAGGGGTACGACTGCGTTCCGACCTCGGCGGGTATCAGTTCCGCCACCACCAAGACCGTGGTGTATTCGTCACTGGCCGTACTGGGGCTGGATTTCGTACTGACCGCAGTGATGTTCGGGAACTTTTAAGGGACTGTTTATGAATCAGAGAGCAATAGAAATCATCGTCGGGCTGTTCATGGTCGCCGGTTTTGCGGCGTTGTTGTTTCTGGCCTTGCAGGTCAGCGGCTTGTCACCGACCGCCGCCGGCAGCACCTATACGGTCTCGGCCCGCTTCAACGATGCCGGGGGGCTGGCACCGCGGGGTAAAGTCTCCATGGCGGGGGTCACCGTGGGGACCATCAGTGCCATCGAGCTGGACACCAACACCTATCAGGCCAGGGTCACCATGCGGATCGATGCCACGGTCGACAACATCCCCACCGACAGTGCCGCGATCATTCGTACCTCCGGATTGCTGGGGGGGCAATACGTGGATATTTCCGTTGGTGCAGATGAGGAGTACATGCAGGACGGCGACGCGTTTTATGCGACCCAGTCCGCCATGAACCTTGAGCGGATCATCAGTAATTTTGCGTCCGGCAAGTAACGCGCAACCCGTAAGGAGAAACAACCGATGATGATGTTACGAAGTTTTGGTGCCCTGTTGGGGGGCCTGGCGTTACTGCTGGTTTTTTCCGGCACCGCCGCAGCCGACGAAACCGGCCTGAAACGCTACGTGGACACCAATACCCAGCAGCTGGTGGCCCGGCTCAACGCTGAAAAAGGGCTCTATACCACCGATCCGGAAGCGTTTTACACCAGCATGAACGATGCGCTGGAAGACTTTGTGGATTTTCGCCGGATCGCAGCCCGGGTCATGGGCCGGTATGCGCGGCAGGCCACGCCCGCACAGCGGGACGAGTTTGTAGACCGGTTCAAACGCAGTCTGTTTGACAGCTACGCCAAGGCACTGGTGGAAACCGACAGCTTCACCATCAGCGTCAAAGACGCGGTCATCCACGAGGGCAACGGCCATCGCGCATCGGTGCAGCTGGAAATTGTATCTGGCTCCGGCAACCGTCACCCGGTGACCTACTCCATGTATCGCAAGGATAATCAGACCTGGATGATGGAAAACATCATTGTGGAAGGCATCAACATTGGCCTGGCGTTCCGCGACCGGTTCAGTCAGGAAGTGGAGCAGCAGCGCGGCAACATTCAGGCCGTCATCGATGGCTGGACCAGTGAAGTGGTGGACACCATGGACCTTGATGAACAGGGGGCAGGGTCTTGAGCGGTATCCGGGTCGAGGGTTCGCGGCTGACGGTGACTGACAACGTCACCCCGGAGCAGGTGTTGCCGTTGCGTACCCGGGGGGAGGAGCTGGTGGCGCAGGTGCCGTCGCCGGTGGTGATCGACCTGGCCGGCGTCACCGAGCCGCACACCGTGGTGTTGTCGCTGGCCCTGTGCTGGATGCGCGCCGCCCAGGCGCAGGGGAAAACGGTCGAATTTGTGGGCGCAGGCCGCAGCCTGCAGGCGCTGGCGGCATTGGGCGGCGTCACCGACCTGTTGCCGGGGTTCGCCGGCGGGCACGAGCAAGGCTGACCTTGCCCCTGATATTCGTTACAATTCCGCACCTGACGTATTTCTGATCCCGAGGATTGTGTTTATGGAAGCCCATGAAGTTGCTGCGCTGGTCGAAAAAGAGTTGCCGGACTGCAAAATTGAAGTGCAGGTGGATGGTAACCATTACCTGGTGGTGGCGATAGGCGATGTGTTTGAGGGCCTGAGCACAGTCAAACGCCAGCAAATGATCAACAAAGCGCTGTTCCAGCCCCTCATGGACGGTGCGATTCACGCCCTGCATCCCAGAGCATTTACTCCGGCCGAATGGGCCGCCCGTAAAGGTTGATGCCGGCCCGCCAATTACAGGAAAATTATTGTGGATAAACTACTGATTCGTGGCCGTAAGCCGCTAGACGGAGAAATTCGTATTTCCGGGGCCAAGAATGCAGCCTTGCCCATTCTTGCGGCGACCTTGCTGGCCGACGAGCCGGTGACGGTGGGCAATCTGCCCCACCTGAACGACGTTACCACAATGATCGAGTTGTTGGGGCGCATGGGGGTTGAGCTGATGGTGGACGAAAAATTGTGCGTTGAAATCCACGCCAATACCATCAAGCACTTTCACGCGCCTTATGAACTGGTGAAAACCATGCGCGCCTCCATTCTGGTGCTGGGGCCACTGCTGGCGCATTTTGGCGAAGCCGAAGTGTCTCTGCCCGGTGGATGTGCCATCGGCAGCCGGCCGGTCAACCTGCACATCCAGGGTCTGGAGCAGATGGGCGCCACCATCAAGGTGGAGAATGGCTACATCAAAGCCAAATCCAATGGCCGCCTCAAGGGGGCCCATATCTTCATGGACACCGTGACCGTCACCGGTACGGAAAATCTGATGATGGCGGCGGCGCTGGCGGATGGGGTCACCATTCTGGAAAACGCGGCCCGTGAGCCGGAAGTGGTGGATCTGGCCGAGTGCCTGATTGCCATGGGCGCGGATGTCCGCGGCCACGGCAGTTCAACCATCGAAATTCATGGGGTGGAACGACTCCATGGCTGCCATTACGACGTGTTGCCCGACCGGGTCGAAACCGGTACTTATCTGGTGGCCGCAGCGGCGACCCGGGGCCGGGTCAAACTCAAGGACACCCGGGCCAGTCTGCTGGATGCGGTATTGATCAAGCTGGAAGAAGCCGGTGCCCACATCAGCACCGGTGACGACTGGATCGAGCTCGACATGAAGGGCAACCGGCCCCGCGCGGTCAGCCTGAGAACGGCGCCGTATCCGGCGTTTCCGACCGATATGCAGGCCCAGTTTGCGGCCATGAACGCGGTTGCCGAAGGTACCGGCACCATCGTTGAAACCGTGTTTGAAAACCGGTTCATGCACCTGCACGAGCTGATCCGTATGGGGGCGGACATCACCCTGGAAGGCAACGCTGCCATTATTACCGGGGTGGATCACCTCACCGGCGCACCGGTGATGGCCACGGATCTGCGCGCCTCGGCCAGTCTGGTGATCGCCGGTCTGGTGGCGGGCGGTGACACCATTGTGGACCGGATTTATCACATCGACCGGGGCTATGAGTGTATTGAAGAAAAACTGCAGTTGCTGGGTGGCAGTATTCGTCGTCTGCCCGCCTGACGGCCAGTGAGTCAATGAACCAAGCGGATCAACAGCCGGAACAACTAATGACCGAAACCATCACCATTGCGTTATCGAAAGGCCGCATCCTCAAGGAAACCCTGCCGCTGCTGGAAGAGGCCGGGATCGAACTGATCGACGACGTCGACAAGTCGCGCAAGCTGGTGTTTCCCACCACCGACCCGAACGTGCGTATCCTGATCCTCCGCGCCACCGATGTGCCCACCTATGTCCAGTACGGGGGGGCGGATCTGGGCGTGGTGGGGAAGGACGTACTGATGGAGCATGGTGCGGAAGGGCTGTATGAACCCCTGGATCTGAACATCGCCCGGTGCCGGTTGATGACCGCCGGGCCCAGAGGCCAGCAGCCGCCCCAGGGGCGATTGCGGGTGGCCACCAAGTTCGTGGATCTGGCCCGGCGTTATTATGCCGCCCGGGGACGCCAGGCGGATATCATCAAACTCTATGGCGCCATGGAGCTGGCCCCCATTCTGGGGCTGGCCGACGAAATTGTGGATATCGTTGATACCGGAAATACTCTGAAAGCCAACGGCCTGGAGCCGCGGGATCTGATTGCGGACATCAGCACCCGGCTGGTGGCCAATCGGGCGTCCATGAAAACCAAGCACCGGCAGTTGCAGCCCATTATCGACAAGATGAGCGCCGCCGTCGCGCAGCGCCAGGCACACTGATTCCGCCGGGCTGACCGCCCCGGCGCCCCTACTGACTAGTGAAAGCAGGAGTCCTGCCATGACTGACCTGACCGTTACCCGCTTGTGCGCTGCGCAGGCCGATTTTGATGCCGAGCTGGGCCGGCTGCTGGCCTGGGAAGGCAGCGTGGACCAACAGGTTAACGATTCGGTCCGGCATATTCTGCAGGCGGTGAAATCCGAAGGCGATGCCGCCGTGCTCCGCTTCACCACCCAGTTTGATCAGCTCGACGCAGCCAGTGTGGCCGAGCTGGAGATCCCGCCGGAGCGCCTGCAACAGGCACTGCAGACGATCCCCGCCGCCCAGCGGGAGGCCTTGCAGCAGGCGGCTCAGCGGGTGCGGGACTACCACGAGCATCAGGTGCAGGCGTCCTGGCAGTATGAAGAAGCGGACGGCACCCTGCTGGGCCAGAAGGTAACGCCGCTGGACCGTGCCGGGCTGTACGTGCCCGGGGGCAAGGCAACCTACCCGTCGTCGGTGCTGATGAATGCCATCCCGGCGAAAGTGGCCGGGGTGGGTGAAGTGATCATGGTGGTGCCCACCCCGGGTGGGGTGCTCAACGAGATGGTGCTGGCCGCCGCCGCAATCGCCGGGGTAGACCGGGTGTTCACCATCGGCGGCGCTCAGGCGGTGGCGGCACTGGCCTATGGCACCGCCACCATTCCGGCGGTGGATAAAATCGTCGGACCCGGCAACATTTACGTGGCCACCGCCAAGCGGGAAGTGTTCGGCACAGTGGGCATTGACATGATCGCCGGCCCGTCGGAAATCCTGGTGATTTGTGACGGTCACACCGATCCGGACTGGATCGCCATGGATCTGTTCTCCCAGGCCGAGCACGACGAGCAGGCCCAGTCGATTCTGCTCAGCCCGAGTCGGGAGTTTCTGGATCAGGTGGAGGCCAGTATGCGGAAGTTGCTGCCCACCATGGAGCGTGCCGACATCATTCGCGCCTCGCTGAATCAGCGCGGTGCACTGATCGAAGTCGCCGATCTGGCGGAAGCCGCTGCCATCAGTAACCGCATTGCGCCCGAGCATCTCGAATTGTCGGTGGAAAACCCCCACAGCCTGCTGGCGCAGATCCGTCACGCCGGCGCCATCTTTTTGGGCCGCTACACGGCGGAAGCCCTGGGGGACTACTGTGCCGGCCCCAACCACGTGCTGCCCACCTCGGCGACCGCCCGGTTTTCGTCGCCACTCGGGGTGTACGACTTTCAGAAGCGTTCCTCGCTGATCGGCTTTTCCGCCCGGGGCGCCGACACCATGGGGCGGGTGGCGTCCGTGCTGGCCCGGGGCGAGGGCCTGACCGCCCACGCCCGCTCGGCAGAATACCGTATTCAATCCGACGGAGAATCCCAGTCATGAGCAAGTTCTGGAGCCCGCTGGTGCGCACGCTGGAGCCTTACGTACCCGGTGAGCAACCCAAGCTGGACAATCTGGTCAAGCTGAACACCAACGAAAACCCGTTTGGCCCGTCCCCCCGGGTGATCGCCGCCATCACCGCCGCCGTCGATGACAGCCTGCGGCTGTATCCGGATCCGGAAGCGGACGCCCTCAAGCAGGCGCTGGCGGATTATTACCAGGTCAACACCGATCAGGTGTTCGTGGGCAACGGCTCCGACGAGGTGCTGGCGCATATCTTCCAGGCCCTGCTCCAGCAGGATCAGCCCATTTTGTACCCGGACATCAGCTACAGTTTTTATCCGGTGTATTGCGGTCTGTATGGCATCGACAGTCAGGTCGTGCCGCTGACCGAGCACTTTGCAATCGATCCGGCGGATTACCAGCAGCCCAATGGCGGGGTGATTTTCCCCAACCCCAACGCGCCGACCGGGCGTTGCCTGCCACTTTCTGACGTAGAGGCCATCGTGCAGGCCAACCCTGAACGGGTGGTGGTGGTGGACGAAGCCTACGTGGATTTCGGCGGCGAGACTGCCATCCGCCTGGTGGATCAGTACCCGAACCTGCTGGTCACCCAGACTTTCTCCAAATCCCGCTCGCTGGCGGGCCTGCGGGTCGGATTTGCCATCGGTCACCGGGATCTCATCGAAGCGCTGACGCGGGTCAAGGACAGTTTCAACTCCTATCCGCTGGATAAGCTGGCGCAGGTAGGGGCCATCGCCGCCCTCGAGGACACCGAGTATTTCGAAGCCTGTCGGCGGACGGTCATCGACGAGCGCGAGCGGGTCACCGCCGCACTGGCGGCCAACGGATTTGAGGTGTTACCCTCTGCCGCCAACTTCGTGTTTGCCCGCCACCCCGACCACAGCGGCGAGGAACTGGCCCGGGCGCTTCGGGAGAAGAAGATCATCGTGCGCCACTTCAACCGGCCCCGCATCAGCGATTACCTGCGCATCACCATCGGCACCCCGGAACAGAACAGCCAGCTACTCGAAGGCGTAGCACAACTGGTCTGAATACTCCCCCCTCTCCCCAGCCCTCTCCCGCGAGGGGAGAGGGGGCAAACAAACGTCCGCGGCGCCCAGCAGGTGAGGGCACAACATACTCCCCTCGCCCCTTGCGGGAGAGGGAATAAACACCCACTGCCCGAAGCAATGCAGTAGCCCC
>NZ_MEIY01000001.1:160346-228061 GCF_001752365.1 Marinobacter sp. X15-166B | reverse complement strand
GGGGGGAGCGTCTGTGGCGGTGTAGTGAGCATTCGCCCCTCTCCCCAGCCCTCTCCCACGAGGGGAGAGGGGGCAGATAAACTCCCGCGACGTCCGGTAGGTGAGGGGCAAACAAACGCCCCAGACGGCCGGTAGGCGAGGGGCACAATATACTCCCCTCGCCCCTTGCGGGACAGGGAATAACCACCCACTGCCGGAAGCAGTGCAGTAGCCCCTCGCCCCTGGCGGGGGAGGGGTTGGGGAGTGGGGGAGCGTCTGTGGCGGTGTCGTGAGTTTTCGCCCCTTTTCCCAGCCCTCTCCAGCGAGGGGAGAGGGCGTCACTTCTTCTGTTGAATGAGGTCAAACCGTGATATCCCGTAATGACATCCTTGAAACCCTGAACACCTGGCTCAGCCCGGACAACTTCCAGGATTATTGCCCCAACGGGCTGCAGGTTGAAGGCACCGCGCAGGTCAAGACGCTGATCAGCGGGGTCACCGCCTCGCAGGAGCTGATTGACGCGGCTGTTGCCGCCGACGCCGACATGCTGCTGGTGCATCACGGCTATTTCTGGAAGGGTGAAGACCAGCGGGTGGTGGGCATCAAACGCAACCGCATCCACACCTTGTTAACACACAACATCAATCTGGTGGCTTACCATCTGCCTCTGGACGACCACCCCGAGCACGGCAATAACCGCCAGCTGGCGCAGGTGCTGGGTATTCAGCATGCGCGCCCCCTGGATGGTCTGGTGTGGCAGGGTGAGCTGGCCAAGCCACTGACTGTGGCGGAGTTGAGTGAGCATCTGGCGGCGACGCTGGGGCGGGTGCCGCTTCATGTGGGCCGGGGGGCGGATAAAATCTCAACCCTGGGATGGTGCACCGGGGCGGCGCAGGGCTACATCAGCAAGGCCCAACAGGCGGGGCTGGATGCATTCATCAGTGGCGAAATCTCCGAGCCGACCACGCACTTTGCCCGGGAGGCGGGAATCCACTACTTCGCCGCCGGTCACCACGCCACCGAGCGTTACGGGGTGCGTTCGCTGGGGGAGGCGCTGGCCGCCCACTTCGGGCTGGCACACCGGTTTATCGATTGCGACAACCCGGTGTAACGGCCGCTGATGGCAAGCGGGGCCGAGGCCATCAGGCCTTGGCTTTTTCCCGCAAACCGAAATCTTCTGCCAGGGTGCCTTTTTCGGCGGGATCCGATTTGGGTGCGTAGTCTCTGGGCGGCTCGGCAGCGGTTTTGTCCGGGTCCGCTTCCAGGCGGGCGCGGGGACTGTCTACGTCCAGCTCTTCGAGCCAGTCCTCGTCGTTGCACAAACGGTTGGCGCCGCGCGCCATGTGCTCGTTCACATCCCTGTAGGTGTCATTGAACCGGCGCAGCAAGTGTGCAGATTCCATAAAGTGTTCGTTTACCTGGGCCTGATAGCGAGTGTACTCGTTTCTCAGTTCATCAATCTGCTGCTCGGTTCTGCGTTGACGCAAATTGGCGCCTTGCCCGGAGCGGCCGACAAACACACCGATAACGACGCCCACAATCAATGCTGCAACTGCTGCCAGAATCAGGTTGGTCATACGCTGTCTAGTCCTTTGGTTTGCTGAAATGGCTGAACGATCGCCCTCAAGTATACCCTTGCAGAGCCGAGACGCCCATGGATAGAGCTTAAGCCAATTGCCCCGTTCTTCAAAATAGTTATTTACCGCGCCGGCGAATCCTGCCCCGGCGTGGCGATTGCCATGAAAATCAGCGACAATAGCCCACCGTTAATTTGGCGTAATCTACCGGGCCTAGAGCCCCGCTTGCCTCAACTCTGTTCGTTCATAAAACTTCGGAAGTATGCTTGATGACACCTTGGGAGCGTTACCAGCAAGACCTGACCCGGCCGGATTTTCTCCGGGACGCAGCGCAGGAAGATGCCGTGCGTCGCCTGCAGGCCCTCTACGATCAACTGGTTGCGGCCGAGAGCCAGCGCCGCAACCGGCTCAGCCGGTTGCGGAGTTCAATACGCAGAACCGGCAAGCGTGAACCCATCAAGGGGTTGTACTTCTGGGGTGGGGTGGGGCGCGGCAAGACCTATCTGATGGATACGTTTTACGAGGCCTTGCCGTTCGAACGCAAGATGCGGGTGCATTTTCACCGGTTCATGCAGCGGGTGCATCAGGAACTGGCCAGTCTCAAGGGGCAAAAGAACCCGCTGCAGCAGGTGGCCCGGCGTCTGGCCGATGAAGCCCGGGTGATCTGTTTTGACGAGTTTTTTGTCTCCGACATCGGTGACGCCATGATTCTGGCCACACTGATGGAAGCGCTGTTTGAGCGCGGGGTCAGCCTGGTGTGTACCTCCAATATCGTTCCCGACGGCCTCTATAAAGACGGCTTGCAACGGGCCCGCTTCCTGCCGGCCATCGAGCTGGTCAAAAAACACACCGACGTGGTCAATGTTGACGGGGGCGTCGACTACCGTCTGCGGTCCCTGGAGCAGGCGCAGCTGTTCCATTATCCGCTGGGGGAGGGGGCCGATCTGAGCATGCGCGAAAGCTACGATCAGCTCGCGCTGGACGCCGGAAACCATGCCCTCGAACTGGAAATCAATGGCCGCAAACTGCAAGCCCTCGAGCACGCGGATGACATAGTCTGGTTCGATTTTTACGAGCTGTGCGACGGTCCCCGCAGTCAGAACGATTACATCGAGCTGGCCCGTGAGTTCCATGCGATTCTGGTCAGCAATGTGCCCATACTGGACAGCCGCAAGGACGATCAGGCGCGCCGTTTTATCAACATGATCGACGAGTTTTACGACCGCAGCGTCAAGGTTATCATCGCCGCCGAGGCGCCGATTACCGAGCTGTACAAGGGCGAACGGCTGGCCTTCGAGTTTGAACGCACCGAATCGCGGCTGCTGGAAATGCAGTCAAAGGAGTACCTGCAAGCGCCTCACAAACCCTAGTGCAGGTTCCCACTCTCTGAGGGGCCTTTATTCTCACCCCCCCACTCCCCAACCCCTCCCCGCCAGGGGCGAGGGGCCAATGCACTGCCTCAAGCTTTGGGTGTTTGCTCCCCTCACCCTCTGTAGAAGAGGGGCCAAGGGGCTAATGCATCGCCTCAGGCTTTAAGTGTGTACTCCCCTCGCCCCTTGCGGGGGAGTGGGGGAGGGATTACTGCGGTCAATCAGCCCCGCTGGTTCCGCAACCGAATGTTGTCTATAGTGATTGGCGCGAGGAAATCCGGTGCAATTAGCACAAAATCATACTTTTGACTGATCAAAGCGCATACGGGCGTTGGTTATAGTGCCAACATCAATAGCACTGTGCATGAAGCCTCCAATTTCGTGAACACCAATAAACAGAGCACCGACTCAGAACAACAAATGGAGTAGCCTTCCAATGACAAGAAAAACACTTCTCGGGCAGCCGTGGGCAAGATTGCCGTTGGCGGTCGCGGTCGCCGCCACGCTGTCCGGTCAGGCGTCAGCGTTTTCGTTTTATCTGGGAGACGTGGAAGCCGCCTTCGATACCACCCTGTCCGCCGGTGCTACCTGGCGCACGGAAAACCCGAACAAGCGTCTGATTTCCCAGGGCAACCTGGGGCCAGAGTTTGCCGGCACCACCACAGGCTCCTCCAGTAACAACTTTGACGACGGCAACCTGAACTTCAAAAAGGGCGACACGGTATCGAAGATCGTCAAAGGCACCAGTGAGTTGTTCCTGAGTCACGACGTCAACGGCGATCTGCTCACCCGGGTGGGGGGGCTGGTCAGAGGACGCTACTGGTATGACTTCGAACTCAAAGACGAGCGCCGCGCCCTCGACGACGTGGGCCAGCGCCGCCGGCTGAATCCGGCCGCCCGGGCGAACGCCTCCGGGGCCGAGTTTCTGGACGCCTATGTGTTTTCAGACTGGTACCTGGGGGAGGTGCCGCTGAGCGTGCGTTACGGTAATCAGGTGGTCAGCTGGGGTGAGAGCACCTTTATCCAGGGGGGCATCAACAGCATCAACCCCGTGGACGTGCCCGCGTTCCGTGCCCCGGGGTCCCAGTTGAAAGAAGCCCTGCTGCCGGTGGAAATGCTCTATCTGTCGGCCGGGGTGACCGAGAACGTCACCGTCGAAGCGTTTGTACAGACCGACTGGGAACCCACCCGGCCGGACGATTGCGGCACTTTCTTCTCCACCGTTGATTTTGTGTCCGATGGCTGTGGCCCGGTCCTGCTGGCCGGTCAGTTGCCTGATTCGCAAGCCTTCGCCCAGGGGTTTATCGCCCCCCGTGTCGGTGATGAGGAACCCGATGAGAAAGACCAGTTCGGGGTGGCCTTGCGCTGGTACGTGCCCGCGCTGAACGATTCCGAAATCGGCCTGTACTACATCAAGTACAACAGCCGTCTGCCCTACATCAGCGGGGTGGTGAACAACCCCTCCGCGCCGGTGAGCGGGCAGGACACCAACCCGAATCAGCCCAATACACGCTTCCCGAGCTACTTCATTGAATACCCGGAGAACATCAACCTGTACGGCATCAGCATCAACACCACGACGCCGGGTGGCTGGTCGCTGGGCGGCGAATACAGTTTCCGCGACAACGTACCCCTGCAGTGGAGCGCGTTTGAGCTGATCTACGGTGGTCTGCAATTGCGTGATCCCCTGACGGGCGAACCGGTGAGTAAACTGGAGCAACAGCGCCTCGAGGAACTGGACGGCAAGATAGCCGGCCGGGCGGTGGATGGGTACGACCGTTTCAAGGTGTCTCAGGCCCAGTTCACGCTGATCAAATTCTTCGATCAGGTCATGGGGGCCAGTCGCTTGTCGTTCGTGACCGAGGTGGGCGCCACCTATGTGCACGGCCTGCCTGATCTGGACGAAGCCCGTTATGGCCGCTCCGGTAACTTCGGTATCGGCACCCTGGCGGATGGCAGCGGTAACGACATCTGTAAAGCGATTCCGGGGGAGTCGACCGGTTTGAACCTGAACCCCGCCAACTGCACCAACGACGGTTTCACCACCAGCTTCTCGTGGGGCTACCGGGCGCGCCTGGTGTGGGATTACCCCAGTGCCATTGCCGGTATCAACCTGGCACCGCAGCTGGCCTGGAACCACGATGTCAAAGGCTACGCGCCTCAGCCTGGGGGTAACTTCATCGAAGGCAGCAAGGCCATCGGGGTGTCGTTGACCGGCACCTACCAAAATGCGTATTCCGGAACCATCGGTTACACTAATTTCTTCGGCGGCACGCCTTATAACGAAAACGTCGATCGGGATTTCATCAGCGCCAGTGTTTCCTACGCGTTTTGATCGCCACGAATTCGTTGAACGAGGTAATTTACATGAAGCGAAACACCAATCTGATAGCAACCGGCATACTCGCCGCGACCCTGTTTGCCGGCAGTGCCCAGGCAGCCGTGTCGGCCAGTGAGGCCGCCAAGCTGGGGGATACCCTGACCCCGATGGGGGCCGAGAAAGCCGGTAACGGCGGAGCCATCCCGGCCTGGACCGGCGGGCTGCAGCAAGCCCCCGCCGGCTACAACAACGACGGCATTTATATCAATCCGTTTGCCAGCGACCAGCCCGAGTTGGTGATCGACCAGAGCAACGTCGACCAGTACGCCGACAATCTGTCCCCGGGGCAGGTCGCCATGATCCGCAAGTACAGCGATTACGTGCTACCGGTCTACCAGACCCGGCGCACCGCCCGTTACCCCGAAGCGATCATGGACGAGACGGTGGCCAACGCCACCCAAACGACCCTGATCCAGGATGGCAATGGCCTGGCCAATTACCAGAATGGGGCGCCCTTTCCCATTCCGCAAAATGGCCTGGAGGTGGTCTGGAACCACATTACCCGTTACCGGGGCGGCTCGGTCCTGCGTAACATTGGTCAGGTAACGCCGCAGGCAAACGGGGCCTACAGTGTGGTCAAGTTTCAGGACGAGCTGACCTGGCGTACCGGGTTGTCCGACTTCAAACCCGATGAAGACCAGAACGTGCTGTTCTACTTCAAGCAGTCGATCACCGCTCCGGCCCGTCTGGCGGGCAACGTACTGCTGGTCCATGAAACTCTTGATCAGGTGACGGAGCCCCGTCGTGCCTGGGTTTATAACGCCGGTCAGCGCCGCGTCCGCCGCGCCCCGCAGGTGGCCTACGACGGTCCGGGTACGGCCGCAGATGGCATGCGCACCTCGGACAACCTGGACATGTTCAACGGCGCGCCCGATCGCTACAACTGGGAACTGGTTGGCAAGAAGGAAATGTACATCCCGTACAACTCCTACCGACTGGCCGACCGTGATCTCAGCTACAAGGACATCATCAAAGCCGGTCACATCAATCAGCAGTTAACCCGCTACGAACTCCACCGGGTGTGGCATGTGCGCGCCACCCTGAAGAGCGGCGAACGGCATATCTACGCCAGGCGGGACATATATTTCGATGAAGACACCTGGCAAGCGGTGGTCATCGATCATTACGACGGTCGCGACGAACTCTGGCGCGTGGCCGAGGCGCACAGCATGCAGTTTTACGATCAGGACGTCCCCTGGTACGCCATCGAAGTGCTCTACGATCTGCTGTCCGGTCGTTATCTGGCGCTGGGTCTGACCAACGAAGAGACCAACCCGTACCAGTTCAGCATCCAGCGCACCAAACGCAACTACACGCCGGCCGCTTTGCGCCGTTCCGGTACCCGTTAACAGGCACCCACCGAACTGGATTAGCGGCAGGCTTCGGCCTGCCGTTTTTTTATGGGCAATTGACCCACGTATCAATCTCCCGTCAATGTTTTTGCAGATCCCTGCTTTGTCTGGTCTAATTTGCTAACAGACTCATACTAAAGGCGTATCCGGACCTGCAAGCTACTGAACGAGGGCGTGATTGAACGTGTTTGATGAGAAATCAGCAGCCAACGACGGACCTGCGCTTGGCGCTTTGGGCCAGGACAGCCCCGCGGAGCTGGTCTGGGAACTGTTGAAGCACCGCATCAAAGCACCCCGACCCGTGGCCGGCTTTCTGGCGCGCCCCCTGTTGCTGGACAAACTGCGGGCCGCGGCCAGGCCGGGTGGCATCCTGCATCTGGAGGCGCCTGCCGGGTATGCCAAAACTCAGACCGCCTGCGCGGCCTTTGCCTCGACAGAGCAGGGAGCTGAGGCCGACCGAACCCGCTGGCTGACCCTGAACGAGCACGATAACGACCCCTTCCGGTTTCTCGGGTTGTTGCGTCTGGCGCTGGGTGATGCGCCGGAACACACCCGCTTTCAGGCCGATCACCGTCAGGGCCGGGCGCTGGATGCGCTGGCCATGCTGTTGCAGGAATTTGCAGCTGCCACCGCCGAAGGTGAGCTGGCGGACAGAATCCTGGTTCTGGATAACATCGACTGGTTGCAGCATGGCGCACTGGTGGAGTTGCTGGAGTTTCTGCTCGCCGAACTCCCGGATACCCTGGCGCTGGTGCTGATTTCCCGCAAGCCGCTGCCGTTCAGTACCCACCGGTTCGAACTCGAACAGCGCTATGTGCGCATCGGCTCCCAGGAGCTGGAGTTTTCACGCACCGAAACCGCTGCGCTCTTCGCCCCGGATTTACAGGCCAACCTGCTGACCCAGGTGGCCATCGAGAACCTGTACAGCCAGACGGAGGGCTGGCCTACCCCCCTGGCGCTCTACCGGCAAGAGCTGGTGGCGCGCCAGGTGCACCGCAAGGCCCTGCATGAAGCCACCAGCGTCGACCGGTTTTTGTACGACTGTGTGTTCGCTCTGTTGACCCCGGCGCAGCGGCAATCACTGCAGATCATGGCGGAGCTTGAATACCTGTCCGATGAGCTGTTTGCCGCGGTGGTGGACGCCCCTGCTGATACCGCCCTGGGGCCGTCCGCGGCGGTGGCCCGGGGGCTGCCCCTGCGCACGGCGGCCGGTCGGGGTCGCTGGTACCGGTTCAATCCGCTGGTGCGGGCCTGGTTGGGGTTGCTGGCGCCGGCCGGGCGGGAACAGCGTGCCGCGCTGGCCAGTGAGTGGCTGGAACAGCAGGGGATGTTCACCGAAGCCTTACAGTACGCACTGATCAGCGGCCAGGTGGCGCGGGCCATCCGTGTGGCCTCGGAAGGCTCGGAGTCCCTGTTGTTGAGTCAGGACACCGCATCCCTGTTGCGGCTGCGGCAGTCACTGCCGGCGGGGCTGATCCAGCGCAGCCCCCGACTCAGAATCGTCTATGGCTGGGTGCATGCTTTGGGGGGGCAGTTTACGGAAGCACGGGCGCTGCTCGCCGGATTGACGCCCGCGGAGCAAGCCAGTCTGGAAGACCGCCTGTGCGCGCTGCGGGCGTTTATTAATCGCATGGAAGGCCGGGTCGATGAGGCGCTGACAGAGGCGTCCCGAGCACTGGAATTTACCGAACTGTCCACCCACGCGAGGCTCATCTCTCTGTTGGTCAAATCCAGTGTGCTGTGTGTGCAGGGCCGCTTTCAGGAAGCCCGCAACGACAGCCGAAGTGCCTCAAAGCTGGCCCGGCAGAGCGGCGATCTGGGCTCCGAAGTGCTCGCCGTCTACACTCACGCGCGCATCGAGCTGGGCAAAGGGGCCCTGCGTTACGCCGAACAATTGCTGCGTACCGGGCTCGACACCCTGATCAGTGACAGCCAGCGGCCGTTGCGGGCCGGAGAAATCCGTCTGCAACTCAACCTGGTGCTGGTGCTCTGGCATCAGGGCCGGATCGACGAGGCGGATACCCTGCTGGTCAAGGTGATCCGCCACGCCGAACAAAACCGGGACGTGTCCTTGCTGATGGCGCTGGCCCTGCGGGTGCTGATCTCCAAATCACGGGGCGACCTGGAGGATGCGTTTTCCTGGATTGGTCACGCCGAGCGCACCATGCACGCCTGGCATGTGGACGATGCGTTTCATGTGCCCGTATTGGAGGCGCTGAAAACCAGCTGCTGGCTGCAACTCGGTTATAGCGAAAGCGTCCGTCAGGCGTTAATCACCCTGAAACCATACTCCGACAATCACTATGTGCCGGAATTGTTTCCCATGCTGCCCGGCATGCTGGACACCCTGGAAATTCGCCAGTCGCTGGCGACGGACCAGCTGGAACTGGCGGCGAGCCAGCTTGCCGGTCTGCGTGTCGTGGAGGACCAGCCGGCGGGGCTGGCCCTGCATCTGGGGTTACTGGAAGTGGCCCTGACTGGCCGGCAGGGGGCCAAAAGCAAAGCACAAGCCTTACTGGTGCAGCAGATCCGCGAGGCCGAGACCGAACATTACCTCAGCCCGTTTGTGGAACTGCGGGAGGAACTGGCGGAGGTGATGGCGCCGGCGCTGGCCACCATGCCCGCCAGCGGATTCACCGACCAGTTGCGCACCTTTTACAACCTGTCCACTGCGGCAGACGGTGCCGCGCCACTGGCCGAGCCCATCAGCGAGCGTGAGCTGGGGGTACTGGAACTGATCGCCATGGGGTTGTCCAATCAGGACATCGCCGACCAGCTGCATATCTCCCTGCACACCGTGAAGACCCACGCGCGCCGCATCAACGCCAAGCTCGAAGTCCGCTCACGCACCCAGGCGATTGTCCGCGCTCGCGAGCTGGGTATCCTCCCCGGATTTTAACTGCTCAATGCGCTGGTCCTTGGCGCTCCAGAGGTCGGCGACCCAGGTGATGAAGGCCTTCTGCGCCTGACGGTCGTTCTGGTAATCCATGCCCAGAAATTGTGGGGGAATCTCGACGGTTTGCACATCCACGATGATGTGGGTGATGCGTCCACACAGGTAATCCCAGATGCCAATGCGATGCTGGCCCGGGTACACGATGGTGATGTCCAGCATGGTGTGCAGGGTGTCCCCCATGGCACCGAGTACAAACGCCGAGCCCCCCGCCTTGGGTTTCAGCAGGTGTTTATAGGGCGATTTCTGGGCCGCCTGTTTGGCCGGGGTCAGCCGGGTGCCTTCCATAAAATTGAACACGGTCACCGGGGTGTGTCGGTATTTTTCGCAGGCCAGGCGCGTGGCTTCCAGGTCTTTACCGCGAAGTTCGGGGCGCCTGGCGATCTGCTCCCGGGAATAGCGGTGCATAAACGGGAAATCCAGCGCCCACCAGGCCACTCCCAGCAGCGGCACCCAGATGAGCTCTTTTTTGAGAAAGAAGCGCAGCATGGGGATGCGGCGATTCAGCGCGAACTGGATCGCCGGAATGTCGGTCCACGACTGATGGTTGCAGGTGACAAAATACCAGTGATCCCGTGTCAGATGCTCCACCCCGCGAATGTCCCAGTGGATGTTGTGCAGCAGCCGGGTGATCAGGTTGTTGAAACTGGCCCAATTGCTGGCAATGATGTTCAGGCCGATGGTGCAGCCCTTGCGCACCGGGGGCAGGGGCACCACCAGTTTGACCAAGGCCAGCAACAGTAACAGGGGGAAAAATAGTAACGTATGGAACAGGATCAGCAGCGCGGCAAGGCCACCTTTTATCGGCGCTGGCAAAAAACTGAGCATGTCGGGGTCTCCGGATCAGAATGATGCTGGGTAAAATCGGTTACTGTTAACCTTCGGACGCCGGGGCATCCGCAGATTCGACCCTGGGCAAGAGGTCGGCGGAGCGGGCCGCGGTAACCAGCCGGGTCAGTGTCTGCGGTTGCACACCCGCAACGCTCCGCGCAAATTGCTGGTCATAAAAACTCAGGTTATTAAACCGGATCATACTGCGAATTTCATCAATATAGGGCTGGCCCCGCTCGGAGTAATTCATCAGCCCCGCCGCCAGTGTAACACCGTCGGCGAGGCGTTCCTCGTCCCGGTGCCGTGCGCGCAACTCGCGCAAGTGCTGGTAGGAAGTGTGGCGGTTCAGGTTCTGGATGTAGGCGCGCACCGATTCGTAAGGTGAGCGGAAGCGGGCGACTTCGTGGAGGGCGCCTGCTACCCGGCCGGTGGGCACCAGGCCGCAGCCCTTGGAAAAGCACCATTGCCCGAATAGATTGTTGCCGTCGCGGGCAAACCGGGACGTGCCCCAGGCCGATTCATTGGCCGCCTGCGCCAGCACCAGCGACGGCGGCATGGTGTCCAGCCGCCGCCCGAGAGCGGTAAACATGGCGTCACTGGCCAGAGCCGCGTCCACTCGCAAACGTTGGGCTTGCGCCGACAGCCACGCCTGCTCGGCCGCTGTGAGCCCGGCTTTGTTCTGCAGCGTTAACAGGTACTCGCGCTCCAGCAAGATGCGACTGTTGGCCAGTACAATACGGGGGTAGAGGAAGGAGAAGAACGCGGCTTTTTTTTTACGTGGTGTCGGCAATCACCGAAAAGTCCGGCAACGGCGCCCCGGCCCAGGACGGCAGGGGGGGCAGACTGGCAAGCACCGGCGCATCGATCTTCGTTTCGCTGGGGGCAGGGCGGTAATAGGTGCCCCAGAGGGCAAAGCAAAGCAACGGAAACAACAGCAAAAAAACGCGACTGCAGGCGGACATGGAGCCCCTCATCTGAAAAAAACATGTCGCGATTATAACAGGTTATAAATCGGTGATGGCAAAGGGGACAGACTCTAGTCTGTCCCCTGTCCGCGCGGGGGCATCGGTCGCTCCCCGTCTGGGGTCAGAAATAGATCTTCAGGCCGGCCAGCAACCCCTTGTCGAGTTTGATGCTGCCGGGGCCGTCAAAGTCGGATTTCAGATAGCGGTAGCCACCGAAGAGTTCCGCATTGCGGATGACCCGGTAGCTGGCCCGCAGCTCCAGACTGGTGAGGCTGTCGGTATCGCCAAAGGACAGAATGCTGGGGGCATAGTGGGCCGACCCGTGGACCGAAAAACCGGGCAGGGTGGGGATATTGACGGTGGCGAAGCCGCCCAGACCCACCGCGCCGCCGTCGAGCCGGTCATCGTCCCAGCCCACCGCACGCATGCCGATCCCGGCGGTGGTCGGCAGGTTGCCCAGCGCAGTACGCCCCTGGGCGTGAAAATCCACATTGCCGATGTGGCGGCCGCCTTCGTGGTAAGTGTAGCCGGCACCCAGCTGCAGATCCGACCGGGACTCAAAGAAGTTTACCTGGCCTTTAACGGAATCGTTGGTCAGGCTCAGGTCAAAGTCTGAGGCGAATACCGGAGCTGCCAGCAACGACAGGGCAACAAGCGGAATACGACAGTGCTTCATGCTGTTTCCTTTCTGGTTAGTAAACTGGGTTGATGGCGGCATAGTAGCCGCGCCGGGGCAGGGGCTCAACTTACAAGGGTGTAAGTTGTTCCTCCCACGCCGGTTGCACGGTCAGTGCAGGTCCTGGTGGTGATTGCCCTGATCAAGGTCATCCGGATCCACGTTTTCCGCCGGTACCCGGTACTCTTCGTTGGCCCAGGCTCCGAGATCAATCAGTTTGCAGCGTTCGCTGCAAAACGGGCGGGTCGGGTTGCCGGTGTCCCATTCGCAGGGTTTTTTACAGGTAGGGCAATTAACAAGCATTCAGGGTACAACCTCAGCGTATTGTTCCAGGACCGCCCGGAGCATATCGATATTAACCGGCTTGGCGACGAAGGAATCCATCCCCGCCAGACGGCAGCGCTCTTCATCTTCTTCCGTGGCGCTGGCTGTCAACGCCACCACCGGCACCGGGGTGCGTTGTTCTGCCTGTTCCCAGGCCCGCAGCCGGCGGGTGGCTTCAAAACCGTCCACTCTGGGCATAATACAGTCCATAAAGATGATATCAAATGGGTGCCACTGCCACAGGCTCGCCGCCGCCTCACCGTCGTTGGCGGTCATCACCTCGCAGCCCAGTTTTTCCAGCAGGCGGCGGGACAAAGTGCGGTTCACCGGATTATCTTCCACCAGCAAGACACGCCACTGACGGCTGGCAACCGGACTGCGCCGCTCCTGAAGGGTGTCGGTTTGCAACGAGAAACGGGTCAGGAACTGACGGTCCTCGTTGGCAGCGTCGGCAAACAACTGGTGCAGCATCGGCGCCAGGCAGGATTCCCGCAGGGATTTACTCAAAAACGCGTCGGCGCCGGCCTGACGGAAGTATTCCGCATCGCCCCGCTGCGGGTTGGAGGAGAGAATCAGCAGGCGGGTGTTGCGCCAGTCGGGGTTGCTGCGAATCTGCTGACACAGCAAATCGCTGTCCATGTCGGGCACAAACCCATCCAGGACTACCCCGTCAAACACGTTCCCGGTATCCGCCGAGGCCCGCAGGGCGGCCAGCGCATCCGCGGCCGAGCGCACGGCTTCAATGTCTACGTCGTGGCGAGACAGCATCTCCAGGGTGATCTTGCGGGACAACTCATAGGAATCGACCACCAGAATTCGGCGCCGGTTGACCATGCGGGTATCCGGGCTGCAACGGGTCGCACCGTCGGCCGCGGCGGCCAGGGTCACCTCCACCCAGAAGGTGCTGCCCTCACCGGGCAGGCTCTCTACGTGCAGGGAACCCTTCATCAGCGTGACCAGCTGGCGACAAATCGTCAGCCCCAGCCCGGCGCCGGGCAATTGCCGTTGGAACCGCTGCCCCAGCTGCATGTAGGGTTCGTACACCAGCGGCAGATCGTCCGGATCAATGCCCACGCCGGTGTCCTCGACCGCCAGACGCAAACGGACGTCCTCGCCCTGGCGA
The DNA here is from genome assembly GCF_001752365.1 of Marinobacter sp. X15-166B. Taxonomy (GTDB): domain Bacteria; phylum Pseudomonadota; class Gammaproteobacteria; order Pseudomonadales; family Oleiphilaceae; genus Marinobacter. The sequence continues at coordinate 214,531 of NZ_MEIY01000001.1, read as the reverse complement.
CCGAGCACCTCGACGCTGATCAGCACGTGGCCGGAATCGGTGAATTTGATGGCATTGACGGTCAGGTTGATCAGCATCTGCCGTAACCGCACCGGGTCGCCGATCAGTCGGAACGGCAGGTTTTCATCGACCCGCAATTCCAGCGCCAGACCCTTGTCCCGGGCCCGGGAGCCCAGCATGTGCACCATGTCATTCAGGGTTTCCCGCAGATCAAACGCTATCTCGTCAAGCTCCAGCTTGCCGGCCTCAATGCAGGAAATATCCAGCAGGTCGTTAACAATGGACGACAGGTTCTCGGTGGCGTTCTGCAGGGTGTGCACGTACTCCCGCTGCTCCTGATCCAGCCGGGTCTCTGCCAGCAGGCTGGCGTAGCCGAGGGCCGATTGCAGGGGGATTCGCAGTTCGTGGCTGATGTTGGCCAGAAACTGGTTTTTGGCGTGGTTGGCGCGCACCGCCTGATCCCGTTCATCCTCGGACTTGCGGGTGCTCTGCCGCAGATGGTCGGCGTCGTTGAGCAATTGCTGGCGCATGGTGTTCAGGGCCTGCTCCATTTCGCTGAGCTCGTCGGAGTGTTTCAGCGGTTTGCGCTTGAGTTGGAGCGGCTCGATCAGTGCGTCCATGTTCAGCCGTGCCGCGTAGCGGGCCATGGCCTCCATGTGCCGGGACAGCGTGAACCGCACGATGGCCAGCAGCCCCAGGGAGCCCAGCATCACCACCAGCGACTGGAACAGCAAGGTATACAGGGCCCGGCTGAGCAGATCCTGATAGGCCTGCTCCAGCGAAGACACCAGAGTCAGCTCCCCCAGGTTGATCGGTTGCCCGGTTCTGGGCAGGGCCCGGGTAAGGGTAAAGGTTTGGGTTACGTGGCGGCCGGCGGGAACGCTCCCGGCGGACAGGCGTTCCTCGTCGCTGATGGCGAGGCTTGCGAATTGAATGCTGGGCAGGGTGAGGAGGGTGTCCAGGGTGCTGGCGGCATCCCTGTAATTGAGCACCCAGATGTCATGGCTCAGGTTGCCGGCGGTCAGGTCCACCGCCCGCTGCTGGATGGTCTCCAGATGAGTGGTGCGGCTGGCGAGTTCCCCCATCAGTTGCAGGCCGGTCGCCAACAGCGACAGCGCCAGGCTGAACAGCAGCACATACACCAGCAGCCGCGCGGCCAGTGGGCGGACACCGATTTTTTTAAACGTACCGATCAATGGCAAAATGTACGGTCCTTTTGAGCAACCCCGGCCAGCAGTCTAACAGACCGTCAGCACCTCGACACCTGCCGCCGCACCGTCCACCGCCAGGAACCGGAACCGCACGTTCAAATCGTACAAATGCGCGCCGTAAATCCGGTCCTCGTCCCGGCCGCGGCGGAACGAGGGGCGCGGGTCGTAACTGACCACATCGTTGATCAGACCGCGCAGATCCGGGTAGCGTTGCGGGGGCAGTGCCGCCAGCTGCCGCTCCGCTTCGGCGCTGAAATGAACCGGTAGTTGCTCGGCAGGGGCTGCCTGAGCCCAGTCAAGCCGGGCGTCCGGCAGCGCATCGGCAAACGGCAGGTAAGGCTTGATGTCGAGGATGGGGGTGCCGTCAATCAGGTCGTGATCGCGTATGTTCAGGATCAGCTGTTGGTCGCGCCGCACCAGGCCCTCGTTTTTGACCACCGACAGCCCCAGGCTGTTGGGGCGGAACGGGGAGCGGGAGGCAAATACCCCGATTTTCTGGTTGCCACCCAGCCTGGGGGGGCGCACCACCGGCCGCCATTCCGCCCGGATGGCCTGGTGAAACTGGAACGTCAGCCACAGGTGGCTGCAGGCTTCCAGCCCCCGGAAGGCGTCCTCCCGATCAAACGGCGGCTGGATGCACAGTTCAGCCCAGGCGTGGCGGGTCAGTCCGGGCTGGCGCGGCACTCCGAACTTGTCTTTGAAGCAGGAGCGGGTAATGGCAATGGGGGTCAGGGTCAGGGCGTCGGCGGCCGGTCTGGAAGGGTGGCGGCTCATCGGTTCAGATTCCCGGAAAAATACAGCTCCATCCGCAACAGGAGCGAGGCCTCGTCTTTATAACTGTTCTCCCGCACAAACTCGATCGCCGGGATGATCTCGCCGAACAGCCAGTCGCCGTGAAGGCGGTAGCGGAAGGTGATATCCCCATAGGCGGCGGTGGAGCGCCAGTTGGGTTTGCTTTCACCGAGCGCACCAATACGGGGGTTCAGACTGGCCCGGTTACTCAGCTGCTTGTGGAAATTGAAATTTTGCGACATCACAAACTCCGAGTCCCGGTGGACCCACTCCAGCTCGGACGACGCCAGAAAATGCCAGCCGTTGCCGATTGGCCGGCCGAACCCCAGCCAGCTGCGCTCGCCCCAGCCGGATTGATGAAAATAAAAAACCGTTGGTCAGCAATCATCAGCCAGTGCTCATCCAGGACCCACTGTTTGCGCGCGGTGGTGCGCCAGAACGCATCGGCGGGGAAGCGCAAGCGAACCCCCAGATCGGTGCTCAGGTTGATGGCGTCGCCGATATCGGACAGGTAACGCAGCGCGCCCGTAGCGCCGGTGGAAGTGCGCTCGTCTTCGGTCAATTGCCGGCTGCGGCGTCGTTCTGACTGGGGGATCAGCTCGTCGCTCTCACTTTCGATGACCAGGCGCAGTTTTTCCTTGACCGTGGGCGCATCCAGACGGAAGCGGGCTTCGGGTTTGAATCCGGCCAGCTCCCGGTAACGGGATTCGGTGGCAAAGCCCACACGCAGATAGCTGCTGTTGCCCGGCACGGCGATGGGGCTGCCGGCAAGGGTGCGGTCGGCCCACTCGCCGAACGCCTGCACCATCTGGGCATTGGTGCGTTGCTGCCCGAGCACCCAGTTGCTGAATCCCAGCCAGTAGCTGTCCAGGGGTTCGGCCCAGTGTTCGTCCGGGGTGAAATCGTAAAAATGGGGCGGAATGGAGTCGACAGAAAGCAGTACCCGGGCGGGTGGCGGCGCAAAGGAGATGATCTCATCCGCGCAGGCCAATGAGTTGACGGCCAGACCGGACAGGCACGCCAGCAACCGGGTGAGCCAGAGCGGAAGCTGGCAGCGTAGGAATCGGGCGGCGGACTGATTTCTCAAGTGAACCTTCTTGGGAACGGTGGCTGTGTCCCGTTATTCTAGCTGAACGCCGCCACAAATTGCCGATGCAAACGTAAAATCTGTTCCGCCACGTCCGCCAGGGGGCGGTCATTGTCGATAATGTGATCGGCCCGGGCGCGGCGCGCTTCCCGGGGCAGCTGGGCCGCCATGATACGCTCCACCTGAGCGCGGTCATTGGCGTCGCGGGCCATGGTGCGGGCGATCTGGGTCGCTTCCGGGACGTCCACCACCACCACCCGGTCAACCAGTTCGTGCTGGTCGGTCTCCAGCAACAGCGGCGTGACCAGCAGCGTGTAGGGCAGGGGGTAATCCCGCGGTTGCAGCTGGCGCAGCAATTCCTCGCGGATCAACGGGTGCAGCAACTGCTCCAGCCAGCGTCGCTCGTCCGGTGCATTGAACACGATCCCCCGCAGTGCCGCCCGGTCGAGGGCGCCGTCTGCCGTCAGAATGTCTGCCCCAAAATGCCCGGCAATGGCTGTCAGCGCTGCGGTGCCCGGCGCCACCACCTCCCGGGCGACCACATCCGCGTCCACCCAGTGCACCCCAAGGTTGCCAAACATCCCCGCCACGGTGGATTTCCCCGAGCCGATACCGCCGGTAAGCCCAACAATCGCCAATCCAGACCCCTTTTACTTCTGGCAGGGGACAGACTTAAGTCTGTCCTCGACATACTACACGCATCAGGGGACTGGCTTCAGCCCGCCCCCGGCTACTATACCCCCAGATACCCAAACCAGAGGGCTTGAATCTCCGGGCCGAACCACAGGCACAGCACCCCCGCTGCCGCCAGATAGGGCCCGAAGGGAATCGGCACTTCCCGGCCATGCTTGCGGAACACCATCAGCGCAATACCAACCGCCGCGCCGACCAGCGACGACAACAGAATCACCGCCGGCAGCAAACTCCAGCCCAGCCAGGCCCCGAGCGCCGCCAGTAGCTTGAAATCCCCGTGGCCCATGCCTTCCTTACCGGTCACCAGTTTGAACAGCCAGTACACCGACCACAGCGATAAATAGCCGGCCACCGCCCCCCAGAACGCGCTGTCAAACTCGCCAAGCACCCCAAAATAACTCAGCAGCAACCCCAGCCACATCAGCGGTAAGGTCATGCTGTCCGGTAACAACTGGGTGTCAAAATCAATCACCGTCAGCGCCACCAGCGCCCACACCAGCACCAGCGCCCAGAGCCCGGCAACCGAAGGCCCCAGCGCCAGCACGGTAATCACTGAAAGCACCGCGGTCGCCACTTCGATCAGCGGATAACGGGGGGAAATTGCCGTCTGGCAGGCGGCGCATTTGCCTTTCAACAAAAGATAGCTGAGCAGCGGAATGTTCTGCCAGGGTTTGATCCCATGGCCGCAGGCGGGGCAACTGCTGTTCGGCGACGACAGAGTGACTGGCGTATGTTTGACCCGTTGCGCCTCCGGCACCTCCAGCAGGTCCTCGCACTGGCAGCGCCAGTCCTGCTCCATCATCTTCGGCAGGCGCAAAATCACCACATTCAGAAAACTGCCCACGCATAAAGAAACCAGCACCACCGCGGTATAGAGCAACCACGGCGTGTTTACAAACGTATTGAGATCAAGCATCAGAACGATAAAGCCTTAAGGTAGAAGAAAACCGGGGACAGACTTAAGTCTGTCCCCGTCTTGCTCAGACATTGGGTGTTTACCCCCTCTCTCCTCGTGGGAGAGGGGGTGTGGAACCATCACCCAACCACGCTACCCATCTGGAAGATCGGCAGGTACATGGCAATGATCAACCCGCCCACCAGCACCCCCAGCACCGACATAATCATCGGCTCCATCAGCGCGGTCAGGTTGTCCACCATGTCGTCAACCACCCCTTCGTAATGGTCGGCCACCTTCTCGAGCATCTCGTCCAGATTACCGGATTCCTCACCAATCGCGGTCAATTGCACCGCCATCACCGGAAAGACCTCAACGCTGCGCATGGACGCCTGCAGCTGGGTACCACTGGCTACATCGTGTTTGATTTTCATGATCGCATCGCGATACACCGCATTACCGGTGGCCCCGGCAACGGAATCCAGCGCGTCCACCAAAGGCACCCCGGAGGCGAAGGTGGTGGACAGCACCCGGCCGTACTTGGCCACGGCGGATTTGTCGATAATTTCCCCGACCACCGGCAGTTTCAGTACCAGCCGGTCGACCAGATCAGAAAACTTCAGCGAGCGCCGCACTGCTTCCTTGAACAGAAACAGGGTACCGACGATGCCCAGCAACACCACAAACCACCAGGATTGCATCCAATCAGAGAGCCGCACCACCATCTGGGTAAATACCGGCAGGTCCGCGCCAAACCCCTGGAACAGGCTCTCGAACTGCGGCACCACCTTGACCAGTAGAATGGCGGTTACGATGAGTGCCACCACCACGACGGCAATGGGGTAGGTCATCGCTTTTTTGACCTTCTTTTTCAGCTCTTCGGTTTTTTCCAGGTATTGGGCCACCCGGTCGAGCATCTCTTCCAGGGCGCCGGCCTTTTCACCGGAATCCACCAGGTTGCAATACAGATCGTCAAAGTGCTTGGGGTGGCGCCGCAGCGCGCCCGCAAAGCTGGTGCCGGAGGCCACGTCATTGCGCAGCGCCATCACCAGTTCCTGCAGTCCCTTGTTGTCCATGCCGTCGGCAACGATGTCAAAGCTCTGCACCAGGGGCACCCCGGCTTTCATCATGGTGGCAAGCTGGCGGGTCAGCATGGCGACGTCAAACGGGGTGATTTTTTTGCTGCCCCCAAACAGCGGCTTGGGCTTCTTGCGGACCTTGCCGGGGAAAATGCCCTGTTTGCGCAATTGCGCTTTCACCAGCGCAGTGCTGACCCCCGAGATTTCCCCTTTGGTTTTATTGCCCTTGCGATCCTTCCCCTCCCACACGTAGGCGGAGAGTTTCTGAGCTTTTTCTGCCATGCTTAATCCTTGGTTACCCGGTTAGCTTCTTCCAGACTGGTTACGCCCTGAACGACTTTGACCAGCGCCGATTCACGCAAACTGGCAAAGCCTTCGGTCTGCGCCTGTTTGGCAATCTGGATAGAGCTGGCTTCCTCCATAATCATGTTGGCCAGCGTTTCGGTTATCGGCACCACTTCGTATATACCGACGCGGCCCTTGTATCCCCCATTGCATTTATCACAGCCTTTGGGGCGGTACAACGTAAAGCCTGTGTCAATTTGTGCCTCTGTGAACCCTTCGCTCAAAAGCACGTCTTTGGGGACCGTGGCCGGCTGTTTGCAGGCATTGCACAGCCGGCGGCCCAGGCGCTGGGCGATGATCAGGCTCACCGTGGTGGCGATGTTGAACGCCGGCACCCCCATGTTCATCATTCGCGTCAGGGTTTCGGCGGCGCTGTTGGTGTGCAGGGTGGACAATACCAGGTGGCCGGTTTGCGCCGCCTTGATGGCAATCTCGGCGGTTTCCAGATCCCGGATCTCCCCCACCATGATCACGTCCGGGTCCTGGCGCAAAAAGGCCCGCAACGCCTCGGCAAAGCCCAGGCCGACGCGGGTGTTGACGTTCACCTGGTTGATCCCTTCCAGGTTGATTTCGGCCGGGTCTTCGGCGGTGGATATGTTGCGCTCGTTGGTGTTCAGGATGTTGAGGCCGGTGTACAGCGACACCGTCTTACCCGAGCCGGTCGGGCCGGTCACCAGAATCATCCCCTGGGGTTGCTCCAGCGCATCCATAAACAGCTGCTTCTGGTCTTCTTCGTAGCCAAGGGCGTCAATGCCCAGCTTGGCCTGGCTGGGGTCGAGAATCCGCAGGACGATTTTCTCCCCCCACAGGGTTGGCAGGGTGTTCACCCGAAAGTCGATCGCCCGGGTTTGCGACAGCTTCATTTTTATGCGGCCATCCTGGGGGACGCGTCGTTCAGATATATCAAGCTGGGCCATGATCTTGACCCGTGCTGCGATCTTTGGAGCCAGCTTGATCGAAGGCTTGGAGATCTCCTTGAGAATGCCGTCGGTGCGGTAGCGCACCCGGTAGGTTTTTTCATAGGGCTCGAAGTGAATGTCCGAGGCGCCGGTGCGAATCGCGTCCAACAGCATTTTATTAACGTATTTGACGATGGGAGCGTCGTCAATTTCGGCGGCAGTCGCGTCGTCATCGTCATCCCGGTCACCGCCTTCGGTTTCAACCCCTTCCAGATCCACGTCGTCCAGGTCGCCCATGGAGGTATCGTGGGATTCCAGATGAGCCTCAATGGCCCGGCGCAGCTGGGCGTCGTCCACCAACACCGCATCGGTGCTGAGCCCGGTGTTGAACTTGATTTCATCCAGGGCCTGCAGGTTGGTGGGGTCGGAGACCGCCACAAACAGCCGGTTACCCCGTTTGTAGAGGGGCAGGGCGTTGTGTTTGCGGATCAGTTTTTCGTCCACCAGCTTGTCGGGCATCATCTCTGGCACAAACGCACTCAGATCCAGCACCGACACGCCAAATTCCATCGCCGCGGCAAACGCCAGACCGCTGCTGTCGGCCAGTTCGTTCTGCACCAGGTAGGTGATCAGCGGGGTCTTGTTTTCAGACGCCTGCAGGAAGGCGTCCTTCGCGGTGGCCTCGTCCAGCAGTTCGTCTTCCACAAAGCGACGGGCCAAACCGGTGAGCGTCACATTTCTTTTGTCTGTAGCCATAGAATCTGAAGCGAGCTTCCCAAATTGCTGAAAAGGAATCCAAATAAAGCGGAGTCTGAACGCTCTAGAGTTTAGAGCTCCGGCGGAAGTTTTGAAAGCCAATGCGGCGCTGGCGTCACAAAAGCTTGCGGTCGGGCAAAGAGTGACAAAAAGCGTCACTCAGTGCCAGCGAAGGGCAGGGGTTGCCGGCAATCGGGTGGCGACTGAAATTGCATTTGTGCGCTAGCTCACTGATTTGGAAGGCGAATATATTAAGTGCTTGTGTTTGGCATACTCGCTGCTACAGTACCCGCAGGCCGCTCAGCAATGGAGCGTTACTATCCAGAAGTCATGGAGTTATGACATGAAAAAAGCTCAACAAGGTTTTACGTTGATTGAATTGATGATCGTTGTGGCGATCATCGGTATTTTGGCTGCGATCGCGATTCCGCAGTATCAGGATTACACGGCGCGCACGCAGGTTAATCGGGCCTATAGCGAGCTGTCACAGTACCGAACTGCAATCGAGGAAAGCATTCAGCGCGGACAAACGACTATCGCTGGTGCGGATGCCGGATATGTTCAATCTAATTTGACCGACGATGTTTTCGCAGCTGATGCAGACTTTACGGGTGGCACAGGAACTTTAGTTGCTACCTTGGCAGGCAACGCCGGTGCGGGCATTCAGGGTGCAACGATTACCTGGGAACGTGAGGCCGACGGCACTTGGACTTGTGAAGTGGCCGGGGCGGGAGCGACCTCATGGAAAGATAGCTATGCGCCTGCAGGTTGCACCACTACCTAACTTCAAATACGCTGCTTGAACGTTTGAAGTGGTTGTAAGCTGAATTTAGGGTTGTAGATGAGAAGGGGCTTGGCGGTGTTTAACCGTCAAGCCTTTTTTATTGCCGCGTTGTTGTTAATGATAACGAAGGGGAGGGGTATGGTTTATATCAATCTTCTGCAGGGCTTAGTGAGCGAATTGCGCGGAGTAGTGATGGCCGCAGTACGCCATGAAGTTTGCTAAACATTATTCGGTCCATCGAGCACTTTTCTCCAGAGGCGGGGGTGTCGCACTGTATAAAATGCAGTGGTTGACTGGAGAGTGTTTTGGGTATTGCCTAGTTCCGCACTGCTTTTAACGATCTCATGCATTTTTACTGCGGAGAAAAAGTTTGGGCTCGCCGTTTACTGACGGTATTCATGTAGCTATTGTCTGACAGAGGTTATGGTGCAAAAAGACTGGGGTGCTTTTCGGTGGCTAATCGCTGTCGCAATATTTGTCAGCGTGCTATTTGCAGACTTGCTGCCTCTGTCAATAGGTAGCTATGCGTTCCAGCGATATATACTGGCAGGGGGATTGGCGTTGACCGTCAGTTTGTCCGGGGCGTATTGGGTGAACCAAAAAGGTTGGGGGGAGTGGAGGAATATTTGGCCGGTATTGCTGGCCGTCGCTAGTTTAGTATTGTTGGCGGCTCCATATCATGACCTTTTGTATGTTTGGGTTGAACCAGGAATGTATGTGGCTTTCTTTCTTGGGTTCGTGCTTGTAGGTGGTTTGTCGGGAGAGGGCGGGCATAAACAACGTTGGGTTATTGAATTGGTTTATATTGCAGCGGCTGCTGTGTTCGCGTACGGGGCCGCGACCATAACGGTATATTTGTTTGCCTTGTCTGACCGGGTGGCGCACTTATCCAACTATATACCTTGGGGCTTTGTCAGTATGCGTTACTGGAGCCATATAGCAACCTGGCTATTACCTATCTTACCTTTGGCTGTACTATTAGGGCCACTCAAAGATGAGCGTCTCTGGCGCTTTTTCGTAGCACTGGGCGCTGCGCTCTGGTGGTGGATAGAGTTTCTGTCGATGTCCCGGGGCAGCGTGCTGGGTATTGCCATCGGAGTTGTTCTGGCTGCTGTTCTGATTGGTCGCCCAGCGCTACCTTGGTTGCGGGTGTTTGTGCGTTACCTGGCTTATGGTGTGTTTGCCTGGGTGATATTGTCAGTAATTATTCCCTCGATGTTTCAAGACGAAGTTGGTATGCGAATTTTGCACACTACTTCTTCTGGTCGGGTGCCATTGTTTATCGAGGCCTGGCGTATGAGCCTTGAAAACTTCCCCTTCGGCATGGGGCCGCAGTCTTGGTTGACCCACGACATATTGACGGATGAGTACCGTCAGTCGCCTAAGTTTGGTCACCCCCACAATATGTATTTAATGTGGGCGGCAGAGTATGGCTGGATCTTGATTGGCGCGCTTTTTTTCCTGGTCGGGCAGGCGATTCGTTTGTTCTGGCAGAGACGAGCTGAGGTGCACGCTGGTGACCGTGATGGATTGGCGTTGCCCTTGGCCGCATTTACCGCCTCCGTTTCTGCGGCGATGTTGCATGCAGGCGTATCCGCGGTTTTTATGGCGCCCGGTTCGATGTTGATCGGCTTTTTGGTGTTGAGTGTCTTCTGGGTGTTGATCACCCCGGAGCATGATCCTGCTACGCCCAAGCGCTCCAGGCGCCGCTTTGTTGCGGCCGGATTGGTTGCGATGTTTCTCGGAGGGCTGAGCTTATACTGGTTCAGTGAAGTAAAAGCATATTACAGCGCCATGGAAAATGATCTCCAGTATTACCAAAAGCATGTTCCTGCAGGAACACTGCCGCGTTTTTGGTTTCACGGTAATTTCCCCCGCCATCCGGATCAGATGCCATAAATGCGATTAAGGTTTTTTGAAAAAAGCGCGGATTTGACTCTGTACTATGGCTAAAAACACGCTGGCCCGAGACTTGCTTCGTTGTGTGTATCATTCACGCTCATCCAGAGATATTCATGACAAAAAACTCCGGTTTTACCCTGATAGAGCTCATGATTGTCGTAGCCATAATTGGCATACTGGCCGCTGTAGCCATACCGTCCTACCAGGGGTATATAGCGAAAACACAGGTGAACCGCGCCGTGGGCGAGCTATCCGCGTATAGGGCGCCATTTGAAGAGCGGGCAGGCTCCGGGGCGGCGGTCACTAATAGTGATATTGGTTACGCCCCCTCGAACCTCACCACGGGTAACCCTGCAACCGACATTGCAACGCTGGGCGCCGACGGATCGGGGCACCTGCAGGTGACCATGGGCGGCAATGCCCAACCAAATTTGGCAGGCCTGGTGCTGCGGTTTGAACGCACCGCGACAGGGGAGTGGAGCTGCGTATTGGACATCACCGCCGTGGCGGCCACCTGGAAGGCGGCTTATATGCCGGCTGGGTGTCGGCTATAGTGGTGATGTTCATGCTTGATGCTGTGAGAAAGACGGGGACAGACTTAAGTCTGTCCCCTTGATTGAGGTAGCTCAGTTCACCCGCTGCTCACCCTTCCGCTTAAACTTTAATATATGCCCCTTAAACGGCTGGTCCAGGTAGCTGGTGTCGTCCGGCCGGATGTGGGTGTTGCGGTAGCCGAATTTTTCCATTTTCACGCTGATTTTATTCTTGCGGCCACGGCCGGGGTCCACCAGGATTACCTTGCAATCCGGCGCGGCGTGGCGTTCGATGAAGCGGGCCAGCAGTTTGATGTGCTCGTCTTCGTAGAGCAGGTCACTGCCGATGATCAGATCAAACTGGCCGAGGTGGCGGGTTTGGTCAGCCCAGTCGACTTGCTGGTAATTGATTGCATCGCTGTTGTTCAGCTGGGCATTGCGCAGCAAAAAGTTGCCGGTTTCCGGGTGGTAGTCCGTCGCGGTAATGTCCGCGTTTTGCTTGTTCAGGACCAGGCTGGGTAAGCCGATGCCGCAACCAATTTCCAGCACCCGCTTACCGGCGGTGTCGTAATCGGCCATGAAATGGGCGAGCACCAGGCTGGAGGGCCAGATGATCCCGAACAGGGGCCAGGTGGCGGAGGAGATGCCCATTTTTTTGGCGGCGCCGTCCGGGTCATAAAACTGCTTGATGTCACGCAATGTACAGACATGAATGTCTACGCTACCCACCTCGAGGGTCTGGTAGCGAACACGAATTGGGGAGTCCATTTTTATCACGCTAATGAAGTAAAGGGATGCCAGTTTTATCGATATTTTTAAAACTGTGCTGTTCCATCTTATCTCAAGCTGTGTTATTAGCAAACGGGATGCCAGCGTGTCCGTAGCCGGCCCCAGACGTTCTGGGCGGGCGTAGGTACAACTCCCTTGCACCGATGCAAAATTGTGGTAGCGCACGGGGCAATCTCGAGGTATAAAGCGCGCGAATACGGTCGGTACCTCCAGCGGAGCCCCCACCGCCGATTCCAGGGCAAGCCTCAAAGGAGTCTGCGACACCCTCGCGACCTTCCCTCAGCCCACCTGCACAACACCGCGTGCGTCCGGCACGCTTTTTCTCCAATCCCTTTTAAGTGAGGGACGTTACCCATGTTGAAGTTGTGTAAGCCACAGGCGCTGGTCGCCTCTGCTGCGTTGTCTCTGTGTGTCTGGTCCGCCAACGCGGCGGAACAAGTGCGTGTGTATAACTGGTCGGATTACATCGCCGAGGACACTCTGGCGAAGTTCACCCAGGAGACCGGCATCGAAGTCGTGTACGACGTCTACGACAGCAACGAGGTGCTCGAAGCCGCCCTGTTGTCGGGCCGTTCCGGTTACGATCTGGTGATACCGTCCAACCACTACGTGGCCAAACAGATCACCGCCAAGGCCTTTGTGGCGCTGGATCACGGCAAGCTGCCGAATATGGCCAACCTCAACCCGGCGCTGATGAACGAACTGGAAAAGGTCGACCCGGGCAGCAAGTTCTCCGTGCCGTACCTGTGGGGCACCAACGGCTATGGCTACAACGCCGGGCGTGTCGAGAAAGTTCTGGGTGAGGGCGCGCCCACCGATTCCTGGGCACTGGTGTTTGATCCGGTCGTGACCGCCAAGCTGGCCAAAGGCGGCTGTGGCATTGCCATGCTCGATTCCGGTGAAGAGATGGTGCGCGCCGCCATGGCGTATATCGGCCTGAACCCGAACAGCAACAACGCCGACGACATCAAGAAGGGCGGTGAGGTAATCAAGGCGGTGCGGCCGAACGTCACTTACTTCCATTCGTCCCGTTACATTGGTGATCTGGCCAATGGCGACCTGTGCGTGGCCGCCGGTTATTCCGGTGACATCCTGCAGGCTGCGGCACGGGCTGAGGAGGCCGACAATGGCAACGACATCCGCTACACCATCCCCAGGGAAGGTGCGGTGCTGTGGTTTGACATGATGACCATCCCCGCCGGCGCGCCCAATGTGGATAACGCCCACAAGCTGGTCAACTTCCTGATGAAGCCGGAGGTCATCGCCGAGATCACCAACTACGTCTGGTACGCCAACCCGAACACGGCGGCCAATGCGTTTGTGAGTGCCGAAATCCTTGGTGACACCAGCATTTACCCCACAGACGACGTGATAAGCAACCTGTACATCATGGAAGGTCGGCCGCAGGACGCCCAGCGTCTGATGACCCGTACCTGGACCAACGTGAAGTCGGGGCGCTAGTGACGTGTTACTCAGCATCCGTGGGATTTGCAAACGCTTTGACAGCACCCTGGCGGTGGACGACGTCAGTCTCGACATCCACAAGGGTGAGATCTTTGCGCTGTTAGGCGGCTCTGGCTCTGGCAAGTCGACCTTGCTGCGCATGCTGGCGGGTTTTGAAACCCCCGACAGCGGCCGCATCGTGCTCGACGGCCAGGACATCACCGGCCTGCCGCCGCACCTGCGCCCGACCAACATGATGTTTCAGTCCTACGCGCTGTTTCCGCACATGACCGTGGAGCAGAACATTGCCATGGGGTTGAAACAGGACAAACTGCCGAAGGATGAGATCCGCGATCGCGTCGCTGCCATGCTCAAACTGGTACAGATGGAGCCCTACGCCAAGCGCAGGCCCCAGCAGTTATCCGGCGGTCAGCAGCAGCGGGTGGCGCTGGCCCGATCCCTGGCCAAACGCCCCAAGCTGTTGCTGTTGGACGAGCCCATGGGCGCGCTCGACAAAAAACTGCGCACCGAAATGCAGTTGGAGCTGGTGGATATTCTGGAGAAAGTGGGCGCAACCTGCCTGATGGTCACCCACGATCAGGAAGAAGCCATGACCATGGCCAGCCGCATCGCCATCATGTCGACCGGCCGTATTGCCCAGGTGGGTTCGCCCATCGATATTTACGAGAGCCCGAACAGCCGCATGACGGCGGAGTTCATCGGCTCGGTGAATATCTTTGAGGCCAATATCATGGAAGATAATCCGGACAGCGTGCTGTTGCACAGCGAGCTGCTGGACGCCCCGGTCTTTATTGACCGGGGCGTGACCACGTCGGCCGAAAACACCGACACCCTGGTGGCCCTGCGCCCGGGAAAAAATCTACCTGACGCCGGACAAGCCGGCCGGGGAGAGCAACTGGAGCCAGGGCACCGTGGATAATATTGCGTATCTGGGGGACATCACCTCCTACTACGTCAAGCTGGCCAGTGGCAAACGGGTGCAGGCCACCATGACCAACGTGGAGCGCCGTGGTGAGCGGCCCACCTGGGGCGACACCGTGTTCGTCTCCTGGGAAGCGTCCAGTCCTATTCTGTTGGGGAATTGATGCCGTGAATCGAAACCTGATCGCCGCTCCCTGGGTGGAGCGGGCGCGCGCTGCGCTGTTCCATCGCCGGGTGCTGCTGGGCATTCCGTTCGCCTGGCTGTTGCTGTTTTTTCTGCTGCCGTTTGCGCTGATCCTCAAGATCAGCCTGACCAATGCGGTGATGGCGATACCCCCGTACGAGCCGGTGTTCCGGCTGGTGGACAACACCCTGTCGGTGGTGGTCAATTTTGGCAACTATCTGTTTTTGCTGTCCGACAGCCTGTACGTGGCGGCCTACTGGGGCTCGGTGAAAACCGCGTTTATGGCGACCGTCGCTTGCCTGTTGATCGGCTACCCCATGGCCTATGCCATGGCGCGGGCACCCAGGCACTGGCAGCTGGTGTTGCTGCTGCTGGTGATGCTGCCATCGTGGACTTCGTTCCTGATCCGGGTGTACGCGTGGATGGGCATTCTCGGCAATCAGGGGTTGCTGAACAGCTTCCTGTTGGGGTTGGGGGTGATCAGCGAACCGCTGAAACTGCTGAACACCAACTTTGCGGTGATTCTGGGCATTACTTACGCCTACCTGCCGTTTATGGTGCTGCCCATCTACACCAATCTGGTGAAGCTGGACGTGCGCCTGTTGGAAACGGCGTCGGATCTGGGCTGCCGCAGCCTGACCACCTTCTGGGCGATCACCCTGCCGCTGTCCAGGGCCGGCATTCTGGCGGGTTCCATGCTGGTGTTTATTCCTGCGGTGGGCGAGTTCGTGATCCCCGAGTTGCTGGGCGGCCCGGACACGCTGATGATCGGTAAGGTGCTGTGGGAAGAGTTCTTCAACAACCGCGACTGGCCGGTGGCGTCGTCTCTGGCGATCGTCATGCTGGCGTTGCTGTTAGTGCCGATTGTGTTGTTCCACCGCTTCCAGAGCCGGGAGATGGCGAAGAATGGTTAATGCACGGGGTGTCAGCTTCTCCAAAATCATGCTGATTGTGGGGCTGGTGTTTTTGTACCTGCCGATGCTGGTGTTGATCGTGTATTCGTTCAACGCCTCCCGGCTGGTGTCCGTGTGGGCGGGGTTTTCCACCCACTGGTACAGCGCGTTGTTTCAGGACCAGCAGATACTGTCGGCGGTGTGGATGAGTCTGAAAATCGCCTTCTACTCGGCCAGTATGGCGGTGTGCCTGGGCACCCTGTGTGCGTTCGTGATCACCCGCTTCAAGCGCATGGGCGGGCGCAACCTGCTGTCGGCGATGATCACCGCACCGCTGGTGATGCCGGAAGTGATCACCGGTCTGTCGCTGCTGCTGCTGTTTGTGCAGCTGGCGGAACTGACCGGCTGGCCGGGGGACCGGGGCATGGTCACCATCTGGATCGCCCACACCACTTTTTGCAGTGCGTACGTGGCGGTGGTGGTCAGCGCGCGCCTGCAGGAAGTGGACCGCTCCATTGAAGAAGCCGCCATGGATCTGGGCTGCACGCCGCTGAAAACGTTTTTCGTGGTCACCTTGCCGATGATTGCGCCCGCACTGGTCTCCGGCTGGCTGCTGGCGTTTACCCTGTCGCTGGACGACCTGGTCATCGCCAGCTTCGTCTCCGGCCCGGGCGCCACCACCTTGCCGATGGTGGTGTTCTCCTCGGTCAGAATGGGCGTCTCCCCCAAAATCAACGCCCTGGCGGCGCTGATCATCCTGACGGTGTCGCTGATCGCGTTCATCGCCTGGTACCTGATGCGCCGCAGCGAAAAACGACGCCGCAACGGTTTTTAACCTCCCTGCCAATGAAAGGGGGCAGACTTAAGTCTGCCCCCGGATCCATTCCCCCTATCCCACCAGGGGCGAGGGGCTACTGCAACGCCTCAGGCACCGAGTGTTTACTCCCCTCGCCCCTGGCGGGAGAGGGGCCGGGGGAGAGGGGGTGGGTGATCCGACGTATCGGAGAGGGGGCAAAGCCAGATTCAACATTCCGATCAGCGTTCTGTGCCCGGTGTTGAAGCTACCCAATCTTCGCGCTCATGACGAACCCGGATAATGAACACCTCATTATCCGGCTCGATCCGGTAGATCACCAAGTGAGAGCCGGATGGATGAATTCGTACCGGTGGAGTGATCTCTGTGCGTTGAGGTGCAGCAGTCGGGTTGTCAGCGAGGAACTGAAAGCATTTTTCCAGTTGCGAGTGATACCGTTCAGCTTGGTGTAGCCCGAAGGAATGGACGCCTTCAACAAAAATATTGATGACATCTTCTTCGGCTTTTCGGCTGAGCACGTAAGCCATGCTGAATTAGCGGCTTGGGGTCAGTTTTCGGGCAGCGTGATGGAGCTCATCCATTGATCGGGAGCCCTTACCGCTGTTGATACCTTCTTCTACCATCGCTTGCATCCTTGCAATTTTCTCGGCCTTGTCCTGATCTTTGCGAATCAGATCGCGCACATAGTCGCTAACATTGCTGTAGCGACCGGTGCGGGTTTGTTCTTCGGCCCATTGTTTCATTGCGTCAGGTAAAGAGACGTTCATTGTTGCCATAGTTTGAGTCCTCCTGAAAGAATCATGGCAGATAATAACAAACTATGCCATTCGCCAAGTTTCCCCTAACGCGGTGCATTAGCCCCCTCTCCCGCCAAGGGCGAGGGCTACTGCACTGCCTCAGGCACCGAGTGTTTACTCCCTCACCCACCAGAGGCGAGGGAGGTACAGCAAGGGGATAGACTTTAGTCTGTCCCCACCTTCGCAGATAAATGGTGGATAATGCCGATGCCGCGCCCATGGGGAGTGGGTATGATCCGCCATTCCCCAATGTCTGGATCAGATGAATGTGTACTAATGCCGCATGGCGCAGTGTATTACTGAGCGTGTGTTTACTGGCGTCCAACAGTTTTGCCGGCGAGCGGCAGGCGCTCAGTATCGTCAACCCAGGTGCCCAGCCCGGGGCAGTCGCGCTGGGCGCCGCAATCCGGGGTGGCACCAACCCTTATCGGGGGGTCAAGCACGTGTCCAGCTTGTTGAACGGCAACAAACACGACCTGATCCCGCTGTACCTGTACGAAGGCGAGTGGCTGTTTGCCCGTGGCAGCTCCGCAGGCATCCACCTGCTCAACAACGACCGGTGGGCGGTCGACGCACTGGTCGATTACCGCTTTGATCGCCTGGAGCCGGATGCCAACGACTACTTTACCGGAATGAGTGAGCGTCGGCAGACCGTCGACGGGGGCTTGTCGGTGGCCCTGAAGAACGGCTGGGGGGCGGTGTCGGCCGCCTGGGTAAGCGACCTGATGGGCCGTCACAATGGTTATGAGTGGAACCTGAGCTACCGGTACCGGTGGCGCTCCGGGCGATTGACGCTGTCGCCCTTTGTCAGCTACATCTATCAGGACCGTGACCTGGTCAACTATTACTACGGTGTCCGTGCCGACGAAGCGCGGGCCGACCGCCCCGTCTATCAACCCGGATCAACGGACTTTTTACGGTCCGGCATCAACGTCTCGTACCAGTGGACGCCCCGGGTGCTGGTGTTTTCTCATCTCGCCGTGGAGCAGGTAAGCGAAGAAGTGCACCGCAGTCCCTTGGTGGATGAGCGCCAGCTCGGCGCCGCATGGCTCGGGTTCAGCTACCAGTTTGGCAGCGTGCTGGGCGACGCCACCACACCGGGGCGCTCCAGGCGCGAAGGGGAGCGTTCCTGGCGGGTTAACGCCGGCTATGCCGCCGAAGGCCCGTTCCACCGCACCCACCGGGGCGATCTGACCCGCAGTCAGGACGCCCATACCTACATCGGAGGCCTTACCGTCGGCAGATTGCTCTCGGAGGGAAAACACCTGGATTACTGGGGCCGGTTGTCGGTCAACCGTCGCTTCGAAAACGGCTACCAGAGCGACATTTTTGAGTACAACGCCTATGTGATGGCGATGACCACCCGGCATTCGCCCAAAACTCGGGAAGAACTGTTCCGCTACGGTTTGGGGTTCGGGTTCTCCTACGCCGACCAGATACCCGCGGTCGAGCAGGTCAAACAGGCCCGCCGCCAGCGCAACTCCGGGCGCTTCCTCAATTACCTTGAGGCCCAGTTTGATGTGCCCCTGCAGCTGCTGTTCGGTGACAGCGCCCCCCGACAATGTTACACCGGCCTGTCCTTGCTCCACCGCTCGGGCATCTTCGCCAACTCCGATCTATTGGGGAACGTGTCCGGCGGCTCCGATATGGTCACCGGGCATATTGAGTGCCGGCGATAAGTATTCATTCTGCCGGGGGTGGACCCTAGTCTGTCCCCATTGGCGTCAGACTGCCCCGCCGCGCTTCTGAGCCGATCCTTGCCTTCGTCTTGCTATGCCTCTCAATCCCCGTAAAATATTGCCGCAACTCTCAGGTCGATACGTCCGTTTCTGACCGATACCAACCACCGGGCAGAAACAAGCCACTGATAATTATGTATAAGATCTTTGACACGACCGACGAAGTATCACACTACGCGGCGGCGCGCCTTCTGGGCACCATCAAGGCAATCCCGACCGCAGTACTGGGTTTGGCGACCGGCAGCACCATGGTGCCGGTGTATGCGCAGCTGTTGCGTGGCTTGCAGCAAGCAGCTGTGGATGTGTCGACCGTTACCACGTTCAACCTGGATGAGTACGTGGGCCTCAGCGCGGGGCATGCGCAAAGTTACCATTATTATATGTACCAGCATTTATTCAATGAGCTGAACATACCGGCGCAAAACATCCACCTCCCCGACGGCATGGCCAGCAATCTCGACGAGGCCTGCCAGTCCTATACGGACACCATCAAGATCAGAGGGGGGCTGGATTTTCAGTTGCTGGGCATTGGCACCAACGGCCACATCGGTTTTAACGAGCCGCAAACGTCGTTTGCCAGCCGTACCCATGTGGTGGAGCTCACTGCGCAAACCCGCCTGGATAACAGCCGGTTTTTTGCGGATAAACATGAAATGCCCACCCGTGCGATCACCCTGGGCATTCTGGATATCCTCGAAGCCAAAGAAATTGTCCTGGTGGCCACCGGTCGCAACAAAGCGGACATCATGGCGGAGCTGTATCACAGCGAAATCGACGAAGCCTTGCCCGCCTCGGCCCTGAAACAGCATGCCAACCTCACCATCGTGCTGGACCGCGAAGCCGCCTCCGCACTGCCCCGCGAAGCCGTCGAAAAGAAAATCGCCAGCGCGCCTGCTGATTTCCTTTAAGCCCCTCGCCCCCGGCGGGAGAGGGGTTGGGGGAGAGGGGCCGGGGTGCTATCATCCCCGCTCAACCCCAGCCGCCTGACCCTAGTGGATGACCGCGCCCATGCATTACCCCGATCTGCTCCCTGACGTCCTCAACATCGCAGATGCCGCGGGCGTCAAAGTCATGGAGATCTACAACAGCGACTTCAAAGTGGCCTACAAAGCGGATAACTCACCCGTTACCGCCGCCGACCTGGCCGCCCATACAGTCATTCTGGCCGGCTTGCAAAGCCTGACGCCCGACATCCCGGTGTTGTCGGAAGAGGCCGCCACCGCGCCCTGGTCACAGCGGCGGCGCTGGTTCCGCTTCTGGCTGGTGGACCCCATTGACGGCACCAAAGAATTCACCCAGCGCAGCGGCGAATTCACCGTCAATATTGCCTTGATTGAGCACGGCCGGCCGGTACTGGGCGTGGTTACCGCCCCCGCCTTGCAACAAGCCTATTGGGGCGCAGCAGGCGAGGGTGCCTGGAAGCGCGACGGGGAGCCGGGGCAGCAAAGGGTCCGCCGCATTCACGTGGTGGTACCCAGCCCCACGGCCCGCGTGCTCGCCAGCAAAAATCACCTCGACGACGCCACCCGAGCCTATATCGGCACGCTCGGGCCCCAACGGTTGGTGCAGGCCGGCAGTTCGCTGAAGTTTTGTCGCATCGCCGAAGGCAGCGCCGACCTCTACCCGAGGCTGGGGCCGACCTCTGAGTGGGACACCGGGGCGGGCCACGCCGTCCTGGCCGCGGCGGGTGGTCGGGTCATCACTTTCAGCGGCGGCCCGTTACGGTACGGTAAGCCCGATGTGCTCAACCCGCATTTCATCGCAGCCGGAAAATAAGCATCTTCCATTCATTAACAGCAAGGAGCGCAGGGTATGAAATGGTACGCACTGCAACACAAGCCCGCGCAGGGCGACCGCGCGGTCGAACATCTGCAAAATCAGCGCATTGCGTGTTTTTACCCCAAGGTGCCGGTGGAAAAAGTCCGCGCTGGCAAGCGGGTAACCCGGCTGGAGCCGCTGTTTCCCGGCTATCTGTTTGTACAACTGGAGCCGACGGACCCCGCCTGGTCCAAGCTGCGCTCCACCCGGGGGGTATTGCGGGTGGTCAGCTTTGCCAACAAACCGGCCTTCATTGCCGATGAGGTGATACAGGCCATCAAGGCCAGCCTGCGGACGATTGACGAACTCGGTGGCCTCAAACCGGGCCAGCCGATCGCCATAGAAGACGGCCCGTTTAAGGGGCTCGAGGCGATCTTTCAGAGTTACGATGGCGACGAGCGTGCCATAGTGCTGATCAATTTTATGCAGCGCCATCAGTCGGTCGCGGTACCGCTTGCCAATATAAAAACATAGGGTGTCAATGACTGACAGCAGCAGCTTACGGGTCAAACCTTGCGTTTCGTACGCTTTGTAACCTGCAGTAACCGTTGTCGCTTGATATGAGCGCTTGGTGACGTACAATTGGCGCGCTTTTGTGAACGAGTACCACTTTAAATGCTACCTCGCCGCTGCCCTTCAGGGGGGCCGGGTCTGTGTTTTAATACAATGACCTCAAAACACTGGACTCTGGTTGGTGGGGCGGTAGCGTGCTTCACAGCGGCTACCCAAAGGTTACGGCGCGGCCATCCGGTAGCTGGATAACACTCGGCAACCATTGCAATATTGCACTCCGTTCCACCCTTTCAACCCTTACCATCAGGCTCTTTGAAAATGAACGAATCGCTGCCCCAGCGTACTGATTACGCGGACGAAATCAGTTTGGTTGATTTGGCAACCACCTTCATCCGCCGTCGCTATGTGTTTTATGTGGTATCTATTACCGTCACCCTGTCGGGGATAGCCTACGCGTTACTAGCGCCGGAAAAATACGAATACATCAGTCTGATACAGGTTGCGCAAAAAAACAGCGATGAGCCCATACAGTCAGTAGAAAGCACCATCGCCACCCTGGAGAGCCGCTGGTTGCCGGAAGTGGCGACCATTTACCGAGCCAAACACGGTAACCCACTGCCATTGAGCGTGACGTTCAGCAACCCCAAAAACACTGGCTTGATACGATTCGCTACTGAGGCGAAAAAGACTGAGGCCGATACAGTGACAGCCACTCATCAGGCTTTGATTGAGAGCGTCAAGCGCCATCAAGACGGATTGATCAAACACGCGCAAACCGGTCTGGCGCGGCAAATGGATTCGCTGGAGCAAGTCTTAAACTCCCTGAGAGGGCAACAAAATGCGGGGGAAGCGCTGGCCGCTGCTCTTGAGAAACGCACCCAACTTGAAAGTATGGCGGAAAGCCTGAGAAGCGTGGAAGTGCTGGTGACCAGCCGGGAAAGCGCAGCAAGAACAAGCCCAAAACGCAGCCTGATTGTTGTTTTGGCGGTGTTGCTGGGGGGGATGATGGGGGTGTTTATGGCGTTTATGAGTGAGTTTTTTGTTGCAGTAAGAGAGCAGCTGATTACTGCAGAGCCTGAATAACACCAATCTTGAATGTTTTTTAATTGGTGCTGGCGTGCCTTTCATCCCATGTTGCCGGCGTGTTCTTGCTTGCGTTTTTTGGGCTGAATAGAGAGAAACTCTGGATAAGCGGCCCTTTTCAGTTTTAAGGATCCTTTATAATGAATAGGTTACGTTTGTGAGATTCCAGCGTTGGAAAGAAAGTTTCCAAGCTTTCTTGGCTTTTGGGGGTTAGACAATATTTCCAGCCTTGGAACACAAAGTTGCCCCTTTCCAACAGTGTAAAAGGGTTTTCCAAGGGATGTGTCGAATTATGACCTGTCAAGTGTTTCCAGAATCAGATATCCATTTACCAAACTTGATACCAAACTGGCTGTATTATTTCAGGCTAGCTCGTAGTTTTAGTCTAAGTCCCTGCGCTTTTCGTTAATTGAATTAACTCCATTTTTGAAGAAAACACTCCATTACATGACCTCAGTCCGTAACAAAAGAATAGCAAATAACACGCTGATGCTCTATTTTCGTCAGCTCTTAATCCTAGTTGTAAGCCTATACACCGTGCGGATCGTCCTCGATGAACTCGGGGTGGAGGATTATGGCATCTACGGTGCCATTGGGGGGATTGTTGCGCTCAGCACCTTTTTGCCGGGTTCTTTGGCCCAGGCAACACAGCGTTTTTTCTCTTTTGCCCTAGGCGAACAAAACGACGAGCGGTTGAAAAAGACCTTCTCCGTAAATCTTGTGCTCTACGCCTCAGTTGCTTTGTTTGCATTTATAATTCTCCAAACAGTCGGCCTCTGGTTTGTTGATGCAGAGCTTGCTGTACCTGAAGGGCGATTCGAGGCAGCTAAAGTACTTTACCACTGCGCAACACTCACTTTTTTGGTCAGTGTGATCACCAGCCCTTTCATGGCCATAATCATGGCCCATGAAGATATGACGCTCTACGCCTATGTCTCAATTCTTGAGGCGTTTATGAAGCTGGGTGTGGTGTTTATGTTGCAATATATAGCTTGGGATAAGTTGGAAATTTATGGGCTGCTGGTGCTATGTGTCGGTGTTGTAAACGCCATTCTGTATATCGGCATATGCTTGTATCGCTACGAGGAGTGTCAGTTTCGGAAGATCTATTGGGACTCCGCGTTACTGAAAGAGATTATCGGCTTTACTGGTTGGACAGTCTTTGGGCAGATATCGACCATCGCCCGTACTCATGCCGTTACAGTTTTATTGAACCAGTCTTTTAGTCCGGCAGTTGTCGCGGCTAGAGCTCTGTCGGTACAAATCGCCAGTCAGGTCAATATATTTTCCGGAAACTTTAACGCCAGCCTTTATCCGCCTATCATTAAAAGCTA
Organism: Marinobacter sp. X15-166B; assembly: GCF_001752365.1. Classification (GTDB taxonomy): domain Bacteria; phylum Pseudomonadota; class Gammaproteobacteria; order Pseudomonadales; family Oleiphilaceae; genus Marinobacter. The sequence continues at coordinate 191,206 of NZ_MEIY01000001.1, read as the reverse complement.
TGCCGCTAATCAACGACAGGAAATGTACGGACTGATCACCGGCGGGTCTAAAATCACCTTTTTCCTGCTTTGGCTATTTGCCTTGCCGATGATGGTTGAAATGGAAACCATACTGGGCATCTGGCTGACGACCGTACCATCGGATACAGTGCTTTTCGCGCAGCTAGCTCTTGTAGAGGCTCTGATACTATCGGTGAGTATGCCGTTAACAGCTGCCGCAAGGGCTCCAGGAAAAATGAAGGCCTATGAGCTCACTCTCGGCACAATTCAAATTGGGATATTACTTACGGCATGGGCTGTCATTGCCGGAGGTGCTCCGGCTTATAGTGTGTTTGTCGTAGCCATCGTGGCTAACATATTGATGTTTGGTGTTCGGCTGTTTCTCGTCAACCGGCTCACCGGATTCCCGATGGCAAACTTTCTACGGTCCACAGCATTACCGGTTTTGATTATTGTTTTTCTTACAGCGCTTCCTATTTACGCTATGAATCAGTTGTTGCCGGTTGGGTATTATTGGTCGGCGCTCGTCATTTTTACCAGCTTCATTGTTTCTACCGTTGCCATGTACTTCATCGGTCTCGATAAAGCATGGCGCATGAAAGTGGTTGCTATGATCCGTTCACGATTACCTACGTTGCAAAGTGCATGACAAAAATCTTGGTACTAGGCGGTACGGGTGCGATGGGTAAGCACCTGGTGAATCTGCTTTCGGAACGAGGCGATAAGATTTGGGTTACAACCCGCTCCCCCCGTCAATCTACTGGCAACATTGAATACATCCAGGGTAATGCAAAAGAGGACAGTTTTCTTTCTCCATTGCTAGCCCGTGAATGGGATGCAATTGTCGATTTCATGGTATATGACACGTCTGCTTTTAAGCAACGTGCGCCAAAACTGCTGGCCGCGACTACCCAATACATTTTTTTGAGCTCAGCCCGCGTGTACGCCGATAGCGTTGAACCAATCCAAGAAGATTCTCCACGGTTACTCGATCGGTCTGACGATGATGAGTTTCTCAAAACCGACGAGTATTCACTGGCCAAAGCGCGGCAAGAGAATACCCTCCGCCAGTCTGCCTGTAAGAATTGGACGGTTGTTCGGCCTTACATCACTTATAGTGAGGAGCGCCTGCAACTCGGCGTAATGGAAAAAGAAGGCTGGCTGTACCGAGCGCTCAGGGGTCGCACCATTGTGTTCTCGGAAGATATAGCCTCCAAGCTGACAACCCTCACCTACGGCCTGGACGTGGCAGGCGCCATGGCGGCTGTGATCGGCGCGCCCAAGGCACTGGGGCAAGCTTATCACATTACTCAACAGGACGCCCTCAGTTGGCGCGACGTTCTTAACATTTACCTGGAAGTGCTGGAAAAGAAACTTGGGCTCCCCCCAAGGCGCTGCTACTGGGGCTCAACGATTTTTCCCGTTGTAAGCCTGCTGAGTATCAAATTAAATACGACCGCTTGTTTAACAGGGTATTTGATAACTCGAAGGTTGCCGAATTTGCCAATTTGGACGCCTTCTGGCACACAGAACAGGGACTGACCCGTTGCCTAGAAGAGTTTCTGAATAACCCCGAGTTTCTGTCGATCGACTGGCGTTCTGAGGCAATAAAAGACCGTTACACCGGAGAGGTGGCAAGCCTTAAAGAGTTTGATCACTGGAAGCAGATGATCAAGTACCTTATCTACCGTTTTATCAAAAATTAAACATCTCGTTTGGTAGAATTATGAGCAAGTTTTACACTGATGAAAAAAACGCCCTGATTATCATCGCGCTTTTGAAAGCGAATGGTATCAGGAAGGTGATTGCGTCACCGGGTACTACAAATATGGCTTTGGTTTGTAGTATGCAGAATGATTCATATTTTCAGGTTTATTCTTCCGTAGACGAGCGGTCTGCTGCTTACTTGGCTTGTGGGTTAGCTCATGAATCTGGTGAGCCCATTGTTATCAGCTGTACCGGTGCCACTGCATCTCGAAATTACTTGCCAGGGCTAACGGAAGCGTATTATCGAAAACTGCCAGTGCTTGCGATTACATCAACGCAAATGGTCTGTAGGGTGGGGCACCATGTTCCACAGGTCATTGATCGTAGCGTTAAGCAGAATGATACCCACCGATTCAGTGTCGAACTTCCCATCGTTAAAGACGATGACGATTGGTGGGAGTGTGAAGTAAAAGTCAACCAAGCCATCCTTGCGCTCAAACGCGGCGGCGGTGGGCCTGTACATATCAACTTACCCACACGCTACAGCCGGTCATATGACACTCAAACCCTACCAGATTGCCGAGTAATGGATCGGTTCAGCACTACCGACAAACTGCCAGAACTGAGAGGCCGGGTTGCGGTGTTCATTGGTGCTCACCGGGAGTTCACCACTGAGCAAACAAAGGCTCTGGATAACTTCTGCAGCAGCAACAATGCCGTGGTTTTTTGTGACCATACCAGTGGTTACAAGGGGCAATATCGCTTGCTCTACTCTCTCGCAGCCAGCCAGGACCAGATGGACCTAGCCTCCGAAAGGCCGGATGTAATGATTCACATAGGTGAAGTGACCGGCGACTACGCCGGTATGAGAATGGTGGGCGAAGAAGTCTGGCGCGTCAGTGAAGACGGCGAAATCCGCGATACTTTCCGTAAGCTGCGTTACGTATTCGAGATGGATGAAAAAACGTTCTTCGAGCGCTATACAGATCCATCCAAAACTTCGTCCGATAAATACTTGCAGCAATGCCTGGCTCGCCTGAAGGAAGTTAAGGAGGAGATTCCAGAGATTCCGTTTTCTAACATTTGGGTAGCACAGCGCACCGCATACAGGATTCCTGAAGACTCGGTTGTTCATTTTGGGATCCTGAATAGCCTTCGCTCGTGGAATTTCTTTGAGGTACCACATTCTGTTAGGTCTATGTCTAACGTAGGAGGCTTTGGAATTGATGGAGGGCTTTCCAGTCTGTTAGGCGCATCGCTCGCCAGTCCTGACAAACTCTACTTCTGTATCATCGGCGATCTGGCGTTTTTTTACGACATGAATGCGCTCGGCAATCGACACGCAGGTAACAATCTGCGCATTATGGTCATCAACAACGGCAAAGGCACTGAGTTCCGCCAATATAACCATGTAGCTGCACATTTTGGTGAGCAGGCGGACGAGTTTATTTCCGCTTCAGGGCATTACGGCAACAAGTCTCCAACCTTGATTAAACACTATGCCCAGGATTTGGGTTTTAAGTACATCAGTGCATCGTCCAAGGAAGAGTATGAGGCGGTGTATGGTGAGTTCTTAACGAAGAATACCAGCGGGCAGTCTATCGTGTTTGAGGTGTTTACGGATAGTGAGGAAGAAAGCCGGGCGCTGGAGATGATTAGGAATATCAAGAAGGATCATAAGAAAACGGCCAAAAATATGGCGCGAGGAGTGCTTGGGGAACGCGGGGTTAAAGTATTGAAAAAGGCTTTGGGCAAGTAATGAACGGGCTTACCCGCAGCCAGCCCTTTAGCTAAAGGAACTTGAAGGCATAGCCTTCCGAAGCAAAGATCCGTCTCAACCCGCGAACGGATACATCACCTACGCTAAGGGCGGCTCCGGAGAAAAGGTAGTGCCCACCAATCAACTGTTCGGTGTAACGGGATCGCTTCATGGCATGATCTCCTGTTCAAGGTCCTATCATGCCGGATTTTCCAGTTTTAAATGGACCTGAATTCTGGGGTAGGGTCACGCGTTGATATGACTCCCCACGTCAAGAGGTACGCACCAGTCCAGGCCCATTTTTTCAGAGCTACGATCCCGCTATTAAAGGGCGGGTCAGGACAGACGCTGAGGCCAGTAATCGTCGACGGTTTTCATGCTGATATCCGTGGGTTCTCACCACCTTACTTTTCCGTCGTGAAGCCGGTCCTCCGTCTAGGAACGAGCGTCTGGTCTGAGTCTTCAGCCAGGCTTCCTAACGCGCGTCGAGGGTTGCTTCACACTCCGCGGCCTGAGAGGCCTGTCCTGCCCCATAATCGTTGTCATAGCATCAACCTTGGATCCGGCTTGGCGATGACCACTTCCCGGGCAATAGCCCAAATGTGGCCAACCAGTTCTCTGGCAATCGCGGCGACCACCACGTTGCGGTGTTTGCCGCGCTGCATCAGTGCTCGATAGCGCCGGCAGAGTCGGACCTGGGTATCCCAAGCCTTCTCTACAATGGCTTTGGGCAGATCCTCCTGACGGAGTTGCAGGATTTTTGAGGTTTTCGCCGGGTATCGATACGCATGAGCGGCCTCAATGAGCATCCGTCTTGCCCGTTTGTTACCGGCACAGGTCAAGGGTCCGATTCGTCGCCGGTTGCCACTGGAGCGTTCACTGGGTGTCAGGCCCACATAGGCCATCAGCTTCCTGGGGTTATCAAAGCGCTGAAGGTCGCCAAGCTCAGCCACGACACCGGTGGCAACCAGCAGCTGTACACCCCGAAGCGCCTGGACGGCTTTGACCAGCGGGTAAAAACGCCAGCGCCGTACCTGATAGGCCAGTTCGGTGTCGAGCCGTTCCAATCGTTTGTGGCGCTCTACGATGGTGTAGAGCATTTCCCGGAACACTGTGTTCTGCGTCGGCGTGGGCATGACCAATTCTGAGAGCCACCGGATGTGTGCTGCCGACCAGTTGGCCGAGCCGGTATATCGGATATCGTGTCTCAAAAGAAACGCCTTAAGTTGGCACTTGGCATTCTTCAGATCCCACATGGCGGTTTCCCGGCCCCGGGAGAGATCGCGGATGGCCTCATCTTCCGGTTCCGGCACGTAGATGGGGTCAACGTCCCCGCTACGGAGCAGCTGCGCCAGTTGCATGCAGTCGCGTTTGTCGGTTTTCACCTGCTGCCCGGGCTTCTTCGGAATCAGTGAAGGTGCCACGATGAAGCAGGGATAGTCCCAACTGGATAACAAACGATAAAGCCAGTAACCACAGGGACCGGCCTCATAAACGAACTGAAGTTGGCATCCGGGGTGTCGGGATTCAAACTGCCGGACCATCTTGCGGATGGCGTAGTGCTGGGTGCCGATGGCACCCAGGTAAGTCACCGGTTCTTTTCGGGAATCTGTGGCATAGGCCACGGCAATGGAGTCTTTGTGCGTATCCAGGCCAATGAACAATGTGCTATGTTTTTTCATAGTGCTGCCCCCCCAATTTTACGCATGTGAACACGTAAAGTATGGCTCTGGCTGAGGCTAACCCACGAGGCGGGGGCAGCCCCCTAGTGGGGAGTCATAATGTCTATGAAATGAAACGGCAGCGCTTAAGAACCGAGTGGAGGGCCCTGTCGCATCGGTCGTTTCAGAATGCAAAAGCGACGGGCGACCTGTCATATTATTTGGTCACGCTGAAACTTGTTTATTTTCGGGATGCTCGCCAGGGCGTTCGTTTACTCGTAGAGTGCTTTCTTTTGTGAAGCGTAAGCTTATAGCGTTAATTAGGTTTCGATGGGACAGGGCGTTTAAATGGTAAAAAAGAAAGTCGCAATCCTCACCCAACCTCTAGGCCACAACTATGGCGGTTTACTCCAAGCCTATGCCTTACAAACCTATTTAAAAAAGCTGGGGTGTGAGGTGGAAACCCTGGACAGGCGCGCACCAGAGGCCGGGCGGGTATCCTCTGCGAAAAGTCACGCTCTCAATCTTGCCAGGCTAATGTTAGGTCGCATTAAATCGATACCTACCGCTAAGAAACAGACGCGGGCATTGGAGGAGCTGGCTAATTTTCGTGATCGACGGATAACCATTTCGCCAAGAATCACAAGTGAGCAAGAATTGCGGGAGTATTACCGAAACCGAAAGTTTGACGCTTTCGTAGTAGGCAGTGATCAGGTTTGGCGGCCGCGATATTCCCCCAGTATTCTTAATTTCTTTCTGAATTTTTTGGATGATCTAGGTAGTAAAGCTATTCGTGTGGCTTATGCAGCTTCCTTCGGTGTAGATGAGTGGGAATATCCTGAGAATGTCAAGGAAAAATGCAGGCCACTGGTCAAGAAATTTGATGCAGTATCGGTTAGAGAAAAGTCGGCGATTGAACTTTGTAAGACAAAGTTCGGAATAAACCCGGACTGGGTTGTAGATCCCACGCTTCTTTTAGCCCCAAGCGATTACGAAGCACTTGTTGCCCAAGATGTTGAAAATGAACATAATTCTCTCGTACTTTCGTACATTCTCGACTCTAGCGAGGACAAGCAGAAGATCTCGAAAGCCGTGGCAGAAATACTTCAAATTGATTCGCTTTATATAATGCCCGAAAAGCTCGTTTCTGAAGTGCGCTCCACTGATATTGAACAGTGCATTTACCCTTCGGTCGAAGCGTGGCTGAAAAGTTTCAGAGAAGCGCAATTCGTCGTCACGGACTCATTTCACGGTACGGTATTTGCTATTTTGTTTAATAGGCCGTTCATTGCAGTGGGTAACTCGAAGCGAGGGCTGGCAAGGTTTAATTCTCTTTTATCGATGTTGGGGCTTGAAGATAGATTGGTGAGTTCAGTGGCCGACATTGCCCCCGAAATAATTACCGACCGGATTGACTGGGGTAAGGTAAACGAACTCCGTGAGGAATATGCGAATGAAGGTCGAAAGTTTTTGAAGAACCATTTGTTATGCGGAAAGGCAAAGTAAGTCGTCGTAATGATACCCTGATTTGCTTTAGAGTGACGTGCCAACAAGTGACCTTAATTCTAGGAAAAACTTTCGGAAATATCAAAAGGTCTTCGCTTAAGCTTTAAATAGCGGCCCGGGGAACAGGACGCTAATATGTGTGTTTTCGGACCCGTGTGATGGAAGTCATGAGCAACGTTATAGCTAGCTGCCGTAGATTGTTGTCTTGTAATTGCATAAGCAGGCCTAATAACTTCGATTAAAATGCAAAGTCGTACGTGGGGTAAATAATTGAAAGGCTTAGTTAGTATCATTGTGCCAGTATATAATTCTGAAAATTATCTAGAAGAGTGTATAACGTCGATACTTGAGCAGTCGTATAAAAATATTGAGCTTATACTCATAAATGATGGGTCGGATGATGAATCTTTAAAGATCTGTAAGGCCTTCGAAGAGCGTGATGAACGAGTAAGAGTCATCGATAAGGAAAATGCAGGTGTTTCTGCAGCAAGAAACGATGGTATCGCTGCCGCGCGAGGGATGTATGTCGGATTTGTTGATAGTGATGACACCGTAAAAAGAGATCTATATGAGAAGTTGGTTGGTTTGTTGTCGAAAGATTTATCTCAGTGTGCTGTTCTCTCAAGTTATACCATAAACAATGATCATGAAAGACAGACCAAAAAAGATGGGGTGGTAACAAATCAAGAGGCACTAGGGCTGTTGCTGGAACTTAAGTTTCCAACATCGTTGTGGGCTTATTTGTATAAAAGGGAAGTAGTTCAAGAGATCAGTCTTAAAGAAGATATTCATTTTTTTGAGGATTTTGAGTTTAATTATAGAATCCTAAAGTCCTGCAGACTGATCTCCTTGTGTTCAGAGAATCTTTATTACTATCGGGATAATACCTCCAGTATCAACTCTCAAGGTGCAAACTCTAAAAGGCTTACTTGTTTGCTGATTCCAGAATATATGCGACAAGATATGAAGCGGGAAAAAAACCGGGTGGGATTGCGGAGGTTGTGCTATCTTGAAAGCTACTTCATTGTCGCTTTGCTGGTAGTTCTTCGCGCGCCTCTGACTAGTTATGAGCAGGAATACCTGAAGAAAGTGTGTAGCCACATTAGACGAGTGTGGTTTAGATTGATTCTATCAACATGTACCCCGCTGAAGTCTAAGGTTTTTATATTGTTGGCTGCTTTAGATGGCCGAGCTGCTATATTCTGCTGGGATCTTCTTCGACGAAGTAAACACTAGGGAAGGTATGAATAACCGCTATTTTTGGTGATCATAGATTTAACCAGCAAAAAACGAAGATTCAGACCGTCCCTAGGTGTTTTTCTTTATAAGGCTCTTTCAATCGTTTGAGTTTCGTTTTTGCTAACGAGGCCGCGGGTGTTCGATGACAAATGAGGTGATTGTTTGTGAAGGTTTTGTTTATAGGCCACTTTAGTAACTCTGAAGATGTTCAGGTCGGAGCATCTGCAGCAGGTGATTCTGTCCAAAGAAGAATTGTAACCAGTCTAAAGTGCATATCTAACGCTGAAGTGAACGCCGTGGCACAAAGACCGGCAAAATCTTGGCCAAAAGGAAGGTTTATATTCCGTCGGGCTCAAGACAGTTACGCGATCTATCCAATTACAATCAATGTGGCTTTTGTTCGAGATTTTGTTTTTGCAATATATTGTTTCTTTACAATATTGATGCAACGACCTGGTAAGGTTGTTCAATATAATAGTTACTTTTTTGTTAATGTTTTCGTTGTTTTCGCTTCGATTCTCACTAAGTCTCATACTACTATTATTATCCAGGATCATCGTAGTGGAGAGTTATTTAAGTATTTTGATCGGTTACATGATCGGGTCGCGTCAAAGCTTGTTCGTTTTTATAAAGTCGCAGTTCCTGTGACCGAACCTTTGGCTTTTGAGCTCGCTTTAAAAGAAAATAGCTATTATGTTTTTCCTGGGGCGATGGAGTATGATCGTCCATTTGAAAGTCAAGGTGGTAAGTGCAAAGCAACGACTTCGGCTAACTCTATTGTCAGTAGTAGTGATCGAAAATTGACCATAGTGTTTGCGGGTGCGCTCGAAAAGCATAATGGTATTTGTAAGTTGCTTGATGCATGGAAGGTAATCCCTGATAATTATGAGCTAATAGTGTATGGCAAGGGAGGACTGAAACAGTACGTAGCCGAAATAGCCCAGTCCTTACCAAATGTTACGTATCGTGGTTACGCAAATAAGGACGTGATTCATCAAGAAATGATGCAGAGCGATTTTAATGTATGTTTTCGTTTTAGTGATGGTATAGATGAGCGGTTTTTCTTTCCGTCAAAATTTTTCTCTGTTAACTGTTATCCGGGGTTTGCCTTGGTTAATAATTTCAGTGGGTTGCCTAGAGAGTTTCAAGAAGTTGGCTTTGTTATTAATGATGACATGTCAAATATCGTTGAGGTTCTCGAGTCAAAGGTGATGGACTTAAAGAAGAAAACAGTCAAGCGTCAAGAGTATTTGTTTGGGAATTATAGTTGGAGTAAGCTTTTTGTTAATGTTTTCAATGGGACAAATAGTTAGAGCTATATGTAGATGTTGTCGCGATTTTTTAGGGCTAGCTAAAGCGTGAGGCGGTGAGTGAGTTCATAGGGCCGGGATTCGGCATTGATGTTTGATGGGGAATGCCAAAATCATTCGAAAAAACACCCACTCCTTTTGGTTATCTCACTTAATTAAACACAGAGGTTTGACAGGCGCGTGGCTCACACTGCAGTGTTTAAACTAAATGCAAGATATACCTTGAGGCGTAATGGCGGCTAAGAGCCGCTTGACTGGCTGGAATAGAGATCGTAAATTTAATAATAGAGCCAACCCCGTACGCATCTGATATGCTCAATAATAGGGCGAGCTGTAGTTGATACGGGCGGCTTTAAGTTCAGGTGATTGTTTTTGATTGTTTATCATGAGTTCTCGCGTTTTCTGATTTCTATATTTGCTTATATTTGGTCATGCTATTTGCTTGGTTGTTATGTGAATGGTGATCAGTATTATTATCATCAGTATTATATGGCCGCAAGTGAGATAGATATTTCTAAAGTCGTTCATCTTGGAACTGCGATGCTTGGCGCTAGCGAGCCAGTTTCTTTAAGCATTCTTTGGTTCGGAGCAAAAATAGGTATTCCAAAGAATGTTTACGTATCTGCGCTTAATGTGCTATTGATTCTTGGTGTTTTTAATCTGTGTCGTAAATATAAGTGCCCTTGGTATTCATTTTTACTTCTTGTTTTTGGTTATTATTTTTTGGTTTTGATGACTAGTGCTGAAAGACTAAAAATTGGTTATTTGTTTATTGTTTGGTCACTTTCTTACACTGGCTTCTTCAGATATGCACTGTCTTCGTTTTCTGTTCTGTCTCATTTTCAAATGCTGGCGTTCTTGGTAGTCATTTTTTTTAAGATTGTTTCGAATGAGTGTATTAATATCTTGCGATCGAAAAAGATTGGCAAAATGTTCTTGTGGTTTTTGTTTTTATTAATAATTTTTGTTTTTCCAGTTTTGTTTTCTGTGGCCGGAAAGGTATACGATAAGATTTACATATATTATGGTGATGGCTTAAAGTTTTTTGATGTTGTGAATGTTTTTGCTTTGTTTGTTCTTGTGTTTTTGGTTTTTCGCAGATGGGATTTTCGAGTCTGGGGAGTTCTTTTGTTCTTACCCTTTGTGATTGTACTGGGAGGGTCTAGAGTTAATGTCATGGCAGTTTCATTTGCTTTTTATTTTTTTATTGTTTACAGGAAGATGGCGAGCCCATTTGTTTTGTTGATGCTTTTTTATTTTGTTTTTAAGTCATATTTTTATGTAAGCTCAATTGTTTTGCATGGCGATGGTTTTGTATGATTCGTTTCGAACTTTGTCTATTTGCATATCTTGATTCTATCGTGCTGCTTGTAAGGCTCTGGTGTTTCAGTCGGCATTTCAAGTAGTGGGTTCAAAGTGATTATTTGTTCATTTAAAAATATTACGTCGTCAGGGTTAGTGCTGGTGACTACAGTTTTAAATACACAACCAATGCTATGGTGTGTTTGTCGGTGTTTAAATTATTTCTCGGTAATCATGATAGCGCTTCTCAGAAGCAGGGAGCGCATATTCCTTATGTGGGATTGGAAAGGCGTCACAGGGTTTGTCTTAAGATTAGCAAGGTTAGGCGATATTTAACCTTTTGAGTTGAATTTATGCGGGATTAATGAGTTTGAGTAAACAAACTGTTAGAGTTCTGGTGTTTACAGGTTTTTACCTCCCCGGCTACAAAGGCGGCGGCCCCATAAAAACCATCAAAAACCTTTTTGATCAGGTAGGGGATGAAATAACCTTCAAACTCATCACTAGCGACAGGGATCTGGGTGATACTTCTCCCTACACCTCGGTAAGCCGCGGGACTTGGAATCAGGTAGGTAATGCCTCGGTGTTCTACGCTCAATCAGGCAAAACCGGTTACGCTCAAATAGCCCGACAGCTGCGCGTTAAAGATTACGATCTGGTTTATCTAAACAGCTTTTTCTCTCCGCGTTTTTCTTTTTTACCTCTGCTGATGGCTAAGGCCCTCCGACAGAGGGTGGTGCTTGGCCCGCGGGGCGAGTTTTCTGAGGGTGCCTTGTCACTTAAGTCCGGTAAGAAGCGGGTTTTCATAAGAGTGTTCAAACTGCTGGGCTTACACCGGGGCACGGTATTTCAGGCGTCCAGTGATTTCGAAGCGGATGACATTCGCCGGACGTTAGGCCAGCACGTTGATGTTCAGGTTGCGGAAAATATCGGGGCTCAGGAGTATGCAGAACAGCTTCCGTCTCGAGCTACTGGGCCTCTGAAGGCTGTATTTGTTTCACGTATCTCCCCGAAGAAGAACCTGTTGGGAGCCCTTGAAATGCTGCAACAGGTTCAACATCCCCTAGTTTACGATATCTACGGCCCTGTCGAAGACGAAGAGTATTGGCAGCAATGTGATAAAGTGATTGCCGGTTTGCCTCCACATATACAGGTTCATCACAGAGGCTCGTTGACCCCTGATGATGTGGTTAAATATCTTGAGAAATACGATGTATTCTTCTTCCCGACTAAGGGCGAAAACTACGGACATGTGATTGCAGAAGCACTTTGTGCCGGTCTACCCACTTTGATTGCAAACACCACCCCCTGGCGAAACCTCCAAGAACAAGGCATAGGCTGGGATCTCCCCCTCAACAGCCCAGACTCATTCAGCGCAGTGCTGGATGAGCTGGCTACCATGTGCGCAGATGAGCACCATCAAATGCGCCAGCGAGTGCTCGCTTGGGCCAAAAACAAATTCTCCCAGCGTGACGCCATAAAAGCTAACATCGCCCTGTTTAAATACGCCTACGAAAAGAACTAAGGACCACCCGATATGCCTTTCAAGAAGAAGACCCTGTTAATCACCGGTGGCACCGGCTCCTTCGGCAACGCCGTTCTTAATCGCTTTTTGGATACCGACATCGAAGAAATCCGCATCTTCAGCCGGGATGAGAAAAAACAGGATGACATGCGTAAGCGCTATAACAATCCGAAACTCAAGTTTTACATTGGTGATGTGCGTGATTACCAATCCGTATTGAGTGCAATGCGCGGTGTCGACTATGTCTATCACGCTGCGGCCCTAAAGCAGGTACCATCGTGTGAGTTTCATCCGATGGAAGCAGTAAAAACGAATGTTCTCGGTACTGAGAACGTTCTGGAAGCGGCTATATCCTGTGGTGTGAAACGGGTTGTATGTCTGAGTACTGATAAAGCGGTGTACCCCATCAATGCCATGGGGATTTCCAAGGCGATGATGGAAAAAGTCGTGGTTGCCAAATCCCGTTCCAGTAACGGTACAGTCATCTGTGCCACACGCTATGGAAACGTGATGGCATCCCGCGGTTCAGTGATCCCCCTGTTTGTTGAGCAGATCAAGGCAAGACAGCCGATCACTATTACTGATCCGGATATGACTCGCTTCATGATGACGCTGGACGATGCGGTCGATCTGGTTCTGTATGCCTTTGAGCATGGTCAGCCAGGTGAAATCTATGTTCAGAAAGCTCCCGCTGCAACGATCGAGACGCTGGCTCACGCACTGACTGATTTAATGGGCGTACCAGAGCATGAAATTCGCGTGATCGGTACCCGTCACGGTGAGAAACTTTTTGAAGCCTTGCTCAGCCGGGAAGAAATGGTGGCCGCCGAGAACCTTGAAGGCTACTACCGGGTGCCGCCCGACCTGCGGGACTTGAACTACGGCAAGTATGTTGAGCAGGGCGAGCAGAAGATTTCAGATGCCGTCGATTACAATTCCCACAACACCACTAGATTGGATAAAGCCGGCATGCAGCAGCTTTTAATGAAGCTGGATTTCATTCAGGCCATCGTCAGAGGCGAAGACGCACAACCTCAGGATTGATAGTTATGCACGTAGTCATTACAGGCGCAAACGGTTTTATTGGCAGAAACTTGCGACAGCACTTATCCGAAAAAGAGGGTGTTGAGGTCTCGTTGGTCACTCGTGAGTCATCGGATGATGAGCTTCAGACAGCGTTACGTAAAGCGAACTTTGTGTTTCATTTAGCAGGGGTGAATCGCCCACAAAATGTGAGCGAGTTTAAAGAGGGCAATACCGATCTGACAGTAAAGATCAGTCAGCTTTTAGCGGCGAGGGTTCGGGAAACCGGGGAGAAAGTACCCTTAGTCGTTGCTTCGTCTACTCAAGCTGCAGTTGAAAATGATTATGGGATCAGCAAGCGCAAAGGTGAAGTTGCCGCGCAAAAAACCGCAAGTGAAGCCGGGTTTCCGCTGTACATCTTCCGCTTGCCTAACGTGTTTGGGAAGTGGTCACGTCCTGACTATAATTCTGTGGTAGCAACTTTCTGTTATAACATCGCCCGGGACAAGCCTATTCAGGTTAATAACCCGGATGCAGAAGTCACGTTAGTTTACATCGATGATGTCGTGAACCGTTTTCTACAGCTCCTGGACGGTGCTCAGCCGAATCCGGTTGCTGAAGGTTTTGAGCAGGTGCAGCCGCAATATAAAATCACTGTGGGTGCATTGGCTGACACCATACGTGCCTTTAAAGCGAGTCGGGAATCGTTAGTCACCGAGCGGGTAGGGCAAGGGCTGATCAGGGCGCTTCATTCGACCTACGTCAGCTTTTTACCGCCGGAAGAGTTCGCCTATAGCGTACCCATGCACGGCGATGCCCGGGGCGTGTTTGTTGAAATGCTTAAGACGCCGGACTGTGGTCAGTTTTCTTACTTTACCGCGCATCCTGGAATTACCCGCGGCGGACATTACCATCACTCCAAAACCGAAAAGTTTCTGGTAATCAAGGGGCAAGCTCGATTCAAGTTTCGCCAGATTCAAACCGGTGAAGAGTATGAATTGGTTACCGATGGAACGGAAGCGAAGATCGTAGAAACGGTGCCAGGCTGGACCCATGACATCACCAATATCGGTGACGGCGAAATGGTGGTTATGCTCTGGGCCAACGAGATTTTTGAACGGAAAAATCCAGACACATTTGCCTGCCCCCTATAATTCGCAGGGTTGTTCCTACGTTTCAGTCAACAGATAACTGAGTACAGTTCTTACTATGAAAAAACTTAAGGTAATGACGGTTGTAGGCACTCGTCCCGAGATCATCCGCCTTTCCCGCGTAATGGCTAAGCTGGATGATTATTGCGAGCACATTCTGGTGCACACCGGCCAGAACTACGATTTCGAGCTGAATGAAATTTTCTTCCAGGATCTGGGCATTCGCAAACCGGATCACTTCTTGAGCGCCGCCGGTGCTACGGGAGCAGAAACCATTGGTAACGTGATTGTCGCGGTTGATAAAGTGCTGGCAGAAGTTCAGCCTGAAGTTCTGCTGGTACTGGGCGATACTAACAGTTGCATGGCGGTGATTCCCGCGAAGCGCCGCAAAATACCGACCTTCCATATGGAAGCCGGCAACCGCTGCTTCGATATGCGCGTACCGGAAGAGATCAACCGTCGCATTGTGGATCACACGGCGGATATCAACCTCACCTACAGCACCATCGCCCGCGATTACTTGTTGCGCGAAGGCCTGCCGCCCGACCGTGTGATCAAAACCGGCAGCCCGATGTTTGAAGTGCTGAACTACTTCCGTGACGGCATTGACGCTTCCGATGTTCTGGAGCGCCTGGGCCTGAAGGAGAAGCAGTTCTTCGTGGTCAGTGCCCACCGGGAAGAGAACGTGGATTCCGGCAGGAACTTCCTGGCTTTGGTCGACACCCTGAACGCAGTGGCGGAGCAGTACGGCTACCCGGTGATTGTCTCCACCCACCCCAGAACCCAAAAGCGGGTGGATGCCATGGGGGTGCAGTTCCACCAGAACGTGCGTCTGCTGAAGCCCCTGGGTTTCAAAGATTACAACAAGCTGCAACTGAGCGCCAAAGCGGTGTTGTCGGACAGCGGTACGATAAGTGAAGAAGCCTCTATCCTCAACTTCCCCGCTCTGAACATTCGCGAAGCCCACGAACGCCCCGAAGGCATGGAAGAAACTGCCGCTATGATGGTGGGCCTGAAAACTGAACGCGTACTGCAGGGTTTGGCCATTCTTGATAATCAGAGCAGGGGCGATGAACGCTCCATGCGGTTGGTGGAAGACTACAGTATGCCGAACGTGGCGGATAAGGTTGTGCGGATAATCCACAGTTATCGGGATTATGTGATGCAGACGGTTTGGAAGCAGTATTAAGGCAGCATAGCCCCTATGGCGCGTAAAAAAACGGGTTTGGTGATTGTTAATCGGAGTTTTTGGCCTCAAAGTCAGGTAATTGGCGAGGGGTTGTTGCAGTTTGCGGAGCAGGTGGCCGAGCACCATTCCGTGTGTGTGATTACCCAGGCCGATGGTGACCTTTCAGGCCTTTTGGAGAGCAAAGGGCGGGGTAAAGACGTTCAGGTTCGAGCCTGTAAGTCTTACACCACCTCAGCCAGTGGTGTGATAAAACGCATTGCTGAAGCCGTGTTCTTCATGCTGTGGACCTTCATCAGTCTGTTGCGCGCCAGGCCAGAGAATGTGTACGTATCCACCAACCCGCCGGTGGTGGTTCCGTTTATTGTGGCGGTTTATTGCCGGTTATTTGGTGCCCGCTATGTTTATCACCTTCAGGATATTCACCCGGAAGCCGCCAATATTGTGGTACCTGTAAACCGGGTATTGTTCCGATTGTTGCAAAGGGCAGACAATTACACACTGCGCCATGCGGATGCGATTATCACGCTCTCTGAAGATATGAAGTCCTATATCCGACAGCGCAGCGGCACTCAACGCCCAATACACCTACTGGACAATCCATCATTTGAAGTGACCGCAGTTTCGACGGAAAAGCGCACCAATGGTATCGTGTTCTGCGGTAACGCCGGCCGCCTGCAGCGTATCCCCCTGTTAATGGCGGCCATTCGGGATTACTTGCAACAAGGTGGTAAGATGCGTTTCACCTTCGCTGGTGGTGGTGTCCATGCGCCGGATGTGCAGGCATTGGCAGATACCTACGAGCAGGTGGACTACTTGGGCATTATTCCCGCCACGGAGGCCGCAGAACTGGTCAACCAGCACCGCTGGGCGCTGTTACCGATTGATGATGAAGTCACGAAATACGCCTTTCCTAGTAAGTCTTCCGGGTATGCCTTATCGGGCGCTGGGGTGTTGGCAGTGTGCGGCGAAGACACGAGTGTTGCCCGGTGGGTGGAGCAGTTGCAGATTGGGGTGGTTTGCCCGGCGAATCACGCTGCTCTAGTAAAGTGTTTTTTTTCGCTTGAGAAGCGTGGGGACGAGAATTATATGATGCGCTCAGGAATGCGCGAAAAGCTGTATATTCCATATTTTGCAAAGGAGCTTCGGCATATAACGGTTCCGGGTTCTATGAACGGTGAAATAAATTATGCTTAAGAGGCTCCTCGACATCATTGCTGCCACTTTCGGTCTGTTACTGCTATCGCCGGTCATTCTCATTGTTGCCTGGCAAGTCCGCCGCAAACTTGGCTCCCCCGTACTCTTCCGCCAAATTCGCCCAGGCCTCCATGGGAACCCGTTCGAATTGGTGAAATTCCGCACCATGTGCGATGCCTACGATGAAAGCGGAAAGCCGTTGTCGGATTCTGAACGGATCACGCCCTTTGGCCGTTTTTTGCGCTCCACCAGCTTGGATGAGTTACCCGGCCTTTGGAACGTGTTGAAAGGTGATATGAGCCTGGTCGGCCCAAGGCCGTTACTGATGGAATACCTTCCGCTGTACTCCAAAGAGCAGTATCGCCGTCATGAGGTTCGTCCAGGTATAACGGGGTGGGCGCAGGTTAACGGACGTAACGCCATTTCCTGGGAAGAAAAGTTCAAACTGGATGTGTGGTATGTGGACAATCGCAGCTTGTGGATTGATATCAAGATACTGATTCTAACTGTTAAAAAAGTTCTGGTGAGAGATGGGATCAGTGGTGAGGGTGAGGTGACCATGTCACGATTTGAAGGGGCCAGTAGAGGTAAATATGACTGATTGCTTAGTTGGAGTTTATGGCGCCAGTGGCTTTGGGCGTGAAGTACTTCCCTTGGTAAGAGAGCAGTTAGAAAGTCAGTATAATAATCTAAAATTGGTTTTCGTGGATGACGGCTCCGACGAGAGAGAGTTAAACCAGTATCCGGTTCTTCGGTATGAAGATTTTTTGCAGCTCGATGCGAATAAGAGGTTTGTGGTTTTTGCGATCGCAAACAGCCAGGTTAGAGAGGCTTTGGAAGCTAAGTGCGCAAAAGATAACCTTGAAGTGCTTAGTGTTGAGGCCGATAACGTAGTGGTTCTCGATTCGGTAGATGTGGGTAAGGGCGCCATTTTATGTCACTTCACGCAGCTTACCTCGAACATCAAAATCGGTAAGCACTTTCACGCCAATATTTACAGTTATGTGGCGCATGATTGTGTGATTGGGGACTATGTGACCTTTGCGCCGAGTGTGCGTTGTAACGGTAACGTTCATATCGAAGATCACGCCTACATCGGCACCGGTGCGGTTATTAAGCAGGGAGCCCCTGGGAAGCCTCTGGTGATTGGTAAGGGAGCAATAGTTGGAATGGGCGCCGTAGTAACCAAAGATGTTCCCCCCGGCGTAACCGTTGTCGGAAACCCTGCCCGCCCGTTTTCTCGTTAATTTCTGATCGCGCTTGCACTCTTTCATCGTTTAAGGACGAAGTGATGCTAAACACCCCCTTTTCCCCTTGGCCGTCCTTCACCCAGGAAGAAGCCGATGCTGTTTCCCGCGTGCTGCTTTCCAACAAAGTGAACTACTGGACCGGTAAGGAATGCCGAGAGTTTGAAAAGGAATTCGCTACCTTTTCTGACAGTGAGTACGCCATTGCCGTGGCGAATGGCACGGTCGCTCTGGATCTGATTATACAGGGGCTGGGTATTGGCGCTGGTGACGAGGTGATTGTGACCTCGCGCACCTTTTTGGCCTCAGCGTCCAGCATAGTGTTGGCCGGTGCGGTGCCGGTGTTTGCCGACGTGGATCGTGACTCCCAGAACGTCACCGCCGAAAGCATTGCGGCGGTGATGACCGACAAAACCCGCGCGGTGATGTGCGTGCATCTGGCGGGCTGGCCCTGCGATATGGATCCAATTATGGAGCTGGCCGAGCAGCACAATCTGTTTGTGATTGAAGACTGCGCCCAGGCCCATGGAGCACGTTATAAAGGGCGCTCCGTAGGTGGCATCGGTCACGCCGGAGCTTGGTCGTTCTGTCAGGACAAGATCATGACCACCGGTGGTGAAGGTGGCATGGTGACGTGTAACGACAAAGAGTTATGGTCGCGAATGTGGTCGTTTAAAGACCATGGTAAAAGTTGGGATGCGGTCTACGAGCGTGAGCACCCCGCCGGTTTCCGCTGGTTGCACGAAAGCTTTGGTACCAACTGGCGGATGACCGAGATGCAGGGCGCGATCGGCCGCATTCAGCTTGCCCGCATGGCGCAATGGCGAGAGGCTCGCCAACATAATGCCAGCATGCTCTGGGACTGCGCGAAAACGTTACCTGGTTTACGAGTGCCTGCTGTTCCAGAGACCATCGAGCACGCCGCTTATAAGTGCTATGTCTTTGTCGATACGAACAAACTGGCCGAAGGTTGGAGCCGGGATCGTATCCAGAATGCGATTGTTGAAGCTGGAGTGCCGTGTTTCTCGGGGTCTTGCTCAGAAGTTTATTTGGAAAAAGCCTTTGATGACACCGAGTGGCGGCCGAAGGTATCGCTACCAGTCGCTAAAGAACTGGGCGTCACCAGCCTGATGTTCTTGGTGCACCCCACGTTAACAACCGGTGAAATGGAAAAAACTTGCCGAGTGCTGACAGAAATTATGATGAACGCAACTCGCAATAATACTTGAATCTCGCCTGAATCTTAGTCATTCCAGAGCATGATACTTTTCGGGATGTAGAGGTTTTATTCAGTTGTTTTAATCGAGCGGTGTTAAAGCTGTTCAAAGTTATGGTGTTTGACTGATGAAAATAGCGGTCGTAGGTACAGGATATGTGGGCCTGTCTAATGCGGTATTGTTAGCGCAAAGCAATCAAGTGGTCGCGCTGGATATCGACCCAGAGAGAGTGGGCTTTCTGAACGATCGGATAAGCTCGATTGAAGATGCGGAAATCTCCGACTACCTGGCCAACAAAGACCTGAACTTTACCGCCACTCTTAATAAAGAGCAGGCCTATCAAGGTGCAGTTTATGTTGTCATCGCTACACCCACAGACTACGACCCCAAAACCAACTACTTTGACACTCAAACGGTTGAGTCTGTGATTCAGGATGTCCTGGACATTAACCCGCAAGCAGTAATGGTGATTAAATCGACGGTGCCTGTGGGCTATACCCGTGAGGTGTGCGAGCGCTTTAAAACCAGTAACATTATTTTCTCGCCGGAGTTTCTGCGCGAAGGTAAGGCGCTGCACGACAACCTGTATCCGTCGCGTATTATTGTGGGTGAGCGTTCCGAACGGGCCGAGGTGTTCGCCAGCCTGCTACAGCAGGGCGCCATCCGGGAGGATGTGCCCGTGTTGTTCACCGACAGCACCGAAGCGGAAGCCATCAAACTGTTTTCCAACACCTATCTTGCAATGCGTGTGGCTTACTTCAACGAGCTGGATAGCTACGCCGTCCGCCACGGTTTGGACACCCGCCAGGTTATTGAAGGTGTGGGTCTGGACCCGCGCATTGGCGACCATTACAACAATCCCTCATTCGGTTATGGCGGCTATTGCTTGCCCAAAGACACTAAGCAATTGCTGGCCAACTACGAGGAGGTGCCCAACAACCTGATCAAAGCCATTGTGGATGCCAACCGCACCCGCAAAGATTTCATCGCCGATGACATCCTGGCACGTAAACCGCAGGTGGTGGGTGTATACCGACTGGTGATGAAGTCAGGGTCTGATAATTTCAGGGCGTCGGCTATACAGGGTGTGATGAAACGTTTAAAAGCAA
Organism: Marinobacter sp. X15-166B; assembly: GCF_001752365.1. Classification (GTDB taxonomy): domain Bacteria; phylum Pseudomonadota; class Gammaproteobacteria; order Pseudomonadales; family Oleiphilaceae; genus Marinobacter. The sequence goes on along the minus strand of NZ_MEIY01000001.1, from coordinate 171,067 downwards.
AGGGCATTGAAGTGGTAGTGTATGAGCCAGAACTGGAGGCCGAGCACTTTTATAACTCCCGGGTGCTGACCGACCTGGCGGAGTTTAAACAGCTGTCCGATGTGATTGTTGCCAACCGTCACCATGCGGACCTTCAGGATGTGGTAGACAAGGTCTATACTCGGGATCTTTTTGGTAGCGATTAGCAGGCTCCAATACTGGATTGTTGTAATAATAACCACTGGCCGGAGGCCGTTTTGTTCGATTCCTTCCTAAAACTCTCCCGCTTAAACAAGCGCATCATTTCCGTGTGCGTAGATAGCGTGGCGCTGTTCTTTGCACTCTGGGCCGCCTTCGCTCTCCGCCTGGAGCAGAGTTTTTGGGTGCCCAACAAGGGCGAATTGCTGATCTCTGCGCTCACCGTGGTGTTCACCCTGGGTGTGTTCGTGCGCCTGGGCTTGTACCGCGCGGTGGTGCGTTACATGAGCGATCAGGCGTTTGTCACCATCATTACCGGCGTGGCGGTTTCGGCCGTGCTGTTGATTGTACTGGGCTACAGCCTGCACGTGCCGGTGCCCCGTTCGGTGCCGCTTATCTACGCGGCGCTGGCGTTTATTTTTGTTGGCGGCAGCCGCATGAGTGTGCGCATGCTGGTCAATCGGTCGTCGGCGCGGGGAAAAGAGTACGTCGCCATTGTGGGGGCCGGGGAAACCGGGACTCAGCTGGCGCAGGCGCTGCAACAGGGTACGGAGTACCATCCGGCGGTGTTTATTTCGTTGATTCCGGCCAACCACCGGGCGGTGATTGCCGGGTTGCCGGCGTTTTCCTTGGATCATCTGCAAGAAGTGGTGGAGCGCCATCAGGTCAAGCGTCTGCTGTTGGCCTTGGATGCGGACGCCAATGTGGACCGCCGGCGCTTGCTGCAACAACTTGAGAAGCTGGGGTTACCGGTGCAAACCGTGCCCTCGATGGCCGAGCTCATGGCCGGCCAGGCGCGCATCAACGACATCCGCGATCTGGAACTGGAAGACCTGTTGGGCCGTGACCCCGTCCGCCCCAATTCGGCGGTGGTCGCACAGAGTCTGTATCAGAAATCGGTGATGGTCACCGGGGCCGGCGGCTCCATTGGTTCGGAACTCTGCCGGCAGATCATTCGCCAGAAGCCCAGTAACCTGGTGCTGTTTGAACGCTCCGAGTTTGCGCTCTATTCCATCGAGAAAGAACTGGCCACCATCAACCAGGTCGAAGAGCTCGGGGTCACCATTCACCCGTTGCTGGGTTCGGTATCCCACCGGCGCCGCTGTGAGACGGTGATGCGGGCGTTTGGGGTGCAAACGGTGTACCACGCCGCCGCCTACAAGCACGTGCCACTGGTGGAGCACAACGTGATTGAGGGGGTGCAGAACAACGTGTTTGGCACCTGGCACACCGCCGAGGCGGCGATTGCGGCAGGGGTGGAGCGGTTTGTGCTCGTATCCACCGACAAAGCCGTGCGCCCGACCAACGTGATGGGGGCCAGTAAACGGCTGGCGGAACTGGTGCTGCAGGGGCTGGCTCAGCGCCAGCAGGATACGGCGTTTTCCATGGTGCGTTTCGGCAACGTGCTGGGTTCCTCCGGGTCGGTGGTGCCCCTGTTCCGCGATCAGATTCGCGACGGCGGGCCGGTCACGGTTACCCACCCGGACATCATCCGCTACTTCATGACCATCCCCGAGGCCAGTCAGCTGGTGCTGCAGGCGGGCAGCATGGGCCGGGACGGTGAGGTGTTTGTGCTCGACATGGGGGAGCCGGTCAAGATTGCCGATCTGGCCCGCAAGATGATCAATCTGATGGGGCTTACGGAAAAAACCGCCGATCGCCCGGACGGCGACATTGAAGTGGTGTTTACCGGCTTGCGCCCCGGAGAAAAACTGTTTGAAGAGTTGCTGATTGGCGACGACCCGCAAGGCACCGCCCACCCAAGAATCATGATGGCCCGGGAGGTGTCCATGGCCTGGCCGGAGGTGGAGTTGATGCTGCAGAACCTGAGCGCCGCCAGCCGGGCGTTTGATTGCTCCCGCATCATCCAGCTCCTCAAGGAAGCGCCCACCGGGTACACGCCCAATGGCGATACCGCCGACCTGGTGTGGTGCACCGAATCCGGCAGCCAGCTACAGGCCACCGCCAGCAATGTGACGCGGCTAACGGTATAAACGTTTGGGGCAGGGTGAAGCCTGCCTCCGCTACCGGTAATTATTCTCCATTCAAGTAAGGTTGTTTGATGACTCCAATTCGTAAAGCGGTGATACCTGTCGCCGGTCTCGGTACGCGCATGTTGCCAGCCACCAAAGCCATCCCCAAAGAGATGCTGCCCATAGTGGATAAACCGCTCATTCAATACGTGGTCAACGAATGCATCGCGGCGGGCATTAAAGAGATTGTATTGGTGACCCACGCCAGTAAAAACTCGATAGAGAACCATTTCGACACCAGTTTTGAGCTGGAATCGATGCTGGAAAAGCGAGTAAAGCGGCAGCTGCTGGATGAGGTGCAGTCCATTTGTCCCAGCGACGTGACCTTGCTGCACGTGCGTCAGGGTGAAGCGAGGGGATTGGGGCATGCCATTGCCTGCGCCCGCCCGGCGGTGGGTAATGAGCCGTTCGCGGTGGTGCTGCCGGATGTGTTGATTGATGACGCTATGTCTGATCTGCACACCGAGAACCTGGCGGCGATGATTGCCCGGTATGCGGAATCCGCTAACAGTCAGATCATGGTCGAGCCGGTCCCCCAGGACAAAGTCTCCAGCTATGGCGTGGTGGATATTGGCGAGGTCACGTTGGGTGCGGGTGAATCGCAGCCGATGACGGCGATAGTGGAGAAGCCGCCGGTTGATCAGGCTCCGTCGAATCTGGCGGTGGTGGGGCGTTACGTCCTGTCGGGCGCGATCTGGGAGCTTCTGGAGCAAACCCCGGTCGGTGCGGGTGGGGAAGTCCAGCTGACCGATGCCATCGGCATGTTGATGGATCAGGAGGTTGTGGAGGCGTTCCAGATTCAGGGTCGTTCCCACGATTGTGGCAATAAACAGGGCTACATGCAGACGTTTGTCACCTACGGCCTGAGACACCCGGAACTGGGGGAGGAGTTTGCTCAGTTCATTGAGGGGCATGACGCGGAACCCAGCGCCGGTCACGCCAAACGAATATCGGCCTAACACTGGGCTAGGAACAGGCTGAAGCCGGTCCCCAATGGTGCGGCCCTCCTCGCGCCTCACGGGCTTGCACATTCTAACCCCCTCTCCCGCCGGGGGCGAGCGGCTGACTGGATTGCCTCAGCGTTGAATGTTTACTCCCCTCTCCCCCCGTGGGAGAGGGGTCGGGGAAGAGGGGGGATCCCAAGAACTGACTTCCCTCCGCCCCCGATCTACCCTGTGCAAGGACGCACAAAATGATCAACAAGGACGCACCATGATCACTATCAAGCACCACGGCGCCGTGAAGGGCGTCACCGGTTCCTGCCATGAACTGACCGTCGGCGACGCTGGCATCCTGGTGGACTGCGGCCTGTTTCAAGGCCAGGAGGCGGCCGGGAGGGCGTCGGCGGCAGAGCTGGCGGTCGACTTTCCCATTGCGCATATCCGGGCGCTGGTAGTCACCCACGTGCACATCGACCACGTGGGCCGCATTCCTTACTTGCTGGCGGCGGGCTTTGCTGGCCCGATACTCTGCTCGCAACCTTCCGCGATTCTGCTTCCGGAGATTCTGGAAGACGCTCTCAAAATCGGCTTCACCCGAGATCGCCCCTTGATCGAGCGGGTCTTGGGGCTGATTCGTTCCCGTCTGGTTCCCCTGCCTTATAACCAATGGCACCCTGTCGTTACTGCACGCACCACCGGCGGCAGCCACGCCTCGCTGTCGGTGCGCCTGCAGCGGGCCGGCCATATTCTCGGTTCGGCTTATGTGGAGTGCGACGCCCGCGTTGGTGATGACGAGCAGCGGGTGTTGTTCAGCGGCGATCTGGGGGCACCCCATGCGCCGCTATTGCCGCCGCCGGTATCGCCGGAACGGGCCGACCGGCTGGTGATTGAGAGCACCTACGGGGACCGGGACCACGAAGGACGGGCGGCGCGGCGCTACCGGCTCAAGGCCATTCTGGAAAACGCCCTCGCCGACGGCGGTACGGTGCTGATCCCGGCGTTCAGCATCGGTCGTACGCAGGATCTGCTCTATGAAATCGAAAGCCTGATTCACGAGTTTGGCGACCAGGCGGTCAGCCGCGGGCTGACCTGGCGGGATCTGGACATCGTGGTGGACTCGCCCCTGGCGGCCAATTTCACCCGCATCTACCGGCAACTGAAACCCTTCTGGGACGACGAGGCGCAGGCGCGCCTGAGTGCCGGCCGTCACCCGCTGTCGTTTGAGCAGCTGACGGTGATTGATGACCACGACGACCATTTAAAGGCGGTCGAACACCTGGCCCGTTCCCACCGTCCCTGTGTGGTGCTGGCGGGCTCTGGCATGTGCGCCGGGGGCCGGGTGGTGAATTACCTGAAAGCACTGCTGGGCGAGCCACGCAATGACGTGTTGTTTGTGGGCTATCAGGCAGCGGGCACGCCGGGGCGGGCTATACTGACTTATGGCCCGGGTGGCGGTTGGGTGGAGCTGGAGGGCGAACGCCACCCCATCCGTGCCCGGGTCCATCAGGTGGGGGGTTATTCGGCCCACGCCGGGCAATCGGATTTGCTGGCGTTTGTGCAGGGCATGGCCACCCCGCCGCAGGAGATCCGCGTCGTCCACGGCGACGATACCGCCAAGGCCGCCTTTGCACGGCGGTTGCAATCGACCCTGCCGGCAACGCAGGTGGTCATCCCAAAAGGACATTGGCAATGAAAAAAGTCGCGGTAATTGGTCTGGGTTATGTCGGCTTGCCGTTGGCCGCCGCCTTCGGCGAGCAGCGGGCGGTGGTCGGGTTTGATATCAGCAGCAAACGCATTAATGAATTGCACGACGGCATCGATGTCACTCTCGAGGTGTCGGCCGGGGAATTACAACGGGCGCAACATTTGTCGTTCACCGATTCCCTGGAAGGCATTCGGGACTGCCAGATATACATTGTCACCGTGCCCACCCCCATTGATGAATTCAAATCCCCCGATTTAACTTCCCTGATCAAGGCCAGTGAAACCATTGCCCGGGTATTAGCACCGGGAGATCTGGTCATTTATGAATCCACGGTATTCCCCGGCGCCACCGAAGAAGTATGCGTGCCGGTGTTGGAACGGGGGTCCGGGCTGGTTTTTAATCAGGACTTTTATGCCGGTTACAGCCCGGAGCGCATTAACCCGGGCGATAAAGACCACCGCATCACCAACATCAAAAAAGTCACCTCCGGGTCCACATCGGCCATTGCCGACGAAATCGACGCCTTGTATGCGGGTATTATTACCGCCGGTACCCATAAAACCAGTTCCATTAAAGTGGCGGAGGCGGCCAAAGTCATCGAGAACACCCAGCGGGATTTAAACATTGCCTTAATGAATGAGTTGTCGATGATTTTTGCCCGCCTGGGTATCGATACCCACGAAGTGCTGGCGGCGGCGGCCACCAAATGGAACTTTCTGCCCTTCCGGCCCGGTCTGGTGGGCGGCCACTGTATCGGTGTGGATCCCTATTACCTGACCCATAAAGCTCAGGCGGTGGGCTATCACCCGGAGGTCATCCTCGCTGGCCGGCGGGTCAACGACAACATGGGCCCGTACGCCGCAGCGGCGCTGGTGAAGGCGATGATCAAGACCGGGCAGGCCATTGCCGGGGCGCGGGTACTGATCATGGGGTTGGCGTTTAAGGAGAATTGCCCGGATTTACGCAACACCCGCATTGTGGATGTGGTGGCGGAACTCGAAGAGTTCGGGTGTGAAGTCGACATCAGCGATTGTTGGGCGGATCCGGCGCAGGCGCGTTATGAATATGGCATTGAATTACTGGCGGAACCGGAACCCGGCCAATATGACGCGGTGGTGATTGCGGTGGCCCATCGGCAGTATAAGGCAATGCAACCGGAATCATTTCGGGAAATGCTTAAAGACAATGGGGTGCTGTTTGATCTGAAGGGTATTTTGCCATTAGGGACGGCCGATTTACGATTATAATGGCATTAAAACGCATATATGTGGGATATATCTTTGCCAAGGTGTTTCGGGTGTTATATTATTTGCGCGAATTCGGGGTACAATTGAGTTAAATTTAACCACAAGGGTTTATCTCCATGGCGAAGATTAACGATTACTACCAGAAGAAGCAGCTTATGGAAAAGCTCTCCGAAGAATTGCGTGCACTTGAGCAGGATCAGACTCTGCAACAGCAGCTCAAGTTTGAAGACGAAGTACGCGCAATGATGAAGGAATATAACAAGTCCGCCAAAGACGTGCTGCAGGTATTGAAAGCGATTGATCCGTCCATTGCGAACGCCAGCACCGAAGCGGCCGCCTCTACTCGTCCCCGTCGCCCGTTGCGCGTATACAAGAACCCGCACACCGGCGAAGTGGTCGAAACCCGCGGTGGTAACCACAAGGTCTTGAACGAGTGGCGGGCAGAGCACGGGAAAGACGCGGTACAGAGCTGGCTGCAAAGCTGAGTGGTACCCGTTAACCAAGCAGATTGTACAAAAAGCCGGTGACCCTTGGGTCGGACCGGCTTTTTTATTGGACCCACGAACAGGGATGCTCATATGCAGTCCAACCAACGCCGTCCGCAATTCTGGCAAGTCGCCATGCGTGGCTGTGTGTTGGCCGCGGCGATCGACGTCGGCTTGTTCATCATTTTTTACCTGCTGGATTCGCCGTTGCTGGCCTGGATTAACGTCGTCAGCGTGGCCATGTACATCGGCGCCTACTACGCCTTCAAATACCGCAGGAACAAACTGGCGGCGGCGCTGTTCTGGATCGAGGTCACGGTCCACGCCGCAGTCGGCATTGTGGCCCTGGGTTGGGACAGCGGTTTTCACTATTATCTGCTGATTTTTATCCCCGCGCTCTGTGTCACCACCTCCCGTGTCAAGGCCGTGGCCGGGTTGTCGCTGTTGTGGGGCTGTTACGTGGCCCTGCTGGTGTTGATGTGGTTCATCGAGCCCCTGCAGCCCATTTCCCCGACGGCCCTCAAATCGGTGTTCCTGTTCAACCTCACCGTGGTGTTCGGGTTGTTCGCCTATTTGTCGTTTTTCTACCTGGGGCTGGTGGCCCGGACCCAGGAGCGGCTGCGCCGATTCGCGGCCACCGATCCGCTCACCGGCTTGCTGAACCGCCGCCACATGACCGAGCAGGTGGAAAAAGCTGTGTCCCTGGCCGAGCGCCGCCGGTGCCCGCTGAGTTTCCTGTTGCTGGATGTGGACCGTTTCAAGGCGATCAACGACACCTACGGCCACGAGGTCGGCGACCAGGTGTTGCGCGGGGTGGCCGGGGTGTTGCGCCAACAGTTGCGCAAACAGGATCTGATCGCCCGCTGGGGCGGGGAAGAGTTCCTGGTGGCCTTGCCGGACACCGGCAGCGACAGTGCCGCTGTCAGCGGGGAGCGGCTGCGCCGTGCCATTATGGCCACCGACTGGCAGGCGCTCACCGGCCAGCCCATACAATTGACGGTCAGTGTCGGGGTCAGCCAGTTGCAGCCCGGTGAAAGCCTGAGTGCCGGGGTCCGCCGTTCCGACGCGGCCATGTACCGGGGCAAGGCGCAGGGGCGCAACGCGGTGGTCACGGTGCAGGCCTGAGCCCAGTGCAGGGCGGAATTCTGCTAGACTGGCGGGCAGATACCAATTTCTATTGCGGGAGCTGTTTGCCTTGATGCGCTCATTTTACTGGCATGATTACGAGACCTTCGGGGTCGATCCGGTGCACGATCGGCCGTCCCAGTTTGCGGGGGTACGCACCGATCTGGATCTGAACATCATCGACGACCCTCTGGTGATCTACTGCCAGCCCAGTGACGACTACCTGCCATCCCCCGAAGCCTGTCTGATCACCGGCATCACCCCGCAAAAAGCCCTGGCCGACGGCTTTCCGGAAGCCGAGTTCATCGCCCAGATCAACGACGCCTTCAGCCAGCCCGGCACCTGTGTGGTCGGTTACAACAACCTGCGCTTTGATGATGAAGTCACCCGGCACACCCTGTACCGCAACCTGCGGGACCCTTACGGGCGGGAGTGGCAGAACGGCAACTCCCGCTGGGATATCATCGACATGGTGCGTCTCACCTACGCGCTGCGCCCGGAGGGCATCGTGTGGCCGAAAAAAGCCGACGGCAGCCCCAGCTTCAAACTGGAAGAGCTGACCGCCGCCAACGGCATCGCCCACGAAAGCGCCCACGATGCGCTCTCCGATGTGAAAGCCACCATTGCGCTGGCCAAGCTGATCAAAGACAAACAGCCCAAGCTGTTTGATTTTGTGCTGCAGCAGAAAGACAAGCATTCGGCCCGTCAGATGCTCGATACCGTGAACATGAAGCCGGTGTTCCACGTCTCCGCCAAATACCCGGCCACCCGCGGTTGCAGTGCGCTGGTGGCCCCGGTGGCCGAGCACCCCACCAATAAAAACCTGGTGATCGTCTACGACCTGCGGGAAGACCCCGGCGAGCTGCTTACGGCCACGCCCGAACAAATTCACGCCCGGGTGTTCACCCGCCAGGCCGACCTGGAGGAGGGCGTCAGCCGCTTTCCGTTAAAAGGCGTGCAGCTCAACAAGTGCCCGGTGCTGGCCCCGGCCACCATGCTCACCACGCTCACCCCCGAGCGCCTGGCGGAACTGGAGCTGCACGGCGACACCCTGCGCCACAACCTGGCCCGGCTGAAAAGCGCCCCCGACCTGGCCGCCCGCATCGCCGCCGCCTTCGACCAGCCCCGGGACAGCGACCTGACCGACCCGGACGAGCAGCTCTACGCCGGCGGCTTTATCAGCAAAACCGATCGGGACACTTTGAACTGGGTGTTGCAGCAACCGGTCGACACCCTGGGTGAACAGGACGTGCGCTTCAACGACGAACGCCTCCCCGAACTGCTGTTCCGCTACCGCGCCCGCAACTACCCCCACACCCTCAGCAGCGAAGAAGCCGAGCGCTGGGAAACTTTCCGCAGCCAACGCCTGATGACCCCGAAAAAAGGCTGGCGGTCGTTAGAGGCCTTCGGCCAGGAGCTGCAGCGCCTCGCCAGCGACCCCGCGCTGACCCCGCAGAAACTGCAGATTCTGGAAGAGCTGCACTTGTATGGGGAGTCGTTGGTTCCTTATATTTGATAGGGATGTTGGCGTGCGTACGCTGCGTCATGCCCCACTCCCCTGGCAGTTGACGAATGGTGTTGGCCCTGCGGGCCGCCACGTCATACCCCCTCTCCCCCAGCCCCTCTCCCGCCAGGGGCGAGGGGAGCAAACACAAACACCCAGTGCCTTTAGCAGTGCAGTAGGCCCTCGTCCCATCGGGAGCGGGGAGGGTAAACACCCAGTGCCCGAGCCAGCGCAGTAGCCCCTCGCCCCTGGCGGGAGAGGGGTTGGGGAGAGGGGGGCAGTCACACACCAACACAGCCAGGGATGGCCGCATGGACAAAACCAACTTCGCTAAACACCTCCGCCAAAACATGACGGATGCCGAACAACTCCTCTGGTACCACCTGCGAGCCTACCGCCTCAACGGCAAACGCTTCCGCCGGCAGCAGCCGTTAGGCCCTTACATCGTTGATTTCGTTCATTTCGGTTCACGGGTGATCGTTGAAGCCGATGGTGGCCAGCACAATGATTCGCTGAGTGACAAAAAACGAGACGCCTGGCTGCACGCGCAAGGGTTTCGGGTGCTGAGATTCTGGAATCATGAAGTACTGATGCAGACGGATGCTGTGCTGGCGGTGATATATGATGCATTGAAATCTACCCCAGCAGCCAAGTCTGAGTAGCCCCCTCTCCGATACGCCGGACCGCCCATACCCTCTTCCGCCAAGGGCGAGGGGCTGCTGCAGATGCCCGGGCATCGGATGTTTGCTCCCTCTCCCCTGGTGGGAGAGGGCCGGGGAGAGGGGGAGCACACCCACAGTGATCTGCGAAACGAGAAAATTCCGGCTTGTTGATCGGATTTTGCACCGCTACACTTGTGTTAACTATTAACACAGAAGAAGAGGTGCTTCCATGGCCAGAACGACAAGTGTGACTATCGGGGCTCCGCTAGATGAATTTGTGGGAAAGCTGATTGAGTCTGGGAGGTACGGCTCAACCAGTGAGGTGGTTCGTTCAGCCTTGCGGTTGCTTGAGCGCCAGGAAAATCAGTTGGCAGCGTTAAAGCAAGCGGTCGAAGCTGGCGAGCAAAGTGGCGAAAGTAACCTTTCTCTGCATGACATTGCCGCTCGGGTGAAACAGCAGCACGATGTATAAGCTCTCGAACCTGGCGGCTGAAGACTTTGCAGGCATCTACGAATACACTCTGCTCAACTTCGGGGATCATCAGGCGAATGCTTATACTGACGATTTGGATAGAACGTTGAAGTTGTTGTCAGAGTCACCATTGATGGGTTACGAGTGCCCTGAAATCGCCGCCACTGTCAGGCGGCTTGATCATCGGAAACACGCCATTTTTTATCGCCAACGTGAACGCGATATTTTTGTAATCCGCATACTTCATCAGCAGATGGAGCCAGGGGTGCATTTCTTCGAACTTTGACTGCACAGTCTTACCCCCTCTCCCTAGCCCTCTCCCGCGAGGGGAGAGGGAATAAACACCTAATGCCTGATGTGGTGCAGTAGC
>NZ_MEIY01000001.1:141278-160321 GCF_001752365.1 Marinobacter sp. X15-166B | reverse complement strand
CAAAAAGCCCGAGGCAGTGCACTAGCCCCTCGCCCCTGGCGGGAGAGGGGTTGGGGAGTGGGCGAGAGTAAATCTCAAAAAGTCCGAGGCAGCGTACTAGCCCCTCGCCCCTGGTGGGGGAGGGGTTGGGGAGTGGGGGAGAGTAAATCCCAAAAGCCCGAGGCAGTGCACTAGCCCCTCGCCCCCGGCGGGAGAGGGGGTGGGCGGTCCGACGTATCGGGAGGGGAAAGAGCCGCCCCCAGCTATCCGGGCAGCCTCAGACTTTCACATTAACCATCGTCGCCTGCATCAGCGCAATGACCTTGCTGGTTTCTCCGGTAAAGGCCACCACCTCGCCCCGGCATACGGTCAGCATCCGGCCCGCGGTTTCCACCTTGCCGGTGGCGACAAAGCGTTCGCCAAGGGCGGGCCGGACAAAATTGGTTTTGAATTCAGCGGTGACTACCTCATCGCCGGCCGGCATTTTGGTCAGTGCGGCGTAGCCACAGGCATTATCCACAATGCTGGTGATAACGCCGGCGTGCAGGTAGCCCTGCTGCTGGAGCAGCGTCTCGGAAAACGGCAGCTCGATCTGGACTTCCCCGTCCAGGACCGAAATTAACCGGGCTCCCAATGTTGCCATCAGGCTCTGGGCGTGAAAGCTGGCTTCGATTCGTTGCTGGATTTGGCTCATGATTTTTGTTGTTACCTGTTAATTTGATGAGATCACAAAGAGTTAGTCTCGATTCACGATTAACAGGAGGATACACCATGAGCTTGCAATCATCCCCCTCTCCCCCGGCCCCTCTCCCGCGAAGGGGAGAGGGGGTACACATTCGGTACCTGGGGTGGTGCAGTAGCCCCACTGCGGTTGAGAGGTATGGATGTGTCTCGCCGGGGGTGCGGGGGTACACACCCAAAGCCTGGAACATTGCAGTGCAGTGCAGCCCCTCGCCCCTGACGGGAGAGGGGCTTGTCAGGCATGGAGCGTTTACTCCCTCTCCCCCCGCGGGAGAGGGCGGGGAGAGGGGGAGTCTTTACCGCCGCTTCACAAAATAAACACTCAACCCTTGCCCCAGCAAACTCTGCACCTGATCCCCATGGGCCTGCGCCTGCAGCTGTTTTTGTACCGGCCCGGTGGCCAGGGTCTGGCCGTCGCTGTCGCGGGCTTTTTGCAGTTTCCAGTCGACTTCGTTACCCATCAGCGCCATCAGGTCGTGCAGCTGGGCGCTGTCCTGGGGGCGGAACCAGCGGTCCTGGCAGCCGCCGAGGCCGTAAAAGCCCGGCTCGGCCAGCAAATCCACCCACATTGGATCCTTGGGGTTGTTCAGGGCCATGCGGCGCAGACGGCGCACGTTGGTGCGGGTGGGCTGCAGGTTGTGCTCGTTGATCAGGCGGTGAATCTGCTGATCACCCTGAGTCTGTTCCTCCATGGCGGTGTGCAGATGCACCACCGAGCCTTGATGGGAGGCCGCGTTCACCAGCGCCGCCAGTGAGGTTTCGGTCATGCGGGCGGAGGGCAGCCGGCCCACTTCGATCCACTGCACGGTGTTGCCATCGGCAATGAATTGTTGCGCCAGGGACCAGGGCCAGAACACGATGTTGTCCAGTCCCAACTCCTCTGCACGGCGGGTGGCGCGGGCAATGTTGGCCAGGGATTCGTCCACCGCCAGTACTTCCACGTCGTCCAGATAGCGGGCCAGTTCCAGTGCCCGCTGGCCGGATTCGGCACCGCACACCATGATGCGCAGGGTGTCCGGCAGCTGCTCGGTCACCAAACCCAGCTCGCCCGCGATGATGGCTTTCAGGCTGGTAGCGGTTTGATAGGCCAGTTGCGACCAGCTGGGCCAGGCTTGCGGAACATCGACCTTGTCCAGGCTGAGCTCGGCGGCTTTTTCCGCAAAGCTTTGTTTGACCGCTTCTTCGCTGGCGCGGTGGTAGTAGCTGTCCGCGAGCAGCGGTTGCACGGCAGCCGGCCAGTCCACCAGATTCCAGCGCCCCAGTTGCGCCGCAAACGGTTGATGAAACAGCGCCCCGTACAGGCAACTGACCATCACGGAGGCGACCATGTGCTCCGGTGCGTCCCCCATCACCAGTTGGGCCGCAATGCTGTCGTTGAGGGTGTTGACCAGCGTGTCTTCATCGAATTCGGTGGCCAGCACATAGCCGGTGCGGTCGGCGTAGCGGGCGAGGGCGATAGTGAGTGCTTGCAGCTCCTCACGGAGTTCGGCCGTTAATGCCACGTCGGCGGTAACCGCCCGCCGCAATTGCACCACCAGTTGCTCAACGGCCGGGTCGGGCATCAGGGTGTTTTCCAGCGCCAGAATCAGCAGCTCATCGCCGGCGGCCTGCTCCAGCAGGATTTGCGCCTCCGGGTTATCCAGATCGTACTGCTGACGAATTATTGACGCCACAAAGCGACCAATCTGCTGATGGGGCAGTTCGTCGCGCTTGAGCAGGGCGATGGCATCTTGCGCCAGCTGCTCATCGGCCTTATCCACATTCAGGTGTTCGGCGCAGGTCAGCATGCCGCTGTAAATAGATGGCCAGCTCAAGCCGAGTTGCAGCAGCTTGCGGTAGTGCAAAAACGCCACATCAAACTGCCCCTGCGACCGCTTGGCGTGGGCCACCCCGCAAAAAGCGGCGGCGGATTGCCGGTCCAGCTCCAGCGCCTCCAGAAAATACTGCTCCGCCAACACCGGCCGCTCCGTCGCCAGCGCCCAATAGCCCAGGTTGCAGTATTGCTGCGGCTGTTGGTCGTTGATGTTCAGGCTGTGTAAAAACAGCTTCTTGGCGTCGTCCAGCCGGCCTTCATCCAGGGCCACCCGGCCCAGCAGGCCCAATGCCGCGGGCTCGCGGGGTGCCAGTGCCAAGGCCTCCAGCAGCAGACGCTGACATTCCGTGCGCGCCTGCACGCGCTGCTGATAAGTCGCAGCAGGGCGGTTGGATTCGCGATAGGCTTCGTTGGCCTCCAGCAGCAGGCGGGCAGCCTCTGCCTGTTGGCTCTGGGATTGCTGGATGTGATGTATGGCTTGCATGGGATACCTCATCAATCTGCCGCTGCGCTGAAAAAAGCGGCAATGGCCTGCAGTTATTGGTGGTTTGTATTGAATGGTGCGAAAGGCGTGCCAGATTACAGGTGTTCACCAAAATCCATAGACACATGCAGGATGCGCAAGATCACAATTTTTCTTATCTGCTGCTCGGTATCTGTGTTGAAGAAAAGAATATGCTTGGCTTTCAACCCTTTTCTTTCAATCAGCAGGCTGTGAATGCCAGCGATTAATTCTGAGCGGTTTTTCGCCAAAGGATGAAGTGGGCCGGATTCAGACAGTTCCCGAATACTATTGCCGATTAATTGACTGTAGCGTTGGGCCTGGTGCTGCCCGAAATGTTTAGGGGTATGAAGAATAATATCGTCAAAATCAGCCGCAGCCCTTTGCGAAAACTCCACCGTCCATAGTGGGGGCATAACATTTAGTCCTATTTGTTGAGTGCAGAAGCCCTGCGGGAGAGGTAGTCGGTAACTTCCTCGCCAACGCCAAGACTGATCGTGCGGCCCTCCTCTGCGTCCCGCAGGCCTTCAGTCACGGCAGCTCGTAAAGTCAGAAGCTTTTGCTGGTGCTGCAGCTCCTTTTCTTCGACCAGGCGAAGGCCTTCCCGAAGCACCTCGCTGGCGTTCTGATAGCGGCCAGCTTTAACAAGAGCGCCCACCAGCTGCTCCTGGTGATCGGTTAATACAATATTTCTTGTTGCCATGCCAAGGCCTCCGAGTTGATGATTGGCATATAATGCCATTGACTTGAATGCGTGCCAAGATCCGGTCAATCATGGATGTCCCAAGCGGAAGCTGTCTCTGTTACATTTGCTCGTAAAGAACACCATAGGCCCACCCTGAAAAGCACCGGAGCCGCGGGTCAGGCGGGGCCGCTGCCGCGCTGCATAAAAGCGGTGCGTCAGTGCCCGCCTGAAGACGTCGGCGGCGCTTTCACAGGTCAACTGGGGCTGGATGGATCGCTACGAAGGCCTGGAGAAGGTGCAATACATCGGCCCGTTTTTGTTCTGGCTGCTCGCCGAAAAAGGTGACCGCTGGCGGCCGGTAGCGGATTATCTTGGTGATATGCTCAAAGCCTTTCCACAGTTACCCCTCGCGACTTCCCCGGTTAGCTACGCAAGCGCAGAGCAGCAGGCTAATTGGGTGCTGGACTCCCGTCTTATCAGGCTCTGCCGGATACTGGGGCTGATAGAGTTGAACCCGGAATACGCCCGGTTTCGCAGCGAAGATCAGCAAATGATGCGGCGTACGGCATTGTTCGAGGGGGTGTTTGTTAGGGTGTGAGTTTGCCAGTTCGGGGACAGACTTGAGTCTGTCCCCTTTATCCACCATGTCAGGCGACTGGTTTTCTCCCCTCGCCCCTTGCGGGAGAGGGGTTGGGGGAGAGGGGGCGAAAACACCGCCGCAGCTGGCCCCGTGTGGGGAAAGGCTTCAGCCTGTCCCCGTCTACTCGGCTCGGATAAAGTCTGTGGCCCGTTAATGATTAAAGATGTGGCGCGAGTACTAAGAGCGTGGGGGTAACTATGAGCAGCAATGTTATGAATTACAAAGGGCAGATAGGTTCTATCGAGCATGATTTGGAACGGGGCGTTCTTTACGGAAAGCTGCTGTTTATCAATGACCTGGTAACCTACGTAGCAGAGAGCCTGGGAGGGCTGGAGGCGGAGTTCAAAGTATCAGTGGATGAATACCTAGCGGACTGTGAGCGCTTGGGAGTCTCGCCCAAATAAGCCCTTTAAGGGGTCGTTCAATATCAGAACCGGCCGAGAGTTTAATCAGAAGTTGGCCATGAAAGCTGCGGAAGATGGGTTGGGATTGAATGAGGCGGTTCAGCGGGCTGTTGAACAATTCGTAGTGGCTCGATAATGTGGAGTTGGTGTTGCTATGCAAAAGGAGTTGTATGTGCCAACGTTGTTGTGTTTGAACGGATTCAAGTTTTTCTTTTATGCGAATGATCACCTGCCTGCTCACGTACATGTGCTGAAAGGTGAGAGATGGGCTAAAATCGAATTGCAAAATCTTGAAGTGAAATACAGCACGCTCAAAAACCAAGAATTGAAGCAGTGCCTGGCAATTATTAAAGACCACCGGTCGGACTTTTTGGAGAGTTGGCATGCCTGGTTTCAAAGGTAAATCCGTTCACGTTGACGACCGCCATCTGCACGTAGAGTTGCAAGATGGGCGCGTAATTTCTACGCCCATTCATTGGTATGAGGAGCTTGAGAAGGCGTCGATTTCCGAGATTCGCCAGTATCGTTTTATTTGTGACGGCACGGGTATCGAATGGGCGTGTCTGGACTACCATCTCAGCATCGAAGCCATGCTGACAGGCAGCAACCGGAGAACCGCTGCCTGACTTCACCAAAGTGCCGTGAACAAGCAAATCTTTCCCGCTTAAATGCAAAAAAGCCCGATTCGGAGTCCGAGTCGGGCTTTGTCGTGCTGGGCTATTAACCCTGCAGCAACTGCAACACCTGCTGCGGCCGGGCATTGGCCTGGGCCAGTACCGAAAGCCCTGCCGACTGGAGCACCTGGGTGCGGGCCAATTCGGCGGTTTCCGCGGCGAAATCCGCGTCACGGATGCGGCTGTTGGAGGCCGACAGGTTTTCAGAGGTGGTGGCCAGGTTGGCGATGGTGGATTCGAAGCGGTTTTGCACGGCACCGAGTTCGGCGCGGAAGCCGTTAATGGATTCGATCGCGTAGTCGATTGTGATCATCGCCAAATCTGCGCCGTCACGGGTTGAAATGTCGACAATGTTGGCTGACTGAGTGTTGTCTTTTGCAGTTGCAGTAATGGAAGTTGTAAGATCGCTAACTTCGCCAAAAATACCGTTGCCATCCAAATCGGTTTCAATTGTGATGTCAAAGTCTTCCCCAAACGCTTTGGAGAAAATAATTTCATCGTTAGTGGCGTTCAGATTGGCGCTAATCCCAGTTTTTGTGCTCCGAGCGTTCACCTGGCTGACAATATCATTTAGAGATGTGGCACCTTTGATGTCAAATTGGTCGCCGTCAAGGTCGATTCGAAAATCAAACTCATCGCCGTTGGTAAAGCGATCTACCAGCGTAAGGCCTGTTTGGCCAGCAACCTGAAGGGATTGACCAAATGTGAGCGGCGGCACACCGCCGTCACTGACCTCAGCGGTAATGGCGATCGGATTTGAGTTACCGTTGGTGAAATTAAGGTCAGTGCCTGAAATGGCAAAGGTAACCCCGGTGCCTGATAGTGCATTGGTTAAACTCGTTTCAAATTCTGCCTGAGTGGACACACCCGCAAAGTCAGGAACTATCTTTCGTCCATCAATGGTAATGGAGCCATTGAGGTTGCCAGTTGCAAAGTTAAAGTTAGTCAAATCGAGGGAGGTAAGTGTTGCGCCTGCTGCAAGGGTGCCATTTGTTTGTGTGTCCGTGACCTCGGCCACAGCCGCTGCGGAGAGTGCAATGTTGGCTTCCACCGGCTCCTCGCGAGCACTGATAAAGTTGAGTTGTGCTCCTTCAACTATAACGGTAACTCCGGCTAAGGCAGCATCATCTGGAGCACTGAGGCCGTTAATGGCAGTCCTGAGCGCAACAGCTACCTCTTCAAGGTTTTCGTAGTCTGCTGAGGAGTTATCAAGTAGCTCAATGCCGTTAATAGTCACCGGGCCAGATATTGACCGCCCCGGCGCAGCAAATGCTTGGAAATTAGCGGGGATATTCGCGCTCAACGTCTCGCCGTCTTCAAAATCACTGATAGGTGTGGCACCAAACTCCTGACTTTCAATCACGGTCGCGCCCAATTGACTCCCACGAGAGTCCAGTCCGCTCACGGCGATGGTTTCACCCGCATTCGCGCCAACCTGAAAAGTCTGCGTGGCAAATGTCCCATCCAGAACTTTCAGGCCGTTGAAAGAAGTCTGCGACGCAATCCTGTTGATTTCTTCAAGCCGCTGCTGCACTTCCTGGTTCAACGCCTGACGATCAGAGTTACTGTTGGTGGCGTTAGCCGATTGAACCGCCAGTTCCCGAATCCGTTGCAGGTTGTTGGTGATCTCATCCATCGCCCCTTCAGCGGTCTGCGCCAGGGAGATGCCATCGTTGGCGTTTCGAGTCGCCATATTGAGGCCGCTGATCTGGGACTGGAAGCGCTCAGAAATCGCCAGGCCAGCAGCATCGTCTTTGGCCGAGTTAATGCGCAGGCCTGAAGACAGCCGTTGCAGTGCCACGTTGGCATCGCCCTGTGAGGCACTGAGGTTACGCTGAGCATTCAGCGAAGCAATGTTGGTGTTAATGACCTGAGACATATCGTTCTCCCTACCCAGAGGTGCCGGAAGCTCAGAGCCTGATGCACAGGACGCCGCGCCGGCGAATAATTCATTTAATTGCCGTTTGAATTGTAACCAAGCGAAGGTCGTGCCAGGTTTGATTTTTCTGTTGTAAGTTGTTGAAGTATATGTAGTTGTAAGGGTTTTTGTTGGCTGTCGTGCGTAAGCGGCGGCAGGAATCTGGCGCAGAAACGGGCATGGCCTTGCCGCTTTACATTCTTTAACAAAGTTTTCAGCCGGTTAGCTAAAGGAACATGAAAGTATGCCGTTAAGCACTACAGCAGGGCGGCGTACCCCACTGATTGAGAACGGACGCCTGACCTCTTCAGAGAAGAACTTAAAAGTTTTAGGAGAAGTATTATGGCTCTCGGTATCAACACCAACGTCGCTTCCTTGTCTGCTCAGAATCAGCTGAGCAAGTCCCAGAGTATGAACGATCAGGCTCTGCAGCGCTTGTCTTCTGGATTGCGTATCAACTCGGCGAAAGACGATGCGGCGGGGTTGGCGATTTCGACTCGCTTTTCAGCGCAGATCACGGGCTTGAACGTAGCCCAGCGAAATGCGAACGATGGTATTTCTTTGGCACAGACTGCTGAAGGGGCATTGAACGAGATTACTAATAACTTGCAGCGTATTCGTGAGCTGGCGGTACAGTCGGCCAACGCTACCAACAGTGACTCTGACCGCCAAGCTCTGAATGATGAAGTTAAGCAGCGACTGGAAGAGATCGACCGGATTTCAAATCAAACTGCATTTAACGGCTTGAAAGTGCTTGACGGTAGCTTTGGAAATCAGAACTTCCAAGTGGGCGCAAACGCCGGAGAGACCATTGGTATTGATCTGACGCAGGGCACCAAGACTGATCAGATTGGCGCCATCGCCAGCGCTGAGGAGACGGTTGGTGGGACTGCGGCGATTGATGATTCGAACAAAGTTGCCATCTCCGTAGGAAACAACGCGTTTACTGAGATTCAGAACTCAGAAATTCGGAAAGATGCCAGCGGTAACAATATTGTTGGTTATGAAGCGGAAAGTGCGGCACAAATTGCGGCAGCGGTAAACGCATCTGGTGTTGAGGGACTAACGGCCTCGGCCAGCAATACCCAAACCCTGACTTCGGCCGATATTGCCCAAGTTGCGGGCTCTGATTATGTTTTGACCATTAATGATCAGGAAGTATTTCGAGCCGATGCTTCAGCAGGTGGTCTTGCACTGACCTCCGATGCAAATATGAAGGCTTTGCAGGAGGCGATTAACAGCAAGTCTGGTGTGACGGGTGTGAGCGCGAATCTCACGGGATCCGCTGGTAGTTATGGGATTGAACTGAATACTTCCGACGGCCGGTCGATGGTTGTTCGTCAGCAAACTCAAAATACGACGACGGATGCTTTTGCTGACCTTGCAGCGACTGAAGGTTTGGTTGATGGAGACAGCGCTACGGTTGGTGGTACGGCGGACGCAACGCTTTATGGCAGCGTCAAGTATTCTGCGTCAGAAGATATTAGTTTTATCTCTTCGACGGATACATTGGATGAAACCCTAGGCTTTACAGGTACTGGATCT
The DNA here is from genome assembly GCF_001752365.1 of Marinobacter sp. X15-166B. GTDB lineage: Bacteria > Pseudomonadota > Gammaproteobacteria > Pseudomonadales > Oleiphilaceae > Marinobacter. Next base: position 151,420 of record NZ_MEIY01000001.1, on the reverse strand, counting down.
GATTCCATTTCGGTCAACAAGCAGGAGGGGATGGACCAGGTTGATATCAGCACGGTCGCTGGGGCTAATGAGGCTATATTGAGAGTAGATGCCGCTCTGGATTCGGTAAACTCCGTCCGCGGAACCCTCGGTGCCATCCAAAACCGCTTCGAGTCCACCATTGCTAACCTGGGTACATCGGTAGAAAACCTCAGCGCCTCCAACAGCCGTATCCTGGACGCTGACTTCGCGGCAGAAACGGCCAACCTGGCCAAATCCCAGGTGCTGCAGCAGGCCGGCATCTCGGTTCTGGCACAGGCGAACGCCCGTCCGCAGCAAGTGTTGTCTCTCCTGCAGTAAGGGATTAACGGTTAACAACCGGAGCCTTCGGGCTCCGGTTTGGTGCCGTTTTCTGGTAGCGAGGTAAGGCTATGAATGACGTTAACCTGAACGGATCGGGGTTGAGGCTGGTTGGTGCCGGTGACACGGCCAGGGCCGGGGCGATGTCGTCATCGAAAGGCAAAGCCGAAGTGGTTTCTGATGGTTCAAGCACATCTGCAGACAAACCTGCTTCTTCCCTTGTTGTTTCCCAGCCCCAAGAGCCCTCCAAGGGCGAGCAACTGCAAGCGCGCAATGAAACCCAGAGGGAAGAGTTGGGTTCGGCCGTATCGCAACTGAACGATTATGTTCAAAATGTGCAGCGGGATTTGCAGTTTGAGGTGGACCACGAACGCGGGCAAACCATTGTCCGGGTGGTGGACCAACAGACTCAACAGGTGATTCGGCAGATTCCCGATGAGGTGGCTGTGAGGTTGGCAGAGAACTTGCAGCAGGATGAACCGCTGACGTTGTTCAATATTAAAGTGTAAAGAATTGCCGCTTTTGCTTTGATGTGGGCAAGAGACTTTCAGCACCGCCGCTTCTTGATGGGAGTTGGCGGTGTTTTGGGTTTTGGGGGTTGAGGCTTGGGAGTTGGTCCTTATCCCCCTCTCCCCCGACCCCTCTCCCGCCAGGGGCGAGGGGAGCAAACAACCACTGCCTGAGGTGGTGCAGCTGCCCTGCTTTAGCCCCTCTCCCCTGGCGGGAGAGGGGTTGGGGCGGTCCGACGCATCGGGAGGGGGTGGGTTGTAAAATAATTAATCGGGATAGAGGCAAAGTTTTGCCGCTGGTGGCCGATAAACTGGACAGTAAAGACATTCGCTCCCATGAGGATGCAGGGTTATGGCGACTATTTCATCGTTGGGTATGGGGTCTGGAGTGCTTACCTCTGATCTGGTGGATCAGTTGGTGGCGGCCGAGCGCAAGCCCTCTGAGAATCGGCTGGATCAGCGGGCAGAGCGCGCCGAGGCGCTGATTTCGGCCTATGGCATGCTGCGCAGCGCGGTGACGGAGTTGCGGTTGCCGATGCGGCAGTTGGGTTCGGCCGATGCGATGAAGTCGTTTTCGGCCACCTCATCCGGGAGTAATGTGGACGTCTCGGTGGATGCCGGGAAAGCGGCCCGGGGCTCCTACAGTGTGGATGTGGTCGGCCTTGCGGAAGCGCAGGCGCTGGCCAGTACCGAGACCTTTGCCGACCGGGATGCGACCAGTGTGGGCCGGGGTACCCTTACCCTGCAGGTGGGCGACAAAACCACCGAAATCACCATCGATACCAGTAACGACACCTTGCAGGGCCTGGCGACTGCCATTAACGAGGCCGATGGGGGGGTGACGGCCGGCGTCATTGACACCGGCAGCGGGTTCCGGCTGACCCTTTCCGCCGATGAAACCGGCACGGCCAATGCGGTAAAAATCACCGCCACCGAAGAGGCCGGTGCTGAGGGGTTGGCAGGGTTCGCCTTTGATCCGGCAGACCCCTTGGCTAACCCGGCCATGGAGCAAACCATAGACGCTGCTGATGCGCAGATGAAGATCAACGGTGTGCTGGTTACCCGTTCCACGAATTCCATTGAAAACGTGGTGGACGGGCTCACCTTCAATCTGACCGATATCGGTAAGTCGACCATTAAGGTCGAGCAGGATACCGCCAAGGTCGCCGAGCGGGTGCAGGCGTTCGTGGACAAGTTCAACGAACTGCAGGGCACCATCCGGGAGCTGTCGACGTTCAACAGCGAAACCGGGCAGGGCAGTATTCTGACCGGTGATTCGACGGTTCGTAATATCCAGAACCAGCTGCGAAGTGTGCTGACGAGTGTTATTCCGGGGCTGGAAAATGCCAGTGTGCGCAGTTTGGCGGATGTGGGCATCGGGTCTGACTTCCGCACCGGTGAGCTGCAATTCGACAGCCAGAAATTTCAGCAACAGTTGCGGGACAATCCGGACGATGTGACCGCCTTGTTCGCAGAGCAGGGCCGCACCACGGATTCCCAGGTGGAATTTGTGCGTAGCGGGTCGAATACGGTGCCGGGTGGTTACGATATCAATGTTACCCGGATGGCTACGCGGGGCAGTCTGAATTATGCGGTTCCTGACACGGCGGACGCCATCAAGGTTCAGGCGGATAACAGCTTCACGTTTAAGGTCGATGGTGAAACCACCGTGACCGTATCCATTGCCGCAGGCGACTATTCAGGCGCCGATTTTGCTGCAGCGATTCAGGAAACGCTGGCGAGCAATCAGGCGCTGAATGCGGCTGACCGCTCGGTACAGGTGGCTTACGACGCGGCGGAGGGGCTGACCTTTACATCCAACCGTTTTGGCAGTGATTCCAAGGTGAGTCTGACAGATCTTGCCAATGTGACTGGGCTGCATACGGAGACTGGCGATGCCGGTGTGGATGTGCAGGGCACGATTAACGGTGTGGCGGCGCAGGGCGATGGCCAGGTGCTGTATCTGGCGAACGACGCCAACAACAGTGCGGCTGGTTTGCAGGTGCGTATTACCGGTGGTGAGGCGGGTAGCCGCGGCGCGGTTAATTTCATCGAAGGTGTGAGTGAGCGGGCGGTGGATGCCATTACCCGTATTCTAGGTGCTGAGGGGGCGCTGAGTTCGCGCACGGAATCCCTGAACCGCGACCTGGAGAAAGTGCAGGCAGACCGCGTCAAACTGGATTTGCGGATTGAAAGCTACCAGGCGCGCCTGGTGGCCCAGTTCAGCACCGCCGACTCGCTGATCGCCCGGCTCAACAGCACCCGCGATTACGTCACCCAGCAGCTCGAAGCGCTGGCGCCACAAAACAACAGAAAGTGAAGAGGTTTACCATGAGAGGCTTACGAGCGTACCAGCAGGTCAATACCCAAACCAGCATCACCGATGCGGACCCGCACCGGCTGATCCAGCTGCTGTACAACGGCGCGCTGGAGCGGATCAACATGGCCAAGGCGCGCATGAGCGCCCAGGATTACGAGGGCAAGGGGCAGTTGATCACCAAGGCGCTGGAGATTATTGGCGGCCTGCGCAGTTTTCTGGATTTTGAAAAAGGCGGCGAGCTGGCCGCGCAGCTGGAAGGCCTGTACGATTACATGGAACGCAGCTTGTTTGAGGCCAACGCCAGGAATGACGTGGCCAAACTCGATGAAGTGGCCGAGCTGCTGCGGCAGGTCAAAGAGGGCTGGGACGGCATTCGCGAGGAGGTGGTGCAATCACCCGCGGCCGTGTAAGCCCCACGTATCAGTGACACGGAGGTTGCTCTGAAGAACATTGTGGTGTGGCTCAGTCTCTGTGTGGGGCTGATGTGGGGGCTGCCCGGAGTGGCCGCCGAGTCACCGCCGGTGGCCGAGGTGGCCATCCCCGAAGTCTGGCCCTGGGCCTACGAAGGCTCGCAGGGGGAGCCGGTGGGTATCCTGCCGTTGTTTTTCGAACGCTTGTCGGCCGCCGCCGAGGTGCCCTTTCAGATGCGGTTGCGGCCCCACCGGCGGGCGTTGAAGGAAATGGGCTCGGGCGCGGCCGATCTGGCGGTGTTCTACGACAGCCCGCACGTCGCCGAGGGCAGTGTAAGGGTGGCTTCGGTGGCCAGTACCCGCGTGCTGCTGGCGGTGCGCGCCGGGGAGCCGGTGCCGGAGGCCCTGGACCAGCGGGCCGCCGGCCTGTCGGTGGGGTACATCCGCGGCACCTACTACGGCGAGGCGTTCGAGCAGGCGGAGCTGATCCACAAGGTGGCGGTGCAGGACCTGCGCCAGGCCATCGAAATGCTCAGGTTGCAGCGCATAGACGCGGTGATTGCCAGCGAGCATGTGTTCCGTTACACCCTGGCGGCCATGGGGCTGGACGACGCCCTGTTCAGCGTGGGGGTGGCGGCGGACCGGTTACCGGCGTCCTTGTACATGTCCAAAAACTCAGCCCTGCTGGGCGACTTGCCCCACCTCCGCGAGGCCCTGCGCCGCCTGCATGAATCCGGCGAGCTGCAGCAAACCTTTGCCTTGCCCTAGCGCATTTTGACGGGGCTAAGTGGTCTTGCTGTCTGGCCCCGCGCCCTGGACTGCCGTACAATGGCGGCCTTTCATTTAATTTGCGGAACCGCCGCGGGGTTGCCTGTGGGGTTTCTGAATCCGTTCAGTCTGGAGCAAGGGTATGTCTGATATTAAAAAGGTGGTTTTAGCCTATTCCGGGGGCCTGGACACCTCGGTGATCGTGCGGTGGTTGCAGGATACCTACAACTGTGAGGTGGTCACCTTTACCGCCGATATCGGACAGGGCGAAGAAGTGGAGCCCGCCCGCGCCAAAGCCGAAGCCCTGGGTGTGAAGGAAATCTACATTGAAGACCTGCGCGAAGAGTTTGTGCGCGATTACGTGTTCCCGATGTTCCGCGCCAACACCGTGTACGAAGGCGAGTACCTGCTGGGAACCTCCATTGCGCGGCCGCTGATTGCCAAGCGCTTGGTGGAAATTGCCAACGAAACCGGCGCCGATGCGATTTCCCACGGTGCCACCGGTAAAGGCAACGATCAGGTGCGCTTCGAGCTGGGCGCCTACGCCCTCAAACCCGGTGTGCACGTGATTGCCCCCTGGCGCGAGTGGGATCTGAACTCCCGCGAAAAGCTGCTGGCCTACTGCGCCGAGCGCAACATCGAGGTGGAAATGAAGAAGGGCAAGTCCCCTTACTCGATGGACGCCAACCTGCTGCACATCTCCTACGAAGGCATGAACCTGGAAGACCCCTGGGCGGAAGCCGAAGAAGACATGTGGCGCTGGAGTGTGTCGCCGGAGAAGGCCCCGGACACGCCGACCTATATTGAACTGACCTACGAGCAGGGCGACGTGGTGGCCATCGACGGCCAGCCGATGAAAGCCCACGAGGTGCTGGAGCACCTGAACAAGGTGGCCGGCGCCAACGGCATCGGGCGTCTGGATATTGTCGAGAACCGCTACGTGGGCATGAAGTCCCGGGGCTGCTACGAAACCCCGGGCGGCACTATCATGCTGCGCGCCCACCGTGCGATTGAGTCCATCACTCTGGACCGCGAAGTGGCCCACCTGAAAGACAGCCTGATGCCCCGTTACGCGGAGGTGATCTACAACGGTTACTGGTGGTCACCGGAGCGTGAAGCCCTGCAGGCGCTGATCGACCAGACCCAGACCTACGTCAACGGTGTGGTGCGGCTGAAACTGTACAAGGGCAACGTGGACGTGGTCGGGCGCAAGTCGGACGACTCGTTGTTCGACGAGAAGATCGCCACCTTCGAAGAAGACGAAGGCGCCTACGACCAGAAAGACGCGGAAGGCTTCATCAAGCTGAACGCACTGCGCTTGCGCATTGCCGCCAGTAAAGGCAGGAAGTTGTAAGCGCGGCTTACCTCTTTTCCCCCACTCCCCCAACCCCTCCCCCACCAGGGGCGAGGGGCTAATGCACTGCCTCAGGCACGGAGTGTTGACTCTCTATCCCGTCAGGGGGGCTAATGGATTGCCTCAGGCGCGGAGTGTTGACTCTCTATCCCGTCAAGGGGGGCTAATGCATTGCCTCAGGCACGGAGTGTTGACTCTCTATCCCGTCATGGGGGGGCTAATGGATTGCCTCAGGCACGGAGTATTGACTCTCTATCCCGTCAAGGGGGGGCTAATGCATTGTCTCAGGCACCGGGTGTTTACTCCCTCTCCCCTGGTGGGAGAGGGTCGGGGAGAGGGGGGAAGTAGTCCCCCAAAGCCTGATGTGGTGCTCTGGCCCCTCGCCCCTGGCGGGAGAGGGGGTGGGCGGTCCGACGTATCGGAGAGGGGGAGCATAAATCACGCACAAAAAAAGCCAGCTGATCAGCTGGCTTCTTTGATTCTGGGCGTGGATAAAAATCCCCCATACTGCGCGCAGGGACCACGAAACTCCTGCGTCATGGGTGATACTGCTTAAATCCACACCGCCATGCTACGCCCGTGGTCCGGTGCGGGTCTGTGTGCAAACGGTGTCGCTGTGTTACCAAATGTAGAAACGCGCCGGGTTAGCCGCCGGATGCGGCCCTGACCGGGGCGCTGGCGGGCGGCTCGGGGGCGATTTCGGTGAACCGGCGGGTGTCGTAGGCCGCTTTCAGGCCCTTGGTCGCTGCGGCTTTTACACTCTCCGGGGTCGGGGTGAACAGTTCGGAGTCGGCGATGCACAGTGACATGCTGGCTTCCACCGAAATGTAGCCTGAACTGGTTTTAAAGGCCTTGTGATTGATGCCGTCGTACACCCGTCGGAAGGTGTTGGCGGTGCATTGTTCGCCGTTGCTGAAGTAGGCGATCAGCGCGTACACGTTGTCACTCACCCGGCAGGCGGCATCCAGGGGGCGGATCAGCTGGCTCAGGCGGGTGGCAATGTTGGCGGCGAGTTCCGCCATGATGGCCGGGCTGTGTTGCTGGCTCAGGCTGCGCCAGTCGCGGATGCCGCACAGCAGGTAGGCCGCTGCGCCGCCACGGAACTCGGCTTGGCGCAGGCACTTGGCCAGACGCTGGCGGGCGTAATGGCGGTTGTACAGGCCGGTTTCCGCGTCCACGATGTTGGCGGCCTCCAGCTTGCGGTTGCTTTCCTGCAGCTGGGTGTTGGCGCGCAGCAGCAAATTCTGTTGCGCGACCAGGCGGTCGGCGGCGTAAATGCGGGGGATGAGCTGCTTGCTCATGTCAGACTTGTAGATGAAATCGTCCACACCCCGGTCGAAGGCTTCCGCCAGGGCGGCCATGCCCTCCCGGCCGGTCAGCATGATGATGTACGTGTAATGATTGCTCCGCTGGTCGAGGCGGCGAACCTGTGCGGTCAGTTGCAGGCCGTCCATTTCCGGCATCAGCCAGTCGGCAATCAGCACGCTGACCGCGCGCCGCTGGATCTCGGCGATCGCGGCCTGGGCGTCATTGGCCACGCGCACGTCCCGGTAGCCGGCGCTCTCCAGCGCGCGACTGACCACCATGCTGCTGAATTTGGTATCGTCCACTACCAGAATGGGAAGATCGGGGTTTGCCATTAACGAGGGTGCTCACCAGTATAATGTCAGATGCGGTGCCGAATGGGTCTTGCTATGCTTCGCCACCGTGAAGCCGGACCCCATTTGGCAGACGCTTTAAACCGGGCATTATAGTGTTTTCGGGCGCCGCCGGTGTGACTTAATGTAATTAACGCGGTGTTGGCGACGGCAAAGTTCCCCGTTCGTGACATTGGCCGCATTTCAGGAGAGTAAATATGCCGTCTTTTGACATTGTTTCCGAAATTGACATGCACGAAGTGACCAATGCGGTGGATCAGGCCAAGCGTGATCTGGGCAACCGCTGGGACTTCAAGAACGTCGACGCCAATATCGAGCTGGATGACAAAGGCATCACCATCAGCGCGGAACAGGAGTTCCAGCTGGAGCAGCTGCGGGACATGCTGCGCATGGCGTTTGAGAAGCGCAAAATTGACAGCCGCGCCATTGCCGAAGACGGCGACAGCAAAGCCGGCAAGCTGGTGAAACAGCATCTGACGCTGGTGCAGGGTATTGAGACCGATCAGGCCCGCAAGATCGTCAAGATGATCAAGGATGCCAAGCTCAAGGTGCAGGCCAGCATTCAGGGCGACAAGGTGCGGATCACCGGCAAGAAGCGGGACGACCTGCAAACCGTGATCGCGATGCTGCGAGAGGCTGACCTGGATCTGCCCCTGCAGTTCAATAACTTCCGCGACTGATTCGCCTGCGGGCGCTTTCTAAAAACACAGGAGCTGTCGCTATCCTTTCCAAACCCCGTATTTCGACGCTCACCGAGGCGCTGTACGTGTTCACCCGCTGGCAGGTGATCGCCTTGCTGTTCCTCGGGTTCTCGGCCGGCCTGCCGTACCTGTTGGTGTTTTCCACCCTGAACGCCCGGCTGGCCGATGTGGGGGTGCAGACCGCGACCATCGGCTTTTTCAGCTGGCTGGGCATTACCTATTCCATCAAGGTGTTTTGGGCCCCGGTGGTCGACCGGCTGAAACTGCCGCTGCTGGACCACTGGTTCGGCAAACGCCGCAGCTGGATCCTGCTGGCGCAGGCCGGGGTGGCCCTGGGGTTGTATCTGATGGCGCAGGTGGATGCCGCCGCAGCCCCGGGGCTGATGGTGTGGTGCGGTCTGCTGGTGGCGTTTTCGTCCGCCACCCAGGACGTCGCCATCGATGCCTACCGCATTGAAATTGCCGACTCCCGCCTGCAGGCGGCACTCGCCGCGACCTACATCTTCGGTTACCGGCTGGCGTTGCTGGTGGCGGGCGCCGGGGCGCTCTATCTGGCCGAGTTCTGGTCCTGGCAGGTGTCCTATGAAGTCATGGCCCTGTTGGTCGGCGTGGGTGTGGTAACGGTGTTGCTGGTGCGGGAACCGGCGGTGAATCATTTCAGTGCGGCGGACGACATTGCCGCACGGGTGGAACAGGAAACCCTGAAACGCACCCATATGAACCCGCGGCTGGCGCGTCTGGCGGGCTGGTTTTCCGCGGCGGTGGCCGGCCCCTTTGTGGATTTTTTCCGTCGCTATCGGGAGCTGGCGCTGCTGATACTGGTGCTGGTGGCGGTGTACCGCATCAGTGACATCGCCATGGGGGTGATGGCCAACCCCTTCTACCTGAACTTCATGGGCTTCTCGAAAACGGAAGTCGCCAACGTCACCAAGATTTTTGGTTTTTTCATGACCATCCTGGGGTCTTTGGTGGGCGGGCTGCTGGTGGTGCGCCACGGGGTGCGTCCCATCCTGGTGCTGGGGGCGGTGATGACCGCGGCCACCAACCTGTTGTTTGTGGTCATCGCCCAGCAGCCGCCGGACATTGTCTGGCTCGGGGTGGTGGTCAGTGCCGACAACCTCAGTGGCGGTATCGCCAACGTGGCGCTGATCGCCTGGCTGTCCAGTCTGACCAGCAGCGCGTTCACCGCCACCCAGTACGCCCTGTTCAGCTCGCTGATGACCCTGCCGGGTAAGTTCATTGGCGGATTCTCCGGCGTGGTGGTGGCCGGGTTCGGCTACGGCGGCTTCTTTGTGGTGTCGGCCATTATGGGGGTACCGGCGATCGTGCTGGCCATGTATATCCTGCGCCGGGGTGAGCGGATGGATCGGCTGGCTGAAGACCGGCTGGTTGCTGACTGATGGGGCTGGCCTTTGAGGCCGCTGTTTCCAGCGTCTTTAACCCCCTCTCCCTGGCCCTCTCCCGCGAGGGGAGAGGGGATAACTGCTACCGTGCGCGGGGCGCTCCACCGTGCCCCCCTCCCGCGAGGGGCGAGGGAATAAACACCGGAAGCCTGAGGCGGTTCATTAGCCCCTCGCCCCTGGCGGGGGAGGGGTTGGGGCGGTCCGACGTATCGGGTGGGGGGAGAGCAAATCCGAATGCCTGAGGTAGTGCTGCAGGTCTTCACTCCCTCCTCGATACGTCGGACCACCTAACCCTCTCCTGGCAGGGGCGAGGGAAGTAAATCGCATGGGAGAGGGCAGGTGACCTATGGCAACTGGGGGCGTAATGGAACTCAGCAACGAACAGCGCATCTGGCAGGTGGTGATGGCCATTCCGGCGGGCAAGGTGGCCAGTTATGGTCAGGTGGCGGACATGGCCGGGCTGGGGCGGCAGGCGCGGTTTGTGGGCCGGGCATTGGGGCGGCTGCCCCGGGGCCATGAAGTGCCCTGGCACCGGGTGCTGCGCACCACCGGGCAGCTGGCGTTTCCAGCGGGTTCGGAACGGTTCGAGTTGCAGGCCCGGTTGCTGGCGGAAGAGGGGGTGGAGGTGATCGGTGGCCGGGTGGCCATGGCGGTGCATCGCTGGCGGCCGTGAGATTAGC
>NZ_MEIY01000001.1:39005-141253 GCF_001752365.1 Marinobacter sp. X15-166B | reverse complement strand
TCTCCCCGGCCCTCTCCCACGAGGGGAGAGGGGGTAAGCCTTTTACAAGCGCATGGCACCGTCGACTTCGATGATGCGCCCCGAGAGGTAGTCGTTCTCGAGGATAAACGCGGCGGTGGCGGCGATTTCCTCGGGCTTGCCCAGGCGTTTGAGGGGAATGCCCGCGGCCATTTTTTCCAGCGCTTCGGGTTTCATTGACGCAGTCATGTCGGTGGCGATGAAGCCGGGGGCAATGCCCATGGCGCGAATGCCGTAACGGGCCAGTTCCTTGGCCCACACCGGCACCAGCGCAGAGACCGCCGATTTGGCCGCCGAGTAGTTGCTCTGCCCCATGTTGCCGGCGCGGCTGATGGAGGCGATGTTGATGATCACGCCCTTGCAGTCCCGCTCGATCATCTGAGTGGCGGCTTCCCGGCCGCACAGGAACACACCGGTGAGATTGACGTCGATCACCGCCTGCCACTCCGCCAGGCTCATGCGTTTGACGATCTCGCCGTCTTTCACTTTGATCATCAGGCCGTCGCGTAAAATACCGGCGTTGTTGATCAGACCGTCGAGGCGGCCAAAATCGTTGCCGATAGCGGCAAAGGTTTGGACTACACTGTCTTCATCCGCGACGTTGCAGATGTAGGCCCGGGCGTCGCCACCGGCGTCCTTACAGGCCTGTACGGCTTCGTCCAGTTTTTCCGGCATCAAATCGATTAAGGCCAGGCGGGCCCCTTTGGCTGCCAGAAATTCCGCCATGGCACGCCCGAGTCCCTGGCCACCACCGGTAATTGCAATAACGGAATCTTGAAGTTTCATATTTCGCCCTTAGATCTAGTATGAAGGTGACTAATGCTGCGCCGCAGTATAAAGCGCCCCCAGCGAGAATAAAGGAGTTTTTTGTTGCCGATTGTAGTGTTGGTTTTCATCATCGTGCCCATCGTCGAAATGGCGGTGTTGATCAAGGTGGGCACGATGATTGGGGTGCTGAGTACAGTGGCCCTGGTGTTTCTGACCGCGATCGTGGGTGCGGCCCTGTTGCGGCAACAGGGACTGGCGACCCTGCTCAAGGCCAATCAGCGTCTTAACAGCGGCGAGCTGCCCGGCAAAGAGGTGGCCGAGGGGATACTGATTGCGGTCGGTGGGGTGTTGTTGCTGACCCCGGGGTTTGTGACCGACGCGCTGGGTCTGCTGTGCCTGCTGCCCGGCAGCCGGCAATGGCTGGCCGCCCGGGTGCTCAAGAAAATGGTGGTGTCGGGCAGCGTGTCCGGGTTTCAGTTTCGCGGCTCCGCGCACACCCGCGACCCCTTCGGTCCGGAGGGTGATGTTTTTGAAGGGGAATACCGCGATGAGACCCGAAGAGATTCCCGCACTTTGGGTAAAAATGACGATAAAACAGAAAGTTAGATAGTTTTTGAAAAAAATTACGGAAGGGGTATTGAAATATTTTCGGGCGACCCCAGATAAAGATCACAAGATTGCTGTGGGCCTGATAACGGCCTGATTACTCAGGGTGTTATCGGCTTCAGCGTTAACGCAAGTGTCATTGCCAACTATAGTCTGACAGTGGAGAAATCGAGCAATGAAGATTCGTCCGTTACACGATCGTGTTGTCGTACGCCGTAAAGAAGAAGAAGAGAAAACAGCCGGTGGCATCGTGCTGCCGGGTAACGCAAAAGAGAAGCCGTCTCAGGGCGAAGTACTCGCAGTGGGCAACGGCCGTATTCTCGAGAATGGCGAAACCCGTGCGTTGGCAGTCAATGTCGGTGACATCGTTGTTTTCGGCCAGTACGCCGGCAACACCGTCAAGATCGACGGAGAAGACCTTCTGATCATGAGCGAGAGCGACATTTACGGTGTGCTCGAGTCCTAAGAGCCCCCTATATCGAATCATTAAGCTTAACTGACAGGATTAAAGAACTATGGCTAAAGAAGTTAAATTCGGTGACAGTGCACGCAAGCGCATGGCCGCAGGTGTCAACACGCTGGCAGATGCCGTTAAAGTAACGCTGGGCCCCAAAGGCCGTAACGTGGTACTGGACAAGTCGTTCGGTGCCCCCACCGTGACCAAAGACGGTGTGTCGGTAGCCAAAGAAATCGAACTGAAAGACAAGTTCGAGAACATGGGCGCACAGATGGTCAAGGAAGTAGCTTCCCAGGCCAACGAAACCGCCGGTGACGGTACCACCACGGCTACTGTTCTGGCCCAGGCAATCGTCAACGAGGGTGTCAAGGCCGTGACCGCGGGCATGAACCCGATGGATCTGAAGCGCGGCATCGACAAGGCCACGCAGGCAGCGGTTAAAGCCATCCACGAAATGGCCAAGCCGTGCGACGACAGCCGTAACATCGCCCAGGTGGGTACCATTTCTGCCAACGGTGACGAAACCATCGGTCGCCTGATTGCTGACGCCATGGAGCGCGTAGGTAAAGAAGGCGTGATCACGGTTGAAGAAGGCCGTGGTCTGGACGACGAGCTGGACGTGGTTGAAGGTATGCAGTTCGACCGCGGTTACCTGTCGCCGTACTTCATCAACAACCAGGACAACATGTCTGCCGAGCTGGATGACCCGTACATCCTGCTGGTTGACAAGAAAATCTCCAACATCCGTGAGCTGCTGCCAACGCTGGAAGCTGTGGCCAAAGCAGGCAAGCCGCTGATGATCATCGCAGAAGACATCGAAGGCGAAGCGCTGGCGACCCTGGTGGTCAACAACATGCGCGGCATCGTCAAGGTGGCAGCGGTTAAAGCACCCGGATTCGGTGACCGTCGTAAGGAAATGCTGCAGGACATCGCCATCCTGACCGGTGGTACGGTGATTTCTGAAGAAGTGGGTCTGACCCTGGAAAACGCCACGCTGGACGACCTGGGTACCGCCAAGCGCGTGAACATCACCAAAGAAAACACCACCATCATCGATGGAGCCGGTGCTGAGAACGACATCGCGGCCCGTGTTGAGCAGGTACGCAAGCAGATCGAAGACAGCACTTCGGACTACGACAAAGAGAAGCTGCAGGAGCGTGTGGCCAAGCTGGCGGGCGGCGTTGCCGTCATCAAGGTTGGTGCCGGTTCTGAAGTGGAAATGAAAGAGAAGAAAGCCCGCGTTGAAGATGCGCTGCACTCAACCCGCGCTGCGGTTGAAGAAGGCATCGTCCCGGGTGGTGGTGTCACGCTGATCCGTGCCCTGGATTCGCTGCAGACGGTCGAGACCGATAGCGACGACCAGACGGCGGGTGTGAACCTGCTGCGTCGCGCGATGGAAGCACCGCTGCGTCAGATCGTTACCAACGCCGGTGGCGAAGCCTCCGTCGTGGTGGCCAAGGTTCGTGAGCACGAAGGTTCGTTCGGCTACAACGCCGCCAACGAAACCTACGGCGACATGCTGGAGATGGGTATCCTGGATCCGGCCAAGGTCACACGTTCAGCACTGCAGGCTGCGGCCTCCATTGCCGGTCTGATGATCACCACCGAAGCCATGATCACCGATGAGCCGGAAGAAGCTGGCGCTGCCGGCGGTATGCCGGATATGGGCGGCATGGGTGGCATGGGCGGCATGGGCGGCATGATGTAAATCAGCTGAGCCCCGCCACACCCACAGTTCTGTGACAGGTGTGGCACCCTGCTGGCAAAGCCCCGGATTCAATCTGAATCCGGGGCTTTTTTGTGTTTGGCCATGTACTTGGCGTGCTGCTTTGCTAGACTCGAAGCCTACCCAATCATTCGTTGTACCCCTGTATGCGCAACACTCGTCACTCTGCCTTCCTGCGACCCGGCAAGCTGGTGCTTGTGCTGCTGCTCGCGCTGCTGGTTTACGCAGTCGCGTTGCTGATGTGGTTGCCGGCCGGCTGGCTGTGGACCCAGGCCCGGTTCCAGTTGATGTTGCCGCCGCAACTCGAAGTACAGCAGGTGACCGGCACCCTGTGGGCGGGCGCCGCGGGGGTGCGTTTTGCCGGCCACCCGGTGCAGTTAACCTGGCAGATGGGGTGGCCGTCGGCGGTGCAGGTGCCGGTGGACATCAGGGCCCGCTCGGCGCAATCCATCCTGACCGGGCAGGTGCGGGTGGGCTGGCCGTTGAGTGTGGCGTTGCAGGCCCGGGGGCAGATCCATGTGGCCGACTTTGAACCGCTGATTCGTCAAAGTGGCGGTGCTCTGTTGGCCGGGGACGTGACCATCGACCGGCTGCACCTGCAGTGGGCCGACCATCGCCTGCAGCAGGCGCAGGGTTCGGCCCGCTGGCCGGGTGGTGCGGTCAGCTGGCCAATGGGCGACCGGCGCCAGACGGCGGAGTTTCCGCCCATGGCGATGACCCTGCAACAAAACGCCCGGGGGCTGGCCTTGCAGGTGTTGCAGCAGGGCCGGCAGGCCCCCGCCGCCGATGCCACGATTCTGGCCAATGGCACGCTCGATCTGCAGGTGTACAAACGCTTGATTGATCTGGCCGGCCAACCCTGGTCAGGGGCAGCCAATCCCGACGATGTGGTGTTCCGGGTGCGTCAGCCGTTATTGCCGGGAGGGCTCTGGTGATGGCCCGGGTGACCGCGAATGTGTTGCTGGTGCTGATGGTGGTGTATCTGGCGGTGACGGCGGCCAGAATCACCTGGTACTTGGTGTGGCCGCAACAGCCAATGGCACCGTCAGGCCCGGAAGTGGCCAGTGGCTCCCGCGGGGACGCTGGTCTGCTGCGCCAGCCGTTGGCCGCCTACTCCCTGTTTGGCCAGGCAGAGGGCGTGCAGCCCATTGCCGACACGGTGCGCCGGAATGCGCCGGAAACACGGCTGAAACTGCGTCTCGAAGGTGTGCTGGTGGCCGAACACGCGGCGGAGTCTGGTGCTATAGTTGCTGGCAGCGATGGCGTGACCGAACATTATCGGGTGGGGCAACGGCTGCCGGGGAACGCCGAGCTGATGGAGGTGGAGCCGCACCGGATTCTGTTGCAGCGCAACGGGGTGTTTGAAACCCTGACCTTTGAAGACGCCGGCAAGAATTTTGCCGGCACGGTGGAGCCGGCCACCATGCCAGCGCCCCCGTCGCCGGATGCCTTTATTGAAAGCGCCCGGCAACAACTGGACCAGCAGGGCGTACAGGCACTGGCTGCGTTCGGGCTGAGGCCGGCGGAGGGTGAGGCGGTGTCGGGCTATGTGTACGATGGTTCGAACGCGTTGCTGCGGGCGGTCAACCTGCAAGCGGGGGACGTGATTACCGCCATCAACGGTCAGCCCTTGGGGGATCTCGAGCAGGACCGTGCCTTGCTGGAATCCTGGCGCGCCCAGCCCCAACTGGAAATCGAGATCGTGCGCGATGGCGCCCGGTTCACCGTCAATTACGCATTGCCGCAACAGTGGCGTTAACACAGACAGGATGCAATCGCTGCATGAGCAAACATAGGACATCTATTACCCGGGTTTTGTTGTTGGTTATTCTGTTGCCACTGATGTCGCTGGTCTACGCGCAGGAAGGCACCTGGCGACTGAATCTGAAGGATGCGGACATCCGCGCGTTCGTCACTCAGGTGGCCGATATCACCGGCTACAGTTTCGTGGTCGACCCCCGGGTCAAGGGCAAGGTCACGGTGCTGTCCAGTGCGCCCATGACCAAAGACGAGATCTACGATCTGTTCCTCGCCGTGCTGCAGGTGCATGGCTTTACCGCCATTCCCGGGGAAGAGGTGATCAAGGTGGTGCAGCAGGTGGACGCCAAACAGGCGGCCGAATCCCTGGGGCGCTTTACCACCATTCCGTCGGAGCAGCTGATTACCCGGGTGATTCAGGTCGATAACGCCAATGCGCTGGAGCTGGTGCCTATCTTGCGGCCCCTGGTCGCCAAGTACGGCCATCTGGCGGGTGTGGCCGGGGCCAATGCGCTCATCATCAGTGACCATTTGGCCAACATTCAGCGCATGGAGCAGATTGTGCGCGATCTGGACCGACCCGCCAAATACGAAGTGGAGGTGCTGCAGCTGCAGGAAGCCTGGGTGGGCGATATGGTGGTGCTGTTGCAAGAGCTGGCACCCGCCGAACTGGGGTCGGGCGGCGGGGCCGATGCCAGCAGAAAATACAGCGTGACCGCCGACGAGCGCAGTAACCGGTTGATCCTGCGGGGGGATCAACCCTTTCGCGACAAGATGCGCAGTCTGATCCGCAAACTGGACCAGCCCTCGGCCACCGGTGGCAGCACCCAGGTGATCCGGCTGAACAACGCCGACGCCAAAACCCTGGCGGAAATCCTCAAAGGGGTGATGGGCGAGCTGGCCAAAGAAGCGCCGGGTGCGTCCAGCGGGAGCCAGGGCCGGGGCGGCACCGGCAGCGGGTTTTCGGTGTTTGCCGATGAAGGCTTGAACGCCCTGGTGGTGCGCGGCGAGCCGTCGATGATGCAGGAAGCCGAATTGATTGTTGCCCAGCTCGATGTGCGCCGGGCGCAGGTGCTGATTGAAGCGGCCATCGTGGAAATCAGTGACGAGTTGGGTAAGGATTTGGGGGTGCAGTTCCTGCTGGGAAATGAGGGCAGCGGCTCCACGCCCGTGGCGGGTACCAACTTCAACAACGTGGGTCGCAGTGTGACCGAGATTCTGGGGGCCATCACCGGTGGGGGTACGGTCGCTCCGGCAACCGGTGGCCTGACGGTGGGCGCCGGAGAGCGCCACCGGGACGGCACCAGCTGGGGGGTGCTGCTGCAGTCGTTGTCGTCTTCGGCGGCCGCCAACCTGTTGTCCACGCCAAGTATTATCACCCTCGACAACCAGGAATCGGAGATCATCGTCGGCCAGAATGTGCCCTTCCGCACCGGCGAAACCACCAACACCAGCGCTGGACTGAGCAATCCGTTCACCACCATCGAGCGCCGCGACATCGGTCTCACCCTCAAGGTCACCCCCACCATCAGTGCGGACCGGCTGGTGCGCATGGTGGTCGAGCAAACCACCGAGAGTGTGGCCGACAGCATTGAAGACGCCTCGGACATTGTCACCAACAAGCGGGAGATCAAAACCACCGTACTGGCGGACGACGGCGAGACCATCGTGCTCGGCGGGCTGATCCGGGATGATTATCTGGTCAACAAGAGCAAGGTACCGCTGCTGGGGGACATCCCCTACCTGGGGCGGTTGTTCTCATCGGAAAGCACGCGGCGGGTGAAACGCAACCTGCTGGTGTTCCTGCGCCCGACCATCATGCTGGATAAAGGCGATGCGGTGGCCATCACCAACAGCAAGCTGGACGGCCTGTGGGACGTGAACCTGGGCATCCGCGACAAACTGGGGCTGCCCACCGACACCCAAACCCCCGACGTCGACACCCTGTTCCGCCCAGAGACCAGTGGGGCCATTAAGTAGTTGGGTAGGAGGGGCACCATCCCCCTCTCCCCAGCCCTCTCCCGCGAGGGGAGAGGGGGTACACAGCCTGATCTCCGCAGCACTGCATTAACGTCCATCAGTGTATGGGGGCAGACTCAAGCCTGCCTCCATTAACAGGTTTGTCGCCTGAATACCTAAGCATGCCCCCATTCATCCCTGACTCAGTGCATTATTCTCTCACCCGCGAGGGGGCACAGTTGATCTCTGGAGCAATGCATTAACGGTTATTTTCGTATGGGAGAGATCTAAGACTGTCCCGGCTCACCTCGGACGCAGGGCATGACGTCTTCGCATGGGAGGGGGGAGCCGAGGTAATGGCTTTCCCCATGGCCTGCTGCGCATGACTCCCTCGCATGCGAGGGGAGAGCTGGGGTTTGATCCCGGTAGCGTCCGCCGCTGCCATTACCCCCTCGCGTACGAGGGGAGAGGGCCGGCAGCGGTACTTTGTACCTGGTATCGGGCGTTAGCCCCTCGCCCCTGGCGGGAGAGGGGTTGGGGAGAGGGGGAACGCCAAACCGCTACAAGGGCGGCATGGGGCAGTCCAGCTGGTCGGCGACCAGGCGGACGAGTTCGTATTCGGTGACGCTGACCTGACCGTCGTGCATGACGCAGTGGCCACAGGCGTCGATGATGGCGGGTTTGAGCAGGGGAGACAGCTGGTTCAGCTGTTGCAGCGCCTGGCGCAAACTCTGAACGGTCACCTTGTCCTGAAAGTGGGCGGTCTCTCCGGGGTTGGTGAAGCCGGCCATGGCCTCCGCAAACAGGCGGTGGGGGTCGCCGCCGGTGGCGGTGCCAGCGCGGGCCATCAGGCTGAACAAGCGCTCCAGGCTGGCCTGTACCTGGGCGAACTTGCGGTAACTGATTTTCGGTACCCGGGCGGCGTCGGCGGCGAGGTGGCGTTGCAAAAAGCTGAACAGGGCAAACTCAAACAGGCTCAGGCGCCCATCGGCGGACACCAGGGTGTGAACGTGGCCAAGCAGGGTGCGTTTTTCCTGCGGGTCCAGCCGGCGCAACGCGGGCATCGCCAGTTCCAGCGACGGAAAGCGGGCGCGGGCGCCGAGTTTCTGCAGGGTGGGCAGCAGCTTGGCCAGCAGGTCCGCCTGGGGCTGAAACAGAGGGTGGGGCGCTATCTGCGCCAGTTGGTGCGTGCGGGTGGTCTCGTCCAGTTCGTAGGTGAGCAGCGCGTAGCAGAGCTGCACGGCCCCCACCCGGGTGTACAACAGCTCCCGGTAGGTGTCGGGAAACTGGCCGAGCAGATGGATCGCGGCCGCCTCGCTGTGCGGGGTGACCGTGCCCACTGAGCCGGAAAACCGGGCCACGGAAGGGGGCAGATCGGCCACGCCCCCGGAGCCGGCGGCCCCGGCAACGCCGGCCGGCGGGCGACGGGTCGCGGTGGTGTCGCGCAAGCGGCTTTTCAGGCGGGCCAGCATGCCGGGCTGGATGGCGTTGATGCGTGCTTCAAGGGGCGGGTGAGAGGCCAGCAGGCGTGACAGCCGCATGGGGGTGCTTTCACCGAAACACATGTGGTTCATGTCCGAGGCGTGCCCGGTGGTCGTGAGGTGGCCCCCCTTGAGGCCGATCTTGTAGAGCGCCGAGGCGATGCCCTCCGGGTTGCGGGTAAACTGCACCGACGAGGCGTCCGCCAGCATCTCCCGCTGGCGGGACACCGCCGCCTGAATCAGGCGCCCGAAAAACACCCCGATGTAGCCAATGGCGAGTAGCGCAACCCCCAGCACCAGCAGGGCGCCCTGTTCTTTGTTGCGGCGATAACGGCGCCGGGACAGGGAGCCGCTCTGCAGCAGAAAGCTGCCGACCTGGCCGATCATCAGCACCCCGGCCAGCAGGGCGATGAGGCGCACGTTCAGACGCATGTCGCCGTTCAGAATGTGACTGAACTCGTGGGCGACCACCCCCTGCAATTCGTCCCGGGTCAGCTCGGTCAGGGCTCCCTGTGTGACCACCATGACCGCCTGCCCCGGCGAGTAGCCGGCGACAAACGCGTTGATGCCGGCTTCCCGGTCCATCACATACAGTTGCGGTACCGGCACCCCGCTGGCAATGGCCATTTCCTCGACGATGTTGCGGAGTTTCTTTTCATCGGCGTCTCGGGTGGCGGGGTCAATTTCCCGGGCACCCACCATGTTGGCCACCCGCTCTCCGCCGCCGGCGAGATCCACCCAGCGCACCAGTGAGCCCGCGAATATCAGCCCGGTGACAGTGAGGGCGGTCAGCAGGCCGTGTTTGCTCAGCAGCCAGGCGGGAAAGCTCAGTCCGGAAGATTCACTGCGGGTGATCAGATACCCCAGCAGGCACACCGCCAGGGTGATCGCGGTCACTGCGGCCAGCAGCAGCACCGTTAACCAGAGAGTGTTGCGCCGGGCATGGGCCTGGCGCTCAAAAAAACCACGATGCGACATGGTGGGCCTTTATCTGCAACGTGGTGTCAGAAGGAAACGGCGGGTGCCTGTCGAGCCTCGGGCGATTCCAGTTCCAGCTGGGTGGTGGGTTTGAAAGCAAAGAAACCGGCAATGATGTTGTTGGGAAACTGCTCGCGGAAGGTGTTGTACACCATGACCCCGTCGTTGTAGGCCTGACGGGCGAAGGAAACCCGGTTTTCGGTGCTGGCGAGCTCTTCCATCAGCTGCTGAATGGTTTCATTGGCTTTCAGTTCGGGGTAGTTTTCCGACACCGCGTAAAAGTTCGCCAGCGCGTTGGTGAGCAGGCTCTCAGCACTGCCGAGGCGTTTGATCTTGGCGCCGTCAGCGGGATCCCGGGCGGCGTTTTGCTGCGCCGAGACCGCCCCGTTGCGGGCTTCCATCACCTGGGTCAGGGTGGCCTGCTCGTGCTTCATGTAGGCTTTGGCAGACTCCACCAGATTGGGAATCAGGTCGTGACGGCGTTGCAGCTGGACATCGATCTGGGCGAAGCCGTTTTTGAATTGGTTGCGCAGGGTCACCAGACGGTTATAAATCATCACCAGATAGACAATAACAACCGTAATGACGCCCAGGCCGATGAGAGTGTTGGTCATGCCACGAAATCCTTATTGTTCAGAGGGTGTGTTCTGCAAAACGCCGATGAAACCCGGCAACAAAGGCCGCCATGTCTTCAGGCAGTATCGGTTTGCTGAAGTGGTATCCTTGCGCCAGTTGGCAGCCCCGCTGGCGCAGGTAATATTCCTGCTCGGCGGTTTCCACGCCTTCGGCAATGACCGACAGGTTCAGGCTGCTGCCCAGGTCGATGATGGTGTTGGCAATCTGGGTGCTTTCGTCGTCCACCAGCAGGTCGCTGGCAAACTGTTTGTCGATCTTCAGGTGCTTGATGGGCATCCGTTTCAGATAGGTCAGGGATGAATAACCGGTGCCGAAGTCGTCCACAGCAATGCAGATGCCTTGTCGGCTCAGTTGCTGCAGTTTGACGATGGCGTCTTCCAGATTGGTCATAAAACTGGTTTCGGTGATTTCCAGCTCCAGCTTGCCCGGCTGTACTTTGTGGCGGGCCAGGGCCGCCAGAATGGATTCGACGATGTTGGGTTGGCGTAACTGCACCGCCGACAGGTTGACGGCGATGCGCAGATTGAGCCCCTGCTCGGCCCACAGGGCGGCTTGCCGGCAGGCCTCGTCCAGCACCCAGTGGCCAATGGGGACGATGGTGCCGTTGAGCTCCGCCAGGGGAATAAACTCATCGGGCGGGACCAATCCCCGGTCCGGATGGCGCCAGCGCAGCAACGCCTCGACCCCACTGACCCGTCCCGATTGCAGACTGATCTGGGGTTGATACACCAGATGAAACTGGCGGTTCTGCAGCGCAAACGACAACGCCTTGCCCAGCATGCGGCGCTCGCGGATTTCCTGGCCCACGCTCTCGACGTAAAACTGGAAATGATTGTTGCCGGATTCCTTGGCCAGGGTCATGGCCTGTTCGGCGCATTGCAGCAGGCGGCCCGCTTGCAGCGAGTCGGCCGGATAGAGCGCTATGCCAATGGTGACGGTGACGGATATTTCCCGATGGTGCAGGTGTATGGGGGCGCTCAGCTGCTCAAGCAATCGGTCGGCGGTGGCGGCGGCCTGAAACCCATCCACCAGGTTTTTTTCGACCACCACAAACTGATCGCCACTCAGGCGGGCGATTTCAAACTGCGCGTGTTGGAGGGTGTGTCCAAGCCGCTCCGCCAGGATTTGCAGGATTCGGTCGCCAACGGCGTAGCTGTGCTGGTCATTGACACCGTTAAAATCGTCCACGCCCATACAATAGACGGCCACCACCCCTTTGGTGTCACGGGCATTGTTGATGGCGGTGTCGAGTTGGCGGAGCAGGGTTTCCCGGCGCGCCAGGCCGGTCAGCTGATCGTACTGGGAAATCCGGGTAATCCGTTCTTCCACCTCGCGCTGTTTGTGATTGCTGGCAGCAATGGCGACGAGCAGGTTGTTGGTGGTGTTGACCCACAAGCCCAGTTCGTCTTTGGCATGGCCCGCAGGTACGGTGATCAGCCGGTCGTCCGGGTGTTCCGGGTTCACTTGTTTGAGGGCCTGCACAATGTCCAGTAGCGGCTTGGTCAGGAGCCAGTGATACACCATGAACAGGAGCAGCGACAGGAACAGCGCCTGGGCAATACCAGAACTGATGGACAGCAGCGCACGTTTGAGCCAGATGGTGGCCATTGGAGCGGTGTCGTAATGGATTTCGAGGTTCCCGAACACCTCGCCGGGTGCCAGCTTGTGAGTCAGATCGATGTGATAGGCACGGTCAGCTCCGAAAATCGTATCCGTGAGGAAGCGGAACCAGCCAATGATCAGCGGGCGGGATTTTTGTTCCAGAATGGTCTCATCGGGGTCGGCGATTTTCGCCAGGTGAATAAAGGGTTGCTCGAGCAGGCCGTCGACGACCTGGCGGGCCAGATCGGGGTCGAGGCTGAAGACGGCCTGGGTGGCGGCGTCGTCCATCAGCTTAAGGGTTTTCTGGGCTTGTTCGTCCAGCTCCGCAGACACGCGCTTGGCGTCCAGGGCCACCTGGGTCACGCTCAGCAGAATACCGGAGACCACCGCCACCGTTAACACCCAACGCAGGATCTTGTAACCGAGGTGCTGTTCAATCTGGAAGAAACGTATCATTCAGCTTGTATTTGTTGTTGGTGAAAAATGACGGTGACCCCGGTTGGTGGAGCGATTCTCTTGCAGGCGTATGATTATCGTGTATTTCTACCACACTTTGAACCATAAGTTGGTAATGATTTGTGTGGTGAACGAAAAAAACGCCCGGAGCGGGCGTTTTTTTCCGGTCGCCTGTACGGGCCGACCATGGATCAAGGCAACAACAGCGGTGTTACGCCAGGTTTTCGTTCACGAAATCCCAGTTGACCAGCTTCCAGAACGCCTCCAGGTAGTTGGGGCGAGAGTTGCGGTAGTCGATGTAGTAGGCGTGTTCCCAGACGTCAACGGTCAGGACCGGCTTGTCGTCTGAAGTCAGCGGGGTTTCCGCGTTGCTGGTGTTAACGATGGCCACGCTGCCGTCTGCTTTCTTCACCAACCAGGTCCAGCCTGAACCGAAGTTGCCGGCGGCACTGGCGTCGAATTCTTTCTGGAAGTTTTCAAAGGAACCGAACGCCTTGTTGATGGCTTCGGCCGCTGCGCCGGTGGGCTCACCGCCACCGTTCGGGCTCAGGCAGTTCCAGTAGAAGGTGTGGTTCCAGACCTGGGCGGCGTTGTTGAACAGACCACCGCTGGAACTCTTGACGATCTCTTCAAGAGTTTTGTTGGCGTTGTCAGTACCTTCAACCAGCTTGTTGAGGTTGGTGACGTAGGTGTTGTGGTGCTTGCCGTAGTGGTAGTCAATCGTCTCGGCAGAGATGTGGGGTTCAAGTGCGTTTTTTTCGTACGGCAAGGCTGGAAGTTCAAATGCCATGAGGTCGTTCTCCCTGGTTTCTCTCATTTAACCTGGCAGCGAAAACCTGCTGCAGGCGTGGATTTATAATTAAGGCGTCGTCAATCTCGCCTGTGCCAACCAATATGGGGGCGCAGGTAGCGGATTTCAACCCTCGGTCAGTGAACAGCTGAATTCCGGTGAGCCGGGCAGGAATTCGGCGCAGTTGCGCACCCGCCACACCAGCTCCTCGTAATTGTCGGCGAGGATGTTCACGTGGCCCAGCTTCCGTCCCGGCCGCTCGGCCTTGTCGTACAGATGCAGGTGGGTGTAGGGCAGCTCCAGAATGCGTTTGGTGTCACCGTGCTGGCCGATGATGTTGATCATGCAGCTGACGCCGCGGGCTTCGGCGTTGCCCAGCGGCAGCCCGCTGACCGCACGGATGTGGTTCTCAAACTGACTGGTGTGCGCGCCCTCGATGGTCCAGTGGCCGGAGTTGTGGACCCGCGGGGCCATTTCATTGGCGACCAGACCGTCGCGGGTTGCGAACAGCTCCAGAGTGAGCACACCCACGTAATCCAGTTCGTTCAGCAAGGCGCGCATGTGTTTTTCGGCCTCCACGCGGGTGGCCTCGCTGAGACCGGGGGCGGGTGCCACCGAATAGCGCAAAATGCCGTCGTGGTGAACGTTCTCGGCCATCGGGTAGATAACGATGTGGCCGTCCTGGCCCCGGGCGGCGATCATGGAGATTTCGCGGCTGAAATCGACGAACTTTTCCACCATCAGCCGCGGGTGGCCGATGGCTTCCCAGGCTGCGGCGGCTTCTTCCGGACTGCGCAGCACGGCCTGGCCTTTGCCGTCGTAGCCTTCTGTATTGGATTTGGCCACCACCGGGCAGCCTAATGCTTCAGCCGCTTGTTGCAAGGATTCGGCGCTGTCGGCAATCTGCCACTGGGGGGTCGGAATGCCCAGTTGGCCGAACAGGGTTTTTTCGGCTTCGCGGTTTTGACAGATTTGCAGGGAACGGGGCGACGGATGCACGGGTTTGTGCTGGGCAATGGTTTCGGCGATGGCTACCGGCAGATGCTCAAACTCATAGGTAACCCGATCCACCTGGCTGAGAAAATCCTCAATCCGGTTGTTCAGCGGGTCAACCACCACATCACCGATCCCGGCGCTTGGGTTGCCCGACATGTCGTAAAATACAAACGACTTGGCCAGTGGGTAACCCGCCAGAGCCAGCATGCGACCAAGTTGTCCTGCGCCTAAAACGCCAATTCTCATGGGGGTTCTCCTGTAGCGGGAAGTGAGTCAGGAAGCCTGGGGGTCGGAATTGTCCAGTACTGTCTGGGTTTGCTGCGCACGGAACTCATCAACCGCCTGGCGCACCCCGGCGTCGTACGTACCAATGATCTGTGCCGCGAGCAGGCCGGCGTTAGTGGCCCCGGCGTTCCCGATGGCCATGGTGCCCACCGCGACGCCTCCGGGCATCTGGACAATCGACAATAAGGAGTCCATACCGTCGAGGGCTTTGGTTTGCACCGGGACGCCCAGTACCGGCAACGACGTCTGCGATGCCGCCATGCCGGGCAGGTGCGCGGCCCCACCGGCACCGGCAATGATCACCTTCAGGCCGCGGTCGGCTGCACTTTTGGCGTAATCAAACAGCAGGTCGGGGGTCCGGTGAGCTGAAACCACGCGGGTCTCATAAGGAACTCCCAGTTTGTCCAGCATGCGGGCGGCGTTTTCCATGGTCGGCCAATCCGACTTGGAGCCCATGATGAGTCCTACTAGCGGCTGCATAAGCAACGGTCCTGAAGTGAGTCAAGAAAGCCGGCCATTGTATGTACTGGCCGCGAACCATGCAAACCGGAATCGTGGCAGGTATTATCCATTCTGGCTGCAATTCTCCATTCATAAAACTGAGGTGATTATGGAACCCATTCGTCCCGATGACGAAGACCTGAGAGCGGTACCGGCAAACAAGCCAACGGCAGGTGTGCAAAAAAAGCCCCGGGTCACTAAAGAGTCTAGACCGGATGCGTCCGTAAAGCCTGCCGCCAGGGGTAGCAAAGGGACGGCGATTGTGTACTTTCTGCTGGTCGTTCTGGCGGTTGCGCTGGCGGGGGTGTGGTTGGAGCAGGGACGGCGCATCAGCGTGTTGGAAGGGCAGCTGGAAGAAGCCGACTATTGGGCCCGGCAAAGCAAGCTCGCGCTGGCCCGTTTCGAGAGCACCTTGAGTCAGACCGGTGAAAGTCTTCAGGAAACGGGCAGCACGATGGCGGAGAAGCTGGCGCAACAGCAAGCGGATCTGAAAACCGCCAACAGCGAAATCCGCAAGTTGTGGGTGGTGGCCAACGAGCGCAACAAGAAGCGCCTGGACGAGCAGTTGGCCCAGTTGCAAACGCTGCAGGCGGAATTGCAAACCCAGCGGTCCGACTTGCTCGCCTGGGGGGAAACACTCAATACCATGAAAGCCGGTTTTAGCCAGCAGCTGACCGCACTCGAACAGGCGGACGCAGCAGCCCGTGAGCAGGTCCTTAGCCTGCAACAATCCGTCGCCGGGGTGGACGACCAGATCAGCAAGCGTCTTGCCCGGTTTGAACAGGAGCAGCAGCTCGGCCGGGCGGAGATCGCCAGTCGGTTGCAGGCTGTGGAGAAAAATAGTTCGGAGGTCGCCTCCCGGGCCGCCCTCGCCAAAGCCCAGCGTCAGCTCGCCGAATTGCAGAACACGGTCAAGTCGATTGATGCCAGTCGGGCCCAGCTAACCTCCCGTCTGGTCAGGCTGTCGGCGGAGGTGGATGCCCTGAAGGCCCGCTAGCATCAGGCGTTATTGTGCGAATAATCAGCGGGTTGGTCGTATGTTGTGCAATTTGTGTGGGTTTTCCTGTTAATTTCATTTTTTTGTGTAAAAGGTTTGACAGCGCCAGAAAAATGCTTAGAATGCGCATCTCAATTGGTTAAGACAGCAACGCTGATTTAGCCAATGGCTGGAAAGTTGGGTGGTTAGCTCAGCTGGGAGAGCATCGCCCTTACAAGGCGAGGGTCACTGGTTCGATCCCAGTACCACCCACCAATTTTCAGCTCAGTCGGGTCACCCTAACCCGATTGACAACCGACAACCTGGAGTGCCCGGGTTGAGGTTATGCGGAGCGGTAGTTCAGTTGGTTAGAATACCGGCCTGTCACGCCGGGGGTCGCGGGTTCGAGTCCCGTCCGCTCCGCCATTTTTTTCCCTTGGGTGGTTAGCTCAGCTGGGAGAGCATCGCCCTTACAAGGCGAGGGTCACTGGTTCGATCCCAGTACCACCCACCATTTCTTTTGGTTACACCCCCCTGATGCCCTTGGTATCAATCTGTCGGATTTCTGCGATGCCGGAGTGCCCGCAGTATCGACCCGTGTTAACGGCTTCCTGTTAGTCCCTCGCTGTTTCGTGCTCCTGTCCGGCGCATCGGTGGTTTTGCCGTGGACGCTCAACGGCCGAGCAGGGATTGTCCGCACACCCGCACCACATTGCCATTCACACCGCTCGAGCCGGGGTGACAGAGCCAGGCAATGGTCTCGGCGACGTCGATGGGGTGCCCTCCTTGCGACAGGCTGTTCATACGCCGTCCGGCCTCACGCACAGTCAGCGGCATGGCCGCGGTCATCTGCGTCTCGATGAACCCCGGGGCCACCGCGTTGATGGTGATACCCTGTTGCAGTTCTTTAGCCATCGCCTCCACGTAGCCGATCAGCCCGGATTTGGCGGTGGCGTAATTGGTCTGGCCAAAGTTGCCGGCGATGCCACTGAGCGACGACACGCAAACGATGCGCCCGTTGTCATGAATCAGGTTGTGGGCCATCAGCTGTTCATCGATGGCTTGTGCGGCGCTCATGTTGACGGCAATCGCCATGTCCCAGAAGTGCATTGGCATCTTGCCCAGGGTTTTGTCACGGGTGACGCCCGCGTTGTGGATCACCAGATCAACGCCGCCAAAATGGGTTTTCACAAACTCCGCAATGGT
The DNA here is from genome assembly GCF_001752365.1 of Marinobacter sp. X15-166B. Lineage (GTDB taxonomy): Bacteria > Pseudomonadota > Gammaproteobacteria > Pseudomonadales > Oleiphilaceae > Marinobacter. The sequence goes on along the minus strand of NZ_MEIY01000001.1, from coordinate 124,054 downwards.
CGCCCCCGCATGGGCGGCGGTGATGTCGCAGGTCAGGGCTCTGCCTTTCAGACGATGAGTCAGTTGCTGCAATTCTTCGTCGGCGGCAGGAATGTCCACGCCCAGAAGGGTGGCACCGTCACGGGCCAGGGTTTCCGCAATCGACTTGCCAATGCCCCGTGAGGCGCCGGTGACCAGCGCCACCTTACCCGTCAGGGGCGTTACCGGGTTGACGGTGATGGCGGCTGTGTCGGGCTCACCAATGTGCACCACCTGCGCGGACACATAGGCGGCGCGAGGGGACAGAAAGAAACGTACGCTGGATTCCAGACGGGCGGCCGCGCCGGGGCTGACTCTGAGCAGATTGGCGGTGGCGGCTTTGCGGCCGATTTCTTTGCCCAGGCTGCGGGTGAAACCTTCAAGCGCATGCTGGCAGGCTGCAAAAGCCGGCGGGCTGCATTCGGCGGGGGGCCGGCCGATGATCAGGATTCGGCCGTTGCTGGCCAGTTTACGGATGGTGGGGTGGAAAAAGTCGTACAGGGCTCTAAGCTCAGTGGTATCGGTAATGCCGGTGGCGTCGAACACCAGAGCCGCAAAGGAAGTGTCGAGTTCGCCGGTGAGTCTCAGCGGTTGGGCCCTGGAGCTGGCCTTTTCAGAATCCCGCAAAGATCCCACGCCACTGGCATAGAACACTTGGGCCGCACTGGCGCTGAGTATGTCGCCAAGGGCGGCAATGGCCTGACTGCCGGCGGCGGAACCCATCAGCACCTCGCCTTCAATGAAGGGCTGGTTGCTGCGTTTCCAGCGAACCAGCGGAATAGGGGATGGCAGACCTAACGACTGGGCCGCGGTTTTACCGAATGCGGTATTGACGAGTTTGAAGTAAAGGTCCTGCATTGTCGGGTCCGGCTCCTTGCGCTTGGTACCATCACACTGGCTACAGGGTATTACTATGGCACAGGCTCATGCTAAGACAACCAAAGCGCCGGCGGCACCAACGACTGACGTTACTCTGGTGCCGGTGGCGGTGCTGGGGGGGATTCGCACTCCGTTTGCGCGGGCCAATACCGCCTACAGCAAACTGGGTAATCAGGATTTGCTCACCGCCGCCCTGCGGGGGCTGGTGGACCGTTATGGTCTGCAGGGCAAGCGCTTGGGGGAGGTGGTGGCGGGTGCGGTGATCAAGCATTCCCGGGACTTCAACCTGACCCGCGAGGCCGCACTGAGTTCCGGGTTGGCCCCGGAAACACCGGCTTATGACCTTCAGCAGGCCTGCGGTACCGGGCTTGAAGCGGCCATTCTGGTGGCCAATAAAATTGCCTTGGGGCAGATTGAGTGTGGCATTGCCGGCGGCACCGACACCGCCTCCGATGCGCCCCTGATGGTGAGTGAGGGGCTGCGGGATATTCTGCTGGACCTGAACCGGGCCCGTACCCTCGGCGAACGTCTGAAGGTACTCGGCCGTTTCCGTCCCGCCCAGCTGGCCCCCGAAACGCCCCGTAACAGCGAACCCCGTACGGGTATGTCGATGGGTGAGCACTGCCAGGTGACGGCCCATGAATGGCATATTGCCCGGGAGGCGCAGGACCAGCTGGCCTATACAAGCCATCAGAATCTGGCGGCAGCGTATGAGGAAGGGTTTTATGACGATCTGGTGATGCCGCTGGCCGGTCTGAGGCGGGATAACGTGCTGCGCCCGGACACGACGCTGGAAAAAATGGCGTCCCTGAAGGCGGCGTTTGATCGGACCAACGGTACACTGACGGCCGCCAACAGCACCGCGCTTACCGATGGGGCCTCCACCGTGCTGCTGGCGAGTGCGCAATGGGCCCAGGCAAACGGACATGAGGTGCAGGCCTGGCTCACCCATTCGGAAGTGGCGGCGGTTGATTTTGCCAGTGGTGAAGAAGGGCTGCTGATGGCGCCCACCTATGCGGTACCCAGAATGCTCGCCCGGGCCGGCCTCCGATTGCAGGATTTTGATTTCTACGAAATCCACGAAGCCTTTGCAGCCCAGGTACTGGCGACGCTCAAAGCGTGGGAGGATCCGGAGTTTTGCAAAACGCGTCTCGGTCTGGAGGGGCCGCTGGGGAGCATTGATCGCGGCAAGCTCAACGTCAAGGGCAGCAGTCTGGCCACGGGGCATCCCTTCGCCGCCACCGGTGGACGGATCATCGCGACCCTGGCGAAACTGCTGGCAGAGAAAGGCCACGGCCGGGGCCTGATATCCATCTGCGCCGCCGGTGGTCAGGGCGTGACCGCCATCCTGGAGCGTTAAAAAAGAAGCGATATTCCCTTGACTTACCCCGCACCAGCCCGTACTATACGCGCACTTTGATTGAGAGCAGTCTTCAATCAAAACCAGTTTGATGCGGGGTGGAGCAGTCTGATTGTTTATCGGGCTCCCAACCTTAGAAAGCCGAAGGGAGTCATCAACCTTCGTGTTTGAGCCCGACCAAGAGGCGAGCTCAGAGTCAGAATAGATGACACAGTTTGATGCGGGGTGGAGCAGTCTGGTAGCTCGTCGGGCTCATAACCCGAAGGTCGTTGGTTCGAATCCAGCCCCCGCTACCAAATAAAAAAGACCAGTTAATAACTGGTCTTTTTTTTGTTTTTTTGTGGGGGCTTTTTGAGTCAGCACTTTTTATGGGCGCTTCGCGCCGTAATGCTGCTGCCGCAGAAGCTGGGCGCTTCTGCTCCCCGCTACCACTATTGGAGAAAGGCCAGTCACTGACTGGCCTTTCTGCTTTCTGGCGGGGGCTTTTGGGTCAGCGCCCCCGGGGAGCCCGGTGCACTGGGTGGAGCAGGCAACCTGGGCAATTCTGCTCCTGATTGTTCATTAAAACAATGGGTTAAGCTTGTTGATGGGCTTCAGGCAGTGTGGGGTAATACGATTTAGTGTTGCGCCCAGTCACTCTGTTTTGGCGCAACGCGGCACCTGTGGTTCGGGTGGTTTGCACCGACGAATGTCAATTTCTTTTACATGCATATCCTGAGTCTCCGCGCCATAGGCGCCGCTGGGTGAAAGCGGCCTTTGTATATCAGAGGCTTGCAAAAATTCTCCGAAAGTTGCTGCAAATCGCTCTGTCACGGTTTTTTACATTGGCTGCGGAGGTGGCCGCGCTGAGCGGCTTACAAGTTATTAATAAAACATAGGTTAAAAATTTGGGTACGCAATATGCGTAAGACTTGGTGATGCTTCATTCGTTGCGTCGTTGAACGTATCAAGAGATGCAGCATTGGACAATGTGTGCAGTGGAAGAAAAAAGGGGCGCATTGTTCACCTTGGCCAGATAGGCAGTTTAGAAGGCTTTCATCTGGCAGGACAATAGAGGGAGAGGAACAATGAACAAATCTCTAGTCTTCGCAGGGTCCACGCTGGTGGGCCTTGTACTGGCAGTCTCAAACGTTAATGCCAACCCGATTAACAAGTTCAACTTCGGAGAAAATCAGCAAAACACGGTGAATTCGACCGCTTCGGCAACCGGCGGCCAGGGCGGTGACGCTCATGGCACTGGTGGTACCAATCAGGGTAACGCCAACGCCAATGGCAGCAACAGCTCCAACAGTACTGCCAATGGTGGCTCTGCAGACGGCGGTAATGCCGATGGTGGTAATGCCAGCAACACTGCCAGCGGCACCAACGCCAACGACTTGCCACCGGAAGGCACGGCCACGCAGACCAACACCAACAACTCCACCCAGGACAATGGGGACGATGGCATGTGGAGCGCTGATGGCGGCGACGCCAGTGGCGGTATGGCCGATGGCGGCAACAACAGCGGCAACGCAACCGCCACCGGCAATGCAACCGGTGCCGATGGCTTTGGTGGTACTGCAGGTCGAGGTGGTGACGCCAGTGCCTGGAGTGAATCCTTCAACGAGGTGACCGAAGTCATTGCCTATCAGACTCTGGAATCCAATGTGACCGGTAACAGCATCACTGTTTATGGTGGTGTCGGTGGTACCGGCGGACACGGCGGCGATGCGGCCACCGGTGCGAACGGCGGCAACGCTAATGGCACCTCCTATGGCGGTAATGCCAATGGCGGTGCTGGCGGTAACGGTGGCAACGCCAATGGCAACGGCGGTAACGCGCAAGGTAACGGCGGTAGTGCCGATGGCAACGGCGGCACCGGTGGCGACGCCTTTGCGGATGGCAACGGTGGTTCCAGTGGCTATGCCGAGGCCTTTGGCAATGGCGGCACCGGTGGCGATGCCGATGGTAACGGCGGCGGTGCGGGTAACGCCAATGGTAATGGTGGTTCAACTGGTGATGCGGATGGTAATGGCGGAGTGGCCGACGGCTACGGCGGTGATGCCAATGGCGGCTATGCCGATGGTGGCAACAGCAACGCCAACCCACAAAGCAACAATAACGACGTACCTCCGGCAGGATCGGCTACCCAGACCAACACCCATACAACCACGCAAGACGGCAGTGGTGGTGACGGTGGAGCTGGCGGTACCGGTACCGGCGGTATGGCTGACGGCACTGGCGGCACCAGTGGCACCGCTGACGGCATGGCCGGAACCGGTGGTACCGCCGACGGTAACGGCGGCACTGGCGGCACTGCCGATGGCATGGGTGGTACTGCAACCTCCGGTACAGCCGATGGCAACGGTGGCACCGCGACTGCGGGCCATGCCAATGGTACTGGCGGCTCCGCCGACGGTAACGGTGGCACAGCCGATGGCAACGGCGGCACTGGTGGTCATGGCGGCACAGCGGATGCGCTGGCTGGCGCCGGTGGTGCGGTTAACGCGAACGGTGGTGCCGGTGGTGCCGGTGGTAACGGTGGAACCGGCGGTGCTGGTGGTGCTGGCGCTGGCGGTAACGTGACCACTGGTTCGGCCACTATGACCGTGGGTTCTGGTGTGTTTGGCGGTATTGCCAACATGAACCTGTCAACTGGTATCTATAACTCCCAGTTGTCCGCTACCAACGTGGCTGCTCATAGCAACGTTAACATCGGTGGTACCGGTGCTGGTGGTGGTACCCAGTAATCCGGCATGCAGGCTGGCGGGCGTTCAGTTCGCCAGCCTGGTTGGTCCCTCGCTGCTGCAACAGAAGGAGTAAAGGGTCATGAACAAGTTTATTGCCCGACCGGTCAGCATGTCGTTTGTGTTGGCCGTTGCCGGCTTTCTTGCCGGGCCGGTGGCCGCTGACACGGAAGTTGAGTCCTGGGAATCCGCGTCTTTGGAAGAGCTGGACACAATGGGCGCTGAAGAACTCGCCGACTCAAGCGGTCGAGACAAATTAACCAATGTGCAAAGCATTCAGGAACTGGATGCGTCGGTCAGTAACAGTTCCTTCAACGCTAACACCATGACCACAGGTGCCATCACCATCGAGCAACAGGCGCTGGAAAATTTCGAGGGTGTGGGGCTGTTCAATATCTTTACCGGACACAACAACGCGGTGAATTCGGCGGTAGGTATCAGCGTGTACCTGGCGGAATAGTGCATGCAAAGCAAACGGATGATCTTGATGAGGTCTGTTCACAGCCAGAGGCATCAAGGATGACGGCGGAGGCAGGTAAACAAGGGAGAGGTTAAATGAAACTTGTGTTAAGCACACTCGTGTTTACAGGGGCTGCTCTGATCGCGGCATTCGTACCGGTAACAGCGACGGCGGGGGCGGTGAACATTTCCAACCCGTTTGGTGCTTTCAACCTACAAACCAAAAGTCTGCAGGAGATGCGCTGGGATTCGGTCATTCGGCAGCAATACGATTTCAGTTGCGGATCGGCGGCCGTTGCGACCCTGCTGACCTACCATTACAACCTGCCCACCCGTGAAGAAGACGTCTTCCAAGCAATGATCACCGCAGGTGATCGCGCCAAAATACAACAGAACGGCTTTTCCATGCTGGACATGAAGCGCTACCTCGACAGCCGGGGCTTTCGTTCCGACGGCTTCAAGATGAGTCTGGACAAGCTGATGAAAATAGGGATGCCGGGTATCACATTGATCAACACTCAGGGCTACCAGCACTTTGTGGTGGTCAAGGGGCTGGATCAAAACCATGTATTGGTTGCCGACCCGGCGGTCGGTTCCGTTGTCGTGCCGCGTGCGCATTTTGAAACCATCTGGAATGGCTCCATTCTCGGGGCCAGATCCTATGCCAATATTGCCAGAGAGAATTTCAACAGTGACAGAGATTGGCGTATTCGCCCCCAACCCCCGATTGCCAAGGGGGTCAGCCGGGCGGCTATCGGACCAATGCTGCTGAATCTGCCTGGTCGCAATGAGCTGGGTAAATGATTATGAAAAATTCAGGGAATTCAAACAGAAGCGTTACAGCGTGGCTGATGGGTGGCGCGCTGATACTAGCCGCGCCACCCCTGGCCGCCGACATGCTGAGTGAGCGCATTCCGAGTCAGACGCCGCTACCGGCTACGGACCTGTTGGTGGACGCCTATGCGGGCCTGCCGGTAATTCATCGGGACGAAATGGGGGAGATGCGCGGTGGTTTTTCCGTTGCGGGTCTGAACCTGAAATTCGGCGCGACCCTCAGTACGGTGATTGACAGCATCGAGCTGCAAACGGCCTTCAACATTACTGCCGAGGGCGCCCAGGTGGTTTCCCAGATGCTGAGTGATCTCGGGAGCATGAACGATGCGGCCCTGCAGTACAGCAGTTCCAGTATCACCGGCGATACTACGGTCACCGATGGCAGCACCCGAACCGTCACCGGTGACGCCTCAGCGGTCCTGGTCGGGCCGGATACGGGCCTGTCCGCTGCTGATCATGCCCCCACGGATGTGTCGCTGGACGGTCTGGACAACGCCAACGGGTTCAGCGGCGTGGTGGTCAACAGCAACAAGGGCTTCACCGCAGCGTTGCACAAGCTGACCCAGGATGCCGCCATCAGCACCATCATCAGCAACGCATCCGATTTGAAGGCCAGCCACAAACTCAATATCAAGATTCAGGTGGCCAACACCAAGGCCGCGGGTAAGGCCGCCAAAGCGGCCGCCCTGAGTAAACTGGCCGGAGGCATGTTCAGTAAACATTAAAGGACCATCAGCACACCGCTGAGTGCTTGAGTTCCCCGTCTCCTCAGGCCCACTGCCGGATCCGGCGTGGGCTTTGTTGTATTTGAACTAGCGCCACAGGGTGCCCACTGCGACGGGAACCCGAAAGGTCATCAGCATATTGGGTGCATCGTCGGTAACGCCTAATTCCAGGTTGAGGTTAATGCCGGTGTTCGGGGTCAGCTGGTAGGACCACCCCATCAGCATGGAGCCGATGGTCAGATTGGAGCTGCTGAAGGTTTCGCCGTTGATTTCGGAATCGGACCCCTGGATAAAGTCGGTCTTGAACCCCAGCGTAAAGGATGCCCGCTCGTTGACGGAGTAAGCCATACCAAAGCTGAATCGGACCGCATCGCCCGGATCAACCTTGCCAATGGTTTGTTCGGCAAACGTTTTGTTGATCGTGTCTTCGATATTGAACAGGTAGCCGAGGTTGGAGAAGAATACCGCCGGTGCCGAAGGAAACAGCATGGTGATGCTGGGTTCGTAGGAATAAAAACCACTACCGGTGGCCAGTTCGGTTTCAATGCCTTCGGCGGTTCTGGGCACATCAAACGGCCCGTCGCCGTTGTTCAGTTTGGCCCGGGCATTGGCGATGAAAAAGGGCCAGCCATTCTGGCCGCCGTTGAGCTGGTAGTGCAGGGCGATTTCGATGTCGCCCATCCCGTCACCGTACAGCTTGTTGGAAATGTTCGAGTCATCCACCTGGGGGATGGCCACTGTTTCCTCATCGTCGCGGTACAAATAGGGTACCTTGACCTCTAGTTCCAATCGATTGGTCAACCCGAGTCGTCCGGTGAGGGAGGCGATCACCGAGTCCCGGTCGGCATCCACCGCTTCGAGAAGCCCGATCCCCAGCGAACTGAGAATTTCGATGCCGCGGAACGTTAACCGGTTGACGTCGGAGTGAGAGTATTGCAACGCGGGTTCAAGAATCAGTTTGCCCGCAGGGGTCAACACCCCGCCGATATCGGCCAGCCCTTCGACCTGGGGTTTGCTTTGCTGGGTTTCGGCCGGCGCCTGGCCGACGGGGGTTGGTTGCTGGGTTTGATGGTTGTCAGCGGCAACCGGGGCTGCGGCACAGGTTGCAATGAGTAACGCACTACCAATCTGGGCTTTCCGTAAACAAGGCATTCTCAAACTCCTTTTTATATCGATCATGCGCGGGGCACACTCCCCGGTTGCAGATCAATCTGCCAGCCACCGTGTCAGCTGCAATTAAGCGTAGGTCACACTCGTTCTTAAAACCTCGGTCAGAAGATCAACCGCCAGAGATGCCGGCGGGCGGATGGTGTTGGGTACACTCAATTGACAGTTTATGAACAGATCGGAGATCAGGCAAACATTGACTCGGTTCGGCGGCCGGGGTCAGCTGACACGCAGAGCACGGGTGCTCATCACCATGTCCGTCAAGATTGACGTCAACGTAAACGTCAATCTAGTATGTGGCACTCACTTTAAGGTGCAGCAACAACAAGTAGCAGCCAGATGGCAGAGCCAAGACCGCCGGAGGTTCTGCCGCAACCGGCGCCTGGCAACAAAAAATAATGAGAGAGATACCATGATGCTTACAGAACAGGTTGAAAGCTTGCTTGGCTGGGATAACCCCGAGCAGCCTTTTAATATTGCCGAGGTGTGCTGTGATCGCTGGGCAGCGGACACGCCTGATCAGCCGGCGATCATCCAGAAAAACCCCGATGGCAGTGTGGTTGAGTACAGTTTTGGTTACTTGCAGGAGCAGGCGAACCGGTTAGCCAATAGTTTCAGGGCGCAGGGTGTAGGGGTGGGTGATCGGGTGGGGATCATGTTGCCTCAGGGGATCGAGTCGGCCACCACCCACATGGCGATCTACAAACTGGGGGCCATCGCCGTTCCCCTGTTCAAGCTCTTCGGGTTTGACGCCATTGAGCACCGGGTCAGCAACAGTGGCATGTGCACTCTGGTGACGGATCTGGAAGGTTTTGAAAAGATCAGCCCGTTATGGGGCAATCACCAGGCCTTGACCAGTTGCTATGTGGTGGGCTTGTCAGAGGGCAAAGCGGGCGCGCTGTCGTATCAGCAGGAAGTGGCGGCACAGAGCCGTGAGTTCAGCAATCACCCGACCCGGATGGAAGATCCGGCCCTCATTATCTACACCTCGGGCACCACTGGACACCCCAAGGGCGCGCTGCATGCTCAGCGGGTCCTGCTGGGCCACCTGCCCGGGGTCCAGGTGTCCCACGACCTGTTTCCGCAGGCCAACGACCGCATGTGGACGCCGGCGGACTGGGCATGGATCGGTGGCTTGCTGGACGTGCTGTTGCCCTCGTTGTATTTCGGTGTGCCGGTCGTGGCCTACCGGGCAGAAAAGTTTTCGGCGGAGGATATTTTCCAGCTGCTGCAGGATCTGCAAATCCGCAATGTGTTTTTCCCACCCACGGCGCTCAAGCTGTTGCGCAATGTGCAGCGCCCTGAGCAATGGCAGCTGCAGTTACGTTCGGTGGCCAGTGGCGGAGAATCCCTGGGGGCGGAGCTGCTGGAATGGGGCGAGCAGGTGCTTGGGGTGCGCATGAACGAGTTTTATGGGCAAACCGAGTGCAATATGGTGCTGTCCTCCTGTGCGAGCCAGGGACTGCAGAAACCCGAAGCCATAGGCACCGCGGTGCCCGGTTTTGAGGTGGCGGTGGTGGACGATCAGGGCCAGCCGGTGCCGGTGGGTGAGGTGGGCAATATTGCCGTAGCCAGCCCCAACCCCAGTGAGATGCTGGGTTATTGGGAAAACCCGACAGCCACCGCAGAAAAGTATACCGGGCGGTGGTTGATGACCGGCGACAAGGGGCGCCTGGACACCGACGGCTACGTTTATTTCGTGGGTCGGGACGATGACGTGATTACCAGTGCGGGGTACCGCATCGGGCCGGCCCCCATAGAAGACTGCCTGCTCAAGCATCCGGCGGTCAAACTGGCGGCGGTCATTGGTAAAAAAGACCCGGTACGCACCGAAATCGTCAAGGCGTATATTGTGCTGCAAGACGGCTACCTTGAGAGTGCGGAACTGATCAGGGAATTGCAGCAGCATGTGCGGGTAGGGCTGGCGGCCCATGAATACCCACGGGAAATTCAGTTTATTGAAGAAATGCCGCTGACGACCACCGGGAAAATCATTCGCGGCGCTCTGCGGGCACTTGAATCTGACGCATAAGGAAAGAAGGTATGAATTTTTTGGGCAAGGCCTTTGACGAACTGAGCGAAAACGAAACTTTCGGGCAGAGTCTGACCATTACCGACGCACACATCAGTCAGGCGTGCGGAATGTTCGGGGATTTCAACCCGCTGCACAGCGATGCGGAATTTTGTGCCAAGAGCCGTTTTGGCCAGCGCATCCTCCACGGGCCGATGACCGGGGCGTTCATGTCGGCCTCCATCGGGATGTATTTTTACGGCACCGCGGTGGCCTACCTGGAGCACAATTGCCAGTTTTTGTCGCCTGTGTTCGCGGGCGATACCCTGACCGTTAACTGGACCGTCACCGAGCTGCTGGCCAAGCCGAAAATCAACGGCGGGATCGCCGTTCTGGCCGGTGAATGCTACAACCAGAGGTCCGAGCAGGTGGCCACGGCAACCGGTAAAATCATGCTCACCAACCGAACCTGAGCAGGGCCGTCAATACGCAAGGTTCTGCACAACATCCTGCGCGCCTTGGGACCGGGCACGTCGAGGGGCGCCGCAGCCGCTAAGTGGTACGCAGCCCGGCCCGGGCTGCAACGGTCGTGGGCAGCGGGTACGCAATATAAACCATGCTGCCAACCCGGGCCATCCCGGTCCTCCCCAGTGCGTTGAAAGGGGGGAGCGCACTCAATGCCTTGGGCCAGGATGGGTCTCTTAACCCGAGCGCGACGCACGGGCTGGCTCAGGTGGCGTGCAGGGGTGTGAACAAGCTCAGTCCCAGTAAGGCGGGTCGCCGAAGTAACCGTCCACAAAGTCGATAAAACTGCGCACCTTGCTCGCCAGCAACTGCCGGTGGGCATAAACTGCATAAAGCCCGATGGGCTCCGGCTCATAGTCCGTCAGAAGCACCTGCAGTTTGCCGGCTTTGATGGCCGCGCCCGATATAAAAGTGGGTTGCAGCACGATGCCCGCGCCGGCGAGGGCGGCTTCAAACAGAACGTCGCCGTTGTTGCTGACCATGCCGTGGTTGCCGTTCTGCGCAGCGGTTTGCAGCCAGCGGTGCAAGGTCTGGCTGGTGTCCAGTTCCATGTAGCTGTAATGCAGGTAACGGTGGTGGCCCAGATCTTCCGGGTGTTGAGGGGTGCCGTGTTGCCGCAGGTAGGCGGGAGAAGCGCACAGCGCCAGCCGCACGGGAGCAAGCCGCTTGGCGATCAGGGAAGAACTTTTCAGCTGGCCGATGCGCAGCGCGATATCGAAGCCTTCGTCCACCAGATCGACCTTACGGTCGTTCAGTTGCAGGTCGACCCCCACGGCCGGATGGGCCGTTTGAAACGCCTGCAGCAGCGGAGGCAGGTGGCGAATGGCGAAAGATACGGGCGCGCTGATGCGCAACACGCCGCGGGCCTGGGTTTGCAGGTTGCCGATCTGGTGTTCCATATCTTCGATGTCGCTCAGCACCTGCTGGGCGCGCAGGTGATAGCTCGCGCCCGCTTCGGTCAGGTGAAGCTTGCGGGTGGTGCGGTTCAGCAGGCGCACCCCCAGATGCTGTTCCAGCCGGGACACGTACTTGCTGGTCAGTTGCGGGGACATGCCCAGCCGGTCGGCGGCCCGGGTAAAGCTGCCTTCACTCACCACCGTGACGAAGGTGCGCATGGCATCGATGCGGTCCATAGGCGTATCCAGTATCGGAGGTATCAAAGATTAGCAACGCTGTGTTGATAATAACGAAACAAATGCCATCTTAGTATGTCTGTTCGGTGATAGTAGAGTGGGTGCACGGTCTGGAGCGCGGCTTCGGACACCCACAACCGACACGTATACGAGGCAATGATGACCAAGTCTGATTACGCACACACCTTGTTCCATTCCAGCGGCGGGACCGCGGCGCTGATTCTGCGGGTACCGGTCGGGCTGACGCTGGCGGCCCACGGTGCCCAGAAACTCTTTGGCTGGTTTGGTGGCTATGGCCTTGAAGGTACCGGACAATGGATGGCGAGCATCGGTCTGGAGCCGGGCTACCTGATGGCTTTGCTGGCCGGCGGTGCCGAATTCTTCGGAGGGCTGGCGCTGGTGCTGGGACTGCTGACCCGCCCGGCGGCGCTGGTAGCGGCCATCACCATGCTGGTTGCCCTGTTTGCGGTACACATTGGCAACGGCCTGTTCATGGCCAACAACGGTTACGAGTACGCCCTGACCCTGGTTGCGGTGACGCTGGCGCTTGCGGTTCAGGGCGGCGGCCGTTTCTCACTGGATCAGGTGCTGCTGAAGCGTCTGGCTGTTTAAAAAACCAAAGGAGAGAGAGTATGAAGATTCTGGCCATCAGTGGCAGTTTGCGAAAGGGCTCCTTCAACACCCGCTTACTGAAAGCCGCGGGTGAGTTCATTGGCCCGGATGCCTCGATCGAGTTGTTCGATCTGGCGGATATCCCCCTTTACAACGGCGACCTGGACGGCGAGGTCAAACCGGCTCCCGTGAAGGCGCTGCTGGATGCCATAGCCGCCGCCGACGCCCTGCTGATCTCGACCCCGGAATACAATTACAGTGTTTCCGGGGTGCTGAAAAACGCCATCGACTGGGCCTCACGGCCCGCGTTCGACTCGGTGCTGCTTGGCAAACCCACCGGCGTGATCAGCAGTTCCATGAGTACCCTGGGCGGGGCGCGGGCGCAGGTGCACCTGCGGGACATTTTTGCGGGCACCCTGACCCCGGTTTTCCTGACCCCGGACTTCGCCCTGGCTACCGCCCACAAAGCCTTCGATGAAGACGGCGCTTTGGTGAACGAGGGCACCCGGGAATTCTTGCAGAAGTATATGCAGGGTTATACCCAATGGGTGGCCGGTCAGCTGGGGTAGGCCAGTCCGGCTGGTCAGTCTTCGCATGCGTAAGGCTCATGAACGCCTGACTTTATGTCACTTTACGCCCTCTGTTTATTGTGACAGGTTATCGACGCGTCCGTTAAAAGCCCAAGGGCCGACTGCGCCTCTTGGGAGTTCGGTGCGGCGATCTATTACAATAAACAGAGGTAAGCCATGGACAGTGCGCGCGTCTTCCCGACGGTACCTTCCAACCGAAAAATTGACCCCAGGCGTCGTCGGGGCCCTTTCAAAGCCGATGGTTCGGTGGCCGACAACGATCGGGTCGAGATAGGCCCCACCGCGCTGGCGTTCCGCGAATGGGAGGAGTTGGGGCTGACACCGCCCACCCTGTCCCGCATGCGGGAATACCGCCTGCAACGGATTGTCGGGGAGCTGCAGAAGCGGGATCTGGCCGGTGTGCTGCTGTTCGATCCGCTGAATATCCGTTATGCGACCGATACCAGCAACATGCAGCTGTGGATTGCGCACAACCCCGCCCGGGCCTGTTTTGTGTCCGCGGCCGGGCACGTGATTTTATGGGATTTTCACAACTGCGAGCATTTGTCGGCGCATTTGCCCCTGGTGAACGAAGTGAGAGGCGGCGCCGCCTTCTTCTATTTCGAGACCGGTCATCGGACCGAGGAGCACGCCGCGCGCTTCGCCGCCGAAATTCAGTCGGTGCTGCAGGACCAAGCCGGCAGTAACAAACGGCTGGCGGTCGACACCATCGAGACGGTGGGCTTTACCCAATTGCAGCGTCGCGGTATCGAAATCACGGACGGTCAGAAGGTCATGGAACTGGCCCGTTCGATCAAGAACACCGATGAAATCAACGCCATGCGTTGCGCCCTTGCGTCCACCGAAATCGCCATGAAACGGATGCAACAGGCGTCGGTGCCCGGGGTGACCGAAAACGATATCTGGTCGATTCTCCACGCGGAAAACATCCGCCGGGGGGGTCGAGTGGATCGAATGCCGCCTGCTGTCGTCCGGCCCTCGCACCAACCCCTGGTTTCAGGAGTGCGGCCCCCGGGTGGTGCAGGACGGGGATCTGCTGGCCTTCGACAGCGACCTGATCGGCCCCTATGGCATGTGTGCCGATATTTCCCGGACCTGGTTGATCGGTGACCGGGCCCCGACTGAGGAACAGAAAACCCTGTACCGGGTGGCTTACGAGCACATCCAACACAATATGAGCATCCTGAAACCGGGCATGACCTTTCGGGAGGTGACCGAAGCCGGTCTGCGGTTGCCGGAGGCCTACCGGGCCCAGCGCTATGGGGTGATGATGCATGGGGTGGGGCTCTGCGATGAATACCCCTGCATTCGCTACCCTGAAGATCTGGAGGAGTACGGCTATCAGGGCGTGCTGGCGCCGGGTATGACGCTGTGCGTGGAAGCCTATGTGGGTGCGATCGGCGGCCGGGAAGGCGTCAAGCTGGAAGATCAGGTGCTGATCACCGCTACCGGGGTGGAAAACCTGACCGGCTATCCCTTTGAGGCGGCGTTATTGGGTCGTTGAATGGCGGCACGCCCGAGGGGCTCGGGAGCACTGCTCCCGCCGGCCGCTCGGTGGATGCCTCTGGTTGTCCCTGAAACACTGGTAAAGTGCCTCCCATAATAATAAAACCGACCATGGAGCCGGAACACATGCCCAGCACGACCATGAGAATCAAACCGCTGCCGCCGATGAACAGCCTCATCGTGTTTGAAGCGGCGGCCCGCCACGAAAGCTTCACCCAGGCAGCCCATGAACTCAGCGTTACCCAAGGCGCCATCAGTCGCCAGATCCGTCAGTTGGAGGAGTACCTCGGCAAGGATCTGTTTGTACGGGCCAATCGCAACATATCCTTGACCCTCACCGGCCAACAGTATTATCAGACCATTTACCGGGCCTTGCTGGATGTCGCTCAGGCGACCGGCGAAATCAAGAAATGGCAGGGTGAGCAGGAGATTACCGTAGCCACCACCAATGCGATGGCGGCTCTGTGGTTGCTGTCTAAAGTGGCGGAGTTCCAACAGCAGCATGAAGAGGTGGATCTGCGCATTCTCGCCTCGGATCAGGTAACCGACTATCGCCGGCTGGACTGCGACATCGCGCTGTTTTACTGTCGCCTGCCGCCCGATAATATGAAGGTGACCCCGCTGTTTCCGGAAGAAGTCTTTCCGGTGTGCAGTCCGGCTTATCTCGCTGGGGGACAACCGGGTCGGTCGCACGAAAACAGCCTGAGCCGCACCTTGTTGTATCTGGATGAATCCCAGCGGGACTGGCTCAGCTGGGAGGACTGGTTCGAGCAGGTGGGCCTGGCTCCGGTGACACCCCGTAACCGGATCAACATCAACAACTACCCCATGTTGATCCAGGCGGCCATCAATGGTCAGGGGGTTGCCCTGGCCTGGGGGTCTCTGGTGGATGAATATCTGGAGACGGGGGCCTTGGTGCGGCCACTGGATGTGGTGCTGAGGACGCCGGCTAATTTTTGCATGCTCGAACCTCTGAACCGCGGCGTGGTACCCAGCAGCGTCAAACTGTTTCGCCAATGGCTGCTGGAACAATTACCCGGACAGGTCGGTGGCAAGGGGTTGCCGGAGCGGGTTGGCTGGTAGCCGGTTTTTTTATTGCACGCCCGGCCTATAGGGTGGCCAGGCCGGTGGCCATCCCATCGAACAGCGTAAACAGCGCCAGGGTGGTGTCTGGCTGAGTGGCCGCCAGAATGGCGCAAAACAGCACAAAGCCAATGACCGGTACCTTGGAGGCGATGGTCACGGTCGGGTTGAGCCCCTTCAGAAATCCAGAGGTAGCACGCATAAAATCTCCCGCGGCGTAGCACGCTGATGTTGTTATTTTTTCTCACCCGTAAGTGAGCGCTGATCATGGATGACAAAAGCTCATCCATACCCGGCTAAAAAGTCGTTTGTTCGCCGGGCTGTTGTTAGCCAATACTCTGCCTCATCGGCACCCCAGGTGTCCCGTTGCTAACATCAGCGCAGGTCCCCTGCGTCCTCGTGGGAGAAATAACAATGAGCAATATCAATCCGCACATCATTCCCATTCATCAGGTGAAGGAAGTGCTGAATCCAATCGTCGAGGCCAGTGGTATACCGAACGAAAGCTACACCAGTCAGCAATATTTCGCCTTCGAGCGGGATCGGGTGATCGGTAAGACCTGGGCCTGTATCGGCTTTGCGTCGGACCTGATCAAGAACGGCTATGTCATCCCGGTCAGTTTCATGGACCTTCCCTTGCTGATGATGCGCAATAAGGACGGCCTGGTGCAGGTTTTTCACAACGTCTGCAGTCACCGGGGCATGCAGCTGGTCCACGAGGCGGGCGAAGTTCAGGGCTTGATCCGCTGCCCCTACCACTCCTGGAGCTACGATCTGGACGGTAACCTGAAGAGCACGCCGCACCTTGGCGGTATTGGCAAGCACACCGACGATCGCTTCCAGTGTGAAAAGCACGGTCTGAAAGCGCTGCGCTCCCACGTGTGGATGGACATGGTGTTCGTGAATCTGTCCGGGGATGCGGCGCCGTTTGCAGAGCACATCGCGCCTCTGGAACGTCGCTGGCAGGAGTTTTGGGGCACCGACGGCATGGATCTGTTGCGCCGGGTGAACATGGGCGGACAGCTGGAAATCGAAGTTCAGAGTAACTGGAAACTGACGGTAGAAAACTACTGCGAAGCCTACCATCTGCCCTGGGTGCACCCCAGCCTGAACTCCTACTCCAAGCTGGAAGACCATTATAACATCATGATTGAAGACCGCATGGCCGGGCAGGGCAGCACCGCCTACAACCTGTCGGATACCGCCGGTACCCATTTGCCAAAGTTCCCGAGCTGGCCCGGGGATAAGTTGCGCCATGCCGAATACGTGGCACTGTTTCCCAACGTGCTGCTGGGCATTCAGGCCGATCACGCGTTTGCCATGATGATCGACCCCGTTCACGCCGAACAGACGCTGGAAAAACTGCGCCTGTACTACGTGGGTGACGAGGCGCTCAAAGATGAGTACGCCGCCTGCCGCACCGCGACCCTGGAGTCCTGGCGCGTGGTGTTCACCGAAGACATCGGCGCAGTGGAGGGCATGCAGAAAGGCCGTCATTCTCCCGGTTTCGGGGGAGGCGTGTTCTCGCCGGAAATGGACCTGCCGACTCACTTCTTCCAGAAATGGCTGGCGACGCAAACCAAAGCAGGACTGGAGGTGTAACCCATGCAGCATTATCAGAACTATATCGACGGGCAGTGGCGGGATGCCGCCAATCAGCTCACCGTGCTGAACCCGGGCACCGGACAGCCTTACGCCACCATCGCCCAAGCTGGCATTGACGACGCCGATCTGGCCATGGCGGCCGCGCGCCGTTGTGCGGACAGCGGTGCCCTGAGCGACGTGCGCCCGGCCCGGCGCACCACCTGGATGCTGAAAGCCGCCGACGCCATCCGGGCCATCGCCGACGAAGGCGCACTGGTGGCCTGTCGCGAAAACGGCAAGAGCCTGAACGACGCCCGGGATGAGTTCATCGAAGCGGCCCGCTACTTTGAATACTACGCGGGTATGGCCGACAAGATTGAAGGCATCTCGGTGCCCCTCGGCAAGGATTATGTGGACTTCACCCAGTACGTGCCCTTCGGCGTGTCGGTGCAAATTGTTCCCTGGAACTTCCCGGTGTCCATTTGCGCCCGCTCGCTGGCCCCGGCGCTGGCGGCCGGCAATGCGGTGGTGATCAAGTCACCGGAACTTTCGCCCCTGGCCATGACCTTGTTGATCAAGGCGGTGGAGCAGGCCGGCTTCCCGCAAGGGGCGGTCAATCTGCTGTGCGGTCAGGGCTCGACAGTGGGCAGTCATCTGGTCCGGCATCAGAGCACCAACCAGATCGTGTTCATCGGCTCGGTGCCCACCGGCCAGCGCATCCTCAAGGATGCGGCCGAGCGCGCCACGCCGGCGGTGATGGAGCTGGGCGGCAAGTCCGCTGCGATCGTGCTCAAGGATGCGAATCTGGAGACCCTGCTGGCCAGTGTGAAAGCCGGCATCTTCTTCAACGCCGGACAGGTGTGTTCGGCCATGTCGCGCTTACTGATCCAGCGTGACCGCTACGACGAAGTAAAAGCCGCAGTGGTTGCGTTGGCGGAAAGCCTGAGCATCGGCCTGGGGGAAGACAACCCGGATCTGACCCCGGTGGTGTCCCGGCAGCAGCAAGAGGGCATCCTGGCGATGATCGACCAGGCCGGTACCGAAGGAGCCAAAATTCTCACCGGTGGTGTGGCCCCGGATCGGGCCGGCTATTTTGTGGCGCCGACGGTGATCGAGGCGAGCGCGGACATGACCATCGCCCGGGAAGAAGTGTTCGGCCCGGTGCTGGTGATCATGCCTTTCGACAGCGAAGACGAGGCCGTGGCCCTCGCCAATGGCACCGATTTTGGCCTGGTCGCCGGGGTGTTTGGTGAAGGCCTGAACCAGACCCTGCGGGTCGCCAACCGCTTGCGTGGTGGCCAGGTGTACATCAACGAGTGGTTTGCCGGGGGGGTGGAAACACCCTTCGGCGGTGTGGGGCTGTCAGGCTTCGGTCGAGAGAAGGGCCAGGAAGCGCTGTACAGTTATGTCCAGACGCGCAACATCGGTATTCGTCTGGGCCAGGGGTGATCCTGGCAGCGATTGGTGTCAGCAGGAAACAGGGTAGTGGGGAGAATCACGATGAAAATGTGGATGTGCATCATCTGTGGATTGATTTACGACGAAGCCAAAGGCTGGCCGGCCGACGGTATTGCCCCCGGCACCCGCTGGGAAGACGTGCCGGAGGATTGGCTGTGCCCCGATTGTCTGGTGGGCAAGGCCGATTTCGACATGCTTGAGATCACCGAGGACGAACAGGCTCCATCGGCCAGGCTGGCTGGGTGATCGCGCCGAGGGCCGAGAACTGGCAGCCTGAGGAGCAGAGCATGGTCAATTTACCCAAGGATGACCGCAGCTGCGGCTGGTATCAGGCATTGCCACCGGCCGCGCCGGTCACCCGGCTTAACGGCGTACAACAGGCCGATTACGCGGTGCTGGGCGCCGGTTTTGCCGGCCTGGCGGCGGCCCGCCGGCTGGCCGAACACCGCCCGGACGCGCGCGTTCTGCTGGTGGACGCGCAACGGGTTGCCGAGGGGGCGTCGGGGCGGAATTCGGGTTTCGTGATCGATCTGCCCCACAAGTTTGCACTGGAACACCCGGATCCGGCCCACAAGCAGAAACTGCTGGGGCTTAATCGCGCGGCCATCGCGCAACTGGACGGTCTGGTTCAGCGCCACCGCATCGATTGCCAGTGGTCCGCAGTTGGCAAGTACCAGGGCGCGGTGAGCGCGCGGGGCGAAGCCTTTCTCGATCACTTTGAGCACCTGATGAACGATCTGGGCGAACCCTTTCGCATGGTGGGGCACAGTGAACTGAGTGCGGTGTTGGGCACCGCCTATTATCGACGCGCGATCTTTACCCCGGGGGGCTACCTGATGCAGCCGGCCGCGCTGGTGCGTGGCATGGCGGATCATCTGCCGGACAACGTCGAACTGCTGGAGCAGTCACCCATCCGCGAATTGCAACGCCAGGGCGGCCGGTGGCGCCTGAAGGGGGAACTGGGTGAGATTCACACCCCGAAACTGCTGTTGGGTACCAGCATCTTCACCCGTGAGTTCGGCTATCTGAAGCACCGGTTGCTGCCGGTGATGACCTTTGCCAGCTGGACCCGGCCGCTGACCGACGCGGAGCTGGGCCGTTACGGCGGTGAGCTGAACTGGGGGCTGACCCCGGCGGATCATGCCGGCACTACCCTGCGCATGACCGCTGACCGGCGCATTCTGATCCGCAACAGCTACAGGCATGTGCCTCGGTATGGCAGCAGCATCGATGAGCGCCAACGCCAGCGCATTCAGGCGGATCATCGCCAGGCGTTTCTGGTCCGCTACCCGGAGTTGGCCGAGGTGCCTTTTACCCATACCTGGGGCGGGGTCTACGCCATCTCCCGTAATTTCACCAACTTTTTCGGGCGGTTGGAAGATGGCCTCTACGCCAGTGCTTGTGACAACGGGGTAGGCGTGGCCTGGGGTACCGTATCGGGCACTTTGCTGGCCGATCTGGCGGTGGGTGCAGAGTCCCAACAGCTGCGGGACATCCAGCAGGTGACCGGCATGCCAAGCCTCAACCCACCCGAACCCATTTTGGGAATGGGGGTGAGAAGCCGGATCGCGCTGGCCAAGTGGCAAAGCCGGCGCGAGTTATAAGGGGGCAGTCCGGGGCGGTGCCGGAGCCGGGGGTGGTATTCCCGTTGGCAGTGAACAGGGTGTACAGTAGGCGTTGTGCAACACCCCTTACCGCCAGACACAAGGAAACCCGCGCCGATGCACAAAAAACCGGTCAATCTGGCCCTGCAAGGCGGGGGCTCCCACGGGGCATTTACCTGGGGGGTGCTGGACTATTTCATGGAAGACGGGCGCGTCAGTGTGGCGGGCATTTCGGGCACCAGCGCGGGGGCGATGAACGCCGTTGTGTTAGCGCAAGGCTATATGGACGGCGGGGCCGACGGCGCCCGCGAGGCCCTGGGGCGGTTCTGGCGCCAGGTATCGCAGATGGGCCGGTTGAGCCCCATCCAGCGAAGCCCGCTCGACTTGCTCGCCGGGCGCTGGAGTCTGGATCACTCCCCCGGCTACCTGATGTTTGATCTGTTCAGCCGGGTGACGTCACCCTACAGCCTCAACCCGCTGAACATCAATCCATTACGTAACCTGGTCGAGTCGACCATCGACTTCGAAAAAGTCAGGGCCTGCAGTGAGTTAAAACTGTTCATCGCCGCCACCAACGTGCATACGGGCAAAGTAAAAGTCTTCGAACGTGACGAACTGACCGCGGATATGCTGTTGGCGTCGGCCTGTTTACCCACCCTGTATCAGGCCGTCGAAATCGACGGGGTGCCCTATTGGGACGGTGGCTTTGTCGGCAATCCGCCCCTGTATCCCTTGTTCCACTCCACCCACTCCCGGGATATATTAATCGTTCAGGTGAATCCGATCGAGCGCACGGCCACGCCGAAATCCGCGCGGGAGATCCAGAACCGGGTTAACGAAATATCGTTCAATTCATCGCTGCTGCGAGAATTGCGCGGTATTGAGTTTGTGCAACGATTGTTGCAGCAAAACCGGCTGGACCGGGGGCATTATGCGGAAATTCTGGTGCATCGGATCGAGGCCACCGAACAACTCAACCCGTTATCTGCGTCCAGCAAATTGAATGCGGAATGGGCATTTCTGACCCATCTGCGCGACATTGGCCGGGCAGCCGCGCGGGCGTTTCTGGACGCCCATTATGACAGCCTGGGGGTGAGCTCCACCCTGGATCTGCCCCACGAGTTCTCGTAGCTCCGGACGTTTCCCGAGGCATAAAAAAAGCCCCCATCATTGCTGATGGGGGCTTTTTAAAACTGACTTGAATTAAGCAGCTTTTTTGGCAGAGGCTTTAGCAGCCGGCGCTACCGGGGTCAGGCTTTCGGTCAGGATAGCCTGCACTTCAGCAAAGTAGGCCTGGGTGTTCTGGGCCAGAGTTTCTGCTTCGCTCTTCAGCGCTTCAAAGTTGGCTTTGGCGTCTTCTGTCTTCGCAGTCACGAAAGAGGTCAGACCTTCAACGTCTTTGATTTCGGTGAACGCTTTGAAGTCGGCCTGTACTTGCGCGGTTTGCTTTTCAACAGCGGCTTGCTGAGCTTCAAGCGCCTTGGTGAAGGTGGCGGTGTTCAGCTCGATCAGCTTCTGTACAGGAGTGCCAAAAGCGGAAAAGTCGACAGTAGGGATAGTGTTGAACATGGTGTGTTCCTCGTATAAGAAATTAGTTGATGAGTTGAATGGTATAGGGTCTTTTGCTGCGGCGCAACAAATAGTTTTCGTGCAAGCAATGGTTTTGTGTTAACGTGTTGCAAAAAAAAGAAAAAAATATATCAAACTTTTTTTGTGCGAGTGCGGCAATCAGTCTTCGGGGGCCGCGTTGGCCACTCCAAAAGGTACGTGCACCATGGGGATATCGCCCGCCTCCGACTGCAGGTGGGAACGTTGGTCATCAAAAAACATGTGGGGCTTGAGCACGTTCAGAATCCGGTCTTTCTGCATACCGCCCAGAAAGAACACCGCATTTACGTCCACGCCCCAGTGTTCCAGAGTGGTGATCACCCGTTCGTGGGACGGGGCGTTGCGGGCGGTGACAATGGCGGTGCGTAACACCCGTTGATAGTCGGGGTCGTCGGCCAGGGCCTGGTTTTCCAATTGCTGCAGGTGCGCGAGCTTGCGGAACAGGTCCGCCAGCGGGCCCGGGCTGTGGGGGATGTGGGATCGGGAGGTCTCATGGGCCTGAAACGCCTCCAGGGATCCGGCCTTGAACACCTGCTCCGAGGCGTCGTCGGCAATCACTCCGTCGAAGTCAAAGGCAATGCGCAACTCTGTATCCCCCTGGTCGTCTACCACCTGGCTGGGCAGCACCGTGCCCGCCGGATGGCCGTAATCGAGGGCCTGAAGCACATCCGCCTCGTTGGCCGACAAAAACAGTGAGGCATTGAACGCGGGGATGTAGGCGTAGGGCGATTTACCTTCCAGAAAGGCCGCCCGGGTAATGTCCAGACCGTGGTGATGAATGGAGTGGAACACCCGCTTGCCGGTAATCACCGAGTTGCGCGACAGCAACACCACCTCCACCGGACACTGCTCGGGAAACTTCTGATTGATGCTCAGAAAACGCCGCACAAACGGAAAGGCCACCCCCTTGCGAAAGGGCTCGTGCTGATGGGCTTCCTGATACTGCCGATAGGCCTGCTCACCCTGTTTGCGAAATACATGGTCGGATTCCGACAGATCAAACAGTGCGCTGGAGGCCACCGCAATCACCAGTTTTTGTTCAATGGGGTAGGGCATTAACGTAAAAGTCCTTGGTTAAAACCTGTGAATACCCCCTGATCCTATCAAACCGTCGTGTGTTTTTATGGGCGATGCTCGATCGACCGTCAATTAAGCTCAGTCTGGACGCCCCCCAATGACCTGCCGCAGCACGTCTGCGTCCGCCAGACAGTAACCTGTGATGAGAGCGATGGTTGGATGAACGGTGAGCCTGCCGTGGGGCCACCACTGGTGGGCTGCGTGCAACACGCGGGGACTGGCGGACATTTTATGTGCAGGACCGGCGGCAGTTGCCGGGGTAACAACCACATTGGTAGGCGGGTGCCAGAAGCCGGAGCCGCTGTTTTCCAACAGCGCTCCGCATAAGGGGCCGGGGGTTAACTCAAGCGTCAGTCAGCGGTTTTTTCTGCGCCGGGTTGTCGCTAAACCGACCAGCCCCAGAGTGATGAGACCCAGAGTGGCGGGTTCCGGCACCGATACCGCTGCGGAGTTAACCTCAATAACGTAGCCTGTGGCGCCGCCGTGGTCAGCACGCAGGATCTGCAGCGCGTGATCGCCCGCCGCAATGCCGGGCAGGCTGATATCGTATTCGTCCAGACTGGCCCCCCCTGCGCGGGTGGCACCAAATACAAACGCACCGTCCAGCCATATCACAATGCCGTTATCGACCCCGACGTCGATCGTCAGATCGGCAAGGCTGTCGAGGGTGAAGTCGTACACAATGGCGGTTTCGGTATTAACCGCCCAGGAACTCGGGATGGCGGTCCCCGGCGGGCTCCAGGTGCCCCCTGTGTAATCACCGCCCAACCAATCCGCGCCAAACTCTGGCGTGAACGCGAAACCGGGGTCGGCGCCCAATACAATGGTCGGGTCGCCCTCGCTGACATTCGGTCCCAAAAGAAAGCCTCCCGGGCCGTCCATGGCGGCCAGGTCGCCGAGACCGTCGTTGTAACGCCCGGTGGTCGAATTATCGATAATCAACACCGCATGAGCCTGAACTGATGCAGCAAGTAGCGCAGCCGCCATCGCAAGTTTGAGTTTCATCAGTTGCCTTCCTTGTCGGGGCGCCGGGTTCGGCGCGGGATCAATGACCAGTCAGCAGCAATAGCCATGCCAGGAAAATAACTGTAATAAAAACAGTCGTCTAAAATGAAGACCAAAATGCGATGTAAATTATTTCGACACATTTGGAGTCACCAAGCGCGGTCTGAAGTCGGCAACGTCACTTTGTCCTGACCCGCCTTTCCCGGCTTGGCAATTCGGGGCAGATCCCGCAATATGGGTTCACGACAAATAAAACGCACCCTATCCGTTAGCCCGCGATGTACTGATTCCAGCCAAAATCGATGAAGGACGCAGTATCGATGTACGATTTGATTGGCGATATCCACGGTTACGCCACCGAACTGAAAGCCCTGCTCACCAAAATGGATTACCGGGAAATCGACGGTGTGTGGCAGCACCCGGAGCGCCGGGTGATCTTTGTGGGGGATTTTATCGACCGGGGCCCGCAGCAA
The DNA here is from genome assembly GCF_001752365.1 of Marinobacter sp. X15-166B. GTDB lineage: Bacteria > Pseudomonadota > Gammaproteobacteria > Pseudomonadales > Oleiphilaceae > Marinobacter. Next base: position 99,617 of record NZ_MEIY01000001.1, on the reverse strand, counting down.
ATAGAAATCGTATTGATCGCCAAAACCATGGTGGAAAGGGGCCATGCGCTGGCGGTGATGGGTAACCACGAGTACAACGCAGTAGTATGGGCCATGCCCGACCCGCAGAACCCCGGCGATTACCTGCGCCCCCATACCGCCCGCAATCTGGACCAGCATCAGGCGTTTTTGGCGCAGGTGGGTGAGGGCAGTGAGCTGCACGGCAAACTGCTCGCCTGGTTCAGAACCCTGCCGATTTACCTTGAACTGCCCGAGTTGCGTGTGGTGCATGCCTGCTGGCACCCGCAGTATATAAAAGCCGCCGCCACCATCACCGATGACCAGAACCGCCTGTTACCCGAAGCCTGGGAAGCCAGCAGCCGCAAGGGCAGCGAAGCCTACGAAGTTATTGAAACCTTACTCAAAGGCCTGGAGATACCCCTGCCCGCAGGGCATTACTTTCACGACGGTGAAGGCAACAAACGCACCATCGTGCGCACCCGATGGTGGCAGATCGACAAGCTGACCTACCGTGACCTGGCCATGGTGCCCAGCTCCCAAATCGACAAAATCCCCCACCAACCGGTGGCCGACCACATAACGCCCGGTTACGACCATAAAAAGCCCTTGTTTGTGGGGCACTACTGGATGAGTGGCGAGCCGGCGCCATTGACGGACCGGGTGGCATGCCTGGATTACAGCGTCGCGGGGGAGCGTGGGGGGAAGTTGTGTGCCTATCGGTGGGATGGGGAGGCGAGGTTGCAGGAGGGAAACTTTGTTTGTGTGGCTTCATCGCATTAAAGTGCAACCCTGTTGCAGTGGCTCGATGACTGTTGCATCACTCACTGTGGCCATTGATTCACTGGGTATTGTTAACCGCAAAAGGAAGTTGTAATGAAATTCAATAAGTCTGCATTGTTATTGTCCCTCGCCGTTATTGCCTATACACCGACTCATGCCGCTCAGGCACAGCCGGGGTATCTGGGGATCTCGCTAGGGCAGGCTACTGTGGATGATTTTTGTGATGGGTCTGAGACGTCGTGCGACGACAGTGCTGGAACCCTACGTATCCATGGAGGAACAGAGCTGAACGGTCTTGCCAATCTGGAATTTGGCTACCGCTATATCGATGATATTGAGGCAAGTGGTGTTTATGGCGGGGTGGGTCTCGCTGCGGCCGTCAATGGTCACTTTGTAGATGCCACGCTGCAACTGGGTATGCCCGAAACCGGCCCCTTCAAAGTATTTACCAAGGCAGGTCTTCTGCTGTGGAGACTTAACTACGAGGTTGCCGCCGATAATGGGTTCATTCGGGTATCAGAAAGCGATAGCGATAGTGGCGTGGCCTTCAGAACTGGCCTGGGCGTGAGTTATGACGTCTCTGAAACTGTGCGATTGCGTGCTGACTGGGACTATCTGGTGAATGTCGGTGATGACGACGAGCTTGGTGAGGCCGATATTCATATTTTCAGTGTTGGGCCCGAGTTCCGATTCTGACGAATTTCTCTGGTGTGCTAGCTGGCGCAAGGAGCAAGATGTAGGCCCTTGCGCTGGCTACAAGGTTAGTGCACAAAATTTTCGCCAGAGTGCGCGGGACAGGTCGACGGGGTCGGCTATTAGGACTACCTCAACCTGCATAAAAAACTCACAGGATTCATTTGGCAGTGATTGCTAATGGTGCCCTGTAAGGAGAACAATTTCGGTGATTTTCGAAATTCGAATAGGCGGTAAAGATGAAATTGATCCGGGAATTCCTCGGAGAATTCAACCTCGTTACGAGACGCATAAAACGGCGTTTCTTTAGCGAAGGCGGTTGTTTTGACCTCGATAAAACGTTCCTGTCCCGACGTATCAAATGACAAAATGTCGTAGCCATGACCGTCACCTTTTGATTTTGAAACATGTTCAATGCGATTAGCTAAGGTCTTTTCGCCTGATGATCTGAGCCGATACTCTTCATATTCCAGAGTCAACAACTCTCCAGCCTCTCCGAGCGCAGCATTTCGGGCTTCTTGAGCCAGGTAGTCTCTTTTGGAGGCAACTCGATTGCGAGTATGTGGAGGGTAGGTTTTGTGGATTTTGTTTTCGGGCTTGGGCGCCTGAACCACAAGGCTGGAGTATTCAACGCCACTAGGTACAAAAGCTGGTTGACTGACGGCGGCCTGAGAAGCGTGATCAAAGTCCGAATGGGAGTTAATCCAGTCTTCGACGTAAGCCGCTAGAACTTCCTGGTAATTACTAAGAGGTTTGTAACCTGGAATCCAAAAACAGTTCAGGTCGCGGAGAATTGCGCTGATATTTTGACGTTTACGTTCAACGGCGCCGTCACTGCGCCCATTTAGTTTTTTAAGTAACTCTCGACGGTGGGCACTTTTATTGTATCGCTGGCCCGCTAGTTCAAGGGTCAACATCTTCATATAGTCGGCTACTGTTAGCGCAATTTCTTCATCGCTCCAATGACTCGCCCTGGACATGGTTACTACTCCGTTAATACAACTATTCGCGAATATTCAGATCATGTCTTAGTGCTAATGGCTTGGCAAATAAAAGAAACGCTAATTGCTTGTTATGCTTAGTTGATGGTTTTTATCAAGTCATAGGCCATGGATGAGTTTGGCGATGAGCCTAGTTGTGATGGTGTGGAGGTGAACCCCGGTCCATAATTGCGTCACCGGGGCTATGGTCTCTTACTGACAGCCCACACCGAACCAACAACTTGTGAAACTCCCCCGTGATCCGCTCCATGCTGTTGCTGAGACGATGGCCATCGGGTAACAGCAGCAGCGGCACGCGCTGGGCTTGAGCGGTCTCGATGACCGGCCCAACCGGCACGACTTCGTCATCCCAGCCATGAACGATGAGGCTGTGTCGGGCACGTAAAATCGGACTGGTGCTGGGGTAGCTGGGCAGGCCCAGAGCCGGCGCGAGCAGCAAGCAGCCGAGTACCGGCATCTCGCTGGCGGTCTGTGCACAGACCCAGCCGCCCATACTGGAGCCCGCCAAGATGATCCGATCGGGACTGGCCCCGGCGTTTTCAATGGCGGCGGCCATGTGGGTGAGTCGTTCGGCCGGGTCTTTGGTGACTTGGTGGTCGAGCACCGCGGTGGTAACGCCGTCGAAGGCGTCGGCCACCGCTTTGAGGGCCTGCATTTTGCGGGCGTTGGGGTGGCTGTCCCGGCCGTGGGACAGGAATATGTGATACCGGGTAGGTGTCATTGGGCTCTCCATTCAAATAAAGTCAGTTTATCCGGTCGCCTGCAAACTATTGGGTGGTCGTCATCTTAACAATTTAACGCGTGAAAAATAGGCACGTCGTGATGTGAGCCCAGGCAGCAATACAGGGAGTGGTATGCCATGGACAACAATTCTCAATCCTGGGTTGCGGCCTCCGAACCCGCAAGCACAACCCGAGCGCGCTTTCAGGGGTGATTGCTGGGGGCGCCGTGGGTGACGCTTTGGGTGGTGCGGTGGAGTTTATGTCGCGCGCCGGGATCCTGCAGCGGTATGGCGGCAAGGACAAGATCACCGCCGACACCCAGATGACCCTGTATACCGCGGAAGGTCTGTTGAGGGGGTTGATGCGCGGTTTGCACAAGGGCGTCACCAGCTATACTCAGGCCGTTGCCCACGCGTATCTGCGCTGAATGTTTTAACAGGCGAGGAGTGCTCCATGCACAGTGACTGGTTGATAGGGGTGGATCTGGGGGGCACCAAGACCGAAGTCTTGCTGATGGACCGGCACAGCACCGAGCATTACCGGCAACGGCGGCCGACCCCCGCGGGGGATTACCGCGCCACGCTGGAAACCATACGCACCTTGGTGCTGGCGGCCGAAGCCCGGGCCGGCGTCAGCGGTTTGCCGGTGGGGGTGGGCATCCCCGGCAGCGTGTCCGGGGTTACCGGGCGGGTGAAGAACGGCAACTCCACCTGGCTGAACGGGCAACCCATGCAGGATGACTTGCGCGCACTGTTGCAACGCCCGGTCACCCTCACCAACGACGCCAATTGCCTAACGTTGTCGGAGGCCACCGATGGCGCCGGTAAAAACCGGCACGTGGTATTCGCCGCCATTCTGGGGACCGGCTGCGGGGCCGGTATCAGTGTGCAGGGGCGGGTGCTTAGCGGCCCGAACGGCGTGGCCGGCGAATGGGGCCACAACCCGCTGGCCTGGACCCCGCAAGCGGAGTTGGCGCAGCGCCCCTGTTTTTGTGGCCGCTATGGCTGCAACGAAACCTTTCTGTCGGGGACCGGATTGTCGCGCACGCACCAGCTGCTGCACGGTGAGCGCACGTCCGCCGAGCAGATTGCCGAGCGGGCCCGGCAGGGGGACCCGGACGCGGGTGCCACCCTGAAGCAGTATCTGGATCATCTGGCCCGCGGTGTGGCGGCGGTGATCAATGTGCTGGACCCGGACATCATTGTGCTGGGGGGCGGGCTGAGTAATGCCGGGCAACTCTATCGGGACTTGCCCCCCAGGTTGTCGGCCTACGTGTTCGGCGGCGAGTGCTCCACGCCGGTGGTCCGGGCCGTCCATGGGGATTCCAGTGGGGTACGCGGTGCCGCCTGGTTGGCGCGACCGCAGTAACGCTCCGCTGTTACTGGGCGGTCCAGCCGCCGTCCACCTTCAGTGAGGTGCCGGTCACCATGCGCGCCGCATCGCTGGCGAGGTAGAGGGCCGCCCCGACCACATCCTCGATCCGGGCCATGGCGCCCAGCGGGATATTGGCCACCAGCGCGGCCTCTTTTTCGGGGGTGTCGACGATGTTGCGCACCAACGGGGTATCGACAAACGTGGGGCAGAGGGTGTTCACCCGGATGCCGTCGCCGGCCAGTTCGACCGCCATGGCTTTGGTCAGCCCTTCGACCGCGTGCTTGGTCATGCAGTACACGGTGCGCTCGGGCGCGCCCACATGGCCCATCTGCGAAGAGACGTTGATGATCACGCCGCCCTGGCCGGGCCCGTTGGCGCGCATTTTGGCCACCGCCGCCTGGGCGGTCACAAAGCAGGCCCGGACGTTCAGGTCGAGCATGGCGTCCAGGTGCGCATCGCTCACCTCGAGGATGGGTTCCGGGTAGTTGGTACCGGCGTTGTTCACCAGTATGTCCAGTTGTGGCAACCCCTGGATCAGGGCCCGGATGGCGGCGCTGTCGGTTACGTCGCACACGCTCACCCGGGCGTCGCCGCCGCGGCTGCGGATCAACTCGGCCACCTCGCTCAAGGTGTTTGCGGAGCGCCCCACCAATATCAGGCTGGCGCCCGCAGCGCTCAGCGCCAGCGCAATGCCTGCGCCGATGCCGCTCCCGGCGCCGGTGATCAGGGCGACTTTGCCGTCCAGCTGAAACGTCGGCAGGGTCATTGAGTCCAGTTCGTGATTCATTCAGTCTCCTTGGTGTAGCAGGGGGCTGGCGGGTGCCCCCGGATGATGGGCGGGTTACTCAACGATGCCCGCGTAGGGTACGTCTTGCTGACCGTAGCGACGTACGCGGATGTTGGCTTGCTCGCCGTGGCCGGCGAAACCTTCCAGCGCGCACAATCGCGAGGTGTAGGCGCCAATATGCGCCGAGGCCTCATCGGTGGTTACTTTCTGGTAGGTACAGGTTTTCAGGAATTTGCCCACCCAGAGCCCGCCGGTGTAGCGCGCCGCCTTTTTGGTGGGCAGGGTGTGGTTGGTGCCGATGGCCTTGTCTCCGTAGGCGACGTTGGTGCGGGGGCCTAGAAACAGGGCGCCGTAGTTACGCAGGCGGTGCAGGAACCAGTCCGGGTCCCGGGTCATGACCTGCACGTGCTCAAAGGCAAGTTCGTCGGCAATGCGCAGCATTTCTTCGTCGCTGTCGGCGACGATCACTTCACCAAAACTGTCCCACGCCTGACGGGCAATGGGGGCGGTGGGGAGAATGCCCAGCAGGCGTTCCACCTGCGCCAGGGTGTCGCGGGCCAGATGCTCCGAGGTGGTCAGCAGGATCGCGGGGGAATCGGGTCCGTGTTCGGCCTGCCCCAGCAGATCGGTGGCGCAGAGTTCTCCGTCCACACTGTCATCGGCAATCACCAGGGTCTCGGTAGGACCGGCAAACAGGTCGATACCCACCCGGCCAAACAGTTGCCGCTTGGCTTCGGCGACGAAGGCGTTGCCGGGCCCGACCAGCATATCCACCGGGGTGATGGTTTCGGTGCCCAGGGCCATGGCGCCGATCGCCTGGATGCCACCCAGGCAATAGATTTCGTCGGCGCCCGCCATGTGCTGGGCGGCGACTATGGCGTGGGCCGGCTTGCCGTTGAAGGGCGGCGCGCAGGTGATGACTTTTGGTACGCCCGCCACCTTGGCGGTAATCACCGACATGTGGGCGGAGGCCAGCAGCGGGTATTTGCCGCCCGGAACGTAACAGCCGGCGGCGTTCACCGGGATGTTTTTATGGCCCAGAATCACCCCGGGCAGCGTCTCGACCTCGATGTCCTGAATGGCAGCGCGCTGGTGCTCGGCAAAGTTGCGCACCTGGGCTTGTGCGAACTCGATGTCGGCGAGGTCGCGCTTGGACAACCGGGCGTAGCAGGCCTCGATTTCCGCCTCGCCAAGGCGATAGCTGTCCCGCTCCATCTGGTCGAATTTGATCGCCAGTTCGCGCACGGCGGCATCGCCCCGGGCTTCGATGTCGGCCAATACTTTTTCGACGGTGTCACGGACGTTGCGGTCTGCAGCCTGGACCGCCTGCGCGGTGCTGCCTCGTTTCAGCCATTGTGCCATGGGTGAATTCCTGTTGTTATGGTTAATGGTTTTGGCAAAAGCCGGTAAGACTGTGCCGCAAATCGGGCCTCTCGCCGTGGCGATTCGCCCGAAGATTCTATATACGTTGTTTGCAGCCTGTGCTAAATCTTCAACCGTACATTCAACTATAACAAGAGCAGGAGTTGAAAATGAGCCTTCCGGAATACTCTGACGTCTACCCTAACTTCGATCCTGCCGCGCTGGAAGCGGACATCCTGGATGGCAGTCTGGAACGCGGCCTGAACGTCTGTCATGAGATCTGCGACAAGTGGGCCACCGACCCCAAGCGCGTGGCGCTCTATTACGAAACAACCGACGGCGGCGACGGTGTGCTCACCTTTGCCGAGCTGCAGCGACAGGCCGCCCGGTTTGCCAACTACCTGACGTCGCAGGGCATTGGTAAGGGAGATCGGGTGGCGGGCTTGTTGCCCAGAGGCCCGGAACTGCTGGTGGTCATTGCGGGAGCCTTGCGGGCCGGCGCCGTGTATCAACCGTTGTTTACCGCGTTCGGGTCGGGCGCGATCGAATACCGGCTGGAGCGTGCCAGCACCAGGCTGGTGGTGACCGATCCGGCCAATTACCCCAAACTCACTGAGGTAAAAGACTGCCCGGCGGTGCTGTGCATCGACGCCGCACAGGTGGGTGCGGGCATCGCCGATTTTCAGGAGACCCTGCAGGCGCAGCCAGCGGAGTTTGAGCCGGTGATGATCAAGGGCACCGAGCCGTTTTTGCAAATGTTCACCTCGGGCACCGTGGGCAAGTCGAAGGGCGTGGCGGTGCCGGCCCGGGCGTTGCTGGCGTTCTACGTGTACATGAAATACGCCATCGACCTGCGGGACGACGACGTGTTCTGGAACGTGGCGGATCCGGGCTGGGCCTACGGTCTGTATTACGCCGTGGTGGGTCCGCTGTTGATGGGGCATGCCACCCATTTCAACCCGGGGGCGTTTACCCCTGAATCCACCTACGACATGATCCGCAAATATAAAATCACCAATCTGGCGGCGGCCCCGACGGCCTACCGTTTGCTCAAAGCCAACGATCAGGTGCTGCCGGCAGGGGAGAACCTCGGTCTGCGGGTGGCCAGCAGTGCCGGCGAGCCCTTGAACCCGGAAGTGGTCAGCTGGATCCAGAACCGCCATTTCTGCCCGGTGCTGGATCATTACGGGCAGACCGAAACCGGCATGACCTGCTGCAACTTCCACGCCCTCGAGCACCCCAAGCGCCAGGGTTCCATGGGGTACTCCTCACCGGGGCACAAGGTGGTTGCGCTGAACGAAAAAAATGAGGAGGTGGGCGAGGGGGAAGTCGGCCAGATTGCCGTCGATGTCAAGGCGTCGCCCTTGTTTCATTTTGACGGCTACACCTGGGGCGAGAAAGATCCGTTCGTGAAGGGTTACTACCTGACCGGGGATATGGCGGTGTGCCACGGCGATGGCAGTTTCTCGTTCAGTGGCCGTGACGACGACATCATCACCACCGCCGGCTACCGGGTGGGTCCGGCGGATGTGGAAAGCACCTTGCTGGAGCACGCCGCAGTGGCCGAATCGGGGGTGGTGGCCAAACCTGATGAGAAACGCGGCTCGATCATCAAGGCCTACGTGGTGATCAAGGCGGATCAACAGCCCGCGGACGATCAGGTGCTGCGGGACGAGTTGCAGGAGCTGGTGCGCCGGCGGCTGTCGACCCACGCCTTCCCCCGTGAGATTGAATTTGTCGATGAGCTGCCCAAAACACCCAGCGGCAAGATTCAGCGTTTCGTACTGCGTAACCGGGCAAAGGATGAATCCAGTTCATGAAAATCACCTTGGAGGAGTTGGACCGGTTTCTGCGTGAGCAATTTCCTCAAGGGGCCGCCTACGGCAGCTTGAGGAAACTGGGTGACGGTTGGGCGGAGATGGCGCTGGACGTGGACGACGGGCATCTGCGACCCGGTGGCACCGTATCCGGGCCGGTGATGATGGGGCTGGCGGACGTCACCGTCTACGCAGCCCTGTTAAGCCGGATCGGTTTGGTGCCGCTGGCGGTCACCGCCAACCTGAATATCAATTTTTTGCGCAAACCGGCCGCCCATACGCCAATCTGGGCGAGAGCAACTATGCTGAAAGTAGGGCGTACCATGGCGGTGGGGGAGGTGTTTGTCTATTCCGAAGGCTCGGACGAGCCTGTGGCCCACTCCACGATGACTTACTCAATACCGGCAAATAAATGAGAAATACATATTGACGTCAACGTCAACGTCAATTTAGTCTGTAGGCAGAATAATGCGTACAACAATAACAAAAGGTAAATTGGCTCATGAGTGACCAATACGTGCTGGAGACCCGAAACCTGGTGAAGGAGTTCAAAGGTTTCGTTGCGGTCGACGACGTGAATCTGCAGATTCAGAAAGGCCATATCCATGCTCTGATCGGCCCCAACGGGGCCGGTAAGACCACCGTATTCAACCTGCTCACCAAGTTCCTCATCCCCACGCGGGGGCAGATACTCTTCAAAGGCGAAGACATTACCGCCATGAAATCCGCCGCCATTGCCCGAAAGGGCATGGTGCGCTCGTTTCAGATCTCGGCGGTGTTTCCCCACATGAGCGCGCTGGAAAATATCCGGGTGGCGCTGCAAAGCCACGAAGGCAGCTCGTTCGCCTTCTGGAAATCCGGCGCGACCCTTAACCGGCTCAATGAGCGCGCCATGGCGCTGCTGGACTCGGTGGGGCTGACCGACTTCGCCAACACCACCACCGTGGAACTGGCCTACGGGCGCAAGCGCGCGCTGGAACTGGCCACCACGCTGGCGATGGAGCCGGAAATTCTGCTCCTCGATGAACCGACTCAGGGCATGGGCACCGAAGACGTGGACCGGGTGGTGGAACTGGTGCGCAAGGCCGCCCAGGGACGCACGGTGCTGATGGTGGAGCATAACCTGAGCGTGGTCTCCAAGTTGTGCGACCGAATTACGGTATTGGCGCAAGGGGCTGTGCTGACCGAGGGCGATTACAGCGCCGTGTCCAACGATCCACGGGTGCGGGAGGTGTACATGGGAACCGGTTCGAGTGGAGAGCGGGGCGCGGTTACAGAGCAAGGGGCCCCACAATGAGTTACGTCACGGCAAAGCAAAACGAACAACTGCGTATCTCAGCGCTCCACGCGTTTTATGGCGAATCCCATATTCTGCATGGCATCGAGCTGGTGGTGAAACGCGGCGAACTGGTGACCCTGCTCGGGCGGAATGGCGCCGGGCGGAGCACCACCCTCAAAGCGATCATGAACATGGTGGGCCGGCGTACCGGATCCATCATGATCAACGGCGAGGAGACCATGGACCGCGCCCCTCACAACATCGCCAGGCTGGGGGTCGGGTATTGTCCGGAGCACCGGGGCATTTTTTCGTCGCTCAGCGTGCAGGAAAATCTGATGTTGCCGCCGGTGGTGCGCAGCGGTGGCATGAGCCTGGAAGAAATCTACACCATGTTCCCCAATCTGTACGAGCGCCGCTTCAGTCAGGGCACCAAGTTGTCGGGGGGCGAACAACAAATGCTGGCGCTGGCGCGCATCCTGCGCACCGGTGCCAACATGCTGCTGCTGGATGAAATTACCGAGGGGCTGGCTCCGGTGATCGTCGAAAAACTGGGTGAAGTCCTGGTAGCGCTTAAAAAACAGGGGCTTACCATTATCTTGGTGGAGCAGAATTTCCATTTTGCCGCGCCATTGGCCGACCGACATTACGTGGTTGAGCATGGCCGGATTGTGGAAGAAGTCAGTGCCAATGAGCTGCAGGCTAAACAGTCGGTGCTGGACGGCTATTTGGGCGTTTGATTCTGGATAGCAACAAAAACTACAACAACGCAACAAAGTTCCGGAGAACGAAGAATGACAATGATGAAAAAAATCCTCACCTCAGCCGTTGCCTCAGCCCTGCTGGTAGGGGGCGCCCAAGCCGAAATCAGCGACAATGCCGTCAAAATCGGTTATCTGGCCGACATGTCGGGCACCTATCGCGATCTGGCCGGCCCTAACGGGCTCAAGGCCCTCGAAATGGCGGTCGCCGATTTCGGCGGTACCGTGAACGATGCCCCCATCGAAATTTTCACCGCCGATGACCGCAACAGTCCGGATGTTGCGTCCAGCACCGTCCGCCGCTGGATAGAAAACGATAAGGTCGATATGGTGGCCGGTCTGGTGGCTTCCTCGGTCACCATTGCGGCCACCAAGGTCATCGAGGAGAACGGCAAGCTGGGCCTGGTGAATGGCTCCGCCGCATCCAGTATCACCAACGAGCACTGTACCGCCAACCACATTCACTACACCTACGACACTTACCCCCTGTCGGTCGGCACGCCCACGGCGATCGTCAAGGAAGGTGGCAAGTCCTGGTACATCCTGACCGCGGATTACGCGTTCGGGCACTCCCTGGAGGCGGACGTCACCCGCATGGTGGAAGCCAACGGCGGTGAAGTGATCGACACCATCCGCCATCCGTTCCCGACCCCGGACTTCTCATCCTTCATCCTGCAGGCGCAGGCTTCCGGTGCCGACGTGGTCGCCCTGGCAAACGCCGGTGCGGACACCACCAACGCCATCACCACCGCCTCGGAATTCGGGTTAACCCAGTCGGGCCAGACGCTGGCCGCGTTGCTGCTGTTTTTGACCGATGTGCACGCTTTGGGGGCAGAGACCGCTCAGGGGATCCAGCTGACCACCGGCTGGTACTGGGACATGAACGAAGAGGCCCGTGCGTGGGCTGACCGGTTCATGGAAGAAACCGGCGTTCGGCCCACCATGGTGCATGCCGGTGTGTACTCCAGCACCATGCATTACCTGAAAGCGATCGAGGCAACGGGTTCCGACGACGCCCAGGTGGTGCGCAAGCACATGATGGACACGCCCATCAACGACATGTTCGCCAAGAATGGCCGCATTCGTGAGGACGGCCGCATGGTGCACGACATGTATCTGGCGCAGGTCAAAACACCGGAAGAGTCGACCAGCGAATGGGATCTGTACAAGATTCTGCGCACCATCCCGGCGGACGAGGCCTTCCGTCCGCTCTCAGACAGCAAGTGCAAGCTGGTCAGCAACAACTGAAGCGCGGGCGCGGGAGCCGCCGGTGCTGGCCGGTGCGCTCCTGCTGCACCAAGTCATCATCTGAGTGCACGTCCGTGCTGTATTTGGAGTTAAAGACATGACCATGATTTTCGGCGTCCCCATGGCAGTGTTGTCCGGCCAGCTGCTGATCGGAGTGATCAACGGTGCGTTTTATGCGCTGTTGAGTCTCGGGCTGGCGGTGATCTTCGGCCTGCTAAAAATAATCAATTTTGCCCACGGCGCCATGTACATGCTCGGTGCCATGATCACGGTCATCATGTTCGACGCCCTCGGCATCAACTACTGGGTGGCGCTGTTTCTCGCCCCGGTACTGGTGGGCATCGCGGGGATGCTCATTGAGTATTTTCTGTTGCGCCGCATTGCCGGGCAGGACCACATTTACAGCCTGCTGCTGACCTTCGGGGTGGCGCTGATCATCCAGGGGGTGCTCACCAACATTTACGGGGTTTCCGGTCTCCGGTATGTCATGCCGGATGTGTTCAAGGGGGGCGTCAATCTCGGCTTCATGTTCATGCCTTACTACCGGGCCTGGGTCATTGTGGTGGCGCTGCTGGTGTGTTTCGGCACCTGGTACATGATTGAGAAAACCAAGCTGGGCGCCTATTTGCGCGCCGGAACCGAAGACTCCCAGCTGATGCAGGGCTTCGGGATCAACGTGCCGTTGCTGGTCAGCCTCACCTACGGGTTCGGGGTCATGCTGGCGGCGTTTGCCGGGGTGTTGGCCGCGCCCATTTACTCGGTCACCCCGGTCATGGGATCCCACATCCTGATTGTGGTGTTTGCGGTGGTGGTTATTGGTGGTATGGGCTCCATCGGCGGGGCCATTATCACCGGAATATTCATGGGCGTCGTGGAAGGACTGACCAAAACGTTCTACCCGCCGGCCTCATCGGCGGTGATCTTCCTGGTCATGGTGGTGGTGCTGATGATCCGACCCAGTGGCCTGTTCGGTAAGGAGGCGTAATCATGAGTCAGTCCGATATCCAGAAAACCATCCTGGCGCAACAAAAAAGTGAGGATCGCAGAAAACTGATCCTCAACACGGTGCTGCTGGTGCTGTTGCTGCTGGCACCCTTTGCGATATACCCCGTGTTTCTGATGAAAATCCTGTGCTTCGCGCTGTTTGCGGTGGCCTTCAACCTGCTGTTCGGGTTCACCGGCTTGCTGTCGTTCGGCCACGCAGCGTTTCTGGCGACCGGCGGTTACACCACGGGTTACCTGCTCAGTAATTACAGCGGTCTCACCACGGAGATGGGCATTATTGCGGGAACCCTGGTGGCAACTGCGCTCGGGTTGGGGTTTGCGCTGCTCGCCATTCGCCGCCAGGGCATTTATTTCGCCATGGTGACCCTGGCGCTGGCCCAGTTAGTGTTCTTCTTTTTCGTGCAATCCGAATTTACCGGCGGTGAGGATGGCCTGCACGGCATACCCAGAGGAACATTGCTGGGCGTGATCGATCTGGAAAACAACCTGAACATGTATTACTTCGTGCTGGCGGTCTTTCTCGGCTGCTACCTGCTGGTGCAGCGGATTATCAGCAGCCCCTATGGTCAGGTGTTGAAGGCCATCAAGCAGAACGAACCCCGGGCCGTGTCCCTGGGCTATAAGGTGGACCGCTACAAAATTCTGGCTTTTGTGATCTCTGCAGCACTTGCCGGTCTGGCCGGTTCGATGAAATCGGTGGTGTTCGAGCTGGCATCCCTGAACGATGCCCACTGGCACATGTCCGGTGAGGTCATCCTGATGACACTGGTAGGCGGTATGGGGACCTTGCTGGGGCCGGTGGTGGGCGCCATGTTTGTGGTTAACATCGAGTATCAGCTGGCTCAGGGGCCGCTCAGAGACTGGGTGGACCCCATTCTCGGTGTCATCTTTGTGGTCACCGTGCTGGCGTTCCGGGGCGGTATTGTGGGCGAGGTGCAGAAGTTTGTGAGGAAGAATATGGGCTAGCAACCCAGGCCCTAAAAAAAGACCCCGGCTGTGCCGGGGTCTTTTTTTGTTCGGGTGGTTACTTCAAGCCTAATTCCTCAATGGAGATTTCCCGCATTTTGAATTTCTGGATCTTGCCGGTCACCGTCATCGGGAATTCCTCCACGAACTTGTAGTTGCGGGGAATCTTGAAGTGGGCAATTTTGCCCTTGCAGAAGGCGATCAGCCCGTCGGCGTCCACCGGCTCAGCACCGGGACGCAGTTTGACCCAGGCGATCAGCTCCTCACCGTACTTCTCATCGGGTATGCCGGTGACCTGAACTTCCTCGATGGACGGATGGGTGTACAGAAACTCCTCGATTTCTTTCGGGTAAATGTTCTCGCCGCCCCGAATCACCATGTCCTTGATGCGACCGACGATCTGGATATAACCCTCATCGTCCATCACGGCCAGATCCCCGGTGTGCATCCAGCCCGACGGATCAATGGCTTCGCGGGTTTGCTCTTCATCGTTCCAGTATTTAAGCATCACGCTGTAACCCCGGGTGCACAGTTCACCCACTTCGCCCCGGGGCAGGACGTTGCCGGTGCCCGGGTCGACAATTTTGGTCTCCAGATGCGGCTGGGTGCGACCCACCGTGGTGACCCGTTTGTCGAACGGATCGCTGGCGCTGGTCTGGGTGGACACCGGACTGGTTTCGGTCATGCCGTAGGCGATCTGCACTTCGTTCATGTTCATCTTGCTGTTGACCTGTTTCATCACCTCCGCGGGGCAGATGGAGCCCGCCATGATACCGGTGCGCAGGGTGGACAGGTCGTAGGAGTCAAACTCCGGCACCGCCAGTTCGGCGATGAACATGGTGGGTACTCCGTAGAGTGCGGTGGCCTTCTCCTGATGCACCGCCTGTAGCACCGCTTGGGGCTCAAAACTTTCCCCGGGGTAGATCATGGTGGAGCCGTGGGTGATGCAGCCCAGATTGCCCATCACCATGCCGAAGCAGTGGTACAACGGCACCGGAATAACCAGCCGGTCGTGCTCCGTCAAGGTCTGGCTTTCGCCCACAAAGAAGCCGTTGTTCAGAATGTTGTGGTGGGTGAGGGTGGCTCCTTTGGGGTTGCCGGTGGTGCCCGAGGTGAACTGGATGTTGATGGGGTCGTCGAATTGCAGCTGACTCTGCGTCTTGTGCAGGGTGTCTTCGCTAACCTGATCCGCAAAACCAATGAACTCGGCCCAGCTCCACATGCCGGCGTGTCGCTCGGTATCCAGGTTGATCACCGCGCGCAGCTCGGCCACGCGCTGGGCCTTGAGCTCGCCCGGGGTGGCGGTTTTGAGTTCGGGGGCCAGCTCATACAGAGTGTTGCGATAATCGGACGCTTTAAACCGGTCGGCGGTGACCAGGACGCTTATGCCCGCCAGGTTCATGGCGTACGCAAGTTCATGCAGCCCATAGGCCGGGTTGATATTAACCAGAATGGCGCCGACCTTGGCGGTGGCAAATTGAGTCACCGTCCACTCATAGCGGTTGGGCGCCCAGATGCCCACGCGATCTCCCCGTTTAACGCCAATTGTGAGAAAGGCCCGGGCCGCTTCGTTGACCTTGGCCAGAAACTCCTGGTAGGTCCAGCGGATATCCTGATGCAGACACACCAGGGCTTCGGTGTCGGGGTAGCGGGCGGCGGTGCGATCGAGCATGTCGCCGATGGTCATGCCCAGCAGGGGGGTGGTGGAGGTACCGCTGGTGTAGCTTGGAAGAGTCTGGCTCATTAATCTGCCTCTGGCTGGTTGTTGTGGGGGAAGTCTGAGCGGCGCCGGAACGCTTATCGGCTCTGGCGGTGATACTCAGGGTTTGGCTGCATGTCGCTGGCAATCGCCACGCGGTTCGACATGTTGTAGAAACCGATGACGTTGCTCAGATCCCAGATTCCTCGATCGCTGAAGCCGGCATCCCGCAGTGCCTGCACCTGATCGTCCGCCACGGTTGCGGGAGAGCAGGTAAGGTGAGAGGCGAAATCCAGCATGGCACGCTGGCGTTTATCCAGTTTAGCAGACCGGTAATTCATCACCAGATGCTCACCCAGAGCGGGATCACCGCTCAGCACGCGCACGGCCGCGCCGTGGGCAACCAGGCAGTAGAAGCACTTGTTTTCTGACGACACCACCACTGCAATCATTTCCCGTTCCAGCTTGGTGAGTTCGCTGTCCCCCAGCATCAGTTCATTGTAAAGGCGGGTGAAGCCGTCCAGCTGTTGCAGGTTCTGGCTGTAGGCGGTGAGCACGTTGGGAATCATGCCCAGTTTTTCCATGCAGATATCAAAGTACTTCCGCACATCCTCGGGCAGGTCTTCCAGTTGGGGGATGGGGAGGTCCAGAGCGACTGGGTTGTTGTTCTTGGTCATGTCAGGTCCTTTCGGTTGCAGGGTCCGGCCCGGGTGCGAGCGGTTAACCTGTGTGCGTGAAGCGGTGGCTCATCCGTCGGAGTCCGTTACTGCTGGTTTGTTTTGCAGCTCGGCGAGGGCGGCCCGACACCGGGATTCCGCGGTGTCGATTTCCATTTCCGCCATGGCAATGTCGTCTTTTTGTTGCTCAAGGTAAGCCCGTTTGTCGGCCAGTATGGTCAGCATTTTCTTAAGCTGTTTTTCGCTACCGGTGGGGGTTTCGTCCCACAGATCAAACAGCTCTTTGGACTCCGCCAGCGAGAAGCCCATGCGCTTGCCCCGGAGAATCAGTTTCAGGCGGACCCGGTCTTTGGTGCTGAAAACCCGAGTCTGCCCCCGCCGGGAGGGTTTCAGTAATCCCTGATCTTCGTAAAAGCGGATGCTGCGGGTGGTGACATCAAACTCTTTGGAGAGTTCGCTGATACTGAACGTGGTCTTTGGCGCCATGGCGTGGTCCTTTTTTAATCAATACTAATTCAAGTTGACGTTAACGTAAACAAATTCGGGCGTCGGTTTTTGCGCTGTGTCCACAAACGCGGGTATACAAACTGTGACGAAAATACGACGCTTATTAACCTTTTTGGAGTCATTTTAAACATCAGTTTTGCGCGGCTTTCTATAGGATTGCGCCAAATCGACGAAATACTGGTGTTTTTAATGCTGTTTAGAGTCAATAAATTGTTCTGCCGGCTTGTGCTTGCCGGTGTTCTGGCGGTCGGGCTCGCTGGCTGCGGCGACGGCGGGTCCGAAACCACCACCGTGCCAGACAAGGTGGTGACCCCCGGCGGCGCGGGTATAGCGGGTGCCGACTCTGACGCCGTGGACGCGGATTACTCCGCGTTGCTGTCCTGGGAAGCGCCGTCCCAACGGGTCAATGGTGAGTTTATCGACCCCTACGCCCTTGGCAGTTATGTCATTCGCTACGGCCGCGACTCGAATGATCTCGATCAGCAAATCGTCCTGCCCAATGATAACCCCAACGTACAGATGAGTTACCGGGTCGCCAACCTCGCCAAAGGCGAATGGTTCTTTACGGTCCAGGCGGTGGACGCGGATGGGTTGATGAGCGCACCCTCGGCCGTTGTCAGCAAGCGGATTTAACCATCAGCCGGGCGGCAGGTCGGCGATGGGCAGCTTGATGGTGAATACCGAGCCCTCGCCCAACTGGCTGGTCACGTCGATGTCCCCCCGGTGCTTTTCCACCACCACTTTCACGAACGACAGCCCCAGTCCGGCGCCGTGGCTGCCGGAGAGCTCGCTGCTCTTCTGCCGCCGGTAGCGCTCGAACAGGAAGGGGAGCTCGTTTTCAGCGATGCCGTTGCCTTCGTCGGACACCGTGAGGCACGCCTGATAACCCGCTCGGAAAACCTGAACGGTGACCGTGGTGCCGGGCGCACTGTACTGCACGGCGTTGGTGATCAGGTTGATGACGGCGCGCTCCAGCAGTTCGGCGTTGCCTCGCAGCCAAAGATTTTCGCAGCCTTGCAGATTCAGGGTGAGCCCCCGCTCGGAGGCCTGCTCGACCACGCTGTCCCGCGCATTTTCGGCAATTTCCAGCAACTCGCATTCGTAGAAGCGGGTTTCAGTGAGTTGTTCGGCCCTTGCCAGTTGGACGAACTCCTCCGCCAGTTGATAGCTGCGTCGCGCCAGTTTGCCCAGCTGCTCCAGCTGTTCGGGCTGAACCGTGCCCGGGGTGCGCTTCATCTGCTCGATCAGGGCAAGTTGTGAGACCAGTGGCGAGCGCACATCGTGGGAGATGAAATCGATGGTTTCCCGGTGTTGGCGCTGCTGTTCCCGCAGCTGTGTGATATCGGAAATGTTGGCAATGAGGCCTTTCTGATCGTCGCCTCTGGGGACGAAGGGCGCTAAATGGATCAGGTAATCCTTGCCGCGGATATGCAAATCAACGGTGTGGCTCTGGCCCAGAGTCAAAGTTTCGGCGACGGTCTCCTGCCACGGTGGGATTTCCCGGGGGTCGTGGCCCTGCAGCAGGCGCAACAAAGGCATGCCAATGAGACTGATGCGCGGCTCGTTGAACCAGGTCTCGATGTGCCCGTTGGCGAACTGAATAATGCCGAGTGCGTCGGTGACAATGATGCCATCCGGCATGTGCTCGAAACTGCGGTAGGTAAACTGCTGCATGCTGCCCATGCGTTCTGTTGCCAGCCGCACCCGTTCGATATCAGTGCACAGGTGTTGGCGGGCAACGGTGGGGCGAGGGTCGGCGGAGTGAGCCTGTATTTGCAGTCGCTGCAGGTAATGCTGGTAGGCGGCGCAGTGCAGATCGTTGCCTAGCACCAGGCCCAGTACATAGCGGTGGTTACCCCGCGTCAGCTGAACCCAGCTCTGGTTGCCGTCATGGAGCCAGGTCTCGGGGGCGTGCAGGTGGGGAACGTCGGCGCTGTCCAGCTTGCAGGACGCCAGCAGCTGGCCATCACGGGACAGATACCAGCCGTGCGGTCTCAGCAACTGGCGGAGGTGTTCGAGAATGCTTTCGGGGCGACGCTGGGTCACCTCCGGCAGGTTGATGTGGGGGCTTTGGTCCAGCTGGTCCAGTTGCCGGCGGAGGAACCGCTGGGTCTGTGCTGTGCGCCAGGCGTACCACAGCGGAAACCCAAGGCAGGGCATCAGCAGCGCCAGCGAGACGACGAGCCAGATGGCGCCAATCAGCTGCAGGGCAGCGGCACCGGCAACCAAGACCGCGATGGCGACGGCGCACCCTAACAGCGTGATTAACAGTGACAAACCCAATACCCGGCGAGTGTTACGTTTTGGCTTCCAATCCCTCGTCATGAGTATGGTTTTGCTTTCGGTTGATGGCTAATTAGTCGATATACAGCTCCCTGCCGGGTCCCCAGCGACTGGAAATGGGACCGTTTGAGACTGCTTTGACGCGCACAAAGTATCGTCTTCCGGGGATCAGGCGCAAGGCGGCTGTGGTGTTGGTCACCGTTGCCTGTCTGACGACGCGTGCGAATTTAGGGTCTTCTGACAACTGAATCAAGTATTCTGAGGTCGTATCGACTTCTTCCCAGTAGATTCGCACCTGGCTCTCGCTGTATTTGACGTCGGTGATCCGGGTGGGTGGCAAGCTGCCGTTGACCAGCAGGGTCCGGGTGGCGCTGCTGGCGGCGGAGGTGCCGCCCGCTTCGGTGGCCACCCGCCAGTAATACTGCCCCGGCCGCAGGGCGGTGGTGGGCCGGGCGGAGGTGGTGGTGGCCCATGCACTGGTGGCCAGCAGGTTGTCGAAATCCGGTCCGTCGGCAATCTCTACTCGCGCCACTTCGTTGTTGCCCCGGAAGCGCCAGGAGAATGTGGGCCGGTCGTCGTCGGTGCTGGCGTCGTCTTCGGGTGACAGCAATTGCGCGCCCTTGGCCAGCAGTTCCACCTCGAACGAGGCGGTGGCGGGCATACCGGTGACACCGGCATGGCTCAAAGCGGCCACCTCAACCTGGTACTGGCCGTTGCTCAGCTGCGTTAATGTGAAACGGTCGGCCGGCACGGTTTCGCTGCGCAGCCAGCGCCCATGGGGACCGGCGAAGAGGTCCAGCTGGTAACGGTCGGCACCCTCGTGAGCCCACTTGAGGGTCAGGGGCAAAGAGGTTACCGGCGCAGTCGGAACGGCGAGCGCAGGTGCCGGCGGGCGTTGGTAGATACGCAGGTCGCCGGGGGAGCGGTTATCAATGGTGGCACTGTAGCCGGCCGGAATATGGTGCAGCTTGCCGGGGGTTCCGAACGCCACCAGACCGTCGGTCACCTGCACCCGGGTAACGCCCGGCTCGGTTTGCAGGGTAAAAGCCGTACCGCGCACGCTGGCGAGGGCCGACGGGGTTTCGATTTCAAAGCGGGAGCCATCTTCCTCCAATGGCTGAACGGTGGTTTGCAGGCTGCCCTGCTGGAGGCGCAGGCGGGTATCTATCATGCCCTGCTTGCCAAATTGGGTCAGGCGGTTGAATGTCAGACGGGTGTCGGGGCCCAGGCGCAGGGTGGAATTGTCTGCGAGGACGATGGTGGTGGAGCCTGCATGGGAGACCACCTCGTCACCGGCGCGGATCAGTTGATTCTCAATCAATGGCCGGACGCGCCCGGTGGCACCGGAAATAAGCTGGGCCCGGCCGTCCACACCTTGGGCCCGCGCTGGCCCGGGGCGGCGCTTCAGCCACGCACGCGGTATGCGCAGCGCGTCGCCTTTGGTCAGCGCCGTCTCGGTGGACAGGCGGTTGTAGGTGCGCAGTTGTTGGCTGGTGTACTGTTTCGCGAGCAAGGAGGCGGCAATATCTTCCAGTTGCTCGTCGGCTCCGACGGTATAGGTCCAGTCGGACGTCTGAGAGCCGCTCAGGCCTGTGCCTGCACCGGACGCATGGAACTGGGAGCCTTGCGCGACGGGCAACGCGGCCTGCACCGGCAACGTCAGCAGCGAACCGAGCACCGCCAGGGGGGCAACAATCCTGCGGACCCGTGCAGACCGGGACAAGGGATACACGGTGGACATATCAGGCAAGTTCGGCGAGGTGAGCAATACCGTTGGCGGCCACGGTGTTCGTGGTTTCCAAACGGTAGCCGCGCTGGTAAATGGTTTTAATCCGAAAACCGTTGTCCGGGTTGAGCCCGAGGCGGCGGCGCAGGCGACTCATGTGGGTATCCACGGTGCGGGTGTTGATGTCACGGGTAAACCCCCAGACCCGCTGCAACAGGACATCCCGACTCAGCAGGCGTCCTTGGTTCTGGAACAGAAACAGGGCGAGGTCGAAATCCTTGTCGGTGAGCGTCAGCGGTTCGCCGTGGAGGCTGATAGAGCGTGCCTGAGTGTCAATCACAAAAGGACCGAACACCAGGATTTGCTGGGCGTTGTCCGGGTTGACCCGCCGGGCCAGAGCGCTGATGCGTGCGGGCAGCTCGGCAGGACGGGCCGGTTTGACCAGGTAGTCATCGGCCCCCGCGTCCAGCGCGCGCACTATGTCTTCCTCGCTGTCCCGCTGGGTCAGAAATATGATGGGTACGGGCCAGTCCAGCCGGGCGCGAACCGCCTTGAGTACGTCGATGCCGGTCATGTCCGGAATCTGCCAGTCCAGAATCAACAAATCGTAGCTGCCATGCAGGACCGCACTGATAAAAGTTTCCCCGTTCGGGAAGGCGTCGCACTGATAATCGCGCTCTGTCAGCATTGCCTGAATATGCTGGGCCTGTTCCTGCTCGTCTTCCAGCAACGCAATATGCATCCTGTGTACTCCATGAATTCATTACGGTCATTGTGTCAAAACATCGACACCCGATCAGTGTCATTGTGTAGTGTTGCGTAAACATACTACAAATCGGCGCCCCGGGGGCTTGAGGTCTACGGCTTGCGCGCAGCCAGCACCGGCTGGCCGTTGTTGTCGTCTGCGGTATGGCGGCAGCCCGGATAGGCACTGCACCCCCAGAACCAGCCCTTTTTGCCTTTTCTCCGAACCAGAGGGGAAAAGCAGTGGGGGCAGGGGATGGGCTTCTGGCTGGTGCCATCCTGCGGCAACCCTGTGTCAACGGGGCGGGTGCCGTTGCAGTCGGGAAAGCGGGTGCAGGCAAAAAACTCGCCAAATTTGCCGTCCCGTTTACGCATGGGGGCGCGGCACTTGGGGCAGTGGACGGCGGGCGGCAGGCCTGTCTCTGGCTGCCGGGTGGGGGGTGCCTGCGGGACAGTGATGAACCCGGACACCTGCCGCTGAATGTCGTGAATAAAGGCGTGCGGATCGCCACTGCCCTGGCAGATGGATTCCAGAGTGGCTTCCCAGATGGCGGTGATGTCGGGCTGGCGGATGCTGTCCGGCAGGGCATTGATCAGTGAGTGGCCTTTTTCCGTGGCGCGAATGTAGCGGGCGTCCCGATACAGGTAATCACGCTTGAACAGCAATTCGATGATGTTGGCGCGGGTGGCCTCGGTGCCGAGGCCGTCGGTGTCCCGCAGTGTTTTGCGCAATTCGGCGTCGCTGACAAACCGCGCGATGTTGGTCATGGCCGCCAGCAGGGTGGCGTCGGTAAAGTGTTGCGGTGGTTTGGTGGTTCGTTCCTGCACCTGCGCGCTTTCGCACAGCACAGGGGCATCGATCTGCAGACGGGGCAGGGGCGCCCTGGCGGTGTCTTTGCGCTGGTCGCGCTGACGCAGTTCCAGCGTCTTCCAGCCGGGTTCGGCAATGGCCGTTTCGGAGGCCCGGAATTGGTGCTCGCCGATGGCCACCGTCAGCCGGCCTTCGCGATGTATGGCGGCGGTACAGAACTGCATCAGGTAAAACCGGCTGATCAGGTTGTACACTTTGCTTTCGGCGTCGTTGAGCGGGCCGCTGGGGCGGGTGCGCGCGGTGGGAATAATGCCGTGGTGGGCGTCCACCCGCGCGCTGTTCCAGGCGGCGGACTTCAACTCTGGATTCACGTGCTCGCACGCAGCCGCCAGCGGGCTGCTGACCCGGCCAATGGCGGCGATCACCGCCTCGCGCTGCTGGAAATGTTCATCCGGCAGGTAGCGGCAATCCGAGCGGGGGTAGGTGATCAGCTGGTGTTTTTCGTACAGGCTCTGGGCGGTGTCCAGCACCTGCTTGGCGCCCATGCGAAACAGGCGGCCTGCTTCGATCTGCAGGGCCGACAACGACAGGGGCAAAGGCGGCGCTTCACGGCGATCGCGAAACCGGGCCTCGGTGACCTTGCCCGGTCGTCCGCTGACCTCGTTGCTGATCAGCCGGGCAATGGCCGGGTCGGTCAGCCGGTCTTCTTCGTCCAAATACTGCCGGTAGCGCTCGTCCGCCTGCCAGCGAGCGCTGAAGCATTGCTCCGGGCTGCCGTGCTCAACCTCCCAGACCTGCGCAATGACAGGGTAGTAGGCCCGGGGGGTGAACGCCGCGATGTTCTCATCACGCTGCACCACCAGCCCCAGCACCGGTGTTTGTACCCGGCCCACCGAGTAGACCCCGTCCGCACCCTGTTGGCGATACATCAGGGTGTAATAGCGCGTCAGGTTAAGGCCGTACAGCCAGTCCGCCCGTTGCCGGGCCAGTGCGGAATCCGACAGCCGCTGGAATTCTGCGTTGTCGCGGGGCCGATGGAGGGCCTGGGCCACCGCTTTGGGCGTCAGGTCGTTGATCAGCACGCGCTGCACCGGGCAGGACGCGCTGAAATGGCGGATCACCTCGTCCACCAGTAACTGGCCTTCCCGGTCCGGGTCGCCGGCGTGAACAATCAAAGTGGCCTTGCGGATCAGTGACCCCAGAATCTGGAGCTGTTTTTTGACGCTGGTTTTGGGCACCAGATCCCAACGCTCGGGCAGCATCGGCAGATCGGCCAGGCTCCAGTGCTTCCAGCGGGGATCGTAATGGCCGGGTTCCGCCGGCTCCAGCAAGTGACCGATGCACCAGCTGACGGTGCTGGCCTCGGCACCTGTGCCGCACCGTATCCAGCCGGTGCCCTGTTGCATTGGGCCGGGAAGAGCAGCGGCAATGGCGCGGCCGAGGCTTGGTTTTTCGGCAATGTATAGACGCATGGATTCTTCAAAGTTGGTGGATGATCAGCTACACGGGGTGGCACGGCGGTAATCTACCGGCCCTGAAGATCCCCTGCCGGCCCGGTTGTGTCAAGCCGGAGTTCCGCTAGTGTAGTAGACTTATGGGATTACCGACTGATAGACCCAGGAGAGGTGTTGTATGTCAGTGCAGCAAACGATCGAACAGAAGTTAAAACAGGAGTTTGAAACTGTGCATCTGGTGGTTGAGAATGAAAGCCACATGCACAGTGTGCCGCCCAATTCGGAAACCCATTTCAAGGTCACCCTGGTGTCGGAGACCTTTGAGGGGCAGGGGCGGGTCAAGCGCCATCAGGCGGTGTACAAAGTGCTGGCGGATGAATTGGCCGGGCCTGTGCATGCGTTGGCTTTGCACGTGTTTACTCCCGGCGAGTGGGAGCAGCGGGGCGGTGTGGTTGCATCGTCACCGGATTGCATGGGCGGATCAAAAAATGATCCTGCAGTTCAAGCTTAAGGGACAGGGAACGCATTATGAGTCAGTATTTCCAGATTCACCCGGACAACCCCCAGAAGCGTCTGGTGAGCCAGGCGGTGGAGATTCTTCGTCGCGGTGGCGTGATTTGTTACCCGACCGATTCCGGCTACGCCCTGGGGTGTCATTTGGGCGAGAAAGAGGCAACGGACCGGATCAAGCGGCTCAGAAAACTGGATGACAAACACAACTTCACCCTGGTGTGCCGGGATCTGTCCGACGTGGGCGTGTACGCCAAGGTCAACAACGTGCAGTACCGCCTGCTGAAGACCTACACCCCAGGTGCTTACACCTTCATCCTCGACGCTACCAGCGAAGTACCCCGGCGGTTGCTGCACCCGAAGCGCCGCTCCATCGGGTTGCGGGTGCCGGACAATGCCATTGTCCGGGCGTTGCTGGGCGAGTTGGGGCAGCCCATCATGAGCAGCACGATGATCCTGCCGGGCGAAACCGAACCCATGACCGATGCCGAAGAAATCCGCGAGGCCATCGGTCATCAGGTGGATCTGATCATTGACGGCGGTTTCTGCGGTATGGAAGCGACCACCGTGGTTAACATGCAGGGCGAAGTGCCCGAGGTGGTGCGGGTTGGCAAGGGTGACCCCGAACCGTTTCAGTCTTGAGTGGCGGCCCCCGGTTAACGGGACCGGGGGTCAGGCCCGGGCGTTCAGGCGCACCGCGTAAGTGTGTTGCGTCGCCCGGGCTTCCGCCTGCAAATTGCCCAGCGTCTGCCGCAGATTGTCGTAGCGGTGCACCAGATCCCCGAGCCCGTTGAATTGCTGATTGTCGCTGACCAGGGCATCCAGCAGCGAGTTATTGACCCCGTAAGCCTGATTCAGTTTCAGGGCAGTATCGACAAAGGTCAGGGCCGGTTCAGTGACGCTGAGGCGCGCAAACGCCTGGCGAAAGGCCTTGTCGTTATTCAGGTCCTGCTCGATCTGGAGTTTTTTGTCCGCGGGTATGCCCCCGGCCAGGATCAGCGCGCCGCTGTCGGATTTGCTGACGGTCACCTGGGTATCGGGGTGCAGCCGGTACTCGGCAAGTTTGTGCCGCAGGGTTTCCTTGAGCATCACCGTGTCCTGACCAACATCGGATTTGTATTGATGCACCGCCAGGCGGGATGCCGCCTTGGTTGCCACCCCCCCGGATAAAGTCACGCTGTCCGTTGCCTGCGCCTCGCCTGGCTTGCCAACTGGTGGCTCCGCTTTGTGCGTCGCAGCCGCCTGCGCACGCTGGCCGGATGCCTGCGACAGACTGGCGCCGATGCGAGCCAGCGAGTTCATTAATGACATGGCAAAAACCCTCCGGTGTCGATGTGAAAAGGGCAGAGAACGGTTCCCTGGAGTAGGTGAAGCAGGATTCGGGCCAAAATTGGTTTTGGGGTGTTTAACGCTGTCAGGCCTTCTCGGGCCGCTGCACAAACAGGGATCCCAGCGCCAGGCAGGCCGATCCGAGCATCAGCAACACCGACACCGCATTCAGCACCGGCGTTGAGCCTTCCCGCAGGCGGTCGAACATGGCGATGGTGAGCGGCGCCTCCGAACCGACCAGCATCAGCGTGGTGTTGAAATTTTCAAACGACATCAAGAAGGCCACCACCGCAGCCCCCAGTAATGCCGGTCGCAGGAACGGCAAGGTCACCGTGGCGATGGCGGTCAGCCGGCTGGCGCCCAGGTTCATGGCGGCTTCTTCCAGGGTGAGGTCGAACTTGCGCAGACGCGCTGAAATCACCAGGGTGGCGATGGTGGTGATGAACGCAAACTGGCCGAGGGAGACCAGCACCAATCCGGGCCGCAGCGCTTCCAGTTCCACCTCAAACTGCACCTCAAACCAGTTGGCCACGGTGCTGCTGAACACCAGAATGGACACGCCGAGAATGACTCCGGGGATCACCAGCGGCATCAGCATGAGTACATAAAGAAAGTTTTTGCCGGGGAACTGCTCCCGTTCAAACAAAAAGGCGTTACAGGTGGCCAGCGCCAGGCTCGCCACCGTGGTGACCACCGCCACCTGCACACTGACCACGATGCTGTCGAGCAGGGCGTGGTCGTGGAGGAGGCCGAGGCGCGGACTGCGTGCGCCCAGATACCAGTCCAGGGTGAATCCCTGCCAGGGCAGGGAGGGAAACAGCGAGTCATTGAAGGAAAAGGCGGCCACCACCAACAGCGGGGTGATCAGAAAGATAAAAAACAGCCCCACATAACAGCGGTAAGACACCCGGTAAAAGCGGCTGCTGGAGAGAGAGGGGATCATGACATCACCCGGGTAAATGACTGCTTGGTCAACTTCAACCCCAGCCACACGATCAGCGACGACAGAATCAGCAGCAGAATGCCAAAGGCCGCACCCTGTTCCCAGTTGAAGCGGGTAATGAACTGGGTGTAGATCTGCTCGGTGAACCACAAGCTGTCTTTGCCCCCCAGCAGGGTCGGCGTCAGGTAGTTGCCGAGGGTCAGCATGAACACCACAATGCAACCGCTCATGATGCCGGGCATGGCGTGGGGGATGACAATGTTGGTCATCACCTGCCAGCCGTTTCCCCCCAGATCGTAGCCGGCCTCAATCAGGCTGTTGTCCAGACTGTCGAGGGTAGTGACCAGAGGCACCACCATGAACAGCATGGACGTGTAAATCAGCCCGATCATAATGGCGACGTCGTTATACAGCAGCTCGACCGGTTGCCCGGCGAGCCCCAGCCACTGCAGAGCCCCGCTGATGAGGCCGGTTTCCCGCAGCAGGATCATCCAGCCGTAGGTGCGCACCAGTTCGCTCACCCAGAACGGAATCAGGCACAGGATAAACAGCGCGATTTTGGGCCGGCCGCTGAGCACCTTGGCAATATAAAATGACACCGGGAAGGCGATGATCAGCGTCATCAGGGTGGCGATGATGGACATCACCGCGGTGCGTACAAAGGTGTTCCAGTACAGGGGCTCGGTAAAAAACGCGGTGTAATTGTCCAGGCTGAAGCCGTATTGTCGCGAGGCGATGCGCTCTCGCAGTGACACCAGCACCATGTCGACATGGGGCAGGATGATCAGCAAGCTCAGCCAGAGCACAATCGGTGCCAGCAACAGCCAGAACCCCAAGCGGAACTGGCTGCGGTTGCGGTGGAAGGACGCGCGGTTCACGGCACCGCCCCCGGGTGTTGCGGTGAGGTGGCGGCAAAGCACAGCCCCTGCCGTGCTTGCCAGCTCAGGTACACCGACCGGCCCGGAGTCAGTGCCTGAAAATCTGCGGTTTGGGGCAGGGCAGCCAGGAGCACTGCGCCTTCGGCCGTCTGCACCTGTATCTGGCTGCGCGCGCCATCAAACAGGATGCGCAAGACGGTTGCCGCCAGACAGTTGTCGGGGACCGGATCGGGTTTGCACACGCCGACCTGTATCACCTCCGGGCGAATGAACAGGGTGACGGGGGCACCGGGGGGCAGGGCAAGCTCGCTGTAGCACTGCAACTGCACGCCCCGCTTGGTCACTGTGGTGACGGTCTGGTCCGTCTGGGCTTGCACCGTGGCGGCAAATTGGTTGCTGTCGCCGACGAAGCTCGCCACAAAGGCGGTTTTTGGTTGATAGTACAGCTCCTGGGGAGTGCCTACCTGCTCGAAGCGGCCGTGGTTCATGACCGCCACCTGATCGGACATCACCAGCGCTTCGGACTGATCGTGGGTGATGTACACAAAGGTGGTGTTGAACTCCTGTTGCAGCCGCTTGAGTTCGATTTTCATTTGCTCCCGCAGCTTCAGATCCAGCGCTCCCAGGGGTTCATCCAGCAACAACACCGCGGGCTTCAGCACCAGGCAGCGGGCGATCGCCACCCGCTGCTTCTGGCCGCCAGACAGCTGATCGATGCGTTTTTTGCCATAACCCGGCAGGTGCACCTTGGTCAGCACCTCGTCGATCAGGGCGGCGTGTTGGCGTTTGGGGACGCCATTGCGTTTCAACCCATAGGCAATATTCTCGGCCACCGACATGTTTGGAAACAGCGCCAGATGCTGAAACACCATGTTCACCGGACGCTTGTTCGGCGGGGTATGCAGGACCGACCGGCCTTTGATGAGAATGTCGCCCGAGTCCGGTTGCTGAAAACCGGCCAGCATGCGCAGCAGGGTTGTTTTGCCGCACCCGGACGGGCCGAGGATGGAGAAAAACGCGCCGCGGGGGATGCTGAACGACACCTGATCCACCGCGGTAAACGCCCCGAACTGTTTGCTCAAGCGGGTGCAGGCAAGGTCGGCCTGCACCCGGGGTTCGGTCGCCGAAGCGACTGCATGATCCGACATAGACAGCAACCCTGACGGTACTTAGTTAGCGGCTTTGACCCGATCGAGCACCTTGCCTTCCATCTCTTCCAGGCCGGCAGGAACCGGCGGATACCAGTTAATATTGTCGAGGGCCGCTTGCGGAAAACTCTCCTTGAATTGTGTTTTCAGGGTGTCGTTGACGAATTCATCACTGCCTTGCGCGGCAGTAAAATTGCCCGCCGATTCGGTGATGCGGGCGGCGATTTCTGGTTGCATCACGAAATTGATCCACCGGTAGGCGGCGTCTTCCGCCTTGGTTTTACGGGGCAGTACAAAGGTGTCGATCCAGCCCAGCGCTCCGGATGCGGGTGCCACAAAGCGGATGTCGGGGTTTTCTGCGTTCAGCTTCCAGCCCCCGGCATCCCAGGCCATGGCTGCCGACACTTCGCCGGAGCGCACCAGATTCAGCAAGGCATCGCCGCCGGACCAGTAGGCTTTGACGTTACTTTTGCACTCGATCAGCCGGGTTTCCACCTTATCCAGAATGGCCTGGTATTGGTCGGGGTTGTCGTAGGCGGCGAACGGGTCCTCGCCGAGGGCAAACGCAAACCCGATCAGGGTCGGGCGTTTCAGGCGGTAAGACACCGAGCCTTGCAGCGAGTCGTCACACAAATCGGTGTAATCCTTGACCGTGCTTGCGGTGCTGCGGTTCACGATCAGCCCGCTGGTCCCCCAGACATGGGGCACGCCATACACCTCACCTTCGAACTCGGTGTTCTTTTGGGTGGCGGCCAGCATGGAGGGAATGATCTTGGCCGTATCGATTTTGCTCAGGTCCATGGGTTTGTAAATGTTGAAGTCGGCCTGAGCGCTGACAATGCGGTCCTGACTGGGTTGGGCCAGGTCGAAACCTGCGCCACGGGTGGCCCGCAATTTAGAAATCATGTCCTCGTTATTGGACAGGGTGATTTTGACGGTAACGCCGGTTTCTTGCTCGAACTGCTCGACGACGTCCTGCGGCGCGTAACCGCCCCAGGTGAGCAACCGGAGTGTTTCCGCCTGGGCCGAAAACGAAACCGCCGACGCCACCGCACCGATGACTGCCAGCTTCTTGAAGTAACGGAGTGATCTCATGGTGTGTCCATTCCTTGTGAGCGAAGAGAAACAAACGGGGTTATTTCATGACCTTAACTGTAGTGTGTTACCGGGAATTGACAAGGCGGCGGTACCGGGCAAAGGTGAGGTGATCGGCAACAAAATTTGTCCACCGGGAAGGCCAAAGACCCAGGCGGGGCGTATTGCTCTGTGGGCCAGTCAGGTACAGGAGGAACCCCCGATGACCCGCTACTGGAATCTGCTGTTCATACTGATGTTCGGATTGACCCTTTCGGCGTGTTCAGACGAGGACAGTGCAACGCCACTGAGAACGGTAACAGCGCAAGTGCCGCTGACGGTGTTACACGCCCTGGCAGATGCACCGGACGTGAACATCACCGCCGATGGCGCGCTGGTGCTGTCGGCACTTTCCTTCGAAACGGGTGACACCGTGTCACTGGAGGTAGGGCGGCACGAAATCGGGGTGGATGCCCGATTGCCGGATGAGCGCACCTCGACGGTGATCGGCCCGGAAAGCTTCACCCTAACGGAGAATTCCCGGTATTACGCCGCGGCGGTCGGGCGGGTGGCGGACCAGACCCAACGGTTGTTGCTGATTACCCAGGCCGATACTCAGGCTGGGGCGGGTGAGGTGCAACTGAGTGTCGGCCACCTGGCGGCGGACGCACCGGCGGTTGCGATCTACGTCACCACACCAACCGCAGATTTAAATACGGCCAGCCCGTTGGCGGTCCTGAGTTTTATGGGGGAGCTTGGCCCGGTTTCCCTGGCGGCCGGAGATTATCGTATCCGGGTAACGCCACTGGGCAGCGGCACCGTGGTGTTTGACAGTGGCACACTGGCCTTGGCCGGCGGCAAGGAAGTGTTTGTCGGAGCGGTGGATAACACCGGATTTGGCGATGCTCCCATCAGTCTGGTGGTCGTCGACGACGACCGGGTGACCGAGGTGATCGATGCTGACGCCAGGGCGGGGCTCAAGGTGGCCCATGTTGCCGCCGGGGCTGGCAATGTGGATGTGGCGGTGAACGGGGCGGTGGTGGTCGCCAATCTGGCGTTCCCCAATGTGGCGCCCGGGGCGGGTATCCGTATGGCAGATTACATCGAGCTGGACCCCGGGCAGCCCACCGTGGGGGTCCGCAGCGCGGGGAACCTGACGGACCGGGCCACCGCCAACCCGCAGCTTGCCGGTGGTGCTGGCTACACCATGCTGGCGGCCAATTCCGCCGCTCTGGAATTGTTGCTCTATGAGGACGACAACCGCAGTGTCGCCACCGGGGCCCGGTTGCGGGTAATTCACGGCGCGGCCGATGCGGGTGAGGTGGATGTGTACCTGACCCCGCAACCGGCAGCAGTGATTGGCAACACTGATCCGTTATTGACGGATGTGCCGTATCAGGCCAGTTCGGGTTATCTGGATGTGGCGGCCGGGCGTTACAACGTCTTTGTTACCGTGGCCGGCAGCGGCACCGTAGCGCTTGGCCCGGTCGCCGTTAATCTGCTCGCGGGTGGGGTGTATACCCTGGTCGCCAGAGAGGCCAGTGGCGGCGGCGTGTCGGTCACGATACTGGGGGATGCCGGGTTGTAGTGCGGAGCCGGGCGATCGGTAGGTGCCGGCTCGGCTATGGGGGTTACACCAGCAGGCCCGTGAGGGCGGCGAGGGCCACCAGTAACAGGGTCAGGTTGCGGAACAAGTGGGCCGGTGCCAGCCTGAACAACCGGCCCCCCAACCAGCCGCCGGCGATCATGGGGATCAGCGAGACAGCGGTCAGCACCAGCCAGTCGTAATGAATTTGCTGGCTCCACAGGCCGTAGCCCGCCACCAATACGATATCGATGAGCAAGAAATAGATGATCAGGGTGGCGCGGATGATCTGGGGCGGTAAATTCTTTTTAAGCAACAACATGACCGCCGGCGGCCCGGTCATGCCGCTGATGCTGCCGAACAGCCCGGAGGCGCCGCCCGCCAGGTAGGTCAGCGGGTTCCCTGCAGGGCGCACTTGCCCGCCCCCGGATTGTTGAAACAGCATGAGGGGAATAAACGCAAGCACGATGCACGCGACCAGGGTTTTCAGCAGATCGACCGGCAACAGGGCGACCACACCGAGGCCCACCGCTCCGCCGATGATTGCCCCCGCCAGCAACCGCCAAACGGTCCGGTAGAGCGCCACCTTCACCGAACTCGCCAGCAGGGGCAGGGAGATCAAAACTTCCAGTATAAGAACCACCGGCACCGCGAACGCCGGCCCGAAGATGCTGGCGTAGACCGGCGCCATGATCATGGCGGATCCGAACCCGGAAAACCCCCGGGCGGTGCCCGCCACAAACGCGGTGATCAAAATCAGCCAGGCTTCCGGCGCGGACAAGGCAAGGGACTGCCAGAGTTCAAGCAGGCTCATGGTTGTGCGACCGTCAGCAGGGGTGGCAGGAACGTTGATGCGCTGTTATCGGGTTTCAAACTGGGTATTCCATCCGGGTCCTTGTTTTTGGGCGGAAAGCATAATAGTACAGAGCCGCGCCCGAAGGTATCCGTATTGGTCCAGAGCGCAACCGGGTTGGCGCCGGGTGGCATCGCGCGCGCATCGAACGGCTGGTCTATGATTGGACTAAATACATGGTTGGGTCTATATTGAGTCTGAGGGTGTCTGGTAATACGCACCCGCCCAGAACAGGAGGACCGATGACTTCGATCGTGGAAGCCCAAACACCCAGTGATGCCCGCCGGATGGGCATTACCGGTCTGCGCACGGCACTCAACATTCTGGATAAATGGGGGTGCACCGCGGATCAGGCGCAGGCGATTCTGAGGTTGCCGAAGGCCACCTATTACAAGTACCGCAACAATCCGGACACCGCACGCCTGGACAAAGACCAGCTGACCCGCATCAGTTACCTGCTGAACATGCATCAGGCGCTGCGGATCGTCTTTGAGAACCCGGAAAACGTCTACGGGTTTATGAGCAAACGGAACCACAACCCCTTTTTCCATGGCCGCACACCCCTGGAGGTCATCGCCAGCGGCGACTTCGGTGCACTGTACGAAACCTTTAAAAGGATCGATACGATGCGTGGCGGACTGTGGTGATGGCGGCCGCACCGCCGTCGATCCGGCTGCCAAAGACCAAGGGTTACCGGCTGATCAACTCGAAACTGCCGACGATCGACATTTTCAGCGATGTGGCCACCCCGGAGGAATTTGAGGATTTGTACGCCTTGCAGGCCCTGACCAACCCGCGGCTGGTGCAGGGAGTCGGCAATCTGAACTATATTGATCTGAACGAGATTCCCTGGGGAATACCGGGCTGTCACTACGCCGCTGCCAGCTTTACCCATGTGTCGCCCGATGGCAGTCGGTTCAGCAACGGGGCCTACGGCATGCTCTACATCGCCGATACCATGGACACGGCGGTCGCGGAGGTCGAATACCACCAGGTCAGTTATCTGGGGAAGGTGGAAGGTCTGAAATTCGACCGTCTGGTGTTCCGCGGGCTGGCCTGCAGTTTTGGTGGGGAGTTTATTCATGACGCCACCACACTTCCGGTCAGTCACGCCATTTACCACCCGACTGATTACACCGCCTCGCGGGCGTTGGGCGGCCAGCTCCGCGCGGACGGATCGGAAGGCCTGCAGTATTGGTCGGTGCGTAACCCCGGAGCCACCTGTTGGGGATTATTCACACCCAAAAACGTGCAGTCGGTGGTGCAGACCGCACATTACGAATTCATTCTGCGTGAGGGGGGAATCGTTGATAAACGCAAGGTGACGGCTGTTTGATTACCTTTGATGCCCGTGCAAACAATGGGTCATCGACCACACTTCAGACACAGGAAAATGCTCGATATGTCCAAACTTTACCCCAAGGTAGACCCGGAAGGCCTGCTTGAGTATTCCGTGGTCTTCAATGACCGCTCCCTGAACCACATGTCGGCACCGTTTCAGCAGGTGATGCGCGATATTTCCGCCACCTTGCGCCGTGCCTACAACGCCGACGGCACCGCAGTGGTGCCCGGCGGCGGCTCCTACGGGATGGAGGCCGTCGCCCGTCAGTTTGCCAATGACGAACGGTGCCTGATCCTGCGTAATGGCTGGTTCAGTTACCGCTGGAGCCAGATTCTGGAGGTGGGCCAGATTGCCGGGGCGACCACGGTGCTGAAGGCCCGTGCCGAAAGCAGCGACCCCCAGGCGGCCTTTGCCCCGGTACCGGCCGACGAAGTGGCGCAACGCATCCGCGAGGAACAACCGGCGGTGGTGTTCGCGCCCCACGTAGAAACTGCGGCAGGGCTGCGTTTGCCCGATACCTATCTGAAAACCGTCGCCGATGCGGTGCACGAGGTGGGCGGTCTGTTTGTGCTGGACTGCGTGGCCTCGGGCAACCTGTGGGTGGATATGAAAGCCTGCGGTGTCGATGTGTTGATCAGCGCGCCCCAGAAAGGCTGGAGCGCGTCGCCCTGTGCCGCCCTGATCGGCTTCAGTGAACGGGCCTTGGTACGGCTGCAGCAGACCACCAGCAGCAGCTTTGCCATCGACCTGAAACGCTGGTACCAGATCATGCAGGCCTACGAAGATGGCAGCCACAGCTACCACGCCACCATGCCCACGGAAAGTCTGGTGATCTTGCGCAATGCCATGGAAGCCACCGAGAAGGTGGGCTTCGCAACCCTGCACCAGCGCCAGGAAGAACTGGGTGACAAGGTGCGGGCGCTGTTCACCGAACACGGGTTTAAAAGTGTTGCTGCGCAGGGGTATGAAGCCGCCGGCGTGGTGGTCTTCCACACCACCAACCCCCGCTTGCACGACACCAGTGCGTTTCGGGAACAGGGTCTGCAAATTGCCTCCGGGGTACCACTGATGTGCGACGAGTCGGAGCAGTTTCGCACCTTCCGGCTGGGGCTGTTCGGGCTGGACAAGCTCAACAATGTGGATCAAACCGTGGCACGGCTGCGTACCGCCTTACAGGCGATCGTGCCCTCCTGAAAGAGCCAGGCTGACAGCAGCACCTGATTACCGAGGTCAGCGTATTCAGGTGTTGGTGCTCTGCGGGCTGGCGAATGTCGGCGCTCAGTTGGCGCGGAGCCACTTCCGCGCTTCCGTGATCACCGTATTCGTCCTGTTCTGCACCGGTTTGTCCCGTCGCAGAGCAAGATAAAGCGTTTCACTGACGGGGACGGAAAGGGGGTGGGTGCTGATACGTTCCGGTTTCGGGAACGCCTCAACCGCATGGGCCGGTAAGACCGTAAAGCCCAGCCCCCTGCTCACGGGCTCCAGAATCAGGCTGATCTGGTTGGAGAACCCCTTCTTTTCAAACAGGTTGCTGTGCTGAAACTCAGGGTAGTTGGCGCCAAGCAGCAAGCTTGCGTGATGGGCACCGTCAGGGTGATCGATAAACCCGAGCTTCATCAACACGTCCCAGTCTGGCTGCGTAACCGCCGCCGGGGTAACCAGCAGGAGCGATTCCGTGGCAATAGGCTGGCAGCTGACTTCCTCCAGCGCCGAGGCACTGGTCATCAAGCCGATATCGATAGCATAGTCGGCGATAGCGCGCTCGACACCGTTATTGGGCGCAAACCGGTAATCAATCACCAGCTTGGGGTGCTGTTGTTGCAGTGCCAGCAGATGGGGGTAGAGTTTCATGCCCACACTCCCGGGGGACATCACCCGTACTAATCCCTCGTAGGCGGGATCCTCCACCACCCGCAACTCCAAGCCCGACAGCGCCATTATAATGCCCCGCGCTTCTTGGTAGAGGCGCTCGCCCGGGTCCGTCAGTGTGAATTGTTTCCCCTGGCGGATGAGCAGGCCAGTGCCCAGCCGCTCTTCGAGTTTGCGAATGTGCTGGCTGACACCGGACTGGGTCATGTGCAGCCGTTCGGCGGTACGCGTGAAATGGCCGACTTCAACCAGGGTGCAGAAACTGCGGAGCCAGGTGGCATTTATCATAACGATTCATACTTATATTGATGAGGAATGATAATTTTACGTAATCGCTCGGTGTTTGTAACCTGCTTCCAGATTCAACACAGGAGAGCCAACAATGAGCAGCGTCTATCCGCGCAATTTTTCCCACATCGGTATTTCAGTTCCCGATCTGGAAGCGGCCGTTCAGTTTTATACCGAGGTGATGGGCTGGTATTTGATCATGCAGCCGACTGACGTCGTTGAGGACGACAGCCCGATTGGTGAGATGTGCACAGAGGTCTTTGGCAAGGGCTGGGGCAGTTTCCGCATTGCGCATCTGTCCACCGGTGACCGGGTTGGCGTGGAGTTGTTCCAGTTCAACAACCAGACGAACCCGGAAGACAACTTCGAATACTGGAAAACGGGCATTTTCCACTTTTGCGTGCAGGACCCTAACGTGGAAGAGCTGGCCGAGCGTATTGTTGCCGCCGGTGGTAAAAAACGCATGGCGAAGCCGCGTTACTACTACCCGGGTGAAAAGCCCTACCGCATGATTTATATGGAAGATCCGTTTGGCAATATTCTGGAGATCTACAGCCACAGCTACGAGCTGATTTACAGCGAAGGTGCTTACTGACGCTCGTCGACCTGACCGAGGAAGCCAGGATTGAGGTGTCGGCAGTGAAAAAAAAGCCCCGCAGTGCGGGGCTTTTGGGTTCGGTTGCCGTTAGGTTAAGCGGTGGCAAGATCAGATTCGGGTTTGGTCTCCGAGCGGTTGTAGACCGAGTCATCCAGTTCCTTTTCACTCTTGGCCACCAGCGTCGTGACCATCAGGTCACCGCAGACGTTGACAGTGGTGCGAGCCATATCAAGGATGCGGTCGATACCCGCCACGATCGCCAGACCTTCGATCGGCAAACCCACGGAGGTGAGTACCAGCGAGAGCATGATCAGGCCGGCGCCGGGCACACCGGCGGTACCAATGGAGGCCAGGGTAGAGGTCATGATGATCAAAATGTAATCGGAGAACACCAGATCAATGCCGAAGGCCTGGGCGATAAACAGAGCGCAAACGCCCTGATACAGTGCAGTGCCATCCATGTTGATGGTGGCGCCGAGCGGCAGCACGAAGCTGGAAACGCCTTCGGAGGCGCCCATTTCCTGACGCGCTGCCTTCATGGAGGCAGGCAAAGTGCCCGAACTGCTGGTCGTGGTAAAGGCGACGGCCGCCGGGTTAACCAGGCCTTTCAAGTAGCGAACGGGATTCAGACGTCCCAGAACGCTGATCAGACCGGTGTAGAACACCAGCACATGCACCAGACAACCGACATAGACGACGGTGATCACCTTGCCCAGTGGCAGCAGGATCTCCAGACCGTAGGTTCCGGCGACCCAGGCCATCAGCCCAAACACGCCGTAAGGGGCAAGTTTCATGACCATTTCGGTCAGCTTGTACATGGCTTCGGCCAGGCTTTCGAACAGACCCATCACAGGTTTGGCTTTGTCACCGCACAGGGTCAAGGCAATGCCTAAACTCAGAGCAAAGACAATGATCTGCAGGATATTTCCAGCCGCAAGCGCGCCAACCGGGTTTGTGGGTATCATATTGAGAAGGGTTGCGATCAGGGTCGGTGCCTCTTTACCCGCAGCGGCGGTATCACCGGCAACCATATTGAGCCCTTCGCCGGGGGTAAACAGGGTGGCCAGACCCAGGCCAATGCTGATCGCCACCGCGGTGGTTGCCAGGTAAAGGACCACCGATTTAAGGGCGATACGTCCCATTTTGCGGGTGTCCTGCATGGAGGTCACACCGACCACCAGCGAGCAGAATACCAGTGGCACAATCAGCATTTTTATGGCGTTGATAAAGAGCGTGCCAAGCGGTTTGAGTATGGCCGCATTGGGGCCCATGATGACGCCGGCGGCAATGCCCAGAACCATACCGATAAGGATTTTTTTCCAAAGCGAGAGTCCGCTCCAGAAGCCAGTCTGATCTTGATTTACCATTGTCTGTTGCATGGGGGTTTCCTGATTATCGTTGTTGTTAAGAGGCTCGTAACCGAGCGCTGGACATCAGTTTTTATTTAACGGGTGGGTTTAGGGCGGCGACCGGGCTGCCAATCCCTGCGACGCTGGGGGCGAATCATATTGTCAGGTTTGAGGACCTCGTTCAGGGCTTCCTTGCTCATCAAATCCTCCTCACGAATAAGTTCCAGCACCCCTCGGCCACTCTCCAGTGCGGCCTTGGCGATGCGGGTGGCGTTTTCGTAACCGATATAGGGTACGACGGCGGTGATGATGCCAATGCTTTGATTGACCGAATCCTGGCATCGCGCTGCGTTGGCGGTGATGCCGCGAACGCAGCGCGTGGATAACATATCCATTGCCTGAGTCAGCATGCGCATGGATTCCAGAATGTTGAAGGCAATCAGTGGCTCCATGGCGTTCAGCTGGAGCTGGCCGGCTTCGGCACCCAGGGTCAGTGCCAGATCGTTGCCGATGACCTGGTAGGCCACCTGATTCATGGCTTCCGGGATCACCGGGTTGATCTTGCCCGGCATAATGGAGCTGCCCGGCTGTTGCGCCGGCAGATTGATCTCGGCGAGACCACAACGTGGCCCCATGCTGAGCAATCTGAGGTCGTTGGAGATTTTGGAGAGCTTGATCGCCAACCGCTTGAGCATGCTGGAGAACAACACGAAGGCACCCATGTCGGAGCTGGCTTCCACCAGATCGGACGCACATTGGAACTGGATGCCGCTGAGCTTGGACAGATAACCCACCGCTCGCTGCTGGTATTCGGGGGCGGTATTGATGCCGGTGCCAATCGCCGTGCCGCCAAGATTGACCTCTTTGAGTAACTCGGACAGGTCGGCAATGCGTTCGATGTCTTCCCCGAGCGTGGTGGCAAACGATTGGAATTCTTGCCCCAGAGTCATGGGTACCGCGTCTTGTAACTGGGTGCGTCCCATCTTGATGATGTCGGCGAACTCTGCTCCCTTTGCTGCAAACGCATCCCGCAGGGAGGCCAGTGCATTGACCAGGTCACCGTGTTTCAGCAGGATGGCCAGGCGCACCGCAGTGGGGTAGGCGTCGTTGGTCGATTGCGACATGTTCACGTCGTTGTTTGGGTGCAAGTGGGCGTACTCGCCTTTGGCGTGGCCGAGCTGCTCCAGAGCGAGATTGGCGATCACCTCGTTGGCATTCATGTTGGTGGAAGTGCCGGCCCCACCCTGAATCATGTCGACGATGAATTGCTCGTGATGTTGACCCTGGAGGATGGTGTTGACGGCGCCTTCGATGGCGTCGGTTTTGGTGTCATCCAACAATCCGAGGCTTCGGTTGGCTTTGGCGCAAGCCAGTTTGACCAAGGCAATGGCCTGCACCAACTGGGGGAAGTGGTGCAAGGGAATGCCACTGAGGTCAAAGTTATCCCGTGCCCGCTGGGTTTGAACGCCATAATACGCATCGTTCGGTAGCCAGGCTTCGCCCAGCAAATCCTGCTCACGTCGGTTTTCGTGCTGGCGGCCAATCGGTGCGGTGTCACCCATGACGATTTCCTCAGTTTTTATTATTTGTAGTGAGGAATACTGCAATGAGGATGCCAAGGTTTTGTTTTATCGTAATGCTATGTTTTAAGGCATGTTTTTATTAGGATGAGTTGTTCGGCTGATATAAAGGGGTATAACCAGAGGAATAGATTATTTCGATCATGCGCGTAACTCATTAATAATAAACTGCTTTATGCGCATGACCTTGGTTATGAGACGGGTTGTGGTTATAGGGGTTCGGGGCTGTCTTTTTTCTTCAGCCGTTTACTCAGTGCCGGTTGCGAAATGCCGAGCAGCCGGGAGGCCAGGGATTGATTTCCCTGGGCGCGCTCCATGGCCGCCTCGACCAGGAGTTCGCCCACCTCCTGCAGCGTAGGAAGCGGTTGATCCGGGCTGAACAGGCATTCCTTGGCGGCGTGGGTGTCCGGCTTATCAAGAACGGCCTGCTGGTCCAGAGCCCGGCGGAACACCTCCATTGACAGCATTCGCGACCGATGCTGACTCATGGCGTCGTAAGCCAGCGCCCGCAGCTCGCGCACATTGCCGGGGAAATCATAGTTGGCCAGTAAGACCGGGAGTTGTTTGGGAATGGTGGGTTTGCATTTGCCGAGGTCATGGGCGGCTTCGGCCAGGAAGTGTTCCAGCAGCAGGGGGATGTCATCCTTGCGCCGACGCAACGGCGGGATCTCTACCTGGTGGACCCGTAACCGGTAATAAAGGTCTTTGCGGAATTCACCAGTCTGTTGCTTTTTTCCCAGATCCTGATGGGTCGCGACCACGACACGGGCCTTGATTCGCTTGGGCCGGTCGCTGCCCAGCGGGTAGTATTCGCCTTCCTGCAGAAGGCGCAGCAGCTTGACCTGGGACGCCAGGCTCAGGTCCCCGATCTCGTCCAGAAACAGGGTGCCACCGGCGGCTTGTTCGATCATTCCGGCACGGACCTGATCGGCGCCGGTAAAGGCACCGCGATGGTGACCGAACAGGGTGTCGGCGAAAACGTTGTCATCCAGCCCTGCGACGTTCACGCTGACCAGTGGCCCGGCCCGATTACTCAAGGCATGGATTGCGTGGGCTATTTGCTCCTTGCCGACCCCGCTTTCTCCACTGATTAACACCGGCTGGCTGCTCGCGGCTACCGATTCCAGATACAAAAACACCGAGCGCATCCCTTTGTTCTGGGTGATGATGCTGGCGAACACCTCGGGTCTTTCCAGGGTGTCAGTGAGGAAACGCCAGCGCATTTCCTGATTTTCCAGGCGGATTTCCTGCAATCGGATCGCCCGCCTGACCCCTTCGATGAGGCGCTCCTCTTCAGTGGTTTTGATGTAGTAGTCGTAGGCACCAAGGCGAATGCAGTGAACCGCTGTTTCCAGCTGATTCAAGCCACTGATGATGATCACGCCAATCTCTGGGTAGTTTTCGGTGATCTGTTGCAGCAATTCCTCACCGCTCAGGTGCGGCATGGTCAGGTCCAGCAATACCAGTCCGATCGGCTCCCGTGCGATAATGCCCATTGCCTCGCGACTGTCCTGGCAGCGATAGATGTGATTGATACCCCCGCGGCGTTCCAGCACGATACTGAGGCTGCGCAGAAACGAAGCTTCATCGTCTACCAATAAGACGCCAAAGCTGGGATAGCGATTGTTGCTCATAGCGATTACATTCCAGTGACTGCGGCTAAAGTGAGGGTGGCGCAGGTGCCCAGGCCAAGTACCGAGTTGTAGGCCAGAGAGCCACCGTGCTCCTGAATAATGCTGTCCGATACCGACAGACCCAGACCGGTGCCACCCTGCTCGCGCTTGGTGGTGAAAAAAGGGTCGATCAGTCGCGGCAGGTTCGCCGGATCGATACCGCAGCCCTGATCGTGAACTTCGAGACGCAGTTCGCCACTGGCGGATCGATAGCGGGTCTTTACAGTAATGCCACGATCGCTGGAGTCCAAAGCTTGGCAGGCGTTGACAATCAGATTGATCACCACCTGCTCAATCCGCTGGGCATTGCCCTTGAAACCGGGCAGGGATGCACCATAACTGACCTCAAAATGATCGGTGGACTGGCGAATCGTGTTGTGCACCATCCGTATTGCGGTCGCAACGACCTGGTTCAGGTCGATGGTTTCGGTCAAGTCGGCGGAACCTTGGCGGGAGAAACTTCGCAGGTCATCGACGATCCGGCGAATGCGTTGCGCACCGGCCAACATGTCGTCCAGCATGTGCGGAATCTCCGTGCGCATACGGCTGTAGTCCAGCCCGCCCATCGGAAAATCGCCATGGGCCTGGTAGTGGTTGGCCAATATCTCCTCGACATCCAAATAGGCCTCTTTCAAGACCGGGAGATTGAGCAACAACAAACTGCTGGGGTTATTGATCTCGTGGGCGACCCCGGAGACCACAATCCCCAGTGAAGCCATCTTGTCGGCTTGAATCAATTGGTGTTGTTGCAGTTTCAGCTCTTCGGTGCGACGGCTGACCTGGCGGGTCAGGATTCGGTTCCAGGTAACTATGGCGCTCAGTATCAGCAGCAACAGCACCGAGACCAGGGCGGCGCTCTTGCCAATTTTTTTCCACGGCCAGCCCGGGCTTTCCAGGGGGCCGAGCCAGCGATCGTAAATAGCCTGTTGGCGACCGGTGTTTTTGAGGATGGCCAGGCCTTCACTGAACTGCGCCAGCAGCTCCTCATTGCCCTTGATCACTGCGTAACCGTAATGTTGTGCGCCGAAGGGCTTGCCCACAGGGACGATGTTGGACAGTTCCAGTTCGCGTTCCAGATACAGGCCGGGAAGATTGGCGACCAGGGCGTAATCGTGTTTTCCCGACGCCAGCAGTCGCAGGGCATCGGCGTGCGTATCCACCAGTATCAAATGCGCCCGGACATCGTTCTCAAGCAGGTAGTCGTGCATGATGCCGCCACGCTGCACAATCACTTCACGGTTTCTGAGCTTGGACAGGTGGGATACCGAGGGTTCGCCTTCGCGGGCAAAGATGGACTGATGGATAATGGCGTGGGGTGGCGAGAAGGTGAATTTTTGCGCCCGCTCTTCCGAGAATACCATGCCTTGCAGGGTATCCAGTTCGCCCTTCTCCAACTGTTTGCGCAAGTCGTCCCAACGACCCAGACGGATCTCTATTTTCATGCCCATCAGTTCGGCAATGCCCCGGGTCAGTTCGGTGTTGTAGCCGTCGGGCTCGCCGTCTTCATTGAGAAATTCATAGGGCGGGTAGTTGTGATCGCCGCCAATGAAAATCACGCCGTCGTGACTGGAGGCGCGGACCCCGGATACCGTCGTGGCCAGCAGGCAGAAGGTGCCGGCGCAGATAAGCAGCCACAGTTGCCGGTGGCCCCGGCACCTCATGATTCGAACCCATCGGACGCGGGCAGCGGCGTGGAGGCACTGTAGCGGGCGTGGAGAAACTGCCACAGCGCTTCGGCGTCTTCAGGCAGCGGACGGTTGCAGCGATAAAGACAAATCTGCAGTGGTGATCGCCATTGGGATCCGCCACAGGGTACGAGGAACCCTTGCCTCAACTCCTCACGAATGGCAAACGAGGGTACCCACGCGACCCCCATACCCTGCATCGCCAATACTTTCAGACTATCTGCCAGCGGAGACTCAGAGGCCTGCCGCAGCTCAATCGAGCGGGGAAGGTGGCACAGCAGCCGCTCCACACAGCGGCCCAGATAGATCTCTCTGGGGTAGCTGAGGTACGGCAATACTGCCTGCCGGTCATCATCCAGATTGAACAGCGGTTGGCCCGCGTCGTCGGCCTGGCACACGGGAATCAACTCTTCGGTTTGCAGATCCAGTTTACGAAAATGATCCGGGGTAAGGGTGTGGTCCTCGAAAGCCAGTAAGAAGTCACAGATGCCGTTTTTCAGGGCCTGTACGCTGTCGTCGACGTTGGCCACCAGTTGCCGGGTACGTACCCCGCCCAGTTCCCCTTGCAGTGAGTGCAGGAAAGCAGGGAACAGGGACATGGACAGGGTGTGGGAGACAGCAAAGTCGATAACACTCTTCCCGCGTCGCTTCAGGGAGCGCAGATGGGCGATGCTGTCGTCCAGTTGGGCTACCAGATTTCGGGCGGTGATCTGGAACAGGCGGCCTTCAGCGGTCAGTTGCACGGGTACGCTGGTGCGGTCGACCAGTTCGCAGCCCACTGCAGTCTCCAGTGCTCTGATCCGCCGACTGAAAGCCGGTTGGGTTACGTGACGCTCGGTGGCCGATCGGGAGAAACTTTGGGTTTGGGTAAGCGACAAAAAATCGTCCAGCCACTTGGTTTCTATATTCATGCCCCGCGACTCCCAGGTTGGCCCGGTTTTTGTTATTGGTTGAAATCGCCATGCTCGAATTGCTCTGTCGATGACCCGGCACTTGCGCTAGCTTAGCCTAGCCCAAAGCATTTGTGGTTATCAAACTCATCTAGTTGATTATAAGTTGGAATTTTTTCACCTATGCGGCAAGCGCATAGGCGGTGATGAAACGGCATTGGCGCTTGCCGATGACCAGGATTAAGGTCCCTCTACCAGGTAGGGAGAATCCTTAATGAGTCCAGTGATCGGTATACTCGGTGGGATGGGGCCTTTGGCCACCGTCGATTTTGTCACCAAAATAATCCACCAGACCCCGGCCGCCAGGGATCAGGATCACTTGCCGCTACTGGTGCACTCGGTTCCCCAGATACCTGACAGG
Organism: Marinobacter sp. X15-166B; assembly: GCF_001752365.1. Lineage (GTDB taxonomy): Bacteria > Pseudomonadota > Gammaproteobacteria > Pseudomonadales > Oleiphilaceae > Marinobacter. Next base: position 55,909 of record NZ_MEIY01000001.1, on the reverse strand, counting down.
TCAGCTTCCCTGATCGACAACCAGCCATCGCCATTAGGTGCCTTGCTGAGGGGGGTGCGCACCTTGGTTAACGCTGGCGTGGGGTGTATCGCCATGCCCTGTAACACCGCACACCACTGGCACGAGGCGCTGGCGGAGGTGAGTCCGGTGCCGGTGTTACACATAGCTCGTTGCTGTTCGCAAACGCTCGTTCGGCAAGGGGTGACTTCGGCGGGGTTGCTGGCAACCAGTGGCACTCTGAAGTCCGGCTTCTACCCCCGTGAGCTTGGTGCTTGGGGTATTCACCTCAACGTACCGGACCCTGAGTTGCAGCAGCGAGTGATGGCAGCGATCTATATGGTAAAAGCCGGCAAAGTCACGGCCGGCGCTCGTCAACTGGAGCATTGCGTCCACGTGATGTTGCAAGCGGGTAGTGAGCGGATCATCCTCGGGTGTACCGAGATCCCATTTGCCCTGGCTGAGATTGGTTCCGGGTACAGCGAATATTGTGTAGATGCGACGCACGAGTTGGCCGCAGCCTGCGTGCAGTGGTACGGATTGCAGCGCAACAATGCACGCTACTCAGGCGCATCAGTTTGCCCTTGACGCTCCAGTCAGTCGGCACCCAGCCGCGTTGGCAGCATGGGCACTGCCCGTGAGCGCCGGGATGCGGACCGGTCAGGTGAACCCATGTGATCAGCAGGTTTGGCGTTGCCGGATAATCTGCTCGGCCAGGGTGGTCAGGTCTGATGCGACCAGATCCGGCAGCGGTACGCCAGGCGCTGGCAGAACGGCGTTGTGGGGCCGGGTGAGAAACGCCCCACGGCAACCAGCGGCCTGGGCACCGATGGTGTCCCAGAGGTGACAGGCGACGAGGCACAGGTCTGAGGTATCCACGGACAACTCCCGGGCGACCAGACGATAGGTTTCCGGCGCCGGTTTGAACTTGCCGGCTGTCTCGACACTGAAGCTGCGCTCGAAAAAATGGCTCACCCCCGCTTTTTCCAGTGGGGTAGGCGAAGCGCCGCTGGGCGAGTTGGTCAGTGTCACCAAGCGGAACCCGGCGTCGCGCAGCCGGGTGAGCGCCGGCAGGACATCGGGGTGGGCCGGCATGGACCCCATCCGCTCCTTCAGTTCTGCAAGGTCGCTATCCGCCAGGGGCACCTGATGTATGGTGGCAACCATTTGCAGTGATCCCACGCCCAATTCACCAAAGGGTGTATAGAGGCCCGATAGAGTCATTGTTTGCGAATAGAGGACCAGCTGGGCGAACCATTCCCGTAACACGCCGTGATCACCAAAAACGCGAGCAAACAAAGGTTCCAGAGTGGTGATATCGAGCAGCGTTTCGTTAACGTCAAACACAATAACAGACGGAAATGTTTCCTGGGACATGGGAGAACCCTCATAGTGATCTTGGCTGACTGTAGCTGTACTTGAGCAATCGTTCAAGATAAAGTTGAGTGACTACTCAACATCGGCCGCTGTGTTGCATCACGGCCTCAACGTAACTGGAATTGACCATGGCTCGCACGAGCAATCACAACCGGCAAGACTCCCTTGACCGAGCGCTGCAGCTGTTCTGGCAAAAGGGCTTTCATGCCACCTCGCTGAAGGATCTGGAAAAGGCGCTCGACATGCGCCCGGGGAGCATCTATGCCACTTTTGGCAACAAGGATGGACTATTTCAGGAGTCTCTGGAGCGCTACGCCCGTTTGGGGCTGGCCGAACTGGAGCGTGTTTTACAGGCTTACGACTCACCGCTGACCGGGTTGGCGGCTTATGTGCGCAAGTTCGGGGCATTGCGGGAGCAGGAGTTGCCCAGCTGCGCCTGCATGCTGGTTAAAAGCCTGCTGGAGTTGGGCGAGCGGGAACAGGCCGCCCGGCGCAAAGCGGAAGAACTGCTGGCGGCCATGGAGGCACGCTTTACGGATCGCTTCGCTGCGGCACAGCGCCTCGGAGAGCTGGATAGCCGGCTTGACCCCGTTCGGCTGGGCCGGCGGTTACAGGCGGAGATCATGGGGCTGCGGGCCTTTGCCCAGCGTGACGTCGACAGTGCGGCTGTTCGCGCGCTGGCAGAAGATATGGCCGTGTCCCTGGAAGCACTGCGTACCGAGGGTGTTGCGCACAGACACTGACTTGCGCGCACATTTACCTGCTCTCGCCCCCTTAGAGGGGGAGAGCAGGCTGTTGCTGGCTTGCCCGGTCAGTCGGCGGTTTCAGGCGCCAGTTTATCCTGGGTTTTCAATTCAAAATCCGAAGCATCATGGCGTTCGTGCAGCTGCTCGGAAAGCTCGCCCCGAGTGCGGTTGACGATGCGGCCACGCTGCACCGCGGGTCGCGCCAGAATTTCTTTAGCCCAACGGCGCACGTTCTTATAGCTTTCAACCTGCAGAAATTCACCCGCATCGTAGGCTTCGCCTAAAACCAGATTGCCGTACCAGGGCCAGGTGGCGATGTCGGCGATGGTGTATGCGTCGCCGCCCAGATACCGGTGGCCGGCCAGCTGCCGGTCCAGCACGTCCAGTTGGCGCTTCACTTCCATGGTGAAGCGGTTGATCGGGTATTCAAATTTTTCCGGCGCATACGCGTAGAAATGTCCGAACCCGCCGCCCAGATAAGGGGCGGAACCCTGCAACCAGAACAGCCAGTTCAACGCTTCGGTGCGGGCCGCCGTATCCTTGGGGAGAAAGTGCCCGAACTTTTCCGCCAGATAGAGCAGGATCGCACCGCTTTCAAATACCCGGCTGCCGGTGTCGGTATCCAGCAAAACCGGGATCTTCGAATTGGGGTTGAGTTCGACAAACCCCGACGAAAACTGCTCGCCTTCGCCGATGCGGATCAGGTGGGCGTCGTATTCCGCGCCCGATTCTCCCGCCGCCAGCAGCTCTTCGGTCATGATGGTGACCTTCTGGCCATTAGGGGTGCCCAGGGAGTAAATCTGCAGCGGGTGCTTGCCCCGAGGCAGCGTTGCCTCATGGGTGGGGCCGGCGATCGGGCGGTTGATGCTGGCCCATTCCCCGCCGTTGTCGGCGTCCCAGGTCCACACGCGGGGTGGCTGGTAATTGCTGGCAGACATGTAAGTGGTCCTCTTTGACAGTGTTTGATAAAGCAATGGCACATCCGGGTAGTCATCGCAGACCACCTCGGATGACGGTGCCGTTAATCCGCCTTGTGCCACGCAAATTTCTGGAACGGCGGGTCGATTGGCGTGTTGGCGAGGTGGTTGGTGTAGTTGCTCATGGTCTTTTGTGCCAACCCAAGAACGATCTCAAGGATTTGCCGTTTGCTGAAACCGGCTTCCAGAAAGGCCGCTACCGCGCGGTCATCGACATTGCCCCGGCCACGGATGACGGCGAGGGTAAAGTCACGCAGAGCTTCCAGTCGTGCGGTGGGCAGTGGCGTTTCGTTACGCAGCGCCTCGGTGATCGCGTCATCTACGTTCATGCTCTTGGCAATGCCAGTATGAGCGGGCACGCAGTAATGGCAAGCGTGTTCGACATTGATGGTCTGCCACACCACGGTAATTTCCTCGTCATCAAAACTGCTGTCCAGAAACAGTTGGTGCAGGCGCTGATAGGCTTCGAGCAATCCGGGGGCTTCCGCCATGACCGCGTGCAGGCTGGGGATCATGCCGAAAGCCTTGAGGGATTGTTCCAGCAGAGGCTGGCTTTCACTGGGGGCGCTGTGTTGATCGTGCAGGGTAAACGTGGTCATGGGGTGACTCCTTACAAGTCGAGGGTGATCTTGAGTGATCGCTCAAGAGCGGGCGTAACATTGCCCTGATTTGGTTCATCGGGACTTACCGTAACTGAAGTTGAGTGATTGCTCAAGTTGTTTTTGAGCAATCACTCAGACTGCGTTGTTGTGCTGCATTGCCGGATGGACTGACGTTCACCGTAAGCATCAAAACCAGTGAGTCGGCCGAGCGGCTGCAGGCGGTGCAAGCGGCCGTGGCCCCCCGCTGCCGGGTTTTTGATCTGCTGCGCGATGCCCGCGTAGCGTTGCACCCCCAATGGAAGCGTGTTTGATCAGGGGCTGCACGAGCGACCGGCTCATCCGCAAGTTGGCGGGGCAGAACCGGGGTGCTGACTCGTTTTACGAAAAGTCTTCCCGGAGTTTGCGTTTGAGCAGTTTGCCGGCGGTGTTTTTAGGCAATTGCTCAGCAAAGTGGATGTGCTTTGGTACCTTGAACCCCGCCAGCTTGGTGCGGGCGTGGTCCATCAGCGCGTCTGCATTTTCCGGATAGCCGTCTTTGACCACCACCACGGCGCAGATGGCCTCAATCCAGTTGTCATCGGGCACCCCGATAACCGCCATACAGGGTTGGAGGCGGTGTGTTTGGAGTGGTGCATGCTTAAACCCCCTTCAGATTTTGTTCTTATGCAGCTGCAGGCATATACGCAGAGGACCGGTTGCTGCGGGAATGATCGCTCAGGTCGGAATAATTGACTCAATCGGACAGCGCGGACTCTGTGCCCGCCGATCATCCTGGCCATTGTGAGGGGGAGTGCCAGTCCAGCGCTTGAAGGCCCGACAACAAGAGGCGGGTTCCGAGAAGCCAACGCGCTCGCTGACGTCGGTCACACTCAGGTTTTCGGTACGCTTCAGCTTGATCGCATACTCCCGCCGTAATGAGATTTTGATATTGCGCAGGTAGTGGTTTGCTATGTGGGGCCTGGAATGCGAATCTGGCATGTCTGCGTGGGTTCAGGTGGGTAAAGAGTCAATTATTTCGGCGTGTACGGCCATTCCCGCCGCACAGGATAACCCGTTAAATGGTTGATTGCCTGATTATTCAGATGAACGACGAGGTTAGGTATGTCTGCACAACAAGAAGATACCGGGTTGTTTTGCGCGATGATCAACCGGGTGCTTGACCGGGAAATTGCACCCTTTTACGACCAGTGGGAACAGCAAGGCACCATTCCGCGGTCGGTGTGGCGCACTCTGGGGGAAGCTGGCATGCTCGGGATCGATATGCCCGAGGAGTACGGGGCGCCGCGGCGAGCTTTCAGGTCTCGCAACTGGCGATCGGCGAAATTGCCCGCAAGGGCTTTGGTGGCTTTGCCTCCGGGTACAACATTCACGCCAATATTGTCATGCCCTACCTGCTGCATTTTGGAACTGACGCCCAGAAACAGCGGTATCTGCCTGCTATGATCAGCGGCGAAATTTTGGGTGCAATTGCCATGACCGAGCCGGGCGCCGGCAGTGATCTGGCGGCCATGCGCACCACCGCGGAACGCACCGACACCGGTTATGTGCTGAATGGCACCAAGGTGTTTATCACCAACGGATTGCAGGCGGAATTGGTGATCGTGTGCGCCAAAACCGACCCCGCGGCCGGCGCCAAAGGGGTGTCACTGTTTCTGGTGGATACGCACCTGCCCGGCTTTTCCCGGGGCCAGGGCATCCGCAAGATCGGCCAGCACGCCAGCGATACCGCAGAACTGTTCTTCACGGAACTTGAGGTGCCTCACGAGGCGCTGCTGGGTCAAGAAGGGCGCGGGTTTGCCTACCTGATGCAGGAACTGCCCCGGGAACGCCTGGGGGTTGGTGCGCAAGCGGTGGGGGCCACCGAAGGCGTACTGGCACTCACCCTGGAATATGTGCAACAGCGCCAGGCATTCGGGCAGCGGGTGGCGGATTTTCAGAACACCCGCTTCAAGCTGGCCGAGGCCCGGGCCCGGCTGGAGATGGCCAAAGCCTACCTCCGGCAATGCATCGACCAGTATCTGCAGGGCGCAATGGGGCCCACCGACGCCGCCATTCTGAAGCTGATGCTCACCGAAATGCAGTGCGACATCGCCAACGACTGTCTGCAGTTGTTCGGGGGCTACGGGTATACCCTGGAATACCCCGTGTCGCGATTTTTTGTGGACGCCCGGGTACAGACGATTTACGCCGGGACCTCTGAAATCATGAAAGAAGTGATTGCCCGTTCCATGCTGGGCAAATAAATTAACCTTAGTTGGAACTTTTACTGATTTGAAACGCGAGGAAGCACACGATGAAACTGAGCGATGTAGTAATTCTTGACGGCGCCCGCACCGCCATTGGGGGCTTCGGAGGCAGCCTGAGTTCCCTGAGTCCCGCCGAGCTGGGCACCTGCGCTGCCAAAGAGGCCATCGCGCGCTCAGGGGTGCCCGCCGAGGACATCGATCATTCAGTATTTGGCCACATCATACCCACGGGCCCGGCCGATGCTTACCTGGCGCGTCACATCGGCCTCAATGCCGGTCTGCAAAAAGGGTCGGCGGCATTCAACGTAAACCGTCTGTGCGGATCCGCGGTCCAGTCGGTGATCAGCGCAGCACAACTGATTGTGCTGGGTGACAGCCAGATTGCGCTGGCCGGCGGGGCCGAGAGCATGAGTCAGGGCGCCTATGTGCTGCCCAACGTCCGCCAGGGCTTGCGGCTGGGTGACGGTAAAGCGGTGGATATGACTCTGGGAACCCTCAGTGACCCGCTGGGCAGTGGTCACATGGGCATGACCGCGGAGCGCATTGCCGAACAGTACGGCCTCAGTCGTGAGGAACTGGATGCGTTTGCGGCGGAAAGCCACCGCCGGGCCAGTCACGCCATCGAGCGTGGTTACTTTAAAGAACAGATTGTGCCGGTAACCGTACAGCAGGGGCGCAAGGAGTTCGTATTCGAGCAAGACGAGCATGTCCGCGCGGGCACCACGGTCGACAGTCTGGCCAAGCTGAAACCGGCCTTTACCAAAGATGGCATAGTAACGCCGGGTAATGCCTCTGGCATCAACGACGGTGCGGCCGCCATGGTACTGACCAGCGCGGCGGAAGCCGACAAACGTGGCCTGAAAGCGCGGGCGCGCTTGATTGGTTATGCCTTCGCCGGGGTGGACCCCAAGGTCATGGGTCTGGGGCCGATTCCGGCGGTACGTCGGGTGCTGGAGCAGACCGGCCTCAGCGTGTCGGATCTGGATGTGATTGAGTCCAATGAGGCGTTTGCGGCGCAGGCACTGGCGGTCAGCAAGGAGCTTGGTCTGCCCGCCGACAAGGTGAACCCCAACGGCGGCGCAGTTGCGCTGGGCCACCCGGTGGGTGCGACCGGCTCCATTCTCATCATCAAAACCCTGGCGGAGCTTGAACGCACCGGCGGCCGTTACGGCCTGATTACCATGTGCATTGGCGGCGGCCAGGGCATCGCGCTGGTTGTGGAAAATATCCGCTAACAGGTGAGCAGGTGCCGCCCGCCCCACCAGGCCAGACTGTTAGCAGATGCGGCGTCTGGGGCTGGGAGGCGGACAGGGTTACAAGTGGGGCGGCTTATCGGCAGCCGCGCGCTCGGCTTGCCACTGGACAAGGGTTTGCGCCGATTTGTGTCCTTTCATTGAGCCGATGACTTCAAAGAAGTCACTGCGCAGGGGGGCCTTTACAACCTCCTCCCTTGGCTTGGCGCGGACGACGTACATGGTCTGCAAGTTTTGGTGGTCAAAATCGCGCCACTGCTGTCGGTCTTTCAATAAGGTGAATTCATGGCCTTCCAGAGCCTTGATAAGAGCCCGGGTGTTGGTGGTTCCCGCCCGTTCAACGGCGTCCTTATACTGATACACGATGCTGTAAACCGTCGCGGCCGTGGAGGTGGGTCTGACCTGGTACTTGTCCGTAAAGGTCTCCACAAACTCTTGGCCCCGGGGAAAATCCAGTTGGTACGGGATCATCCACTCCCAGGGGGTGGTGGAAATAACACCTTCCAGGATAGTAGCGCCCACCTTATGGGCGATACCCACAGTGATGTTGGGTAACACAATCTGCATTTTATCCTTGAGCCCCATTTCGTAGGCAACCCGAAGCGCTCTGACCACATCGTCACCGTAGAGCACCAGCATCAAAACATCCGCGCCGCTTTCTTCAGCAGCGGTAAGCGCCGCTCTGAAATCCGACATCAAGGCCCTTGGAAAGGGGGTCAGGGCGTGGGGGTGGGCCTGATCGTCGGTGGTGTCGGTAAACTGGCGCAAAGAGGCCTCTGAGGACCAGCCCCAGGTATAATCGGCGGTTACATAAAAATACTTTGAATCGCCGAACGTAGTCGACAGGTAGTTGCCCAAGGTGTGGGCGGTCATCCAGGCGTTGGGGTATTCACGAAACATATGGTCGTGGCCCTCGCTGCCGGTGGTGGCATTTGCGGAGGTGGTTGAGCCAAAATAGATACGCCCCAGATCCCGCGCGACCTTGCCTGAAACAATCGTTACTGCGCTGGAGGCACCGCCAAACAGCATGTGAACTTTTTCTTTTTTGATAAGCTCTTCGGTATTTTTTGCACCTTGTTCAGGGGACCCGGCAGTGTCCCGGATCACCAGTTCAACTTTTTTGCCGAGGATTCCGCCCCCGTTGTTAATTTCCTCAATCGCCAGAAATGCGGCGAGTCTTTGCTGTAAGCCCAGATCCTTATAACGACCGGTTTGTGGGTAGTTAAATCCAAGCTTGATGGTGTCGGCCAAAAGCGGAAAGCTGGCCAACAAAAGGATGAACCCGGCCAGCAGGCTTGCTCTCTTGTTATGCATGTAAGTCAGACCCTTGAATTTGTTGTTATCTTGTTGATTAGCAAGGACTGCAACCTTATCTTGATTAAAAAACAAGCGCTTTCCGGTTAGCAATTATGGAGTTGTCGTTACCGAGTGTATCTTGCTGCTGGTTACGGAAGTGGGCAGAGGCCGCTTACGAAAGGAAAGTAGTAAGGTTCGCGATCAGCCTGTGGGGGAGGCGGGAGTATACAAGGGGGGATTGTTTGTTCGATAGTACGCTGAAGCTAACGTATGGAGCGTACTAGCGCTCAGTTGACGTCGATGGTGATTGATAAGGTGCCGAGAGTTGTCTCACAATGGGCCACAGATTGATGCAGGCAGGTGCGGACACACCAGACAATTGCCCTGTTTATACAGGGCCCAGGGAGAGTTCATGCAATTCGAGTTGTGGTTGGTTTATTTTGTCGCGTGCGTTGGCTTGTCGTTGTCCCCGGGGCCTAACGGTCTTCTCGCGCTGACCCACGGCGCCCTGCACGGGAGTCGCAAGACCCTATTCACCATTTGGGGTGGGGCGGTCGGTTTTACCCTGGTCATTGCGCTGTGCATGTTTGGCATTGGCGCGCTGATAAAGTCTTCGCTGATCTGGCTCACGATCCTCAAGTGGGTCGGCGGTTTGTACCTCGTATGGCTGGGGATCCAGGTGTGGCGCTCGCCCCCGGTTATGACTGCGGTCGATACTGAGGCGTGCACAGTCAGCGGCTGGTGGCTCTTGCGGCAAGGGTTACTGGCCTCGCTGACAAACCCCAAAGGCCTGCTGTTTTTCAGCGCGTTCCTGCCGCAGTTCCTCGACCCCAATCGCGGCCTGGCCATTCAGTTTGTGGTGATGGCCGCCACGTTTGTGGCGACCGAATGCGTGGTTGAGTACATTCTGGCCAGTTCCGCCAACCAGTTCCGGCGCTGGCTGAAAAACGTCGGACGGGCTTTCAACCGGGTCTGCGGCGGTGTGTTTGTTGCCATTGGCGCTGCACTGCCATTGCGTTCGCTGTAGGGGTGCGGAGCATCTTCTCGCGCCGGCCAGTCGTTGAACGCTTTGTTTTTGATGTCATTTGACAAAATGTTTTGCCGCCTTATGGTGTGTGCGAATCAATGACACACCAAAAGGACTTCCACTGCCCATGCGTAAATCAATCGTGTTAACCGCTATTTTGGCGGCTTCGGTAGCTCCAAATCTCGCGCTTGCTCAGTCAAATGGGATCGGTGCCAGTAACTTTTCCTACAGCACCCTCGGATTTGAGATCGGTAAAGCCAAGCTCGACGACCCGCTCATTTTTGCAGGTGAAAAGTACGAAGAGTTCGGTGCTTTATCGATCAGCGGGGGCGTGCAGGTTCTCGATAACCTGGTGCTCGTGGCCGGAGTAAGTGGGATTGCCAACGATGGTCCCCGTACAGAAATCTCTCAAACCGCGGTGTCGTTTGGCGTGGCGGTTCCAATCCCGCTGGGCGATCGTGTGGATCTGGTTCCGGCGCTTGGCTTTGCCCGAGGAGAGCTTGAAAACTGCATTGATGGAGTCTGCGTTACCGAAGATGATTCGTTTGCGACCTATGGAGTTGGCGTCCGGGCGTGGATCGTGCCCCGTGCGTTTGAGGTCAGCGCGGGTGTCACAGATTCGAATGAGAGCGACTCCGATGCCGTCGTCGCCCTGGGTGCTCACGGTTGGATCAACGACCACCATCGCCTGAGTCTGGAGTACCAGGATACCGAGGAACTCTCGTCGGTTACTGTTGGATACAGGTATGTGTGGTAAAAAAATGCACACCGGGTAACAAATAAGGGTCTTGATTGGGCCCTTTTTTTGCGCTGCTCCGGGCGAACCTCCCCTGAGCACAGGTTTGGGGCATAGCGATTAGCTGGAGTGCCTCTGTGTGGGTGCTGAGTAGCTGTTTTCGGCTTGAGGTTGGTACCCCCGGCAGGATTGGGGCACCTTCGGTATCACTTGTATGTAATTGAAATTAAAGGTTATAGCTTTTAGTTGTGACGGTCAACCGACGACTGTGTGATACCGCGTGTGATACCGTTGTCCGTCGGTTAAAGTCGGGCAGGGAGCTGCGGCTGTAGATGTGGCTGCGAGTGCCTGCCCAACCACCGGGTAGAACTTAAGCAATCAACTAGCCGGTATCATGATTCCCCATCTTCAAACAGCGCTAATGACTCCGCAGAATCATTCGTCGGTTTATTCTTATGGGCGACTGACTCAGGGGTCCAATGGCCTCTGCGCTCTCTCTCTCGCTTCACGCTGGGAGGGAATAGATGGTTTATGTCTGCCCTTATTTTCTCAAGGTGAGACCTGTCCTCGGAAATTCTCTCGAAACGATCAACAATAATATCGCATGGTCCTAGCTCGCAGCCCCACCAGCGTCGACCTTTTAGCTCTGCGACGACGTAAGTTGTACCCGAGCCCCCAAATGGATCAAGGACCAAATCTCCAGGCTCACTGGCCATCTCTATAATCCTGTCCAGTAGCTTTACAGATAGCTCGTTCGCGCCTTTGCGCTTCTTGTACTTTGCATGTCGTACGGGCGGTATATCTGTCCAAATGTCAGTTAAGCTGATCCCTTCTGGATTCATCTTGTGCTTGTAGCCGCCATAGTCCTTCAGGTCGCCAAAGCAATTTGGGCATGTCGGCGTGGGCAGCCGGTCTGCTTCCAGCTTACTTGGCTTTTGGCCTTTGACGAAATAGAGCAATGAGTAGTGAGACGGGTACAGCCTTCCCTTGATTGGCAGGCTGTACTTAATATCTGCCGCGATCCAGTGCTTGAATGTCAGTCTGCTATGCAGAAAGTTTGAAACTTGGCTGTTCCAGACGGGGAGATTCCATGTGAACAATGCTCCGCCTGGCTTCAAGGTTCGGATACACTCCCGGAGCCATGCTTCTGTCCATTTCAAGTATTCCTCAATCTTGAGGTTGTCGTTCATTTTCGACGGGTAGAGCTTGTCGAGATTGAAAGGGGGGTCGGCAAAAACTAGGTCAACTGAGTCACTATCAACAGTCTTTAACGCGCTCAGGCAGTCTTCCTGATAGAGCTGACCGTGGTCGGTTTCGAAGACGGGCAGTAGGTCCTCAGGAAACGGCGTATGAGTGTGTCTCCTGTGATGTCCGATGAGTTCTAGTATCTCACTTGCGTGCTCTTGGAGAAGCTCTGTAGTGGCGTGGTCAAGTCTTCCCATGCGAACCGCAAGGTCCAGCTCATAAATGCCGACCGTTGCCTCAATCTTGCTCATGTCGGACCCAGTGGGGACGATATTGCCCTCGTTGTAATACCGCAGTCGCGGAACCGGAATCCCTGTTTTTTTCGATAGTTGTCCAATCTCAGAGTTAGAGCTTGGGTCCACGTCCAGGCTTCGGAAAAACTGATCTGAATATCCCATGAGTCTCTCGATAGGTGGTAATTGAGCTATCGAGACTTTAACACAAATCGAAATCTCTAATGAAGGTTATGCAGGAAGTGTCTTAGGGGCACACATGGTCTAACCATGATTGATAGCTTGTGTTCACACGAAGCAATTAAGGAATAAGTGTGAACATGGTTAAGACAGAGCGTGTATACGCATTGATAGGAACCCTCCTACGGCAGCGAAGAAACCAAGCCGGTCTCGCACAGGCTGACGTCGCTGAACCAGTGGGAATCTCAAGGGCACATCTGAGCCGTATCGAGAGTGGCACCAAGCGAATCTCTATTGTTCGGCTCATGAAGATCTGTGAAGTGCTTGGCACGGACGTTGGTCAACTGATCTCAGAGGTGAAGAAGCGTCTCGATTCCGAGGGGGTATCTTTGCTATGAGGGTTAAAGTTGAACACGACGGGTACTTCCTGCCCACAGACGTTAAGGACGCTGCTGTAGACATCGTGACAAAGAGTCTGCAAGGCATTACTACGGTCGGTGGCCAATTCATCGTTAATGACACACTCTGCTTCCGAAAACAGCGCACGGGCAGGATAACTACGTGTGTCATGAACTCAGCTCCTTTCCTTTCGAAAAAATTCCAGCATAACCTGGCGCAGTTCCAAGGCTGCCAGGGGGAGACAAAGATTGAGGGACAAGACATTGACGGGCTGATAACCAGGACAGTGAAAACAGTCGGGTATCGAATCAAAGACAAGGATCGCCTTCTCGAAGTGTTGCACAGATACATTGAGGAGAATGGGCGGCCAGACGGCTCGATCTACACCCTGTTTCCAATGTTTTATGGCATGTACACAGAGCGTGGCCTATACGACATTGAGTGCCTGCCAGAAGATGTAAAGGATTTGTTTGAAGCCGTGCCAGGGGAAAAGCAGTTCACTCTTGGAGTTGAGTTTGAAACGGGAAATGTGGCGAGTTCATTCCGTGCTTTGAATAAGCTTTTTGTTCTATTCCAGCGTGGGGTGATCGACGCAGGAATCCTTGTAACCAGCACTGATAAGCAGAGTAGTGCAACCCGTATTTGGCCAGTTTCGAACAGGAATGGCTCACTTCAAGAGCTTCGGCAGAGGCACTACCTTGACCAGGTTTCGCTACCCCTCATCTCTGTTGGGTTCGCCCCGGATGGCTTTGATCCTTCCGCTCCCTACCTTGGGAGGAACGGTGGCCTCTACAGGCTGAAGCCCACAGGGAAACAAGACAGTACCGGCGACTATGAAATCTTCGTTGGGGAGGACGGCGAAGAAATTCTCAAGCCGATTGGAATGTGAAGCCCAAGCAACTTCAAAAACTGACTAGAAATTTGTCTGACTTTTAGAAAGTTACTGTTGAGAGCTTTCCCCCCGTAGCCCCGGTCATTGTTGATCGGGGTCCTTTCTTAACTCTGACATACGCAGATCGGGCGGCCTGGCCGTCGATGGTCTGTCCAGATGAGTAAACCTTTTAGGCACGCTAGACACCTACCCGCCAGCCCGCATTCTACCGTGTCCATATAAGTCGATTGTTAATTTATTGACAGGCAGTCTAGGTAAGCCTAGAGTACCTTGACACGACACCCAGACACAGGAAGCCACACAATGTCAGGCCAGCACGTTGCCTATATCCGCGTATCCTCAGTAGACCAGAACACAGACCGCCAGCTTCACGGCCTGACCTTCGATGCCACGTTCACCGACAAGGCCAGCGGCAAGGACACCAACAGACCCGCGCTGACCGAGTGTCTACGGCATGTCCGCAAAGGTGACACGCTGCACGTTCACAGCATTGACCGGCTGGCCCGCAACATGACCGACCTTCTGAGGCTGGTAGACGACCTCACAGGGCGCGGTGTGACCCTTGAGTTCCACAAAGAGAAGCTAACCTTCACAGGTGAGGTCAACCCATTCCAGACGCTTCAGCTACAGATGATGGGAGCCTTTGCAGAGTTTGAGAGGTCAATGATCAGGGAGAGACAGAGGGAAGGCATAGCAGCCGCGAAGGCGAAGGGTAAGCAGATCGGCGCAAGGAAGAAGCTAACACCGGCACAGGTAGCCGAGATACGCGCTAGGGTGGCCAGAGGCGACACTAAGAAGGCTTTGGCTAGTGAATATGGGGTAAGCAGGCAGACGCTGTACACGGCGCTAGAGGCGGCCTGAGGGGCTTATAGCCCACACCTTAGGAATAACGCAGGATGATAGCTTATGGTTATATAGGCGTGTGTTTCTATCGTACCTGATGTTTTCACCACGCCTACACCACGCCACACCACGCCACACCACGCCACACAGAGCGCCCCAGAGCCATCACAGCACCCTCCTCAGCTCACCCTAGGATACCCATAGCCCATAGGCGTTGCCGGCCCTGTGCCGACTCACAGCGCCTCTCACAGCTAACGCAGTACCAGCATAGCGCCCCTTACTTGAGGTTGACCATAAGGCTGATGGCGGGCGCTACATGAGCTTAGGCTGAGCGGTTAATAATTGACCAATAACAGCTGATCATTTGATACCCCACTCCTTAGCATAAGAAGTCTTCCGGGGATACATAGGATACAGAGGATACTTAGTGCCTACCTAAGGTCTGACACTAGGCCCCTCTAAGCATACTATTGATATATCTATAACAGTAAAGCTATGGATACCTAAGGCTGACACCTCCTCTCAGTGGTCATAGCTCACAGCTACCCTCAGCCTCTCAGCGTTCAGACACGGAACAGTGCCGCAACTGAGCGCCTGCCCAAAAACGGAACAGTGCCGAAACTAGCACCTGTTCAAAATGACGCCTAGGCGTGAAACTGAACTCAGCCCTCCACGCCGACCCAAAGCGACCCAGCACACCTAGCTACAGGTCCGGTCACCTCCTGACTCTCAGTCACCAACAGCCAGCGATAGGCTAGCGCATCGTCTACGCCCTGTAACTCGAAGTCATCCCGAAGACTCAGGACATCATGTATCAACTGTGTTTGGTCAATCATAATAGCTACTCCTATTGGTTATGGTCAGGCGACTATATCAGTGGTCAATTGCAATTGGAACAATGAGTTACATGCTCAACTTTGAGTATATTCTCAGTAGAGAGAATGAGGTATCAAAAACGGAACAGTGCCAATTCTGATACTGACGTTATAGCTGCTGCCCGAAACGAATACAGTATTCAAAACGGGCAAGACCGTAGCGAAGCTCGAAGCCATCATTGCGGAGGTTGAGTCAAAACGGAACAGTACGCAAATGACTCAAGACAGCGAGAAGACCCCTGAGCACGTCATTGCGAAGGCTCGACAAAAGACTCCATGAGCCAAATGTCGAGCCCCGCTGAGGCCCACCTATTCCCCACACCTTAGGATAGCCAGTACATGTCCATCTGACTGGAGCAGTGCGCCCAGTTAGATATAGGTCAGGCCCTTAGCCATGTCTGACCACCAGTAAACCCAGCGTAAGACCTCACCCCCGCCAGCACGTCCCTGTGCTCCTGTGTGGCCGCTGGGTTTACTCCTATTTGTTTTCAACTTTCAACACAGCTTTACGGAGCCCGCCCAATGTACACCCCAGATTGTCGGGCCTACCTACGCCACGACAGAACCGCCACGACCAACCAAGTCAGGCTCAGCGCCTACCACTGGTCAATCATTGAATCCACACAGAACGAGCTGGCAGCCGCCCTCAAGGTACGCCGCGTATCGCGCCCAGTGGCCTTGCGTCACATCCTTGAGCAAGCCGTGAGAGCTGGTATCTGTAAACCATTAATCAATCACGTAAAGGAACATAAAGCATGACACTAGGAATCAACGGTAGCCCCTACGCCGCCTCAGAGGCTCCACAGCCAACGGCAGAGCTAGCCAACCCCTACGCCCTGACACCAGAGGAGCAGGCGCAGTGGGACGCATGGGAGGCCCTGAGAGACGACGACAAGGGCGAGTATCTACACCAAGTAAAGCAAGACCTCACCAGCCATGACACATTCGCCAGCAAGGACTATTGGGACAGCATCAATGGGGATGTCTGCGTACAGCGCCTAGCTGGCGGTGGTGCCGTCGTTGGTGGCGCTATTCGCCCTGACGCACTGGTTACTATTGGCGGCATAGAGATGACCGTACAACAGGCGGTAGACAGCGGGATACGCCCCGCCTCAATGATTGGCCACCAGACAGGCCAGGACTAAAGGAGGCTGTATGAATATTGAACAGATCAAAGAGACGTTAGAGGCGGTAGGCTACCCAGCTCAAGGTGACAACCTGCAAGCCATACTTGATGACCTGCATGACCACTACAGCGTTCAAGTTGTCGGAAGCTCCATGCGACATCTAGGAGACGCTGACCCGCTCTACGTCAAGGCTGGACAGGTTGCCTTTATGGTCGATAAGTAGCACGACCTTGTAGCAGCCTGCATTCGCATTCGGTCAACCCTCAAGCAGCGAGAAGCCGCACAACCTGTCACCATGCAAGCGCCGAAGCGCTCCCGCTTCCTTCCTGACATTGTGCGAGCCGTTGAGTATGAGCTTGAGATAGCAGAGAGAGTCAAGCGCCCTCTAGGTATGGTCAATACCTGTTATGAGGTTAAGTACGACCCAGACAGCCGCACTCAGACTCGCAAGAGCGCTCAGATACTTGACGACTTGCTGGCGGATGATGCCAAGCGCAACACGAAGGGCGTAGACGCGCTCAAAGCCATTCTGAATCTGTGACACAGGGTGAAGCTATGGTTATCTCAAAGAAGCTCTCAGACGCCCTCAGGCCCAGCAGGCAGCGACGCAGAGACGAGCTAGACCGTAAGGCCAAGGCCCGACATCGCGCTTACTTGAAGTCACAGGGGCGACACGCTGAGGCGGACTTCATGCTACTGACCAATCATGAACGATTACCGGCCAGCTTCCGGGAGCGCTTTGTGTCTGGCTATAAGTGAGAATTGTCCGGCGCTGTGGATGCTATGACCCCTCAGCGCTGGCTGTCAGCGACTTGAGTAGGGTGGCTTCCATGTTCTTCAAGGCGGTCCGTTC
>NZ_MEIY01000001.1:0-38980 GCF_001752365.1 Marinobacter sp. X15-166B | reverse complement strand
GTCCGTTCGCCATAGCCGTCGGCCATCGTGTCCCGGCTACGCCATCCGTGAATTACGTCTATCTGGTTCGGTGATGCGTCTGCGTTGACTAGACGTGTCTTCATGGCATGGCGCATACAGTGCGCTGTCTGACAGTCCAGCTTAGCCAATGCCTTGTTAACCGTTGCTGATGCTGACTCATTGCTAATCTTTGCGCCTTTCATGTAGCGCGGGAACAGGTATTCGTCGCTGGCTGATTCAATCGCCCGACGTGCTGCGAGTAGGGCGCTGCCAACAAGGGGTACTTTGCGTTTTGAGGCTTTGGTTTTCAAACGCCGTTTAGGGTTCTCGCGTATGATGATATGGGGTGTCTCAGTGTCTAGCGCTAGGTCATCCCTGAGCATCCCTACAACCTCAGAGATACGCGCACCTGTGTCGAGCAATAGCCCGATTATATTGGAGGTGTCACCATCATTCTTTTCGACATGATCACGCAGCCGCTTTACCTGTCCGTCATTCAGACTCTTCCGTTTTTCCTCGTCTTTCCCGTACTTCGGTATCTCAAACCCGGCGAACGGATTACGCACGTCTGATAGCTCGTATTCGTGTATCAGCTCATTGATAGCAGCCCTGACGGTATTAAGCCGCCGCCTGATTGAAGTGGTCTTTAGGCCCTGTTCTAGCGCTTTCTCGATCACGCGGGTGACATCCCGGCGTCGTAGCCGCTTTATCTCACTGTCGCCTGTTTCATTTATGACCAAATTGAAGGCCAGCACGGTGTTGTTATGCTGGCGCTTAGTGGTCTCAGTGGGTATGAGTGCGTCGCGTTTCTTCAGGTACAACTGCTTAGCGTCACTCAATGTGAATGACTCGCGGCCCTGCACGATGGCCAGCGCCCGTAACTCAGCGTCTGTCAGGTGTGGCTGTATGCTGGTAGCGTCGCCCGGTACTTTGCTCTCTAGCGCTTCTATGAAAAGCTCATAACCGATATCAGCAAATGGGCCTGTCTGGTCTGCAATAGGTTCAGGCTCAAGGTTGAAGCGTTCAAGCAACCCTTCCGCGTCGCCCCGTGACCCGCCTAGCCCTGTGCCTTCCCGTAGTTGACGCCAGTACACATCGTCCCGGTCGGCTAGAGTTTTGATCATCTTAGCCGCTGCCATCTTGTCGTATGTCTTCAAGGCGACCTGGCGCATTGTCTTACCGATACGTGGGGCTATGTCCTTAGGGACTCTGCGCCGGTAATAGAAGGGGCCTTTGGTGTGCTTTTGCCAGAGATAGTCGATTGTCACAGTCAATGCGCCGGAGCGGTGTAGTACGTTAGGCATGGTGGTATCACTCTGTGTGTCCCAAATGTGATACCGATAAGGTGGGGTTTCCCTTGAAAACTGCAGTAAAAACAGTAGTTTGCAGCTTTCAAATGGTACCCCCGGCAGGACTCGAACCTGCTACCTTCCCCTTAGGAGGGGGACGCTCTATCCAGATGAGCTACGGAGGCGTTTCGGAATGAAGGCCGGTATGATAACGGGCTGACGCGCGTGGCTCAAGGGCCAGCGCGGGTTGATAGCGGGCTGGAGAGTGGCATTGGAGAAGACGCAGTGGCTGAGTGTGATTGTGCCGGTATGGCGCGAAGGTGCGACCCTGGTGCCGGTGTTGCGGGCGCTGGCTGAATTGCGTGCCAGCGGCCACGAGGTGATTGTGGTGGATGGCGGTAGTGACGATGGCAGCGCGGAGACAGCGGCCCCCTGGTGTGATCGGGTGCTGGTCGCGGGCAAGGGCCGCGCGCACCAGATGAATGCCGGCGCGGCGGTGGCACGGGGTGAGGTGCTGTTGTTTTTACATGCCGACACCCGCTTGCCGGCAACGGCTTTGGCTGACCTCAGCCGCTTTTACCACAGCGACCACGGCTGGGGGCGCTTTGATGTGCGCCTGAGCGGCCGGCGCAAATTGTTTCGGGTAATTGCCTGGTGCATGAATCGCCGTTCCTGGCTGACCGGGATTGCCACCGGCGACCAGGCGATGTTTGTGCGGCGTAACCTATTCGAGCAGCTGGGCGGTTTTACCGACATGCCGTTAATGGAAGACATCGAGCTGTCCCGACGGTTGCGCAACGTCACCCGCCCCTTCTGCATTGCCCGCCCCGTTATGACCAACAGCCGTCGCTGGGAGCAGCAGGGTGCCTGGCGCACCATCTGGCTCATGTGGACGTTGCGGTGGCGGTACTGGCGTGGCGAGTCTCCCGATGTATTGGCCAAGGTGTATCGATCCGATGTCAGAAACCATAGCAGCTGAATACAGCGGCGTGCTGGTCATTCAGTTCGCCAAATGGCCCGAACCGGGGCGCGTGAAAACCCGGCTGATGCCCGCGTTGGGTCGGGAGGGGGCCTTGCAGGCCCATGTCCGGCTCACCCGTGCGGTTCTTGGCAACCTGACGCAGAGTCCGTTTGCGGTTGAGCTGTGGTGGGACCGGGCGTTGCCGCAACCGCCGCCGGCCGCTGCGCCCGTCGTAGCCGATCTGAAACGTTTGCGGGTGAGCCAGGGGTGTCAGCATGGCGACGGTCTGGGCGCGCGCATGACCAACGCCTTTGAAAGGGGGCTCGCGAACCATCACAAGGTCGTCATTGTGGGCAGCGATTGCCCCTCGGTGGATGCTGCTTACGTGCGGGCCGCGGCCCGGGCGCTGGATACGCATCAGGTGGTTATGGGACCGTCGGACGATGGCGGCTACGTGCTGCTGGGCGCGGCTGCGGTGGCGGACGGCATGCTGAACGATATCGACTGGGGTACCGAGGCGGTCTTAACGCAAACCGCGCGCCGGCTGGACCGGTTGGGGCTGAGTTACGCGCTGCTGGAGCCCCGCTGGGATGTGGACGAGCCGGAAGACTGGCGGCGTTATCTGGCCCAGTCTCCCGGCCGCTCCGGTTAGGGGGATACCGGCACCTTGGCGCCGTTGCGCAGTCTGGCGAGCAACTCGCTGCTGTCGGAGTTGGTCTCACTGGTGGTGACCTTCAGCGCCCGCTGGCGTTTGAGCACGGCTGCCCGGTAGGTCGCCAGCAATTGTTCCTTGGTGACCTGGCGCACCGCATCGGCGAGCTGTTCCCGGGAATCGAACGCCTGGTTATCACGGTCGATCTCCCGCCAGTAACGCCCGGAAATATCCCCAAGTTGCTGGTCCTGCTTTAACAGGTTGCTGACAACCGCTTGCTGTTCCCGCCGCAGATCGTCGGCGGACAAAGCGGCCAGTGACGCTTCAAATCGCTCCGCGAAGGCGGTGACCGCCTCGTCGATCTGTTCCGCCGTGGCTTCCGGCGACTGCACCACAAAGGCAAGCGCCGGCACTTCCAGCATTTCAAACGACGTGGCGTACACCAGATAGCCCAGTTGCTGCTGGGTGCGCAGGGTTTCGAAAAACGGGGCACTGGTCAGTTGCTTCAGGAGCCGGAAGCGGGCCCGCTCGGCGAAGCCGCTGTTGTCGCCCTGCAGGTAAAGTGTGTACCCGGTGTCGGGATGGGTAACGTCGAGGACCGCTGCGGACTCGCCCGGGGGGAGCATTCGAATGCCGCTTCTGGCGACGTGCACAGAATTGCTGTCGGCCAGCACCAGGGATTCGATCCGGTGGGCGATATTCAGGGCGGAAGCTTCGGTCAGGTTACCGTGCGCCAGCATAACCGGGTCAACCTCGGTCAACAGGGTGGCTGCAAAGGCTTGCAGGTCCGCAAAGCTGACCGCTTCGGCCGCGTCGAGCTGTTGCGCGGTGGTCCAGGCGCCTTCCAGCAGGGCGCTTTGAATAAATGTCGAGGCCTGGCGTACCGGCGCAGCCTTGGCTTTGTTGCGCAGGCTGTCCACCAGGTTGCGACGGGCGATCTCGAACCGCTGTGGGGACAGTCGTGGCGTTGCAACCTGACTCAACACCCGGGTCATCAGGGTCGCGAGCTTGTCGCTGTACCCGCCCACGCGAATGGTGATGCCGCGCAAGTGAGGGTAAACCGAATAGTTGAGTCCGGCCAGGTGGGCGGGGTAAGCCCAGGCATTGAGGTTGGCGTTGACGGTATCCACGAACAGCTGGGCCAGAACCCGGTTGCGCGCCGAGCCCATGGTGGCGGGCGTTCTCAGGCTGAGGTAGACATTGGCCTTGGGGGTTTCAAATTGGGTGTCGCGGGCGTACCAGATGTCAAACCCGGGTGAGGTGTTCAGTTGCACGGGTCTGGTCATGGTGTCGCCGGCGACCAGCGCCAGTTGCTCGGGCACAAACGGGTTAGGTTCGGGCAGCGCCAGCTGGGCAACGAGCGGCGCGGCGGAGGCGGTTGCCCGCCCATCCAGCGTCAGCGGTTCCAGGGTGTACACCGTGCCGTACCAGGGTTCGGTTTCCGGTTGCTCCAACGGTTGCTGCGCCAGCACGGACACCAGCACGTTGTCGGGGGTCAGTTGGTTGAGGATGTGCTGATATTGCTCGGGCACATAGGTCTGCATCATCCAGGGCGCACGCAGGACATCCCGGGGGGCGACACGCTGCAACTGCATCGACAGGGCGGTCACCTGGTGAGTGGGTGCCTCCCGCTCACGAAACCGGAAATCGATGTCGGCCAGGGCCTGCATCTCGTCAAACCGCGAGCGATTGATGCCCTCCCTGGTCAGGAGATCAAAGTACGCAAAGGTCGTCGTGAGAATCTCCTGCTGACGTTCCAGTCCTTCCGCCGTCAACGTCATGGTGATCTCGAACGTGGTGTCATACCCGGTGTCCAGCCCGGTGCCCGCAGACAGGCTTTCGACCAGACCGGCCCGCTTCAGGACATCCAGCAGGCTGCCGGGCCCTTCGTGGCCCACCAGATTGGCGACGTAGCTCGCCGGCTTGTTCTGATAGGCCTCGCGCTGGGACGGAATCGGGAAGGACAGCGACAGGCGGCGTATATCACGCACCGAGGCCACTTTCAGCAGGGCGGGTAAACGGTCCTTCGCAAACATGGGCACCGTATATTGCCGGGCGCTCAGATGGCGGTTTTCGATGCGCGAGAAGCGGGGCCGCACCATGGCTTCGAGAGTGTCCAGCGATTGGGGGCCATAGACCGTCAGGGTCATCAGATTGGCGGAATAATGACGCTGCCAGAACTCTACCAGATCATCCCGCAGGGGCCGCTCGTCGGTATTGTCGAGGGTCGACAGGTTGCCCACGGCAAACTGGCTGAAGGAATGTTGCGGATTGGCGATGGCTTTTTTAACCGCGAAAAACCGGCGCCCGTCGTCCTTGAGTTTGGAACTGTATTCCGAATGCACCGCGCGCCGCTCGCGGTCGACATACTCGGCGGTAAACAGGGGTGCGGAAAACTGCTGGGCAAAACGGTCAAGCGCCGCTTCCAGGCTGTCGGCCTGAACGTCGAAGAAGTAGTTGGTGTCCTGAAACGCGGTGAACGCGTTATGGCTGCCGCCGTGGCTTTTTATGAACTGCTGGTATTCACCGGACTCCGGGTATTTTTCCGTGCCCAGAAACAACATGTGCTCCAGAAAATGGGACAGGCCTTCGCGGTCGGCCGGGTCGTCGCCGCTGCCGACGGCAATGTCGAGTGAGGCTGCGGCTTTGTCGGCCCCGGGCGAGGACACCAGCAGCACCTTCAGGTCGTTGTCCAGAACCAGATACCGGTAGGCGTTGCTGTCGTTCGGACTTTTGACCGGCGTTTGTGCTGCCGACACGGACTGGACGGACAACAACAGTAAAACCATAAAACCACTGAGCGTGTTGCGAACGCCCAACCAAGCCGGGGACAGTGTTAACCGCATGGACAGGTCTCTCTATCAATGAACCTTGGCATCGCCGGATTTGCGGGGGGCCTGGTTCAGGGTTTTTTTGGCCAGATCCGCAGCCGCCGCAGCGCTCAGATCACCGGCCGCAATGCGCTCCAGCACGGTGGCCATGATGGCGACCGACTGACGGTAATCGTTGAACTCCGCCTGGAACGCGGTGTCGATGGCTTCATACACGGCATTGATTTTTTGCTCACGACTGGTGGTGTCGTCGGCCGCTGTGTCGTTAATCGCCTTCAGGCAGGCACGGGCGATGGTGATGTAGCGTTCAGCGTTGGGGTTCTGCTTGGGCATGGGCAAATTCAACTCGGAGAATGTGACCGGAAAGGTGTTTGACCGATTATGTCATTGCTAATCGGTGGTTTCATGTCGATATTGTAAGTGTTTGCCGGACAGGGTGCGAGGGCGAGCCAGCGGGGGTTTAATTCAGTACACTGGGAATGACTGTAACCACTGCGACAGTGCAGGTCATCGTCATACCTTGCGCGAGCGTAGGGAAAAATAAAAGCGTGATAAGCAGGATGGATGTTGCATGAATTACTTCTTGACGGGTGGTACCGGTTTCATTGGCCGGTTTCTGGTGGAAAAACTGCTGGCGCGTGGGGGCACCGTTTACGTGCTGGTGCGCGAACAGTCACAACACAAGTTGACTGCCTTGCGGGAGCGCTGGGGCGCCGACGAGCATCAGCTCAAGGCGGTTGTCGGGGATCTGGCCAGCCCTGATCTTGGCATTGACAGCGCCACCTTGAAGGCGTTGCACGGCCGGGTGGATCATTTTTTTCATCTGGCTGCGGTCTACGACATGGGGGCCGATGAGGCCTCCCAGCAACTGGCCAATATTGACGGCACGCGCCACGCGATCGATGCAGCCGCAGCACTGGGGGCCGGTTGTTTTCACCATGTTTCCTCCATCGCGGCGGCCGGATTGTACAAGGGCGTTTTCCGTGAAGACATGTTTGAAGAAGCGGAAAAGCTCGATAACCCGTACCTCCGAACCAAGCACGAAGCCGAGCGGGTGGTGCGCGAACACTGCCAGACGCCGTATCGCATCTATCGCCCTGGCATGGTGGTGGGGCATTCGCAAACCGGCGAGATGGACAAGGTGGACGGCCCGTATTACTTCTTCAAGATGATTCAGAAAATCCGTCGGGCGTTGCCGGAGTGGGTGCCGACCATTGGTATCGAAGGCGGGCGTCTGAACATAGTACCCGTGGATTATGTGGTGGCGGCGATGGATCAGATTGCCCATTTGGCGGGGCAAGACGGCAAATGTTTCCATCTGGTGGACCCGGATCCGTACAAGCTCGGCGAGGTGCTGAACATATTCTGTGACGCCGCCCATGCGCCACAAATGGGGGTGCGTATCGATTCCCGCATGTTTGGTTTCGTGCCGCCGTTTATCCGCCAGAGTCTGAAAAACCTGCCCCCGGTCAAACGGATCAGCCGGGCGGTGATGGACGATCTGGGCATCCCGCCGTCGGTGATGTCGTTCCTTAATTACCCCACCCGGTTCGATGCCCGGGAAACGGAACGGGCCCTGGCAGAAACCGGCATCGAGGTGCCCCGCCTGGCGGATTACGCGCCGGTGCTGTGGGATTACTGGGAACGCCATATGGACCCGGATCTGTTCAAAGACCGCACCTTGCGTGGCACCGTCGAGGGCAAGGTTTGTGTGGTCACCGGGGCCACCTCCGGCATCGGGCTGGCAACCGCACAGAAGCTGGCGGATGCGGGTGCAATTCTGGTGATCGGCGCCCGCACCCAGGCGACGCTGGATGAGGTAGCGGCCGATCTGGAGGCCCGCGGGGGCAATGTGCACGCCTACCCGTGCGATTTTTCCGATATGGACGCCTGTGACCGTTTTGTCAAAACAGTGCTGGACAACCACGGCCAGGTGGATGTGCTGGTGAATAACGCCGGCCGTTCGATCCGCCGCTCCCTGGCGTTGTCGTTCGACCGTTTTCACGACTTCGAGCGCACCATGCAGCTGAACTATTTCGGGTCGGTACGCCTGATTATGGGGTTTGCGCCGTCGATGCTGGCCAACCGGCGCGGCCACGTGATCAACATCTCTTCCATTGGCGTGTTGACCAACGCGCCCCGATTTTCGGCGTACGTTGCATCCAAATCCGCACTGGACGCCTTCAGTCGCTGTGCCGCAGCGGAATGGTCGGACCGCAACGTCAAATTCACCACCATCAACATGCCATTGGTGAAAACGCCGATGATTGCCCCCACCAAGATCTATGACTCGGTGCCCACCCTGACCCCGGAAGAAGCGGCCGATATGATCACCGATGCCATTGTCGATAAGCCCAAGCGCGTAGCCACACGGCTGGGAGTGTTTGCCCAGGTGGTGAATGCGTTGACCCCCAAACTGGGTGAAATTGTGATGAATACCGGGTACCGGATGTTTCCCGACAGCCCCGCCTCCATAGGGGCCAAATCGGCTGACAAAACCCCTGCGTCCAACGAGCAGGTCGCCTTTGCAGCGATCATGCGGGGCATCCACTGGTAACACCCGGCGGGCGCTATCGACGGCGATAGCGCCCTTTGATGGGGCAGATTGCCAAATACAATCGACCTGGGCTAGAGCGGTCGGGGCTGGCTGTGTATAGTTTCTGCTATCGGGTTGAAATTGATAGTTAAGTCCCCATATATCCATTTGCAGACCGCTTTCGGATGCCCGGGATTCCGGGTTTTTATTCACTTGATACTGATACGGAGATTACATAATGAGCGTACTCGTAGGTAAACCCGCTCCAGATTTTACGGTTCCCGCTGTACTGGGCGACGGTACCATCGTAGATGAGTTCAACCTGGCCAGCGCCATCAAGGGCAAGCCAGCGCTTATTTTCTTCTACCCGCTGGACTTCACTTTCGTATGCCCGTCCGAGCTGATCGCTCTGAACAAGCGTATGGATGCGTTCCGTGAGCGCGGTGTTGAGGTGATCAGTGTGTCCATCGACTCACACTTCACCCACAACGCTTGGCGGAACACCCCAGAGGACAAGGGTGGTATTGGCAAGGTGTCTTACACCATGGCCGCTGACATGAACCACGACATTTCCAAAGCCTACGACGTGCAGTCCGAAGGTGGAATGGCGTACCGTGGTGCATTCATCATCGATAAAGAAGGCATCGTGCGTTCACAGATCGTTAACGATCTGCCGCTGGGCCGTAACATCGATGAGCTGGTACGCATTGTCGACGCGCTGCAGTTCCACGAAGAGCACGGCGAAGTCTGCCCGGCTGGCTGGACCAAAGGCGATAAGGGTATGGACGCGTCTCCGGACGGCGTGGCCAAGTACCTGGCGGAAAACGCTGACGACTTGTAAGGGTCGCCGGCGACTGACCTTAGTCAGGCTGTTAAAAAACCCCGTGTTCATTCGTGAACACGGGTTTTTTTTAATGGCCGGGTGCTTCAGACGGCTTCGGGTGGGGGTGGGGGAAAGCCACCCAGCTCCCGCCAGCGGTTTACAATGCCGCAAAACAGGTCCGCGGTTTTTTCGGCATCGTAGGCGGCGGAATGAGCTTCTTTGTTGTCAAACGGAATACCCGCCAGCTTGCACGCCTGGGCCAGTACCGTATGACCGTAGGCCAGACCGGCGAGGGTCGCGGTATCGAAGGTGGAAAACGGGTGAAACGGATTGCGTTTGATGTCCGCCCGAAACGCCGCGGCAAACAGGAAGTTGTGGTCGAAAGTGGCGTTGTGCCCGACCAATATGGCCCGTTTGCAGTCGTGGGCTTTGACCGCCTGACGGATGGGGGTAAAGATTTCGCTCAAGCCCTCCCGTTCGGGAACCGCCTCCCGCTCCGGGTTCCAGGGGTCGATTCCGGTGAAATCCAGGGCCGACTGTTCCAGGTTGGCACCTTCAAACGGATCGATCTGTTGCACATGGGTCTCGGTGCGTCGCAGCACACCGTCGGCGTCCATGGTCAGGATGACCGCAGCCACTTCCAGCAGGGCATCGGTACGGGCGTTGAAGCCGCCGGTTTCGACGTCGACCACCACGGGGAGGAAACCGCGGAAACGGGCCGAAAGAGGGTGCGGGGCTGTGGTTTCGTCAGTCACTAAACTTCCTTAGTAGTATCAGCAGAGGCGCTGAACGGGTGGGCTTGGGTGTCCAGCTGCCAGCGTAAGGTTTCCCCCGCGCGCAGCGGTACGATCTGGCCACCGGCCAGTGGCAGGCGGGCCGGCATGGTCCACGGGGTGCGCACCAGAGTCACGGTGTCGCGGTTGCGGGGCAGCCCGTAAAAGTCCGCGCCATGAAAGCTGGCAAAGGCCTCCAGTTTGTCCAGTGCTCCCAGATCTTCAAAGATTTCTGCGTAGAGCTCCAGGGCGCCATACGCGGAGTAACACCCGGCACAGCCGCAGTCAGTTTCTTTGCGGTCCTGCGCGTGGGGCGCTGAATCGGTGCCCAGAAAGAAGCGTGGGTTGCCGCTGACGACTGCATCCTGCAGGGCTTGCTGGTGGACATTGCGTTTCAGAATGGGCAGGCAATACAGGTGGGGCCGGATGCCGCCCACCAGCATGTGATTGCGGTTATACATCAGATGCTGGGGCGTCAGGGTGGCGGCCAGGTTGCTGCCTGGGTGTTGCCGCACAAACTGCGCCGAGTCGGCGGTGGTGATGTGCTCCAATACCACCTTCAGCGTGGGAAACCGCTCCAGGGTGGGCGCCAGCACTTTTTCCAGAAACACCTTTTCGCGATCAAAAATATCAATGTGGTCATCGGTGACTTCCCCGTGGACCAGCAGCAACATGCCACACTCGGCCATGGCGGCCAGCACGTCATCGATCCTGCGAACGTCGGTGACACCGGAGGCAGAGTTGGTGGTGGCGCCCGCGGGGTAGAGTTTGGCGGCGACCACGCCCCCGGCGCGGGCCGCGTGGATCTGCTCCGGGGTGGTGGCTTCCGTCAGATACAGGGTCACCAGCGGGGTAAACCCGCTGCCGGGCGGCACGGCGGCAAGAATCCGGTCGCGGTACGCCAGTGCTTCAGCGGCGTCCGTCACAGGGGGCACCAGGTTGGGCATAATGATGGCGCGCCCGAAGGTGCGCGCGCTTGCCGGCACGACATCGGACAACACGTCGCCATCACGGACGTGCAGGTGCCAGTCGTCAGGGCGGGTGATGGTCAAACGTTCAGTCATGGGTCGCTATCCTGAATGCGGGGGGCTGAATTACTTTTGCCAGTTTATTAACGGCGAGAGTATATCAGATGCGTATTTTGATTGAATGCGATCGGGCACTAAAGATACGACTGCTGCAGCCGATACCTGTGTAGTCACGGATTATATTGGGCGGGAATGTATGTGGGGCCAGGCACTGCTGAGAAGATCAATCACACCGATTGCTTTGTGGGTGGCCATGGCGGTGGGGCCGGCGCAGGCGCAGACCTACGGTGCGGGCATCGAAAACAGTCAGTGGTATTTGTCTGCGTCGGTGTTTGACTGCACCCTGACCCACGAGGTTCCCGGGTACGGCCGGGCCGTCTTCCAGCATCGGGCGGGTGAAACCCTCCGCTTTTATCTTGAATCCGATACCCCGCTGATGAAGCCCGGCACCGGGCTGTTGACGGTCGAGGCGCCGGCCTGGCGGCCCGGGGTGGCCCCCCCGGGCGGTGGGTCGCGTGCAGGTTGGCGAAGGCCGCCGCTCTCTGGCCCTGGGGCCGGAGCAGACCCAGGTGATGGCGCAGGGGCTGCTGCGGGGGATGACCCCGACGGTTACCCGTCAGGCCTGGTACGGTGGCGAGCCGGTACGGGTGCGTCTGTCAAACATCAATTTCGCGCCCCGGTTTTCCGCCTATCAGGGATGCGTTGCCGGGTTGTTGCCGGCCAATTTCGAGCAGATAAAACACGCCCGAATCCCCTTTGCTGTCGACAGTGCGGTGCTGTCCGCGGCTGACGAACGCCTGCTGGATAGCATTGTTGCCTACGTATTGGCGGACACCACCGTTGAACGGGTGCTGGTGGACGGTCACACCGACCATGTCGGCAGCCGGATACACAACCGGGCGTTATCGGAACAGCGGGCCAATGCAGTCGCGGAGTACCTGCTGGCCCATGGGGTGCCGGCAGAGCTGGTTATTGTCCGCGCCCACGGCGAACGTTTCCCTGTCTCCCGGCGGGCGGCTGACAACCGGCGCACCACGGTGCGGCTGGAGCGGGAAGGCGATCGTAGCAGCTTCCAACAGGCAGCCGGCTACCGCTCTCCGGACTCCAACGGCTAGCCGGGCGTCGGGTTACACTGCAACCAGACCCTGCAGATGAGCGGCGACACTCTCCGCCAGCGCTTGCAGGTGGTAGCCCCCCTCCAGAGTGGACACCAGCCGGTTGTCGGCGTGGTCGCGGGCGACGCCGGTGAGCATATCGGTTAGCCAGCGGTAATCCGCCGCTTCCAGATTCAGCTCCGCCAGAGGGTCCAGGCGGTGCCCATCAAACCCCGCAGAGACCAGCACCAGTTCCGGCCGGAAGTCGTGCAATCGCTGCAGCCAGTCGGCCTCCACCGCCAGGCGGTAGTCCTGCGCCGAGGTGCCCGCCAGGATGGGCGTGTTGACGATGTTGGCCGCCTGCCGGTACACGTGGGAGTGGGGGTAGAACGGGTGCTGGAAACTGGAGCAGATCAGCACGCGCTCATCGCCCTGAAACACGTCAATGGTACCGTTGCCCTGGTGCACATCGAAGTCGACGATGGCAACCCGGTTGAGACGGTGAAAGTTCAGCGCCCGCATGGCGGCGAGCGCGATGTTGTTGTAGAAGCAGAAGCCCATGGAGGTGCCGCGCTCGGCGTGATGGCCGGGGGGCCGGGTGCAGGCAAACGCGTTGGTGACCTGGTTGCTCAATACCATGTCGACCGCTGCAATATTGGCGCCGGCTGCCAACTTAGCCGCTCTCAGGGTATCTGCGGTCATGGCGGTGTCCGGGTCGGTAAACACTCGCCCGCTGGCGGGCTGCATCATCTCCAGTTGCTGCAGATAAGCTTCCGGGTGCACCATCAGCAGCTGATCGTGGGTTGCCTCCTCGGGCGTTACCCAGTCCAACTGTGCGGCCAGATCGAGGGACTGCAGATGGCGGGTAATGGCCAGCAACCGATCGGGTGACTCGGGGTGGTCCGGCCCCATGTCGTGTTTTCTGCAATCGTCGTGTGAAAAAAAGTGCCGTTGTCATTGCGCGTCCGTGTCCAGTGAGGGGCCGGTGCCGTGTGGCACCGTTTGTTTCCCACCATGGTAGCAGGGAAGTTCGCGGTCGCCGAATTGTCGGTCGGTGAGGCCCGTGGCGGCGGTTTGTCCCGCGGAGTGTTTTACATCAGGGTCGGAGCGCCTAAGATAAAAGACCTAAAGCGAACGCAGACACCATGACATCAGGAGATTCGGATTTTGGGTACCCGCTATCTTGAAAGTTTGTTCAACCCCGCTTCCATCGCGGTAGTGGGGGCCTCGGAACGCGCGGATAACCTGGGAGGCATGGTGCTTCGTAACCTGCTGGGCGGGTCCTACCCCGGCAAGCTGCTGGTCATCAACCCGCAAGATTACGACAATGTTCACGGGGTTCCCTGTGTGAGCACCGTGTCCCGCATGGAATTTACCCCCGATCTGGCGATCGTCTGCACCCCTCCGGATACCGTGCCCCGGGTGATTCGCCGGCTGGGCGAAGCGGGGGTTCGCACCGCCATTGTGATGACCGGGGGGATGTCCCGGACCCACAGCAAAACCGGCCGGCCGTTGATGTATTCGGTGCGTGACGCCGCCAACAAGACCGGCATCCGTCTGCTTGGGCCCGACACCATTGGTCTCATGGTGCCGGCGCGTCACCTGAACGCAACCTACGCCCATATGGGGGCTATCCCCGGCAAGGTGGCGTTCATTGGCCAGTCGGGAAGCATCGCCAGTTCGGTTATTGATTGGGCCTTTGCCCGCGGTGTCGGGTTTTCCTATTTCCTGACCCTTGGCGATGGCATGGACATTGATCACGATGATCTGATCGACTATCTGGCTCAGGACCATCAAACCCGCGCCATTTTGCTGCACATCGAGAGTATTCCCAATCCGCGGCGGTTCATGTCGGCCATGCGCGTGGCTTCCCGCACCAAACCGGTCATCGTGGTGAAAAGCGGACGGGTGCCGGAATCTGAGTGGTCGCCCTACCGACTGCCGGCGGGCCTGCACCGGACGGATCCGATATTCGATGCCATTTTGCAACGCGCCGGGGTGTTGCGGGTGGATGGCCTGGGGCAAATGTTCGATGCGCTGGAAACCTTGTCGCGCATGCGCCCACTGAGGCGCGAATCGGTGGTGGTCATGGCGAACGGGGTGGGCCCCGGGGTGCTGGCGGTCGACCGGCTGGCCTCTCGCGGTGGCGAGCTGACGCAGCTGGCGGCGGACACCATCGACGAGCTGGCGAAATTGTTGCCGCCTTACTGGACCCGCAAGAACCCCATCGACCTCAACTATGACGCCTCGCCGGAACTCTATGCCAAGGTGATCAAGGTGCTGGCCCGGGACCCCGGCGTGTCCAACGTTATGGTGCTCTATGCCCCCAGCCTGACCGAGGACAGTCTGGAGGTGGCCAGTGCGGTGATTGGTGCAGCCAAGGGTACCCGGCTCAATATACTCACCAGCTGGATGGGGCAGAGTACGGTAATGGAAGCCCGGGACGAGTTTTACCGTGCGGGTATTCCGTCGTTTTTCTCCCCCGAGAAGGCGGTCATAGCGCTCATGCAGCATGTCAATCACCAGCGGGTGCAGCGCTTGCTGGCGGAGACACCGGAGTCGTTTACCGACCATTTTGCCGACCGGGTGGCGAGCCGCAAGATCGTGACCAATGCACTGCGGAAGGAACACTTACACTTGTCCAACCGGGAAGCCCGCGAGGTACTGCGGGACTACGGAATCCGGACCGTCGATACCTGGTACTGCGAGGACGATGCCGAGGTCGTGGCCATTTTTGCCATGGAACGACGGCCCATCGATATTACCCTGATCCACCAGGAGTCCTGCCATCCGTTCCGGGAACGGGTCGCCGGACGCGGCCGCTACAAATCAACCCTGCAGGGGTTGAGTAACGAAGTAGCGGTTCTGGAAGCCTGCCGGATATTGACGGAGGAGTACCAGAAACACTGGCCAAACAGCGAGTTTCTTGGGTTCGGCGTGCAGTACAGCTATCAACATCTGGGCGGCATCGAATTCAGCGTCGGCATCACCCGGGACGAGAATTTCGGCCCGCTGGTGGTGTGTGGTGCTTCGGGAGCCAGGATCAACGTGCTCAGCGACCGGCAAATTGCCCTGCCCCCGCTGAACATGGCGCTGGCCCGGGAGTTGCTGCGTCGCACCTACATGTACAAGTTATTGCGGGAGCACAGTTATCGGCCGGAAGAAGACATCCGGGCGGTCACCGAGATCCTGGTGACCCTGTCGCAGATCGTGATTGATATCCCCCGGATCAAGGGGCTGGAAATCGCGCCCCTGCTGTTCGATCAGCAGGGGGCGGTGGCCGTGGATGTGGCCATCGATTTGTCGGAGCAACCGGGCCTGCCGATTATTCAGCCCTACCCCCGAGAGCTGGAAGAATGGATCGTGTTGCCCAAGACGGGCCGGAAGGTAATTGTGCGACCGGTGCTGGCGGAAGACGAACCCGCCCACCGGGTCTTCCATGAGCGGCAGTCGCCGGACTCCATCCGCTATCGGTTTTTCCAGTACCGGAAACACTTCTCCCGGGAAGACGTGGCCCAGATGGTGCAGATTGATTACGACCGGGAGATGGTTTTCATCGCCAACGCTCCGAAAGAAGAAGGCAGCGGGGAAGAAACCCTGGGTACGGTGCGGGTATGGACCGACGCCGACAATCTGCGCTGTGAATTTGCGCTGATGGTTCACGACGACATGAAGAACGAAGGGCTGGGCAGTGCGTTGATGCAGAAAATGATCGACTATTGCCGGTCACGGGGCACGGTGGAGATGGTGGGCAATGTCTTGCCGGATAACCGCCCCATGCTGCGCCTGGGCGAGCAGTTGGGGTTTGACATCAGCTACAATCCGGAAGAAGAAGTGATGGACCTGCGCCTGGTGCTGAATGAGCCGGAGAAAGACTGGCAGCGGGAGCGCCTCGGTAAAGTGAGGCACTGAAGTTCGAGGGAAGGGGGCAGGCTACGGGGGACTGGCTTCAGCCTGTCCCCGTCTTGTCCTGGATTACCAGGGCGGTTGCGTTGAGTCCATTGCCACTTCCGCTTCAACGTCAGCCGCCGCAACCGGCGCAGGCCGCTCAGACCGGTCACCGTCAACAATCGCCGACCGGTCTTCGCCGCCTAGTGCCACCAGCAACCCCGGAATCAGGCGTGCCAACTCCAGAGTCATAAGTGAGAAGGATGCATCAAACCGCGCTGCGGCGTCATCCGCATCCACATCGTCCAGCTTTTCCTGCAGGGTGTCCCCAAATTTGAGCCGGCGTATGCCCAGCTCCTCATCCAGTACAAACGACACAGAATCTTCCCAGGTGAGGGCCAGGCGGGTGGCCTGCATGCCGGCATCCAGGTGACTGCGAATCTCGTCGCCCTGCAGATCCAGCCCTTTGCAACGCACCACACCGCCGTCTTCGCCCG
Organism: Marinobacter sp. X15-166B; assembly: GCF_001752365.1. Classification (GTDB taxonomy): domain Bacteria; phylum Pseudomonadota; class Gammaproteobacteria; order Pseudomonadales; family Oleiphilaceae; genus Marinobacter. The sequence continues at coordinate 22,608 of NZ_MEIY01000001.1, read as the reverse complement.
GGGCTTTCAATTCGCACTCGTCGCCCAGAGTCAGGCTGGCCGGTACATCAATGGATTCATCCAGCCATCCGGTCAGGGTAAGCGCCGGTGCCTGGGTGACCGCCGGTGGGCGCACGGGTAAGGAACCGATACTCTTGCGCAGCGCCGAGGCCAGCTCGTCCGCCTGTTTGGCCGAGCCGGCGTCCACCACCATGACACCGTCTTTCGGCGCCAGGTAGGCGTAGCTGCGGCGGTTTTTAGAAAATGCCTGGGGCAGCATTTCCAGCATGACCTGTTCTTTGATTTCGTCCTTCTCGGCGCGGCGCAGCTTGCGGTGTTGTTCGGCCTCAATGGCTTCAACCTTTTCATCCACCAGTTCTTTGACCACCGATCCCGGCAACAGCTTTTCTTCTTTGCGCAGGGTAATCAGGTGATAACCATTGGCGCTGTGCACCAGTTGCTCGCTGTGTTTGCCCAGCGGCGGTACCCAGCCGTGACGCACGGTTTCCTGTGGGCCGCAGGGTTTGAAGGCGTCGGCGGCCAGCGCCTGTTCCAGCTGCTCGGCGGAAATATCAACGGGTTTGGTGAAGCGGAAAACACGGGCATTACGGAACCACATGGCAATCAATCCTTGTTACAAAGGTAAGTCTGCGGGCATAGCAAAAAGGGGCGCATCATACGGTGAGCGCACCGCAACCGTAAAGGCTCATATCTGCATGATTTCAACCAGTACGGTTTTGATGATAAAGCCGACGACACCGGCCCCGAGGATGGTGAACAAGGCGAAGGTACCAAAGCGGCCGGCCTTCGATTTTTTGGACAAGTCCCAGACGATGAAGCCCATCCAGGTAATAAGAGCGGTCAGCAGTACCATCATGGACAGCTGAGCGAAAACAGCTTCAGTCATATAACATCCTGAATGATAGTGGATTAAGCAGGTTCGTTGCGCAGGAACACCCAGTTGTCAGCATCGGATTGCTCGACACTGAAGCGGTAGCCGTCGGTATCAAAGCCCTTGAGATCATCGGCCTGGGTGATCTGGTTCTGAATGGCGTAGCGGCACATCAGGCCGCGCGCTTTTTTGGCGTAGAAACTGATGATCTTGTACTGACCACTCTTCCAGTCCTTGAAATGCGGGGTAATCAGTCGGCCCTGCAGCTGTTTTTTCTGAACACTTTTGAAGTACTCGTTCGACGCCAGATTCACCAACACGCCATCATCTGCTGCCAGCTGGCGGTTGAGTTCATCGGTGATCTGGCTGCCCCAGAAGGCGTACAGATCCTTACCGCGGGTGTTTTCAAACCGGGTCCCCATTTCCAGTCGATAGGCCTGCATCAGGTCCAGTGGCCGCAGCAGTCCGTAGAGCCCGGACAGAATACGCAGGTGCTGCTGGGCAAAGCTGAAGTCGGCCTCGCTGAAGGTTTCCGCCTCCAGACCGGTGTACACATCGCCCTTGAAGGCGAGCGCCGCCTGACGGGCATTGTCGGGGGTAAATGGCGCTTGCCAGCTCTGGAAGCGGTCCGCGTTCAGCTCACCCAGCTTGGCGCTGATTTTCATCAGCTGGCTGATCTGATGGGGCTCCAGTTGTTTCAGTTGGTCCACCAGCTCGCAGGCGTCATCCAGAAACACCGGCTGGCTGTAGTTCTCGGTGGCCAGCGGGCTGTCGAAATCGAGCGTCTTGGCGGGGGAAATAACCATCAGCATGGGGCATGATCCTTGTGGTGTTGAGGGCCCAGAAAAGCGTGCAGGGCAGCGGCATCGAACGGCCAGTCGAGTTCGGCACCCGTGTCATTGCGGCGCAGCACCGGGATGCGGGTGCCGTAACGGGCCACCAGTGCCTCCGATTGGGCGATATCCACCACCTCAACAGGAACGGGTTCTGGCATGGGGGTGTGCACCAATAAGGCTTCGGCCAGCTCACACAGGTGGCACTGCGCAGTGGTGTAGAAAATCAATTCCATTACTTGGGCTGAGCATCCAGTTGTTGGCCGTTGATCCCCTGGGAATCCCGGCCCATCAGGTACAGGTAGATGGGCATGATGTCTTCCGGGGGCGGGTTGTTGCCCGGGCTTTCGGCCGGGTAGGCGTGGGCGCGCATGTTGGTGCGGGTGGCTCCGGGGTTGAGAGCATTTACCCGGATGTTATGGCGATCGTCGTCCAGTTCATCCGCCAGTAACTGGCTCAGACCTTCGGTGGCAAACTTGGACACCGCGTAGGCCCCCCAGTAGGCCTTGGCGGTCCGGCCCACGCCAGAAGAGGTAAAAATAACCGAGGCATCCGCAGACTGGCGCAGCAAGGGAATGAGCGCCCGGGTCAGCAAAAACGGTGCGGTCACATTCACCTGCATGACCTGATTCCAGGTTTCCGGGTCATACAGCTCCAGCGGCGTGCGCGAACCCAGAATGCCGGCGTTATGGAGGAGACCGTCGAGGCGGCCGAAATTTTCCTCGATGACCATGGCCAGCTCGTCGTAATCCTTGACCACGGCCCCTTCCAGGTTGAGTGGTACTATGGCCGGTTTGGGGTGGCCGGCCGCTTCGATTTCATCGTAAACGGATTCCAGCTTGGACGTGGTCCGGCCCACCAGAATCACAGTGGCACCATGGGCGGCGTAAGTCTTGGCGGCCACCCGGCCAATGCCACTACCGGCACCGGTAACCAGGATGATCCGGTCGGCAAGCAGATCGGATGGTGCGTGATAGTCGTGCATATAAAATCTCCGGTCTTACGGTGTGCGGGTTCGCTGGATCACCGGTATTGTAGCAGTTTTACCAGCTCACTGACGGTCTCGACCGTGTGGTCGGCTTGCCAGAGATCAATGTCTTCGGGGTTCTCAATGTAGCCGTAACGCACGGCAACCGTAGTCATTCCGGCGTTTCTGCCGGCTTCAATGTCGCGCAGATGGTCACCTACGTAAATACCGTCAGCAGGGTTGGCCCCCAGCTGTTTGCAGGCCAGCAACAGGGATTCCGGATGGGGTTTGCGGTGCTCGACGTGATCGGGGCAGATCACCGCCGCACAGCGCTCAGACAGTTGCAGCGCAGCAAGCAGCGGAGTGGTGAACCGTTCCGGCTTGTTGGTGACAATACCCCAGGGAATGGCCTGGGCTTCCAGCCATTCCAGCGCCCGCTCGATACCCGGAAACAAGCGGGTTTCTGCGGCCAGGTTCTGTTCGTACAAATCCAGAAACTGGGCATGACGGCTCTCGTAGTCGGGGTCGCCCGGGAGCAGACCGAAGCCAACTTCCACCATGGCGCGCGCGCCGTTGGAGACCGACCGTCGGACTTGTTCCGCCGGCAAGGCGGCCATGCCGAGGTCGGTGCGCATCTGATTGAGGCAGCGGATGAAATCCGGTGCGGTATCGATAAGGGTGCCGTCCAGATCGAAGAGGACGGTGGACACCGGGTGTTTCATCACAGGTTTTCTCCGGTCCGCCCATCACAGGCGTGCATCATATAGTTCACATCCACATCCCGGCCCAGCCGGTACACCTTGGTCACCGGGTTGTAGGTCATGCCGGTCAGGTCGCGCAGCTGCAGGCCGGCATTGCGCAGATAACCGGACAGCTCCGAAGGGCGGATGAATTTTTTCCATTCGTGGGTGCCTTTGGGCAGCATGCGCAACAGGTATTCGGCGCCCACAATGGCAAACAGGAAGGACTTGGGGTTACGGTTGATGGTGGATACAAACAGGTGGCCGCCGGGCTTGAGCATCCGCGCACAGGCAGTGATCACCGACGCCGGGTCAGGGACGTGCTCCAGCATCTCCAGGCAGGTGACCGTATCGAAGCTGCCGGCGTAGTCCGGCTTCACCGCCAGAGCTTCGACGGTGGTCTGCAGATAATTGACCTGCACGCCGCTTTCCAGTCCGTGCAATCGGGCGACCGCGAGCGGCGCTTCACCCATATCAATGCCGGTGACGTGGGCGCCACGCAGGGCCATGCCTTCCGAAAGCAGGCCGCCGCCACAGCCCACATCCAGCACTTTTTTGCCGGCCAGCGGCGCGCGCTCGTCGATATAGTTCAGCCGCAACGGGTTGATGTCGTGCAACGGGCGAAACTCGCTGGTCGGGTCCCACCAGCGACTGGCCAAGGCTTCGAACTTGGCGATTTCGTCCGGGTCTACGTTGTGATTGCTCATAGCAGTCTCTGTCTGAAAGAGTCGGTTTCGAAAGATACGCGGTATCAGTGTTTGTGGTGTTGCTGTATCCGCTCGGCCCACGCATTCACGCGCAGCATCAGATCGGGTACATCGATGCGGGTAAGCGCACCGTCTTGTAACTGGGGAACGCCACCGATCCAGCTGTGGCTGACCTGCCGGCCGTGGTTGCTGTACACCAGGTGGGAGGCGGGGTCATACACGGGCTGCAGAAAGGGGTCGCTCAGATCGACCGCAATCATATCCGCCAGTTTACCCGCTTCCAGCGACCCCAGTTCCTGGTCGCGCCCCAGGGCGCGGGCACCGTTCAGGGTAGCCATCGCCAGCGCCTGATGGGCGGACAGCGCGGCGGCATCGCCGGACACCGCTTTGGCCAGCATGGCCGCAGTGCTGAGTTCACCGAACAGGTCCAGGTTGTTGTTGCTGGCGGCCCCGTCGGTACCTATGGCCACATTGATGCCGGCCTGGCGCAGCTTTTCGACCGGACAGAGCCCGCTGGCCAGCTTGAGGTTGGATTCCGGGCAATGCACCACCTGGGCGCCGCTGGCCTGGAGCCGGGTAAGGTCGGCATCGTCGATCCGGGTCATATGCACGCACTGGGTGCGTGGCCCCAGTATACCCAGCCTGGCCAGCCGGGTGAGCGGGCGCTCGCCCGCCACCCTGATGGCCTCATCCACTTCAAAGGCCGTTTCGTGCACATGAATCTGGATCGCAACGTCACAGGCTTGCGACAAGGCCAGCGCCTGCTGCAGGGGGCCGTCGGCAATGGTGTAAGGTGCATGGGGGCCGATGGCTGGCATGATAAAGGCGTCCCCCTGCCACTGCCGGATCAGTGCTTCTCCTTTGGCAAGATACTCCTCCGGGCCGCTGCCCCACACGGTGGGCATGTCCATCAGCGGAAAGCAGATCTGGGCGCGGATGCCGATATCAGCCGCTGTTTGCGCCGCCACTTCCGGGAAAAAGTACATGTCGGAAAAGGTGGTGGTGCCGGTGCGCAGCATTTCGGCGATCGCCAGCCGGGTGCCGTCCGCGACAAACGCCGCACTGACAAATTCGGCTTCCGCCGGCCAGATGTGGTCGGTGAGCCAGGTCATCAGCGGCAGATCGTCGGCCATGCCACGGAACAGGGACATGGCCGCGTGGCCGTGCAGGTTGATCAGCCCGGGCAACAGGACGTGGTGGGGCAGATCCAGCGTTTCCCGGGTGCGATAGTGCGTATCGGCCCGGTGTTGTGGCACCACGGCGGCAATACGGTCGCCCTGAATGATCACCGCGTAATGATCGAGCACCACGCCGGCCGGTTCCACCGGAATCACCCAGCGGGCGTTAATGCGGGTATCAGCGGCCACGATGGTGTTGGTTCCGGACTGGGGGGCTGGGGTCATTCGCTTGCCTTGCAACCTGAGAGTATGTGGGCAGAAAGTATAACGAGAGGCACCCCCAGCGGCCAGTCCGGGTGCTTTTCTTTCCGGTAAAAGCGATATACTGTCGCCATTTCCCACGCTACCGGAGTTCCCCCATGTCTTCAAAGAATCCCCCCGCGGTTTCGTCCCGGATTGGCACGGTCGCCATGCGCTGGCACGGGGACCGGCTGGAGTTGCTGGATCAGCGGCGGCTGCCAATCGTCGAACACTGGGTTTCGGTGGATACCGCCAGCGAAGTAGCCGCCAGTATCCGTGACATGGTGGTGCGGGGGGCACCGGCCATTGGTATCAGCGCAGCTTATGGGGTGGTGCTGGCGGTGCAGCGGGCAAGCGGCCCGCAGTGGCGTGAAGCCGTGCGCGCGGATATGCAGGTGCTGGCGGAGTCACGCCCCACCGCAGTGAATCTGTTCTGGGCCTTGCAACAAATGGAAGCCGTGTTGGCCGAGTGTCCCACCCGGCAAGAAGCCGCCACGCGGTTGGCGCACACGGCGATCGGGTTGCATGACGACGATCTGGCCGCCAATCTGGCCATGGCCGAGCACGCGCTTGCGGTCATGGATGAACGCGAACCTTTTTCGGTGTTGACTCACTGCAACACCGGTGCCCTCGCTACGGGGGGCTACGGTACCGCGTTGGGGGTGATCCGCCGGTTGCATGCCGCGGGCCGCTTGCAGCGGGTGTTCGTGGACGAAACGCGCCCCTGGATGCAGGGCAGTCGGCTGACCGCATGGGAGTTGAGCCGCGACGGTATCCCGGTGACCCTCAACGCGGATGGTGCGGCGGCGTGGATCCTGGCCCGGGGCGAGGTGCGCTGGGTGGTGGTGGGTGCCGACCGGATCACGGCCAACGGGGACGTGGCCAACAAGATTGGTACCTACAGCCTGGCGGTATTGGCCCGTTACCACCGGGTAAGGTTCATGGTGGTGGCGCCGTCCAGTACCATCGATATGACGCTGGCCAGTGGCGCGGACATTCCCATCGAGCAGCGCGAAGGTACGGAAGTGCGCCAAATGGGCGAGGTGGTGCTGGCCCCCGAGCATGTGGACGTTTATAACCCGGTGTTTGACGTCACCCCCGCCGAGCTGATCGATGTGCTGGTGACCGAAAGAGGGGTGGTACACCGCCCGGATGCCGCCGCCATGCAGGCGTTGTTCGGCGCTCGATCCTGACGGCGGCGCCCGCACTCAGGGGGTTTTGGCGGTGACGCGCTCAGCGCTGAAAATGGATGCCAGACGCTGATCCAGGTCGAGCATGTCCGCCATGATGTGGCCCCCTTCACGGACGATGAAGTCCAGCTCTTCGTCCGAGCTTCCCGGGTCAGCGGCTTGAACGTCCTGCCAGTCCTCCAGCGCCTGCAGAGAGGCAAAGGCGGGCTTGCCCTGAATGTGTCTGCGGGCATTGGCGATCGCCAGACGGGTTTTTTCAATCCGGGCCTGCTCGGCTGCGCGGATGTCGGCGTTCAGGCTCACGTATTCGCGCTGCCGCTGCTCTTCCAGAAAGTCGATTTCCTGTTGCAGCAAGCGGAAGTCGGGGCTTTCGGCAAAGCGTTGGTCGTGACGGTCACGGAGCTGATCGATGATCGGGCTGAAGTCGAAATAGCGCGCATGGGGCACCGCTTCAATCTGGTCCCAGGGGAGGGCGTGTTCCAGCGCGTCCTCACCGATGCGGCTGGTGTCGATGCGTGACGGGATGGCAATATCCGGCACCACGCCTTTGTGCTGGGTGGAGCCGCCGGATACCCGGTAGAACTTGGACTGGGTGATTTTGAGCTGGCCATGATTCAGGGGGCGCACCGCCTGCACCGTGCCCTTGCCAAAGGTTTGCGAGCCAACCACCAGACCGCGCCCGTAGTCCTGAATGGCGCCGGCAAAAATTTCCGAGGCCGACGCACTCATCCGGTTGACCATGACCACCAGCGGCCCGTCCCATATTACGGCCGGATCCCGGTCGGACAGCACTTGCACGTCGTTGTTGGCATTGCGAATCTGCACCGTGGGACCTTTCTCGATAAACAGTCCCACCAGATCGTTGGCTTCGTGCAGCGCGCCCCCGCCGTTGTTGCGCAAATCCACGACCAAGCCGTCAATGCTTTGCCCCTTGAGTTGCTCGATCAGGCGGCGGACGTCCCGGGTGGTGCTCTTGTAGTCGGGGTCGCCTTTCTGCATGGCGCGGAAGTCCGCGTAGAACGTAGGAATGTCGATGACACCGATGCGGTAAGTGGCCCCACTCCGGTCCAGTTCGATCACCTTGCTGCGCGCACTTTGTTCTTCCAGCTTCACCTGCGCCCGTCTGATTGCAATTTTACGGGTGATGGTTTCGTCGGTCGCGCTTGCGGGAATCACTTCCAGCGTAACCAGGGAATCCCGCGGCCCCCGGATCAGATCAACCACCTCGTCGAGACGCCAGCCAATTACATTGACCGGTGTGGTTTCGTGTTCCTGGGTGACCGAAACAATGCGGTCGGCCGGGCTGAGTTGGCCCTGTTGAGCCGCGGGACCGCCGGGAACCAGTCGTACTACCTTGGTGTACTCATTGTCCGCCTGCAACACGGCGCCTATGCCGTCCAGGGACAAGCTCATGTTGATATTGAAATTTTCGGAGGTGCGCGGGGAGAAATACGAGGTGTGCGGATCCCACATGCCAGCGAAGGCATTCATGTACGCCTGGAACGCGTCTTCACTGCGGACCTGGCGTACGCGTTTCAGCTGACTCTGATAGCGGCGGGTCAGGGTGTCGCTTATTTCCTCATCCGATTTGCCGGTCAGCCTCTGGCCGAGGACCGCATTCTTGATGCGCTTGACCCACAAGGCATCCAGCTCTTTCCGGTCTTCGGCCCAGTCGGCCTTTGAGCGATCCAGCTGGATGGAATCATTGCTGTCAAAATCAAGCTTGTCGATGCCTCGGTCAATCAGTCCCAAGGCAAATTGCAGGCGTTCAATGGTGCGCATTTGCACCACGTTGTAAATATCGAAACCGGGCTGTAACTGACCGGTTTTGAGGGCAGAGCCCAGGCGGTTGCGCAGCGGTTCAAACTGCTGCAGATCCTGTTTGGTCAGATACAGCCGTTGGTTATCCAGATATTTCAGATAAGCATCAAACACGTCACCCGACAAAGCGTTGTTGATAGACAGGTCACGGAAGTGGGTAAACTGCAGCTGCCGGGCGATGAGTATGTTGGCACGGGCCTGATCAACGGTCGGGGTGACCGGCTGGAACGGCATGTCGATTTCTGTGTTCGCCGGCACCGTAACAGGCAGGAGCGCGAACGTGAGTGCAACGGCGAGGCTACCGCTCTTCCAGCTGTGTTGAAACCGCCGGAAAGCCCGTGCCTTACGGGAGGGAAGATGTTCCGCCATTGTCATAGTCGTACGCACCCGAATAGTATTTGATGGTCTCGCCGTTCTGTTAGATACGACGCAGAAACCCTTTCAGACTGACTGATAGCTTCATTTTAGGCAAGCAGAAACGCAGTTACTATAGGCGCGCGGGATTGTAGTGTGACCAAATGGCCAAAAGCCTGCCGGAAGCGTAACCGGGAATGGTGGCTTTCCTGAAGTTCCGTGGCCGGGAGAGCCGGGGCAGCCCGCACGCTGGCGGGCTGGGGGCTGCAGAAATTTCGGGCGGGGCGCAACGACGGTCAGGCCGTTACGGACTCCAAAGCGGCGATGAGGCGCAGCGCCAGTGGCGGCGTTTTATCAGCGTCTGCCTCAGTCAGGCACCAGCCGGCGATCAGGGTTTCCAGTTGCTCGAAGTTGTTGGTTGCCCCGGTGCCATTGGTGATGCCTTCCGCCAGGCGTTTCACTTGCACTTCCATGCGCAAGGCCTGGTCTTCGGCTGGCGAAGGCGCACCGGATACAATTTCCGCACGAATCACCAGTTCGTGCATGGTCAGGGGCTCCAGAGATGCTGCCCGTTGCGGCCAGTGTTGCGGCAACCCGGCAGGATCAGGCCGGTGAGTCAGACTGCTTTCAATCCATTGCTTCCATTGAGTCACCCGGGCCTGCAGCTTTTGCTGTTGCTGCAGATCTTCGATTTGCTGCCGGGCTTGCCGGACCTGTTCGCGCATGGTGCGAGACAAGGGCTCCGGTTCGAGGGTGGCCAGCTTGCCGAGGTGCGCCGCGAGGACATCAGCCGGCAAGGAACCATTCGCCAGATCTGCGGTGACCTCGGCCAGCAAGGTGTTTGCCCGCTGATCGGCGTCGCGGGTTTGCACTTCCCGGGCGTTGCGCTGAGCCTCGCGGCGGCCGAACACCTGATCGCAGGCTGTGCGGAAACTGCGCCATAATTTACGGTCTTCCCGGTGGCGGGTGACGCCAATGGCTTCCCATTCGGTTTGCAGTGATTTGGCTTGTTCCAGTGCTTCCGCCAGGGGTTCATGATGGATCAGCGCCTCGGCTCTGGCCACAATGTCGGCCTTCAAAGCTTCGTTTTTCTCCCGCTCCTGATTCAATGGGGCTTCGATGCGCTTGAGCAGTTCGTCAAACTGCTTCTGCACCGCACGGTTGTCGCGAAACTCTACCGGCCAGGCGGCTTTCCACTCATCACGGGCGGTCCGATGAATCTGCTCGGCTGCTTTCCAGTCGACCCGGGCCCAGTCGGTCTGTTCAACGTAGGTGCTGAGTTGGCTGCAGATCAGTCGCCGTTTTTCAAGATTGACCTGTTTCAATTCGGATTTGGCGGCGAAGTAGGCCTTGCAGGGTTCGTAGGCGGCATCGGAGGCCTGTTTGAATCGTGCCCACAGTTCCCGGTTGGGTGAGCCCCCCAGGTCGCGCCACTCGTTCTGCAGCTCTTTGATGCGGGCGGCCTTGGCTTCGGGTTCGATCGGTTGCTCGGCCAGGTATTCCATTTGCTCACACAAGGCGATTTGCTTGGGCTCGGTGGCGAAGCCCTGCCAGTCGCTCAGCTCCTTGAGCTGTCCCGCCAGTAATTGCAGGCGGGCCTGAAAAGGGCGACCGTGGCGCTGGTCCAGGGTGCGATGCTGCTGCTGGGCGGTTTTGAAAGCCTGTCGCGATTCTTTCAACTGCCGCGCCTCCAGCGCTGCTTCCAGGGTTTTCAGGGAAGTTTCCAGCCGCGCAACTTGTGCCTGCTGGTCTGCCGCCGCCGTTTCTGCAGGGGGCGCCGCAGGCGCTTCTTTTTTAAGCCGTCGATGCAACTCGTTCAGCAGCGCGGGCAGCGGGAATTCCGACGGCCAGGCGAGACTGTCCAGCGCCTGGCGAATCTGCTCCGCTGAGGCCTCGGGGTCTGCCCGTAATCCCTGCAGCAGGTCCTGCTGGTGTTCCAGCTGGCGCGCCGCCGCGATGTACCGTTTCAATGCGGGCATCAGGGTTTGGTATTGCTTTTGTTCGGAACGGCTGACTTCAGTGTCCCGGGTTGCCTCCAGCCAGCGGTTTTCCTGGGTTTTTTGCAGCGCGTCCAGCGACGGCACGGAAGGAGGCTCGCTGCTGCTGGTGTTCTTCAGGCTCTCCAGGGTGCTGGTCAATAACTCCAGGGTGCTGGTGCGCTGACCGGCCTGTTCCTGATGACGTTGAACCTCGGCTCGGTCCGCCTGCAGGGCGTCGGCGCGCTCGCGACACCGCAAGGTGGCCGCCTGAAAGTCGGTTTTCTGGGCCGCGCTGGCGTGCTCCTGCACCGTCGCCCACTGGCTTTTCAGGGCTTCGAGACGGGCTTCATACAGTTTGGTGTCGTCGCTCGTGGCCTGATCGGCCGCCTGTTTGAGCAGTTGGCCGACCCGCTCACTGAGGCGCTCTGCTTCCTGTTCCCGTTCCCGGATCGACTGGAGTTTCTGGCGCACAATCTGATACACGCCCTTGTCTTTGGTGCGGGCCAGTTTCTGTACTCTGGCAAGGGCGTCTGTGTCGACCAGTAATTGAGCAGCGGACAGGCGGATATCGGCAGTCACACCTTCGGTCGCGAGTGACTCGGCCTGTTGCTGGGACGGTGATTCTGCGAGGATGGCCCGTTGATCGCTGAGCTGTTGTTCGTGGGCGGACTGGCGGGGGGGCTCGGGCGCAACGTCCGGGGTTGGTGCGACCGTCGCCTTGCGACGCTTGAACAGTTTCTGGATGAATGCAGCCATATCGGTATCCTTCAGTATTGAAAGCAGATCCTGGTGTCCGGCGAAGTGGCCGGCACCCTAAATCGGCGGCCCGATACGGGCAGGCGCCGAGCACATAATGCGTTGAGTGTGGGTTAGTCCACGGCGGCTGGCTCTTCGGCTTCACAGCAGCTCAGCGGGTAGATGAAGTAGCCAGGCGGACACTAGTCTAGCGTTTTGTCGGTACAAGCGGAAAGAATGATCATGACAAAGGCAGAAAAACCGGAAGATCCCGAATACAGGGCCCGCGCTGCGGCCTTGCGCCTGCTTGCGCGCCGGGAGCACAGCCGCACCGAACTGACGGCCAAATTGCGCCAGCGGGGAGTGGAGGCGTCCATTATCGAGGGCGTTCTGGATGAGTATGAACAGGCCGGCTGGCTGAGCGATCGCCGTTTTGCCGATGTGTACGCCCGCCAGCGACGGGAGCTGGCCTATGGCCCGGTCAAAATACGGGCGGAATTGCAACGGCGGGGAATCCGCTTCGAGCCGGAGTGTCTGACTGAAACCACCGATGAGGAATGGGTAGAATTGGCTGTGCGCTGGCGGCAGCGCACCTTTGGTTTGGCCAGTGTGCAGGGTAACTGGCCCGAAAAAGCCCGCCAGGCCCGGTCACTGTCCCAACGTGGGTTTACTGGCGCGCAGGTCGAGCGCGCGCTGGCGGCGGGCGAGACCGCCGAGGATGACCACTGAGCCGGCCAGGCATATGCGGTTACAGGGTTGGGGGGGTGAGCGCAAACACCGTCGGCAGGAGCGCCTGTTGCGGTTGCTCGTCCGCTGCACCGGAAAACTCCGGGTCAGACTCCGGGACAGGCTCCCGTTGGGCCATCTGTCCGGAACGCTCGGCCGGGTCGTGCATCCAGGCCAGAACGTCGAAATAGCGGCGGATATTCTGCACGTAAATGACTGGCTCATGGCCGCGGGCGTAGCCGAACCGGGTTTTGGAATACCACTCTTTTTGCGCAAGCAAGGGTAAGAACTCTTTCACGTCAATCCAGCGATCCGGGTTTTTGCCCGCAGACTGGGCCAGCACTCTGGCGTCTTCCAGGTGGCCATAGCCAACGTTGTAAGAAGCCAGCGCAAACCAGGTACGGTCCGGTTCGGGAATATGCTCGGGAATGCGCTCATGCACCATGCTGAAGTAAAGGGCGCCGCCCTGAATACTCTGCTCCGGATCCAGACGATTGTTGACCCCGATATAGGCGGCAGTGTTGCGGGTCAGCATCATCAGGCCACGTACGCCGGTGGGCGAGACTGCGTTGGGACGCCAGTGCGATTCCTGATAGCCAATCGCGGCCAGCAGTCGCCAGTCGAGATTGTATTGACTGGCGTAGTGCTGAAACAGGGCCTCGTACTTGGGTAAGCGGTTGTGCACATGCTGGACGAAGGTGCGGGCGCCGACATAGCCCAGGCGGTCAAGGTGGCCGTAATAACGTTCAATCAGCTGGGCCAGGGAGCCGTCGGTCTGCAGGGCGTCGATGAAATCGGTCGCGGCATCGTGCAGGGTGGTGTCTTGCTCGGCGGGAAACAACCAGACGAGGCTTTCCGGCTCGTTTAACGTGAAGGCCTTTTTCACATTGGGGTAGTACACGTGGTTAATGGCCAGTTCGTTTGAGGCGACCACGGCGTAGGGCATGGCTCCAGACTCCACCCGTTCCAGCAGGCCCGCAGCGTCCAGATTGGGGTGGTCCTGCCAGTTGATTTCCGGCAGAGCGCTTCGCAATGCCGCCAGATGCCGGCTGTGATTGCCATCGGCGACCGTGTGCAAGACCCTGTTGGTCAGATCTTCAGGCTGTCTCGGGCGGGGGTGGTCCCGGTTGTAGACCACCACTGATTGGGTGGTCAACCCGGTGGGTACGGTGGTGAAACGCCCGGCAAACTCGGGTTTGTCCGCCAAACCGGCGAGTCCGATGTGGGCGTAGTTACGATCCAGTACCGACAGGATTTCCGTGTTGTCTTCGGCAATTCGCACCCGCAATTCCACCCCCAGGCTGCGCGCGAACTGCTTGGCCAGTTCGTATTCAAACCCGGCGGGACCGTCCCGGTCCTCGTAATATATAGACGGCGCATTGCGGGTGATGACGTGCAGCACGCCTTCGGCGCGAATTTCTTCCAGGGTGCTGGGGCGTGAGCACCCTGCGACCAGCAGCGTCAGGCCAAGCAGGGCCAGGCCGCGAAGGCCGCTGCGCAGATTGCGCGGTGATCTGGATGGTAGTGATGGTGCCAAGCCCTTGTCTCCCGTACACCAAGTCTGAAGCATTACCTGTTCTTGCGTGCGTAAGTCGGGCAGCCAGTAATCCTTAGTTGATCCGCGATGATCCATCAAATTGCCGAGCCTGGTCAAATCAGTCATGTTAACGATAGGCAAAGTTGGGGCAATTGTCAGGTCGACACCCGTTAGACGGTGGTCGCACCCCGTGACGAATATCCCTACTGTATCCTTTCAGCGCTTTCCAGTATTATGGCGCCGTTCAGACAGGCGGGTGTCTTTGTTTGCTCCGGTTGAGCCGGCAAAGCTTGCCCTGACTTCCCCGAAATGCGTAATACAGGTTCAGACCATGTTGGAACTCCGCGGCGCACCCGCGCTTTCGCCCTTCCGTTTTCAAAAGCTGCTTGCCCAGATTCAATCCATCGTGCCTGCAGTTTCGCACGTCTATGCGGAATACATGCACTTTACTGATTTGGAGACGTCGCTCTCGGAGACCGAGCAAAGCGTTCTCGACAGGCTGTTGACCTACGGCCCCAGTGTCACCGCAGAAGAACCCGACGGTATTCTTTTTTTGGTGATACCCCGTCCCGGCACCCGTTCACCCTGGTCGAGCAAAGCGACAGAAATCGCGCGCAATTGTGGCTTGCGACAGGTTCGCAGCATCGAGCGGGGTACCGCTTATTACGTGCAGACCGAGGGCAAACTCGGGCTGGCGCAGCGCGAGCAGATCGCGGCCTTGCTGCACGATCGCATGACCCAGAAGGTGTTTCATGAAATGGCCGGTGCCGAGCTGTTGTTCCATCGTGAAGAACCGCGCCTGATGAACCACATCAACATCCTGGGCGGTGGCCGGCAGGCTTTGGTGGACGCAAACCATGCAATGGGGATGGCGCTGGCGGACGACGAGATTGATTATCTGGTAAACGCTTTTACCGGACTGGATCGCAATCCGACCGATGTTGAGTTGATGATGTTTGCGCAGGCCAACTCGGAGCACTGCCGCCACAAGATTTTCAACGCTTCCTGGGACATCGACGGCGAAGAGCAGGCAAAGTCCTTGTTTGCAATGATTCGCAACACCTATGCGATGAACAGCGAAGGTGTGTTGTCGGCATACAAAGATAACGCCTCGGTGATCGTCGGGAGTAAAGGTGGGCGGTTCTTCCCCAACCCCGATACCGGGGTTTACGGCTACCACCCTGAAGACATCCACATTCTGATGAAGGTGGAAACCCATAACCATCCGACGGCGATTTCGCCCTTTGCCGGTGCGGCTACCGGTTCCGGTGGCGAGATTCGTGACGAAGGGGCGACCGGACGTGGTTCCAAGCCCAAAGCCGGGTTGTGCGGTTTTACCGTATCCAACCTGAATATCCCCGGCGACAAACAACCCTGGGAAGGCGATTATGGCAAGCCGGACCGCATTGTCTCCGCCCTTGACATTATGATCGAAGGCCCGATTGGCGCCGCATCCTTTAACAACGAATTCGGCCGCCCCAACCTGACCGGCTACTTCCGCACCTACGAAGAATCCGTTGCCGGGCCCGCCGGTAATGAAGTTCGCGGCTACCACAAGCCGATTATGATCGCCGGTGGCCTTGGGAATATCCGCGCCAACCACGTGGATAAAGGCACCATCCCGGTCGGTGCCAAGCTGATCGTGCTGGGTGGCCCATCCATGCTTATCGGACTCGGAGGAGGGGCCGCATCCTCCATGGATTCCGGGTCCAGTAACGAGAACCTGGACTTTGCCTCGGTACAGCGTGGCAACCCTGAAATGGAACGGCGGTGCCAGGAAGTGATTGATGGCTGCTGGCAGATGGGTGACGACAACCCACTGAGTTTCATTCACGACGTGGGCGCGGGCGGGCTGTCCAATGCCATGCCGGAACTGGTCAAAGATGGCGGCCGGGGCGGTAAGTTTGAGCTGCGTGAAATTCCCAACGACGAGCCGGGAATGTCGCCGCTGGAGATTTGGTGCAACGAGTCCCAGGAGCGCTATGTACTCGCGGTTGCGCCGGAGAACCTTGAGCGCTTCGATGCAATCTGCCGCCGCGAGCGTTGCCCGTACGCGGTCATCGGTGAGGCCACAGAAACCCACCATCTGGAGTTGGCGGACGCCTATTTCAATGACAGCCCGGTTGATCTGCCAATGGACGTGTTGTTTGGCAAACCGCCCAAGATGCATCGCAGCATTACCCGCACGTCCTTTGCCAAGCCGGTGTTCGATGCCAGCGAGGTTGATCTGCATGAAGCCTTGCGCCGGGTTTTGCGGTTGCCGTCCGTCGGCAGCAAGAACTTTCTCATTACCATCGGTGACCGCACGATCACTGGCCTGGTGGCCCGCGACCAGATGGTGGGCCCCTGGCAGGTGCCGGTAAGCGATGTGGCCGTCACCGCCGCATCTTTCGATGTGTACGCGGGCGAGGCGATGGCCATGGGTGAGCGTACCCCCATTGCGGTGGTGGATGCGCCGGCCTCTGGCCGCATGGCGGTGGGCGAGGCGATCACCAACCTGGCCGCCGCGCCCATTGCCAAGCTGTCGGATATTCGCTTGTCCGCCAACTGGATGGCCGCTGCCGGCCACCCGGGTGAAGACGAGAACCTGTACGAGACCGTGCGCGCGGTGGGTATGGAGCTGTGTCCGCAGCTGGGCATTACCATCCCCGTGGGCAAGGATTCCATGTCAATGAAAACGGTCTGGGAAGAAGACAGTGGGGAACAGAAGAGCGTGACCTCCCCTCTCTCCCTCGTAGTGAGTGGCTTTGCGCCGGTGACGGATGTTCGCCGTACGCTGACGCCACAATTGCAAGTGGAAGCGGGCGACACCGACCTTATCCTGATTGATCTGGCTGCCGGGCAAAACCGCTTGGGTGGTTCCGCGTTGGCACAGGTTTATCGGCAGGCAGGCGAAGTTGCTCCGGACCTTGATGACCCCGAAGATATCAAGGCTTTCTTTGCGGTCATTCAGGGACTGAACAGTGATGGCAAGTTGCTGGCCTACCATGATCGTTCAGACGGTGGCCTGTTTGTTACACTGGCGGAAATGGCGTTTGCCGGTCACACCGGCATCGACATCAAGCTGGACGTATTGGCCGAACAACAGGAACAGCTGGCCCGTGAGCTGTTTAACGAGGAGCTGGGGGCGGTCATTCAGGTGCGCCGCGAAGACACCGAGTTTGTGCTGCAGCAGTGCTCCGGTGCAGGGCTGGGCGAGCACACCGCAGTCATCGGCTCGGTAAACGGGGATGACCGCATCCGCTTCAGCTTCAACGCAGACACGGTGATTGACGAACCCCGCCATGAGTTGCTGAGACTCTGGTCGGAGACCAGTTATCGCATTCAGTCGCTGCGAGACAACGAGAACTGTGCCCAGGAAGAGTTTGACAACCTGCTGGATGCAGACGATCCGGGGCTGCACGCCAAGCTGACGTTTGATCCCGGCGACGACGTTGCGGCGCCCTATATCAATACCGGCGCAAAACCGCGGGTCGCGGTGCTGCGGGAGCAGGGCGTCAACGGTCAGGTGGAAATGGCGGCGGCGTTTGACCGTGCCGGCTTTGAGGCGACCGATGTGCACATGAGCGACCTGCTGTCCGGGCGGGCCGAACTGGATGGCTTCCAGACCCTGGTCGCCTGTGGTGGCTTCTCCTATGGTGACGTGCTCGGCGCCGGTGGGGGGTGGGCAAAGTCCATTCTGTTCAATGAGCGCGTGCGCAATCAGTTTGTCGGGTTTTTCAATCGGACCGACACCTTGACGCTGGGGGTGTGTAACGGGTGTCAGATGCTTTCCAGCTTGCATGAACTGATTCCCGGGAGTGAAGGCTGGCCGCGTTTTGTGCGCAACCAGTCCGAGCAGTTTGAGGCCCGTCTGGTGATGGCTGAAGTGGCCAGCTCACCCTCGGTGTTTCTGGAAGGCATGGCCGGTTCCAGAATGCCCATAGCGGTGGCACACGGTGAAGGGCGGATCGAGCTGGAAGACTCGGTAACCGTGGCCGCACTGGCGGACCGCAATCAGGTGGCCCTGCGCTACGTGGATAACCGCGGTGAAGTAACCGAGCGCTATCCGTTCAACCCGAACGGATCGGAAGGGGGGGTGACCGGTCTGACCACCACAGACGGCCGGGTCACGATCATGATGCCGCACCCTGAAAGATTGTTCCGCACGGCCCAATACTCCTGGGCGCCGGCCGAGTGGGGCGAAGACGGTCCTTGGCTGCGGATGTTCCGCAACGCCCGCAAGTGGATCGGCTGAGATAGCTTAGAGCACTAGAGGAAAACCGGTGACCGCAGTGCGCCCCAGGGCGCATGCGGTCACCGGTTTTTTTTATGCCGGGCGCTGCCTTTTTTTGCTGCATATTTCAACCGTGTTTGCACCTTAAACAGCACAAATTTTGCTTGACTCACGGGATTTATGCACATGTGACATGTGTCACTGTTTGAACCGTGAGCAATGTCAGTACAATTCCTTAAAATTTTCGTTGACGATCGTAACTTGCTGAAAGTAATAGATTTAAATTGATCGTCGAAATTGTCACCAATTTGTCATGAGGCCAGTAACGGCAGGGGTTCGAGGGCCTTACCCTGATTTTTTCCCCAGAGTTATCCACAGAATTTGTGGGTAAGTCGATAAGTGATTGGACTGTGCAAATATCAATCTATATATTGTGGGATAGGTGTCCAAACCGGTCCGTGGAGGGGGTTCATTGTACAAAATTTGTTTTTTCGTCCCGGAAAGAGCTCTGGAGACCACCAAACAGGCCCTGTTTGATGCCGGCGCCGGACGCATTGGTGATTATGACCGCTGCGCCTGGCAGGTTCTCGGGCAGGGGCAATTCCGGCCGCTGCAGGGCAGTCAACCCCATATCGGGAGCCAGGATCACCTTGAAGTGGTGAGCGAATACCGGGTGGAAATGGTGTGTGAGAGTGCGTTTATCCGGCAGGCCGTGGCTGCGCTGAAGGCTGCGCATCCTTACGAAGAGCCTGCCTATGAGGTGTATCGACTGGAGTCGCTGTAGCGATCAGGACTTGTCTTTGATGCTGTAGCGCACGTCGCTGACATGCAGGGGGAAAGACCGGGTGCCGCTGTCGTTGACGAAGTGTTCCAGCGTGCGGCGCACCGTGGGAAAAGAAATCTCATCCCAGGGAATTTCGTCCAGGCCAAACAAGCGGGTTTCCAGCGACTCGTCACCGGCGCCGTGCTTGCCGTTGGTCATGGTGGCGAGGTAAAAAATGTGGACCTGGTCAATGTGTGGTACGTCAATCATGGTGTACAGGTTGTCGATGGTGACTTCGGCGAGGGCTTCTTCCAAAGTTTCTCTGGCCGCTGCCTCCCGGGTGGTTTCTCCGTTTTCCATGAAGCCGGCGGGCAGGGTCCAGAAACCATACCGTGGTTCAATTGCACGTCGGCACAAGAGCACCTGGCCATTCCATACGGGGACCGTGCCGGCAATGATCCGCGGGTTTTGGTAGTGGATGGTGCTGCACTCCGGACAGACAAACCGGTACCGGTTGTCTCCTTTCGGAATTTGACGCTCAACAGCGTTCCCACACGTGCTGCAGTAATTCATCGATTTCCCCGTATACTGTAATAAGTGGCGGAACTTAGTGTATATGGCTCTTCGTTTTAAGTCCCACCTCAACAAACAATCCGGAGGTTTGGTTTTGCGTGATCTGCTCTCCGAGCGACTGTCAGGCTATGCACCACGGCAGTTGGCCCTGAATTACCCTGAAGCGGGGGTCCTGTTACCGGTGACTGATTCTTGTGGTCGTCCGGAGATAATATTCACTTTGCGATCCCAGAAGATGACCACGCACCGGGGACAGGTCTCGTTCCCCGGGGGGAAGCGAGACCGGGCGGATGCCACTCTGGCTGAAACGGCCCTGCGTGAAACCCACGAGGAAATCGGGCTGCCACCGAGTCAGGTGCAAATGATTGCCCCTCTGGGTCAGGTCATGTCCCGGTACGGTATTCTTGTTACGCCTTTTGTGGGCGTGGTGCCGCGGGACGCGGAGTTGGTCGCCAACCCTGATGAAATTGAAAGCATATTCAAAGTGCCGGTCGATTTTTTCCTGGAAGACCGGAGAGCGCGCACGGACCCACTGCCGTTTCTCGACAGTACTTATTACGTGCCCTGTTACCAGTGGGAGCGTTATCAGATCTGGGGGCTGTCCGCCGTGGTACTGGTCGATTTTTTGAATGCTGTGTACGATGCGGACATAGATTTGCTTCAACCGCGCACATAATAAGGAACATGCAATGCTTTACGAGCTGGAAGGCCGTGCCCCCGAATTACACGGGAGTGATCAGTTTATCGCCCACAACGCGACCGTCGTCGGCCATGTGGAACTCCATGAAAAATGCAGCGTTTGGTTCAACGCCGTGCTCCGCGGTGATCTTGAACTCATCACCATCGGGCCGGAAACAAACGTTCAGGACGGTGCGGTACTGCACACGGATCCGGGCAAGCCGCTCACGCTCGGGCGGGGGGTTACGGTCGGCCACAAAGCCATGTTGCACGGCTGTGCAGTAGGCGATTATTCGTTGATTGGCATTAACGCGGTGGTGCTCAATGGCGCAAAAATCGGCAAGCACTGCCTGATCGGGGCCGGGGCACTGATATCGGAAGGTATGGAAATTCCCGACGGTTCGCTGGTGATAGGCGCACCGGGTAAAATCAAGCGCCAGTTGACCGAGCGGCAGCAGCAAATGCTTGAGCAGCATGCGGCGAGTTATGTACAGAACGCGGCCCGGTTTATCACCGGATTAAAGCCGGTAGAGGGGTAATTGAGAGGCGGTTATGGCGGTTAAAGATAAGGTGCGCTCGCCCTGTGTGAGTATCTGCGCCCTCGATGAGCAGGATGTTTGCATTGGCTGTCATCGAACCGGCCACGAGATATTGCAGTGGACATCCCTGTCCAACGACGAGCGCAGGGCGGTCCTGAAGAAAGTCGCCGAGCGCGAGCGCAAAGTAGCACTATAAACAGGTAGCCGACGGATGCGCGGCAAGGTCAGAAGCTCGCGGAGGGCATGGTTTGAACAACAGTGGCAGTGTAACCCTGGGAACCCCGTTAAAAGAGAACGCCTACAGGGTGTTGTTATGCGGATCTGGTGAGTTGGGTAAAGAGGTGGCGATTGAACTTCAGCGCCTGGGTGTTGAAGTGATTGCCATAGACCGCTACCCGAATGCGCCAGCGATGCAAGTGGCGCATCGCAGTCATGTGGTGGATATGCTGGATCCGCAAGCGCTGCGAAAAATAGTCGAGCTGGAGGCGCCCAATTTGATCGTTCCCGAGATCGAGGCAATAGCAACCGCCGAGCTGGTCAAGCTGGAGCAGGAAGGTTATACGGTGATTCCCACCGCCAGGGCGGTGGACCTCACCATGAATCGCGAGGGCATTCGGCGTCTGGCGGCTGAACAGCTGGGTCTGCCAACCTCGCCGTTCCGGTTTGTTGATACCAAGGAGGCGTTCGTTGAGGCGGTCAACGCGATTGGGATGCCGGTGGTGGTCAAGCCGGTAATGAGTTCGTCCGGCAAGGGGCAGAGCACCATCACTGATGCTGGTGAGATAGACGCCGCCTGGGATTATGCACAGACTGGGGGGCGCGCGGGAAAAGGGCGGGTGATTGTAGAAGGGTTTGTGACTTTTGACTATGAAATAACCTTGTTGACGGTTCGCCATGCGGGCGGTGTGAGCTTTTGCGCGCCCATCGGTCATCGTCAGGAAGACGGTGATTACAGAGAGTCGTGGCAGCCTCAACCGATGAGTGCCAAGGCACTGGAGCGGTCCAGGGACATCGCGCTGAAGATTACCGAAAATCTGGGTGGCTATGGGGTGTACGGTGTTGAACTGTTTATCCATGGCGATGACGTGTATTTTTCGGAAGTGTCGCCCCGGCCGCACGACACCGGTCTGGTTACGCTGGTGTCACAGGACTTGTCGGAGTTTGCCCTGCATGCTCGGGCGATCCTGGGCTTGCCCATTCCAGCCATCAAGCAACAGGGGCCTTCCGCCTCAGCGGTGATATTGCCGGAGGGGCAGTCGGCGCAGGTTGCCTTTACCGGCCTGGAGGCCGCGCTGGCGCAACCGGACGTGCAGTTGCGCCTGTTCGGCAAACCGGAGCTTAGCGGGCGCCGCCGCATGGGGGTGGCTTTGGCCACAGGTGACTCTATAGCGGACGCAAAGGACAAGGCGGTAACCGCCGTGCAGCGCATTAGGGTCGAGTTTTGACCGGGCGGTGTAGGTGGAAACCGCAATAAACGCGAAATTTGCGTCAAGGCCGTTGACACCTCCGTCCAGCGCTGTAGAATGCGCATCTCTTTCGAGGGGGGCGCCGCTGAGGCGGTCCGGGAATCGGAAGTAACCGTCTGATTAAGTTAAAGAATTTCAGTTTTGAATTCTTTTGAGAAAGCGGTTGACAAGGCGGTGGGTTGCTCTATAATTCGCCGCCTTGATGAGTTGGCCGGCAGGCTTGCAAGGGTGGTTTTGAGGGTTGCAGTGCTTCAAAACGAATTGCAAAATAGCGGTTGACAGGGTGGTTGGAAGCGGTATAATGCGCCACCTGATTTACGAAGTAACGGATTGATTCGATTGAGTTTGTTTTCAGTCTCTCTCGAAAATAAACGTTGACAAGGCGGCAGGGTTCGGTAGAATGCGTCTCCTTGATTGAGCAACGGCTCAAGCGCTCTTTAACAAGTTAACCAAGTAATTCGTGTGGGCGCTGACCGGGATGTTTCGGTACGAAAC